>CAVTVF010000001.1:0-376215 GCA_963738195.1 uncultured Solirubrobacterales bacterium
AACGATTGCTCGAAGCGGCGGCCGTACCGTAGGGGTCATGAATAGCCTCGCCTCACGGTTCCGCCCCACGACTACCGAGTCCCGCCGGGCTGCCTCGACGAGCTGGTCGGCTCCGACGGGGCGCCGCTGCCGCACGCGGCCGGGCTGCTCTCCAGACTCGCGCGGATAGGTCCCGAGCGCCTCGACGCCGCGGGCCTGCGCCCCGACACGATCTTCATGCAGCAGGGGATCACCTTCAATGCCCCCGGCGCGGACGGCGGGCAAGAACCACATCAAGATCGGCCACGGCCGCCACTACTCAGACGTGCCGCCGATCAAGGGCGTCTACCGCGGCGCGGCGTCCGCAACGCTCGACGCGAGCGTCACGATGACCCAGCTCGACGGCGCCGACCCCGCGTCGATCGTGCGGTCCTAAGCGGGTTCGCAGGGGAGTGAGCTTGAACGGTCGGGCGCGAACGGCCGGCTACCGGCTGGCGCTCTTGCTGCTTCGCGGGTGGTGGGTCATCCGGCGGCCGCGCTCGAGCGGCGTTCGCTGCGCCGTGCGCAATCGAGGCAAGATCCTGCTCGTTCGGCACACCTACGGGGACCGTCGCTGGATGTTGCCGGGTGGGCGAGTGCGCAGAGGAGAGGACCCGGCGGCCACCGCGCGGCGGGAGATGTACCAGGAGCTTGGGCTCTCCTGCCAGCGCTGGGAGCTAGTCGGATGTCTCGAGCCCCGCGGAGGCTATTGGCGCCGCGCCTCGACTGACAGCTTCCGCCGCCACAGCACGTTCTATCTCCAAGGAGAAGTGGCGACGCCGGTGGTCGCTCCGCGACCCGGCGAGATCTCCGAGGCGCGATGGGTTAACGCCGAGGAGCTACCGGATGACCGCTCGGACAGCTTGGACGTGGCGGCCGACGCCGGCTGGCTTGACCTTTGAGGGCGGCGCCGAAGCGCTCGACCAGCAGGGACTTTCGATGGAGCTAGCCGGACTCGAACCGGCGACCTCCTGGGTGCGATCCAGGCGCTCTCCCAACTGAGCTATAGCCCCGTGCGGCGGCATTGCGCCGAGCGGCGCAGCCAATTTTAGCCGTGGGTCACCGGCAATCAGCTCTAATGGAATTGCCCCGTACGGCCGATACGCTCAAAACAGGAGTATTTCAATGGGCCTGCGCGCACGACTCAACGTACTGTTTCTCCTTCTCGTCGCAATCCCGGCGGTGATTCTCGCTGGACTCGTTTTCGGCACCGTCGGTGTGATCGCGTTCACCGTCGGAGTTATCGCCGCGGCGCTCGGGTTCGGACTGTGGGTATCCCACTCCGTCGAGCGTGAGATGGGCCCCAGGCTCAACGAGCTCGGTCGCGAGCGGACTCGTCTGCGCGAGTCGATTCGCCGGACTGGGCAGACCCTCGCCTCCAACTTGGACCGGCCCGCGCTGCTGGAGCTCACCCTCAGCACCGCCGTGGACGCGGTCCGCGCGAGCTCTGGGCGGCTGGTGGCACGGACCGCGCCTGCGGAACCGCTGACCGAGGTCGGCTTGATCGGGTCTTTCGCGGGGCTCGACTCCTCGATTCAAGCGGCAGAGAGGATGGCCCTTCGAGACGGAGGCGTCGGGCTGTCGAGCTCTGGGGAGCGGTTCCTCGCCTCGGTGGCCCTCGGCCATACCGATCCGGTCGAACCGAGAATCGAGCAAAGCGGACACCTTTACGGTCTGCTGACAGTCGCGCGCGGCAGCCAGTTCAGCGACGAAGAACGCGAGCTGTTGCGACTGCTGGCCGCCCAGGCGACGCTCGCGTTGGAGAACGTCGAGCTGCATTACCAGGTTCGTCGCCAGGCCGTGACCGACGAGCTCACCGGTCTCGGCAACTACGCGCACTTCCAGGAGCTGCTGGGCATCGAGATCGAACAGGTCAAGCGCTATGGCGATCCGGTCGGTTTGATCATGATCGATCTCGACGACTTCAAGTCGATCAATGACACCTTCGGTCACCAGCAGGGAGACGCGGTGCTCCGGGAAGTGGCACGCGTTCTCCGAGAGACCTCACGTGAAGTCGACAGCGCCATCCGGTATGGAGGAGACGAGCTGGTCGTCGTTCTGCCTCGAACCGACCTCTGGGGCGCCGTGACGCTCGGCGAGCGACTCAGGGCAGCAATCGAGGAGTTGGAGATGGAAAGGCTGGACGAGGGAGGCTCGCTCCGTGTGACCGCCAGCGTCGGCGTCGCCGCGTCGGACGCCGGGGACAAGGAAGGGTTGATCAGCGAGGCCGACAGGGCGCTGTACGCGGCCAAGCGGGAGGGCAAGAACCGAACCGCAAAGACAGGGGCCGAACCAGCCAAGGTTCCCAGCGGCGAGTAGGCTTTCCGCATGGGCCTGTTGGACGACGCCATCCGTGAGCACCTGGAGCTCAAGCGGCGCCGCGGCGCCGACCCCGACGACCTCGAGCGCGCCGAGCGCGAGGCGTTGGGCCCGGTTCGCCGCAAACGGTTCGCGAGCGAAGAGGGCGAGCTCGAAGGCCATACTGAGCGAAACGGCGTCGAGAGCGAGACGAGCGCACAGACCGACTTGATCGAGCCCGAAGATCGCGCCGCCGGCGCCGGGGACGGAGAGCTGAGCGAGGCCGAGTACGAGGAGTACTACGAGGAGGAGTACTACGACGACGAGGAGCTCGAGGAGTGGGACGGGGTCTCCGACGAGGCGGCCGTAGTGCATCCGCCGGAGCCCCTTCACGATGAGACGACGGCCCCGTCCTCGGCCAGTGCTCCTCGTCGCGGGAGCGTCCCCCCGGAGTCAGCGCCTCCGACACAGGCCAACCGGCCTGAAGAACGGCTGGACCAGATCACGGACGAGAAGACGGCCGAGTTCAGTCTCGAGGACGAGGAAGAGACGGCCCCGCCCGCTGCACCAACGAAGGGGGGACCGTCCGAGACCCGAGCCGAGGACGATGTGCTCGAGGAGACCCCGGAGTTTCTCCAAGACGCGCCCGAGCACGATCGCCTGTGGTTCGAACAACGGCCGCCGCGCGATTTCGACTTCGACAGCTGAGAGCTCGGCCAGCTCTCAGGCCTGGCCCCGGCCAGGTCTAGACTCGGCCCTCCTCGGGGCCATAGCTCAGTTGGGAGAGCGCCTGCTTTGCAAGCAGGAGGTCGCCGGTTCGATCCCGGCTGGCTCCACTCATAAGAGACCCTCGATCTGACGGGGTGAATTCGGTCGATCACGTCGAGGTTTCACACGCCGTGAGTGAAGGCAGCTCATATCGGGCAGTACCTCTCCGTCAACCGAAAGCTTCAGGGAGGACTAGCTTGATCATTCTCGGGGTCATACTCCTCATCATTGGGTTTGTTGCCAAGATCGCGATCATCTGGACGATCGGCATCATCGTCTTGATAGTCGGGCTCATCCTCATGCTCATGGGCAGCATGGGGCGCGCCGTGGGTGGGCGACGGCACTACTACTGACGCAGCGCTTGCTCTAGCGGCGGGCTAAAGCGGGAGGGCGACCGCTTTCTGTGACCCCGCGGGCGTACGCCTGCGCTTTGGAAGCGAGGGCGCGGACCGCGGACGCCGGGCTGCATTGCAAGCAGGAGGGTGCGGCCCGGCCTTCCTAAGCTGCTTGGATTCCCGAATGGGCCTCGAGCAGCGCTTGCCGCCGTCATTTGCGGACATTGAGGCCGCGACGCGCCGGCTTTCGGGGATCGCGCACCGCACGCCGTGCGTCACTTCTCGGTTGCTCGATGAGCTTCTAGGTGTCCACGTGGTGCTCAAGGCTGAGGGCGTGCAGAGGATGGGAGCGTTCAAGTTTCGCGGCGCGTACAACGCGATTTCTCAACTGTCGATGGAGCTGGACGAGCTCGAGGTGGTCACTGCGTCATCGGGCAATCACGCGCAGGCTGTTGCCCTGGCGGGTTCGCTGGTCGGAGCGAGCGCCACCATTCTGATGCCCAGCGACGCGCCCGCGTCCAAGCGCGCCGCCACGGAGGGCTATGGCGCGAAGGTGATCACCTACGACCGCTATCGGGACGACCGTGAACGGCGACTGGCTGAACTCGGCGCCGAGCTCGGAGCTTTGACCATTCATCCCTACGACGACCCGCGGGTGATTGCGGGCGCGGGCACGTGCGCGCTCGAGCTGGCCCAGGACGGCGGGCCACTGGCCACGGTCGCTGTGCCGGTCGGGGGCGGCGGTTTGCTGGCCGGCTCCGCGATCGCCCTCCGTCACGTCTCGCCGGCGACTCGGATTGTCGGCGTTGAGCCTGAGGCCTCGCCGGACATGCAGCGTTCGTTTCAAGCCGGCGCGCGAGTCACGGTGCCGATTCGTCCATCGATTGCGGACGGTCAGCTGCTTGACACGCCGGGCGAGATCACCTTCGGCGTGATCTCCTCGCTCGTCGACGAAATCGTGACCGTCACCGACGGCGAGATCGTCGACGCAATGAGATTGCTTTTCGAGCGCACGAAGCTCGTGGTCGAACCAAGCGGTGCGAGCGCTTTCGCGGCCGTGCTCGCCGGCCGCGTCCGAGGCGATCCCACCGGGATCATTCTCTCAGGGTCAAACGTCTCAGCCGAGCGCTTCCGCGAGCTCATGGCGTAGGGTCGCGTGCGGGCTGGGGTGGAGGCAGGCGAGACGTTGAGGCGATCGGGTCGATCCGCGAGCGTCCCCCGCGTCGCCGCCGCCTTGCTCGTCACGGGCTCAGGTCGCGGACGAGCTCTGCGGCTGGAGCTACCGTGGTGATTTGGGCCACCTTCACACCGGCATACAGCGGACCCGAGTCCACCAGGCTCGCCGGACCGTCGTCGGTAGGAGGCTGGGGAGTGAGAAAGGGTCGCGAGGCGCGCTGGCTCTTGAGTGCAAGCGACCGGATCGAGTCCGGGAGTCGGCTGGCCAGCGGCTGCGTGAGGAGGTTGGCGGTGCGAATCCATCTGGGACACGGCTCGCCCTCCCGGAGCCAGCGGCGGGTCGCGGCATTGGGGATGACGCGGTGGCGCGCGCTGGGCCAGCCGAGACCAAACAGCTCGGTGAGCACGGTGGTTTCGGCATCAACGCAGCGCGCCTTGTAGTCGGGATGGGCGTGGCTCTCGTCGCTCACCAGAAATCGTGTGCCGATCACGGCAGCGATGGCTCCGCTGTCGAGGACAGCCCTCACACCTTCGCGGTCGACGATCCCCCCAGCAGCCAGGACGGGGATGTCGACCGCGAGGCGGACCCGCTCGAGAAGCTCCAGCGTCGGGCGCGTGCCTCGGACGTGGCCGCCGGCCTCGACTCCTTGCGCGATCACCGCGTCCGCTCCCGCCGCCGCGGCGGCCTTCGCCTCACCGACCGAGCCACACTGATGGACCCAGGTGCAGTCCGCGAGCCTGCGCGGCTGGCCCCAGAAGGTGAAGATCGCGTCGGCGCCGGCGGCGGCCTCGGCATCGCCTCGCCGGACGAACGGGAGCAGTAGGTTGATCGCGATCGGTCGGCCGGTCAGCGCTCGGGCCGCGGCGAGCTCGGCTGCGATCGGTGCCCGCGCTCCCCCGATCGTTCCCAGGCCGCCGGCATCTGAGACCGCCGCGGCGAGTTCGTGGCGCGCGACCGCACCCATCCCCGCCTGGACGATTGGCGCCTGCAGATCGCGGAACTCGAGTCTCTCGGCCACCTGCGAACACACGCTAGCGGTGCCGTCGCGCCCTCCGGGTCGCGCTAGGCGGCAGCCCGCAGTCGCTCACCGAGCTCCGCCAACTCGGCCTCGGGCAGCGATCGCTCGATCAGGGGAAACAGCTCGCGCTCCTCGAGTTCGACGTGGGCGGCGAGTCGGTCGCCGAGCTCATGCAGCACCTCGAGCGGCGGCGTATCGGCGAGGCGGAGCGCGTCTCGTCGAATCATCACGTGGTCGAGCAGAGCGCGCGCAATCGCCGGATGGTTCATTTCGCCATGTGTGGCGTAGGCCGGGAGGAGGACTTCCTCCTCGATGCGGAAGTGCTTTTGCTCCTCCCCCTCCCAATGAGCCAGAAAGGCATGGGCGGCGTCGGCGGCGTCATCGGGTGTCGCCCGGCGGAGACGCCGGGCGATCACCAGCGCGTGGTGGTGATCGCGTGACAGCGGCTGGAGCGCCGGATGGCGTTTCATGACCCGGAGCGTCCCACATAATCGTGGCGAGGTCAGTCGGCCGATGACGAGCTGGCAGGGCGGAGTAACGTGCGACGACGAGCGCCCACGCAGACCCGTCCGATTGGGGGAACAGTGGCGATCGACGTGCGCATCAAGCGCGTATACGACCCGCCTGAGTCCGATGATGGATACCGCGTGTTGATCGACCGGATGTGGCCACGCGGTGTCTCGCGCGATCGCGCGCGGCTCGATGAATGGGCGCGTGAGCTTGCGCCGAGCGACGATCTGCGGAGGTGGTTTGGTCACGACCAAAAGCGATTTGGCGAATTCCGCGACCGCTACCGGAGTGAGCTGCGCGCGCACGCGGAGCGGATCGATGAGCTGCGCCAAAAGGTCGACCGAGGTCGGGTCACGGTCCTCTACGCCGCTCGCGACGAGCAGCACAACAACGCGGTTGTGTTCGCGGAAATGCTCCGCGGACTCTGAGCTATGACCTGTTCGGGCGCTTACCTCGCTTCGCGGACTCTGACCTCTGAGGTATTCACTCCGCCCGGAGGCAGCGCGGCCAGCGCCTCGAGCTCAAACCGCAGCTGCCGGACAAGGGGATGGTCTGGCGCGTTCTCCTCGAGCATCGCGAGGCTCTGGCGGTAGTGGTCTAGCCTTGCCTGTTCCTTCGGCTCTGAGCCGATCAGATCGGGCTGCATCGCCAGTCGCGCTCTGAGCTCGCGTGCCTTGGTGACTTTGTCGGCTGCGTAGAGCGCGGCCGCGGGCGGGCCCGCCTCAGCGATCTGGTCCCGCAGCGCGGCTTTGCGCCGCTCGAACCCTTCGATGCTCTCGTCCTCGGTCATTGCGGCAACCAGGCCGGCCACATCGCTGCCGAGACGCCCTTCGATGTCCTCTATCGAGACGGAGGCGTTCTCGACGCTGTCGTGCAGGATCCCGGCCGCCACGACTGGTTCGGGATGGCCGGTGTTGTGCAGCAGCGCTGCGACCTCCAGCGGATGAAGAATGAACGGGGCCTGATCGGATTCGCGTCGCTGCCCGCGATGCAATTCACGCGCGAGCGCTAGCGCGGCGCGAGCGCGGGGGAGCGAGTCCAGAAATCTTGGCGTAAAGGTGTCTTGATTCACGGCGCAATCAGCTGGGGTGCGTCTTATTGTGAGCCAAGCCGCCGCCCCCAACGTTTCCCCACCCAGCCGCCGGGTAGGCGATGACTTGGCGCGAAAGGAGAGGATCGACAGTGGCATACAAGTTTGGACCAGACGAACCGGTCGCCGAGGCGATTGTGCGTTGTGCGCGGGAGCAACTCGACGGGGCAATCGAGGAGCTGCGTGAGGGAACTCGACATGACCCGGTCAAGGCCGTGCACGAAGCGCGGAAGGCGATCAAGAAGGAACGGTCGCTGCTGCGTTTCGCTCGCTCGACGATGAAGCCGAAGGCCCGCAAGCGGGTGAACGCCGAACTGCGTGATGTTGCTCGCAGCCTCTCCGGCGCGCGTGATGCCGCGGTGATGGTCCAGGCGCTCGACGCGTTGTCGGAGCGCTTTTCGGGTCAGCTCCCTGCGACCACGTTCGACACGATCCGCCAGCACCTCGACTCCGGCCATGCACGCACGAACGGAAGCTCGCGCGACGAGTCGCTGGCGACTAACGCAGCGGAGGAGCTCGGCACGATCCGCCTGGGAGTCGACCACTGGGATCTGCGCGTCGGCGGCTGGAAGGCCATCGAAGTGGGCTTGCTGCGCTCGTTCAAGCGCGGCCGCAAGGCGTTCAAGCGGGCTCGTGCCAACGGTTCTGCGGAGGACTGGCATGAATGGCGCAAACGCGTCAAGGATCTCTGGTACCAGGACCGTCTTCTCGCTCCCACTTGCGGTCCCACGATTCGCGGCCAGGCGAAGGAAGCGCACCGGCTCGCGAACCTGCTGGGCGACGACCATGATCTGGTACTGCTAAAGGAGGAGTTGACGCACGGCGCGATGTCGGTGCCGGCGGATGTCGACGCGGTCGTGAAGTTGCTCGACCATCGCCGCGCGGAGCTTCAGGCAGAGGCGCTTCACACCGGCGCTCGGATTTATTCAGAGTCTCCGAAGGCTTTTCGTCGCCGGATGAAGAGAACGTGGACCGCCGGTCGCGCCCTAGCGAGAACGCCGGTTGAGCGCGACCCGGCGGCTCTCGCCGCTGCAACGCGAGAGCCCCACGCGGCCTGACGCAAACTGATCGCGACTCACGCCGCGACGAGGGTCGGGCGCGGTCGCAACGGCGTCGAAGCCCGCTCCGCGTGCCACGCCCCTTCTTCAGTCCTTCGGCTCACCTCTGCCGCGATGCGACGAACAGCCAGGGCGAGCGCGCCGCCGCGGAGCAGGGCCTCGGTCGCAGCCGCTGCGACACGGCCGCCGATCGAGCGTGCGCCTCGCACGGTCACGCTCGCACGGAGATCGGCGCCGGCAGGTGATGCGGGATGTGCCTCGTACTCGACGTCGAGCGTCATCGGTCCCCGCGCAGTGAGCGCGAGCCTGCTGTCTCCCGCGTGCTCGACCTCGATATCGAACGAGACGGAGAGGCCGGCGACACGACCGGCCACTCGGGCGCGGCTGCCGCTCCGAAGCCGGTCGCCCTGAAAGTCTTCGAGCTCGAAATCGATTGGGGACCAGCGGGAGCAGGCGTCTGGTGCCCTCAGCACGGCCATCACCTGATCGGGCGTCCCATCTAGAAGTGCTTGGGTCGTCCAGGTGCTCATCCGAAGCTCAGACGGCCAGCCGGGGACGGAACCAGGCGTGCGCTGCCGGGCGGAGCCACGGTGCGCTCAGCCACCGCCTGGCGGTCCGCAGGCGGCGCATCTGGAGATCCGTCGCAGCGCGATCACGGAGGCGGAAGTGGTGCGGGGGGAGAGCGATCATTTCCCGTGTTCTTAAGGCCATGCCGCCAATGTCCCAGACGGCGCCTCGCGTCACTACGTCATTTGACGCACTGGCGAGCGCGATTTCATCGCCGGGCCGTAGGGGGCGGCCAGAGTAGGCCTGCCTCTCGGCGAGGTTCGCCGCGCGCCGGGCCGCGGCGTCGACGCGCTGGCGCTACGGGCTCAGCGAATAAGAGAACGAGCCGGTGAGGCGCTCGCCGCCGTCCTCGGTGACGGCGAGCAGATCCTCAACCCGGGTGCTGCCCAGTTCGGGATCCGTGGTTCCCGGCTCGATCGCCACGACGTCGCCGGTGACCAGTTCGTCGTGACCGGTGCGGCCGAGCCCCGGGGCCTCGTGGACTTCCAGCCCAACGCCGTGTCCGAGGCTGAAATAGAAGCCGTGGCGGAGAGTCTCGCCGGGTGCCTTCGTGCGCTGCGTCGGCTGCCCGGCCGCCTCCAGCACGTCGCACGCGACGTCGTAGAGCTCGACCCCCGTGACGCCAGGGCGCACTCCGGTGCACGCACGCTCGTGTGCTTCGAGCACCGTTTGATGTAGCGCCGCCAGTCGCTCGCTGATGTCGCCGCGGACGAACGTGCGGGTCATGTCGGACCAGCACCCTGAGCGCTCGTCTCGTGGCCACAGGTCTATCTCGATCGGCATGTGAGGGCGAAGCGGCCCGGAGCCCGACTCATGCCCGATCGGCGCACCTGGGCCCGCCGCTTTGACGATGATGTCGGGCGGGCAGGTCGAGCCGGCGCGCGCGCAGGTTTCCCTGATCGCGGTGCGCACATTCTCCGAGGTGAGCGTGCGGCCGTCGAGCCGGAGCTCATCGCCATCGATGCGCGAGTCGCGCACCATCTCCGCTGCGCGCGCCATCGCCGCTAGGGCCGCCTTGCTGGCGCGGCGGATGCCCGCCATCTCGGCCTCGCTCTTGGTTCGGCGGCGGAGCTCGAAGAGGCGCTCGTCGACGACCAGCTCGATGCTTTCCGTGCGCATGCGGTCCGCGAGCGCGAGTGGAAACTCCGCCGGCACTGCGGCACGTGCGATCCCGAACTGCTGGACGGCCCGCAGACACACTTCGCGTTCGATCTGCTCGCGCGGGAGACCGGCCGCTATCAGCTCGTCGCGGCCCAGATTCTCTCCGAGAATCCGTTCGACCTCGGGGGCTTCACGGGCGATCCGGTGTTCTTCGAGGGCGTTTGTGACGACGGCCCGGCGCCCGTCGACTTCGAGGTAGAGGAATTCGTCACCGATCGAGAGCGGCACCTCGTGCCGCATCGCCGGCGAGCGCTCCGTGTCGCCGTAAATGAGGACGTCCATCGCCCTGACGCTAACAGGGTCGTTCGCGAGTCCAAGCCAACAAACCGGACCACGAGTGCGATGATGCCCCGATCGACCACGACGGAGGTGAGCACATGATCGTGATGTTCACGGCGCGCAGGCTGAAGCCTGGCGCCTGGCAGCAGTTTCGGGAGGCATGGGGTCCCGGTGACCAACCCCCGCCCGGGTTCCAGCGGGCCTACCACGCGCGCAACGTCCGCGACGAGGATGAGGTGATCTCGTTTGGATTGTTCGATATGAGCATCGAGGACTACCGCCGTTGGCGCGAAGAGGCAGACGCCCAAGAGACCGGTCGAGTCGATCGCATGTCGGCGTTCGTCCAGAACGAATATGTCTCGGGCGTCTACGAGGTGATCGACGAGTTCAATCCATAGGCGTGCGCGCGAGCGCTACGCTCAAGCGGTGGGCACTGAGGGTGGCAATGATCGGGGCCAGTCCCGGCTCTACGCGCGCCTCGTCGATGTTGACCCCGATTTCGTGCGGCTCATTCCGGAAGAGGAGCGAGAGCAAGCACAAAGCGTGAAGTTGCCCGCGATCGACCTGCCCCAGGGGGAATTCGATCCCGTGGACGTGATCGCTGGGGCAGGCGGCTGGTACGGCGTGCTGATGGAAGGGATGCTGAATCGCAGCGTCCGCATCGGCGACCACCTTTCGCTGCGCCTGTTCGGGCCTTCAGCGGTTATCCCAGCTCTCCAGGGCGCCTTCCCAGCGTTCTTCGCCAGCTCCCGGTGGTCGATGGCCTCAGACGGAAGGATCGCGGTTCTGGGCGAGGACTTCCTCCGCGCTGCTCGTCGGTGGCCACCGCTGTATCTCGGCCTGCTTTCGCGCACGCAGGAGCAGACCGACCAACTGGTCACCCAACTGACGTTGTGTCAGCTCCCGCGCGTAGAGGATCGGCTGCTGGCGATGTTCTGGTTGCTGTCGGAGTCATGGGGCAAAGTGACCTCGGCCGGCACGATCCTGCCGCTCCACTTCACCCACGAAGCGCTCGGCGCGATGGTCGGTGCCCGGCGCTCGACTGTCACGCTCGCGCTCGGCAAGCTGACCGATAGGGGAGCAGTCGTCGAACGCGACGGCGGGTGGTTGCTGCTCGAACTACCACCTGAGGGGGGCGAGGAGCTCTCGCCGCTGGAACCATCGCGACTGATCGAGCTTGGTCCGACCGCGTGGAGCGCCAACGAGGACCGAGCGCTCGAGCAGCAACGCGATGAGCGCCGGGCGCTTTTCGACCTCGTCGGGCAGCTGCGGGCCGAACACCTTCGCTCAATCGACGAGCTGCGTGAGCGCATCAATCAAGCCCGCGCGATCCGGGACCGAACCCTCGAGATCCGCAGGCGGCTAGCTCAGGACCGAGAAGCTCTTGGGCACTCAGATCGGGCGATGATCAGTCATGGGGAGACGGCCCCGCCCCATCGCTGACGTCCTCCATCATCACGATCACGCCATTGACGACGTCGCCGTTGGACGCACGTAGCGGCAACAGCGTCACCCCGCACTGAAACGCGCGGCCGCGCCGGTTGGTGGCATCGAGTACCAGCTTGCCGCGATCTTGTGCCCCGCTCAGGGCGTGGCTGAGCTGATCCTTCAGGCGTTCGACCGGCAAGCCGAAGTCGAGCGCAAGAAAGCTCCGGTCCTCGACCTCGTCAGGCGTCAGACCCCACAGCTCGCTCGCCTGCCCGTTCCAGATCTGCACTCGCTGCTCGCCGTCGAGCACGGCGACCGCGAGCCCGACCGTGGAGAGAATCGTCTCGAGGAAGACGTTGAGGTCGCTGAGCTCGCCGCTGCGGCTTCGCAGCTCGTCGTTCATCGTCTCGAGCTCCTCATTGGCCGAGTGCAGCTCCTCGTTCATCGTTTCGAGTTCTTCGTTGGTCGATTGCAGCTCTTCGTTGGTGGTCTCGAGCTCTTCGTTAGTCGATTGAAGCTCTTCGTTGGTGGTCTCGAGCTCCTCCACGGTTGACTGCAGCTCCTCGTAGGCCTGCTCGAGGTCGCGCTTTGAGCGCGTCAGCTGCTCCTGGAGCTTGCGCGTGTCGGTGATGTCGGTGTATGCGACACCGATGCCGATCAGTTCTCCATCGGAGACCAGCGGTGCCATGCGGACGTTCAGGTAACGCTCCTGACCTTGGCGCGGCGCCCACAGCACGGAGCTGACCTCTGTGTCGCTCAGATCGTTCGCGACGGCGTCGAGGTGGCCGCGCAGCTCGAGCGGGTTGTACGAGATTTCGAGATCCTGAATCGGCCGGCCGAGGTCGCCGACCCCCAGGCCGAACATCCGCCGGGCGGCGTCGTTGGCCATCAGCAGTGTGCGGTCCGCGTCGATCACCAGCTGGGCTCCCGCACCGACGTCAAACGCCGTCTCGCGCACCACGTCGGCGACATTCTCGAGCGTGCCATCCGGACGGGGATAGGGGAGTAGGCGGGTTCGCTCTCGGCGGCCAGTGCGCGCTACTACCTTCCGAAATATCCGCCGCTTCAGATCCACCGGCGCGAACAGATCGCTGTGCGTGATCAGCATCTCGGACTTGCCCAGCACGAGGATGCCGTCGTTATCAAGCGCGAAGTGGAACCGCCTCAGGATGTGAGCCTGGGTCTCAGCGGTGAAATACATCAGCGTGTTGCGGCAGACGAGCAGGTCGATGCGCGAAATCGGTGCGTCCTGGACGAGGTCGTTGCGGCCGAAGATCACGCAACGCCTGAGGTCCTTGCGGAAGATGTAGCGCTGATCGGTGCGCTCGAAAAAGCGCTCGAGCGCCTCTCTCGGCACGTCCTCGATCTGGCGCGGGCTGTAGGCGCCGTGGCGGGCGGTGTCGAGTGCCTGCTCGTCGATATCCGTCGCATAGATCTTCGCGCGTTCCGGGAAGGCCCTTCCCCCAGCACTCGCACGAGCGCCATTGCCAGCGTGTAGGCCTCTTCGCCAGAGGCGACGCCGGCGCACCAGGCGCGGATTGGCGCATCGGGACGGCGCTGCTTGATCAGCTCGGGAAGTACCTCGGTGGCCAGGTACTCCCACATCGGCGGATCGCGAAAGAACCCCGTGAGGTTGATCAGGATCGTGTTGAAAAGCGATGCGAACTCCTCCGGGTGAAGCTCGAGGTAATCCAGGTAGTCCTCGTAGCGCTCTACGCCAACCTCACCCATACGCTTCGCTACTCGCCGCTGGATGCTCGAGCGCTTGTAGCCGGTGAAATCAAAGCCGCGTGATTGGTGGACGAACTCGAGCAGCGCGTCGAGCGTCACGTCCTTCGTCTGCGCCATCAGCCGATCGCCTCCTGCTCAAGGTCCTCGTCCTCTGCGAGCGACTGCAGCGTATTAGCCGCGGCGCCCGAGAGCGCCTCGAGCACCAGATCCGCCTGTTGCGAGGCATCGTCGGCCTGGCGACGGAAGCGACGGGCGGAGCGGGTCTGGTCGTGCGCGTCGGCTTGGTCAGCCATCCGGCTCAGAAGCGCGCTCCGGTCCCGCAGCATCCGCACCGATGTCCACAGCGCCTGCTCCACGCGATCCCCCTGAGCGTCAGCGAGGCTGCGCCGCGAGTAGCGATGGCCGACGTGGCATTCCCATTGCGGCACGCCCGCGCGCTGGTGCTCGGTGAGCACTCCGCCGCATTCTGGGCAAACGGATGTCAGAGCCGTGCCGCCACCCCGAACCGCTGCATATTGGACCCGCCCTACGTCGGGCGGCGGGTCCTCTCCTCTCACGATCGCGACAATAGTTTGCGCCATCAAGGCCGAGGGCACCACCGCGTCCACAGCGACGTGCGCGAGCGCGTTGGCCGGCATCCCACCATATAGCGCCTCCTCTGGGTCCTGCACCACCGCGGCGCCCCCCGAAGCCTTGATCGCGGCGAGGCCCGCCGAGCCGTCGTCGCGGTTTCCAGATAAGACCACGCCGACCACCCGGTCGCGCCATGCGGCGGCCGCGGACCGGAACAGTACGTCCACCGCCGGTCTGTGCCCGTTCTCCCGCGGACCCAAGCTGAGTCGCGCAAGTCCGTCCTCGATCACCAGATGGTGGTCCGGCGGGGCAACGAGGATTTCGCCGGGCTCGAGCCGGTCGCCGTCGCTGGCCGACTTGCAGGGGAGCCGTCCCGCGCGCTGCAGGATGTGCGCGAGTGCGCTCCGGCGTGTCGGAGCGGTGTGCAGGACCACGCACACCGCCGCTGGAAGATCACTGGGCATACCCGCGACCACGCCCTTCAGCGTCTCGACCCCACCAGCGGATGCTCCGATCACCACGATCGAGCGAAGAGGGTCGGCCCCCCGAGCTGCGGCTGATTCCGCCACCTCTCGCAAGGCTACGCTCCGGCGAGCGGAATAGCTACACCGGCATCCAGGCCGTGCATCGATCAAACTTCGTCCGTGGACGCGGTCAGGCTCACTGCGCAGGGGCTCAACGCCGAGGAGCTCATCGCCGTCGCCAGAGACGACACGCGCGTCGAGCTCACACCCGATGCGCGCGCGGCGATGGAGCGCGGCGCCCGCGTGGTGGCGGAGCTGAGCGACTCCGAGGAGCCGGCCTACGGCGTCTCGACCGGATTTGGCTCGCTGGCGCTCGTGCGCATCCCGCCCCAGAAGCGTGATCAGCTGCAGCGTGCGCTGGTCCGCTCACACGCAGCCGGGATGGGGCCTGCGGTCGAACGGGAGGTCGTGCGCGCGATGATGGTGCTGCGCGCGCGGTCGCTAGCGATGGGCTGGTCCGGCGTACGACCGCTCGTGGCCGAGGCGATCCTCGCACTGCTCAATGCGGGAATCACACCTGTCGTACCTGAACACGGCTCGCTGGGCGCGAGTGGCGACCTGGCGCCGCTCGCGCATTGCGCGCTCGCGCTGATCGCCGAGGGCGAGGTGGATTGCTCCGACGGCGTCCGCCGACCTGCCGGGGAAGCCCTTCAATACGCCTCGATCGAGCCGATCTCATTGGGCCCCAAGGAGGGGCTGGCGCTGATCAACGGAACCGACGGGATCCTCGGCATGCTGGTGCTCGCGCTCAACGACTTCGAGGTCCTGCTGCGGGCCGCCGACGTCAGCGCGGCGATGTCGGTCGAGGCGCTGCTCGGCACCGATCGTGCCTTTGCACAGGAGCTGCTCGCGCTGCGGCCCCAGGTGGGGCAGGGACAGAGCGCGGCGAATCTGCGCGCACTGCTCAATAAGTCGGAAATCGTCGCGAGCCACCGCTACGGTGACCCGAGAGTGCAGGACGCCTACTCGCTCAGATGCGCGCCTCAGGTGGCCGGGGCGGCGCGTGACACGCTTGAGCACGCCCGCGTCGTCTCAAAAAACGAGCTCAAGGCCGCGATCGACAATCCCATGGTGCTCCCCGACGGACGGGTCGAGTCGTGCGGCAACTTCCATGGCGCGCCGCTCGGCTATGTATGCGACTTCCTGGCGATCGCGGCGGCCGACGTGGGAGCGATCGCGGAGCGGCGCACCGACCGGCTGCTCGATCCAGCCCGCTCGCATGGCCTGCCTGCCTTCCTGGCGCCCGAAGCGGGCGTCAACTCAGGCATGATGCTCGCGCACTACGCCCAGGCGGCGATGGTGGCCGAGAATCGTCGTCTGGCGGTCCCCGCCAGCGTCGACTCGCTGCCCACGAGCGCGATGCAGGAGGACCACGTATCGATGGGCTGGGGGGCAGCGCGCAAGCTGCGTCTTGCGCTGGCCAACCTCACTCGCATCCTCGCGGTCGAGCTCGGTTTGCGCCGCCCGCGCACTCGACCTGCGCGCGCCGCTCAAACCGGCCCCTGGCACCGATGCGGCGGTGCGAGCGATTGAGAGAGCGGATCCCCGGCCCCGGCCCCGACCGCTTCGCCTCACCCGAGCTCGCCGCCGCCGAGGAGCTCGTCCGCAGCGGGGCGATCCTCGCCGCGGTCGAGCAGGAGATCGGAGCGTTGCAATGAGCGGCCCGCGACCGGTCAGAGCGCCGCGTGGCTCGCGAGCTCTCGTGCCGCGGCTGGCAGCAGGAAGCGGCCCTGCGCATGCTGATGAACAATCTCGACCCCGACGTGGCCGAGGACCCCGACAAGCTCGTCGTCTACGGCGGTACCGGACGCGCCGCGCGCTCCTGGGACGCCTTCGATGCGATCGTGAGAACGCTGAAGTCGCTCGCCGATGACGAGACGCTGCTGGTCCAGTCCGGCAAGCCCGTCGGCGTCTTCCGTACCCACGAGTGGGCGCCGCGCGTGCTGATCGCCAACTCCAACCTCGTGCCCGAGTGGGCGACCTGGGATGAGTTCCGCCGGCTCGAGGCACTCGGGCTGACGATGTACGGCCAGATGACCGCCGGCTCGTGGATCTACATCGCCAGCCAGGGGATCGTGCAGGGCACATACGAGACCTTCGCCGAGATCGCGCGCAGGCGCCACCGCGGCTCGCTCAGAGGCACGATCACGCTCACGGCGGGACTCGGGGGCATGGGCGGTGCCCAGCCGCTGGCGGTGACGATGAACGGCGGTGTCGCGCTGTGCATCGAGGTTGACCCGCACCGCATCGAGCGCCGTCTCAAGACACGCTATCTAGACGAAAAAGCCGACTCGCTCGACGACGCCATACAACGCTGCACGGAGGCCGAGCAAGGAAGGCCGCGCGCTCAGCGTGGGGCTTCAGGGCAACGCGGCCGACATCGTGCCAGAGCTGCTCGAGCGGGACTTCGAGGCGGAGATCGTGACCGACCAGACAAGCGCGCACGATCCGCTCAATGGATACGTGCCCAACCGCATGTCGCTGGCCGACGCGCTCGATCTGCGCCGCCACGATCCCGACGAGTACGTGCGCCGCTCGCGCGCGGCGATCGCCGCTCACTGCGCCGCCATGGTCGGCTTCCTCGACAGAGGCAGCGAGGTGTTCGACTACGGCAACAGCCTGCGCGCCGAGGCCCGCGAGGGCGGCTTCGAGCGTGCCTTCGCCTACCCCGGCTTCGTCCCCGCCTACATCCGCCCGCTCTTCTGCGAGGGCAAGGGACCGTTCCGCTGGGTCGCGCTCTCCGGCGATCCCGCCGACATCGCCGCCACCGATCGCGCCGTGCTCGACGAGTTCCCCGATGACGAGCCGCTCGCGCGCTGGATCGAGCAGGCGCAGGAGAAGATCTCCTTCCAGGGCCTGCCGGCGCGCATCTGCTGGCTCGGCTACGGCGAGCGGCGCCGCCTGGGGCTGCGCTTCAACGAGCTGGTGCGCTCAGGCGCCGTCAAAGCTCCGATCGTGATCGGGCGCGACCACCTCGACTCGGGCTCGGTCGCCTCCCCCTACCGCGAGACCGAGAGCATGGCCGACGAGTCCGACGCGATCGCCGACTGGCCGCTGCTCAACGCGCTCGTCAACACGGCTGCGGGCGCGAGCTGGATCTCGATCCACCACGGCGGCGGCGTCGGCATCGGCCGCTCGATCCACGCCGGCATGGTCGTCGTCGCCGACGGCTCCGAGCTCGCCCAGCAGAAGCTCGACCGAGTGCTGACGAGCGATCCGGGCACCGGCGTGATGCGCCACGCGGACGCCGGTTACGACCGCGCCCGCGAGGTCGCGGCCGAGCGCGGGGTGCGGATCCCGATGGCCGAGGGGCCGTGACGGCGCTCTGGTGCGAGCTCGCGTGGCTCGGTGGTGAAAGTCCTGAAGCCGGGGTCCTGATCGAGCTCTCCGGCGAGCGCATCGCCCGGCTCACGAAGAACATCGCGACCCCGCCGCAGGGGGCGCAAAGGCCTGCACGGACTGGTGATCCCGGGATTCGCCAACGCCCACTCACACGCCTTCCAGCGCGCGCTGCGGGGCCGCACGCAGCGGCCGTCCGAGCGCGGGTCGTTCTGGACCTGGCGCGAGCAGATGTACGCGCTCGCGGGGAGGCTCGACCCCGACTCGATGCTCGCGCTGAGCCGGGCGACGTTCGCCGAGATGGCGCTCGCCGGGGTGACGCTGGTGGGCGAATTCCACTACCTCCACCACGATCGCGGGGGCGCGCCGTACACAGAGCGCAACGCGATGGGCGCGGCGCTGATCGAGGCCGCACGCGACGCCGGCGTGCGCCTCACCCTGCTCGATGCGTGCTACCTGCAACGGCGGCATCGGACGAGCGCCGGACGAGGTCCAGCGCCGCTTCAGCGATGGCAGCGCGGAGGGCTGGGCGGCTCGGGTGTCCGAGCTCGCCGGCTCGCGAAGCGACCCAGCGGTACAGATCGGCGCAGCGGTGCACAGCGTTCGGGCGGTCGACCCGGACTCGGCGGCGACCGTGGCCGCCTGGGCCGCCGCACGGCAGGCGCCGCTGCACGCACACGTATCCGAGCAGCCGGCAGAGAACGCGGCCGCGCTCGAGGCCTACGGCGCCACTCCGATGGGAGTGCTCGAGCGCTCGGGCGTGCTGTCCGATCGCTTCACCGCCGTGCACGCGACTCACGTCTCGGACGGTGACGTTGAGCTGCTCAGCCGCGCGGGCGCGCACTGCTGCCTGTGCCCTACCACCGAGCGCGACCTCGCCGATGGAATCGCCCCCGCGTGGCGGCTTCGCCGAGCGAACGTCGGCCTGTCGCTCGGCTCGGACTCGAACGCGATCATCGAGCCGCTCGAAGAAGCGCGCGCGGTGGAGCTCGACGAGCGCCTGGGCGGCGGCGTCCGCGGCCGCCACCCCGCGAGCGCGCTGCTGAGCGCGGCCACCGCAGGCGGATACGAAAGCCTCGGCTGGCCCGAGGGCGGAGCCATCCGCGAGGGCGCGCTCGCCGATCTCACCGCCATACGGCTCGGAGGCGTCCGCCTGGCCGGCGTGCCCGAGGAGGATCTCATCGACGCGCTGGTGTTCGCCGGTGCGGCCGGCGACGTGGGCGACGTGCTCGTGGGCGGCCGCTTCATCGTCCGCGACGGTGCCCACGTCGCGCTCGATGTCCCACAAGAGATCGCCGAGGCGCTCGCCCCATGAGCACCCTCGCGATCGACAACGTCGGGCTGCTCGTCACCAACGACCCCGAGCGCGGAGAGGGTCCACTCGGGATCGTGCGCGACGCCGCGGTGGTGCTCGAAGGTGACCGGGTGGCAGCGATCGAGCGCGTCGGCGTCGCCGCCGACGAGCGCCTCGACGCGGGCGGGCGCTGCGTGATCCCAGGCTTTGTCGACAGCCACACGCACCTCGTCTTCGCGGGCGATCGAGCTGAGGAGTTTGCGGCCCGCATGGCCGGTGAGCCCTACGCCCCGGGCGGCATCAACCGCACGTGTGAGCGAGACTCGGGAGGCGAGCACCGAAGAGCTGCGCGCGCTCGCCCGCGGCCGCCGGCGCGAAGCGCTCCGGGCGGGGATCACCCATCTCGAGATCAAGTCGGGCTACGCACTCGACACGCCGGGCGAGCGCCGGCTGTGCGAGCTCGCAGGCGAGCTGACCGACGACGTCACCTTCCTCGGCGCTCATCTCGTGCCGCCGGCCTACGAGGGCCGCGCGGATGACTACGTCGCGCTCGTGACGGGGAGATGCTCGAGCAGTGCGCGCCCCACGCCCGCTGGATCGACGTCTTCTGCGAGCGGGGCGCGTTCGACGCCGACCAGGCGCGCGCGGTCCTCGGCGCGGGCCGCGCCAAGGGGCTCGGACTGCGCATCCACGCCAACCAGCTGGGTCCCGGTCCCGGAGTGCAGGTCGGGGTCGAGCTCGGCGCCGCCTCCGCCGACCACTGCACACATCTGACTCCCGCGGACGTCGAAGCACTCGCCGGCTCGAGCACGGTTGCGACGCTCTTGCCCGCCACCGACTTCTCCACGCGCCAGCCGTATCCCGACGCGCGCGCGCTGCTCGACGCCGGCGCGACCGTGGCGCTCGCGACCAACTGCAATCCCGGCTCGAGCAACACCACCTCGACCGGCTTCTGCATCGCCCTGGCCGTGCGCGAGTACCGGCATGACGATCGAGGAGGCGCTCCAGGCTGCGACGCTCGGGGAGCTCAGGCGCTCCGCCGGAATGACGTCGGCCGACTGGTTCCGGGCGCCCGCGCCGACGCGGTCGTGCTCGCCGCGCCGTCGTACACCCACCTCGTCTACCGGCCCGGGGTGCCGTTGACCGCAGCCACGATCTGCGCGTGGTCGCATCGAGTGGGCCGACCCGGATTACCTCCCGCCGGCGGCGAACCCGG
This sequence comes from uncultured Solirubrobacterales bacterium, assembly GCA_963738195.1. Lineage (GTDB taxonomy): Bacteria > Actinomycetota > Thermoleophilia > Solirubrobacterales > Solirubrobacteraceae > Palsa-465. Next base: position 20,385 of record CAVTVF010000001.1, read on the forward strand.
CGTTCAGAACCGTCACCCCCTGAAGGGCGATATTGGCCGAGTGCAGGAGCACGACGCCGAGCCAGACCTTGCCCCGCCGGGCGGTCGCGACGAGGCACGGACCGGCCTTGGTCGTGAAGCCGGTCTTGACGCCGTCGGTGCCCGGATAGCGCTCGATCAGCAGCGGGTTGTTGTTGTACAGATAGGCCTTGCCGCCCTTGATCGGCAGCGGCTCGATCGCATACTCGGTGGCGACGATGCGCGCCAGCAGCGGCTGCTTCAGCACGGCGTGGGCGAGGGTCGCGAGATCGCGCGTGCACGAGTAGTTGCCGCTGGTCGATCATGCCCGAGACGGTCGTGAAGTGGGTGCACGTCAGTCCCATCGCCTTCGAGCCCGCGCATTCATCATTGCGATGAAGCCGTCGACCGAGCCCGCCACGTGCTGGGCCAGCGCGATCGCGGCGTCGTTGCCCGAGGGCAGCAGCAGCCCGTAGAGGAGGGTCTTGACCGGCACCTGCTTGTGCAGCGGCAGCACGCCCATCCCCGAGCCGGTGAAGTGGACCGCGCGGGCGCTGATGAGCGCCTTGTCGCTCGGCTTGGTGTGGGCGACGGCGACCAGCGCGGTCATCATCTTGGTCAGGCTCGCGATCGGCAGCACGTCGTCGGGGCGCCGCGCCCACAGCACCTGACCCGTGTTGACGTTGAACAGCAGCCCGCTCGTGAGCGGCAGCTTCAGGCGCACATGGACCTGGCGCGGCGCGAGCGCGGGTTCCGTACTGGCGGGCGCGGGACGGCACCGGCCGCTTGGCGAGCAGCTGGCGCGGAGGGGCCGGCCCGGCCGCACGCGAGGCCATCAGCGCGAGCAGCAGCGCCAGGGACAGCACGGTCGTCCCGAGCCCGACCACGGAGCAGCCGGTAGATGGCCCTCACTCTCGCGGCGGGCGCAGCAACGCGCCGACGATGCCGACAGCGAACAGGATGATGACGCCGATCGCGAGCATGCCCGCCGACCGTCACTCCGTAGCGCTTGAAGTCGGCCGCCGTCAGGTAGATCAGCAGGCCTATGAACACCAGCGCGATCAGGAGCACGAGCTGGCGCATGTCGGGCCACGTCACCGGCGCGTGGCACCGGGCGTTTTCGCTCGCGTCGCCAGCAGCCTGATCACCAGCAGCCCAAAGATGAAGCCGCCGATGTGGGCGTAGTAGGCGACTCCGCCGCCGGCCGCCCCGGTGGGGCTGGTGAACCCCACCGCGCCAAACACCGCCTGCTGCGCGAACCAGATGCCGAGCATGACCCAGGCCGGGATCTCGATCACCGTGAAGAAGAAGATCAGGATCACGAGCGTCAGCACCCGCGCGCGGGGATAGATGCAGGATGTAGCCACCCAGGACGGCGGCGATCGCGCCGGAGGCTCCGAGCGTGGGGGCGGTCGAGTCCGGCGCCACCGCGATCTGAAGCGCGAATGCCGCGATCCCGCCGAGGAGGTAGAAGAGGATGTACTTCACGGGCCCCATCGAGTCTTCGACGTTGTTGCCGAAGATCCACAGGAACAGCATGTTGCCGCCGATGTGGAGGATGTTCGCGTGCATGAACATCGCGGTGAAGACGGTTTCCCAGGTGGGGATGTAGTCGAGCCGAGGCACGCCGTGCTTCTGACAGGCGATCGCCCCCGCGGTGGTGATGCCGCAGTGGACTCCCGGGTGCGTGATCGCCTGCGGGATCGCGCCGTACTTGACGACCTCGAAGGAGTCAGGCCCATTGATGAACGACCCGCCGTGGCGGATCGCGAGGATGTAGACGACGAAGTTGGCGATGATCAAGGCGACCGTGACGAAGGGGAACCGGTCGGCCGGGATGTTGTCCTTGATCGGAATCATGTTGTTCGGGTCGGCACATGTGCCGACCCGCCGGGCCGAACATGTTCGGCCCGGGCGGCGCACATGTGCGCCGGCCATCCTAATTAGACGGCTTGCGCGATCGGGACGTGCTCGTCGGCGTGGTAGCTCGAGCGCACCAGCGGCCCGGCAGCGACGTGCTCGAACCCGAGCTCGTAAGCGGCGCGCTCGATCTGCTTGAACTCGTCCGGATGCCAGTAGCGGACGATCGGGAGGTGGTCCTTGGTGGGGCGCAGGTACTGGCCGACGGTCAGCACCTGGACGTGGTGCTCGCGCAGCGCGCCGAGCGCGTCGAGCATCTCGTCGAAGCTCTCCCCGAGCCCGACCATCAGGCCTGACTTGGTCACGACCTCCGCGCCGCCCATCTCCTTGGCGGTTTGGAGCACGCGGCAGGAGCGTTCAAACCTCGAGCCCCGGCGCGCGAGCGGGTAGAGCCGCGGCACGACCTCGACGTTGTGGTTGAAGACGTCGGGACGCTCGGCGATCACCTTCGCGAGCGGCATCTCCTCGCCGCGGAAGTCCGGGCGTCAGCACCTCGACCCGGCAGTCGGGCGCCTGGTGGCGGATCTGACGGATCACGCCCACGAAGGCCGACGCGCCGTAGTCGGGCAGGTCATCGCGATCGACGCTCGTGATCACGGCGTGGCGCAGCCCCATGCGCGCGACCGACCGCGCCACCCGGGCCGGCTCGAGCGGGTCATGCCACGTCGGCGTCCCGGTTTTGACGTTGCAGAAGCCGCAGCGGCGCGTGCACACATCGCCGAGGATCATGAACGTCGCGGTCCCCCGCTGCCAGCACTCGCCGATGTTCGGGCACGCCGCCTCCTGGCAGACGGTGTGCAGGTTCTCGGACTCGATCAGCCCCTGTAGCTGGCGGTAGCGCGGGCCGCCGGGGGCGGGGACCTTGAACCAGGGCGGCTTGCGACCGCCGTGGGGCTGGACCTCGGGGCCGAGGAGCGTTCCACGGGTCTGAGATCCCCCCGGGATGAGATCGAGACCGAGTTGTCACAGCGCGTCACCCACAGGTCACACTTTAGGGGCCACGATAGCTGGCATGGCCGAGGGTGGGTCGATGGCGCGACTATATGTCCGGTCAGCGACCCAGGCTGGTCTAGAGGCTGGGATCAGCAACCTGGCGGCCCGCCAGCACGCCGTGTTCGGGCTTGACCAGCTCCGCGATCTCGGGCTCTCGGCGTCCGCGGTGCACAAACGTGCCGCCCGCGGACGTCTTTTCCGCCTGTATCCGGGGGTGTACTCGCTCGTGCCGCCAACGCTGCTGACCCGCGAGGGGTGGTGGATGGCGGCCGTGCTGGCCGCCGGCCCCGGGGCAGCCCTGAGCCACCGCGACGCTGCGGTCCTGCACGAGCTGATCTCGAGCGCACACACCAAGATCGAGGTCACCGTCCCCGGGCGCTCCCGGCGCCGCCTCCCCGGCCTCGACCATCCACCGCTCCAAGACCATGACCGCCGCCGACGTCATCATCGTCAAGAACATCCCCTCCACGACGGTCGCCCGGACACTGTTCGACCTCGGGGACGTCGTCGACCGCCGACGTCACGAGCGCGCCTTCGACCAGGCCGAGGTGCTCGAGGTGTTCGACCTGACCGCGATCAGCGACCAGCTGCAGCGCAACCCCACGAGGGCCGCGGCCGCCAAGACGCGGGCCGTGCTTGAGGAGCACTACGTGGGCTCGACGCTCACCGAGAGCGAGCTCGAGGAGGCGTTCCTCACCCTCTGCCGGCGGGCGGGGCTGCCGCGACCGGAGTTGCAGCAGTGGCTGGTGCTGCCCGACGGCGGGCCGCCGATCCGCGCCGACTTTCTGTGGCGCGAGCAGGGCGTGGTGGTCGAGACCGATGGGGACAGATACCACCGCACGAGGCAGGCTGTGAAGCGAGACGCGCGCAAGGACCAGCGCCTGACCGTGCACGGCTTCAAGCCGATCAGGACGGGCGCTCGACAAATCCTCCGCTACGCCGCAGAGCTCGAGGCGACGCTCAGCGCGCTTGTCACGCCGCACGCCTGATCGAGCCGCGCCAGCGACACGAGCCGCTGCCTCAGACCGAGCGCCTGCGCGAGCTCGAAGGCAGCGCGGCGGCGCAGGCAGCGCATCTGGCCCGCGAGCCTGCCGGTCTCTTTGATCAGCGAGGTCATCTGCACGCCCTCGAGCCCGCACGGCACGATCCACCCGAACGGCTGCAAGTCGTTCTCGACGTTGAGCGCGAAGCCGTGCGTGGTCACGCCGCGCGCGACGTGGACGCCGATCGAGGCGATCTTGCGCTCGCCCGACCCACACGCCGGTGTAGTCGGGGCCCTCGTCGGGGCGGGCGCGGGCGCCCACGCCCTCCGCCGCCAGCGCGGCGATCAGAACGCGCTCCAGCAGACGGACGTAGGCGACGACGTCCTCCACGCGCACGATCGGGTAGCCGACCAGCTGGCCGGGGCCGTGATAGGTGACCTTGCCGCCGCGGTCGGTCTCGACCACGTCGATGCCCTGCATCCGGTACCAGTCCTCGCCCATCGGCAGCTCGCCGGGGCCCGAGCGCCGGCCGCGCGTATAGACGGGCCAGTGCTCGAGCGTGAGCAGCACGTCAGGCAGCAGGTCGGCCTGACGGGCGGCGCGGACGCGCTCCTGCAACTCCAGCGCCTCGCGGTACTCGACCGTGCCGAGGTGGCAGACCCAGAGCTCGCCCTCGGAGGGCATCGGCTAGGCGCCGGTCCAGCCCTCGAGGTGGCGCTTGACCGCCGCGAGGAACTGCGCCGAGATGGCTCCGTCGAGCGCGCGGTGATCCCAGCTCAGCCCGAGGATCGTCATCGGGCGGATCGCGATCGAATCGTTGCCGTCGGCGTCGCGTCACCACCACCGGCCGTTTGATGACCGCCTCGAGGTCAAGGATCCCGACCTGGGGCTGGTTGATGATCGGAGTGGCCATGATCGAGCCGTACTGGCCCGGGTTGGTGATCGTGAAGGTCCCGCCGCGCACCTCGTCGGGGCGGAGCTGGCCCGCTCGCGCCCGGCGCGCGAGGTCCTTGATGCGCGCGCCGAGCCCTTCCACCGAGAGCTCGTGGGCGTTGTGGATGACGGGCACGATCAGACCGTTCTCGCCCAGCGAGACCGCGATGCCGAGATTGACAGCCTGGTGCTGGGTGTAGTTCTCGCCGTCGAGCCACGCGTTGAGCGACGGGTGCTCGCGCAGGGCGGCGATCGTCGCCCGGGCCACGAACGGCAGCGCGGTCAGGCCGAGCTGCTTGCGCGCGGCCTCGATGCGGCTCATGTCCGCCTCGATCCAGGTCGTGCAGGTGGCGGCGGTCTCGAGCGAGCGCTTCATGTGCTCGCCGATCTGACGGCGCATGCGGGACAGCCGACCGAGCGGCGCGGAGCCGCACGCCGCGCGGCGACACGGGTCGGGCCTGTACGGGCTCTCGATGTGGAGCGGCGGCTCCTCACCGCCGCGCCGCCCGACCGGACTCGATGAACGCCATCACGTCCTGCTTGCGCACCCGCCCGGCGCGGCCGGTGCCGGGGACCTGCGAGAGGTCGACGCCGTGCTCGGCGGCGATGCGCTGCACCACCGGGGAGTAGCGGCGCCCGTTGCCGCGGCCGTCACCGTCGGCTGGGGGAGCCGGCGCGCGCGGGGCGGGCGCGGTAGCCGTTTCCGGGGCGGGCTCGGCCGTCGTCTCCGCGGCGGAGCAGCGGGCGGAGCGGCGCTCGGGAGCCGCCGGCGAGGCTCCTCCCGCCGGCGCCTCAGACCCGTCGAGCGCGATCCGCGCGAGCACCTCGCCGACCGCGACGGTCGTCTCGACCGGGACGATGATCTCGGTCACGACGCCGCTCACGGGAGCGGGGACCTCGGTGTCGATCTTGTCGGTCGAGATCTCGCAGATCGTCTGCTCCGCCTCGATCCGGTCGCCGGGCTCGACGCGCCAGGCGACCACCGTGCCCTCGGCGACCGAGACCCCCATCTGGGGCATCGTCACGTCGACGACGGAAGCTGTCTCAGTACTCGAGGAGCTCACGGCACGCCTCCCTGACGCGCTCGACACTCGGAAGCACCGCCTGCTCCAGCGGCGGCGAGAACGGGATCGGGACGTCGGGCGTCGCCACGCGCACGACAGGTCCGTCGAGGTCCTCGAAGCCTCGCTCGGCGATCAGCGCCGCGACCTGGGCGCCGGCGGCGCAGGTGAAGTTGGCCTCGTCCACGATCACGACCTTCGAGCAGCGCGCGACCGAGTCGAGGATCGCCTCCTCGTCGAGGGGCACCAGCGAGCGGAGGTCGAGCACCTCGATCGAGGCACCCTTCGAGGTCCTCGGTCGCCTCGAGTGCCGTGTGCACCATCGCGCCGTAGGCGATCACGACCAGGTCCGAGCCCTCGCGCGCCACGCGGGCGCTGAACGGAGTCTCGAACACGCCCTCGGGCACCTCGCCCTTGATCCGCCTGTACAGGTGCTTGTGCTCCATGTAGCAGACGGGGTTCGGGTCGTGGATGGCCGTGTGCAGCAGGCCCTTGGCGTCCTCGGCCGTCGAGGGCGCGACCACCTTGATCCCGGGCGCATGCATGAACCAGCCCTCGGGATTCTGGGAGTGGAAGGGGCCGCCGGAGAAGCCGCCGCCCGAGGGCAGGCGCACGGTGATCGGCACCGCGAGGCCCTGGCGGTAGTGCATCTTGCCGGCCACATTGACGAGCTGGTCAAAGCCACAGGAGATGAAGTCCGAGAACTGCATCTCGCACACGGGCCGCATGCCGACCACCGCGGCGCCCACCGCGGTGCCGATGATGCCCGACTCGGCCAGCGGCGTGTCCATCACCCGCTCCGTTCCGAACTCGGCCACGAAGCCGTCGGTCACCTTGAAGGCGCCGCCAAAGACGCCGATGTCCTCGCCCATCAGCAGCACGCGCTCGTCGGCGCGCAGCTCATCGCGCAGCGCGGCCGAGATCGCTTGGAGGTAGGTGAGCGGCGCCATCAGCCCTCCCTGGAGAATCCGCTCCACGGGGCCTGGCCGTCGCCGAGCAGCTCGGGCTCGCCCTCGCAGAAGACGCCCTCGGTCACGGTGGCCGGGTCCGGCATGGGGGAGGTGAGCGCCTCCTTGGCGGCGGCGTCGACCTCGGCCGCGACCTCGGCCTCGAGCGCCTCGACATCCACGCCGATCTCGCGCAGGCGGGCTTCTTGGCGCTCGATCGGGTCGCGCTTCAGCCACTCCTCGACCAGCTCCTTGGGCACGTACTTCATGTCGTCGTGGGCGGCGTGGCCGTGCATGCGCATCGTCACCGCCTCGATCATCGTCGGCCCCTCGCCGGCCAGCGCCCGCTGGCGTGCGTCAAACGTCGCCTCGAACATCGCCTCGGCGTCGTTGCCGTCCACCGTCACGCCGGCAAATCCGTACGAGGCGGCGCGCTCCACCGGGTCGACGGCGAACTGCTTGTCCAGCGGGGTCGAGTAGGCGAACTGGTTGTTCTCGAGCACGAAGATCACCGGAAGCCGCTGCACGCCGGCCCAGTTCATGGCCTCGTGAAAATCGCCTCGCGACGTGGACCCGTCGCCGAACCACGTCAAAGCAACTCGCTGCTCGCCGCGCAGCTTGAAGGCCATCGCCATGCCGGTCGCGACCAGCATCATGTCGGGGAGCATCGAGACCATCCCGACGCAGCCGACGCGATAGTCGCCGAAGTGGACGTTGCCGTCGCGGCCGGCGGTGATGCCGTCGGCGCGCCCCATGTACTGGGCGAAGATGCGCGCGGGTGTGACGCCGCGGACGATGTGGGCGGCGAGGTCGCGGTGCAGAACGCACAGGCGGTCCTCGGGCGCCATCGCGAACGCCGCGCCCGCCGAGACCGCCTCCTGGCCGCATCCGTCGTAGAACGAGCCGGGGACCTTGCCCTGCCGGTAGAGGCTCATCGCGCGCTCTTCGATGCGGCGCATCAGCAGCATCGCCCGAAGCAGCCAGATCCGATCCTGGACCTGCAGGTGGCCGACCGAGCCCTCCGCGGGCGCGGTCGCCTGAACTGTTTCCGTAGCCATCTCTTCTCCCTTATCCGGCCAGAAGCGGGGTCTCCGTCTGGGCCATGGCCCTTCCGGGGTCTCCGGACGGGCTTCTGGTTGGGACAGGAGCAGCTTAGTGCACCACTCGGCCCTAGAGAGAGCGCGAGCATTCAGGATTACCCTTAAGACCATGAGTGCCTGGGTCGCGCGGGTGGCCCCTCGAGCGCCTGGGGCGCGGGTGGAGCCATGAGTGCCTGGGTCGCTCGGGTGCGCTGGCGGCGGCGCGGCGCCTGGATGTGGCCGGCGTTCGTCGCCTTCACCGTGCTCGACGCGGTGCTGGGCCACAGCCTGCCCCCGACCGGCGACAGTCAGTCGCTGGCGGCCGCGGCGCTGCTCGGCGCGGCGCTGAACCTGGGCGGGGTGATCGTGCTCTCGTGGCCGCTGTCGCTGCTGCTGCGGCGCGTGCGCCCCGATCTGCCCGCCATGATCGCGCGCGATTACGCGGGCAGCTTCGTGATCGTGGTGGTGACCGCGGGCCTGCTCTTCACCGGCATCGCTCACCGCTCGAGCGTGGTCGAGCAGCAGCAGGCGCTGCGCGATGCCTCGGTGCGCGCCGAGGCGTGGATCGGCGCCCACGCTCCGGCCCAGTTCATGCGCAATGCCGCGCTCGTCAACACGTTCACGATCGAGCCCGGGCGGCTCTATCGCAGCTGCGTGCCGGGCGGCGGGCGCAGCTACTGCGTGGTCATCCGGATGTGGCTGCCGAGCGCGAGGAGCGTGAGCTTTGCGGGCTATGAGCCGAACTCGGTGTTCGGCCAGGGAGTGGGGTAGGGGCGGCCCCCCGCGCACCGGGTCCGGTAGCGACCGCGGGCAACCGGAAGAGGCCGGGGAAGCGCAGCGCCAGAAACGGGTTGCCGCTCAGCTCGAGCCGGTCGCCGGCCAGCAGCGCCGGCCACCCGACCGCGCCCGAGGCCATCCGCACCAGGTCGCCCGCGGCGACGTCGACGGCCGCGGCTGCATCCGCCGCGGTGCCCCGGCGAACCTGACAGCGGCCGTCGGCGACATCCACCCGGAAGCGGGTCGGCTCGCCACCACCGGGACCGCTTATGCGCAGCTCGAAGGCCGCCTCCAGATCTCCGGCCGCCTGCGGATCGAAGAGCTGGGTGGCCGCGCGCGGGATCGCGCCCAGGATCATCCGGTGGGGCAGCGCCCGCCGGTCGAGGCGGGCCACGGCCGACCCGGCGCGGGCCAGGAATATGCGCGCGCGGAGGCGGCTCATGCCATCAGGTGCTCCATCGCCTCGGTGGGGTCAGAGAACAGCATCAGAGCCTCGTCGGTCGCGACCATGCGGCCGTAATGGGTCGACATCTCGTGCTGGATCGAGTAGGCGTCGATCTCGTAGCCGAGCTCCTCCGAGACATCGTCGTAAGGGATGACCAGCCGCTCCGAGGCGCGGATGTCCCAGAAGGCCGGCTGCTCGTGCAGCACGACGTCCTCGCGCCTGCCGAGGATGCGCGCGACCGCGTCGCCCTCGGCGCTCTTGGCCATGACGATGCCGACGTAGTCGTAGGTCCCACCGGCGCCCTCGCGCTCGCCACCGTCGCCCGACGGGGCAGGGCGTCTCGGACCGAGCGGAGACCCGGCGCGCGCGCGGCGGCCGCTTCCGCCGCACCGGAGCAACGACCTCGGCGCTCGCACCCGGCTCGTAGCCCACCAGAGAGCACAGCTCGGGCAGACCAGCTTCCTCGAGCAACGCGCCCGCGTAGCCGAGCACGCGCTCAGTCGCCTGCTGCTCGTCGATTCCGGCCGGAATCTCGCGCGCCAGCGGAGCGAGCGCGAGCGCTGCCTCCACGGCCTGGGGCAGCCAGTCGCGCACCCAGGCCGAGATCGTCTCGCGGTTGCGCTCGCCGAAGCGAGCGTCGCCGAGCAGGAATCCGGTCAGCGCGACCGTCCACGCGCGCACCCATTCCCACTCCTGCGTCTCGACCCGCGCGAGCACCGGCGTGACCGTGTCCCCGTTGGCTGCCGCCGCCCGCGTGCCGAGCTCGCGGCGGATGAGCGTGGCGACGACCGGCTCGAAGCACAGGTTGGCCGCCACGATCACCTCGCCCCAGTCCCGCGTGGCGCACAGGCGCTCCAATAACCGCCGCGTCGGTTGCCATGGCTCCTCGCCCAGAAAGGCCTCGCGCGCGGCCTCGATCGGGAACGGCCCGTGGTGCTCCTCGAGATCCATCGCGTAGAGCACGATCGCCTGCGCCGAGCGCTGCTTCATCGCGGCCTGCAGGCACACACAGGTCGCGACCGAGTCCGACAGGCAGTCGCGTCCGGCGGTCGCGGTCGCGAACCACAGCCCATGCTCGACGTAGGCCGGGATCTGGAGGAAACGGCGCAGGAACTCGACCCACTCTGGTCTGAAGTCCTCGATCAGTCCCTGCTCGCGCGCGGATCGCATCGCGCCGTCGATCTGGTGCTCGACCGCCGTGCCGATCTGGTAGTAGGGCCGCTCCCACTGCTCACCGGGGTCGCGGAACTCGAACCAGTCGGCCGACTGAAGCGCGGTCGAGGAGTCGTCCCACGTGCCCCGGCCGTCCTCGAAGCTGACCGGCCAGCCGCGCCTCAGGTGGCGATGGACCGAGGGCTGGGTGTCGATCGTGACGTCCTCGTACAGCGTGGCGCGGCGCTTGTGCGGCACGTACCACGAGAACTGGCGCTCTGCCTCGTCGCCCGTTCCCACGGCGTCGCCGACCCGCTTGACGGGGGGCGCCCCCTCGGAAGAACGCTCCGGGTCCGCCTCGGCCGCGGTCGTGAACTTGTCCTGGAAGATCCGCTGCTCGTCGATCCCGTGCGTGTCGATCAGCATCGGCTCGGCCGCCTCGAGCATCGGCGGCGGCCCGCACATGTAGACATCGGGTCGGCTCGAGCTCGCCGCCGCGCAGGAACTCGTCGACCGCCTCGAGCATCGACCGGTCCGGGAAGCGCTGGACGCGAAAGTCGGGGAGCTTCAGCGCGTCGATCTCCTCCGTGCAGAACGGAGTGCGCGCGGCGAAGAAGAGCCGCACCGGTCGCTCGCAGCCCGTCGCCTCGAGCTCGCGCAGCAGCGAGAGGATCGGCCCGATCCCCGAGCCGGCCGCGATCATCACGATCGGGCGCTCGGAGGCGCGGACGCGCAGCGCCCCGTACGGGCCGGTGAAGTCGAGCCGGTCGCCCGGCTTGAGCGCGCCGTCGAGCATGCCGGAGAAGCGGCCGCCGGGATAGCGCCTGACGATCAGCTCGATCCGGCCCTCGTCGGCGTTGGCCATCGAGAACGAGCGCGTCGTGCCGTCGACGTGGATGTCCACGTACTGGCCGGGGGTGAACTTGAACTCCGGCGCCTGCAAGCACAACGCGCGTGATCTCGTCCGTCAGCGGCTCGACGCGCCTCGACCACGGCGACACCGTCCCCGATCGCATTCTCGAGCCGGTAGTTGTCCGGGTCGTAGTGCAGGAGCTCGATCACGAGCTCGCGCTCGGGCATCGCCCGGCACATCAGCGAGTAGCCGCCCGTCAGCTCCGAATCCGACAGGGCGAAGTTCGAGTAGGGCTTCAGCGCGACGTCGCCCTCGAGCAGGAAGCACTTGCAGGCCGAGCACTGGCCCTCGCGGCAGCCGTAGGCGAGGTTGTAGCCCTGGCGGAAGGCGGCGTCGAGCACGGTCTCCTCCGGACCGCAGTCGATCTCCTCGCCGATCGGCTCGAAGCGGACCTTCATCGCAGCGAGGCGCCGGTCGCGAGATCGGTCTCGGCGACGCCCAGCGGCACTGATCCCGCCTCCGCGACGGTCCCCGACCAGTCACCCGAGGGCAGCCCGAGCTCGGCGGCCACGCGGATGTTCGGCGAGGTGATCTTGAGATCGTGGGCGCGCACATCGGCGAGCGTCCAGCGACGCTCCGCTTCCAGGTGCGGCTGGCCGATCAGGGTCTCGCCGTCTGCCCGCAGCAGGCCGAGATCCGCGATCACCTCCGAGGCCTCCCAGCCGTGATAGCGGTCGAAGAAGTTGCGGTCGCCGGTGTAGCGGCCCGGGTTTGACTCGATCGAGCCACAGGCACTCGGGCGAGCAGTAGAAGCGCGTGCGCCCGTCGACCACGCGGTGGCGCGGTCCTGATCGGAGACGCAGAACCCCTGACAGGTCCAGCACGACGGCGGCGCCAGCTTGAGGAAGTCGAGCAGCAGCAGCCCCGCGGCTGGGTCGGCGCCCTGCCGGTAGGCCTCGAAGAAGGCCCCGTACTGCGCGTACCAGCCCGGGTACTTTGACTCGAACCACTCGAAGTCGCGCTCGTCGAGCGGGTCCAGGCGCCAGTTCGCGAGCGGCCAGGCCGCGAACAGGAACAGCGCGTGCCGGTGGTGGACGCCGTTCACGATCCGCTCGCGCGCGCGCTCGAAGATGTCCGGCGGGATGTCGAGCCCGAGCCTGCCGAGCTTCATGATGTACGCGCGGTGCCAGTCGTCGCGGACCCAGCGGTCCCACTTGTCGAGGAACGACTCGGGGTCGGTGCGGTCGCGCGAGAAGTACTCGATCACGATCGCCGAGAAGACGTCGATGAACGCGTGGTTGATCCAGAAGGCCTGCTGCAGGTCGCGCTCGATCAGGGGCGCGTTGTGGTCGTCCTGGAGGACGGTCAGCAGCGTCGCGTAGCCGTTGGAGATGTGGCGGGCCTCGTCTGACTGCACGGACAGATACGTGGTCGGCAGCGTGAAGTCGCCGTTGCGCGCCGCGACATCGGGCGTCGCCACGAACACGATGTTCGTAAACGCGGTCTCGGCCACGACCTGGAGCGTGAACGCGCACTGGATCGGGTCGCCGACCATGAAGTGCGAGAGCATGTTGAGACCGGGCGAGAGCATCACCGAGTTGGCCAGCGCCTGCGGGCCGACGTTCCAGCCGGCCGGGTCGGGGACGTGCTTGGCATACCAGCGCGCGAGCGACATCTGCATGCCGGTGTGGCGGATCTCGTCGACGAACTGGACGTGGTAGCCGTTGCGCAGCTCGTTGTTGGGCACCGCGCTCATCAGCATCGACATGCAGCGGCCGGCGCCGATCTCGGCGAAGTTGGTGACGGGGATGAACGCCTTGAGGATCTCGAGCCAGCGCTCGTGCGCCTTGTGCGGCATGTCGGCGCGCACGGCGGCGTCGTGGCCTCCGTACACGCGCTCGTCCTTCTCGAGCTCCATCGGCAGGTACTCCCGCATGATGTGCTTCATCGGGTCCTTGGCCTTGTGCGGGAAGCGGTAGCGCGTCGGGTAGCGCACGACGGGCTCGTGGTAGGACGGCTCCCAGCCGAGCTGGGCGATGCGCTCGTGCGTCTGCGTGATGCTGCGGCGCCTCACGTCGCGGCAGGCTACGCCCCTGTAGGAAGCGCCGCTTGGCCCGAGCGCAACGAGTCGCCGCGGCTCGTTTATAAAGTTATGACAAATGGCCGTGCTGGCCCCGGAGACAGTCGCCGCAGTGCGCGGCCAGGCGCCCCGGCTGACCGAGGAGATCCTCGCCGCCATCAGGGCGGAGAGCGCCGTCTACGCCGAGGTGCTCGAAGCGCCCGAGGGCGTGGGCATCCGGCTTGGCATCGAGCAGGCGATCAGGTCTTTCCTCGAGGGGGCGGAGCGGGGCGAACGTCCGGGCGAGGAAACCGGAGAGCTATGGCGGCGGCTGGGGGAGGCCGAGTTCCAGGCCGGCCGCAGCCTGGAGGACCTGCGCGCCGCCTGGCGTACCGGTACCCGCGCCGCGTGGCGCAGCGCCGCCGAGCTCGCCGGCGAGGCCGGGGTGGCGACCGATGCCGTGATCGCGCTCGCCGAGGCGATCTTCGTCTACACCGAGGAGCTCGCCAACGGCGTGTTCGAGGCCTACCTGAGGATGCAGTCAGACGAAGCCTCCGAACTCGAGCGCCGGCGGCGCCGGCTGGCCGCGCTCCTGCTCGATTCCGAGGCCCACGACCCCGAGACGATCGCCCGCGCTGCCGAGCTCGCCCGCTGGCGGATGCCGCGGGCGGTGGCCGCCCTGGCGGTGCCCGGCGAGGAGCCCGGGCGCGGTCGCGCGGCGGCTGAGCGGCGACGTGCTGCGGAGGCGCGGACCGCGAGGGCGCTTTCATCCTGATTCCCGACCCAGACGGGCCCGGTCAGGCGAGTGCAATCCGCCGGCGCGCTGGGCGGCATCGGCGCCGCGCTCGGTCCCGCAGTTGCGCCGCCGAGAAGCCGATCGCTCGCTGCGCTGGGCGCGGATGACGCTGGCGCTGGCGCAGAAGGGCGCCATCCCGCGGGGCCATCCGGCCCAAGCTCGCGAGCATCTGGCGACCATGCTGCTGCTGGCCGACGAGGAGATCGCCCGTGCCTTTGTCGCAGGAGCGCCTGAGGCCGCTCGAGGGTCACGGAACGGCTGCTCGAGACGCTCGAGGCCTGGCTCGACCACCAGCGCCACACGCCACGGGTGGCGGCCGCAGCTGCACGTTCATCCGCAGACCGTGCGCTACCGCCTGGGCAAGCTGCGCGAGCTGCTCGGCGACGCGCTCGAGCGGGCCGATCAGCGCTTCGAGCTCGAGCTCGCGCTCCGCGTCAGGCGCGCCCTTTCCGAGTAGGCTCTGGCGCCATGGCAACCGAGATGAAGGCACTACCAACCGGGGCGGTCGCCAAGCGAGTGGCGGAGCTGCGCGCGCGAGCGCGAGAGCGACCCGCAGGCCGCGCGCGCCGAGGCCTGGGACTGGATCGGCGAGCTCGGCCGGCGTGCGGCCTCAGACCGAGCCGGGGCGCTCGAGGAGCTGCAGGCGATGTTCCTTTGCGGCCGGCCGGCCCAGGTCGAGGGGCAGACCGAGGGCATCCTCGTGACATGGACGATGCACCCGCTGGCCGACAAGGTCGTCGGCTCGGTCACGAACGCGTGGATGCCGTGGCTCGGGAAGAAGTTCGACCCCGAGCACGAGCGCGGCATCAACACGCTCACGAACAGCGCCCGCTGGCCCGCCAAGCTGCTGTGGCCGGCGTACTCGACCGACCCCGCGCCGCTCGGGCGCAGCGCGTTCGAGTTCCAGACCTATGTCGAGCCGGGTCGCCTCGATCCCTCGGTGGACGTGCTCGTGATCGACTACGCGCGCGTGAAGCAAAACCCGGCGCTGCTGATCCGCCAGATTCGCGACGAGCTCGTCGAGATCGTGCCGGGCGCCAACCTTGGCAAGATGCTGGTCTACGTGCCCAGGCGGAAGGATCCGTTTCCGGCGCTGTATTTCGCGCTCAAATCGGATCTTTAGGACCGGGCCGGCACATGTGCCGGCCCGCCGGCCGGAACATGTGCCGGCCGGGACGCGCGCACATGTGCGCGCGTCAAATTGATGATTCAACAGGCAGGACGACCTTGACGAAATCCTCGCCGAAAGCCGTCAGGCGCACGCTGCGCTGAACGGTGCGGGCGCGTCCGGCGCGCTCGATCGCCTCCATCGTGTCGGGCTGGGCCTCGAGCACCTGGTAGCGCTGCGGATCATCGAGCGCGTCGTGGGAGAACCAGATCAGCCCCAGCCGGTCGAGGTTGTTCAGGTACTGGGGCACGCGCTCGGAGTGGCGCAGCCCCGCCTCGGTGCCGATCATGTTGAGCCCCTGGGCGACGAGCTGCGAGCCGACGCCGATCAGGTTGGCGGCGCGCACGTCCACGCTCGGCTGCGGGCCGCGCAGCGCCAGCAGCCGCAGGACGCGCGCCTCGTCGGGCGCGAGCTCGGTGAGGATGCGCGCGTAGGCAGGGTGAATGTTCTCGTCCTCGCTCACGTCGGCGGATTGGCGCAGCAGCTCGGCGCCCCGCGCGCGCAACTCGTCGGTCGTAGCGCCGCCGTTGCTGACTGCCGGCGGGCAAGAGCTCCTGCACGCGGTCGTCGATCTCCTCGACCCCGAGCAGCCGGCGCGCCTCGACCCGCAGGCCGTCGCCCGCCTCCTCGAAAGCATGCACGGCGTCGTCGGGCACGACTGCTCGCACTACGTGAACCCCTGTCTGCACGCTCCAGACTGCAGTCCTGAGCCACACGCCGGCGAGCAGGCGGGCGAGCCCAGGCAGGATCTCGACCAGCTCTTCCAGGGCCACGTTCTCCTCGCTCATCCGAAGATCGCCAGATGCACGAGACCGCCGGCCAACCCGAGCACTGCGCCGTGAAGCAGCAGCAGCCACTCGTCCTGCCTGGTCGCGGTGCGGAGCATCTCGCCGAAGTCCTTGGGGGGCAGCTGGCGCATCCTCTCGGCGATCAATTTACGCATCGTGTCGCTCTGCTGCCGGCTGAAGTCGGGGTCGCTCAGCGGCGTCATCAGGTGCTCGACCGGTTCCTGGGCGAACGAGCGTGAGATGCGGTCGTACTCCTGGGTTCCGACGGCAACGCGCAGCGGCAGGCGGGCGCGGCCGGCGGCGCGATCGACCGCGGGCCTCATGGCCCGCTCGATCAGTGCCCGGGTCCGATCGGCGCGCGGTCCCTCGAGCAGCTCGCGGCCGAAGTTCTCCATATTCAGGATCTCGTCGGCGACGATGCGCGCGTACACGTCGGAGACCTCCGGCTGGCGCCGGATGAACAGCCCCTGGAAGTGGAAGGGGCCGACCCTGCGTCGCTCGCGCGGCTCGTAGATCATCCACAGCGCGACCCAGTTCGTGACCCACCCGATGATGATGCCCAGGATCGGGAGCAGCCACCAATTGGTGACGAAGTGGGTCAGGAAGGCCACCGGGATGCCAAGCACGAAGCCGAAGAAGAAGCCGAAGTTCTTGATGAAGTTGAGCTCGCGCTGGCCCATGTCGAGGAACACGCGGTTGGCGAGCTCGGGCTGGGCCTCGAAGCGCTTGATCACCATCAGCTTGATGTCGAGCAGCTGGTCGAGGTGGCTGCCGATCTCGTCGGTCAGCTCGTGGACGATCGAGGGCAGCTGGTCGAGCACGCGCGCGTAGACGACCTCGCGCACCTGCGGCGGGAGGTCTGACCACAGCCGCGGGTGCTCGCGCTCCATGATCTTGTCGACCGTCGAGCGCATGTCGTCGCGCGTGACCTCGACGATCTGCTGGGCCATCTTCTCGGGCTCGAGCTGGTTCCAGAACTCCGAGGGCGTGCCGAGCTTGGCGATGCCGACGTCGACCGCCAGGCTGCCCATCTTGGCCGCCCGCGAGGGCACGATCCCCTGCCAGCCGACGCCGCCCACCATGATGCCGGGGATCTGGCGGATGCGGCGCGGGAACACGCGCATGATGTGGCGCAGCGGCTCGAAGCGGAGGCCCTTGAAGCGGACCGGGTAGAACAGCATCAGCACGCCGGTCCAGTTGGTCACATAGCCGATCGCGCCCGTGATGAACGGGACGGCGATGAGCGCGACCAGGCTCTGAGACCCTCCGGACGACATCGGCGGGAGCAACGGTATTAGCCTTCCGCCGCCCATGCCATTCGTCGCGGTCATAACGGGAGCCTCGAGCGGGATCGGCGAGGCTGCCGCCCGGCGGCTCGCGCGTGAGCCGGACGCCCGCCTGGTGCTGGTTGCCCGCCGCCGCGAGCGGCTCGAAGCGCTCGCGGCGGAGCTCGGGGAGCGCGACCGTGGTGGCGGTTGACCTTGTGGGCGAGGAGGCGCCGGCTGTGGTGCGCGAGGCGGTCGAGCGCGAGCACGGCGAGCTCCATCTGCTCGTCAACAACGCGGGCGCGTCGTGGCGGGGCGCGTTCGCCGAGGACGGCTGGGCCAACGTCGAGCGCCACATGAAGGTGAACTTCGAGGCGCCGCTGCGGCTGACCGAGGCGCTGCTGCCGCTGCTGCGCAAGACCGCGGCGGCCGGCCCAGGCGAGCGTCGCGTGGCGATCGTCAACGTGGCCTCGACCGCGGCGCGCGTCTCGCGCCCGCGGGCCGGCGCGTACTCGGCCAGCAAGGCGGCGCTCGCGGCCTGGACCGATGCCCTGTATGGCGAGGAGCGCGCTCACGGCGTGCACGTGGGCATGGTGCTGCCGGGCTTCGTTCCCACCGAGGGATTTCCGGCCGCCGAGCTGCGCGAGCGCTTTGTGACCCGCCACGCGCTCGGCACGCCCGAGCAGGTGGCCGAGGCGATCTTCGAAGCCGGGCCGGGCGGCCGGGCAGAACGCTACGTCCCGCGTCCCTACTGGCTCGCGGCCGCGGCGCGGGCGCTCCTGCCGGCGCTCGTGCGACGCGCGACCGCCGGCGGAGCGCTCTTCACCTCGACGAAGCCGGGCGGGGACGGGTGATGGCGCCCCACGAACCCTTGTTCGCCTCGGCCGTCTAAGCTACACCCCTGTAAACATCGTTTTCGGGAGCTGATCTCAAGATGAACTCATCAGTCCGCAGAGTGGCAGTGCTCGGGGGGAGCCGGATCCCCTTTGCGCGCCAGAACGGGCCCTACGCGGAGGCCTCGAACCAGGACATGCTGACCGCTGTGATCAACGCGGTCGTGGACAAGTTCGGGCTCGAGGGCGAGACGCTCGGCGAGGTGGCTGCGGGCGCCGTGCTCAAGCACAGCCGCGACTTCAACCTGACGCGGGAGTCGGTGCTGGGCTCGCGGCTCGCGGCCGAGACGCCGGCCTACGACGTCCAGCAGGCGTGTGGAACGGGGCTCGAGGCGACGATCCTCGTACGGCCAACAAGATCGCGCTCGGGCAGATCGACTCGGCTCTCGCGGGCGGGGTGGACACCACCTCCGACGCGCCGCTGGCGCTGAACGAGAACCTGCGCGAGATCCTGCTCGAGGCCAACCGCGCCAAGTCGACTTCGGGCAGGGTGCGCGCGCTGACCAAGTTTCGCCCCCAGCAGCTCGTGCCCGAGATCCCGCGCAACTCCGAGCCGCGCACCGGGCTCTCGATGGGCGAGCACTGCGCGATCATGGCGCGCGAGTGGGGAATCACGCGCGAGGAGCAGGACGAGCTCGCGGTTCGCAGCCACCACAAGCTGGCGGCGGCGTACGAGTCAGGGTGGATGGACGACCTCGTGGTGCCGTTCCTCGGGCTCGAGCGCGACCAGAACCTGCGCCCGGACTCGACCCTCGAGAAGCTGGCCGGGCTGAAGCCCGTCTTCGGTGGTGCTGAGGGCACGATGACCGCCGGCAACTCGACGCCGCTCTCGGACGGCGCCTCGGCGGTCCTTTTGGCGAGCGAAGAGTGGGCGCGGGAGCGCGGGCTGCCGGTGCTCGCGTATCTGGTCGAGGCCCAGACGGCGGCCGTCGACTACGTGCACAAGCACGAGGGACTGCTGATGGCGCCCGCCTACGCGATGCCGCGGATGCTTGGGCGCGCGGGCAAAAAGCTCCAGGATTTCGACTTCTACGAGATCCACGAGGCCTTCGCGGCGCAGGTGCTGTGCACGCTCAAGGCTTGGAGGGACGAGTCGTTTTGCCGCGATCGGCTCGGCCTTTCCGAGCCGCTGGGCGAGATCGACCGCGAGAAGATCAACGTCCGCGGCGGCTCGCTCGGCGCAGGTCATCCGTTTGGCGCCACGGGCGGCAGGATCGTTTCGGGGATGGCGAAGGCCTTGCACGAAAACGGCTCCGGCCAAGGCGTCATCTCGATCTGCGCAGCAGGCGGCCTCGGTGTCACCGCGATCATGGAGGCCGCCTAATGGCTGACCGCTACCAGCAGCTGATCAACACTCCCATCGGCCGGGTCGTCTCCAAGCAGGTCGGCCTTCCCTCGCCCGTCAAGCTCGAGCGATACGCGCCCGGCCAGCCGGTCATATCCGGGCCGGTGCTGCTCGGCGGCGCTACCGGGGGCCGGCTCGACGAGTCGCTAAAGCGCGTGCTCGCGGAAATGGGGGCGGAGGTGGTCTCCGGGCCGCCCGCGGGCGAGCAGACCTTCAAGGCGCTCGTGTACGACGCCAGCGCCCTCAAGTCGAGCGAGCAACTGCGCGAGCTGTGGGCCTTCTTCCATCCCGTCATCCGTCGCGTGCGCGACTCGGGCCGGGTGGTCGTGCTCGGGACTCCGCCCGAGGACTGCCGCGCCCCGCGTGAGGCGACGGCGCAGCGGGCGCTCGAGGGGTTCATGCGCGCCGTCGGCAAGGAGCTGAAGCGGGGTGCGACGGCGCAGCTCGTGTATGTGGCGAAGAAGGCCGAGAACGACATCGCCTCGAGCCTCCGCTTCCTGCTCTCGCCGAAGTCCGCCTACGTCTCGGGCCAGGTGGTGCGGGTGCGTCCCGCGGTGGCTGCTGCCGACGGGCTCGACTGGTCACGGCCGCTGGTCGGCAAGGTCGCGCTCGTGACCGGCGCCGCGCGCGGCATCGGTCAGGCGATCGCCGAAGTCCTGGCGCGCGACGGGGCCCACGTGATCGGGCTCGACGTGCCGGCGCTCCGCACCGAGCTGAGCGCCGTCACCGGCCGTCTCGACGGCTCCTCGCTGACGCTCGACATCACCGACCCCGACGCGCCCGACCGGATCGCCTCGCACCTGCTGGGCGAGCACGGCGGCGTGGATGTGTTCGTCCACAACGCTGGGGTCACGCGCGACAAGACGCTCGGGCGCATGACCGAGGATCTGTGGGACATGGTGATCGGGATCAACCTGACAGCGGAGGAGCGGATCAACGACGAGCTGCTCGCGCGCGACGCGCTGCGCGAGAACGGCAGGATCGTCTGCGTCTCCTCGATCAGCGGCATCGCGGGCAACGGCGGCCAGACGAACTACTCCACGTCCAAGGCCGGGGTGATCGGGATGGTCCAGTCGCTGGCGTCCGAGGTGGCCAAGCGCAAGGCGACGATCAACGCGGTCGCGCCGGGGTTCATCGAGACGAAGATGACCGCCGCGATGCCGATCGCGCTGCGCGAGGCCAGCCGGCGCATGAACAGCCTCTCGCAGGGCGGGCTGCCGGTCGACGTCGCCGAGACGATCGCCTGGTACGCGAGCCCAGGTTCGGGCGGCGTCAACGGCAACGTCGTGCGTGTCTGCGGACAGAGCCTGGTCGGGGCCTGAGCGTGGAGTCCGAGCGCGTCCTCAATTCCTCACCGTCGCTCCTGCCGCTGTTCGCGCGCGCGAGCGTGTCGCTGATTCCCGGTGTCTCGAAGCTGCCGTTTCTCGGTGGCGGGGGCGGGCGCGAGATCCCAGAGCTCGCGCTATCGCTCTCCCCGGTCGCGGTCGATCGCGAGCGCTTGGCGGGCTATGACCAGGTATGCGGCTTTTCACTCTCAGACGTGCTGCCGCCCACCTATATCCATATCCTCGCGTTCCCGCTGCACCTGTCGATCATGACCGACCAGTCGTTTCCCTTCGCGGCGATCGGGCTCGTGCACATCGCCAACGAGATCACCCAGCATCGGCCGGTGAAGGCGTCGGAGCGGTTGTCGCTTCGGGCGTGGCCGACTGCCGTTGAACCGCATCCGCGGGGTCAGCAGTTCGCGCTGCGGACCGAGGCGCGGGTCGGCGAGGAGGTCGTGTGGGAGGAGGTCTCGACGATTCTGAAGCGGGGCAACCCACCCTCCTCCGCGCGGCCCGCGGCCCCCGCGCGCGCCGCGGACGAGGGCTCCTCGGCGCCTCGCGTCGCGGGCTCGGGCTCCTCGGCGCCTCGCGTCGCGGACGAGGAGCTCCCCACCACCGTGACCTGGAAGCTCCGCGGCGACCTCGGCCGGCGCTACGCGGCGGTTTCCGGCGACATGAACCCGATCCACATGCATTGGGTCTCAGCGAAGCTGTTCGGCTTTCCGTCCGCGATCGCGCATGGAATGTGGACCAAGGCGCGCTGCCTGGCCGCGCTGGAGGGCAGGCTGCCCGACTCCTTCACGGTCGAGGTGTCCTTCAAACGGCCGATCGTGCTGCCGGCGTCGGTCGCTTTCGGCGAGGTGGCGCTGGCTGCGGATACCGCGCAAGCCGGGATCCGCTTCGGGGTGCACGACGCCCGCAAGGGCACGCCGCACCTCGACGGGACCGTTAAGTTCGGCTGAACATTGGCGCAAGCGTCGCAGCCCTCGGGACGTTTCGTCCAAAGTTATGTATGGCTATGACCGGATTCGCTGAGCTAGGACTCGCACCAGAGCTGCTCGAGGCAGTTCACGACGTCGGCTACGACACCCCGACGCCGATCCAGTCGATGGCGATCCCGCCCCTGCTCCAGGGCCATGATCTGATCGGCCAGGCCCAGACTGGTTCGGGCAAGACGGCGGCCTTCGGCCTGCCGCTGCTGCAGTACGTCGACCCGGCCGAGGAGGACGTGCAGGCGCTCGTGCTGACGCCGACGCGCGAGCTTTGCATCCAGGTCACCCAGGCCCTGCGCGCCTACGGCGCGCGCAAGGGAGTCGACGTGGTGGCCGTGTTCGGCGGCGCACCGGTCCGCACCCAGCAGGCCCAGCTGCGGGCGGGCGGGCACGTGGTGGTGGGCACCGTGGGGAGGGTCAAGGACCTGATCTCGCGCCACTCGCTGCTGCTTCCCCGCTGTCGCTGGGTGGTGCTCGACGAGGCCGACGAGATGCTCGACCTCGGCTTCCTCGAAGACGTCGAGCGGATCCTCTCGCTGATGCCCTCGAGCCGGCAGACGGCGCTCTTCTCGGCCACCATGCCGCCCGAGATCCGGCGCCTGGCGGGCCGGTACCTGTACGACCCGGTCACGCTCAAGGTGCAAGCCGAGACGCTCACGGTCGAGACGGTCGAGCAGTTCGGGCTCGAGGTCTCAGGACGCGACAAGGTCGACGCGCTCGTCGGCGTGCTGCGCTCGGAGCGGCCCGATCAAGCGCTCGTGTTCGTGCGCACCAAGATCCGCTGCGAGCGCCTGTTCAAGGGTCTGCGCGAGCGCGGTTTCGACGTCAAGGCGCTGCACGGAGACATGACCCAGGGGGCCCGCGATGGCGTCATGATCGCCTTCAAGGAGGGTCGCCTGCCGGTGTTGGTGGCGACCGACGTCGCCGCGCGTGGGCTTGACATCTCGGGTGTCTCGCACGTGATCAACTTCGATGTGCCGGTCTCACCGGACGTGTACGTGCACCGCGTGGGGCGCACGGGGCGTGTTGGTCGGAGCGGGCGCGCGATCACCCTGTATGAGCCCCGCGAGCGTCGCGACATCGAGGCGATCGAGCGCCACACCGGGGTCCGGCTGGCGCCGTGGGCTGCGGGCGCGCACGTCGCTCCGCTGCCGGTGGCGCCGCCACCGCGGCGTCACACCAAGCCGAGGCTCGCGGCGACCGAGGACGGCCCGGTGCGAAAGCTGATCCTGTCGGGTGGGCGCGCCGCCGGGCTCGAGCCCTCAGACATCATCCACGCGATCACCAGCGCCACCGGCCTCGACGGCGCGGCGGTGCGCAACGTGCGCGTGCTCGAGCGCTTCGCCTTTGCCGAGGTGCCGGCGGGCGAGGCGACGCGGGTAATCGAGCTGACCGACGGCGTCGAGGTCCAGGGCAATCCGCTGCGTCTGGAGCTCGCGGCTGGGTAGGCTGGGCCGATGAGCACAGCCACCATCAACACCACGCTCGGCACGATCGAGGTCGAGTTGTTCGACGAGGACGCCCCCAAGACGGTCGAGAACTTCCGCAAGCTCGCCGGCGATCACTTCTATGACGGCGTCATCTTCCACCGCGTGATCCGCGACTTCATGATCCAGGGCGGAGATCCCCAGGGCACCGGAACGGGCGGGCCCGGCTACACCTTCGAGGACGAGATCAACGAGCACCGGATCGTGCGCGGAGCGCTCGCGATGGCGAACGCGGGGCCCGACACCAATGGCTCCCAGTTCTTCATCGTGACCGCCGACGCGGCCCCGTGGCTCGACGGCAAGCACACGGTCTTCGGCCGCGTCACGGCCGGCATGGACACAGTCGACGCGATCGAGGCGCTGCCGACCGGCCAGGATGACCGGCCGCTGGAGCCGCCGCGAGATCGAGTCGGTCGAGCTGGGAGCGAGTAGGCGCGCGGCTCGCGTGCTAGCGGCCAGCGCCAGCTCAACCCTCAGCTGTCAGCTGGCACCCCAACCGGTCGCAGCGACCCAGGCCGCGCCCGCAGCCGCTCTCGCGCCGCACCCGAAGCCGGCCGGGTTGCTCTCGCACCCGAACCGGCTGTTCGCTTTCCGGCTCAGATGGTCAGGAGAGCGCGGCTTGCCTTCGCGTCGCCCTGCGCGCCGGAGACCTCGAGCGAGTGCACGACGCGCTCGGTCGAGAGCTCGTGCACCGTTAGGCCGATCAGCGACAGTGCCAGCACACCGAGCGCTCCGGCGAACGACAGCCACGTGACGCGCCGAGCCACTGGCGAGCAGCGTTTCGATCACGATCAGGATGCCAAGGATCCCGATCCCGCCGTGGATGAGGCGGTGGATGAAGCTCGGCCCGATCAGGCGCGCCGCGGCGCTGACGGTGAAGAGGACGGCGCCGCCGAACGCGATCCAAGCGGCGGTTGACGGCGCGAAGGCCTGGGTCACGACGACGATGAAGCCGGCGACCAAGGCCATTATCAGATATGACTGTAGCGGATGCCCAAGCGAATGCTCATGAATCGCTCCCTTCGAAAATGGACTCTCGAAGCGGGCGCGCGAGTCGCCTCAGGCGGCGCGTGGATTCTTGCGGGGGCCGCAGGTAGGCCTGGGCCAGGGCGATCCTGACTCGAGCGCGATCGCGCTCGGATCGATCTCGGCCTGAATGCCCGGACTGGTGACCATTGCGTTCCGCTTCGACTTGTTTCTTCATGCTGGATACCAGATTATCAGGTGTCCTAAATATCTGATAGGCTGGCTGTCCGAA
The DNA here is from genome assembly GCA_963738195.1 of uncultured Solirubrobacterales bacterium. Classification (GTDB taxonomy): domain Bacteria; phylum Actinomycetota; class Thermoleophilia; order Solirubrobacterales; family Solirubrobacteraceae; genus Palsa-465. Next base: position 44,901 of record CAVTVF010000001.1, read on the forward strand.
AAGTGACCGCGAGACCTAAAAGAGACTTCTGCGCATCTCAGCCGTGAGGAGCTGGCGCGGCTGACGGACGCGTGGGACGAGTTCATCGTGGCCGTGCGGCGGAATCGGGCTCGCAGCGGCGGCCTTGACCGCGGGCTATCGCTCTCGCAATACCACTTCGCTCGTCCGCTTCTGGCGGGCTCGCTGCCCGCGGGACGGCTGGCGGAGCGCTTCGGAATCTCGCCGGCGACGGCCACGCAGATACTCGACGGTCTCGAGCGCCAAGCGTTGATCGAGCGCACCCGCCAAGCCGGCGACCGGCGCACGGTGACGATCACCCTGACCGACCGCGGTCGCCGTGCGATCGAGCTCAAACGCCGCAGGCTCGCGGAGCGACGGCGGCGCCTGTTCGAGGGTCTATCGGATCAGGAGCGTTCTCAGGCCGAGCGCGTGCTGCGCCACCTGGCGCAGATCATCCACGAGCTCTAGGCCGCTACGCCCTGACTGCCTTCCACGGCGCGAAGCCGTTCTCCGATCCCTCCAGCGCGGGCGCGAGGTCGGGGTGGTGGCGGAGGACGACGTCGGCGAACAGGTTGTCCTCCACCCACTTGATTCCCTCCGGCGTGTAGACCTCGGGCCGGTAGTCGTTGGTGTAGAAGCGGTCCGACTTCAGCCGCCTCGACGCCATCAGGATGAAGATGCGGAAGGCCGTGTCGCTGAAGCCGAACCCGGGCGGCGGCTTCTCGCCCAGCAGGCCGACCTGGGTGTCGACCTTGTCGATGTCGCCACCGTAGACCTCGCGGATCTGCTCGTTCCACTCCGGGTCTGGAGTGAGGTCCTCGAACCGCTCGATGCGAGGCTTGCGCAGCTTCTCGCGGAAGTCGTTGTAGCGCGGCACGCCGCGCTCGCGGTCGCGCAGCACATCGATCGTGGCGATGTCGACGTGGTCGCCGTTCACCCGGCGCAGGTCGCGCAGTCCGTTGGGGTGGTTGTGGAGCGTGATCGCGCCCGGGTGGGCGAGGCCAAACGAGTAGATCCAGTCGGTCATTCCGTACTCGGTCGATCGCCTCGCGCGTGCCGTGGCCCTGCAAGGGCGTGAAGTCGCTCTCGCCGATCACCTCGTCGGTCTGGTGCGAGCGGATCTGGTAGTCGTCGGGGATCAGCGGGTGCATGCGATAGACCGAGACAAACTCGCTCGTGATCGAGTAGGGGGCGGTGTGGTGGTCGAGCGGCGAGCCGACGATTCCGCTGAGCAGCTCGCCCGAGCCGAGATGGCCAAAGTTGCGCTTGACCCACCTGGGCAGGACCCCATACCAGTTCGCGTTCATAGCGAACTCGAGCGCCGGGTGGGCGAGGATGCCCGGCGTCCACTCGACCGTGTGGATCTTTGCGATCAGGGCGGCGTTGACCAGCCGCGCCTTGTGAAAGAGCTTTTCGTCGTCCCAGGTCGGATGGTGCGCCTTCAGCATGTCGCAGATCGCGTTGTGCTCGCGGGCGAATAGGGTGTGCATGATCGACAGCCCGACCCAGTAGTTGTCGCTGAAGCCGGTGAGGTCGACCCCCGTCAGGGCCGTGTTGGTCTCCTCCGGTAGGCGGCCATCTTCCAGCTTGAGCTTGCCGTCCTCGCCCGCGCGCAGCTCGCGGTTGCGCTCCTCGGTCGAGCCGTACAGCTGCGAGGCATCCCACCAGGGAGTGACCTTGTTGACGTAAGTCGGCGGCAGGGCGCCACCGGCGTTGGTCGAATCGGGGCTCGTGCGCCGGACCTCCATCACGCGCTCGCCGTCTTCCCACTCGTCACCTTCGGTCAGCGCCACCTCGACGAACTCGGTCTCGGAATTGTCGCCGTGGCTGAACCAGTCGTGGTTGTTGAACTGGAGCCAGGCGGCGGCGAGCAGGTTGAGCGTGGTCGCAGGCTTGAAGCTGTCGCGGTTGAGCAGCCTGTTGGAGACCTCGCGCGGGCTCGGGTCGAGCATCGACTGCTCCTCGGGCCAGGTCGCCTCGATCGGCACGTTGCGGCCAAAGCGCGTGCCCGTCTTGCCCATCGAGGGGCGATCTGGATCGGTTTGCGAGCCGTCGTATGCGCGATACGGCGGCGGCTCCGCCATGACGGCCACGCCGTCCCCGTTCTCAGGCGCCTCGGTGTCGTACAGGTTGAACTCGCGCAGGTCCTCCCTGAAGGCCGCCAGCGCGGCGAGCTGTCCCGGCAGGGGCAGCTCCCACCAGCTCACGTGCTTGCTCGCCTGCTCGAATACCTTGCGCCGGGCCCCCTTGGCGACGTCGAGCGCGCCCTTGGCGACGCCCTTGGTCAGATCACCGGGGTTGTACGGCATGCGCGGCTCCTTCGTCGACCTCGACCTGGATCGCGTGAGTCTATCCCGAGGTAAGCCCCGCGAGCCCGAACAAACGCTCGAGTTCGGCGATCGTCTCCTCGGCGCGCACGTGGTGGATCGTCGCCATCCCGAGCTCGGCGGCGGGCGTGAGGTTGAACGGCAGGTCGTCGACGAAGACGCACCGCTCGGGTGGGAGGCCGATGCGCTCGGCCGCCAGAGAGTAGATCGAGGGCGCCGGCTTGCGGATCCCCTCCTCGCCGGAGATCACGACAACGTCGAACGCCGAATCGAGCAGGGCCCGGTCGTAGCGGCGCGTGCCCCACGAGTTCGACACGAGCCCGGTGCGGAACCCGGCCTCGCGCAGCGCTCGCACGGCCGCCGCCATCGCGGGGTCGGGCCGCGAGCCGGCGAACATGCGGTCGATCAGCTGAGGCGCCTCCACGCCCAGGATCGCCGCGAAGCGCGACTCGAATTCCTGCTCCGGCAATCGGCCGGTCTCGACCGCGATCAGGAGCTCGCGGCAATCCTGGTCGTGGCGCAGGCGCTCGGCAATCGCGTCGGCTGAGAGTCCCTCGTTGCGGCAGAAGGCGCCGAAGGAGTCGAACAGGTCGGTGGTGAGGACGCCGCCGTAGTCGATCAGCAGTCCGGCATAACCGCGGCCATCAGAAGCCATGCTGCGTGACTTCGAGCGCGCGCCGCGCGAGCGCGACCACCCCTTCGCCAAAGGACTTCAGAAACGGGTCGTCGGTCGAGCCCTTGAGCGCCCGGTTGTAGTTGCCTTCCATGAACACGACCGCCTTCCACAGAGCGAGCGTCACGTACCACGAGAGCGCGTGCATCGAGCGACCCGAGCGCTGCTCGTAACGCGCGATCAGCTCCTGGCGGGTGGGGAAGCCTGGGAGGCTCGTGACGCTCTGGAGGTTGAAGGCGCCGATCGGCCGGTCGCCAGGCTCCAGCCAGTGGATCATGAGGTAGCCGAGGTCGGCCAGCGGATCGCCGATCGTCGCCATCTCCCAGTCGAAGATCGCGATCAGGCGCGCCGGCGCCGCTGGGCTGTACATCGTGTTCCCGAGCCGGTAGTCGCCGTGCACGATGGTGGCATCCGGGGACTCGGGAAGCTGGGCGCTCAGCCAGCTGTAGACGCGCTCGACCTCGGGCAGCTCGCGCGTGCGGTTGTGCTCCCATAGACCGGAAAATCTGCGCAGCTGACGCTCCAGGTAGCCGCTCGGCTTGCCAAAGCCCTCGAGGCCGGCCGCGGGCCAGTCGACCGCATGCAGCTCGACGAGCGCCTCGACCAATTCGTCGGCGACGCGCGAGCGCTCCGCTGGCGTGTCGAGCGATTGCGGGAGGGCATCGGTTATCACCACCCCTTCAACCTGCTCCATGACGTAGAACGGCGCGCCGATCAGGGCTGGGTCGTCACACACGGCGAGCACCTTGGGCACGCGCACGGGGGTGGCCTCGAGCGCCCTCAACAGCCTGGCCTCCCGCAGCACGTCGTGGGCGCTCGGCGGAAGCGGCCCCCGCGGTGGGCGGCGCAGGATCACCCCGGTCGAGAGCGAGAAGGTGACGTTCGAATGGCCGTCCCCGATCGGCTCAGCGTTGAGTGCGGACGGGGCGTCGAGGCCGCGGTCTGCGAGGAACCCGAGCAGCGGCTCTAACACCAGCAGCGGCTCGCGCTCGTTGCGGGCGCCTTCCTCCCGGGTGTGGACGATGTCGTCGGGAGCGAGCGCGACGGGCACGGCCGCCAGCGTACCCGGAGCGGTGCCCTACCCTCGATCTGGAGATGCCCGAGCTGCCTGAGGTTGAGATCACCGCACGGCGCATCGGCGCTGCGGTGGCCGGCGCCCGCGTCAGCTCGGCGCTCGCGCCTGGGGTCAATGCGCTCAAGTCCTTCGATCCTCCGTTGAGCGCCCTGACCGAGCGCACCATCACGGGTGTGAGCCGGAGGGGCAAGCTGTTCGTGATCGAGTTCGAGGGTGGGCTGGCGGCCCTCATCCACCTGATGTCGGCGGGAAGGCTCCAGCTGTATGACCGGCTGGCCTCGCTGCGCGATCGCACTTCACGCGTCCTGATCCGACTCGAGGACGGCCGCGAGCTGCGCCTGCGCGAGTTCGGAACGAAGCAACGCGCCTGGCTCAAGGTGTTGTCGGCCGACAGCGTGGCCGAAGAGGACACGATCGCGGCGCTAGGTCCGGACGCGTGGCCCGATCCGCCACAGTTCGCAGGACTGCTAGACGCGCCGCGGCCGCTGTACGCGCTTCTTCGGGATCAGCACGTGATCGCCGGCATCGGGCGCTCGTGGGCCGATGAGATCCTGCACGCGGCCATGCTCTCGCCCTTCAAGCGCGGCGCGGAGCTCACCGAGGGCGAAGCCAAGCGGCTGAGGACCGAGACGATCGCCCAGCTTGGTGCAGCGATCGAACACTACGAGCGCAACCTCTCGCTGCCGATCCCGGACAAGCTGCCGATGCCGCTGAGCATCCATCGTCGTAAGGGGGAGCCGTGCCCACGCTGCGGCGAGGCGTTGGAGGCGGTCTTCTATGAGGATTACGTCATGTGTTATTGCCCGAGTTGCCAGACGGGCGGCAAGGTGATGAAGGACCGCCGCCTGTCACGGCTGCTGAAATAGCGCCATGCCGCTCGAGTCCGGAGACCGGGCGCCCGACTTCACGCTCCCAGACCAGGCCGGTCAATCCGTCTCGCTCTCGTCGCTGAGAGGCAAGACGGTCGTCGTCTACTTCTATCCGAAGGCCGACACTCCAGGCTGCACAACCCAGGCCTGCGGGGTGCGGGATCATCGTGCCGACTACAGGCGTGCTGGGGCGGTCGTGCTCGGCATCTCGCCCGACTCCGTGAGGCGGGTGAAGGCGTTCGACGAGAAGTACGGGCTCGGCTTTCCGCTCCTGGCCGACGAAGACCATGCCGTCGCCGAGGCCTACGGAGTGTGGGTGCAGAAGTCGATGTACGGCCGCAAGTACATGGGTGTTGAGCGCACGACGTTCGTGATTGGGCCCGATGGCCTGGTTCGTGAGGTGCTCCGGCGGGTCAAGCCGGCCGAGCACGACGCGTTGGTGCTGGGCGCCCTGAGCGGCGGCGCAAAGACGATCAGCCGGATCGGGCCACGCGGCCGGTGATCGGCGAGACTAAGCACCGGTCGCCCGTGATTGCCGTGGTACAGTGGCGCCGCTGCAAGGGTTGTGGGGTGCCGTCCGGAGGCGTTCTGCCATGTGATCGGGGGCCCCGCGTCAATACCGGACGAAGAGGAACAGAATGAGCAAGAGGCAGCTTCTGTATTCAGCCGCAACCGTAGCCACGCTGGTTGGCGCCATCCTCGGCGCCACCGGCGCGAGCGCCAGCGCAGGATCCCTGCACAAGCGAGAAATCGCACTTCCGAATGTGTATGTCGGCTACGCCGACAGCTACCGGTCCGGCGAAATTTCCAACCCCTCGCCGTGGAAGGGCAGTCCCGGCGTCACCTTCAAAGGCTGCAACTACTTCCATCCAGACAGATGTCCCGGGGGCAAGAGCGGCCACAGCGACCGGTACGACTCCGGAGCGGTCCGCATCGACAACACCACAGGGACGACGATGAGCATCACCAAGGTCACCGTTGTGATCGGCAGCTGCACGTTCAATCCCTGGCCCAAGCTGAACGTGTCGCTCCCGACAGGACGCACGTTGGTCCTCACCCAAACCGGCGGCAAGCCACCCTGTGGCCACACCCACGGCTCCTACAACTTCGACACCTCGGACACCACTGACAGCTGCGGGCCCGACGACCAGATCACTCCAAGGGTGAACATCACCATCAGTGGATTGACGATTACCTACTACGACTCAAGTCAGATCCTGAACACGGGCGGTGTCGATCCTGGGTTTAGGGCTTGCGGTCACAACAACGAATCGCACAACTGGGTGCAGATTTTCTTCGGCGACTAGGGGCCTGCTCTGGGGCGGCGCGCTCTGCGGAGCGCGCCTCCGCGGTGCTGGACGGGGCGCGCTCTCCCGGGCGCGCCTCCGCTGTGTGGGGCAGGGCGCGCTCTCCCGGGCGCGCCTCCGCGGTGCTGGACGGGGCGCGCTCTCCCGGGCGCGCCTCCGCTGTGCTGGAAGGGGCGCGCTCCCGGGCGCGCCTCCGCGGTGCTGGACGGGGCGCGCTCTCCCGGGCGCGCCTCCGCGGTGCTGGACGGGGCGCGCTCTCCCGGGCGCGCCTCCGCTGTGCGGTGGCCGCACTCCGCTCTGCGGCCACGCCGTGGCGGCCCCGCCCGCCCACCCGCGACCGGTCGCATCCCCTCAACCGCGCACGCCCTACACCTGAGTCGACGCCTAACGCACGCCCGACACGCAGAGGCGGCGCCCAACCGCGCGCGGTCGACACCTGAGGCGGCGCCTAACCGCGTACGCCGTCGAACACGGCCGGGCCTCGGTAGCGGTTTCCCGCTACCCGAGGCCCTGCATGACCCCTAACCTAGAGCTGCTTTTGCGCCAGCCGGCGCCTGAGCACAAGCCCGCCGCCTGAGAGCAGCAAGCCGAGCCCGGCCACGCCGAGGACATTCATGCCCGTGAACGGGAGCTGGTTCTGCGGTGTCGTCGTGGTGGTTGATGCCTCTTCGGGCTGCGGCTGCTCCTCCGGGGCACACGGCTGACTGTGGTCGCCACCGCCCTGGTGGTCCTCGCTATCCGTTGCCCGCTCGCGATCGGAGCAAGACGTTACGAACGCCGGGCAGTCGTCGGCGTCGTCTCCACACGACGAAGTGATCGTGATCTTTCCAACCTGGTGGGAGCGCGCCGGAGCGCGCTTGTCCTTGTCCGGCTTGCTGTTGTGGTGAGCCGGAGTCGATTTCGGCTTCTGGGCGGGCTTCGCGGCAGTCGGCCGATGCACCACCACCGCACCACCAAGATGACTGACGAGTGACGCCGTCGACGGCGTCACTGCCGGATGCACCGCTGGCGTCGCAGCCGCGCTAACGCCCACGGTCGTGGCAAAAAAAGCGAGTGTGCTCACCGCGAACACGGCAGCAGCCACTCTTGGTCCCCGAATAAATCTTCTCATCGCGTCCTCTCCTAGAGCAGTCCCGGCGACGAGCGGACCATACATCGGAAAAAGGTCCGGCGCAACACCTATTTCAGGAGCATGACGTGCTCGTCCGCGGCGTGGACGCGTGTGCCACAATCGCGTCGCCCGGGAGGCCTCGACGGTCGGTGAAAATGCCTCCCACCCACGCGGCCCTGGCGAGGTGGGACGATTTTTCCCCGCATACGGTGGAACTTTCGTCCCGGCGGAGTTTGAAGCGCGAGGTGGGACGAATTTTCACCGCGCGCGAACCCGAACCGGAACGAGCACGCGCGAGCCCGGGAGCGACAAGGCGGCAGCGTTACGAGCGTCGCCGGCGACTCGACGCGGTACCGCGACTCCATGCGTTCATCTGCCAGGGCCAGGCCCCGGGGAGCCCTACTGCAGGCCTGAGCGCGCCTCGCGCACGAGCGTCACGGCCTCGGGAAAGATCGTCGCCATGACCGCCCGCAGTTGCTCGGCCTGCTGCTCGGTCGTCCCCTGAATGTTCGCGCGGTTGATCGCGGCGACCGTCAGGTCGACGGCTAGCTTGATGGCGTTGTCAGCCCAGGCGAGCCTTTGAGCTCCCTGCATCTGCTCGGCGAAGTCGCCCAGTCGCCGCTGGAACTCTTCAGGATCTCCGAATAGATCGCCGAGGCCGCCGCCCTCCATGGCGTCAATCCTACCGGTGCGTGCACGGCCGTACACTGACCGCGATGTCGGCCACTACTCGCGTTCAGCACGAGCAGCGTTTGCGCCCCCGGCACGCTGTCGTAGCGGTCGTGGCCGCGGTCTTGCTGATCGGCTCGGCCGTGGTCCAGCTCTTGGGGCCGCACACGAAGATCAACGAGCTCACGGTCGGCCTGATCACCGAGCATCGTCGCTTCGCCCTCGACCTAATCGGCGCCGCGATGCAGGCGGTCGGCTGGATGGGGCTCGCCTGGACGCTTTGGTTCCTGTTCGATTGCACACGCGCGCGCGCACAGAGGGTGGCTCGCTACCTCGGCGTGCTCGCGCTGATCGCGGGTCCGCTTGGCGGGGATCGGAATTCTCGGCTATGTCGTGGCGTACGGGCTCGCGGCCCAGCAGTTCGTCAGCCACGGCGCTCAGACCTATCCGCAGGCGCAGCACCTCATGAGCGCGCCGGCGCTCAGCGTCTTTCAGATCCTCGACTACCTTGGCGAGCTGCTGCTGGCGGTCTCGTTCGTGCTCATCTCGCTGAATGCGATGAGGGCGGGCTTGCTGACCCGCTTCCTGGGCTATCTGGGGATCATCGGCGGAGTCTTGACCCTGTTCGTGATCACGCCCATCCCGATCGTTCAGTTCTACTGGCTCGGGGCGGTCGCCTACATGCTTTCGGGAAGGTGGCCGTCTGGCGTCCCACCGGCCTGGCGCACGGGCAAGGTTGAGCCGTGGCCGTCCTCGCAGGAGATTCGCGAGCAGCAGGCGCGGGCGCGAGCGGCGCGGGGCGGTAAGCCGGCGCTGAGCAGAGACCCAGTGCCGGCGCCGGCGGGTGCGGGCGGTGGTGGCCGCGAGCGGCAACAGAGCACAAGCAAGTCGGGCGCCGGCCGCACTAGCGCCAAGCGCAAGCGCAAGCGGCGGCGCTAAGCCCCGCGGCTACGTGCACAAGCTCGCCAACAGAGCCCTCGCCAACGGCCCTGCCGCTCCCGCCAACGGCACCATTACGCCGTCCGCTCACGCGCGCCAGCGGCTGCCGCCGAGCAAACTCAGCGGGCCGTTCGACGGCACAAACGCACCGCTCGGCGACCTCAGCTTGCGTCGGTGGTTGCGCGTGCAATCGTCTCGCGCAGTCCATCAACACCCACCTAGGGGAGGTCATATGGAAGCCGGTTATGGAGCAGGAGCCGGTGCAGGCCGCGAGGCCGATGTCGCGCCGGCGCCGGGATCATCGCCCGCGGTAGAGCCGACGGGCGGTAGAACCGCCGGGATGTGGGCCCCCGCGGATCCCGGTCCACTCGGGCTCGCCGGGTTCGCAGGCACGACGTTCGTACTGAGCCTCGTCAACACGGGCCTTGTCGGCACCCACCTCGCACCAGGCGGCGGCCTGCTGCCGATGGTCGCGGCGCTGGCGCTCGCCTACGGCGGGATCGCTCAGTTCGCGGCGGGCATCTGGGAGTTCCGGACGGGCAACACGTTCGGCGCAGTCGCCTTCTGCTCGTACGGGGCGTTCTGGATCTCGTTCTTCTTCATCGTCCAGTCTGTTGGGCACAACGTGCCGACCGAGGTCTTCAGCGGGCTCGGGCTGTACCTGTGGATGTGGGGGATCTTCACCGCCTACATGTTCGTCGCCTCACTGCGGACCACAGGCGCCGTCGCGCTGGTGTTCCTGCTGCTGGCGATCACGTACATCCTCCTGGGCATCGGCAACTCGTCGCTGGCGGGTACGCACAGCGTGATCAACAGCACGATCAAGATCGGCGGTTGGGTCGGCGTTGCGACGGCACTCGCCGCGTGGTACGCGTCGTTTGCGGCAGTGATCAACTCGACCTTCGGCCGAGTGCTGCTGCCGGTCGTACCTCTGTCAGGACGGCCCTAGTTTCCGGGTAGAAGCTAGTCCGAAGTAGTAAAACGTAGGTAGCAACCGCCGCAATTTGCGGAACACCCCGGGCGCCGGCCCAGGTCGGCGCCCGGGTGGTGCCCGGACGAAAGGAGAGGGTTTATGGCTGATGCGGCCGAGGGGACCGTGGCGCAGGAGGAGAAGGAGTACTCCGAGGCCCAGATCGCAGTCCATTGGAAGGAGGAGGACTACTACCCGCCTCCCGAGGAGATGGCTGAGCAGGCGAATGCGGGCGACAAGGACATCCTCGAGCGCTTCGCCCCGGAGAACTTTCCCGACTGCTTACTCGAGTACGCCGAGATGCTCACGTGGGAGAAGAAGTGGGACACGGTCGTCGACACGAGCAACCCGCCCTTCTTCAAGTGGTGGGTAGGCGGGAAGCTGAACGCCTGCACCAACTGCGTCGACCGACACCTCGGAGAGCCGCGGTGACAAGAACGCGCTGATCTGGGTGCCGGAGCTCGAGGAAGACGAGACGCAGGAGATCACCTACTCCGATCTGCACCGGCGCGTGAACGAGTTCGCCGCCCTGCTGCGCGACTTCGTGGGGGTCAAGCCGCAGGACCGCGTCACCTTCCATCTGCCGATGGTGCCCGAGCTGCCCGTGTCGATGCTCGCGTGCGCACGCCTCGGCGTGATCCACTCCGAGGTCTTCGGCGGCTTCAGCGGCGCCGCCTGCGGTCAACGAATGGGGGATGCCAAGAGCACGATCCTAGTGACGATGGACGCCTACTACCGCGGCGGCAAGCTGATCGACCACAAGGTCAAGGCCGACGAGGCGATCGAGGCGGCGAAGAAGGAGGGCATCGAGGTCGAGAAGGTCCTCGTCTGGCGACGCATTCCCGGCGAGTACCACTCCGAGTCGGAGATGGTCGAGGGTCGCGACTACTTCATCGACGAGCTGCTCGAGCGACTACGAGGGCCAGGAAGTCGAGCCCGAGTCGATGGCTGCCGAGGACACGCTCTTCCTGATGTACACGAGCGGTACCACCGGTCGGCCCGAAGGGCGCGCAGCACACGATCGGCGGCTATCTGAGCTACGTCACCGGCACGTCGAAGTACTACCAGGACATCCACCCCGACGACGTGTACTGGTGCTTCGCCGACATCGGTTGGATCACCGGCCACTCATACATCGTCTACGGCCCCCTGGCGCTGGGCACGACCAGCGTGATGTACGAGGGCTTACCGACCTACCCGGATGCCGGGACGGCCATGGCGGATCGCTGAGAAGCTCGGCGTGGACATCTTCCACACGGCGCCGACCACGATCCGCATGCTGCGCAAGGTCGGCCCCGACGAGCCGGCAAAGTACGACTACCACTTCAAGACCATGACCACCGTCGGGGAGCCGATCGAGCCCGACGTGTGGCGCTGGTACTACAAGGTGGTCGGCAAGGAAAAGGCCGCGATCACCGACACCTGGTGGATGACCGAGACGGGCGGCTTTACGGGCTCGACGCTGCCGGGACTGCAGCCGATGAAGCCGGGCAGCTGCGGCCCGGCCGCGCTCGGGATCCAGCTCGCGATCTACGACGAGGACGGCAACGAGATCCCCAAGGGCACGGGCAAGGCCGGCTACATCTGCATCAGCAACCCGTGGCCGGGCAGGATGCTCACCGTCTGGGGCCAGGACGAGCGGTTCATCGATACCTACTACAAGCGGTTCAACAAGGATGCGGACAGCAAGGACTGGCAGCGACTGGCCGTTCATGTGCGGCGACGGCGCCGTGCAGGCGGAAGACGGCTACTTCCGCATTCTCGGCCGCATCGACGACGTGATCAATGTCGCAGGCCACCGGCTCGGCACCAAGGAGCTCGAGTCGGCGGCGATCGAGGTCGAGGAAGTCGCCGAGGCGGCGGCCGTCCCGGTCGTCGACGAGACGCGCGGCAAGATCGTCGAGATGTACATCTCGCTCAAGCCCGGGCAACGAAGGTGAAGACGACATCGCCCAGAAGGTCTCGCAGCAGATCGTCAAGGACATCGGCGCGATCGCACGGCCGAAGAACGTGTGGGTCGTCCCCGACATGCCCAAGACGCGCTCGGGCAAGATCATGCGCCGCGTGATCGCTGGGATCTCCAACTTCACCGACGTTGGTGACATCTCGACGCTCGCCAACCCCGATGTGGTGGACGAGATCCGCGAGCACGTCCAAAGGCCGCCAAGCGCGAGAAGGGCGAAGAGCCGCAGGAGCTCTCGCAGAAGGAAAAGGAAGAGATCGCGACCTACGGGAGCGGCACGGAGTAACGCTAACCGCGTGAGTGCCGCTCCGGACGCGCCGTTGAGCTCCGCTCGAGCGCGTCCGGGAGGGGCATCTCACACCCCCGCTAAGGCTCCGCGGAAGTGGCGGCCACAGGCCCGTAGAGCTCGGGGCGGCGGTCGCTGAGCGCGTCGCACAGCTCGGTCAGCTTCTTGTCGCGGGCGAGCGCGAGGTCCACTTCTGCGCGGGCCGGGCCGACCCCAGACTGGGCATCGAGAATCCAGCCTCCGCGATCGATCAACGAGGTGCCGGCGGTCCACTCCTGGCCGCGCTCGATTCCGGTGCGGTCGCAGCAGGCGATGAACACACGATTGATGTGCGCGGTGGCCATCGCGATCGTGACGACTGCCGCCCGCTCCCCTTCGGGGTGAGGTTCGACGCGGCCAGTTGGTGGGCACGGCGATCAGCTCGGCGCCGGCCAGCGCGAGCATGCGGGTCAGTTCCGGGAACTCGAGCTCGTAACAGATCAGCAGGCCAATGCGGCCGAAGGCGGTGTCGAACACTCGCGGCGGCTCGCGTCCCGGTTCGAAGAACAGCTTCTCCCGGTCCCACAGGTGGGTCTTGCGGTGCACGCCACGGACCCCGGTGTCATCGACAATCGCGGCGCTGTTGTAGACCAGGCCGTCCCCGCCCAGCTCGGCAAAGCCGCCGATCACGACCGCCGGGCCCCGGCGAGCCTCCGCCGCCCACTCGCCGAACAGCGGGTGCTCCGCACTGACCGCAACCGAGCGCACCTCCTCGCGCGACTCGAAGACGTAGCCCGACGTCGCGAGCTCCGGCAGCAGCACGATGTCCGCGCCGGCGTCAACAGCCCGCCGGAGCGCCGCTCGCGCCAGCTCGCGGTTTGCTTCGAGGTCCCCGATCCGCGGAGCGAGCTGCTCGCAGACGATTCTCGTCATGGCGGGCTCGGTCAGCTCTGCAACCGCTCGCGAGCTGTAAGGAACTGTTCGATCGCGAAGTCCAGGTCCGCCGTGCTGTGTGCAGCCGACATCTGGGTGCGGATGCGCGCCGTGCCCTGCGGCACCACCGGATAGGAGAAGCTCACGGCGTACAAGCCGAGATCCGCGAGCTCACTCGCGAACTTCGCGGCCCGGACCTCGTCGCCGATCATCACCGGGACGATCGGATGATCCCCGGGCAGGATGTCGAAATCCAGCTCCGACATGCGGCCACGGAAGTGGGCGGTGTTCTGCTGCAGCTGACGGCGCAGCTCGTGAGATTCTGCGATCAGCTCGAGCGCTCGGAGCGAGGCTGCGACCACGGGCGGAGCCAAGCTGTTGGAGAACAGGTACGGGCGCGCTCGCTGGCGCAAGATGTCCACGATCTCCCGGCGCCCGGAGACGTAGCCGCCGCTTGCTCCGCCGATCGCCTTGCCGAGCGTTCCCGTGAGCACGTCGACCCGTTCGATCACGCCGTGGTGCTCGGGCGTTCCCTTTCCCCCCGCGCCGACGAAACCCACGGCATGCGAATCGTCGACCATCACGAGCGCGTCGTGGCGGTCGGCGAGTTCGCAGATCGCGCCAAGCGGAGCCAGGTACCCGTCCATCGAAAAAACGCCGTCGGTAGCGATCAGTCGATATCGGGCATCGGCGGACTCGCGCAGCCGAGCCTCAAGCTCGTCAAGGTCGCGATTCGTGTAGCGGAGCCGACGAGCCTTGCATAGGCGGATCCCATCAATGATCGATGCATGATTGAGCTGGTCGGAGATGACTGCATCGCGCTCGTCCAACAGTGCCTCGAATAGGCCGCCGTTGGCGTCGAAGCACGAACTGAAGAGAATCGTCTCTTCTGTGCCGAGAAACTCCGACAGGCGCCGCTCGAGCTCCTGGTGGAGGGTTTGGGTTCCGCAGATGAACCGCACCGAGGCCATCCCATAGCCCCAGCGCTCGAGCGCCTCGTGTGCCGCCGCGACGATCTCGGGATGGCTGGCCAAGCCCAAGTAGTTGTTCGCGCAGAGGTTGAGCAGCTCGCCGCCGCCCTCGACGTCGACGCGTGCGGCCTGAGGCGTGCTCATAGCAAGCTCGGTCTTGAACGTGCCTGCTTGACGCGCCTCTTCGAGACGGGCCGTCAGATCCTTCTGCAGCGCTCCATACATTGCGCCTCCTCTAGCCGTCTGTCCAATCGAGAATCACCTTTCCCGACTGCCCCGAACGGGCGACAGCGAAGCCATCCTCGAAGTCCTCGTACGAGAAGCGATGCGTGATCACTGGCCGAATGTCCAGGCCCGACTGGAGCATCACGGTCATCTGGTACCAGGTCTCGTACATCTCACGTCCGTATACGCCCTTGATCGTGAGCATGTCGAAAATGATCGGGTTGAAGTCGAGCGTCACCTCGCCATCGGGAATTCCTAGGACCGCGATTGAGCCCCCATGCGCCATGTTCGCGATCATGCTGCGCAGCGCGTCCTGGTTGCCGGACATCTCAAGGCCGATATCGAAGCCCTCGGTCATTCCCAGCTCCGCTTGTACATCCTGGAGGTCGCGCAGGTGTGGGTCGACCGCCAGGCTTACGCCCATCCCACGTGCCAGTTCCAAGCGGTAAGCGTTCACATCGGTGACGACGACGTGCCGGGCGCCGGCGTGACGCACCACCGCGGCCGCCATGCATCCGATGGGGCCGGCGCCGGTGATCAGGACATCCTCGCCGAGCACGGGGAACGAGAGCGCGGTGTGCACCGCGTTGCCGAACGGATCAAAGATCGCCGCGACGTCCTCGTCGGTCCCGGGCCCGTGGTGCCAGATGTTGGTCATCGGGAGCGCCACATACTCGGCGAACGCCCCCGGCCGGTTGACCCCCAGCCCGATCGAATGCGCACACAGGTGTCGCCGCCCCGCCATGCAGTTTCGACACCGGCCGCACACGACGTGCCCTTCACCGCTGACTAGATCACCCTGCTTGAAGTCACTCACGTTTGACCCGAACGCCACGACCTCACCGACGAACTCGTGGCCAATCACCATCGGCACCGGAATCGTCTGTTGGGCCCACTCGTTCCAGTCATAGATGTGGAGATCCGTCCCGCAGATACCGGTCTTGTGAACCCGGAGTAGTACGTCGTTGAGGCCGACCTCGGGCTCGGGAACATCCGCCAGCCAAAGTCCCGTCTCGGGCTTGGCCTTGACGAGTGCCCTCATCACTTGACCCATCCTATTCAGGCGCGGCGGACCTGCTGGGGTGCCCGTCAACTGTTCCATCCCCGGCCGCCGGGATCGTCAACTGCCCGCGCCAGCCCAGTTTCGGTCAGGCAGCGGGCAGGGTTCTCACAGATCCCGCTCCGCCAGCGCCTTTTTCAACCCGGACTTTTTTTGGTAGTGCCCAACCGCGGTGCACCCGCCCGCCGACGTGCACGAAGTCCCATACAAACAGATGGACTTAGCTCGGGTCAGCTTGGGCGTAGTTTCGATGGTCCACTCCTTGCCGTTCCAGGCCTCCGCGAGCGTCCCTTGTTTGTCTGCTCTGTTTCGGTAGGGCCCGACCGCGGTGCAGGCGTTTGTTGCCGTGCACGACACCCCATACAGAGTGCTGTCCACAGCTCCGGGCGGGTTGGGCGTGCGCTCGGTCGTCCACCTCTTGCCGTTCCAGCTCTCCGCCAACGTCACCACTCCGCCGGAGTTGCGCCTATAGAACCCGACCGCGGTGCAGTCGCCTACCGCCGCGCACGAGACCCCGTCCAGCCCGCTAAACGTCGCTCTGGTCGGGTTGGGCGTGGCCTCGGTTGTCCACGTCTTGCCGTTCCAGCTCTCCGCCAACGTTGCCAATTTGCTTGCGCTGCTCAAGTAGGACCCGACCGCGGTGCACGCCCTCACCGCCGTGCAAGACACCCCGTAAAAATGGGCGGCGGTGGCCCCAGCCGGGTTGGGCGTGGCCTCGATCGTCCACGTCTTGCCGTTCCAGCGCTCCGCCAACGTCACGAATTCGCTGGCGCTGCTCAAGTAGGACCCGACCGCGGTGCACGTCCTCACCGCCGTGCAGGACACCCCGTAGGACTGGGCGATGGTGGCCTTTGCGGGGTTGGGCGTGGCCTCGATCGTCCACCTCTTGCCGTTCCAGCGCTCCGCCAGCGTCACCACCCGGCCGGAGCTGCGCTTATAGAACCCGACCGCGGTGCACGTCTTCGGTGTTGGGCACGACACTCCCTCGAACACGCTTGACCCAGCTCTTGGTGGGTTGGGCGTGGCCTCGATCGTCCACCTTCTGCCGTTCCAGCGCTCCGCCAGCGTCACCACCCGGCCAGAGCTGCGCTTATAGAACCCGACTGCAGTACAGGCTCTCACCCCCGAGCACGACACCGCCTCCAACTCGCTCTGTGTAGTACCGCTCGGATTGGGTGTTGGCTCGATCACCCAGCCTCCGGCAGCGACAGCGTCAGACACGCCGATGCACAAGCACATGGATGCGCCCAACACGCAAGCGAGGCGGGCCACTACCACCCCCGCGACCATACTGGACGCGGGATCCGAGATTTCGCGGCGACGAGATCGCCGCGACGGAGCGCGAAGTTGCGCGGCGACAAAGGGACGACGAAGCCACTCTTGACCCTGGCAGGGGAGAGGGCTAGGAGGGGCCAAGCTAACACCAGTCGTATCCTCGCGCGGATGCACATTCGTGAGCTCACCGCTCCGGAGCAGCGCGTGCTCGGCTGCCTGATCGAGAAGCGGTGGACGACTCCGGACCAGTACCCGCTCTCGCTGAACGCCCTCCGGTTGGCCTGCAACCAGTCGACCAACCGCGATCCGGTGACCCACTACGACGAGGCGACCGTACGCGAGGCCGCAACGGGGCTCAGCCGCTACGGACTTGCGCGACTCGCGAGCGGCCAGGGCAGCCGCGCGATCAAATACCGCCACCTGGCCGAGGAAGCCCTCGGCCTCGGTCGCGAGAGCCTCGCGCTGCTGGCCGTTCTGATGCTGCGCGGGCCGCAGACTCCCGGCGAGCTCAAGTCGCGCAGCGATCGCATGGCGAGCGTGGGCTCACTCGAGGAGGTGGAGCGCCTGCTCGAGAGCCTCGGCGAACGTGGCTACGCCCGTCGGCTCGAACGTCGCCCTGGCCAGAAGGAGGATCGCTTCGAGCATCTCCTTGGAGAGCAGCCGGGCCCGTCGGTCGATGCTCAACCATCCACCGGCGGCGGCCTCGAGGCGCGCGTCGAAGCGCTGGAGACGGAGGTCGCCGAGCTCCGCGAGCAGCTCGCGAGTTTGCGCGGCGAGCACCCGGTCGAAATCGCCGCAACACCTCCCCGCTAGCGCCGCGCCCGCGAGCGCCCTACGAGCTGTGGGCGCGGATGAATGCGAGGATGTCTGCGCGGATCTGGGCTGAGCCCGCCGCGCCGACGAAGTCGGTGCCGTGACTGGCGCTCGGCAACAGCAGCAGGCGCTTGGCACGACTGGGGCTCTCGTTGAAAAGCGCGCGAGTGTCCTTGCCG
Organism: uncultured Solirubrobacterales bacterium; assembly: GCA_963738195.1. Lineage (GTDB taxonomy): Bacteria > Actinomycetota > Thermoleophilia > Solirubrobacterales > Solirubrobacteraceae > Palsa-465. The sequence continues at coordinate 62,525 of CAVTVF010000001.1, forward strand.
AACTGGATCAGCTGGTCTTCCTTCCCCCCGATCTGGAAGACCGGACAACTCAGCTTCTTGGCGTCCGCGGGGAAGGGATAGAGAGTCGCCTCGGGTACTGCGGAGAGGCTGATGACGGCGGCCGGTGCAGGATGCAGGTGGAGTCCCGCGTCGATCACGATCGCGCCGCCGATCGAGGCACCGATCAGGACGACGTGGCGCGCTCCGTGCCCGCGCAGGAAGCGAGCTGCGGCCTGGACCTCGGCGCTGCCGTCGCCATTGCCGTAGTTGAACGCCAGCACGCGCATCCCGTGCGCGGCCAGATACGCCGGGAACGGCAGCCACTCGCAGACGGAGTTGTCGCTCTGATTGGCGAGCACCACGCCGACCGACCCGCTTCCCACCACACCGGCGCGCAGCTTCTCCCCTGGAGCAGGGAAGCGCAGCAGGCGCGTATGTCGATCGGCGTATTTGAGGCAGCCGACCGCAGAAATCGGCGGCGCCGGCTGCGTGGCTTGCGTCGTGGTCGGGGTGGTCGTGCTCCCAGTCGAAGTGTGGACAGCGTGGTGGTGGGCGGAGGCCCCGCAGGCCGCCGCTCCCCAGGCCGGGACGATCAAGCACAGGGCCAGTAAGCGGCTCCCGAAGTGCGCGGGACGAGCCGCCGGGGATGACCCTTCACCAGGGACTGGCGTCGGCTCAGGCACACCTGCGGTGCGCCGAGCGGATACTGCCGGCCCTGCGCGCTCGCTTGCCAAACGCCGCAAAAACCCCTTCAACCCCTACACCGCCAGCCGCCGCCTCAGCTCGGCCACGTGGCGCCGCGCCACCGGCACCGTCTCATCGCCCGCCATCACGAGCTCTGCGGTGCCACCCAACTGAGGCCGCAGCTCCACCGCGCGATTGAGATTGGCGACGTAGCCGCGGTGCACGCGTACGAACCCGAACGGCCGCCAGCGCGACTCGAGCTCGGCCAGCGTCGCGCGCAGCAGGTAGCGCCCCTCGGAGGTGACGATGCGAACGAAGTCGCCGTGTGGCTGAGCGAACAGGACCTCGCTGCGCGGCACGAGTCGGATCGAGCCACCCTGAGAGCTGATCGCCGCCACCATGTCGTGCTCGGACGGGGCTCGCTCGCTGCGGTCCTCGACTCCGTCGCTCGGCGCGTGCTCGAGCGCCGCCGCCACCCGCTCGAGCGCCTCCTCCACGCGGTGACGACTGACGGGCTTGCGCAGGTAATCGACCGCCTGCAGCTCGAAGGCGTCGACAGCGGCCGTGTCGTAGGCGCTCACGAACACGATCTGGGGCGGGTGCTGGAAGCGCTTGAGCACGCGGGCGAGCTTCAAACCGTCGAGGTCGGGCATGCGCACGTCGAGAAAGATCGCGTCGAAGCGCTGCGTCGAGGCCTTGACGAGCGCGTCCTGCCCGTGGTCTGAGCACTCGACCTCCTCGACCAGCGGAAAGCCGCGCAGCAAGCCGTGCGAGGTCCTCGAGCTGTGGCTGCTCGTCGTCGACGGCAAGGATCGTGAGCCGGTCCGAGCTCACACCGCCCTCGCGCGCGCACGCCGACGGGCGCCGGCAAAGCCGGCGGCGACGGCCGCCGACACTCCGGCCCGGGGCTCGAGCGAGGAGGCGAAGTTCGGCACGGTCATGATCACCGTCGTGCCTTCGCCCGGTTGCGACTCGATCCGCAGCGCGTACTTCTCGCCGAAGGTCGCGCGCAGGCGCGCGTCGACGTTCGAGAGGCCGATGCCGCCACCGGCGCCCGAGAGCACCGTCGGCACCTGCTCGGGCTCGATCCCGGAGCCGTCATCGCGCACCCGCAGCTCGACATCACCATTCACGGCCCGGCCGACGATCGCGACGACTCCGCTGCCGGCGCGCTGCTCGACGCCATGGCGCACCGCGTTCTCCACCAGCGGCTGGATCGACATCGCCGGCACCACCGCCTCCATCGCCGCTGCCTCGACGTCGACCGTCACCTGCAGGCCCCTGAAGCGCGCCTGCTCGAGGCGCAGGTAGCGGCGCACGTGGTCGAGCTCGTCCGCGAGCGTCACGTACGAGCGGCCGTCGCGGAACAGGTAGCGGGTGAACTCGGCGAAGTCGATCAGCAGCTCGCGCGCGTCCTCGGGCCGGCCGTGGATCTCGCCCGCCACGGCCGCGAGCGCGTTGTAGATGAAGTGGGGCGAGATCTGGGCCCGCAGCGCGCGCAGCTCAGCGCGGGCCACGCGCTCCTCGTGCTCGGCCAGCACTGAGAGCTCGACCTGCGCGGAGACGAGGCTCGCCGCCTCCTCCACTACTCGCAGCACGGACCGTCGCGGACGCCCCACGTTGCGGTAGAAGGTGATCAGCGTGCCCGCCCGCTTGCCCTGGACGAGCAGCGGCGCGAGCACGGCGGAGCGCAGCGGGCATTCCGGGTCGGAGGAGATCAGGTGCGGCTCGACATGGACGCGCTCATCGCCGGTGCGCTCGAGCAGTCTCGAGAGCAGGTCGCCGGGCCGCACCTGCTCGCGGCCCTCGCCGTCGATCGCCAGCACGGCGCGCGTGTCGGCGAGCGCGACCGCCGCGGCGCCGGTCAGCGCGCGCAGATGGGGGACCGCCTCCTCGGCTGTGTTGGCACTCAGCCCGCGGCGCAGGTGGGGCAGCGTCGAGGTCGCGGCGTGGAGCGCGGAGCGCATCCCCTCGGCCTCGGGCGTGCGAGCCGCGCGCGGCCTGCGGAAATAGCGCACCGCCGCCACCACGAGGGAGACGAGGATGGCCAGCACGACTGCCAGCAAAACCCCGAGCGCGAGCGTCATGGGCTTGCGGTCAGCTTACTGCCAGGCGATGATGGGGCGATGACGACTACGCCGCAGATCACAAGCTACGAGCAGGCCTGCGCGGAGCACCGCTGGTCGGTGCCCGAGCACTACAACATCGCCCAGGACGTCTGCGATCGGCACCCGCCCGACAAGCTCGCGATGATCCACGAGGACTTCCAGGGCACGGTCAGGCGCATCGACTGGGGCGAGCTGCAGGACCGCTCGAGCCGCTTCGCCGGCGTCCTTCAAGCCCACGGCGTGAGCAAGGGCGACCGGGTCGCGATGCTGCTGCCGCCGACGCCCGAGACCGCCGCCGCCTTCTTCGGCACGTGGAAGGCCGGCGCGATCCTGCTCTCGATGTCGGTCCTCTACGGCGACGAGGGCATTCGCCACCGCCTGAGCGACTCGCAGCCGAAGGTTGTCGTCACGGGCGCAGAGAACGCCGACAGGATCGACCGCTCGCTCACCGATCACCTCCTGATCCTCGAGCAGGAGGTCTTCGACGACGCCGAGCCGTCCTTTGAGCCCATCGAGACGCGCGCGGAGGACCCGGCCCAGCTCTACTACTCGAGCGGGACCACCGGCCTCGCCAAGGGCATCCTCCACGCCCACCGCTACCTGCTGGCGCACGAGGAGTTCCTCTACTGCCACGACGTCAGGGACGAGGAGGTCTTCCACGGCATGGGCGAGTGGGCCTGGGCGGCAGGCATCTGCCCGCTGCTCGGCCCCTGGCGCTTCGGCGCCGTCCAGGCCGTCTACCAGCGCGAGGGCGGTTTCGACCCGCACAAGCAGCTCGACTTCCTCTCCCGGCACGAGGTCACGAACGTGTTCGGCACCCCCACCGCGATCCGCTCGATGATGGCGATCGGCGACGCGAGCACTCGCTATCCCCAGCGCTTCCGGGTCGTGTGCTCCGCCGGCGAGCCGCTCAACCCGGAGGCGATCCGCTGGTTCCGCGAGCAGTACGGGGTGACCGTGCTCGATTACTACGGCCTCACCGAGTCCTATCCGTTGGTCGCCAACTACCCCTTCATGGAGGTGCGCGAGGGGTCGATGGGCAGGCCCATGCCCGGCTGGGAGGTGGAGATCCTGGACGAGGACGAGCGCCCCGTCACGCCGGGCGAGCGAGGCGAGATCTGCCTCAGGGCGCGCTCGAATCCGCACTACCCGCTCGGCTACTGGAACCGCCCGCAAGCGGACAGCGAGGAGGCGTTTGGGGGCGACTGGTTCCACACCAAGGACGCCGCCCGCGCGGACGAGGATGGCTATTTCTGGTACGAGGGGCGCGCCGACGACGTGATCATCTCGGCCGGCTACCGCATCGGGCCCTTCGAGGTCGAGTCGGCCTGCCTCGAGCACCCCGCGGTCGCCGAGGCCGCCGCCGTGGCCGCCCCCGACGAGCGGCGCGGCAACGTCGTCAAGGCGTTCGTCGTGCTGGCCGCCGGCCATGAGCCCTCCGACGAGCTCGCGGGCGAGATCAGCCAGTTCGTGCGCGAGCACCATTCCGCCTACGCGTATCCGCGTCAGGTCGAGTTCGTGGACGATCTTCCCAAGACGCTGACGGGCAAGATCAGGCGGATCGAGCTACGGGAGCGCGACCGGGCTGGCTCCTGATAGCTTCGGGAAGATGATGTGGAGGAGGGCAGTGCTGGCGCTGATGGCATGCGCGATGTGCCTCGTCGGGGCGACGGGCGCGAGCGCCGGGCCGGCCTTGGTCTTCCATCCCCGCGTCGCTAACGGGCTCGGCTTGATGGCCCCCTTCAACCACCCCGTCGTCTTTCCGCCCAACGAGCGCGCGGCCGCCAAGAAGGCGATCCTCGCGACCTACCACGGCGGGCAGACGATGAGCGGCGGGATCACCATCCACACGATCTTCTGGACCGGCGGCACGCACGCGTTCAAGAAGCGGCCGGCCGGGGCGCCGCACGACTACATCGGCATGATCGAGCAGTACTTCTCGGACATCGCGGCCGCCAGCACCGGCCACACGGGGGCGACGTGCACCAACTCGTTCTGCGACACGCTCACGGTGCAGCCGCAGTACGCCTGGGGGACGACGCCCGGCCACATTACGCCGGGGGACTACAGCGTCACATACAAGCCCTCGACGGGCGCGATCATCGACAAGCACCCGTATCCGGCCAAGGGCAACCAGTGCACCTCGCCCAGCCACAAGCTCAAGGTGTGCATCTCGGACCCCGAGATCCAGCAGGAGATCAACCGCCTGATCAGCGCCAGCGGCGGCAAGCGCGGGCAGCACCAGCTGTGGTACCTGTTCCTGCCCCCTGGCGTCGACGAGTGCCTCGCCCCCAAGTCGTGCGGGAGCAACGCCTACTCGGGCTACCACGGCGTCTCGGATCTCGGCCACGGGCCCGTGATCTACGCGCTCTCGATCGACCCGATCATCGAGGGGCCGGCGCCCGGCGGTCACGACCCCGAGGGCTTCCCCGACGCCGAGAACGCGATCGACACGGCGGCGCACGAGACCAACGAGGCGATGAGCGACCCCAAGGGGGTCGGCTACATGGATCCGAACGGGTTCGAGATCGGCGACAAGTGCCAGTCGGCCTTCGGCACGTCGCTGGGCACCGCGGGCCCAGACCACGCCCCCTACAACCAGGTCATCAACGGCCACAAGTACGACACCCAGGAGATGTGGGCCAACCGCGGCAACGGCGGCAAGCCCGGCTGCGTGCAGGCGACCACCAACACGAGCAATCCGCTGCCGGTGCCGCAGGTCAACCTGACCCAGTTCTCGTCTCTCGTCACCGGCAACATCCGCCGCGACAATGCCGGCGTGGCCGTCAAGGTCTCGCTCCTGCGCGCCGGCGCGAGCCACCACCCCGTGACCGTCGCCCATGCCTCGACCAAGACTCACGCCGACGGCAGCTGGTCGCTCTCGCTCGGCAAGCACGCGGTCGGCGACGACCGGGACGAGATCACGATCGACTACTCGGGTGCGGGCGCGCCCTCACCCGGCCACCAGGTGATCCTGACCGGCAACGGCGGCAACCCCTACACCGAGTCGGGCTGGACGGGCTGGTTCGCGATGGACCACGGCAGCCGCGTCACGACTCACACGCTGACGCTCGCGCCGTGCTTCCAGACCGGGGTTGAGACCTACTCGATCGCGGGTGCCGCCCAGCACCCCTCGCCGATCGACTTCTGCAACGCCCTCGATATCGGGCACACGCCGCTGGCACACCCCGTCGGCGCCGGTCAGGCGATCGTGTGGAGCTCCAACGACAACCGCGCCTTCTCGCCCCCCGGCCAGCCCACACCCGACGCCATCGGCTCGCTCGTGAAACTGACCGCCCGAGCGGGCGAGCCCGGTTCGGTATCGCTGCTGAAGGTGCCGCTGCAGTTCTTCAAGCCGGGCGGCTTCCCCACCTGCACCGCCTACCTGAAAGCGCACAAGGTCACGTGCTCCGGGCTCGTGCCCGGTGCCCGCTACACGGTCAGCGACGGCAAGCGCCACGCAGCGGGCAAGGCAGACTCCAAGGGCGTCGTGTCGGTGGCGCTCGCCGTCAAGGGCGGCGATCAGGTCAAGCTCTCGAACGGCTCGCGCACGCTGACCACGCTGCACGTCGCGCACCTGCGAGTCACGGTCAAAGGCAAGAAGATCTCCGCCGGCACCTGCCAGGCGGGCGAGTACTTCGCGCCTCCGCTGTCGAAGGCGCCGACCGGGCACAATGCGGGCGCGCTCGCGGGCGGCGTGGCGCTGACCGGCAGGATCTGCCCGCTGAGCGGGAACGCGAAGGGCCTGCCCGCCGGCAAGACGATCGCCCAGACCGACGAGTTCTCAGGCGGCGAGACGGTCTTCAAATAGATTTTGGCCGGGGCGCATGCGCCCCGGCCCCGGCCGGAACATGTTCCGGCCGGCCGGCCCGCACATGTGCGGGCCGGAACTGCCTAATTGACTGCGTTCCCTGCAGCGGTCAGCGCGTCCCAGCCGCCGCCGAACTGCGAGACGTCGACATACGACGTGCCCTTGGGCGCGACCGAATAGATGTAGAGCGGGTGCTTGTTGTAGGTGACCTGGTGCTTGCCGTTCTTGAGCTTGATCGTGCCGAGCAGCGAGGCCTTCACGCCGGGCCCGGCCTTCGGTTTGCCGCTCGAGAGCAGCGGGTGCCAGATGCCCGTGCAGCCCTTGATCGACTGACAGGAGTCCTTGTTCGCCTTGTCGCGCGTGAACGAGAACATCGTGTCGCCCTTGGACGTGATGAGCTTGCCCAGTCCCGTGCTCGTGAGATTGAGAGTGGGCGTGCCGGACGCGGCGAGCGCGATCGGCGCCGTCGCCGCCAGCGCGGCGATCCCGGTCGCGGCCAGCAGGGTCTTGATGCGCCTCATGTGGGTCTCCTTGTGAGCGGTAGCGCTGTCTACCGCTACGACTCCGGGACCCGGCTATCTCTTCCCGGCCGCCCTCAGCTCGGCCGCGATCCGCTCGAGCCGCGGCTCGGTCTCGCGGTCGACGTGGATCATCGCCGCCGCCACCGCCGGATGGACCGCGGCGATCTGGGCGTGCATCTCGTGCGCGACCGCGCGGTAGCTCGGGTGGCCCTCACGGCCCGAGCGCAGCTCGATCAGCTGCATCGCCTCGCGTGCGTTCAAGTCGAGCACGAAGCGGATGCGGAAGCCGAGGCAGAGCGCGTAGGCCGCGGCGGGGCCGAGCCCCCGGTCCTGTAACCGGTCGTATTCGGCGCGCGAGAGCTCGAGCGCACGGCGGTACTCATCGCCACACCCCGCGAGCACCACCTGGTCGGGCACCTCCGCGCCGAGGTCGGGTGTCAGCGTCTGCCACTGCACCGTCAGCATGCGGTGGCGCTGAAGGTCGCGGAAGGCGCCGTAGTCGGCGACGATCTCGAACCGGTAGCGGAGCGCTTCGAAGCCGCGGCCGGGACGGTGGCGCCGGTTGGCGCGCTCGCCCACCAGATCGGAGAGCAGCGCCGCGCGCTCCTCGGTCTCGAGCCCGTCGAGCGCCTCGCGGATGTCGCGCTCAGAGCGCCCGCACGACTCGAACAGCAGCGCCGCCAGCAGGTCGTCCTCGCTGCCCTGCGTCTCGAGCAACGTGACCGACGGCCCCGCGGCCTCGGCGGCCCGCTCTTGCTCGAGCCCGAGGCGCTCCGCCCAGCGCCGCCCCTCGCGCTCGCGGCGCTCGAGGTAGGAGATCCACTGCCCGCCGCGCTCGGGCCGCGCCACGCGTGAGAGGAAGCTCGGTATCACCTGTTGGAGCTCCTGGAGCAGCATCGCGCCCGTGGAGCGCGCCTCGGGCAGCGGGTGGGCCAGCAGATGCAGGATCAGCTGCTCGTAGGTTTGGCCGGTGGCGAAGATGCCCATGTGCGAGAGCGAGCCGGCGGGCAACAACCCCCGCAACAGGTCGAGCGCCTTGGCCTTGATCGCGCGCGCGTGGGCCGCGGCCGGCTCGCCGTTATGCGCCGGGAATGTCGCCTCCGCCCAGCTCCGCACGCGCGGCAGGGAGCGCGAGTAGATCGAGAAGAGCTCGTTCATCGCCGCCTCGTAGTCGGGGCCCAGCTCGGGATCGCGGTAGTAGCGATAGCCCCCCGGGGGAGCGGGCATGGCGGCGTCGTAGGCGATGTAGCGCGTCGACTGCTCGAGGTAGGCGCCGAGGCGCGGCCGCTGGAGGATCTTGGTGAGCACGTTCGAGACCCACTCGCAGGCCACGTGAGCGCCGCCCAGCTGGGCGACCGAGTCATCGCCGTAGCCGACGAAGATGCGCTCATACAGCTCGGCCGCGCGCTTGCCCTCGCCGCCATCCCAGGGCGAGGCCTCGCGCAGCTCGGGCGCGAACTCGTCGAGGAACAGGCGGCGCAACGTGCCCGGGTAGCGCGAATAGCGTGCGAACAGCGCCCCCTTGACGGTCTCGGGCAGGTTGACGAGCGCGAACACCGGCCGGTCGAGATTCGTGAAATGGGGCGCCAGCCGTTCGCGCTCTGACTCCGTGAAGCTCTCGACCGGATATTCCATCGGGCGAGCGATCGTAGCGGCGGCTTCGGCGGGTTAGAGTCGCGCCTTGGGCCAGGATCTGATCAGCTTCTTCGTCTCTGCTCTGGCGGCGACGTTCAACCCGTCGCTGCTCGCGGCGGTGACCGTGATGCTGCTGACACCGCATCCCAAGCGGCTCATGCTCGGCTACCTGCTGGGCGCCTACACGACGAGCTTCGGAGTGGGGCTGGCATACATCTTCGAGATTCACGGAACGGGGCTGGTGGGAAACTCGAAGCACATTCTCAGCCCAGCGGCCGACGTGATCATCGGCGCCGTGGCGCTCGCGGTCGCGCTGGCGCTGGCGAGCGACCGCGATGCCCCCTTGCGCGAGTGGCGTGCACGGAGGCGTGAGCGCAAGGGAAGCAGAGACGGCCCCTCCTGGCAGGAGAGGATGCTCAGCAAGGGCTCGGCGCGAGTCACCTTCGTGGTCGGCGCGCTGCTCAGCTTTCCGGGCGTGACCTATCTGAATGCGCTGCGCCATATCGTGGCGCTGAAGGCTCCCGCGATTGCCGCGCTGCTCCTGGTCATGTTCTTCTGCGCGATGCAGCAGCTGCTGCTCGAGCTGCCGTTGCTGAGCTACGTCTTCGCCCCGGAGTGGACGCCGGCCGCGGTCAGCCGCGTCCGGGCCTGGCTGACGCGCAGGGGGCGCGTGATCATCGTGGTCCTGATCGCGGTGCTCGGCACCGTGCTCGTCGTCCGCGGCGCGCTGATCCTGATCTGAGCCCGGCTCACATCTCCTCGAGCAGGTCGCGCAGCACTATGCGCCCGGCCGCGTCGAGCAGCGCGAGATGTGAGAACGCCTGCGGGAAGTTGCCGAGATGCCGGCCCGTGGCAGTGTCGAACTCCTCGGCGAAGAGGCCGAGCGGGGAGGCCTCGCTCAGCAGGCGCTCCATGAGATCGCGGGCGCGCTGCTGCTCGCCCACGAACATCAGCGCGGAGACGAGCCAGAAGGAGCAGATCAGGAACGTGCCCTCCTCGCCCTCGAGCCCATCGTCGGTCTCGTCGGTGCGGTAGCGCAGCACGAACCCGTCTTCGGTCAGCTCCTCGGCGATCGCGAGCACGCTCGCGTGCAGGCGCGGGTCCTGAGCCGGCAGGAACTGGAAGATCGCCGCCAGCAGGGTGGAGGCGTCGAGCGCGTCGGTCTCGTAGTGCTGCCTGAGTACCCCGCGTGCGTCGAGGCCGTGCTCGAGCACGTCCTCCCGGATCTCGTCGGCCGTCTGGTGCCACCGCGCGGCGAGCTCGGGGTCGCCGCGGATCTCCGCCAGCTTGGCGGCCCGGTCCATCGCGACCCAGCACATGAGCTTTGAGGAGACGTAGTGCTTGGGCTCGCCGCGGGCCTCCCAGATGCCCTGGTCGGGCTCGCGCCAGGTGCGCGCGGCGATCTCGGCCTGGGAGCGAACCAGCGGCCACAGCCGCTGCGGCAGCAGCTTGGCGCGCCGGACATGGCGCAGGACGGCGTCCAGCACGGCGCCGTAGACATCGTTCTGGCGCTGGTCGTAGGCGCCGTTGCCGATCCGCACCGGTCGCGCGCCGTCGTAGCCGGAGAGCTCGTCGAGCGTCGACTCGGGCAGCTCGCGGCGGCCGTCGATCCCGTACATGATCTGCAGGCCGCCGTCCTCATTGCGCTCGATGTCGGCGATGAACTGGATGAACTCCTCGGCCTCCCAGTCGAGATTGAGGAGGTGCAGCGCGCGCAGCGTAAAGGTCGTGTCGCGCATCCAGGTGTAGCGGTAGTCCCAGTTGCGCTCGCCGCCCGGGGTCTCGGGCAGCGAGGTCGTGAGCGCCGCCACGGTCGCGCCCGTGGGCATGAACGTGAGCCCCTTGATCGCGAGCGCGGAGCGCTGCATCTGCTCGCCGAAACGGTGGTCGGGGATGCGGGCGCGTGCGAGCCAGGCACGCCAGAAACTCGTCGTGGCCGCCATGCGCGCGTTGGCCTCGTCGATCGTCTGCGGGCTCTTCAGATCCTCCGCCCACGACAGCGAGCAGTAGCGCTGCTCGCCCTGGCTCATCACGTGCCGTGCGCGCACACGGCTGCCCTCGATGCCCAGCGCCATGTCGCTCTGCAGCCGGACGCGCTGGCCCGCGCCGGACGCGATCGCGGCGTTGCGCTCGCCGTCGAGCAGCGACCACTCCGCGTCGGCGCGGCCGTAGTCGAAGCGCGGCTCGCACACGAGCTCGACCTCGACGCTGCCATCGAGGCACACGATCGTGCGCACCAGCATGTGGTCGCCGTCCTCGTCGGCGGGCGGTCGCGTGTGGGGAGTGATCGTGTCCTCGCTCTCGCGCGCGCCGATCGTGAGCGCGTCCCGCACGAGGATCCAGCCGGTGGGGGTCTTCCAGGTGGTCGCGAGCGTGTTCGTGCCCGGCTCGTACTGGCGCGCGGTCGGGAAGGCGATCCCGAACGGACCGAGCCTGAACGAACCAGCCTGGCGGTCGAGCAGGCTGCCGAAGATGCTCGGCGAGTCGAAGCGAGGCACGCACAGCCACTCGATCGCGCCGCCGGGGGCGACCATTGCGCCCGTGTGGCAGTTCGACAGGAAGCCGTAGTCGGCGATCGCCGGAAACGGCGAGGGGGCCGCTGCGCTTTTAGCGCCGGGGCTCGAGTCTGCGATGGGCGCGCCCCCGCCGGCTTCGGCGGAGGGACCGCCGGCGGTCAGCTCGCCTCCCCGCCACCCACGCCGGCGGGCACCGGCTTGGCCGCGGCTTCGATCGCCCGATCACGCTTCTCGAAGAACTCCGCTCCCTCGATGCTCAGGTGCGGCACGAACCGATCCAACCAGCTCGGCATGTACCAGTTGATCTTGCCCATCATGATCATCAGCGCCGGCACCAGCAGGCAGCGCACCACGGTCGCGTCGAGGATCACCGCCACCGCGAGGCCGACGCCGAACTCCTTGACGGTCGGGTTGCCGTTGAGCAGGAAGCTCCCGAATACGAACACCATGATCGCGGCCGCCGCCGTGATGACGCGCGCGCTCGTGACGAGCCCAGAGGTCACCGAACTTCGGTTGTCCTCGCCTGCGTGCACGTGCTCCTCGATCTGCGAGACGAGGAAGACCTCGTAATCCATCGAGAGGCCGAACAGAATCGCGAACATGAACAGGGGCACGTAGGAGACGATCGGGACGCCGCCACTCAGGCCCATGACGCCCGATAACCAGCCGAACTGGAAGATCGCCGTCAGCACTCCGTAGGAGGCGCCGATCGAGAGCAAGTTCATGATCGCCGCCTGCGGTGGCACGACCACGGTCCGGAACGCCACGATCAGCAGGATGAAGCTGAGTGCGATCACGACCAGGATCTGCAGCGGCAGCTTGCTCGAGATCTTCGCGGCGAGGTCCTCGTAGGCGGCTGTGGTGCCGCCGACGAAGGCCCTCAGATTCGTCCCCTTCTCAGCCGCCGGAATCGCGTCGCTGCGGATGCTGTTAACCGCCCCGGTCGTCGCGGTATCTGCCGGATTGGTCTTGGAGATCGCGCTGAAGTAGGCGGTCGTGCCGGCCTGGTCGATCTGGATCGGCGAGACGCCCGCGATGCCCTTGGTCGAGGCCACCTGCTTGTAGAGCGTCTGCAGGCGCGGGTCGGTCGTGCGGGGGTCCGTGTTCGTGGTGCTGCTCGAGCCGCTCGAGCCGCCAGAGCCGCTTGAGCCGCCGCCCGAGCTCGATGAGCCGGACGCGGGCTGCGCCGGCGAGCCCAGCTTGACCGCGATCAGCAACGGGCCGTTGACACCCGGCCCGAAGTGATTCGCGATCAGGTCGTAGGCCTGGCGCGCTGTGGTCGAGGTCGAGTAGGCCGCGACGTCCTGCTGACCGAGGTTCAGCGACAGCAGCGGGATCGCCAGCGGGATCAGGATCACCAGCGCCACCAGCCCGGCCACGATCGGCTGCTTGGCGATGTCGTTGGCCCACTTGGCCCACAGGCCCTTCTTCGCCTGCTCGGCCGTGGGCGGATGGTGGACGCGGAGCGCGTTGATTCGCGGCCCGAGAATCGAAAGAAACGCCGGCAGCAAGGTGAGCGCCGCGGCGACCGCGACGACGACGGCGATTGCCGCCATCAGGCCCATCGTGGTCACGAGCGGAATGCCCGCAACCGCGAGCGAGACGAGCGCGATCGTGACCGTGACGCCGGCGAAGAACACCGCGCCGCCGGAGGTCGCGACGGAGCGGGCGATCGCCTCGTCCATGTCGAGCCCATCCTGCAGGCCGCGTAAGTGACGGGTCACGATGAAGAGGGCGTAGTCGATGCCGACGCCCAGCCCGATCATCGTTGCGAGCGTCGGCGAGACCGTCGGCACCGTCAGCACGTGGCCGAGCATGCGCACGATCGACAGCGTCGAGGCCAGCGCGAAGACGGCGGTCAGGATCGGCAGGATCATCGCGGTGATCGTCCCGAACGTGAACGCCAGGATGAACATCGCGGCAATGATCCCGATCAGCTCACTGGACTCCGTCGAGGGTTTCGAGACCTTGAGACCGAGCTGTCCGCCGGTCTGGACCTCGATCCCGGCCGCCTGGGCGGGCTTGGTGGCGGCGTTGACGATCGCCTGCGCCTGGTTCACCGAAAGCGAGCCGGGTGAGACCTTCAGCCCGACTGAGAGGTAACCGGTCGTCTGGTCCTTGCTGAGGGCGGAGGCACCCTGCTGGGTGAGCGGGTTGACGACCGAGGCGACGTTGGCCGTCTTGGCCACGTCCGCCGCGGCCTCGTTGACCGCGTTTGTGTACTTGGAATCGGTGAGCTTGCCGTTCTTGACGTGCAGGACGATCGGGCTCGTTCCCCGTGACTGCACGGGGAAGGGACCATTGAGCGTGTCGGTCGCCTGCTGGCTGTTGGTGCCCGGGAGCGAGAGGTCGTCGCTGGTGTTATCGCCGAGCCGATGCGAGACGAGCACCAGCACGATCGTCAAGAGCAGCCATACGGCCAATACGACCCAGCGCCGGCGCACACAGAAGCGCGCCGTCCGGTACAGCACTGCAGTCATCCGGCCCCCTCCGCTCGCGATTTCCGGGCTCCTACCCGGTTGAGGGGCGGATCGTACTGTTCCAGAGCCCTTAGAACAAACCGTTTATGGCTTGACCGGCGTGGTGAGCGAGCTGGAACAGCGGCTGGGGCACGATGCCGAAGAAGACCGTCGCAGCCGCGAACAGCACGGCGACCGCAGTGATCGGGAGCAGCGCGCCATTCGTCTTGTCGGCCGGCTCGGTGGGGTCCGTCCGATGGCCGGGCGCCGGGGCCTCCTGCGAGCCGCCGGCGATCGGCGGCATCCCGGGTTCTGCCAGCGGTGCGCCGGCGGCAGCGGCGACGGTCGAGGGGTAGGACCCCATCCACATGGTGGCGACGACACGCAGGTAATAGCCGAGCGAGATCATCGAGCCGACCACGAGCACGATCGCGAGCCACAGGTAGTCGCCGTCGACGAGCGCGTGGATCAGCTGGAACTTGCCGATGAAGCCCGCGGTGCCGGGGATGCCCGCCAACCCCAGCATCGCGATCGTCATCGGCCAGGCGAGCCACGGCCGGCGCGCGCCCAGGCCGTTCAGGGCGGAGATGTCATCGCCCCGGGGATCCTCGCGCTCGACCGCGGTGATTACGGCGAAGGCCGCCAGGTTCATGCCCAGGTAGACCGCGATGTAGAGCACCGTCGCCTCGATCCCGAGCCGCGTTCCCACCACCACCCCGCCGAGCATGTAGCCCGCCTGGGCGACACCCGAATAGCCGAGCATGCGCTTGAGCGAGGACTGGCCGAGAGCGCCGACATTGCCGACCAGGATCGTGGTCGTGGCGAGCGCGGCCAGCATCGGCGCCCACGTGTTCTGCTCGCCGATCACGGCGACATCGAAGAAGCGCAGGAACACGCCGAGCGCCGCGGCCTTGGTCGCAGTCGCCATGAACGCGGTGATCGGAGTGGGAGCTCCCTCGTAGACATCGGGAGTCCACTGGTGAAACGGCGCCACCGAAGCCTTGAACGCGAACCCCACCATCACGAGCCCGATGCCCGTCAGCACCAGGGGGTCGCCGAGCACGCCGCCCTGCAGGTGGCCGCTCGAGATCGCGGTCGCGATGCCCGAGAAGTCGGTGGATCCGGTGGCGCCGTAGACGAGCGCCAGCCCGTACACAAGCGTCGCCGACCCCACTGAACCGATCACGAGGTACTTGAGCCCCGACTCGAGCGAGCCCTCGCGCCGGTGCTCTGAGGCGCACAGCACGTAGAGCGGAATCGAGAGCAGCTCGATGCCGAGGAACAGCGTGACCAGGTTCTGCGCCGAGACCAGCACGGCCATGCCGAGCACGCTGAAGATGAGCAGCGCGTGGTACTCGCCGTGGCCCGCGTCCTGCGGCGCGCGCGCCCCCCACGACATGAACACGGTCGCCAGGGCCGCGACCGCGAACACCATGTCGAGGGTTAGTGCGAGGGCGTCGAACCTGAGCGCTCCGGAGAGGATCGAGGCCTGGTGGTGGAAGTAGCCGATCTCGAGCCCGAGCGCCGCACCCAGGGTGAGGACCGTGAGCGCGGGCACGACCCGGCCGCGGACGACGGGTGAGCGGTGGAGCCCGGCGAGCAGCACTACCAGCCCGCCGCCGGCCAGCGCGATGAAGGGCGAGAGCGCCGGGTAGTCGATATGGGGGCCGTGGATCATCGCGACGCCACTGTCAGTGGGGCTCCGGTCGCGGCTAGCGACGACTGCACCGAGGTCTGCGTGCGGCTGAGCACGAACTGGGGATAGAACGCCAGCGCGAGGATCACGAGCAGGATGGGGACGATCGCGGCCATCTCGGTGAAACCGACGTCGTAGGAGTTGACGGTCGGCTTGACCCGGTTGTGCATCGAGTCGATGAACACGCGCAGCGCGTAGTAGGCCGCCCCGACGACGCCGAGGAAGGCGACGACAGCGATCGCGACCTTGGTCTTGAAGACGCCGAACAGGATCATGAACTCGCCGATGAAGTTGGCCGAGCCGGGCATCGCCAAGGTGGCCAGCGCGATGATCAGGAACAAGCTGGCGAGGACCGGCGCGCGGAAGGCGATGCCGCCCATGTCGCGCAGCTTCTCCGAACCGCCGGCGCGGGCCGCGAGCGCCGCGACGATGAAGAAGAGCGGTGCCGTCACAAGGCCGTGGTTGACCATCTGCAGCAATGCGCCCTGGGCGCCCTGGGGCTCGAGCGAGAAGATGCCGAGCGTGATGAAGCCGAGTTGGGCGACGCTCGAGTAGGCCACCACCAAGCGGGCATCAGGGGTCGTGAAGGCCAGCGAGGTCGCATACAGGATCGAGGCGAGCGCGATCAGCAGCATCAGCGTCTGGTAGTGGACTGACGCATACGGGAACAGCGGCAGCACGATGCGCAGGAAGCCGTAGGCGGCGACCTTGGAGAGCACGCCCGAGAACACCGCCACGGCCGGGATCGGCATCGACTTGTAGCCGTCGGCCAGCCAGCCGTGGAAAGGGAACAGCGGCATCTTCACCAGGAACGCGGCGGCGAAGCCGAGGAAGATCCACTCCTGCGAGCTGCGCGACAGCGGCAGGTGCCTGAGCGAGGAGAGGACGAAAGTGATCGGGGCGCCGTGCTGAGAGGAGGCGACGACGCCCGTGGCGATCGCGGCGGCGAGCATGAAGAACGAGCCGATCAGCGTGTAGACGACGAGCTTGGTCGTCGCCCGCACTCGGTCGCCGGTTCCCCACATCCCGATCAGGAAGTAGAACGGGATCAGCATCAGGTCGAAGAAGGCGACGAACAGGGCGAGGTCCTGGGCGCAGAAGGCGCCGAGCACCGCGCTCTGCGCGAGGCCGAGGTGAAGGTAGAAGAGGCGCGCTCGCGGCCAGGGCCGGAAGGCGGCCCAGATCAGCGACGCACTGAAGAGCACGCAGGTCAGCAGCACGAGCAGCACGTTGAGCCCGTCGAGCCCCAGCTTGTAATGGATCCCGAGCGCGCCGATCCAGGTCTGGTCGGTGACGAACTGGAGCCCCGCCTGGTGCAGGTGGAAGCGGACGAGGAAGGAGATCGCGAGCCCGAGCGTGGCGAGGCTCGCGATCGAGGCGAACCGCGCAACCTCATCCTCGGGCAGCGTGGCGCGCCACGATCGCGATCGCGAGCGGCAGCCAGATGAGGATCGAGAGGGTCATGGGCGGGTTGTCCACCCTCGTGTGTCCGGGTGGGCCCTCATGAGACCGTGTGCGCCGCGTCGCCCCTTCATGAGGCCGTCTGTGCCGAGTCGCCCCCTCATGAGGCCGAGATGAGGAAGTAGAGGGCCACCGCCGAGACGAAGATCACCATCGCGGCGGCGTAGTAGCGCAGGAGTCCGGTCTGGGCGCGTCGGACGGCCGCCGAGCCCGCGCGGACGACCGCGACCGGGCCGTCGGTGACGCCGCGAGCGACCACGATTCGTTCGACGACCGAGTCGCCCAGCCGCCCCAGCATCAGCACGGGCCTGACGACGAGCAGGTCGATCAGCTCGTCGAAGTACCACTTGTTGACGAATAGGCGGTAGAGCGGCGCGAAGCGCTCACGCAGCTTCGACGGGGTCTCGGGAGCGGCGATCCAGAAGCGGTAGGCGGTTGCGATGCCGAGTACGGCGATCACGGCGCCGATCGCGAGCCCGACCCAGTCGGCCTGGGTCGACGGGACCGAGCGGGCGAGCACAGAGTCGGCAAAGGTGGGCGAGAGGAAGCGCTCGATGCCGGCGTCGACGCCGGGGATCTGCAGCGCTCCTCCAACGACGGCGAGGACGGCGAGCACGCTCATGGCGACTTTCATCGGCATGTCGCGCTCGGCGATGTGGTGCTCGGCTCCGGGGAAGCCCACGTCGGTGTCCTCCTCCTCGCCGGTCAGGGGGTTGCGCGGCACCTCGGCGTGCGCGAGGTGGCCCTGCTCGAGCTCGCGGGCCTGTTCGACCGGCTCGCCGAGGAAGGCGCGGAAGATCATGCGGAACGTGTACAGCCCGGTCAGGAAGGCGCCGAAATAGCCGAGGATCCCGAGCACCAGAAAGCCGCCACCGCGGTGGTCCAGAAAGCCCAGAATGTCGTCTTTGGACAGCCAGCCGGAGAACGGCGGCAGTCCCGCCAGCGCGAGCCCGCCGATGATGAAGGCGATGAATGTAAACGGCATCGCCTTGCGGAAGCCGCCCATGCGGTCGAGCGACTGGTCGCCCGCCATGGCGCCGATCACCGACCCCGCGGCCATGAAGAGCAGCGCCTTGAAGAAGGCGTGGGTCATGAGGTGAAACAGCCCGGCGGAGTAAGCCCCGACCGAGACGCCCATGATCATGTAGCCGATCTGGGACATGGTCGAGTAGGCGATGACGCGTTTGAGGTCGGTCATCGCGAGGCCGATCGTGGCGGCGATCAGCAGCGTCAGACAGCCGCCGATCGCGGTCACGTCGCCGGCGGTGGGGGCCTGTTCGAACAGCGGATGCATGCGCGCGATCAGGTAGACGCCTGCGGTCACCATCGTGGCGGCGTGGATCAGGGCGGAGACCGGGGTGGGGCCCTCCATCGCGTCGGGCAGCCAGGTGTGCAGCGGGACCTGAGCCGACTTGGCAAACGCGCCCACGCCCAGCAGCAGGCACGCGGCCACGAGCGACGAGCTGTCGTGGTGGAAGACGTGGTGGGTCGAATGGAAGACCTTGAGGAACTCGAGGCTGCCCGCGTGCTGGAAAATGATGAAGGTGCCGAGCACGAGCCCGACATCGCCGACGACGTTGATGAGGAAGGCTTTGAGCCCGGCCCGCGTGGCGGTGGTGCGGCGGTACCAGAACGAGATCAGCGCGTAGGAGGCGAAGCCGACGAACGCCCAGCCGACGATCAGCAGGATGAAGTTGCCCGCCAGCACCAGCAGCAGCATCGAGAACACGAAGAAGTTCAGATACGAGAAGTAGCGGTCGAGCCCTCGGTCGCTCGTCAGATACGCGACCGAGTAGAGATGGATCAGCGCCGAGACCCCCGAGACGACCAGGATCATGAACACCGAGAGGGGATCGACGAGGATCTGCAGCTTGGCGTCGAGACCGGTGCTGACGTCGTAGCGCCACAGCGTCGAGGTGAGCTCGCGGTGCTGAGGGCTCTTTGACAAAAGCAGCGCGAGCGCCACGACGGCGAATGCAAACGAGAGCGAGATCGCGGCCGTTCCGAGCCAGCCCGCGCTGCGGCCCGCAAGCCGTCTGAAGCCAAGCCCGATCGCGACCGACCCGACCAGCGGGCACAGCAGCACCAGCCACGCGAACGTGGTGGCCGACACCTAGGCGGCCCTCCCGCAGGTGGCCTTCATCCCTGGAGCTCCCGCAAGCTCGTCCACGTCGATCGGCAGCCGCCGGCGGTAGATCGCGACGATCAAGCCGAGCCCCACGGTCACCTCGCAGGCGGCCACGACCATCACGATCAAGGCGAAGATCTGTCCGTCCTCGCCGCCCCACATGCGCGCAAACGCGACCAGCGCGAGGTTGGCGGCGTTCAGCATCAGCTCGAGGCACAGCAGCACGACGAGCGGGTTGCGCCGCATCAGCACGCCGCCCGCGCCGATACAGAAGATCAGCGCGGAGACAACCAGGTAGCCGCCGATCCACATCGCCTACCAGCCTCCTCGATGCGAACGATCGCCAGCCGGCGGTCCCCGCCGGCTCAGGCTCCGAGTCGAGCGGCGCGATCGGCTCCTGCGGCCGGTCGACGCCGCGGGTGCCGACGCCCTCGGCCATCGTTCCGGTGTAGGCGGGCCGGGCGATGCGCACGCCCTGGTCGACCTCGGCCTGCGCCTCGAGCCCGCGCCGCCGGCGCGCCAGCACGACGGCGCCGATCGCCGCCACCAGCAACAGGATCGAGGCGATCTCGAACGGGAGCAGGTACTTGGTCAGAAACATCCTGCCGATGTGCGCCGGGGTGCCGAACCCGAGCACGTAGGGGGCGCCCTTGGACGAGACCCCCTTCAGCGCCGTGCCCAGCATCGCGATGCAAAGCTCGGCCGCGAGCGCCGCCGCGAACAGCGGGCTGAGGAACTTGAGCGTCGCAGCGCCCATCGTCAGCGGCTCCTGCCCACCGCCCACGTAGGCGACGACGAACACGTAGAGCACCATGACGGCGCCCGCGTACACGATCACCTGGGCGGCGGCGACGAACTCGGCCCGCAGCAGCAGGAACAGGGCCGCCAGCGAGATCAGGTGGAAGACCAGCGCGAGCACGCTGTAGAACGGGTTGCGCAGCGTGACGACGCCGACCGCGCCGGCCAGCGCACCGATCGCGGCCAGGAAGAAGAAGACCGCTTCGCCGTTCACGGGCGCATCGCTCCCCCTCCACGCATCACTCCCCCTCCGCGCGCTAGCGGCGTGCGCTCGATCGGCTCCGCCAACAACATCTCCTTGGTGAAGATCAGGTCCGAGCGCGTGTAGTCGGAGAGCTCGTAGTCGTGGCCCATGGTGATCGCGTCGAACGGGCACGCGACCTCGCAGTAGCCGCAGAAGATGCAGCGGCTCATGTTGATCTCGTACACGGCCGCGTAGCGCTCGCCCGCGGAGACGCGGTTCTCCGGCGTGTTCTCGGCCGCCACGACGCGGATGCAGTCGGCCGGACAGGCCGCCGCGCACAACGAGCAGCCAACGCACTTCTCGAGCCCCGTGTCCTCGAAGCGGTGCAGCTTGTGGCGGCCGCGGAAGCGTGGGTAGACGGGGGTCTTCTCCTCCGGGTACTGCATGGTGACCGGCCCCTCGACGATGCGCGCGAAGGTGGTCTTCAACCCGCGCAGCGTCTCGCCGAAGGTGCGATATACGCTCGCCACGGCGCCGGGCGCCGGCTGGCGGACGACCTCGATTACGTCTGCGCCTGGGTCGTACGGGCTCATGTTCCGACGATCACCGCCGTGACGACCAGGTTGAGCGTGGCGAGCGGCAGCAGAACCTTCCACCCGAACGCCATCAGCTGGTCATAGCGCAGGCGCGGCAGCGTCGCCCGCACCCAGATGAAGAAGGTGATGAAGAGCATCATCTTCGCGATCACGACAAGCGGGTCGACCCACCCGGGGACGTGTGGGTTGCCGGGGATCAGCCATCCCCCGAGGAACATCGTCACGGCGATTCCGGAGACCACCGCCATGTTCATGTACTCGGCGAACAGGTAGGCCACGAACGGCGTCCCGCCGTACTCGGTGAAGTACCCCTGAACGAGCTCGGCGTCCGCCTCCACCAGGTCGAACGGGGCTCGGTTCGTCTCGGCGAACGAGGCCACGAGGAAGATCAGGAAGCCGACGACCTGAGGCACGATGTACCACATGCCCACCTGGGCGTGGACGATCCGCGTCAGCGAGAGCGTGCCGGCGGTAATCACGACGCCGACCAACGACAGCCCCTGTGAGACCTCGTAGGAGATCAGCTGGGCGGCCGCGCGCATCGAGCCGAGAAAGGAGTACTTCGAGCCCGAGGACCAGCCCCCCAGCATCACGCCGTAGAACGAGATGCCGGCGAAGGCGAATACGTACAGCGGTCCGATCGAGACGTCGATCCCGTACAGGCCGACGCGGGCCCCGAAGATGTTCTGGACGTCGCCGAACGGGATCAGCGCGAGCCCCGCGACGGCGGTGAGAATCGCGATCACCGGCGCGAGTCTGAACAGGAAGCCGATCGAGGTCGTAGGCCGGAGCGCCTCCTTGGTGGCGAACTTGACGATCTCGGCCACGGGCTGCAGCAGACCGAAGGGCCCCACCCTGTTCGGCCCGTACCGGCCCTGCATGCGGCCCATCAGCTTGCGTTCGTAGATCGTCAGCATCGGCAGAATCGCGAACGCGACGCCGAAGATCACGAGCGCCTTGACGAGCTGGATCCACCAGACCTCCACGTAAAAGGGGGCGGCGAAGACGGTCATTGGGTCGCCTCACCGGAAGGCTCGTCGGAAAACGTCCTCTGGGCGGGCGTTTCTCTCGCACCCTCGGCTTTGGCGACCGCGACGAACGACTCCGTGAAAGCGTTCGCGCTGTCGTCGGCCAGGCCCTCCGCGAGGAACGCAGACCCTCCCGGCACCCCCGTGCGGACGTGGGCGGTCGCGCTCACGGTTGTGCCGTTGGCCGAGACCTCCACCAGCTCGCCGCTTTCGATCCCCAGCCGGCGCGCGTCCTGCGGCGAGAGCTCGAGCTGCTGGCGCGCGATCGTGTACTGCAGCGCGGGGGAGAGCTCGACCTCGGGTGCGGCCCAGATCGGGCGATAGGTGCCGAGCCGCAGGAGGCCGTCGGGAGCTCTCCAGACGCCGCGGGGGCCGCCTCGGAGCCCGCCTCCCCGGCGGTCTCAGAGCCCTCGTCCGGCGCCGGCATCTCTCCGGCCTCCGCCCGCTCCGGCCACCGCACCCCTCGCCCCCCGATCTCATCGAGCGTGAGGCCGCGGTAGAACGGAACCTCCTCGACGAGCCGCGCGAACGCCATGCCGCTCGTGAGAACGCCCGTGTCGAGCCCGATCCGTCGCGAGATCTCGGCCAGCACCCACCACCCGGGGCGGACCTCGCCGGGGTGCCCGATCGCGGCCCGCAGGCGCTGCACGCGCCCGTCGGGATGGACAACCGTGCCCTCCTTCTCGGCCTCGGACTCGGCCGGGAAAATGACGTTGGCGTGCTCGCGCAGCCCCTGCGTCAGGACCGAGGCGTGGGCGATCACGAGCGAGGCACGGTCGAGCGCCCGCTCCCACAGCTGCCGATCCGGGTTCTCGCGCACCGGATCGGCGTCGAGCAGGTAGAGGGCGGTGAGGTCGCCCTCGGCAGCGGCGCGCGCGATCTCAGAAGCGCCCCGCCCGGGCTCGGCGACCGGTGCGTATCCGGGGCCGCTGTCCGGCAGGCAGCCGGCCTCGCGCAGGCCCCGCCCGTTGCAGCCGGCCGGGATCTCGATCAGGCCCGCCCCGTCGCGACCGGAGAGCCCTAGGCGCTCCGCGATCCGCAACAGGGACCCAAGAGCCGCTGAGTCGAGCCGCTCGCCCCACACGATCACCACGTCCTCGCCGCCGCGCAGCAGATCGGCGAGCGCGCGGACCTCGTCGCCCACCGAGGCCGAGCCGCCGAGGGCCTCCTCCAGGGAAGCCAAGAACCCAGCCTCCCCGCCGGGCGCAAAGCGAGCCGTGAGCGCGGCGCCCGAGTCGAGCGCGCTCGGGCGAGCCGTGGCCACGGCCAGCTTGACGCCGTTGCGGCGCACGCCCTTGCGAATCCGCAGATCCAGGATCGGCATCTCGTCGAGCGGCTCGCAGCCGAGGACGAGCACCGCATGGGCGAACTCCACATCGGGTACGGTCGCCTGCAGCCCAGGCGCCGCCAAAGCCCTCAAGAGCTCAGGTGGAACCGGACCACCGAGGCGCGAGTCGATGTCGCCCGACTCGAGCGCGGAGCGGATCATCCCCTGGAGCAGGAAGCCCTCCTCGTTGGTGGCCGCGCCTCCGACCAGCGCGCCCACGCGGCCCCGGTGACGAGAAAGTGCCGCCGCCTCCGAGAGCGCCCGCTCCCACGAGACCTCGCGCAGGAAGCCGCCGTCGCGCACGAGCGGCCGAACAATTCGCTCGTCCGAATGGATCGACTGGTAGGCAAAGCGCCCCTTGTCGCACAGCCAGCCGTCGTCCACCTGCGGGTGGTCGCGCGCGACCACCCGCAGCACCCGCTCGTCGCGGACCGTGAACTCGACGTTGCACTGCGCCGGGCACATCGTGCAGATGCCGCCCGCGCCCTCGATGTCCCACGGCCGCGCACGGAAGCGGTAGGGCTGCAGAGGTCAGCGCGCCCACCGGGCAGAGATCGACGATGTTGCCCGAGAACGGCGCCACGTAGGGGTGACCGTCGTAGGTGGCGACGAACGTGTCGGCGCCGCGCTCGGCGAACACGAGCTGGTAGTCCTCGGCGATCTCCTGCGAGAAGCGCACGCAGCGGTAGCAGAGGATGCAGCGCTCGCGGTCGATCGCGATCACCGGCGAGAGCTCGAGCGGCTTGACGAAGTGGCGCTTGGGCTCGATGAAACGGGAGCGCCCGAGCCCCCAGCCGAAGGTGATGTCCTGCAGCGGGCACTCGCCGCCCTTGTCGCACACGGGGCAATCGAGCGGATGGTTGACGAGCAGGAACTCGACGATCGCGTGCTGCGCATGGCGCACGCGGTCGGACTGCGAGTGCACGACCATCCCGTCCTTGACGGGCGTCGAACACGAGGTCTGGAGCTTCGGCATGCCCTCGATCTCGACCAGGCACATGCGGCAGGCGCCCACCGGCTTGCCCAGCTTGGGCTGGTAGCAGAAGTAGGGGATCTCGACGTCCCCGAGCCGGGCCGCGTCGACCAGCATCGACCCTTCGATCGCGCGCACCTCGCGGCCGTCGATCGTGAGCTGGATGATCTTCTGCTCGGGGCGGGGCACGGAGATCAGTGAACCGGCATCGGTCCGGCGTGCACATCGGCCACGCCCAGGGGTACGACATCCTCGAGCTCGCCGGCGTCGAAGCGCTCGCGCGCGGCCTCGATCTCCGCCTCGAGCTCGGGGCGGAACTTCTCGATCATCGAGCCGATCGGCATCGCCATCGCGTCCCCGAGCACACACAGGCAGTTGCCGATGATCTGCTCGCAGACCGAGGCCATGATGTCGAGGTCCATCGGCGTCGCCTCGCCGGACCCGATCCGCTCGAGCATCTTGACCGTCCAGTTCGTGCCTTCGCGGCACGGCACACACTTGCCGCAGGACTCGTGCGCGTAGAACTTCGCCACCTTCAGAGCGACCTCGAGCACGGTGTGCGAGTCGTCGACGACGATGATCGCCCCCGAGCCGAGCATCGAGCCCGCTTTGGCCATCGAGTCGAAGTCGTAGGGGAGGTCGAGGTCGTCCTTGGTCAGCACGGGCGCGCTCGAGCCGCCCGGGAACCAGAACTTGACCTCACGCCCCTCAAAGGTCCCGCCCGCGAGCCCGTAGATGATCTCGCGCGACGGCATCCCCAGCTCGATCTCGTAGTTGCCGGGGCGCTGCACGTCGCCCGAGACGGAGACAAGCTTCGTGCCGGTGGAGCTCTCGGTCCCGATCTGCGCGTAGTCCTTGCCGCCCATGCCGATGATGTGCGGCACGGTGGCGAGCGTCTCGACGTTGTTGATCAGCGTGGGCCCGTCGTAGAGCCCCTCGATCGCGGGGAACGGAGGCTTCAGCCGCGGGTTTCCGCGCTTGCCCTCGAGCGAGTCGAGCAGCCCGGTCTCCTCGCCGCAGATATACGCCCCGGCGCCGCGGTGCAGCACCAGCGAGACCGAGTGCTCCGAGCCGAGGATGCGATCGCCCAGGAATCCGGCCTCGTAGGCCTCGGCGATCGCCGCCTCGAGGATGTCGGCCTGCAGCGAGTACTCGCCACGGATGTAGATGAAGGCCGTATCGATCTCCGCGGCCCAGGCGGCGATCACGATCCCCTCGATCAGCATATGGGGGCTCTTCTGCATGATCTCGCGGTCCTTGAAGGTCCCCGGCTCGGACTCGTCGGCGTTGCAGACGAGGTACTTGACCATCTCGCCGTGGGGCAGGAACGAGGCCTTTCTGCCCATCTGGAAGCCGGCGCCGCCGCGGCCGCGAATGCCCGACTCGGTGATCTGCTCGAGCACCTGCGCCGGCGTCATGTCGAGCGCCTTGCGCAGCGCCTTGTAGCCCCCGCGGCGCTCGTACACGGACAGCGTGTTCAGGCCTGGCTCGTCAATGTGGTCGAACAGGATCGGGTGCAGCCGTCCGGGCGTCGCATAGGCGGCCGCGGGGTCGGCGCACGGGCGCCGGCGCAGCTGCTTGTCCTCGAGCACGGGTTCGCCGGCCCGGATCGCCTCGACGATCCGCTCCGCGTCGCTCGAGCTCGAGCGGGCCCGACGTACTCGCTGTCGACCGAGGCCATCGGCGCGATGTCGCACGCGCCCAAGCACTCGAACGAGCGCACGTTGATCGGCGAGCCCTCGGCCGCGGCGATCATCGCCTCATACAGCTCATCGGCGCCGCGCAGCGAGCACGAGATGTTCGTGCACACGTACACGTCGTGGGGCGGCTTCCAGTGCGGTCTCGAGCATGTCGTAGAAGGTCGCCACCGACGTCAGGTAGGCGGGGGTCAGCTGCATCACGGCCGCGACCTGCTCGATCGCCTCGGGCGAGCACCACCCGTAGCGCTGCTTGGCGGCGTGCAGCGCCGGTATGGCCGCCGAGTGGCGATCGGGATAGCGCGCCATCGCCCGCTCGATGGTGCTCCGGAGCTCCTCGGGCACGGGCGTACTCGCCGGCGTCGGGGATCTCGGCCGGCGGCTTGTCCAGATCGACGGCCTCGTCCCAGCCGGGAACGCGCGAGCCGTGGCCAAAGCGGGGGACCTGCACCTGGGGGCTCACCGGTCGATCCCCCCGAGGATCGGATCGAGCATCGCGAGCGTCGCGATCAGGTCCGCGATGTAGCCGTCCTCTGACCATCGGTGCGAACGCCTGCAGGTTGGTGAAGCTCGGGTCGCGCATGTGCACGCGTGCCGGCTTGGCCGAGCCATCCGAGCGCACGAAGCAGCCGAGCTCGCCGCGCGGGCCCTCGATCGGGTAGTAGGCCTCGCCGGGTGGCACGCGGAAGCCCTCGGTCACCAGCTTGAAGTGGTGGATCAGCGCCTCCATCGAGGTGGCGAGCTCGTGGCGCGGAGGCAGCGCGACCTTGCGGTCGGTGGTGATGAAGGGGCCTTCCGGCAGCCCGTCGAGCGCCTGCTCGATGATCTTGACCGACTCGTAGATCTCGGCATGGCGCACGCGGAAGCGGTCGTAGTTGTCGCCGACCGTGCCCACCGGGATGCGGAAGTCGAAGTGGTCATAGCTCGAGTAGGGCTCTGCCTTGCGCAGGTCCCAGGGGTTGCCCGTCGCGCGCAGCAGCGGCCCGGTCACGCCCAGCTCGAGCAGCGTCTGCTGGTCGACCACGCCCGTGCCGCGCAGCCGCTCGACCACGATCTGGTTCTTCTCGAGCAGGTCGGCGTACTGGTCGGCGCGCGTCGGCATCAGCTTGAGAAACGCGCGCAGTTTGGCCTCGAAGCCGCGCGGGATGTCCTCGATCACGCCGCCGACCTGGATGTAGCGCGTGTGCATCCGCTGTCCGGAGGACATCTCGAACAGGTCGAGCACGGTCTCACGCTCGCGGAAGCAGTACCAGAACATGGACACGGCGCCGAGGTCGAGCGCGCTCGTCCCGAGCCAGACCAGGTGGGACATGATCCGGTTGAGCTCGAGATGGATCACGCGCAGGTACTGGGCCCGCGCCGGCACGTCGATCCCGAGCAGGGTCTCGACCGCCCCGCAGAACGCCATCGCGTTGAAGTAGTAGGCGAGGTAGTCCATCCGCTCGATGACCGGGATCGCCTTCCAGTAGGACTTGTCCTCGGCGGTCTTCTCGATGCCCGTGTGCACGTAGCCGATGATCGGCACGACGTCGCGCACAACCTCGCCCTCGAGCGTCGCCAGCAGCCGCAGCACACCGTGGGTGGCAGGGTGGTGGGGGCCGATGTTGAGCGTCAGCAGCTCGTGGCGGTCGTCCTCGGCCGGCTCATGCGAGATCGTGATCGACTGCTCGCGCCGGCGGTAGTCGCTGAGCTGTTCGCCCTGGGCGCTCACTGCCACTTGCCGTAGGACTGCTCTTCGTTGAAGGTGAACAGCACCGGCTCGCCGCCGACCGGGAAATCGCGCCGCTGCGGGAACCCTTCGTAGTCTTCGGGCATCAGGATCCGCCGCAGGTCAGGGTGGCCCTCGAACACGACGCCGAACATGTCGTAGACCTCGCGCTCGGGATGGTTCGCGCCGATCCAGATGTCGCAAACCGAGGCGATCTGCGGCGCGCTCGTGGGCAGGCGAGTCTTGACCGAGATGCGGTCGACGCGCTCCATGTCGAGCAGCTCGTAGAGCACGCCGAGCCGCGGCTCCTCGGGGTAGTAGTCGACCCCGTGCAGGCTGGCGAGGAACGCGTAGCCCTTGGCCCGCAGCCGCTCGAGCACAGCATGCGCCTGCTCGGGGGCGGCGATCAGCGCCGCGCGACCGCGGTGGAACTCGGTGTCGAGGATCGAGTCCGGGACGGCCTCCCTCAGCTCCTGGGCGGTGAGCTCGAGGCCGGTGGCGTCAGGCACCGGCGGTGTCTCCGGGCCGGTAGATGTTGATCGCGGCCCCCTCGTCGCCCCGCTCCTTGAGGATCTCCTCGGTGCCGTGCGCCTCGTAGCGCTCGCGCCACCCGGCCCGCTCGTTGCCCTGGATCTTGTCGCGCAGCCGCAGCACGCCGTGCATCAGCGCCTCGGGCCGCGGCGGACAGCCGGGGACGTGCACGTCGATCGGCATGAACTTGTCGGCGGGCACCAGCGCGTAGTTGTTGAAGACGCCCATCGAGGAGCAGCAGGCGCCCATCGAGATCGCCCACTTCGGATCGAGCATCTGGTCGTAGATGCGACGGATGACGGGCGCCATCTTGATCGATACGCGGCCCGAGAGGATGATCAGGTCGGCCTGGCGGGGCGAGGCGCGGAACGCCTCCCAGCCGAAGCGGGCGATGTCCATGCGCGCGCCGACGATCGTCATCATCTCGATCGCGCAGCAGGCGAGGCCGAAGGTGAGCGGGAAGAACGAGTTTCCGCGCGCCCAGCTGACCGCCTTCTCGACCGTGGTCGTGAGCACGCTCTCCTCGACGTAGCGCTCGAGCTCCTCGCCCTTAAGCTCGCCGCGCAGCAGATCGCGGGCCTGGAGCTGGCGCACGCGGAAGTCGTCGACGGCCTGCCGCTTTATTTCCACTCGAGTGCCCCGCGGCGCCAGACGTAGAGGAACGCGATCATCAGCAGCACGACGAACAGGACCGTCTCCGTCATTGCGAAGGTCCCGAAGCGCCGCAGCTCCACGGCGATCGGGTACAGGAAGATCACCTCGATGTCGAACAGGATGAACAGCATCGCGATCAGGTAGAAGCTGATCCCGAAGCGGAACCCCCGTTGAACCTCTGACGGTAGGCCGCACTCGTACGGTTCCGGGTCGGCCCGCTGGCGACCCCGCCAGCCGACCACAAGGTTCAGAACAGCGAACGTGACACCGACGACGCCACCGAGCACGACGAAGACAAGCGCGGGAAGGTACGTCCGGAGCACTGGTGCCCGTTATATCACCGCAAAGCCGTACTTTGTAACAGAGTGTTACTTAGTGTCGCGCGCCACAAATTGATGGGGTCGGCCGGCGCACATGTGCGCCGGCCCCGCCGGATGACTCGGGCGCGGCCCGATCAGGCGAGGCCGGATGCCGAGCGGGCCGCAAGCCGGTCCGCACATGTGCGGACCGGCCGAGCCGCGCATGCGCGGCTCGGAATCCGGCGGGCGCATGCGCCCGCCGGCGGGTCGGCACATGTGCCGACCCGAAAGAAATGAACGAAGCTCACATCGTTGTGGGCGTGGCCGCGATCGCGGTCAACGCTCTGGCGGCTGTGTGGGGCGGCTGGGTGTGGTGGCGCATGAGCCCGAGCCGCTCGTTCTGGCGGCTCGTGCGCGTTGGCCAGGCGGCGGTCGTGCTCGAGGCGGTGCTCGGTGGGATCGACTACGTGATCCATCCCCACGTGCCGGGATTGCACGTCCTCTACGGACTGCTGCCCCTGGTCGTGTCGCTTCTCGCCGAGGGCCTGCGCGCCAGCTCGGCCCAGATGGTGCTCGACAAGCACGGCTACGCCTCGGCCCAGGAGGTCGGCGAGCAGCCGGAGTCGGCCCAGCGGGCCGTGGTGAGCGAGATCCTGCGCCGCGAGGCGGGCGCCATGGCGCTGGCGGCGCTGGTTGTCGTGGCTCTGTTGGCCCGCGCGGCGGGAACGGGTTAGGTTCGTCAAAAGAGTGTGGAAACGGGCGTCTACGGCCCCTCGGCGTGCGACCCTCGAGGGGCTTTGGGAAGTTGGTCCCATATATCCAGAACAACTTCCCACGACGCCGCGATCGCGCGAGTGGCCGACCCCCAACACGGCAATATCGCCTACAAACAGCTGCGCGCAATCGGGTTGAGCAAGAACGCGATCGCCCACCGCGCCCAGATCGGCCGGCTCTATCGCGTTCACCGCGGGGTCTACAGCGTCGGCCGGCCGCCGCGAACCGTGCTGGAGAAAGCGTCGGCCGCCGTGCTCGCGTGCGGCCCGGGTGCTGCGCTCAGCCACCGCTCGGCCCTGTGGCTGTGGGGCCTCACGGAGAGGTGGCCCCGCCGCTTCGAGGTGACCGTTCCGGGCGACCGGCGGCCACAGGGAATCAAGGTCCACCGTACGCGGCTCGGATGCGACGTGCGCACGCACCAGGGAATCAGGGTCACCAGCCCCGCGCGGACGGTGCTCGACTGCGCCCCGCGACTCACCGACAAGGCGCTCACGCGCGCGGTCAACGACGGCCGGCGCCAGGTCGGGCTGCGGCTGAGCGACCTCGGCGAAGTCGTCGACCGCAACCCGCGACACCCCGGCGTCGCGCGGGTCAGGCCCTTCATCACGGTGAAGGGAGGCCCGACCCGCTCCGAATGGGAGGACGCTTTCCCCGCCTTTTGCCGGCGCTTCGGCCTGCCCGAACCGGTCATGAGCACCAAGGTCCTTGGCTTTGAGGTCGACGCGCTGTTTGTCGAGGAGAAGCTGATCGTCGAGCTCGATAGCTGGCAATTCCATTCGGACCGCGCCTCGTTCGAAAGCGATCGCGAGCGCGACGCGACCACGCTCGCCGCCGGCTACGCGACCGTGCGCGTTACCTGGGAGCGGTTGGCCCAGCGGCCCGCCCAAGAAGCGGCGCGGCTGCACGAGATCCTGCGCGGGCGGCGACCCCGCGCAGCTTGAGGTGAGAACCCCGGCGCCGGCCTCTGGTTGCCGCCGTCGAAAGACGATCGCGCTGGCGTGGGAAGGCGAACGTCTTACCGGCCGACGCCGGGGATGCGACTCGGGTTTCGGTGCGGCGGCCCGTCCTCCTCCTTATGATCTGCCGCCATGAGTCGGCCGGTCAGGGTGCTCGTCCTGGTGGGCGCCGCGATGCTCGCGGCGGCGTGCGGGACCCAAACCATCAGCGTCCCGAGGAGCCAGGCGGCGCTGCACCACGGCGCCGTGCTCTTCCAGCAGCGCTGCGCCGGCTGTCACACGCTTTCCTACGCGGCGGCGCAGGGGTCGGCGGCGAACGTCTTCACGGCCGAGTTCAACAACGGCCCGAACTTCGACGTGCGCTGCGAGCGGCCCGCGATCCGGGTGCTGTACGCGATCGAGAACGGCGGCTTCTCGGGCGCGATCATGCCCCAGAACGTGGTCGTCGGCAAGGACGCGCTCGATGTGGCGAAGTTCGTGGCCACCTACTCGGGCCGGCAGGCGCCGAGCATTCCCGGCATACCCGCGTGCCAGGCCAAGCCGCTCGGCACGCTGCCGCCGCCGACCAGCGCGCCCAGTACGACGGCGTCGGCGCCCACCGGCACGACCCCAGCGCCGACCAAGAAGCCCTGAGCCGTGCTTGACATCAGGCTGATCCGGCACGACCCGGAGGGCGTGCGGACGAAGCTCGCACGCCGCGGGGCGGGCGCGGCCGCCACGCTCGACGACGTGCTCGATCTGGACGAGCGCTGGCGCGCGCTGACGGCCGAGCTCGAAGAGGCGCGCGCCGAGCAGAACCGCGCCAGCCGCGGGCGCAAGGGCGCGCCCACGGCCGCCGAGCGCGAGCAGCTGAGCCAGCTGGCGGCCCGTCGCCGCGAGCTGAGCGACGAGGAGGCTGCGCTCAGCGCGCGACGTGACGCCGCGCTGGCCACGCTGCCGAACCTCCCGGCCGACGCCGCGCCCGATGAGGCCGAGGTGGTGCGCGAGGTGGGCCAGGCGGGCGCGAGGGGCCGTGACCACCTGGAGCTCGCGGGCGAGCGGATCGACATGGGGCGTGCCGCGCGGCTGTCGGGCTCGCGCTTCGCCTATCTCCGCGGCGAGCTGGTGATGCTCGAGCTGGCGCTCGTCTCCTACGCGCTCGCGAAGCTCCGCTCGAAGGGCTTTGACCCCGTGATCCCTCCGGTGCTCGTGCGCGAGCGGGCGCTGTTCGGAACCGGCTTTCTGCCCGACACCGAGCAGCAGATCTACCACGTGCGCGACGACGACCTGTATCTGACGGGGACCTCCGAGGTTGGACTCGCGGCCCTCCACGAGGAGGAGATCCTGTCCGCGGAGGCGCTGCCGCTGCGCTACGCGGGCTTCTCCACCTGCTTCAGGCGTGAGGCGGGTGCGGCGGGCAAGGACACGCGCGGGATCTTCCGCGTGCATCAGTTCGACAAGGTCGAGATGTTCAGCTTCGTCGCGCCCGACGAGAGCGAGGCCGAGCACGAACGCCTGCTGTCGATCGAGGAGGAGATCTGCGCGGAGCTCTCGATCCCCTACCGCGTCGTCAACATCCCCGTCGACGACCTCGGCGCCTCGGCGACGAAGAAGTACGACATCGAAGCGTGGCTGCCGGGCCAGGGCCGCTATCGCGAGCTGACCTCGTGCTCCAACACGACCGACTATCAGGCGCGGCGGCTCAACATCCGCTACCGCACAGAGCCCGATGGCAAGCCGGCGCACGTGCATACGCTCAATGGCACCGCGGTCACGAGCTCGCGCTCGATCATCGCGCTGCTCGAGAACGGCCAGCGCGACGACGGTTCGGTCGCGCTGCCGGCGGTGCTGGTCCCGTTCGGCGCTCCGGAGCTGCTGGCGCCGGCGGGCTCGCGGCAGGCCTAGCGTCCCGCGATCAATACGGGGTCGCTCGCGGAGACCCAGTAGCGCGATCCCAGTGGCTTAAGTCATGTAGTCCCCAGGCGGCAGTTGTGCGTTACTGGGGTATGCGAGCACGCCGGCTGGACTTCGCCGATTTCTACCGCGAGTCCAAGGATGCATGCCTGCTCTCGGTCCTGCTCAATGTCGGCGACAGGGATACCGCGCAGGATTTGGTTGACGAAGGGTTTGCCCGGGCGTGGGCCTCGTGGCGGTCGGTGAGCCGACACCCGGCGCCGGCGGCGTGGGTGGTCCGCACTGCGCTGAACGCCAACGTCTCCCGCTGGCGCCGCCGCCGCCGCGAGATATCGCTGCGCGATCCCAGGACGGTCGCTGAGCTCGCGGACCACGTCGGTGCAGCCGACAGCTCAATCGATCCGCGGATCGTGGCAGCTCTGATGCAGCTGCCTGCGCGGCAACGACAGGTCGTGGCCTTACGACTGTTGCTCGACCTCGACACCAACCGCACCGCGGAAGTGCTGGGCGTCTCGCCCAGCGCGGTCAAGGCGCACCTGGCCCGCGGCCTCGCCACGTTGCGCCGCGACCTCATGCCCGAACACCAACAGGAGATCCGATCATGAACGACGACGACGTGATCACACTCGTCAGAGAACAGCGCGACTCGGTCCACTCGGTCACGCCGGTGGAGCAGATCATCAGCCGCGGCCGCGCCCGCCGCAGACGGCGCCTGAACATCATCACGCGCCTCTCCGTGGGCGCCGCCGCTGCCGTCACGGCGCTCGCGCTCGGCGTAACCGGCGCCTTCACGCCGGCGGCCAAGCTCGGCACGATCCGCCGGGTGGCATACACGCTGCGCCACAACGCCGACGGCACCGACACGCTCACCCTCAACCCGGGCGAGCTGCTCGATCCCGCCCAGCTAGAAAGCGACTTCGCCCAATACGGCATCCCGGCGAAGGTAACTAGCGGCAGCTACTGCGCCTCTGACCCTGAGCCGGCCGGCTTCTCCCAGGCCGTCACGGTACCTGGGCAAGGGACGTCGCAGGCGGGATCGCAGACGGGATCGGGTGAGGGGCCCGCGATCACGATCGACCCCTCGCAGATACCGTCGGGCACCGAGCTCAGCGTCGGCGACTTTGACCTCACCTCGGGGCAGTTCGCGGGCTCGCAGCAGGCGACCGTGACCCTCATCAACACGGGCTCCTACAGCTGCACAGGCACCCCGCCGGATCCAAGTACCGGAGATCTCAACCTGCTCTATGGCGGCCCGAACTCACCCTCCGGGTCCTAACCAGCCACAAAATCCGGGCGTGCCCTGCGTCTCGCCGGGATTTCTACAATTCGGCAGTGTTCAGCAGCGGAGAGGGGGGGATTCGAACCCCCGAACGAGGTCAACCCCCGTTACGCGATTTCCAGTCGCGCCCGTTCAACCGCTCCGGCACCTCTCCGGGAACCTCGGGAAGCGCAAGCGTAGCGTGGGACCGCTGCTGCTGAGCGTCGACTTCGAGGACTGGCACCAGCTCGTGCGCCGGCGCGTGGGAGCCTCCGGGTGGGAGGAGCCGGGGCCCGCGCTCGCTCGCCAAACGGCGACCCTGCTCGAGCTTTTCGAGGAGCTCAAAGTTAAGGCCACCTTCTTCATCCTCGGCATGGCCGCGCGCTCCCACCCGGCTCTGGTCGAGCAGATCGCGGCTCGCGGCCACGAGATCGGCTGCCACGGCGACCGCCATATCGCCGTTCACAGCCAGTCCCGGGCGGAGTTCGCCCGAGATCTGCGAGCGGCGCGCGAGACGATCGAGCGGCTGACCGGGCAGGCTCCCGTCGGCTATCGCGCGCCGGCCTTCACGATCACGCAGTCGAGCAGCTGGGCCTACGAGGTGCTCGCCGACGAGGGCTTCGCCTACGACGCGAGCGCCCATGACACACCGGCGGCGCGTGACCGCCCCGAGGCGGCCACTCGCGGGCCGCACGCGCTCGCGATCGGGGGCGGCAGGACGCTGTGGGAGTTCCCGGTCGCTGTGTGGCGCACGCGCGCGGCCAAGCTGCCGATCGGCGGCGCCTCCTACTGGGCGGTGCTGCCGCGCTCCGCCGTGTTGCGCGGGCTCGCGGACGCGGGCCCGTTCGCGGGCCTCTACCTCCACCCGCAGGAGCTCGACACGCAGCCGCTTCGCCCGCTACTCGCGCCGGGCACCGCGCTCAAGGCGCGATTGCACGCGACCGTCCGCGCGGCGCAGCGCAACACCGCTCGGCGGCGGGCGCCGACTGTGCTGCGCGCGGTCGCCGAGCGCTTCCAGGTGATTCCCTATGGTGAGGCGTATGCCGAGCTCTCAGGCCACTGACGCCCCCGCGCGCGTCCGCCGGCGCTTCCAGGACAAGGCCCAGCAGTTCGACGACCTCTACGAGGACGAGCGGCCGCTCGTGCGGCTGCTGCGGCCGGGGCTGCTGCGCCGCCGCAACCTCGCGGTCGAGACCGCCCGCGCCTACGAAACCCCGCGCGTGCTCGACGTCGGCTGCGGCTCGGGCCGGATCGGAGAGTTTGTGCTCGACGCGGGCGCGGGCCACTACGTCGGCGTCGACTTCTCGGCGCCGATGATCGAGCTGGCGCGGGCGCGGCTCGAGCGGTTTGGCGATCGCGCGGAGCTGCTGGTAGACGACTTCCTCGAGGCGGAGATCGCGGGCCCGTTCGAGGTGGTGCTCGGGCTCGGCCTGTTCGATTACCTGCCGGAGCCCGAGCGCTTCGCGGGCAGGATGTTCTCGATGTGCGCTCCGGGCGGGTGCGTGGTCGGGTCGTTTCCGGCCTTCTCCCCGGTCAAGGGTCCGATTCGCAAGATCCGCTACGAGTGGATCGGCGACTGCCCGATCTTCAACTACACCCGCCCGCAGCTCGAGCGGCTGTTCGGCGAGGTCGGGTTTGCGCGCCTTGAGGTCCTCGCGCCTGGCCGCAGCGGCTTTCTGCTGCGCGCCTACAGGCCCTAGATCTTCCAGGCGCCCGCTTCCAGCAGCGGCAGCTCGCGGCCGGATCGAGTGACCCCGCTGACGGTCACCTCCTCGGAGCCGATCATGAAATCGATGTGGATCTCCGAGTGGTTGGCCCGCTCGGCTTCTTCCTCTCCCACCGTGAAGCCGTACGCGTGGCCGAGCGCGATGTGGCTGGCCGCGTTCTCGTCCAGCAGCGTGTCGTAGAAGACCCGGCCGAGCTTGCCGATCCGGCTCTCGCCGTCGACAAGCGCCACTTCGCCGAGGCGAGCTGCACCTGCGTCGCGCTCGGTCAGGCCGCGCAGCGGCTCGCCTCCCGTGTCCGAATCGATCTCGACGGCGCGGCCGCCATCGAACCTGATCTCGAGCCCGGTGATCAGGCGGCCGGAGGTGAAGAGCGGCTTGGTGGCCCGCACGACGCCGTCCACCCGCGCCGGGTCGGGGCTCGTGAAGACCTCCTCGGTGGGAATGTTGGGCAGGTGTTGCAGCCCACGATCGGTCTCGAGGCGGCCGGAGATCCAGCGCCCGCTTGAGAACAGCCCGATGGTGAGATCGGTGCCCGGGCCGTGGAAGTGCAGCCGGTCGAGCTCGAGCCGGTCGAGCTTGGCGGATATCTCGAGCAGGCGGTCGAGACGCGTGCGCCAGGCGGCGATCGGGTCGGGTTCGTCGAGCCGGCAGATATGCGCGATCTCGTCCCACAGCTCTCGCAGGGCGTCGTCCGGATCGAGCTCGGGATGGACGAGCTGCGCCCACGCGGGTGTCGGGCAGGGGACGATCGACCAGTTCGTCAACCGCTCGTTGACGACGGCCGCGGACTCGCGCACCGCGGGCAGCATGTCCTTGGCGGCCAGAGCGGGGTCGACGCCGTCCATGATGTGCGGGGCGACCGGCCCCGAGAGACCGATCCGCGCAGCCCGCAGCTCGCCCAGCGCGCGCACGTGCTCGCCCGTACCACGGCGGGACGAAGCCGAGCGTCGCAGGATCGGCGTAGAGCGCTCGCGCGCGCTTGAGGTGGACGTCGAACACGGTCAGGTCCACGAACCTGGCGCCCGCCTTGTAGGCGGCTTCCGCGATCGCCCGCGTGAGCGGCTCCTTGCCCGGCTCTGAACCGATGCTCACGATCTGGCCGGGCTGCACGTTGGCCCCGAAGTGGACCACGAGCCCGGCGAGCTTTTCGAGATGTCGGTTCGCTGTCATCTCGCTCTGACGGTACTCGAGCGACCCGGCCGCATAGACTCGGGCGCCATGCCCGAGCGACCGCTGTGGGCGCCCTGGCGCATCGAGTACATCCTGTCCCCGAAGCAGGACGAGTGCATCTTCTGCGAAGCCCTGAAGGAGGGCTCCGAGCAGGCCCGATGGGTGGTGGATCGGCGGCGAGCTGTGTTTCACGATGCTCAACACCTTCCCATACGGGCCGGGGCATATGCTCGTCGCGCCGCGGCGGCACGTCGCGGAGCTGGAGGAGCTAACGGACGCTGAGTCGACGGAGCTGATGGGGCTCACGCGGCGCGCGGTGGCGACCCTGCGCGAGGCTGTAGCGCCCGACGGGTTCAACGTGGGCCTCAACCTCGGTCGGGTCGCGGGAGCCGGCATCGCCGACCACCTGCATCAGCACGTGGTGCCGCGCTGGCACGGCGACTCGAGCTTCATGGCCGTGCTCGCCGATACCCGGGTGATCCCGCAGGCACTAGAGGCGACCAAGCGGGCGTTTGTCGATGCGCTCGAGCGTTTGCGCTGAGTCCCGCCACCCGCGAGTGATCGCTCCGGGGGCGCCCACTCAGCCGGACTTCAGGGAGTGAGCCCCGACGGCTCGATCATGTCGGTGTGGGGGTGAACCGGCAGAAGCAGCGGCGGCCGCGGCGCCTGGTTGAAGTTGAAGTCGTTGACGAGGTTGCCCAGAATCGAGGCGTTCTCGCGCACGTCCGGGCGGGGGTCGGGACGGCCGTCGGTGCCGGGGTCGATGCGCTGCCCGCCGAGGAAGTCGTCTTCGATGAATTTGAGGTAGGCGTCAAAGCTGAGCGTCTGGTGGTCGATGTAGCCCTGCCTGGCGTAGGGGCTGATCAAGAGCGCCGGCACGCGCAGGCCGTAGCCGCTCTGGTCCACCAGCGGCGGGACGACGCTGTCGTAGAACCCGCCCCAGTCGTCCCAGGCGAGGAAGATCGCGGTCGACTTCCAGTCGGGGCTTCTCATGATCGCGTTGACCAGCCCGGTGACATATGTCTGGCCCGCGCTGACTAGCGCCGTGGGGTGCTCGGAGACCTGGCGGTTGGGGGTGATCCACGAGACCGCCGGCAGCGTGCCGGTGCTCGCCGCCTGGAAGAACTGCGTCAGGGACTGGATGTCGGAAAGCTGGTTGTCCCGCTGGACGGTCGTGAAGTACGGCAGCGGGTTCCAGATGCCCGGCGTCGTCGCCCTCTGCGGGACCGGCGCGCAGGTGAGTGCCCCGCTGTTCTCACAGTCCGGCTCAGAGCCGGCGAACACGTAGTAGCGCCAGGGGATGCTGTATTTGTGCAGCAGGTAGGTGAGGTCGGTCCAGGCGTAGCTGGGCGGCGAGGTCGACTTGTTCTTGCCGTGGCCGAAGCCCGGCGGGTTGCCGGGATGGCTGGGGGCGTTGGTGCAGCTCCAGGGATTGCCGGGCACGGTGCAATGGGCAGACCACGCCGAGACCATGAACAGGTGCGAGGGCAGGCTCCACGAGGCCACCGACTCGAACATGTGGTCCTGGAGCACGAAGTTGTGCGCGTAGGCCCAGTAGTTGGGGATGTCGGCGCCGTTGTGGTAGCCCATCACGTCCGTGGAGCCGGTGCCCGACTGTGCGCCGCACGCGGGATTGAGCGTGTTGATGCAGTTCCGCAGCGACTTGTGCACCTGGGCGACGAAGCCGTCCATGGCTCCGCCGTTGATGTCCGCGACGGCGTTGCCGAGGCTGTGCGGGCCGCCGTGGTTCTCGTCGTAGGTGTCGTGGAAGGGAGTGACGCACGACGGTCCGGCGCCAGGGGTGCGCGCGTGCCCGTGCTTGTGCTTTTTGCCGAAGCCCCTCAGACTCCCGAACGTCTGCGGGTTTGGCACGCACGGCAGCGGGCCCGGGTTGCCCGCCAGGCCGGGGATACCGTCGGCGCCGGGGTAGGTGCCGAAGTAGTTATCGAACGAGCGGTTCTCCTGCATGATGATCACCACGTGCTTGATCTTGTGGATGCCCGCCTCAATCGTCTTCCTGTGCGTCGTCGGCAGGAAGGTATTGAGGGCATGGGGATGACCCAGCGGAAGCGCGTGAGTCTCCGGAGCGGACCCGCCTCCGCCCGCCAGCACCAGCACCAGGCCTACCGCAACCAGTAAGGCTGCGACGCTCGCCCACCACCAGCGTCGTCTGCGCCTCACTTCGGTACTCCTTCAGCCCCATCACTCACGGCGCCCCGAACTCGCCGACGGCGCGGGCCGTCCGAATGACGCCGGTTATAGAGCTTGGCCCTCAGAGCGGGGGAGCGTAGGCGATGAGCGGGCCCAGCGCGCCCACTGCGACCCGGGCCCTCTGGCGCCTCCAAGCGCGACCCGCCCTCCGCCGAGCGGATATCCTGCGGCGCCATGCGGTGGTTCGGGAGGGTGCTCGTAGGTCTGTGTGTCGCGGGCTGCAGCTTGGCGCTCGGCGCCGCGCCGGCGGGAGCGACGATCTCGGGTGTGTTCGCCGGCCAGACGATGAGCGGCAACGCGATCCCGTGCACGGCGCAGCCCGACGGCGTGCGCGTCTGCCACGGCGACTACAACAACGGCCCCGCCGGGAGTGACATCCGTCTGAAGGCCTTCGACGGCTCTCCGCTCGAGGTGTGGGTGATGCTTCCACCGGCGCCGACCTCGGGCACTGACGGCGGCTACCCGCTGGTCGTGCAGAGCCATGGCTGGGACGTTCCGGCCACCGGTCCGGGCGACACCCAGTTCTACGGCCCCACCGCGGACTCGTGGGCGAAGAACGGCTACGCCGTGCTTGCAGACTCGTCGCGCGCGGCTGGGGCGACTCGTGCGGCATCGGCGCAGTCGCGCTCGGCGAACGCGACGGCGTGCGCAAACGGCTACATCCGGCTCGACGACGAGCGCTACGAGGCACGCGACGTCCAGTACGCGGTCGGCCGGCTGGTCGACGAAGGCGATCGTGAACCCGAAGCAGATCGGCGTCACGGGCGAGTCCTACGGCGGCGGCGTCTCGCTCGAGCTGGCGACGCTCAAGAACCGCGTGATGAACACCGACGGCACGCTCAGCCCGTGGAAGAGCCCCAACGGCACGGCGCTGCACATCGCCGCGGCGGCGCCCGTGATCCCCTGGAGCGACCTCGTCTACTCGCTGCTGCCGAACGGGCGCACACTCGACACCCAGGTCACCTCGCCGACCGCCGACCTGAACCCGTTTGGGGTCGAGAAGCAGTCGTTCGTGTCCGGGCTTTTTGCGACTCGGCGCCAAGGACGGCTACTACGCGCCACCCGGGAACAAACCCGCAGGCCGATCTGACGACCTGGTACGGCGCGATCAACGCCGGCGAGCCCTACAACACCAACACCGAGGACACAGTTCATCGCGCATCAGATCGCCCGATACCACTCGCCCTACTACCTGCTCGACGGCGCCTACGGCACGGCCAAGCAGGCCCCGTCGCCGCTGCTGATCGCCAACGGCTTCACCGACGACCTGTTCCCGGTCGACGAGGCGGTCCGCTACTACAACTCGAGCGCGCGCCTACCCGAGCGACCCGATCGCGCTGTTCGACGGCGACTTCGGCCACCAGCCGGCCAACAACAAGCCCGGCGACAAGGCCCTGCTCTCGAGCCGCATTCAGAGCTTCTTCG
The DNA here is from genome assembly GCA_963738195.1 of uncultured Solirubrobacterales bacterium. Taxonomy (GTDB): domain Bacteria; phylum Actinomycetota; class Thermoleophilia; order Solirubrobacterales; family Solirubrobacteraceae; genus Palsa-465. The sequence goes on from CAVTVF010000001.1 coordinate 102,753, forward strand.
ACTACTACGTCAAGGGCACGGGCTACCCAGCCCGACGCTGGGCGCGACCGCGATGGTCGAGACCTGTCCCTCGAGCGCGCCCTCGCTCGGTCCGTACAGCGCCAGCTACCTGGGCGGCGCTGCACCCGCACAAGGTGACCTACAGCTCCGAGCCTGCGCAGACGATCGCGTCGGCCGCGGGCAACCCCACGATCGCGCAAGCAGATCGACCCGATCAGCGGCGGCGGTGCCTGCGCGACCGTCACCGCGACCGATCAGGGGCCGGGAGTCGCGACCTACCGGCTGCCCGCCGCGACCGGCGAGGGATACACGCTGCTCGGCGCTCCCCAGGTCACCGCCAAGCTCAACGTGACGGGCAGTTCGCCTACATCGCGGCGCGCCTGTGGGACGTCGATCCCCCGACCAACACCGAGACGCTCGTGACACGCGGCCTGTACCGGCATCAACCCCAGCTCGCCCAACGGCCGGCAGACCTTCCAGCTGCACCCTGGCGCGTGGCACTTCGCTGCCGGCCAGATCCCGAAGCTCGAGCTGCTGGGCCAGGATCCGCCCTACGCGCGGACCTCGAACGGGACCTTCACGATCCAGGTCTCGGGGCTGACGCTGACGCTGCCGACGCACTAGCGCGCTCTCAGGCGTCCGCAACCTGCGAGGCTTAGGGCACTGAAGTCGAAGCGGAGGAAGGATGAGCAAGCAGAGATTCGTCATCGTCGGGGCGACCCTGGCCGGGGCCAAGGCGGCCGAGGAGCTGCGCGAGCGCGGCTTCGACGGGAGCGTCGTCTTGATCGGAGCCGAGCCGGAGCGGCCCTACGAGCGGCCGCCGCTGAGCAAGGACTACCTGCGCGGCGAGTCGGAGCGCGACAAGGCCTACGTCCACGGAGACGACTTCTACCGCGAGCACGACATCGAGCTGCGCACCGAGCACCGACGGTGACGCGGTCGATCCGAACGCCGGCAAGAGCGACGCTCAGAGGACGGAGAGGAGCTCGCGTTCGACAAGCTTGCTGCTCACCACCGGCGCCGAGCCGCGCCGCATCCCGGTCGCCGGGGCGGAGCTAGAGCGGCATCTACTACCTGCGGACGACTGGCCGACTGCGACGCGCTGCGCGAGCGCGCTGACCGAGGGCGCGCGGGTGGCGGTCGTCGGCTCCGGCTGGATCGGCTCGGAGGTGGCCGCCTCGGCCCGCCAGAAGGGACTCGAGGTCACGATCATCGACCCGCTCAGCGTCCCCTACGAGACGATCCTCGGGCGTGAGATCGGCGAGTTCTACCGCGACGTCCACGCTCCAGCACGGGGTCAAGCTGCTGCTCGGCGACGGGGTCGAGGCGTTCGAGGGCGAGGGCGAAGTGCAGCGCGTGCGAACGACTGGCGGGCAAACGGTCGAGTGCGACTTCGCGGTCGTCGGCATCGGCGTGGTGCCGCGGTCGAGTCTCGCCCGCGACGCGGGCATCGAGATCGACAACGGCGTGGTCGTCGACGCCTCGCTCACGAGCTCGGCCCCGAACGTGTTCGCCGCGGGCGACGTCGCGAGTGCCTGGCATCCCGTTCTTCGGGCAGCGGATCCGGGTCGAGCACTGGGCCAACGCGCTCAATCAGGGCCCGGCCGCCGCCCGCGCGATGCTCGGCGAGACGGTCAGCTACGACCGCATCCCGTACTTCTTCTCCGACCAGTACGACGTCGGCATGGAGTACTCGGGCCACGCGCCGCAGCTGGGACGAGGTGGTGTTGCGCGGCGAGCGAGAGGGCGGCGAGTTCGTCGCCTTCTGGCTCAGCGAGGGCCGCGTGATCGCCGGCATGAACGTCAACGTGTGGGACGTCAACGAGCACGTCCAGGCGCTGATCCGTTCGCAGGGGCAGGTCAACGTCGACGCGCTCAAGGACACCGACAGCTCGCTGGAGGAGCTGGCGGGAGCAGCCTGAGGGCTCAGCCGCCCTCGGGCGGCTTGATCTCTCGCTTGAGGATCTTGCCGGTGGGACCCTTGGGCAACTCGTCGACGGTCCAGACCACGCGCGGATACTTGTAGGCCGCGACGCGCTGCTTGACGTAGTCGCGCAGCTCCTCGGTCGACGCCGCGGCGCCCTCCTTCAGTGACACCGCGGCGGCGACCTCCTCGCCCAGCGACTCGTGCGGGACGCCGATCACCGCGGCCTCGCGCACGGCGGGATGGGTGTAGATGCACCTCCTCGACCTCGCGCGGGTAGACGTTGTAGCCGCCGCGGATAATCAGGTCCTTCTTGCGGTCGACGATGAAGTAGTAGCCATCCTCGTCGACTGTGGCGACGTCGCCGGTGTGGAACCAGCCGTCGCGCATGACCTCGCTCGTCGCCTCCTCGCGCTCCCAGTAGCCGCTCATCACGAACGGCCCGCGCATCACGAGCTCGCCCGGCTCACCTGAAGGCACATCCTCATCCTCGTCGTCGACGAGCCTGATCTCGGTACCGCCGATCGGCACCCCGATCGATCCCGCCTTGCGCTCCCGGTCGGGCGGGTTGAAGGTCGCCATGCCGCACGTCTCCGAGAGTCCGTAGCCCTCGAGCACCTTGGCGCCGAACGCCTCGTCGAAGCCCCGCAGGACCTCGACCGGGAGCGGAGCGCCGCCCGAGACGCACAGGTCGAGGCTCGCGACGTCGCGCTGCTCCCGCTCGGGGTGGTGCAAGAGCGCCGAGTACATCGTCGGCACGCCGCCGAAGGTGGTGGCGTGGTCGCGCTCGATCACCTCGAGCACCTTGCCCAGCGTCGAAGCGCGGGACGAGCGTCAGCAGGCCGTGGGCGCAGACGGTCACGTTCATGATCGCGCTCATGCCGAAGACGTGGAACAGCGGCAGCGTCGCCACGGTCACGCTGTGCGGTCCGGCATCGACGAGCTCGACGCCCGGTCTCGGCCGCGCTGCGAATGTTCGCGTGCGTCAGGGTCGCTCCCTTGGGCGTGCCAGTCGTGCCCGAGGTGTAGATGATCACGGCGGCATCGTCGTCACCGCGCTCCGCCACCTCGCGCACCGGCTCAGCCTCGCCCAGCAGCTTCTCGAACTCGCCCGGCTCGACCAGGATGCACTCCGCGCCCGCCTCGGAGGCGCCCTCGGTGCACGGCTCGGCGAACTGGTGCCAGCCCAGTATCACGCGCGCGCCCGAATCGCTCAGGTGGTAGGCGACCTCGCGCTGCTTGAGCAGCGGGTTCATCGGCACGACGACCGCTCCCAGGCGCAGGGCGCCGAAGTAGATGACAGGGAAATACGGGACGTTGGGGAGCTGCATACCGACCCGATCGCCGGGCTCGATGCCCTTGCTGCGCAAGAGCCCGGCGGCCCGCGCGACCCCCTCGTCCAGCACGCCATAGTTGAGCACCAGGTCGTCGAGCTTGACCGCCGGACGGTCTCGATCCTCCTCCGCCGCGGTCGAGATCTGCTGAGCGAAGTTCGTCACCGCGCCTTCTCCTTCTCCGGCTGCTCCTTCTTGCCAGCGTCCTTCTTCTGCGTCCTCCGCCGCCGGGTCGACGACCCTCGGTTAGACGATTCGTCGCCGGTCGACGATTTCCCGGTCGATGAGCCCCGCCCCGACGATTTCCGCTGCCGAGACTTCTGGTCCCCGTCGGTGTCCTCCATCTCCGCGAGCTCTCGTTTCAGCACCTTGCCGGTCGGGTTACGCGGCAGCGAGTCGAGGAACACGACCTCGCGCGGGACCTTGTAGCGCGCGAGGTTCTCCTTGACCCACCCCTTCAGGTCATCCTCGGAGGCCTTCTTGCCGCTGGCCAGCACGACGAATGCGCGCAGCCGCTGGCCGAACTGCTCATCCTCGACGCCAAGGCACGCGGCCTCGGCGACGGCCGTGTGCTTCGCGAGCACGTCCTCGACCTCCTTCGGGAACACGTTCTCGCCGCCGGAGACGATCATCTCGTCGTCGCGGCCGCGCACGAACAGCCGCCCCGCTGGGTCGAAGTAGCCAACGTCGCCCGTGGCCATGAGCCCGTCCAGCTGATCCTTGCCGCCGCCGCCGGTATAGCCCTCGAACAGCATCGCATTGCCGACAAAGATCCGGCCCGTCTCGCCCTGCGGCAGCGGCCGCCCCTCATCGTCGTAGATGCGCACGATGCTGCCGCGTGTGGGCTTGCCGCCGGTTCCCGGCGCGGCGCGCAGATCGCGCGGCCGGGCGAGCGTGGCCGCTGCCACCTCGGTCGTCCCGTACATGTTGTAGAGGTTCTCGCCGAAGGCATCCATCCACTCGTCCGAGAGCTTTCCCGGCAGTGCTGAGCCGCTCGCGCACACACACCGGAGCGAGCTCGTGTCGTAGCGCTCGCGCTCGTGGTCGTCGAGCGCGAGGATCCGTTGCAGCATCACCGGCACCACGACGAGCACCTCGCAGCGGTGCTCGGCGATGTCGGCCAGGCACTGCTCCGGATCAAACTTCCGCCGCAGCACGAAGGTCGAGCCGAGCCCCATGCCGAGCGCGAAGTTGGCGAAACCCCAGGCGTGAAACAGCGGCGCGGCGATGCGCACGAGCTGGCCTTCGTGCAGCGGGATCCGCTCGAGCAGCGCGGCGGGCGGATCGAGCGTCAGCGGCGTCGAGGAGCGCGAGGCGCCCTTGGGCGTGCCGGTCGTGCCGGAGGTCAGGATCGTCACGCGCCCGGTGCGCGGCGGGCGCGGCGGGCGCGAGACCTGGCCGCTGGCGGCGAGCTCCTCGAGCGGCTGGTCCTCGACCTCGTCGGAGTCGTGCCAGCCGACGAAGCGAAGGCGGCGGCGCCCGGCGTCCTTGACCAGGTCGGCGAACTCCTCGTCGTAGATCAGCGCCACGGCCTCCTCGCGCTTCAGACCTCGGCCAGCTGCGGGCCGGCGAAGGACGTGTTCAGCAGCAGCACGTCGGCGCCGATCTTGCCGACGGCCGCCGCCGCCTCGACGAAGCCGCGGTGGTCCCGGCACATCAGCCCGACGCGGTCGCCCGCGCCCACGCCGGCTTCGAGCAGGCCGTTGGCGATCGCGTTGGTGCGTTCGTCTACCTCGGCGTAGGTGAGCGTCCCGAGCTCATCGATCAGCATCGGCCGCTCGGGGTGGCGGATCGCTCCGGCGACCACGCCTGTCGCGACTGACGCGCCCCAGCGCGCGGCCGCGAGGCCGATGCGCGCGATTTTGTCGGGCCGCATCGGCGACACGATTCCCGCGCGCGCGAGGATCAGCACGTTGACGGCCTCGTGCAGCGCCCGCCCGGGCAGGCTCGGGCCCGCAGCCGCGGCCAGCGGAGTCTCCTCGGCGGCCGCCTTGACGCTCTCGAAGCCAGCGGCGCACGAGCCCCGAGACCTCCGGGCGTGAGACGAGTTCGGCCAGCGTGCCCCACACCGGACCCGGCGCGCCGTAGGAGAAGCGCAGCTCGAGCCGGGATCCGGCCGCCGCCGGCGTCGCGCACGCGCAGGTGCGCTCGCTGCTCGATACCGGTGATCGAGGTCCAGGAGATGTCGCGCCCGGGGTCGTATTCGACGAGCTCGACGCGGGCGCCGACCTCGGCCGCTCCGACGTGGTAGCGGATCAGATAGCGGGCCTGCGGCCCGGCTCGCGCTCGGGATCCTCCGGCTCGCAGGTGGTGATGCCGGGAAGCAGCTCGCGGATAGCTGCGCCGGATCCTTGATCACCTCCCAGACTCGCGCGCACGAGGCGCTGACGAGCGTGTCCTGCTCGACCCTCACCTCGCCACTCCGATCCTGCGCGGTCGCCTCATCCGAGCACCGGCAGCCTACGGTCCTCGGCGAGCGAGGTCAGTACGTCCTGCATCTGCGCGCGGACGTCGCGATCGATCTCGGCCGGGTCGGGCTTGGAGCCGTAGCGCTCGGCGAGGTCGATCGGCGGGAGCACGCGCACGCTGATCTTGGCCGGCAGCGGTAGGTGCCCGAACAGCGCGGGCATCACCCCGAATGGCAGGCCGAGCGCGATCGGGAGCGTCTTCAGGCGCAGGATGCGGTCGGCCCGGGTGAGCCGCGCGAGCCGCTCGCCGCGCGTCAGGAACAGGGCCGTCTCCTGGCTGCCGATCGAGACCACGGGCTGGATCGGCACGCCGAGCTTGAGCGCCGTGCGCACATAGCCCTTGCGGCCGCCGAAGTCGACCCGGCTCTGCTCCCAGCTCGGCCGGAAGACTTCGTAGTCGCCGCCCGGGTAGACGAGCACTGCGGCGCCGGACTTGAGGGCCAGCTCGGCGTTGGTGCTGCTGGCCGCGATCGTCCCGAACGGCCGCACCAGCATGCCCGTCGGGCCCGCCACCACGAGGTTGTGGGCGAGCTGGTAGAAGGGCCGCTCGACGCCGAAGTAGGTGCTGAAGGCGAGCACGAACACGAACAGGTCGGGCGCCACGATCCCGCCCGAGTGGTTGCCGACCAGCAGCACCGGCCCCTCGGGCGCGACGTGATGCAGCCCGTCCACGTCGGCGCGGAAGTAGCGGCTGGCGATCAGCCACAGCCCAGGGAGGGTCTCGCGGATGTAGTCCGTATCGCGCGCGTCGAGGTCACCCTGGAGCCCCGCTCCCGAGAGCCGCTCGATGACCGCTCGGGCCATGCCCTCGAACGGCAGTCCGCGCGCCTTTTGCGCCGCGGCCGGCACCAGGTCGCCCACGGCGCGCGCGGCCGCCGCGGGCAAAGCAGCCATCGCTGAAGCCTTGCCGTTCGCCGACGCGCTCTCCGCCATGCGAGAAATCTACGCTAGTGGCGCCATCTCTAAACCCTTCGTTCGCGCGCGCCGCCGAGGCGGGGTTCGCGCGCGCCGCCGAGGCCGGGTTCGCGCGCGGCCCCGAGGCGAGTCTCGCGCGCGGCCTCGAGGCGGGGTTCGCGCGCGCCGCCGAGGAGGCCCTTACTTCACCCGTTTGATCGGCTTGAGCGAATTGCCCTTGCCGATCGTGGCGCACTGGCTCAGCACCGGAAGCCCGGCCAGCCGCGCGGTCAGAAAAGTTTTGGCCGCCACCTCGAACGGCACCGCGGCCTCGGTGTGGCGTGAGCCCCGAATACTCGCTGAACTCGACCGTGAGCCCGCGGGTGCAGTAGGCGTGCGCCAGCGCCTCGTCGTCGGCCGCGACCATCACGCCGTCGCCGGTCCCGTCCGCGTTGCCGACACCGATCATGATCGGCTCCTTGGGAGTGCCCGTGCGGCTCATGATCAGCCGGTTGACGATCTTCACCAACGCCTGGATCGAGAAGATCTCCTGGTAGCGCGGTTTCAGCATCTTCTGGTACTTAAGCCCCGGGTACTTGCCGAGGTAGCTGTTGATGCACCCGCCCTCTTCGGAGCGCACGAGTTTCACCCCGTAGGCCGACAGGTACTTGAACACGTTGACGCCGAACGCGCGCCCCAGCGAATAGATCACCGCCGGGATGATCCCCGACCAGCTCGGGCTGCCGTTGATGTAGGCGAGATTGTGCGCGAGCATCACCGGAACGCCGCCCTCGGCCGCGCCGACGATGTCGAGGCCCTTGGCGTACTTGGGCTGGAGCTCGGCCCCGAAATCGGTCGCGATCGAGCCACCGGAGTAGCCCACCATCCCCACCGGCGTGGACTTCTCGGGGGCCTTCAGGTAGCGCTCGGCGGCGCGAATGCCATCGAGCGTCGCGTAGCCCGACTGCTGACCCGCGACCCAGCGCAGGTTCACGCCCTCGTAGTCCGACACCACGACCGTGTAGCCGGTGGCCGCGTAGCTCAGAAGCAGCTGCTCCTCGTCCTGCGCGGTCGAGCCGCCACCCTTGCCGCCCCGCAGCGTGTAGGACGGGTCGCACTGCGAGCCGAGCGCGTCATAGGCGGTCTGATAGGAGACGATCTTCGTCGAGCCCGAGCGGCACCAGCGGGCTGATCACCGTCGTCACCGCGAGTAAAGGCTTGCCGGTCTCGCTGGTCGTCCGGTACAGGAGCTGCTCGGCGTGTACCGGCGCGGCTTTACCCATGTCCTTGATCGTGACCTTGCGGCGCTTGAGGATCGTTCCCGACGCGACCTTCCCGAGCGGGTGGTTGTACCGTGTAGAAGGGATCCTTCGATGGCAGCACGGGACCCTTCGGCTTGCTCGCCCCCGCCACCCCGGCGAGGCCCAGCGAAACGCCGACAGAGCGCCAGGAGCGCGAGCGTTCGGACAGCCGCCTTCATCGCCTCATGCACGCTAACACCGGATCTCGGTGTATGCGCCGGCGCCGTTAGGCTTCGCCCAAGGTGAACGAGCTCCACGCCAAGACTCTGGCCGCCTTCGCCGACACCGTCGTGCCGCCGATCGAGCGCGACCCCGATCCCGGCGGCTTCTTCGCCCGCCGCGCCAGCGATCTGCACGTCCCCGCGGTGCTCGCACTCCTGCTCGAGCAGATGCCCGAAGAGCAGCGCGCCGGCTTCACGCAGCTGCTCGAGGCGCTGGCCGGACAGGGGTTCGCCAAGGCCTCCCAGCGCTCACGCGAGCAGCTGATGCGCAACCTCGCGCTCGTCGACCAGCGCGCGGCGCTCGGGCTCGGCGCGCTCGTGTCGCTGACGCTGTTCCTTTACTACGGACTGCCCGGTGAGGACGGCCAGAACCCGAACTGGCCCACCTTCGGCTACCCGGGCCCGGTCAGCTCACCGCCGCAGACCGAGCGGCCGATCAAGCCGCTGCGGCCGAGCGAGGACACGACGCTCGAGGCGGACGTGTGCGTGGTCGGATCCGGCGCGGGCGGCGGCGTGATGGCCGCGCGCCTGGCCGAGCAGGGTCTGCAGGTGGTCGTGCTCGAGGCGGGCGCCTACCTCGACGACTGCGACTTCACCCAGCTCGAGCTGCCCGCCTACCAGACCCTGTACTGGCGCGGCGGCCCCACGCTCACCGCCGACATGAACGTCTCGCTCCAGGCTGGGTCCTGTCTCGGCGGTGGCACGGTCATCAACTGGACGAACTCGCTGCGCACGACGCCGTGGGTGCGCGAGCAGTGGGAGCGCGAGTTCGGTCTGGAAGGACTGGCCGGCTCGGAATTCGACCGCCACCTCGAAGCGGTCTGGCAGCGCCTCTCAGTCAACGACCGCTGCTCCGAGCTGAACGTGCCCCAGCAGCGGATGCGCGCCGGGGCCGAGCGACTCGGCTGGCGCTTCGAGCACGTGCTGCGCAACGTCGACGAGACGCGCTACTCGTTCGAGACCGCCGGCTACATCGGCTTCGGCGACCAGACCGGCGCCAAGCAATCGACCGCCAAGACCTACCTCAAGGATGCCTGCGACCGCGGCGCCACGATCATCGCGCGCTGCTTCGCGAACCGAGTGCTGACCGAGCGCGGCCGGGCCGCCGGCGTCGAGGCGGTCTTCGACGGGCAAACGCGAGTGACCGTCAGAGCGCCGCAGGTGGTCCTCGCCTGCGGCTCGCTCGAGTCGCCCGCGCTGCTGCTGCGCTCACGGCTCGGCGGCCCAGCAGTGGGCAACTACCTGCGCCTGCACCCGTGCACGGCGCTGATCGGCTTCTACGCCGAAGACACCGAGGCCTGGAAGGGGGCGCCCCACGCCGGGCTCGTGCCCGAGTTCGCCAACGTCGAGGACGGCCACGGCTTCCTGATCGAGGGTGCCCAGTACACGACCGGGCTCGCGAGCTTCGGCGGTGCCGTTCACCGACGGGGCGACGCACAAGCAGTTGATGTCGGACTTCCGCCACGGCGCGTCGTTCATCGCGCTGATTCGCGATCGCGGCCACGGCCGCGTGACGGTCGACCGCGGTGGGATGGCCGTGCCGAGCTACGCGCTCACCGACGCGCTCGATCAGCGCAACATGCAGCGCGGCGTACGGGCGCTCGCGCGCTTGCACGAGGCCGCCGGCGCGCAGCAGATCCTGGCGGTCGCCGCGGGCCTGCCCAGCTGGCGCTTCGGCGACGACCTCGACCGCTTCGCCGAGCGGCTCGAGCGCATGCCCTTCAGGGCGGGCGGCTTCACGCTCTTCTCGGCCCACCAGATGGGCAGCTGTCGCATGGGCACCGACCCGCAGACGAGCGTCGCCGGACCCTGGGGCGAGCTGCACGACACGCCGGGCGTGTGGATCGGCGACGCGAGCGCGTTTCCGACATCCTCGGGTACCAACCCGATGATCACGATCATGGCGCTCGCGCACCGCAACGCGGAAGCGGTCGCGGCCGCGGCGCCCCGGCCACCAGCACGCCAATCAAGGAGCCCGCATGACGATCACCGCCCCGCAGAGCACAGGCGTCCGCGACAAGCTCTACATCGGCGGCGAGTGGGTCACGCCCGCGGGCGGCGGCACGATCGAGGTCTCAACCCGAGCACCGAGGAGCCGATCGGGTCGGTGCCCGAGGGAACGCCCGGAGGACGTCGACCGCGCGGTCGCCGCGGCCCAGGCAGGCATTTCCATCCTGGTCGCAGGCGCCCGTCGAGCAGCGCGCCGAAGCGCTTGCAGCGATCGCCCAGGGTCTCGGCGAGCGGGCGGATGAAATCGCCGCGCTGATCGCCGGCGAGGTCGGCATGCCGATCCGGCTCGCGCAGATGATCCAGGCGGGGCTGCCGCGCATGGACTTCGCCTCGATGGCGCAGGTGCTCGCCGAGACGGTCTGGGAGGAGGAGATCGGCAACTCGCTCGTGGTGCGCGAGCCGATCGGCGTGGTCGGCGCGATCACGCCCTGGAACTACCCCCTGCACCAGATCGCGGCCAAGGTCGCGCCGGCGCTCGCGGCCGGCTGCACGATCGTCGTCAAGCCGTCGGAGGTCGCGCCCCTGAACGCGTTCGTGCTGGCCGAGATCATCGACCAAGTCGGTCTGCCCGCGGGCGTCTTCAACCTGGTCACGGGCTTCGGTCCCGAGGTGGGCGAGGCGCTCGCGGCCCACCCCGGCGTCGACATGATCTCGTTCACCGGCTCGACCCGCGCCGGGCGCCGCGTCTCAGAGCTCGCGGCCCAGACCGTGAAGAAGGTCGCGCTCGAGCTGGGCGGGAAGTCGCCGAACGTGATCCTCGAGGACGCCGATCTCGACCGTGCGATCGCCGACGGGGTCTCGAAGTGCTTCCTCAACTCGGGTCAGACATGCAGCGCCCTGACGCGCATGCTCGTACCGCGCGCGCGTCTGCAGGAGGCCGAGCGGATCGCGGCGCAGGCGGCGGAGCGCTTCACGCCCGGCGATCCCGTTCGCCCCCGACACGCGACTCGGCCCGCTGGTGTCCGAGACCCAGCTGGAACGCGTGCGCGGCTACATCAACAGCGGGCTCGAGGAAGGAGCGAAGCTGCTGACGGGCGGCGGCCGAGAACCCGCTCGCGCGCGGCTACTTCGTCAGCCCCACCGTCTTCTCGGAGGTCACCCCGGAGATGAAGGTCGCGCGCGAGGAGATCTTCGGCCCCGTGCTCGTGCTGATGCCCTACGACGACGAGGAGGACGCCGTCAGGATCGCCAACGCGACCGACTACGGGCTCGCCGGCGGCGTGTGGTCGGCCGACGAGGAGCACGCCAAGCGCGTGGCGCGCCGCATCCGCACCGGCCAGGTCGAGATCAACGGCGCCGTGTTCAACCCGCTGGCCCCGTTCGGCGGCTACAAGCAGTCGGGTCACGGCCGCGAGCTCGGCCGCTACGGACTGGAGGAGTTCCTGACCGTGAAGGCCATGCAACTGTGAGGCCGGCGCACATGTGCGCCGGCCCCGGGCCGAACATGTTCGGCCCGGCCGGCCGGAACATGTTCCGGCCGGCGGGTGCGCGCATGCGCGCACCCGAAATAATTCGCACATGCGCCAGCTGACCGCTCTCGACCAGCAGTTCCTCGCGCTCGAGGACGCGCGCCACTACGGCCACGTGGGCGGGCTCGCGATCCTCGACCCCTCGAGTGCTTCCAGGGGCGAGCTGACGCTGCTCGATCTCCAGAGCCTGATCGAGGAGCGGCTGCCGCTGGTGCCGCCGTTTCGCTGGCGGCTTGCAGGAGGTGCCGCTCAACCTCGACTACGGCTACTGGATCGATGACCCGAACTTCGACCTCGAGTTCCACGTGCGCGAGCTCGCGCTCGCGCCGCCCGGCACCGACGAGCAGCTCTCGGAGCAGGTGGGGAGGATCTTCTCGCGGCCGCTTGACCGTTCCCGCCCGCTGTGGGAGTGCTACCTGATCCACGGCCTCCCGCGCGGCCGCGTGGGCGTGATGACGAAGATCCACCACGCCGTGATCGATGGCATGTCGGGCGCCGAGATCATGGGCGCGCTGCTCGACCTGAGCCCCGAGGGGCGCGAGCTGCCGACGGCCGAGGAGAGCTCCGGCGAGACCCCGCCGGGCGAGCTCGAGCTGCTCGCCCGCGGGCATGCTCGGCGTGCCCGCGCTACCCGCTGCGCCTGCTTCGGTCGCTCCCGCGCGCGCTCCCCAACGTCGACGAGGTCCCCCAGCTCGGGGGCATCCCGGGGCTGAGGGCGGCGGGCCGCCTGGCCGCGGGCGCGCAGCAGATGGTCGGGCGGGGGCGAGTCGTGGGCCATCTCGACCTGGTGCCGCCGCGGACCTCGTTCAACGGCCGCGTATCGCCCCACCGCCGCTTCGTCTTCACGCGCCTCTCGCTCGACGAGGTCAAAGAGGTCAAGAACGCCCACGGCTGCACCGTCAACGACGTGATCGTCTCGATCTGCGCCGGGACCGTGCGGCGCTGGCTGATCAAGCACAAGGAACTGCCGGCCGAGCCGCTGGTCGCGCAGATCCCGGTCTCGGTGCGCCGCGAGGAGCAGATCGGCACCTTCGGCAACCGCATCCTGCTGATGACCGCGCCGCTTTACACGAACATCTACGACCCGGTCGCGCGCCTGCGCCGCACGCACGAGGCGCTGGCCGAGATGAAGGAGCGCCACCGTGCGCTGCCGGCCGACCTGCTGCGCGACGCCAACCAGTTCATCCCGCCGGCCCTGTTCTCGCGCGCGGCGCGCCTGACGTTCACGCTCAGCGTGAGCAAGCGCGGACGGCCGGCCTGGAACCTCGTGGTCTCGAACGTGCCCGGCCCGCAGATCCCGCTCTACATGGCCGGCGCGCGGCTTGAGGCCAATTACCCGATCTCGGTCATCACCGACGGCATGGGGCTCAACATCACGGTGATGAGCTATCTCGGCGGGCTCGACTTCGGCATCGTCTCCGACCGCGAGCAGATGCCGGACGTGTGGTCGCTGACCGAGTGGCTGGGCGAATCGCTCGAGGAGCTGAAGCCCAAGAAGGCGAAGAAGCCGGCCGCGCGGTCGCCAACGGAGACCGCGCCGGCGGCGGACGCGCGGTCGCCAACCGAGACCGCGCCAGCGGGGTCGGAGGAGAGCTAGGGCGGCGCTCTCGCCTGGGAGGTGGCGGTGAAAATTCCGCCCACCTTGGCTGTCACGGGTTGGTGGGACGAAAATTCCCCTCTATAGGTGGAAAATTCCTCCGGCCTCGCTGCGGGCCACAGGTGGGACGAATTTTCACCCCACTGCCACGATCCCCAGGACGGCAGTCGTCCCGACGGTCTAGGCGCCCGTCGTCACGCTCGAGATCGCCCGCTCGAGCAGGGGCGAGATCCGCGACCAGTCCTGCGGCGGGGTCGCGCCCACGATCACATCGCTGGCGGTGCGGCCCACGACCAGGCAAGCGAGCTCGATGAAACGGGCTCGAGTCACGGTCGCATAGGAGTCCTTGACGCACGACCCGCTTCCCCGGCGGAATCTGAGCCCTGAACCGACCGCCAGGGTGACGACCTGCCGGTCGCCTTCCTTGGCGTTGTGCTGCACACGGAAGCGGCCCCAGTCGCCGAGCGTCTCGTTGCTTTGGCGCGGGGTGATGTTCAGGTACCCCACATACAGGCCGCGGTCGAGTAGGGCCGCGCTCGCGCTGCCGCGGTCGCTCTGGATCAGTCGCCATCCGGGCGGATAGGCCAGCTCGGCGCCGCTCGGGATGGTGACCTCGCGCCAGCCACTTGGTGGCGGGCCAGGGTGAAGCCAAGCAAACAAGGCCGGCGCCGAAGGGGTCGTGCTCGACGCCGCCTCGCCGCAACCGCACAACGTGAGCGCGAGTGCGACGAGGCCAAGCGCCGCTGCCTTAGATATTGCCGTCTCCATCGCTAGGGCCGCCGTTGTTGTCGGAGTCCTGGTCTCCCGCGGTTGGCCCTTGCGGAATCCCTGACGAGCTCGACCCAGCCGTGGTGTGAGCCCCTGACGAGCTCGACCCAGCCGTGGCGTGAGTCGTGTGAGCGGGCTTCGACTTAGTCGTGCTCGAGGATCCCGAGCCGCAGCCTGCCGCCACCAATGCCAACGCCACGAGCGCCGTGCTCAGCAGGCGTCGATGCCAATGAAACCGTGTCATAGATATCACCAAACCTTTGTCGCACGCTCCGCCTCCTGTCGGCGGCCGTGTAACCGGTGAGGACTCCGCGCAGATTGGAAAAGTTCCTGCGGGGGCGTTTGCGATCAGGTCCTATCGCCGGGAAGGGATCAGTCCTGCGCATCGTCTGTTTTGGGAAATCGGCGGAACCCACAAGGTCCGTCTCTACCAGACAGCGAGTTAGGCGAGGACTGAGCAGATGCTCCTGAAAGCTATGCGTTATCTAGGCGCAGTCGCCTTGTTGTGCGTTGGCGCCATCCATCTACAGCAGTACATCGGCCAGGACTATCGGGTGATCCCCGTCATCGGGACGCTCTTCCTGCTCAATGCAATCGGGGCGGGCGTCGTCGGGATCCCCCTCCTGTTGCCGATCGAGCGTGCACTCCGTCGGCGAAGCGGGGAGGCGGCGCTGGCCGTGCTGGCGTTCTCTGGCGTCGCGATCGCCGTCGCCTCCCTGGTGGCCCTGTTCATCAGTGAAACCACCAGTTTGTTCGGGTTCTCTGAGAGCGGCTACCGGACCGCCATCGTGCTCACGATCGTCGCCGAGGCGGCCACGATCGTGTTGCTCGGGCCGGTGGTTGGGACGAGCCTGAAGCGGCGCGCGGGTCGCCGATCAGCCACGCGAGAGCTCACGCTCGGTTGAGAGGTAGCGGTGAGCATGCGGGGCGGGGCGATTTCGCCCGCCCCGCATGCAGCGGGCGATCAGCTAGTGCAGCAACTCGAGCGAGTTTGTGTCCGGTCCCGAGCCGATGTCGTTGACGAAGTAGATGCCGGCCTCCTTGGGCGCGATGGCGAGCCCGAAGAGGTCACCGGCGCCGCTTGGCACAAGCGTCTTCTTCGCCACCTGCTTACCGGCGGGGGTCGTCTCGACGAGGTTGCCGTTGGCACCGTTGGCGACCACGATGTCGCCGTTCGGAGCGATGACCAGCCCCAGCGGGTCCTTGATCCTGTGGCCGGAGGTGACGGTCGTGCCGCCGCCGCCGAGGGCGGTGGTGCGCGTCATTGCGGCCGGGATCGCGGCGATCCGGTTTTCGTTCGAGTCAGCGACGTAGAGGTCGCCGTTCGAGCCGAGCCCGACGCCGGTCGGGCCGATCACGAGTGCGTTCGGGTCGGTCTTCTCGGCAAAGCCCTTGGCGATCACCGTGTTCGAGGTGACGCTCACGCCCTTGCCGGTGAGCTTGAGTCCCAGCCGGACGACCGTGCCCTTCTTGACGATCTTGCCCTTGGCCTTGACCGTCCCGTTGAGGACGTTGGTGACGAAAAGGGTCGCGCTGCTGCCATGCACGACCGAGGTCATGTCCCAGGGGCCATTGATGTCCTTGGCCGTGATGGTCTTGACCACGTGGCCGCTCGAGTCGAGCACCGTCAGCGCCCCGGCCGTCATCTTGGCCGGCTTGCCGCCGGGCGCGGGGAGGCTGCCGACGACCACCAACCCGTTCGGCAACGCCACGAGCGCCGTGGTCAGACCCACAGCCTTAGTCGAAGTCGGCTGCGCCACAACGGCGAACACGGATGCGTGTCCGCTCGGCGTCACCTGCATGATGCTCGAGCCGGTGCCCTGCTGGTTCATCGAGTTGTTGAAGTTCGAGACGAGCACGTTGCCCTTGACGAGCTTGCCGGCCGACTTCTGGACGACCGCGACGCCGTAGGGGTTCTGGTCGCCCTTGGCGGGTCCGCTCGACGGTACGGTCGTGGCGAGCTCTGTGGTCGTGTGGAACTGGGTTATGAAGGGACTGCCCGCCGCCGAGGCGGTGGCCACGGAGGCCGCTAGTGCGGCGGCACCTGCGATTGCGAGCAGCCTGGGGTGCTTGAGGGTCATGCGCTTCCTCCTGATCGTTCACGTCGGTTAGACGCCAGCGTTCATGCGAACCTTCCCGGGATGTCATCCGTGGCCGTAGTGCGCGCCGGTCGTGAGCGCCTGGACGAGCTCGAACCGCTGTGGCGAGCGCTGTACGAGCACCACGCCCAGGTGGGGCGCGGCGTGGCGCCTGTGCGCTCGCTCGCAGACAGCTGGCGCCACCGCCGCGCGGAGTACGAGGCCTGGCTCGGTGCCGGCGAGAGCGTGCTGCTGGTCGCGCAGCGCGAGGAGCGCGCGATTGGTTACGCGATGGTGCGACCCTGCCCGGGCGCGGCGACCTGGGACCTCGGCGAGCGCGGGCTCGAGATCGAGACGCTCGCGGTGCTGGCGGAGGAGCGCGGCGCCGGCGCGGGGCACGCACTGATGGAGGCCGCGGCCGAGGTCGCGCGCGAGAGTGGCGCGGAGTTCATGAGCGTGGGGCTCGTGCACACGAACGAGGGCGCCTACCGCTTCTATGAGCGCGAGGGGTTCAGGCGCTTCTACGTGTCGATGGTGTAAAAGCGCAGATTCCAGAGCGCGCGCAGCACGCCGGCCTTGGTCTCGAACGCGACATAGACGGTCTTTAGCGCAACGCGGGCCTCGGTCGCGATCGCGGCCATCGTCGTCGCGGCGAAGCCGTCACGTTCAAACAGGCGCTGAGCGGACTCGAGAATCTCGAGCCGCGTCTCTGCGGCCTGTTCGAGTCGGCGAGGCGAGTGGTAGGTTCTCCGCTTGACAGGATCGGCCATTTCTGTATTCTCCCAGAAACTTCATTACATCTCAGCGAGTAATGAATTAATAGACGAGAAGCTAACCGAAAGGGAGAATGCAGGCGTTGGAAAGACGGTACCTGGGAGGACTTGAGGTCGCGGCGCTTGGGCTGGGGTGCATGGGCATGACCGCGAACTACGGGCCGACGGACGAGCGTGAGGCGATCGCAACGATCTGCCGCGCCGCCGAACTGGGCTGCAACTTCCTGGATACGGCGGAGTTTTATGGCCCCTTCATCAACGAGGACCTGATCGGGCGCGCGATCAGCGGCCGGCGAGATGGTTTCGTGGTAGGCACCAAGTGGGGTGCTCTCCCGGGTCGTCTCGACGGCTCGGCGCAGAGCGCCAGGCGGTCGGTCGAAGGATCTCTCACGCGCCTGCGCACCGACTACCTCGACATCTACTACTTGACGCGAGTGGACCCGCGTACGCCGATCGAGGAATCCGTCGGCGCGATGGCGGAGCTCGTGGCGGAGGGAAAGATCAGGCACGTGGGCCTGTGCGAGGTTTCGGCGGAGACGCTGCGTCGCGCGCACGCAGTGCATCCGATCAAGGCAGTGCAGACGGAGTACTCGCTGTGGTCGCGCGACGTCGAGCGCGACGTGCTGCCGGTATGCCGCGAGCTGGGCATCGGATTCGTCGCCTACGCGCCTTTGGGCCGGGGCTTCCTCGCGGGTCGGTTTGACACCGCCGAGGAACTCGACTCGAGCGACATGCGACGGGCCATGCCTCGCTACGGCGGCGCGGAGGTGAATGACAACTGAGGAGTGCCGGCCTCAACAGCGCGAAGTAACCGAGCGGGCCGCCCAGGCGGCGGTCCACTCTGAGGCCACTCGCGCCGGCTCGCTCGCGCAGCGACCCGAACGTGACCATGTGTGGATCACCAAACAGCTCGCCCACCACCAGGCGACCTGTGGGCTTGAGCACGCGCGCGAGCTCGGCCAGCGCGAGGTCAGGCTGAGGGATCTCGCCGAGCGCCGCGACGATGTATGCGCCATCGAAGGTTGCGTCCGCGAAGGGCAGAGCCCTGGCGTCAGCGCGGGTCGGCTCCACGTTGTGCAGGCCGGACTGCGTGGCGCCGAGCGCGGTGTGGTCGAGCATCTCCTGCTGGATGTCGACGATCGTGAGCCGGCCGTCGCCGAGCCGGCGGGCTACCGGCAGGGTGTAGTAGCCGGTGCCCGGGCCGATCTCCAGCAGCTGCTCTCCGGGCTCGGGGGCGAGGATCTCGAGCAGCCGTTTGCGCGTGATGATCGGGTGAGGGGCCTCGACCCAGAAGCGCTGGCCGTAGGGGCACGGCGAGGGATGCGTTCGCCACCACGCCGCTGCCGCCAGGAGGCCGCCTGCGGCGGCGATCAGCGGGCCGCGGGCACGCATGGCCGGATCATGACGCGATCAGCAGCCGAGCGCCGAGCTCGGCTTCGTCGAGATCGAGGAGCTCGGCGTTTCGCTCCGCCCAGCGCCCCGAATCGAGATCGCGCCCGAGCTCGGTCACGGCGCGCGCCTCGACATCCGGCCCCAGACGGGTCCAGACCGAAGTGGCATGGCGGAGCTCCGAGTCGAGGTATGACTGTGGCCGCCGCCAGTAGGCGTGGAAGAAGCCGTCGTGGCAGTCCCAGGGGATCGGAACGGCCGCAGCCCGCGCGCCGATCGCGGCCGCGCGTTCCGTCAGCGTCGGATGTTGGTGTGCGAGGGCGGCGAACTCCGGCAGATAGTCCCGCACCAGCCAGAAGCGATGAAACTCGGCATTGTCGAACTGGAACACGACCACCCGCGCCGCCACCCGGCGCAGCTCGCGCAGCCCGGCGATCGGATCGCGCCAGTGGTGGTCTGAGAGCACCGCCATCGCGGCGTCGAAGCTCTGGTCCTCAAACGGCAGTGACTCGGCGTGCGCGTCGATGCACGGTGCGGCCGTGGCAGCGCGCTGGGCGCGCATCACGGCCGAGGGCTCGACCGCTGTCACCGCCCGCTCGGATGGCTCGTAGCAACCGGTGCCCGCGCCGACGTTGAGCACCGTGTGCGCGTCGCCGAGGGCCGCCCAGATGCGCTTTGCGATGCGCGGGTCGGTGCGACGGAGCGAGCCGTAGCGCGGTGCCGATGCGGTCGTACAGCGCGCCGCCGTCGCCCGCGAGGCTCAGGCTAGTCCGCCCCTGGCTTCGAAACGAACTCGACCGCGTTCTGCCATGGATCGCGAACGCGAAAGCCGCGGTCGGCAGGCTCGGTCGCGATTCCTGCCGCCGTGAGCCGACCGCTCACGGCGGCGAGGTCGGCGGCGCTCGGCAGCTCGACCGTCCAGTGCTCGAGACCCACCGTATGGGCCGGCGGCGGCCCCACGCCGCGGCCCTGCCAGACATTGAAGCCGAGGTGGTGGTGGTAGCCGCCGGCGGACACGAAGGCGGCCGTGCCGAGGCTCGCCTGGAGCTCGAACCCGAGCAGGTCGCGGTAGAAGCGGAGCCCCTCGTCGATGTCGCCGACGTGGAGGTGGAGGTGACCGACGCGCAGCCCCTCGCCCACATGCGCGGCTAAGGTCTCGCCGGCCACGGTACCGAGCAGCGAGTTCAGGTCGAGCGGCGCCGGGCCGAAGCCGTACATGTCTGTCGGCCACTGTTCGCGGGGCCGGTCGGCGGCGAGCTCGATCCCGTTGCCGTCCGGGTCGGCGAGGTAGATCGCCTCGTGCGTCCCGTGGTCCGAGGCGCCCTGGATCGGAGTCGCGGGTGCTCGCGATGCGGACGGCCGCCCGCGCGAGCTCGGCGCGGCTCGGGTAGAGCAGCGCGTAGTGGTAGAGCCCGGCGTGGCGGCCGGCCGGGCGAGCGTCTCGGTCCTCATGCAGCACGAGCACCGTCGAGACTCCGTCGCCCAGCTCGGCCTCGCCGCCTTCATGTCGGTGCAGGCGCAGGCCAAGCGACTGCTCATACCACGCGATGCTGCGCTCGATATCCGAGACGATCAGGTGGACCCCGCCCAGCGCCAGCGCAGCCGGCAGCGTCGCCGCCTCGGCGTGTGTCTGTGTGTCAGTCTGGGTCATACCGTTGAGCACTCAATGAAGTATAGAGAACGCTCGCCGGCTGTCGTTCGCCGGTTGACGGCTACTTCAGCATGTCGCGCGCGGCCGAGGTCCAGGACGACGTCACGTCGCGGATGAACTTCGCCTGTGCGGTGGCGAGATTCGAGATCCACTCGACGTCGCTCGAGCCGGGTCCGCGCTCGACCGCGTTTGCGATCGCCTTGAGCGCCTTCTCGTAGTTGGTCAGCGTGGTCTCGCCGGCGTCCCTGCCCGCGTCGATGATGCGCTCGTTGAGTTTGCGCAGACGCTTGGCGACCACATCGAGCCGCTGCTCGACCGCGGCGGCCGAGGTCTTGGCCTGTGTCGTGGCGCTCTTGGCCTGCGTCGAGCGCGACCTGGTTGCGCTCGAGCGGGTCTTGCCGGCACTCGAACGGGTCTTGCTGGCGCTCGAGCGTGACTTGCTTGCACTCGAGCGGGCGCTGCTGGAGCCCGAGCGGGCGCTGCTGCCACCCGAGCGCGAGCGGCTCGCGCTGCGGCTCTGGGTCGAGCGCCCGGTGCGTCCCGATGACGATTTTCCGCTCGAGCCCGAACCACCGCTTCTAGCCTGCGGCATAGCTTCCTCCTGGGAACAAGTTTGCGGGTGCGCTCACCCTACAGCCCACGTGCGCAAGTTTCAGCGGCGTGTGAGATCTTGAATCCCTTGCCACACGGCCCCGGAACACGTGCTGCGAGGGCGGGATTGCCAGAGCCCCGCGATGAGACACCGCTGCTGCCGGGGCCGACGTTCGCCGCCCCCTACCACCTGCTCGGTGACCCGGCCGAGCGGATCGACGTCTACGGCCGCTACGACAACCCCACCTGGCGCGGCCTCGAGGCGGCGATCGGCGAGCTGGAGGATGGCGAGGCGGTCGTCTTTGCCTCCGGCATGGCGGCCGCGACGGCGGTCCTGCTGGGTACGCCGGACGCGTCTGGCGCGGTGGTCGTCCCGAGCGACGGCTACCCCGCCGTGCGCGCGATCGCACGCGAACAGCTCGACGCGCCGGGGGGTAGCTGTGCGTCTGGTGCCGACGGACTCTCGGGCGATCGAGCAGGCGGTCTCGGGTGCAGGCATCGTGTGGGTCGAGACGCCGTCGAATCCGCGCCTCGACGTGGTCGACATCGCGGCCGTGGCTCGGGCCGCGCACGCGGCGGGCGCGCTGCTCGTGGTCGACAACACGCTCGCGACCCCACTCGCGCAGACGCCGCTCACGCTGGGCGCCGACCTCGTGGTGGCCAGCGGCTCGAAGCACCTGAGCGGTCACTCGGACCTGATCCTCGGTTACGCGGTCGCGCGAAAGGGCGCTTTGACTCGAGCGCTGCGCGACTGGCGAACGGCGACCGGCTCGATCCCCGGGCCCTTCGAGGCGTGGCTCGCGCACAGGTCGATCGCGACGCTGGCGCTGCGACTCGCGCGTCAATGCGAGAACGCGAGCGCGCTGGCGGAGATGCTCTGCGGCCGGCCGGAGATCGCGCTGGTCCGCTACCCGGGCCTCGAGGGCGACCCTTCGCACGCAGTCGCTCGGCGGCAGATGCGGGCGTTCGGATCGGTGCTCGGGTTCGTCCTGCCCGACCGCGAGCGAGCGGAGCGATTTCTTCAGCTAACCGAGCTGGTGGTCGGAGCGACAAGCTTCGGAGGTCTTCACTCGAGCGCCGAGCGCCGGGCGCGCTGGGGCACCGACGACGTGCCCGAGGGCTGGATCAGGCTGAGCGCCGGGATCGAGGACACGGCGGACCTGCTCGCCGACGTCGAGCGGGCCCTCGACGCCGCGCTCCAGTGAAGGGGGGACTACTCGGGCATGCCCGCGTCCATCCACTCACGGAGGCGGGTCACCTGCTGCTCGTCCCAGGGAGCGTCGCATGGCATCGTCCCCTCGGCGACGCGCTCGTAGATCTCCTGGGCGTTGCTGCGCACGTCCTCGTATGAGGAGAGGTCGAAGGCAAACGCCATCGAGTCGATGTCCTCGGCGCGGAATAGCGGACGGATGTCGCGCTCGAAGCTCATGCGGGTCTAACCGTATATGAGGGGCCAGAGGGAGGGGCGGGGCGCCCCGCCGGGCGCCCAATCCCCGACCCGCACTGCGGTAGTTGACTCCACAACTTACTGCTATGCTGAGGCCATCAGCCTGCGAGGAGAGGACACCATGCGCCTGGACGGAATTCACCACGTGACCGCCATCACCGGCGATGCACCGCGCAACGTCGACTTCTACACGCGGGTGCTGGGCCTGCGGCTCAACGCCAAGAGTGTCAACCAGGACGACCCCAGCGTCTATCACCTGTTCTATGGAGACGAGCTGGCGCGGCCCGGCGCGGACCTGACCTTCTTCGAGTATCCGGGCGCGATTCCCGGTCGAGCCGGGGCGGGCATGGTGCACCGCGTTGTGTGGCGTGTCGGCTCAGACGACGCGCTGGACTTCTGGGCAGCGCGGCTCGGGCGCGAGGGCTATGACGCCGAGCGCACCGACAACGCGGTGCGCTTCGCCGACTTTGAGGGGCTCGGCCATGAGTTGGTCGTGGACTCGAGCGGCGATCAGCCATTGCTCGCCGAGCACCCGGAGATTCCCGCAGAGCTCGCACTGCATGGTTTTGAGGGAGTGAGGGCTTACAGCCACAACCGCGAGGGAACGGTTGCCGTCCTCGAGCGCCTGATGGGGGCCGAACCAAAGCAGGACGAGCGCTGGGAGCTGCGGGGCGAGAAGCGCGGTAGCTGGATCGAGCTCGACGAGCCGC
This sequence comes from uncultured Solirubrobacterales bacterium, assembly GCA_963738195.1. Lineage (GTDB taxonomy): Bacteria > Actinomycetota > Thermoleophilia > Solirubrobacterales > Solirubrobacteraceae > Palsa-465. Next base: position 125,378 of record CAVTVF010000001.1, read on the forward strand.
CGGCCGAGCGCGGGCGCCAGAGCGCCGGCACCGTGCACCACGTCGCCTGGGGCACCACGGACGCGGAGCAGGGCGAGTGGGTGGCGCGGCTGAACGAGGCGCGCGTCGGCAACACCGGGATCATCGACCGCCACTACTTCCACTCCGTCTACTTCCGCGAGCCGGGCGGAGTGCTGTTCGAGCTCGCCACGGAGGAGCCGGGCTTCACCGTCGACGGTCCCGTCGAGGAGTTCGGCAAGCGGATCATCCTGCCGCCCTGGCTCGAGTCACAGCGGCCGGAGGTCGAGGCGAGGCTCACCCCGCTACCGGATCCACGCGCAGACTGGCCGGCGAAGCTCGAGCGGGTCGCCTCGAGCGCCGGCGAGTCCTAGAGGACCCTCACCACCACTTGCGCTCCTGGGCGCGCTCCGTGCCGCCCGTGCGGTCGAGCGCGTCGAGGTCCGCCATGTCCTGCTCCGAGAGCGAGAAGTCGAAGATCTGAGCGTTCTCCGCGATGCGTTCGCGGTGCGTTGACTTGGGCAGGACCGGCAGCTCGTGCTCCAGGCACCAGCGCAGGAGCACTTGCGCCGGGGTGCGCTCGAGGCGTTCGGCGATGCTCGCCACGGTCGAGTCGGAGAGATGGCGTCCGGTGCCGAGCGGGCTGTAGGCCACGAGCGCGACACCTCGCTCGCGGGCGGCCTCGAGCAGCGCGCGCCGGTAGGCGAAGGGGCTGAACTGGACCTGGTCGCAAACGGGCGCGACGCCGGCGCCTGCGAGCACCTGGCCGAGCTCGTCGACATCGAAGTTGGAGACGCCGATCGAGCGCGCGTGCCCGCGCTCGTGTGCCCGCTCCATCCCGGGCCAGGCCCACGTGGATCCGCCCTGGGGCCAGTGGATGATGTAGAGGTCGACATAGTCGACCCCGAGTCGCCGCAGGCTGCCCTCGATCTCGGCCGCCGGGTCACTGTGGCCGGGATAGAACTTCGTCGTAATGAAGACCTGCTCGCGCGGCACCCCGCTGTCCCGGAGCCCCTGTCCGACGCTCTCCTCGTTGCCGTAGGCCTGCGCCGTGTCGATGTGGCGGTAGCCGAGCTCGAGCGCCCAGCGCACCGCGTCGACGCACTCGGACCCGTTCGGAACCTGCCACACGCCGAGGCCGAGCATCGGCATCTCGTTGCCGTCGGCCAGGACCTGCGTGTGTCCGTCGTCGCTCACGAAAACGATCCTGCCCCGATACCGGCGCCTTCGAAACCTGCCTTGGCCCGCAGGTCGACCGCGACCGAGCCGTCCCGCGCTCCGCTCGCGTCGGGGTGTTCCACGAGCGTGAACGCCTCGTGGAGCTCGCTCCGGAGACGCGCTGCCGCGGCTCGCCCCGAGCCGAGCGCGTCGAGGCCCAACAGGGCCGCGCCCACGACCGGGCCCGTCCGCGAGACGACCACGCTCGCGGCGGGGGCGACCTCGCGCACGCCGAGCTCGATCCGCTCCAGCATGCCCGGCGCCGCTGCCCGGATGAGGCCGCCGCCGAGTACGACGTCCGCCGCCTGGTCGGTCAGCTCGAGGCGCCGCAGCGCGGTCGCGGCCATGGTCACGACCTCGTCGGCGACCCGCATGACGATCCCCGCTGCAACCGGATCGCCTTCCTCGGCAGCGGCAAACACGACGGGTGCCAACTCGCGCAGCCGCTCGTAGGCCAGCTCGCGCAAGTGGAGCGCACGGGCGAGCTCGAGCGGCTCCGCCAGCCCGAAGTGAGCAGGCACCGCCCGCTCGAGCAGCGTCGCCGGTCCGCGTCCGTCCGCGCTGCGGGCCGCCGCGCTCAGCGCCGCCATGCCGACGTCGCCGCCGCCACCCCAGTCGCCGCTGACCGGGCCGAGCGAGGGGAACCTCGCCTCGCGGCCATCGGGAGCCACCCCGATGCAGTTGATCCCGCCCCCGCATACGACCGCGACGCCCCAGCCGCGGTCGGTGCCCGAGCGCAGCAGGGCGGGCATGTCGTTGTCCACAAGCAGTCGTTCGCTCCAGCCCAGTCGCTCGAGCCGGGAGCGCAGAGCCTCCGCCTCCTCGGGAAGGTCGACGCCGGCGACCATGATGTTGGCGGCATCGAAACGGCGAGCGCGGTCGCCTCCGAGGCCGGCGCGACTCCAGGCTTCGACCAGCAGATCTGAGAGCAGCCGCACGCACGCCGCAACGCCGATGTAGTGGGGCGAGCCTCTACCCCCGCGGACGAACGCGAGCAGCTCGCCGCTCCGCTGCGCGAGCGCGAGGTCGGTCTTCGTGTTGCCCCCGTCGACCGCAAGCACGAGGTCAGCCGGCGGAGGTGCCGACGCGCGACGGGGCGCGGTCGCCTCCGGCCGGTGCTCCTTCGCCGCGCCGACGGCGGAGCGCTCGACGACCAGCCGCTCGAGCAGGCTCTCCGCGAGGCGCCACTCGCGCACCAGCGGGTGCGCCAGCAGCGCCAGCCGGGCCGCGTCGAGGTCGCGGTTGACGGCCGCCGAGGCGGCGAGGCGCTCGTAGGCGGCGACGTGCTGGACCAGCCCGAGCAGCTCGGGGGCCAAGGGGCGCTGTTCCAAGGGCACCGGGCCGTCCGATCGGATGCGTGCGGGGACCTCGACGACGTCGTCGTCGGCGAGGCCGGCCAGCGTCCCGTGGTTACGCACGTCGACGACCTGGACGTCGCCGGCGTCGGAGGCCAGCGAGGCCAGCAGCTGGAGCGCCGCCTCGCTGTAGTAGGCGCCCCCGCGTCGATCGAGCAGCTTCGGTTTCTCTGTCAAGGCCGGGTCTCGGTAGAGATCGAGCAGCTGGTGCTCGATCTCGGCGACGGTCTGTGCGCGCGGCGGGGTCATGCGCTGTTCCTGGAGGACCTCGCGCTCGGCATAGAAGTAGCGCAGGTAGTAGGACGGCACTGCGCCGAGCGCTTCCAGCAGGGTGAGCGGCAGTCCGACCTCGTAGGCGAGCGCCTCGCCGTGCGCGCTGAGCAGGTCCGGCAACACGTCGCGTCCGTCGTGGTACGCGGCGCGAACCCAGGTCAGGTGGTTCAGCCCCACCTGCTCGACCTGCACGCGCTCGGGCTCGACCCCGAGCTCGGCGGCGAGCCGGCGCTGGAAGTTGATCGCCACGTTGCAGAGGCCGACGGCGCGATGGCCCGAATCGAGCAGGGCTCGGGTGACGATCCCGACCGGATTGGTGAAGTCGATGATCCAGGCATCACGCGCGGCCAGCTCACGCGCGCGCGCCGCGATTTCCAGCACGACCGGGACCGTGCGCCAGGCCTTCGCGAGACCGCCGGCGCCGGTGGTCTCCTGCCCGACGCAACCACACGCGGCGGGGATCGTCTCATCCTTCAGGCGCGCGGCTTGCCCGCCTACCCGAATCTGGATCAGAACCGCGTCGGCGCCGTCGAGCGCGCGGTCGAGGTCTCCGGTCAGCTCGAGCGAGCCGGCATACCGTTCGCGCTCGAGCATGCGCCGCGCGAGCCCGCCGACGACCTCACGGCGCTCGCGATCGATGTCGTGCAGGGCCAGCTCGCCGACGTCGAGTCGACTGCGATCGCGCGCCAGACCCGAGACCAGCTCGGGCGTGTAGGTGGACCCTGCGCCGATTACAGCCAGCTTCATTGCGCGCCTCCATCGAGTATGGCCCCGTCGGGCGCCGAGGCGAGGTACTCCGCCAGGTCGGCGACGATCAGATCGGCGCCGTCGAGCGCGTTCCGGGCGACTGTCGTGGTCAGCGCGACCACGCGCATCCCGGCGCGGCGGCCCGCCGCGACTCCGGCGGGGGCGTCCTCGAACACCGTGCAGCAGACGGGATCGATGCCGAGCGAGTGGGCCGCGAGCAGGTAGGGCTCGGGGTCGGGCTTTCCGCGCGAGACCGAGTCGGCGCTGATCAGCACATCGGGCCGCGGCAGGCCGGCCGCGCGCAGGCGCGCCTCGGCCAGGCGCCGGCCGCCCGAGGTCACGATCGCGAGCGGGTGCGATGCCCGCAGCATCGCGAGCGCCCCCGGGAGCGCGACCACGCCGCCGGTGTCGCTGACCTCGTGCTCCTCCACGACCGCGGCCTCGGCCTCGGCGTCGAGATGCGGCGCCAGCTCGGCGATCGTCTCGCGGCTCGGTCGGCCGTGGCTGCCCGAGAACGGCGCCGGGTCGAGCCCGTGTTGGTCCGCCCACCACCTCCAGGTGCGCGTCGCTGCCGCCTCCGAGTCGACCAGCACGCCGTCGAGATCGAACAGATACGCGCTCGTCACGGTGACGCGATGGAGTCGATGAGCGCCGCCTTGTAGCGCTCGCCGGAGGGACGGGAGATGATCGCCGAGGCGAATCCGGTCGCGGCCGCGAGCGCCTCCGGCCACTCGGCGCCGTCGCTTCGGGCGTGGATCAAGCCGGCATTGAAGGCGTCGCCCGCGCCGGTGGTGTCGGCGGTCTGGGCGGCCGGGGCGGGCACCTCGAGCTCATGCCCGTCAGGGCCCGCAGCGACACATCCGCGGGCGCCGAGCTTGACCACGATCCAACCGCCTGAGAGCTCCTGCAGCGTGCGCGCCGCGAGCCTGGCCGAGCCCGGCTCAAGCCCGGCGAGGGCACAAGCCTCGGCCTCGTTCGGAAGAAACACGTCGACGGACGGCAGCACGCGCGCGACCTCGGCACGGGTGGCGGCCGAGAACCCGCCCGGGTCCCAGGCGGTGTCGAAGTAGGTGCGCCCTCCGTGGCCACGCGTGGCCTCGAGCAGGGCCCGTGCGGCTTCCCCCTGCAGCTTGGGTGCGACGAAGTAGTCGCACAGGAGGAGGTTGTCGGTATCAAGCGCGTCCGTGGTGATCATCGCCTGACTCCATTCGGCGTTGACGCCCAGGTAGGTGAGGAAGGTGCGGTCCCGCTCGGGTGACTCGAGTGCGACGGTCAGACCGCTCGACCCTGACCCGGCGACCACGAGCTCCTCCGCCAGCCCGGCGGGCGCGAGCTCCTCGCGCATCCAGCGCCCGAGCTGGTCGTCGCCGACGCAGCCGATCAGGCGCACGCGCATGCCCGTCTCGACCAGCGCCAGCGCGGCGTTCGCGCCCGCCCCGCCCACGCGGACGCTGGCCTCGTCGATCAGGAGCGTGCCCCCGGCCGGTGGCAGCTGGGTGACGGGACTCGTCAGCACGTCCGCCTGTACGCATCCGACCACCGTCACCGTTCCGTACGAGCGCTTAGCCATATTGTGCGGGGTCGATCAGCGCGCGTTCCGGCCGACTCACGACCACATCACACCGCCTCTCCTCGGGCCTCCGGCGCCGTGGTCGTCACGTCTCCTGCCCCTCAGATCGTCACCATCTTTTCGTAAGGATCCTATCTTAATACCGAGAAACGCCTATTCTTGTAATGGTCCTGTCTAGACTTTTTCGTCAAGGAGCCTAACCTCAAGAGGGATGGCGGGATGACTGACCGAGCGCGAGACGGCAATCGACCCCGGCCTGCTGCGGCGGGGCCGGACTCACGCCTCAGCCTGCTGCGAGAGCTCGGCGAGCAGGCCGTGCTCGAGACGATCTTCCGCAAGGGCCCGATCACCCGGCCGCAGATCTCGACGGCCACCAGCCTCTCGAAGCCGACGGTATCGGCCGCCGTCAGCCGGCTCGAGCACGCCGGGCTCGTCCACGCCGCCGGCCGGCGCACCGGCCAGCGAGGGCGCAAGCCGGTCGCCTACGTGGTCAGCCCGCAGGCCGGGTTCGTCGTCGGGGGCGACATCGGCGGCAGCAACGTGAGGGTGGCCGCCTCGGATCTGTTCGGCGAGCCGATCTGCGATCTGAAGCGCGCGACGGTCAAGGACGGCAGCCGCGCGGTGGGAGTCCAGATCCTCGAGATGGTCAGCGAGGTGATCGACGCCGCCGCCGCCACCCACGGACGGCCGCTCGCGCTCGGGATCTCGGTCGCCGGGCGTGGTCGACCAGCGCAGCGGCAAGGTCACCTCGCTCGCCTACAACGTGGTCCCCGAGGGCGGCTTCGATCCACTCGAGGTGATCCGGGACCGCTTCGACCTGCCGGTGCTGGTCGAGAACAACGTCAACCTCGCCGCGGTGGGCGAGAAGTGGTTCGGGCTCGCGCGCGGGGTCTCGACGCTCGTGTTCATCGCGATCGGCGCGGGCATCGGCATGGGCGTCATCATCGACGACGAGCTCGTGCGCGGCGCCCACGGAGCCGCGGGCGAGATCGCATATCTGCCGCTGGTCGGCGATCCGTTCAACCCCCGCCATCGGCTGCACGGAGGGCTCGAGGACGAGGTCGGAGCAGCGGGCATCGTCGCGGCCTTCAACGAGCAGCGGGGCGACGGACGACTCCGAGGTGGACTCGGCCCTAGAGGTGTTCGAGCTCGCGGTCGCGGAGAACGCCGCCGCGCGTTCGGTTGTCGACCATGTCGCCTCGCGGCTCGGCACCGCGATCGCCACGGTGTGCGCGATCATCGATCCGGAGCTCGTGGTGCTGGGCGGCGGAATCGGCGCGAGCCCGCTGCTGCTGCGTCCAGTGCGCGGCTCGGCGGCCGCGCTTGTTCCGATCACGGCGCGCATCGAGACCAGCCTGCTGGGCGAGCGGGCCGCGCTCCAGGGAGCGATCGCGGTTGCCCTGCACGCCGCCCGCACGAAGCTGCTCTCGCAGGCGACTGGCGCTCCGCGGCTCCAGCGCAACCATGGTCGCCGCGACCCAGGAGAGCCTCCAGCCATAGCGGCGGACTGGGTCAAATTGGGAAAAGAATCCGCCAATCGATTTTTAATTGTCACCCTGCCAATAGCGCGATATAGTGCTTTTGTTTAGTCATTTCCCAAATGCGCGTGCTGCGCGGGCTCCATGCAACTGGTCCCCCTGGCTGAACGCGCGCAATCCGCTAGCTGTATCCGAGGAGACCGTTTCGTGGCTGTGTGTGGAAGCTGCGTCCGATAGGGAGAGGGAGTGCTTGCGATGGTGAACCGCTTCAAATGGCTTCCGTTGGTGGCCACGGTATGCATGCTGGCGAGCGCCTGCGGCGGGGCGAACAACACGACTCACGTCGCGGGCAAGCTGGTGATCGACAACGAGAGCGGATCGACCTGGACGTGCCAGTTCAATCCGTTCAACACCGCGGCGACGCTCGGCCTGACGGCGGTCGGCTGGGTCTACGAACCGCTCGAGTACGTGAACATCCTCAAGAGCGGCACGACCGGCACCGTCGCCGCCACTCCGTGGCTGGCGACCGGCTCCAGCTGGTCCAACGGCTTCAAGACGCTGACGTTCACGATCCGCAAGGGCGTGAAATGGACCGACGGCAAGCCATTCACCGCTGCGGACGTGGTCTACACGTTCAACGCCATGAAGAGCGACAAGGCGATCGACCTCAACGCGGTCTGGACCGCGGACGGCGGACCCTTGACGAGCGTCGCCCAGAAGGGTTCAAACCAGGTCGTCTTCAACTTCAAGTCGCCCTCTCAGCCGTACTTCTACTTCGTCGCCGACCTGACGCCGATCGTTCCGCAGCACATCTGGTCCGGGCTGAGCCAGACCAAGCTGGTCTCCTACAAGGACCCGAACCCGGTCGGGACCGGTCCCTACAAGGTCGCCAGCTGCTCGGCGCAGAACATCAAGTATCTGCGCAACCCCCACTACTGGCAGGGCCAGCCTGGCTCATCCGGTGCCGGCCGTCAAGGAGGTCGACTATCCGTCCTTCCTCAGCAACTCGTCGGCCAACCTGTTCCTGTCCCAGGGTCAGGCGCAGTGGGGCGGCCAGTACATCCCCAACATCCATTCGTTCTACGTCGCGAAGGACCCGGCGCACCGTCACTTCTGGTTCCCGCCGGTGCTGAACGTGAACCTGGTCCCCAACCTCTCGAACCCGCTGCTGAGCAAGCTCGCCGTGCGCCAAGCGATCGCCTACGCGATCGACAAGCCCAAGGTCTCGCGGCTGGGCGAGAGCGGCTATCAGAAGCCGGCCAACCAGAGCGGCGTGATCACGCCGACCTACACCAGCTGGTTCGACAGCTCGCTGCACGAGCCGAGCTACAACCCGGGCAAGGCTCAGCAGATCCTGAAGTCGGCGGGCTTCACCAAGGGCTCGAACGGGATCTACCAGTTCCACGGGACCCCGCTCTCCTTCACGATCAAGACCATCAGCGGCTTCTCGGACTGGGACGCGTCGCTGGCGGTGATCAGCCAGGAGCTGAAGGCGGCGGGCATCGGCGTCGACCGTCCAGGACGAGAACTCGAGCCCCGTACACGACCGACCTCCAGAGCGGGCACTTCCAGCTCGCGTACGCCGGCAGCGGCGGCCCCGCGTCCTCGATCGCCGGGCCCACTCCCTACTACGAGCTGCGAGGGCTGCTGTTCAGCGGCAACATCGGCATCGACGAACTACTCCCGCTACAAGTCCGCGGCTACCGACGCGCTGTTCAATCAGTACTCGGCGGCCGAGCTCCGCACAGCAGCACCAGATCATCGACAAGATCCAGAAGGTGATGGTGAACGACATGCCGTTCATTCCCGTGACCGAAGGCGTCGACTGGTACCAGTACGACACCTCGAGCTTCAGCCGGCTGGCCGACCCCAGACCAACCCGTATGCGCAACCGTCGCCGTATCAGGCGCCCGACCTGGAAGTGGTCCTGACGCACCTGCAGCCGCTCCACTGAGGAGGCAGCGCGGCAGCGTAGGCTTTCGGCCGCTCGGCGATGAGATATCTCGCGCGGCGAATCGGCCTGTTCGTGGTGACCCTGTGGGCCGCCCTGACCGTCAACTTCCTCATCCCCCGCGTGATGCCGGGCAACGAGGCGAGCGCGGTGCTGGGGACGTTCCGCACCGCCAACCCGGCGGCGCTGCACGCGCTCGAGATCCAGTTCGGCGTCAACGTCCACCAGAGCGTCTTCCTCGTCCTACTTCCAATACCTCGGAAACTGCCTGACGGGCCAGTTCGGGGTCACCGCCCAGGGGGTGCCGGTATTCAGCGAGATCGCCTCGAAGCTCCCCTGGACGCTGGGCCTGGTCGGGGTGACGACGATCCTCGCGTTCCTGATCGGCACGCTCGTGGGCGTCGTCAGCGCGTGGTACCGCGGCGGCCTGCTCGACGGCATCCTGCCGCCGTTCCTGTTCATCATCTCGACGGTCCCGGTCTTCTTCGTCGGCCTGCTGCTGATCTTCATCTTCGCGGTGACGCTCAACGTGTCTGCCGCTCGGTTCGAACTACACCCTCGGCGCGACCCCGTCCTTCTCGCCCTCGTTCATCGGCGACGTGTTCAACCACGCCCTCCTGCCCGGGCTCAGCCTGGTGATCGTGACCGCGGGCCTGTGGGTCTACTCGATGCGCAACAACATGATCACGACGATCGCGGAGGACTACGTCAAGATGGGCCGCGCCAAGGGGCTGCCGACGTGGCGGATCATGTTCGACTACGCGGCCCGCAACGCGATCCTCCCCAACCTGACGGGATTCGCGATGCAGCTCGGCTACGTGCTTGGGGGGTCGATCGTGATCGAGTACCTGTTCTCGTATCCCGGCCTCGGGTACCTCTTCTACACCGCCACGACGGACCACGACCTGCCGCTGATGCAGGGTCTGTTCCTGTTCTACACGCTGGCGGTGCTGGTCTGCGTGCTGATCGCTGACCTGGCCACGGCATTGCTCGATCCCCGCACGCGAGAGGCTTAGATGGCGGTCCCCGCAACAGGCACGGACGTCGCGGTCGCGGCCGGCACGGGCCCGCGAGCGGTCGAGCCGGCGCCGCGGCGCTTTCTGCGCGCGGTGCTCGGCAAACCGCAAGGCGACGGCCGGCGCGGTGATCCTGCTGGTGGTCGTCGTTCGTGGCGGCTTTCCCGGGGCTGATCGCGCCCGACGACCCGCAGGCGGCGGCCTACGCGCAGAACGCGGGACCGTCCTCCGCGCACCTGCTCGGGACCACGCAGCTCGGGCAGGACGTGTTCTCTCAGCTGATCTGGGGGACGCGCCTGACGCTGCTCGTCACGCTCATCGTGAGCGCGATCGCCACCTTCCTCTCGATGATCATCGGCGTGACCGCGGCCTACATCGGGGGCGTCACCGACCGCGTGCTGATGGTCGCTGACCGATGTCTTCCTGATCCTGCCGGTGCTGCCGCTGCTGATCCTGCTGGCCGCCTACCTGCCGCCCGGGAGTGACTTCGCTGACGATCGTCCTGTGCATCACGAGCTGGGCCTTCCAGGCCCGGCAGCTGCGCTCGCAGGGGCTCTCGCTGCGCAACCGCGACTTTCTGGTCGCGGCCCGGGCCCGCGGCGAGCGCGCGATCTACATCATCCTGGTCGAGATCGTGCCCACCATGACCTCGCTGCTGGCCGCCTCGTTCTTCTCGCTGGCCGTCTACATCGTCGGCTTCGCGGCCGCGCTGCAGTTCCTCGGGCTCGGCAACAGCGGCCAGCTGATGTGGGGCACGATGCTCTACAACGCCCAGCAGGCGGCGGCGCTCGAGTCGGGCAACGCCTGGTGGGCGCTCGCGCCGGGCGCCGCGGTGCTGGTGATGGGGACCGGCTTCGCGCTGCTGAACTATGCCTTCGACGAGATCGGAAACCCGGCCCTGCGGCCGGTGAAGAGGCGGCGTGCCCGAGCCGCTGCTTGAAGTCAGCGACCTGACGGTCGAGTACCTCGGCGACGCCGGCGAGGTGCGCGCCGTCGACCGGGTCAGCTTCACGGTGCGCGCCGGGCGAGTTCGTGGGCATCGTCGGCGAGTCCGGCTGCGGCAAGTCGACGCTGCTCTTCGCCGTGGCCCAGCTGCTGCCGCCGGCCGCCGAGATCGTCGCCGGGCGGGTGCTCTTCGGCGGGCGCGACATGGTGCGCCTGAGCCGGGGCGAGCTCCGCCACGCGCGCTGGCGCGACTACTCGGTCGTGATGCAGAGCGCGATGAACGCGCTCAACCCGATGAAGAGCATCGGCGCCCAGTTCAAGGACACGCTCGAGGCCCACTCAAAGCAGACCAAGGACGCCGTGCGAAAGCGCTCGGCCGAGGTGCTGCAGCTTGGTCGGGATCGATCCCGAGCATCTCGACAGCTACCCGCACCAGCTCAGCGGCGGCATGCGGCAGCGGGCGATGATCGCGATGGCGCTGCTGTTCACGCCCCAGCTGGTGATCATGGACGAGCCGACCTCGGCGCTCGACGTGGTCGCGCAGCGCTCGCTGATGACCAAGGTCAAGGAGCTGCAGCGAACCCTCGGCTTCGCGGTCATCTTCGTGACCCACGACATGTCGGTGGTGGGCCGCTACTCCGACCGCGTGATGGTGATGTATGCCGGCCAGCTCGCCGAGGCGTCGCGCGACGCAGGCGATCTTCGAGCGTCCGCTGCATCCGTACAGCCGCGGCCTGATGAACGCGTTCCCTTCGATCCGGGGGCCGCGCAGGGAGCTCGCGGGGATCGCGGGCAGTCCGCCGGACCTGGCCCACCCGCCGTCGGGGTGCCGCTTCCACCCGCGCTGCCCCGAGGTCATGCCGGCCTGCCTCGAGCGCGAGCCCGACCTCTACGAGGTGGACGACGCGCGCGTGCGTTGCCTGCTCTACACCGACGATGTCGAGCATGCACACTGAGCAGATGGCAGCGGCGAGCGAAGTCCCCGAGGGCAAGGAGCCCACGAGCGAGCCGCTGCTGCGCACGGTTGACCTGACGCGCCATTTCCGCCTCGGGGGAGCCTTCTCCAAGCGCGTGCTGCACGCCGTCGACGACCTCAACATCGCGATCAGGGAGCGCGAGATCGTCGCGCTGGTGGGGGAGAGCGGAAGCGGCAAGACGACGGTCGCGCGTCTGCTCGCGATGGTCTATCCGCCCACCAGCCGGCCAGATCTTCTACCGGGGCCGGCAGCTGCGGAGCCTGCGCTCGCGCAAGGACCTGCTGTGGTACCGGGGCGAGGTGGCGATGGTCTTCCAGGACCCCTACAGCGCCTTCAATCCGGTCTTCCGGATCTCCCACGGAGTGATGCGGAACCTCGCCCTGCACCGGCCCGAGCTCGCTCGCAGCGAGCGCCGCGCAGAGGCCGAGCGGGTATGCGAGAGCGTCGAGCTGAGCCCGGAGATGCTGAGCAAGTTTCCCCACGAGATGAGCGGCGGTGAGCGCCAGCGGGTCGGCTTCGCCCAGGCGCTGGCGGTCCATCCGCGGCTGATCCTGGCCGACGAGCCCGTCTCGATGCTCGATGTCTCGATCCGCGCCGGGGTGCTGAACATGATGGCCAACCTGCGCGAGGAGGAGGGCGTCTCGATCCTCTACATCACCCACGACATCGCGAGCGCCCGCTACGTCGCCGACCGCGTCGTGGTGATGTACGCCGGTCACCAGGTGGAGACGGGCCCGACCGAGGAGGTCCTCGCCGATCCGAAGCACCCCTACACGCAGCTGCTGCTCTCCGCGGCGGCGGACCCGCGCGACGAGGTCGAGCTCGATCTCCGCCGACAGCGGCGAGCCGCCCAAGGTGATCAACCCGAGCGAGGGCTGCCGCTTTCGCTGGCGCTGTCCGCTGGCGATCGAGAAGTGCTCCGAGATCACGCCGCGGCTCACGCCGATCGGCTCCCGCGAGGTCGCCTGCCACGTGGTCGCCGCCGAGGCCGAGTCGGGCAAATAGATCTATTTGGCCGGCGCACATGTGCGCCGGCCCCGGCCGGAACATGTTCCGGCCGGCCGGGCCGCGCATGCGCGGCCCGGGAACAACTTTTACGAATCATGCCGTGGACTTGCCTACCCGGCTGGCGAGCGATACGATTCATTTGGTAGATGCCTTGCCGAATTTTCAAGGCCCTGGCGACCTTCGCGGCGGTTAGCCGGCTTCGCCCTGTGGGGAACGGCCACCGCCTCGGCGAATGTGAGCACGCTCGGTCTCGCCGGCTGGCAGGTGCAGAGCAGCGCGCTCGCGCACCAGTCGGGGAGCGCGATCTCCAAGCCGGGCTTCGGCACGGGGTCGTGGCTGCACGTGCACCCCGATGACGCGGGCGCCGTCGGGACCGAGGTGGGGGCGCTCGTGCAGACGGGCCACTGCCCGAACGTCTTCTTCTCGATCAACATGAAGAGCTGCTTCGGCTACATGAGTAGCGTCGGCCCGGAAACGATCGCGCAGCTTCAAGGTGCCGTGGTGGTTCCGCACCACGTTCAGCGCGAAACTGAGCCACTCGCAGCAGGCGCAGCTGATCATCAACGGTGTCGTGGGCGAGGCGGACGTGTGGCTCAACGGCAAGCAGATCGCCACGCGCTCGACCGTCCAGGGCGACTACACGCGCTACACCTTCGACGTCACCGGAAAGCTGCGCCAGGGCGACCAACGCGCTGGCGCTGAGGCTCTATCCGAACGACTCGAAGCGGATGTTGACGCTCGACAACGTCGACTGGACCCAGATTCCGCCGGACAACAACACCGGCATCCAGTTTCCGATCGAGCTGCACACCTCCGGTCCGCTGGCGCTCTCGGACGCGCACGTGATCCAACACGACTCGCCCGGCTTCTCGCACACCGTGCTGACGCTCAAGGGGGTGGTGAGCAACCTCTCAGCGCACACGCAGAAGGGCACACTGCAGGCCACCGTCGCGGGCGGACCGAAAGCGTATGCGCTCGGTCGCTCGATCACGGTGCCGGGCCAAGAAGACCGAGACCGTCAGCTTTACGCTGCGGATCAATCACCCGCTCGTCTGGTGGCCCTACCAGATGGGCGCGCAGCCCCTGTACCACTTCACAATGAGCGTGCGCCAGCCGGGCCAGGCCCCCGACTCCGAGGCCGAGACCTTCGGCATCCGCACGACCACGACCCGGCTCGTCGGGCCCTCGCCGATGGCGCCGCACGGCTCGCGCCAGTTCCTCGTCAACGGCAGAGCCGTTCGTATTCCGCGGCGGCGGCTGGTCGGAGGACCTGTTCCTGCGCTACTCGGCTGCCAACACGGCCACCCAGGTCGCGCTGATGAAGAACCTGGGGCTCAACGGCATTCGCACCGAGGGCCACCAGATGCCGCAGGACTTCTATGAGCAGATGGACCGCGCCGGGATCCTGATCGACGGCGGCTTCCAGTGCTGTGACGCCTGGTCGCGCGAGGGCAAGACGACCACGGGCCAGCAGTACAGGGTGCTCTACAACTCCGCGCTCACGATCGGGCAGAACCTGCGCAACCACCCGAGCGTGCTCAACTTCAGCTGGAGCGACAACCCGCCGACACCCCGCCAGGAAGCCGTTTCGCTCAAGGGCTTTGGCCGGGCGGACTTCCAGGATCCCCTGATCGCTTCGGCCGAGTACAAGAACGGGCCGCCCAAGCTCGGCTGGTCGGGCGAGAAGGAGGGACCCTACGACTGGGTGCCGCCGGGCTACTGGTACTCGACGCGCTTCAGCCCGAGCGACTCGTCGCGGACCAACGTCGGCGGCGCGTGGGCCTTTGACAGCGAGGCCAGCGCCGGCGATACGGTGCCGACGCTCGACTCGATCTACCGCTGGCTCTCGCCGCTCGAGCGCGCCAAACTGTGGCAGAGCCCGAAGTACAACCAGTACCACCTGAACTACGAGAACGCGCTGCCCGGGCCGAAGAACGGCGGCTACGCGTTCGGCACGATGTATGTGCTCGACAAGGCGATCGCGGCGCGCTATGGCTCGTGGAAGAGCCTGGCTGGATACGTGGAGAAGGCCCAGGTCCAGAACTACGAGACCCAGCGGGCCGAGTTCGAGGCCTACATCGCCCACTCGACGTCGCGCAAGGCGCCCTCGACCGGCATCGTCTACTGGCAGTTGAACAAGGGCTGGCCCAGCATGCTGTGGGACCTCTACAACTACGACTTCGACCAGGCCGGGAGCTACTTCGGCGCCAAGAAGGCCAACGAGTCGCTGCACGCCCTCTACACCTATGACAACGGCTCGGTCGTGCTCGACAACCTCGGGCCGGCGACCCAGAGCGGCCTCTCGGTGCAGGCAAACGTGTACGCGCTGGACGGCAAGCTGCTCGATCACAAGAGCCGCAGCGGCATCACGCTGAAGAGCCAAGGCGTCATGACCGGCGTGCTGCACCCGTCCGTGCCCGCCCACACCAAGCCGCCGAATGCGGCCCAGGTGTACTTCGTCGAACTGGTCCTGAGCCAAGGAGGCAAGGTGCTCGACCGCAACGTGTACTGGCTCTCGACCCAGCAGGACGTCGTCGACTGGAAGAAGACGCTCGGTCAGACGCACGCGACCATGACCCAGTACGCGAACCTCAAGTCACTGCAGAGCCTGCCCGTCGCGCACGTCGCGGTCAACGCGCACACCCAGCCCCAACCCGGCCCCGACGGCGCCGACACCGTCACCTACGTGACGATCAAGAACACCTCGAGCACCAAGACCGTCGCATTCTTCCTGCGCGCCGACCTGCGTCGCGGAAAGCGGGCGGGCGTGCCCGCCTCGGGCGACAACGAGGTGCTGCCGGCATTCTGGTCGGACAACGACATCACCCTGTGGCCGGGCGAGTCGCAGACCGTCCAGGTCTCATACCGCAAGGCGGAGCTGCAGGGACAGTCGCCGGTCGTGACCGTGGCCGGGTGGAATGTGGCCGGCGTTCACGTCCCCGGCTAGGCGAGGTCCGGATTTGGCGATCGCTGAGGTGCGCGTTACGCTGCATGCGTGCGTGCCCGCATCTCCCTACCGGCGGCGCTCGGGAGCATCGGACTGCCGCTCGTCGGGCTCGGTCTCGTGTTTTTGACCGTGGCGTGCGAGAACCTGCCGGGCTTCCTGGGAGGGACTCCGGGAGACACCTCGCCTCGCACGCCGCTCGGCAGCGGCGTTCTGGCCCTCGGGCTTCTGGCGCTAGGGCTCGCCTCCATGGTTGCGAGCCGCCGCCGGCTCGACTGAGCCTGCCTACATCTCCCCGAGCTCGCGCGGCAGGCGCGCGCGGGCGAGGTCGACGCGATCGCCGTCGATCGGGACGCCCTCGCGCGCCAGCTTCGCGAGTTGCCGGGCTCCGATCGCCGCGCTCCCATCAGCGCGCACGACCCTGTGCCAGGGCACCCCAGGCTCCTCGAGGGAGGCGAGCACCCTCCCCACGAGCCGCGGCGCACCCGGGTCGATGTCGCCGTAGGTCTGGACGAAGCCGACGGGGATCGCGCGCACGCGCGCGATGATCCGATCCCTGCGGGCGCGTGGGTCGATGCGGGCCGACACGGATCAGCACGTTCTCACATCCACTCGCCGGGCCCGCCGCGACCGCGTACTCGCCACGACCACCGGCGCCACCAGCACATCCTCCAGATGAAGAACGCCAGCGGGATCCACAGCCAGAAGAAGTGGTGATGTCCGCTCAGCGCCGAGATCAGGAGGACGGCGAGGATCAGCGGGGCGATGGGCAGGAAGCGCCAGCGCCAGGGGCGCAGCAGGCCGCGCGGATAGCGCTCAATCGGCTGCTCCTCGCGCGGCAGGTCGGTCAGGAGCTCGTCGAGCTCGCCGACCGTCTTTGCCTCGTAACAGCGCTCGAGGCGCTGCTGGAACTCGGTTATGTCGAGCCGTCCCTCGGCGTGGCTCTTGCGCAGTCGATCGGCCACCGCTTCGCGGTCGGCGTCGGCTGCCCGCAGGTTGGGGTCCCGACCGAAGATCTGACTCCAGGGATATTGACTGGCCATCGCGTGCTCCCTTCATCGAAGCGATTTGACGCTTGCAATGCTGACCTTTAGCTGCGCGTTTGTCATCGGCTCCAGGGAGGCTCTTGCGCTGCCGCCGCGAGCACCCCCGGGGATGATGCGACTACTCCCCTGGGCGTAGATCGCTCCCCGCCGCACGGCTGATGAATATGCGCCTGAGCGGGGCTATGGTGCGCTCGTGCGTCCCAGTCTGAGATCGATGCCCGAGGTGCTGCGCGGGGTGCGCCCGCGGGATATCCGCGCCGCGGTCGTGGTCGGCGCCGTCCAGATCGGCGGCACGATCGGGGCGGGCTCGCACCAGCACACGCACTTCATGCACACGTGCTGGTGGGCGACGAGCTGCACCGTGCCGCGCCACCTCGACGCGCTCGCGTTCGTGCTGCTGGCGTGCGGCCCGGTCGCGCTGGTCTTTCGCTGCCGCTTTCCGCGCGCCGTGTTCGGCTTCGTGTTCGCGGTCACGGTGCTCTACGTGGGGCTCGGCTTTCCGGAGGGCCCGGTCTACGTGTCGCTCGGGATCGCCTTCGCGCGCGCGGTGTTTGCCGGGCACCGCGCGCTGACGCGCGCGTCGATCGTCGCAGCGTGGGCGATCTTCCTGTGGCTGCCCCCCGCGGTCGGGAGCGGAAAGGCGCCGAGCGCGCTGGCCGCGCTCGCGCTGGCCGCGTGGCTGCTCGTGCTGCTCGTCGGCTGCGAGGCGATGCGCGGTCGGCGCGAGCGACTGCTCGAGGAGCGGCGCACGCGCGAGCTGCAGGAGCGCCGGCAGGCCGACGAGGAGCGGTTGCGGATCGCGCGCGAGCTCCACGATGTGCTCGCGCACAACATCTCGCTGATCAACGTGCAGTCGGGCGTCGCGTTGCACCTGCTCGATCAGCAGCCCGAACAAGCCCGCACGGCGCTGACCGCGATCAACGAGGCGAGCGCTGACGCGCTGCGCGAGGTGCGCTCGGTGCTGGGTGTCCTGCGCGGCGATAGCGAGCAGTCGCCTCGCGCCCCGACTGCTGGGCTCGCTTCGCTCGACGAGCTCGTCTCGCGTGCGGGCGCCGCCGGCGTGACCGTGTCGGTGGAGCTCGACGGCGCACGGCGTCCGCTTCCGACGAGCGTCGATCTGGCCGCGTTTCGCATCATCCAGGAGTCGCTGACCAACGCGGTGCGCCATGCCGGGCGCGCGCGAGGTCACCGTGCGGATCGGCTACGCCCCGGAGGCGCTGAGCGTGCAGGTGGACGACGACGGCAGCGGCCCGCGTGGCGGGGGCTGAGCGCAACGGTGGCAGCGGCATACCCGGGATGCGCGAGCGCGCCACGACGCTGGGAGGAACGCTCGAGGCCGGTCCGGGACCGGGCGGCGGTTTCCGCGTGAGCGCGCGGCTGCCGCTCGAGGAGCCGCGATGATCCGGGTGCTGCTCGCCGACGATCAGGAGCTCGTGCGAGCGGGGTTCCGGGCGCTGCTCGACGCCCAGCAGGACCTCGAGGTGGTGGGCGAGGCGGCAGATGGCCGCCAGGCCGTCGAGCTCACCCGCGAGCTGCTGCCCGACGTCGTCCTGATGGACATTCGCATGCCCGTGCTGGACGGCCTCGCGGCGACGCGCGAGATCGCGGCCGACGCGCGGCTGAACGCGGTTCGGATCGTGATCCTGACCACGTTCGAGCTCGACGACTACGTCTTCGACGCGATCCGCTCGGGCGCGGCGGGCTTCCTCGTCAAGGACACAAAGCCCGCCCAGCTGATCGAGGCTGTGCGGGTCGTGGCTGGAGGCGATGCGCTGCTCTCGCCATCGGTCACGCGGCGGCTGATCGCCGAATTCGCGGCGCGCGCCAAGCGGCCGCCGCCGCCCGGAGCGCTCGAGGAGCTGACCGAGCGCGAGCGCGAGGTGATGGCGCTCGCGGCCGCCGGCCTCTCCAACGAGGAGATCGCGGAGCGGCTGGTGGTCAGTCCGGCGACCGCCAAGACCCACGTGAGCCGCGCGATGGTCAAGCTCGGCGTCCGCGATCGCGCGCAGCTCGTGGTGCTCGCCTACGAGAGCGGGCTCGTCAGGCCCGGGTGGGCCGAGTAGCTCGGTAGCGCTCAGAGTTCGGCGGCTCGCCGCACGAACTCGCGCCAGTCCGCGTGCGCTAAGTGGCGCCAATCGGAACCGCGCTGCGGTTCGATGGTCTCGCCTGTCGGGATGCGCGCGGCAATCTCTCGCGTCGAATCCCATACTCCCGCTCCGACCGCGGCCAGCGCCGCGGCGCCCGCGGCAGTCGCGTCGACCGCGCCGCGCTCGATCGTGACTCCGGCCGCGTCGGCCTGGAAGCGCATCAGCGTGTGGTCGCGCGTCAGACCTCCATCGACGCGCAGGAGCTCGACCGGCACGAGCTCGCGGATCGCGTCGAGCACGTCGGCTACGCGCCAGGCGATACCCTCGAGCGCCGCGCGGGCGATGTGGGCGGCACGGGTGCCGCCGCTGAGTCCGGCGATCACGGCGCGGGCCTGCGGCTTCCACCACGGCGCCCCGAGCCCGGCGAGCGCCGGCAGGACCCTGGCGCCGCCGGCATCGTCGACCTCGGCCGCCTTGGCCGCGAGCTCGCCCGGGTCGGCTCCGAGGCCGAGCTCGCGGCTCAGCCACTCGAGCAGCGCCCCGGCGGTGAAGACCCCGCCATCGAGCGCCCACTCGACCCTGCCGTCGATCCGCCAGGCGACGGTCGGGAGCAGGCGGGCGCCGGGCCGCGGGCGTTCGGTGCCGGCGTGCGCGAGCACGAACACACCGGTCCCGTAGGTCGCCTTCACCCGCCCAGGCTCGACGCACCCCGATCCCGCCAGCGCCGCCTGCTGATCGACGCAACGCGCGCGCAGCGGCAGCTCCAGCGGCCACGATTCGTGGTGCAGGACCCCGAGCTCGCCGGCGGTGTCGGCGATCGCGGGCAGCACCTCGCGCGGGACGCCGAAGATCTCGAGCAGGGCGGGGTCCCACTCCGGCGCCCCCAGCTGAGTCCGGGACGCAGTCGAGGGGTCGGTGGCGAAGCCGGCGCCCAGGCGGTCGCACAGGAACGAGTCAACGGTTCCCATACGCAGCGTCCCGGCGTCAAGCGCGCGTTGGACGCCGCGGTCGTGCTCGAGCAGCCAGGTGAGCTTGCCCGCCGAGAAGTATGGGTCGAGCGGCAGGCCGCTGCGGCGCTGGATCACGTCGCCGTGCCCGCTTCGCTCGAGCCGATCGAGCACCTCCTCGGAGCGCTTGTCCTGCCAGGTCACGATCGGCGTCAGCGGGTGGCCTTCGGCGTCCCACGCGAGCACCGACTCGCCCTGGTGGTCGAGGCCGCAAGCGGCGAGGTCTCCGCCGAGGCCGTTGTCGCGGAGAACCTCGCCCACGGCGCCGACGACGGCCGACAGGACCTCTTCGGGGTCCTGCTCCACCCACCCCGGGCGCGGGTGCGCTAGTGGCTTCTCGCGCCGGGCCTCCGCGAGCGGCTTCAGGTCCTCGTCGTATAGGACCGCTTTGACGGCCGACGTGCCCTCGTCGATACCGAGCAACGACTTCACGCGGTTGTCCGGGGCTCGGCGACGCGGCGGTGCTCGGCGACGCGACGCCACCACGGACCGGTGGACTTGGGGGGAGGCTGGGGCTCGAGCTCCCGTTGCGCCCCGAGGCTCATCCCCAACGCCCTTGCGAGCTCGACGACCCGCTCGCCGATCCCAAGCGCGGCGCTGAGACCGGTCGAGCGAATCGCGGCCACGTTGACGAGCCGCTCGCAGCCGCGTGAGGGCTCGATTACGTAGTTCACTCCGCGGCCGGCGGGACGCAGCCCGGCGTAGGCGAAGACGGGCTCGGCGCCGGCCAGCGGGGGATACATCGCGCTCGCCTTGGGCAGGATCTCCTCGCGCGCCTGCGGCCTCACCGACCAGTCGTGCTTGTCCTCTGAGTCGAGCGCGGTCGGACCCGCGATCACCATGCCGTCGACCGTCGGGAAAACGAGCACGCCCTTGGTGCGCTCGGTCGGCACCGGGAGCAGAATCCGCTCGAGCCGCTCACCGCCGGGAGGCGCGAACACCAGAAACTCGCCCTTGCGGGGGTAGATCGTGAAGGAGTCGTCGCCGGCGAGGCGGGCGACCTCATCGGCATAGAGGCCGGCACAATTGATGGCTAGCCGCGCGGTCACGCGCTCGCCGTTGGTTGCGGCGAGCGTGAGGGCATGCCCGTAGCGCTCCATAGCGCTCACCCGGAAGCGGGTGCGGAGGTGGGCTCCACTACGCACGGCGGCTGCGGCGAGCGCGAGGCAGAAGGCGACCGGGTCGGTGACTGCCTCGTCGGGCACCGTCAGGCTGCCGTGCTCCGCCACGACCTCGATTCCGTTGCGCTCGGCATTGCGCGCCAGCGCGCCCAGCGCTTGCTGCTCCGCTCGGTTTCGAGCTCGCACAACGGCGCCGCAGTCAAGCGTCGGGACTTGCAGCCTTCGCAGCACGTCGCGCCGAAGCACGTCGGAGCGCAGGAGCAAGTCAGTCTCGAGTTCTCCAGGGCGCGAGTCAAAGCCGCTGTGGAGGATGCCCGAATTGGTCGCGCTCGCAGCGTACGCCGGCTCTGGCTCGGCCTCGAGCAGAGCCACGGTCGCACCCCGGCGAGCGAGCGCGAGCGCGACAGCGCAGCCGACCACTCCGGCGCCCACCACGGCGACCGTGACATCCGGAGCTGGCGCCGTTGACATCTTCCCGGGGCAAGCGTATCGTCGCGCCCGCTATCAGATGGGGCGATTTCACCGTCTGGTGGGGATCGTCAGGGATCGCGATCGGGGGAGGTAACCGTGGCTGACCAGGTAACCGGGGCGCCGGCGCCGGAGCTGGGGAAGGACGAGCGTCAGCTCGCCGAGCTCGGCTATAAGCAGGAGCTCGTTCGAGGTTGGAGCAGCTTCACCAACTTTGCCATCTCGTTCACGATCATCTCGGTCCTCGCGGGGCCGGTCACGAACTTCTCCTTCGCCTGGAACGCGGGCGGCCCGATCGCGATCTCGGTCGGCTGGCCGATTCTGTGCGCGTTCGTGCTGCTCGTTGCCCTCTCGATGGCGGAGCTGACATCAGCCATGCCGACCGCGGGTGGTCCCTACTGGTGGTCGGCGAAGCTGGGCAGCCCGGGCTGGAGCTGGATCACGGGGTGGTTCAACATCGTCGGCCTCGTCGGCATCGTGGCGGGCGTCGGCTACGGCGCCGCGTTCTTCCTCCAGGCTGTGCTCGGCCTCTACGGGCTGAACATCCTCGGCATCAACTTCGCCAGCACAAACCCCACCACGATCCTGCACGAGACCTTTCTGCTGTTCGTGATCATCTTGATCGGATACACGGTCGTGAACATCTTCGCCGACCGGCTGCTGGCGCTGTTCAACAACATCTCCGTCGGTTGGCACGTGCTGGGCGTGCTCGTGATCATCGGATTGGTCGCGTTCGTGCCGAGCCACCACCAGAGCCTCGGCTTCGTCTTTGGTCACCGTCTCAACAACACGGGCTTCCACGGCGGGGCCACCGGCGGCCTCTTCTTCTGGCTCTACATCCTTCCGCTCGGTTTCATCATGACCATGTACACGCAGACCGGCTATGACGCCTCCGCGCATACGGCCGAGGAGACTCGCGGCGCCGCCAAGGCCGCCGCGCAGGGCGTCTGGCGGTCGGTGTTCTACTCGGCGATCGCGGGCTGGGCACTGCTGCTGGCGCTGCTGTTCGCGGCCACTCATGTGCCCGCGATCGACAAGCTCGGGGGCGGCGCGATTCCGGTCGTCGAGACCGGTCTGAGCACCTGGGCGGCGAAGTTCGTGCTGATCATCTTCACCGTCGGTCAGCTGTTCTGCGGCGCCGCGGGCCTGACGAGCGCCTCGCGCACCTGGTATGCCTTCTCGCGCGATCGTGGCATGCCCGGGTGGTGGCTATTCCGCCGCCTCAGCGCCAAGCGCGTTCCGCTCTACGCCGTGCTGGCGGTCTCGGCCGTCTCACTGATCATCACAATCCCGGCGTACTTCGGCACCAAGACGGGCGTGCCCTGGGCGTACTTTGCGATCACGGCGATCTGCACGGTCGGGCTGTACCTCGCCTACATCATCCCCGTGTATCTGAGACTGAGGCAGGGCAACCGCTTCCAGGTAGGAGAGTGGAACCTCGGCCGGCACTACAAGTGGGTCAACATTGGCGCGATCGCGTTCGTCGTTCTGGTCGTGTACTCGCTCGACGGGCCGACCACGGTTACCGGCGCCCCGTGGAACTCGGGCTTCACTTGGACGGCGTTCAACTATTCGCCGCTGGTGCTGATCGTGGGTCTCGTGGTCGGGATCTGGTGGTGGATGGGGGCGAAGAACAGGTACAAGGGCCCGGTGCGCACGATTGACACCGACGAGCTGGGTCACGTGATCGAGCCTCCCCCCGAGGAATCGACCGCCGGTCCGGTGATCGCCGGCGGCGAGGAGTAACGGGCGGGTCGCGTGGCCGCTACGCGCGGGACCAGCGACCCGGCGGCTGACGGCGCCAGGCCCGGCGGCCCCGGCCGCACTGAGGGCATGCTCTCGCTCGATCAGCTGCGCAGCTTCGCGCAGTCGGGAGAGATCGACACTGTCGTCGCGGCCTTCACGGATATGCAGGGGCGGCTGATGGGCAAGCGCATCAGCGCCTCGTTCTTCCTCGACGACGTCGCCGAGCACGGAATCGAGGGCTGCAACTACCTGCTCGCTCTCGATATGGAGATGGATCCTGTGCCGGGTTACGAACTCGCCAACTGGGAGGGCGGCTACGGCGACTTCGCGATCGTCCCCGACCCGGCCACGCTGCGGCGGATCCCCTGGCTCGATCGCACCGCGCTCGTGCTCTGCGACGTCCGCAACCACGACGGCTCGGCCTTCTCGCCCTCCCCGCGCCAGGTGCTGATCGCCCAATACGAGCGCGCGCAGTCCATGGGCTACATGCCGATGTTCGCCTCCGAGCTCGAGTTCTATCTCTACAAGGAGAGCTACGCCGAGGCGTTTGAGCGCGACTACCGCGGGCTGACGCCGACGATCCCCTACATCCTCGACTACCACATCCTCGCGACCACGATGGACGAGGCGGTCATCGGTCAGATCCGCCGAGGCATGCAGGGCGCGGGCATCCCCGTCGAGTTCTCGAAGGGCGAGGCGTGGGCCGGCCAGCACGAGCTCAACGTGCGCTACGCCGACGCGATCACCTCCGCCGATCGCCACACCGTCTACAAGAACGGCGTCAAGGAGATCGCGTTCCTGAACGGCATCTCGGCGACCTTCATGGCCAAGCCCTCGGAGAAGGACATCGGCAGCTCGTGCCACATCCACTCGAGCCTCGTCGGCCGGGACGGCGCGAGCGCCTTCGTCGACGGCCACGAGGAGACCGATGTCTTCCGCCATTACCTGGGTGGTTTGCGGACCCATTTGCGCGAGCTCGCCCTGTGGATCGCGCCCTCGATCAACTCCTACAAGCGCTACGCCAGCGAGAGCTGGGCTCCGACCTCGATCGCTTGGGCACGGGACAACCGCACGGCTGGCTTCCGCATCGTGGGACACGGTCCCTCGCGGCGCGTCGAGTGCCGGATCCCGGGTGCCGACGTCAATCCCTACCTCGGCTACGCGGCCCTGCTGGCGGCCGGGCTCGACGGCATCGCGCACGGTGCCGACCCGGGCCCCGAGCTCGTCGGCAATGCCTACGAAGCCGGGCGGGCCGAACCGTTCCCGGCGAGCCTGCGTGAGGCGGTCGACCTGTGGGAGGCGAGCGACTTCGCCCGTGCGGCGTTCGGCGAGGAGGTGTGGCGCCACTACCTCAACTACGGGCGGACCGAGCAGCGGCTGTTCGACCAGGTGGTCACCGACTACGAGCGGCGGAGGATGTTCGAGAGGGGTTAGGGCTTCTTGGGGTGGCGGCGCGGTGCGCGGGGGCGATCTTTGGACGTCTACTTCGACATCCTGAAGTAGGCGTCCAAAGTTTGTCTCGCCTCCTTGAGGCACCGGCCGCGCGGCGTTCTCGGGCAGCTGTCGAGCCCGTTTGCTATGCCTCCTCCCGATCATGGTCGACGTCAGTTCCCATTCCACCCCGCTCACACGCCGCGAGCTGCTCAAGCGAGCCGGCGGCGCCGCCGGAGTCGCGGCGGTGGGAGGAGGCGTCGCGTATGGCGCAACGCACCTGGGCTCCGCCGCCAGAAGTCGGCCCATCCCGCGGCTCGCATCGTTTCGCTCGGCGGGGTTGGCAGGCTCAGCTCGAGCATTCGTCTCACGGCCCGATCTGCGTCCGCCGAAGATCGTGGTCAAGGGTCAGGGCGGCGCCCCCGGCTACCTGTTCGCTGGTCCGGGCACGAAGGGCGTGACCCAGCCCGGTCCTCTGATGTTCGATGAGCAGGGCGAGCCCGTCTGGTTCAGGCCCACCCGCCCGCTGTGGCTGACCAACTTCCGCGTCGGGCACTATGAGGGCAAGCCGGTCTTGACCTGGTGGGAGGGCGTGATGACCGTCCAGGGATTCGGCCGCGGTGAGGGGGTGGTGCTCGACTACCTCCTACCGCGAGGTCGCGCGCGTGCGCGCCGTCGGTCAGCACCACATCGACGCGCACGAGTTCGTGCTCACACCCGAGGGCACGGCCCTGTTCTCCTGCTACCCGTCGGTCGTCCCGGCGGATCTCTCGTCAATCGGTGGTCCGACTAACGGCACCGTGCTCGAGTCGATCATCCAGGAGGTGGACGTGCGCACCGGTCGGCTGGTCTTTCAGTGGAAGAGCCTTGATCACGTGGGCGTGGATGAGAGCTACCAGCGCCCGGCGCTGCCGATGGACTACCTGCACGCAAACTCGATCGCGATCTTGCCCGATGGAAACCTGCTCGTCTCGGGCCGCTGTACGTGGACGCTGTACAAGATCGATCGCAAGACCGGGCAGGTGATCTGGCGCCTCGGAGGCAAGCGCAGCGACTTTCAACTGGGGCCAAACGCGGGCTTCTCCTGGCAGCACGGCGCTGAGACTCCCGACGCCTCGACCATCACTCTGTTCGACAACGCCGACGCCTTGTGGGATGACGACAGTGGCTTCAGCGAGACCGAATCGCAGTCGCGCGGAGTCGTTCTCAATGTCGATGAAGCGAACCGGACAGCGCGGCTTCGGCGGGCCTACCGCCACCACCCGCCGCTGATCGCCAACGCAATGGGCAACCTCCAGACGCTGCCCAACGGCCATGTTCTCATCGGATGGGGAAGCAACCCCTACGTCAGCGAGTTCTCGCCCGATGGAACGCGGGTGGTTGACATCAATCTCGGCAACCAGCACAACTCTTACCGCGCCTACCGCTACCCGTGGAGCGCAGTGCCCGCCGAACCTCCGGCAATGGCCATCGTGAGCGACAAGGCCAGCGGAAGACGCACGCTGTACGCGAGTTGGAACGGCGCCACCGGGGTCGTGCACTGGCTGGTCGAGAGCGGCAGGCGCCACACCGAGCTGCGAGCCGTGGGGATCGCTGCTCAGCGAGGGTTCGAGACCGCGATTCCTCTGCGTCGGGTTGGGAACTACGTTCGCGTGACTGCGCTCGGCGCCTCGGGCGAGGCGCTCGGTAGGAGCGACGTGATCCGGCTCTGATCGCGCCCTCCGGTCGCGGCCTTGGCGGCGTGGGCCCCGACCCACGGGTGGGGGCCCAGGCGGGCCCCGACCCACTCGCCGGGGCCCGGCTGCGTCGTTACTGCGACACCATCAGCGAGTTGCTTTCGGGATCGCGCAGCCAAAACAGCGGCGGCACGGGATCTCCCATGCGGCTGACCTCACCGTCCACGTCCACGCCCTTCTCCTTCAGCTCGGCGTGGTACGCGTCGATGTCGTCGGTGTGGAGGCAGATCCCGGTCTCTCGCTCACCGGCCGAACCGCCCGGGGGCGGCGGCGCGAGCGCGATCGTCGTCTCGGCGCCCGCGGGCGCGACTTCGACCCACCGGTACTTGTCCCCGAAGGGAACGTCCATGCGCTTTTCGAAGCCGAGCTTCTCGGTATAGAACTCGATCGCACGGTCCACGTCTGCGGTCGGGATGACGACCGTGGTGATCTTGTTGACGCGAGTGCTTGTAGTGCTCACTTCGTTCCTCCTGTGTTGGGGCTTTCGTCCTCTAAGACGAGTTGGGCCTACGAAACTCATCGTCTTTTCGCTCCTGAGTTCCCTCCTCGCTCTACTGTTACCAGAATGGCCGAGCGCCGGGCAGCCTGCAGTTGCGGGCAACTCCAGTTGGTGGTAGAGGGCGACCCTGTCCGGGTCTCGGTCTGCCACTGTCTGGCCTGCCAGCGCCGGACTGGAAGCGCCTTCGGTCTTCAGGCGCGCTTTGACCGGGAGCACGTAGAGATCTCCGGTCCCTCGCGGGAGTTCGTCCGCACCTCCGACGAAGGCGAGCAGCGGACGTTCAACTTCTGCCCCGACTGTGGCGCGACGGTCTACTACACGCTCGCCTCGGCCCCCGATGTGATCGCGGTTCCCGTCGGGGCGTTTGCCGATCCGGGGTTTCCCGCGCCGCAGTTCTCCGTGTGGGATTCGCGCAAGCATGGTTGGGTTAGCCTCCCCGCCACCGCCGAGCGGCTCGGCTGAGCGTCTCCGTGCGGATCGCGACCTGGAACGTCAACTCCGCCAAGCAGCGCCTGCCCCGGCTCTTGCCGTGGCTCGACGAGCGCCGCCCGGACGTGGTCTGCCTGCAGGAGACGAAGCTCGCCGACGGCGCCTTCATGGAGTTGCTCGGCGCCGAGCTGGCGCAGCGCGAATACGAGGTCGCGCTCCACGGCGAGGCCACCTGGAACGGTGTCGCGATCCTTTCCCGCGTGGGGCTTGAGAACGTGGTGCAGGGGCTTGCCGGTGCACCGGGCTTCCCCCATCCGGAGGCGCGGGCGGTGGCGGCGACATGCGGCGGCATCACGGTGTTCTCGGTCTACGTGCCCAATGGGCGCGTGCCTGACTCAGACCACTACCGATACAAGCTCGCTTGGCTCAAGACGCTTCGCGACGTCGTCGCCTCCGGCCCCGACGCGACAGTTGTCTGTGGCGACATGAACATCGCCCCCGCCGATGAGGACGTCTTCAATCCCGAGGCATACGAAGGGCACACGCACGTGACGCCGGCAGAGCGCCGAGCGCTCGGCGACCTGCAGGCGGTGGGACTGCGTGACGTGGTGCGGGAGCGCTGGCCGCACCAGCGCGTCTTCACCTATTGGGACTATCGCGCGGGGATGTTCCACCAGGACCTCGGCATGCGGATCGACCTGATCCTCGCCGGGGATCCTGTGGCGGAGCGCGTCAAGGCCGCCTGGGTGGATCGACAGGCGCGCAAGGGCAGTGGCCCCAGTGACCACGCGCCCGTAATCGTTGATCTCGACGAGGCGCCGGACGGAGAAATTGGCCCCGTGGTGCCCCCGCCGTCGGCGCCGGCGTCGAGAGGTGCCCGCGCCAAGTTGCCCCAGGCCGACCTGACGCCGAGCGGCAGCTGAATCCGCGCTCGCGGGCGCCCGTGGACCGCTCGCGAGAACGACCCCGCCGCTACTGGGGCCTGTCCCGGTCGCGCGAAGGTTGAACGCGCTTCGGCTCGCCTGGCATCTTCGGGTAATCGGGCGGATAGGGCATGTCGGTCTCGCCTGAGGCCATGTCGTTCTCGTACAGGTCGAGCAGCGGGGACAGCGAGAAGGGCTCGTCATCGATCCGCGCATGACGATCGCCCACCTCGGCGAAGCGAGCGGGCATGGTCGCGACGGTGAAATCTTCAGGGGCGACGGAGGGGAGCTCGTCCCAGTCGAGCGGCGCGGACACCGGCGCGCCCGGCTTCGGCCGCACGCTGTAGGCGGATGCAATCGTGCGATCACGCGCGTTCTGGTTGTAGTCGACGAAGATCCGCTCGCCCCGCTCCTCCTTCCACCACTTGGTGGTCACCTCTCCCGGCAGGCGCCGCTCGAGCTCGCGCCCGAACGCGATCGCCGCGTGACGCACATCGGTGAACGTCCACTTCGGCTCGATGCGCACGTAGATGTGGATGCCACGGCCTCCCGAGGTCTTCGGAAACCCGGCATAGCCGAGTTCCTCCAACACGCCCCGAGCCACGCCCGCCACACGCACCGCGTCGGCGAAATCCGTACCGGGCTGGGGATCGAGGTCAAGGCGCAGCTCGTCGGGATGGTCGACGTCGTCACTGCGCACCGGCCACGGATGAAAGGTGATCGTCCCCATCTGCGCCGCCCACGCGACGACCGCGACCTCGGTCGGGCAGATCTCGTCGGCGTGTCGCCCGGATGGGAACTGAATCCGGGCGGTCTGCACGTAGTCCGGCGCTCCACGCGGAATGCGCTTCTGGAAGAACGCGTCGCCACCGCCTTTCTCGCGCGTAGAGAGCACGATCCCCGGGTGCACTCCCTTGGGCCAACGTTCGAGGGTCGTCGGCCGCGTCCTCAGCGCCCGCATGATGCCGTCACTCACCGCGAGGTAGTAGTCGACGATGTCCAGCTTGCTCACTGCGGCCGTGCGCTCCGTCTGCGGGAAGATCACGCGCTCGGGGTTGGAGACGCGCACATCCCGACCGTC
Organism: uncultured Solirubrobacterales bacterium; assembly: GCA_963738195.1. Taxonomy (GTDB): domain Bacteria; phylum Actinomycetota; class Thermoleophilia; order Solirubrobacterales; family Solirubrobacteraceae; genus Palsa-465. Next base: position 154,431 of record CAVTVF010000001.1, read on the forward strand.
GGCATTCACGACCGTGACCTCGGGCTTGGGCATGGCTCTAGCGTCGTTTCAACTTGCGCCAGCCGCCCGCCCGGTTGTTGGCGATGATCTGCTTGAGCATGGCGGTCAGCGCCGGGGCGTTGATCTCATCTTCTCGGCGCACGGCGATAGTCCTGGCTGTCTGGTTGTCGTGGCCGCCGGTGATGATGCCTTCCGGGTCGGGCACGATCGCGCCGTCGTACAGGAACAGGTTGACGTGATCTTTGGCGGCGAGCAGCGCGCACACGTTGCCCTGTAGCACGAAGTAGGGCTGGGTGGTCCGCTTGATCGTCTCTGCCACCTCGGGATCGGCGGCGTGGATCAGGTCGCGCAGCCGGCCGCAGATGTCTTGCTGCCACTCCGGGAGCCGGGCGATGTACCCGTCGACTCGCGGGTCGCGCTCGTAGCTCATCGTCACCTACGACCGGCTCGCGTGCGCAAAGTCATCGCCAGGACGAAACACCCGCCGGACACCTCCAAGGACGCCGTCAGGCGGCCTCCGCAATCACCCGCCACAGGCGCTCCACGTGCTCGGAGGTAGTGGTTCTCTGTCCCACGGACACGCGGATGAACCTGTGTCCGGCGACGCTCGACGGAGTCAGGTACAGGTCGGGCTCGGCATTGACCCTCGCGGCTAGTGCGTCGGTGCTCTCGTCACCCGAGCTATGGCGAAAACTCACGAGCGCGAAGGAAACCGGGGCGACCAGCTCCAGCCGTGGATGCGACTCGATGCGCGCGCCGAGCCGGCGGGCCAGCTCGATGTGCTCACGGATGAGGTGGCGGATGCCGCGCGCGCCGTAGCTGCGCAGGACCCACCACAGCTTGAGCGCGCGGAAGCGGCGACCCAACGGAACGTGCCAATCGCGGAAGTCCACCACTTGCCCGCTCGCGGAGGCCGGGTTCTGGAGGTAGGCCGGAACGATCGACATTGCCTCGATCAGGGGCGAGCGGTCCGCAACCCAGAGGACGTTGCAGTCCCAGTTGGTGAACATCCACTTGTGCGGGTTGAACGTGTAGCTGTCGGCGAGCTCGGCGCCGTCCTGCGCCGGCCGCTGCTCGGGGCAGATCATCGCCGAACCGGCGTAGGCGGCGTCCACGTGGTGCCATATCCCGGCTCCACGCGCGACCTCGCCGACCCGGCGCACCGGATCGACCGCGCCCGTCCCGGTCGTCCCGACCGTGCTGGTGACGATCGCGGGCTCGAGTCCCGCCGCCCGATCCTCCGCGATCGTCTGCTCCAGGGCGTCGGGCCGGAGCGCGAACTGCTCGTCGACGTCAATCAACCGCACGTGGCTAAAGCCGGCGACTTTGGCGCCCTTCTCGATCGATGAGTGGGCCTGCGACGAGGTGTACGCGACGGCACGGTCCGCGCCTCCCGAGACGAGGCTTCGCGCGACCACGTGCGCGAGATGGGTCGAGTCGGAGGCGCTCGTCTGGATGACGCCGCCTCCAGGACCAACCGCGTGCTTCCAGTGTTCTGGCAGGCCCAACAGGTCCACCAGCCAGTCGAGCACCCGCATCTCAATCTCCGTGCACGCCGGGCTCGTTGCCCACAGCATCCCCTGAACGCCCAGCCCGGCGCTGACGAGCTCGGCCAGCACGGATGGTGGCGAGTTGTTGGACTGGAAGAAGGCGAACCAGCCCGGAGACTGCCAGTGGGTTATTCCCGGGAGCACGATCTCGTCGAGATCGCGAACCAGTGACTCGAACGGCTCGGGCTCCTCCGGCGCGGCAGCCGGCAGCCGCGCGAGGATTTCGCCCGGAGCGACCCGCGACTGCACCGGCAGTTCCGGAACGCGCTCCATGTAGTCGGCCACCCAGTCGATCAGCGCGTGGCCGTGGCGGCGAAACTCATCCGGCGTCATCTGGAAGTCCTCGCTCCCGCGTGCCGGCGTCATCTGGAAGTCCTCGCTCCCGCGTGCCTGATCTGCAGACGAGCTCATGCGAAAGATCTTCGCGCACCGCGTCCACGGTGCGCCGCGCGAACAACTCAGTGGCTGTTGATGAAGTCGATCATCGCGGGCCACGCGCGCATCCAGGCGGCGCTATCGCTCGCTGTCGTGCCACCGTCGTCCAGGAACTCGTTCGGGACCACGGAGTACGGGATGCCGAGGACGATGTGCCCTGCCTGGGGGTAGTACAGGTAGCGGTGGGGAGCGCCGTTGTGGGGTAGGTGGGCCATGATCTGTGGCGCGTAGACGAACGACGGCCACACAGTGTCGTCGCCGCCGGCGATCAGCAGCAAGTCCGCGGTGATCTGTCGGACCGGAATGACGCCGCGGGGCGCTACCGGCTTGCCATGGAGCGTCCACGCTGGCGGAGGCGTTTTGGGGCCCGAGATCTGGCAGTGCCCCGGGTTCGCCCCGAAGACGTAATACGTCGGAGCGATTGCGACCACTCCGTGGACCTGCGCAGGGAAGTGCGAGGCCACGAGCAACGCTGCCTCAGCTCCGCGGGAGGCGCCGTCGATCCACATCTTCCGCGGGTCGACCTGGCGCTGACGGCGTAGCCAATTGATCGCCTTGACGAAATACTCGAGCGGGATGTCCTCGAGTCGGCAGGGCAGGCCCGGGTCGTCGAAGTACGCCAACGCGAGCGTGGGGATCCCATGGGACGCGAGCAGCGCCGCCTCGGGTGCGCCGCCCAGATCCCCCTCCGATCCTCCCCACAGGACTAGCGCCGGAGCGTGGGAGACCCCCGGCGCGGGCGAGAAGTACTGCCCATAGAAACCAGCCGAGGCGACCGTCTCCTGATGCATTCGGACGCCCGGCCCGTTCAAGGATTGCGTCAAGCTCGCGCTGCCCACCGTCTGCCCCCCGGCGTCGGCGCTGATCTTCGTCGTCGCCAGGCCATTCAGGGGTCCGCGCTGGCTCGTGAGGAGCTTCTCGGACCACAGCAGCCCCATCGCCGAGACGCCGCTGTAGCTACCCCGCAGAGGCGCTTCGGTGGCGAGATCCACGGTCCCGCGAGAGCTTGCCTTGAAGGTCGCCGATGAAGCCCAGATGCCACTCGGCAGCGACGTCCTAGCGTGCAAAGTGACCCGTTGCCCCGGGTTCAGGCGGGCGACGACGATCGTCCGTGCCCGGTCCCACAGGCCAGTCGGCGGCGAGACCGTGACAACCGCGTTGGGGGCGCTGCCGCCCCCGCAGGCCGCGATGCTGGCTACGGCCACAACAACGGAAGGGGAGAGTGCTCTCATTGCGCGGCTAGATAGCGTGGCGGGCCTCCCCTGCCGGTCCCGAGACATGCTCCACGAAACGGCTGAGCGCCTCAACAGTCTCGGGCTGTCGCTGCACGAACGGGGCGTGCCGGCAGTCGAGATGCAGCCGCTCCACCGGTCCCGGCGCCAGCCGTTCGATCTCCTCCAGCTGGGCGAGCGTGCCGTACTGGTCGCCCGTGCCCTGGATGAGCAGCAGTGGCGCTCGCACCTGAGGCAACAGCGCGCGGATGTCCCAGCTCAGAAACTCGGGGTCGAGCCACACATCGGACCAGCCGAAGAACGCGGCGTCCACGTCCTTGTGGTGGGGCGCCATCTTCTCCCGCAGCCCGCCATGCACGTACTCCTCACTAGCGAGCGCGATCTCATCCACGCAAACCTGCTCGACAAAGACATGAGGTGCCATCGCCACCAGCCCGCAGACGCGCGTCTCGGCGGCATAGATCAGCGCGATCGAAGCACCGTCGCTGTGACCCACGAGGATCGGGTCAATAAGGCCCAGCCGTGAGATCACCTCGGGCACGACCTCGCGTGCCTCCTCGTGCATGAAGCTCGTCGTCCGCCTGCGTGGTGGCTTCGCCGACCAGCCATGGCCGTGACGCGAGAAGGCCACCACCCGCCGGCCCGTCCTCGCCGCAAGCAAAAACGGGAACTCCTCCCACAGCCGCGCCGAACCGAGCCCTCCGTGCATCAGCAGCAGCGGCGAGCGACTCTCGTCGCCGGGAATATCGATGACCTCGAGTTCGCCGCCAGGGAACTCGATCGTCCTCGGCATCATGCGGCCGCGGCCGCTCGCCCGCCGTCCAGCTCCTCGAAGTAGGTCCGGGCCGGCGGCTGCCAGCGCGCATGGCGATCATCGAACAGCGCGTGAGCGCGGCGGCGCGGCCAGCCGGGCGGCAGCAGGTCCGTCGGAAGATCGGGGTCGAGAAACGGGAACTTGCGCCAGGCATGAACGAGCAGGGTCTGCAAGCGGTAGTGAGCCTCGCCGTTCCCCGGCCGCACCCGCGCGAAGTCCTCGACAAAAGCCTCGTAGTGCTCACGCACGCGAGCCAGCTCCCAGGCGGCGGCCACCACCTTCGCCGGATCGCCGAGGCTCCCGACATTCGCAATGAATGAGATCGCCTCGGCCGCCGGCTCCTCGCCGATGGCCGCGGCCAGTTCCGGCTCGCGCTCGATGTGCGGTGTCAGCCACACTCCGCCACCGAGTGAGCCGAGTCCGGCCCAGGCCAGCTGCGTGCGCAGCTGATGACGGACCTCGCGTCTCTCCTCCGGAACGCGCAGCACTACGACGAGCCAGCGGCCATCCCACGTCCAGGGCTCGCCGAATGTGTAGATTCGCTGCGCGCCGCTCCCCAAGAGGCCGGCGGCGCGCTCGCTGAGCTGGACGCGGGCCCGCCGTCCAGAGCGCTCGGTCTCGAGCCAGCCATCTCGGACGCTGCGCGCCACCGCCTGACGCGCCGCGTGCTGGGTGTATCCGAGCGAGGTCAGCGCGCCGACGAGTGTCTCCTGCCACACGGGAGCGCCCCGCGGCAGCAGGAATTCGCCCAGGATCGTGAGCAGCAGCGACCTCGCCGCGGGTGCGCCGACCGAACGGCGGCGGAGCTGGTCATCCATGAGGTCCCGGCCGCGCCGGCTCCTCGAAACCCTCTTGCCGCTCGTCGAAGTCGTCTCTGACTCCCTCGAAGTAGCTGTTGCAGGCGCAGCATCGGTACTGGCTCGTGATGATCTGGCCGCCGAACGGTGAGACGAGCTCGACCTCCGGCGACTCGCAGAAGGGGCACTTCACGGCAGTCCCTCCCCGTCCCGGGCGGGCCCGCTCCACTTCTCCCCGTCCCGGGCGGCCCCGCGCCGCTCCTCCCCGTCCCAGGCCGTCCAGTCGCGGGGCTCCTCGAGCGCAACCTCAAGACCCTGGTCCCCGAGCAAATCGGTCAGCCAGCGCCGCACGCGCTCCCGCACAGTCGCCGGGCCCTCACTCACCATCCCCTGGGCCATCGCGTCGCGGTAGCCGGCGTCATCGTCCGGCCCTGGCCAGCGGGCGGCGTCGGCCCACATCTCCTCGATGCGGCGCTGCAGGAGGTCTCCCTCGGCGCCTTCAGCATGGGCGATGCGCCGCGCCCATGCCTCCGCGTGACGCCGATGGGCGCCCTCCTCCTGGAGGATCTTGCGCGCACGCTGTGCCAGCGGCTCGATCGAGCTCTCGCGCGCGCTCGCCACGAACGTCGTCAGGATCCCATCGACGACCAGGTTGGCTGCGATGAACGACGGCCAATCCGGCAGCTCGTGCTCGATCGTCCGCAACGGGTGGCCAGCGTCGAGCGCCCCCTCCTCGCGCGTGATCCCGAGCTTCGCCAGCACCGGATAGGTGGAGCGCGCGTGACCGAGCTCGTCCTGCGCCATCGCCGCGGCCGCGACCGCCGACTCGATTGTGGGCGCGCTCACCGCCCACTCGCCGTAGCGCCGCCCGAGCGCGCTCTTATTGTCGGCGAGCGAGCCGATCAGGCTGATCATCGTGCTCCTCGCTCCATCGCCCGCGACATCACCACCGACTGCACTCATGCGCGAATCGCCTGCCTGATCTCAGGACGGGGAACCAGCACCATCTCGATCCAGGGCTGCTCGTCGTAGATCGCGCGCGCACACAGAATCGCGAGATCCTCGTCCTCTTCGGTCACGGTGCCCACATGATGGAGCGGTTCTTCGTACTGCTTGCGGGCGAACACCTCCCACACGGTCTCGTCGGCTCGGCTCATGGCCTCGGCCCCGGAAGCGACCCCGCCAGCGACCCCAAAAGAGACCCCGCCAACGACCCCGCCAGCAACCCCAAACGCCTCATACGGCGATCCCGAGCTCGAGCATCCGGGCGCGTGCATCTGCCCGGATGCGGTCTTTGGTCCACACGGGATCCCAAACCACCTCGATCGCGACGGTGTCGACGTCGCTGTCGGCCTCGAGCGCGCCGCGCACGTCCTCCTGGATGAAGTCCATCGCGGGACAGCCCATCGCGGTGAAGGTCAGCTGCACGTTGGCCGCGCGCGCGGCGGGGTCGTAGGCGAGCGAGACGATCAGGCCCATGCCGACGACGGAGACAGGGATCTCGGGGTCCTCGACGTGGCGCAGCGCCTCCCACAGCCGCGCCTCGACCTCCTCGCGCGCAGAGACCGCAGCCATCAGACCGACTCGGATCGCATCCGCCCCCGGCGAGACTGATAGCCCCGCTGGAGCGTGTGCACGTAGTCTTTGTTCATCGGGCCGCGTGCGCGCCAGCGCGCGAGCACCTCGTCCCAGGCGGCCGGGCTCTCGTCGAGCAGCCACTCGCGCTTCTCCTCGTCGAAGCGCGCCGGGAACGGGCACTCGACCACGTAGGAGCCACCGTCCACATCGAACCGGGCCGGGACCTCGATCCCGATCTCGTCCATGAACGGCACCACCTCGCCCATCCACGCCTGGCGCAGCTCGTCGTTGCTCTTGCCCTTGAAGCCGTAGTCGAGCTGCTCGGAGTGCTTCTTGAGGTTGTCGGGCAGCCCGAACCACTCGAGCGTGAGGACGAACATCCAGTCGATCGCGCGCTGGACCTCCGCCTTGCCATGCGGATCCTTGCTCAGCTTTCGCAGCCACGTCCGGCCGTGACGCAGGTGGAAGGTCTCCTCCTTGTCGACCTTGGCCAGCGCCCGCTTCCACGGCCCGAAGGTCGAGGTCTCATACACGTCGCTCAGCAGCACAAAGCCCGCTTGGTCGTACAGGGCGTTGGCGCACACCAGCTCGACCCACGAGTTGAGCGGGACGTCGAAGGCATACGGGTACTTGAACTGCTCTGCCGGCCGCTCGTAGATCAGCCAATCCATGTCCACCCCGAGGTCTCCGAGCAGCCGGTAGCCGATATGCGCGTGAGCAAGCTCGTCCTGGATGATCGACATCGCCGAGCCGAAATTGTTGAGCGCGGGTGCGTGCTGGGCTGCGCGCAGGTACGAGGGTGCGCTCACCAGCTCCGTGTCGGCGGAGACGGTCAGGATCCGCCTCATCCCCTCGAGATACTTGGGAGACATGTGCTGCAGGCCCTCGACGAGCTTGCCCGCCTCGAGGTGTGCCTTTACCTCTTCTTCGGTCCGTGGGGCGAGTTCTTCGACTGCGGTGGCGACCATGCGGCGTCCTCACGTGTGACACTTGACTTACGGCCGCAAGCGTATAGTCTCTCCTTGATGAGGTCAAGTGAGGGCGGCGCGTCCCTGCGAACCGAGCGTCGCGACGCTGTTCTGACGCTGACGATGAACCGCCCCGAGCGCCGCAACGCCCTCGATGCCGAATTGCGCGACGCGCTTGCCGCCGCGATCGACCAGGCCGCCACTGACGAGAGCGTCTCGGCAGTCCTGTTGACCGGAGCGGGCGGCTTTTTCTGCGCCGGGGGCGACCTGCGGCGATTTGAGGACCTCCACGACCCTCGCACCTACCGCCATCTGAGTCACGCGCTGACCGAGCTGATGGACGCACTCGAATCGCTTGAGAAGCCCGCCATTGCGGTGATCGACGGCGTCGCGACGGGCGTGGGTTTGACGCTCGCGCTCAGCTGCGACTGGCGTATCGCGACGCCCCGCGCGCGCTTGCTCTTCAGAGAGGGCCGGCTCGGTCTGGTGCCAACGCACGGCGGCATCGCGCGGCTGGTCAAGCTGGTCGGCTTGGCGCGCGCCAAGGAGGCCCTGCTCGGAGGGGATGAGCTCGACGCCGCTGCCTCGCTGCGGCTCGGGCTCGTCAGCGAGCTGGTTGAGGATGATCCGATCGCGGCCGCACATCGCAGAGCCGAGCTGATGAGACAGCGCGCGCCGCTGTCGTTTGGCGCGGCCAAGCGGCTGCTGCATCTGGCCGCGGATAGCGACCTGCGCTCAACGATCCTCGCCGAGGGCCTCGCACAAACTGCGCTGCTGCAGAGCGACGACCACCGCGAGGGACTGAGCGCGGCCCGCGAGCGCCGCGAGCCCGTCTTCGCCGGGCGCTGATGGCGACTCTGATCGAGCTCGATGGTGTCGCGCCGACGATCGGCGAGGACGTGTTTTTGGCTCCCACCGCCGTCCTTGTCGGAGACGTGCGCGTGGGCGACCGCGCCAACATATGGTTCGGCGCGGTGCTGAGAGGCGACGATTCGCACATCGACATCGGCGAGGAGGCCTCGATCCAGGACAACTCGGTGATCCACTGCGCCCACGACCTACCCACCGTGGTCGGGCGCCGGGTGATCGTCGGCCACGGAGCCCTGCTCGAGGGCTGCGTGATCGCCGACGAGGCCGTCTTGGGCATGGGGTGCATCGTGCTGCAGCGGGCGTCCGTCGGCGCCGGCGCGATGGTGGCCGCGGGCGCGGTGGTCTCGGAGCGATCCGAGATCCGCGCCCGCGTGATGGCGGCCGGCGTGCCCGCGCGAGAGAAGAAGGAGCTCTCCGGAGCCGCCGCGCGTTGGGTGTCGAGCGCGGCCGACGAGTACCAGCGGTTCCGCGAGCGATATCTGATGAACCTGACGACGAGGAGGTAAGAGCGTGCCCGAGATGCTGATCGGCGGCGAATGGCGGCAGGCTGCCGCGCACGACGAGCTGGAGATCCTGAACCCCGCTACCGAGGAAGTCGTGGACACGGTCCCGGCCGGCGCGGTCGAGGATGTCGAGCTCGCGGTTGCGACCGCCAAGCGCGCATTCGGCGAGTGGTCGGGAACCGACGTCGAAAAGCGCGCGGCCGTCATCGCGCGCGCGGCGTCGCTGATCGAGGAGCACGCGGCCGAGCTGGCGGCAACGCTCACCTCAGAGCAGGGCAAGCCGCTGGCCGAGGCCCGGGGCGAGGTGACCCATCTCACGCACGGGCTCCACTTCTTCGCCGAGGCCGCGACCAAGGTCCGCGGCGCCTACCAGGACCTGCCCTCGACCTTCGGGCCCGCCTACGGTCTCGTGATCCGGCGGCCGATGGGCGTCTGCGCGGCCATCACGCCGTACAACTTCCCCCTCACGTTGCTCGGCACGAAGGTCGCGCCCGCGCTGGTGTCCGGCAACACCGTCGTCGCCAAGCCCGCGGCCACGACCCCGCTGGCGACGCTCCAGGTGGCGCGGCTCTTCTCCGAGGCGGGCGTTCCCGACGGCGTTCTCAACGTCGTCACCGGGCGCGGATCGGAGATCGGTGACGCCCTGATCGGACACCCCGACGTCCGGCGCGTCGCGTTCACCGGCTCGACCGAGGTCGGGCGGCACGTCATGAGCGTGGCCGGCCCCGACCTGAAGCGGGTGACGCTCGAGCTCGGCGGCTCCGACCCGGTAATCGTGTGCGCCGACGCCGACGTCGACGCTGCCGTCAAGGCGGTCATCATCGGCCGCTACTGGAATGCCGGCCAGGCCTGCCTCGGCTGCAAGCGCGTATTCGTGCACGACTCCGTCTACGACGCGTTCGTCGGCCAGCTGGTCGAGCGCGTGTCCCGCTACGAGCCCGGCGACGGCACGGTCAAGGCCGAAAAGCCACGTTTGCGCATGGGCCCGATCCACACCCGCGCGGGCCGGGACGAGCTCGTTGAGCAGGTGCAAGACGCCGTCTCCTCGGGCGGCGAGCTGCTGATCGGCGGCGGCACCGGCGGTCACGAGCGCGGGTTCTTCCTCGAGCCGGCGGTGATCGCCTCGCCCGCGGAAAGCGCGCGCGTGATGCGCGAGGAGGTGTTCGGGCCGGTGTTGCCGGTGGCGCGTTTCGACGACTTCGACGAGGCGCTACGACTCGCCAACGACACCCCCTACGGGCTGGGGTCCTCGATCTGGACCCACGACGCTCGCCTCATCCACCGCGCGGCGCAGGAGATCGATGCCGGCATGACCTGGGTCAACCAGATCCACTACGGCTACGACGAGCTTCCCTTCGGTGGAATGAAGGCGTCGGGCTTCGGCAAGGAGCACGGCGTCGAGTCCCTCGATTCATACGTTGAGATCAAGTCCGTCGTCGTGGGAGGGTTGGCCTGATGGCTGTTTCGTTTTCCGCACAGGGTCCTATCGCCGAGATCGTGCTCGACAACCCGCCCGCCAACTCGTACGACATCGAGTTCATGCGCGAGCTCGCTGCGGCCATCGAGGCCGCGGGCGACGACGCCGCACGGGTCGTCGTGGTCCGCAGCGCCAGCGAGAAGTTCTTCAGCGCCGGCGCAGACGTCAAGCGGTTCCTCGCCAACGACGTCGAGTCCAATATGGAGATGATCCGCCTGGCCCACGAGGCCCTGTTGAGCATCGCGCGCTCGCCGAAGCTGTTCGTCGCCTATATCGCGGGTCACGCGCTCGGCGGCGGGCTCGAGATCGCGCTCGCCTGCGACCTCCGCTACGCCGCCGCCGGCCGCTACCGCATGGGCACGCCCGAGGTCACACTCGGCCTGCTGCCGGGTAACGGCGGCACCCAGCGGCTGCCGAGGCTGATCGGCACCGGGCCGGCCCTCGAGCTGTTGCTGACTGGCCGCCAAGTCTCTCCCGAGGAAGCCCAGCACCTCGGTCTGGTCTCCCGCCTTTTTGATTCTTATAACGAGTTCAGCGGCCACGTTCACGCACTCTCAGCGCTCCCGCCGCTCGCTCTTCAGGAGATCAAGCGCGCCGTCTACGAGGGGATGGACAGACCACTCAAGGGCGGCCTCGAGCTCGAGCGGGACTTGATCGAAAAGCTGTTCCGCTCGCGCGACGCCTCCGAGGGCCTGAATGCATTCGTCGAGAAGCGCACGCCGGAGTTCGTTGGCGCATGACGACCGCGCAGCAAACGGTCACCCATGCGGGGGCTTTCATCGGCGGCGCCGAGCACGCCAATAGCGGCGACCCGCTGCCCGTCGTCAACCCCGCCGACGGCAGGCCCTTCGCCTCCGTCGCGGCCGGCTCCGCCGCGGACGTCGATGCCGCGGTCGGGGCTGCCGTGGAGGCCTTGCAGGAGTGGTCCGCGCTCGCGGTCTCGAAGCGAGGCGAGATCCTCGGTCGCGCCGCACACCACGTCGAGCAGCACCTCGACGAGCTGGTGGCGCTGCTCACCCGCGAGCAGGGCAAGACCCTGCGTGACTCCCGCATCGAGGTGGCCAAAGCGCTCGACACGCTGATGCACTACGTCGGCCTCTCCAAGGCGCTGCGGGGCGCGCACACGCCGGGGCTCGATCCCGGCGTCGACGGCTTCGTGCTCCGCCGCCCGCTCGGGGTAGTGGGCGCGATCGTGCCCTGGAACTTTCCCACCACCCTGCTTGCCAACAAGCTCGCCCCCGCCGTTGTCGCCGGCAACACGGTCATCGCCAAGCCCGCGGCCACGACGCCGCTCACGACGCTGCGCTTCTGCGAGCTCCTGTCCGAGGGTGGCCTTCCGCCCGGCGTCTTCAATGTCGTCACAGGCAGCGGCTCGGTCGCCGGCGAGGCACTGGTCACCCACCCGAGCGTGCGCAAGATCGCGTTTACCGGCTCGACGCCGGTCGGCGAGCGGATCATGCAACTGTGCGCGAAGGGCGTAAAGCGCGTGACGCTCGAGCTCGGCGGCTCCGACCCGATGATCATCTGCGACGACGCAGACCTGGGCGCCGCGGCCAGCGCCGCCAGCATGGGCCGTTTCTACAACTGCGGCCAGGCCTGCCTCGCGATCAAGCGCGTCTACGTGTTCGAGTCGGTCGCCGACGAGGTGATCGAGCAAATCGTGGCCAAGGCCGCGCGGCTACGCGTCGGCCCGGGCGACTCCGAAGGAGTCCAGATGGGGCCGATGCACACCGAAGGCGGTCGCGCTGAACTGGCCGACCAGGTCTCGCGCACGCTGGCCGCCGGGGGTTCGCTGATGACCGGGGGAGGCCCCCCGGATGATCCGTCGCTTGCGGAGGGCTTCTTCTACCGGCCGACCGTGGTCGCCGACCCTCCGCACGATTCGCCCATGGCGATCGAGGAGGTCTTCGGCCCGGCGCTGCCGGTCTGGCGCGTCTCCGACCTCGACGAGGCGATCGCGCGGGCGAACTCCTCGCAGTTCGGGTTGGGCTCGTCGGTCTGGACCCGCGACCTGGCCCGCGCGCGCGAGGCGGCGGCGCGCATCGAGGCCGGCTACACCTGGATCAACTCTCGGACCAAGGTCTACGACGAGCTGCCCTTCGGCGGCTGGAAGTCGAGCGGCTACGGCAAGGAGCACGGCGAGGAGGCGTTTGACTTCTACACCGAGACCAAGGCCGTGGTCGTCTCCAGCGGTTAGGGGGTCGCGCTGCCTCCGTGGGACCACACCGGCCTACCGGTGCCGGAGATCCCTCTCGAGCGCACGTTCGAAGGGTTCCTCGGGCTCGACTGGGTCGAGCTCACAGCGGAGTCTGCGCACGTCCGCTTCGAAGTGCGCGAGAACCTCAAGCAGCCGCTGGGGCTGCTGCACGGCGGGATCTACTCGGCCGTGGCCGAGACCGTCGCCTCGGTGGCGACGGTGCGAGAGGTCTGGCGAGATGGCTACGTCGGCATGGGGCTCAGCAACACCGCGAGCTTTCTGCGCCCGGTCACCGCGGGCACCGTCGACGTGGTCGCGACGCTGCGCGGCCACGATGACCGCGAGTGGCTGTGGAGCCACGAGTTCCGGGACGAGCAGGGGCGCCTGTGCGCGCTGGTCGACGTCACGATCGCGGTCAGACCGCGGCCGGCGTGATCACCGCTGGGTCGAGCTCGATCGCGTACAGCCGCGCTACTTCGGCGCCCCGCGACTCTAGACAGGCCCGCTGGTTGATGTAGCCCTTGTCCGTGATCTCGCCGGCGTCAAGACTCGGGGGAGAGGCGAGCAGGAGCAGGCGCTCTATCCGCGCCGCCGAGCCGGCCCCCCGATTGAGGGTCTGGAGCGCCAGCGCCAGGTGCTCGCGCAGCCGCGGGTGATCGATGGCGACATCGGTCTCACTGGCGGCGAGCTTGCGCGCCTCGGCCTGATTCACCCACGCGAGCGCGGCCACGTAATCGCAGTCTTGGCCGCAGATCACAGCATCGGTCAGCACCCTGGCCTCGCTCAACAGCCTCATCCGCAACGGGCCGACCGTCACCCAAGTGCCGGTCAGCAGCTTGAAGTCCTCGGCGATCCGGCCGGTGAACAGCAGCCCTTTGTTGGCGTCCTGCTCGTCGACCGGTTCGCCCGCGTCTCCCGAGCGGTAGTAGCCCTCCTCGTCGAACGAGCTCTCGGACAGCTCGGGTGCGCGGAAGTAGCCCGGCGTCACCTGCGGCCCCTTGACCCTGATCTCGAGCTTGCCCGCCACCGGCGCGAGCTTTATCGCCGTGCCCGCCAGCGGCACGCCAATGCAGCCCATGGCGGCGTTGTCGAAGTGCGCGCTGGTGGCCGCCGGCGCCGTCTCGGTGGTGCCCCAACTCGAGGTCAGCGGAACGTCGTGATCGGCTTTGCCACCGGCGATGTGGCGCAGCCGCCGCGCGAGCCCCTCGGGCAGCGCGGCCCCGGCGTAGAACATGAACCGCAGCCGGCTGAAGAACGTCCGCGCCAGTGATTCGTCGTTCTCGAGCGCGGGCGCCAGCAGCGCGAAGCCGGCGGGGACGTTGAAGTAGAGCGTGGGGGAGACCGACTTGAGCGCCGCGATCGTGCGCGGGAACAGCGGCGGGGCGGGCTTGCCGTCGTCGATGAAGAGCGTGCCGCCGTTGAACAGCACGAGGTTCAGGTTGTGGTTGGCGCCGAAGGTATGACTCCAGGGCAGCCAGTCGACCAGCACCGGCGGCTCATCGACCAGAAACGGCCAGATCAGCTGGAGCATCGCCTGGTCGGAGCACAGCATCCGATGGGTGTTGACGACCCCCTTGGGGACGCCGGTCGAGCCGGAGGTGAAGAGCAGCTTGGCGGTGGTGTCGGGGGTGATCTGCGCGAAGGCCTCCTCCACCTCGGCGCCCGGCTGGGTGCGCGCGAGCTGGTCCAGCTGCAGGGCACCCGCCCGCTCTCCGCGCGCGATCAGCGTGTGCTCAGGCGCGAGCGCGTCGAGGGCCTTGGCGAATGCATCTCCGTCGTCGGCGAAAACAAGCCCTGGCGTAGTGAGCTCAGCGATCGCCTTGATCCGGGCATGGTCGGAGCTCATCAGCGAATAGGCCACGCTGATCGGCATCACGGGGATGCCGGCCGTGTAGGCGCCGAGGCTCACGAGCAGGTGGGCGAGCGAGTTGCCCGAGAGGATCATGATCGGCCGCTCCGGGCTCAGACCGAGTTCGAGGAGCGCCTGCGCCAAAGCGTCGGCCTTCTCACGCGCCTCGCCGTAGGTGAGCTTCACCCACTCCCCATGGTCGTCGCGCTCAGCCGCGAGGGGACGCTCGGGGTGAGCTTCGGCGTGGGCGCGCACGACAGCCGGGATCGATACCTCCCAGCGCTCGAGCGCGTGGCGGGAGGTGAAAACGAGCGTGCCGTCTTCACGGCGCTCAACGGCGGTGTCGGGAGCCGCGAAGGTGGGGCGCTTCGTCAGCGTGCTCATCGGCCTCTCCTCCTCTTCGACTGCGAAAGCCTACGCCTCATGAGGGGCGGTCGATCAGGGTGGAGAGCACGATCAAGGTCTTGGTCCGCACCACATTTGGGTCGCGGCGCAGACGCTCGACGAACTTCTCCAGATCGCCGATGCTCTCCATCCGTGCGCGGATCACGGCATCCGCTTCCCCGGAGACCGTGAAGGCGGCGATCACCTGCTCGAGTCCGGCCAGCGAGCGGCCTACGTCGGCCGGCGCGACCCGCTCGGCGCAGTAGACCTCGATCAACGCCTCGATCCCCTCGCCCAGCGCGCGCGGATCGATCCGCGCGCCATAGCCGACGATCACGCCGTCGTGCTGGAGCCGGTCGACGCGACGCTTGATTGCCGTCGAGGACAGCCCCACCTCGGTGCCAATGCTCGCAAACGTGCGCTTCGCGTCCTCGCGTAGCAACGCAATGATCCTGCGGTCAGTGCCGTCCAAAGGGCGGCTGAGCTGCACGAAGCGCCCCTTTCGGTGCGTGTCGGTTGCGTCGACTCTAACACCATGCGACATTGCGCACGTGACCCTCACCGCGGTTTCAGGTGGGGCCCTGCGCCGGACCTCGCTCGAGCTGGACGGCGGATCGCTGACCATCAGCGACGCCCTCGACGTTGCGCGCGGTGATCGCGTCGTGCGGCTATCCGAGCGCGCCGCCGCGGCGGTGCGCGCCTCGCGCGAGCTCAAGCTAACCCTGATCGCGCAGGAGATCCCGATCTACGGCGTGACCACTGGGCTGGGAGACAGCGCACACCGCCAGGTGGGCTCCGCCAAGACGGCAGGCCTGCAGCGCAACTTGATCCGTTTTCTCGGCTGTGGCACCGGGCCGACCGCTCCACCCGAGGTAGTGCGCGTCGCGATGCTGCTGCGCGCAAATTGCCTCGCCAAGGGCAACTCGGCCGTGCGGGTCGAGCTGCTCGAACGGCTGCTCGACCTGCTCAACCACGATGTCGTGCCGCTCGTGCCCGAGCGAGGCTCGTGCGGCGCGAGCGGCGATCTCGTGCCGCTCTCCTACGTGGCCCGCGCGCTGCTGGGCGAGACGCGCGTCAGCGCGGGGGGCCAGATACGGCAAGCCCGTGACGTGCTGCGCGAGCTCGGAATCGAGCCACTCGAGCTGGAAGCCAAGGAGGGGCTGGCGCTGACCAATGGAACGTCCTTCATGACCGCCTTCGCATGCCTCGCCACGGCGGCCGCCCGCGACCTCGCCGACCTCGTGGACCTGATGACCGCGATGGCCTCTGAGTCGCTGCTCGGCAACCGCGGCCACTTCAATGCGTTTCTGTTCGACACCGCCAAGCCCCATGCGGGGATGATGGAGAGCGCCGGCCGCATCAGGGCGCTGCTGGCAGAGTCAGGTCACGCGCTCGACAGCGACGAGGTCGCCCCCGGACGCCTGAACGGAGCCGATTTCATCGAGCACGAGCGCCAGGTCCAGGACAAGTACTCGATCCGCTGCACGCCTCACGTCAACGGTGTGCTGCGGGACGTCCTCAGCTGGGTCGAGCAGTGGGTGAGCACCGAGATGAACTCCTCCGACGACAACCCGCTGTTCAACGTGGGCGAGGGAAGGGCCGAGAGCGGCGGCAACTTCTACGGCGGCCACATGGGTCAGGCGATGGACTCGCTCAAGGTCGCCCTCGCCAACATCTGCGACCTGATCGACCGCCAGCTGGAGCTGGTGGTCGACGAGAAGTTCAACGCCGGCCTCACGCCCAATCTGATCCCGCGCTTCGAGGCCGACCATCCCCAGGCGGGGATCCACCACGGCTTCAAGGGCATGCAGCTGTGCTGCTCAGCGATGACAGCGGAGGCGATGAAGCTCTGCAACCCGGCCACGATCCACTCGCGCTCGACCGAATGCCACAACCAGGACAAGGTCTCGATGGGTGCGATCGCGGCGCGCGATGCCCGCACGATCATCGAGCTCGCGCAGAACATCGCGGCCATCCACCTGATCGCCTGCTCGCAGGCGCTCGAGCTGCGCGGCGTTGAACGCTGCTCGCCGCTCACCCGTCAGGCGTTTGAGCTGATTCGGGAGCGGGTGCCGTTCCTCGACGGCGACCGCTACATGGACGAGGACATCGCCGCTGTGGTGGACATGATCCGCGTGGGAGCCTTCTCGGAAGTGGCCTCCGCGGGCCTGGCATGATCAGCAGCTGAGTGAGCCCCGAGCGGGTCAACGCCAGCACGATTCTCGACCGCAACCTCGAGGCGGGCCGCGCCGACACGGTCGCGCTGATCACCGAGGACCGCACCGTCACCTACGCGGGGCTTGCCCGGCTGAGCGCCGGCGTTGCAACCTACCTGCGCGAGCTCGGCGTGGAGCGCGAGCAGCGCGTGTTGATGATCCTCGATGACTCCCCCGCGTTCCCGGCGACGTTCCTTGGTTCGATGCGGATCGGGGCAGTGCCGGTGCCGGTCAACCCGATGGACCGGGTCGACAACTACGCCTACTATCTGGACGACAGCTACGCCCGAGTGCTGGTGATCGAGGCCTCTCTGCTGCCCAGCCTCGAGGAGACCCTGGACCGGCGACCGGGACTCCACGTCCTCGTTGCGGGTGGCGACTCCGGTCGGTACCCGAGCTTTGATCGAGTGGTCGGCGAGCGTGTCGGAGAGCTCCCGCCGGCGCTTGACACCCACCGCGATGACATGGCCTTCTGGCTCTACAGCTCGGGCTCGACCGGCCGCCCCAAGGGAGTCGTCCACCGCCACGAGGACATCGGCGTCACCGTCGACACCTACGCGCGGGAAGTGCTCCGCATCGGCGCCGACGATGTCTGCTTCTCGACGACCAAGCTGTTCCACGCCTACGGCCTCGGCAACGGGCTCTCGTTTCCGCTCTCGGTCGGCGCTCGTTCGGTGCTCCTTCGCGGCCGCGCCACGCCGGAGCGGATCGTCGAAACAGTTCGCAGGTCGCCCCCCACCCTGTTCTTCTCGGTGCCCGCGCTGTATGCCGCGATGGTCAAGTCGGAGGCGGCTGGCGCGGCCGATTTCTCGGGCGTACGGGCGTGCGTCTCAGCCGCTGAAGCGTTGCCCGCGGCAGTGCTCGAGCGCTGGCTGCAGATCACCGGGGTGCCGATCCTCGACGGGATCGGCTCGACCGAGATGCTCCACATCTACTGCTCCAACACGCTCGAGGATCTGACCCCGGGAACGTCGGGCCGTCCGCTCCCCGGGTACTCGCTGCGGCTAATTGACGAGCGCGGCGCCGAGGTGCGACCGGGCGAAGCGGGAGACCTGCTCGTACGTGGCGCGAGCTGCGCCGCCGCGTATTGGCACCAGTCGGAGAAGACGCGTCACTGCATGCGCGGCGACTGGTTCTATACCGGCGATCGCTACATCAGGACGCCGGACGGACACTACGTCTACCAGGGCCGGGCCGACGACATGATCAAGGTCGGCGGCCTGTGGGTCTCGCCGGCAGACGTCGAGTCCTGCCTTGTGCGCCACGAGGCCGTATCGGAGGCAGCGGTAATCGGTATCACCATCGCCGACGTCAGCCGCATCAAGGCGTTTGTCATTTGCGCCTCGCAGCCCGACGACGGCGACGCTCTTGCCGACGAGCTGCGCCTGTGGTGCAAGCAGCACCTGCGCCGCTACGAGTATCCGCACGTGGTCGAGTTCGTCGAGGACCTGCCGCGCACGCCGACCGGGAAGGTGCAGCGCTACAAGCTGCGCGAGGCCGAGGCGCGGATCACCGCGGCGTCGGCGTAGTGGCTCAGGACGTCTTGCTCGCGCTCCAGGAACCGCCCCCGTTGGGCGTGCTGTAGGACCCCGACATCGAGCTGCCAGAGACCGTGCCCGAGTAGGTGATGGCGACCGAGCCGACGGTGCCGAAGCGGATCGAGTTGCCGGCGAGGGTTCCGTGTACCCCCAGCGTGCCACCGGGTGCCGAAAGCTTGATCGTGCCGTTCAGGCTCGATCCTGACTGAGTCCAGTGCAGCTTGAAGGTGCCCGCATACGCGCCGCCGTACTGACCCGACCAAGCGCCTGAGAGGCCGCCTCCGGATGTGCTCGCGTGTTTCGCCGGCGCGGTCGTTTTCCTGGCCGCGACGGCGTGGATCTTTGGTTTTGCGGTGCTCGCGGTCGTCTTGGCCGCCCCGCCGCCGCCGCAACCAGTGGCAAGGGCGATCGCGGGCACGATGGCGATTAGCGCCGCTGGTGTGAACCCGCGCGATCCTCGAAACATTCCTGTTGCATGACCCCAGTTTGGAAAATGCATGCAGCGCCTCCTATTTCGTTACCAGTCGATTTTCTGCAGCCGGAGCCCCAGAAGCCGAGCCTCGTCAGGCGCGGCATTGCCGCGCGACCCGTAGATCTCGATTCCGAGCGTGCTCATCGGCGAGCACTTTCGGCCCTGGGGCTTCGAGTCGGCTTAGGACCGCCTTAAGGTCGAGCTTCGGCGGTTCGCGCAAGCGCTACGGGCGCCACCGCCAGCTCGGCCATGCGACGGGCATAGACGGCGTGCTGACGGCGCGCTTCGCCGTACCGCCGCAGCCGCAGCTGCGTACCCAGGAACGCGGTCCAAGCGTCAGCGTCGTACGGGTCTCGCTCGAGCAGGCGTCGCAGGCAGCGGGCCGCGTCCTCCTCGTCGTCTCGTCGCGCGGCGGCGCGGGCGAGCAGCCGTGAAACCTCCTGCGCCGCGGACCGAGCCTCCTCACGGCAGTCGGCGGCCCAGTCCTCGTACAGGTCCTCTTCCAGGAAATCACCCGTGTACAGCCCCTCGGCCCGTCGCAGCTCGCGCTCGGCCGCTCCCCAGTCACCTTCGGAGGCGAGCGCCACGCCGGCAGCGGCTGCCTTCAGGAAATCGGTCACATCGAGGGTCACGTGGTCCGCGCGCAGCGCCAGCGACTGGCTGTCCGCGGCGATGAAATGGTCTGGGGGCAGTGACCGGTCCGGATCGAGGACCTTCCGCACCGTGCTGAGCGCCACCGACAGCCGGTTTGACAGGGGTTCAGCGCGCTCGTTCGGCCACAGCGCCTCCGCCGCGGCGTCCCGCGTCAGCGGCCGTCCGCGGCGAGCCGCCAGCATCTTCAGCAGGTCGCGAGCCTTGCGTGATTGCCAGGAGACAGATGGGATCGCTTGCCCAGCCCGCGAGACGGCGAAGCGCCCCAGCGTCGTGACAGCGACGGACGACCCCGCCTGCTGCTCGTCCAGCAGCAGCCCCGCCACGCCGAGCTCGGCCCCCACACCGCGCCGAGCTAGCTCGCCGTGAAGCGTTTCGATGCGCCCCTCGTCGCCGCGGCAGGCGGCTAACGTCAGCTCAGCGCGCAACGTTGCGACTGGGTCCCCGATCTCGCGCCATACCTGTATCGCCGCTTCGAGCTGGGCCTCGTCTGCCGGGCTCCGGGCGGCCCCGCCCAGTTCGAGCGCTCTCGCAAGCGAGGGACTGTCATCAATGCGCCGCGCCTCAGACTGCGCCTCCAGCGAGAGCCTCGCTGCCTCATCGCGGCTCCCCGCCTTGAGCTCCACCCAGGATCTCGTGCAGAGCGCGTTCGCCCGCTCGAGGCTCGACGCCTGCGTCACAGCTTCGATCGCATATGTGCGCGCACTCTCAGGGTCCTCGTCCACGAGGAGCTCGGCTAGCCCCGCGAGCGCAAAGACGAGGGCATGGACGTCGCCGGCCTGCTCGGCGAGACGACGAGCGCGTTCCAGCGACGCACGGGCGCGGGCGAAGTCGCCGCGCTCGGCGTCGAGGGCGCCCAGCTGCGTGTATGGCGCGCACACCAGTAGCGAGCCAAGCTCCGTGAACATCTCGATCGCCTGCGTCAGGAGAGCACGGGCTTCGTCGAGCTCGCCGACGTGCATCAGCGCCTCGGCCTTGTTCGACATCGCGAGCGCACTGAACAGGTTGTGGCCCGCGCCTGCGCTTATCGCCAGGTCGGCCTCCTTGATCGCGCCCGTGTAATCGCCCTCCTCCGCGGCCCGCGAGCTCAGATTCGTGTGAATGCGAGCGAGCTGTGTTGAGTCCATCGCGTTCGTGGCCGCGTTTAACGCGAGCCGGTAATGGCGCTCGTTTTGTTCGCGATCTCCCCGGCTGGCAGCTGCGAGAGCCACTGATACGTGCGCGGCGCCGCGCGCGGCGGAGTCGCCGCTCGCTTCGGCCTGCCGGAGCGCGACAGCTGCCACCAGCTCCCCGCGATCTACCTCGCCACGGCCCCACAGGGTGGAGCTCAGCCAGGCCGCGACGAGCGCGTCGTCGCGCGTTCGGGCGTCCTCGCTGTAGGCGGCTGAGAGCACATCCTCCGCCGCCTCGAACTCCGAGCGGAGGTACAAGAGTGCACCGAGACGCCAGGCGACAGGGGCGGCCAGCGGTGCGCTCCCCGCATCGCGTTGAATGGCGGCGAAGACCTCCATCGCCCCGTCCCAGTCACCGGCGGCAACGAGGGCCTGCGCGAGGAGCGTGTTCAGCACGAGATCCTCCCCGGGCCCGAGGTCGCGGATAACTTCGGCGACTCGCAACCCTCCGGCCTGTGCAATGAGCCGCTCGCCGCACCGCTGGATCAGCGATTGCACCTCGCCCCTTGGCCCCGCGGTCACGCACTCGAGCGCCTCCTCCAAACGATCGCGCTGCTCGAACCACGCGGCGGTCTGGCGACGAAGCTCCTCGGCGTCGCCGACTGGGAGCCGCTCTTTTACAGCTTCGGCCAGCACCGGCGAGAGCGCCCGCGACCCGAGCTCTCCCGATGCAACCAGAAGCCCCCGGGTCTCAAGTCTGTCCATCTCGCGCTCCGCCGCTGCGATTCCCAGTGCCGCGAGCAGGTCCGCTTCCACGAGCGGAGCGATGCTCGCGACGGCGAGAATGCGTTGGGCCGGCTGCTCCTCGCGCTCGACCAGGTCCGCCGCGAACTCCCGCCAGACCGTCCCGCGTCGCTGACGTAGCTGCTCGAGCGCCTCTCGCCAGCGGGTAGGAGTGACTCGCTCCAGCCGATCCGCGATCAGTTGAAGTGCGGCTGGCCAGCCGGCGGTGAGCGACCAGCAGTCATCGGCGAGGTCGTCCGCGCCCGGCCCCAGCCGGTCGACGAGCAGAGACCTCGCCTCTTCGGGGGAGAACGCGAGGTCTCGCGCAGTGAGCTCCACCAGCTCGCCGCGCCCGCGCGCCGACCCGAGTCCGAGCCCCGGTAGCTGGCGTCCGCTCAGGACGATGTGCAGTCGAGACGGTGCCTGCAGGCACAGCGTCGTCAAAAATTGCGCTGCCGAGTCATCATCCTTTAGCTGATCGACGTCATCGAGCACGAGCAGGAGCTCGCCCTCGTCCGAGTCGAGCCTTTCGCACACGAGCGCGGCCCGCCCTTCGGCCAGGCTCTGGCGGTCAGCAGCCCCGATCGCGGCACGCTCCCCCGCAGAGGCACGGCGGGATCCGGCGCCCAGCGCCTCATCGACGCGTGCCGCAAGCGTCTCGACCTCTCGATCTCCAGCCCGCAGACCGAGCCATCGCGTGCGCTCGTCTGCCGCCATCGGGCGCAGGGCCGTCGTTTTGCCGTATCCCGCGTCCGCTACCACTAGGGTGACGCGACGCTGCCAGGCGGCCCCTAGCAGCCGCTCGATGCGGGGCCGAGAGACCACGGGCCGGAATTGCATCAGACCAGGCCTCCTCCGTAGTTTCACGCAACCACGCGGCGGCTTTGCCCGGCTGTCGCGCTCGCACTCCGCACCTAATTTGGGCGGAGACCTGCACCGAGATCGGACGGTGATTGCGATGGGAACACGCGCGAGCGTGGAGCGGCGAGCGATACTTGAGCTGACTCGTGAAGAGTGCCTCCGGCTGCTGGCTGCCAACACCTTCGGTAGGGTCGCCGTAGGAGGCAGCGGCGAGGTGCCGATCATCCGTCCGGTCAACTACGTCTACGACGCCCCGTCGCAGTCCGTCGCCTTTCGTACCAATGTCGGGTCGAAGTTCTACTTCCTCTGCCGCCTGGCGAAGGCAGCTTTTGAGATCGACGGCGTCGAGCCAGATCGGCGAATCGGCTGGAGCGTGATCATCGCCGGTGTCACGCAGGAAGTGACGAATCCAAGCGTGCAGCGACGCTTGGACGCCCTCGAGCTCGACACGTGGGCCCCCGGCGAAAGAAACCACTGGGTCGCCATCCGTGCCTGGAACGTTTCCGGGCGTCAGATCACTATGGATCGGAGATCAAATGATTGAGCAGCAACCCGCCAATCACCCCTTTCGCGTTGTGATTGCGGGCGGCGGCGTTGCCGCGCTCGAGGCGGCGCTGGCCCTTCGCCAATTCGCCGGCGAGCTCGTGAGCACCATTCTCCTCGCGCCCGAGCATGATTTCGTCTATCGGCCGCTTACCGTCAATGAGCCGTTCGGGCTGCAGGCCGCTCGACGATACTCGCTCGACGAGATCGCCCAGGACATAGGTGCGACCCTCCAACGGGATCGGTTCAAATGGCTCGACGCTCCGTCATCGCTTGTCCACACCGAGAGCGGGTTGCGCCTCGAGTTTGACGCGCTTCTGCTCGCAATGGGCGCGCGGCTTCGCCCGGCGTTCAAAAGCGTCGTCACGATCGACGACAGGCTGCTCGACGAGCAGCTGCACGGACTGCTTCAAGACATAGAAGGCGGCTACGTTCGCTCGGTTGCTTTCCTCGCTCCGACCGCGATGCCATGGCCTCTGCCGCTTTACGAGCTGGCGCTGATGACCGCTCGCCGCGCCTACGGCATGCAAGCCGAGGTCAGGCTCACGATCGTGACACCTGAGGATGCGCCACTGGCCATTTTTGGTGGCGCTGTCAGCGAAGCGGTCGGTCACGTGCTTGATGAGAAAAGGGTCAGCGTGATCACCTCGGCGCACAGCACGGTCTCCGAGCCGGGCCAGATCAGGATCCGACCCGGCGAGCGGCTGCTCAATGCCGACCGGATCGTTGCGCTACCCCAGCTCTTCGGGCCGCCAACCCCCGGCGTTCCCGGGGGAGCCGAAAGCGGATTCATTCCGATCGACCCGCACTGCCGAGTGCGTGGCTTGGACAAGGTGTTCGCGGCGGGTGATGCGACGGACTTCGCGATCAAACACGGAGGCATAGCTGCGCAGCAGGCCGACACGGCCGCGCTGGCGATCGCTGCGCTCGCGGGCGCGGACGTAGACCCGCGGCCTTTTCACCCCAAGATTCACGGGCTCCTGCTCGGCCCAGACAAGCCTCTTTACCTCAGCGCGCACGTCACCGGCGGCCACGGTTCGAGCTCCCAGGTCAGTGAAGAGCCGTTGTGGGACCCGCCCGCCAAGATCGTCGCGAGATATCTCTCGCCATACCTCGAATCCCTCGTACCCGTCAGTTAGGCGAACCGCCCGAGTGGAGCTAAGTTCTTTCGCATGACCCAAAGCTCGCAGCCCACGATGCCGCGCTCTGAGCCAGAGCCGATTCGGGTTGTGATCGCGGACGACCACGCCGTCGTGCGCAGGGGCCTGCGCGCATTGCTCGAGGCGGAGAGTGGATTCGAGGTCGTGGCCGAGGCGGAGACGCTCGCCGACGCTCGCCGATACGTGCGCGGCCATCGGCCCGATGTGTTGGTGCTTGACCTGAATATGCCCGAGGGCTCGAGCCTCGATGTCGTTCCCGCGCTACGTGAGGAAGCGCCCGCCACCCAGATCGTGGTCTTGACTATGCAGACCGAGGCCGCCTACGCGCGGCGAGCGCTGAGCGCCGGCGTCTTGGGTTACGTGCTGAAAGACGCGGCGGACACCGAACTCGTGCAGGCCGTGCGGCGCGCGGCGGCCGGCGAGGGCTACCTCAATCCTCGCCTGGGGGCACGGATCGCGGCCGAGCCTCCACCCGGACCGCCCGACGGCCTATCGGGACGTGAGACGGAGATCCTCAGACTGATCGCGCTGGGGAACACCAACGCGCAGATCGCGAAACAGCTCTACCTCTCGGTCAGGACCATCGAGACGCACCGCGCGCACATCCAGCAGAAGCTGCGGCTGGCTTCTCGCTCTGAGCTCGTGCGCTACGCGCTCGATCACCGCCTGGTCGAGAGCAACGTCGCAACCTAGCCACTTCGGGCCCCGGTGGCCCAGCCGACGCGTTGAGCCAGATAGGGCGCGAGATATCTGCCTACGATCTTGACCGGCGGCCACCACGGCGACTCTTCGCTCAACTCCGGCTCCGAGGCCGCCGCCGTGAGGGCGGTGCGCAGGTAGCGCGGTGCCTCCCCCGTCAGCAACATACCCCGCAGCATGGGTTCGAAGGCGTGAAATTCGACGTCGGCCCCAGCCCGGCGGGCAATGTGAGCAGCCAGCGCGTCGGCCTGCTGTGTCGCCAACCCACCCTGCTTTACCGGAAAACTGACCGCGTCTCCCGCGGCGTAGACGTCGGTCTCGCCCACGACCAATCCATGTTCGTCAACTGGCAGGAATCCTTCGGGGTCAGTTCGCAGCCCTTCGATCCCAGGTCCTAGAAGCCGTGGCATAGACACGATCGCGTCGGGTCGAACGCCGGCGGGGAGCTTGAGCCAGGGGACTTCGGCGTCTTCGTCGAGGTCGACTGTCGAGAGCCGAATCGACGATGCCGTGAGTAGATCGCGGACCATCTCGCCCGCCTTGGAACCAAAGACCTCGAGCGGGGTGGTCTCGGCCGTCACCAGTAGTAGCTCAGCCTCGGAGCCCGCTTCGCGAGCGAAACGCGCGGTGAGAAGGGCCAGCTCGTAGATCGGCAACGTCCACGTGGACCCCGGCGGTACGACAAATGCCACCGTCTTGACCGACCCAGCCCTCATGCGGTCGAGCATCCGGCGCAGGCGGTCGGTGGCTCCCAGCGCCCCGACCGTGATTGCACCGGCTTTGGCGGGTTGCGTCTCCGCCCCCGTAGCGACGACCAGTAGATCGAACGTCACATGCTGGGCGGTCGTGGTGCGCGCGCGCCCGCCGTCGATGTCAACCTCACGCAAGGCGGACGAGGTGTGACTTACGCGAAGATCGTCGAGCAGGCGCGCCCAGGGAATTCGAACCATCGCGCGTGAATCGAATGGCTCGAGCACCTCCAATGGCCTGTAAACAAACTCATCGCCGGGCGAGATCAGGTGAAGCGCTACGCGATCGCCCGCGAGCGCGCGCAGTGCGAGCAGCGCCTCTAGGCCCGCCACGCCGCCGCCTGCTACCACGACGCGCAGGCGCTCACGACGGGCGGACGAAGCGGAAGCCATCGGAGTCGATTGTTGCTAGCCGATGCCGGACGCGGATCCGTACTCTTCCGCATTCGAGTGGGCGCACTCGCCGGATGCCAGCCGTTCGCGTCCGATCGTTAGGCTCGGTTGTCCGTTTGAGGCGCCGTTCGCGTTAGCGGGCGGGCAGGCTGGCTTGTAGCAGTGTGCCGTGTTCGCTGGAATTCAACTCGAGCGATCCGCCGGCGAGGTATACACGCTCGCGCATGCCGGTCAGCCCAAACCCCGACGTGACGCCGGCCGTATCGAAACCGTCTCCGTCGTCCTGCACTTCGATCGTGATGTGTCCGTCCATCAGTACAACTGATACGCGGACGCTGCTCGCCCGGGCGTGCTTGGCCACGTTTGTGAGCGCTTCCTGAATAAGTCCGTAGACCGTGGTCTCCAGCTCTCGGCTGATCACGTCGCTTGCGGGATCCGGCAGCGCGAGCTGACTGCGGATCGCGAGGCCTAGGTCGCGTCGGCGCTCGAGCAGCGCCTCGATCGCCGGAACCAGACCCAGGTCATCGAGCAGCGCCGGGCGGAGATCGGTGATGATCGAACGAAGATTGTCGGTCTCAAGTTCGATGTCCTGGATCGCCTGACCGATCGCCGGCTCCCGCTCGAGCGCGCTGTTGCGCCGCTGCGCGGAGGCGAGCAGTACCCGCAGCGCTCCCAGCGATTGAAGCGTCTGATCGTGGAGTTCCCGCGCCCAGCGCGCCCGCTCCGCTTCGGCGGCCGCGATCGCCGCTCGTAGCCGATCGGCTTCGACGCTGCGCCTGATTGCGACCGCGGTAGCGGCGGAGGCCGCGAAAGTCCTCAATACCTCCTCATCGTCCGCCGTGAAGGGTGCACCTGCGCTGCCGCGATCAAATGCGGCGAGTACTCCGACGCCAACACCGCGGTGGACCATCGGGACAAGCAGCGCGGTCCGCGCACCGGGGACTCCAAGCTCGTCGGGCCCGATACGAAGCAACGCGGGAGCGTCGGTGACCCGTTGCGGACGGCGACGCTCGAACACCTCTCCAGACGTAGAGCGTGCAACGAGCAGCCGATGCCCTTTCGCATCACTGGCGTAGCCCGCCGTTGCAGCCACCACGAGCTCGTCGCCGTCGCGCAGCATGATCAGGACGCTGCGTGCCTCCACGAGGGCACGGCTGCGCTTGACAATGAGCTCCAGGACGCGCTCGAGCTCTACCTCGCTGCCGACCGCGTCGGCTATGTCGCGCGCGGCGCGCAGCGCCTCGACGGCTCGCTCCGCCCGCTGTCGGCGCCGTTCGCTCGACTCGTAGAGCCGAGCGTTCTCCAGCGCGATCGCGGTCCACTGGGCCAGCGCGACGGCCGCCTCCTCGTCACCTTCGGTGAACCCGCTGCCGTCTTGCTTCTCGGTCAGGTAGAGATTGCCCCACGCAACACCGCGGATCACGACTGGCACGCCGAGAAAACTGTCCATCGGTGGATGACCTGCCGGAAAGCCGTAGCTCTCGAGGGTGCTCGCCAACGTGCACGAGTCTTAGCGGCCTGGGATCTTCGATCAGCACGCCCAGTACGCCACGACCGCGCGGGAGATCGCCGATCGCGCGCCGAGTCGCGCTGTCTACCCCAACTGTCACGAACCGTGCGAGTTCGCTGCGTTTTTCGTCCAGTACGCCGAGGGCGGCGTAGCGGGCCCCCGTGATCGCGCGGGCCTCATCGAGGAGGCGGCCGAGCACCGTCTCCACATCGAGCTCGGACACGAGCGTTCTTCCCACATCGAGCAGGCGCCGGGCCCTCTCATCCGCCGGTGAGTCGTTCATCCCGAGTACCGAAACAACTTGCCGCTCGCGCCGGCTTGAGCATAACCCCCGGAGGCGCTTGAGATTGTCGAGTAGTTCCCCGCCAGCGGGCTGTGGCCGACTGCAGATGATTACCGCTCGAGCCACGGACAGCCTCACGCTGGAATGGAAGCGAGCAGAGGCCAACCGCCGATTCGATCCCTGCGCTGCGCGCACTGTGGCGAGACGATCGGCGTCTACGAGCCGCTTCTACTCCTCGCCGGTGGCGCCCCTCGCCGCACTTCACGCGCGGCTGAGCCAGCTCGCCCGCACTGCTAGCGGAGATTGCTACCACCTCGGGTGTCGCGCGATGACCGCCAGCGGTAGCGGGCCAGGGGCTCCCGTGCAGCGCTCCCGCTCCGCGGACAGTCGGTGATTCTCCACGCCGCTCTGCGTGGAAGTTCGGATGACTCCGACGTGCGAGCCGCGCACGATAGCCACGTCGCAAGAGTCGATCGTGGAATTCGGCCGCGTCGCAAGCGGCTGATCCATGCCAACACCACAAGGAGGACGAACCACCATGGCAACGACATTGGAGACCACCTCACCGCGGCAAGCGTTTCTCGCTCAAACAAAGCGCATGCTGATCGATGGCCAGTGGATCTCAGCCGCCAGCGGAGAGACGTTTGATGTCTACGACCCCGCTCGCGGTGAGGTGATCGACCGCGTCCCGGCCGGCGATGCCCATGACGTCGATCTCGCCGTCGCCGCCGCCCGCAGGGCATTCGAGGACTCCGACTGGAGCCGGCTGACAGCCTCGGAACGAGGCCGCTTGGTCTGGCGTATCGGTGATCTCATCCTGGAGAACGTCGAGGAGTTGGCGCAGCTCGAGTCGCTCGACAACGGCAAGCCGATCGTGGTCGCACGGGCTGCCGACGTCCCGCTCGCGGCGGACCTGTTCCACTACATGGCGGGCTGGGCAACGAAGATCGAAGGCAACACCATCGCGATCTCGGTTCCCTACACTCCGGGCGCTGAGTATCACGCTTACACGCGCAAGGAGCCGATCGGCGTCGTCGGCCAGATCATTCCGTGGAATTTCCCCTGTTGATGGCGGCTTGGAAGCTCGGTCCGGCGCTCGCGACGGGTTGCACGATCGTACTCAAGGTGGCCGAAGAGACACCGCTGACCGGGCTGCGGCTCGCCGAGTTGATGCAGGAGGCGGGACTCCCTGACGGCGTCGTGAACGTGTTCACCGGATTCGGCGAGACCGCGGGCGCCGCAGCTGGCCGCGCCATCCCAGGATGGACAAGGTGGCGTTCACGGGCTCGACCGAAGTCGGCAAGCTCATCGTGAAAGCCGCCGCAAACGACCTGAAGAGGGTCACGCTCGAGCTCGGGGGCAAGTCACCCAACATCATTCTCGAGGACGCGGACCTCGAGAACGCCATTCCCGGCGCCGCCAACGCGATCTTCTTCAACCAGGGACAATGCTGTTGCGCCGGCTCGCGGCTGTACATCGAGCAGAAGCGACTACGACAAGGTGGTGGAGGGGATCACGGAATTCGCCGAAGAACATCAAGGTCGGGCGCGGGACTCGATCCTGACACCAGATGGGACCGCTCGTTTCGCAGACCCAGCTCGAGCGTGTCACGGGATACCTGCGCTGGGGAGCGATGAGGGCGCCCGTGCGTCGCGGGCGGCAGCCAAGTCGGTGACGCGGGCTACTTCGTCGAGCCCACCGTGTTGATGGACATCGGCCAGGACAAGAAGGTCTACGACGAGGAGATCTTCGGGCCGGTCGTGACAGCGATTCCGTTCAAGGATGCCGAGGAGTTGCCTCGGCGGCAAACGAGACGATCTACGGCTTGGCGGCGGGTATCTAGACGCAACGATCTGAGCAAGGCACACCGTCTGATCCCAAAGCTGCAAGGCGGGCACGGTCTGGGTCAATAGCTACAACATCTTCGACGCGGCGTTACCGTTCGGGGGTTACAAGCAGTCGGGCTGGGGACGCGAGATGGGCGAAGAGGTGATCCACGAGTACACCGAGACGAAGTCGGTGTGCATCGGGCTCTGACGAAGACCGTCTCGGAGATCGCCTGTGTGGGAGCCGCGTCTCGGCGCGGCTCCTGTCGTGGCTGGACCCCGCTCCGGCTTCTTCGTGACTCCTGCCATTTCCCCTGGGCGGTCAGTAGTTCTCCACATGGTCGCGCCGGTTCTTCGCCGATGGCCCACCGGCGTCAAAACGGAAAGCTGATACGCAGAAATGACTGCCGCAATCTTCAACCTCAATCATCACGCCGGTTACGTGCACTGGCACTTCTTCACCATGTCGTGGCCGAATGTGATCGTGATCATCGCGATGCTGGTCTTGTTCGCGCTGGCGATCGCGCTTCCGTTCCCCCGCGGGCACCACGCCACTGGGGAGCAGCCATGAGCGTTGCCTCACCGAAACCTCGGCGGCGCTCCTGGACGGTCGCCTTGCGAGAGCGCGCGGTTGGCGCGCTACCGCCGGAAAAGCTGCTCGCTGACAAGCAGCCCTCGTACGTTTCCTCGTGGATCTACGTGTTTGGCGTGCTGTCGCTGGCCTCGCTGGCGGTCTGCATCCTCTCCGGGCTGGTGCTGACTCTGAAGGGACCCGCCTGGTGGCACGACACGGGGGTGGGGCTGTTCTTCAACGGCATGCATCTGTGGTCCGTCGAGCTGTTCTTCTTCTTCCTGGTTATCCATCTGTGGGGCAAGTTCTGGATGTCGGCTTGGCGCGGTGGCCGGACCCGCACCTGGATCACGGGCGCGCTCGCGTTCTTGGTCTCCATTCCGACCGCGCTGACGGGCTACGTCTCCCAGCAGAACTTCGACTCGCAGTGGATCTCAACACAGGCCAAAGATGCAATGAACTCGGCCGGCGTGGGCTCGTTCTTCAACCTCATGAACTTCGGCCAGATGTACAGCTACCACATCCTGGTGCTTCCCGCCGCGGTCATCGTGCTTGTGATCGTGCACGTGCTGATGGTGCGCAACAGCGGGGTCGTGCCGCCGCCAGAGCCGCGCGAGCGTCGGTCCTCATCGGCCCCGATGTCCGAGCCGGCGCCATGAGCCTCCGCGAGCGCCGTCGGCAGGAGAACGAGGCAGCGCGCAACTGGGCGGGGAGCTACCGCTCCTACGACCTCGTCAAGGAGTTCTCGATCGCCCTCGGGATCGTGACGTTGATCACGCTGGTGCTCACGATCCTGTTCTCCTCGCCGGATGAGAAGTCTTCGACGATCAAGCAGTGGTCGCGCTCGGATCCGGTCGACTTCGTGACCACCGCCGTCTCCGAGCTCGACGGCACGAGCACGACGGCGACCTACGGTCCGCCATACAACCACAACGGCTCTGGCCAGCACGAGTGGTTCATTCACCTACAGAAATGGCTCGGTGTCGCCCATCCGGTCAACACCGCGCGCGACTTCGTACTCATGCCGCTCTCGTCGATCACTGGTCAGCCAGCGCTGCACTCCGCGCTCGCGACATACGAGCGCGCCTCCGCCAAGCAGCAGGGCGCTTGGACCACGGCCTACGGCAATGCGCTCTCCAAGGCAAAGGTGGGCCCGGGCGACTCGGTCTCGGTCGCGTCGGGCAACTCCGGCCCGGTCGCGACCCTCATGAGCTCACTGTTGACCTTCGCCCAGGGCGGCGGCCTGGATGGCGCGCTGCTCACCAGCCAGCACTTCTACCAGACCGACTACACCAAGCCGCTTCTGTTCATGGCCGATGGCGGCGTGCTCGCAAGTCGTGCCCAGGCCGAGCATCTGCTCGGGACGCAGTGGGGGATGATGAACGAGACGGGAAGCTATCCCGGCCAATCCTGGCTCTGGCTCTACACCTTCTGGTACCAGATCAAGCCCTTCTCCACGTCCGCGAATGCCGACATCCTGGTGATGACGATCATGGGCGTGCTCAGCCTCGCCTTCATCCTCGTCCCTCTGATCCCCGGCGTCCGCGACATCCCTCGCTGGATACCGATCTACAAACTGATCTGGCGGGACTACTACAAGTCCCTCGCTGACTGACCGCCATCGCGGACACAGCGACGTGCGACGATCAGTAGGTGGTCACTCGCCGTCGCATGCTCGCCACTCTGGCAATCGCCGGAGCGCTGGCGAGCTCCGGCTGCGGGTCATCAGCATCGATCACTGACGCGAGCGTGATCCGCGACTGGGCGCAGGCGCTCCGGTCAGGGAACATCGCCAAGGCCGCCTCTTACTTCGCCCTGCCCGCCGTCGTCGCGGACGGGACCGCGCCGGTTCGGATCGACACTCCGGCGCAGGCGCGCGACTTCAACCGGCTGCTCCCCTGCGGCGCGCAACTCGTCTCGACCTCGCGGCATGGTGCCTACATCTTCGCCACGTTCAAGTTGACGAATCGGGTGGGTGGCGGCTGCGGCTCGGGAACCGGCACGCTCGCCGCCACCGCGTTCCTGATCCGCAACGGCAAGATCGCGCGTTGGCTGAGGCTGCCGAACCCCGGCAGCGGACAGCAACCACCGGGCACAACGACCCAGGCTCCTGTTTAGGCCGCGCTCGGTGCGACCGAGCTCAGGCCTTCAACGTGTCGATCACGAAGTCGAGGTGGCGGCGCCAGTCGAAGCCGGGAAGGTTGAAGCCCATCGACGAGCAGACGCCGCACATCAGCATGCCGATGTCGCTTCCTCTCACGTCGGGGCGGATCGTCCCCGCGCGGCGGGCGCGCGCGATCAGCTGATCGGTGAGCGCCAGCAGCTCCTCCTGCTCAGCGCTCGCCTGGCGCCAGATGTGATCGCCGGCGCTCGTGATCGCGAGCTGTGTCGCGGCGTCCTTGGCCGCGGTCTCGGCGTTGAGGCGCATCACGTCGGCCAACGCCGCGAACGGGTCCCCCTCGCGCTCTAGAGCCGCGCGCATACGGTCGCCAAACAGCCGGAACTTCTGGCGCACCAGCTCGACCATGAGCGCCTCCTTCGTCGGGAAGTGCCGATAGACCGTGCCTACCCCGACGCCGGCTCGGCGCGCGACGTCGTCCATTTGCGCGTCCGCGCCCGCCTCGGCGAACACGGCCCTCGCGCTCTCCAGGATGCGCTCGCGGTTGCGGCGCGCGTCGGCGCGTAAGGCCCGCGTGGCATCTGGGGAGGAGGTCTCGGTGGTCACAGTGTCTTTACTACGGCCGTCTTGACAACCGGAATCATAGTTCACTATAGTTCCGGAACGCAACCGGAACCGGAGGTCAGCTTCCAAATGACTACTTCAGACGCGACCCAGGGCGGAGCCCTTTACACCCCGCGCGCCAAGAACATCGCACTTCTGCTCCTCGCGATGACTCAGTTTGTGATCGTAATCGATGCGTCGATCGTCAACGTCGCGCTGCCGTCGATCGGAAGGCACCTCCAGTTCTCCCGTACTGACTTGTCGTGGGTCGTGAACGCCTACACGCTCACCTTCGGCGGCTTTCTCCTGCTCGGCGGCAGGCTCGCCGACGTGCTTGGGCGCAGGCGCTTGTTCATCGTCGGCCTTGTGCTGTTCTCGCTCGCCTCCTTCGCGGGTGGGCTTGCCCAGTCCGAGGGCTGGCTGATCACGGCCCGCGCCGTGCAGGGCCTGGGCGCTGCGATCGTCTCACCCGCCGCCCTGTCGATCATCACGACCACTTTCGCCGAGGGCGCCGAGCGCAATCGCGCGTTGGGTATCTGGGGCGCGGTCGCCGGGGCCGGAGGCGCTGCCGGAGTGCTGCTCGGTGGGATTCTCACAAGCGGGCTGAGCTGGCGCTGGGTGTTGTTCGTCAACGTTCCGATCGGACTGCTGGCGGCGGCATCTGCCCCCCGGGTACTGGTCGAGAGCCGCGCGGAGGGCGATGCCAGAACGTTTGATATCCCCGGCGCCGTCGCCGTGACCGCCGGTCTCGCGCTACTCGTCTACGCGGTCGTGGAGGCGGTCAACGCGGGTTGGGGATCGACCGCCACCTTGCTCCGTCTTGGGGGCGCCGTTCTCCTGCTCATCCTCTTCCTCGTCATCGAACGGCGTCAGCGCCACCCGCTGATGCCATTTTCGATCTTCCGCCTGCGGACCTTGCGCGGGGCCAACGTCGTGGGCCTGCTGATCGGAATGGCGCTCTTCTCGATGTTCTTCTTCATCTCGCTCTATCTCCAGAACGTCCTTCACTACTCGGCGATCAAGACCGGCATCTCCTACCTACCACTCGCAGGCGGGATCATCGTTTCGGCCGGGCTCGCCTCGCAGCTCGTCACCCGTGTTGGATTCAAGCCGCCCCTAGTCGCCGGTCTCCTGCTCGTCGCGGGCGCCCTGGTCTGGTTCTCGCAGCTGCCGGCCACGGGCGGCTCGTTTGCGGCTGATGTCCTAGGCCCGTCGCTGCTCGCCGCGTTCGGCCTCGGATTGGCGTTCGTGCCGGTGACGATCGCCGCTGTGACCGGGATCCGGCCTCACGAGGCCGGACTCGCATCCGGGCTCATCAACACGGCACAGCAGGTTGGAGGCGCGCTCGGTCTGGCGATCCTCGCGACGGTCGCCAATAGCCGGACGCAGGCACTCTTCCATTCGGGGACTCACACCGTGGGCGTGGCACTGACTAAGGGCTTCGATGCTGCGTTCCTCGTCGGCGCCGGCTTCGCAATCGCCGGAGCGATACTGGCCGCGGTACTGATCTCCTCGCGCGACAGCCGCGAGCATTCAGAAGCGGCGCGTGCGGGCCAATTGGAGTCGGCCTCAGCTCCGGCGCCGGCGGGAGGTTGAGCCCTCAGCCCTCCGCGGACACAGTCGGCAGCCGAGCTGAGTCCCACGCTCCCAGGCCGCCGACCAGATTTAGGACCTCGTCTCGTCCTTCGCGGCGAATCAGGCTTGTGGCGATCGTCGACCGGTAGCCGCTCGCGCAGTAGACGATCAACGGCTGATCGGAGGGGAGCTCTTGCAAACGATCGGAGAGTTGCGAGAGCGGCAGGTTCAGCGCCCCCTCGACGTGACCCTCGTTCCACTCCCGGCTGCTGCGAACGTCGACAACCAGTGGGTGAGGCGAGGCCGCAAGTTGCTCAGCGGCGGCGGAGGCGGTGATCCGCTCGGTTCGCTCGACCAGTTCCGGCGCGTCGTCCAGCTGTTGCATCCCGCCGGCGAGATAGCCGGCGACTGTGTCGAAGCCGATCCTGCCGAGGCGCGTTGCCGCTTCGGTTTCGCGGCCCGGCTCGGCGACCAGGACGACCGATCGTTGGGGATCGAGGATCGTCCCGCACCAGGTCGCAAACGAGCCCCCGAGCCCGATGTTGATCGCGCCGCGGATATGCGCGCCCTCGAACTCCGCCTGCTCGCGCGTGTCAAGCAGCTGTGCCCCGCTCTCCATGTGGTACAGCAGCTGTTCGAGCGATAACGGCTGCAGCTCACGGGCGAGCGCGTCGTCGAGCGACGGATGCTCACGCGAGTTGAGCACCGCGTCGTAGGTGAAGTACGCCGGCGTGTCCGGCTGGTCTGCCGTGACTACCTCGATGAACTGCTCCCGATTCATCGGTTGCAGCGCATAGTTGTACTTGCGCTGCTCACCGAGCGTGGAGACCGTGTCGGTGGAGATGTTCTTGCCGCACAGCGAGCCAGCGCCGTGGGCGGGGTAGACGAGCGTCTCGTCGGGCAGCAGCAGGAGCTTGTCGTGCAGCGAGTCGTACAGCATGCTCGCGAGCTGCTCGGCGCCCCACCCGAGCGAGGCGCGCAGGTCGGGGCGCCCGACGTCGCCGATGAAGAGCGTGTCGCCCGTCAGCACTGCGTATGGATGCTCCTCGCTGTGGTCCGGGTCGAACACGAGAATCGAGATCGACTCGGGCGAATGCCCTGGCGTCTGCAGCACAGACAGCTTGACCCGACCCAGCCGGACCTCGTCGCCATCGGCCATCGGCGTGAACTCGTACTCCGCGCTTGCCTCCGCACCGAGGTGAATCGTCGCCCCGACGCGATCACGGAGCTCGAGATGACCGGCGATGAAGTCGGCGTGCATATGCGTCAGGAACACATGCTCGATGGTGCAATCGAGCTCCTCCGCGGCGGCCAGGTATTCCCCGATGTCCCGCTGCGGATCGACTACCGCCGCATGACCTCCTGCCTGGTCGGCGATCAGGTAGGAAGCGTGCGCCAGGCAGCCCAGGTAGTACTGCCTGAGAATCATCGTCCCGCCCCGTTTGGCTGCGGGACGTTGCCGATGTAGGACCGCGGCGACTCCGAGTCGCCGAAGATCTCGTTGGCCGAATACTCCAGATTCGAACCCTTGGGCACTAACCCCCCAGTCGAATGAGCTGACGCTCCCGCTAGCCGGATCCTACCGCCCAATCTCGTGACCGGGGACGCGCGGAGCCCAGCCGACTGACAGCCGCGAAGTCGGCCGAGACCTCGACCCACGGCTCGCGACTGCACTACGAGCAGCGGAGAGGGAGGGATTCGAACCCTCGATGGACGAAACCGCCCATACCGGTTTTCGAGACCGGCGCATTCAACCGCTCTGCCACCTCTCCGGTTGCGGCCCGAACGTTAGAGGACAAGTCGAGCGCCTACGGGTCCGAAGCAGACCCGCAATCCGGGTGTCTCACCGGCCGAGGGTGAGCACCTCGCCACGGACTGGGATGCCAGCTTTGGGATGAAAGTCCCGTATAGGAAGCAAAACATCCCAAAGTAGGGGCGTCGCCCAGAAGCCGGCATCTCGCGGGCCGCCGCGCGCCCCGCCGCGGCCGCCGCGCGCCGCCGGCCCCAGCCAGCCGCGGACCGCCGCCGCCCAGCCCGCCCGACGCCGCAATCCCCCTACCCGGGCGGCTCCGCGAACCCATGCCGGTACGCGTAGCGCACCGCCTGTGCGCGGTCGCGCAGCCCGGCCTTCCCGAACAGGTGGTTGATGTGGGACTTGACCGTCGTCGGCCTCACGACCATGACGACCGTCGACGGCGTGCGGGTCCACCTCTCGCAGTTCTACGTCGCCGGCATCATGGCGCTGTCGATCATCACAGCCGCCTACGCGGGCCTGGTCGTGTCGGTCGCGACCGCGCGCGAGACCGGCGTGCTCAAGCGTCGCCGTGCTACGCCGGTCGCTCCGGCGATCCTGATCGCCGGGCAGGCCCTGTCCACCTTGGTCACGACTGCGATCATGACCGCCCTGCTGCTGGTCGTCGGCCGACTCGCCTACGGCGTGACGATGTCCCCCGGGGCGCTCGTGGCGATCGCGCTGGCTGTGATCGTCGGCACCCTCTCCTTCGCCTGCATCGGCTACGCCGTCGCAGGCCTGATCCGGTCCGTCGACGCGGCTCAGCCGATCGTGCAAGCGACGATGATGCCGCTGTACTTCATCTCGGGCATCTGGATCCCGAGCACGAACCTGGGCCCCACGCTCAGGTCGATCGCCTCCCTGTTCCCGGTCGAGCACCTCGCGGCGGCGTTGCACCTGGCTTCGGTTCACTCCAGCCTGGGAGCGGCACTGTCGCTCAAGGACCTGCTCCTGCTCGCGATCTGGGGAGTGGCGGCGGCGGCGATCGCCGCGCGACTGTTCAGCTGGCTGCCGAGCCCTGCGACCGCCTGAGCCAGCCCACGAGCCTCAGCGCCGGGACGCGAAGAATCGCTGCAGCAGCTCGGCGCACTCGCCCGCGAGCAGGCCGTACTCGACCTGCGGCCGGTGGTTGAGCTTGGGCTCGCCGAGCACGTCGAGCACGCTGCCGGCCGCGCCGGCCTTGGGGTCGGTGGCGCCGTAGATCACGCGCGGGACGCGCGCCAGCACGATCGCTCCGGCGCACATCGCGCACGGCTCGAGCGTGATGTACATGACCGCGTCGAGCACGCGCCAGCTGCCGAGCGCCCGCGCCGCCTCGCGCAGCGCGATCATCTCCGCGTGGGCGGTCGGATCGGAGCGCTCCTCGCGCTCGTTGCGACCCGTCCCGATCACCTCACCCTCGCGCACGATCACGGCCCCGATGGGCACGTCGTCATGCTCTAGCGCGCGCGAGGCCTCCCGCAGCGCGAGGCGCATGAAGTACTCGTCCCGGGGAAAGAAGTGCGAGCTCAAAGGAGCCGCGTGAGCGCGATCACCATGCCCGCCAGCACGAACACGATGATCAGCGCCTGCATCACGATCCAGGAGCGGGGCATGGAGCGCATGGGTTCAGGCTACCGCCACCGGAATCGGCGATACTTCACGGCGATGCGCAGGGCAGCCGCACTCCTCGCGATGGCCGTGGCCACCACCTCGGGCGTCGCGCTGGCCGCCGGCCCGACGATCACCGCCAGCGTGTCTCCCAACACGGCCGGCGCCCACTCCAAGCTGAAGGTCTCCGCCACCGGACCGTTCACCGCCTCGAGCCTCCCCAGCTCGATCCAGATCACGGTCCAGAAGGGCTTCCGCTCAAGCGCCAAGTCGGTCGCGGCCCTGTGCAATCCGAGCCACTCCTCGTGCCCCGCGAACAGCAAGATCGGGTCGGGCGAGGTCGTGGCGACGGTCTCGATCTTGGGCCAGCAGAAGGTGCCCTTCACGCTCTACCTGGGCAAGGCGCAGCAGAAGGGCGACATCGCCTCGATCGTGCTCACCGCGACCGTGCTCGGCAACAAGGAGAAGGCCACAGGACGCCTGTTCACGCCCTCCGGCGGCGGCCTCGAGATGCTCTTCAGCCATCTGCCCAGCCTGCCCTCGGGAGTCACCGCGACCCTCGACCACCTTAGCCTCAAGGCGCACGCCGTGCACAAGGTCGGCTCAAAGACCTATTCGCTGATCACCAACCCGCCCACGTGCACGACCGGCGATTGGACCGGCAGCGTGACGCTTCAGTTCCAGAGCGGGCCGGTCACCCAGCCGCTGCTGATCACCTGCCGCGCGTAAGCGGGGTCCGCCCTAGTATGTGCCCCGAACCCGGAGAGTCGGAGGGATCCGACCATCGTGAAAGGAGGCACAATGATCCGCAAAGGAATTGTCTTAGGAGGGGTGGGGACGCTGGCGCTCAGCGGTCTCGCGCTCGCGGCCTCGGGGCCGAAGATCAAGGTCAGCGTCAGCCCTAATAAGGCCAAGGCCAAGTCGGCGCTGACGGTCAGCGCGACCGGCCCGTTCGGCCAGAAGGGTCTGCCGACCGGTCTGACGATCACGACCCAGAAGGGCTTCGCGACGAGCGCCAAATCGGTGACGGCGCTGTGCAACCCGAGCACCGTTCCACCGACGGGGCCCAGCGGATGTCCGACCGCCAGCCAAGTCGGCACCGGCACCACAATCGCCACCGTGCCGCCCTTCGGCAAGATCACCGCGCCGACCACGCTGTATCTCGGCAAGCCCCAGCACAAGGGCGACATCGCCTCGCTGATCCTCCACGGCAACCTAGGCGGCCTCGCCCAGGAGAACGTGATCGGGCGCCTGTTCAAGGGCAAGAGCGGCGGGATCGAAATCCTGTTTACGAAGCTGTTCACCGTGCCCAGCAAGGCGACGCTCGACAGCTTCAACCTCAAGGCGCAGGCGACGAATGGCAGCAACTCGCTGATCAACAATCCGTCCACGTGCAGCGGTCACTGGAAGAGCACGTTCTCGCTCAAGTTCAAGAGCGGGACCGTGAACAAGAAGCCGTCGATTTCCTGCACGAAGTAAGCGACTCTGAAAGCCCGCTCAGCCCCGCGCTGGAGGCCGTCTCCAGTGCGGTGCTGGCGGTGGCTTCGCAGCGGTCGGTAGAGCAGGTCCTGCAGCAGCTCGTGCATTCCGCGCGAGAGCTCGCACACGCGCGCTTTGCCGCCCTCGGCATCCCAGATGGCGAGGGCGGCTTTCGCCGCTTCCTCGTCTCGGGGATGAGCGAGGAGCTGATTGCGGCCATGGGGCCGCTGCCACGGACCCACGGCATGCTCGGTGCGATGCTGGAGACGCCGGAGCCGTTTCGCACCGACGACATCCACCGCGATCCCCGTTTCCGCGGCTGGTGGCCGCGCGAGCACCCGGACATGCGCTCGTTCCTCGGCGTGCCGATCGTCTCCGCTCAGGAGGTGATCGGGGCGTTCTACCTCACGGAGAAGCGCGATGAGGCCTCCTTCGACCAGGCCGATCAGGCACTGATCGAGCTGCTTGGCGGCGCACGCGGCGATCGCGATCACCAACGCACGCCTGTACGAGCAGAGCCGCGAGCTCTCGATCCTGTCTGAGCGCAACCGGCTCGCGCTCGACCTGCACGACGTCGTCAGCCAGAAGCTGTTCAGCCTGATCCTTACCGCCGAGGCCGCGAGCACGCTGCTCGCCCGTGGCGAGGCCCCGGCCGCAGCGCTCGACCGAGTCCAAGAGCTCGCCCGCGAGGCGTTGGAGGAGCTGCGCTCGCTGATCCTCGGCCTGCGCCCGCCCGAGCTCGAGCGCGACGGCCTGGTGGGAGTCCTGCGCAAGGAGATCGCCATGCTCTCCCGCGTGCACGGCATCTCAATCGAGCTCGAGGCCGACGGCTCCCCGCAGCGCGGGGAGGAGACGATCCTCCGCATCGCCGACGAAGCGCTTCACAACGCGGTGAGGCACTCGGGCGCCAGGCGCATCATCGTGCGGCTCGGACAGGGGGCGGTCGAGGTGCAGGACGACGGCGTGGGCTTCGAGCCCGCCGCGGCGCGGCTGGGCTCCACCCATCTTGGCCTGACCTCGATGGAGGAGCGCGCCCGGGAGTTGGGCGGCCGCCTCCACATCTCCTCGACGCCGGGCGGAGGCACAACGGTGCGGCTGGAGGTCCCGAGGCCGTGATCCGCGTATTGCTCGTCGACGACCACGAGGTCGTGCGCGAGGGACTGCGAGCATTCCTCGAGCTCCAGGACGGCCTTCAGGTGGTCGGCGAGGCAGGCGATGGCGAGCAGGCGGTGGCGCTGGCGCAGGAGCTCGACCCGGACGTGATCCTGATGGACCTCGTGATGCCCAAGCTCGACGGCGTCGGCGCGATGCGAGAGCTGCGGCGCCGGCTACCCGCGGCGCGAGTGATCGCGCTCGACGAGCTTCCTCGACGACGAGCGCCTGCTGCCCGCGATCCAGGCCGGCGCCGCCGGCTACCTGCTCAAGAACGTCCGTCCGCAGGAGCTGGCGCAGGCCGTGCGCACCGCGTACGCAGGCGAGGCGATGCTCAATCCAGCCGCGGCCGCGCGGCTCGTGGAGGCGGTCGCACAGGGCGCGACCCCGGCGCCCGCCCAGCGCGAGCTCCTGACCCGGCGCGAACACGAGGTGCTCGTGCTGCTCGCCAGGGGCCGCTCCAACAAGCGCATCGCGTTCGAGCTCGGGATTGCGGAGAAAACCGTCAAGGCCCACGTCGGCCGCGTGCTCGCGAAACTCGGCGTCCCCGACCGCACCGCGGCGGCGGTCAAGGCCGTCAACGAGGGATTGGTCGAGGCCGAGTCCTAGGACCAATTCCCTCTGGCGCCCGGGACCTGCGGGCAGCTACCTTGGCGCTATGCCGCTTGCAATCGTCACGGGGGCCTCGCGCGGCCTCGGCCTGGCTCTGGCTCGCGCGCTGGCGCGCGAGCGCTATTCGCTCGTCATCGACGCCCGCACTGCGGCCGACCTCCGCGCCGCCGAGGAAGAACTCGGCGCTCTCACCGAGGTCGTTGCGATCGCCGGCGACGTCGCCGACGCCGCCCACCGCAGCGCCCTTGTCGCCGCCGCCGGCGAGCGGGTGGACGTGCTCGTGAACAACGCGAGCGTGCTCGGCCCGAGCCCTCAGCCGGCGCTCGCGGACTACCAACTCGAAGATCTGAGCCGGGTCTACGACGTCAACGTGGTCGCGCCGCTCGCGCTGATCCAGCTGGTGCTGCCGCGCATGGTGGACGGGGGGCGGATCCTCAACATCACCTCCGACGCAGCGATCGAGCCCTACGAGGGCTGGGGCGGCTACGGCTCGTCGAAGGCCGCACTCGAGCAGCTCACAGCGATCCTCGCCCACGAGCAGCCATCGCTCAAGGTGTACGCGGTCGACCCGGGCGACATGCGCACGCGCATGCACCAGGAGGCCTTTCCGGGCGAGGACATCTCGGACCGGCCGCCGCCCGAGGAGAGCGTCCCGGGGCTGCTCGAGCTGGTCGAGGGAGAGCTCCCGAGCGGCCGCTACCAGGCCCGGGAGCTCGCGGTCGCGAGCCGATGAGCGCACTCGCGCTAGGCGCCCACGAGCCGCCTGAATACCGCGGGGTCGCGCGCGAGGGCGTGCGGCTGATGGTCACGCGCAGGACGACGGGCCAGATCAAGCACGCCCGCTTCCGCGACCTGCCCGAGCTGCTCGAGCCCGGCGACGTGCTGGTCATCAACGTCTCCGCCACGCTGCCGGCGGCGCTGGGCGTCGCAGACGGCTCCGCGAGGGTCCACTTCTCGACCCGCGTCCCCGGCCTGAGCGACGCGTGGCGCGTGGTCGAGCTGCGCAGCGCCGACGGCTCAAAGCCGCTCAGGGCCCGCACTGGCCGGCGACTCACCCTGGACGGCGGCGCCAGCCTCGAGCTGGCCGCGCCTTACCTGGGCGGGCAGCGGCTCGTGGTTGCGCGCCTCGACACTGCCGTCGAGCCCTACCTCGAGCACCACGGCGAGCCGATCTCCTACGCGCACCAGGGCGGGCGCTGGCCGCTCGACGCTTACCAGAACGTATACGCCACACGACCGGGGAGCTCCGAGATGCCGAGCGCCGGCCGGCCCTTCACGCCCGAGCTGATCACGCGCCTGGTCGCCCGCGGCGTCCAGTTCGCGCCGCTGACGCTGCACTGCGGCGTCTCATCACCGGAGCGCCACGAGCCGCCCTTTCCGGAGGAGTTCGAGGTCCCGGAGGCGACGGCCGAGCTGGTCAACGGCGCCCGGCGGGTGATCGCGGTCGGCACCACCGTGGTGCGCGCGCTCGAGACCGTCGCCGGCAGCGGGCGCACGGTCTCACCCGCCGACGGCTGGACCAACCTCGTGATCACCCCCGAGCGAGGGCTCCACGTCGTCGACGGAATGATCAGCGGCTGGCACGAGCCCGAGGCTTCGCACCTGAAGCTGCTCGAGGCGGCCGCCGGACCCAAGCTGCTCCGGCGCGCGTATGAGGCCGCGCTCGAGCACGGCTATCTCTGGCACGAGTTCGGCGACAGCCAGCTCGTGCTGCCCTAGCGGCCACTCAAGCGAGTGCCGCGTACTGAGGAAACCTGATCGGGACGCCGCGCGGCACCACAAGAACGGGGCCTTCGGCGTCCTCGATCGCGCGCTCGGAGCGAGGCGGAGATCATCACCGTGCCTAGCGGCGCCTCCGAACGGGAGCCGATCACGAGCATGTCGGCGTGCGCCCGCTCGCGCGTCAGCGTGGCGTCGAAGCTCTCGGCGAGCTCGCCCGCGGTCTCTCGCGCGGCGTCGTCGTCGGGCGCCGCGAACAGGGCGAGCGAGCGGATGCCGCGGCTCGAGCTGGGCGTAGCCCGCGGGCGCGATCGCCACCGCGGGGGCTCCGCCGTCGAGCAGCGACTCGGTCGAATGCTGGGGCGAGACGCGGCCGGCGGGCGTGCGGTAGTCGGATCCGAAGATGACGAGCGCCGCATCCTCGCTGCTGGCGAGCCATTTGAGGCCGTCGGGGGTCGAGCCGCTCACGACGACGCGCCGCGCGACGTCGGGGTTCCCGAGCCAGCTCGCGCCGCCTCGCAGCAGGGCCTCGGCCGCACGCGCACCGGCTCGGGACGCGTGGCGCACGTAGGCGAGCACCAGCTCGCACGCCGGCGCGGCTCAGCAGCTCGCCAGCGCCAACGCGTCGCGGTCGTTGGCCGTGCCGTCGTAGGAGACGATCGCCTTGGTGGCCATGCCGGTAGGTTCGCCGCGCCCACGCGATCGCCCTTCATTTCTTTCGGGTCGGCACATGTGCCGACCCGCCGGCCGGAACATGTTCCGGCCGGGGCCGGCGCGCATGCGCGCCGGCCATCCCCGATTGTCAGACCCTGAGGCGGGAGGCCAGCTCTTTGGGGCGCGGGTTGACCAGGATCGCCCGCGCCGCCCGCTCGAGTGGCCCGCGCGCGAAGAAGCCCGACCGAGCCCGGGATCGACCGCCACGCTGAATAGGTCACGCGCGTGCGGTCTCCGCCCAGGTCCTCGAGCTCCCAGTGGCCCTCGCATCGAGGGCAGGTCGCCCTCGAGCTGGGTGCCACGAGAGTCGCGTCGGCGCCTCATAGGAGAAGCGCACGCGGCTCTTGACCTTGCGCAGCTTGGCGTCAGAGAGCGTGTCGCACACCAGCGGCCGGTCCTGGTCGTCGCGCTCGACGACCTCCAGCCGCACGAGCCCGTTCTGCCACTCGGGTGCGATCGCGACGTCCTCGATCAGCTCCCAGCAGCGGTCGATCGGCGCGTCGATGTCCTTGGTGGCGGAGCCGGTGATGGGTGCCATCGCGGCGCGATGCTATAAGATACGGGCATGAAAGCAGATCTCCGGGTCAGCGAGCGCGCTCGTGCCGGCCTCGCCGCAGGAGTGCTTCGAGCTGCTGGCGGCTGTCGATCGCTACCGCGAGTGGAACGGCGAGCTGATGCGCGAGCTGGAGGTCTTGCAAGCCGAGCCGCTGCACGTGCGCGCGGTCATCTACGTCAAGCAGAGCCCGTTCATGAAGACCTTCGAGCTGTGCGTCGCGGTCCGCACCGAGCCGCCGAGCTGCGTTTACATCGACCGCATCCCGAACGAGCCGACGGACCCCGAGGGACTCGACCTGCGCTGGCGGGTCGAGCCCGCCGATGCGGGCCACTCGCATCTCGCTCGACTTCGGCGCCGTCGCCTCGTTCGTGCCGGGTTTCTTGCCGCTCGGCGGCGCCGGCAATCTGATCGCCGGCGCGCTGCTCGAGTCGGCGACGGAGGCGCTGGGGCTAGGCCGGGTCGGCGGCGCCCCAGATTCCCGGGCCGCGGCGGTGCTCGTAGATCAGCGAGGTCTCGGCGTGCGCGACCGACGGGTGGGTCGCGAGGTGATCGACGACGAAGTCCCGCAGCTCCTGCGGGTCCGCGGCGGCGACCCAGACCAGGTAGTCGGTCACGCCGGTGAGGTGAAAGACCATCAGCACTCCGGGCAGCTCGCTCACGTCGCGGGTGAAGGCGTCGATCTGCTCGCGCGCGTGCACGGTCAGCCGGACCGCGACGAGCGCCTGCAGCGGACGGCCGAGGGCGGCCAGGTCGACCTCGGCGTGGAAGCCGCGGATCACCCCGCGCTCGCGCAGCGAGCGCAGGCGCGCCAGCGAGGTCGAGGGCGCGATGCCGACGCGCTCGGCGATGCGCTGATTGGAGATGCGAGCGTCGGCGGCGACCGACTCGAGGATCGCCATGTCGACCGCGTCGACGCGCGTCTGAGGATCATTC
Organism: uncultured Solirubrobacterales bacterium; assembly: GCA_963738195.1. Taxonomy (GTDB): domain Bacteria; phylum Actinomycetota; class Thermoleophilia; order Solirubrobacterales; family Solirubrobacteraceae; genus Palsa-465. The sequence goes on from CAVTVF010000001.1 coordinate 199,296, forward strand.
GGTGAGACCGGGATGATCGCAGTGTATCCGCAGAATCGGCGACCAAGATAGCTGATTCTACCGCATCATCTGCGTCAGTTTGCCGATCGGCCGAAGCATCGTATCAGACTGTGTCCATGTCCACCACAGCCGCAGTTCCAGCGATCAAGGATTCGATCCTCGAGACGATCGGCGACACGCCGCTCGTCAGTCTGCGTCGCATCGGCGCGGGGCTGCGTCCGCGGCTCGTCGCCAAGCTGGAGGTCTTCAACCCCGGCGGTTCGATCAAGGACCGGATCGCGGTCGCGCTGATCGAGGCGGCCGAGCGGGACGGGAAGCTTCAACCCGGCGGCACGATCGTCGAGCCGACCTCGGGCAACACCGGCACCGGGCTCGCGATCGCCGCGCGCCTGAAGGGCTATCGCGTGATCGCGGTGATGCCGGACAAGATGTCGAAGGAGAAGATCGACCTGCTGCGCGCCTACGGGGCGGAGGTGGTGGTCGCGCCGACCGACGTGGCGCCCGACTCGCCGCGCTCCTACTACCGCGTGGCGGACCGCCTCACGGCCGAGATTCCGGGCGCATTTCAGCCCAACCAGTACTTCAACCAGGCCAACCCACAGGCCCACTACGAGTCGACCGGGCCCGAGCTGTGGGAGCAGACCGCCGGGCAGATCACCCACCTCGTGGTCGGGGTCGGGACCGGGGGCACGGTCACCGGCACGGCGCGCTACTTGCGCGAGCACCGTCCCGAGCTGGTCGTGGTGGGGGCGGATCCGGAGGGGTCGATCTACTCGGGCGGTGAGGAGAACGTGCACCCGTACCTGGTCGAGGGGGTGGGGGAGGACTTCTGGCCCGAGACCTTCGATCGCCTCACTCGTCGACCGCTGGGTCACCGTCTCGGACCGTGAAGCGTTTCTGACCACGCGCCGGCTGGCCCAGGTCGAGGGCATCCTCGCCGGCGGCTCGGGCGGTCTGGCCGTGCACGCGGCGCTCAAAGTCGCGGCCGAGATCGAGGATCCGGACGCGCTGGTCGTGGTAATCATGCCCGACGGCGGGCGCTCCTACCTGTCGAAGATCTTCTCCGACAGCTGGATGCGCCAGTACGGCTTTCTCGAGCGCGACACCAACCTGGCCGTCGGCGAGGTGCTCGCGCGCAAGGCGCAGGCCGGAGAGATGCCGCCGCTCGTCTCGGTCGAGACCCACTTCCGCGTCCGCGACGCGATCGCGCGGCTGCACGAGCACCGCGTCTCGCAGCTGCCGGTGGTCAGCGCCCACGATCGCGCCACCGTCGTCGGCGCGATCTCCGAGCGCGGGCTGCTGGGGCACGCTGCCGAGGACGCGATGCTGCTCGAGGCCGAGATCGTGCGAGGTCATGGAGCCGCCGTTGCCCGCGGTCTCGACGCCAGGATCCGGTCAGGGACGCGGTCGAGCTGCTGGTCGGCGACCAGCAGGCGCTGCTCGTGACCGATGCCGGGCGGCCGGTCGGGATCGTCACCCGCACCGACCTGCTGGAAGCGCTCGCCACGTGAGCCTGACGGCCTGGCGGCGACTCGTTCGCCACGCGCGCGGTCCACGCCGGGCTCGAGCCCGACCCGAGCTTCGGCTCGGTCATCCCCGCGATCCACCAGACCTCGACCTATGCCCAGCGGCGGCCGGCGGAGTTTGTCGAGGACTACGACTACGCGCGCTCGGCCAATCCGACGCGGGCGGCGCTGGAGCGGGCACTGGGCGAGTTGGAGGGCGGATTGCGCCGTGTGCTTTTCCTCCGGCATGGCCGCCGAGCACGCGCTGATCACGGTCGTGTGCCAGGCCGGCGCGCACATGGTCCTGCCGGCCGACCTGTACGGCGGCACCTACCGGCTGGTCGACAAGGTGCTGTCGCGCTGGGGGTTGCGGTACGACCTGGTGGACCAGACCGATCTTGGGCGCGCTCGAGGCGGCGCGTAACCGATGAGACGCGCCTGATCTGGGTCGAGACGCCCACCAACCCGCTGCTGAACGTGGTCGATGTCGAGGGGGTGGTCGCGCGGCGCCGCGGCGCGCTGGTGGCCGTCGACAGCACATTCGCCACGCCGTTCAACCAGCGGCCCTTGGAGCTCGGGGCGGACTTCGTCGTGCACTCGACGACCAAGTACCTCGGCGGCCACTCGGACGTGGTCGGGGGAGTGGTCGTGACGCGTCGGACGCCGGCGTGGTACGAGCGACTCCGCTTCGTCCAGAATGCGGTCGGGGCGGTGCCGGGCCCGTTCGATTGCTTCCTCGTCCACCGCGGGTCTGCGCACGCTCCACCTGCGCATGGCGGCGCACGCACGCTCGGCTTCGGCGGCGGCCGTGTTCGAGTTCTTACGGCGCCGCCGGGGTTCAGCGATCGTGCGCTGGCCAGGGTTCAGCGGCATGGTGAGCTTCCGCCACCCGCGCGCGGCCGAGCTGGCGGCGGCGACGCGGCTGTTCACGCTGGCGGAGTCGCTCGGGGGCGTCGAGTCGCTGATCGAGGTCCCGCAGGCGATGACCCACCAGTCGGTCGAGGGCTCGAGCGCGGCGGTGCCCGCCGACCTCGTGCGGCTCAGCTGCGGCGTCGAGGAGCCACTCGATTTGGTGGAGGATTTGCGCCAGGCGCTGGCGGCGGTCTAGCGCGGGCACACGCGCGTGTAGCTGTAGCCGGAGACGAACCGCGCCCACTCCTCGCGAGTGAAGTTGCGCCCCGCGACCGCGCACGCGTGCTGCTCCCAAGCGCCGACCGTCGCCGGCCAGCGGAAGCCGTTGCCGTTGGCGTAGAGCACGAGCAGGGTGCGGCCGTTGGGAGAGAAGGCCGCGTTGCCCCATTGGCCGGGATCGGATTGGAGATTCGCGCCTTCCTGCTGCAGTGTCGAGGTGAACCAGATCTTGGCGCTGCCATCGCCGCCACCGGTCGTGGCGAATCGCTGCACCGTGGGATCGACGGAGATGCTGGCCACGGGTGCGCCGGCCACCTGTACCGGGTGGCCCAGCGCTCGCCCGGTGGCTGCGTTCCACAACTGCACGACCCCGTCCCACGACCCGGTTGCGAGCGTCCCGTTTGGCGCGAACGCCAGAGCGGTGACCGAGAAGCGGTCGGCCACCCCGAATGTTGTGATCGTCCGGCGCACGCGGCCACTCCCCGAGTCGATGATTAGGACGCGGCCCAAGTCGAGCCCGACCGCGAGCGCGTTGCCGCGCTTGGCAAAGGCGACCGAGTCGCCGGCCTGGTGAAGCTCTCGGGGCGAAGCGACGAGGCTGCCCGTCGCGGCGCTCCAGATCGCGAGTCGGCCGGCGATCGCTCCTGGAGCCGTCGCGGTCTCCTCACGGTCGGTGGCCGCAACGAGGTGGCCATCGGCGCTGAAGGCGACCGCCTGCACTGCGTGCTGCTGGGGTCCGTGCGAGGGCAGGCCCGCGAGCGAGCGCTCGAGTCGCGGGCGCCCGCTGACGCTCCACAGGGCTACGGCGCCCGCGTAGGTCCCCAGGGCGAGCTCCTGTTTGCGTGGGGACCACGCGAGCGCCGTGACGAATGCGCGGGCGTTGAACGAGCCCTCCGCGCGCAGCGTCCGGGCCGAGAACAGGCCGATCGTCGACTGGCCGATGCGGACGGCGAAGCGCGAACCATCGGGCGAGAACGCCAGGGGCGGGGTGCCGGGCACCTCGGGGTTCCCCGCGGCGGTCTTGGAGAGGCCCGGCCCGACCGTGAACGGCTCGCCGAAGCGACGTGTGCCGCCGAGGTCCCACCCGAGCACGACCCCGTCGAGCGACGAGGTATAGAGCGTCTTGCCGTCCGGGGTGAACGCCACTCCGTGCACCGGCCCGGCGTGTCCGGTCAACACCTCGACGGGCTGCGCGCTCGCCGGGTCCCACACGATCACCTTCTGGTCCTCGCCGGTGGTGACGGCGAACCGGCCGTCGGGCGAGTACACCGCTTGGTCGACCGCGCCGCCGTGGCCACCCGTGCCCTGGCGAGTGCGTCCCGTGGTCAGATCTACGAACGACACCGAGCCGGTGGGCAGGCCGAATATGGCGTGGCGGCCGTCGGGGCTGATGTCGGCGCTTGCAGTTGGACTTGGTGCCGGAGTGATTGGTTGGGAGCGCAACCGCCGCAGCGACCGGGCGTCATAGAAAGCGGTTTGCTTCGCGTTCACGATCACCAGGCGCTGGCCGGTTCCGATCAGTCGTGCGGCCAGCACCGGTCCGGGGCCCAGCGCGGTGGTCGAGAGCAGGCGGCCGCTGGAGAGAGACCATCGGTCGAGGTACGCGGGGCCCGCGGTCCCGGTGGGGCCGACGACCCAGTAGGGGTAATAGAGGTCGCGGTCGCGGGGCGAAAACAGGTATGCGCCGGTGGCGTTGAGCAGGTCTGCCGTCGGGGTCGTCAGCCAGCGGTGGTCGAACGGCAGCCGGTGCAGGAGGCGCAGGGTGTGCGCGTCGCGGACGGCGACGTAAGCGGATGTGCCTGTGCCAGCGCTGTAGGCGATCAGCGAGCCGTCGGGGGAATAGGTGGGCGCGCCGGTGCTGATCGGGTCGGTCAGCGGTTTGCCCAGGGGTTGATGAGTGAGCGGGTTGAAAAAGCGGATTTCGCCGGTGTTGTCGTCGACCGCGAGCGCGCGCCCGTCGGGGCGCAGGGCGATGTTCTGGGGCCGCGCGTCGAGCGGCAGCGCGAAAGTCTCGATCGCGGCAGGGCTGCGCAGCAGCGTGGCGAGCAGCGTTCCGGTGGTCTCGTTGTCGCGGTTGAGTTTGACGGCCTCGCGGGCGAGCAACAACGCGCGGTCGATACGCGGCTCGCTCACGGCCTCCGCACCGAGCTGTCGCGCCAACGCTACGCGGGCCGCGTGGAGCGCCTGGCTGCGCGAGATCAAGGCGAAGATCAGGAGTCCAACTGCGATTGCGGCGATGCCGAGGCTGGCGCCGGCTGTGAGTCGCTGCCGTCTTTGGCGGGCCGCCCGCGCCGCGAGCAGGTACTCCTGCTCGATCGCGTTCGGGCCGGGGTCCTTGTCCACACCGGCGGCGAGCCAGTGCTCGGCTGCCGCTAGCTCCGAGCCGCGCAGGAGAGAGCTCTTATCGCGCCCCGACTGGTCCCATTCGAGCGCCTTGACCGTTAGGCGCGTGTGCTGGTGCTCCCAGTCGAGGTCGGTGTCGATCGCTTGCAGGAGTCGCGCGACACCCTCGTCGAAGAGGCCATCATCGACCGGGATCCAATTGCGGAAGCGGATCGGGTCCGGCAGGTCTCCGTCGGGAACGGGTTTCAGTGAGAGCGGGACGATCCGCTTGTTGAGCTCGACCGCGTGGTCGACCTCGTGTACGCAAAAGTCTGATCGAACGGAGTCGGGGCTGATTACGAACACGAAGGCGTCGCTGCCTTCGATCGCCCTGAGCAAAGCAGCCGGAAAAAGTTCCGCGTCTCTGATCCCCTCGACGTCGACCCAGGCGTTCTTGCCGCGGGCCTCGAGCGCTTGCTGGAGGCGCGTGACGAACTCTGCGTCGCGGCGGGAGTATGAGATAAAAGCGTCAGCCAACCCCGGTCGCCCCCGTGAGGGACGGTACCGAGCTTGGCCGAGTGCGTCTAGTCGAGCGGGACTTCGTGCGGGAAGGCGACGCGGCGCACCAGCGCGCGCGTGGCCGCGACCGGATGGCGGTCTCGCAGGGCCAGGAGACCGATGACCGCGGCGACGAAACAGGTGATCGCGCCCACGCCGAGCCCCGCGCGCGCGCCGGCGAGCGCGATCACCCAGCCGATGATCGGGCCGCCGATCGGGGTCGAGCCCTGGAAGGCGACGAACCACAGCGACATCACGCGGCCGCGCATGTTGGGCTGGGCGCGCAGCTGGAGGGTCGAGTTGCCGGTCGACATGAAGGTGATGCTGGCCGCGCCCGCGAACCCGAGGGCCGCCACCTCGAGAGCGAGGTTCGGCGCCAGCGTCGCTGCCGCCATCGCGAATCCGAACCCGGTTACTGCGACGGTCAGCTGCCTCAAGCCGATCCGGCCCTTCGCGGCGACGAGCAGCCCGCCGACCAGGCCGCCGACGCCGATCGCGGCGGTCATGAAGCCGTAGCCGGTGGCGCCCACGTGGAGGGCGCTCTTGGCCATCACCGGCAGCGAGACCTGAAACTCGTAGGTGAGGCAGCCGACGAGGGCCATCATCAGCAGCGGCAGCGCCAGCTCGCGGTTCTTGCGCACGTAGGTGAGGCCCTGCTTGAGCTGTCCGGGCGCGCGTGGTGCGGGGGTGGTGGGGCTGAGCGCCGAGCGGTTCATGGTCGCCAGCGAGGCGACCACAGCGACGAAGCTGGCGGCGTTGGCGAGGAAGCAGACGCCCTCGCCCACGGTCGCGATCAGGACGCCGGCGATCGCCGGGCCGATCGTGCGCGCCACGTTGACGAGCACCGAGTTGAGCGTGACGGCGTTGCGCAGGTAGTCGCCGCCGACGAGCTCGAGCATGAACGACTGGCGCGCCGGGCTCTCGAAGGCGTTGTTGAGCCCGAGCAGCGCCGCGAGCAGCCCGATCTCCCAGACGTGGATCGAGCCGGTCAGCGTGAGCACGCCGAGGATCAGCGCCTGGATGCCCATCGCGCTCTGCAGGGCGATCATCAGCCGGCGCTTGTCGATGCGGTCGGCGATCACGCCGCCGTAGGGCGCGAGCAGCAGCACGGGCAGCGTCTGCAGCGCGATGATCACGCCGAGCGCGGCACTCGAGTGGGTGAGCGACAGCACCAGCCACGCCTGGGCCGTCATCTGCATCCAGGTGCCGATCAGCGAGATCGCCTGGCCGCCGTAGTAGCGGCGGTAGTTCGGTACCTGGAGGGCGGCGAAGGTCTGGCGCGAGACGCGCACGATCGGGCTCACCGTTGGCCCTTGAGGGTCTCGGCGAGCTTCTCCAGTGCGGGCAGCGCTCTGTGGAGCGTATGGCGCTCCTGATCGGTGAGGGAGTCGAGGGCGACGCTGAGCGCGTCGGTGCGCTCGCGGCGCATGCGCTCGAGCAGCTTGCGGCCCTTCTTGCTCGCGGTCACGAGCGCCGCACGTTTGTCTGCGGGATCGGTGATGCGGTCGATCAGCCCGGCGTCGGCCAGATCGCCGACCACCCGAGAGAGCATCGTGGGGTTGATGCCCTCCTCGGCGGCGAGCTCGCTCAGGCGCAGGGGGCCATGGGTCTCGATCGTGTGCAGCAGCGAGCGGCGCGTCGGCGTGAGGGCCGCTTCGGCGCCCGCCTGCGTGGGGCGGAGGCGACGGTGGAGGCGGCCGATTGCGGAGCGCAGCCGCGGGGCGGTGTCCTCTGCGTCAGGACCACTCGCCTTCGGCCTGCTTGAGTGTCGTCCACCCGTCTGTGCCATTACTTGCTTCACAGCAAGCAATTTTAGCAGGAGCGTTTAGGGGGTGAGCGAGTGGCCGGTGAAGGTGAGCGCGCTCATGGCGACGAGCAGCACTCCACTGGCGGCGAACAGCGCACGGCCTCTGCTGCGGTGGGCGAACACGATCACGGCGGGGAAGGCCGTGATGAGCATGCGCGCGTTGGGGCCTACGTGCTCGGAGAAGAGCGCGAGCGCACCGACGAGCGTCGTCCAGACGATCGCTTCGGTTGAGACCGTGCGCGGCTTTTTCAACAGCAGCGCGAGCCCGCCGAGCAGGACGAGCGTGCCGAGCAGAGCGGCCAGGGGGCTGAGGTCGAGCGTTGCGTGGGCGAGGTTGAGCTTTGCGAGCTGGCTCGCGAACAGGGTCGCCTGGTGGACGATCGCGAGCGGGTCAAGCCGCTCGTGCCAGCCCCAGCGCTGGGTCTGGAGCGTGGCGAACGGCGTGCCGGTCCACTGCCACAAGAAGAGTGCGAAGGCGGCGATACCCGTCAGCGAAAGCAGCGGCGCGGTCAGGCTGCTGCGGTCGTGCGTCGTGCGGATCGCGTGCGCGGATGCGACCGCGCAGACGACGATCAGCGCCAGTGCGGTCCCGCCGGTGGCGGTGGCGATTCCCGCGAGGGCGCCGGCGAGCAGCCAGCGGCGATCTTGCAGAGCGAGGATGCAGCCGGCCGCGAGCGGAATCAGGAGCCCCTCCGAATAGGCCATCGAGAACACGACCGAGCCGGGGAAGAGGCAGAACAGGACGGTCGCGCGGCGGCCGCTGCGCTCGCCCCACCAGCCGGTGGCGAGTCGCTGCACGAGGATCGTCGCGACCAGCCCGCCGGCGCCCGAGATGAGCACCCCGGCGAGTACCGCCGAGGTTTGGAAGGTGTGCATCACGAGCCACATCAACAGCGGGAAGAGGGGGAAGAAGCCGAGCGTGCTGGCGTGGTGAACGGGGTGGGTGGGATAGCCCCCGAGCGCGAGGCGCTCGTACCAGACGCCGTCCCAGTGGCCGACGGTCGAGGCGAGCGGGTGATTCGTGACGGCGGCCACGCCCACGGCGACGCAGAGGAGCAGCACGCGGCTCGATAGGTACACGAGCGCGGGGAAGCGGACGCGGTCGATGACGGCTGCGGCACGGCGCTGCGTCGGGGCTGGGAGCGCGGCTTCGAGGCTAATGTTCGCCTCGGGCCGCTCAGCTACGGGAGTGCTAGGGATGCTGAGAGGCTATCTGCCACGAGAACGCGAGCGGCGAGCTGGCCGTGAGGTCGATCGCGGGCTCCACGTTCGAGTAGGCCTGCACGTTGTCCTTGAAGATCGCCTTGCTGTCGAACGGCTTGAACGCGTCGCCGCCGTTCGGAGGACAGCGCCGCATGCGGGCGACGCGGCCGGTGGCCGCGAACGAGTTGGGGCCCTCGACCAGCGCGCCCCTCAGCACCGGCGGCGAGCCGTTGAGCGATCCGGCGAGGTTCGCGACCTGGTGCTGGGGACAGTGGGGGAAGGTCGTGCCGTCGCCGATGATCAGCGATGAGCCCCAGGCGTTTGCGCCGAGCAGGTTGTCGAGCCAGTGAACGCTCCAGCCGCGGTAGCTCGAGTCATGGGTGAGCGCCGCGTACTCGCTCGCCTCGACCGACAGGCCGGCGAGGTGTGAGCCCGTGTCGTAGGTGTCCCAGGGGATGCCGGCCCCGAATGGGTCCTTACGGGCCTGCGTGATCGCGGCCTGGAGCTGGGCGCGCATGCCGGCGAGCAGCATCTGTTTCGTGACGGCCAGCTTGTCCTTGGTATGCCCGATCGCGCGGTAGAGCTCGTAGTTGGCGAGCCCGCTGACGTCATAGAGGTTGAGCGTGTCGCCGGGGTGCTCGTGTTGGAGGTAGGCGTGGGCCCAGCCGGCGGCCTGGCGCAGGTAGTAGGTCGAGCTTGTCTGAGGTAGGCCTTTCGGGAGGGGCTTTTCGGTGAGGGCATTGGCGAGCTCGGTCGCGCCGAGCTCCATGTCGTCGCGCCACTCGGTCTCGGGGTAGAAGCCGTAGGGGATCGCGGTCGTGAGCTGCTTGGGGTGGGTGTCGGCGAGCGCGTAGACATGCTCGGCCGCCATCAGGCATTGGGCCGCGAATTTCGGGTCCTGTTTGTGGAACGTTTGGAAGCAGAGGGCGAAGGCGGCAGCGTCGCGACCGGCGAGGTTGGGGCTGATTTTCGAGCCCGGCGGTCCCGCGCGGAAGGCCGGCCGGTGGCGGATGTAGCGGTAGAGGGGATTCGAGCCGCCGTAGTTGTCGTCGGCCTGCGGCAGGCGCCAGATGTCGTGGTCGCCGATCGTGTGCTTGTTGCCCTCGCCGATCCCGACCTGGTAGTACATCGTGCGCGTGCTGTCGTCCCACATGTGCAGCAGCCAGTCGAGCCCGAAGCGCGCCTCGCCGGTGAAGTGACCCATCTCCTTGGGGAACTCGCTGATGCCCGTGAGCATCATGTCCACCGTGTAGCTCGTCGTCTCGACGAACTTCAGGTAGTCGCCCGCGTCCCACCAGCCGCCCGCGGCGTCGATGACCTGGGGTAGGGGTTTCAGATCGCCCTTGAAGTAGCCGTTGTTGTTGGTTTTCGGAGGTAGGTAGGTCTGCGCGTGCTCGTCGTTCAAGTGCCCCGGCGCGGTCCGCAGCGCAGTGCGGATGAAGTTGGGGCCGTCACGCTCGTTCTCGTAGAAGTAGAGGGTGTTGGCGAGAGCTTTGGCGTAGAGGGCGCTTGGGCTGGCGATTTGTACGGGTGGGGACTTGGCTCCCGCCGCGGTGATCGTGTACGTGCCCGGCTTTGTGAGCTTGTCGAAGGCGAGGCGGTAGACGTAGCGGAAGGTCGCGTTGACGGCGCCTTGGGAGCTGCCGACCGTGCCGGTCGCGACGGTCTTGCCCTTTGTGTTCTTCACGGCGAAGGTCGCGTTCTTTTTGGGCGAGGTGCTGATCAGATAGGCGGTCTTGAGGACGTGCGGCGCATACCCCAGCTGGTCGACGCGGATGTAGGCACGTTTGATGGCTGGTGCCGCGGCGGGGTTTGCGGGCGTGCTCGCCGCAGCTCCCGCGAGCGAGGCGGCGAGCAGCGCCGGGATTGCTGAGGCGAAAGCCACGCGCGAACTAGGTTCGTCTGCCCCCGCGCCGGGGCAGGTCGGGCGGGCCCGATGAGGTCTGCTCGTCGACTGTCAGGTCGGTGTCGCGGAGCGCGCGCTGGAGGCTGTGGCGGATATGGGCGGGGCCAGCGAGGCGCACGATAGGAGGACCTGTTCTGGAGGAACAGGAAGGTGTTGGCCCACGGCGGGCACAGGCGCCCCTTGACCAGGGTGATCGTCGGCTCGCTGTGCTCGAAGCGCGTGTTGCCGGCAATGAACACGATCGCGTCGGGGGAGACGAACAGCTGTCCGCGGCGATGATTCTCGGGTCCGCGATGCCGGCCTGGAAAGGTGGCGGTGACCGCGAAGGTCGAGGTCCCGCCGAGCGCCTGCGCCTCGGCGAGCTGGCTTTGTTCGGATCCGATTAGAGTCGGGACGTACGGCGGGGGGATCCAGCGGGCCGGGAGTTCCGCCGGGAAAGGAAGGCCATGCCGGGACTCATCTAGGCAGAGAAGAACTCGACGAGCAGCTCGCTCACACGCTCGGGCTCATCATGATGCACCCAGTGCGTCGCCTCGGCAAGGCGGACCACGCGCTCGAGGTTCGGCACGTCGGCGCGATCGGGCTCGGCCAGCTCGGACCCGAGGTAGCGGTCGCGCTCGCCCCAGATGACCAGGGTGGGAGCATCGACGCGGCGGACCCGCGCCTCCGCTCGCTTGGGCGACTGGCGAAAGACGGCCCGGTAGTAGTTGATCATCGCCGTGGGGGCGCCCGGCTGCGACCACGCTTCGATGTAGCGGTCGATGTCTTCCTTGGTGAAGGCCCCGGCGCGGGCGTCGTGCTCGAAGCCGTAGCGAAGGAACTGGAAGTCGCGAGCCTGTACCAGGCGCTCGGGGAGCCACGGCAGCTGGAAGAAGAACATGTACCACGATTTCGCGAGTTGGCTCGGGCGGCGCAGCGCGTGCAGGAACGTTCGCGGATGGGGCACGTTGAGGATCGCCAGTCGCGTCACCGCGTGTGGATGATTCATCGCGGTCGCCCACGCGACCGCCGCACCCCAGTCGTGGCCGGCGAGGTGGGCGGAGTTGCCATCCCGTTCCTGGATCAGGTTGCGGATGTCCGCGCTGAGGCGGTCGATGTCGTAGGCCGCGACGCCTGGGGGCCGCGAGGAGAGGTTGTAGCCGCGCATGTCTGGAGCGACGACGCGGAACCCTGCCGCGACCAGAGCCGGGATCTGAAATCGCCAGCTGAACCAGAACTCCGGGAAGCCATGGAGCAGCACAACCAGCGGCCCCTGACCGGCCTCGACGTAGTGAAGCCGCACCTCGTCTAAGTCCGCAAACCCCTCCCGCAGGCCGGTCATCTCCACGCGTACATCCTGGCGTATGGTCGGCAGATGCGTCGCTTTCCCCTCTCCCGGAACCGCGACTTCATGCTGCTGTGGGGCGGCGAGGCGCTTTCGCAGCTCGGCTCGCAGGCGACGACGGTCGCCTTCCCACTGCTCGTGCTGGCCCTCACCGGCTCGGCCGCCAAGGCGGGACTGGTCGGACTCGCGAAATGGGTCCCGCTCGCGGTCACCGCTCTCCCGGCGGGGATGGTCGCCGATCGCTTCGATCGCAAGCGGCTCATGGTCGCTTCCGATGCCGCCCGAGCCCTGTTGCTCGCGAGCATCCCTGTGGCGCTGTGGCTCGGCAGTCCTCCGTTCCTGCAGATCGTCGGGGTCGCGTTCGCGGACGGGTGCCTGCTCACCCTCAGGTACGTGTGCGAGCGCGGCGTCTTGCGGAGCGTGGTGGCGCCCGGCCAGCTCCCCGACGCGGTCGCCCAGAACGAGGCGCGGATGTTCGCCGCCGGCATCATCGGGCCGCCGCTCGGCGGGATTCTGTTCGCGGCCGCGCGAGCGCTCCCCTTCGTCGCCGATGCCGTCTCCTACGTCGTCTCGATGGTGATGGTCGCTGCGACGCGCTTTCAGGCACCGGAGCGTGTGTCGATCAGCGCCGGCCGACTGGGCGGGATCGGCGACGGGCTCGCCTGGCTCTGGCGCGCTCCGTTCTTCCGCACGATGACGCTGCTGTTCGCGGCCGGGAACCCTCTGTTCACCGGCCTCTACCTGCTCGCGATCCTGCTGGCGAAGCGCCACGGAGCGTCCTCGGCCGAGGTCGGCGTGATGTTCGCGATCGTCGGCTGCGGCGGTCTGCTCGGGCGCGGTTGTGGCCGGTCCGCTGCGACGCGGGCTGAGCGCTCGGGCGGCGCTGGTCGGCTCGGCGTGCCTGATGGCGGCCGCGCTGCCGCTGCTCTTCATCGTCCACGCCGCCGCGCTGATAGGACTGATCGTGGCTATCTGCGAGTTTCCGACTCCGATGGCCAACGGCCTCGTGTCAGGTACGCGCGTGGCAGTCACTCCGGAGCATCTGCAGGGCCGGGTCCAGGCGGCCGCCGTGCTCGTGACCATGTCGCTCGCGTGGCTCGGGCCGCTGGCGGTCGGCTTCCTCTTCCAGCACGCCGGACCGACGGCGACTGTGGGGGTGGTTGCGGGCTGGGGAGGGCTGCTTGCGATCGCGAACCTGCTGGCGCCGGCGCTGCATCAGGGGCCGCCGCTTCAGCTGGAGGCGGCGATGACCGGTGCCTGAACGGGTGCGGACGAGGGCGCCAAGTGGAAGCGGACGCCCGCCTCTAACCCGCCCGGCTGGCGCGGACGGATGTCAAGCGTCGCGTCGTGAGCGTCTGCGATCGCCGCGACAATCGAGAGACCCAATCCGAGGCCTTCGCGGTAGCCGACGCGATCCTGGGCCAGCCGCTGGAAGGGTTGTGTGAGTCGTTCGACCTCGGTCTCCCGTATCGGCGGGCCGTCATTTGTGATGCGCAGGGTCGCCGTGGAGCCTTCGCCGCCCACCGCGATCTCGACGTGCCCATCGGGCTTGTTGTGGCGGATCGCGTTCTCGACCAGGTTCGACACCAGCCGCTCAACGAGCCGCCGGTCCCCGGAGATCCACGCTGCCCGGAGGTGTCTGTCCACCTGCAGGCCACGCGCCGCCGCCTCGAGCTCGTGGTTCCTCAGCACGTCGCTCGTGATCGCAGCGAGGTCGATCACCTCGCGCTGCTCGATGCCTCGTTGACCCTGCGCGAGGGCCAGCAAAGCGTCGATCAGCTGCTCCTGCTGCTCGCCCTCTTCGAGCACCTGCTGGCACGTGGTTCGGAACGTCTCGATCGTGGCGTGCGGGTCGGTCAGCACCATCTCGAGCATCGCGCGAGCGGCGGTAAGGGGCGTACGCAGCTCGTGCGAAGCGTTGGCGACGAAGCGTCGCTGTGCGTCGAACGCCGCTTCGAGCCGAGCGAGCAGGCCGTCGATCGTGTCTGCGAGCTGCCTCAGCTCGTCCCGTGGCCCGGCGAGCGCCAGCCGCTCGTGCAGGTTCGCCTCCGATATCTGTTGCGTCGTCGCCGTCATGGTGCGCAGCGGGCGTAGTACACGGCCCGCCACCAGCCAGCCCAGGAACGCAGAGATGATCGCCATGATGCCCAGGGCGATGCCGGACTCGACGATGATGTGGTGCAGGTCGGTGATGCGCTGGTTGGATCCGGCCGTGATCACGACGGCCTTGCCGGCGCGCGTGCGCAGCAGCTTCCGGATCTGACCCGGAAGCGGAGATGCAAACTGCCCCCGGCCGCGGTTGCCCACCTGAAATTGGACGTTCGGTGGGCCACTCCGGATAGCCCCTGGCGGGGCGCGGACGAAGTTCCTCAAAGGCGTCACCGGGGCGTGGGCTACAAGCGTGTAGGTGATCGCAAGCAGCCCGGCGCCGGAAACGAGGAACAGCCCGCCATAGAGCAGCGTAAGGCGCCAGCGAACGGTCGGGTTCGGGTGCCGGACGCGATGCAGGGTTGCGCGCAACATCACTGGGCCTTGGCGATGCGGTACCCGACCGGTGTCACCGTCTCAATCACAGGCGGTTCGCCCAGCTTGCCCCGCAGCCGGCTGACCGTCATGCGGACAACGTTGGTGAAGGGATCGATTGCGTCATCCCACGCGCGCTCGAGCAACTCCTCGGTCGATACAACCGTCCCCTCGGCGCCGAGCAGCACCTCGAGCACCGCGAACTCTTTGGGGCTGAGGGCGACCGGGACTCCAGCTCTCGTGACCTGGCGGCGAGCCGGGTCGAGCTCGAGATCCCTATGGGCCAGCGTGAGCGGGACGGCGCGGCGCGGGCGTCGTGAGAGGGCGCGCACGCGGGCGACAAGCTCGGCGATGTGAAACGGTTTTGGCAAGTAATCGTCGGCGCCGAGGCCGAGGCCGTTGACCCGGTCTTGGATGCTCGCGGCCGCGGTGAGCATAAGGACAGCCGTCGCGCCTGCTCGTGCCAGCGAGCGACACACCTCGTCGCCGTGCACGCCCGGCAAGTCGCGGTCGAGCACGACCACGTCGTAGCTCGTGAGATTCGCGCGCGCGAGCGCCTCGCGGCCGTCGAAGGCGACATCGACTGCCATTCCCTCGCGGCGCAGCACGGTCGCCACGGTGTCCGCCAGCCGCGGATGGTCTTCGACCACCAGAACCCTCATGGCTTGATTGAAGCGCGCACTTTGATGGGCAGCGCCGGGCGGGATCGAAATGGCCCGCTCCGGCGGCTGCAAGGTGAAGATGCCTGCTCGCGCATAACAGTGGCGTAACGGCGTTACGGCGGTGTTATTCGGGAGCGCGTAGACATCGGCGCATGCGCGGGTTTCTGATGTTGACGGCGGCGCTGGTGGTGCTCGCGGGGTGCGGTGGCGCTTCGACCAAGCTGCACGCCGCTTCGTTCTCTGGAGACCTGAAGTTCGCGAACTGCATGCGCACCCACGGGGTACCGAACTTTCCCGATCCGAGCTCCACCGGGGAACTCAATCTGGGTGCCACTGGGATCGACCCGCAGTCTCCCTCGTTCCAAGCCGCGCAGAAGACCTGCTCGAAGTTCCAGCCCGCCGGCCCCGGGTTCCCGAAGATGTCCGAGGCCCAGAGGCAGCGGGCACTTCGGTTCGCCCAGTGCATGCGGGCCCACGGCGAGCTGAACTTCCCGGACCCTGCGTTCAGCCCGCCGAAGGGCTCGACCTCGGTGCTTGCCTTGCGGGGAATGTTCTTCGCCTTCGGGCCGGGGCAAGGAATCGAACCCCAATCGCCCGCTTTCCAGAAAGCGGTGCGGGGTTGCGGGGTGAGCCCGCCGTGAGACGGTCGGGTGGGGTCATTGCGTTGGCGGTCCTGGGGTGTGTGCTCGTGCTCGCTGCCTGCGGATCCTCGGACTCGCATGCGACGAGAGAGGACGCGTTCCTGAGGTTCTCGGTGTGCATGCGCTCGCACGGGGTGCCGGAGTTTCCCGATCCGGCGGCGGGAGGCGGGATCAAGCTCACGCCTGGCTCCGGCATCGATCCGCGCTCGCCCGCGTTTCAGTCCGCTCAGCTTTCGTGCAAGAAGGATCTCCCGGGCGGCGGTCCGCCTCCGGTGACAGAGACCCAGAAGCGACAGGCGCTCGCGTTCGCGGAGTGCATGCGCACCCACGGCGTGCCCGATTTTCCCGACCCGATCTTTCCGGCCAGCGGCGGGATCATGCAAGGGGCGCCGGGCAAATCCGACGCGCCGGCGTTTCAGCACGGCGCGAAGGCTTGTGGTGGCCCCGGGGTTCGGCTTCGGTGATGCGGTCGAGCGTCTGTCTTTGCGCGGCGGCTGCGTGTGCCGTGGCGATCTGCGCGTGTGGAGCGGCAGGCGGCTCGAGCGGCCGGCCGTCCGACCCCCAGCTGGCGCTGGCCGAATGCATGCGCTCGCACGGAGTGCCTAATTTCCCGGACCCGACCAGGGGCCCGAATGGTGGCGGCGAGGGGTTCTCGATCTCCAGCTCGCCGGGCAGCTCTATCGTGACGATCGACAACGTCTCCTTCGGCGGTCCAGCGTTCACGTCCGCCGAGAAGACCTGCAAGCTCTTCGGGGGTGGCACTTCGCCCCCGCCGATAAGTGAGAGTCAGAAGCTGGCGCGTTTCCACTTCGCCCAGTGCATGCGAGAGCACGGGGTGTCTCGCTATCCGGATCCGGTTTTCCCGGCCGGCGGTGGGGTCGCGCAACCGAATGTCTCGCCGAGCGAAATCAACTCGCCGGCATTCGAACGAGCGACCGCGTTGTGCAACCGAGCACGCGGTTGAGGCGTAACAAGTGTGTAACGGCGTTACGCCGGTGTTACTGGCCGGGGCGTAGACCTCGACCGATGGCGAGAGACCTTCTGCTGTTGGTCGGCTGCGGAACGTTGCTCGCCGCGTGCGGATCTTGTTCCGAAGGCCCTGGTCAATCTCACCTCGCCGGCGGTTCAGCGGGCGATAACTGCATGCCACGGAGGACGTAATGGTCACTTCTAGGAGGCGTCGTGCCTAACGCTGGGTTTCGTCTGGGGTCGCGCAGCTGGCGCTGGCCGCGGTTCGCCGCCGGCGCGGTGCTGGTCGTCGCCGCGGCCGTGGCAGTGGCGGTGGTGCTCATCACCTCTCAACACGAATCGGCGCAGGCCGCAAATCAGTCGACCGACCCCTCCGGGGCAGCCACGGTTCAGCGGCGCGACCTTGTCGAGACCGACACCGAGTCGGGCACGCTCAGCTACAACAACCCGCAGACGGTCTACAACAACCTCAGCGGCACGCTCACCTGGCTGCCCCAGGTGGGCCAGGTCATCAAGCCGGGCCACGCGTTTTTCAAGGTGGACGACCAGCCCGTGCTGCTGATGAACGGGACCACGCCGGCCTACCGCGACCTGAGTGGCGCCGACACGCCGGGCTCGGATATCAAGCAGCTCAACCGCGACCTGAAGAAGCTCGGCTTGGGCGGCGCCAACATCGTCGTCAACGACGAGTGGCAGTACGCCACGACCGTCGGCGTCGAGAAGCTGCAGCTGGCCCATGGGTTGACTGAAACCGGCGATCTGACGCTCGGGCAGGTGGTCTTCCTCCCTAGTCCGCAGCTCGTGGGGACGCTGGACACGACGGTAGGGTCAGCCAGCTCAGGGTCGGGCTCGAGCTCGTCATCGTCGAGCAGCGCTTCTAGTTCGGGCGTGCCCAGCAGCAGCGCCAGCGCCACGGCCATCATGCAGACCAGCTCGACGCAGCTGGTTGCGACAGTCGATCTCGATGCGAGCAAGCAGAGCGAGGCCAAGGTCGGAGAGAAGGTCACGGTGCAAATGCCGGCGGGCAACACAGTGGGCGGCAAGATCATCGCTGTGAGCCCCGTAGCCCAGAGCAGCTCGGGCAGCTCGGGCAGCGGCTCGACCGGATCGGGGTCGTCGAATGGCTCTGGCTCCAGCGGCGGCAGCTCGGGCGGCGGGTCAAGCGGGAGCTCGAGCGGCTCTTCGTCCACGATCCCGGTCACTATCGCGCTCGCGGGCCGTCACCACGGGGCCGGTCTCGACCAGGCTGCAGTGAGCGTCAACTTCGCCCAGGCGCGCGCCAACCACGTGCTGTCCGTCCCGGTGACGGCGTTGCTGGCGACCGCCGGCGGTGGTTATGCCGTCCAGGAAGCCAGCGCGCCACACAAGGTGATTCCGGTGACCGTGGGGTTGTTCGCGGCCGGCTTCGTCCAGGTCTCGGGCTCGGGTATCTACTCCGGCCTGCAAGTGACCGACTCACAGGGATGAGCGCGGCCGTAGAGAACGGCGTCGCGCTCCGTCTGGACGCAGTCGAAAAGCGCTACCCGGGCGGCGTCGTAGCGTTGCGCGGGGTGAGCGTCAACGTTGACGCCGGCGATCAGGTGGCGGTGCTCGGCCCCTCGGGATCGGGAAAGACCACCATGCTCACGATCATGGGCACGCTCGAGCGTCCCACGGGAGGCGCCGTGCGCGTCGCGGGCTATGAGGTCGACAAGGCGTCGGACGTCGAGCTCGCGGGCCTGCGCGCCCACCGGATCGGCTTCGTCTTCCAGGAGTTCCATCTGCAGGAGTCGATGACCGCGCTGGACAACGTGGCCAACGGCATGCTCTACACCGGACTGGCGCTGCGGCAGCGACGCGAGGCGGCCAGAGTGGCGCTCGATCGCGTTGGGCTGTCCAGCCGGCTCGAACACAAGCCCAAGCAGCTCTCCGGCGGCGAGCGCCAACGGGTCGCGATCGCGCGGGCGATCGCCAAGCGGCCGCTGATCATCCTGGCCGACGAGCCGACCGGCAACCTGGATTCAAAGTCCGGCGGGGAGGTGGTCGCGCTGCTGCACGAGCTGGCAGCAGACGGCGCCACGCTCGTGTTGATCACCCACAACCCCACGATCGCGCAGACGTTCGTGCGCCGCGTTCGGATGGAGGACGGCGAGGTTGTCGCCGATGAGCGCCTATGAGCGTGCTCGGCGCCACGCTCCCGCGAGTAAGCCGTGGCGATAAGGCGCGGCTCGCGCCGCACGAGCTACTCGGCGTCGCCCTCCAGGGACTTCGCACACGCAGCTGCGCGCGGCCCTCTCGGCGCTCGGGATCGCGATCGGGATCGGCGCGATGGTTGCTGTGGTCGGGGTCTCTGCCTCAGCCCAGGCCAATCTGCTCGACCTGATCGACCGCCTGGGGACGAACCTGCTGACGGTCACTCCCGGACAGACCTTCCTCGGTCAGAACGAGGTCTTGCCGACGACAGCGGTGCCGATGATCGAGCACATGCAGCAGCGTCAGAGCGCCGCCCCGATCTATCAGCTCACCAACGCAAACGTGTATCGCACCCCGTACGTGCCGGCGGCCCAGACCGGCGGTATCGGCGTCGACGCGGCGGCGGACAACCTGCCCCAGCGTTGTGGGCACCTCGATGGCGTCGGGCCATTTCCTCGACGCGGTCAGCAGCCGCTATCCGGAGGTCGTGCTCGGCGCGGACGGCGGCGAGCATCCTCGACATCAACCGCGTCGGAGGCCACGTGCTCGTGTATCTCGGCAACACCTGGTTTCAGGTCGTTGGGATCCTCAAGCCGGCTCGTGCTCGACTCGAGCCTCGACTCGACCGTGTTCATCTCCCTGCCGGTTGCGCAGAGGCTATTCCAGCTGCTGCCGAACCCCTCTGAGATCTACGTCCGCGCGAACGTCAACGACGTCACCCAAGTTGGCAATTTGCTCGCTCCGACTGCCGACCCGCAAAACTCGAGTGGCGTGCAGGTGTCGCGGCCATCGAACGTGCTCAAGGCACGCGCCGCCGCAAAGGGGCAGTTCAAGACCTTGCTGCTGGGCCTCGGAGCCGTGGCGCTGCTGGTCGGCGCGATCGGGATCGCGAACATAATGGTGATCTCAGTGCTCGAGCGGCGCGGCGAGATAGGTTTGCGCCGCGCGCTCGGCGCGACACGCCGCCACATCTCCTCTCAGTTCCTGATGGAGTCGGCCCTGCTGGCTTTGCTCGGTGGGGTCGGCGGGCTTGCGCTCGGTGCCGGCGCGACCGAGGTGTATGCGCTAACGCAGCACGAGCCGTTCGCGGTGCCGCTGTACGTGCTGGTGGCGGCGCCCGTGGCTGGACTTCTGATAGGAGTGCTTGCCGGGGTTTACCCGGCGGCGAAGGCAGCGCGGCTCAGCCCGACCGAAGCGCTGCGGGTGTAGCGGCCCGTCTTGGAGCGCGGGCGCTGCGATGCCCGCCGAGCAGACGCTGGCTCCCGAGCGCGCGGCGCTAGCCGACGCGGTTGGAGAATGGGGAATCATGGCGGGGACGCAGATGGCGCGTGAGATGGCCGAGCAGCCGGCGCGGCTGCGGGCACTGATCGGACGCAGCGACGAGCTTTGCGAGCGAGTTCGCGCCGTCGCGCCGCTAGCCGTTGCGCGGGCATCACGCTCGTCGCCCGCGGTTCCTCGGACCATGCGGCGATCTACGGGCGCTACCTGCTCGAGGCGGCCACCGGCAAGCCGGTCTCGCTCGTCTCGCCGAGCCTCCATACCTTCTACGAAATCGAAGTTGACTACAGCGGCCAACTCGTTGTTGCGGTCAGCCAGTCGGGTGCCACACCCGAGATCGTGCGGACGCTGGAGGCGCTGCAGCGCTGCCGGCGGCCGGGGGCTGGCGATCACGAATGATCCCGCGAGCGCGCTGGCGAAGGCCGCGGATGGGACGATCGAGCTCGATCTGGGGGAGGAGCGAGCCGTGCCCGCCACCAAGACCGTCACCGGGCAGTTCGTCGCCTTCGCGATCTTGGCCTCGGCGCTCGGAGAAGTCCCCTTCACGCCCAGCGAGCTCGCGGCCGTGCCCGATCGCGTGCAATCCGTGCTCGATGATCCGGACCCCGCGGCCGCTCGCGGCGCGAGCGACTCGACCGCAGCCTCCCAGTTGATCGTGGTCGCTCGCGGGTACCTGTTCTGCGGCTGCACTCGAAACCGCGCTCAAGATCAAGGAGACCTGCTCGCTGCTCGCCGACGGGTATTCGTCCGCCGACCTACGCCATGGTCCAATCGCGGCTGTTACGGCTGGCTTTCCGGTGATCGCTCTGAGCGCCGCCGGCCCGGCCTTCTAGGACGTCTGCTCGCTCGTCGAGGAACTGCGTGAGCGCGACGCCAGCGTGCTTGGTGATCGGCACCGGCGAGCGACGCCGACGTGGCGCTGCCAGTCGCAGGAGCCGGAGTCGCTGGCACCAATCGCCGCCGTCGTGCGCGGCCAGCAGGTGGCCTGCGAAATGTCAATCCGGCTCGGCTACGACCCGGACAGTCCTGGGGGACTGAGCAAGGTGACAGTGACTTGACGGTGGCGCCGTGAGTGTGGCGTGTCAGCGGCGACGCTCCACAGCGGTGCTGCTCCGAAGCGAACGGATAGTCGGCCCAGACGGAGCGCAGCGCGGCGAGCTGGCGATCGAGGATGGGCGAATCGCCTCGGTGCTCACGACCGAGGCATAGGACGCGGTCGAGCTCGGTGACCACTGGGTCGTGCCGGGCTATATCGACCCCCACGTGCACGGCGGGCGGCGGCGCACAGTGCAACACCTCGTACCCGGAGGAGATCGCGGCGGTTGCCCGTTTCCACGTCGGCACGGGACCACGGGCTCGTGGCCACCATGGCGGCCGCGCCGCTGGCGCAGCTGGAAGTGCGCTCGACGCCGTCGCGCACTGTCGCGCCCCAACGCTAATCGGCGCCCACCTCGAGGGGCCATTTCTCAGTCCTGAACGTCCCGGCGCGATGGACGCGCAGCCTTTCCTGGAGCCGGACAGAGGGCTGCTCGAACAGCTGCTCGCGGCCGGCGCAGGATGCGTGCGGATGATGACGCTCGCGCCCGAGCTGCCCGGCGCGAGCGTATGATCGCACTGCTCGTCGGCGCGGCATGATTGTCTCCGTCGGGCACACCGATGCGACCTACGCCCAGGTGCGCGAGGCGGTCCGCGCCGGGCGCCCGTCCGCTACGCACGTCTTCAATGCGATGGCGCCGCTTCACCAGCGTGCGCCGGGCGTCGTCGGCGCGGTGCTCGACCTACCCGAGGTCAGCTGCGAGCTGATCTGCGACGGCGTCCACGTCGATCCCGGTCGTCGATGCGCTTGGTTTGGCGGCGAAGGGGGTGCCGGGCGTGAGGTTGGTGACGACGCGATGGCGGCCGCGGGGATGCCCGACGGCGAGTATCGGCTCGGTGGGCGCCCGGTCAGCGTCAGGGAGGGGCGGGCCGTGCTCAAGGGCGGGGAGTCGATCGCAGGGAGCCACGCTGACGATGGAGGCCGCTGTGCAGAACGCAGTGCGGTTTCTGGGAGTCTCGGTGGAGGAGGCGCGATCATGGCGTCCACGAATTCCGCGCGCATGTTGGGCCTCGGGGACCGCAAGGGCGCAATCAGGGCGGGGTTTGATGCCGATCTCGTCGTGCTGGACGAGAATCTGGCGGTGCGCGCGACGATGGTCGCGGGCGAGTGGCTGCTCGGACGACCCGAGACGATCTAGCCGTACTGCGTCCGCCCGGAGCGTCGCCGCGGCTACCCGAGCAGCGCCTCAACGCCGCTGGGACTCCGGCGAGACGCGAGCGAAGGCGCCCGCCACGGGGGCGGGCGCCTGTGCCAGGGAGGACGTCCCCTCGTGTTTGAGGGGCATGGCGAGCCATATACGGCGGCTCGTTTGTCGTAGAGAATCGAAGCGGGGTTTGCTGGGAGAGCTGTAAGGATGCGGAGTGGGTTCCGTGAGAAACGGCGCTGGGAGCTTCGATCCGGCTTGTTCGGGCGAGGCGACGGGACCCCGGCGGCCGACCTACCTCCCGGGTGGGCCTCCTAGCGAGGCAATGAAAGCGGAGAAGTTCTCACCAGCCGGGGTGGGGAAGGTTCGCTGACCGAGCTCCGCTGCCAGCGTCTCGGTGCCAATGCCGGCTCCCCAGCCGATCTCGATTCCCGTCGACCATCCGGGGATCAGGGACGCGACGGCGTCACCCGGCTGCAAAATCCGACCCACGTAGATTCCGCTCGCCGGCCTCACACCCTCCGCGTAATACACATACCTGCCGGCGTAGCGTCCGTTGAGCAGCTGGTATTCGATGAACGCACCCGGCCAGCCGGTGCCGGAGGTGCCCACATAGTTGACTCGGCCGCGGCCAATCGACGTAAGCGTCCCCGTCCCGGCGTAGTCGACACCCTCATCGATGCGCTCGGGCGTGACACTGGCATCGGCGAGTGGATTCACGTAGCCCGTGGCGGGCGGCGGCGGGGGCGGTGGCTTGTGGTGTTTCGGAGCCGGCGGCTTGTGGGATTTCGGAGCCGGCGGCTTGGGTGCAGGGGCTTTGTGCGTCGTGGTCGGCTTTGGGACGGCGGGCTTCGGGGGAGCTGTATGCCGCGCGACGGGCGTCGCGGTGCGGTGCACGACGTGTGCCGTCGTCGCGTGGGCCGCAGGCTCCGTGTGGTGGGTTTGCACATGCGTGCTCGTTGGCGCCGGTTCGGTCGGGGTCTGCGCGACAGTCTCGGTTGTGGGGTGGACAACCTGCGTCACCGGGGCAGGCGGCTGCGGCCGCGGCCTGGCGGGCACCGCCGCCGGGACCGCGTGGCTGCGAGCTTGTCCGTTCCCCAGCGGGGTCGGTCCGTAGATATGACCCGCGTACGCCACCTCTTCGCCCGCGCTGTGACTGGTCTTGCCGAACAGGCTCGGCAGCGCCGTCGCCGACACGAGCGCCAATGCGGAGAGACCACCGAGGCCGACGACGGGGCGGGGGATGGCTGGCCGGCTCGCCGCGGCGAGACGCCGGGCCTGCCAGTAGGCGGTCGACTCGAGCAGGAGGTCGGGCACGCTGAGGTCCCGCTCGGGTTGCAGCCGATACAGCTCCAACGACGCGCGTGACAGTTTGCCCCTACGCGCCAGCGAGCGCTCGAGCGATTCTTGCCACAGCTCGATCTGGCCAAGGTCACGCTTGGTCTCCACGAACCCTCCTTCACTCTCCTGGAGCCTGCGGGGTTAGCTGACGGGCTCGCGCTGCGCGCTACGCCGGTGCAATACCGGCGACTCGCCCCAGGCGGCTGAGAGCCGCCAGTGGGTCCCCCGTTCGCCTGCCACTGATGGCCGGCGACTCGGCTTTATGTTGACCGCGGCAAGCTATCACGTCCGGCGGCCGAAGGGGTCGATTGCCCTGCGAAACGCGAACTTTTTATCTAAATGCCGAGGGGTGGGCGAAGATCGTCGAATCGCGTTATGGGGAGTGCCGACGCTCGCGCCGGGAACTAGCCCCACCTTCCGAGAACTCCGCCACTCTGCGTTCAACCTCGGCCTCGACATCGAGCGGTGGCTTGCCCACGCGCTGGCGTCGGTGGTTGCGGGCGATCACCAGCTCGCGGATCTCCTCGCGCAGCGCGGCATCGATCTTCGGAGCGGTCAGGCGCTGAAGCTCACGCTCGACGTCAACGACGGGTCGCCCACGTCGGTTACGGAGCTCGTTGCGCGCCTCGAGCAGCTGACGGATCTCCTGCTCGCGTTCCAGCTCGTCGGCACTCCCGCTGGCGAGCGAGGTGTCGTGCTCCATCGAGAGATGGCCGCGTCCGTAGTCCCGCCAGGTGCTCGCTGTCGTGATGAGGAGCATCACCGCGAGCGCAACACCGCCGACGATCACCGCCAGGATGACGATCTCAAAGGCGCCCATCGCACGAGCTCCGGCCGTCGGGGCACGAGACAGGTGATGTCTTGCCGCGTCTTTTTGTCCGCAACCGCGGTCGTCGACGCGTAGCACTTGGGCCCAGAGGACTGCGCCACCAGCTGGTAGTTGCCCGCGGGAAGACGAAGCCGGTAGTCGTTGTGGACGCCCCTCGTCGATGTCCGTGCGACGGTGCGTCCGGCCGTGTTGATTGCGGAGACTCTGAAATGAGCGGTCACGCAGTGGGTCGGGGTATTGCACTCGATCACCCGCCCCACGACTTGTGCCTCGCGGCCGGCAGCGAGGGCCAAGCTCGCCGGCGGGGCAAACACAGCGATTGCTACGACTGCGCAGGTCATCCCGCGACGCATGCGATCACCGTAACACTCCATGTAGGCTGCGAGGCGATCAGCGCTCGCCCAGGTCGACGCGGAGGTCTGCGGCTTCCGGCGCCAAAAACGCGAGCATGCGCTCGGCCTCCCCGATGAGCTCTGCGCGCGCTTCGGACGGCAAAGGTACGACAGGCGTGATCCGGAGCACCGTCCGATCCATGCGCCAGGTGCCGGCGACGAAGCCGTCAACCAGGAACGTGCGCATCACTCGGTCGCTGGAGGGGACGTGGCGGAGGTTGGGAGGGATGATCCGCGCACGGTCGGCGTGCGCCAGAATCGCGTTGTCAAAAGGGGCGAGCAGGCGCGGTGGCGCCGCAGTGTCGGGATCCGGCACCTGGGCACCCGGCAGGTCTAAGAGCTCTCGGCCGTGCTCGTCGGTGAAGGTGCAGAGCTGATCGCGCAGCCGGTCGACCACCTCGCCGAGCCTCGTCAGGCCCGACCATGCCTGGATGTCTCGGACCGAAGCCGGCCCGAAGGCTGCGAGGTAGCGCCGGATCAGATCGTCGATGACGGGCTCCTGATGTGAGCCGGCCGGCAGCCAGGCACCAGGTGTCGTCCACCGCGCCTGGCCGCTCTGGCGCCAAAGGCCGCGGGGAGGAACTTGGAGCAGCGGCTCTAGATACGAGGCGCAGTACGCGAGTGAAGTTGGGTCGGCCTGCGGCCAGCGTCGAGCGAGCAATGGGGCAAGCTCGGCCCGCGATCGTGGCTGCTCCGCGAGCAGTTTGCGCGCGAGCGCGAGCAGCTCCTCGCGATCCACTCCCGCAAGGCCCTTGCTGAACTGACTACCTCTGAAGTGAGCAGCGAGGACTGGGCTGATGAGCGGGCGCAAGGCGTGCCAGTCGTCGGCTGTGACGAGGTGGATCGTGGAGCGCATCAGCCCACCGCGGACGGCGCGTCGCGTCGCGATCAGCTCGGATAGCTCGCGTGGGTCGAAGTCGTGCAGTCGTGTCCAGAGTCCGAGGTAAGGCGCCTGCGGCTCCTGTGCCTGCATTCCAACAAGGCGCTCCACGGCGTCGGCTGCCGCGATCGACTGGCGTGAGAGCAGCATCTGGCGCTCCAACAACGCGCGGTTGAGGGCGCGACTGCTGAGCGCCGGCGTAGGCGGGCGATCGGTCTGGATCACTCCGGAAGCTTAGGTCCGTTGGTTGTCGGGTTAGGTACACGCGCGCGCGCAAACACGAATTGCCGCGGGCTGACGCTGCTCGGCGCGCCCAGTGGTTGACTCGGGGGCGTGAAACCAGCGCGCGCCGACCAGATCGAAGTCATGCGTGGCTTCGGACTCGACGACGAGGACCTGGCGGCGTGGCAAGCCGGAGGTGGATCGGATGAGTCTTTCGAGGAGTGGTTGACGGATCGCGTCGCGCGGCGGCCGACCGGCAAGCGTGCCCGTCGCGTGTACGGAGCGGATGACGTCCATGACTTCATCCGCGTGGCGATTCTCGATGCGCTCGCGCTTCGGCCCACCGATCACCTGCTTGATGTCGGTTGCGGTGGCGGCCTGCTATTACGCGATGCGCTCGGGCTCGGGGCAGCGGCGACGGGCGTCGACCACAGCGAAGAGATGGTCGCTCTGGCCCGCGAGCGAGCTCCCGGCGCCGAAGTCGTGCTCGCGGGGGCGGACCGGCTGCCATTCGCCGATCGGGTCTTCAGCGCCGTGTCGATGTCAGTTGTGTTCTTCTTTCTCTCCGAGCCGGCACGCGCGCTGCGCGAGTGCCGGCGGGTATTGGGCGACCGTGGGCGGCTCGCCGTCTTCATGATCGGAGCCGAGCTGCGAGGGACTCCCGCCGCGCCGGAGCCAATCGCCAGCAACGGACATTTCTACGGCGACCAAGACTTGATTGAGTTGGCGCTCGGCGCGAACCTACGCGATCCCAGGGTCGAGCAACACCGCGGCGGTCAGCTACTGATCGCCAGTGCGTGATGGACGCCGAGCTCTCTGCGGTGGGAGCGTTCGAGATTCAGACTGCTCCCGGCGGTAGCGACAGCGGTCGCATCTGAGGACCAGGAGGCCGTCCTGGCAGTCCTTCGTCAGCGCCGGATCATCGCCGAGCGCCCGCGGAACTTGATCGGAGAGGGAGGGGCTAACAGCCGGTTGGGCTTAGCCGGCCAAGCCCGCGCGGCGGCTACGATCGTTCGATGATCGTCGCCATCGCAGGAGCTCACGGGAAGGTCGCGATGCGTCTGGTCAGAGCGCTCATCCCAGGCGACGACACCGTGATCGCGATCATCCGCAATCCGGATCACCGGAACGAGCTCAGCCGCCTTGGTGCCTCGCCGGTCCTGTGCGATCTGGAGCGAGCGAGTGTTGACGAACTCGCAGCGGCGATCGAGGGAGCGGATGCTGCGGTTTTTGCGGCGGGTGCCGGACCGGGCAGCGGCGCGCCGCGGAAGCTGACGATGGACCGCGACGGGGCGCTCAAGCTGCTCGCTGCGGCCCAGAAGGCGGGGGTTCGACGCTACTTGATCATCAGTTCTGTCGGCGCCGAGAACCCTCCCGCCGGGGACGACGGGTTCAGCGTCTATCTGCGCGCCAAAGCCGATGCCGACGCTGCGGTGCAGGCCAGCGATCGGGAGTGGACGATCGTCAGGCCAGGCCGGCTCACGGACGACCCAAAAACGGGACGGATCCGGGTCAGCTCCACACCTTTTCGCGGTCAGGTTTCCCGCGACGACGTGGCCGCCGTGCTCGCTCGTCTCGTGCACGACCCAAGGGCAGCTCGCCACACCCTGTATGTGAACGGCGGCGATCAGCCCATCGAGCAGGCGCTCGAGGAGCTGCTTGCCGCGCCGGCCTGAGCCAGCGTTGCCGTAGGCACGGAGCCCGGGTGAACCCGGGCTCCGCTCAACAGCTTTGGTGGTGAGATCTCAGGGAGTCACAGGCTTCCCGGCGTACACGACGTGCGAGACGATCGTCGTGTATGGAAGCGAGGTCGACCCGTCAGCGATGATCGCGACCTTCTTCACCTTGGGCAGCGTGCCGCCGGCGTCAGTACGGACCGCGGAAAGGGCTTGGCTGTAAGTGACGTAGTTGCCACCCGGCAGCCCGCCGCCGCCCTTCTTGTTTGCGTCCCACTTGGCCAGGGGGGGATACCCGAACAAATAGTCGCCGTTGGCGAACTTGATGTACCAGCGTGGCGTGCCCGACTGGAAGAAGGTTGCGTCAAACGTGGGCTCTGCCGTGGGCGCCGCGGTGGGGAAGTTGTGCAGCTTCACGACCGCGAAGGCCGTCGAGGGGTTGCCCGCTACGTGCAGCTTGAACGCAGTGCCATGGCGCGCAGGCTTTGCGCTGCTCCCCTTGCTGGCTACAAGGGTTGTTGTGATTGGACCGCTGGCAACCGCCGAGGCGGCCGCTGCCGAGACGAGTGTCGCGAGCGCCACAGCGCCCAATCCCGTCCCGAGGCTCTTGAACCTGGACAAGTAAAGCTCCCTTCCTTCTGGTGTGGGACCGGCGGACGCGCCCCGATATCCGCCCTAACCCGACGGACAGACTCTAGGCCACATCTCCACCCCCAATTTGTGCATTTGAGTCTAAGCCGCCGGGAGGAGGCTGTCCAGCCGCGGTGTCCGTCGGCTCTGGAACCCCCTGCCCTTTGGACATGACACTGCACGCTCCATCAGAACGGAGCGAAAGGAGCCCGCCCGCAAGCTCAACGCCCAGCTTGGCCCACACCGGACGAAGCTCCCTCGCATCCCACCAGCCGCCCGCTTGACTCGCCCCTAGTAGCCGCAGTACGGCGGGCAGCCCTTGCCCTTGTGATGAGTGGTGGTCACCGGCGGCGGCGCCTGCGTGGTCGTCGGTGAGGGTGGCGTTGCCGTGGTCGTCGGCGGGGGCGCGGCCGTCGTCTGCGCCGTTGTCGTGGGCGTCGGAGCTGGCGCAACCGTCGTCTTCTTGTGTGTGACGGTCTTCTTGTGTGTCGTCTTCTTCTTAGAAGTTGCCTTCTTGGCAGTCGTCGTCGCGGTATTTGTGGTGTTGGCGGCCACCTTGTGCGTCGTGCCGTGTGTACTCGTCGAGCTGCCGCAAGCAGCCAGGGCCACGGCGGCCAGGATGGATGTCACAACAGTTCGACTCATACTCTTCCTTTCAAGCGTTGGCCTTCGCTCCGCGCGATCTTGATGGCGGAGAGCAGGCGCCTCGGTTTGCAGTTGTCTAGTAGCCGCAGTACGGCGGGCAGCCGAACCCGCTTTTGTGGTGGGTCGTCTTCGTCAGCGGTGGCGTCGCGGTCGTTGGAGTCGTGGTCGGAGGCGGCGTCGCCAGGGTGGTCGGAGGCGGTGTGGCGGCGGTCGTCGGCACGGTGGTCGGCGGCGCAGCGGGCGTATCGGTAGTCGTCGTCGGCGGCACGGCAGGTGCGCTGTGAGTTGTTCTCGCCTGGTGTGGGGCGGACTTCGCACGCGTCGCCCTCTTGGGCGGCGTTTTCTTTGCAGTCGTTGCGGTCTGAGTTGGGCTTGCAGCCGCCTTCTTCGTCGTGGGTGTGTTAGGCCCGCCCTGGGATACCGTGGCGGCGATGGCGACGGCGATGACGAGGCTCGCCGCCAGAGCCAATGCTCCGGCTATCCGGGGTCGGAACCGAGGGCCTCTCGACCCGACAGGCCCGAACTGCCGAGAGTCCGTCTCTGCCTGTTGACGGATCCGTTGGGCAAGGTCACCCGGGGGACGCAAAGACGCAAGTTCGGAGCGCAGCTCCTCCGCCAGCTGTTCGTCACTCAACATGTCTCAACCTCCATGGGTTGCTGTGAGCGAGTCGTGAGCAGCTCGCGCATCTTGGCTAGTGCCCGTGCGGTATGAGACTTCACCGTGCCCTCCGGAAGATCGAGGGCGTGGGCTGTCTCTGTCACGGAAAGATCCAGTAGGTAGCGGCAGGCGAGTACGGCCTGCTGCGCTCGCGGCAGGCGGCGCGCAGCTTGAGCGATCTCCGACCGGTCCAACAGCCGCGCCACCGGGTCAACCGCAGTTGGTGCATCGTGTGACTCGCCTGCCAAGGTCGTTCGTTGGCGGTGCAGCCGGCGGCGACGATCCCGGGAGAGGTTCATCAGAACCGTAAAGGCGTAGGAGGTAGGGGATTCGCTGATCGCCCCCCATCGGCGAAATACGCGCAGCAGGGCACCCTGAAGAAGGTCTTCAGCCTCACAAGTGTCGCCCGTCAGCAAGTACGCGGCGCGAAGCAGACCAGGCGAAGCCGAAGCGACGAACTGATCGAAATCGCGATCAACCGCCGCGCCGTCGCAACTCTGGTGAGCGCTCACAACCCTTTAAGACTCCGCTGGGCGACAAATGGTTGCACTGCCAGCGCTGCGTCGCTGACGGAGGTCAGCCGCGGCCGTTCGTATGTTGTTGCCGCCTGCAACGGGTACGGGAGCTCGCGAGCCCCATGGTGTTGGATGAGTGCGGGTCGCGTGACCGCGGGAGGACCGATGCTAGCCGTGGCCGGGGTCTCGCACAGCCGGGCGAACTGAGCAGCCGAGTCGCGACCGGAGCGAGCCGTGCCGGACTGCCGCTTTCATGCCTCGGGGTGCTGGCAGGCTTCGGCACTGGCAAACGCAGCTGGGACTACGGCTCCTCCCGGTCAAGCGCTGCTATGCAGAGGGTCGGATCTAGCCCGGATTCAATGCCTTCGTGGAGCGCTAGGCTCTACCGAGAGGAAGCCCGATGGGCCAGCGCAATGGTCACCTAACGATCGCGAGGCCCGCGACGCTGTTCACGCCCAAGCGCAAAATGTCGTGGGCGCTCATCGCGTGGAACGCCGGCTACCTCGTGTGGTGGGTCGCGTTCGCCACGCAGGTCACCCACGTCGGGAAGTTCGGCATCGTGCGTGGGGTGACGAGTGACGCCGGGTTGATCTCGTCGCTCTGGTTCGGCGGGCTCATCGTGCTCTCGGTGGTCTGGGCCGCGACGCGCAAGGACTTGAGGAGGAGACCGCGCGGGCACGCACCGCGCTGAGGACGGCGAAGTCACCGGCCCTGGCGCGGCCTAAAACGGACGCCTGCGGAGTCCAATGACCCTCATCGTCTGTGGGAGAAGAGCTCTATCTATCAGGAGCGACAAGGTTGGCTGCGGCGCCGCGCGCCTCACCTTTTTTCTTGAAGTAGCGTCCGATTGTGATCGACCCGACGATGCCTAGCCCTGTCGCGGCCAAGGGCAGTGTCTGGTCGTAGTTGTAGGCGCTGGAGTAGCTGGTCTGCCGGATGATCAGCGCGGTTCCAGCGGCCTGGATCAGAAACAACACTGCCCACAGGTAGCTGATGACGTACATGCCGG
Source organism: uncultured Solirubrobacterales bacterium (assembly GCA_963738195.1). GTDB lineage: Bacteria > Actinomycetota > Thermoleophilia > Solirubrobacterales > Solirubrobacteraceae > Palsa-465. The sequence continues at coordinate 230,334 of CAVTVF010000001.1, forward strand.
TGCGAAAGTCTCGGTAGACATCCCACATCGTGTCGAAGTTCGCCATCCCGTCGTGGGTGCCGTCTGTCCCATACCGCTGAGCCATGTAGAACACGACCGGCTTGCGGACCAGGACACACGAGCCCAAGAAGATGAGACCAATCAGGGCCGTGACCGCGCAGTCCTTGTAGAGCAGTGCCTTGGGCGCGGCACTTCCGATCAGCGCGATGCCCGCGGACAGTGCTGTGAACGCGAAGATCGCGGCCGAGGCCCCGCTGAACTTGCGGGCTTTGGCCCAGACCATGAAGCCGCCGACGACTGGGGCGATGCTGCCAACCAGATAGCTGGCCACGTCATTGGCGCCCATCCGCTGGGCGAGGTGAAACAGCCCGATGCTGCCACCGATCTCAACGGCCGTGACAAAGATGTTGAACCGCATCCCCTTCTTGGCCGGATGCTCCCTGAGCCCTCGAGCGATCTGATCATGCACCGTTGGCTCCCCGGGGGTCATGTCCAAACAGTACGCGCCAACCCGAGCGGCACCGTGCGAAACGCAGCAGTCCAAAGCGCGACGCGCCGGGATGAAACGGGTGGACCCCTCGTCGCCAGAGGCAAAAGCTCTCGAGGCCGTCTACGGAAGAACGTCAGCCGACACCCCCCCAACATCAAACGCTCCCCCCTTGCCTCAGAAGGCGTTTACTCCCGCAGGGACCGCCCGGGTGGTCCGTCCCGCGACGGGGCCACAACAAACCAACCACAGCCTCGAGCTCCCGACCTTCGGTTCCGTAGTTAGCCCAAACAAAGTGCGTTGGCTGAAATAGCCTATGTCTACAGGCTTTAGGTGATTGCCGTTTGAGTGGAATCCGCTCAGTTTGGTACCTTGGTTGGTACCCGGGCGCCAACCTCCGATTCTCCGCAGCGCGGTTGCGGTACCACGGAGAAACCAGTCTGATTCGGTCTGAGAACAAGCCGCCGCCTCGCCGTCCCTCCGGGACTGGTGCGCTCATGGTCCGCCGCGACGCCGCCGGCCGGGAGACGTGGTACGGCAAGTGGCGAGTTGACGGCCAGCAGGTCAAGCGGCGCATCGGCCAAAAGCGGACGCCCGGCACGAGCGATGGCTTGACCAAGGCGCAGGCCGAGGCCGAGCTGCGGCGACTGATGGGGGAGGTGGCGGCTTTGCCCGCCCGCGGGCAGCGCGTGACGCTCCCCGACGCGGGCGAGGCGCTGATCGCCGCGCGACGGGCGACCGGACGCAAGCGCTCGACCCTCGAGAGCTACGAGACGATGCTGAGCCAGCACATCGTTCCCTACTTCGGATCGCGCAAAGCACTCGATCGGATAACGCGCCATGACGTCGAGGGCTTTGCTGCCGCACTGGAGCGCAAACGCCTCGCGGCCAGCTCGCGGGTCAATACGCTCAACCTCCTCAGCTCCATCTTTGACCTGGCGGTGCGCCGCGGGTGGGCGGTGGCGAACCCCGTGCGCGGGGTCGACCGTCCGCGCACGGCGACGGCGGACCCCGACATCCGCTACCTGACGATGGAGGAGGTCGAGGCGGTGTTGCGCGCGGTCCCCGATGACGAGCTCGGTCCGGTGGAGTGCCCGCTTTACCTGGCCGCCGTGATGACCGGCATGCGCCGGGGGAGCTGCTGGGGCTTCGGTGGAGCGACATCGACTGGGAGGCCAAGCGGATCCGCGTGCGCCGTAGTTATGTCCGCGGCGAGTTCGGTCCGCCGAAGTCGCGACGCTCGAGCCGCAGCGTGCCGATGACCGACCGCCTCGCCGGAGAACTTCAGCGCCTTTACGACCGCTCCCCGCTAGGCGGCGACGAGGACCCCGTGTTCACGCATCCGTTCAGTCGCAATGACCGCACCCCGCTCGACGGCTCGAAGGTCTTGAAACGCTTCAAGGACGCGGTCCGCCGTGCGGGCGTGCGCGACGTGCGCTTCCACGATCTCCGCCACACGTTCGGAACGCGCATGGCTGCCGCTGGTGTGCCCATGCGAACGCTCCAAGAATGGATGGGCCACCGCGACTTTGCGACCACGCTCGTGTATGCCGACTACGCGCCCAGCGAGCACGAGGCGGAATGGGTCGAGGACGCGTTTGCGGCTCACGGCTAGCCCGCAACCATGAGCCGCTGGAACAGATCGAGCCGCTGACTTAGCATTCGATGCACACATGACCGAGATCCCCCCGCTTGTCCACGTCACCGGGGTTGCCGTAATCGGCGATCACAGCTTGCGCCTGCTATTCGAGGACGGGACTGTCGGTGACGTCTCCTTCGGCGACGACGAGTGGACTGGCGTGTTCGAGCCCTTGCGCGATCCCGGCCGGTTCGCCAAGGTGACAGTCGAGGGCGGCACAATCGTCTGGCTCGATGAGGGCCTCGACATGGCTCCGGAGCCGCTCTATCAGGAGGCTCGTCGGCATCCGGCGCCGCGTCCTGCGCCAGTTGGTTAGCGGTCAGCCCGCTACTGGGTGCCGCGGCGCTCGGTCGTCTCGCGAGCTTCAATCCACGCCTCGAGCGCACTGGTCCTGAAACGGACGTAGCGGTCACCAATCCGCACTGTGGGAATCTCGCCGCGGCGGGCAAGGGCGTAGACGAATGACTGCGGAACCCCGAGTACGGCCGCGACGTCGTCAGCCGTAAGCAGCGGATCCGGGCCTCGAGCCGGCGGCGCGACCGTCAATCGCGACCCACGCTCTAGACGGGGCTGCTTGCGGCGCAAACCCGCGCCGTTGCTCAGGACATCGAATAGCGAGCCGTTCGAGGCCGCGCCCCCGGACCTTTTTGATGGTTGCGCCGGCGGCGGGGCTGTCAAGGGACACCTCCGGCGCCCTTGCCCTCGCTGCGCTCGGTGACAGCCCCGCCGTCCGGCGCATTTCCATTGTGAGGTCCGAGGGCCACGGTGGTGTGGGCGACACCTTCGACCACGGGGTGGGCGCCGTTGGCGAGGTGGGCGAAGGTGGGATGCAAGTTGTAGGGCAAGGTGTGCAGGATCTGCCAGTTGGGTCCGATCATGACCAGCGCCTGGCCGTGGGGGAGCTGGGCGATCTCATCGGGTGGGAGGCGTCTTTCGCGACGGGTGGTCCACGCCTCGCTGGTCGAGGATCTGGCGCCGGAGAAGAGGATGGGGTGCTGCTCGGTGATGGTTTGCACGGGGCGGTCCCACTCACCGCAGATCAAAGACAGCTGCTCGAGCGTCTGCTTGTCGGCGATCCCCGACATCACGACCATCGCGCCGAACAGCGAGAGCATCCCGTCGGCGTCGCGGCCCCAGCGCCGTCTGGCCTGGCTCATGTCTTGGAAGACCGAGACGCAGTGAAGGCCTTGGCCGCCGCCTTCTGAGAGCATCGCCGGCAGGTCGGGGAGAGGCGTGATGTTCGCGCACTCATCCAGCAGGTACAGCAGCGGGACAGGCGGCTGGCCGAAGCGGAAGGAGCGCTGGTATTGGGTCTCGCGGAGCTCGGAGAGCAGTCCGACCACCAGGGGTGCGAGCAGGCGTTGCTCGTGCGCGGCGGCGGCGATGTAGACGGTGTCGGTCGAGGCGCAGAAGCGCTCCGGGTCGAAGTTGACGTCTTGCGAGGCTCTAAGCGCGGTCTCGGTGCGGTAGGCGCGCAGCACGCGCGCGGCCGTGGAGAAGATCGAGGCGCGCTGCCGGTCGGCGGTGTGCTTGATCCCCGAGAGCACGTCGTGCGCGAGCGAGCCAGGCTCGAGCTCTGACAGAGGCGCGTCGTAGTCGTGGCGCAGCACCCAGCCCAGCACCTCGCGCATCCCCTGGTTTGAGAGCGCGGCAGCGTGAAGACAGGAGGCGATCAGCGCGCCGGAGGCTCAATCCAGTGCGCCGCGTCTAAGTCGACCTCGGCCGAACCGGTCATCGCGTCCGCGACCAACTGCGCCCGCTGCCAATCATCCGCCTGGGTGACCGGCGACCAGCGCAACGGCCTCGTCCCCACAGGCGCGCCGTGGCCCTGGAGGTCGGAGAACCAGGTCTCGCCCAGCTGACGGCGGGCGCCGAGGGTCGCCTGCAGCACCTCGGGTTTGGTCGAGGTCGCGACGGCCGGCCCAGGGTGAGCGAGCAGCGCCGGGATCACCACACAGGTCGTCTTCCCAGCCCGCGGACCCGCGAGCACCAGCACGGCTGACTGTGGCGGCGCCGCGATCCACTCGCCCTTCTCCCCGGTGGCTAAATAGGCGCCGCCGCCCGCTCGCAGCGCATAGCCTGCAGCTCGTGAGCGCTCGCCGGTCGAAGCACTGCCGTCTCCGGCTTTGGTCGAAGGGCGCCGGAAAGCGGCGGCCCGAACTTGACCACGGCGGCTAGGGCTACGGCGATCAAGATCCACGTGTTCAGCGAGAGGTGAGTGACCCACGACAACGACAACAACCCCACGATCATCACCACCCCGCCCAGACAGCCGCTGTCCTGAACGCGGCGGGGCGCGTACGCCGGCTTCTGCTCTCCAGCCATGGCTGACTCCTTGCTCGCTGAGGCCTCTACGGCTATAGAGCTAGAGGTACTGGTCCGCTCGCCCTACGCCCCGCGAGAAGTTGCAGTTACATCACAACCCCTCCCCCGTGACCTTCAAAATCACAAGGCGCCGGACGGCAGGGCTGTCACCGAGCCGCGAAGCGGCGAGGGCAAGGGAGGGCGAAGCCCGACCTTGACAACCCCACCGCCGGCGCCATCATCACCACAGGTCCGGGAGAGGGCGCACCAGAGCACAACCCAAAGGCTTGGGGCTGAGCGTGTACCCCAACTTACTTCCACCACTGCGGCCGACGACCTCGACGGGATCGAGGTTGTGGATGAGGTGGCTGCAGCCCTTGACGTGAAAGAAATGCAGGAAGGCACCCTCGAAACGCAACAGGCCGGTGCTGTTGGCGTACTCGAAGGTGAACCAGCCGGGAGAGGTGGGGGAAGCGCCGCCCAGCTTCGCGCTGCACTTGGAGCCGCTGATGGTGAGCATGACGTTGGTGATCTTTCCGTCGCTATTGCCGGTGGTCGGGTTGTAACCGGCGTCGTTCAGGAGCCACGGGTGGCTGGCGGATGCCGACGCGGTCAGCGCGATGGTTGAGCCCTTGGGACCGGTGCAACCGCTGAAGGTGACCGATGTGATCTTGCCGAGCGGGTTGGTAAGGCCGCTGCCGTGCTTCAGCTTGGCGGCCATTTTCGACGACTTGCACGTCACCGCCGTTGTCCGGGTGGTCTGGTCCTTCAGGGCCTGTTTGTGGGCCTTGCCCTTCACGGTCCCGCCAGGCGAGATGGACCACGTCGGCGAGTTCGCCCTGGCGGTGTAAGCGCTGGGCGCTAGCGCTAGCGCAACCAAGCCGCTGCCAAGCAGCGCCCTAAGACACGTACGCATGCGCATGAGACGCCCCTTTCGGCTCCCGGTCCGCCCCAACTTGGTCTATCCAGCCGCAAGCATACGCGGCAAGTAGCGGTTGAAGCAATCACCAGCGCAGGCAACCGCGCAAGCGCTCGCCTTGATCGAAGAGCCGTCCTGCGCATCCAGTTCGCTTGTGGAAACGTCGCAAAGCGATCGTCCCGGAGGGTGTGGTCCGGGCGATCAAAGCAGGCGTCGCGGATTGCTCCTGGTGGCGGAGGTGGTTGCTCGGCGCGCTGCTGGGGTTCCGCCCTGATAGCCGCGACGGATGCTGAATGTGGGTATTTGACTGAACCGTCGTTGTTCGCCAATCTGGTGGCGTGGTCTTGACGGTTCCAGTCGGTCGCCAGCAGCGGCTAACGATCGGTTGGACGCGGCACGAGGGCTTCCAGGTGAGACGATGGCGCCGAGGCCACCGCGACTACGGCGATGGGGACCCTCCGCCCGATATCGGCGTGCGCGAGCCGCTTCGGCCCCGTCCGCCGAGTCGCGGTGGAGCCGCCACGCTCGAGCGGGACGAGTGACAGCTACCGGCCCAACCCGCGGTTGAGTCTTCTGGTGCTCTACGTCCTGCGGCAACGTCGACGTGTCTTCGTCGCAATGCGCTCATGGTTTGAGCGTCTCGCTACGGAGAAAAGCGGGGCGTCCCACGGAAGTATGCGAGTGGGCCCCTTTGTCGACTGCACAGCTATCGCCGAAGCTCGACTCGCACGAAAGCGGGATCGATGCAGCGGGTCCTCGGGTGCTGCGGGCGTACAGGTTGAAGCACCGCACAATCGTGTAGTCGCGGTCGCGGACGGTCGCCTGCGCGTCGTCCCGTTTCTCTCGCTTCACCCTGCGATGCTGCCGCATGGATGGCGAGGCGAGAACACGAACGAGTGGTTGCCGCAGCGACTGGGTGGGCTGAGCGGGACACTCGCGTCCGTGCGCTCCTGCTTAAGGGCTCCTTGGCGCGTCACGAAGCGGACGGGCGCTCTGACGTCGACTTGGTGGTGGTAGCGATGGCTGGCCGGCTCGAGGAGCTATGGGCGGCGCGGCACTCGATCGCCGACGGTCTTGGTGGGTGGCTAGGTGGATTTGATGAGGTCGCCTGGCAGGCGCCGCAGACCTTCATCGGCTTCTGCACAGGTCCGGTGAAGGTCGACTTTTTCTTCCAGGAGGATGAGCCGCATGTCGATCCATGGTTGCGGGACGGATTTCGTGCGCTCTATGACCCTGACGGCCTGGCCAACCGGCTGCGCGAGCGACTCGGGGCAGACCGGCCCGCGCCAGACCTCGGCGACTTCGATACTCATGCGTGGGACTGGCTTTGGTTTGCGCATCTCAAGCTGCGGCATGAAGGTCAGGCGTGGCTGCTGTATGTCGAGCTCGTCAAGTTCGTGGAAACGATGCTCGTGACCGGCTTCAACGCCCTTCGGGGCGAGCCCTGGCGGGGGATGTGGCGGCTCGATGCGCGCCTGCCAGAAGATGTTCTGAGGGAACTCCGTGCTGTGCTTCCAGCCGACCCGAGCCACGCGGAGCTACGCCGCGCCACGGCCAGAGCGCTCGGCTGCTATTTGGTGTTGCGCGGCAGGCTGGCCGAGGAATGCGGCATGCCGCTCAACGACGAGCTCGCCGCGGAGGTACTACCGATTCTGCGCTCCGTGCTGCGCCCAACGGATCCGCCATAGCTCACGGATGCGCGCGTGTCGGACTTCCGCTTCGCTACCAGCGACGGCTCTCTTTGACGATTGCCCCCGTTGCTCGCGTGGAACCGGACCATTTGTGCCACCCGAACCGCGGCATCGTCGCAATCGCCCGAGAAAGCAGCCGCTCCGACGCTGGCTGTCGCTGACTGCGACCGCATCCGTCGCAAAGGGCAAGCTGGCTCGACGCAAGTGAGATCACGAAAGCGAGCGCGCGTCCGCGCTGCCGCTTGCGTCAGGGGTTCGGTCGGCGTTCTGCGGCGTCGTGGCGGGCGTTCGCCTTCTGCTCCAGGGTCATCGCTCCGGGGTGGTCGACCCCAGGCCATGGCGTGAGCAGCAGCACGAGGCGGGTGTCGGAGCGGGCGTGCACGGCGTGACGTTCGTTGGGTGCGAAGGCAACCACGAGACCTGTACCGCCGGTCACGCTCTCTCCACCGCTCGTGGTGATCTCGACCTCGCCGTCGATCACGGTGACCCAGGCGCTTTCGTGCACCTGGTGATCGTCGAAGCTTTCGCCTGCCGGGATCATCAGGGCGATCGCCCGCGCCTCGTCGGTGGAGGCGAGGATCTCTGGCGAGTGCGGCATGAGATCGAGGTTCGTGATGGTCCAGCTGTTCAAGGGGTCTCCCTCAGATCGATTGTCGGTAGCCGAAGAATTCGTGTTCTTGGTTGTATCCGCCGTAGCCGCCGCCGATCTCGGAGTAGTGCGCGACCAACTCGATTCCTTTGATCCACCTGACCTGCTTGAACCCGAGCTCGATCTCGTTGCGCAGCCGCAGCAGCGCGCCGTGCCCGAACGGCAGGGGCTAGTCGTTCAAGTCGTAGGCGATCATCGTGAGGTGGTGGCTCATGTGCGAAACCTCCGCCGCCTCTGAGCAGCGTTGGCCTGTTCCCCAAAATCTCCTTGCCTCTTGCGCACCACACGAGAACGCCTCAGCGACTCGGCAGCGCGCTCACGGACTCCCTTAGCGCGGCGAATGATCTTCCGGTAAAGCTCACTCTCGTTCTGATCCCCTTCCACGCTTCCATCATCGCGCTTCATCAGCCGTTCGCCAAACTCTGGTGTCTAGTTCAGCCGCCCGGCCAACCCGGAGCTGGCAATTTCACTGCCGCTTTGATCGAGGAGGAGCGGCCGGAACGGCCCGCCCGGGTGACCCGCGCGCTGCTGGGCGGCACCGACAAAGCAGCACTCCGGGTGGAGCCGTCTGTTTCCGGGAGTGGCGTTGGCAAGATGCCCGCTCGCGTCGCGAAGCGAGCGCTAGGCTGCTGCCCGGTCCTGGAACAAAAGCAAGCGTCCCGTTTTCCGCGCGCAAAGCGCCACTCGACCGGTCAGCTTGTGCCAGCCTCGTCGTGATGGGAATGCAGGTGCCGGGGGCCTGCAGCTCCCATTCGCTCGTCGATGCTAGTGCCGTCGGCGCTTACGTTTTCCTGCAGTCGGGGCCATCGGTACGTTATCCACCGCGGCGCTTATGTACCTTGACAGTTACGTAACGTGATTGGTACACTCATACTATGGAAGCTGCTCTGCGAGCACTCGCGGACGAGAGCCGCCGGACGATGTTGGATAGCTTGGCGGGCGGGCCGGCAACCGCGGGACAGCTGGCGGCGCTGCTGCCGATTGCTCGCCCCGGGGTGTCGCGGCACCTCCGGGTGCTGCGGGAGGCGGGGCTGGTCGAGGTGCGCCAGGAGGCCCAGCGGCGGATCTACAGCCTTCGCCTCGAGCCGCTCGCCGAGGTCGAAGAATGGCTGGGCCGGTACCGCGACTTGTGGGAGCAGCGGCTGGATGCCCTCCACACCGAGGTGGCACGGGGAAAACGCGAACGAAGGAGGACAAGATGAACAGCAACGCACGTGCGGGCGCCCGCATCCTGGGCAGCCTGCGATCAGCAAATGGGACTGGCGTCGTCCGCATGGAGGACCGCTATGACACCGGTATCGACGATTTGTGGTCGGCGCTCACCGATCCCCCGCGTCTCGCTCGCTGGATCGCTGAGGTAGACGGCGACCTCCGCGTAGGTGGCGAATTCCACGCCCGCTTTACCAGCGGATGGGAAGGCGCAGGGCGCGTGGCGGCGTGCGAGCGTCCGCGGCGGCTGCTAGTGCTGACCAAGGAGACGGACGAGGCGGACGAGGAAATCCTCGAGGCCACGCTGACCGCCGACGGTGACCAAACCATCCTGGTGATCGAGGCACGAGGGCTTCCCATCGAGTATCTCGCCGCCCACGGGGCAGGGTGGCAGGTCCACGTCGAAGATCTCGCCGCCCACCTCGCCGGACGCGAGCGCTGCGACATCAAGGCGCGGTGGGACGAGCTCATCCCTGCCTATCAAGACCTGGCGGCCCAGGTGTGGCAATGATCAGGGCGATCAACGTGTTCACGGCAGACCAACTTGACGGTCGTCTCGACGTCGGCTCGGCCGCTGAGTCCTCCGAGACCGCGATGTACATCTACGACATCGCTCCCGGTAAGAGCTCATCTCCCTACCACTACGAGTACGCCGAGGAATGGCTGCTAGTAGTTGACGGCACGGTCACGGTTCGCGCTCCCGACGGGGAGCACACGCTCGATCGGGGAGATCTCGTCCGCTTCCCGGCCGGCCCGGCGGGAGCCCACAAGATCATGAACAAGAGCGACTCGCCGGCCCGAACCCTCGTGTTCTCGGACTCACGCCCACCGGCAGTGTCCGTCTACCCAGACAGCAACAAGATCGCGGGTGTGGCCGGGAAATCCCACCGACGACCTCATCTTCGTCCGTCACACCGCGGTTCCCTGGTCACACGGCGAGGAAGGCTGGAACAAGGCCGAATAACCGGCTGTCCGCCCTGCGTCGCTCAGGCGCCGCAGACGAAGACGAGCGCGATGGCGGAAGAGCAGGTCTTGAAGCCACGCAGCACGGCCGCCCCGCTGCTCGGCAATAGCAAGACGCATGCTCACGTCGCAAAGCGCAAGTGGGCTGCTTCGACCCGATGCCGGTGGAAGCGAGAGTCCCACTTGCCGCGCGTACCTGGGGCTCGCGTTCGGCCAGGCCGAGATGCTCGGGTCTGGGTCTTTAGGAGCGCCGCGACGCGCTGGCCCCGTGGATGCTCGTCTCTGGAGGAGACCGGCCCGACGGTCGGGCGGAGGTCGCTTCGACGCGGGATGGGCGTGCTGAAATGGCGACAGATGCACATTTATCAGCTCACCCTCGCGAGCTGCGATCTCCCCGCGCAGTCGGCGTTCTGGGGCACCGTCCTAGCGTTGCCTGTGCAGTTGTGTGACGACGGGGGCCTGGAGGTGCGGCTGCAGTCCTCGACGATCCGCTTTGAGCATGCATCGCCTGGGACCGATCCGCGCTATCACTTCGCGATCAACGTCCCAGCGCACTCGATAGTTGAGGCCGCTGCGTGGATCACAGACAGGCACCGACTGCTCGCCTTCCACGGCGACCCCGACGAGGAAGAGGGCGCAACCGTCGTTCACACCGACCGAGGCGCGTCCGCACTCTACTTTCTGGATGCTGGTGGCAACGTCGTGGAGCTGATATCTAGCCCTTACCTGGACCGCCACGCCGACGGGCCGTTCGGCGCGGGGTCGCTTCTCGAGATCGCGGAGATCGGAATTGCAACCGCGACTGTCCATGCCACGAGGAGCGCAATCCAGCAGACGTTTGAGACCGGTGTCCTCTGGGGCGGCCGTGAGGGGTCGTTGCTGACCGCGATCGGCGATGACCATGGTGTGGTAATCGTCGCGCCGATTGGTCGCGGCTGGATCCCGATTGGGCTTCCGGCCCGGCCGCTGCCGACAAAGGTCATCGCGGCCGGACCCAGAGCGCGAAAGATCACACTCCACGAGGGTCCATACGAGCTTCGAGCCATCGCCCGTAGTTGAGAACTCCTCCCGGCGTCTGCATCTGCGGGATGCCCGACTTCACCCGACGGCTCATCGCATGTCCAGCCTGGCCAGACAGCAACGAGAGGCTCCCAGCGCGACGCTGCGCGCCGTGATCACACTGGAGCGAGTGTCGCGGCCCATCAGCATCCTGGGTCCTCTTATCGCCAACAACAACATGCGTCCTCGCGTCGCAAAGGGAGCGCCCGCTGTGAAGCCGGACTGCGGAGGAAAGCGAAAGCCGTCTTGACTTGGTGTGCGCCGCCAGCTACCTTGTAGCGCATGGTAGCGGTGAGTGAGGCAGCGATCTCTCAGCTACGCCGGGGGATTCTGGAGTTCTGTGTGCTGGCGCTGCTGCGTGACACCGAGCGCTACGGCTTTGAGATCGTGCGAGCGCTGGCGGAGGCCGACGGCCTCGTGACGACCGAGGGAACGGTCTATCCGCTGCTGTCGAGGCTGCGTAAGGAGGGTGTCGTTGAGACGACGTGGCGCGAGTCGCAGTCGGGCCCACCGCGCCGCTACTACCGCCTCACGCCCGGCGGCCACGCGCTCCTCGATGCGTTCGTCAGCGAGTGGGCGCGTTTTCGCAGTTCCGTGGACAACCTGCTTGAGAGGGGCGCGGTCAATTGAGCACCACCACCCTGCATCCACTGGCGGCCGACTATCTGCGGCGGCTGCGCCGCGCCGGCCGCGGGTTACCGCGCGGCGCGATCGGCGAGCTCGTGGCCGAGATCGAGGTGCACCTCGCCGAGGCGACCAATCCCGAGATGTCCGACGCGGAGGTGCTCACGGTGCTCGACCGGCTCGGCGAGCCGGAGCAGATCGTGGCCGCCCAGCAACCTCCCTCGGACGGCCGCGGACCGCGGGAGTGGGCGGCGATCGTGCTGCTGCTGGTCGGCGGGTTCATCTTCTACGTGGGATGGCTTGTCGGCCTGGTGCTGCTGTGGAGCTCGCGGGCGTGGAGCGTCAAAGACAAGTGGATCGGAACCTTGCTCATTCCTGGGGGACTGGCCACAGGGCTGTTAGTCGGCCTTTCTGGCGGCGGCCTCGTGGGCTCGTCGGGCCACTCTTGCTCCTCCTCCTCCGCGATTTTCGGCGCGGTGCCGGTCGGGCAACATCCTCCGCGTCACGCCACCGTGCACTGCACCGGCGGAACCAGCACGGTCCACAACGTCATTTCCCTCCTGATCCTGGTGGTCCTGGTGCTGATCCCGCTCGCTACCTCCGTCTATCTCTCCCGCCGCGCACGCAGCGCGCCCGTCGCAGCCTGAGCCTCGACACGCGCGCCGCGCGCCTCCATGGCCCCGCACTTGCAAGCACGGCCGATTTCTGCCCGGGGCATCATCCCGCGCCGGCGACGGGCCACCAACCCGAGCGGAGAAGGCGCCGACTATCTCGCCCTGCACGGCTGTCGAACGAGCCCCGGGCTGGCGAGACCCATGACTAAGAGAACTGGCCGGGAACAGCGCCTCCGTCGCAAAGCAGGCATCTGCCCGACCGCAGATCAGAAGGCCAAAGCGAGCGTCGGCGAGAGTGCCGCGTTCCACCAAAGGGAGCTGCGACGGGTCATCACTCCAGACAGCTCCATCTAGCCTTTGCGGAAGCGGCCGTTACGGAAACCCGATGGAGAAGTCGCTCCTGGTCGATCGATGTGCTCTCGCCACGACCGTGTTCGTGAGCGAGCCGCCTCTCTCGAATCTCAGCACCAGCGTGTATCGGCCAGGGGCGAGGGGGAATGAGTAGCGGTTCTTCACCATGCGCTGCGTGGCCACCACCCCGCCACTCGCATCGCGCGCGTCGACAGTGCCGGCTATCCCGCGACAGACGTTTGCTGGGCCGCCACAAGACCTCCCCACCCCAAAGACGCGAGCATCACGAATCGTGCCGGACCCGCATCCACAGGCTATGGCTGCTGAAATCAAGGCCCCCACGGCAGCAAATCGGCGCACAGGTCGATTTTCGCACCGGCACACCGCTGCCGGGACGATCCAAACCCAGCAACTCGTTGGCACCGCTACGAGCGCGACCGTCGCGAAGCGGGCGTCAGCCTCGTGTCTGCGCGCTGGCGAAAGCGAGAGTCGCGCGTTCCGCGCTTACGGAGTCTCCGCCGCCAAATCGCTCTAAGTACGGTGGTCGAGGCAAGGGGGGTCTCGATCCGTGGCTTGGCCGCTGGTCGAGGCGTCGGGTCAGGCGAAGGGCTCACGGCGGCCAGGCTCCCCGCGGGCGGCTAGATTGGGCAAATGGCGGTCCAACGGATGGACAACATGGGCATCGTCGTCGACGACCTCCCGGCAACGATCGCCTTCTTTCGCGAGCTAGGCCTCGAGCTCGAAGGCCAAGCCACGATTGAAGGAGAGTGGGCTGGGCGCGTCACTGGGCTGCGAGACCAGCGGGTCGAGATAGCCATGATGCGCACGCCGGACGGACACAGTCGGCTCGAGCTCTCCCGATTTCTCACGCCGGTTGCGGATGCCGATCACCGGAACGCCCCCGTGAACGCTCTGGGCTATCTGCGCGTCATGTTCGCCGTGGACGACATCGACGAGACGCTCAGCCGGCTCGGCAAGCACGGCGCGCAGCTCGTTGGCGAGGTGGTCCAGTACCGAGACGCGCATCGGCTCTGCTACATCCGCGGGCCGGGAGGACTTCTCCTAGGGCTCGCGCAAGAACTCGGCTGAGCGCGTCAGGGTTAGATCTAACAGCCGCGCTTCGACCCGGCGCCAGCGCGCCGTCAGGAGTGTCAGTAATTGTCAGCACCAGCTCCAAGCGCTACGCCTGTCACTGGGGGTGTCGCGCGGCGTTGCGCTTGCGGGCCAGCGGCAGCCGACACCCAAGTCGGCTGGGCGACTCGCTCGTGACTGCTGACAGAACAAGCAGCCACTCCTTCGACGATCGCCGTGGGTACCAGCGCGGCTATGAAGGCGGGACTCGCCGAACCATCGCCAGAGCTCCGAGATTCGCCACGAGCGATACGCGTGCTCGCGTCGCAAAGCAGGCGTCTGCCCGACCGCAGATCAGAAGGCCAAAGAGAGCGTCGGCGAGAGTGCCGCGTTCCACCAAAGGGAGTTGCGGTCGGTCGTCACTGCATACAGCTGCTTGTAGCCTCAGTGAGATCGTCCTTTGTGGCGGTTCGGTGTCGTCCGGCCGGTGGGTTTGGCTTTCGGGCGGCGGCGGGCTGACTCTCTTTTAGCCTGTCGACTGTTTGGTCTGACCTGCTTTGTTCTGTCGCCCGTCGCCGCCCGAGGATCACCGGCGTGACTTGATAGGAGCGTGGCATCGCCCCGACTGAGGTGTGTCGGCCGGAGATCCACTCCGTCGGCTAATCCAACGAAGGGACGTGCACATGATCGTGGTCGGGGTGGACGCGCACAAGCGGACGCACACGCTTGTGGCGATAGATGCTGGGACTGGGGAGCTCCGTGGGCAGCGGACCGTTGCGGCGAGCGATGACGGGTCGATCGATGCGCTGCGGTTCGCGGGGGAGCTGGGTGAGGAGCGGGTGTGGGTGATCGAGGACTGCCGGCATGTGTCCGGTCGCTTGGAGCGGGGGCTGATCGCAGCCGGCGAGCGGGTGATCGGGATCCCGCCGGCGCTGACAGGCGATGCGCGCCGCTCGACGCGTGCGCCGGGAAAGTCCGATCCGATCGATGCGACCGCGGTCGCACGGGCGGCGCTCGAGAGAAGGGCTTGACCGATTCCCAGCGGCGTACTTGGATGAGCAGGCGATGGATATCCGCCTGTTGTGCGATTACCGCGATCAGCTGGTCACAGAGCGCGTGCGGGTGGTCAACCGGCTGCGATGGCATCTGCTCGCGATCGCGCCCGAGCTAGAGGCGCAGCTGCTGCCGGCTGCGCTTGATGGCCCACGAATCCGTGCCAGGCTCTCCCGCCAGCTCTGACGCGTCGCTAAAAGCACACAGCTGCGGCTTGTCAAAGCGATGCTCCGCCGGGTCTCGCAGATCACGACAGAACTGCGCCAACTCGAAGACGAACTCCGGGCCCTGATCCAGGAGCACAGCCCGCAACTGCTCCAGGAGCACGGCTGCGGAACGATCACCGCGGCGATCCTGATCGGCCACACCGCCGGCGCCAAGCGTTTCGCCAACGAAGCCGCGTTCGCACGCCACGCCGGCACCGCACCCATACCCGCCAGCTCCGGCAACAACCAACGCCACCGACTACACCGCGGCGGCGACCGTCAACTCAACCGCGCGCTGCACATCATCGCGCTCTCACGCGCCCGCACCGATCCGCACACACGCGCCTACCTCGACCGCAAAGCCAGCGAAGGCAAAACCAAACGCGAAGCCATCCGCTGCCTCAAACGCCACCTCGCCCGCCACTACTGGAAGCTCCTCTACCACCACCCCGCCGGCCGCCCACGTTCAGAACAAATCGCTCGCTCAAAAATCGCAACTACCGAACTTCACTTGACATAGGAGGAACCAAAGCGCCAGTCTGGCGCTCGGGGGTTGTTACCGGTTGGGCGGACTAGCCGAGCCGGACGTTTACCTTGGCCCCTGGCGCCAGCGTGTCGCCAGCGTCGGGCTTTTGACTCTTGACCGTGCCTGTGGTCTGGCCTTCAGGCAGGACCTCTCCGAGCTTGCAGCTGGCGTCCGCGAGGGCGTCCTTCGCGGCCTTCAGCGTCTTGCCCTTCAGGTTGGGCACCACGCAATCCAGCGCGAGCGTTGCGGACTCGTCGGGGGACGCGCTCTCGGTGATGCTGTTGACAGTGACGGTCTGGCCTGCCGTTGGCTCCGACTGGTAGGTGAATATCTCGGTGCCGCTGTTAAGACGGCCAAACCAGTTGCTGACGACGTATACGCCGAGCACATCTCCGGCTTTGACCGGGATGTGGACGGAGTAGGAATTGAGTGCGCCGTTGCATAGGTCGGTCTGGTTGCCGGTGTCGCCCAGCACCAAGTAGTGATTGCTGCCCTCCGGGCGCAGCACCTGAAAGTTGTAAGTCCCCTGGGTAAAGCCAAAGCCCGAGACTTCGCAGTTAGTCGATTGCGTCTGGAATCTCGTGATGATGCCCGCAGCGGGAACCGTCGCGGAGGGACTTGTACTTGTGTTAACGATCTCGTCGCCAGCGGCATACACGCCCGCGACACTATTTGGCGGTGTGCCGGTCTGTCCGATCATCGTATGAGTCTGCGCAATCGTCGTACTAGCAACTCCGGTAGGCGCAGCGACCAAGCCAGCGCTCAGAAGAGCCCCCAGCGTGAACGCCGAGCGCAAGAACAACTTGATAACCAGCCCGCTTCTCACGGCCCACCCCCCTGATGTGGTTACGGCTCAGACGCGCCCCCAACCAGCCAACCCACCGCGCTGACAAGTTGCACAACCTAAGCCCAGTTTGTAGCTATTGTCGCGATTCTGAGACCGTCGGAGCCGAATGTCAACCTCAGTTATCGCGGATCCTCACCCTCCCCGGCGCAACATGGCCCGAGTCCGCAAAGCCCATATCCATAATCCCGTTGCCCGGCTGCCGCGCCGCTTTGTGGTTTGATCGAAACGCAGCGCTCCTGCTCCGGCGGCCGAGAGTGCTGGATCCGTCGCATTGGGAGCGTCCGGTGCCATCGACTCGCACGACTGCTCTCACGCGATCGCGGTCGTCCGGGCCTCAGCAGCCCGGGCGCTCGCCTCGTCGCCAACTCGATCGCGCCATGGGGAGGCGGCGGGACGCTAAAGCAATCGCAGGCGGCCGGATGTAGCCCGAAGCGGAAGGACGATCGACGGAGCGGGAGGCTGCGGCCCACTCAACGCGCAGGCGTATGGTTCGTCGCATGAGCGAGCCTGCGCCCGGCCGTGACGGTCAGCTCGCTGCGCTCGAACCAGCGCACCTTGCCGCCTTCAGCGCATTCAGCCGTGCTCCCGGAGAGTCAGACCAGCTAGCAGTACGCGAGCCGAGGGTAGTAGCGCTCCTAGCCCGACGAGCGCCGAGGCCAGCCGCCCGCCTCAAAAACAAGCTCAACCCAACCCTAGTTCGCTGCGTCTACGAAGCAGAACACGGAAGGATCTACATCGTTCCCGGCCCGGGCTCGGTCTGCTTGGTATCGATCGGCGCGGACATTGAGGAAACGGTGCTTGGGCCCAGCAGGACACAGGTCGCAGCGCATAGCGGGCTGGGGCATCAAATATCGAGGTGGCGCCGAGACCGGAGGACGGGGGAGCGGCGGGATCTTCCGACGACTTTCATCGGCGTGCTGCCAACCGGTGGCCACAATCTCCGAATCATTGATCGAGCCGACCGCGAATTCGAAGTTCCGCTAACGCCCGATGACGCATACTGGATCACCGTCGCTGACCCGGTCGACATGGCGTGGACTACGGCTGACGGGGACGACCGCCACCCATTTAGTCCCGGGTAATCGGGAGGGCTGGATATGGCGGGCTTCTGAGTTAATCGAGTCTGGACACTCTCCCACCACCCCGGCCAGAGTGCTGAACGCGACGAAACCGAGAGCCGGCCTGTTCAAGGAGCGGCGGGAATCTGGGGCCATCGGAACGTCGCCAAGGCGGTCGTCAGCCCGGGAGCGCTCAAGGAGCGAAAGCGATCGCCCGCGCGATGCGTGGTGTCCGCGCAAGGCGGGGGAGTCTGTGTCGCTGGTAGCGAGGACGGCGGTATGAGCAAAGCACGCGTCCGCGCCAGCGGGGGGCGTTGGCCACGTTTGGCCACCGATTACGGGCGGAGCACGATCGCGCCGCCAGAGCCGCCGCGCGTGACGAGCGCCAGGGCGTCCGCGGCGCGTGCGAGGGGGTAGACGCCAGCGACCTGCACCTCAAGTTCCCGCTCGGCTAGCGACCCAGCTAGCTCCCGCAGCTGCTCACCGTCGGCGCGGACGTACACGTCGGCGATCGATATTCCCCGTTCGGACGCCGGTGGCGACCCGGTGATCGTGGCGAACCGGCCTGCGTCGGCCACCGTCGACAGGGTCTCAACTTCGCCAGCCGGGGCGGCGTTGATCGCGGCAGCTACCCCGGCGTCCTGGGTCAGCTCACGGACGGCTTGCGGCCAGCCAGGATCGTGGTAGTCGCCGGCCTCGAGCGCGCCCCCGTCGTAGAGGCGATCGAGCGAATCGTTCGCGCGCTGACCGCAGTAGGCGACCGCTTCGCCGTGGTCGTCGGCGAGCAAGTTGAGAACGAGCCTGGCGAGATCGAGCGTCTCATCGCCGCACCGATGCGGGCAGTGTTCGCGCGTGGCGTCGAAGCCGGACTGCTCCGGCAAGATCTGCCCACCGAGGTGCTGCTCGAGCTCTTCGGCGGTGCCCTCCAGGCTGCTCTCAGGCTCACCCAGCGCGGCCCACTCGGCCTCGAAGAAGCAAGCGCAGCGACCGCCTCCGTCTTCCTAGACGGCGCCCGCGCGCGATGACACGCAAATCCCGTCGCCCGAAGCGCCACCCGCTATGGCGGGACCCGCGCGTACCCCGAGCGCCTCAGCGCCCGCAAGCACAGACCTGCGTTCATCACGCGACGGGCCTCGGCGCAGTCCAGCCGACAAACCCCCTTTGCGCGGAAAGGGCGCACCCGGGCGATTGCTTTGCCTCTGGCAGAGTCTCCGAGTGCACGATCGGGTTGGCGACGCCTCGATCACGCGGATCGCAGACATTGGACGAGTGCTTCGCCACGGAGGCGGTCGTGAGCTCGCGGGCGTCACCGATGAATCTGATGTCGCCAAAGGACTCGTGCAATCTGAGGCAGTGGAGGTGGCGAAAGCGATCGCCGGCGGCTGAGGCTGCTCCTAGCCCAACTCAGCAGCGCGTCAGACTTCCTTGTCGACAGCTTGAGCTCGCGACTCTTGGAGGCATCGGATGGCAGAGGCAGTGTTGGAAAGCGGCGTGCCGGTGACGGCTGGCTGGTTCGTCGTCAATGTGCGCGACGCGCGATGGCTACACAATCGCATGCGCTCGTGGTGCCGTTTTGGTGGCGAAGGTGCGGCGCATTTCGATGACCTCGGAGTGAGCCTGTTCTGGTTGCGACCCGGATGCCCAATGTCGCTTTACCACCATGAGGCTGGGCAGGAGGACTTCCTCGTTCTCACGGGCGATTGCAAGCTGGTCATCGAAGGGGAAGAGCGTCCGCTGTACGTCTGGGACTTCGTACACTGCCCACCTCGGACCGCGCACACCATCGTGGCGGGAGGCGAACATCCTGCTCTCGTGTTGGCCGTCGGCGCGCGGAAAGAGAAAGGAGCGCCCACTACCCGGTCGATCCCGTAGCGATCACCTACGGAGCCGGCGTTCCCGACGAGGCAACCCCAGCGCAGCAGGTCTACGCGTCCTATGGCGAACCTGTGCCGGGCCGGGCGCCCGAAATCTTCTCCAACCGGCCCGAAGGCCTCCTGCCGCTCTGATCGATTTCCGACGGGGGGGCCAGGACAACGCGGGCGTGCTCCGCACGGCCGTCCGCAGAGTGCTGGAAATCGATCTGAGTGGATGCAGGTGGCGCGATTATCGTGCTCCCATGGACGCGCCGAATCAACGCTTGCCGGACTGCCAGGGTCAACGGCTCGATGTCGGTGAGCTATATGACCACTTCATCGCGGCTGACCCGACGCCGGTCGTCCAGTTCCTGCGCTGGCTGAGCGGGGACTATGGGCTGGGCGGTCGGCTGTCGGTGCTAGATGTCGGGTGCGGGACGGGACGCCTGTTGGTGCCGTTAGCGGAGCTTGGTTGGGATGTAGCTGGGCTGGAGCCACGGGCTGATTACCTTGCTCGGGCAGAGCGCGCGCTTTGGCGAATGGAGGGGCGGATCGAGTTGCGGCAAGGTGGGTTCCTGGACCTTGCAGACGAGGGTCGCTTCGACGCTGTATTTGCTGTCAGCGATCCGTTCTGGTACCTCCTCAGTGAGGGTGAGCGCTTGGAGGCACTGCGGCGTGTCCGCGACGCGCTCAAGCTGGGCGGGATCGTGTTTCTCGACGGGCCTAACTTTCTCTGGATTCTCAAGCACTACCGAAGCCCAGAGCCAGCCACCGTATCTCTTGCTGGCTTAGAGGTTCATCGCGAGCCTTCGCACGTGATCGATTTTCATGAGGCGATCTGGACCCATGTTGACCAGTTCACGATCAGCCGCGGCACCGACACGGAGACCGTTTGGGATGAGCATCGATTCGCGATGCTTAGCCTGCCGGAAGTGATGACAGCGCTTGGCAGGACTGGATTCGCCAAGCTACAGACGTTCTCGGACTACGACAGCCGCGCGAGCGAGCAAGTGACCGGGCCCCGCATGATGGTCGCAGCGCAACGAACCAGGCCAAGCGCCCCACGCTGATCCTCGCCGCTGCTGAGACTCGATCACCGCTACAGCCAGGTCGATGGAACGAAGAAAGCTCTTAGAGCCACCCAACCCGATCAGTCCGCCGAGTGGGTGCCGTTTTTCACGCGCGCTGCCCGCGCGCGCGACCGATGTGTGCGGGGAGGTCGAGCCGCCGCTGGCGGAGTATCGTGGCGGTCACGTCACGAAACCGACGCTGTGCTGCCTGTACGCCCCCGCTCCAGGCGACCGGACACATGCCGGCAGTCCTCGATCACCCACACCCGCTCCTCACCCAGCTCCCCCGCGAACCGCAGCGCATCGATCGACCCGTCATCGCTCGCCGCAACGGTCCGCTGCCCACGGAGCTCCCCAGTCCCAGCATCTATCGCCACAAGCGTGTGCGTCCGCTTGTGCGCGTCCACCCCCGACCACGATCACGTGCACATCCCTTCGTTGGATTAGCCGACGGAGTGGATCTCCGGCCGACACACCTCAGTCGGGGCGATGCCACGCTCCTATCAAGTCACGCCGGTGATCCTCGGGCGGCGACGGGCGACAGAAAAAAAGCAGGTCAGACCAAGCAGTCGACAGGCTAAAAGAGAGTCAGCCCGCCGCCGCCCGAAAGCCAAACCCACCGGCCGGACGACACCGAACCGCCACAAAGGACGATCTCACTGAGGCTAATAGGAGCAGCCTCAGCCGCGGGCGATCGCTTTCGCCACCTCCGGTGCCTCAGATTGCACGAGTCCTTTAGACCGTATGGAGGTCTGAAGCGCTCGTGAGCTCCGGGACCTATTCAGGCCGACAGCGCCGGCAATCGACCCGGCGCTGTCGCGCTTCGATCAAGCCACCAGTCTGCCCGCCACGGTCAAGGCTTTGGTTTCCGATCCGAATTCGGAACCGCTCCGCCCGCACCGCGCTCCATTTGGCGCCTCCTAGGTGGTTTGCGGATGCTCCAAGCAGATGCCGCTGCCGCTGTGAGGCTCATGTCTGGAGCCTGCGGGAACCGGCTAGGCCTTCCGGGGTTCGCGTCCTTCCCTAGGGCGACTCCTGGAGAGCCGCGAAGTTCACGACCCCCGAGACCCCGGAGAGGGTGTATCCGAGTTTCCAACTGGTGCTGTGTTTGCCGATCTCGCCGATGCCCGTGACCGTCTCGTTGCCCATCGGCGTCACGAGCAGCACCGGGAGACGGCTGAACGTCGCCCCCGGGATCGTGATCTGGCATCCGTCTGGGCCGTTGGTGGTAACCGTGTAGGACGTGCTCGGGTGCTGCTGGGTGCAGTTAGGGTTGAGGCTCCCGACCACGCTGGGGGAGCCTGGGCCAGCCGGGCCGACCTTGTTCCAGCTGATCTGCTTATCGCCCGTGTGGCAAGGGGCCAGGTACAGCACGCGGGTGCTCTTGGTCACGCAGCCGTGGACCGTCTTGCTCCCGCTGCTGGTGGCAGCGTACGCGCCGCCGGCGACAGCGGCCGCGAGCGTGATCGCGCCCACTACGACGAACGGCGAGGGGACTCGCCAAGAAGTCGCCTCATCTGTACCTCCTGTGTGTACGGACTGAGGGCTCTGCCGAAGGTCCTATCCGATCTCATGTCCGCCCAGTACCCATAAACCCCCGATGTCCAGCGCCTCGGGCTTCTGCCCCCTAAGAATCGCGAGAGGCATACCAGCTTCGAGGGGGTTTTGCAACGGTCTGGTCACATTGTTCGCGGAACGCATGTGGGTGAAGAATCGCCAACGCCGCAAGGCCGGCATGAGTACGGCCATCAGGCGCACCGAGGCGAAACAAAATGGCCGCTCTTGCGTTGCGGCTGCGGAGTTTGGCGAGTTTCGCTCGCGAGCGCACTCATGACTCCGCTCGCAGGCGGCGCTCAGAGTTCCGGTCGGCCAGGCATTCGAGACGCGCGGTGCACCCTGAGCCGGCTACCGAAACGGACGAAGGGGTATTAGCGCGCCGCAGGCCGCGCCACTGTCGCTCCCCGGGAGGTTGCACAAGAGTTCGCGACGCTGGAGGGCACTGATGCTCGGGGCTAATCTCGACAGCGCCTGGCTAGTGTCCGCGACGCCTGCCTGCGTAGGCAACGCGTCCGCACCGCGCTGATCACCCCGAGCGTAGTCCGCCCCGAAGCCGGCTTCCGAAAGCCGAATGTCGAGCTCCCAACCGCGCCTTCTCACGATCGCTTTCGCTCCCTCGGCCGTCTCGGTCGCGCGATCGCACTGGCGACGAGGCGAGCGCCCGAGTCGCTGAGGCCCGGACGACCCCTATCGCGTGAAAGCGAGCACCCCACGTTCACACGGCGGACGCATCCCATCAACGGAAAGCGCAAGTAGGCGGTAGGACTGTCTGTCGGCGTCGGATCTTCGAGGGTAAACGCGAGACCGGCGACCACGTCCTGCGGCGTAGCCGCCGTCCGCTCGTGAGACGCGGAGCTTGGTCCCGGGTCAGACCGTTCGCAAGCCGCTGCCTCGAGAAGAGCAGTACACCGTGGGGAAGCGGCACCGCGCTTTAGATCACCCCGCAACCGTCGGTGACGACGGCTTGGGTTGTGCGACCGGGTCGGACTAGCGCGGTCACTGGGGGACAGTTGAGCGGATAGTCGTATTTCAAACGTGTGCCCGCGTTGAGCTCGTAGCGGCCGGGTGCGAGCACGAAGCGGAAGTGAGCGCCCGCGCGCAGAGTCGCGTGCGCGACGACGCGTCCGGAGGGCTGAAACACGGTCACAAGCCCACCCGTCGACCCGCATCCTGGCTTGGGGCACATCGGCCCGTCTCGCTCGATCACGCCGATGACGAGCCCTGTCCGGCCGCGGGGTGCCGGACGCGTATGAACGTTCGACCCGCAGCCGGTCCCCAGCGCGGCCAGCCGCCAAGGCCACCGGGCAGAGGACTTCAGATCGGTAGCTCATCCTCGATGGCGCCCTTCGTGCAGCTCGCTTGCTTGCGACCCTGCGCTCCGAAGTTGACACCGGACCGCGCAACCCCGCCGAGCTCTGTAAAGCCACCGCCCAAGGAAGCCCACTTGCCACATCGAGTCTCGAGCCGGCGTCCATCAATCGCCCCAAACCAGCAGCAACACACTACACGCACTAAACATGCTGGGCCAAGACGTCCCAAGACGTCCCAAGACGTCCCCGAAGCGGCAGGCGCTGTGCGGTGGCTCGAGAGCGGTAGCGGACCCATCAGTCTGGACTCCGCAGTTCCGGCCCGGGGAAGGGGGATCTGCACGCAGCTCGCTTCAGGCGCTCGCGCCAAGGGCGCCGCAGACTGATGGGCGGTGACCCCAGGCGGTGAGGCACGCTGCCTCCGCCAGCTCGCGTATGGCGGCGCGCCGGCCAAACACCGGGCCGTGGATCCCGGTTTTGACGAGTGCAAGAAGCCGAGCGTGCAGGCCGTAGGCGATCACCGCCGCGAAGCGGACAAAGCGAGAGCCACGCCGACCAGGCACGCCGGCCCAGTCCACGCGCGGCTGGTCCAAGGCGCATGCGTCGTCTGTTCTCCTGTTCCTGCATACACCAACGATGAACTCCGCACCGGGACGTTTCAACCACGTCTTGGGACGTCATCGAGGACGTCCTGGGACGTCTTGGGACGTCTTGGGACGTCTGCCTGCTCCCGGACCTATCCGATCGCGGCGCGGAGCGACGTCGCCGTCAAGCTCGCCCTCGGCTCGCTTCCCCTCGCCGCTGCGCGGCTCGGTGACTGCGCCGTCGCCCAGCGCCTTGTTCCGGTGACGGTCCGGAGCAGGAGGGCGTGGTTCGCGGCAGCGCTAAAGCGTGTGGGCAGGCTGGCTGACCGGGTTCTGGCGCGCCGTTGCATAGAGCGGCTCAGGGGCCATGTCCAGCTCATCATGCGGCCAGTAGAGAGTCCCGTACCTGACTGTGACTTTGGCGAACCTGGCTGGGTTCCGGAGCGGCTCGAAGATGCCGGTCCATTCGTGCTGCTCGAAGGACACGTCACCGACTGTTCCATCTTCGAACAGCAGACGTAGCTTGTGCTCGCCGATCACCACCACACCTTTGATGTCCCAGAGGGGTTTGATCGCCGCCATGCGCTCGATGTTACGCGAGAGGTTCGATGCTCTCCACGCGCTCGCCGCGGAGGATGCGCGTCCAGTTGTCCTCGAGCTCGGCCCGATGGAGCGAGCCCATTGACGCACCAGACGAAGCTGAGCTCGTGGGAGCGTACCCGCTATCACCGTTCCGTCGAATCCGATCGCGGCGCGGTACTCGGCGTACTCCGCGTGAAAGTGCTCGATCGCGTGATGCCCTTCGTTGGAGAACATCAGAATCACAATGCCGCGGAAGTAGCTGATCCGCGGCATCAGCGCTCGACGGGCTGCTCGCCAGGCGTCTCGAGCCGGAACGCCTCGGCTACTAACGCTGCGTCTTCGACGCGCGGCGCGTAGTGGAGGTATCGCATCGTTGTTTGCACGTCGGCATGGCCCATCCACTCCTGCACACGGCGGATGTCGGCCTTGGCGATCATTCGCGTCCCGAACACGTGGCGCAGGTCGTGGAACCGAAGTGGACGGAGTCCCGCCCGCTTGAGCGCCTCGGCGTAGCGTCGTCGCAGCGCCGAACCATCGAGATATCCGCCGGCTTCACCACAGAAGACCAGGTCGTCGCCAGCGACGAAGTCCCACCGCTGCCCGAGTGCCGCCAACGCTTTGGCAACTTCGGGTGCCATCGGGACAGACCGGACCTTGCCCGACTTCGGCGTAGTCAGCCTTCCGCCGGCGTAGCTTGCGCGTACTCGGATCGCCGACCCGGTGAAGTCGACATCGCGCCACCGCAACGCCAGCAGTTCGCCGCGCCGCAGTCCGGTAAACGCTGCGGTCAGGAAGATCGCGGCGTCTTGCTCTGAGGCGGCTGACCGGACCAGCACCCATACCTCCTCCGGCGAGAACACCTGCAAGTCGCCGCTCGAGCGCTGCGGGTGCTTCTCCACCGATGCCACGGGATTCACCGGTAGTCCCCATACGTGCTGCGCGCGGCGGAACACGCCATGCATGACGACCAGCAGTTTGTTCTTCGTTCGGTTCGAGAGGGCCGTTAGCGACCCACGCCAG
The DNA here is from genome assembly GCA_963738195.1 of uncultured Solirubrobacterales bacterium. Lineage (GTDB taxonomy): Bacteria > Actinomycetota > Thermoleophilia > Solirubrobacterales > Solirubrobacteraceae > Palsa-465. Next base: position 255,577 of record CAVTVF010000001.1, read on the forward strand.
CGATCAATTGCAGCTGGTGTTATCTCCTCGAGGCGCGCCGAACCAAACGCAGGGAGCAGGTGGGCGTTCAGATTCGAGCGGTAGTCCCGCACCGTCGACGGCTTGCAGGCCCGATCCTGCTCGGCGTAACGAAGAAACTCTGCGGCAGCATCAGCGAACGTTGCGCCGGTTTGCACCGTGCCCGGTAGAACGCCGCGGCGCGCTTCGTCAAGAACTCCGCGCAGCCAATCCTCTGCCAGCCGCTTTGTGAAGTAGCCGGCTGCCGGTCGGCCGCGCTCAGTCCAAGCCGGCCCGATCTTCCGCTGGACTTGGCGCCCGTCTGGGAGCCGGTATTTGGCGTACCAGACCGGACCGCGGAGGCGGTCGACGCGGAACACATGCCCGGAAGGCGGTCGCATCGATCCTGATCCTACGCGTTACCGGAGACATATTCGGGACACATTCCCCCGGGCCAAGCATCCCTCACTAAGGAAAACCCCGCCTTAGCGGGGCTTTTCGACGCGCCCGGAGAGATTCGAACTCCCGACCTTCGGTTCCGTAGACCGACGCTCTATCCAGCTGAGCTACGGGCGCTTTGGCGATCGATTCTAGCCCGGTCCATCTCGCCGGACCGAGCGCGCAGGTCGCGACTCGAGCTCCGGGATCAGCCGCAGCCGCGGAACGCTTAGGCGAGGTCGTCTTCTGACCGCCAGTACCGAGCGACGGTGAACCCCAAAAGCATCGGCACATGGACTGCGAACACCCCCAGCGAGAGCATGAGCACGACGAGTGGACCGCCGCTGAGGTGGTCTCGCAGGAACGCGTACGCGATCATCGCGCCGATGACCGCGTAGGCGAGCAGCGACCACCGCGCGACCTCAAAGAATCGGCGCCAGGCGAACCCGTCGACCCGGCTGAGCAGGAAGAGATTCAGAGCGAGAAGGCACGCCGACGCGATGAGCAGAGCGACCGCGGGTCCGAGGGGAACGTGCTGCGGCAGATGAGAGGAGAGATAGATGCCACCGGTCACGATCAACGCGAGCGAGGCCATGCCGATCTCCGTGACGGGCGGGAGGCGCTTGTCGTCGAGGGGCTCCTCTAGATGGCCGTGCGGCGATCCGTCCCCGAGCATCTCAGGCGAAGTGACCGTCATGGGGCTTAGCCGGATCCGAGCTTGGTCATGATCACGAGCGTCGCGATCTGCATCGCGCCAAGGATTCCGGCGCAGTAGATGAACCGCTTCATCAGGCGCTCGATGACCTGCGGACGAGGCCGTGGCTTCTTGAGCTCGATCAGGACCGCGATGTTCGCCGGCTCGAGCAGGCCCAGCGCCAGGACGGACATCACCCCGACGACGATGAAGCTCGCGACGACCCATCCATGGAGCGGGCTCGAGGACAGGACTGTCCCGGTCTTGATCCCGATCTGCCAGCCCGCGGCCAGCGTCATCAGGACGACGGTCGGCATGATCAGCAGCACCTTCGGCATCAGCTTGGTCGTGAACTCGATCCGTGCGGGGATCGACATCCGGCCCATGATGGGCCCGAGCACCAGGCCGAGGAACAAGTCGATGATCGTCCAGGCTGCGCCCCCCGCGACGTGGATGAACATCAGGGGCCATTTGTCGTTGATCGCGATCGCGACGATCACGAACACGAGCACTGCGGCGACGATCACCAACCCCTTGCGAGGCACGATCTCGAAATCGGGGCGCGGCGGAGCTGCAGGCGGCGCTACCGGCTGAGCTACCGCATCTTGAACTGTTGCCCCCATCGGCCCGGCAATCTATCACACGCCGCGGATGCTAGTTAGGGATCGCACCTACCAGATTGAAAGGAGTGAGGGGAGGGCCGCGAACGCGTGAGCGGAGCGGGAGGGATTCGAACCCCCGGGCCGCCGAATGACGGCCGGCTGCTTTCAAGGCAGCTGCATTCAGCCGGACTCTGCCACCGCTCCGCCGCCGATCGTAGAGGACTACCTGATCTACACTGCGGCGCACCCCTGGAGAGGTGGCCGAGTGGCTGAAGGCACTCGCCTGCTAAGCGAGTATGGGGTTACAAGCTCCATCGCGGGTTCGAATCCCGCCCTCTCCGTCCTCGGGATCGCGCGGTTCTCGCCAAGCGGAGGGACCCGCCCACCCTTCCGCTGTGCTGCCGCTGGCTATCGCTTGAGGGCGGTGCGGAAAACGTAGTCCCAGTACGGGGCGCTGATGCCGTAGCCGCGCTCGTCGTCCTGGAAGTGGTGGCGCATGTGCAACTCGCGCAGCCACCGTCCAAAGCTCGTCCTCGGCCGGTGGTGGTGCAGGTGGTAATGGATCATGTCGTACAGCAGGTAGCCGCCGAGGAATCCCGCCCCAAACGGGAGGAAAGCGGGGCTCCCGAGCACGGCGTAGAACGCCCAAACGAACAGGCTCGCGAGCGGCACGCTGACCGACGGTGGCATCACCAGGCGGAGTGGATCGTTGGGATGATCGTGGTGGACGCCATGGATGATCCAGTGGACTCTGGCGCCGATTCCTCGCTCTGGCTCGAAGTGGAAGATGATCCGGTGGATCCAGTACTCCGCCAGGGTCCAAAACGCGTAACCGCCGACAATCCATGCGATCGACAGCCACCCCGCTCCTTGGATCACTCCCCAAATGACGAGGAAAACTATTCCGGGGCCGAACAGGAGCGGCGGCACGGCGGGGTGCACGCGCGAGAGCCTGTCGAGCCACGGCGAGTCGAACATGCGCGGTGAAGCCCGCAATACCTCGCTGCGGCTTAGGCCGTGCAACTCCTCCGATTCACGAACTGCCATATCAACAGGATACCCCGCTGCCATCCTTGGTTTCAGAGCCCGAAAATGGTGTAAAGCCGATGCCAGAGCAGTCGCAAGCGAGATGGTGGTTGGTGCGCCGCGCTCAAAACAGGAAGCCGGTGACTTACCGCTGCCCTCTGTGTGGCAAGTTCCTGCCCGCGCTGAGTGAGCACACATTGATCACCCCAGAGGGCGACACGAGCAGGCGCCGCCATGCCCACACTGAATGTGTCCTGGTTGCGCGCAGACAGGGCCGCCTGCCCACGCGCGCGGAATGGCTCCGCACCCAGCCTCAGCCTCCGACCCTGTGGCGCCGCTTGATCGCGCGGCTTAGGGCCGATAACACCTAAACGGCCGGGTGCCCGCGTGACGCAATCGGCTAGCGAGGCATCACGCGGGCAGCACACCAAGTCGTGGCCGTGCTCAGATAACCGATGGCGCCGATGGGGCGGCGGCCGGCGCCGGGGCGAGCTCGGGGGCACCACCCGGGAACCCGAGTGAGGGCACGTCGGACGGGTAGACCTCGTGACCGTGCTCGGCGATGTCGCCGATCTCCATGTCCTTCTCGCTCATGCGCAACGGAATGAAGACTCCCACCAGCTTGAGCAGCCCGAATGTGACGATCGCCGTCCAACAGATCACGAATAACGCGGCTAGGAACTGCCACTTGAGCAGGGTCGCGTTGCCGTGCAGGAGTCCGGCGACCGCGCCGCTGGCGATCAGCCCGTGCTTGCCCGTCTTATAGAACAGGGCCATCTGCGGGTCGGCGAAGATGCCCACCAGGAGGCCGCCGGCGAGTCCCGCGAAGCCGTGCGTGTAAATGACCCCCAGCGTGTCGTCGACCCGGCGGAAGGGACGCATGCGGCTCAGGTAGTTGAGCGCGAAGTACACGATTGTCGCGGCGATCACACCCATCGCGATCGCGCCGAACCCGTTCACGTATCCCGCCGCAGGGGTGATCGCCACTAGTCCCGTGATCATGCCGTTGATGCCCGAGATCAGGCCGGGCTTGCGGCCAGTCAGGTAGTCCCAGCAGACCCAGACTAGGAAGGCGACCGCGGTACACAGGTTGGTATTGAGCACCGCTGCGCCGGCAGACATGTTGGCCGCGTATGGGTCGCCGCCGTTGAAGCCGTTCCAACCGAGCCACAAGAGGCCCGCACCGACCGCGACCATGGCGACGTTGTTCGGCGCGTCGATCTCCCGGTCGCGCTGGAGCCGCGGCCCGATCACCGCCGCAGCTACGAACCCTGCGACGCCGGCCGAGAGGTGGATGACGTAGCCGCCCGAATAGTCCACCGCTCCATGCTGGGCAAAGAACCCGCCGCCCCAGATCAGGAAGGCGTCAACGGCATAGACGCACGTGATCCAGAGCAGGCAGAAGGGAATCCACGCCTTGAAGTTCACCCGTCCCAGCACTGACCCGAGCGCCAGGATCGGGGTGATCGCCGCGAATACGAACTGGAAGTAGACGAGTGCCGATTTTGGAAATGCCTGTGAGCCGATCAGCGGAATGTTTGCCTGGTGCTGGAGCTCTGTGTGGGAAAGCACCGGACCTGGCTGGCCGATGAAGTTGCCGAAGAAGCCGCTATGGGCCAGTCCATGCCAAGGGGTTCCAAATCCCATCTTGAATCCCCACAGCACCCAGACGACCAGAACGATCGAGAACGTGGCGAAGGCAAGCATCATGCTGTTGATCGACCAGCGCTTCTGCATGACACCGCCGTACAAGACGGCCAGGCCCGGGACGCTCATCAGACCGACGAGCGTTGCGGCCGTCAGCTGCCAAGAGGTGTCGCCCGAACTGAGCCAAGTGGGTGCTTCAACTGGCATGGATCTCCTTTGTCACCTGGTGGACATAAAACGAACACCACCGCGTACAGGGTGGTAGCCCGGCAGCGCCAGGTTGGATGTGCAGTGTCGCCCGAGCTCGAGGGCTGCACTATGGCCGTGCGTCTAGCTAGCGGACCCGGCTACTCGACATTGGGACAAACGGTTCTCGCAACCTGCGAGAACCTTCTAGCCTCCGACCGTCAGTCCCGCCTTGCGGCACTCGTCGGCTACCGAGCGGGCGGCAGCGGCGGTGAAGCCGCCCGGGTGTCCTATTGACGTGCAGGTTGCGCGCGCTGTAGCGCCGCACTGGTTTATCTCTTGGGCCCCCGTTGCCGCCGGCACAACGACATGAATGCAGCCGTGGGCCGAGCGAGGACCACTGGACCCAAGCGCGATCGCCACCGCGACGAGCAGCGCCGCGACCCCGCCAATGACCGCGCCGATCATCCAGCGCTCTCGCGGGCGCAGATGGCGCTGGGCTTGCAGCCCCTGCGCATGCCCGAGCGGTTGGACCATCGGTGCGGCGAGTGTAGGGGAGGACATATGACACGATCGAGTACGTGGAAGAGGCGACGTGCGCATAGGGCCGGTCTTGAAGACCGCGCTCGTTCTCGCGTTTTTCCACCTGCACTTTCATCACCGCTTCCACGGCCCTCCGTTCGACTACGTGGGTCTCGCCGTAGGCTCGGCGATCAGCTCAGCGGGCTTCCCGGGGCCAGGTGAATCCCTGCTGATCGCAGCCGGAATCCTCGCTGCCGGAGGCAAGCTCGACCTCGCCTCGGTGTTGATGGTGGCGTGGGCCGCCGCGACCGTGGGCGGCATCGTAGGGTGGATCGCAGGCTTGAAGGCGGGCCGCACTGTCCTGAGTGCACCGGGCCCCTTCCGACGCTTGCGATTGCGAGCGCTGAGGCGGGGAGACCGGATCTTTGAGCGTCATCCGGTGTTCGCCGTCATGCTCACGCCAGCCTGGGTCGCGGGAATTCATGGCGTGCCATCCCGCGTCTACCAGCCGCTCAATGCCTTGAGCGCGGCTTTGTGGGCGGCAGGCGTTGGTCTCGGCGCGTATTTCATCGGGCCGTCGGTAGTGGACGCCGTTGGCGATGTCAGCCTCGCGACGGCAGTTCTCATCGCAGCTGTCGTGGTAGGCAGCGCCGTCGCTGCGCTAATTCAAAGCCGCCGGGCCCGGTCCCGACGGGCCAACCGAGCCGCGCCAGGGACGGCGGCAGACCAGGCGCAAGCCTCCGACAGGCCCTCATCGCGAGTATGAGCTAGCCGGTCGAGCGAGCCGAATCTCAAATCAGCGCGGCTACTGCGGGACAACCCCTGCTGAGGCGAGTGGTCGCGCCCCGCCAGTGCGCGGGCGTTCCGACCCACGTCCCAGGCTGATCAACGCGCTGTGTGCGTGATCTCACTGGTTTTTAGCGCGTTGACTCCTAGCTTCTGCGTGTAGCGGTGTTAGCGCCGCCCTTTGAGCCTCGCCCAGGGCCGGCTCAAAGTTCCTTCACAGGAAGGCTGAAGTGATGATGACCGTGTTTGAAATTGTCATGTTCGTGGTGACGGCGTTGGCGGTATTGGCCTGCTTTACGCCTTTTTTCAGCATTCGACGGGCCGTCGCGAGCCTCGGGCGCCAAGGTGCGTTCTGGTTTGAGCACGATGAGGACCGTGGCGTCGACGAACGGCCCACCGAAGACGAGCGCGATGCGCCGCTCCCGCGGCGGCCGATCCGCGCCCGCTACTGAGCGGCGTCCAGACGCCCGCCGCGGATGCCCGCCGCGGACCTTCGCGCCCGGCGCCCGCGGACTGAGCCCCACTGGCTGAACCGCTAGCTGAAGTGCGCCCAGTGAGTGGCGATGATCAGTAGTACGCCGCCCGCGGCGAGCGCCACACCTCCAATGCCAGTCCCGACCCGCCGGCCGAAGGGCACGACTGCGCTAACCAAGAGAAGCGCTCCCGCGATCGCGGCCAAAAGGAAACCGAGCTCAGCCATGCGGATCCCCGTATGACGTGAGATCGCAAGGAGAATCATGGCGCGCCAGTTTCTCCTACGTCTCGGACGGAGTCTGCCGGTCTAACGCATTACCCACAGAGGCGTGCTTGACCAACCATCCAAACGGCTTCAGGATGCCGCGCGTGCTCGTCAGAAGCGCATTCGCCACCGCTCTCCTAGCGCTGCTGCTGGCGGCGTGCGGTGGATCCACCGCGCCGCGCGGTCAGCTCACGATCACGATTCCTGATCCAGGGATGGCGCCAACGCTCAACACGGGTGCGCGCGTCGGCGTGAAGTTCACGCACGCGCCCCCGCGGCTTTATGAGCTTGTCGCGTTTCATCCGCCGACAATCTCCAACCCGGCGGAGCTCGTATGCACCAATACGAACCAGGGCCCGAGCCTTCAGCAGCCCTGCGGCAAACCAGCTCCGCGCGAGGCCAAGGTGATCTTCATCCGCCGCGTGGTGGGGCTGCCCGGTGACCGGATTGCAGTCGTCAATGGCTATGTCATCCGCAACGGGACGAAAGAGACCGTGCCTCGCATCATGCCCTGTCCGGGGATACCAGAATGCACCCTGCCCAGGTTTGTCGTCGTCCCGCCGGGGCATTACTTCCTCGTCGGCGACGACCGGGGTGACTCCAACGACAGCCGCTTCTGGGGCCCGGTGCCGCGCGCGTGGATCGTCGGCGCCGTGGTGCGCTGAGGGCACGCTCGTGCGAGCCGACCGTCACGCCGACTGAATCCGCCGATATCCCAGACCGAGCCACCCGCTCCTGACGAGAAAGAGCCGGAGCTGATTGGGCCTCGAAGCACGGTCCTCGTTCATCCAAACCGGTCCGTGCTCGCTGGCCTGAATAGCGAACTCGCAACTGATCTCTGAGGCGGCCCACGAGCCTCACCCACTGCCCGTCAGTCACCGTGCTCAGGACGATGCCGACCAATACCGCGGCCGCACCGCCAAGCTGCTCGAGGCTCACGGCGTTGCCGAATGCGAACCAGCCCAGGGCGGCGCCGACAACGGGCTCGAGGTTGACGAACGCCCCTGCCAGTTGCGGCTTCACCCGCGCCTGGCCAAACGCGAACAGCCAAAACGGCAGCAGCGTCCCCACGGCGGCGAGCGCCGCGAAGGCGAGGAGAGGGGTGGCGGCCGAGGGCCCATGCGGGACGCCCGAGAGCAACGCGATCGGAGCCGCGAGCAGGGCGCCTGCCGCGAACTGCACCGCCGTGACGGCAGTCGCGTCGCGGCCGTCGAGCAGCCGTGATTGCGCCACGATGAAAGCGGCCGACAGGGCGGCGGAAGCCAAGACCAGCAGGTCGCCGTGAAGCGTCGCGCCGCCTCCCCCTGTCCCCGCCACCAGCGCGATGCCGGCAAGCGCAACCAAGAAGCCGCCCCAAGCGCGAGCGTGCACGCGTCCATGGCCGAGGCTCGCGGCGATCAGAGCAACGAGCAGCGGCACCGCGCCCACGACGACCGCCGCGTGGCTCACGCTGGTGTGCTGAATACCCGCGTTCTGAAGTACGACGACACCACCGAAGCCAAACGCACCCGCCAGCGCGATCTTCAGCGAGAAGGCGGACCGCAGGCTCCCTCGCGCGAATAGTGCGAGCACCGGCGCAGCCAGCGCGAAGCGCGCCACTGCCAGCCAGGCCGGGCCAAGCCAGGCCAACGACAACTTGGACAGTGGCACCGTCAGGCCCCACAGAAGACCGGCTGCCGCCAGGGCGGCAAACGCTGTTTGGTTCTTGCGCTCCATGCCAACAATGATGGCGCCTAAATGCGCTTTGTCCACCCATAGTGCGCTATTCGGAGCAAAACTCAATATAATATTTGGTGAAATGGCCAGCCAACTCGATTTAATTGACCTCCGGCTGCTCGAGGAGCTTCAGGCCAACGCGGACCGCCCCAACGTCGAGCTCGCACGTGTTGTCGGCCTTTCGCCGGCGGCGACTCTGCATCGCGTCCGGCGACTCAAGGAATCCGGGATCGTCCGCAGGATCGTCGCCCGCCTCGACTCCGCCGCCGCCGGCTTCCCGCTGCAGGTCTATGTCGCGGTCACTCTCCGCCAGCACGACGACACGAGCCACCTTCGCTTCGCGGACATCGTGCGCGCCATGCCCGAGGTGATCTCAGCCGACTGGGTCACAGGCGAGACCGACGCGATGCTGATGGTGGTCGCGCGCGAGGTCGCACAGCTGCAGCGTGTGCTCATCCGCCTCTCTACCCGCGGCGGAGCCGCCCGGGTGATGACGCTGCTGCGACTCGAGGAGCTAAAGCCGGCCTCCCCGCTCCCGCTCGAGCTGGCGGACCAGACGGCTGACTAAAACGCTGGCTCACTGCGCGCGGCTACCCTTCGCCGGCCGGTGAAGCGTCGCGGATATCTGCTCCTCGTGTCAGTGTCGATCGCAGCTGGATGCGGCTCGAGCGCCCCTACCCGGGTGCCGCTGAGCCATTGGCTCTCGTTTGACGCCAAGGCCAAGACGGTGGCACTAAAACTGGTGGCGAGTGGCGACGGCAACACGCTTGGCGCTTTCAACGGCTATAGCCGCGGTCAGGTTGTCGTCAAGGTGCCGACCGGCTGGCACGTCCGCGTCCACTGCGTGAATACGTCGCAGATCGCCAATCAGTCGTGCGCGGTCACCGACGGCAGCCTCTCGACCACGCCAGCCTTTGCCGGTTCTTCGACGCCCGATCCGGTCACCGGGCTTCAGCCGGGGCGCGCCGCCACGTTCACGTTTTTGGCCAGCCGGCCAGGAGTGTTTCGGATCGCCTCGCTGGTCGACGACGAGGAGGTCGGCAACGGCATGTGGGACACGCTCCAGGTGGGTGGTACCAAGAGTCCGGCGGTGACGCTTTACTTGAGAACTCCATAGCGTCAGGAAGCCCGTACCTCTAGCCCCGGAGGGCCACTGATGAACCCGTCGCAACAGGCGCGGTTCCAACCGGATCCGGACGCGCTCAGCCGCCGGGACTTTCTCGGACGGGCTGGCGTAGCCGGCATTGCGCTTGCAGCCGCTGGCTGCGGCGGGGGCGCGCTCACATCGTCCAAAGCCCGGCGCGCCGTCACGACCACGCGACACGGTCCGGCGGTTCACGTTCCGCGCACGCTGCAGGAGGCAATCCGTGGTCCGGTGATCACTCCCCGCTCTCCCGAGTTCCAGGCAGCCGCGCACGTCTACAACGAGCGCTTCGACTCACTCGTCCCCCGCGCCGTGGCCCGGCCGCTCGACGCCGCCGACGTGGCCGCCGCGGTGCGCTGGTTGGTCGCCCACGACGTACCGTTCCGCGCACGCTCGGGTGGACACAGTTATGCCGGCTACTCGACGCTATCTGGCGGCGTTGTGCTCGACCTGCGCAACCTACGGCAGGTCAGCGTCCAACCAAACGGGACCGCGGCGATCGGCGCAGGCACGCAACTGATCGATGTCTACGCGGCGTTGGCGGCGCGCGGGCGCACGGTTCCCGCTGGCTCGTGTCCGTCGGTGGCGATCGGCGGCCACGCCCTGGGTGGCGGCATGGGGCTCGCCGGCCGCGCGTTCGGCCTGACCACCGACAACCTGCTCGCCGTAAGGCTTGTAACCGCAGATGGGCTGGTGAAGCTGGTGAACGAGAGTTCCGATCCCGACCTCCTGTGGGCGCTCCGAGGGGGAGGAGGCGGGAATTTCGGCGTTGCCACTGACCTCGTCATGCGGCTTCATCCAGCGCCGGCCTCGGCCGCCTGGTTCTTCGTCTCCTGGCCATGGTCGCTCGCGTCCGAAGCGCTCGCGGCGTGGCAAGCCTGGGCGCCGCACGCGTCGGACCAGCTGACCTCGATCTTCCATCTCGAGACCGGGTCCGGCTCGCCGGTGGTGTCCGTCGCGGGTCAGTATCTCGGCCGATCGGCCGCGTTGCCGAGGTTGCTTTCACCCCTTACGAGTCTCGGCGGCACGCTGAGTAGCGGCGATCAGAGCTACCTAGGGCTGCAGCTTCGCTGGGCGGGCTGTCTCGGGGTGCCGATTGAAAGCTGTCATACGGTCGGCACCACGTCAGGCGGAACGCTCCCCCGAGCCGAGTTCTGGGCGAAGTCCGACTATGTGACCGCCCCGCTGTCGAGCGCCGCACGGGCGGCGCTCATCGGCGCCATCGAGCTGCGGCAAGGACAACCTGGCTCCGGGGCGATTCTGTTTGACGCGTACGGCGGTGCCATCAACCGAGTGCCAGCCGGCGCGACGGCATTCGTACACCGCAATGCGCTCTGCTGCATGCAGTACCTCTCCTATGGCGGGGGCTCCTCCTGGCTGGCGCAGACATACGCCCGCATGCGGCCGTTCGTCTCCGGGATGGCCTACCAGAACTACATCGACGCGGGTCTAAGTACCTGGCGCCAGGCGTACTACGGCACGAACTATTCACGCCTGGTCTCGACCCAGCGCCGTGTCGACCCCGACCACGTCTTCCGTTTTCCTCAGGCGATCGGCGCCTAGGGCGGGAATTCCCTCAGGCGATCGGCGCCTAGGGCAAGAGTCGAAACACGAGAGCAAACCCTGGGGTCCTCCCCTGGGGCGAACGGTCAGCTCTCGCCCTACAGTGGTCACAAAACGCAGTAAGGGGGGGCGAAGTATGAGCTTGACTGTGCCGGCGTCCGGGTTCTCGGAACCCGGCGAGTTGCTGGGCGACTACGAGATCCTCGAGTCCGTGGGGGCTGGCGGGATGGGGATCGTGTACAAGGCGCGTCAACGATCGCTTGGTCGGATCGTGGCGGTGAAGGTCATCCGAGACGAGATTGCCAGCGTCGAGGAGTATCGAGAGCGCTTTCATCGTGAGGCGCGAATGGCGGCCTCGGTCGACCACCCGCATGTTGTCTCCGTTCACGAGGTGGTTGAGGTCAATCGCTCGTTGCTGCTGGTGATGCAGTGGATCGAGGGCAATGACCTCAAGCGGGTCATCGAGACTGTCGGACGGCTCGCGCCGGAGCGGGCCGTGATCATCACCAGTCAGATCGCCGGCGCACTCGACGCAGTCCACAGCGTCCGCGGGCTCGTGCACCGAGACGTCAAGCCGGCCAACGTTCTGCTGCGCAGGGTGGGCGACGCTGACCATGCTTACCTGACGGACTTCGGCGTCGCGAAGCCCTCCGAGAGCTCGGACCCTCTGACCCGCACCGGGTGGCTCGTCGGCACCTCCGGCTACCTGGCGCCCGAGCAGATCAAAGGACAGGAACCTGGGCCGCGCAGCGACCTCTATGCCCTTGGCTGCCTGTTCTTCGAGACGCTCACGGGTCGGCCACCGTTCATCGCTGACAACGAGATGGCCCTCCGCTGGGCTCACGCGAGTGATCCGCGGCCGCTCGCCTCAACGGTGGTCCCCGAACTCGGGCAGCGGTACGACTGGTTCCTGTCGGTTGCGCTGGCGCTCGACCCTGGCCAGCGCTTCGGATCGGGGCGCGAGTTCGCCGAAGCCCTGGCGGCCACGCAGGTTGGCCACGACTGGGCCACGGGCGCGCGGCCCGCAATCTTCGGAATGCCCGCGCCGCACGCTGGACACGAGCCGGCTCCTCACGTGACAGCCGTAGATGCCGCTCACCCCGCGATGCCCGCCCACCACGCCGACGTCACGGCGGCGCCGCCTTTCGCCCTCACGTCGCCGGAGGTGCCCGTGCTCCCCTTGACCTCAGCGGATCCCCCGGGCCTCCCTCCCGTCGGAGCAGCTACACCGCTACCAGCAGGGACCCCAGTCCCGCTTCCTGTTGGACCGCCGATTCCCGTTGGCATGCAGACGCCGGCACCGCCGTATCCGATGTATGCCTACGTCACTCCAGCTCCGCCTGCTGCGAGCAGCTCACGCGCGAGCAGCCCGCTGGCGTTGATCTTGCTTGCGCTCACGGCTCTGGCCGGGATCACAGCCGGAGTGCTTGCGGCAGCTGGAGTGTTCTCCCAACAGCCGGTAACGCAATCGCTGGCTCCCGCCGCCGCACGAGTTGCCTCAACCCGGCACGCGAGGACGCCGCACTTCCTAGGCGCGCACCATGGTCGCCGCAACTCGCTGTCCTCCCAAACCGGTTCGACTTCAAATCAGCAGGCTCCGCCGCAAGGTAACGCGCAAAACTTGGCCGATCCCGGTGCACCGGCTGCGAGTAGCCTCGCCGGCGCCGCTCTCCAGTCCTACTGGACGCTTGTGAACACCGGTCACTACCGCCGAGCGTTCGCTCTGGAGACGCCAAACGAACAATCGAACGAGCCGTCGTTCGTGAGCGACAAGAAGGCTGCCCAGCCGATGGTCAATGTGGTCTCCGTCGGTCCAGCGAGCGCGAGCAGCGGCACAGCCGAGGTACCGATCAGCTTCTATGCGCAAGATCGATACGCGTCTCCTGGAAGCGACACGATTTGCCGGTATTTCCAGATGACTGCCGACATGGTCCAGATGGGCGGTGGAACCTGGTTGTACGACGGCCCCGTGTCGGGTACGGCGCAGGTGACGGAGGAGCCCGGCAGTTCCAGCTGCCACTCGTAGGCGCAGGGCGAGGGTCGGGAAGCTTGGGATGCGCTGGCCGACCACCCTCCGGCGCGTCGCGCCCGCGCATCTCCTTGGAACCGTGGCGGCGATCTCCGTCGCGGTCGCGATCGTCCTGATCGTGACTTCCTCCGGAGCCGGGCGGCGCGCGCCTGTCACCACGTCGCACACTCCCGTAAGCCGCGCGAGCAGCGCGAGGATGCACATTCACGCGGTCATGCCCCAGGTGGCGACCTCAACGGCGGCACCCCATCACCCACCGGCGGCGCCGACGCCAAGCCTCGGGCTCGCCAGATCGCTCGGTCAGTTGATCGTCGCTCGGTTTACCGGAACCTCCCCGAGCCCGTCGATCCTTGCGGCGATCAAAGGGGGCAGGGTCGGCGGGGTGATCCTCTTCTCCGATAACACGGCGGGCGGCCTCGCCGCAACGGGGGCGCTTGTGGGCCGGCTGCAGGATGCCGCTCGCGCAGGCGGGAATCCTGGCCTCCTGATCATGACCGACCAGGAAGGCGGAGAGGTCAAGCGGCTGCCAGGACCGCCCAGCGTGGCCGCAAGCCAGATGGGCGCCCCCGCTTTCGCCGAACAGCAGGGGGCGGCGACTGCGGCGCTCCTCCGCTCGGCAGGTGTGAACGTTGACCTCGCGCCGGTCGCGGACGTGTCCCGGGTCGGTGGCTTCATGACCCAGGAGCACCGCACCTTTGGTGCTAGCCCCGCAGTTGTCGCCGCGGCGGCGTGCGCTTTTGCAGTCGGCCTCTCCTCGGGCGGCATCGCATACACGCTGAAGCATTTCCCAGGTCTCGGTGACGCGATTTCGAGCACCGATGCAGGTCCTGTCGCGATTAACGAGAGCAGCGGCGATCTCTCAGCCGATGAGGCTGCGTATAGACGCTGCGGCGGCGGGAGCCGTGCGCTCGTGATGATGAGCAGCGCGAGCTATCCCAGTTTGACCGGCTCTACTCCGGCTGTCCTGTCAGCATCGGCCTACGGGGCGCTCGGTTCCGACGGCATCAGGCCTGTCACGATCAGCGACGATTTTCAGACCCCGGCCCTTGCCGGTCAGCCGACTCCCGCTCGACGGGCCATCAACGCGGGCTTGGATTTGGTCCTGTACGCCGAAACAGAAGCGGCCTCGGCGCAGGCTTACTCCAAGCTTTACAACGATCTGCGCCGCGGCAGCCTCCCATCCACGCGGGTGCGGGCCGCAGCGTCTCAGGTGCTCGCGCTGAAGCGAACTCTTGGGCTTGGGTGAGGGCGTCCCCGACCTCCCCAGGCCCTACCGCGTCGGATACCCTGGCGGCCCGATCAACGGAGGGGGCCGCCTGATCAACGGAGGGGCGCTCACCTGCGGCCTCATGCAACCACAGGCCCCGCGCACCTCCGGTTAACGCGAGGCCTCGATGATGGGCGCGGCGGGTTTCGAACCTGCGACCTCTCGCGTGTGAAGCGAGCGCTCTCCCACTGAGCTACGCGCCCGAAGTGACGGTGATTCTAGTTTGGGAGTGGGTAGCTAGGGCGGCGGTGACACGCCTCCGCCTTCTTACCCTGGTCACTACTTCGGCGCTGCTCGGGGCCTGCGGCGGCTCCTCTCAGCCCACCACGAATATCGCGCAGCACAAGAACCGCGTGCACGAGCTCGGCGAGAGCGACTGGGCGACCCAGGTGACGAACAGCGCGGGCGCGCAGTCGGGCAAGTGGGTGCTCGAGCTGAAGGGCAAGGCGGCCTATCTGGTCACGCCCGACAAAAAGCCGTTCTCGACGGGCCAGGTCGTCTCGACAGACCAGCTCAAATTTGGCGCACTCCCGACCTGTCCCGGTCAGAGCAAGCCGACCACGGCGCTGTACACGTTCCACATCGCCGGCTCGCAGTTGACGGTCACGCCTGGCTCCCAGAGCGACAGCTGCAAGGCGCGCAGCGCGGTGCTGACGGCCAAGCCCTGGTCCAAGGTTCCGGTAGGCACGCTTTAATCCGGTCGTGCTCGCGCCTCCGGCGCCAGCTCCCATCTACGGAGTGACGCTCGACACAGTCGCCAGGCTGCCTGGCCTGCTCGGGGGTCTGCGCGCTCTCCCCGAGCGGCCGACGGTGAGGGTGTACTTCGACGTGCGCGAGCCGGCCGCTCACTACGCGCCGGCCGTCGCCAAGATCGCCAAGGTCGGTGGGGTGATGGGCGAGCTGCTCGACTCCTCCGATGAGCGCAGGATCTCGGTTTCCGGAATGCGCGCCCGCGTCCGTTCGTTTGTCGCGAGACTCGGCGGGAGCGTCTCGATCTGGGAGATCGGCAACGAGGTCAACGGCAGCTGGACGGGTCCCGCAGCGTCGGTCTCGCGCAAGCTTGTCGTCGCCTACCAGGCGGTGGCAGCGGCCGGCGGCCGCAGCGCGCTCACGCTGTACGCGAACGACTTCGGCCCCAACCACTGCGGCGACGGCCGCTCCGAGCAGACGCCCGAGCAGTTCGCCCGCAGGTGGGTGCCGAAGGCGGTCAGAAATGGGCTCGACTACGTGCTGCTGTCCTACTACCCGACGCAGTGCGGCGGCCGCGAGCCCTCGGGACAGAGGGTCGCGGCCGAGCTCAAACGGCTCCACGCGCTCTTCCCGCGGGCCGAGCTCGGCTTCGGCGAGGTCGGCTTGCCCCATCCCGTCAGCCCTTCGACCAAGGCCCGCGCGACCCAGATCATGCGCTGGGCTTACGCGCTTGACCTGGGCCTGCCCTATTACGTCGGCGGCTATTTCTGGTGGTATGGCGCCGAGGACGCGCTGCGGCCCGGAGCCCCGCTGAAAAGGACGCTCCGGGCCGCGTTCAAACAAGAGGCGCGCGCGCTCGCGCCCTGACCGGCTTACGGCGAATTCGTATGGTCGAGGCCCTTCTCGACCTCGCCGGCCAGCGTGTAGGGATTGCCGACCTTGAACATATGCGAGAAGAACAGCTGCGGAGACTCCGCGGTCTCCTGGTTGTAGAGACAGCCGATGTCCCAGCCCATGCTGCGCATCGTGCTGACGACCGCGTTGATCTCGCTCGGGATCATCCCGTAGTCGGGAATCACCGCGGCCTGGGAGCCGTTTTTGTTGAGCGGCTCAAACGAGACATTGGTCATGATGTTGGTCGCATACCTGACCGGGATGCCGGCGATCGTCTCCTTGTTGTTGCGCGCGATCAGCACCGTCACCACGCCGGCGCTGCCGACTGAGACGCTGAAGCCGTGCAGCATCGTCTCCAGGCGCTTTGGGTTAAGCGGCGTCTTGGGGTGAGCGGGTGGAGCCTGGGGGAACGGGGTTGACGTGCCCTCCCTGAGGGCGTTGTAGGCCCTCTTGGCGAGGCTCACGGGGCTGCCAGTGCCGCGCAGGTGGATGAAGTACACGATCGGCTTGAAGTCATACATGTGCTGGTGCTCTGCCTGGAAGGTGAAGCCGTTCTTGAGCAGCGCATCGATAAAGCTGTTCATTTCGCTCGGCTCAAGCGCGATGTCGGAGTTCATGAACGCCTGGCCTTTGCCGGTCGGCTGGAAGGTCCAGGTGCCGTTGATCTCAAACGAGGGCTTGATCGGCACCTTGCCGATGTGCACGCCACTGATGTCGGTGCGATCGATCTCGAATTGAAGAACGCCCTGGACGACGCTGCCCTTGGCGTGCATCGCCTTCTCCATCGCCTTGACCGGCAGGGCGGTCTTGGTTGGCTTCGAGGTCGCACCGCCTGCCGGCATAGCGGTCATGGCAATCAGAGTGGCGCCGATGAGGGCGGCGAGGAAGGCGGGCAAGAACCGACGTGGACGCATCGGAGTCCTCCTGATATTGAATAGAGCGGTCCCGCGCGGGAGTTCCCCCGCTTGCCTCAGCAAGAAACCGCAGCGAGGTTGATAACCAACCTCTACAGACCGACGAGGTTCTCGACTCCCGCGCCCCGGGTCACCCCACGCAGGTCGACGAACAGCTTGGCGTCGTGGGCGAGCGCGCGGTGGTCGATCTCAGGGTGCGCCGTGACGAGCACGACCGCGTCGGCGTCCGCGACCGCTACCTCTAATGGCGCGCTCTGGAGCCCCAGCTCGGGGAGCGCCGGCACGTACGGGTCGTGGTAGGAGAGCACGGCGCCGCGTAAGGCCAGCTCTTCGATGATCCGCAACGCGGGCGACTCGCGCACGTCGCCGATGGCCGCCTTGTAGGCGACGCCGAGGATCGCGATGCGCGAGCCGTTGACCGGCTTTGAGTGCTCGTTCAGTGCCCCCTCGATCCGTGCCACGCAGTGGTAGGGCATCTGCTGGTTGATCTTGCCCGCGAGCTCGATGAACTCGGTCTGGAAGTGGAACTCGCGCGCCCGCCAGCTCAGATAGAACGGGTCCACCGGCAGACAGTGGCCGCCCATCCCCGGCCCCGGCTCGAAGCGCATGAAGCCGTAGGGCTTGGTGGAGGCGGCGTCGACCACCTCCCAGATGTCGATGCCCATCCGCTCGCACAGCATCGCGAGCTCGTTGACGAGCGCGATGTTGACCGAGCGGAAGATGTTCTCGAGCAGCTTCGACAGCTCCGCCGCCTCGGGAGTCGAGACGGTCACGATCCGCTCGCACACGCGCCCGTAGAGCTCAGCCGCGCGCGCCGTGCACTCGGGCGTGACACCGCCGACCACTTTGGGGGTGTTGCCGAGCGTGTAGTCGGTTCTGCCGGGATCAACCCGCTCGGGCGAGTAGGCCAGGTTGAAACCCTCGCCGATGCGAAGCCCCGACTCGTGCTCGAGCAGAGGCAGCAGCTGCTCCCGCGTGGTGCCGGGATACGTGGTCGACTCGAGCACGACCAGCTGGCCCTGCTGCAAGACGTGCGCGAGCTCCCTGGAAGCCGCCATCAGAGCGCCCGAGGTCCGGCTCGCGGTTGGGGGTCAGCGGCGTCGGCACGCAGATGATCACCGCGTCGGTGCGCGCGAGCGGCGCGTAGTGGGTCCATGCGGTGATCAGCCCGCGAATCGCGAGCAGCCGCTCGCTCGAGACGTCCTCGATGTAGGACTCGCCCTCGGCGATCGCCGCCACCTTGGCCTCGTCGACGTCGACCGCCACCACGTGCTCGCCGACCTCGGCGAATGCCACCGCCAGAGGCAGGCCGACGTACCCCAACCCGATTACCCCGATGGACATGAGGCCGCGGACGATACCGCTGAAGCAACTAAGATCTGCAGCGGACCGTGCTAGGCGGGGTGCTAGCGGTGCCCTGTACCCGCAAACCGCTCTAGCGGGGCTGAATCCCCTCCCGAGGGGCGAGGCCCGGGGTCGACGCCTTCTCCGTGGCGTCGATGGTTCGGTCCCGTGACGATGGAGACCCGCGAACCAGGTCAGGTCCGGAAGGAAGCAGCCTTAAGCGGTCACCTTCAGGCGTCGCGGGAGTGCCGGACCGGAGCCGCGAGAGGATGGCAGCGCCCCGATCACCAGCCTCGACGGAGGGTGCACGGTCCACTGCCCGACCGCGGCTTGACCGGAGCGCCGGCACGTGCACATAATCTGTGGGGCGTGTCGAGCAAAGCACTGTCAGGGTCTGTGGGCGCGGTGGCGCTCGTGGCGGTCGTGGTCGGTTCCGCGCTGTTCGGGATCCCGTGTGCACTGGTCGTGCTGCTTCGGCCGACCGGCGCCCTGTGGGGCGCGGGCCTGTCGGTTGCTGTGGGCCTTGGGTATGGGCTGCTCGCGCTGTGGACATACGTCGCCCTGCGCCGGCTGGGTGTCATCCTCGATGAGGGCGACGACCACAATGGCGATGGCTGGGGCCGTCAGGCGCCCCAGCCGAGCGGCCCGGAGCCGCCCTCCGACGGCCTGCCGCTGTGGCCCGATATGGAGCGCGAGCTGCGCGAGTTCCTCGAGCAGCACGACCGCGTCCCCGTAGCCGGCTGAATCGATATTTGTTCCCGGGCCGAACATGTTCGGCCCGGCCGGCCGGAACATGTTCCGGCCGGGGCCGGCGCACATGTGCGCCGGCCTTCCCCCTGATTAGACTCGAACCAGAGTGTCGACCGGACCATCTCTCTACCGCCGCCACCGCCCTCGCAGCTTCGACGAGGTGGTCGGGCAGGAGCACGTGGTGCGCACGCTGCGCAACGCGGTGGCGCAGGACAAGGTGCACCACGCGTATCTGTTCGTAGGGGCGCGCGGGACCGGCAAGACGAGCATGGCCAAGATCCTCGCCTCCTGCCTCAACTGCGAGCGGGGGCCGACGGTCGAGCCGTGCGGCCGCTGCGACTCGTGCGTTGCGATCGCGAACGCCACCTCGCTGGATGTGATCGAGATGGACGCGGCCTCCAACAACTCCGTCGACGACATCCGCGATCTGCGCGAGCGAGTGGCCTACGCCCCGGTCTCGGGCCGGCACAAGGTCTACATCCTCGACGAGGCACACATGCTCTCGCCCCAGGCCTGGAACGCCTTTCTGAAGACGCTCGAGGAGCCGCCGCCGCGGACGATCTTCGTGCTCGCCACCACCGAGGCGCAGAAGGTCCTGCCGACGGTCGTCGACCGCTGTCTGCGCTTCGACTTCGGGCGGCCGTCGATCCCGCAGGTGGTGACGGTGCTGCGCCGGGTCGCGCTGCAGGAGGGGATCGAGATCGACGAGCACGCGCTCGTGCTGATCGCCCGTCATGCGACCGGCAGCTTCCGCGACGCTCTCGGGACGCTCGAACAGCTGCGCACCTTCAAGCCCGACGAGCAGATCGAGCCGGCCGACGTGATCGCCGTGGTAGGCGTGGCCGACGACGAGCTGCTGCGTGCGGCCGTCGAGGCGGTTGGCGCCCGCGACCCCGGCGCGGCGCTGCGCGCCGCCACCCGGCTGCAGGAGTCCGGGCGCGACCCTGGTCAGGTGCTGCGCGATCTCGAGTCCTACGCGCGCGAGTTGCTGATCGTCCAGATCCTTGAGGAGGTGCCACTCGAGTTGCGCGTCACGCCAGAGCGCGACCGGCGCCTGGCCGAGCAGGCCTCGGCCGTCTCGCGCACGGACGTGGTCCGTCTGCTCGACCTGATCGCGGCAGCGCTCGAGGCGAGCGCCAACGGCGCTCAGGCGGCGATCCAGCTCGAGCTCGTGCTGGTCAAGGGAGCCGCGCCCGAGGTCGACCCCTCCACGATCGCGCTGCTGGCGCGGATCGAGCGACTCGAGGGGGGGAGCGCCCCGCCCGCTCCTGCCGCTCCCGAGGCGGCGGTGCCCGAAGCGAGCGCAACTCCGCCTCCTGCGGCGCCCCGAGGGCCGGTCGGACTCGAGCAGGCGATCGAGCTCTGGCCCGCGGTCGTCGCCCAAGTGCGCGAGCGCAACGCGATGCTGGCCGCGCTGCTGGCCGACGCGCAGCCGGTCGCGTGTGGCGAGCGTGAGCTGACGGTCGCCTTCCCGGCCGGCGCGGCCTTCCTCAAGCGCAAGGCCGAGCAGGAGGACCACCGGCGGGCCGCCGGCGAGGTGTGGCGCCTGGTGTCGGGCTGCGAGCTCGCCCTGCGCTACGAGCTCGGCGAAGTGCCCGAGCGCGAGGATGGGGCGCCGGTGCTCTCGGGTGAGGAGCTCGTGCGGCGCTTCATCGAGGAGTTCGATGCCGAAGAGATCCCCGGCGAGGAGGTTCAGTGATGCCACAGCAGCCGAACATGCAGCAGCTGCTCAAGCAGGCCCAGAAGATGCAGCAGGATGTGCTCGCTGCCCAGGAGTCGCTCAAACACGAGGTCGTCGACGCCTCCGCGGGCGGCGGCATGGTGACAGTCGAGGTCACCGGCGACCTGCACGTGAAGTCGATCAAGATCGCGCCCGAGGCGGTCGACCCCGACGACGTCGACATGCTCCAGGACCTCGTCCTGGCGGCCGTGAACGAGGCGCTGCGCTCGGCGCAGGAGCTCGCGGCCGCGAAGCTCGGCGGGGTCACGGGCGGCCTTGGTGGCCTGGGGCTGCCGGGCTTCTAGGCGGCCTCGCACTCGTGTACGCGCCTCCCGTCCAGCGGCTGATCACCGAGCTCTCGCGGCTGCCTGGGATCGGCGGCCGCACGGCGCAGCGACTCACCTTCCACCTGCTGCGCGCGAGCGACGAGGAGGCGCTTGCGCTGGCCGAGGCGATCCGGGAGGTCAAGGCCCGCATCCGCCGCTGCGAGATCTGTTTCAACCTCTCGGACGCGCCGGTGTGCCGCATCTGCTCGGATGAGCGGCGCGACCCTGAGCTGATCTGCGTCGTCGAGGAGCCCTCGGACGTGATCTCGATCGAGCGCACACACGAGTTTCGCGGCCGCTACCACGTGCTCGGTGGCGCGCTCTCGCCGATCGACGGCGTCGACCCCGAGGACCTGAAGCTCGCAGAGCTCTACGAGCGGGTGGTCTCGGGAGAGGTGCGCGAGGTCGTGATCGCGACCAACCCGACGACCACCGGCGAGGCCACCGCGCTTCACATCGCGGGCGCGCTGCGCGAGCGAACGCCGTCGGTGACCGTGACGCGGCTGGCGAGCGGACTGCCGGTGGGGGCCGACCTCGAGTACGCCGATGAGCTGACTTTGGGGCGGGCGCTGGCCGGCCGGCGTGCGGTCTAGCGTGGACGCCGGCACCGTCGTGATGAAGTTCGGCGGGACCTCGGTCGCCGACGCCGAGCGGATCAAGCGCGCGGCGCGTCGGATCGTGGCCCAGCGCGAGGCGGGCAATCGCGTGGTCGCGGTGCTCTCGGCGCGCGGCCAGACGACCGACGACCTGATCGCGATGGCCGAGGAGGTCTCGCCCCATCCCGACCGCCGTGAGATGGACATGCTGCTCTCGACCGGGGAGCGCATCTCCTGCGCGCTGTGCGCGATGGCGATCAACGACCTCGGCCACCGCGCGATCTCGCTGACCGGCTCGCAGGCGGGGATCGTGACCGACACCTCGCACACCAAGGCGCGCATCCTCGACGTGCGCGGCGATCGCATCCGGCAGGGTCTGGACGAGGACCGGATCGTGCTGGTTGCAGGGTTCCAGGGCGTGTCCACGAGCTACGACGTGACGACGCTCGGGCGCGGCGGTTCGGACACGACCGCGGTCGCGGTGGCGGCGGCGATCGGCGCGGAGGTGTGCGAGATCTACACCGACGTCGCGGGCGTCTTCTCGGCCGACCCGCGGCTCGTGCCGGGCGCGCGCAAGCTGGCGGTGGTCTCGTTTGAGGAGATGCTCGAGATGGCTGCCTCGGGCGCCAAGGTGCTGCAGCTGCGGTCGGTCGAGTACGCGCGCACCCACGACGTCCGCATCCACTGTAGGTCGAGCTTCGAGGACGGCCCGGGTACCTTTGTGCTCGGAGAGCACGAGACCATGGAACGACCGCTTGTCACCGCCGTGACGCACTCGACCGACGAGGCGCGCATCACCCTGCTGGGTGTGCCCGACCGGCCCGGCGCGGCGGCGGCGATCTTCGGCGCCCTCGCCGGCGCCGGCTGCGTGGTCGACACGATCATCCAGAACGAGCCGCTCGGCGATGGCCGCGCCGCCGAGGTCTCATTCACGATCCCCCAGGAGGACCTCCGCGACGCGCTGCGGGCACTCGAGCCGGTCGTCGCCGAGCTCGGGATCGAGAAGGTCGACACCGACGATCAGATCGGCAAGGTCTCGATCGTCGGCGCCGGCATGCGCTCGCACCCCGGTGTGGCCGCCAAGGTGTTCGAGACGCTCGGGGGCGAGGAGATCAACATCGAGATGATCTCGACCTCGCCGATCAAGATCTCGTGCATCGTGCGGATCGATCTGGTCTCACAGGCGGTGCGCGCGCTGCACAGCGCCTTTGAGCTGGGCAAGGGCGGGATCGAGCCGGATCAGGGGCCGCGCTAGCTACTTCGCGAACAGCGGCAGGTGCGCGGCGTTCGCCTCGAGCATCTCGTCCAGCAGCGCCGCGGTCTGCTGTAGGTCGAGGCGGGCCTGAGTAGTGGGGTCCATGAGCAGGGCGTGGAGGGCAGCCCGGCGCTCGCCGGTCAGCGCCGCCTTGACCATCTGGCGCTCGAGCGCCACGTAATGACGCAGGTGCGCGGCGAGCGCCTCCGGCAGTTCCCGGGTGGCGAGCGGCCGTATCCCGTAAGCGCTCACGTGCGCACTGACCTCGACGATCGCGTCCCCTGGCAGGTTCGGGATCGTCCCGTTGTTGGGCGCGTTGACTATGTGCAGGCTGCCGCGGTTGGAGACGATCGCCTCGATTATCTCGATCACCTCGATGCCCTCGTCCTCCTCGCCGTGGGGTAGATCGGCGAGCGTGAGTGGGCCCGCATCCGGTGCGGTCCAGGTCTTGGCGAGCGTCTCCAGTCCGCGTACGCGCTCCCGCTCGTGGGCCATGCTGTGGGTCGTGATGCCATAGCGAACCTTGACGCCCTGGGCGGTTCCGGCGTAGGGCTCCTCGAGCCACTGCATTTGCGGGAAGTGCTCGACCCAATGGCGCCAGCAGTAGGGCAGCACGCCGTAGGTCTCAAGCGCCCAGCGGACGACCGGGTTCTCGGCCCTTCCGCAGGCGAGCGCCAGGCCGTCGCGACCGTCCAGCAGCCGCAACTCCGTGACAGCAGCGCAGTGGTTGATCCCGGCGACGAGCGGAGGCATCGCGATCTCCTCTGGTTCGACTCCCGCCTGGGCAGCGAGCCAGGCAGGATCGCTCGGGTATTGCGTGCAGGAGCACAAGCCGAATGCTTTGACTCCAGGCACCGTGTGCATCGCCATCGTTTCCGTCGGCGCGGGGTTGGTGTAGTTGAACAGGTACGCGTCTGGCGCTACGTCGGCCGCCTCGCGCGCCACGTTTGCGAGCACGGGAGCGTTGCGCAGCGCTCGCATGATGCCGCCCGGACCGATCGAGTCACCCACGTGCATGACGAGGCCGTAGCGGCCAGGGATTTCGAGGTCGTTCTCCCAGGCGTCCATTCCCCCTACCGAGATCGCGGCGATGACGAAGTCGGCGTTCTGGAGCGCCTCCCGCTGGCTGAGCGTGCTGAGCACGCGCAGCGAGCTGTGCTCGCTCTCGATCAGCTTCCGGGCCAGCGAGTCCATCACTCCGAGCCGGTCCTCGTCGACATCCATCAGCGTCACAGTGGCCGCGTTCAGCACGGGTGAGGCCAGCAGGCGCCGGATCAGCGGCGGCACAAAGCTGCTCGAACCGCCGCCGATGATCGTCAGCTTGATCGACACCTAGATCCCGGTGAGCGGCTCGCGGCTCTCGCCCTGGTGCGCTTCGTGGGTACAGCCGTCATCGCGCGCTTGAGGGGGAGGGAGGTCGAGCGCGGGATTGCGGTCAAAGAAGCCCACCGGCTTCAGCTTGAAGCCGATCGTAGCCACGGGCATGACCGGCCAATCCTCGGGGCGGGGCAGATGGTGGTGGCCGAACGTGTACCAGACCACGATGTCGCACCCGGCGATCGAGCGGTCGCCGCTGGTCCACTCGGGCAGTCCGGCCCCGCCGGGGTGCTGGTTCGGGTAATCGCCCGCCGCAAATCGCTCTCCGCGGGCGTATGGGGTAACCCACAGGTGCTCTCGGATGAAGCCCGCTCGCCTGCTGACCGCCGCTTCGGGGGCGGCGAATGGGACGGCGTTCTCGCCGGGGATCAGGCGGTAGCCGACGGGTTTGCCGAGGCGATGGCTGATGTCTGGGTTGACGATCTCCCACCACCGCGCCGAGGCGGGGTCCGTCCGCCGGATCGCTTCGCGCTCGGTAGGGAAGCGGCGGCGGTGGGCACGGTAGGCATTCCCGTGCGGGTTCTCCGGCCCCGGTGGTTCCGACTCCGTCCACACCTCTTCGACCGCGTTGTCTACGCCGTCGATGTCGAGGTCGAGGCGCACGTTGAAGAAGTGCTGGTGGATCATCGCGTTCAGGCCGGGCGCCACCAGCGTCCCGTAGCGCGGGGTCTCATCCGGCGCCACGGCCCCGGTCGAGAGCACCCCCGTCAGCTTGATCTCGTACTCGATCGTTCCGTCCTGGTAGAGGTACCAGAAGAAGCCGTAGTCATAGTTCCCGATTGCCGAGAAGGAGGAGATCACAAGCCGGCGCGAGCGCCGTACCTCGCCCTCGCTGGTGCGCCAATCGACGCGTCGCCAGAGCACGCCGACGTCCTCCTCGTGCATGCAGATCGCGTTCGGGATCGCCATCGGCGACCCGTCGGAGTTCGCGACCGCGGCGTCGAAGTAGAAGATCTCTCCCAGGCAGTCGCAGCCGAGCTTCAAGGACGAGGCGCTGACTCCCACGCCGTTCTCGCCCCCGTCCATCGCGTTCTTGAAGTAGTGGGTGGGGCTCGGATCGCCATAGGGGACGATCATCTCGGAGAGGGAGGCGCGGTAGAGAACCGGTCGCAGCCTTCCCTGGTCGTGGTAGCCGACCTGACCGAGCACGAGGCCCTCCCGCGATGTGAAGCCGACGTGCAGTTCCCAGCGCTGCCAGCGAACGACGTTTCCTTCGACGGTGAAGCTCGGTCCGTCGGGCTGGGTTATCTCGAGTGGCGCGATGTCGTCGCGCAGCGGACCGACCGAGCCGGCATCGAAGTCGCCGGGCTCGACGGGGACCGGGACCACGCCGTGATCATCGATGCGCAGGATCTGCTGGCGGTTCAAGTCGACGAGCGCGACCACTCCGTCGACCGGGTGGGCCCACTCGTTTTGCTCGCCCGGCGGGCGAATGAAGGCGAGGCAGCGCGCAAGGCGCAGTCCCACCTCGTCCTCGTAGTTGAAGTTGCCCGCGGGCCAGGCGTCGACCTGCACCGCCTCAAAGTCAGTGACCCCGCGCTTGGCGAGGGCCGCCTGAAAGCGCTGATCGCGCTTGACGAGCTCCTCAGCCACCATTAGCTCGCCCACGACCGCCATCGGCTGAACGTCCTCACGGCGATGCCATGCCGACACGCGCGCAGCGCCGTCGAGTACCACCGTCAGCTCGTGCGTCGCTCCATCGCCGCCGTCGAGCAACACCACCTCCGCCTCACGGCCGGGCAGCGCCCCTCCGTCCCTGCTCCAGGCGAGGACCGAGGATTTTTCCGGCTCATGCAGATCGACCGTGATGAAGCGGACCTTGTCGCTCAAGGCGCGGAAGCGATCGTCCGCCCTAACGGCTGCCGTCGAAGCGGCGATCTCTTCAACCGTGAGCGGATCGAGCGGGTGAGAGATCGTTATCGCGGTCATATATGACCAAATGGCTGCGCTTCGCGCGAAATCAAGCGTAACAGAGCGCAGATCGCGCGTGGTAGAGTCCGCCCAACGGCTCGATCGTGCGCACGGCGAGGCATCAAAGCCGCGCCCGGGTACGGCGGAGAGCCATTACTCGAGCGAGGAGAGGACCCTGAAGCAGGCCGAGGACGTGACCACGGCGGCGCGCTCGCCGCAAGCCGGAGAAAGCAACGGCGCTCCCATCGCGGCCATCGGTAGCTGTCCGCACCAGCTGTTTATCGATGGGCAGTTCGTCGACGCCGCCTCAGGGGCCACCTTCCCCTGCATCAGCCCGGTGTCGGGCGAGACGCTGTGCGAGGTCGGGGAGGGTGGGGAAGAGGACGTCGACCGTGCCGTCGCCGCCGCACGGCGGACGTTCGAGAACGGTCTATGGCGAGATCTCGCGCCTGCCGACCGCAAGACGCTGCTGCTGGAGCTCGCCGACCTGATCGAGGCCGACGTCGATGTCATGGGGACGCTCATCACGATGGACATGGGCAAACCTATTTCCGACGCGCGCGAGGAGGTCACCGACGGCGCCGACACGCTCCGCTACTACGCCGAAGCGATCGACAAGGTCTACGGCGAGATCGGCCCCACTGGCCCCGACGCCGTGACGCTGATGACGCGGGAGCCGCTCGGCGTGGTCGGCATCGTGGTGCCCTGGAACTACCCCCTCGACGTGCCGATGTGGAAGCTCGCGCCGGCGCTCGCCACCGGCAACTCGGTAGTCCTCAAGCCCGCCGAGCAATCGCCCCTGTGCCTGCTGCGGCTCGCCGAGCTGGCCGCCCAGGCCGAACTGCCCGCGGGCGTCCTCAACGTCGTCCCCGGCTTTGGCGAGACCGCCGGGCGGGCGCTCGGCCTGCACATGGATGTAGACAAGATCGCGTTCACCGGCTCGACCGAGGTGGGCAAGCTGTTCCTGACCTATTCCGGCGCTTCGAACATGAAGGGCGTCCAGCTGGAGTGCGGCGGCAAATCACCGTCGGTGGTCCTGGCCGACGTGCCCGACCTTGAGCTCGCGGTGGAGGAAACTGCGGCCGGCATCTTCATCAACTCGGGTCAGATGTGCAACGCGAGCTCGCGCATGCTCGTCCACGAGTCGATCCGCGAACAGGTGCTCGAGCAGCTGGCGAAGCAGGCCGACCGCTGGCAACCGGGCGATCCGCTCGATCCGGAGACGCGCCTCGGCGCGATGGTCGACGAGGGTCAGATGAAGCGCGTGCTCGACTACATCCGCGTCGGCGGCGACGAGGGCGCCGAGCTCTATATCGGGCGGACACCGAGCGCGCGAGGAATCGGGCGGGTTCTATGTCGAGCCGACGGTCTTTAGCCGCGTCGAAGGCGACATGCGGATCGCGCGCGAGGAGATCTTTGGCCCTGTGCTGGCCGTGCAGACATTCTCATCCGAGGACGAGGCGCTCCGGATCGCCAACGACACGGTCTACGGGCTGTCCGCGGCGGTGTGGACTCGGGATGTGTCCAAAGCCCATCGTTTCGCGCGCGCGCTGCGCGCAGGAACGGTGTATGTCAACTGCTACGACTACGGTGATCTCTCGCTGCCGTTCGGCGGCTATAAGCAGACGGGCGGAGGCCGCGACCTCTCGGTGCACGCGCTCGACAATTACACCCAGGTCAAGATGACCTACATCCGTCTGCTCGACTGACCTCGGGCGGCAGGGCCATGGCCACGGTCACCCTCGAGAAGCTGACGAAGGTCTTCCCGAACGGCACCACCGCCGTTTCCGAGCTTGACCTGCAGGTCGCCGACGGTGAGTTCATGGTGCTGGTGGGGCCGTCGGGATGTGGCAAGACGACTGCGCTGCGGATGGTGGCCGGTCTCGAGGAGATCACCGAAGGGGTGGTGCGGATCGGCGATCGCGTCGTGAACGAGCTCTCGCCCAAGGAGCGAGACGTAGCGATGGTCTTCCAGAACTACGCGCTCTATCCGCACATGACGGTCGCCCGCAATATTGGCTTCGCCCTCCGGCTCCAGAAGCTGCCCAAAGAGGACATCTCCTCGCGGGTGAAAGAGGCGGCGAAGATCCTCGGCTTGACCGAGCACCTCGAGCGCAAGCCGGCGCAGCTCTCGGGCGGCCAGCGTCAGCGCGTGGCGATGGGCCGAGCGATCGTGCGGGAGCCCTCCGTGTTCCTCATGGACGAGCCCCTGTCGAACCTCGATGCCAAGCTCCGCGTGCAGATGCGCGCCGAGATCTCAGAGATCCAGCGCCGGCTCGGGGTGGCCACCCTGTACGTGACTCACGACCAGACCGAGGCGATGACGATGGGCGATCGCGTGGCGGTTTTGCGCTCGGGCGTGCTCCAGCAATGCGACGCGCCGCAGGCCGTCTACGACCGTCCCACAAATGTCTTCGTCGCTGCGTTCATCGGTTCACCGGCGATGAACCTGTACGAAGGCGAGCTCGCTCCGGACGGCAAGGCGGTGCGCGTCGGGTCCCAGGCGCTGTCCCTACCCGACCAGCTGTGCAGCGAGCGCACGGCGCTGCATGCGTTCAAGGACCGCAGACTGCTCGTCGGCATCAGACCAGAGCATCTGAGCGACGCAGCAGCTTCGGGCTCGAAGGGTTCGGTGAACGGCGCCGCCCTGGTTGGCGAAGTCAAGCTCGTCGAGGCGCTCGGCTCGGAGCTGATGGTGCATTTCCAGACTGACGCGGGCCGCGTGCACTCCGAAGACGCGGCCGCCGCCAGCGAGGACGAGGAAGAGCTCGTCGACCTCGCCGCCTCCGAGCTCGCGGCTCAGGCAACCGGCGTAGCGCGGGTGCAGACGCGCTCCCGGATGCGCGCGGGTGACCGCGCGAGATTCGTCGTCGACACCGAGCAACTGCACTTCTTCGACCCGCAGTCGGGGGCGGCGCTGTGGAACTAGCCGGCGCTATTCCTCTGCTAGGTGAGAGAGGCCCCAGGCCGTCGTGCGTACGTGTCGCGGCTGCGAGAGCACCGTGAGAATGGCCGTCGCGACATCCTCGGGATCGAGCATGGTGGCGAGGTCAGGCATGTCGGGGGTGCGCCCGCGGCCCATCGCAAACTCCGTTTTGACGCCGCCGGGCAGAACCGTCGTGACTCGCACGCCCTGACCTCGCAGCTCGAGGTCGAGGCACGCAGCGAGCTTCTTCTGGCCCGCTTTGGTGGCGGCGTAGACCGCCTCGCCGGCCGCATCCATATCGGCGACCACCGAGCTCACCACCACCACGTCGCCCCGCCCCTCGGCCAGCATGTGGGGAAGAGCCGCGCGGATCGACCACACCGTGCCGAGCAGATTGGTCGTGACGATTTCGACGACCGTTTCCGGGGTCATATCCAGAAAGTCGGCGTACTCGCCGACCCCGGCGTTGCAGATCAGCGCGTCGAGGCCACCGAAGCGATCGAGCGCCACCTGGACAACCCGCTCCATGTCCTCGCGGACGCCCACGTCCGCGGACTCGGTCAGTAGGTTCTCCTCGCTCGCCGCCTCCAGCGAGTGCAGCTTCTCGCTCGACCGCGCCAGGGCCACGACTCGCGCTCCCTGCTCCAGCAAGGCCCGAGTGGTGGCGGCTCCGATCCCCGTGCTGGCCCCGGTGACGATTACTGCGCGGCCCTCAAGCGACTCGTTTTGCTCGTTCAAGTTCGAACCTCCTGGCTCATTTGGTGGCGCCGGCGGTCAATCCGCTCACGATGTAGCGATTGAGCAGTAACGCCAGCGCGCCGGGGATTGCAATCGCGAGCATGCCGGCCGCCGCCATGATGGTGAAGGCCACCAAGCGTGGGCCATAGAGGGACGCGATCACGACTGTGGCGGGCTCGGATTTCAAGTCCGTGGTCAGGATCAAGGGGAATAAGAACTGTGACCAACTGAAGAGGAAGGTGACCGCCGCGGCGGCGGCGATCCCAGGCAGCGAGAGCGGCAGAATGACCCGGAACAGGGCCTCGAGCGGGCGCGCGCCGTCGATGAATGCTGCCTCCTCGAGCTCCTTTGGCAACCCTTGGAAGTAGTTGTAGAGAATCCAGATCGCGAGCGGCAGGAACCCGGAGGTATTGGTCAGGATCACCCCCAGATACGTATTGACCAGGTTCCAACTCGTCATCAACTTATAGAGCGGTAGCAGCGTCGCGTAGGCCGGCAGCAGCAGCGTCGCGATCGTGGTCACGAGGATGGTGCGCTTAAAGCGGAAATCGAGCCGAGCAAACGCGTAGCCGGTGAAGATCGCGACCACTACGGTCAGCACGGTCGTCCCCACCGATTCGATTGTGGAGTTGACAAGCGCCTGCCGCAGCTGGCTGCCGAGCGTGCCCAGGGTCGAGTGCGCCAAGCCGAGCAGCTGGCCGTAATTCGCCAGGGAGAACGGGTGCGGGTAGTAGTGGATCGGCACCGAGTCGGCGGCGGCGTTCGACATCAGGCTGGTGCTGACCCCCCAGTAGAGGGGGAAGAGGGACCAGATAACGACCAGCACGAGCGCAAGCCAGCGACCCCAACGGCGGGCGGCTCCCGTCCTGCGCCCAGAGCGTTGGCGGCCGAGTGGAAGCGAGGGGGCAAGGGAGCTCAGAACTCCACCCTCCGGTAGACCAGGCGCAGCACGAGGAGCGAGACGGCGGCGGTCGCGAGCGTCATGATCAACGACAGCGCGTAGCCCTCGCCAAAGTTGAGGTTCTGGAAGCTGACCAGATAGGTTTGGACGCCTACCGACGCCGAGGCACTCGCGTCACCGGTGAGGATGTAGGGCTGATCAAAGATGTTCAGGCTCCCGGTGATCGCCGCGACCAGCGCCACTGTGATGCCGGGTCGGAGCAGCGGCAGCGTGATGAAGCGAAACCCGTGCCAGGGACTCGCGCCGTCGACGGCGCCCGCCTCGTAGAGCTCGGGCGGGATCAACTGCAGCGCTGCAAGGATCAAAAGCACACACAGTGGGGTCATCTGCCACACCTGCACGAGCTCGATCAGGAGCAGGCCTTCCCAGCGATTGGAACCCAGCCAGACCTGGTTGTGGCCGATCACGCCGATCGCCGTCAGAACTCCGTTCAGGGGTCCAAAGGCGGGGTCATAGATCCGGCTCCACAGCAGCGCCTCGACGACCGGCGGCAACGCCCATGGCAGGATCACGATCGCGAGCAGGGGCGCGCGCCAGCGAGATCGCTGGCGCAGCAGCAGCGCGAAGACAATCCCGAGCCCGACCGAGAGCAGAGTCCCGAACAGGACATAGATCCCCGTGTTCAGAAAGCTGTCGCGGATCGCCGGGGTCGAGAACGCGTCGTGGAAGTTCTTCAAGCCGATGAAGTTGTGGTTGGGTACGAGCGCGTACTCGCGGAAGAACGCCTCGACGGTCGTCACCGCTGTCGGGTACAGCGTCAGCGCCCCGATGAACAGGGCCAGAGGAGCGAGCAGGACATAGGCGAGCCGCTGGCGCTGAGCCCTCACGGAGGGGGCGCGGGGGCGCCACCGAGGCCTCAGTCCCGGTGGCGGTGGAGGCTCGATTCGCTGCGCCTGGGAAACGGTCTGCGCCATCTTCGTCAGGCGTCTCGCATTGTCCCGGCCGGGGTGGCTCCCGCTCGCGTTGTCCCCGCCGGGGTGGCTCCCGCTAAGTTCTGGGGTGCGCCGCCGGTCATCTCCGGCGTCGCCTCAGGGGTTGTTGGAACTGACTACCTGGGCGATCGCCTTGATCGCTGAGGCCACGCTCTCCTGGCCCGCGGCCGCGGCGTGGATGTTGGTGTAGACCGCGTTTGAGAATTGCGAGTACCAGGCGGGCGCGCCGTTCTCGAAGACGGGCTGACTGCCCCGGAGCAGGTTGCTCAGCATCCCGACTCCGCTCTGACCGTGTAGGGAGCTGGCGAGCAAGGCCGTCGCACTTTTCTCGGCCGGGAGCGGGAAGCTGGTGATGGCGTTCTTACCTCCGCTAGCGCCCGCCCAATTAGCCTGATTCTGCGGCTTATCAAGCCACTTGATGAAGGCGACGGCGCCCGCAACGTTGTGCGCCGTGCGCGGTATGCCCACGCCGTCCGGGTTCCCGAGGTTGGGGGCCGGCGCTCCGCTGGAGGTCGGAGTCGCGATGTAGTGGACCTGGCCGACCACGGTCGAGTTGCTCGGGATGTTGTAAATCGTGGCCAGGTCGCCCGAATACTCGGAGAGGGAGGAGGCGGTCGTCCCGTGGGCCATGTCGGCCGAGAGCGCCGCGACGTCGGCGAGGTTGATGTTCCCGGGCGGCACCAGTCCGGACTTGTAAGCCTGCACGATCCAGGCGAGCGCCTTGTATCCCGGGGAGCTGGGAGAGGTGAACGCAGCCTTGTGCTGCGGCGTAAGGACGCGCCCGCCAAACGCTGCGGTCGTCTCATACCAATACGTCGACAGGCCCTCTTGGGCTTGCAGCGGGATATTCAGCGGATGAGGATTGACCCCTGAGCTCTTCAGCCGGTTGAGGTCAGCCGTGTACTGCGCGATCGTGGTCGGGGGCTTTGTGATCCCGGCACGCCCGAATTGCTTCGCGTTCATCGTCGAGACCATGAAGGAGGAGTCCATTGGGACGCCCACGAGCTGGCCATTGTCGATGAACGAGCTGAGCTGCGGCATCTGGCTCGACAGCGCCGGCATCGAGAAGTATCGGTTGAGTGGATAGAACCAGCCCAACTTGTAGTACTCACCGGTCTTGGACCAGTCAACGTCGGTCACGTCGGCGAAGTAGCTGTGCGCGGTCGACGCCGCCACGATCTTGGTCTGCAGGTCATCCCAGCCCACGTTGACCCAGTGCACCTTGGTGCCTGTCTGCTGCGTGAACTGCGCGAGCAGTGCCGGAGGCGGGCTTGGATATGCGACTGCGACCACGATGCTCCCGCCCGGGTGGGTCAGCTTGATGGCCGGGGCGCTGCTGTTGGCAGACGAGCCGCCTGACGAGGAGCCTCCGCAAGCGGCCAGCAGCGCGACCATCCCGAAGAAAGCGAACAGACCGCGGAGCTTGCGCAGCGAGGATCCGCGCTTTCGCGACTGCGCAAGAGTTAGCAAATTTGCGCTCTGCGCGCGCATTTCGGTCTACTATAAGCGAATTCATGCAGAGTGTCAACGAGGAAATGCATGACTGACGGGGCGGAGGCGGACCAGAATCAGCGCTCGCGGTACGCGCGGCCACGGCACCGCGTGGAGCGTCTGCGCGCAATTCTCAACCTCATCGACACCGAGTCGACGACCGCGGTCGACGAGCTCGCCAGCGCGCTGTCGGTGTCGAGCGCCACCGTCCGCCGCGACCTCGCGCAGCTCGCCGGCCAGGGACTCGTATTGCGTTCGCACGGTGGCGCGGTGCGCGTCGACCGGGGCTACGAGCTGCCGATCCGCTACCGCGAGACCAGCCAGGCGGGCGAAAAGCGGCGTATCGGTCAGGCCGCGGCCGAGCTGGTGGGGGAGGGGGCTGTCGTGGGGGTAAATGGAGGCACCACGACGATGGAGGTTTCCCGGGCCCTCGCCACCCGCCGCAACCTGACCGTAGTCACCAACGCGCTCAACATCGGCGCCGAGCTCGCATTGCGGCCGAACATCCGCCTCGTGGTCACCGGTGGGATCGCGCGCACGGCCTCATTTGAGCTGTCGGGACCCGCCGCCGAGCGTGCGATCCAGGACTACAACATCGATGTGGCCTTCATCGGCGTGGACGGAGTAGATCCGGTCTCCGGCTGCACGGCCCACAACGACTCTGAGGCGCTTTCCAACGCCGCCCTCGTTCGCCGCGCCGCCAAGGTGATCGTGGTCGCGGACCACACCAAGCTGGGCCAGGTGAAGTTCGCTCGCATCTGCGAGATCGCTGCGGTCAATATCCTGATCACGGACTCGGGGGCGTCAGGCGACCGCGTCGCGGAGTTCGAGGCGGTGGGTGTGGACGTCAGGCTGGCGTGAGTCAACGACGTCAGGCTGACGTGACGCGATAGAGCACCACGCCGTGGGGTGGGACACTCGCGCTGATCGTCCTTCCGCTGTGAGTGACGCGCGCGGTCCAAAGGTTGCTCAGGCGATATCTCGAGCTTGACCTCAGGCCGATCGCAGACGCGCTGACCGAGACCCTCTCGCTGCGTGTTGTCGTATTGAAAAGGCCGACCACAACGCCGCGGGCATCCGTCTTAGCGACCACCTTCTCCTTCTCTCCGTCTACGATCATCGACGCGTCGATCCCGTCCTGTTCGACGGCAAGCACCGCGCGGTTTCTCAGCAGTCCCAGGTCGGTTCGGCAGAGTTTCGTCAGGTCCGTGCCGAGGATCAGCGGTGACGCCGCCAGCGACCACAGGCTGAGCACCGTCTGGCGTTCCGGGAGGGTCAGCCCATCCCCTTTGGGGTATGAGACCGAGCCGAACCGATTGGACGACCGCACCGGCCCGGCGCAGTTGCCCACCTCGACCGAATCGAAGTCGTTGTAGCCGTTGAAGCGCTTGCCGCCATAACGTGGCTCCCACAGGGCGAGCGTGTGGAACCGCTTTGCCACGTTGTAGTAGCTGGTCAACCCCTTGCCCCCGTAGCTCTCGATGTCGTGACTGTATTCCCACTGGGTCGCGTACCTGTCCAGGGTTGGACCGAGCGCAATCCCGTAATGCCCCTCTGTGATATCGAGCTGCATCGGACGCCCTGAGTTGCGGATCGCTTTCGACCAGGCCCTGATGTCGGGTGCGTTGTCGTCGCGGATGCCGTCGAGCTTGATGTAGTCGATCCCCCACGAGGCGAACTCACGCACGATCGAGTTGACGAACGCCTGCGCGCCGGGCTTTGCGTAGTCGATGCCGGTCATATGGCCGCAGTTGTAGTTGAGCTGCTTGTGGTGGGTGGCGATGTCCTTAGCGGTGTAGGCCGTGCCGAGGATCCGGGTGTTTCTTGCTACGGCCTGTTCGGAGATGCCGGGTGTGACATAGATGCCAAACCTAAGTCCGAGCCGGTGCACGTAGCTCGCAACGACCTGCAGGCCGTTCTCCCCGTGGGGACCCGGCGGGAACCTGGTCGGATCCGTGAGCCACCTGCCGTAGCGGTCGACATTTGGCCCCTTCCCCTTAGGGCATTGGTACCAGAAGTCATCCTGGTTGATGTACCGATAGCCGAGCGCCTCGAGGCCGCTTTGCCTCATTGCCCTCGCAGCGGCCTTGTCGACGGTGGCAAAACCCGTGTGGCGGAAGAAGCTCCAGCTGCTCCAGCCGAGCGCCGGCTTGAGGTCGGTGCCCGGCGGCGGGTGCTTCTCAGCGTGGGCGCTCGGCGGGAGGATTGCGGCCATGGCGAAAGCGATCGCCAATCCGACTTGGGCGCCCAGAATGCTGAGGGACCTTCCGGGACGGTGCGGTGGTTCTGAAGCTCGAGCGCGCAAGGTTGCCATGGAAGTGCGGCTTGCGTTCACTCTAGGCACGGGCCCGCAGCGCGTCAATCGACGGAAATCTCGGCGTACGCCGACAACGCGACCGCGCCAGCTCCCAGGAGCGCTGATTCGGCGCCAAAGCGGGCTGGCACGACCTCTATCGCAAACGGCGCAATGCGACTGCAGCGTCTCCTCGGCGCGGCGATGTAGCTCGACGCCGGCGCGAACCATGCCGCCTCCCAGGACGACGCGTGCCGGATCGACGACGATGGCGAGGTTTGCTACCCACAGTGCGATCTCGCCTACGAGCCGTTCGCGCGCCGCGCGAGCTCTGGCATCTCCCTCCGTGAGGGCCAACAGCTGCGAGGCCGTGATCGCCTCTCCCAGCTCTGCCTTCGTCCACGTCTCGACGCCGCGCCCACCGATCCGCTCCTCGAGGGCGGCTTCGCCCGGTCTGTGGCCGGCCAGTGCCTTGACGTGTGGGCGCGATGTACGCGACCTCTCCCGCCGCGCCGTGTGCGCCTTCCAGCAGGTGCCCACCTGCAACGATGCCAGCGGCGAAACCGGTCCCGAGGTTGACGTACAAGCCTTCGGAGACGCCACGCAATGCGCCCCAGACCATCTCGGCTCGCGTTGCCGCCTTGACGTCGTTCATCACGATCGTGCGGAGGCCCGGGAACCGAAGACGAAGCGCCGCGGGTATACGAAGCTCAGACCAACCTTCCACGGCGGGTGCAAGATCGACTCCGGCCTCGCGGGTGATTCCGTTGGTGGATATCGCCACCGCGACTGGAGCCCGGCCAGCGGCACTGTTCCACAGCCAAAATTTCGTCGAGCAAACCGAGCGCTCGTTCGAGTACTAGCTCGGCGCCCTCGGCTCGATTCGTAGCAACCAGGCGGCGCTCTCGAACCTGGCCTGAGCCGCTGATCAAGCCAGCGGCGAGCTTTGTCCCCCCGATATCAAGCGCCAGGGCCTCGGGCCGAGGAGTCACCTAGTCGAGGACCACCGAGCGTTCGAGACGGGGTGGACGGTCGGGATCGAGGCCCTTTGCCAGCGCGAGGGCGATAGCGGCACGGTGCACCCGCACGAGCTCGGGCAGCGGATCGCCATGGTTGAGCTCTAAGACTGCGCCCGTCGACTCGATCTCGTCGGCCAAGCGGCCGGGCAGCCCGCCAAGGGACCACACGAGCGAATGCTCGCCCAACACGCTGATCGGGCCGTGGCGCAGCTCCATCGCGGGGTAGGACTCCGCCCACGCCAGCGCTGCCTCCCGAAACTTGAGCGACGCCTCGTTTGCCAAGCCCACGCCGGAATGGTGGCCGAGAAACACAAACTGTCTTTTCGCCGGGAGTCCGTCGGGGAGGGGAGCAACCAGCTTGTCCTCGGCCTCCCTCGCCAAGGCATCGACGTCGTGGCCAAGATATGCCCTCCATAGGGCTGCCACGCTGGTCGAGAATCTCGTCTGCACTATCGCTTCCTCGTCGGCGAAATCCAGCAGTACGGCGTGGCGGGCGGTCTCCGCAACAGGACACTCCCGAACACCGGTTATCGCGTAGGTGTCCGCGCCTGCGAGCGTCCGCAGCGAGTCGAGGACCTCCGTCGTCGTGCCGGACCGAGAGATGGCGACGATGCAGTCGTACTTCCGGCCTGCAGGCATCTCCGACGGTGTGAAGGCGTCTGTCACTCCATGACCGGCGTCCTCGCGCCACCTGGCCACGGCCTGAGCAACGAACAATGAGGTTCCACAGCCGAGGATCGCAGCGCTTCGGCCCAGTTCTGGCAGCTCGGCCGTGGCCGCCAACGCCGCTGCTCTCCTCCAGGTCGACGGCTGGCTCTGAACCTCGCGCTGGATAGCTCCATCCCATGCGCGAGTGACGCCCATACTGCGCAATATAAGCAAAAATGCGCAAAACCCCCACGTCGGTTGAGCGTTTTTCGCTCGGCGGGGTGGCGGCCTGGTCGCGCGCCGCTGAGAGATGATTCGCCCCGACCCCGACGGATTCCGGGGTGTCAGGACCGTCCCTACGAGCCACCGACCCGATCGTGATCTC
Organism: uncultured Solirubrobacterales bacterium; assembly: GCA_963738195.1. Lineage (GTDB taxonomy): Bacteria > Actinomycetota > Thermoleophilia > Solirubrobacterales > Solirubrobacteraceae > Palsa-465. The sequence goes on from CAVTVF010000001.1 coordinate 293,103, forward strand.
CTTCCTCGCAGGCCACCCCGCAGTCGACCGGGTCTACGAAGTCCGAGAGCTTCGAACGGGCGAAATCCATCGTCCCGACTTGGTCAGCGTTCTTGCCGGCGGCAAGGGTTTCAACGCCGCGCGCGCCGCGAAGTGTCTCGGCGGCGAACCCCACGCCATCGGAATCCTTGGGGGACACGCAGGCCGTTGGATCGGGGAGGCGCTCGAGGCCGAGGGCATCCCAGGGACATTCGTATGGACCGAGAGCGAGACTCGCACTTGCATCAGCGTGGCGGTTCGCAGCAGTCATGGCGGCCGGCTGACCGAGTTTTACGAAAGCTCTGCCGCAATAGGCGCGAAGAGCTGGACGGCGCTCGAAACAGCTGCGTCCGACATGGTCGCTCGGGCCGAGATGCTGTGCCTCTGCGGCAGTTTGATTGCGGGGGCTCCCATAGACGGCTACCGCACCCTCATCGAGAAGGCGCATGCCGTCGGTGTGCCAGTCGCGGTTGATTCCTACGGGCCACACCTGCTGGCCGCGCTCGAAGCAGGGCCCGAACTGGTCAAGCTCAACGCTCCCGAGGCCGCGGAGACGCTTGACATCCCTCTACCGGACGGCGGAGATCTCCTCATGTGGGCGTTGGACGCTGGCCGTCGTATTCGCGAGCGGGCTGGCGGGCACGGGTCGTGCGTGGTGACATGCGGGACGAGAGGCATGGTGCTCGTCGACAGGACTGGCGCAATGCTCATCGGGAGCATCAATTTTGCGGGGAACTACCCGGTCGGCAGTGGTGACGCGACGCTTGCGGCCGTGGCTCTGACAGCGGCCGAAGGCAGGTCACCGGAAGCGACCCTCGTCCGTGCGTTGGCGGCGGGCGCCGCGAACGCCGAGCTCCCCGGGGCGGGTATGCTCGATGGCGCGAGGGCTCAGGAGCTGGAGCGGCGGGCCCAGGTCATCGCCGCCTAGCGTGGGTGGGTCCTGTGCCCACTTGATGGCTGATTACGAGGAGAAAACCGACGTCGGTCTCGGATCGCAGGTCGGGCGCGGCGAGCTTGGATCGCTCTCCGGCTCCGGCGAGCAGCGCGCTCGTGTGGGCGAGGTCGAGCTCTGCTACGAGACGTTCGGGGACCCCTCGGCTCGGCCGTTGCTGCTCGTTATGGGCCTCGGGTCGCAGATGGTCGTCTGGGAAGACGAGTTCTGCGAAGGGCTCGCCGGTCGGCGCTTCGAGGTCATCCGCTTCGACAACCGCGACGTAGGCCGCTCGACGATCCTCGACGAGCTCCCCGTGCCGACGCTCTCGCAGCTCGTGCGGCGCGACCCGCGCGGGGCGCCCTACACGCTCGAGCAGATGGCCGACGACACCGCCGGGCTGCTGGACTTCCTCGAGCTCGAGGCCGCCCACGTGGTCGGGATCTCGATGGGCGGCATGGTCGCCCAGCTGGTCGCGATCCGCCACCCGCACCGGGTGCTCTCGCTCGTCTCGATCATGTCGAGCACAGGCAACCGCCGCGTGGGCGGCACGCACCCGTTCCTGCTGCCGCGGCTGTTTCGCCGCCGCCCGCTCGACCACGACGGCTATGTGCGCGACTACATGACCACCTACCGCGAGATCGGCTCGCGCCGCTTTCCCCCGGGCGAGGAGCGGACGCGGGCGCTCGCCGAGCGCTGCTTCACGCGCGGCGTACACCCGCGCGGGTCGGCGCGGCAGCTCGCGGCGATCGCCAGCGCGCGGGACCGGACCCCCGCACTGCGCCAGCTGCGGGTGCCGACGACCGTCATCCACGGCACCACCGATCGGCTGGTGCTGCCCTCCGGCGGGCGCGCCACCGCGGCCGCGATTCCGGGCGCGCGCCTGGTCGAGATCGAGGGCATGGCGCACGATCTGCCGCCCACGCTGTGGGAGCGGGTGTTCGAAGAGATCGAGGCGACGGCGGGGCGGGCTGTGGCCGAGTAGGCCCACCGGCCGTGAGTCGGTTATCGTGCCCCTGACCGTGGGGCGGATCGAGTGGGTGGAGGAGCCGGGCCGGTTCAAAGCGCTTGCCGAGCAGTGGGAGCGCCTTGCGCGCGAGGCGGATTCTCCGTTCGGGGATCACGTCTGGTTTGGTGCCTGGTGGGCGGCATTCGGCACCGGGTCGTTGCGGATCTGCACGCTGTGGGAGGACGGAGAGCTGCAGGCGGCGCTGCCGCTCGCGGTCCATCGGGGCGCACTGCGGGCGCTGGCCAACTTCCACACGCCCGCGTTCGTGGCGCCCGCCCGCGAGGGGGAGGCGCTGGTGAGGGTGGTGGACGAGGCGCTGGATCAGTCCGCGAACGAGGTGGCGGTACAGGGCGTCGATCTGGACGGGCCCCTGCACGAGGCACTGCTCCTGTGCTCGGCCGGGCGCGGCCGCCAGGTGCTGGTCGAGCAGCTGTATCGCTCTCCGCGCGTCGACGTGAGCGGCGATTTCGAGCACTACGCGCGCACGCGCGGGCGTCCGTTCAAGGAGCTCCGCAGGCGCTGGCGCAAGCTCAACCGCGAGCATGACACCAGGTTTCGCTTTGAGGACTCACCGACAGAGCTCGCGGCCGACCTCCAGGCGGGCTTTGAAATCGAGGCCTCTGGCTGGAAGGGGAGGCAGAAGACGGCGATCCTGTCTTCGCCCCAGACCGAATCGTTTTATACGGCTATCGCGTCTGCGTATCTGGCCCGCGGCGAGCTCCGGCTCGCGTGGCTCGACGTCGACGGACGACCGGCGGCCTTCGCATTCTGCCTACAGCGGAGGGGGCGGCTCTACCTGCTGAAGCTGGGCATCGACGACCGACTGCGTCCACTCTCGCCGGGGCTGCTGATCGACTATTGCCTCACCGAGCGCTGCTTCGAGCTTGGCATCGAGCGATTCGAGCTGCTCGGCGCCGACGACGCGTACAAGAGCCGCTTCGCCACTGCTCGGGCGGACATCGTGCGGCTTCGGAGCTACCGCCGCCGGCCTGTCGGGGTGGCCCGCTACATGACTCGTCGCGTGGCGCGTCCGGCGGTGCTGGCTGCGCGCGAGCGGCTCGGCCGGAAGAAGGCCCGGCGATGAACGACTCGCCGCCGGTCATCCTGCTCGGCGGAGGGACGGTCGCCGTGTCGGTGGCGCGCAGCCTGGGCGAGCACGGGATCGAGGTGCACGCGCTCGGGGACGCGGAGTGGGACACCGTCGGGCACAGCCGCTTCTGTGCCTCATTCGTGAACGTCGGCCACGGCCACGCGCAGGAGCGCTATCTCGAATGGCTCGCTGCGCGCCCACTCGGAGAGGCAGTCGTCTTTCCGTGCCACGACGAGTCGCTCGAGCTGGTCGCCCGCAAACGCAGTGAGCTCGAGGCGCTCGGCTATCGGGCGGTTGAGTCCAACGACGACGTGCTGCTGGCGATGCTCGACAAGGAGCGCTCCTACCAATTGGCCGAGCAGGTGGGAGTCGGCGTGCCGCGGAGATTTGTGCTCGAGTCCGAGGATGACATCGATGCCGGCCTGGAGGCATCGGGCGTTGCCTTCCCCTGTGCGCTGAAGCCGCTTCATTCGCACCTGTTCGCACGGCGCTTCGGCTTCAGCACCAAGGTGATCCTGCTGCCCGACCGGGCGGCGCTCACACGAGTCGCCGGGGATCTCAGCTCGCTCGGCTCGAAGATGATGGTGACCGAGATCGTCCCGGGGCCCGAGGACGCCTACTGCTCGCTCTACACCTACCTCGACGAGCGGGGCGAGCCGCTGCTGCGCTTCACCAAGCGCAAGCTCCGGCAGTACCCCATCGGCTTCGGGCTTGGCACCTACCACACCACGACCGATGACTCCGAGGTCGTGCGCGTGGGCCTCCAGTTCTGCCAGGGGATCGGCCTCCGGGGCCCGGCCTGCGTCGAATTCAAGCGTGATGCCCGCGACGGCCGCCTCAAGCTGATCGAGTGCAACCACCGCTTCACGCTCGCGAGCGAGTTGCTGCGCTACGCGGGAGTCAACCTGCCGCTGCTGGCGTATCGTCGCCTCACTGGAGCCGCCGCGCCGGCCGTCGACGGCTACCGGACGGATGTCCGGCTGTGGGTCCCGCTCACTGACGCCAAAGCCTTCCGCGAGTACCGGCGCTCGGACCAGCTGGGCGCGGCGCAATGGCTTGGCAGCTTGCTTCACGCGCAGCATTTCCCACTCTTTGACCCGCGTGATCCCGGTCCGTCACTCGGCATGACCTGGCGACGCGGGCGGCGGTTCGCGCGGAGGGTGACTAAGCGGCTCCCCGGAAGGGCTCGTTAGCCTGCTGCCGTGGCTTCGTTGGCTGATTCCGAGCGTTTCACGCGCCTGATCGATCGCTTGGGACGCACCGGTCGTGCAGGCCAGGAGCTCGCGGTGCGGCTGGATTTAGTGCGCTTCACGGGGCTGCCGTATGTATGGCGCCGGCAGCGGGATGAGGCGCTCATCGCCACGATGCCGGATTCCGGGCGACGTCTACGCAACCATCTGGAGGGGCGCTGCCAACGAGCTGGGTGCCGAGGTGATCGAGCTGGGCGCGGGCCTGCTTGAGATTCGCAAGGACGGCGATTGGACGCGGGTGCGAAGGCAACTGACGATGCTTGACGATGCCGTGACGCTGCAGTTGGCGCTGCAGAAGCCGATCGTGCAGAACCTGCTCCTGGCGGCCGGGCTGCCGGCGCCCGACAACATCGAATTCGACGCCTCCGACCTTGCTCCCGCACTCGCGTTCCTGACCGCTGGGCCCATCCCGTGCGTCGTCAAGCCGGGCAATGAAGGCGCCGGCTTCGGCATCACCACCGGCATACGCACCGAGGCAGATCTGATGCGCGCCCGGCTGCGCGCCGCCCGCGTGGACCGATAGGCTGATCATCGAGCGGCAGGTCGAGGGTGACTTCTATCGGTTCATGTTCCTCGACGGCGAGCTGCTGGACGTCGTCCGCAGGCGACCACCGCGGGTGACCGGGGACGGCCACTCGACGATCGAGGCGCTGATCGCGGCCGAGAACTGGCGCAGGGTAGCCAGGCGCCACCAAGCGTTGCTGAGGCTGCTGCGCGTCGATCTGGAGTGCGTCCTCACCCTCCAGGCGCAGGGTCTGACGCTTGCCTCCGTGCTTCCCAAGGGGCGGACGATCCACCTGAAGACCGTCATCAATCAGGGCACGATCGACGACAACGAGACGGTCCGGGACGTTCGCCCCAGAGGTCGTTGAGCAGGCCCGAAGAGCTGCTCAGGCAGTTGGCCTGCGGCTGGCCGGGGTCGACGTCATCACCCCGGACCTGCGCCGGGAGCTACGCTCCGGGGGCGGGGTGATACTCGAGGTAAACGGCATGCCGGCACTGATCTACCACTACGAGGTGGCCCAGCCTGAGCGTGCCACCAGAGTCGCGGTCCCGATCCTCGAGGCTGCGCTGGCGGCCTCGAGGGCAACTCGGGTCGATACTGACGACAGGGCGGGCGTACCCGGTGGGCAATGACAGACGTAGCTGAGACCGAGGCGAACCTGAGCGCGCCCGAGCCCGGTGTCCGTGCCGGCATCGTCGATGTCGATGTGCACCCCGTCCCTCGGAGCGCCGACGAGATTCGCCGGTACATGTCGATGCCGTGGCGTGAGCGCTACCAGGGAGAGCGGCGCGCGTTCTACAACAACCCGGTGCACGGCTCGCGGCTGGACAGCGTTCCTCCCGGCGGAGGCCCAAAGGGCTCCGACCCCGCATTTCTGCGCGAGCAGCTGATCGACGCCTACGGCGTCGCCTACGCGATTCTGATCTCGCGCACGTTCTGCAACATCCACCCCGACCCCGATTACGCCTCGGCGATCGCTGCCGCGTTCAACCAGTGGCTGGCCGAGACGTGGCTTGAGGAGGCCAATCACGACGGGGCCTTCAAGGGCTCGATCACGATCGCGCAGCAGGACCCGCAGCGGGCCGCCGAGGAGATCGACCGCTGGGCCGATCACCCGCACATGGTCCAGGTCACGATGGACTCAGGCGCCCGCGCTCCCTTCGGGCAGCGCTACTACTACCCGATCTACGAAGCGTGCGAGCGCCATGGCATGCCCCTCGCGATCCACCCCGGCACAGAAGGAATGGGCATCAACCACCAGCCCACGCCGGGGTTTCCGACCCATTACATCGAGTGGCACTGCGCGATGACGCTGTCGTTCCAGGCACACCTCATCAGCCTGGTCACAGAGGGCACATTCGAGCGCTTCCCCGGCCTGCGGATAGTGCTGGTGGAAGGGGGTGTGGCCTGGCTGGCGCCGCTGATGTGGCGGCTGGATTCCTATTGGAAGCCGCTGCGCTCCGAGGTGCCCTGGGTGCGTAAGCCGCCCTCCGAGTACATGCGCGATCACGTGCGCCTCGGAACGCAGCCGCTCGAGCGCCCTGAGGAAGACCGGCACCTGCTGGCCTTGCTCGAGATGATGGACGCCGAGCACATGTTGATGTTCTCGAGCGACTACCCCCACTGGGATTTCGACTCCCCCGTGCGCGCCTTCCCAAAGCTGCCGGAATCGACCCGCGAGGCGATCTTCTCAGGCAACGCGCGGGCGCTGTACGGGCTGGGCGCCTAACTCCAAGACGATGCGCAGCTACGTGGTCGGCCGGGCCAGCGAGATCCCTCCGGGTTCCCGCAAGCTCGTCGAGGTGGGGCGCCGCTCAATCGGTGTGTTCAACGTCGAAGGTGAGTACTACGCGCTGCGCAACTCCTGCCCCCACCAAGGTGCGCCGCTGTGCCTGGGGTCCGTCCAGGGGACGTTTGAGGAGAGCAACCCCGGCGAGTACGTCTGGGGCCGCGAGGGGAGGATCCTGCGCTGTCCTTGGCACGGCTGGGAGTTCGACCTGACGACGGGACAGTCCGTGTTCAATCCCCATCGCACGCGCGTGCGCAGCTATGCCGTGACCATTGAGGACTCCGCCGTCGAGCCGGAAGATCCGGGCGTCGAGACGTATCCCGTCACGCTCGAGGACGGGGTCGTGCTGCTGCACCTCTAGAGGCGCTCCGATGGTCTCTGGTCAACATTCGCAATGAGTGCGGTCGGGCGCACCACTGTCTCCGCGCCAGCGCTCGAGCAGCTCGTCCGCGCCTGCTTCGACGGCCTCGGGCTGTCGGCCGAGGACTCCGAGATCGTGGCCGAGGCACTCGTCTACGCGAATCTGCGCGGCATCGATTCCCATGGCGTGGACCGCGTCCCCGTGTACATGCGCCGGGTTCACGCGGGCCTTGCCGGCGGCACCGACAAGCTCACGGTCGTGGCGAGGCGCGGTGCGCTCTGCCGTATGGATGCCGCCCACGCGCTGGGCCCCCCGGCCGCCGCCAAAGCAATGGACTGCGCGGCCGCGATCGCCTCCGAACACGGGGTGGGCTTGGTGGCTTTGGGCAACGCGACCAATTTCGGCGCCGCCGGCTACTACGCGCTGCGCGCTGCTCGGCGGGGGTTGGTTGCGATCGTGGTCGGCAACGCCCCAAAAATGATGGCGCCGCATGGCGCGCGGCAGCCCTTTCTGGGGTCGAACCCGCTCGCGATCGGGGCGCCCATGGGCGACGGTGACGAGTTCCTACTGGACATGTCCTCGACCGTGGCGGCCCGGGGGAAGCTCCGCCGCGCGAAGTCGCTCGGGCGGCCGATCGAGCCGGGGCTGGCGCTCGACGGCGAAGGAAGGCCGACCACCGATCCGGAGGCCGCGCTCGCCGGTGTATTGCTTCCGTTCGCTGGGCCGAAGGGCAGCGGCTTGGCATTCGCAATTGCCCTCCTGGTGGGCGTCCTGGCAGGCGCAGACTTCGACGACGAAGTGGCCTCGATCTATGAGGACGCCTCCCGCAAGCAGAACCTTGGCCAACTGTTTCTCGCGATCGATCCGTGGGCCGTCGCCGACCGCGACCAGGCGACCGTGCGCCTGCAGGCGCTGGTCGGGCGCCTGCACGCTCTCTCGCCCGATCCAGATTCAGGCCCGCCGCGCTACGCCGGCGAGCGAGCCGCCGACCGCGCCCGTCAAACTCAGCGCGAAGGGATAGCCGTCGAGGTGAGCGAGCTTCAGGCGATCGCCGATGCCTGCCACGCCTGCGGGCTCTCCGCCGTGGCCCAAGAGGCCGAGCGGCTTATGGGATAGGCCGCGCGGCGTCGCTCAGGCGGGCTCGCGTTCGGGCTCGACGATCACGCCGCTGCCCGTGAGGATGTCGTCGACCCAGCTGTTTGAGAAATCGCCCCGCGCGACCGAATCGCGGTAGTCCGCCTCGGCTGCTTCCCGGCTCAACAGGCGCTGCAGCAACTCCTGGGCGATGTCCCTTGGCGCAACGACGACGCCGTTGAGGTCGCCGACGATCACGTCCCCAGGATTGACGACGATCCCGCCGATGCACACGGGGTGGTTGATCTCGCCCGGGCCGCGGTGCAGCGGCCCGATCGGGGTGACCCCGCGCGCGAACACCGGGAAGTCACCGAGCGCGCGGATCTCCGGCAGGTCCCGGATCAGGCCGTCGACGACTACCCCGGCGATTCCGCGGTGACGTGCCTTGGTTGAGATCAGGTCGCCAAGCACGGCAGTCGTGCCGGACGCGCTGGTGTCGATCACGAGCACGTCGCCACGGTGGGCGACGTCGAGGCTCTTGTGAACCATCAGGTTGTCGCCCGGATAGCACTTGACGGTGCACGCCGGCCCCACCACCGAGAGGTTTGGGTCGGTCAGCACGCGGATGTCGTCGTGCACTGTGTAGAGCCGGTTCATGAGGTCCGAGATCGCCGGCGTGTCGAAGCGCGCCAACTGCTCGGTGATCTCCGCCGGGGTGCGCTCGATCTCAGACCGGATTCGGAACCCCGGTCCGGGGTGCATCTCAGCTGTCTTTGGCTTTCCCGCCATGCGCCACCCTCCACTCCTCGCGTCTTGCCCTCTATGCCCGGTCGGCGCTTAGCTTACCGCCGTCTGGTGGCATCCGGCAGTCACGGTGGACACCCAGTGCCTTCGATCGAGCGCGCGTGCTACGCCGCCGCGGCCCCTACGACCGAGGCCGACCAATCGATCACCGACGTCGGGCGCACGATGTGTCTGTTCATGCCGAGCTCCTTTGGCTCGAGCCCGAGCGCGAGCCCCACCAGCTGTGGCAGGTGCAGGACCGGCAGTCCGAGCTCGCGGCCAACCGTCTTGGCCGCGACTGGCTGCTGGAGGTCGAGATTCAGGTGGCAGAGCGGACAGGGCACGACCAGGCAGTCGGCTTCGGCGTCGATCGCGTCGCCGATGTGGCGGCCGGCCATCTTGAGCGAGGCCTCCTTGTTCATCGTGATGATCGGGAAGCCGCAGCACTTGTACACGCCCGCATAGTCGATCACCGTGCCGCCGAGGGCCTCGATCAGCATGTGCAAATAGCGGTCGCGGGGATGGTCACCGTCGACGCCGAGCCTTCTCGCGGGGCGGACGATGTAGCAGCCGTAGAACGGTCCCACGCGCAGGCCGCTGAGCGGCCGCTGGACCTTCTTCTTGAGCTCGTCGAGCCCGATCTCCTCGACCAGCAGCCAGAGCAGGTTCTTGTTCGTGAGCCCCTTCTCGTAACGCAGGCCCTCGTCCTGGAGGTTCGTGTTGATGTGCTCGCGATACTCGCTGTTGGCGTCAAGCCGCTCCTGGCACTCCGATTGCGCTCCCTGGCACGTCGAGCAGATGTTCATCATCAGCTCGCCGTCGGTCTGCTGGGCGAGCGCGAACGTGCGGGCGTTGAGCGTGTCCGCGAGCTCCTGGTTGTGCTCCTCGATCACGCCCGCCCCGCAGCAGGCGGCGCGGTCGAGCTCGATCAGCTCGATGTCGAGCAGGGGCGCGACCTTGGCCATCGAGCCGTGCAGCTCGGGCGTGAACCCGCGACTGACGCATCCGGGCCAGTAGGCGACCTTCATGACTGATCTCCTGGGGTTTCCTGTTCTTCGATGCCAGAGGCTTCCGGAGCGGCGGGGGTCTCGGGGCCGCCCGGCGAGCCGCCGGTCTCAGGTCCGTCGTCCTCGTAGCCCGTCACATACAGATTCAGCTCGTTGCGCTCGGACTTGCCGTCGATCTTGTCGAACAGCTGAGTGACCTGCTTGGGCGCCTTGTGCGGGTGCAGGAGGGCGGTCTTGGGCGTCATCTTGCCCCGGGCGAGACCCTTCAGGGCCGTGGGCAGACCGCTCACAAGCTCGCGGCCGGCGTTGGGGTTGAACTTGCCGCCGTAGGAGTCGGCCAGCAGGTCGGCTTCGTGCAGGATGCCGTTGCGGCGGATGTTCTTGACGAAGGCCTGCTCGTGGCGGTGGCCGTTGTTGCCGTCCTCGATCTCGAAGTCGCTGCCGGCGATCCGGCGCAGGCGCATGATCTGGCTCATCGGGTCGACGCCCTTGGGGCACGCGTCGATGCAGTTGAAGCAGTGGGTGCAGTCATAGATCCCGTGCGGGTCCTCCGAGAGATCGAGTAGCCGCTCGCGGTGCTCGGCGTCGCGCGGGTCGCCGACGAAGCGGTAGGCCTTGGCCAGCGCTGCGGGACCGATGAAGAGCGGGTCGATCTCCATCGAGAGGCAGTCGGAGACGCACGCGCCGCACTGGATGCACGACATCGGCTGGGTGACGTCGACCATGTTGGCGTGGGGGACCACATACTCGCGCTCGGGGATCGGCTCCTTGTTGATGAGCCAGGGTGTGACGCGCTGGATCTTCTTCCAGTGGACCGCGTCCATGTTCACGATCAGGTCACGCAGCACGGGCATGTTGCCCATCGGCTCGACCATGATGATCGGGAGGCGTTGGCCTTCGCCTGGGGCTTGTTCGGTTTGTTCGGGTTGGGGCGGGTTCCAGCCGACGCCGTGGCCGCGCTCGGCGGCCGCGTCCAGGTGCGTGTTGCAGGCCAGGCCGGGCTTGCCGTTGATGCGCACGCCGCAGGAGCCGCAGATCCCCTGCTGGCAGGAGCAGCGGATCCCGATCGAGCCGTCCTTCTCGTCCTTGATCTGGAGGATCGCGTCGAGCACGGAGTTGTGCTCCTCCATGTCGACTGTGTGCTCGTCCCAGTAGGCTGCCTCGCCTGAGCGGGGTCGTAGCGTCGGATTTTCAGGGTGTATTCGGGCATTTGTCTGCCGGCTTTCGGGAGCTTGGGAAGTTTTGGTGGTTATACGGGAGTTTTCTCCCAAGGTGGCCGCCGGACATCAGTATCTCCGCTCCTCGGGCTGCCACTGGGTGATGGTGACCGGCGAGTAGCTGACCTCCGGCTCGCCTCCGTCGGCCGAGATGTCGATGTGCTTGAGCCAATCGGAGTCGTTGCGTTCCGGAAAGTCCGTGCGGTACTGCGCGCCGCGCGACTCCTTGCGCTCCTTGGCGGCGACGACGATCGTCTCGGCGACGTCGAGCATGTAGCCGAGCTCGATCGCGGCGATCACGTCCTGGTTGAAGACCGAGCCGCGGTCGTCGATCGCCGCCCCAGCGGCCTCCTCCTTGAGCCGTCGGACGATCTCATGCGCCTTCTCGAGCCCTTCGGCGTCACGGAAGACCGCGACGTAGCGGTCCATCGTCTCGCCGAGCTCGTGCTTGATCGCGCCGATGCGGCGGCCGTTGCCCTCGCGGCCGAAGATCGCGGCGATCCTGCGCTCGGAGTCGGACAGGTGAGAGGCCGGGGTGGTCGGCATCTGCATGCGCATCGCGTGCTGGGCGGCGTGGTCGCCCGAGCGGCGGCCGAAGACGAGCGTGTCAAGCAGCGAGTTGGCGCCCAGCCGGTTGCCGCCGTGGACCGACACGCACGCCACCTCGCCCGCGGCGTAGAGCCCCGGAATCGTGGTGCGACCGTCGTTGTCGGTTTTGACGCCGCCCATGATGTAGTGGTTGCCCGGGCGGATGTGGATCGGCTCGCGCGTAATGTCGACCCCCGCGAAGTCGCGGCCGATGTTGACGATCTCCCGCAGGGCCTCGAGCGTGCGGTGGCGGTCGACCTTGGTGACGTCGAGCGCCACGGTGCCGTCGGGGAAGCCGCGGCCCTCGTTGATCTCGGTTTGCTCGGCGCGCGAGACGACGTCGCGCGAGGCCAGCTCGAGTTTGTTGGGCGCGTACTTCTCCATGAAGCGGTCGCCCTCGGCGTTCAGCAGCCACGCGCCCTCGCCGCGCGCTCCCTCGGTGATCAGCAGGCCGTTGCCGGCAAGCGTCGTGGGGTGGTACTGGACCATCTCCATGTCCATCAGGCGAGCGCCGATCCTGTAGGCCTGGGCGATCCCGTCGCCGGTCACGATCAGGCCATTGGTCGTGGGCTTGAAGACCTGGCCGCAGCCGCCGGAGGCGAGGATCGTGGTCTTGGCGTTGAAGAGCTCTAGTCGGCCGTCGCGGAGATCGCGGCAGATGGCACCCACGCAGTGGCCCTCGTCGTTGACGAGGAGATCGGTGGTGAACCACTCCTCGAAGCGATCGAGCTGCTCGTGATGCTTCATCAGCTGCTCGTAGAGCACGTGCAGGATTGCCTGGCCGGTGATGTCGGCGACGTAATAGGTCCGCGCCGCGGAGGCGCCGCCGAAGGCCCGCGTGCCCAGGTGCCCGGTCCCGTCGCGATGGAAGGTGACGCCGATGTGCTCGAGCCACAGAAGTTCCTCCGGGGCCTCGCGCGTCATGATCTCGATCGCGTCCTGGTCGCCTAGGTAGTCGGAGCCCTTGACCGTGTCAAAGGCGTGCGACTCCCAGCTGTCCTCAGGGTTGAGCGCGGCATTGATGCCGCCGGCCGCGGCGACGGAGTGGGAGCGGACCGGGTGGACCTTGGAGACGATCGCCACGGTCGCGCCCCGTTGCGCTGCCGCCAGCGCGGCTCGCTGGCCGGCAAGCCCGGCGCCGATGATCAGGACGTCATACGAGGGCACTTGAAGCGGCGCCGCGGGCGTTCATCGGCCGTGGCAGGGGAGAGAAGGAAACGACGAGCCGGGGGCGAACTCGCTCTGACACAGCCAGCGATTCTATTGATCGCTCGCCGCCATCCGAGGTGCCGTCCCCGCCCCTTCTCGATGTACTCTTTTCCAGAGCCGCGATCGGCCGTGGTGGGGGAGACGGAGCCGCATTTCGCGTGCGTGGGTGAGGGTAGAAATACCCCCGCATAGCACCGCTTTCTCGAATTTAGACTCGTCCTTCGGCGGGCGGTCCCGTGGTACTGCGAGCTTCTTCCCCTGCGCTCAAGTTTGCCCGCCCGCCCGCCGATTAATTACCGAGAACGAGTCTCGAGGCGAAAGGAGGATAGGGTGTCCTGGAAGTGCTGATCACCAGTCCTTGAAGCCTTCGCGTATGCAAGATGCTGCGCCGCGTCACGATCGCCTACACGGTCAACGAGCTTGGGAATTCGCTCGGCGCAGTAGCCATCGCAGTTGCCGTCTATGACCGCACTCACAGTGCAGTTGCCACGGCGGCGCTGTTCATATCGATTTATGTCCTGCCTGCGCTCTTCGCCACCGTCGCGGTGGCGTGGCTGGAATCGTTTGCGCGGCGAGGGATCCAGGCAGCGCTTTATTGCGCACAGGCGGCCACGACCGCCGGACTCGCCGTACTCGTTCTCCATCCCGTTCTCGCGCCGATCCTGGCGCTCGCGGCGTTCGACGGTCTAGCTGCGCTCGCATCGAGAGCGCTCCTGCGCGCGGTGGTCTCCCAGCAGGCCGGCGGCGACGAGGCGCGACGGCGCGCAAACGGACAAATGAATATTGGCTGGGCGGCAGCGAGCGCGATCGGGCCCGCGATTGGCGGGGCGCTCACCGGGCTGCTCGGGGCATCGCTCGTCTTGACGATCGATGTGGCCACCTTTGTCGCTACAGCCATCCTGATGCTCGACGTCCCCACTCCCAGCACAGACCCTGTCTCGGGCCGGATCATCGTCCGACTCCGCACGGTTCGTCAGTACGTCGCCCGAAATCGGGCGCTCGGCTGGCTACTCGGGATGGAAGCCGGAGCACTGATGTGCTTCGCCTCGGCGGTGCCAGTGGAGGTGGTGCTGGTCAAGGCGACGCTTCACAGCACGGACGCCGGCTACGGCGCTGTCGTGGCTGCGTGGGGCGCCGGGATGTTCTGTGGCAGCGGGATCTTCGCTCGCGCAAAAAAGGTCTCACTCGGACTACTGCTCGCGGGCAGTACGTTGGCAGTAGCAGTTGGATACGCGGGCATGGGAGTCTCGAATGCGCTCTGGGTGGCTGGTGTCTTCTCGTTCGTAGGCGGGACAGGCAACGGCATTCAGTGGATCGCGCTGATCACCTCCGTCCAGGAGAGAACGAGCCGGGAGCTGCAGGGGCGAGTGATGGGTGTCCTCGAATCGATGGCGGCGTTCTGCCTTGGTGTTGGATTTGCGCTCGGAGGCGCAATTGCAGCCGTATTCAACCCGCGGGTGACCTTCCTGGTGGCGGGCGGGGCGGCCGCCTTAGCCGCATTCGCCTTTGCCCGCATCGGGATAGGGGGCACCGCGGCAACGAGGCCAGCTCAGGCGGGCCCCGAGCCGTCGACTTGAACCAATCGCTTCAAGCGTTGTGATCACTCGCGAATTGCGGCATCATGTACGTCCGATGCGCGCGCAGGGGGAGAGAATTACCCCAATAAAGCTGTATGCCGGAAGCCAGATAGCGCTGCTTGGGGGAGCGCTGGCTGGCGTTCTGCTGCTCTCTCGTGCTCAGGATTGGCACCCAATCGCGGTAGTGGTCATGCTCGGCGGACTCGCGGTTGCCACCGAGGCCATCACGGTGCAGCTCGGCAATTTGCGCCTCTCCGTGGCCGTTCGTCGCACTCGCCCTCGCGATGGTTCTACTCGGACCCGCCCCGGCGTCGGCGATTGGTGTGACGGCGACCTTCATTGATGGCCTTTGGTCGCGTAGACGGCCCCTGCCGTTCCTGACCAATCTTGCGACGTTCGCGTTCTTCCCGCTTGCCGGCGGTCTGCTGGCCCGAGCACTGCTGAACATTGGAGGAGAAGTCGCAGGCGCGCATCTCCACGCACTGATCCTCGCGTTCGTCGTCTCCGTGGTCTATGCAGTGACGAACTTGCTCAATTTCACTCTGGTGGCGCTCCACTTCCGGGTGACGAGTGGCCGAACCTTTGCTTTCCAGGCCCGCAACATGCTCGTCCCGATGTTGCCGAGCGAGGCCGCGGCGCTTGTTCTGACAGCGATGCTTGCGGCGACTTACGCAAGCACCAACAACAGCTCCGTCGTGCCTGGGTGGTCTCGTCCTCGCCGTGGGTCTCGTTCGCCATGCTCGTCCGCGCGCTCGCCCGCTCCGAGGAACGGGCTGACCAGCTCGCGGCGCGGTCGAACCAGCTCGCGCACCTGCAGGTCGGTGTCCTGTCGACGCTGCTCGAGACGCTTGCGTTGCGTGATCAGGCAACCGCTCGCCACGGCGCGGCGGTGGCGCGGTTGGCTCAGGCGCTCGCCAAACAGCTGTCGCTCTCGGAGCGCGAACAAGAGCTGGTCTATACCGCCGGGCTCCTGCACGACATCGGCAAGTTCGCGTTGCCCGACCGGATCCTGCGACCTGGAGAGCTCTCGCCCGAAGACTTCGGCCTCGTCAAGCGCCACTCGCAGGACGGCGCCGCGCTCGTCGGCCGGCTCGACGGATACGGGCCGGTAGCGGAGATCATCCTGTACCACCACGAGCGCATCGACGGCACGGGCTACCCCGCCGGGCTGATCGGCCGAGAGATTCCACTGCTCGCTCGGGTGGTCGCCGTGTGCGAGACCTATGACGTGCTGACGGGCCGGGACTCCTACCGCCCGGCCATGACCCCGGCGGAGGCGTTCGCCGAGCTGCGCTAACGTCGCCGGTCGCCAGCTCGATGCCGACCTCGTCGACGATTTGATCGTGATGTTGCAGCGGGATGGCGCTGAATTGCTCGCGACAGACGAGCTTCAGCGCTCCGAGACGGAACTCGCCTTCTCGCGCCTGGCCGCGGCCATGGCCGAGCCAGCGGAGCTATAGGAAGCCGAAATGCACAAGAGCAGTGGGAGAGCGCTTAGGCGATGAAGGCCGCGTCCGGATCGGAGCTGTGGCTCCTGCGACTGATGGCGGAGAGAGGCCTCCGCCTGCTCGGCGCATCCGGGTTGCTGATCGCGATGAGCAGGGGCTCGGAGCTCGAGTTCGTCGCCGAAGCAGGCGCGGCCGAGCCACGCGTGCGAAGCCTGCCGCTGCGGGGGAGCGCCCTGGGCGAGCTGTGCGTCTCGCAGAGGAGCGTGACGCTACAGCGGCCGACCCCGCGTGAGAGCCCCTGGCTGACGGAGCTCGGCCTACAAGCGAGGGCAGTCTTGGTCGAGCCGCTCTCGATCGAGGGTCAGCCGGGCGTGATGATTGCGCTGCGGCGGGAGGAGCCGGGATTCGATCGCCGCGAGACGGCGGCTGCCTCTGACCTCGCTCGGAGCATCGTCGAGCGGTTGCAGGCCGAGCGCTCGACCGAGCGCGAGCGCCTCCGCCACGGTGTGGAGGCGCGCGAGCGCGAGCGCGCTCGCTGGGCCCGCGAGCTGCACGACGAGACGATCCAGGGGCTCGGTTCGCTGCGGCTGCTGATCGAGTACGCCCACTGCCTGCAGGATCCTTCCGAGCGGGAGCGTGCGCTCGAGAACGCGCTGACGGAGGTGGACCGCGAGATCGACGCTCTGCGGCATCTGATCACTGCCCTCCGCCCCGCGGCGCTCGACGACCTCGGCCTGGTCGCTGCGCTCGAGGCCCTCGCGCGGCGAGCGGGAGCGATCGACGGCCTCACGATCGAGGCCGAGATCGAAGCCCCGGGAGGAGTGCCCCGCCTGGCCCCCGAGGTTGAGAGCGCGGTCTACCGCATCGCCCAGGAGGCATTGACCAATGTCGCCAAGCACTCCGGCGCGGCCCACGCCGCGCTGACGCTGCGGCTCGACGGTGACCGGCTGGTGGCGAGCGTAAGCGACGACGGCAGCGGCCTGGCCGGAGGCGCGCGAGACAGCGGGGTCGGGCGGAACGGTTCCCTTCCCGCCGGCATGTCTGGCGGCGTCGGCCTGGCGGCGATGCGAGAGCGCGCCGAGCTAATCGGCGCCGACCTACGAATTCAGTCGAGCCCCGGGCGCGGGACCACGGTGCGCGTGAGCGTGCCGGTCAGCGGTGGCGTAGGCGCCGAAAAATAGACCTACGGAATCAAGCCGTGTGTGCGGGCGTATGCCGTCAGCTCCGCGCGTGTGGATACGCCCAGCTTCGCCACGGCCCGTGCGCGGTAAGTCTTGACCGTGCGCTCCGAGAGATACAGCCGTTCGGCGACCTGAGCGTTGGTGAAGCCGAGGGCGAGCTCGCGGACGATCTCTCGCTCGCGCTCCGATAGCGGCATTGTGTCGTTGGCCTCGCTGGCCGCTAACTGTGCTCCGACGCGCGGATCAACGTAGAAACCGCCGTCGCTCGCCACCCGGAACGCCCGCAGCAGCTCCTCAGGCTCGGCCTGTTTGAGCACGAAGCTGTGGGCGCCCGCGTGCAGGGCTGCGCGCGCGTAGCCCGGGTCCTCGTGCATCGTGAGGACCGCTACCGCCAGCTCCGGAAACTCGCTCCGCAGCTCAGGCAGCGCCTCGAGGCTCGACCCCCCCGGCATGCTCACGTCAACTACGAGCAGCCGCGGCTTGTGCGCGCGCAAGGCCTCGAATGTGCTGTCCACGTCGTGTGCCTCGGCGACCACGACGAACTCGCCGTTCGTGCGCTCGAGCACGTTGCGCAACCCGTCGCGCACGACGGCGTGGTCATCGGCGATTACGGTCGTTATCGGATCGGCCGAAGTTGCCACCGCGGACGACATTAGCGGCTTGGGCACACCGAATTGCAGCCTTTCACTCTGCCCGTTTTGGACGACACGATCATCCCCAGTGCGCCGACACCGGCACCTGCCGAGACCTCCACAATCTCATTCACATGGATGGATCCCCCCCGACCATTTGCCCGCCAGCGGGTCCGTCGTGAGCTTTGCGCTCCCCCCACACCCCGAACTGGTGCTGCTTTGCGGCGGCACTCAGCAGCAGCGCGCTAGCTTGCGCAGGGTCCATTCCGCCACGATCGACAGCCAAGCCGCGGTGACGACCAACGACGTCCAGTCGCTGCTGCGGTGGGCGCCGCGCAGTCGCGCGGTGATCGTGTGCGGAGAGCTGGCGGGCATCGGGGCGAACACCATCGAGCGCCTGATCCGCCGGCGCGCGCCGAACGTCGCGGTAATCGGCGGGCAGGACTCGCCGCCGCCGGTGACGCTCGCGAAGCCCTCGCCGCGGGCGAGCGACAGCGCCTGGCCCGCGCTTCGCGTCGCAAGCCGGTAGGGCGGGTAGGCAAGCGGGCGCCTAGCGACCGCTAGGCCGCGGCGCGCCTCCGCGGACTCGGTCACAATCCGCCGCTAGTGAATCCTCGTGCGGCGGCCGGTCCGGCGCACCGACCGGGTGAGGTCCGACGACTGATGGATTTGATCCCCGACGGCGCGGTCGTCGAGCCGCTTTCAGACTTTGAAGCTGCCTCGCACGACTGGTGTCGCTTAGCCCCCGTCAGCGACAACATCTTCTCTACCTGGGAGTGGGCTGAGGTGTGGTGGCGACACTTTGGCGCGCGGGGCTCGCTTGCCCTGGCTCGCGTCGGCATCGACGGCGAGACCGTCGCCATCTTGCCGCTGTACATCTCACGCCCAGCTGGGCTGCGAATCGCCCGCCTCATCGGGCACGGCGTGGCGGACCAGCTCGGCCCCGTGTGCGACCGCGCGCGCCACGCGCCGGTGCTCGAGGCACTTACCCGCGCGCACGGCGCGGAGTTGCTGCTCGCGGAGCGCATTCCCTCACGAGACGCCGCGCAGTCGAACGGGGGAGTCATCCTGCGCGAGGAGGCGAGCCCGACGATCTCCATCTCGGGCGCGGGGGGCTGGGACGACTACCTGGGAGAGCGGAGCGCGAACTTCCGCCAGCAGGTCAGGCGCCGTGCGCGCACAATGGACCGGGTGGGAATTCGCTTTCGCCTCGTTCGCGACCCGGGCGAGCTTCCGGCGGCATTCGACGCCTTGATCGCGCTCCATAGGCTCCGCTGGGGCGAGCGCTCAGGAGCTTTCGCGGGGCGGCGTGAGCGGTTCCATCGCGACTTTGCGGCAGTGGCGCTCGACCGGGGCTGGTTGCGACTCTGGCTGGCCGAGGCGGGCGGCCGCCCGGTCGCCGCTTGGTACGGGTTCCGCTTCGCGGACGCTGAATACTTCTACCAGTCGGGCCGAGACACCTCATGGGACCAGCATCGGGTTGGCGCAGGCCTGCTCGAGCACACCATGCGCGAGGCGTTCGCGGATGGCATGCGCGAGTACCGTCTATTGCGCGGCGACGAGGCCTACAAACAGCGCTACGCGTCCGAGACGGACACCGTCAATACGATCGTATTCGCACGCCGGCCGTTGGTGCGGGCACTGCTGCCGATGGTTCGCGCGGTCTCGCGAGCGAAGTCCGGACGGGCCCTGTTGCGGCGGGCCGCAGGATGATCGCCCCGCCTCGGCCGCTACGCGGGCGTCACGTCGCCTTTTAGCGCTTTCGCCCACCGCCACACCGATGACTCGTATAGGTGCCGCGCCCGCATCTTGGTGCGGAACCTCCAGGGCGCATCGACTCGATACACGCCGATGCGCGGACGGCGCATGTCGTCGGATCCATCCCGCGGTGGATGGATCGTTGCGGCTGCGTGGTAGCCCGCCTCCCGCGCCGCCATCGCCACCCTGCGGCTGGCGCTGCCGTATGGGTAGGCGAGAGTCACGCATTCTGAGCCGAGGCGGCTCTCGCACTCCGTGCGAGAGTCGACCAACTCCGTGGTCAGCTCCCGGTCGTCGAGCTCGTCGAGATGAGGATGACTCTGGGTGTGTGAGCCGATCTCCCAACCATGCTCGGCGAGGGTTCTGAGATCGTCCCAATCCATTGACTCCAGCTCACCCGCGTGTGGAGTACTCGCCCAGTGGTCGATGCCCGGCCAGCTGAGCTGCTGGCGCGCAGACATGAATCCCGTCGGCGCAAAGACCGTTGCCGGCACTCCGAGCCGAGCGAGAATCGGCAGCGCCCGCTCGAACACAGACGCATAGGCATCATCGAACGTCACGGCGAAAGTGCGTCGTGCGGGTGGCTCCAAGACGGCGGCGCCAAAAGTCGTCGCGGTCCATCCGCGGCGGAGGAGCCACGAGACTTGGTGTTCGAGCTGCTCGGGCGAGACTGCAAGCGACGAGGGCCAGTCAGCGCTGACCGCGTGGTAGCAGAAGCAGACGACATCGCGCCCCACGGGCGCACATGCTGACACGCGCGCTCGCAATTGGGTGCGGCGACCGGGTGGGTAGCCGCCACTGACCGGGTGGGTGGCCGCCCCAATCGGGTGCCGTGACCGCGTGGGTGGCCGCCCCAATCGGATGCGCAGACACCGCCTGAGCGCCGGCCAAGCCGCGCTTGGTCGTGAGAATTCGCCGATTGCGTGTTCGCCAAGCGCTCCAATACACTGCGGCCGATGCCATTCGGGCGGCGTCAAAAGATGACCGAGGGAGAACCGAGCGTGCTCAGCCGGGCTCGTCACGAAAGCGAGCCGGCGGCCGAGACGGCCGAGTCCGTCGAGGCGCAGGGCGGCTCCGAAGAGGAGGGCGCGGTGCAGGCAGCGGCTGAAGGTCCCGAAGAGGGCGCGACGGAGGCGCCTGCGGGCGAGGAGAGTTCGACCATGGATGAAGGCCTGGTCAGCAAAGCGCAACCGATGGAACCACGAGCGGCCGAACCGGTCAGGGCCCAGCTCGACCGCCTCGGCGAGCAGATCCTCGGCCTGCAGACTCAGTTGGACGAGTTCATCGCTCGGCGGAGCGAGGCCGTCTCCGAGCAGGCGAGCCACCAGGTAGGCGCGATCGTGGCGGCGGCGGAGGAGTCCGCGGCGGCCATTAGAGAGTCAGCGGAGGCCGACGCCGCCGCGGTGCGCGAACGGCTACTGACAGACACGCAAGCCGAGGTCGAGCGCATTCGGGCCGAGGCCCAGTCGGATGCCGGTCGCATCCGGACCGAGGCCCACGCCGAGGCGGCCCGCGTAAGAGAGCAAGCGATCACCGAGGCGAGCGCTGAGATCCAGACGGTGTGCGCTCGGTTGGCTGAAGAGCTTCAGGTCGCGGCGCGCAACGCGGTTGCCGGAATCTCACGCGGGCAGGGCGTTACCGCCGTGACTCCGGCCGTCCCACAAACGGCCGAGTCGACTCTCGCTGAGCCGGCTCCCGATCCCCAGCCCGCCGTTACAGATGAAGTGGAAGAAGCTGTCGACGAGCTGCAGAGCGCAGCCGCAGTGCTCGAGCAATCGCTGCGGCATCTGCGTGCCATCGGAGGCGACGAACCGGCCGCCTGAGGGCGTACTCGCCGTCGTTCGTCGTCGGCGCGCGGAGTGAGTGCGCGTCCCAAACGCGTGCGCTTACAACGACACATTCCGGCTACCGCGATCAGGCTCGCCTGTGCGGTGGCGCTGGCCGGCTGCGGTGGCGCGACGGCGTCGTCGTCGAGTCGCCCCTTCCCGGGGGCGGGCTACGTCCCGATCTCTGCCGCCACGGCCCCGGGGTTGGTGCTCGACGCGGCCGGCTGCGCCCGCGACGGCCGGTTGATCCTGTACCCGTACCAGAGCCCGCACGCGACCCGCTGGTGCGGCGCGAATCAGGAGTGGGTCGTTCAATCGCTGCGCGACGGCAGCGTCTCGATCCACGCTGCATTCGGCCGGCGCAACGAGTGCGTTGCGATCGCGAGCGGGCGCGCCAGCGCGGGATCTGCCGCTCACCGTGTCGGCTTGCGACCCGGGCAGGCCGAACGCTTCAGAACAGTTCCGGCGGCCTCGGCAAACGCCCGACCGCCACCTCAGCGCTGCCTACCTGATCGCGCCGGCCGGCCACCCACGGCTGTGCCTCACCGCCGCCGGGCGCGTACCCGCGCCGGGGGGCAAGATCATCCTCTGGCCGTGCTCGAGCGCGCGCGTCACCGCCTGGCACATTCCCGGCGCACCGGTGCACACGGAGACGTGGGCCTACGACGACGCATATGGGGGCGGATGCAACGGCGGCCACGGCGCCTCGAGCTCGCTTGTGCGGGAATGGCTCACATACGCGGAGACAAACTGCGGGCCGGGCGTTACCAAAGCGCTCAGGGACTGCCACGCGGTGGAAACCTCCTACTGCACGGTGTTCGAGTACCTCGACGCGAGCGTGGTTTGGTCGGAGAATCCGATCCGCAGCGCCCCCTGGAGCGAGAGCTGGTGGCTGCACGAGCCGGGATATGGCGATGCCGCGCACAGGCTGACCGATACCTCACCGATGTACGGAATCGGTTACTGGCTAAACCAGTCGAACGCGGCTGCCGACCAGTGGGTCGCGTCGTACGCTCGCTCGCGATACCCCGCGTGGGACGGGCTGATGCTCGATGAGACAGCGGCCAGCCTCAGGGCTCAGTTCTACCGGCCCGGCCACCCCTCCAACGAGCAATATCTCTCAAGCCAAGAGCTGAGCACAGACAGCGCGTTGGTGACCGCTCACGAGCAGCTCGCCTCGCTGCTCCGGCACGAGGACGGGACGTGGTTTACGCAGGTCGACAATGGCGTGGGCACGAACCCCTCGCTGCCGACCACGCTCCCCCTGCTGAATCATCCCCCGCCCGTCGTGGGCCTGATCTCCGAGGGCCACCCGTGGGAGCGCGGGTTCGCCCCGGATTATTCGACGCTTCTCGATGTGATGGCGTACATCGCTCGCCAACCTGACGACTTCATCGTCCTGCTGTCCTACGACTCGCAGGGGACCCAGCAGGCTCGAGAGGTGCAGGAGGCGACCGTCCTGCTCGGATACGAACCGGGTCATGTCGTCAGTTGGGCCAACCTCGAGCAGGACAACAACGACCTGAGCGTGTGGCCGGAAGAGGGGATCTACCCGACCAACCCCGTGCAATCGATGACGATGCCTCGCGGCCGGGTTTGCCTGGCCGGTCAGGGAGCGGTATGCCGGTTCGGTGGCCACACCGATCTCCTCGTCGCGAGAGGCGTGAGCGCCGAGGATCCCGCGGCTGGTGTCTACCGGCGAGAGTTCCGCGATTGCTACAACCGGGGCGTCTGGTTCGGCCGCTGCGCCGCCATTGTCAACGACACCGCGGGCTCTGTCACGGTCCGCAAATCCTGGCTGAGCGCGTCATATCGCCACGTGATCACGATGCAGGGCGGAGACGTCCAGTCTGGTGGCACGATCGACGTGACGGGGGCCAGGCTCGTTTTCGGCGCTACCCGAATTCCTCCCGGTGGCGCGCTTTTGCTCGCTCAGTGACGGCCGCCCGAACCCACTCCGAACCCCTAAAGGTCCGAACCACGAGCCTCACGGTCGGCCCGGTTAGCGGCCACTGCTCCAGTCGCTCACGCCATCGCGATGACATCAGCTCGTGACTCAGCTCCCGCCGGACGCGCGGGGACAGGATGAGCAGGCAGGAGAGGTAGATGATCAAGCCCAACAGCACCTGCGCGCCAAGCAGGGCAATTCCGATCGGCGGCGAGCGGTGGTCGGAGTGCAGGAGCAGGTGCTCTGTGAGGAACAGGGCGCCGGCCATCACGGCGGCCGAAAGCGCCGGTGGCCAGATCTCTCGCACCATCAACCGCGACGCCACGCCGATCACCCTGTCCATTCCGTGTACGGCGTAGATCGCGACGAGGATCGTGCTCGCCGCCAGCGCAGCCGTGACCGGCACGATCCCGAACGGCGCCGCCGCGCCCACGCAAATCGCCGTGAAGGCAAACGAGAGCCCGTGCATGCGCAGCAGCATGCCCGGCGTCCCGGCGCCCTTCCATGCCTCGCTGGCGATGGAGAAGAAGCAGCGCGCGGCGCAGTAGACGCCGAGCGCCATCACGGCGTGTCCCGCGGGGCGCCACTTGGCGCCGAAGACGAGCACGATCGCCGGCGTTCCCAGCGGAACCAGCAATAAGCCCAGCGGGAAGGCGATCGCACAGATCCAGCGCACAGTTCGCAACAGCGCCTCCCGAAAACGCCTGGGATCATCAGCGATGCGCGAAAAGGCCGGCAGCAGGGCGAACGCGCCGATGTCGACGATCGCCGCATTCGGTTGCATGCCGACGTTGATCGCGTAGGACAGCTGCCCCAGCAGCGAGGCTCCGAGCGCGCGGCCGACTGCGATCACGGGAATCTGCTGGGTGGCCCGCATGATGATGTGCGCGCCGAAGATCGGGCGGCCGAAGCGGGCCAGCTCGCGCCACATCGACAACGTCGCCTGTCGCGGACGTGGGCGCCAGCGAGCCAACGCCCACGACACCACCAGGTCAACCGAGAATTGGGCATAGATCCCGATGACGAGGGCCCACGCCCCGAGTCCCGCGAGTGCGCCCGCCAGCGCTCCGGCCGCGAATAGGAGAGCCCCGAGGGGATCGAGCAGTGCGCGGCGCATGAAGGAGAAATTCCGCTGCAGCCGGGCGTTTGGGACGATCACGGCTAGGCGCAACCACATCGTCCCTGCCACCGCCGCCGAGATCAGGCCGACGGTGAAGCTGCCGAAGAGGAGCCCAATCACCGGAGCTACGGCGACAGCCGCCAGGGTCAACGCCAGACCACCCCCGACGGTCGCCACAAACGCCGTGTTGAACGCCTCCTCCACGCGGTCGCGCCTGCGGATCAGAGCCGCGACCATGCCCGACTCACCGATCACCAGGCCGATGCCGACGAGCACGCTGCCGGCGGCGAAAGCGCCGAAGTCAGCCGGTGTTAGGAGCCGTGCGAGCACCAGATAGGTGGCGAGCGAGACGATCTGCGTAATCCCGTAGCCGGCCGTCGCGATTCCGGCCCCCCGCACCACCAGGCGGGTGAGGCCGCGAGGCGCCTCGCTGGGGGCGGGCTGGTCCTGACCGGGCGGCCCGTCAACCGCGCGGCCGGCGGGCGAGTCAGGGGTGTGTTCGGGCCCCCGGCCTCGTCTGAGACCAGTCGTGTGGCCACCCCCGGAAGCGGTCGCCTGGTGCCCGTCCGCGGCGCCGGTCCCCCACCCGAGTAGCGGAAACGCCGCTGCGACCTCGGCCGGCGGCCGCTTCAACCGCGCGCGGCGTAGGCGCCAGGGGCGCGTGAGGGCCGCAAGGACACGCCGCGCCCGCTCTGGAAGCGGCGCACCGCGATGGCCGTCCAGCATCTCGATCTGACGCTCGACCGCCTCGAGGCGCCGACGCGCGCCAGCCGCGGCCGCATCCGGCAGCGCGCTGCGAGAAAGCAGCTTGCGATAAACCGCCCGGTGTCCGGCGAAAACGCGCCGGTGCTCGAAGTGACGACCTCCGGGGCGATCGCTGCCGATGCAGAGCGGGCCAGGGACGTATGTCGCGGGATAGCCGTCGGCGGCCATACGCAACCACAACTCCCAGTCCTCACAGCCGGGCATCGCGGGGTCATAGCCACCAACGTCCGCAAGCACGTCGCTGCGCACGGTGACTGAGTTCCAGATGAAGTTGTGCTCGATTAGGTGCCGCAGGAGCTGGTTGGCGTCATTGGCCATCGGAACGCTCCACGGCCACGGGCGCCGCTTGACGCGGTTGGTCGGCCGCTCGAGCACCCACGCTCTGGTAAAGGCGAACCCCGCCTCACGGTCTCGGTCGAGCGCGTCGAGCATGGCCTCGAGGTAGCACGGCAGCCACATGTCGTCGCTGTCGAGCAGGGAGACGTAAGCGCCACGACTACGCTCGATGCCCGCGTTGCGGGCGCTCGCGGGACCCTGGTTGCGCTGGCGCACCAGGCGCACGCGCCGGTCCTCGAGGTAGCGCTCCACCTCGGCCGCGGTTCCGTCGGTCGAACCGTCATCGACGACGATCACCTCAAAGTCCTGAAATGTCTGCGCGAGCACGGAATCAAGCGCCTCGCCGATCATGGAGGCGCAGTTGTACGCGGCGATCACGACGCTCGAGAGCGGCGCTCGGCTCTCGGCGGCGGCGGGCTCTGGCCGCTCAGTCGAGGTGGGCATCTGCCGCCTCCAGAGCGCGTTCCGCCGTGATGATCCGGCCTAGGGTGCGCCAGCCAGCGGTGGTTGCGGAGCTCGACCTCGCCAGGTGGCGCAGACCGCTCGCGTCATACAGCGGGCCGGAGCGCATCTTGGCCGGGTCGAGTTCTGTCTGAGCGGCGAAAGCGTCGAGCACCCGACGGCGCGCCTGCTCGATGCATCGCGGAGTCCGCTCGGGGAGCGCCCCGAGCGTCGGGCCCGGGAGGTGTTGTGTGAGCTTGCGCGCGGCACCCCGGGCACGGGTGGTGAAGAACGGCGCAAAACTGGCCGCGTTGCCGGGCCTCATCGGGGTTGCGAGATCGCCGTGGGTCGTGGGCAGCACGGCGATTTCGTGGCTGAGCGCATCGATCGCAGTGCGCGCAAGGCGATGGGAGTTGCGGTGGCGGGGCGCGACCGAGAACGGCGCCAGGAACGCGGGCTTGGCGTAGAACGGCAACTCGACGCGGACCGTTCCGCGGGCCGCCGACTGATACGCACCGAAGTGCGCCATCGCCTTGTAGGCGTAGAGCATGTCGAGCGCGACCGAGTTGAGCTCGTCGGCATAGGGAGCGACAAAGGCGCGGCAGCGTTCGACAAGGCTTTCGCGGGCGCTGGGGGTCGGGTCGACCCTGAATGCCGAGCGCTCGATCGGATGCATGAAGCGCACTGCCACCCAGCGCTCGAAGTTGACCTTCTTTCGCCTTCCACCGAAAGGGATTTCCTGCTTCCATGCATAGTCGCGCCAGTGCTCGCCGCCGCCGCCGTTGAAGACCGTGGCGCCGCCCGGCGCGCGCAGCCGCTGGAGCCACAGCACCTCGGCGAGCTGGGTCGCCTCGAGCATCCCGTCTCCCCAGGTCAGGGCACTCATGTAAGTCTCCTCGCACAAGTCGGGCCAGGTGTCCGGGAGCTGCCCGAGGTCCCAGGCCCAACCGCCCAAGGCGGCGACCCGCCTCGCGATCGTCGCATCACGCGTGCTGGGGTCGCCCACCGTGTTCGCGGCGAACCGTACGCCCGCGCGATCAAGCAGCAGCGCTGCCAGGCGTGTGTCATAGCCGCCGCTCAGGTCGCACCAAGCGCTGTCGCCGTTCTTGGAGGCGAAGCGCGTGCGGAACACATCCACCGAGACCTCGACGCATTCTCGAGCCGCTGCTTGGAGACCCAAGGCAGCGACGCGCCGATCAACTCGGGGTCGCCAGTAGACCTTGGCCGAGCGGCCGTCCGGAGCGTAGGAGTAAGCGGTGGCGGGCGCCAGACGGTCGACTCCCTCCCAGTTCGTGAGCTCCCCGAAGTGGGGCCCCGTGCGCAGAAAGACCTCGAGGCCGCGTACGCTCGGGCGGGCGCGGAGGTATCTGGCCAGCGCGAGCGCCGAAGTTGAGACGAAGGCGACACCGTTACGTCGAGCGATGTAGAGCGCCTGTAGACCGAAGGGGTCGGTCAGGATCTCGAGCTCTCGGCGGTGGCTTCTGTAACGGACCATGGCGAACTGACCATCGAGGTCGGCCGCTCTCGCCTCCAGCAGGGAGCTGCCATTGCCGTGCACGGTGCCCACGTGGACGACCCACGAACCGTCGCCGCACTGTGCACCGGCGTTCGAGTCCTCTGGTGGACCAAATAGCACGGCGCCGCCGCGCTCGCCGGCACTGACCCGGGTGTGTTCAGGTTCTGCGCGCAGAGCTGTGTACGAGCCCGCGAGCAGCTCCAGCTCGGAGAGGCTGCCGTGTATCTCGGGAGCCTCGGCGATTACGGCGACCAGTCCGGCCATTTAGCCGGCTCGCCCGTAGCGAAATGAGCGCCAGTAGACTCGCGCGCGGTGAGGGCAAGAGCTTCCGGCCAGGTTCGCCTGATACACCTGGCCGACTTCGCGGCTCCGTACGCGGGCTCGTTTATACCTACGCTCGAGGCGATTCGCGGCGCTGTCGAAGCGAGGGGGTGGACCTTCGAGGCGGCGTTCCCTGCTGAGGCGGAAGACCGGCTCTGGTACGGGGCCGCGCGAGACTCGGGCATGGCGGTCCGAGCAGTTCCGCTGGCGGCCCGCCACGCCAGGGTGCGACGCGTCGGGTCGCTCGTTCGCGAACACCGAGCACCCACAATCCTCCACACCCATTTCGCCAGCTGGGACCTCGCCGCCAGCATCGCTGCCCGCCTTCCCCGCCGCGCGCGGCAGGCTGATCCTGTGGTCGTCGTATGGCACCGGCACGGGACGCTCGGCCGAGGGTCGAACCCCCCGGTCCGCGACATGGTCCGCTATGGCGTCGTGGGACGTGCAGTCGACGCGCATCTGTGTGTTGGTCCGGCTGGTTACCAGGACGTCCTTGCGCGTGGTGCCCCCAGGGGACGAACGGTGCTGTTTCCGAACGCCGTCGACGTTGACCGGTTTCCGCTTGCCGGCGAGGAGGAGCGTGCGCGCGCCAGGGCGGAGCTGGGCATTACCAGCGAGGAGATCGTTCTCGCCGGCTTCCTGTGGCACTGGCAGCTCAAGGGCGGACCCCTGTTGCTCGAGACCGTGGCGGAGCTCGCGTCCCGCGGCCGGCGAGCCGTGACGCTCGCCGTCGGCGCCGGAGGGCAGGCCGAGACCGAGGCCCGGCGACTTGGCATAGGCGGCCTGGTCCGAGTTCTCCCGCAAATGCCCGACCCCCGCGTCTTCTATGCCGCCGCCGACGTCTTCCTCGCCCCGGGACAGGCTGAAGGGTTTGGTTTTGCGCCGCTCGAGGCGGTGGCGTGCGGCACGCCCGTGGTCGCCGCCGACATTCCAGGACACCGCCACTTCGGCGTCCACCTGCCGGCGCTGCGGCTGAGCGAGCCGTCGCCCGAGGCGATGGCGGACGCTGTCGCGGTGGAGTTGAGCGCATCGCGCGAGGACCGCCTGCGCCGGGTGGGAGCAAGCCGCGTCTACCTCGCCGAACACGTGGGCCTCGACGCCTGGGTACAGCGGCTGCTCGGCGTCTACGACGAGGCGCTTCAGCGCCGCCGGCAGGTTCATCGCACGCCCGCCGTCGCCGCCAGGTCGTAGTAGAGCTCGGACGAACTTCTGCACCACCGAATCGAGGCTGTACTCGTCGCTGCGACTCGCCGCCGCGCTCGCCAGGCGCCGCGCCAGGCCGGTGTCGGTGAGCACGCGCTCGAGCGCGGCGGCCAGCGCTTCGGGGTCGCGGGGAGGTACGAGCAGTCCGGTCTCTTCGTGTGTGATCAATTCGGGGAGGCCGCCGACGGCGGTGGTCACCATCGGCGTTCCGGCGGCCATGCACTCGAGCGCGAACAGCGGCTTGCCCTCGAAGTCAGACGAGAGCGCGCCGGCATCGGCGGATTGCAAGATCGCATCGACGTCGGCTCGATCGCCCAGGAGGTGGGCTGAGGACCCGATGCCGAGGCGCTCGATCTGCGCCTCGAGCTCGGACTGACAGGGGCCATCACCGGCGATCACGAGGTGGGCGTCCGGAAGCCGCTGGAGGAGCCGGGCGTGGGCATCGAGCATTACGTGGAGCGCCTTCTGCCTGCGTGTGACCGCCGCCACGGCCACCAGCGGCGCGGCCCGATCGATGCCGAGCTCGGAGCGGATGTCGCGTGCTTTGGGCCTCGTGCGGTATGCGCGGGTACGGCATGATCACGACCTTTTCCGCCGGCACGCCCTCGAGCTCGATCATGCGCGAGCGGTCGGCCGTCGAGACGGCGATGAAGCGCGTCGCCAGCCGTCCGATGACTTGCCCGTCCAGAAACGCGCGCAGGCGATTGTCGGTGTAGGACCAGGTGTGCTCGTGGGCGATCACCACCGGCACGCGGCAGGCGCGTCCGATCAGCGTGCCCCAAACATTGGAGCCGAACATGTTCGCGTGCAGCACGTCGAAGCGTTCACGGCGCAGAAGAGACGCGAGGGGGAGGAAGCGGTGCAGCTGCCACGTGCTCGTGCGGCCGAGACTGATGTGGCGTACACCGGCGCGCTCGAATACGCGCAGCGCGGGGTCCAGGCCGCGACGCGTCGAGCAGACCCACGGTTCGATTCCGTACTGCGGCAGGTGCGCTGCCAGCCCGGTGACGAACCGCTCAGCCCCGCCGATGGTCCGGGCGTGGTCCACCAGCAGGAGCACGCGAAGACGCCGTGACCCGCCGCTCTGCGGAGCTTGGTGGGGGGCGATCAGGGGGGATGCCGGCGGGGGCGACCCGGTCCCAGAGGGGCTGTCGGCCGCACGAGCGCGGGTAGGTGCAAGCTCGGGCATGTTCACGCCGGACTGGGTGGCTCGTGGGCAAAGGCAAACGGGTCGACGTCCGCTTCAGCCTTCGAGCGCGCGAGCGCGAGCATGGTCGGACCCAGCGCGAGCAGCAGGAACAGCTGCTTGCTGTACAGGCTGGACATGAAGAAGTCCGCGGCGATCATCGCCACGAGCGTGACCACCAGTGCGCGCGAGAGAATCTCCTCGCCCCGCCGCCCGCTCCGTTCAAATGACTTGATCGCCTTCAGAGCGCAGCGCAGCGAAGCGAGCACCAGCGCGCTGAACAGGATGAGCCCGACAATGCCGAGGTCGGCCCAGATCTCCAAGAAGATGTTGTGCGCCACCTTCGGATCGATGACCACCTGCAGGGCATCGTTGGTCACGCCCGGCTGCACGATGTAGTTGCTCGATGTGAGGGCGAAGTTGTCGCCGCCGACCCCGACGACCGGGTTCGACTCGATCGCACGGCTGGCAACGGTCCAAAGGGTCGTGCGGCCGGTCTGCAAGTTGCTGATGTGTCCGACTGTGTCCGAGGGAGCCAGGAGCACGAACCACCCGACCACGACCACGGCGCCCACCGCCGCGACGCTCGCGACCTGGCGGCGCCAGCGCCCGGCGACGACTACCGCGGCGATCAGCGCCGCGCCGAGGGCGACCAACCCGCCCCGGGAGCCCGTCGCCGCAAGCCCGATCAACGCCGCCAACGCGGCCGCATAGCCGGCGCCACGCCGCAGACGGGAGCCTGCGGTAGCGCCGAGTGCGAGCGCAAGCGCCGCCCCCGCCACCAGCACCGCCGCCGTCTCCTCAGGATCATCGAGCGCGCTTGCCAGCCGCGAATAGGAGCCGGTCTTACCTGTCGCGATCCCGTACGCGACGGCCAAGAGCGCCCCGGCGATGAACGCCGCGATCATCCACCGCACATGCTTCACCTGCGTCAAGCCGGTGTAGACGATCGGCAACAGCAGCAGGTCTTGCGCCCAGCGTCCCGCGCCGGCCAGCGCTGTTGACGGACTCTGAGCCCAAGCCGAGCTCAGCAGGCTCCACACGAGCAGGGACACCGCGCACACGACCAGTCCGCGGTGCTCGGAGAACAGGCTGCGCACGTCGCGCCCGGTTCGCCGCGACAGCGTCGCGACCCACGCCAGCGCGAGCAGGCCACCGATGCCCTTGGCCGCGCTCGCGCCGTGACCGGTTGCGAGGATCCCGGCGAAGGAGACGACGGTGAACGCGGCGACTCCGACCGCCAGGTCCCGAGTCATCACCGCCGCAATCACGATTCCGGCAGCGACCAGCACGGCGACCAGGGGCCAGCGTCCGGCAACCAGGCCAAGCACGAGCGCGAGCATGAGCCCACCGCTCAAGGCGGCGAGCACGCGCCCGCCACCGGGTCGAGGAAGAACCCTCAGCATCATCGACGTCGGTCCCCGGCAGCCGGCACCGCGGTCACCCGGCCACGTCGTCGTCTGACGTGGTCAAGCGTCGGTCGCCCGCGTCTGGACGCGTCGACCTTCGCCGGGCGGCCGACCTGCGGCTCGCGGCGGACGCGCCGTTGCCCGCTGCCGTCGACGAGCCGTGGCCGGCTGCGGCGGACGCGCCGTTGCCCGCTGCCGTGGACGCGCCGTTGGCAGAGCCGTTGGCGCCGACATCCGACGAGCGCAGCGCGAGAGCGACTGAGTCCCCGCGGCCGGGTTCACGGTCCTCATCCGGCAGGTGGGGCTCGGCCAGGATCGTGCGCTCCTCGCGGACCCGGCGTTGCAGCAGGCCGGCGAACATGGTCCCTTCGGCCCCGCTGCGGTAGTAGTAATAGCTGCCTTGGTCGGACGCGCCGACCAACACGACCCCGGCCGGCTTGATGCCCTGGCGCGTGAGCAGCTCGCCGAGATCGCTCATCTTGCGCACGTGGCTGTTGCCCAACCGTGCGACGAGCACCACGTCGTCTGCCTCCTCGGCGAAAGCGAGCGCATCCGTGACGTCGGTCATCGGCGGTGAGTCGATGATCACGAAGTCGCACATTGACCGTGCCTGGCGGACGAGCTCGCGGGCGCTCTCGGGCGTGATCCGGTCGACCTCGCGAGCGTCCTCGCTGGTCGCGAGCAGCAGCTCGAGATTGGGCCCGTACTGACGCATCCAGACGAGCGCCTCGACCAACTCGACTTTGCCGAGCAGGACCTCGGCTACACCGCGGGGTGCGCGAAGGCGCAGCGCCAGACCGATGCTCGGGCGGCGCAGGTCGGCCTCGATCAGCATCACCTGCTTGCCGGCCGAGGTCAGCGACGCCGCAAGGTTAAGAGCGACGGTGGTCTTGCCGTCAGCGGCGGCATCTCCGGTGATCAGGATTGCGTGCCCGCGTCTGCGCTGGCCACGCTTTCGTTCGCCGACTCTGACCGTGAAGGCTGACCGCAGCGTGCGGAACGCCTCGCTCACCGGCGGGGTCAGCTCGCGGGGGGTAAGCGGCGATCGTCCGGAGCGCTGCTTGGGCACGCGCACGAGCAGCGGCAGATCGAAGAGCTCGCGCAGCTGGTCCTCGTCGCGGAGCTTCGGGTCGAGTGCGTTGAGCGCCAGCATCATCAGCAGCCCGACGACCAAGCCCGAGACGCCGCCCGCGGCGATGCTGAGCTTGCGGTTGGGCGAGGTCGGCGAGGTAGGCGGCGACGCCAGGCTTGAGACGCGCAGCGTCGGGTCCGGGCTTTTGCGGAGTGTCTCGAGCACGGCTAGCTCACCGGTGAGCCCCGACGTATCTGCTGGAGTGAGACCGCGCATGCTCGCCCTCAGCGTCGGGATCAGCGTGTGGACCTGTGCGTGCATGACGTTGGTCCGCTGCTGCACGGTCTGGGTCGCAAACGCGTTCGCCAGCCGCGAAGCCTGGCTCGGGGTCGATGCGGTCGCCTGAATCGCGATGATCTCGCTCTGAGTGACGGGCGTGGCGGAGATGTGGCTGAGCAGCGAGGTGGCGTTGCCGCCCAACTGCTTCGCTACCAGTGAAGCCACGCTCGGAGAGGCGACGAGCTTCGAGACCGTGAGCACATCGGCTGTCGGGTCGGCCGTCTCTCGCACCAGCGAGAGGCCGATCAAGTTCGGATCATCCGGCGCCACGGGCGTGACGATCAGGTCGGCTTCGGCTGTGTAGGTCTTGTGCGCGACCGTGACATACGCGAACGCCGCGACCAAGCCGGCGGCGATGAAGCCGACGAGCATCAGCCAGTGCGAGCGGAGCATGCCTAGATACCGCGACAGCTCGCCGCGCTGCGGCCGTGAGGCGAGCCACGATTCGGATGTCTTCTGGTTGGGTCTGAGTCTTGCCTGGGTCACCTGCACTCCTTGCGTAGCTTCAGTTGTGATAGTCGGTTGCCGTTTGACGACAGCCAGGCTTCGCCCAGCCCTCGCCACATTCCCGCCCCAAAGGCGAGGTGCATCGCCGCAAATGCGGCTGGAAGTCCCGCGACGTCGGCCAGCGGCGCGCCTGCGCGAGCGGCGCGCGTCGTCTCAATGGCGACCCCTGCCGCGTAGGCAGAAAGCGCGAGACGCGCCGGTGCCCGTAGCACTCGTGGTCCGGCGGCCGCGGCCGGTATCGCCGCGACGAGCGCAGGGGTCAGCCCGAGGGTGTGCGTGCGCTGCCGCGCCTGCGGGTGATGCGCCAGCGTGCGCGCGCGATAGCGTCCGTATCCGTGGTATTGGCGCGCGAATGCCCTCACGGTGCGGCGGGGGAGCAGCTCGGCTGCCATGCTCGGCAGCGACACGATCCGCTCGCCGGCGGCCAGGAAACGCGCCGCCAGCTCCGAGTCCTGATTACGCAGCCATTGCGGGTTCCAGCCGCCGTATCGCTCCAGCGTGGAGCGGCGCCAGACGCCGAGGAACACACTCGTGCCGAGCTCTATCTCGTGGCCGTGCGTGCTCCCGGAGGGCATACGCCGCTGCGACGGTCCGCGTCCGAGGGGCGAGCGTCCAGGCGAGTGTGATCGCGCCCGAGAATCCCCCGTATGGGCGCGGCACGGCGGGTCCCGCCACCCAGGCGACATCACCTTCGGCCAGCCGCGCGATGCCGTCGGCGAGGTAGGTCGGCGGGAAAAAGCAATGAGCGTCCATGCGCGCCACGTACTCGCCGCGGGCCTGAGCCAGGGCCAGGTTGAGGCCATCGGGCGTGCGCCCGGAGGGGTTGTCGATCACGCGCACGCGCGGGTCGGCGGCAGCGAGCCGCTCGAGTCTCTCCCGCGTTCCGTCGCTCGAGTTGCCTTCCGCGAAAATGAACTCGATCTCTCCCTCGCCGATTCGCTGCGCGAGGATCGTCGGGATCGTCTGCTCGAGCACCGCGGCCTCGTTCAAGACCGGGGTCAGCACGCTTACCGCCACCGCGGTGCTCTTCCCTGGCGCTCGGGTAGAGGCGCATCGGGAGCGCGCTGACTCGAGGCCATGTATTTCGTCGTCTACACCGACTACCTCTACCGCGAGCGCGGCGGCGCCGTCTATGGCGAGCGGGCGTTCGTACGCTTCCTCGATGCGCTCGCCGTAGAGCTTGATGGCCTGCGCCTGCTCGGACGCCTCGACCCGGGGAGCGGTCCCGCCCACTACCGGCTCGGCGGTCCGATCGAGTTCGTGCCGCTGCCGTACTACGCGAAGCTGACCCAGGTCGGGGCGGTCTTGCGCTCCATTCCCGGCACCGTTGGACGGATGTGGCGCGCGCTCGACGACGCCGACGCGGTCTTCTCCCTCGGTCCCTTTCCGCACGCGATCGGCTTGGCGCTCTTGGCGCGGGTGCGCCGCCGACGTCTCGTGCTCGGCGTGCGTCAAGACTTTCCCGCCTACATCCGCCATCGCCACCCTGGAGCGCCCGTGCTGCTCGCCGCCGCCTGGGCGCTCGAGTGCTGCTGGCGCATGCTCGCGCTCACCGCTCCCGTGGTGGCCGTCGGCGCCGACCTGGCGCGGCGCTACCGCCGCTCTCCGCGCGTCCTCAATGCCACGATCTCGCTCATCGGGGGCGCCGACGTCGAAGCTGGTGCTCGAGCCGCCGGGCGCGCCTACGACGTCCCCGAGTTGACCCTGCTCGCCGTCGGCCGCCTCGACGCTGAGAAGAACCCGCTGCTGCTCGCGGACATCCTGCGATTGCTGCGGGCCCGCGATCAGCGCTGGCGGCTGGTGGTGTGTGGTGAAGGCGGGATGTGCGCCGCGCTGGAGCGACGGCTCGCCGAGCTCGGACTCTCCGACCGATGTGAGCTTCGTGGCTACGTCCCACTCGACGGGGGTCTGCTCGAGCTCTACCGCAGCAGCCACGCCTTCGTGCACGTCTCTCGCACCGAAGGCCTGCCCCAGGTGCTGATCGAGGCGTACGCGAGCGGACTGCCCGCGGTTGCGACCGCCGTCGGGGGCGTGCGCGAGCTCGGTGACTGCTCGCTGCTCGTCCCAGCCGACGACGCCGTCGCGGCCGCTGAGGCCATCCAACGTCTGATCGACGAACCGGCCCTGCGCGAACGTCTCATCAACGCCGGGCTCGCCCGAGCCGCCGGCCTCACGCTCGAGGCCATGGCCGCCGAGACGGCGCGCTTCATCGCGGCCTGAGTCGCGGCGCGAGCTCACGGCTTCACCCGCTCTGCGTGCGCGACGGCCAGCATCGCT
Organism: uncultured Solirubrobacterales bacterium; assembly: GCA_963738195.1. Classification (GTDB taxonomy): domain Bacteria; phylum Actinomycetota; class Thermoleophilia; order Solirubrobacterales; family Solirubrobacteraceae; genus Palsa-465. Next base: position 328,796 of record CAVTVF010000001.1, read on the forward strand.
GCTGCCTGCTCGATCGTCAGCGGGCTGGAGGTCCCCGCGCGACTGATCGCGAGTGCGACCACGGGCTCGCTGGGATCAAGGGTACGGGCGCGGTCGAACGCTGCCTTTTCGGCCCCGACCTGTCTGAGCGCGCCCGCTGCGAGGCCATCCTCAAGCCACAGGACCCAGTCAGCGGAATCGCGGTGGAGTCCCGCCCGCGTCCAGAGCAGAGCCGAGGCGGGGTGGCCGCCGCGCAGCTCGATCGCCGCGCCCAGCGCCAGCGGAGCGCTGTCGAGCGGCTCGTAGCCGGCGGCAAGCGAGAGCTCGTGAAGCGCAGCGCCAGGATGGATCGCCGCGAGCGCGCGCCCTCGATCGAGCGCGCGCTCGCCGAGATAGCCGGTCCCCATGACCCAGAGCGCGGTGGCGCCGATTGCGAGCGCCGCCACCGCGGGCACGAACCGTCGGAGGCGGTCAATGACCGCGTGACGGCGTGCCGTTTGGCGCGCGAGCACCCCCCGTCCGGGTTCGAGCGCCGCCGCGGCGCCGAGGAACGCAAACGCCGCGCCGCTCAGGGCGGGCAGTTCCCAGAACCAGTCAACTGAGCCATGCACGACCCACACCACCGCGGGGGCGAGCGCAGCGACCAGGGCCAGCCGCAGGCGCCGATCGCCGCTGCTCGCGGCGCGCGAGTAGGCGATCACCGCGCAGACGCAGGAACAGACAGAACAGAGCAGCCCCGACCGCGCCCGTGTGGGCCAGGAGCCGCAACTCGAGGCTGTGCACCCACAGCGGCTCCTCACCAGTGTGCCGCGCGGCGACGTATGCCTGCGCGAAGTTGTCCTGGCCGAGCCCGCCGATGGGGTGTGCGGCAAAGCTCTGCGCTGCGACCCGCCACATGTCGTAGCGACCGCTGCCGAGCTCGGCGAAGCGCGAGACGCCGCTGCGCAATGGCGCATTGGTTGTGAACTGATGCCAGCCACGCGCGACCAGCCCGCTGTCGAGCGCTCCGATCGCTGCGCCGGCGGTCCCCAGGATCGCAACCACCGCGAGCACCCGGGACGCTCTGCGCGTAAACCGTCGCCCGCGTCGGCTCAGTCGGTAGCGCCGTTGCGCGAGCGCGAACAGCGCTGCCATCCCACCGGCCAGCAGCATGGCCACCAGCGCGACGCGCGCCGTCCGCTCGTCTGCGCCGGCCACTGTCTGGTGGCCGGCGACCGTGCCGTCGCTCACCGACCATCCGTGTAGCACCCAGGGCAATGTGGCTAGCGTGCAAGCCAGGGGAATTGCGGCCCACAGCGCCACGCGTCCGCGGTCGGGTGCCAGCGCGAGCAGTGCCACGACGATCAGCGGCAGCGTGTACAGCCATCCGCGGCTCTGCGCCAGCAGCGAGATCTGGAGGCAGCCGACGGCCGCGGCGGACAATCCAGCACGAGCGATGAGGCTTCGCCTGCGCCCACTCGCCAGCAGAACGGCGATGGCCGCCCCGATCGTCCCGAGGGCAGCGGTGGCATTGTGATAGCCGAGCCCGGCGGCAAGCTGGCCGCGCTGGAGCAGCTGCGGGGCCGGGGCGAGCGACAGCTCGAGCAGGGTAGCCGCGGCGAAGGCGCCGATGCCAAACACGTAGACCAGGAGTCCGACTTCGACCCGGCGCTCGGTCCAGTCAACGTGGGCGAAGAGCCAGAACAGCAACAGGTACAGAAGCGCGCGATCTGAGCCGAGCAAGGCGCTCGACTTGTCGGCTGCCCACAGGATCGATGCGTAGGACCAGAGCGTGTATCCCGTCAAGGCGATCAGAGCCGTCCGCCCGTACCGTCCCAGCCGCAGCGAGGGGCCCAAAGCGAGCCGCGCCCACGCGGCGAGCACGACGAGCCCTACTCCCGCTGCGAGCCAGGTGGTCGAGTCGTAGCCGCCGTCTTTCACTGCCCAGAGGACGAGCAGCGCGAGCACCGGTACCACGCATACGGTCCAGCGCACGACGTCGCTGGAAACCCTCGCGGCGGGCCTCGCGTGCACCTCCTGGCCCCGGCGATGCGCCGGCGCGAGCCGGCGTTTCGAGGCCGGCTCGATGGCGGCGGCTCCACTCATTGCCCGTCCATCGACAGGACGACTTTGACGGTCCACAGGGCGATCTTGAGGTCGAGCCAGAAGGACCAGTTCTGGACGTAGAAGTTGTCGTATGCGGCGCGCTCGACGATCGAGGTCTGGCCCCGCAGGCCGCGCACCTGGGCGAGACCCGTGATCCCTGACTTCACTCGGTGGCGGCGGTCATAGCGCCGCAACTCCGCGGCGAACTGGCGCACGTACTCCGGTCGCTCGGGCCGCGGCCCGATCATGCTCATCTCACCGCGCAGCACGTTGATCAGTTGCGGCAGCTCGTCGATCGAGCTCCGCCGCAGCCATCTCCCGACCGGGGTGCGCCGGTCGATCCACTCGACCCCGCCCGGTGCGGATCCCGGCGGCGGGATGAACTCGGCCAACGAGCCGCTGGGCTCATACATGGTGCGGAACTTGAGCATCGAGAACTCACGCCCGTCGCGGCCGATCCGGCGCTGGCGGAAGAACACAGGACCCGCGGAGCTCTTCCTCACCAGCGCCGCGACCACCAGCAGCAAAGGTGCAAGCACGAGCAGCGCCAAGCCCGCGAGGAGACGGTCCAAGAGATGCTTGACCGCGAAGCGGACATCACGTGGATCGACGGCGTTGAGCTCGCCCAGCGGCAGGGAGCCCACCTGGCGCACCTGCGCCCGCCAGCCGGCCGCTTCGAACAGACGCGGCACGACGAAAGCGCGCACGCGCAGCCGCTCGCAGTGCTCAACCAAAGGCAGCAGGCGTTCATCGCCGGACGCGGTAAATGCGAACGCGACGCACTGTGCGCCTGTCTGCGCGATCACGCTCGGTAGGGCGTCTGGCCTTCCGAGCACTGGCAGCTCGGGCTCGGCGCCATGGCCCGCGGTGCGGGACTGGCTGTGCCTGTGCCGGCGCGGGCTCGTAGTCGAGAAAGCCGACCGGTTCGAGCCCGTGCTGAGGCTCCGCGCGGAGCAGCCGCGCCAGCTCGCCGCCCACGCGACCGGCGCCCACGATCAGGGTCGGCCAGCTGGCCGCCTGAGGGCTTGAGACGCGTATGTAGTGAAGGACGATGCGCCCGATCACGAGCAGCGCCAGAGTGAAGAGCCAGATCCGCAACGCGAGCGGGACGACTCCCCCGCCGCGCAGAATCGCGTCGGCGCCGATCAACGTCAACGCGGGCAGTGACGTCGCGACCGCGAGCAGGCGCAGCTCGTCGCTCAGGGAGCCGTCATCCCAGACCGGCGCCTTGCGCGTCAGCATCCAGCGGACCGCGAGCGGATACGCGGCGATCAGCAGGATCAGAGCAAGCGCGCTCATATGCCACCGGCCGCGCACGGCGACGAGCAGACCGAGCACGATCGCGGCGACGTCGAGCACGCCTCGGCTCAGCTTGCGCTTGGCCGCAGGCAGCTCGAGCCGGGGGAGGGCGCCCACCGGCCCGGGCAGCGCCAATGGCTCGGCGCCCGCGATGCCCACGAGCAGCGAGCCTCGCTGCCTCGCGGCAGCGTGCTCAGCACGCTGCCCGGGCGTGGAGGGCTCGAGTTCCCCTACCGGCGCTGTATCCGACGGGGGCAACTACTGCCCTCCGTGGCGGAGCCGCCACCGCAGGGTCAACCCGGCGGCGACGAGCACGGCGCCTGCCGCTACCAGCAGACCGATGTCGAGGCCCGTGAACGGCAGCGTCGAGCTTGCCGAGGGGCTGCTCGGCGTGGGCCCGTCCGGCTTGCAGCCGACGCCAGTGATCTCGGTGCCCTGGCCGCCATAGGTCGAGCCGGCCGAGCTGTGGCTGCTGGAGCAGTTAGAACTGGAGTGGTTGGCGGCGAACGCCGGGGCACTGAAGCCACAGGCGAGCGCCCCCACCACCATCAAGGTGAGGAATGTGGTGCGGATTCTCATAGGACCTCCGGAGAGTTGGTTCGTTGGCTTGATAAAGAGCTGTCCATCGTCGCCTCCTGGGTGACGAGAGGGGTCGCAAGCTTGCGTCTGGCGCTGCCGAAGTGGCGCCGGGCCGTGGCGAGCGTGATGCCGAGCTCCGCCGCGGCGTCAGACAAGGTCTGGCCGGTGCGCAGCAGGTCGAGCAGGCGTCGTTCAGGCGGGCTGAGCGGGGGAGGCGGGACCCGGCCGCTGGGGCTCGACCTGACGAACCGCGTGGCCAGCTCGGTCCCGAGCGCTCGCGGGATCACCGCCTCGCCGTCTGCCAGAGCGCGGAGCAACCGGGGCAGCACGCTCGAGATCGATCTCTTTCGAGACGTATCCCGCCGCGCCGGCGCTGAGGCACAGTAGGCCGAATTCATTGTTGGCCGGCGCGCTGCAGGCGAGGATGCGCGCCTCTGGTAGGCGGGCGCGAATGTCCTGGATCGCCCGTAGAGCATCGCCGGCCGTTGTCTGTACGTCGAGCAGCACGATGTCCGGCTCCAGCTCCACCGCCATCTGCCTCGCCACGGTGGCGAGCGTTCCGGCACCGACTACGCTGATGCCGGGGCCGCTCGCGCCCGTAAGAAAAGCCTGGCGCGTGAACGGGTCGTCCGATCCCACGAGTACGCTCAACTGCCGCAGATCGGTCGCCCGGGCGGACGAGACTCGTGGCCATGACTGCTCTACGAAATCGTCGCTGAACGGGGCCGGTGGCTCGCCCGGAAAGCCGGCGTCCCGCTGGATCGTCGCCGGATTCGCCAGCGAAGTACCGCTGACGGAGAACGCCTCTACCGGCTGGCCATGGGACACAAGTGGCAGCGTGCCTGCACAAGAGGCGCGAAGCAAGGGGAAATGCCGCCCCCGCCGGTGGGTACATAACACCCCCCGGAGGCGCAGCAATACCTCAGATGAACGTCGGGGAGCTACTTATGATGCGGCCATGCCGAGCCCGGGAGGAAGCCGTCACTTCACCCTGCCCGAGTCGGCGCGCGAGTCCCCCGAGCTTGCCGCTCGAGGCGGGGGTCTGTCCGGCGGCGAGCCGTTGCATCCCACCGGCGAGGACCTCCAGCGCGCGCTCGATCGCCTCAGCCTCAGCCTCGAGCGCATCCACGGCTTGCTTGAGGAGCTCCGAAATAGTCGCCGGATGCAGGGCGAACCTCGCTCAACTAGCGACGCTCGGGCGGAGCACGCAATCGCCCCCGAGCTCGTCCACGGTGGGGGCCCGAGCGCGTTCGAGCGTCATTGAGGGGGACCCACGCCACCACCCAGGCCGGGATGGGCCGGTTCGAGGCTGGCGGCTCTGTAATCCCTCAGACATTCGGTCGCGTAACTGATGCCGCTGATCCCGGTGTTTGCAAGAATCGGCGTCATAATCTGCGGCTTGCTCGCAGACACATAGCAGGTGGTGGGGTGCATTCATCACCCAAGACGGGTTTAATGGTGTACCCTTCACCAATCCAGGGTTGCGTGGCGGGCACGCGTGTGGGGTGCCTACCGCCAAGCCAAGGGGTCCTTCGGGAGGCACATGGCACAAATCGAACGGGAAAGCAGGGACGCCGAAGAGCGTCTGCGCGTTCTCGTCGTGGACGACGATCCGCTCGTGCGGCGGATGATCCGCGACGTCCTCAGGCCCGCGGGCATTCTTGTCGTGGGCGAAGCGCACGATGGCCGAGATGCCGTCCGCGCTGCGCGCTACTACAAGCCGGACATCATCCTGCTGGATGTCGTGCTGCCTGGGATCGACGGCATCACGGCCCTCGAGCAGATGGTGGCTGACAGCCAGGTCGACGCAAAGATCGTTGTCTTGTCGGTACGCGGGGAACGCGATCTGGGCTACCTGGCATTGCGCAAGGGCGCGGCCGGTTACCTCAACAAGGAGCTCGACCTGAGCGTCCTGCCGCGCATCCTGCGTGACGTGGCCGAGGGCGGAGCAGCCGTCTCACGCACCCTCACCGCCGACCTCGCCAAACGACTGCGGGAGCTGCCCGAGGCGCCTGTCGGCATGCGTCCGGTCAAGAGCGTTCTCACCACGCGCGAGTGGGAGGTCGTCGACCAGCTCTGCCTGGGGCGTTCGACGGCTGACATAGCGGCCGCGCTCGTGCTCTCGATCGAAACGGTGCGCACGCACGTGAAGAACATCATGCGCAAGCTCGAGGTGCACTCGCGGGCCGAGGCAATCGAGGCGGCCGGACGGCTGCGGGCTGGGGATTCTCCACGCCGGCCGAGCGACTCGGCGGAGCTCTCCGAACATCGCGGCCAGCCAATGGCCAGTATTCCGGTACATTGAGGCTTTGGGTGCCCGTGGTTGATGGTACGGGCGCGGTAGGGAAGGCGAAAAAGGCCGATCGCGGCCGCTACAAAGGTCCTTCTCGGGGGCCACGGCGTGGGAGAGACACAAGATGTCGTCGGTTGAGCTGAAGCTGACCGGGGCAGGCGGGGCGCGGCCACCTGGATGAGCGCGCCGCTCGGCACCAAATCGCCAGCGCGGGACATCGACTCCCACGCGGTTTCGGTCACCACTGGGGCGCTTCGGAGGATCGCGGAGCTGCTGCCGCACGACCGGTTGCTGCTGCTCGCCATCTGCGACGCAGCCGGCTCGCTGACCGACATCGCTCTGCGAGACCCCGCTGGGCGCACGGCGGTCATCGCAGGCGTGCCGGAGGATCAGCGCCCTGACCTCGAGGAGCTCTTCGCACTCGTTGAAGGAGGCGACAGGCTCGTGCGCCGTAGCCCGCTCCCAGCGGCGCAGCCGCTGGCCGCGGAGATGGGCGACGACATCTGCCGAACGATCGTCGAGGAGAGCCCGCTTGCGCTGATCCTGCTCGACCGAGACCACTCGATCGTCTTTGCCTCGCCGTCAGTCCCGTACGAGCTCGGCTGGAGCAGAGCTGAACTAGTCGGTTGCCGCCTGCTCGATTTCCTGCATCCCGAGGACCACGAGCGCGCTGCTCGGATGCTGTCAGGGGGCCCGGCGGGGCGCCGCTTTGGAACTGTGATGGCGCTTCGCTGGCGGCGGCGGCGCCACGGCTACATCGCGGTGGAAGCGGCGATTCGGCCCGTCGATGGCCATTCGGGCGACGGGACGGAGGGAGCAGTGCTCGCCTTGCGCACCAACCCGCTGCAGTGGACCGGCCTCGGAGAGACTTTGATGGCCAAGGAGCATCAGCGCGCGTTGGCCGATCGCGCCGACGCCGGGCTCGCGATCGTCTCGGCGACGGCGCCGAACCTGGGCGCTGTGCTCGAGGCCAACGCGCCCTTCGGTCGGCTCGCCGGCACCACGCGTGGGCAGCTGGCGGGCCTCTCGATGTTCTCCCTGTTCTCAGCGGAGGAAACGGAGCGACTGCGCAAGGCGTTGAATGAGGTCGCAACGGGGAACCCATCGACCACGGTCGAGGCGACAATCACGCCGAAGCTCGGCAAGCCGCGCATGATCACGATCACGGTCATGCCGAGCCCGCTCGCTGACCACGAGGGGCAGGAACTGGTGGTTCGGTTCCAGGACATGACCGAGCAGGTCGAATTGATCGACCAGCTTAGCCGCACGATCGACAACCTCGAGCGTTCCAACGACGAGCTGGCCGGGCTCGCCCGGATCACGGCGCACGACCTCACTGCCCCATTACGCGCGCTTTCCGGCCTGATCGACCTGCTGCCGGAGGTAGATGCCAATGCCGACACCCTGCTGACGCTCGACGCGATCCGCTCGGCGATCGACCGTATGCAAGGCATGGTGAGCGGTGTGACCGGTTATGTGCAGGTCCGGTCTGAGCGGCCCGAACGGACGCAGGTCGACATGGGCGAGCTCGTCGCGCGCGTGCGCGAGACGCTCGAGAGCGAGATTCTCGACCGCCGCGCACAGGTCACGGTGGAGGAGCTGCCCACGGTTTACGGCGACGACCACCAGCTCGAGCGCGTGTTGCAGAACTTGATTGCAAACGCCCTCAAGTATTCCGGCGAGCACGCGCCTGTGGTCAGGGTCTCCGCTCAGCGTGTGCCGGGGGGCTGGCGGCTATCGGTCAGCGACCAGGGCAGCGGAGTCGACGAGACAGACCGGGAGCGAATCTTCGACCTGTTCGAGCGCGCCGGCTCGGAGGCGGGCAGTGGGATCGGCCTGGCCACGTCTCGGCGCATCGTCGAGCAGCACGGCGGACGGATCTGGGTCGAGCCCAACGAGCCGAGTGGCTCGATCTTCTGCTTCACGATTCCGGACGAGCCGACCGTCGGCGTAGGCTAGAGGTCGCCGCCAAGATCGCGCTCGCGCGTGGACGGGCGTAGACCTGCGCGATGCGGTGGACTCCCCCGAGCGGGGTCGGGGCGAAAGCTTGGAACACCAGCTTCGTGCGCGCAGCGCTCGTCCAGCGGCGCTTGTACCAATCGTCGCCCCCGAGCAGCTCGTAGCGATCCAACCCCTCGTTGAACGCCCGTCGGAGCGTCGAGTGGATCATGAGCGCGCCCGGCGAATAGGGGCTGAAGGCCGGGTCGAAGCCGCCCTTGATCGCGTAGTACGTGCCGCCTGCTTCGAGCGCGAAATGAAACGCCACTGGTCGCTGGTCGAGGCGCAGGAAGGCCAGGCGTAACCACCCTCGCTCGGCCGCCCAGCGCGCGATTCGCTGGTAGAAGGCGGCAGTCCTCGGACGCGATGACATGGCCGTGCCGCGATTGCCCTTCCAGCCGAGCGACTCGAGCGCAAAGGCGTCGGGGAGAGCAGACGGCGTGTCGCTGACCTCGAACGTCACCTCGCCGAGTTCCTCGAGTCGGCGCTGGCGTCTGCCGAGATCCCGGCGCAGGTTGCCGCTCAGCGCCCGCTCGTACGCCGGCCAATCACCGTCGAGCTGGACGGTGGGGGAGCGCTCGCGGATGCGCGTGTGCACCGCGTACCTCGCCGCTGCGGCGGCTGCCTGCAATCCTCCGAGACGGGAATCACCCGCGGCCAGCCATCCGATCTCGACCATCCCACTGCGCCGCGCGAACAGCTGCTCGAACAGGGCATCCGCGCCGGGCTCTGTGCCCAACGGACCGAACTCCGGCGTGTGCCAGTTGGTCGGCGAACGGATCATCCCGCGGTGCAGGACGATCGGTTGCAGCGCCTCGAGTGAGCGTCCACGCCTGACCTCGAGCAGCTCGAGGCGCCCGGCGCCGAAAGCGTCCCACCAAGGCACAATCCATCCGGGGCGAAGGAACGGGCTTGCGGTTAAGCTCTCTGCGAGCGAGTCCCACTCGCGGCGCCGGGAATCCGACAGCTCAAGCGGGCGGCGGGACACCTCCGGATCCGTTTCGCTTGAACCGGGCCACGCGGCGCTTCGGCTCGCGTGCTGTCAGCCACACGGCCTCCTTGGCGAGGTCGCGAGCCCGCGATTCCCCTGGCGGCTGCGGGGTCAGTCGCATCTTTCGCATCCAAGCGTTCACCCGCTCGACGCGTTCAGCGCGACGACTCGCCCGGGTCCGGAAGGTGATCGAAAGCGAGATCGAGGCACCCGGCCCGTTCTGCACCCAGTGCGGCATGTGCGACGGGACGTATACGCCGTCGCCTGGATCGAGCGGGAAGGTCGTACCCTCGGATGGCAGCCCCACGAGGTTGCGGTGACCGCCGCTGTAGTAGCGGTCAAATTCGCGCCGGGCGCTCTCCCGCGTCGGGAACGCGCATACATTCATGTCCTTGTGGCCGCGGATCTGGAGCAGGAAGTTGTGCTCCGGGTCGAAGTGGATCGGCGTGAGCGCGTTCGGCGCCGACAGGAACAGGAACGCCTCTCGCTGGCGCGTCCTACCGACGGCCGCGGGAAGGTAGGACTCGGCCTCGTCCAGAAGGCTGTCCAGCAGGGCCTTGTACTCGGGTACTTGCTCGATGTACCAGAACACCATCCAGCAGCCGTTGTGATCGATGCCGCGCACGGTCTCGGACGGCGGGCCGCTGAGCTCGGGAGCGCCTTCAGGCATGACCAGCGGCATGTCCGCGCGGTGTCGCTCGATGCGGCCCGGGAAGCGATCGGCCAGATCGGCGATCGCCTCGAGTGCCAGCAACGGGTGATCGACCAGCGCGTGCCGTACGCCGAGTCCGCGGCGTCCAAAAGCCGCCACGAACGCGTCCCTGTCAATGTCGAGCAGCCCCTCCAGTGCCACAGCCACGAGATCTGATGGTACAGGCCGCCAGTAACTGCTCTGGGTGGTTCTTTCACCCCGTGGCGTTCGTGGGGTAGGACGAGCGCGTAACTAGGGCGCCACGCTGTACCTGGCGGTCGCGTGCGCGTGCGTGCGCTGCGGGTTCTGGGCCGGCAGGTAGGCGCACACGTACTCGGCCCCCGTCTTCGACCGCGCGTGCGCGGTCACGCGAGCCGTGAATGCGCCCTTCACGGTGTAGGTGGCAGACACGTCGGCCTTCGACCCGAACTCGTGGCCCCGCTGGAAGTAGGGGTAGCCGGGCGAGAGCGCGCCGATGTCGTTGTACTCGAGCACGTAGCTGCTCTGGCAGCTCTGCTGGGAGAGGAAGAAGACGAGGTGGGTGCGCCTCGGCGCCGTGCCCGAGGCGGTGATGGTGAACGGCTGGTTGCGCTTGACGCCCGAGGGCACCCTGACCCGCAGCGAGAAGGCGCGGCTCGTCGCGATCGCGGGCGCGGGCGAAGCGCACAGCGCCAGCGCGAGCACGATCCCGCAGACGCTTCGACGACCCATCAGACAGCGGGGGTGGAGAACGCCGACTGAAGCGCCCTGCGCACCTGCTCGATCGTCACCACTCCCCGCAGCACGCCGTCGGTGTCGACCGCCATCAGCGCGCCCAGCTTGCCGAGCGGCTCGGAGGCGATCAGTTCGGTCAGCGGCCGGTCGAGGTTCACGCGCCAACGCCCCGCCTCGGCGGCGTCGAGCACCGCGCCCACGGTCAACCAGCCCTCGCCACTGTCGCGGGTCGTCTCGAGTCGCTCGCGGCGCGCGATGCCCATGAAGCGCCCGTCGCCGTCGGTGACCGGAAACCAGTCCCAGCCGTAGCGCAGGAAGTAGGCGTCGAGGGCTTCCCCAAGCGGCGTCGCGGCGGGGATCGAGACGGGCTGGGTGTCCATGATGTCGGACACACGCACGTGCTCGATGCGCTCGTTGAGCGCCGTCTGTACGATCGCGCCACGGGCGGAGGAGCCGAGCAGGAACGCGATCGCGATCAGCCACAACCCTGTGAAGGGCGAGCGCAGCGCGAGCATGATCCATAGCCCGAACCCCGCCAGCAACAGCGCGAAACCGCGTCCGAGCAGCGCCGCGGTCCGCGTCCCGCTGGCCTTGCTGCCCGTGAGCCGCCACACGATCGCGCGCGTGATACGGCCGCCGTCGAGCGGGAACGCCGGCACCAGGTTGAAGGCCAGGATCAGCAGGTTCATCAGCACCAGCCAGCTGAGCGAGAGCAGCACCGGGGTGATCTTTCCGGTCGTCTTCAGCGTCGCCGCGTCGAGGAGCCGGTGGGGCCCGACGATGCCGAGCACGATCGCCAGACAGAGGACGAGAAAGCCGAGCGTCGCGAGCGGCCCGGCGGCCGAGATCTTGAAGTCCTCGCCCGGCGTGGCCGCGTCACGGCTCATGTGCGTGAGCCCGCCGAACAGGAACAGGTCGATCCGCCGGGTGTCGATTCCCTGGCGCCTGGCGACGAGCGCGTGGCCCAGCTCGTGCAGGATCAGCGAGCAGAAGAACAGCAGTACCGTCACGACCGTGGTCAGATATGCGACCCCGTCCGAGGAGTGCAGCGTGGCCCGGAACGGTCCCGAGAGCCAGAAGATCATCAGGAACAGGACCACGAACCAGCTCGCGTCGACGCCGATCCTGATCCCGAACAGGTCGATGAGCTTTATTGAGCCAGACCGCCTAAACATGATGCAATGGTCGCACAGTGACATCTAGCGGCATGCAATCTCTCCGCGTCGCGCTGGCGGAGCTGGCGGATCTGGACAGCGTCGGCCACCTGCTCGAGTGGGACCACCAGACGATGATGCCGCCGCGCGGCGGCCCGACCCGCGCGCACGCGCTCGCGACCCTCAGCCAGATTCGCCACGAGCGCTTCATCGCGCCCGAGGTCGGGCGTCTGCTCGAGGCGGCTCGGGCCGAGCTCGACGGCACGGACCCCGCGTCCGACGACGCGCTCGATCGTGCGGGTCGTCACGCGCCGCTGGGAGAAGGCGCGCCGCGTCCCCGTCGAGCTCGCGGCCGAGATCGCCCACGCCGCGGCCGAGGGTCACGACGCCTGGGTCGACGCGCGCGCGCGCTCGGACTTCGCGTCCTTCGCTCCCTACCTCGAGCGCAATCTGAGTCTCGCGCGCCGCTATGTCGAGTGCTTCGACTGGTTCGAGTGTCCCTACGACGCCCTGCTCGACGACTACGACCCCGGCATGCGGACCGCCGAGGTGGCGCGCCTGCTCGACGAGCTGCGGGGCGAGCTCGTGCCGCTGATCCGCACGCTCGGAGAGCACTTGGAACGGGCCCCCGACAACTGCCTGCACGGCCAGTTCCGCGTCGACCGCCAGCGCCAACTGGTCGCCGAGGTGCTCTCGCTGATGGGCTTCGACTGGCGCGGCTGGCGCATCGACGACACCGTGCACCCGTTCGAGACCTCGATGGGCGCGGGCGACACGCGCATCACGACCCGCTGGGACGACAGCTTCCTGTCCATGGGCCTGTATGGCGCCATGCACGAGTGTGGCCACGGCCTGTACGAGTCCGGGATCGCGCCGACGCTCAGGCGCACGACGATCGGCCACGGCGAATCGCTCTCGCTGCACGAGTCGCAGAGCCGCATGTGGGAGAACATGGTCGGACGCTCGCGCGAGTTCTCCGGTGTGCTCGCGCCCCGGATCTCCGCGCTGTTCGGGATCGACCTCGACACCGACACCCTGTTCCGAGCCGTCAACCGCGTGGCGCCCAGCCTGATCCGGGTGGAGGCCGACGAGGCGACCTACAGCCTCCACATCGTGATGCGCTTCGAGCTCGAGCAGGAGCTGATCGAAGGGCGGCTCGCGGTCGCTGACCTGCCCGAGGCGTGGAATTCGCGCGTGGAGAAGTACTTCGGAATCAGGGTCCCCGACGACGCCCACGGCGTGCTCCAGGACGTCCACTGGGCCAGCGGGACGATCGGCTACTTCCCGACCTACGCGCTCGGCAACTTGGTCGCCGGGCAGCTGTGGGAGCGCGCGCACGCGGATATCCCCGACCTCGACGAGCGCATCGGTGCGGGCGAGCTCGCGCCCCTGCGCGACTGGCTGCGCGAGCACATCCACCAGCATGGCGCCAAGTTCACCTCCGCGGAGCTGCTTCAGCGAGTGGTCGGCAGCCCGATCTCGGTGGGGCCGTTCGTTTCCTATCTGAAGCAGAAGCTCTCAGAGGTCTACCGGCTCGAGCTCTAAATCATGTTGGCCGGCGCACATGTGCGCCGGCCCCGCCCGGCACATGTGCCGGGCGGCCGGCCGGAACATGTTCCGGCCGGGTCTAAAGATCTTCCAGTGCCTCGTTGAAGGCCTTGCTCGGGCGCATCGCGGCCGCGATCTTCTCGGCGTCGGGGCGGTAGTAGCCGTCGAGCTCGACGGGCGACCCCTGCACCTTGAGCAGCTCGCCCGTGATCTGCTCTTCGCCCGCGGCGAGGCGCTCGGCCAGCGGCCCGAGGCGCTCCGCGAGCTCCTCGTCCTCCTCCTGGCCTGCCAGCTCCTGCGCCCAGTAGAGCGCCAGGTAGAAGTGGCTGCCGCGGTTGTCGAGCTCCCCGGTCTTGCGCGAGGGCGAGCGGTCGTCCTCGAGCACGCGCCCGATCGCCCGGTCGAGCGTTTGCGCGAGCAGGAGCGCGCGGGAATTGTCATCGTGTGAAGCCAGCAGCTCGAGCGACGGTCCGAGCGCCAGGAACTCCCCCAGGGAGTCCCAGCGCAGGTGGTTCTCCTTGAGGAACTGCTGCACGTGCTTGGGAGCCGAGCCCCCGGCCCCGGTTTCGAACAGGCCGCCGCCGGCCATCAGCGGCACGATCGACTGCATCTTGGCGCTCGTGCCGAGCTCGAGGATCGGGAACAGGTCGGTCAGGTAGTCGCGCAGGACGTTGCCGGTGACCGCGAGCGTGTCCTCGCCGGCGCGCGCGCGGGCGAGCGTGTGGCGCGCGGCGTCCGCGACGTCCATCACCTGGATGTCGAGGCTCTCCTCCAGCGCGGGGCGCACCTTGGCCAGCAGCTCGCGATCGTGGGCCCGCGTCTCGTCGAGCCAGAAGACCGCGGGGGTGCCCGTCTCGCGCGCGCGTGAGACTGCGAGCTCGACCCAGTTGGCGATTGCCGCGTCGGTGGTCTGGCACATGCGCCAGATATCGCCGGGGGCGACCTCGTGCTCGAGCAGGGCGGTGTCCGACTCGTCGAGGACTCGCATGTGGCCGGCGCGGTCGATCTCGAAGGTCGTCTCGTGCGAGCCGTACTCCTCGGCTGCCTGCGCCATCAGGCCGATGTTGGGAGTGGTTCCCATGGTCGCGGGGTCGAAGGCGCCGTGTTCGCGGCAATCGTCGACCGCCGCCGCGTACAGCGGTGCGTAGGAGTGGTCGGGGATCACGAACTTCGTGTCCTGCTGCTCGCCCCGCGCGTTCCACATCTGGCCCGAGGCACGAATCGCGGCGGGCATCGAGGCGTCGATGATCACGTCGCTCGGCACGTGCAGGTTGGTGATGCCGCGATCTGAGTCGACCATCGCGAGCGCCGGGCCCTCGTCATAGGCGGCCTCGATCGCCGCCTCGATCGACTCGCGCTGCTCATCGGGCAGCTTCTCGAGCGCTTTGAGGAGCGCCGCCAGACCGTCGTTGGCGTTGACCCCGGCTTGGCGCAGCTGCTCGCCGTGCTCCTCGAACACGCGCGCGAAATACGCCTTGACGGCGTGGCCGAAGATGATCGGGTCCGAGACGCGCATCATCGTCGCCTTCAGGTGCACCGAGTAGAGGACGCCGCTCGCCTTGGCGTCCTTCAGCTGGGCCTTAAAGAAGCGCTCGAGCGCCCGCCGGCTCATCACGGCGGCGTCAAGCACGTCGCCCGCCTTGCCCTTAAGCTCCTTCAGAACCTCGGCCTCGCCCTCCCGGGGGTGAAACTCGATCCGCATGCGGGAGTCGCGCTCAAGCGTCAGCGACTGCTCACTGGAGCGAAAGTCGCCCTCGTCCATGGTCACCACGTGCGAGCGCGAGTCGCGCGACCAGGCGCCCATCGAGTGTGGGTGCCGGCGCGCGTACTCCTTGACCGACGCCGGCGCGCGGCGATCGGAGTTGCCCTGGCGCAGGACCGGATTGACCGCCGAGCCCTTGACGCGGTCGTAGCGTGCGCGCGTCTCGCGCTGCTCCTCGGAGGAGGGCTCGTCCGGGTAGTCGGGGATGTCGAAGCCCTGCTCCTGGAGCTCGGCGATCGCGCGCTTCAGCTGCGGCACCGATGCCGAGATGTTGGGCAGCTTGATGATGTTCGCCTCGGGCGTCTTTGCGAGCTCGCCGAGCTCGGCCAGCGCGTCCGCGACCCGCTGCTCGTCCCGGAGCTGCTCCGGAAACTGGGCCAGGATCCTGCCCGCGAGCGAGATGTCGCGCAGCTCGATCTTGATTCCGGCCGTGGCGGCGAACGCGCGCACGATCGGGAGCAGCGACTGGGTCGCGAGCGCGGGCGCCTCGTCCGTCTGCGTGTAGACGATGTTCATGGGGTGTTCGGGCACCAAGCTATACAGTCGAACCCCACCTTGACCCCCAGACAGGAGATGAACCTTGCCTGATTCCCCAGTACGCGTGGCCGTGACCGGCGCGGCCGGTCAGATCGGATACGCGATCCTGTTCCGGATCGCCTCGGGTCAGCTGCTCGGCGCCGACACGCCCCTCAGCCTGTCGTTGCTCGAGATCCCCGATGCGGTCAAGGCCGCCGAGGGAACGGCGATGGAGCTCGACGACTGCGCCTTTCCGCTGCTCCGGGGAGTCGACATCTACGACGACTCCAAAGACGCCTTCGATGGTGTCAATCTCGCGTTTCTGATCGGCGCCCGGCCGCGCACCAAGGGGATGGAGCGCTCCGATCTGCTCGAGGCAAACGGCGGCATCTTCAAGCCGCAGGGCGAGGCGCTCAGCGAGCACGCGGCGGCGGACATCAAGGTGCTCGTGGTCGGCAACCCGGCCAACACCAACTGCCTGATCGCGCAGCGCAACGCATCCGACATCCCGCGCGAGCGGTTCAGCTCGATGATGCGCCTGGACCACAATCGCGCGATCGCCCAGCTCGCCACCAAGGCGGGCGCCGCCGTGAAGGACATCACCAACATGACGGTCTGGGGCAACCACTCGACGACCCAGTACCCGGACATCTCCCACGCCAAGATCTCGGGCCGCCCCGCCGCTGAGGTCGTCGACGATCAGCGCTGGTACGAGCAGGACTTCATGCCCACCGTGCAGAAGCGCGGCGCGGCTGTGATCGAGGCCCGCGGCGCCTCGAGCGCGGCATCGGCCGCCAACGCGGCGATCGGCCACATGCGTGACTGGGTTCACGGCACCAGCGGCGATGACTGGGTCTCGATGGGAGTTCCCTCGGACGGCTCATACGGAGTCGAGGAGGGCCTGATCTCCGGCTTCCCGTGCCGGTGCGCGAACGGCTCCTACGAGATCGTGGAGAGCCTCGAGATCGACGATTTTTCGCGCGAGCGGATTGATGCGTCGGTCGACGAGCTCAAGGGAGAGCGCGACGCGGTGCAGCAGCTCGGGTTGCTCGGCGGCTGAGCGCCGGGCGAGTCTCAGAGCCGCCTGAGCAGCTCCTGCTTGGCAGCTTGAAATTCGTCGTCGGACAGCTCGCCCCGCTCGTGCAGCGCGGCCAGCCTCTCGAGCTGGTCCAGCGCGTCACGATTGGCGGCGGCCGAGCTCGGTTCCTGGGGTCCCTCGCGTGCCTGCAACTCCTGCTTGCAGGCGAGCGCGCCCGAGGGGTCGGCTGCCGCGAACTCCTGCCACATCCGGTCCCACCCCTTCTGCGAGAGCGGGAACTTTCGTTTGGGCAGGTGGGCGAAGGCCCCGTGCGGCGTGAGGACGTAGAACGAGCCCTCCTTTCCCCAAATGCTGGAGGCGAGCCTCATCCCGAGGTAGAAGCGCTCACCGTTGTAGATCGGGACCTCGCCGCGGGTCTCAGCGGCGCCGCGGCGGCCGCGCCGCGGCAGAATGGCCGGCGGCGGCGTGGCGGAGTCGAGCTGGCCGCCCGAGCGCCGGATCACTTGCAGAGATTGACGCTCGGCTCTGGCCCGGGGCCGCCGAAGCTGTTGTCGAAGCTGAACGAGTAGCCGTTTCGCAACGCCACGTGGCCCGAGTTGACCAGGTTGCTCGAGCGGTCGATCCTGTCCGTCTCGGTGGCGGTGCCGGCCGGGTCCCACGAATACGTGTAGGTGAGCGAGATCGTCCCGCCGCTGTCCCTGGGCTTGCCGACGTGGCCCGTGATCACGAAACCGTAGTCCGAGGGCGGTGCCGATGACGAGGTCAGGTGACGGAAGCAGCCGTGGTGGGCACTGCTGCCGAAGGCCCAGTAGCCGCTCGAGCCCTTGAACACGAGCTCGACCGCCTGGGCGTGGCCCGAGGTGGGCGAGAGATCGTCGCGCCACCACACGAGGTGGTTGCCGCTGAGGCCCATCGCGCCCCGTTCGCTCGCCCAGCTGTAGCCGCCCGCGAGTGAGGAGAAGCCGAAGCGGTAGTGCAGGGACGGGTTGTTGCCGCCCGAGGTGGAGAGCTGGAAGAAGTGATCCTCGCTGAAGGTGTAGCCCGAGATGTGGGAGAAGGCGTCCATCACGTGCTCGGCCTCCCGCACCCCCTTGGGGTTGCCGCTCAGGGAATAGGTCAGCGCGAGCGCGCTACCGGCGCTCATCAGGACTGTCGCGGCCACGACCCCAAATACCCTCGACCGCATCTTCCTCATGCGTCCACCGCTCCGCATTGTCGCACCCCCGACCGCGTGATGTGTCAGCCCCGGTTCAACCCCCGAGCGAGCCGAGTTTCGGCGCCCCGAAGCCGTCGAGCCCCCCGTTGGACTTCAGCAGCCAGTAGCCGCTCGTGGCCGGGTCGCCCGCCAGCGCGAGCGCGCTCACGCCGGAGGGCAGCTTGCCCGCGTCCGAGCCGTGCTTGGCGGCGCCCCCGAACGGGTGCACGCCCCCGTTTGAGATGAGAATCCAGTAGCCCTTGGTCGCCCCGGCCGCGATCGCGACCGGCCGCGTGCCGTGGAGCTTGCCCTGGAGCGAGCCCGATTTGGGCGCGCTGAAGGCATCCACGGCCCCGTTTGAGAGCAGGACCCAGTAGCCGCCACTCGAGTCGACGGCCAGGCTCACCGCGCCCACGCCATGGCCGACCTTGCCCTTGTCCGAGCCGTGCCAGCTGGCGCCGCCGAACGGATGGACGCCGCCGTCCGAGGTCAGGATCAGGTAGCCGCCGCCCGGCGGGGCCGCGATCGCGACGGGCCGCGTGCCGTGCAGCTTGCCCTTGAGCGATCCGGAGCCGGGCGCGCCGAAGGCGTCCACGCCGCCGTCCGAGCGGAGGATCCAGTAGCCGCTGCCCTTCGGCTCCGCCGCCAGCCGCACGGCCCGCACCTGCACCGGCAGCTTGCCCGCGTCCGAGCCGTGCAGGGTGGCCTTGCCGAACTTGAACACGTCGCCGTCGGCGGTCATGATCAGGTAACCGCCGCTGGCGCTGGCGGCGAGCGCAGTGGCGCTCAGATGACCGTGATAGCCGGCGGCGTCGTGGCCGATGCCGCCGGGGCAGCGCGTCAGGTTGTAGCGGCTCGGGTTCACGTAGCTCGCCTGGATGCCGGTCGCCACGCGGCTGCCGCCGTTCGTCACGGCCCGCGTAATCCGCACCGTGATCGTCTCGTTGGCGTAGCCGCCGTGCTTGACCGAGGAGCCGTTGCAGTTCAACGTCAGCCAGAACCGGTGCTTGCCGACGTACACGCCGGGGCTCCTGCGTGCGAGCGCGATCGTGTCGAGCACGTGGCGGCTCGAGCGCCAGCGCTTGAGCACCACCTTCGCGCACGGTCCGCTCGCGCAGGTCGGGTAGAAGCTCCACGAACGCGAGACCTTCTGGCCCGCGTGCTCGCCGAGCACGTGCTGGGCGGCTGTGATCTTGCCCTCCATCACGAACGTGCCCTGCAGGCGAGCGTCGATCGTGGCAGCGGTGGCGCCCCCGATCGCGAATGAGGCCGCCAGGCCGCCGAGGCCCAGCGCGACTCCCGCTGCGGCCAGCTTCCTCACGCCGGCCCCCCGAGCGCGAGCGTCCCGAGCACCCCGCTGAGCAGCCCCACCTGCTGTCCCGCGGCGACCCCGAAGGGCGCGAGCCCGAACGGGATCAGAGCCGTCGAGATGACGGCGTAGAGGCAGAACGGGCGCTCGCCGGACGCCGTGAAGAAGTGCTGGAAGCCCGCCTGGCGCGGGCGGCCGACCTGCAGCGCGCGCGGGTTGAAGTTGCTCTGCTGCAGCGGGAGCGGCAGCGAGCGCGACGCGTACAGCCCGACCCCGGGTCGCAGCTCCGCTCCGGCCTCGTATTCCTTCAGGGCCAGAAACACCCCGTGCTCGGGCATGTGCGCGAGCGCGCCCGAGCCGAAGTCGCCGTCGTCCGAGGGCAGCGCGAAGTTGGCCGCGTGCAGTGTCGCCTGCGCCCCTGCGCGGCGGTAGATGCGCCCGTGCCAGCCGCGCGGCAGGTCGATCGAGATCCCGTAGGCCGCGAGCCTCACGTCACCACCACCACCACGGCCGCCGCAGCCAGCAGCAGCTGCGCGCCGAGCCCGAGCAGCCGCACCGGCCGCTGCAGGTCGCGCAGTCGCCGGTGCAGCGCCATCAGCCGCGCGGGAGTCACCACCCGTGCCCCGGCGAGCACGGTGGCGCCGCGCAGCGCGCCGGCGCAGGCCCCGATCGCGACCCCTTCGAGTGGGCGGCCCGATACGAGCGCCGCGAGCCAGACGGCATACACGGCCGAGCTGACGACGATCGTCGTCACGCCCGCGCCGAGCTGCGCGCCGAAGCCGAGGCCGTAGACCCAGCCGCGGTAGCGCCCAAGCCACTGTTCGTTGACCTGGCGCCGCGGCCCTGGCACGGAGCCCTTTGCGAGCTCCCACGCCATGCCCAGCACGAGCGCGCCTGCGACCACGCCGACGCGCACGCCGAAGCCGACCGAGGCGAATACGAGCGATCCCAGCAGGGCGGCGGCGCCGCCCATGGCCGCGCCGGCCAGCACCGACCCGGCAATGTAGAAGCCGGTCGTCGTCGCCCAGTTCGATCGCCGTGCCCGCTCACCGAGCGGGGTGATGCTCGCAAGCATCGACTGCCCTCAGGGCGACCAGGCCGAGCGCACCGCCGCGATCAGCCCGGCGCCTGCGCCGAGGGCGAGCAGCACGGTCACGAGCGAGGCTCCTCGCCGCCGGGGTAGAGGCTCGGGTCGCCGGGCGCGATGCCCGCGGCTGCGAGCGCGCGGTCGACGTCGCGTGTGCGCTGCTCGCCGCCGTTCGCGTAAGCGCGGTCGGCGATCGCGTCGCGCAGCAGCGAGGTGATCTGCTGCCAGCTCGTGGCCGAGCCCTCGCCGTGCACCTCGCCGCGGTCGAGATAGACGAAATAGGGCGCTCCCGGCGCGCCGTAGCCCTGCCAGGCGGCCGAGGACATCACGACGGGCACGGTCTCACCGGCCATCTCAGCGAGCCGTCCCGGGCTTTCCTGGTCGGGATCCTTGGTGACGGCGACGATGCGCAGCGCCGCCGGGAGCCCGCGCGGCTTGCGGTCCGCGCGCAGGTCGGCCCAGAAGCGCTCGCACACGGTGCAGCCGCTCGACAGGAACGCGATCAGCGTCGGTGGAGAGTCCGGCCCGAGCCCCAGCATCACCGCTTCCCCGGCGAGCGTCGTGCCGACGATGTCGTGCGCCTCGCGCACGAAACCGGCGCGGGCGGCCTCCGGTAGGGCGGGGTCGAGCTCCGCCCCCTGATCCGGGTCACCGAACGCGTGGCCCGCGCCCGGATCGAGCCCGGCGCCCGAGTCGAGCCCGGCGCCCCCTGGCCCGATCCGGCGGAGGATCTCCGCATGACTGCGAAGCAGTCCCACCACCAGCAGCAGGAGCAGCACGAGCAAGACTGTCTCGGATGCGACCAGCACCACCATCACGCGCCCCCGTCGCTCGGCACCTGCTCGACGAGCGGGGTCAGGCAGCTCGCCGTCTGGGCACACACGTTGTCGTCTACGGCGACACTCGAGCTGCAGTTAAAGCCGGGAATCGTGGCCGGGTTCTGACACACGACGACGCGGCACACGACAGGAGTCACACCGCCGATGTGGGTGTTGCACTGCCCGTAGCGGAACACGTTGCAGTCGATCCGCATCTCACTGCAGGTGCCGTTCGCGCACCGGCAGCCGCCGCAGTTGCCGCCCGGCAGGCAGTTGCAGTCGACGTAATACCGCACCCCTTGCTTGGCGCACACGCCGCCGCCGCGGTAGGCGGTACACATCCACCACCCGCCGATGAACGTGCCCGAGGGACAGCGGTTGGCGCCGTGGTTGATCTGACAGCAGAAGGCGGAGTAACCATTGGCGCATTGGCTGCCGGGCGGACAGCTGCCGGGACCGAGCACCTCCATCGCGCTCACCGGCCGGGTGAGGAACCGCCACGGCGCCACCACCATCGCCGAGCCCGCCAGTGCCGCCCGCGCGAGCAAGCCGCGGCGTGAGGAGCGGCGCTCGACCAGTGACCCTGCAGCCTCGAGCAGCCGCTGAGTCACGCTTCGGTCCCTGAGCCGTAGGCGCGCCAGGCCGGCGCGAGCAGGGTGAAGACCGCATAGGCGGCGAACGTCGCGGCCGCGATGCCGAGCACCAGCGGAAGTGCGACCAGCGGCTGCCTACCGGAAATCCACAGAATTCCCGGCGGAGCCGCGAGGCTGGTCGCGATCGCGATGCCGGCGGCCACGGCGTTGAGCACCACGTGGACCAGGCTGGCGCTGCTGCTGGCCTGGCCGAAGCAGCCGCAGTCGGCGTTGCGGTCGGCGCGTAGCAGGAGCAGCGCGGTCGCGCAGAAGGCGACGTAGGCAAGGGCGACGAGGCCGGCGGGAACGGGGCCCGGCCGGAGCGCCGCCAGTACCCCCAGGGCAACCTCGGCTGCGCCCAAGAGTCTTACCGCCAGGGTCGGCACGGGCACGCCGATGAGGCGCAGCGCGTCACGAGCCGCGTCTGGCGAGCGCAGCTTGGCCACGCCCGCCACCACGAGCAGCGCGCACGCCACGGTAAACGCCGGCAACAGCGCCGCCGCTCTCACCTCGTGCCTGTTGGGAGCCGCCCCACGACCAGCCCGTGTCTACCACAGGCGGCTCGCGGCCGCAACGATGTATTCAGCTCCCGTTGGAGGGGTGCCAGCCCTTGCCGTCGCGCTTGATCTGGCCCTGCTCGGCCAGCGGCGGCAGCACGCGGTAGAGGTAGTTGGGCGCGATCTTCATCTCCCGGGCCAGCTCCGGGATCGTGATCCCGGGACGCGATTTCACCAGCGCTAGCGCCTCGGCTGCGCGCGTGCCCCGGCGTCCTCGCCGGCGACCACCCGTGCGCCTCTGGTTCGTTCGCGCGCTGGCACGCCGGCCGGAGCCGCGTGGCCGTCCCGGTCCGCGACCGACGAGCGCCGAGCGGGCCGCCTCCAGCCGGTCGACCTCTTGACGAAGCTGCGTCAGCCGCTCGTCGATGTCCTTCACGGTCACCTCAACAAAATCCGCCACAAATATCTCCCGTATCGGAGGGTGTCGATATTTGGTAACTATACAGACAAATTCCTGCTCTTACCGGTTCTCTACAAGCTTTTTCAGTTGCGTGAGTGAATTGTGTGCCTCACGTTCGGAAGCAGCACCCACGATCACTCTGGAAGCTATCGTGCCTAACTTGCCGCCGGGCGGAGTGAACTCATTCGTATAGTCAAACTCGGTCGCGTCGCCGTTCTCTGACAGTTGGTAGCGGATGGCTGCGCGGGATTGCGCTGGCCCGCGACCCTGCCATTCGGCCGTGTGCGGGGGATCGAC
This sequence comes from uncultured Solirubrobacterales bacterium, assembly GCA_963738195.1. Taxonomy (GTDB): domain Bacteria; phylum Actinomycetota; class Thermoleophilia; order Solirubrobacterales; family Solirubrobacteraceae; genus Palsa-465. The sequence goes on from CAVTVF010000001.1 coordinate 351,739, forward strand.
CTGGGCCAGCGTCCAGTGAACCTGAAAGCTGAAGCCGCGCAGATGCATAACCTGATCCATGGTCGCGCCCTTCTGGAGGGGTCGCCCTGACACATTGCGCACGGCGCGGTGGATCGTCACCCAATCACCGAGCTGTTCGGGATCCATGACTGTTTCCCACACACTCTGAATTGGTGCATCAATCTTGATCTGAACATGGACCAGGCTCATCGCGGCAGCACCCTACCTGTAATGGTTGCTCCGGGTTGTTAACTGGCTAACGGGCGGAGAGTGGTTCCACCGCTTCCCATTCCCGTAACGCCCGCTCGATTGCCGCATCGAGCGAGTGCAGGCGGACCCCGAGCAGCTCGGAAGCGCGGTCATCACGCGGCAGCAGGTCGCCGTCGAGGCTCGCCATCAGGGGCCCGATCAGGGCATGATCCTCGCCCGCGATCAAAGCCGAGACCCGGCTCGCGATCGGAGTCGCGACCAGGCGTTTGAATTGGATCGTCGGGCGACCGACGAGCATGTGGTGGCGGATGCGGTCGATCAGCTCCGCGTAGGTGACGACCTCGGGGCCGCCCGCGTCGAGCACCTCGCCACAGACGACGTCGCTCGTGGCCGCCCGGGCCAGCAGCTCGAGCATGTCGCGCTCGTCGATCGGGGCGGTCCTGTTGGTGTGCCAAGCGGGCAGGGCCAGCACCGGCATCCGCTCGACGAGGCGCACGAGGAAGCGGAACGAGCGCGATCCCGCGCCGATCACGATCGAGGCGCGCAGCGCCACCGAGCACGGCGTCGCCTGCGCGAGCGCATGCTCGACCTCGAGCCGCGAGCGCAGATGGGGAGAGACCTCGCTCGAGCTGGGCTGCAGACCGCCGAGGTAGACCACGCGCCCGACTCCGGCCTCGCGCGCGGCGCGGGCGAAGTTGTGGGCGGCGCTCCGCTCGCGGGCGGGGAACGGTGCTTCGAGCGAGGGCTCCATCGAGTGGATCAGGAAGTAGGCGGTATCGATCCCGCGGAGCGCCTGCTCCAGCCCCGCCCCCGATACCGCGTCGCCGATCACGACCTCGTAGGGAGCCCCCGCGGCGCCGGGGCGGCGGCTGAAGCCGCGCACGTTGTGGCCCTCGCGCTCGAGCCGCGGCGCTAGCCGGGAGCCGACGTAGCCGCTGATTCCGGTGATGAGGACGTTCACCGGGCGACGGCCGTCGGATCGAGCTGCGAGGCGCGCGGCCTCCCGGTCAGCGCGAGCGCGACCTCGAGCTCGGCCACCAGCAGCGCGAGCACACGCTGTGCCCCCTCGGCGCCGGCCACCGCGAGCCCCCACGCCACCGGCCTCCCGACCATCACCGCGGAGGCTCCGAGCGCGAGCGCCTTGACCACGTCCGTGCCGCGGCGGATACCCCCGTCGACGAGTACGTCGACCTGTCCGCCGACGGCCTCGACCACCTCGGGCAGAGCCTCGGCGCTCGAGCTGACCGTGTCCAGCTGGCGCCCGCCGTGGTTCGAGACCACTACGCCCCGGGCGCCGAGCTCGGCGGCGAGCCGCGCGTCCTCGGCGGCGAGGATGCCCTTGACGATCACCGGCAGCGGGCACTCCGAGACGAGCTCGGCGATGTCGCTCCAGCTCAGGTCGGGGGCAATCTGCTCGGCGAGGTGACGCGGCTCGAGCGTGGCCGGCCTCGCGCTCGACGCGAGCGGAGGCGGGTCGGGCGCGGTGCCCAACCCGAGCGGAGGCGGCGCCTCGACGGGCGTGCGCAGCTCCCGATCGCGCACCCCGCCCACCGGCAGGTCGACGGTCACGACCAGCGCCTCATAGTCGTGCTCGGCCGCCTGGGCCACGAGCTCTCGAGTCAGGCCACGGTCGGCCAGCACGTAGAGCTGAAACCAGCGCGAGCACTCCGGCACGGCCTGCGCGAGCGCGGCGGGCGAGACGGTCGCGAAGGTCGAGAGGCACATCGTGGTCCCGGTGGCCTGGGCCGCGCGGGCCATCGCGAGCTCGCCCTGCTCGTGCAGGAGCCGCTGGAAGGCCATCGGCGCGACGATCAGCGGATGGGGGCGTGAGCGCCCGAGCACCGTGACGCTCGGGTCACACTGCCCCGCGGGGACGAGCACGCGCGGGCGGAGTGTGAGTCGCTGCCAGGCGGCAACGTTGTCGCGCAGCGTCAACTCGTCGCCGGCGCCGCCGGCGTAATAGGCGAGCGCCCCCGGCGTCAGTTCCGCGGCGGCGGCGCGCTCGTAGTCAGCGATCGAGGTAAACGGCTCCACCGCGACTCAAAGCTACGGAAAATGCAGGGCAGTCAGCCGGTGCTACCGAAAAGATCTGCAATTTGCAGGGATAAATTAAACGTGTGCGTTTTCCGAGAATCGACCTTGCAGGGGGTGGCGGAAGTGCTTTGATTCGCCGCGCCGCACCGGGCACCAGACAAGAGCGAGGAAGGATTTAGATGTCAAGGGGGCGTGGGCAGCTGCCCAAGGCCAGCTGCGAAGACTGCTTTTTTAACCAGAACCTTTTGTGCGCGGTCGCCGGTGGCGAGCCCTGCGCGACCTTCCGGCCGGCGCACCCTGACGGCTTGCGCCCGCCGCGGCAAATGCGGTTCATGTTTGCCTCCGAGCGACGGCTTCAGGTCGCGTGGGCATTCCCGTCCGCGAACGAGCAGGTCGCGCTCCACACTTGATTAATTCGTTCGGGTCGGCACATGTGCCGACCCGGTGAGTCCGCACATGTGCGGACTCACGGCCGGCGCGCATGCGCGCCGGCCATCATCTATATCGTTACTTACATGTACTGGCCGCTGATCGGTGGGTTCATAGCGTTCGTGCTGATCGCGATCCTGCTCGGGTGGATTCTCGATCCCGATCGGCGGCGCGAGGACACGCGCTAAGACCTCCGTCGGCAGCTCCGGGGGAGAGGAGCCGGGTGCAGATCACAGTCTTGGGTAAGTCGCCGGCGTGGCAGGACACCGACGGCGCGTGCAGCGGCTACCTGGTACAGCAGGGCGAGTTCAACCTGCTGCTCGACTGCGGCAACGGCGTGTTCTCGAAACTGCGTCGCTTCGTCGACTACGTGGACGTCGACGCGGTGCTCATCAGTCACCTTCACGCCGACCACATTCTCGACCTCGTGCCGTTCAGCTACGCGCTCACCTACGCGCCGCGCCAGCAGCCGGTGCCGGTGGCGGGGTGGCCCGGGACCCTGAAGCCGGCGCGCCCGGCACTCTGGGCGCCGATGGGCGCGCGCGAGCGCTTCCGTGCGCTCGTGGCCCCCTGGGGGAACAGCGATCTGATCGAGGACGCATTTGCGATCAACGAGTACGACGGCCCCGACCAGGTCGCGCTCGGCCCCTTTCGGGTGCGCTTCTGCGAAGTGCCCCACTACACCGCCACGCACGCGGTCGAGGTTGCGGGGGGAAACGGCGCGCGCTTCACCTACAGCGCCGACTGCGGGCCCAACGAGCAGCTCGTGGGCTTCGCGCTCGACACCGACCTGCTGATGATCGAGGCCACGTTGCCGCGCCCCGAGCGCACCGGCGAGCGCGGCCACCTGACGCCCGAGGAGGCCGGGGAGCACGGGCGCCGGGCCGGAGCGCGGCGGCTCGTCCTCACCCACTTCTCCGACGAGCTCGATCCCGAGAAGGCGCGCGCGGAGGCGAGCGAGGCCTACGGCGGGCCCGTCGAGCTGGCGCACGAGGGAGCGGTGTACGAGCTGTAGATCCGTTTTCCCTGGTATCGAGCGGAGCGCATCGCGTATCCTGGGCCCTCCGACGAAGCCAAGCCCCCAGGGAGAGCGTTAATGCCATCACGCCGCAGCAAGCAGAAAGTGCCGTTCGGCGCATCCGACGTCGCCAACCTCGCCAAGTCGAACCCCTATCTCGCGCGCCTGATCGAGGATGCGAAGCTGCGCGCCAACCTGCGCACCGCGGCCGATTCGAGCAAGCGGCTCTACCAGCGGGTGGCCGACGGCAAGATCACGCCGCGGTCGCTGCTCGACGACAAGAAGGTCCAGGCCGAGGTCCGCAAGACGGTCGAGTCGGTGCGGGCCGTGGCTGAGGCGATGAGCGAGGCGCCCAAGAAGAAGGCGAAGAAGGCCCGCAAGGCAGGGCGGGCGCTGGTGATCGCAGGGGTCGGCGGCGCTGCCGCGATGGTCGGCTCCGAGAAGCTTCGCTCGAAGGTGCTCGACGTGCTCTTCGGAGCCGAGGAGGAGTTCGAGTACACGCCTCCCGCTCCCAGCACCCCGCCGGCCACCACGGCTCCCGCCTCGACCGCGCCGACGACGGAATCTGACTCCGACGCGACCAGGGTCGGGGCAGCGGCACCCCAGAGTGGCGGTGCCGGCGGCTCGAGCTCGGGCTCGGGCAGCGGCGGCTCATCGTCGGGCAACGCGTCGTAGCGGTTGGCAGAAGGCGATTGGGGGTTCCTGGGCCCGCCGCATGGGGGCCCAGCGCCGCCTGAGCGCGCATCCACATGCGACGGCTGATCGCACTCTCCCTCGGCGGCCTCCTCGCGCTGATCGTCGTCCTGCTGGTCGTCGCCCAGTTCGTGCTGCCAGGGATCGCGGAGCAGCGCCTGCGCGACCAGCTGTCCAAGAACGGCCAGGTACTCGAAGTCAAGGTGTCTGCATTCCCGGCGATCGAGCTCCTGTGGCACCAGGCCGACAAGGTGGTCGTCCGTCTCGGCCGCTACCGCACGAGCCAGGGACACCTCGCCAGCATGATCGCGCAAACGGCCAACGTCGGGACCGTCGACGCCTCGGCCCAGCAGGTGAGCACCGGCCTCGTCAACCTGCACAACGCCACGCTCGCCAAACGGGGAAACGAGCTCACCGGCAGCGCGACGATCACCGAGGCCGACCTGCGCAGCGCTGTTCCTTTTGTGCAGAACGTGCGGCCAGTGGCTTCCGGAAACGGACAGCTGACCCTGCAGGGAACTGCGTTCGGTGTGACGGCTGACGCGACCCTGCGCGCGATCGACGGACGGCTCGTGATATCGCCCGACGTCCCGATTCTCAACTTCGTCACCGTGACTGTGTTCAGTAACCCCCACCTCGCGGTCCAGTCCGTCTCCGCGCGCAACGCGCCGGGCGGGTTCGCGTTTTCGGGGCGCGGGCAACTGCGCTGAGGGCACTGGGCCCATCGGCGCGTTCGAGGGACGCGGGCGCCTAGCTCTGCTTGCTTTCGTCTGGCCGGTGCTGTATGAACCCGCCGTCAACTACTGGGGGTATCGCTCATGGACTGGAGCAGGTTCTCGCGAGACGACTGGATCGTGGCCGGAGTCGCGCTGTTGCTGGTGATCGATCTGCTGTTCCTGCCGTGGCTCACGGCCAGCGCGTTTGGTTTCACGGCCTCGCTGACCGCGACCGACGCGCCCAGCGGATGGCTGGGCGTACTTGCGGTGCTCGCGGCGCTGGCGGTGATCGCCGACCTCGCGATCGAGCGCCTGTCGAGCGGCACACAGGTGCCCGCGATCGGCGGCAGCCGAGCGACGACACGGTTCGTGCTGGCGATCGCGGTCGCGGTATTCGTGGCGCTGAAGTTCTTCCTCCACGTGAGCGTGACGACGAAGCTACTGGGGGTTCGGCTTCTGGGCCGGGGTCATCCTGACCGCGGCGCTCGTCACCTTGACCGCGCGCGCCCGGCAGGTGGACCGGACGGCATACGTGCCGCCGACGCGCTAAGGCGGCTAGCTCTCGACCTTTGGCGAGCGCCACGGCTCTCGCAGCCGGCGCCCGAGCTCGGAGCCGAGCTCGGCGATCGCGATCCTGACCTGGGTGAGTGAGTCGCGGTCTCTGAGCGTGACCGTCCGATCCTGAAGCGACTGGTGGTCGATGGTCACCGCCCAGGGGGTGCCTATCTCGTCCTGGCGGCGGTAGCGGCGGCCGATCGCGCCCCCCTCGTCGTATTCGGCCTGCAGCTGCTCGCGCAGCTCCGTATAGACCTCGCGCGCGAGCTCCGGCTGGCCGTCTTTGCGCACGAGCGGTAGCACCGCCACCTTGACCGGGGCGAGGAGCGGGTGCAGGCGCAGCACGGTGCGGGGCTCGCCGCCGATCTCGTCCTCGTCGTAGGCGTCGGCGAGGAACGCCAGCATCGCGCGGTCGACCCCGGCCGCGGGCTCGATCACGTGCGGCAGGTAGCGCTCGCCGCTGGCGCTGTCGACGTACTCGAGGTTCTGGCCCGAGGCGCCGGCGTGCTGGCGGAGGTCGTAGTCGCCGCGGTTGGCAATTCCCTCGAGCTCGGACCAGCCGATCGGAAAGAGGTATTCGATGTCGCTCGTGGCGCTCGAGTAGTGAGAGAGCTCTTGTTGGTCGTGGGGTCTCAAGCGGAGGTGGTCTTCGCGGATCCCGAGGCCGACAAACCAGTTCATGCGCTGATCGAGCCAGTGCTCGAACCATCGCTGTGCCTCCGGTGGCGGCACGAAGAACTCCATCTCCATCTGCTCGAACTCGCGCGTGCGGAAGATGAAGTTGCCGGTGGTGATCTCATTGCGGAAGCTCTTGCCGATCTGGGCGATCCCGAAGGGCGGCTTCTTGCGGCCGAACTGGAGGTAGTGCTTGAAGTTGAGGAAGATCCCCTGGGCGGTCTCGGGCCGCAGGTAGACCGTCGAGCCCTCCTCGCGCAGTGGCCCGATCGTGGTCTCGAACAGCAGGTTGAAGTCGCGCGCGCCGGTCAGGTCGCACTCGGGCGTCTCGCCCGGGTGCTTTGAGGGCTTGCGCCCGCACTGGGCGTCCTCGAGCTTGTCGGCGCGGAAGCGGAGCTTGCACGTGCGGCAGTCGACCAGAGGATCGGTGAAGCTCTGCACATGGCCACTCGCCTCCCACGTGCGCGGGTGCTGGATGATCGCCGAGTCGAGCGCCAGGATGTCATCGCGCTCCTGCAGCATCGCCCGCCACCACTGGGCCTTGACGTTGTTCTTGAGCAGGACGCCGTAGTGGCCGTAGTCGTAGCTCGATCCGAGGCCACCGTAGATCTCGCTGCTGGGAAAGACGAACCCGCGCCGCTTGGCGAGCGAGACGAGCTTGTCCATGGTGACGATGTCTCCCGGCATCGGCGGCATGCTAGCCGGGGCCGTCCGCCTGGCACTCTACGCTTGAGAGTGCCAAGGCTCTCTCCTATACTTGGTAAAGCAATGCCGATCTACGAGTACCGCTGCGAGCAGGGTCACGTGTTCGATGTCATGCAACGCTTCACCGACGATCCGGTGACCTCCTGCCAGACGTGTGATGCCCCGGTCGAGCGGGTCTTCCACCCGGTCGCGGTCCATTTCAAGGGCTCGGGCTTCTACTCGACCGACTACGGCAAGCGCAAGCGCGCCCGCTCGGAGGAGGGCGGCGAATCCTCCTCGGAGAAGAAGTCGGACAGCGCGGACAAGAAGTCCGAGGGTTCGGACAAGAAGTCCGAGAGCAAGGACAAGACGTCCGAGACGCGGACGCGGTCGGACAAGGCGGCGGCTTAGCCGAGCCTACGAGAAAAACGCCCGCTATGTGGTCGTTTTTCTCGTAGGCTTCCGCCGGCGGCGCCCGTTGCGGGTCACCGGCGCCGGGCGCCCGTTGCGGGTCAGCGGCGCCGCGGCGCCCCGTCACGCGCCGACCGCCCCTACCCGTCGAGCAGCCGATGCACGGCGGCGTGAACCGCCTGCGGAGTCACCGTCAGCGCATCGCCGTAGCCGGGCAGGAATTCGCCCCCGGTCGGCTTGAGCACGTTGACCGGAGCTGAGCCGCCGATCTCCGAGGCCGCGAACAGGCTCAGCAGCGTGGGGCCGCCCATGTCGCTCTCGAGCACTTGTGGTGCGTTCCACGACGCCCACGGCAGGTGGAAGAAGGTGCTCACCGAGAGCAGCTGGCTGCGGATCGCGTTGAGGATGTCCTGCTGGTGCTGAACACGCGTGAGGTCCGAGCTCGCCGGGTTACAGGGGTTCTCGCGCACGCGCGCGTAGAGCAGGGCCTGGAAGCCACTGAGGTGGTGAACGCCGGCCGAGAGATCGAGCCTGAAGCCACCGACCTTGGGCCCGCCGAAGAGGTTCGCGCACACGTGGTCGGTCTTGACGTCGATGCCGCCGATGGAGTCGATGAAGGGCGGGAAGCGGGCGAGGTTGACGACGATCACGTGGTTGATCTTGATGCCGGTGAACTGCTCGACGGTCTTGATCGCGAGCGCCGGGCCGCCGATCGCGAAGCCCGCGTTGATCTTGGCCGTCCCATGGCCCGGGATCTGAGCCACCGTGTCACGCGGGATCGAGAGCCGGCGTGAGACGCCGCCGCCGACCCGCCAGAGCATGATCGTGTCCGAGTTCGAGCCCGCGACATTGAAGTTGGCACCGGGTTCCTTCGACCCGGGCCCCGTCCGCGGCCGCTGGTCGGTGCCCAGGATCAGGATCGTGTTGGCCGACGTCAGCATGTTGCCGCCCGGCGTCAGCGCCTGCTGGGCCGAGGCCGGCAGCGGCACCTGCTGGGTCTGGGCGCTGATCATGAACAGGACCAGCGAAAGCACCAGCCAGGCCACGATCGCGATCGCCAGCCACTTGAGCACGCGGCCCGGCGTGACCTTGCGCCGCGGCCCGCGTCTGCGCCGCCACGGCCACGGGCTGCGTCCGCGCGGCGGCTGGCCCGGGAAGTTGGGCTCATCGCCGCGCCCGACCAGCGAATCGAGCGCGCGCGGGCGGGCGCGGTAGGTGCGATAGCGGCCGCTCTTGCGAGCGCCATCGGCGCGTCCGGGGGAGGCTTTTGGCTTCGTCGGCGCGCCGGGACCTCCCCCGACCCGGTAGACCCGGTAGGGGGGATCGCCAACCGGCGCCCGGCGCCGTGGTTCGTCGGGCATCCGACCCCGAATATAGTGAGTGGTCATGCCGGCCCGACTCACAATCGGCGTCGACATCGGCGGGACGAAGCTGCTCGCGGGGCTTGTCGGGGAGCAGCTCGAGGTTCATCACCGGGCCCAGCGAACCGTAGCCGGGCTCGACCAGGCCGCGGTCATCGACGTCGCCGCCGACGCGATCAGGGAGCTGCGCAGCGTGGCGCCCTCCGAAGTAAAAGCCGTCGGCTTTGGGATACCGTCTCTGATCGACCACCGCTCGGGCACGGCGCTGATGTCGGTCAACCTGTCGCTCGCGGACATCCCCTTCGCCACGGTGATGGCCGAGCGGATCGGCCTGCCAGTGGTGGTCGACAACGACGCCAACGTCGCCGCGCTCGCCGAGCACCGCGCCGGCGCGGCCAAAGGAGCGCGGGAAGCGGTCGTGCTGACGCTCGGCACCGGCATCGGCGGGGGGCTCGTGCTGCGCGGCGAGCTCTACCGCGGCGCGATCGGCGCGGGCGCCGAGCTCGGCCACACCGTGATCCAAGCCGACGGCCCGCGCTGCCAGGGCGGCTGTCCCAACCGTGGCTGCCTAGAGGCGCTCGCCTCGGGGACCGCGCTCGCGCGCGAGGCGACCAAGACCGCCCAAGAAGAACCCGACTCGGGCCTTGGCCGCGCACACGCCGCGGGGCGGAAGCTCGACGGGCGGCTGGTGAGCGAGCTCGCCCACGACGGCGATCCCGCCGCGATCGAGGTGCTGGCACTGATCGGAACCCGTCTCGGGGTCGGGATCGCGAGCTTCCTCAACATCTTCAACCCCGAGGTCGTCGTGGTTGGCGGCGGCGTGATCGGGGCCGGTGAGCTGCTGCTGGGGCCGGCGCGGGCCGAGGTTGCGAGGCGGGCGCTGCCGCCGACTCGCGACCACGCGCGCATCGTCGCCGCCGAGTTCGGCGTCGAGGCGGGCATGATCGGAGCTGCCGCGCTCGCACAGGACGCACAAGACGCACAAGACGCCCAAGACGCCCAAGGCAGCAGACCAGCATGAGCGGCCGCCTGATCGTCTGCCCGACCCCGATCGGCAACCTCGAGGACGTGACGCTGCGGGTGCTCTCGGCCCTGCGCGACGCCGACATCGTCGCCTGCGAGGACACGCGCCGCACCCGAATCCTGCTCGACCGCTACGGCGTCAAGGCGCGCCTGCTCTCCTATCACGAGCACAACGAGCGCGAGCGCACGAGCGAGCTGATCAAGCAGATGCGGGAGGGCGCCGTGGTCGCGCTGGTCTCGGACGCCGGCACGCCGCTCGTGTCGGACCCCGGGCTGCTGCTCGTCCAGGGCTGCGTGGCCGCGGGGCTCGCAGTTGAGGTCCTTCCCGGCCCCTCGGCGGCGGTGGCGGCGCTGGTCGCGAGCGCGCTGCCCTCTGAGCGCTGGCGCTTCGAGGGTTTCCTGCCGCGCAAGCGCTCCGAGCAGCTCGAGATTTTCGCCGCGCCAGAGACCGTGGTCGCGTTCGAGTCGCCGCGCCGGCTCGCGGCAACGCTCGCAACCCTCGCCGGGCTCGATCCACAACGACCGGCGGCCGTGTGTCGCGAGCTGACGAAGATCCACGAGGAGGTCGCGCGCGGCACCGCCGCCGAGCTCGCCGCGCGCTACGCCAGAAAGCCCCCCAAGGGCGAGGTCGCCCTGGTCGTCGGGCCGGCTCGAGAAGGCCCACACGAATCCCATCTCACCGCCGCCGCTGCTGCGGCCCGCGAGCTGATCGCGGCGGGCGCCAAGCCGAGACCGGCGGCCCGAATCGTCGCCAAGCTCACGGGCACGAGCGCCAACGCGATCTACGACGCCCTCCAGGAGGGCCTGTGAACTTCACCCTCACGCGCGACGCCGACGAGTTCGCCGTGCGCACCCAGCAGCTGTTCGAGCGCCGCCTCGAGTGCAATCTGATCGCGACCGTGCTGGCCAGCGTGCTCGCCGGCCGCTACCCGGACCCCAAGCCGCTGTTCGCCTACGGCGCGCGAGGCGACGAGGTCACCTTCGCGGCCCTGCGCACGCCGCCCTGGAGGATCCTCGCGACCCAGATCGACCCCGGAACGGCCACACCCTTCATCGAGGCGTGGCTGGGGGAGGACCGTGAGCCGCCCGGGATCAGCGCCCCTCGCCCCGCGGCGCGGGCGATCGCCAAGGCCTGGGCCGACAGCACCGGGGGCGCGACCTGCTGCCAGGTCCGCGAGCTGAGCTACGTGCTCGAGCAGGTCACCGACCCACCCCGCCCCGCGCCCGGAATGCTGCGAGTCGCCCGCGAAGAAGAGCGCGACCTCGCGCTCGAGTGGATGAGGGCCTTCGCGCGGGAGACCAGGGCGTTCCCCGAGGACCGCGCCCGGACGATCGTCGAGATGCGCACCGCCGAGCGCGCCCTCCACGTCTGGGACCACGACGGCCCCACCTCGATGCTCGCCACTGCCGGCCCGATCGCGGGCTCGTTCCGCATCGGGCCTGTGTACACCCCACCCGAGCACCGTCGCCGCGGCTACGCCGGCACCGCGGTCGCCGCCGCGAGCCGGCTAGGCGCTCGAGCACGGCGCGAGCCGCTGCCTGCTCTTCACCGACGCCGACCAATCCGACCTCGAACAAGATCTACGCCGAGGTCGGCTACCGCCAGTTCGGCGAGTACGAGGAGTGGGAGTTCGAGGGCGCGCGCGCCCACGAACACGCCGGATAGCCTCCAGCAACGGATGCCCTTCTACATCACGACCGCGATCGACTACGTCAACGCCCAGCCGCACATGGGCCACGCGTACGAGAAGATCACCACCGACGTGCTCGCCCGCCACATGCGCCAGCGGGGCGAGGACGTGTTCTTTCTCACCGGCACCGACGAGCACGGCGAGCCGGTCGCCGACGCCGCCGCCGCCCAGGGCGTCGAGCCCCAGCAGCTCGCCGACCGCAACGCGGAGCGCTTCAGGGCGCTGCTGCCGCTGTTGCAGATCTCGAACGACTTCTTCATCCGCACCACCGACCCCCGGCACGTCCGCCGCGTGCAGGAGATCCTCCAGGCTGTGCACGACGCCGGGCACACCTACAAGGGCACCTACGAGGGCTGGTACTGCCCGCGCTGCGCGGATTTCAAGGTCGAGAACGAGATCCTCGAGGGGAATCTCTGCCCGATCCACGAGACCCCGCTCGAGCGCCACCAGGAGGAGAACTGGTTCTTCCGCCTGTCCTCGTTCCAGGAGCCGCTCGCAGCAGCTGTTCGCCGAGCGCCCCGACTTCGTGGCGCCGCGCGTGCGCTACAACGAGGCCCGCTCCTTCCTCGAGCAGGGCCTCGCCGACATCTCCCTGACCCGCGCCCACCTCAAGTGGGGCGTGCCGGTGCCGTGGGATCCGGGCCAGGTCTTCTACGTATGGTTCGACGCGCTGCTCAACTACGTCACGGCGCTCTCCTACGCGCGCGACGGAGAGGATCTGACGCCGCACTACTGGCCCGCCACGGTGCACATGATCGGCAAGGACATCCTCAAGTTCCACACCGTCTACTGGCCGGCGCTGCTGATGGCCGCCGGCCTTGAGGTGCCGCGCCATGTGCTGATCCACGGCTTCCTGCTGATGGATGACAAGAAGATGTCGAAGTCGCTCGGCAACGTGCTCGACCCCTTCGCGGTGCTTGACACCTTCGGCTCGGACGCGCTGCGCTACTACTGCGTGCGCGAGGTCTCCTTCGGCCAGGACGGCAACGTCTCGACCAAGGGCTTCGAGGACCGCTACGAGTCAGAGCTCGCCAACGAGTACGGCAATCTCGCCAGCCGCACGCTGGCGATGATCGCGCGCTACCGCGAGCAAACGGTCCCCACCGCGCCGACCGACCCCGCCCTCGCACACGACTTCAGGGACCTCGCCAAAACCGTCTCCGAGCTGCTCGATCGCTTCGAGCTGACGCCGGCACTCGAGCAGATCTGGCAGCGCGTGCGCCGGCTCAACCGCTACGTCGAGGAGCGCGCGCCGTGGCAGCTCGCGCGCGACCCGGCACAAACAGACGCGCTCGACCAGACGCTGGCCTCGCTCGCCGAGGGGCTGCGCGTCGTCAGCGTGCTGCTGCACCCCTACATGCCCGCGAGCACGGAACGGCTGCTCGAGGCGCTCGGCACGCCCGGAACCGAGCTCGAGCGAGCGGCGTTCGCCGAGCACGGCTCGGGCGCACACATAAAGGCGCTCGAGCCGCTGTTCCCCAAGCGGGCGTGATCGACAGCCACACCCATCTCGACCTCTGCGACGGCGTGCCCGCCGAGCTGGTCGAGGATGCCTCCGCAAACGGCGTGAGCCGCATGCTCACGGTCGGGATCACCGCCGACGCCTCGCGCGCGGCGCTTGAGCTCGCCGATCAGTTCGAGTCGGTGTACGCGGCGGTCGGCTGCCACCCCAACGAGGCCGCCGGCTTCGACGAAGCGCTGCTGGACGAGCTGCGGGCCCTGGCCCAGCATGAGAAGTGCGTCGCGATCGGCGAGACAGGTCTCGACTATTACCGCGACCGCGCCCCGCGCGAGGACCAGCACAAAGCCTTCACCGCCCAGGTCGAGCTCGCGCGCGAGCTGGGCAAGCCGGTCGTGATCCACACCCGCGCCGCCGAGGACGACACGCTCGGCGCGCTCGAGGAGCTGACCGAAGGAGTGCGCGTCGTGCTGCACTGCTTCTCGATGCCGGCGCGGCTCGAGCGCTGCCTCGCGCACGACCAATGGTGGTTCTCGTTCGCCGGCAACGTCACCTACCCGAAGGCCGGGGACCTGCGCGAGGCCGCCAAGCGGGTCCCGGAAGACCGGCTGCTGGTCGAGACCGACGCCCCCTTCCTGGCGCCGCAGGCCCACCGCGGCAAGCCCAACCGCCCGGCGTATGTGGTCGAGACGGCCCGCGCCGTCGCGCAGCAGCGGGGAGCGCACTACGCCGCCTTCGACAGAGCGCTCGAGTCAAACGCCGCCGAGCTGTTCGCATGGTGAGCGCGCGCCAGCGCCGCCTCGGCCAGAACTTCCTCGTCGATCCGAACATCCTCGACGTGATCGAGCGCCTCGCCCGCATCGAGCCGGGTGATGTCGTGCTCGAGATCGGCGCGGGCCCGGGGGTCCTCACCGCGCGCCTGGCCGAGCGTGCGCGCCACGTGCACGCGGTCGAGGTCGACCGCGGGCTCGAGTCGCGGCTGAGCGAAGTCCTCGGCGACCACCAGAACGTGACGGTCCACTTCGCCGACGCGCTCTCGCTCGACCTCCAAAAACTCGACCCCGCGCCGAACCTGATCGTCGCCAACCTGCCCTACGGGATCGCCGCGACCGTGATCCTCAAGACGATCGAAGAGCTCCCGACGGTCACGCGCTGGGTCGTGATGGTCCAGCGCGAGGTCGGCGAGCGGCTGGCGGCAGCGCCCGGGTCGGCCGCCTACGGGGCGCCCTCCGCGCTCGCCCAGCTGGCAGCAGAGGTCAAGGTGCTGCGGCCGATCTCGCGCAACGTGTTCAGGCCGGTCCCGGGCGTCGACTCGGTCCTGCTCGGACTCGAGCGTCGCGGGCCCGCCGCCACCCCCGCCACGCGCGCGCTCGTGCGCGACGCCTTCCGGCACCGGCGCAAGCCGCTCGCCTCTTCGCTGGCCCTGGCGCCGGACGCCTCGCACCACGTGAAGCAGCGCGCCCAAGACGCGCTCAAAAAGCTCGGCCACCCCGCGGACGAGCGCGCCGAGCGGCTCTCACCCGAGGAGTTTCGGCGCCTGGCGGAGTTGCTGCTAGCATGAGCTCGTCGTCGACGCCCCCGGCAAGGTCAACCTGAGCTTGCTCCTGGGCCCGCGCCGCGCCGACGGCCTGCACGAGCTCGTGAGCCTGATCGAGTCGGTCTCGCTCGCCGATCGACTCACGATCGGGGCGGGCGACTCCGAGGATCAGGTGATCTGCCCCGGTGTGCCCGAGCCGAACCTCGTCTCGCTCGCGCTCAAGGGGCTGCGCGAGCGCGGCTGGCAGGGGCCGCCGCTGAGGGTCGAGATCGAAAAGCGCGTCCCGGTCGCGGGCGGCATGGGCGGCGGCTCCGCCGACGCCGCCGCTCTGCTCCGCACAGCCGGGTCCCTCGCGCCGCTACCGGAGCGCACCATCCGGGAGCTGGCGGCCGCGCTCGGCGCCGACGTTCCCAGCCAGCTCGAACCGGGCTTGACCCGAGTGAGCGGCGCCGGCGAGCAGGTGCAGCGGCTCTCCCCGCTCGAGCCTCACGCCCTCGTGATCCTGCCCCAGCCCTATGAGCTCTCGAGCGCCGCGGTTTACGCGGAAGCCGACCGCCTGGGCCTCCCGCGCGACCACATCGGCCCCAGCGCGCGAGAGCAGCTGGGCGTCAACGACCTCCAACCCGCGGCCCTCTCGCTGCGGCCCGAGCTGGGGCAGGCGCTCGCCTCCATCACCTCGGCAGGCGCCGACCACGCGCTCGTGTCAGGATCGGGCCCGACCGTGTTCGGAATCTTCTGGGGCGCCGAGGTACCCGAGCTAGCGCGGCGCCTCCCCGGCGCCGTCGTCGCCCTCCCCGTCGGCGACGACGCCGGCCGGCCGCGGCGGCTCGGCTGAGTCCTCCGGGATCACCTGGGCCAGCCTCGCCCTGCGCTTGGCCGCGTTCACGACCTCGGTCAGCGTTGCGATGTCGTACACGCCCCAGTGACGGCGGCCGTTGACGAAGAAGGTGGGCGTGCCCGTCACCCCGCTCTCGTCGGCGCTCACGACATCCTCAGTGATCCGATCAGCGTATTTGTGGCTGCGCAGCGCCCTCTCGAACCGCTCGTTGTCCAGCTCCAGCTGCTCCCCGTAGGCGAGCAGATTGCGAAACAGGAGTGCGTCCTGGTTGGCGAGCAAGAGGTCGTACATCTCCCAGAACTTGCCCTGCGTGGCCGCCGCCTCCGAGGCCTCGGAGGCCAGCTGAGCGAAGGGGTGCACGTCGTTGAGCGGCAGGTGGCGCCAGACGTAGCGGATGTCGGTGCCTTGGGAGATCAACAGTTCGCGGATGACCTGCTCTGCCTGGCCGCAATACGGACATTCGAAGTCGCCGTACTCGACCAGCGTGACCGGGGCGTCATCGGGACCGCGGATGTGGTCGCGCCTCGGGGTCGACGTCGTCCGATAGATCGAGAATCGGTTCGGCGGTGCCGCTCAGCTGGCGCGCGCGCACGTTCGTGGGCAGACGACTCATCAGGCGCATGAACAGCCACCCCACCGCCGGCGAGACGACGATCGTCGCGAGCGTGCCGAGCCTGGCTTCGTCGAACTGCCTGCCGGTGAACGCGAGGCTCGCGATCAAGATCGAGACGGTGAAGCCGACGCCCGCGGCGGCGCCGCCAATGGCCACGACCGGCTGGCTGACGAGCGGGCGCGGCCCGCGTAAGGACGGGCGGGTTGCGAGCCACGACCCGAGCCCGATCCCCACCGGTTTGCCCACCACGTAGCCGACCAGGATGCCGAGCGTTATGGGCGATGTGGCCGCATCCGAGAGCAGACCGCCGGTCACGTGCACGCCCGCGTTGACGAGTGCGAACAGCGGCACGATCACGTAGCTGGTCCAAGGGTGCAGGTCGTACTGCAGCCGTTCGTTCGGAGAGAGGGTGGACAGCAGGCCGCGCTGCGCGGTGCGCGCGAGCTCGGGGGTGGGCTGTTCGCGAAACTCCCGTGTGAGCGCAGTCGCCCGCTCGAGCTCCTCGCGCGCGGGCGTGTACGCGGTCGTGGCGAGGCCGATGGCGAGACCCGTGACCACCGGGTCGATGCCGGACTCATAGGTCGCGACCCACAACGCGAGCGCGACGCCGATGAACAGCGGCTGGCGCCCAAAGGGGGCGAACCGCAGCGCTGCCAGCAGGACAAACAGCCCGATCGCGATCAGGAGCGCCACGACCGACAGGTGGTGCGTGTAGGCGATCGCGATCACCAACAGCCCGGCCAGGTCGTCGACCACCGCCGCGCTCAGCAAGAAAACCCGCAGCCGCGTCGCGGAGCGCGGCGTTATCAGCGCCACCGAAGCGAGCGCGAAGGCGGTGTCGGTCGACATCGCGGCGCCCCACCCGTGGGCCCCGTGGCCGCTGGCGTTGAAGCCCAGATAGATCGCGATAGGGACGATCATGCCTCCCGCCGCCGCGGCCACGGGGATCGCGAGCCGGCGGCGCTCGCGCAGCTCGCCGAGCGCGATCTCGCGCCGGGCCTCGAGCCCCACGACGAGGAAGAACAGCGTCATCAACCCTTCGTTGACCCAGCGGCGCAGCGAAGTCGAGATCTCGCCACCGTGGATCCCGATCGTGAGCTTGGTCGTCCACACGCTCTCGTAGGAGTGCCACACCGGCGAGTTGGCCCAGGCCAGGGCGATCACCGCGGCCCCCAGCATGACCATCGCCCCGCCCGTCTCGGTGCCGAGGAAATCGCGTACGGGCGCGGCCAGGTTGCGGGCCCACGCGGTCCGGCCGCCGTAGGACGCGGCCTGGGCGTCGGCGCTCATCGTCCGATTATTGATGTTGGCCGGCGCACATGTGCGCCGGCCCCGGCCCGAACATGTTCGGGCCGGTGGGGTCGGCACATGTGCCGACCCCCGGGTGCGCGCATGCGCGCACCCGAACATCCCCTCCTTAGGGCACAATTCGCGGGGCCATGAGCAATACGGCGATCACCGATCTGGTCGGCGCCTGCCTGGGCGTGCTGGGCCTCGCCGCCTTCGCTGCGCTCGTGCTCGTGCCGGCGATCACGGCTTACCGGCGCCCACTCGAGCGGGTCGCGGCCGGCATCCTGTCGCTGTATGTGCTCGGCGCGCTCGTCGGGATCGGGGTTGTGATCGGGGCCATCGTCGTAATCGAGTGGCCTCGGGTCTTTTAGGGTGAGCACCAGCGCTGCCGACCTCGGCGCCCTGGCTGCGATCACCGATGCGGTTGAAGCCGGCGCCGGCCTGCCCGAGATTCTGCGCACCGCCGCGCGCGCGCTGGGGGCGAGCCTCGTGCTGATCGACCGCTCGGGGGCCGTGCTCGCGGTCGCGGCGCGCTCGACCGCGGACGAGCGCTCGCTGATGCGCGCCACCGAGGGCGTGCACACGATCGACCTGCGCGTCGCCGACACCCCCGTCGGCCAGCTGCGCCTGCGCTCCCGCGAACGCGCCCCCGATGCCACCCTGCTGCGCCTTTTGACTGCCCTGATCGCCTCCGAGGTCGACCGCGTCCGCGCCCCCGAGCGCGCCTCCGAGGAAGCGGCGATCGGCTTTCAGCGCGCGGCGCTGAGGCGCGAGATCGGATCGCGCGAGGACCTGCTCGCGCGCGGCAAGGAGCTCGGCATCGACCTGTCGCAGGGCGCCAGCGTGGTGGTCGTGCGCGCCCACCCCCGCACACCGCAGCCGGACTGGCGGGCGCGCCTGCTTGCGATCGCCCGCCGCGGCGCTCGGTCGGTCGCGCCCGGGGCGATCGTCGCGCCCGAGCGCGAGGGGGGAGAGGTAGTCGTGCTGCTGGGCGACCCCTCCGGCGACGGTGCCCGCCGCGTCGCCACCGCGATCATGCGTGAGGTCGAGTCGAGCGCGCCCGGGTTCGCCTGCGCGGTCGGCCGCAGCCGTCGCGCCGCCGATCCTCTCGAGCTCCAGCGCGCGCGCAACGAGGCGCTGCTCGCGGCCAACGTCGTCGAGGGCGACCCGGACCGCTCGGAGCTCGCCTTCGCAGAGACCGGCACCTACCAGCTGCTGCTGCCCCACATGGACGAGCCGGCCGAGCTGCGCCGCTTCTACGAGGACACGGTGCGGCCGCTGGTCGCCTACGACGAGCAGTACGAGACCGATCTGCTGGGGACGCTGCAGACCTTCCTCGAGTGCGATGCCAACGTCAACGCCACCGCGGCCCGCCTGATCACCCACCGCCACACGGTGCGCTACCGCTTCGAGCGCGTGCGCGAGCTGACCGGGCTCGATGTCTCCTCGAGCGACGGCCGTGAGAAGCTCTCGCTCGGCTTGAAAGCGATGCGTGTGCTGGGGCTCGCGGCGCCGCGCGGGCCGGCGACCGAGCCGGGCGCCGAGGGCGGGCGCGTGCGCCGCTGACGTGACGCCGATCGGGATCATCACGGGCTCGGGCACGCACGCGCTGCCGGGCTTTGCGGCGACCGAACAGGAGACGGTCTCGACGCCCTTCGGCGAGGCGGCGGTGAGCCGCGGCGAATACGCCGGCGTCGCTGCCCTGCACCTCTCGCGCCACGGCGCGGGCCACGTGCGGCTCTCGAATCAGCTGAACCACCGGGCGAACATCTGGGCGCTGAAGGCGCTTGGGGCGAGCGCCGTGGTCGGCTGCACCGCCTGCGGCGCGGTCGACCCCACGCTCGAGCTCGGGTCGCTGGTCGTCTTCGACGACCTCCATTTCCCCGTGAACCGCCTGGCGGACGGGTCGCTCTGCTCGTTCTGTTTGGAGCCGGGCGACCCCTCGCGCGGGCACTGGATCCTCCACGGCGGGCCCTTCTCCGAGGGCGTGCGCGCGGCGCTGTTGGGGGCGGCGGCTGATGCCGGCCAAGTGGTGCGCGAGCGCGGGGTCTATGGCCACGTCGACGGCCCGCGTTTCAACACGCCGAGCGAGATCGCCCAGCTCGCGGGTTGCGGCGTGACCGCCGTCAGTCAGACCGCCGGTCCCGAGACGGTGCTCTGCGGTGAGCTCGAGCTGCCCTACGCGCTGATCGGCTTTGTGACCGACTACGCGAACGAGGTCCAGCCGGGCGAGCCGACGCCGGTGCAGACGCTGATCGGGCTGATGGCGCGAAGCAGCGCGACCTTCGCCGACGTGCTGCGCGGCGCGCTGCCGCGGCTCGCCGCAGGCGCGCGGTGGCGCCGGCGGGCACCATGTACCGCTTCGAGCGGGATAATGCTCCGTGAGTGAGGGGCATGATGGGGCTCGAGGTAACGCGATGATCCGGGGGGAGCCCGCCGTGCTCATCATGGCCCGCGCGCCGCGGCGCGGCGAGGTGAGGCGGGCGCTCGAGCCACTGATCGGCGCCGACCGCTGCGCTGCACTGCAGTCCACCCTGATCCGCATGACCGCGAGCTGGGCCCACGAGGTGGCCGGCGGCGCGGTCCACATCGCGCACGATCCGCCCGACGCGGCGGGCGAGATCCGCCGCCTGGTCGGTCCCGCGGCGGCGCTCTTCCCCCAGAATGGTGACGGCATCGCCGGCCGCCTGAGCGACGCGGCCGCGCGCGTGTTCGCGCGGCACCGCGGCCCGCTGCTGATCGTGTGGCCCGACATCCCGCGGCTGCGAGTCGACCACGCCCGTGCGGCGCTCGACGATCTCGGTGCGGGCTGCGACGTGGTGCTCGGTCCGTCTTTGGAGGGCGGCTACTACCTGATCGGCATCGCTCGGCCGCTGCCGCGGCTGTTCGCGCTGCCCGAGCAGGTCTGGCGCAGCCCCGAGGCAATGACTCTCGGCCTCACGGCCGTGCGCGACGCGGGCCTGGAGCTCGGCGTGTTGCGCGCCGAGCGACCGCTGCAGCGCCCCGCCGACCTGCGCGCCGCGCTCGCCGATCCGCTGCTGCCGGAGGAGGTCGGGGAGATTCTCGGTCGGCGTCAATTGGCCCATCGGCTAACGTAGCCGCGGGTCGGTCTCCCAGTACCTGTGGGGAGTGGTGTAGGCGGCTAGCACGGGAGGTTTTGGTCCTCCAGGCCCGGGTTCAACTCCTGGCTCCCCAGCTTTTCGGACTTTGCTGCAAGCCAGGGGCGCACCCAGCCCCTCCGGATCTCCGCCGACCACCGCATAGCCCGCCCATGGCTCGGACGACGACTCTGCCGATACGATCGCCGCGTGAGCGCCCCGCTCGTCGTAATCATCGCCGCCGGGGAGGGGACACGCATGCGTTCTCCGATCCCGAAGCTCCTGCACGAGCTGTGCGGGCTGCCGATGATCGACTGGACGATGGGCGCAGCGAGCAGCGCGGGCGCGAGCAAGATCGTCGTCGTTGACGGCCCTGCGCGGAAGCTCGAGCCCGCGCTCGACGGTCGGGCGGAGCTGGCGGTGCAGGAACGACCGCTCGGCACCGCCGACGCGGTCAAGGCCGCGAGCGCCCATTTCGGCGATGCGGACACGGTGATCGTGCTCAACGGCGACAACCCGCTGTTCACGGGCGAGACGATCAGGGGCCTTGCCGAAGCCCACGAGGGGGCGGGCGCCGGCGCGACGATCGCCACCGCGGTGCTCGAGGACCCGCGCAGCTACGGCCGCGTCGTGCGCGGGCCGGACGGGAGCGTCGAGCGCGTGGTGGAGACGAAGGCCGGCGGCGACGCGACGGAGTCGAGCTCCAGATCCACGAGGTCAACGCTGGTCTATACGCCTTCGACGCCGCTCTCCTGAGCGAGGCGCTCGGCGAGGTGGGCTCGGATAACGCCCAGGGCGAGCTCTACCTGCCCGACGTGCTCCAGGTCATCCGCAGCCGCGACCGGGCCGTGCTCGCCTTCGAGGTCGAGGATCCGCTCGAGACGCTTGGGGTCAACGATCGGCGTGAGCTCGCCGAGGTCCGAAGGATCGCCCAGGCGCGCATTCACGAGGGCCACATGCTCGCGGGCGTGACGATCGTCGATCCGGCCGCGACCGTGATCGACGCGGCGGTGGAGATCGCCACCGACGCGGTGATCGAGCCCTTCTCGAGCCTGCGGGGCCGCACTCGCGTCGGCGCCCAGGCCGTGATCGGCCCTTGACGACGCTGACCGACACCAACGTTGGCGAGCGCTGCAACGTGGTCCACTCCTTCGCGACCGACGCGGAGATCGGCGACGACGTTTCCGTCGGGCCGTTCGCCTACCTGCGTCCGGGAGCGGTGTTGCGCGAGGGCTCCAAGGTGGGCACGTTCGTCGAGATCAAGAACTCGGACATCGGAGCTGGCGCAAAGGTCCCCCATCTCTCCTATGTGGGTGACGCGGATGTCGGCGAGCGCACGAACCTCGGCGCGGGCACGATCACGGCCAACTACGACTACGTGCGCAAGAACCGGACCACGATCGGGGCGCGCGTCAGAGGCGGTGTCCAGACCTCGCTGATCGCGCCCGTGACCGTCGGCGACGACGCCTACACCGGCGCGGGCTCCGTGATCTCAAAGGATGTGCCGCCTGGGGCGCTCGGGATCGCGCGCGAGCGCCAAAACAACATCGAGGGCTACGCCAGGCGCCGCGAAGAGCGCGAGCGGGCCGAAAACGCCAAAGACCGCGGTGAGAGCGGCTAAGTACCACCTTTTCGACCCTGCCCCGGCGTACACTCGCGGCCGATGAGCGTGGTGCAGACACACCCTGCGCCGAGCGAGATTCGGTTCGAGAGCCGCAAACGGCTGATGCTGGTCTCGGGCCGCGCGCATCCGGAGCTCTCGGCGCGCATCGCCGACAAACTCGGCGTGACCCTTTCGGGGGTGACGCTCAAGACCTTTTCCAACGGGGAGATCTACTGCCGCTACGAGGAGTCGGTCAGGGGTGCCGACGTCTTCATCGTGCAGCCAACCTGCGGCAACCTCGCCGCGGGCCTCAGCCCCAACGATGCGCTGATCGAGCTGCTGGCCCTGGTCGACGCGGCCGTCGGCGGCTCCGCCCACCGCGTGATCGCCGTCGCGCCGTGGTACGGCTACTCGCGTCAGGACAAGAAGTCGGCGCCTCGCGAGCCGATCACGGCCAGGCTAATCGCGCACATGCTCGAGAAGGCCGGGATCGACCGGATTGTGACCATGGACCTGCACTCCGGCCAGACGCAGGGGTTCTTCCAGAAGCCATGCGATCACATGACGGCCATGTTCATGCTGACCCAGTACTTCGCCGACCTCGCGCTCGAGGATCTGGTCGTGGTCGCCCCTGACACGGGCCGGGTGAAGCTGAACAAGCGCTTCGCGAGCAAGATCGGTGCCGACCTCGCGGTCCTAAACAAGGAGCGGCCGGCACAGCAGGTGGCCGAGATCGGCTACGTGATCGGCGAGGTCGAGGGCAAGACCGCGCTGCTGGTCGACGACATCATCGACACCGCCGGGACCCTGAAGGCGGCGGCGCAAGCCGTCCACGACGCCGGCGCCCGCCGCGTGTACGCCGCCGCCACCCATGGCGTGTTCTCGGGCCGGGCGTGGGAGAACCTGGCGGCGGCCAACTTCGAGCAGGTGGTGGTCACCGACACGATCCCGCTGCCGCCCGACGCGCCCGAACTCGTGCGCGTGCTGCCGTGCGCCAGCCTGCTGGCGAGCTCGATCCGGGAGATCTTCACCGACGGCTCGGTGAGCCAGGTCTTCGGCGGCGAGAACCAGCTGTTCTGACCCGGGCGCTCCAGCCCGAGCCGCCGGCAGTCACCGCCGAACCCGCTTACGGGAGTGCGCTAGTGAGCTTTAGCGTGGAGTGCGATGGCGTCGATCGCGAAGTTGCCGGGGCCCACGAAGGTCTGGGGGATGGTGAGCCGGAAGCGGATCTGCACCGTCTTGCCCGCGTAGTGAGACAGGTTGAGCGTACGGCTGACCCAGCCCGTGTTACCCGTGGTGTCGGGTGCGAGGCTCTGGATCTTGTACGAGTGCAGGGTGGTGGAGCCGCTGCGCAT
This sequence comes from uncultured Solirubrobacterales bacterium, assembly GCA_963738195.1. Classification (GTDB taxonomy): domain Bacteria; phylum Actinomycetota; class Thermoleophilia; order Solirubrobacterales; family Solirubrobacteraceae; genus Palsa-465. Next base: position 375,032 of record CAVTVF010000001.1, read on the forward strand.
TCAGGACGTCGAGGTACTCGACCCGGGCGAGGGTCGCCCCGAATTTCGTGTCCCAACACGTGTTGTCCGACCAGCTGAGCTTGACCTTGCTGTCGCGCGGAATGGCGACCTTCTGGCTGAGCGTCGCGTCGGTTGGGGCGCCGCTGCCGTCCCAGGTCACGTCCGCGAAGTAGCTTCCCTTCACTGCCGAGATTTTCGCCGGGCAGCCATATTGCCCGGCGTAACAGAACGCGGAAGATGGGCTTAGCTCCACCGCCCAGGCTGTCGCCTTCGGGCTGCCGCAGCTATCCAATGGACTGGTGGTCGTCCAGCCGTGGAAGGTGCCGGTCTCGAAACTCCCGTTGGTGAGGAGATTCTTTGCGGCGCTGGCGCTTGCGACCCCGAACGCTAGTGACGCCGCGCCCGTCGCGAGCAGTCGCTACGGCCCCCCGCGCGAGCCGTGCCAAGAATCAAGGCCGCATCGTCATTCCCCTCGGGTTCGTAGTTCGGCCCCGCTGGCCCGCACACCGTCCTGGTGCGTTGAGGGCGAAGCCCTAGCTCCCCCTCAGCCTACGACGCCGTTCCCGTTGGGTCAAATTTCTACCCTTTATGGCCGCGCGAGGTGCGTTCTCAATGAGGAGCGCGCTTTCCGCGGGCTCGCTTGGGTGGGCGTGCGAGTTAGGTCAGACAGCCGCGATAAACCCGGTAGAGTCCTGCCCACGGCCGGCCCGGGGAACGGGGGCCTCATTCATCCAACTAAGGGGGATCAATGAAGCGTAGATTTGGCGTGCCGCTGGCCCTCGCCGCGGCACTGGTGTTCGGAATCGCGGGTGCAAGCGCTGGCGCGCAGCCCGCCTCGCCACCGCATGTGTGCTCGGGCACGTTCATGAGCCCCGGCGTACTGAAGGGAACCTACAAACACGGCGTGACCGTCAAAGGCTTCTGCGCGGTCAACAATGGACTGGCAACCGTGATCGGTACGGTCACGGTGACCAAGGGCGCGGCATTGGTGGCGTCGTTCGGCGCCAACGGCTCCCGGCTCGTCGTCAAGGGTGACCTCGTCGTCGACAAGAAGGGGACGGTTTTCCTGGGGTGCAAGGCCACCCCTGAAGACGCATGTCTGGACGATCCCAATCCGTCGAGTCCCACGCTCCAGCCGCAGACCGCAGCAATACGCGCCCTAACTGAACCAAGTAAAAAAAAAA
>CAVTVF010000002.1:0-2170250 GCA_963738195.1 uncultured Solirubrobacterales bacterium
AATCATCGTCCAACACCAGCTCGCCCCGACTCCACCATCCGCTGCGCCCGCCCCGCCTACGTCACCCGCTGTGCCCGTCCCGCCTCCGTCCGCCCGCGTGCGCGCCCGTCGCGGTGGCCTGGTGGGCGCGGTGCGGGAGCTTGCCCGCAGGCGTTAGCGTGCCTGACACCGTCGTCGTCACCGGTGGAGCGGGGTTCATCGGCTCACACGTAGTGGACGCGCTCGTCGGCGCAGGGATGCGCGTGATCGTTCTCGACGACCTTTCGTCGGGTGATGCGCGTCGCGTGAACGCGGAGGCGACCCTCGAGACCGTCGACATCACCGACAAGCGCGCACTCGCCGACATCCTGGATCGCGCTTCGGCGAAAGCGGTCTACCACCTCGCTGCGCAGGCTTCGGTCACGGCTTCGGTGGCGAGTCCGGAGCGCGACTGTGACGTGAACGTGAAGGGCACGCTGAACCTGCTCGAGGTGGCGGCGCGCTGGCGTGCACCGCTGGTCTTCACCTCCACGGGCGGCGCCCTGTATGGCGACGCGGCTCCGATCCCCACGCCCGAGTCATTCATCCCGTCCCCCCTCGCCCCCTATGGCGCCTCCAAGTGGGCCGCCGAGGCCTATGTCAACACCTGGGCCAACAGCTCGAGCCTGCCACACGCAGTGCTGCGACTCGGCAACATCTATGGACCGCGCCAGAGCCCGCACGGTGAAGCCGGCGTAGTCGCGATCTTCAGTCACGCCCTATGGGCCGGCGAGCGCCCGCGCATGTACGGACACGGCAAGCCGACTAGGGACTATGTCCATGTAGCCGACGTGGTCGAGGCGATGCTGCGCGCGAGTCGAAAATTGAGGGACTTTCAACATCGCGACCGGCGCATCGAGACCTCCGTGCGGCGGCTGTCCTCGCTGCTTGCGGACGCGGCGGGAGCCTCGGGCGAGCCCGAGTCTCTGCCGCTGCGCGAGGGCGAGCTCGAGCGCTCGTGCATCGACGCGTCCCACGCTCGCGAGGTGCTTGGCTGGGACACGCGGTTTGCCCCGCTTGCCGAAGGCCTCGCACAGAGCTACAGGGAGCTGGTGGCGGGGTTCGAGGCGGAGCGAGTCGTCGATTCCGCGTCTCTAACTCCGAATCTACTACCTGCTGAGTTGGACTAAGTCCATGCCCGAGATCGTCAACATGCATGAGGCCAAGACGCATTTGCTTCGTCTCGCCGAGCGCGCCGCCAACGGCGAAGTGATCGTGATCGCGCGCAACGGACGGCCACTGGCGCAGATTGGTCCCCTTCAAGCGGAACGCAAGCGCATCAAGTTCGGCACGATGAAGGGAAAGATCTGGATAAGCGACGACTTCGACGACCCGTTGCCACCCGAGCTCCAGCGTTCCTTCGGCGGCTGCAAAGCCTAAGGCTCTGCTCGACACGAACGCGCCCCTTTGGGCTATCGCCGGACTGCTGAGCCCCAAGGGCGCAGGCGGCGCTTGCGGATGCCGCGCATGTGTACGTGAGCGCAGCGACGATCTGGGAGATCGAGATTAGGCGAGCTGTCCGGCGGCTGACGGTGACACAGGATCTGACTGCGAAGGTGGACGACGCGGGTTTTGAACGGCTCGTCGTCCTGTTGGAGCACGCCTCCGAGGTTGGAAGGCTGCCGCTGCACCACCGCGGTCCATTCGACCGGCTGCTGATCGCCCAAGCCCGCATCGAGGGCCTCACGCTCGCCACCGCTGACGAGCACATCCGCCGCTACGACGTACCCGTACTTGGGGTCAGCGGGCGCCAAACGCCGGCGCCGGCCGCCGTGCTGCGCACCCCGTCTCCACGCATGGCACGGCAGCGGCTATGCTCCGGCGTTCGTGACTCCGAGCGAAGCCAAATCGAAGCGTGGGACGGTCGTCGTGACCGGTGGCGCCGGGTTCATCGGCTCGCACGTGGTCGACGCCCTCATCGCCGAGGGCAACCACGTCATCGTGATCGACGATCTGTCCTCCGGACGGGCGGAGCTCGTCAACCCGGCGGCCGACCTGGTCACAGTCGACATCAGGGACCACCCGGCAGTCGATGAGGTACTCGGCCGCGCCAAGCCGAGCGTGATCTACCACCTAGCAGCCCAGTCGTCGGTCACCGCCTCCGTGCAGGACCCCCGCCGCGATTGCGAGGTCAACGTGCAGGGCACGCTCAACGTCCTTGAAGCGGCTCGGCAGCAGAACGCCCCAGTGACGTTCGCCTCGACCGGCGGCGCGCTTTACGGCAAAGAGGCGCCTATACCCAGGCCGGAGAGATTGATTCCTTCCCCCCACCCCCCATATGGCGCCTCCAAGTGGGCCGCCGAGACGTACGTCAACACCTGGGCCAACTCCTCCCGGCTCCCCCACTCCATCCTGCGCATCTCGAACGTATACGGGTCGCGTCAGAGTCTCCAGGGCGAGTCGGGTGTGGTCGCCATCTTCAGCTATGCGCTGTGGCGGGGTGAGCGCTCGCACATGTACGGACACGGCAAGCCGACACGCGACTATGTCCACGTCACCGATGTCGCCGAGGCGATGGTGCGCGCCACGCGCTGGCGGGGAACGGTGAACGTCTCCACCGGGACCGAGACATCAGTGGGTGGGGCTCTATTCGACCTTGTCCGAGGCGGCCGGCGTGTCCCTGGAGCCGGAGCTATTGCCGCTGCGCGAAGGCGAGCTCGAGCGCTCGTGCATGGATCCCTCGCTCGCTGAGTTGATGCTCGGCTGGCAGGCCAAGATCCCACTAGCCGATGGGTGCCCGCAGACCTACCGCGAGCTGGTCGCCGAGTTCGAGGCTAGGGAGCCGGCCGCGGCGCGCTAACAGCGGCGCACTACTACCAGGGGCGCTGGGCGCGGTACTCAGCGCTCAGGTGCCGAATGAGGCGAGTCGAGCTGCGGCTTGGGCGGCCGCGCTATCGATCGCGCTCGTGCCGGTCGCAGGAGTCGGAGCGGCGGGTGCTCGATGACGCAGAAAGCTGGCTTCGGTACTGGTCGCCGCAGAGCTACCGGGGTTGATCGGGCCTGCGTGCTTCTTGCAGTACTTCTTGCCGTGCTTCTTGTGGCACTTTTTGATCTCCCGCTTCTCTTGGCGGCAGGCCTTCTTATGCTTGTCGTAGTACTTGTCGTGCGGGCACTTGTGCACAAGCTTCCTATGCTTCTTCTTCTTCTCGCACTTCACATGGTGATGGTGACGCTCCTTGTCCTTGCAGTACTGCGCGGCAGCAGCGGAGTTCCCGGCGCTGCCACCCGCGACCGCCAGCGCGCCGCCGCTTCCGCGACGAGGCCGACCATCGTCAGCACCGTGACCAGGTGCCTCCGCAAGGACATGTTTCCAGGCGAGAGGCCGCGCGCGCGAGCGCCCGCCGCTGAGCCGATGAAGCTCCGGCCTTCAGGTGCAGCCGGGTTCGCCCGCAAAATCGCAGCGACAGGCTCGAGCTCGGAGGGAAGCTGGTGTTGGTCTGAACCTCGCACCAACCCTTAATGCGAACGAGAACCCCGATTCCGAATGGCCCAGACAGTTTAGCTCGTCGGCGCGCCTCTAATCGCTTGCACCTAATCTCTGGTTCTTGAGCTCGGATCTCGTTGAGACACCCGACCTCGTGCAGGGGGCGGGGGGCGAAGCAGCCGAAGTCACGGATGGGCTGGAACCAGTTTTCCCCGACCCTCCGGCGGGCGGTAGGCGCTTCGCCCTGTGGGCTTCGATGCTGCTGCCGGCGGGTCTGGTGAGCGATTTCGCCTTCAACGCCGGCGGATTCTTCCCGGGCCAGTCGGCGTTCGTGGCCGCATTTCTGTGCGTGATCCTGATGCTGCGCATGATTCTCGCCAGGGATCCGCTCGGCGGAGTCAGTTGGCGCCTGGCCTTTGTTCTCGTGGCGATGTCGTTGCTGACGCTCGAGACTCTGCTGTCGAAGGGCTGGTCGCACGCTCCGGGCGTGGACGCTTCGGGGAGTTCGATTTCCCGCTGGTCTACTTGCTCGTGACTCTTCTCTTCGGCTCCGTGCCGCACCGAGGGCGACGGCTGGCCTTGATGTTGCGGGCGTTGACCGCAGCGATCGTCGTGATCTCCGGAATTGCGCTGATCACGCGGCTGCTACCCCACGTGGCCGACGGCTCCCGACGTCGCGAACAGCCGCCTGAGCTACCCGATCACGTACTGGAACGCATTGGGTCTCTTTGCCGCACTGGGAACAGTGTTGTGCGTGCACTTCGCGAGCGACGCTCGTGAGCGGTGGCTCGTGCGGGTGCTGGCCGCCGCGGCGATCCCCGGTGCAGGCATGCACGGTGTACTTCACCTTCTCGCGCGGTGGGGATCGCGGCTGCGGCGATAGCCGTCGTCGTTTATGCGCTGCTGGGCCGACCGCGGGCGCTCCTGAGCACCGCACTCTCGGCGGGGATTGGCGACGGCGATCGCGCTCGTGGTCGCCTATCACGCCAACCTGCTGGCCACCAATAACCCAACGACGCCGGGCGCCGTATCGCAGGGTAAGCATGTCGCGATCGCGTTAGCGCTGTGCATCATCTTGGCTGCAGCGTTCTGCGCGCAGCGCTACTCGCGCTGGAGCGTCCGCCTGACGCGGCTGACGACTGCCCTGCGAGCCTTGCTCGGCGGGAGGCCTGGGTCGGGTGGGCATAGTCTCGGCGCCGCAGTTGTCATCGCCGCCATCGCCGTTCACAGCGCAGATCGCGCGTGAGTACCACCGTTTTCTGAACCCAGCTTCCGGTCAATACGACCGACCTCCGGGCCCGGCTTACTGACCCCGGGAACGACAACCGCATCCCTGTCTGGAAGGTTGCATGGCATGGCTTTCAGTCAGCACCGGTGTTTGGTCACGGGGCAGGCACGTTTGCCACGACGTGGTCGCAGCACAGGCCAAACCCCATGTTCGTGCTTGACGCCCGCTCGCTCTATATGGAGACGCTAGATGAGCTTGGATCGTCGGGCTGGTGCTGCTCCTGGCGGCACTGCTTGGCATCCTGGTGGGGGATCGCGAGACGCATGCGCGGACCGAGGCGTCCGCTGTATGCAGTCACGTTTGCGGTGGTGCTCGCCTGGGCGCTCCATGCTGGTATCGACTGGGACTGGGAGATGCCCGTCCTAACGGTGGTCCCCTTCGCCCTGGGCGGGGCGGTCCTCGCGCGAAGGGAGGAGAGACGGATCGGCCGAGGCCGACATTCGCGGTCGAAGCGCACGACGGGCTCCGAACATTCCCACCGCCGTTCCCAGCGAGGGCGTCGCTCGCGTCGGCCCCGTCGTCCCGAGTGGCGGCCGTCACCCCAGGTCCGCGTGCTCCTCGGCATCGGTTGCCTGCTGCTCGCCGCCTCACCCACGTATGTCTGGCTCGCACAACGGCGGCTCGATACCGCCGTAAATGCATTCGACTCCGGTAACTGCCAAGCGGCAACCAGCGCGGCGCTGTCGTCGATCTCCTTCGTAGGGATAAACGCCGAGCCGTACGAGATCTTGGGGTATTGCGACATCCAGCAGCACCGACCCAATCTGGCGCTAGCCGCGGTGCGCAAGGCGATCTCTCTAAACCCACAAGACTCTGATTACTTACTCGAGCTGGCCATCATCCGCGCCGCAGCCGGTCTTAACCCGATACCGGCCGCACGCCACGCCGTCTCGCTCAATCCGCGGGACCCTGATGTCCAGCAAGTTTGGCTGACCCTGCACTCCGCCCACCCGTCGCAATGGCAGAGCGACGGTATGAGCCTCGTGAGCGAGTTCTCGAGCCTATGATCTGGTTGGCGCGGGTTCTCTGGTGCGATCGAGGGTCATGCGAGACCCCCGTGACTCCTCCTATGACAGGCATGCCGCTCCATGCGACAGCAACAGTTTGAGCGACTCTACGCCGAGCACGCTGCGCCGCTGCTCGCTTTCCTGGACTACCGAACCGGCGATGGGCTTTGGCCGAGGATCTGCTCGCGGACACGTTCGAGCGCGCCCTAGACCAGCCGGGCGTTTTGACCCGCGGCGCGGGAGCGAGAAAGCCTGGCTGTACACGATCGCCCTGAATCTGCTGCGCGACCACGCTCGGCGGGCCGCAGCTGGACAGCGAGCACTGGAGAAGGTGGCGGCTGGCCGAGCCGCGTATTCCGGCGCCGGACTTTTGAGCCCATCGAACAGCGCGACAGCGTCCGCAGGGCGCTTCAGACTCTCAGCCCTGAGGAGCGCGAGGCGGTCGCCCTCAGGTTTGAGGGCGACCGCCTCGCGCTCCTCGGGGCTGAGCGTTTGGAGCGCGCGACGTTGTCGCGCTGCTCGATGGGCTCGAGATGTCCGCACCGGAGTCGCGCCTCCGCCGCCGCCACCTTTTCGAGTGCTCGTTGCCGGCCGCGGAGCGTCGAGCATGGTCGCGCAGCAGATTAAGCGCGATCGTGTACAGCCAGGCTTTCTCGCTCCCACGCCGGGGATCGAAGCGACGCGGTGTCCGCAAAGCGCGCTCAAACGTGTCTGCGAGAAGATCCTCGGCGAGGGCGCGGTCGCCAGTGCGGTAGTCCAGGAATGCGAGCAGCGGCGCAGCGTGCTCGGCGTAGAGTCGCTCAAATTGCTGCTGCCGCATGGAGTGGCATGGCTGACGTGCAAGTAGTCAAGGGGCGTCTCGCATGGGCCTGGATCGACCGAGAACCCGCGCCACCCGATCATAGGCTCGTGAACTAGCTGACGAACTGCATGCCGTCGCTCTGCCACTGCGACGGTGGGCGGAGCGCAGGGTCTGCCAGACCTCCTGGACGTCATGGTCAAGCGGATTCAGATAAACGGCCTGGCGGGCCGCAGGGATCGGGTTCTGGCCGGCCGCGGCCCGGATCACGGCGAGATCAAGCGTGTAGATCGGAGTCGTGTGGGTCGAGGGAGACGGCCTTGTTGATAGCGGCTAGCGCCGCGTTTGGGACATTGCGGCGGATGTCGCAGTAGGCCAGGATCTCGTATGGCTTGGCCTTCACACTCACGATGGAGATCGACGACAGCGCAGCGCTGGTTGCCGCTGCAGTTCCCCGCATTGAATGCGTTCGGCGGCGTCGAGCTTCCGCTGCGCGAGCCACACATAAGTGGGCGCGACGCCGAGCAGAAGACAGCCGATGGCGAGAAACACGCGGCCTGGGTGACGGCCGCCACTCGGCGACGCGGCCGACGCGAGCGACGCCCTCGCAGAGAACGCAGTGAATCTTCGGAGCCGGTCGTGCGCTTCGACCGCGATGTCGGCTCGCCGAGTCTTTCGTCGCTTGCGCGAGGACTGCGCCGCCAAGCGCGAAGAAGATCACCGAAAGCGCAGGCATCTCCCAGTCCCAGTCGACCCCAGCGTGGAGCGCCCAGGCAAGTAGAACGGCAAACACGACCGCATACAGCGCACGCCTCGGTCCCCGCATGCGGCTCGCGCGCCGCGAGGACGCCCAGGATCGCCGCGAGAAGAAGCACGAACCCAACGATCCCAAGCTCATCAAGCACCTCGATGTAGAGCGAGTGGGCGTCTGGACGAAGAAGGGGTGGGCCGGTGCTGTGCCCAGGTGTCGGCAAAAGTGCCTGCCCCGTGCCCAAGCAGCGGGGCCGACTCAAAGCCGTGCCAGGGCGACCCGCCAGACATGGGATGCGGCCGTTATTCGCCGGGTCGGTAAGGCGGCCGCGCAAGTCGGTCGACTATTGGTGGATGCCGGGTTGACGAAGCGGTGGTACTCACGGGCGATCGTGCCGTGGAGCGCCGTCGCGGCGATGACCGCGGCGCGCCGAGACGATGCCCACCCGATCCAGGCGTGGCGCCGAGCAAGGCCGCGGGGCAGCGTCAGTCGCTCAGGCGGACGGTCGAGCGCGAGAAGCGCTCGCGCAAAACCGCTGCTGCCGATGATGCACAGCGCCAACGCGATCGCGACACGGTGACCCTGGATACGGCGGCCGGTGTCGTTGGGATTGGTGGTCGCCAGCAGGTTGGCGTGATAGGCGACCACGAGCGCGATCGCTGTAGTGGGCACGGTCGCGAGCGCCGTGCTCAAGAGCGCCCGCGGCCGGCCCAGCAGCGACGTAGACGACGACCGCTACCACGGCGCTGCGATGCCGCCGCGCGAGAAGGTGAAGTACAGCGTGCACGCCTGACGGGCACCGCCGCAGCAGCGAGCACCCGGACGAGCCATCGCTCCGCCGTGTCGCTTGCGAAGTGCAGGCACAACACCAATCCGAGCGCGGCCAACAGTCCCAGTGCGTTCCAGTACGTGAGCGGGAAGCTCAGGCGGTTGTTCGCGACGTCGGGCGAAGTCGGCCACACGTTGGGCAGCAGCCGAGTTATCAGCGCGAATGCGCACATCGTGACGATCGCCGCGGTCAGCGTGCGCAGCAGCAAGGCCAGCCGTCGCCCTCGGTGCGGCACGGAGCCGAAGAGAAGCGTCGCGAGCAAGTACAAGAGCGGGAGGTCGAACTCGACCAGCGCGACCCCGGGGCGTGCGACCAGCCCTGCGAGAGCAAGGTTTCGAGCGCGAGCAACGCCATCGCCACGAGAACAAAGCCAGGCGCCAACCGACTCCGTCGAGAGGGTCCTCGGCGAGAGTCGCGCAGCATCAGGAGCACGCACACAAATGCGGCCACAAATGCTGGCGCCCTGGGAAAAATCCGCCGGCGTTGAAAGCGAAATACCCCACGAGACCGCCGGCAGTGGCATCAAAGCCCAGAGGGCAAGCGCCTACGCCCGCCGTAGCGTCGGGAAAACTGTTCCAGCCCATCCGTACTTCGGCGCTTCGCGCCCCGCCCCCTCACGAGGTCGGGGCGTCTCAACGACATCGAGCTCAGAAAGAGATTAGGTGCAGGCGATTCGAGGCGCGCCGACGAGCTAAAAATGTCTGGGCCATTTGAGAATCAGGCCTCTCGTTCGTATTAAGGGTTGATGAGAGGTTCAGACCAACACTTGCTCCCCTGCGAGCTCGAGCCGGTCGTTGCGACATTGCGGGCGAACCGCGTCTCACCTGAGCGGCCGGAGCTTCATCGCCTCAAGCGGCAGTACTCTGGCCAGGCATATCGCACGCGGAAAGCAGCGGTCCTTGCGGACGCACCTCGTCACGGTGCTGACGATGGTCGGCCTCGTCGCCGGAAGCGGCGGTGCGCTGGCGATCGCCGGCGGCAGCAGCCGGGAACTCCGCCGCTGTCGCGCAGTACTGCAAGGACAAGGACCACAAGAAGTGCGAGAAGAAGAAGCAGCATAAGAAGCTTGTGCACAAGTGCCCGAAGGACAAGTACTACGACAAGCACAAGAGGGCCTGCAAGCAGGAGAAGAAGGAGATCAAGCGCTGCCACAAGAAGCACGGCAAGAAGTACTGCAAGAAGTACGCAGGCCCGATCAATCGCGCTAGCCACGGCGACCAGCATCGCGCGAGCTCCTGGGACCACCCGAGCACCAGCATCACCGCGACTTCCTGCAACCGGCACGAGCGCGATTGATACCGCGGCTGCCCAAGCCGCAGCTCGACTCGCGTCATTCGGCACCTGAGCGCTAGTAGCGCGCCCAGCGCCCCTTTAGTAGCGCGCCGCTACTAACGCGCCGCCGCCGGCTCCCTAGCCTCGAACTCGGCGACGAGCTCGCGGTAGGTCTGCGGCAAGCCATCGGCCAGTGGGATCTTGGCCTGCCAGCCGAGCATCAACTCGGCGAGCGAGGGATCCATGCACGAGCGCTCGAGCTCGCCTTCGCGCAGCGGCAATAGCTCTGGCTCCAGGGACACGCCGGCGGCCTCGGACAAGCGTCGAGTAGAGCTCGCTCACTGAGGTCTCGGTCCCGGTCGAGACGTTCACGGTTCCGCGCCAACGCGTGGCGCGCACCATCGCCTCGGCGACATCGGTGACGTGGACATAGTCGCGTGTCGGCTTGCCGTGCCCGTACATGTGCGAGCGCTCACCCGCGCCACAGCGCATAGCTGAAGATCGCGACCACGCCCGACTCGCCCTGGGGGCTCTGACGAGGCCCATACACGTTCGAGATGCGCAGGATGGAGTGGGGTAGCCGGGAGGAGTTGGCCCAGGTGTTGACGTATGTCTCGGCGGCCCACTTGGAGGCGCCATACGGGGGGTGGGGGGAAGGAATGAATCTCTCCGGCGTGGGTATAGGCGCCTCTTTGCCGTAAAGCGCGCCGCCGGTCGAGGCGAACGTCACTGGGGCGTTCTGCTGCCGAGCCGCTTCAAGGACGTTGAGCGTGCCCTGCACGTTGATCTCGCAATCGCGGCGGGGGTCCTGCACGGAGGCGGTGACCGACGACTGGGCCGCTAGGTGGTAGATCACGCTCGGCTTGGCGCGGCCGAGTAGCCTCATCGAGTGCCGGGTGGTCCCTGATGTCGACTGTGACCAGGTCGGCCGCGGGGTTGACAAGCTCCGCCCGTCCGGAGGACAGATCGTCGATCACGACTACGTGGTTGCCCTCGGCGATGAGGGCGTCGACGACGTGCGAGCCGATGAACCCGGCGCCACCGGTCACGACGACGGTCCCACGCTTCGATTTGGCCTCGCTCGGAGTCACGAACGCCGGAGCATAGCCGTGCCGTGCCATGCGTGGAGACGGTGTGCGCAGCACGGCGGCCGGCGCCGGCGTTTAGCGCCCGCTGACCCCAAGTACGGGTACGTCGTAGCGGCGGATGTGCTCGTCAGCGGTGGCGAGCGTGAGGCCCTCGACGCGGGCTTGGGCGATCAGCAGCCGGTCGAATGGATCGCGGTGGTGCAGCGGCAGCCTTCCAACCTCGGAGGCGTGCTCGAACAGGACGGCGAGCCGTTCAAAACCCGCGTCGTCCACCTTCGCAATCAGATCCTGGGTCACCGTCAGCCGCCCGACAGCTCGCTTGATCTCGATCTCCCAGATCGTCGCTGCGCTCACGTACACAGCATCCGCATCCGCAATCGCCGCCTGCGCCGTGGAGCTCAGCAGACCGGCAAGAGCCCAAATGAGCGCGTTCGTATCGAGCAGAAGCCTCAGTCTTCGTAGCCCTCGAAGTAGCGCTGGAGCTCGGGTGGCAACGGGTCGTCGAAGTCGTCGCTCACCCAGATCTCGCCCTTCATCGTGCCGAATTTGATGCGCTTGCGTTCCGCTTGAAGCGGACCGATCTGCGCCAATGGCCGTCCGTTGCGCGCAATCACGATCACTTCGCCATTCGCGGCGCGCTCGGCGAGACGCGACAAGTGTGTCTTGGCCTCATGCATGTTTACGGTCTCGGACATGGACTTAGTCCAGCTCAGCAGGCCTGACGCGGAGCGAGACGCGGAACTGCCGCGCCCGCTCCGCCTCGAACCCCGCCACCAGCTCCCTGTAGCTCTGCGCGAGGCCCTCGGCAACCGGAATCCGCGCGTCCCAGCCAAGCACCTCGCGAGCGTGGGACGCGTCGATGCACGAGCGCTCGAGCTCGCCCTCGCGCAGCGGCAGAGACTCGGGCTCGACCGAGGCTCCCGCCGCGTCCGCAAGCAGCGAATACAGCTGCCGCACGGAGGTCTCGATCCCGGTCGCGATGTTGAAAGTCCCTCGGGTTCCACTCGCGCGCAGCATCGCCTCGACCACGTCGGCTACATGGACATAGTCCCTAGTCGGCTTGCCGTGTCCGTACATGCGCGGGCGCTCGCCGGCCCATAGGGCGTGACTGAAGATCGCGACCACGCCGGCTTCACCGTGCGGGCTCTGGCGCGGTCCATAGATGTTGCCGAGTCGCAGCACCGCGTGTGGCAGGCTCGAGCTGTTGGCCCAGGTGTTGACATAGGCCTCGGCGGCCCACTTGGAGGCGCCATAGGGGGCGAGGGGGGACGGGATGAATGACTCGGGCGTGGGGATCGGAGCCGCGTCGCCATACAGGGCGCCGCCCGTGGAGGTGAAGACCAACGGTGCCCGCCAGCGCGCCGCCGCCTCGAGCAAGTTGAGCGTGCCCTTCACGTTCACGTCGCAGTCGCGCTCCGGACTCGCCACCGAAGCCGTCACCGAAGCCTGCGCCGCGAGGTGGTAGACCGCTTTCGCCGAGGCGCGATCCAGGATGCCGTCGAGTGCGCGCTTGTCGGTGATGTCGACGGTCTCGAGGGTCGCCTCCGCGTTCACGCGACGCGCATCGCCCGACGAAAGGTCGTCGAGAACGATCACGCGCATCCCTGCGCCGACGAGCGCGTCGACTACGTGTGAGCCGATGAACCCCGCTCCACCGGTGACGACGACCGTGTCAGGCACGCTAACGCCTGCGGGCAAGCTCCCGCACCGCGCCCACCAGGCCACCGCGACGGGCGCGCACGCGGGCGGACGGAGGCGGGACGGGCGCAGCGGCTGACGTCGGCGGGGCGGGCTCAGCGGATGGTGGAGTCGGGGCGAGCTCAGACGGGGTGGCGGTGTCCATTGGAGGTCTCGAGGCGCAACAGGCGCCTCGGCCTCCGCGAGCTCGAGCCATGCCCCTCGGGCGTCTCGCTGCGGGACTGGCCAATCGGCGAACGCCGTCTCGGCCTGCTCCAGGCGCGCGGCGCTCGCCTGACAGGTGACGCAATCGGCCAGGTGCTCGATGACCAGCCTCTCAGAGCCGGGCAGTTCCCCGTTGACCCGCGCCGCCAGCAGCTCGGGCATCGCGACACACCGCGGATCGCCGGGCTCGAGCGCATGCCCCATCCTGCCCGCAGCGACCTCGCGGGTCGCCTTGCGCAGCAGGTCCTCGGGGACTATGCCTGCGGGCCGTTCGGTTGCCCGGGCGAGGAAGTTGACCATCGCCGCCTCGACCGCGTCCTCGACCCGGTCGGGCGGGCAAACGGCCTCGCAGAACTGTCTCACGCCGGCGACACGGCTGTCGTAGAAACCTGCGACATCGCGGCTCCGTCGCGAGCCGCGATCAGCTCGAGCTCGGTCGTGCTCACAGATCGCGTGAGCATATCCGGCGATCTGCTCAGATCGGAATCCCCCAGAGCGGGAACCACCGCTCGAGCTCAGCCTCGACGGGCAGCTCGCTTCCGACCTGCGCCTTCAGGACGAGCTCACGCTCGTTGTCCCGTCGCTGACTGGACGAAGCCGCCGGCGCTCTCGGCCGTCGCCGCGGCGCCCGCGTCTGAACCCGAGGGCACAAACGGATAGAACGACCCCCGCTTGTAGTTGTAGATCCAGTAGATCGGTCGCTTGCGCTCGTCCTCGAAGGCGAAGACCGCGCACAGCAGCCGCTCGCCATAGCCGCCCGCCTCGAGCTCGCCGCTGACGGCATTGATGCCCACGACCAGGTCGTCGAAGCTGTTGCCGCGCAGGATCAGCCAGCGGAAGCCATACGGGTCGTCGGAGCTCTCGACCGTCGTGTCGCTGTCGGAGCAGGTCGCCTTTACCACCTGCTCCATCTCCCGCACGATCGAGAGAAAGTCCGCCGTCTGGAGCGGCTGAAAGACGATGCCGGCGGCGCCGCGCGATGTGATCTGAAGCTCAGTCTCGAAGGTCACGTAGGCGGTCGAGATCGCGAACAGCCGGTCAGGCGCGGGACCCGCGAGCTTGCGGCGGCCGAGGATGACGTCGAGCAGTCCCACGGCCCTCAGCTTAGAACGCGGCTCAGCGAAGCCACTCTGGGTGCTCTCGGTACCACTGGATCGTCCGGCTGAGGCCGTCCTCCAATTCGACGCGCGGCTCCCAGCCGGTCAGAGTCCGCAGCTTCGAGTAGTCGACCCATTGCCGGTCGATCTCGCCCTCGGGTACGCCCTGCGCCGCGGATCTCGGGCTCGACCCCGCCGCCAGCCAGCCGGCAGATCAGCTCGACAACGTCACGGACGCAAAAGGCTCGCCCTCCGCCCGGCGTTGAAAGCCTCTCCGGCGGCGCCGTCACTCGAGCCGAGCGCCTGCCAGATCGCAAGGTACGCGGCCACGGCGTCGTCCACATAGAGGAAGTCGCGCTCGGGGGTGCCATCCGAGCGGATCGACCGGCGGCCGGCCTGAAAGCGCGGCCCTCACAGCCTCAGGAACCAGTCGAGAGCCGTTGGCATCGCCGCCGCCGTAGACGTTCGCAAACCGAGTGACCGCCACGGGCAGCTCCCAGGTGTGCGCAGTAGGACCGGGCGAGCGAGGTCGGCGGCGGCTTTCGAGACCTCGTACGGATGGCGTGGTTCGAGCGCCGCATCCTCCCGGTACGGCAGCTTCGGAGACCGCCCGTAGGCCTTGTCCGAGGACGCCACGATCACGCGCTCGACGCCGTAAACCCGGCACGCCTCGAGCACCGTCCACGTCCCGCGGATGTTTGTCTCGAACGTCGAAAGCGGCGAGCGCGTCGCGGTCCCGACGATTGTCTGGGCGGCGAGGTGAAAGACGGAGTCGATCTCGTACTCCGACAACGCCCGTGCGACCAGACCGTCGACGCAGATGTCGCCATCGACCACGTCAATCCGCTCTTCGAGCCTCATGGAGGTCAGAGCCGACAACAGCGGTCGGTCGCGGCGAATCACGCACACCCGCGCGCCCAGGTCAACCAACGCGGCCGTGAGCCATGACCCGATCAGGCCATAGGCGCCCGTGACGAGCACCCGATGGCTGCTCAGGTCCAGATCTTCCACGGCGCCTGCCCGGCAGCCCACAGCTCGTTGAGGGCGACCGCGTCCTTGTAGGTATCCATGCACTGCCAGAAGCCCTCGTGGCGGAAAGCTCTCAAGGCATCAGAACCCGCCAGCCGCTCCAGCGGCGTTCGCTCCAGCACCGAGTCGGGCTCGAGCCGCTCGAGCACCTCCCGCTCGAAGCAAAAGAAGCCGCCGTTGATCCAGTGCTCGCTGCGTGGCTTCTCGGCGAAGCCGCGGATCGTGCCGTCGCCGTTCAGCTCGGCCACGCCGAAGGGCAGCAGCGGCCTGACCACGGTCATCGTCGCCGGCGCTCCGTGGCTGCGGTGATAGGCGATCAATTCGTGCGAGGTCGACGTCGGCCAGGCCGTCGGCATAGGTGACGCACACCGATTGGGCATCGACGACATCCGCCGCTCGCCGCAGCCGGCCCCCCGTTGGCGTATCGACTCCAGTGTCAAACACGCGCAACGACGCGGGCGCGGGCCAAGCCTCGCTCCGCGCGAATCGCTCGATCAGCTCACTCTGGAACCCGGTCAGCAACAGGAAGTCCGAGAACCCCTGGGCGATGTAGATGTGAATGACGTGCCACAGGATCGGCTTGCCACCGATCTCCACGAGCGGTTTGGGAAGCGAGCGCGAGTGCTCACGCAGCCGCGTGCCTGCACCGCCGCAAAGGATGACCACCGGGGGGAGGGGGGGTGTCCCGGGAGACACTGGCCCGGGATTATTCAGTGATCGTCTGTTGCGAGAGGCCCAGGCGCGAGCGCGCCGGTCCAAGCGGGCGTGTTCGCGCAGGCGCGTGGCCTCGAAGGCCGATCAGTCAGCCGGCCACTCGATCCGCCTTGCTAGTTCCGCCGAACCGAAGTCGATCAGGGCGCTGCGGTCGATCTCGCGGTACTGGCCGCGGGCAAGCGCGCGCCAGTGGACCGACCGCTCCTGCGGATCGACGATCAGGACCTCATCGACTCCACGGGCTGCGTAGAAAGGCAGCTTGTCCCAGGTCTCGTCGCCGCGGGAGACGATCTCGACGACCAGGGCTGCGGTCGGGTTGTAGAGCTCGTCTGGTCCTGGCCGAAAGAGACCGCCATCGGGTACGCGGTAGTTATCGGGCTCGCCGAGGTTGAAGATTCCCAACTGGCAGAGCAGCCCGACTTCTCGCGCGAGCGGTCCCAGCAGCTCAGCAAGCTGCTGTTGGATGTTCGTGTGGCGCCTGTGTGGGGCAGGGTTCATGTGCAGGACTCCGTCCCAGACCTCATCCAGCAAATCTTGGCCGAGCCTGCGGCGGCGCTCTAACAGCGCCTCAAATTCCGCCGGCTGGGGGTCACGTACCAGCGTCGGCATGGCTCAAATCCTAGTCCGCGGGGAGGTGGGATCAGGCCGTGCCCTGCAGCTGCGCCTCGAGCCGCTGCAGCGCTGCGATCCGCGCCTCGAGCGGCGGGTGGGTCGAGAACAGCGAGGCGACGGTCTGCTTCGCCTTGGGCGGGAAGATGTAGAAGGCCGCGAGCTCGCCGGAAGCGGCACGCAAGTCCCGCTGCGGGATTTGCCCCATCGTGCCCGAGATCTTCATCAGCGCCGAGATCAGCGCGCTGGGCCGGCCGGTGATGATCGCCGAGCCGCGGTCGGCGGCGAACTCGCGATAGCGCGAGAGCGCCTGCAGCAGGACGAACGAGACGATGTAGACCACCGCCGAGACGAGGATCACGACGATGAAGCTGATCGCCCCAGAGTTGTTGTCATCGTCGAAGGCGCCGCCGAACCAGAACCCCATCTGCACGATGAAGGCGGCGATCGAGGCGAAGAAGCTCGCGATCGTCATCACCATCACGTCACGGTTCCCGACATGGGTGAGCTCGTGCCCGAGCACGCCCTCGAGCTCCGCCGGCTCGAGCAGCTGCAAGAGCCCGGTGGTGGCGCAGACGGTCGCCGTCTTGGGCGAGCGGCCGACCGCGAAGGCATTAGGCATTGGCGTCTGGGCGACCGCGACCTTGGGCTTGGGCAGATTGGCCTGCACACACAGGCGGTCGATGATCGCGTGCAGCTCCGGGCGCTTGCTCGGGCGTGACCTCGCGCGCGCCCATCGAGAACAGCGCGATCTTGTCCGAGGTGAAGAACTGGAGCAGGAACAGCCCGGCGGCCACGACCGCGATCACGACCGCGCCGGCTCCGGCCGCGATCAGCACAGCGACCAGCACGGCATAGACGAGCCCGAGCAGGAACATGGTCACGGTCATGCGGACCTGAAGTCCGCGATCGCGACCGAATGTCTTGGCGGCTCGTGATGCCATCGTGACCTTATGGTGGCAGACCGAATAAGTGGTGACTCAAGGTTTCGCGTCAAGTCCGTGAGCGGAGCCTGAAGGAGCTCGCTCGTCGCGGCTTGAGAAAGCCTTGACCAAGAACTTCACGCTCACAGCCTGCAACTCAGGATCGTGCTGGACCGAGCGGTGGTGGCCGCCGGGCACGACGATCAGGCGGCTCCGAGGCGAGCGAAAGTGAAGCGAGAGCTCGCGCGAGTGCTCGACTGGCACCTGCTCGTCGCCGGCCGCGTGCATCACCAGGATCGGCGTCGAGAGCTCCTCGACGGCCGCGTACAGGTCAGCAACCGGCCAAGAGGGCATCTAGCGCCTCCACGTCGGCGTCGAACGAGAACCCGCCCGCGCGCAGGCCACGCCTCAGGCCCGTCGGGTCAGCGGGACAGATCGCCACCACGGCCGCCGCTCCTACCAGCGAACCAGCCAACAACGCCAAACACCCGCCCATCGATGAGCCCCGTAGCGCGAGGGGCAACTCAGGCTCGCCGCACCCGGCCCGCAGCACCGAAGCCATCTCGGCCACATCCGAGAGAGCCCGCCCGTCCATCGGCCCCTCGCTCTCGCCGTGCCCGCGCTGGTCGAACAGCAGCGCTGCCAGCCCAGCAGCGACCAGCGAGCGGGCAAAGTCGTGGTGGCTCTCCTTGCAAGATCCTGCGCCGTGCAGGACCACCACCCCGCCCAAAACCTCGCCGGTGGGCAGCCACAGCGAATACGAGAGCCCCTCGTGCCGCCCACTCCGCGCGGGCGAGTGTCGGGCGCACGGTCCGCACAAGCCGGCGCATGCAGCGATCATGGCATGATCGGCGACCCGTGTCGGCTACCGAGGCGCATAACACCTCGACCCAGCTCGCCGTCGCCCCGCACGTCTTTCCACTCGGGACGAAGGTCAACGCCCTCGGCCACCTGGAGGTCGGCGGGTGTGACCTGACCGACCTAGCGCGCGAGTTCGGGACCCCGGCCTACGTGGTCGCCGAGGACGACCTCCGCAGCCGCGCGCGCACTTTCAAAGAGCACCTGAAGAGCCGCCACGAGAACTCTGATGTGCTCTTCGCCTCGAAGGCCTTCCCGTGCACCGCGGTCTACACGCTGCTGCGGGAAGAGGGCCTCGCCTGCGACGTGGCCTCGGGCGGCGAGCTGACGCTGGCACTGAAGGCCGGCTTCGATCCTAAGCGGATCTACCTGCATGGGAACGCCAAATCGGAGCTCGAGCTGCGCGAGGCGGTCGCGGCCGGCGTCGGCCACATCGTGCTCGACTCCTTCGACGATTTCGACCGGCTCGAGCGCATCGCCGCTCAGGCGGGGCTCGGCACCGCGGCGCATAACGGAGGCCAGGAGGTCCTGATCCGCATCACCCCTGGCGTCTCGCCGGAAACGCACCACGCGATCTCAACCGGCCAGGCCGACTCGAAGTTCGGCTTCTCGCTCGCCCAGGCCCCGGAGGCGATCGCGCGCGCTCGGACCACGCCACACCTGAAACTGGTCGGGCTGCACGCGCACATCGGCTCGCAGCTGCTCGATCTCGACCCGTTCAGCGAAGCGGTCGCGGCGATGGCGACCCTGGGCGAGTTCGAGGTCTACAACCTCGGCGGCGGGCTCGGGGCCGCGTACACGGCCAAAGACGAGCCGCCCTCGATCGGCGACTACATCGATGCCATCACCCGAGCCGTGCATGCCGCGCTCGGGACAGAGAAGGACTCCTGCTCGAGCCCGGCCGGGCGCTGGTCGCGAACTCGACTGTGACGCTCTACACCGTCCAGACGGTGAAGCGCAACGTCTCGGGGTGGGTGGCCGTCGACGGCGGCATGTCCGACAACATGCGGCCGATGCTCTACGACGCGCCGTATGAGGCGGTGATCGCGAACAGGCCGCTGGCCAAGGCCTCAGACCGCTTCCATCTCGCGGGCAAACACTGCGAGTCGGGCGATGTGATCGCGCGCGACCTCCCGTTGCCGGACCCCGCTCCCGGCGATGTGATCGTCACCCCCGCGACCGGCGCCTACGGTCATGCGCTCGCCAACAACTACAACGGCGTGCCGCGACCGCCGGTGATCTTCTGCCGCGACGGTGCAGCTCGCGTCGTCGTACGGCGCGAGACCTACGAAGACCTGGCGGCACGTGATCTCGAGTGACGGCACCTTCCGCGTCGGCCTGCTCGGCCACGGGACCGTCGGCGCTGCATTCGCCAAGCTGCTGCCCGAGCAGGCCGGGCGGATCGAGCTCGCCACCGGGCTGAAGCCAGAGCTCTCGGGAATTCTCACCCGCGGAGACGGCGACTTCGACCAGATCCTCGAGCGCTCGGACCTGATCGTCGAGCTGATCGGCGGACTCGAGCCCGCGCGCGAGTACGTCCTCAAAGCGATCGAGGCCGGCCGCCACGTCGTCACAGCCAACAAGCAGCTGCTCTCGCGGCACGGCGAGGAGCTGTGGGAGCTCGCCCGCACGAGGGGCGTGCAGCTGCGCTTCGAGGGCTCGGTGGCCGGCGTGGTGCCGGTCATCCGCGTGATCCAGGAGTCGCTCGCTGGAGCGACCATCGACCGCGTCCACGGGATCGTCAACGGCACGACCAACTTCATCCTGACCGAGATGGCGCGCACGGGGGAGACGTTCGCCGCGGCCCTCGAGGAGGCGCAGCGGCTCGGCTACGCCGAGGCCGATCCGTCCGAGGACGTCGACGGCCGTGACGCCGCAGCCAAGATGGCGATCCTCGCCCGCCTGGCCTTCGACACGCCCGTGCACATCGACGAGGTCCGCTACGAGGGCATCGAGCACATCCAGCCCGACGACCTCGAATACGCGCGCGAGCTTGGCCTTGGGTTAAAGCTGATCGGCACAGCCGAGCGCATCGGAGAGGGACTGTCGGTGCGGGTTCACCCGGCATTTCTCTACCCCGGGCATCCGCTCGCGTCCGTCAGCGGTCCCTTCAACGCGGTCACGGTCGAGTCGGAGGAGATCACCGAGATCACAATGTCCGGGCCGGGCGCGGGGGGACCCAGACCGCGAGTGCGGTGCTCGGCGATGTGATCAGCGCCATGATCCCGCCGGCCTCGACGCCGCCGACCTCCCGCAAGCTAAAGATCGTGGCCGACGTCGCATCGGCGTTCTACCTCCACCTCGAGGTGGCCGACGAGCCCGGCGTGCTCGCCAACGTGGCGCAGGTGCTGGCGGGCCACAGCGTCTCTGTCAAGTCGGTTGTGCAGAAGGGACTGCATGACCAGGCCCGGCTCGTGATGGTTGTGCACCCTGTCCTCGAGTCGCGCTTCCAGGCCGCGATGGCAGAGCTCGCCGGGCTCGGCTTCCTGCGCGCCCCGCCGCGGGCGATCCGCGTGCTCGAGGAGGAGTTCGGCTAGAAAGCAACGAGGGCCGGCGCGAACGCCGGCCCCCGCAGCCAACTTACGGTCTCAGGAATGGATCAGGTTGCACACGGACGGCCCGTGTAGCCAACCCGAGACTGAGCCAAAATCACCGTCGGCTTCGTACCGCCGAGATCGATCTCGACCGCGCGGCGGATGAGCGTATGGCCGCTCTTCAGCACGCGGTTGAAATAGATCGTGGCGATCCCGAGCGGGATCTTCATGTACTTGTTGCCGATCTTGGTCTTCTTGCCGCCGAGCACGAGGTACGCGACGTTCGAGGCCGTCTTCTCCTTGACCGACAGCTTGTGGCCCTTGCCGACACACGTGGCGGAAGCAGACGACGTCGCAACGCCGATCTGGATCGCCTTCTTGCCGCCGAGGGTGATGGACACCTTGGCGGTCCGGGCGCTCGAGTTTCCGCTCGTTCCGGAGCGCACGACCTTCCACTTCTTCAGCTGACTGACGGCGGTGAGTCCGCCGACCTTCAGCTTCAGCGCGCCGACCGTGCGCCCGGCCTTGTTAACTCGGCCGTGCTTGTTTTGACACGGCTTGCCGGGCTTGTTGGCCTGGGCAAAGCTCGTGCCACCGATGATCGCTCCCCACGCCTCGCATTGGAACTTCCCGCGATGGTGATGGTGATGGCGATGGTGAGCGGCTGAATTCACGGGCGCCGCCATCGGCGCCATCGCGGCGGCAGAGGTTGCCATCGCGAGTGTTGTCAGTGCAATACCACCGAGTAGGAGGAATCTCCTCAGACCTCCCGTATGAGGCGCATGACGACGCAACGCCTCCGTGCTCCGGCGTCCCCGCCGAGCTTCTTCCGTCATCGTCTTCTTCCCCTTTCGTTGGCTCTGATTGAGCCTCCGAACGATGGCTGCCGTCAGGCCTGGCCCGACGCAGGCCACCGCGCTCGTATTACCGCTTTTCAAGATATCGCGATTTACAGTGAAAATGCAAGAAAGAACCGCAAGTTGCAGTTGCACTTTTCGGGCAAATCACTTGCCCGAAAAGGGAAGTCAATGTGTTACCCCCAGATTGCAGGCACTACAGGTAATTAGTCACCTGTTTGACACTGCGTGCGGGCGCTCGTGGCGGCTGCCTTCGGGGCGATCGGAGGTCTGGTACGCGTAGTCGTCGAGCGGGAAGCTCCGCGCCGCCTGCCAGGCCTGCTTGGCGCTCGTCGGGCGCAGGAACGGCGTATCGCCGTGGTGGTCGAAGTAGTAGCTGTTGGCTTGCTGGCACGAGCCGAGCGCCCACAGCGAGCGCCCGAGCCGCTCCCGCGCGAATCGCGTCCAGCGCTCGGCGGCGTCCTCGCGCACCTCGACCGCGGTGGCTCCTCGCCGCCGGGCCTCCTCGATCACCCGGATGATGTGGTGCGAGGCGGTCTCGACCAGCTGGTGCCAGGTGCCGCCGGTCCAGCCGTAGGGGCCGAAGATCATGAAGTGATTGGGTAATCCCGGCAGGCTGATGCTCTCGTACGAGCGCGCGTGGTTGTCGGCGTAGAACTGAGCCAGGTCGAAGCCGTCGCGGCCGCGCACAGGGTTCAGCCGGTAGTTCTCGGGGTCGGTCGCGAGCCTGAAACCCGGTCGCCAGGACCAGGACGTCGACTCGGCCGCTCGCGGCCGTCGGCGGTCCTCACGCCGCGCTCGACCACCCGCTCGATCGGCTCGGAGACGAGCTCCACGTTGGGACGGTTGAACGTCCGCAGGTAGGTGTTCGAAACCGAGGGACGCTTGCAGCCGACCTCGTAGGACGGCGTCAGCCGCCGGCGCACGTCGCGATCGCGGACCTGCAGCGGATACCAGACGTGGCGCGCCAGCCAGCCTGCCGACGCGCGTGATCCAGCCGAACTGATCGTGGTGGACGACCAGTCCGACGAGCCCCGCCTCGACGAGGTCGGTGACCGCGCGGCGGACGGCCTCCTGAGCGGCGGGAAAGCGACGGAAGAGCCACCGCACGGCATCCGGCGTCGGCAGATCGAGCTTCGGCCCGACCCAGATCGGGGTCCGCTGGTAGACGTCGAGCCGCGCCAGCTGCGGCGCGATCTCGGGGATGATCTGGATCGCGCTCGCGCCCGTGCCGACGATCGCCGCCCGCTTGCCCTCGAGCGCGACCGAGTGGTCCCAGGCGGCGGAGTGGAGCACCTCGCCCGCGAAGCTCCTCGATCCCGCCGAGGCTCGCGGGCTTGGGGTTGACAAACGCCCCCACGGCGCTGATCACGAAGCGCGCGGTCAGCTCGCCGTCGGGCAGCTCGAGCCGCCACAGGTGGTGCGCTCTCGTCCCAGCGCCGTGCGCGCACCTCGCTTCGCAGGCGCACGAAGTCCCGCACGCCGTAGCGGTCGGCGCAGCGGTCGATGTAGCGCTTGACCTCCCGGCCGCGCGCGTACACGTGCGACCAGTCTGGATTGAGCTCGAACGAGAACTGGTAGGCCTGCGCCGGGATGTCGACGGTCAGCCCGGGGTAGGTGTTGTCCCGCCAGGTGCCGCCGATGTCCTCTGCACGCTCGAGGATCACGAAGTCCTCGAGCCCCGCCCGCCTCAGCGCGATCGCCGCCCCGATCCCCCCGAGCCCGGCGCCGATGATCGCGATCTCGTGATCGGGCGCTCTCACGCGCGCACCTGCGGCGTGGGCCGGCCGTGCTCGATCCGCCAGCGCTCGGTCGCCGCCACGAGCTTGTACGAGCGCACGCTCGACCCGCGCGCGAGTGGCGCCGGCGTCGCCAGGCGGGCGGCCCTGACGGCAGTGACGGCGGCTCGGAAGGCGGCCTGCTCGAGCGCGCCGTAACCGCAGCCCGTACAGCTGCCGAACTCGCGCCGGCAGGCTGCCGAGCATGATCAGGTCGTGGACGCGCTTGAACGGCTGGTGAATCGCCGGCAGCGGGATCTCGAACGCGGTCGCATAACCGACCGCGCGCGCTTCGTCGGTCAGGAACATCTCGGCGCCGCCGAGCTTCGCCCGCCACCAGGACTGAAACTCCGAGAAGGTTCGGGCGCCACGGAGCGCGGCATCCCGAACAGCTCGCCGAAGCGCACGTAGTCGTCCCACAGCGCATCGCGCTCCGGCGCCGACAGCCGCCTCACGAACAGCTCGTAGAAGTACCGCGCCGAGTCGGCGATGACCGCGACCGTCCACAGCATCAGCTCGGGGTCGAAGGCCGAGTACGGCGCGCCCGGCGGGCAGCGGGCCGCAGTCGAACGGCAGCTCGCCCCGCACCCGCTCGTGCAGGCGTCTCACCCGCGCCAGAACGAGTCGGCCTCGGCGCGGGTGCCGAAGAACACCCGCTCGAACTCGATCGCCGTATGCGCCAAGCGACGGAAGGCTTCAGCTTGGCCGAGGAATGCTCGCTCGTGCCGACGTAGTTGAGCGGCGAAAGCGCGCCGATGCAGAGCGCCCGCTGGCCGTAGAACAGCCCCACCGCGCGCTCCTCGTGGACGCGCCGCAGGATCGACGTCCCGTGTGGGAAGTAGCCGTCGTCGGCCATCGCGGGCGCAAATCCTACGACACTGTAGGTCCACTCAGGGGAGCGGCTTGTAGGCGACCTCAGGGCCAGGCCTCTGACATGCTGGCCGCCCATGGACGCAGCCCGGATGCCTGGGGTGATCGAGCGCTACCGCGAGCGGCTGCCGTTCGCGCCTGAGGACCCGGTCGATCTCGCCTCGGCGAGGGCTCGACGCCGCTGCTCAGAGCCCCGCGGCTCTCAACAAAGCGGGCGCGGACGTGTTCCTGAAGCTCGAAGGCGCCAACCCGACCGGCTCCTTCAAGGACCGCGGCATGACCTGCGCGGTCTCCGCCGCGGTCAGGGAGGGCGCGAGGCGGTCGTGTGCGCCTCGACCGGCAACACCGCCGCCTCGGCCGCCGCCTATGCGGCTCGAGCGGGCCTGCGCGGCGCCGTGATCGTGCCCGAGGGCAAGATCGCCACCGGCAAGCTCGCCCAGGCGCTGATCCACGGCGCTCGCGTGGTCGCGCTCAAGGCCAACTTCGACGCCGCGCTGAAGCTCGTGCGGGAACTCGTCGAGCGCCACCCCGTCGCGCTCGTCAACTCGGTCAACGAGCTGCGCATCGAGGGCCAGAAGACGGCCGCCTTCGAGCTGCTCGAGGAGCTCGAGGCCGAGCTCGACGCGCTCTGCATCCCGGTCGGCAACGCCGGCAACATCACCGCCTACTGGCGCGGCTTCACCGAGGCCGCGCACGCGGCCGCGGATGCTCGGCTTCCAGGCGGCCGGCGCCGCGCCGCTCGTGCACGGCGCGCCCGTCGCGAATCCCGAGACGGTCGCGAGCGCGATCCGGATCGGCAACCCGGCCCGCTGGGAGGACGCGATGCATGCGATGACCGCCTCGGGCGGCCAGGTCAAGGCGGTCAGCGACGAGCAGATCCTCGCCGCCTACCGCTTTCTCGCCGACCAGGAGGGGGTCTTCTGCGAGCCCGCCTCGGCCGCGAGCGTGGCGGGCCTGCTCGCCCACGGCGCCGGAGACGCCCGGACGGTCGTCTGCGTGCTCACCGGCCACGGCCTCAAGGACCCCCAGACCGCGCTCGCGCAGGCCGGTTCGATCGTCGCCTGCGAGCCCGATCTCGGCATGCTCGAGCAGGCGGTGCTCGGGTGAGCCGGCCTCGGCCGCCGCCGGCTCGTGCGCGTGCCTGGCTCCTCGGCCAACCTGGGGCCGGGCTTCGACGTGCTGGCGGCCGCGCTCGCCCTGCACCTGGAGCTGGAGGTGGTCGAGACCGGCTCGTTCGCCGTCCACACCGAGCTCGACATCCCCAAGGACCGCGACGAACCTGGTCGTGCGCGCGTTCGAGCGCCTGCATCCGGCCGACGAGTTCGAGTTCCGGATCTCCTCGGCGATCCCGCTCGATCGGGGGGGTGGGCGCGAGCGGCGCCGCGATCGTGGCGGGGCTGATGGCCGCCGACCACATCTTCGAGCTCGACGCTGACCTGCTCGCGCTGGGCAACCGAGCTCGAGGGCCACCCCGACAACGTCGCGGCCTCGCTCGAGGGCGGGTTCGTGGTGTGCGCAGACGGAAGGACCCACCGCTTCGAGGCGCCCCTGGGGCTCGAGGCGATCATGGTCGTGCCCCGAGAGCCGGTGCGCACCGAAGCGGCACGCGCAGCGCTGCCCGCAAAACGTCCCGCTCAAGGATGCGGTCGCCAACCTGGCCCACGCCTCGACCCTCATGCTCGGACTGTGCACGAGCGACTGGGACCTGATCGCGGCGGGCCTCAAGGACCGCCTTCACCAGCCCGCCCGCGCCCACCTCTACCCGCGCTCGGCGAGCTGCTCGAACAAGGCGCCGCAAGCTCGGCGCCCTGGGCGCGACGATCTCCGGCGCGGGGCCGAGCGTGCTCGTCTGGTGTCACTTCGAGCACACCGGCACGGTGATCGAGCTGCTCGAGCGCGAGGCGCGCGACTGGGCCACGGCCACGCGCGTTACATTTGAGTCGCAAGGGGCCTACGTGCGCAGCCTTTAGATCGATGAGGGGGGCAAGGATCACAGCGGTGGCGGCCGTGGCCGCCATCGTGGTCACGGCGGCTGCCGGTCAGGCGCCCGGCGCGGGCGCGCCGCAGCTGCTGCGGGCGCGCGTTCAGGCGCTCCTGGCAGCGCACCACAGCGCCGCGCCCGTGGGGATCGAGAAGATCCGCCACGTCGTGATCATCATGCAGGAGAACCGCTCCTTCGATGACTACTTCGGGACCTACCCGGGCGCGGCTGGGATTCCCGGCCTCGCCGGCAACCCGGGCGCGGTGCCGTGCGTGCCCGACCCGCGCGAGCACTGCGTGAAGCCGTTTCACGACCGCCACGATTTCAACTATGGCGCTCCGCACACGCGGCCCGCCGTCGAGGAGGACGTCAACGGCGGCAAGATGAACGGCTTCATCGCCCAGCAGGAGGCCCTCGGCGCACCGACCAAGCCTGCTGACGATGCGGTCGGCTACCACAACGGCAAGGACATTCCGAACTACTGGACCTACGCGCGCGACTTCGTGCTCCAGGACCACATGTTCGAACCCGTGCTCGGCAACAGCCTTCCCGCCCATCTCTACCTGGTTTCCGCGTGGTCGGCGATTTGCAAGGTCCCGCATCAACCAATGAGCTGTAAGGCGGATATCCCTGCCACGCTCAATACCAAGCATCCACCGGACTACGCCTGGGCCGACCTCACCTGGCTGCTCGACAAAGCGCACGTCAGCTGGCGCTACTACATCTTCAAGGGCATCGAACCCGATTGCGAAAGCGACGCCAAGCTCACGTGTGCGCCCCGCACGCAGGGCCCCACCTCGCTCGGGCTCTGGAATCCCCTGCGGTACTTCGACACGGTCCGCCGGGATCACCAGCTGGGCGACATCCAATCACTGAACGGGTTCTTCACTGCTGCGCGTGAAGGCAGGCTCCCCGCCGTCTCGTGGATCGTGCCCAGCTACCAGGTCTCGGAGCATCCAGGCAGCGTGCTCAGCCACGGGCAGACCTACGTCACCGGGCTGATCAACCTGATCATGCAGAGTCCCGATTGGCAATCGACCGCGATCTTCCTGGCCTGGGACGACTTTGGCGGGCTCTACGACAACGTCGTGCCTCCGGTCGTCGACCATGTCGGCTACGGCCTGCGCGTGCCGGGGCTGCTGATCAGCCCCTACGCGAGGGCCGGCTACATCGACCAGCAGACGCTCAGCTTCGACGCCTACATCAAGTTCATCGAGGACGACTTCCTCGGCGGCGCACGCCTTGACCCGAGCACCGACGGATGGCCGGACCCGCGGCCCGACGTGCGCGAAAACGCGCCCCAGCTCGGCAACCTGATCAACGAGTTCGACTTCAACCAGGCGCCGCGGGGGCCCGTACTGCTACCTGTCCACCCCAAGACCGATCTGGTCGGCCCCTGATGCGGGCGATCGGCGACTACCTCGATTACTCGGGACGCGAGGACCGGCTCGCGGGCGGCGTGCGCATGGTGCCGGTGCAGACGCCGCGCGGCGTCTTCAACGTCTGGACCAAACGGGTCGGCAACAACCCGGCGCTGCGCGTCCTGCTGCTCCACGGCGGCCCCGGCGCGACGCACGAGTACTTGGAGGCGTGCGACAGCTTTCTCCCGGCGGCCGGGATCGAGTACTGCTACTACGACCAGCTCGGCTCCGCCTTCAGCGACCAGCCAGACGAGGACTCGCTGTGGGAGCTCGATCGGTTCGTGGACGAGGTCGAACAGGTCAGGCGGGCTCTCGGCCTCGAGCCGGAGAACTTCGTGCTCTACGGCCACTCCTGGGGCGGGATCCTCGCGATCGAGTACGCGCTCGCGCATCCGCACGCGCTCAAGGGGCTCGTGATCTCGAACATGATGGCCGACGTCCCCGCCTACAACGCCTACGCCCAAGAGGTGCTGAAGCCCGCCATGGACCAGGACGCGCTGCGGGAGATCGAGGCGCTCGAGGAGGCGGGGGAGATCGAGAACCCGCGCTACATGGAGCTCCTGTACGAGCACCACTACGTCGACCACGTCCTGCGCATGCCGCCCGCGGAGTGGCCCAACCCGGTTCAGCGCGCCTTCGCCGCGATCAATCCCGCGATCTACGTCTCGATGCAGGGGCCGAGCGAGCTCGGCATCAGCCAGGACGCCAAGCTGGCCCACTGGAGCCGGTACGACGAGCTGTCCTCGATCGACATACCGACCCTGGTCATCGGCGCCCGGCACGACACGATGGACCCGGCGCACCTTGAGCAGATGGCGCACCGCCTGCCTCGTGGGCAGCCATCTCCACTGCCCGGACGGGAGCCACCTCGCGCTCTACGACGACCAGGAGACCTACTTCTCAGGGCTGGTCGATTTCCTGCTGGCGCTTTGAGCGCTCGCGCAGCCACTCGGCGTGGCGCTCCTGCATCCTCCCGGCCCTGGCGCTGGAACTCGATCAGCATCTCGAGCTCCCGATCGCTGTAGCGCTCCATCTCGGGCACGGCCGCCTCGCGCATCGGCCGCCCCATCAGCTCCCACACCCGCTCGCGCGCGAGCTCGGTCAGCTCGACCAGCACGCGCCGGCGATCGCCCGGATCGGTCACCCGCTGCGCATACCCGGCCCGCTCGAGCCTGTCGATCACAGCCGTGATCGCGCCCGTCGAGAGCTCGCTGCGACCGCGAGAGCTCTCCGGCGCTCATGCGACCGTGCTGATCGAGGATGTCGAGGCAGCGCGAGTCGGTGCGGTTGATCGCCCATCAGCTCCGCCACGAGGTCGTCGAGCGACGTCCGTCGCGCGCTGGCCAGCACGGACCTCCTCGCCCAGGCGCCGCATCAACTCGAATCGGTGTGAATTTGTTGTAGGCCACGAATCACTTAGTCCATGAGATGTGATATAAGAAAATAATGACAGATATCGAGACAATGATCGAGGCCGAGAGCCTCGTCAAGACATACGGCAAGGGCGAGAAGCGGGTGCGCGCGCTCGACGGCCTGTCCTTCCAAGCCCGCAAGGGCACGATCTTCGCCCTGCTCGGGCCCAACGGCGCCGGCAAGTCGACCGCCGTCAAGGTGCTGACCACGCTCACCCGTCCCGATGAGGGCCGCGCCGCCGTGGCCGGGATCGACGTGCTCGCCCAGCCCGACCGGGTCAGGCGCCGGATCGGCGTCGTCTCCCAGGGGACCGGCGTCGACGTCCAGGCGACGGGCCGTGAGAACCTGCGCCTTCAGGGCCAGCTCTACGGCATGCGGGGCCGGCCGCTCGAGGAGCGCGCCAGTCAGCTGCTCGAGCGCTTCGGCCTCGCCGAGGCCGCCGACCGCATCGCTCGGGGCTACTCGGGCGGCATGCGCCGCCGCCTCGACATCGCGATGGCGCTCGTGCACGACCCACAGGTGTTGTTCCTCGACGAGCCGACCACCGGGCTGGACCCCGAGGTCCGCGCCGACATGTGGGACCAGATCGCCGCGCTCGCGGCCGAGCACGACAAGACCGTCCTTCTCACCACCCACTACCTCGAAGAGGCCGACCAGCTCGCCGCCCAGCTGTCGATCGTAGACCGCGGGAAAGTGGTGGCAGAGGGGACGCCCGAGGAACTGAAATCGGAGCTCCGGGGTGACGCGATACACGTCGAACTGGCCGAGGCCGCGAGCAACGGCACCGTGGGCCAGGCGCTCGAGCGGGTCTCCGGCGTGCACGAAATCACGGTCGACGGCCGCGCGCTGAGGGCCCGCGCCGAGGACGGCGGCCGCGCCGTGCCGGCGGTGCTGCAGGCACTCGAGGCGCACGGGATCGCCGTCTCCACGGTGCGCGTCGCCCGGCCCTCGCTCGACGACGTCTACCTGCGCTACACCGGCCGCACGTTCCAGGACGCCGAGTCAGAACAGGACGAGCAGGAAAACGAGAAGGAGGAAAAACGATGACTCTTGCACGCCACAGCTGGTACATGACGATCCGCCACGTGCGCGAGCTGCTGCGCCAGCCGTGGTGGATCGCGGTGACGCTCGTGCAGCCCGTGATCTGGCTACTGCTCTACGGCGCTCTGTTCAAGGATGTCGTGCAGATCCCGGGCTTCCACGGCGGCTCCTACATCGAGTTCCTCGCGCCCGGCGTGGTGGTCATGACTGCGCTATTTGCGTCCGGGCTGGAGCGGGATGCCGCTGATCGACGACATCGAGCGCGGCGTCACCGACCGCTTCCTGGTCTCGCCGGTCAGACGCAGCGCGCTGATCTCGGGGCGCCTCGCCAACTCGGCGCTCACGATCACGATCCAGTCGCTGATCATCGTCGGGCTCGCGCTGATCGTCGGCGCGAGCTTCCCCGGCGGCGTCGGCGGCGTGATCGTGCTGATCGCCGTCGCAGTGATCCTGGGCATGTCGTTCGGCGCCCTCTCCGCCGGGCTCGCGTTGCTGGCGCGCCGCGAGGAGACGCTGATCGCGGTCATGCAGTTCCTGCTGTTGCCGCTGGTCTTCCTCTCCTCGGCGTTCATGCAGCAGAACCTGATCCCCCGCTGGATGCAGCACGTGGCTGACTTCAACCCCGTCAACTGGGCGGTGATCGCGGGCCGCGAAGCTGTCTCGGCCAGCCCCAACTGGGGCTTGGTCGCCTCCCGGGCCGGGTTCCTGACGGCGCTGTTACTGGTGTGCCTGGGATTCGCGACGCGCGCCTTCAGGACCTATCAGCGCTCGGTCTGAGCTAGAGCCCGCCCAGCAGGCCGCGCAGCGCTTCGGTGTAGTCATCGAGCGCGGCCCGGCCCGCGTGGGTGAGCGCGACTGTCGTGTGTGACGCTCGCCCGTTGCCGGTGGTGTTGGTGACGAGGTAACCGGCGTCTTCGAGCTTGCGCAAATGAGTGATGAGGTTGCCGGGCGTGAGATCGAGCATGCCTTGCAGGCGCGTGAAGGACAGCGTGTCACGCTCGGGCAGCGCGGCCAGGGTCGCGACGATCCGCAGGCGCGCTGGGACGTGGATCACGGGGTCGAGCACGTCGGCGGTCATACCCCGCCCGCTGCGCGGCGCTGCCGCGCGGTCGCGGCGGCGTAGCCGACCACCGCGATGAACAGGCCGATCCCCGCTGCCAGCCAGGCCGCGCTCGGTCCCACGAACACGGCGACGACGCCGGCGATGACGACCGCGAGCGCGGCACCGAACTGCGGCCAGTCGGCCTTGCTGGCCGCGATGCCCAACACGGTGGTGCCGACGATGATCAGCGGCGCCGCGGCCGGGATCACCCCGTAGACGATCGCATGGCTGGCGCCGTAGTGCTTGAGCGCGCCCTGAAGCACGGGGCTGCCTAGTACGAACGACACCAGGATCGCGACCCCCTCGACCTGCTGCTGCCTCAGCGCCGGTCCGCTGACGCCGGCGGTCGCGCGCCGGTAGACCTTCACGGACACGGCGATCGAGAGGGCGACCGCGACGTACACCAGCACGATCGCGCCGGCGCTGGGACCGCTGTACGGATACTGCCCGCGCGTCGAGAGCCACAGCGCGCCGTAGCCCACGAGGATCACGGCGCCCATCAGCGCGCTGATCCACGGCGGGCTCAGATTGAACTGGCGCCGCGCGTCGCGCTCGGTCTCAGCGAGCAGGCGCGCCGCCTCGCGCGGATCGAGCGCGCCTCCGTCGTCTGTCGCGGCCTTGTCGATGTCGTGCGCGCTGTTCATGTCCTTCTCCCTCGTTGAACTTTGTGCCACAAACCTATCATAGTTTGTTACACAAAGTCAAGGGCGGTGACGATCACGGCATTCGCCGACTGCGCGTCGTAGCGCGACGGTTTATGCAGCGGCGTGTGTACCGCCGACGAGCGCCCCGAGCCGGCCGCGCGCCTCGCGCATGCCGAGCCGGCGCAGCAGCTCGTCGGTGACGTTCAGGTAGTCGACCGCCAGGTCGGGGCGGTAGTCGAGGATCGAGACGGCCCGCTCGGCCGACTCTGCGTAGGCGATCGACGACCTGATCGTGGTGTCGAGCAGCTTCTCGCCGTAGTGCTCGCGCAGCGAGGCGAAGGCGTCCCGCGAGTGGCGGGTGCGCATGTCGGCGATGTTGAGCAGGATCCCGAGCAGATCGAGTTCCGGGTTGAGGCTGTCGCGGGCGAGCTCGATCACCTCGAGCGCCTGCTCGACGCCCTGGAGGGCGAAGTACTGCGCCTCGGCCGAGAGCAGCGCGGAGTCCGCGGCGACGAGCGCGTTGACGGTCAGGAGCCCGAGCGCCGGCGGGCAGTCGATCAAGACGACCTCGTAGCGCTCTCTGACCTCACGCAGGGCACGTTTGAGCGCCAGCTCGCGGCCCATGCGGCCCGAGAGCATGAGCTCGGCCTCGGCCAGGTTGAGGTTGGCCGGGATGATGCTGCCGTGCGCCGCCTCGGGCGCCTGCGCGCGGCCCGCGAGCACGTCGCCGACCGTCGGCGAGGCGTCGGGGTCGACATCGAAATAGTCGGACAGGTTGCCCTGTGGATCGAGGTCCACGGCGAGCACGCCGACCTCGATACGGCGCAGCACGTCAGTGATCGTGCGCACGGCAGTGGTCTTGCCCGTGCCGCCCTTCTGTGAGAGAACCGCGATCGTGTGCGCCATCGAGGGGTGACTATATAAATCGGATCTCGGCCGGCGCACATGTGCGCCGCTCGGGCTTGCCGCGCGCTCGGCATCCAGCCTCGCTTTTATTGCGCGGCGCCCGAGTCATCCGGCTGGCCGGAACATGTTCCGGCCAGCCGGGCCGATCATGATCGGCCCGGAAACAAATTGAGCCTTTAGGCGGGAGTCGGCTCTTCCTCGGCCGACCCGGCGTAGCGCATGCCCGAGACGACCGGAACGTCGATGAAGTGGAGGTGGTGGCGGCCGATCATGACCTCGTCACCGTCGGCCAGGGTCGACCACTCGACCCGCTCGCCGTTGACGAACACGCCGTTGAGGCTGCGGTCATCGAGCACCCGCAGGCCGTCCGGCTGGCGCACGATCAGCGCGTGCCGGCGCGACACCGTGGGGTCGTCGAAGCGGACGTCGGCGGCCAGGCTGCGGCCGACGCGGGTCCACTCGCGCTCGAGCGCGAACGCCTTCACATCGCCGCTGGGGGAGCGGTAGGCGAGGTACTGACCGGGGTCCTCGAGGCTCGTGCGCAGCTCCTCGAGCCAGGCCTGATCCTCCACTCCGGAGGGCATCTCGATCACCGTGGTCTGGGCCGTGGTGAACAGCGACGCCCGCACGAACTCCTTGCCCCCGCAATTCGGGCACGTGGGCAGCTCGTCGACGGCATCTAGCGAAAGGGGGTAGTCGCACTCGGTGCAGCGGAAAGTTCCGGTCCCCGCGACGTTGCCCGACATCCACGCTTTCATGGGGCTTCTCCTTTGTACGGTATGGCGAAGCCTCGGCTCTGCAGTTGGACGGGGCGAACCGAGCCGAGTTCCGCTCGCCAACAGAATCCTAACGTCCCTGTCAAAGAACGGGTAAACGCAGGCTTAGAAGGAGGTGGGAGCGGACCGGCGAACAGTTCTGCTCATGGACGCCCCGGTCACAGAGACGAGCGATCTCCAGCTCGCGCTCCTGAAACGCTCGAGCGACCACTTCGCGGCCACGTGTGATCGCTGCTCGCGCTGTCGAGCGCACGCTGCTCGCGGGCGAGCGCGCCTACGAGTGCAAGGGGCCGCGGCTCGTGTGCGAGCTGTGCGTCACGCTCGAGCGCAACCCGCCCCAGGACTCGCGGCTCGTGCACGGGCCGGAGTTCGGCCACTCGATCAGGATCATCGATACGCGCGTCGCGGCTTGAGCCGCCCGCCACGTGGCGGCATAGACTGCCGCGGCGTGGATCCGATCACGGTCGAGGCGACCATCTCGCGGCCGCGCGAGGAGGTCTTCGAGTACCTCTCGAACATCGCCAACCACGCCGAGTTCACCGACCACTACCTGGTCGACTGGCATCTGACGCGTGAGGATCCGGAAGGCCCGGGGGCGGGCGCGCGCTTTCGCGTCAAGGCGCCGCTCAGCCGCTTCTCTTGGGCCGACGTGACGCTCGCCGAGGTGCAGGTGCCCTACCGGATCGTCGAGCACGGCCGCTATGGCAAGTACAACCGCACTCGCATGCTCGCCACCTACACGCTCTCGCCCCGCGCGAGCGACACGACGCTGGTCGAGTACAGCTTCGAGACCGAGCCCGTGATGCTCTCCGACCGGCTGATGGAGATGCTCGGCGGGCGCTCCTGGACCAGGCGCCAGCTGACCAAGGCGATGCGCCGTCTGCGGCGCATCCTCGAGGAGGACCGAGGCCGGGGCCGCCGCGCGACGGTCGCGGCCCGGAATTAGACTTCCCCTCGCCGTGAGAGCCCGCCGCGCCGTCACAGCCGCCCTTCTGGTTGCCACAGCGGCCCTCGCCGGCGCGTGTGGATCGAACAACCCGCGCTTCGCCGACGCCAACAACGACGGCACCTACATCAACGCGCGGCCCGATCCAGTACCAGCTGCAGGTCTCGCGCCAGCTGAACCAGTACTCGCCCGAGGATTCGGGCTATTTGCGTGGGCTGCCCGGCGGCCGACGCTTCGCTGAGCGCCAATCAGCTCTGGTACGGGGTCTTCCTGTGGGCCAAGAATCGCCGGCAGCCGGACGTACATGACGACCGACAACTTCGACATCGTCGACACGCAGGGGACGGTCTTCAAGCCGATCAAGCTCGACCCTGCGCTCAACCCTTACGTGTGGACGGCGCAGCGACTCGAGCCGGGTATGACCCAGCCCGACCCGACCACGACAGCCGGCACGGGCGGGACGAGCGGCGAACCTGCTGCTGTTCAAGCTCGACAACTCGATCTTCGAGAACCGCCCGCTCACGCTCCAGATCCGCTCGCCTTCCAGCAACAAGCTGTGGGCGACGATCTCGCTCGACTTGTGAGCCCGGCGGCCTGGTGCCGGCGGACCGGCCCCTGACGCCCTCTAGTCTCCGGTTTCCGTGACTGCGATCGACTGGCTGATCGTCGCCTTCTGCGTGCTGCTCGCCTTCTACGGCTTCTTGCAGGGTTTCATCGTGGGCGCGCTCTCGCTGGCGGGGTTCGCCGTGGGAGCGTTCCTCGGGACGCGCATCGGCCCGCTGCTGCTGCCGCATGGATCTCAGTCGCCCTACTCGCCGCTGTTCGGCCTGCTGGGGGCGCTGCTGGCGGGCGGGGTGATGGCGACGGGGCTCGAGGGGGTGGGCTTCAGGGCCCGCAGACGGCTGCGATTGCCCGGGCTGCAGACGGTCGACGGCATGCTCGGGGCGCTCTTGACCGCGTGCGTCGGGCTCGGCATCGCCTGGATCGTGGGCGCGGTGGTGGTCCAGTCGACCAACTCGGTCTCGCTGCGCCAGAACATCCAGCAGTCGGTCATCCTGCGCGACCTCGACCAGCTGCTGCCGCCGTCCGGGCCGATCCTCAACGCGCTCTCGCACTTCGACCCGCTACCGCAGATCCATGGCCCCGCCGCGAGCGTGCCGCCGCCGACCTCGGGGATCCTCAGCACGTCCGGCGTGCGCCAGGCCGGGTCCTCGGTGGTACGGGTGGTCGGGACGGCGTGCGGGCTCGGGGTCGAGGGCTCGGGGTGGGTGGCGGCGCCGGGTCTCGTCGTCACCAACGCCCACGTGGTGGCGGGCGAGGGCGACACCCACGTGCAGATCGGCGGCAACTCGCCCGGGCTGCCGGCCGAGGCGGTCGACTTCGATCCGCGCAACGACATCGCGGTCCTGCGCGTGCCGGGGCTTGGGCTGCACGCGCTGCTCGATCGGCTCCTCGGCGCCCGAGGGCGACTCGGCCGCGATCCTCGGCTATCCCGAGGACGGTCCCTTCAACGCCCAGCCGGCGCGCGTCGGGCAGACGCTCGACGTCGAGACCGACAACGCCTACGGGCAGGGGCCGGTGCTGCGGCTCGGTGACGCAGCTGCGTGGGCTGGTGCGGCCCGGTAACTCGGGTGGGCCGGTGATCGGCTCCTCGGGGCGGGTGCTCGCGACGGTTTTCGCGTCGATCGCGGACGGAGGGACGCACGGCGGCTTTGCGATCCCCAATTGGCTGGTGCGGGCGCAGCTGGCGGCGGCCGAGTCGAGGGCTGGGCCGGTGGGGACAGGGCCGTGCGCGGGGTGAGGGGTCTTTGTGGCGGGCGGCGCGTGTTTGTGGGCGCGCGCGTGCCGTGCGTAGTGGCCGTGCATGCGGGCGCGCATAGTGGGCGTGCATAACTCGCGCGCATAGTGAGCGTGCATAGCTAGCCAAGGTCCGGCCTGCCGGCCGGGATTGGCGACTTTGTTGTCCCCAGCGACACCTAGTCGCCAAGATCGTTCTGGGGCGGCGACCTTGGCGAGTTTGTCCCGTGCGGCCGGTGCCGTTTGCCCCGGCGCTACCCTCCCGAGGCTCATGGCGAAGACACTTGTGATCGCGGAGAAGCCTTCCGTCGGGCGCGACCTGGCCCAGGTGCTGCCGGGCGCGTTTGAGAAGCACGAGGGCTATCTCGAGGGTCCGGAGTACGTCGTGACCTGGGCGGTGGGGCACCTGGTGCAGCTCGCCGACCCCGACGAGTACGACGCGCGCTTCAAGAAGTGGCGCATGGCCGATCTGCCGATCGTGCCCGACCGCTTCAAGCTCGTGGTCAGCGACGAGCGCTCGAAGCGGCAGATGACCGCGATCAAGCGGCTGCTCGTGCGCGACGACGTCGAGCTCGTGATCAACGCCTGCGACGCCGGGCGCGAGGGCGAGCTGATCTTCGCCTACATATACGAGAAGTCGGGGTCGAAGAAGGCAGTCCAGCCGCCTGTGGCTGAACTCGATGACGCCGAAGGCGATCAAGGACGCCTTCGGGCGCCTGCGCCCCGAGTCCGAGTTCGCCTCGCTCGAGGCGGCGGCTCGCTCGCGCTCGGAGGCCGACTGGATCGTCGGCATGAACGCCACCCGCGCGGCGACGATCCGGCTGCGCTCCGCGTTCGACGGCGCGGTGTCGCTCGGGCGCGTGCAGACGCCGACGCTGGCGATCCTGGCCCAGCGCGAGGAGGAGATCCGAGCCTTCGAGCCCGAGCCCTACTGGGTCGTGGATGCGACCTTCGACCCGGTAGCGGAGCCGAGCGGCCGCGAGTACGAGGGGCGCTACTACGCGGGCGCCAACCCGCGGCTGAAGGACGGCTCGAGGCGCAGAGGAGATCGTCGCCGCGTGCGAGGGCCAGACGGGCGAGATCACAAAACTCGACAAGTCAGAGCGCAAGGAGCGCGCGCCGCTGCTCTACCACCTGACGTCGCTTCAGGGCGAGGCCAACGGCCGCTTCGGCTTTACCGCCAAGCGCACGCTCGCCGCCGCGCAGCGGTTGTACGAGGAGTATCGAGCGCTCACTTACCCGCGCACCAACTCGCGCTTCCTGACGGGCGACATGATCCCCACCTTCAAGCCGATCGCTCGGCTCGTCGGCGGGCAGCCCGAATACCGCGAGGCGGCTCGCTACGTCCAGGGGCTCGACGTGCTGCCACTCGCGCGCGTCGTCAATGACGCCCGCGTCACAGACCATCACGCGATCATCCCGACGCTGGCTGAGCGCCACCCCGTCGAGAAGTTCTCGGACGACGACCGGCGGATCTACGACATGGTCGTGCGCCGCTTCCTGGCCGTGTTCCATCCGGACGCGGTCAAGGAGTTGACGCGCGTGGAGACGACGGTGTCGGGGCACGTATTCCGCACCCGCGGCACGCGCATCCTCGTGCCGGGCTGGCGCGCCGTCTACGGCGAAGTGGCGGACGTCGACCAGCGCGGCGAAGATGACGAGGGCCGCGAGCAGCGGCTGCCGGAGCTCGCCCACGGCGAGCAGGCGCGCGTGCGCGAGGTCGCGGCCGAGGCCAAGGAGACCAAGCCGCCTCAGCGCCACAGCGAGCGCTCGCTGCTCGACCTCATGGAAACCGCCGGCAAGCTGGTCGACGACGAGGAGCTGCGCGAGGCGATGAAGGACTCGGGGATCGGGACGCCCGCGACGCGTGCGGCGATCATCGAGCGGCTGATCCAAGTCGGCTACGTCGAGCGCGAGGGGCGAGCGCTGGTCGTGACCGAGAAGGGGCTGAACGTGATTCGGCTGCTGGGCGAGCACGCCCTGACCTCACCCGGGCTGACCGGCGAGTGGGAGCACAGGCTGGCGAACATCGAGACGGGCTCGGACTCGCGCGAGGCGTTCATGGGCGACATCGTCAAGTTCACCGAGTCGACCGTGGGCGAGCTCGACCAGCGGCTGAAGGGCGTGCGGATCGAGCGCGCCCGCCTTGGCCCGTGCCCGGTCTGTGGCCGTGAGCTCGTGGAGAACCGCCGCGGCTTCTCGTGCTGGTCGCGAGATGATCCGGGCTGCGGCTTCGTGATCTGGAAGGGCAAGGCGGGCAAGCAGCTGAACGTCTCGGTGGCGCGCGAGCTGATCAAGACCGGCCGCACCGAGAAGCCGGTGTCGGGCTTCAAGGGCCGTTCGGGGCGGACGTTCCGCGCCCGGCTCGCGCTGGCGCAGGATCCCGAGGGGCGCTGGCGGGTCGAGTTCGACGAGCCGTGGGCGCGAGAGGGGGCCAAGGCGCCGGCGGGGTCGGAGGCGGAGTCAGGTTCTGAGTCGGGTTCTCGCTCACGTTCTCGGTTCTGGTTCTGGGCGGCCCGCGGAGGCGGCGTAGGGTTCTTGGGGGTTCCCGGGCCGTTTCCGGGGTTCTTGGGATCCCGACGTTCCCGGGGGTCTGGGGGCGTTTTCTGAGAACGTTGGCGATTTACTTCGGGAATCCGAACTAAATCGCCATCGACCGCGCGAGGGCGGGGTTCGCCGGGGCCCCAACGCTGCCTCGGCGGCTGTAACAAAACCAACGTCAGATCTCCGACACATGGCGGCCGCCGGGCGCGGGAGCGCTTGAGCTCCGCGCGGGCCTTGCGCCGTTGTGGTGCGCCGCCCGTCGGCGGCTGGTCAGTCCGGATACTCGTCCTTGCGCCGGACGTCGAACTCCTCGGAGGGGGCTTTCGGTGTCCGCTTGAGCAGGAACACGTGGTACGGCGCGACGAAGGGGTCGGGCGCCGTCACGGTGTAGGTGTGGTAGACGGTCCCGTTGTCGCGGGCAAATGCGATCCAGCTCGGGGCCTCGCGCAGGCCATCTTCGAGCTTTGCCCCGACTGACTCCGACCAGTCTTTGAGGAACTGGGGCGGGTTGTCGATCATCTCCTTGATCTGAGGGATCGCCTGCGCCTGCTCAGGCTTCAGCGCGAGTCCGAAATCGAAGGGGAAGTCGGTGTTGTAGGTCGAGACGTAGGGGAATTGCCAGCCCATCCGCTGCTTGTAATCGAGGAGCCGGTCGATGGGCGCGCGTGAGAAGCCGATCAGGGTCACATCCTGGTGGTTCAGATGCACGAGCGTCC
This sequence comes from uncultured Solirubrobacterales bacterium, assembly GCA_963738195.1. Taxonomy (GTDB): domain Bacteria; phylum Actinomycetota; class Thermoleophilia; order Solirubrobacterales; family Solirubrobacteraceae; genus Palsa-465. The sequence continues at coordinate 38,935 of CAVTVF010000002.1, forward strand.
CGTCGAGCTGATCGCCGAGGCTGGTGCACCCTGGGCAGGCTCCCAGCGTGTAGTCGGGGCCGAACATGATGTTGTAGGCGAGTAGCTGCGAGCGGCCGTCGAACAGCTCGGCGAGCGTCTTCTTCCCGTCCTCGGTGTCGAACTCGTAATCCTTCTCCACCGGGACCCAGGGAAGCTGCCGGCGCTGCTCGGTCACCTTCTGCGTCAGCTCGGCGTGCTCGGCTTCGAGCTTCGCGAGCTCATCGCGTGCCGCCTGCCATTCCTCGCGCGTGCCAGTCCTGTGCTCGGGCATCGTTACCTCCTGAGTGCGTTGACCTTTGGAGGTTAAGACAGGCGCGCGGCGCGAAACTCATCGCCGCACCGCGCGCCACGGCGGGTCGACGTCAGCGCGGCCCAGCGGGCCCCGGTGCGGGGGCTACCACGGCTCCACATGCGGGCCGCATGACCTGATGCGCCCCGCGCCACAGCGGTGGAGGCGGCCCCGCGATAGTTATGTGGTTTTTCCTGAGTAGCTGCGGTAGCCGCGGAGCTGGTACTTGCACGGCTCGGGGACCGGGTGCGTTGACGCCTTTCCTGAACGACTGCAAAACACAGGGCGGCGGCATCAGCCGCACGCACGCAGCCGGGCTCGGGAGTGCCATGCGCATCTGGGTCGGCCTGACAGCTTGAAGCGGCCGGCCGGCGATCCTACGCGGGATCACGAGGGCTGGGATCACGAGCATCCTGCCGGCAGGGATTTGCCCAGGCCTGACCCGGAATGCCAGCGGACGACCGGGGCGATGCGATGGCACCGGCGGCCCTGGCGGGGGCAGCGCGGGCAGCCGCAACGCGCAACCGACCGGCGCCGCCACCTGCGCGAACCGGGCGTGAATGTGCATTGCCGCGAGCCTCGCGTTTGCGCCGGCGAGGCCCTCGACCCGCATGATCCTGACCGAGACCGTGCCGTCGTGGTTCCGGGTCACCGCGAATGCCGGCGAGCTGCTCGCTGCCGTGAGCAGGAGCGCCAGCGCGGTCGCGCCGGCCGCGAAGCCGAGCGTCGTGCCGGCGAGCAGGCGGGGGCGCTTGCGGGCGGGGGGGCGCTCGAGCCGGCGCTTGATTGCCCGCTCGAGCTCGCCCGCGAACTTGTCGAGGCTTTCAGGGATGTCGTTGCTCACGGTTCCTCCTTCGGAACGGACAGGGCCAGTCTCCGGAGCGCGCGCGAGACGCGCAGCCGGGCGGCAGCGGGGCGGATCGCCAGGCGAGCTGCCACTTCCTCGTAGGGGAGCTCTTGCACGACGCGGAGGTCGAGCGCGTCGCGTTCGTGGGGCGCGAGCTGGTTGAGCGCTCTCCGGAGGGCGAGCCGCGGGGAGAGCCGCTGGTCGACCTCGGTGTAGCCGTCGTCGGTCGCGAGATCGAGCGGCAGTCCCAGCCGCTTGCGTGCTTGAGATTCGATGCGATCGTGGCGAGCGGAGTCGGCGAGCAGCTTGGCGGCGATGCCAAGCAGCCAAGGCAAAGCCGAGCCGTCACGCTCATCGCGGAAACGGGCTCGCGAGAGCCAAGCCCGCGCGAACGTCTCCGCGGTCAGATCGCTCGCTGCCCATTCGATCCGGCGGCGCAACCAGCCGTACACGGCCTCGACGTGACGCGCGTAGAGCTCAGAGAAAGCCGCAGGGTCCACGCCCGCCGCCCGCAGGAGGACGGCGTCGCTACGTTTGTCGCGGGCCCGGCCTGGCTCTTGCATCTACGTGCTCATCGCAAAAGCACCCGCGCGTGTATCCGGCCACTCACAAGCGCAGCACCACGAGCCCCGCGGCGAGCACCACGAGCGCCATCCAGAGGGCGTTGAGCGCTCCCTCGAGTGGGGCCGACAGGCGCTCTCTGGTCAGGGGGATCTGCTCGCCGTCGCTCAGCACCTGGGTGCCGGCGAGCTCCGCCGTGCGACGGCGCAGCTCGCGCGCCGGAGTGCTGAGTCGGCGTTGCGCGACGCTCAGCAGACAGCACGCGACCGTGACGAGCAGCCCCGCCGGGGTGATCGTCAGCGCATTGACGAAGTAGCCGGTGAAAGCGGGAAAGCCGCCCCAGGCGAGTGCGAACCCCACGTCGTTGTGGAAGCGCCCGCCGGCCCACTCCAGGTTGTAGGCCGGCACGAGCAGTGCGCCGACGACGATCAACGGCACGAGTAGGGGGGAGACGATCGCGACCCCGAGCGCGCCGATCGCGACCGCGCCGGCGAGACCCAGGGCGGCAAGCGCGATCAGGGTCCTCCGGCTTAGGCGTGTCTGCAGCGGCCGGCCGGAGAGCTCATCGAGGGCGTGGGCGCTCACGCCGACCGCGAGTGCGAATGCGCCGAGTGCGGCGCCTAGCCGATCGCCATATAGCCGCGGCGCGGCGGCCGCGCCGAGCGCGACGTAGCTGAGATGCCAGGCGGTGTAGGGGGGGTGGAGAAGCGTGACGAGGTCCCGCCAGCGCCCAGGACCGAGCGCGTAGAACGCGGGCCGGTCGAGCTTGGGCTTAGGTGGCGCCGTCGCCATCTCGGGTTCTGACGCCCCACATGACCAGGCCCGCTCCGAAGCTCATCGGGCGGACGTGGACATCTTCGATCCCCGCCGCGCGCCACTGTGCCGCGAGGTCCCCCTGACCCTCGTAGAGCTGCTCGATGCTCGGCCCCAGGAAGCGCCCGACCTCGAGCCACGAGGACGAGACGAGCCGCCCGATCGCGGGCAGGCCGACGCGGGTGTACACGCGCCAGAGGGATCTCAGCAGCGAGTGGCGGGGGACGCCGAACTCGACCATGCCGATGCGGCCGCCCGGCTTGACCACGCGCGCCAGCTCTCTCAGCGTCGCCTGGCGGTCGTCGACGTAGCGCAGCAGATAGGTGAACGTGAGCGCGTCGAACTCGCCCTCTGCGAAGGGAAGGTGCTCGGCCTCGCCGCTCATTAGTGTGATCCGAGCCGGTGCGCTTTCAAGGCGCCTGCGGGCTTGGGCGAGCATGGCCTCGCTCTGGTCAAGGCCGACAACCTCTGCACCCCGTTGGGCGAGGGCGAACGCGACCATCCCGGTGCCCGTCGCGACGTCGAGGATGCGCTGGCTGGGCCGCGGGTCGATCGCCCGCACGAGCGCCCTGCGCCAGCGGGGATCCTGACCGAAGCTCATCAGGGCTCCAACGCGGTCGTAACGGGCCGGTAGGCCGGCAAAGAGCTCGAGCGCCTCGCGCTTGCGGGGTGAGGAGGGAGTGCTTTGGGGAACCGGTGACCCCGGGTCCTGGGTGGGCGACGGGCTCTTGTCGGGTGATGCGGCCACCGGGTCAGGCCAAGGGTAACCGCGCGCAGCGGGCGGCGCGAGCGCCCGCCGGGCCGGATACGGCAAGGTGTCGCGATGCGCTCGAGCTCTGGCGCTAACGCCAGCGGTTAGTCTGAGCCGAGCACACGTCAGGTAGTGGAGGGGGTCTAGTTGTTGGCGCGCGGTGGGCTGGTCTTGATCTCGGCGGTATTGGCAGCCGCGGCCGGCTGGGTGGGCGGAGCATTTGCTTCCTCCCTCGCGCCGGGGCATGGGTCAGTCAGCTCGCCAGCGATATCCCTTTCATCATCCGATCCATATCCCGTGCCCGGCGAGCGCGTCGCCCTCCGGGGCCGGGTCGCTCCCGGCGACGCGCGCCGGCAGGTATTACTCCAGCAGTTGCGCCGCGGGGGCTGGAGCACGGTCGCGACGGTTCGGCTGAGCCGGCGATCCACCTTCTCGCTGACCCGGAGGCTGGAGACGCCCGGCCAGTACACCTTCCGCGTCGCGGTGACCCAATCTCATTCTGGATCCGGCGCCTATTCGCCGTCGCTGACCCTGGAGGCGAGCGAGATTCACAAGATCAAGCACGTGGTGATCATCATGCAGGAGAACCGCTCGTTCGATCAGTATTTCGGCACCTTCCGCGGCGCGAAGGGAATCCCCGGCCTCGCCGGCAACCCGGGTCGAGTGCCGTGTCTTCATGACCCGATCAACGGCGGCTGCGACGAGCCATTTCACGAGCGCAAGGACTTTGACTACGGCGGGCCGCACGGGTTCGACGTCGGTGGTTCCGACACGCGCTTCGATATGAGCTGCCGGAACTTCGCCGCGCGGCAAGGCTGTGGCATGAACGGCTTCGTCGCCCGCGGCGAGGAGGGCTGCAAGCACAGTAATCCGCCGTGCACGCCCTGCACGACCAAGACCACCGGAGTGTGCCTCGACGTGATGGGTTACCACACGGGCGCAGATCTTCCGAACTACTGGAGCTACGCCCGCGACTTCGTGCTCCAGGACCACATGTTTCAGTCCGACACCTCGTGGAGCCTGCCTGCCCACCTGTACATGGTCTCGGGCTGGTCGGCTAACTGCAAGAGCCCCAAGAGCCCGAAATCGTGCTCGAGCGCGCCCTTGCCGAAGCGGCCCACTGGACGTCCCATGTACCCGTGGACCGATCTCACCTACCTGCTCCACAAGCAAGGAGTGAGCTGGGGCTATTACATCTTCAAGGGAATAGAGCCTGACTGCGAGTGGAACATGAAACTGAGCTGCGCCCCCGTGGTCCAGGGACCGAAGACGCTCAGCATCTGGAATCCACTGCGCTCGTTCAGCGACGTGCGAAACGACCACCAACTTCGGAATATCCAGTCGCTCAACGGGTTCTTCAGCGCGGCGAATGCCGGAAAGCTGCCCGCCGTCTCGTGGATCGTCCCGGACTTCGCGGTCTCCGAGCACCCACCGGCGCGCGTGAGCGCCGGTCAGACATACGTCACGGGGCTGATCAACGAGATCATGGCGAGCCCCGACTGGAGCAGCACGGCGATCTTCCTCGCCTGGGATGACTGGGGCGGCTTCTACGACAACGCCGTGCCACCGGCGGTCGATAAATGGGGCTACGGCCTCAGGGTGCCGGCCATCGTCATCAGCCCGTATGCCAAGCGTGGCTACGTCGACCACCAGGTGCTCTCCTTCGATGCCTACAACAAATTCATCGAGGACGACTTCCTCGGCGGCGCGCGGCTCAATCCAGCCACCGACGGCCGCCCAGACGACCGGCCGGACGTGCGCGAGTCCAAGTCCGTACTGGGCAACCTGATCCGCGATTTCAACTTCACCCAGCCACCACGCCCGCCCATCATCCTGCCCGTCTGCCCCCGAACGGATCTCACTCCCACACCCCACTGCGGCCATTAGCTCCAGCCGAGGGTTCTGACGGGAGCGCCTCCACGCGGGAAGCTCGTGTGGATACAAGCTGGATCTACCCGGCGAGGCTCGCGACGATCCCGTCACCCCCGAGCGCCACCATGTGGGGGGATGCCTTTAAACCTCGTGCTCGGACCCGCGAACTCGGCCAAGGCCGGCCGGCTACTCGGTGCCTGCGCGGACGCGGCGGACCGCGACGCCGTGCTCGTGGTGCCGACGCGCCAGGACGTCGAGTGGTACGGGCGCGAGCTGGCGGCGCGCGGCGCGATCCTCGGCGGCCCGGTTGTGACATTCAGGGGCCTGCTCGAGGAGATCGCCCAGCGGACCGGCTACCGGCCCGCGCGGGTCTCGCCGCTCCAGCGCGACCGCCTGCTGCGGCGCGCCCTGGATCGAGCCGAGCTGACGGTGGCCAAGCGCTCGCTCCAGGGGCGCGGCTTCGCCCGCGCAGCTTGGGGGCTGATCTCGGAGCTCGAGCGCTCACTGATTTCGCCGGAGCGGTTCCGGGCCTCGCTGCGCGAGTGGGCGGCGCTCGATCCCCGCCGGCGGGCCTACGCGCACGACCTGGCGGCGGTCTACGACTCCTACGCGCGCGAGCTCCGCGGCCGCGTCGACGGCGAGCTGTTCGGGTGGGGCGCCGTCGATGCCCTGGCCGGCGCCCCGCGGGCGTGGGGAGCCGCGCCGGTCTTCATCTACGGCTTCGACGATCTCACTGAGACCGAGCTCTACGCGGTCAAGACGCTGGCGGGGCCTGTGGGGGCCGAGGTGACGGTCTCGCTCACGTGGGAGCCCGAGCGGAGCGCGCTCGCGGCGCGCGGCGAGGCGGTCGAGGCGCTGCGAGCGCACGCGGCCAATGTGATCGAGCTCGCCTCGGTGGACGAGCACTACGCCCCGCGGGCTAGTCGGGTGCTCCATCACCTGGAGCGGGAAGTGTTCGAGCCGGGTCCGCACGAGCGCCTCTACCCAGGTCGCGCGATCCGTCTGCTCGAGGCCGGCGGTGAGCGCGCGGAGGCGGAGCTGGTCGCAGCCGAGGTGCTGGCGCTCCTGGACGCCGGCATGCCCGCGGCCGAGGTGGCCGTCGTTTATCGGTCGCTGAAGCGGGCCGGCGCCCTGCTCCAAAGGGTATTCGAGGAATTCGGCATCCCGACCGCGATACGGCGTGAGGTCCCGCTTGCCCATACGCCGCTCGGCCAGGGGCTGGTCGCGCTCGCTCGCTGTGCGCTGCTCGAGGGCTCGGCGACAGACCTGATCACGTACCTGCGGACCCCAGGGCTGCTCTCGCAGCGGGAGCTCGGCGACCGGGTGGAGGCCCAGGTCCGGCGCGCCGGCGCCACGAGCGCCGCGGAGGCGATCGCCCTCAGCGGCCTGAGGTTCGCCGAGGTCGAGGCCTTGCGCCGGGCGCGCAACCCGATCGAAGAGCTCGGCCGGCAGGCGAGCCGGATGTTCTCGAGCCACCGGCGGGGTCGCGCTCCCGTCCTCGATCACCGCGAGCAGCTCGACGGGCGCGCACTCGCGGTGCTGATGCGTGCGCTCGCGGAGCTGGCCGAGCTCTCGCACAGAATCGACCCCGCCGAGTTGATCGAGGTGGTGGAGCAGCTGCCCGTTCCGGTGGATCAGCCAGGGTCGCCCGACGCGGTCCTGATCGCCGAACCGCTCGGGATCCGCGCCCGGCGCTTCCGCGCGGTGTTTGTGTGTGGATTGCAGGAGAGTGAGTTTCCCCGCCTCGGCGCGCCCGACCCGTTCCTGTCCGACGAGTTGCGCCGCGAGCTCCGGGCCCTCCCCGGCCAGTGGCTGCGGCTGCGGCCACGCGAGGACACGCTCGAGCACGAGCGCTACCTCTTCTACGCGTGTGTGTCGCGGGCCAGCGAGCAGCTCGTGCTGAGCTACCGCAGCTCAGACGAGGAGGGCAACATCGAGCTGCCCTCGCCGTTCATCGCCGACGTGGCGGAGCTGCTCGACGATGAATGGAGCGAGCGTCGGCGGCGCCGGCTGCTCGATCAGGTCGTGTGGCCGCTCGGCGAGGCCCCGGGCCCCCGTGAGCGGGCGCGCGCGGCCGCCGCTCAGGACGTTGGCGAACGCGGGCCCTCGCCGGCGGTGACCCTGGGGACTGCCGCGCTCGGCCATGTCCGCCACTCCAGGGTGGTCTCGGCTGGTGCGCTCGAGACCTACGGCGAGTGCCCCATGCGCTGGCTCGTGGAGCGCGAGCTGCAACCGCAGGAGCTCGCCCCGACCCACGACTCGCTCGTGCGCGGCACGGTCGTGCACCAGCTCCTCGAGGAGCTGCTGCGGCGAGTGGGCGGCCGCATCGACAAGCAGTCGCTGACCGAAGCCGAGCGCCTCGCGGGCGAGCTGCTACGCGAGCAGGCCGGAGATGTCGGCGCGGGTCGGCCCGCGGCTGTGCGCGCCGGCCTCGTGGCCGCGATCGAGGCGGACATCATGCGCTACCTGAGGTGCGAGGCCTCCTCGAATGTGCCGTGGCCCGCCGCCCAGCTCGAGCGGGGCTTCGGATTCGGCGAGCAGGATTCCGACTCCCTGCCGGCGCTCGAGCTGTCCGAGGGGGTGCGCGTGCGCGGGGTGATCGACCGCGTCGATGTCGAGATCGGCGGCGATACGGCTGGGCGCCGCGGCGTGGTGCGTGACTACAAGACCGGCGGGGTCAGGCCGGAGTTTCAGGGCGGGCGCTGGGAGACCGACCGCAAGCTCCAGGTGCCGCTGTACATGGTGGCCATGCGGGAGCTACTGGGACTCGAGCCGGTGGCCGGCTTCTACCAGCCGCTCGGCGGTGACGACCTGCGCCCGCGCGGGGTCTACCTCGACGAGGCGCCTGTCGGCAGCGAGATCGTGGCCAATGACGCGCGCACGCAGGAGGAGCTCGCCGAGACGCTCGCCTCCGCGTCCAGGCGCGCGGTCGAGCTCGCCCTGCGGTTGCGAGCGGGCGACGTCGGGCCGGCACCGGACACGTGCTCGCGCTTCGGCTGCGCACACCCGGGGATCTGTCGTGCAGCTTGAGCTGGAGTTGAACCTTGCCGCAGAGGAGCCCTTGACACCCGCGCAAAACCCTCTGACGCCAGAGCAACAGCGCGCGATCGACGCGCGCGATGGCAACCTGCTGCTCGACGCCAGCGCCGGCAGCGGCAAGACATCGGTGCTGGTCGAGCGCTTCGCCAGAGCGGTCGTGGACGACGGGGTCGATGTCGCAGCGATCCTGGCGATCACCTTCACCGAGAAGGCGGCGGCCGAGATGCGCGAGCGGATCCGCGCCCGCCTGCGGGCGCTCGGCGCGGAGGAGCAGGCTCGCGCCACAGAGGCGGCGTTCATCTCAACCATCCATGGCTTCTGCGCGAGGGTGCTTCGGGCCCAGGCGCTCAGGGCCGGGATCGACCCGGAGTTCACCGTGCTCGACGAACCGGACACGCGCGGCCTGGCCGCCGCGGCGTTTGACCGGGCGCTCGAGGAGATCGCCGGAAGCGGCGCCGCCGGGACCGCCCTTGTGGCTTCCTACCGCCCCGACCAGCTCCGCTTTGCGATCCTCGGCACGCACGCCGAGCTGCGCTCGCGCGGGCAGCGAGAGCCCGCGCTGCCGCCGTTTCCGCCCTACCCCGAGGACGACCCGGACCCCGAATACGCACAGCGCATCTACGGCCTGCTCGATCGGCTGCTGCGCCGCTTCGGGGCGCTGTACGAGGAGCGCAAGCGCGCCGTATCCGGACTCGACTTCGCCGACCTCGAGCTGATCGTCCGCGACCTGTTCGTCTCCGACCCCTCGGTGCGCGAGCGCTACGCGCGGCGCTTCGTGCGTGTGATGGTCGACGAGCTCCAGGACGTCAACGCCGTCCAGCTCGAGCTGATCCACGCGATCGCCCGCGAGAACCTGTTCGCGGTCGGCGACGCGATGCAGTCGATCTACGCCTTCCGGCACGCGGAGGTCGAGCTGTTCGAGGCGCTCGGCGAGGAGCTCGGGCGCGTCGGCCGGCGCGCGAGCCTTAAGACCAACTTCCGCTCGCGGCCGGAGATCCTGACGGTCATAAACGACGCTTTCGAGGCCGAGGTCGGTGAGGGATTCCGGCCGCTGCTCGCGGGACGGCCGGAATCGGATCCGGGCCCGCAGCCGGTCGAACTGCTGCTCGTCGACAAGGCCGCGGACTGGCCAGGCGAGCCGGGCCTCGCCAGCGCCTGGCGGCTGGCCGAGGCGCGCGCGCTCGCGCAGCGGGTTGAGGAGCTCGTTCGCGGCGGCGCGGCGCCCCGAGAGATCGTCGTGCTCACGCGCGCGACCACTGACCTGCGCCACTACGAGCACGCGCTCGAGGACCGAGGCATCCCGACGTACGTGATCGGCGGCCGCGGCTACTGGTCCCACCCCCAGGTCGTCGATCTGCTCGCGTACCTGCGCGCGCTCGCCAACCCCGCCGATCAGGAAGCGCTGTACACGGTGCTGGTCTCGCCGCTGGTCGGCGTCACGCTCGACACGCTGGTGCTGCTCGCCGCAGCCGGACGCGACGCTTCGCGCGAGCCGTGGCGCGTGTTGAGCGAAGCTCCCGAGCTGCTGGAGGAGGTCGAGGGCGGCGATCGCGAGCGGCTGAGGGCGTTCGCGGAGTGGTTCGCGGGCGAGCGCGAGCTCGCGCCGCGCGTCTCGGTCGAGGAGCTGATCGAACGCATGCTCGCGCGCACCGGCTACGACCTGTGGCTGCTCGGGCTGATCGGCGGCGAGCGGCGGATGGCCAACGTGCGCAAGCTGATGCGCCTCGGTCGCGAGTACGCGCTGGCCCACGGGCCCGACCTGCGCGGGTTCCTGGAGTTCGTCCAGGCCCGAGCATGGGCGAGCGGCGGCGCCGTGGCGGAGAGCGAGGCGCCCGTCGAGGGCGAGGCGCTCGACGCCGTGCGGCTGATGACCATCCACCGCGCCAAGGGCCTCGAGTTCGACATCGTGTGCGTCGCGGACCTCGGGCGCGAGTCGCCCCGCGGGCGCTCCTCGGACGTGATCGTCGTGGCTCGCGACGGCCGCGTCGGGCTGCGCCTGGCGTGGCCGGGAACCGGCAAGCCGGTGCCTGTGCTCGACCACAGGTCGCTGTGCGAGGCACACCAGGCCGCCGAGGCAGCCGAGGAGCGGCGGCTCTTCTACGTGGCGATGACGCGCGCGCGGGAGCGGTTGATCCTGTCGGGTGCGGCGCGGCTCGAGCCTGACAGCGACGTGGTGATGAACGACAGGGGCGCGCCGATCGGGTGGATCGCGCGCGCGCTGGCCGCGGCGGGTGTCTCGCCCCTCGTCGTGCGGCCCGAGCAGGGGGAGCAGGAGCCGGCGCCGGAGCCGTCGATAGGCGAGGCGCCCGCGAAGGTGGTGACCGCGCTCTCAGAGCTGCAGCCGTCGCCGCCCGACACGCTGCCGGTCCCGACCCTCAGCTACTCCTCGCTGACCGAGTACAAGCGCTGCGGCTACCGCTTCTACATGGAGCGCGTGCTCGGCGTGCCTTCGCTGAGCGGTGCATCGAGCCCAGGAGACGAAGCCGCTCCGTCGAGCGAGCTCGCGAACCTGACCCCCGCCGAGCGCGGGATCCTCGCCCACGCCCTGCTGGAGCAGCTCGACTTCACCGGCCCGCAGCGGCCGACGCCCGAGGCGGTCACAGCCGCCGCAGGCAGCGCCGGGCTCGCGACAGCGCCCGACGAACAGCTTCTCGATCAGGTGATGGTGTTCGCCGAGAGCCCCTTGGCGCGGCGGCTCGCCGACGCCCTCTGGATCAGGCGCGAGCAGCGGTTCGCGTTTCTGCTCGAGCGCGGGCCGCTGATCACCGGGATCCTCGACGTGGTCGCCGCCGAGCCGGGCGACCGCACGCTGGTCGTCGACTACAAGACCGATCGGCTCGAGAGCCTGGGGGTCGAGGAGCTCGTGGCCGCCGCCTATTCCACCCAGCGGCTCGTCTATGCGCTCGCCGCGCTGCGCGCGGGCGCGCTCGAGGTCGAGGTCGCGCACGCGTTCCTCGAGCGACCGCACGAGCCCGCCGTCGCCAGGTACACCCGCGCGGAGATGGGCAGGCTCGAGCGAGAGCTCCAGGACCTCGCCGAGGCGGTCGAGCGCAGGCAGTTCACGGTCTCTGAGCGGCCCGGCCGCGCGATCTGCCACGGCTGTCCGGCCGAGGGCGGGCTGTGCCCGTGGCCGCTCGATCGCACACGGCGCTAGCGCGCGCCCGGATCCACCGGCACCGGGGCGAGCCAGGCTCAGAATCCGCAGGCGGAGACGCTCTGCTCGATTCCGTGCACGATCGTCTGCGAGTTATCGGGCGTCTGTGTCTCGCGCACGTAGCCGCTGTCGTCCCATGCATACCACCCGATCGACTGCGCGCCGAAAGAGCAGAAGGCTTTGGCCTGAGTGACGATCTCGGCCGCGCTGAGGCCGGGCTGGTAGTACTTGGCCGCGTAACGGCCGGACCAGGCCTGCCCAATGCCGAGCAGCGGCGCCCGCGATTCGCTCCAGCCGAACTTGGCCAGATCGCGGCCTTCGGTGGCCAGCAGGACCTTCATCGACCAGTCGAGTCCTCTGCCCTTCGAGGGATGCCTCTCCCCGATCGGCGCATAGTCGTACCAACCGACCATGTCGCAGCCGGCGTTCGAATAGTTCTCGGCGGTCGACCTGTCAAACCCGCCCGACTGACCCGGCTTGAGCACCGTGCCGCCGAATCCGCAGATGGCGGGGTAGCCAGGCGTGGCCGCCGCGATCTCGCGATGGACACTCTGCAGAAGGCCGCGCGCGCTGCCACCATCCCAGTAGGGCCAGTCGTCCAGTACCCAGTAGCCGCTCACAAGCGGGTTGTGCGCGTCCGCGTCGACCCAGACATCGATCTGTTTGAGGACCACGGCCTGTGAGTCGACGCTTGGCTTCTCGTCCGTGTGGCAGTAGTCGTTTCGCCGACCCTTGGGTGGGTGCGCGAGCGTGTGTGTGCGGTGGCACTCCCAGTAGAAGAGCTCGCCTGACAGCCGTCCGTCGATGACGGTCATGTGAGCCTTCGAAAGCGCCTGCCCGAGCGCGCTCGACGGCCTCGGCGGTCCCCCATAGAGGATGTCGGTGGTGATGCCCGCGGCCGCCGCCTTCTCCACGCGCGCCGGCGTGTCGGCGCTGAAGCCGGCGACAAACCGGGTCGAGCCGGTGATCGGCTGGGCGGCGACGGCGCTCTCGGCCGGAGCGACACCGCACGCCGCGAGCACTAAATTGACCGCTACTAGCGAAGACCACCCGCGGCGCTTGGCGGAACTGAGTGCCCTCTGCGCGGCCGTCAGTGCTTTTCCTTGACGACCACCGAGATCGGGAACTTGCCTCCCGTCTCAGTACTGAACTTCGCGGTGGTGCCCACCGGGACGTTGAAGGTCGAGTAGCGAGATGTATTCAAGCTCTTAGCCTTCGCGGCTTCCGCCGACACAACCCCAACCCCGCAAACACATGCGACCATCAGTGCTTCTCGCCCTTCTCGGCAGAGTGCTCGAACTCGACTTGAACCCGCTCCGCCGCGTCGCGCTCCTCGACTTCGGCGAGCGAGCGCAGCGTGGCCTCGTCCGCGGGCTGGGAGGGTGGCCCGAGCAGATTCCGCGGCCACAATCCGCGCAGCACGACCACATTGATCTCAGCTGCGTACAGCGTCGCGTAGGCGCCCAGGTGAAGCCAGGCCAGCAGGCCTAGCACGGTCGCGAAGACGCCGTAGGTGTTGGTGGCGTGCTGGATCACGTGGTGGACGTAGATGCCGCCCCCCACCTCGAGCGCTTCCCACATCACACCGCCAATCGCCGCGCCGATCCACAGGCATCGGGTCGGCACGCTGGCCGCTGTGAGCAGTCGGAAAGCGGCCGTGAACAGAGCGACATTGAGCAGCAGCGACAACACGATCCCTGCCACCTTCGTCCACACCCCGCCGAGGCCGCCCGACACGACACCAGAGATCACGGCCGAGGCGACGAACAAAGTGCCGAGCACCGCCAGCAGCCGCAGGGCCCGCAGCCGTTTGAATAGAAAGTCCGGCCTGTCCTTCATCGGGACTGCCCACACGCGATCGAAGCCGTTCTGGGCCGATTGCATGACGCCCAGCCCGGCCCATATCGAGGCAAGGCCGCCAATCACGACACCGGCCGCGCTCCCCGAGAGGTGATGGTTTCGGAGCTCGTCCCCGACGATCGGGAAATGAGCGAGGACCGAGTTCTCGATCGATCGGGCGAAGCTCGTGTCGCTCTGGAAGACGTACCCGAGCACGGTCACGAACACCAGCAGCAGCGGGAAGAGCGAGAAGAAGGCGTAGTAGGCGATCTGGGCGGCCATGCCCCCCGCGCCGTCGTCGGAGAACTTCTTGATCACCGCGAAGGGGATCGCCAGCCACTTATGGCGCTGCTGGACGCGGTCGAAGGCGCGCACGGGGCGCAGGATGTCCATGCGCGTAGTGCTACCCGCCCGAGGGCGCCTCCGCCACTTTCTCCACGGGCGCGCGTGGCATGTTCGTGACCAGATCGCGTCCGAGGCGGTCGATCAGCTCCCGCACCTCGTCGTGGTCGTCGGGGCTCCACCCGTGGAGCGCCTCGCGCAGCGACGCACAGCGCGCGGCCACGACCCGTTCGTAAGCGGCGCGGCCCTCGTCGGTCAGCGCTACCTGGCCGCCGCCCGTCACGAGCGCTCGTGCCCGCAGGCCCGCGAGCGCGTGGGCGAGCTCCTCGTCGCTCGTGCCGAGCTGGGCCGGCAGCTGATCGGGCGCCACCGGCGCGCGCTCCCCGAGCCGCGCGAGCAGCCACAGCTCCGGCGGCGCGAGGTCCACCCCGGCCCGCTCGGCGACGTCGCTCGTAGCGCTCCCAGCGCACCTGGCGGTTGGCGAGCACTGACAGCGCCCGCTCGAGCTCGCGCTTGGAGTTGTCGTCGCGCGCTCCGTGAAAGCCGGCGCCTGGGTCGGGCGCCTGGGCCGTCGTGCGCAGCGGCACCTCGCGCAACAGCCAGGTCAGAGACAAACGCGAGCACCGCGAACCCCGACGGCGAGCAGGAACACCGGCTGAAGCGCGCGTGACGATCGCTGAGGCGTAGGCGTGATGCACCGAAGGCGGCAGGTTCCTGATCGCCGCCGGGTTGGGCGAGGTCGGGACGTGCGCGCCGGGCGGCAGTCTGCCGCGCAGCTGGCTGGCGAGCCGGTTTGCAAAGATCGCGCCGAAAACCGACACCCCGATCGAGCCGCCGATCTGGCGAAAGAGGGTGACGCCCGAGGTGGCGACGCCGAGGATAGCGGTACTCGACTGCGTTCTGAGCCGCGATCGTCAGCACCTGCATGACGAGCCCGAGCCCCAGGCCGAGCACGACCATGTACCCCGCCGTCGTCAGCGGCGAGGTGCCGACCTGCAGCCGCGAGAGCAGGAACAGCCCCACGGCCGCGATCGCGGTGCCCGCGATCGGAAACGGTTTGTAGCGGCCGAAGCGCGAGATCAGCTGGCCGCTGGTGATCGAGGTCAGCAGCAGCCCGGCCATCATCGGCGTCATCAGCAGTCCGGACGTCGGTCGGGCTGTGGCCCTTGACGTCCTGCAGGTAGAGGGGGATGAACGTGACCGCGCCGAAGAGCGAGAAGCCGACGATGAAGCCGATCGCGCTGGTGAGCGAGAACACGCGGTTGCGGAAGATCGGCAGCGGCAGGATCGGCTCGGCGGCGTGCGTCTCGGCCAGCAGAAACCCCGCCAGCAGCAAGACCCCGAGCGCGAGCAGCACGATCATCTGGGGCGCGCCCCAGCCATAAGTGGTGCCGCCGAAGCTCGTGTAAAGCACGATCGCCGCGAGCCCGCCGGCGAGCAGCGCCGCGCCGAGGTAGTCGATCTTCGGCCTGGCCTCCGTCGGCTCGGGTCTGGAGCGCGACGCCGATCACGGCCAGCGCGAGCAGCCCGATCGGCAGGTTGATGTAGAAGATCCAGCGCCACGAGACCTGGTCGACGAAGAAGCCACCCGAGCAGCGGGCCGAGCACGGTCGAGATGCCGAAGGCGGCGCCGAAGTAGCCCTGGTAGCGGCCCCGCTCGCGCGGCGAGACGACGTCGCCGACGGTCGCGATCGTCAGCACGATGCAGGCCGCCGCCGCCGAGTCCCTGCAGCGCGCGGAATGCGATCAGCTCGGTCATGTTCTGAGCTGAGGCCGCACAGCGCCGAGCCGACCAGGAAGAGCACGATCGCCCCCTGCAGGAGGCGCTTGCGCCCGAACAGGTCGCCGAGCTTGCCGTACAGCGGCCCCGCCACGGTCGAGGCGAGCAGATAGGCCGTCACGACCCAGGAGAGGCTTCGAGACCCCGCCGAGGTCGCCGACGATCGTGGGCAGCGCCGTCGAGACGATCGTCTGATCGAGCGATGCCATCAGCAGCACGAGCATCAGCGCGCCGAAGATCAGCCGGACGGGCTGAGCCCGCTGCGGCGGGGCGCGCCGCGCCCGCAGCCTGCTCGCTCACGGCCATGACGGAACGGTAACGGCCGGTCACCGAGGACGCGCTCAGACAGCGACGCCCTCGACGCCGAGCAGCGACCCCTTGCGCTCGAGTCCGCCCGTATACCCCCCGAGGCCGCCGGTCGTGTGCAGCACCCGGTGGCAGGGCACGACGATCGGCAGCGGGTTGGCGCCGAGCGCGTTGCCGGCGGCGCGCGAGCCCGCGGGCTGCCCGCCTCGGAAGCCACGCGCTTGTAGGTCGAGACCTCGCCGATAGGGGATGCGTCGCCGTGGCCTCGAGCACCCGCCGGCCGAAGCCGCGGGTGAGGCGCCAGTCGAGCGGCAGCTCGAAGTCGCTTGCGGCGCCCCGCGAAGTACTGCTCGAGCTCGCGCCGGCCGCGCGTCGAGCTCGCCTGGAGTCGCGAGCACGCGCGGCGAGACGCGCCGGGCGAGCTCCTCCAGCACAGCGATCGAGGTCGTCCGTCCACATAGGCGAAGCGCACGAGCCCCGCCGGCGTCGCCGCGAGCAGCAGCGTGCCGACGCGGCGAGTCGAGGGTCGCATACGCGACGTCGACCAGGCCGGCGGCATCGGCGGCGCCCGTCACGTCGCGGCGGCTCGCCCGGCATAAAACCAGTCCTCAGTTCAAGTTCCAGATCAGCTCATCGCACAGACTCCGCTCGTAGTCGTTTGAGTCCCTCGTGCACGTTGCGCCGCGCGGCCTCCTCGCTGGTGCGACATGACCGCCCCGATCTCGGCGTGCGAGCAGCCGGCCAAGAACCGCAGCGCGATCGCGGTGCGCTGCTTGGGCGGCAGCTCGCGCACCAGCGCCCACACCTCGGGCAGCCCGTCGCTGCGACAGCGCCGACGGCCTCGGGCAGCTCGCCGACCGGCGCCGCGCGCCGCCGCGCGGCTCGCAGGTGGTCGAGCGCCTTGCGGTGGGCGACGGTGAGCACCCAGCCGCGCAGGTTGCGATTCGCTGCGCAGCCTGGGGTAGGCGCGCAGCGCCGCGATCCAGGTCTCCTGGTAGCAGTCGTCGGCCTCGCCGTGGCCGACCGTCGCCACCAGGAAGCGGTGGACGTCGCGGCCGTGGGAGTCGAGCAGCTGCTGGAAAGGGGGAAGGGTCATCTATGGATCAAACGTGGCGGAGCGCCAATTCGTGAGATGATGTCGCCGTGCGCAGGAGGCTGATCTCCTCGCTGGGGCTGTTCGGGGCGCTCGCCGCGCTCGCGCTCGTGCCTGTCGCCGGCCGGGCGACCGTGACGCGCAAGGGCTGCGTCGTGCCGGGCTACAACAAGCCGCTCGACAAGCTCTGGAAACCGAACATGCATGCGGCCTCGCCTTCGCGCGCACGCGCGTGGGCGATCACACGATCTCCGTGCGCACCACCCAGAACATTCTATCTGGGGCTACCGCCCCGACCACCAGGAGTGGTCCGCGAGCATCGTCAAGGCGATGCTGCTGACCGCCTACATCGACGAGCCCTACGGTCGCGCACCGCGCGCTCAGCGCGAGCGAGCGCTCGATTCTCACCGGCATGATCACGGCGTCGAACAACACCGACGCGCAGATCATCTACAACCGCGTCGGCAACGCGGGCCTCGAGGCGCTCGCCCACCGCGTCGGCATGACCCACTTCGCCACCAACCCCAGGGCATCTGGGGCGAGACGCTGATCACCGGCGCGCGACCAGACCAAGTACTTCCTGCACATCGACAAGTACATGGTCTCGACCCACCGCGTCTTCGCGATGTACCTGCTGAACCACATCATCCCCTCGGAGCGGTGGGGCATCGGCCAGGTCAATCACCACGGCTGGAGGCTCTACTTCAAGGGCGGCTGGGGCTACGGCACGGGGCTGATCGACAGCCAGGTGGCGATGCTAAAGCGCGGCTGCACGCGCGTCTCGATCGCGGTCCTGAGCATGAACGACGGCAGCCAGCCATATGGCAACGCGACGCTGTACGGCGTCTTCTCGCGGCTGCTGCAGGGCTTCCCGCGAGGGAAGTAGCACTCAGCTAGCCTGGGGCGAGTGGAGCAGCGCCGTCTCGGATCCCAGGGTCTCGCCGTCTCGGCCGAGGGACTCGGGTGCATGGGCATGTCCGAGTTCTATGGCGAGGGCGACGAGGGCGAGGCGATCGCGACCATCCACCGCGCGCTCGAGCTCGGCGTCACGCTGCTCGACACCGCCGACATGTACGGCGTGGGCGCCAACGAGCAGCTCGTCGGCCGCGCGATCGAGCGCCGGCGCGACGACGTCGTGCTCGCGACCAAGTTCGGCTTCGTGCGCGAGGGCGGCGGTCGCAGCATCAACGGCCGCCCCGAGTACGTGATCGAAGCGTGCGACGCCTCGCTGCGGCGGCTGGCCGTCGACCACATCGACCTCTACTACCAGCACCGAGTCGACCCAGATGTGCCGATCGAGGAGACCGTCGGCGCGATGGCCTCGCTGGTCGAGGCGGGCAAGGTGCGCCACCTCGGCCTCTCCGAAGCCGGCACCGAGACGATCCGGCGCGCGCACGCGGTGCACCCGATCACCGCGCTCCAGAGCGAGTACTCGCTGTGGACGCGCGACGTCGAGGACGAGGTGCTGCCCACGCTCAGAGAGCTCGAGATCGGCCTGGTCGCCTACAGCCCGCTCGGTCGCGGCTTTCTCACCGGCCGCTTCCAGAGCCCCGAGGACTTTCCCGAGGGAGACTTCCGCGCTCACAACCCGCGCTTCCAGGGCGAGAACTTCTACGCCAACCTGCGACTCGTGGAGCGCGTCAAGAACATCGCGCGCGAGCACGATTGCACGCCCGGTCAGCTCGCGCTCGCCTGGGTGCTCCACCAGGGCGAGGACGTCGTCCCGATCCCGGGGACGAAGCGCCGCAGCTACCTCGAGGAGAACGTCGAGGCGACCGAGATCAGCCTCAGCGACGAGGACCTCAGCCGCATCGACGAGGCGGCGCCGGCGGGCGTGGCGGCCGGCGACCGCTATCCCGACATGTCGCCGATTGGGCGCTGACGCCCACCGCTTTGCCTGAAGCGAGCGGTTCGGTATACAGCCACATATGCCTCGCGCGATCTGGTCAGGAGCAATCAGCTTCGGGCTCGTAAACGTGCCCGTCAAGCTCTACAGCGCGACCTCGCCGAAGACGGTCCGCTTCCATCAGATTTCGAGCAAGACGGGCACCCGCATCCGCCAGCAGCGCGTCGACCCGAGCACCGGCGAGGAGGTCTCCTACGACGAGATCGTCAAGGGCTACGAGATCAGCCCCGATCGCTACGTGCTGATCTCCTCCGAGGAGCTCGAGTCGCTCGATCCCAAGGCGACCAAGACAATCGACATCGAGGAGTTCGTGGAGCTGCAGGAGATCGACCCGATCTACTACGACCACTCCTACTACCTCGCGCCCGCGACCGGCGGCGCCAAGGCATACAAGCTGCTGCTCGACGCGATGCGCGAGGCGGGCAAGGTCGGCGTCGGCAGGTTCGTGCTGCGCACCAAGCAGCAGCTGTGCGCGCTGCGGCCCACGGGCGAGGTGCTGACGCTCTCGACGATGCTGTTCGGCGACGAGGTCGTGCCGCCCGACAAGATCGACGAGCTCGACGCGATCGAGGAGGCGGAGGCCTCAGAGCGCGAGCTGCGCATGGCCGAGCAGCTGATCGATTCGCTGTCGGCCGAGTTCGAGCCCTCGAAGTTTCACGACGACTATCGCGAGCGCGTGCTCGCGCTGATCGAGCGCAAGGCGGCGGGCGAGGAGATCGCCGTGCAGCCGCCGGTCGAGGAGCCCAAGGCCGCGCCGGACCTGATGGCGGCGCTCGAGGCGAGCCTCGCGGCCGTCCGCGGCGATGAGGAGAAGAAGCCGCCGGCGAAGCGCGATGGCGCCAAGGCGCCCAAGCGCAAGGCTAAGGCCAAGGCCTGATCACTCTTGTGGCGGGCGAACATGTTCGCCCGCCCCGGTCCGAACATGTTCGGACCGGCCGGGCCGATCATGATCGGCCCGGGTTCTATTGATTTACTGGCGGACGCGGAACGAGAAGCGCCCGAGCGACTTGATGTGGATCACGATCGGGCAGCTGTGGTTTTTGGCGCAGCGCGTGACTTCGATCTCGTAGACGCGACCGGCGAACGAGCCGCCACACCAGCGCGACCGCGGCGCGAGCCTGACGCGCACGCGCTGACCGGCGCGCACGTCCGGGATCGAGTCAGCCTGGGCCCGGCAACCGTCAGCCCGCGGGCCCACCGCTCCGACCTCGTATGTGCGGATCCATGAGCCGTGCTGGCCGCTCGCGTCGCGCGCTGTGAAGCTGACCGTGAAGGTCGAGTGTTGGCTGCCGCGCTCAGGCGTCACTTTCACGCCGGCGGTGCTGGCCGCAAGCGCCGCGCCCGCGACCGCGAGCGCAGCCAGGCCAGCACACACAACCGCAACCATTCGCCTTCCCACGGCCGCGACTTTATGCGCGCTGCCACTTGGGCGGTGGGGGGATTAATTAATCTCCTGGGGTTACAAAACTGACCAACCCCGAGCCGCCTTGGGGCGGCGAAAGCCCAGGCGATCGCACCCGCAGGGTCGGCCCGCACCAGGGGCGATGACCTAGTGGCGCGGACGCTTGTAGGTCCCGAGCGTCCCCGCCGCGGGACATGCGCCCGTGAGGGCGAACGTCGAGGTCTTCGCGTGCGAGAGCACGTTCCCCTTGCTATCCAAGATCCTCACGAGGAAGTGGTAGGTGCCGGCCTGGGGGGGAGGGGAGAAACCACCCGCGGCGGTGGCCGGGCTCGGGCCGAGTGACGTTCCCGCGCTGTCGCCGCTCGCGGGGCCAGTGGTCAGATAGAACCTCAACGCATCGTGCTTCCCTGTGCCTCGGTAGCGGACCACGACGCGGAAGTTGCAGAAGCCGCCGCCGGAGCCGTCCGAGTAACCGGTGACCGCGGTGATCACGGGCGGCGTTGCGGGCTTCTTGGTGCCGGTTGCGGCCAGCGCCGCGGTCGCGATCGCGAAAGTCGCCAGCACGGCGGTGAATGCCCCGAGCGCCCTCCTCATCTCTGCCCAGTTTACGGCGTCTGGTCCCCGCGCGCTGGTAGCCTCTGCCGCTCCGCCTTGCCCCCGCCGGCCTTTCCCAACCAGCTTCCATGCACGCTCTCGCTCCGCCCGGGGCCACTGGCCTCTACGACCCCGCCAACGAGCATGACGCGTGCGGGATCGCGCTCGTCGCGAAGCTCTGGGGCGAGGCCACCCACGCGGTAGTCGAGAAGGCGCTCAGCGCCCTCGAGCACATGGAGCATCGGGGGGCCGAGGGCGCCGACCCGCTCACCGGCGACGGCGCCGGCATCCTGCTGCAGATCCCCGACGCGTTCCTGCGCGGGGTGCTCTCGGGCGTCGAGCTGCCGCCACCCGGCCGCTACGGCGTGGCGGTCTGTTACCTCCCTACCGAGTCCGAGCGCCGGCTCGAGCTCGAGCGCCTGATCGAGGACACGGTGCGCGCCGAGGGTCAGCTGCCGCTGTGGTGGCGTGAGGTGCCGGTCAACGACTCCGAGATCGGTGAGAGCGCGCGCGCCTCGGCGCCGTGCATCCGCCAGCTCGTGATCGCCGCCGGCGAGAAGGCCTCAGACCAGGACGCCTTCGAGCGCAAGCTGTACGTGATCCGGCGCCTGGTCGAGCGCGCCGCGGGCGGCGAGCTGGCAATGCCGAGCTGCTCCTCGCGCACGGTGATCTACAAGGGCATGCTGCGCGCGCCGCAGCTACCGCGCTACTTCCCCGACCTGCGCGATCCGCGCGTCGCCTCGCGGCTGGCGCTCGGCCACGCCCGCTTCTCGCACCAACACCTTCCCCAGCTGGGCGCTCGCCCATCCCTACCGGATGATCGCCCACAACGGCGAGGTCAACACGCTGCGCGGGAACATCAACTGGATGCGCGCACGCGAGTCACAGCTCGCCTCGGAGGTGTTCGGCGAGGACCTCGCCAAGGTGATTCCCGTCGTGCAGGAGGGGGGCTCGGACTCGGCGATCTTCGACAACGTGCTCGAGCTGCTGGTGCTCTCGGGCCGCTCGATCCCGCACGCGGTGATGATGATGGTGCCCGAGGCCTACCGCACCCGAGGCGATCTCGACTCCGACGTCAAGGGCTTCTACGACTTTCACTCCTGCCTGATCGAGCCCTGGGACGGCCCGGCCGCGGTCGTGTTCACCGACGGCCGCGTGGCGGGCGCGGTGCTCGATCGCAACGGGCTGCGGCCCGGGCGCTGGATCCAGGACACCGACGGCTACGTGGTGCTCGCCTCCGAGACGGGCGTGATCCCCGTCGCGCCCGAGCACGTACAGCGCAAGGGGCGACTCGCGCCGGGCAAGGTCTTCCTCGTCGACCTGGAGGAAGGCCGGATCATCGAGGACGAGGACATCAAGCGGCGGATCGCGCGGCGCAAGCCCTATGGCGAGTGGTACGAGCGCTCGGTGGTGCACATCGACGACCTGCCCGAGCGCGAGCCGCGCACGCCCAGGATCGAGCCGCTGCGCTCAAAACAGCTCGCCTTCGGCTATTCGCAGGAGGACCTGCGGCTGATCATCGCGCCGATGGCGACGCGCGGCGAGGAGCCCACGGCGAGCATGGGCAACGACGCCGCGCTCGCGGTGCTCTCGAATCGCCAGCCGCCGCTCTTCGCCTACTTCAAGCAGCTGTTCGCGCAGGTCACCAACCCGCCCATCGACCCGCTGCGGGAGTCGGTCGTGATGAGCCTGCAGGCGGTCGTGGGGGCCGAGGTCAACCTGTTGGCAGAGACGCCCGAGCAGGCCCACCAGCTCGTGATGAACCAGCCGATCCTGCGCAACCACGAGCTGGAGAAGTTGCGCCAGGTCTCGCACGAGGTGTTCGACGCCGCGACGATCGACATCACGTGGCCGATCGAGCAGGGTCCGGACGGCATGGAGGAGCGGCTCGCGGCGGTCTGTGAGGAGGCCGCCATGCACGTCGAGCACGGCGCCAACATCCTTATCTTGAGCGACCGGAACCTGGGGCCCGAGCGGGTCGCGATTCCCTCGCTGCTGGCGGTGGCGGCGGTCCACCAGAGCCTGGTGCGGAGGGGCACGCGCACGCGCACGGGTCTCGTGATCGAGTCCGGCGAGCCGCGCGACATCCACCACATGGCGACACTGATCGGGTACGGCGCGGCGGCGATCAATCCCTATGTCATGTTCGAGTCGCTCGACGAGCTCGCCGACCGCTCGCTGCTGCCGCTCGACCTCGACCGCGAGGAGGCCGAGAAGCGCATCGTCAAGGCGATCGGCAAGGGGCTCCTGAAGACGATCTCGAAGATGGGCATCTCGACCATCCAGTCCTATTGCGGAGCCCAGATATTCGAGGCCGTGGGGCTAGACGAGGCGGTGATCGCGCGCTACTTCACCGGCACGCCCTCGCGCATCGGTGGGATCGGGCTCGAGCAGCTCTCGACCGAGGCGATGGAGCGCCACTTCCGCGCCTACCCGCGCACAGGACGCGACGTGCTGCCGGTCGGAGGCGTCTTGCAGTGGCGCCGCGACGGCGAGCGCCACGTCTGGAATCCCGACACGATCGCGAAGCTCCAGCACGCCGTGCGCTCTGTCAACGGGGATCCGCGCGAGACCTATCGCGAGTACGCCGCGATGGTCAACCAGGGTTCGGCGCGCAGGTCGTTGCTGCGGGGGTTGATGAAGCTGCGTGCTTCTGCGGACGGGGGAGTGCCGCTGGAGGAGGTCGAGCAGGCGACCGAGATCGTCAAGCGCTTCACGACCGGCGCGATGTCGCTGGGGGCACTCGGGCGCGAGGCTCACGAGACGCTCGCGATCGCGATGAACCGGCTGGGGGCGCGGTCGAACACGGGCGAGGGGGGAGAGGACCCCTCGCGCTACGAGCGCGACGACAACGGCGATTCCCGGCGCTCGGCGATCAAGCAGGTCGCCTCGGGCCGCTTCGGCGTCTCGATCCACTACCTGGTCAACTCGGACCAGCTGCAGATCAAGATGGCTCAGGGCGCGAAGCCGGGCGAGGGCGGGCAGCTGCCCGGACACAAGGTCGACGAGTACATCGCCTGGCTGCGCAACTCGACTCCGGGCGTGGGCCTGATCTCGCCGCCCCCGCACCACGACATCTACTCGATCGAGGACTTGAAGCAGCTGATCTACGACCTGCGCTGCAGCAACCCGTCCGGCTCGGTGTCGGTCAAGCTCGTCTCCGAGGTGGGGGTGGGGACGGTGGCGGCCGGCGTCGCCAAGGCCGGCGCCGACCACGTCACGATCGCCGGTCACGACGGCGGTACCGGCGCCTCGCCGCAGTCCTCGATTCAGGCGGCGGGAATCCCCTGGGAGATCGGGCTCGCGGAGACCCAGCAGACGCTGCTGCTGAATGACCTGCGCTCGCGCATAACGGTCGAGGTCGACGGGGGGATGCGGACGGGACGCGACGTCGTCGTCGGGGCGCTGTTGGGCGCCGACGAGTTCGGCTTCTCGACCGCGCCGCTGATCGCGATGGGCTGCATCATGATGCGCGTCTGCCACCTGAACACCTGCCCGGTGGGGATCGCCTCGCAGGATCCTGCGCTCAGGGCGCGCTTCGAGGGGACGCCCGAGCACGTCACGGGTTATCTGATGCTGGTGGCGGAAGAGGTCAGGGAGCTGATGGCGTCTTTGGGGGTCCGGCGGTTTGAGGATTTGATCGGGCGCGCCGACCTGCTCGACATGGATGAGGCGGTCGACCACTGGAAGGCGCGCCACGTGGACCTCTCGACCGTGTTCGCGATGCCGGAGCTGCCCCCCGAGGCGCCGCGCTCCCGCACGCGGCCGCCGGCGCCGGTGCTCGACGACGCTCTGGACTGGGAACTGGTGGCTCAGTGCGAGCCCGCGCTCGAGCGCCGCGAGCAGGTGCGGCTCGGACCGGTGCCGGTGCGCAACGTCAACCGGACGGTAGGGGGGATCCTGTCCGGGGAGATCGCGCGGCGCTTTGGCCTGCGGGGTCTGCCCGAGGGAACGATCGAGGTCTCCTTCCAGGGCTCGGCGGGGCAGAGCTTCGCCGCATGGCTCGCGTCGGGCCTGTGCTTCTCGTTGCGCGGGGAGACGAATGACTACGCGGGCAAGGGCCTGTCCGGCGGGATCGTGTCCGTGCGCCCGCCGGAGCGCGCGCGCTTCCGCGCCGAGGAGAACATGATCGTCGGCAACACGGTTCTGTACGGGGCGGTGGCCGGACGGGCGTTCTTCAGGGGGCTTGCGGGCGAGCGTTTCGCGGTGCGCAACTCGGGGGCGCTGGCGGTCGTGGAGGGGGTGGGCGACCACGGCTGCGAGTACATGACGGGTGGACGCGTGGTGGTGCTCGGTCGCACGGGGCGGAACTTCGCCGCCGGTATGAGCGGCGGGATCGCCTACGTGTATGACGTCGACCGGCGATTCGAGGGGCGGGCCAATTTGGAGCTCGTGGACCTGGAGCCCTTGGTGTCGGAGGACGACGTCGCCCAGGTCCGGGAGCTCGTGTCCGAGCACGTGGCGCGCACGGGGTCGATGGTGGGGCGGAACATTCTGGCGTCGTGGGATCGGGCTGTCGAGCGGTTCGTCAAGGTCATGCCGCGGGACTACGCGCGCGCGCTGGCGGAGTTGGCGGGGCGTCGGCAGTCGGCTCCGTCGGAGGCGCCCGCGGCACTGGGGAGCTCGTAGCGGGGGCGGGTCGGGGGCGGGGGTGGGTCGTTCTCGGGGCGCGCTCGTCGGCGGCGGGTCGTGCTGAGAGGTCGTTTCGCCCCCGATGGGCGTGCTGCCGGGTGAAAAAGCCGCCCACCGACGCGGCTCTGGCGTGGTGGGACGATTTTTCTCCTCATACGGTTGAACTTTCGTCCCGCCCGGAGTTTGGGCACAAGGTGGGACGAATTCTCACCGTGGGGGGTGATCTCGACGGGCCGGTCTGCCGCGGGATCGTTCCCCAGAGCAGAGCGCCTCGGAGTGTGCGCCGATCACCAAGCTCATGCGGGGTGCAGCAAGCGGCCGTGCCCCGCACCCGAGCGTAGCGGCCCTACCCCCCCAACAGGATGCTGGTCACGCCCTGGATGGTGTCGATCCCGTAGGTGAACGAGGGGTCGTTGTGGGTCAAGACGGAGATCGCGAACCGCTTGCCGTGACCCTCGAGTCGGGCTGACTGGTTGACGATGTAGGGCGGGACCCAGCCGCCTTTGAAGAAGACCTGGTAGCCGCGGGGCCGCGCGACCGCCGGGATGCCCCAGCTCTCATAGGAGACGATGTGCGAGAGCAGGTAGCGGGCATAGTCGACGAACTCGTGCGGGATCAGCGAGTCCTGGTTGAAGAAGAACTTGACCTGATCGGAGGCGGTGATCAGGGAGTTCGCCCAGAAGCCGGTGGGGACCGAGAAGTGGGTCATGTGCGCCGCGCGAGCGACCCCCAGCAGGCCGGAGACGTGGACGATGTTCTCGCACTCCGTGGCGGCGTTGTTGTCCGAGACCTCGATCATCGGGTTGAGGATCGACTTGTCATACGAGCTCAGCGTGTGGTGGCCGATCGACTGCAGGCGGCGCAGGTAGGCGACCAGCAGCATCGCCTTTACGACGCTCGCCGAGGTGAACGTCGAGTTGATGTTGCGACCGGAGATTCGGCCTTCGCTGTCCATCACCGCAAACGAGGTGGACGCGGTGCGGCCGTTCTCGTATGCGACCGCGTGGGCGATCGCCGCCGGACCGGGATAGCCCTGCCGGGAGCGATCCCGAGCCGTAGTAGCCGCGGTCGTGGCAGCCGGGCGGGCGGCGCTTGTTGAGCAGCGCGTGCTCGCCAGGCACGTAGAAGCACGTCCGCCAGAGGAAGTGGCCGGCGGGCAGTTGCACCGTCGTGTGGACCTCGGTCGCGTGCGCGCTCAGGCGCTGCGTCTGCGTCGAGCGGCCCTGGTAGAAGGTTGCGTGTGCGCCGGTCTTGAAGTACCACCTGACCGTCGTGCCGCTCCAGTGCAGATCGGTCGGGTGGTCGAGGATGATCGTGATGCTGGCCCGCCCGAGCGGCGCTGGCTTGACCTCGATCTTGAGGCCGCCGAACACGCCCACCTTCGCGCCTGCGCGGGCCGAGGTTTTCGTGAGCAGGGCCTCGTAGTGCGTGTTGCGCCGCGGCGAGGTCTTGAAGGAGAACGCGCCTGTCGGACCGGGCGTGATGGTCTTCATCAGCTGCGCCTTCTTGTACGGGAAGGGCCGTCTGTACAGCTTCACGACGCTGCCGAGGGGGGCATTGATGGCGTGCCCGGTGAGGGTGACCGCTTTTCCGCTGTGCACCGTCTCGCTCGAGGCGTGCAGCGTGATCGCCGGGCTCGCGGGCGGGCTGTCGGCGACCGCCGGAGCTGCGCCCCAAGCCGCCAGCAGAAACAGCACGACGCTTACGCGCAGAGCAGTGCGCCCCGTCCAGCCCATTGCCCGAAATCCTATGCAGTGGGGCGGCGGAAAGCAAGGGCACGCGCGGGGGCGGGCGGCGCTCTGGAGCAGGGGTGGGCGCGGCCGCTTGCGAGAACGACGCGGCCCCCTGCCACTCGGCGAAGAGCCCCGAGAGACCGTTGGTACCCTCCGCTCCCCGATGGGTGAGCTCGGCGCCTTCTTGAAGATCCACAGGGTCGGTTTCGACAAGCGAGATCCGCGCGAACGTGTGGCGGATCATCGCCAGTACTTCGCGGTGCAGCCCGACGAACAGTTGCGGCTGCAGGGCGCTCGCTGCATGGACTGCGGCATCCCGTTCTGCCACGAGGGCTGCCCGCTCGGAAACCTGATCCCCGACTGGAACGACCTCGTCTACCGCGACAAGTGGCGCGAGGCGATCGATCAGCTGCACGCCACCAACAACTTCCCCGAGTTCACGGGCGCATCTGTCCGGCCCCGTGTGAGTCGGCGTGTGTGCTCGCGATCAACGACGACCCGGTGACGATCGAGCAGATCGAGCTGGCGATCGCGGAACGGGCGTTCGCGGAGGGATGGATCGTCGCCGACCCGCCGCGCCGCCGCACGGACCGCGTCGTGATCGTGGTCGGCTCAGGTCCGGCCGGGCTCGCGGTGGCCGACGAGCTCAACCGCTGCGGCCACCGCGTGACGGTCTACGAGCAAGACGAGGGCCCCGGCGGCCTGATGCGCTTCGGCGTCCCCGACGCGAAACTCGAGAAGCGGATCATCGACCGCCGCGTCGACATCCTCGCGCAGGAGGGGATCGAGTTCTTCTACGACGTCAAGGTTGGTCGGGACGTCACCGTCGCCGAACTGCGCGAGCAATGTGACGCGCTCGTGATCGCGACCGGGTCACGCGTCCAGCGCGACCTCGATGCTCCCGGACGCGAGCTCAAGGGCATCCACTTCGCGATGGACTACCTCTACCAGCGCAACCGCTGGGTGGCGGCCCGGGAGGGACGACCCGCACGCGCGCCTGTACCGGGCACCGAGATCAGCGCGGCGGGCAAGCGCGTCGTGGTCGTCGGCGGAGGAGACACGGGCATGGACTGCATCTCGAACTCCCATCGTGAGGGCGCCGGCAACGTCACGATGCTCGACGTGTACGCGGCCCTGCGCGACGGCGAGGATCCGCGCCATCCGTGGCCGCTGCCGCCAAAGCGGACCCCGACCACGTATGCGCTCGAGGAGGGCGGCAGGCGCTGGTGGGGAACCGAGGTCACCGGCTTCGGCGGCAAGGGTGGCAACGTCTCGCATGTGTACGCGCGGCGCGTGACCGGCACGTCGTCGCGTGACCTGACGCCCGTTCCCGGCAGCGAGTTCGTGCTCGAGGCGGACCTCGTGCTGATCGCGATCGGGTTCGCGCACCCCGAGCACGAGGGGCTGATCGAGGAGCTCGCGCTCGAGCTCGACCGCCGCGGCAACATTCGCACCGAGCAGACCTACCGCACGTCGGTCAACGGCGTGTACGGGTGCGGCGACGCCCGCATCGGGCAGTCGCTGATCGTGACCGCAATCGCCGAGGGTCGCAAGTGCGCGCGCGTGGTCAACAAGGATCTTGGCGGCAGCCCGATGGACGCCGACCGCGAGATGCTCGCGCTCGGTGCGTGGAGCGGCGAGGCCGACCGGACGCTGCGCCACGAGGCCGAGGCGGCCGGCACGGTGCGGCCCGGCGAAGAGTTCTTCAGCGGCCCGGGGACGCGCGGACGCTAAGCAGCCGACGGAGTCCAAGCGCTCCGTCGCGGAATTGACAACCGCAAGTCAGCGGCTGCTAATGTTGGGTCGTGCCGGGACTCGCCTCCGTCGGTGCGACCGGGCGGCGAGCTGTTTTGATTAGGCTTAGCTTGGGACGGGGAAACTCGCCCCTGTCGGTCAGGGAACTGCGCCCCCACTTCCCTGACTCTCCGGGGGGCCCAGAAGGATCTGGGCCTCCCGGATCTTTTTAAGCGCTCGAACGACGAAGGGCATGTCAAGCTGTTGTGTGGATGCCGACCTTCTGTCGTCACAACCGCCTGCTCCACCACTGCCCGATCTGCGCACGCGAGCAGGAGGTCGAGCTCTCGCCGATCATCACCTCGAGCGCCCCGCATACCACAGCTCCGCGCCAGCAGCGGCCCACGGAACGGCGCGCTGTCACACCCGGCCGGCGCAGCGGGACGAGTCAGGCGAGCGGGGTGCGCGTGCGGCAGCTCGAGCGCGGCGCCGACGATGGCTATCGCTCGTCGCTCGCGCCCGGCCTGCGCTCGAGCGTCGAAGCCGAGCGACTCGCCGACGAGATCGCATTCGGCGCAACTCGCCTGCGAATGCTCACGACTGAGCCGCCCGGTCTCTACGCGGAGGTCGCCGCTGACGGCGACGTCGAGGAACGGGCATGGCTCGCATTCCTGATCGCGTACCTGTGCCCGCTCGACAGCGCCGATCCGTTCGCCTCGATTCGCGCCGTCAGGAAGCCGTGGGCGAACGCCGAGCCGCTCGATCTCGAGGCGGTCGAGACCGGCCCCCGGAGCGCACACGAGCCGGCAAGTCATGCGCGCACGCTCGATGCTTACCGGGCCTGGGCGAGACGCGCCGGCACCCAGTCCGAGGCACTCACCGGTAACCCGGAGTGGAGCGCCGAACGGCGCTTCGGGCGCGTCTTCGAGCGGCTCGCACTGCCCGGGCTCCACCGCGGCGCGCGCTTCGACCTGCTCGTCACGCTAGGCGCGCTCGGCGTGTTCGAGCTGCGGCCCGGCGAGCTCGTGCTCGGCGGCACCGAACCCGTCACGGTTGCGGCCAAGCGGGTGTTCGGAATCGGCGAGCGCGCTCTGCTTGAGCGGCGGGCGGCGACCCTAGCGGCGGCCTGCGAGCTGCCGCTCGCGGCGTTTGACCTGGGGCTCTACAACTGGCAGCGGGGCGAGCGCGCTGCGATCGGCCTCGCTCCCGGCACCGAGCCCGATCGCGAGGCGCTTGACGCAGCGCGCGCGGCGCTCGGCCTGTAGGCTCGGTCAGAACGGATCGCACCTGCGAGTAGGGGTCGGGGGAGGACCTCCAGCGGGAGCAGGTGCCTCGCTACGAAAAGGCATGCGCCGCTCAGTTTTCGTGTCATTGATCGCGCTCGCCGCCGTAATCGGAACGGCGGCGACGTCGACGCCCTCGGCCACCCTGGCCGCTTCCCACCGCAATGTGGCCCCGCTGCAGCGCTTTGGCGAAGCGGGAATCCACAAGATCAAGCACGTGATCGTGATCATGCAGGAGAACCGGTCCTTCGATCAGTATTTCGGCACTTTCCCGGGGGCGGACGGGATCCCAGGGCTCGCTGGGAATCGGGGAGAGATTCCATGTGTGCCCGATCCGAAGCACGGCGGCTGCCTGCGGCCCTTCCACGACCGCCGCGACGGGAATTTCGGGGGACCGCACGGCGTTGAGAACGCGCTCGCCGACATGAGCTGCAGCAACCGGCTCGACCACCAGGGCTGCAACATGAACGGCTTCGTCGGGCAGGCCGAGCACGGCAAGTTCTGCGGCACCCTGAACCCCAGCTGCAGCCCCTGCAAGGGAGACAAGATCTCCTGTGTGGACGTGATGGGCTATCACGCCGCTCGGGAGATTCCGAACTACTGGAAGTACGCCAGCGATTTCGTGCTCCAGGACCACATGTTCGAGCCAAACCAGTCCTGGAGTCTGACCGAGCACCTCTACCTCGTCTCAGAGTGGGCGGCGTCGTGCCGGTCGTCAGATCCCCGGTCGTGCAAGACCTCGCTTGAGCACCCGAAAGATCGCTCCGGTTACGCCTGGACGGACCTCACCTATCTGCTGCACCAGAACGGCGTGAGCTGGGCGTACTACATCTCGCCGGGGCGCGAGCCGGACTGCGTGAACCCCACCACGCCAACCTGTGCAGCGGTTCGCCAAAGCCCAGCGACGCCCAGCCTGTGGAATCCCCTGCCGGCGTTTACGGACGTAGCCGCCGACGGCCAGCTCGCCAACATTCAGCCACAGGCCAACTTCTTCGCTGCGGCCAAGGCCGGCACCCTGCCGGCGGTCTCCTGGATCGTGCCGGGCCAGAATGTCTCCGAGCACCCTCCTGCACTCGTCAGCCGCGGCCAGAGCTATGTGACCGGGCTGATCAACGCGATCATGCAAAGCCCCGACTGGAAGAGCACCGCAATCTTCCTATCTTGGGACGACTGGGGCGGGTTCTACGACCAGGTCGTGCCTCCGGCAGTCGACCGGAGCGGCTACGGCCTGCGCGTCCCCGGGATCGTGATCAGTCCCTACGCGCGGCCGGGCTTCATCGATCACCAGGTCCTGAGCCACGACGCCTACAACAAGTTCATTGAGGATGACTTCCTCTTCGGCCAGCGCTTGAACCCGAAGACCGATGGGCGCCCGGATCCGCGTCCGGACGTGCGCGAGGCGCTGCCGACGCTGGGGAACCTCGCCGCCGACTTCAACTTCTCCCAGCGGCCGCGGCCCCCGTTGATATTGCCTGTGTGCCCCGCGACCGATCTGCAGCCCGCGCCGCACTGCTAGCGCGCGCAGGGTCCGCGCTCCAGCAGCCCGCGCCGCGCCGCCCCCGAAGCGGCACAACGCCGCGATTGGCTGACTAAATTAAAGTTGGACGCCGCCGGTGTGGGGCCGGACGTCAATCCGGGCAAGACTTGTTCCGATCTCCGATCAGATCGTCAGCTCTCGCGCTCGCGTTGTTCGCGGGTAGCGTCGCCGCGGTCGCGGCGGCTGACTCGTCGCCGCTCGCCAGTGCGAGCAGCGCCGTGGCGGCCGGACAGAACGGCTCGGCGCAGCGCCTCACAATCGGCGCCCATCCGAACCCCGCCGTCGCCGGCGGCGCGGTGACGATTGCGGGGCAGCTGGGTCATTTGGCCGGGGCGGCGGTAGTCCTGTGGCAGGAATTTCCCGGCGCGCACCGCTTTCAGCGCATCGCGCAGACCACGACGAACACCTCTGGTCGCTACAGCTTCGTGCGGCAGGGGATCGACACCAACCGCAGCTGGTACGTGAGCTCGGGCAAGCTTCGCAGCCAGATAATCGCCGAGCGGGTCGAGGCCGCGATCACGCTGGTCTCCTCCAATCCCCGCCCCGTACCGGGTCAGCGCGTCGTGCTGAGCGGTCAGGTCACGCCCGCACGCGCCGGGGCGAAGGGCCGCGTCCAGGAGCTCGCGGGCGGCAGCTGGAAGACGATCGCCACCGTAAAGCTCAGCAGGAACTCGCGCTTCCAGCTAGCGCATTCGTTCCCGCGTCAAGGGAGCTTCGAGTTTCGCGTGAGCCTGGCTGCGGATCGGCTCAACATCGCCTCCTCCTCACCTGTGCTGACGCTGCAGGCGCTCCAGCTCCATGAGATCAAGCACATCGTCGTGATCATGCAGGAGAACCGGTCCTTCGACCAGTACTTCGGGACCTTCCCCGGCGCGAACGGCATCCCCGGCCTTGCCGGCAACCCGGGTCCGGTTCCGTGCGTTCCCGACCCGCTCAACGGCGGCTGCGACATGCCGTATCACGACGCCTACGACACAAACTATGGAGGGCCTCACGCCTCCGCCGACGCGACCAAGGACATGGACTGCGCGGACCCCGGAAAGAACCTCGGTTGCATGATGGACGGGTTCGTGACGCGATCCGAGTTGGGTCACAAATGCACTGGCAACAGCCCCAACTGCAGTCCCTGCAAAACCGTCTCAACGAGCCAATGCATCGACGTGATGGGGTACCACACGGGAGCAGAGATCCCCAATTACTGGCGCTATGCGAGCGATTACGTGCTTCAGGACCGGATGTTCGAGCCCAATAGCTCCTGGAGCCTGCCGGCCCATCTGTACACCCTCTCCGAGTGGTCGGCGACCTGCTCCAATCCGAAGGCTCCACGAACGTGCAAGAGCTCACCCAAGCCCAAGACCGCACCACCCGGCAAGCTTCTCTACGCGTGGACGGATCTCACCTATCTGCTGCACAACGCGGGTGTCAGCTGGCGCTACTACGTCTTCAAGGGCATCGAGCCGGACTGCGAGATCAACTCGCAGCTGAGCTGCAAACCGGTGACCCAGGGTCCGACCACGCCGTCGATCTGGAACCCGCTGCCCGCCTTTACAGACGTCTCGCAGGACGGGCAGCTGCACGACATCCAGTCGCTCAACGGATTCTTCGCCGCGGCCAAGGCCGGAAGGCTCCCGGCCGTGTCCTGGGTCGTGCCCACGAAAAAGGTCTCAGAGCACCCGAAGGCGCTCGTCAGTGCGGGGCAGACGTACGTCACCGGCCTAATCAACGCGATCATGATGAGCCCCGACTGGAAGAGCACGGCAATCTTCCTGGCCTGGGATGACTGGGGCGGGTTCTACGACCAGGTAGTGCCGCCCAAGGTCGATCAGCTCGGGTACGGGCTGCGAGTGCCGGCAATGCTCATCAGTCCCTATGCGCGCAAGGGCTTCATCGACCACCAGACGCTCAGCTTCGATGCCTACACGAAGTTGATCGAGGACGATTTCCTCAACGGCCAGCGGCTCAACCCGGCGACCGACGGACGGCCCGATTCCAGGCCCGACGTCCGCGAGACCCTCCCGATCCTCGGCAACCTCGTCAAAGAGTTCGACTTCGGCCAGCGGCCGCGACCGCCCGGTGATCCTCCCGGTCTGCCCAAAGACCGATCTGGTGCCACAACCGACCTGCTGACGCCGGCGCCGGCGAGCGACCCCGGCCGTCCGCGCAGCCGAATGGCTCCGTCCGACCGCCCTTCTACCTTTCGCCCACGGCCGATCCCTGAGCCCTGGCGTAAATGTCACTCTGCTTCATCGAACCCCAGAACGCGATCAGGGTCATTGCCGACTCGGTCGGCCGCGAGGCCCGACGGCAGATCCTGAGCGAGGTCGTGCGCGCGTGGGTCGACGAGATCCCCGAATCGGAGCTCGAGTCCCACTACGTCAAGGCCGTCTCCGACCTCGACGAGCACGACCTTTCGCTGCTCGCCGCCTGGCACGCCTCGCTTGAAGTCGGCCATCCCGTCCCCAACAAGGAGTTTCTCGTCAACGTGTTCTCCTCGCTCGGGGATCATCGGCGTGAGGCGCTGAAGATCGCCGCTGGCTTCCGCGGCGAGGACGCGTTCGAGGCCGGGGTGGGCGAGGAGGAGGCATTCGACACGGTTTTGCCGTGGCTCTCCGACCAGCGCTGCCGGGACCTCGCACAGGAATGCCTCGAGCTGTACTGCTGGGACCGGCTGGGGATCGAAAACTAAGACCCGCTCGGTTGCCGAGCAGCCGCCAGCGCCGCCTCGACCTCGGCAATCGCTTGCTCGGTCGAGCGGAACCAGACCGCCTCGATGCCGAGCGCCCGGGCGGCGTCGCAGTTGAGCTCGAGATCGTCGATCAGCAGCGCCTCACCAGGCTCTACGCCGAGCCGCTCGAGCGTCAGCTCGTAGATGCGCGCCTCGGGCTTGCGCACGCCGACGAAAGCCGAGTCGATAACGACTTCGAACATGTCGTCGACGGGCAGTTTCGCCCGCCACCGCTGCTCCCACTCGCGCACGTTGTTGGTGCAGATCGCGAGTCTGTATCCGCGATCGCGTAGCTCGCGCATGTAATCGATCATGCGCTGATTCGGGTCGAGATTGGCAAGGAAGCGCTCACCAAAGCCACTCAAGCTGACCGAGCGCCCGAGCTGGTCGGAGAGCTGCATGCTCATCAGCTCGAGATAGCGAGCCTCGGTCATCCTGCCGCTCTCGAGCTCGAACAGCGGGTTCACTCCATGGCGCTCCGACAGCTTGACCATGGCCACGCCGAGCTGCTCGAACGAGATCCCTGAGGACTTCTGGAAGGCGACGAAGGTGTCGAGCAGGGGCGAGGTCAGGACGCCGCCGAAGTCGCTGATCACGGCCTCGATTCGCGATCCGCCACCAGAACCGTCGCCCGGGGCGCCGAGCGAAGAACCGCTCACGTCGCCCAGGCTATGAGGTAGAGCCCGGAGCCGTCGCGGCCCCCGGCGCGCCAGCGGAGCGGCCGCACGTGGACCTTGAGGGGGCCGAGCTCGTGGGTGGCTCCGGGGCCGGATGCCTCTCCTGCGGCCCGGCGCGGGTAGCTCACCACCTCGTCTGGGTCCTGGCCTTCCTTGGGCTCCTCTGGGGGCAGCCACAATTCGAGTGCGGCGTGAGTGGGCAGGCCGTCCTCGGTGTAGGTGGTTGAGAGCCGTGGCTCCTCCACGGCCACCGCGCGGCCTGCCTCGAACAGGGCGACCGAGAGCTCCTCATCGCCGTGCCCGGTGGCGCGCTGGGGGCGGACGGCGAGCGCGGCGAGGCCCTCCCCGGGGGCGAACCAAGCCGCGACCTCTCGGATCAACTGGAACCGGCCGGGCTCGAGCTCCTGTGCGCGCTCACTGCGAGCGCCGAGCAGCTCCGCATCATGCGAGCGATCACCCGGTAGCGAACCGCTGACGCTCACGATCTGGTCAAAATCGCGCTCGGCCGGCCTCCGGTCTCCGTTTCCCTCGGAGATGGGCGGCGCGACGGTCAGCTCGAGACCCTCGCCCGCGATCCACCACTCGGCGTCCGGGGAGGAGTCGCCCTCAAGCGTCGCCTGCACCACGCGAGCGGGTGCGGTGCCGAGCACCGCGAATGACGGCAGACCGCTCCCGGGGCGCAGCGCTGCCCCCCACGTGTCCCCGAGATCTCCGAACGCCACCGCGCGCAGGGTCATCGCGCGAAGGCTACATACTGCGCTCGCGCGGCACGGGCGCGCACGAGCCATAAAAAAACCGGGGGCGGCTTTCACCACCCCCGGTGCGTCGGCAACGACGACTTGATGAAGCTGCGCTTGTCGCGCTGTCGGAACCGTACCTCCCCACCGCCACCCCCATTGGGTGTGATTTCTGCCGCGCGAGGGGACTGTGATGGCAGCCGAGGGTGACTGCCCGCAGCGCTCAGGCGAAAGCGGCTCGGTCCTCGAGCCGAACGCCGCCCAGGCGGTGGAGGCCTGCGCGAAGGATCTGGCGGCGGATCTGCGGCTGCGCTCCCCGCAAGCGCAACGCCCGTCCACGGTTGCGCAGCCGGCGCGCGAGCATGGCCAGGTCCACCATCAGCGATACGTCCGCGAACGCGAGCTCGCTCAGGTCGACGACGACATCTCCCTGTGCCCGGATAGCGCGGGCCAGCGCCTGCCTGCGGCGTCCCATCGTGGTCCGGTCCTCGTCGCCACGGCAGCGCAAGATCGGGGGCTGTTCACAGTAGTCGACGATCGTCTCATTTATATACGAACCCTCAGTCGCACTGCAAGCCGACGCCACCGCCTTCCGTAAACTGCGTGGAAATGGTTTCCGTTGAAGACGTCACAGAGGCCCTGCGCGAGGTCATCGACCCCGAGCTGGGACTCGATTTCGTTGAGCTTGGCCTTATCTACGAGGTCGAGGTCGAGGACGGGACGGTCAAGGTTCTCTACAGCCTCACCACTCCGGCCTGTCCGATCGGTCCGCACGTGTCCGAGCAGATCGAGGAGTTCGTGGGCGAGCTCGACGGGGTCGAGCGCGTGGAACCTACGATGACCTTCTCGCCGCCGTGGACGCCGGAGCGCATGAGCGAGGACGCAAAGTTCGCGCTCGGGTTCTGAGGACGGCCACCGAGCTTTAGCGCCCGCGCAGCTCCCGGTTGAGGTCGATCGCGCGGATGTCGTGCTCGCCGGGCAGCTTGGCGAGCACGGCCGAGACGACCTGCTTCACGTCGTGCTCCTCGTGTCCGAGGTCGTCGTGGAGCGACTTGAGCGCCGTGTGCACGATCTTCAGCTGCGCCGCGGTCAGGTCCAGGTGGTAGGCGATCTCGCCGGGCTTGATCAGGTCTTCTTCGGCCACCCTGGGGCGAACGGTATCCGGTCGGACGGCGGCCGGCGCCTATTCCGGTCGGTCGGGCGCGGGGCCGCTCCCCGCATGTCCATTCTCGTTCGCCGGCTTCGCGCCAGCCGACCGCGAACCCGATTTCGAACCCGACCGCGACCGGCGCGCTCGCATGTCGGCCGCCGGTCCACGCTTCGGGCGCGAGCCCCGCGCGGGCACGATCGAAGCGGGCACCCGTCCCGTGGACCCGGAGCCAGAAGCGCGTTTCCGCCTCGGGACTGGCTTGCCGCGCGCGGCCGCCAGCAGCTCCGCGAGCGATTCGTTGATCCCATCCGCGATCACGTCCAGGTCGGGAAGCGCGTCGTAGTCGGCCAGCAGGCCGTAATCGATGCCGCCGTTGTAGGACATGATCGCGACCGCCAGGCCGTGATGGGAGGGCAGGAACGCGACCGGGAACAGGTCCTGGAGCTTGCGCCCGAGCACGTAGAGCGGGAACTGTGGCCCGGGGATGTTGGTCACGATCAGGTTGAAGAGCCGCGTCGAGAACTGGAGCCGCGAGGCCTGGGCCAGGATCGTCGGCGGGGCCAGGTTGTTGACGCGCGCGATCGCCTCCGCGCCGAGCGCCTGCTTTGACTCCTTAAGGCCGTCCATGGCCCTCGTCACGAACCGCAGCCGCGCGACGGGGTCCGAGATGTAGACGGGCAGCGGGCCGCGCATCGCCGTCAGGCGGTTGCCGAGCGTCCCGCGCTCGCCCGAGGTGCGTATCGAGACCGGCACGAGCGCGCGCATCTGCAGACCCTGGGTGCGGACGCCGCGCGCGCGCAGCCAGCGCGCGAGCGCGCCCGCGACCACCGCCAGCACGACGTCGTTGACTGTGCCCCCGAGCGCGTTCTTGACCTCGCGGTAGTCGTCGAGCTCCTGGCGCACGACGGTGAAGCGGCGGTGGGGCCCGATCTCGACGTTGAGCGGCGTCTCGGGCGCCGGGTTGAGCCCCGCCCAGACGATCTCGCCGACGCCTTCGGCCGCCTCGGCCAGCTTGCCCACCGTCGCGGCGGGGTTGGCGGCGGCCTCGAGGCTCCGCTCGACAATCCGCAGAGCCGTGCCGACAAAGCCGCGCGCGCCCGCGAGCACCAGCTCAGCGCTTGAGGGCGAGGGGTGCGGCCGCCACGGCTTGAGGCCCTCGGCGACGGGCTTCGGCGTCTGCTCGAGGTCGAGTAGCACGGTCGCGAGATCGACGCCCGAGACGCCGTCGACGAGCGAATGGTGGGTCTTGAAGATGAGCGCGAAGCGGTCGGATCGAGCCCCTCGATCAGCCAGCTCTCCCACAGCGGCTTTGAGCGGTCGAGCCGCTGCGAGGCGACGCGCGCCGCCAGCGTGAACAGCTGCTGCTCGGTCCCGGGGGCGGGCAGCGCGGAGTGCCTGACGTGGTATTCGAGGTTGAAGTCCGGGTCGTCGATCCAGACCGGGCGCCCCGACTGCAGCGGGGGCGTGGCCAGCTTCTGGCGATAGCGCGGGACGAGATGGAGACGGCCGCGAACGTGATCGAGATAGTCGGCGAAAGCCGGCGGTGGCCCCTCGAACAGCAGCACGGCGCCGATATGCATGTGCGACGCCGGTCCCTCTTGGTGCAGAAAGGAGGCGTCGGTCGAGCTCAGTCGGTCGAGGTGGTGCTGGGCCATGGCTTTTCCGAAGACTAACTTGGCCACCCCGGGGCGTGCCTACACTTGCGAAGCATGACTGCTGGTGCTCCCAAACTGCTGCTCGCCTCCCCGCGCGGCTACTGCGCCGGGGTCGAGCGCGCGGTCCAGGCCGTTGAGAAGGCGCTCGAGCTCTACGGCGCGCCGGTCTACGTGCGCAAGGAGATCGTCCACAACAAGCACGTCGTCGACCAGCTGCGCGAGCGTGGGGCGGTGTTCGTCGAGTCCGAGACCGAGGTGCCCGAGGACGGGACCGTGGTCTTCTCCGCCCACGGCGTCGCGCCGAGCGTCCACCTCAATGCGACCGAGCGCAGCCTGCGCACGATCGACGCGACCTGCCCGCTCGTCACCAAGGTCCACGTCGAGGCGAAGAAGTTCGCCGCCGAGGACTACACGATCGTGCTTGTCGGTCATGAGGGCCACGAGGAGGTCGAGGGCACGATGGGCGAGGCGCCGGGGAACATCGTGCTGGTCGAGTCGGTGGAGGACGTCGACCGGCTCGAGGTCGAGGACCCGAGCCGGATCGCCTACATCACGCAGACGACGCTGTCGGTCGACGAGACGCGCGCGATCATCAATCGCCTCCGGGAGCGCTTCCCCGATGTCGTCGGTCCCCGCACCGACGACATCTGCTACGCGACGACCAACCGCCAGGCGGCGGTCAAGCAGCTCGCGCGCCGCTGCGAGCTGGTGCTGGTGATCGGCTCGCGCAACTCGTCGAACTCCAACCGGCTGGTCGAGGTCGCGCGCGAGTGCGGCGCCGAGTCGCACCTGATCGACAACGAGAGCCAGGTGCAGGACGAGTGGCTTCAGGGCAAGCAGCTAATCGGCATCACCTCCGGCGCGAGCGCGCCCGAGGAGCTCGTCGAGAGCCTGGTCGAGTTCTTCCGCTCCCGCGGCACGACCGAGGTCGAGGAGCTCGACGTGATCCGCGAGGATGTGCGCTTCATGCTGCCGAAGTCGATCCGCCAGGCGCTCGCTGCCGCCTCGGCCTAGTCGAAGCTGTCGACGCTCGTCATCTCCGACCTGCACCTCGGCGCGGCGCCGGGCAACGACGTGTTGCGCGATGCTGTTGCTCGCGGCCCACTGCTCGAGGCACTTGCGGGCTGCGAGCGCCTCGTCCTGCTCGGCGACGTGATCGAGTTCCGCCATGGCCCGGCGGGAGAGGCACTCGAGGCCGCGCGCCCCGTGCTGGCCGAGATCGGGGCGGCGCTCGGCCGGGGCGCCGAGGTCGTGATCGTGCCCGGCAATCACGACCACCCGCTGCTGCGCCAGTGGCTCGAGCGCCGGGCGGGTGCGGCGAAGCCGGCACCGCTCGGGCTCTCGACCGAGGTCGAGTTCCGTGACGGCGACCTGCTCGACGCCCTCGCCCGGGCCCTCAAGCCCGCGACCATGCGCGCCGCCTATCCGGGCGTATGGCTGCGCGAGGACCTCTACGCGACCCACGGCCACTACTCCGACCGCCACAACCCGGTGCCGCTGCTCGAGCGGCTCGGGGCCGGGCTGATGACCCGGATCGTGTCCGAGCCGGCCGGCGGGCCGGCCAGCGCCGAGGACTACGAGATGACGCTCGGGCCGCTATACGCGTTCCTCGGGTCGCTCGCCGCCCACCGCCGCCCGCGCTTCTATTCGGGCGGTCGCGACACCGTGCAGGTCAGGGCTTGGCGCGAGCTTCGCTCAAACGGCCGGCGGACCGTGCGAGGCACCGCCTTCAGGGTCGCTTTCCCGCTCGGAGTGGCGGCGCTGAACCGCCTTGGCGCCGGCCCGCTGAAGGCAGACGTGTCCGGCCACGCCCTGCGCCGAGGCGGGCTGCGCGGCTTCGCCGAGGTGATCGAGCGCCTTCGCATACCTGCCGCGCACGTGGTCTTCGGCCACACCCACCGGGCCGGGCCGTTCCCCGGCGACGATCCGCTCGAGTGGCGGGCGCCAGCCGGCGCGGCGATCTACAACACCGGCAGCTGGCTGCTCGAGCGGGCCTTTCTCGGCGAGCGGCCCGACGCGAGCCCGTACCGGCCCGGGTTCTGCGCGCTCGTCGAAGAGCAGGGGCCGCCGCGCATCCGCAACCTGCTCGACGCTACGCGAGCCCCGGCGTAAAGCAGACCGCGTGGCAGCTGACGCCGTCTGAGAGCTCGAGCCGCAGGCTGGCGCGGGTGCTGCGAGCGGTGTGAGATCAGCTCGTAGGCGCCCGGACCGTCGACCGAGATCGAGTGGCCGTTTGCGATCACCTCGCCCCGCCCCTCGAGTACCGCCCACACGCCGCCCGGCCTCGTAGGGCCCCGAATACGCCCCTGCGACCTCCTCGCTCTGGGGCTTCAGCACCGCGCCGGGCGCGTCCTCGGGACGCAGCGGCTCGACGAGCGCCCCCTCCACCCCGCACAGACGCTGGATCTCGCGCTCGGTCTCGTCGTAGGCCGCCCTCGCCGTAGTGGTAGTGCTCGAGCTTGCCCTCGGCATTGAACAAGTAGCGCGCGGGCCAGCCGAGGTTGCCGTACAGGCGCCAGATCTCGAGTTGCGAGTCGATCACCACGGGATATGCCACGCCGAGCCGCGTGACCGCGGCGCGCACCGCGGCCGGGTCCCGCGAGGGCTCAAAGCCGGGGCTGTGGACGCCGATCACGGTCAGGCCCGCGCCCCCGTAGCGCTCGTCCCAGGCGCGCATGTAGGGAAGCGTGCGAATCGAGTTGGGGCGGCAGAAATCCCAGAACTCGACCAGCACCGGTGCCCCCACCAGGCGGTGCATGTGCAGCGGCCGCGAGCCCACCCACTCGACCCCCAGCGGGAACGGGGGAGCCGCGATGTGATCGACCGGCGCGCGCAACGGTCAGGCGCGCGGGCCCTGCTGCCAGATGCCGACCACGTTGCCGGCGGGATCGCGGAAGGTCGCCACCCACAGATCGCCCTCCGGGTATGGCTCGTCCACCACCTCGCCGCCGTAGGCCGCGATGCGCTCGAGCGTCTGGTCGACGCTCTCGACGTACACGTAAGGCCGGATCCCCGCCTCGCCGGCGACGGCGAGGTCGGGCAGGAAGTGGCCGATCACATGGCCGCCACCGTCCTCGAAGTTGGGCGTCTCGCGGTCGGTGTCGACAGTCCAGGCGAAGACCTCGC
Source organism: uncultured Solirubrobacterales bacterium (assembly GCA_963738195.1). GTDB lineage: Bacteria > Actinomycetota > Thermoleophilia > Solirubrobacterales > Solirubrobacteraceae > Palsa-465. The sequence goes on from CAVTVF010000002.1 coordinate 80,533, forward strand.
GGTAGAAGGCGGCGCTCGCCTGCGGGTCCACCGCCGGGATGTGGAGGTAGGAAATCCCCGAAGGGCGAAAGACGCTCACAGCCGCCACTTCACGACAGGGAGATTAAAGAAGACCGGCGCACATGTGCGCCGGTCCCGGCCGGAACATGTTCCGGCCGGCCGGGCCGCGCATGCGCGGCCCGGAACACATATTTAGAGAGTTACCAGCGGTACCAGCGCCGACGACCTCTGCTGAACGCCGAGCCTCCGGCTCCGACGAACCAGCCGAGCAGCCACAGGATGACCAGGGCAATGAGCACGAACCACAGGACGTGGATCGCAAAGCCGAGGCCACCGAAGATGGCGAGCAGCAGCAACAGCACGATTAGAGCGACCATTTCACCGCCTCCTTCCCGGTGGGGGTACCCACAATGGTGGCAGACGAAAATTCGCCGCGAGCCGCCTCGCTCCTGCCCGGTCAAGAGATCGGGACGTCGCTATACTCCGTGAAGTATTGAATCCCGGGTGCCTTTGAGGAGTTTGAGAGATGAGCCCGTCTGGAGCTGAGTTGCTCCGTCAGATCAAGAGCCGTATCAGCGAGGCCGAACCCGCGCAGGTACACGAGCAGCTGCATAACGGCGCGGTGCTCGTCGACGTGCGCGAGAGCGAGGAGTTCGCGGCCGGCCACATCCCCGGCGCCAAGCATGTCCCGCGCGGCTACCTCGAGTCGCGGATCGAGGGGGCCGTGCCGGATCGCGCCCAGCACCTGATTCTTTACTGCGCCTCGGGCAACCGGTCGGCCTACGCGGCGCGCACGCTGACCGAGGACCTCGGCTACGAGAACGTCGAGTCGATGCGCGGTGGGATCACGCTGTGGAAGGACCTCGGCTACGAGGTCGAGGTGCCGCGCACGTTGACCGCCGAGCAGCGCGAGCGCTACTCGCGCCACCTGCTGCTGCCCGAGGTCGGGATCGAGGGCCAGCAGAAGCTGCTCGACGCCAAGGTGCTGTTGCTGGGCGCGGGGGGCCTCGGCTCGCCGGCAGCCCTGTATCTCGCCGCCGCGGGCGTGGGCACGCTCGGGATCGTCGACGACGACGAGGTCGATCTCTCGAACCTGCAGCGGCAGGTGATCCACTCGAGCGAGCGCATCGGGGTTGCCAAGGTCGACTCAGCCGAGCAGACGATCACAGCGCTCAACCCTGACGTCGAGGTCGTCAAGCACCAGCTGCGCCTCGGGGCCGAGAACATCATGGAGATCCTGCCCGGCTACGACATCGTCGTCGACGGACTCGACAACTTCCCCACCCGCTACCTGCTCAACGACGCCTCGGTCAGGCTTGGGATCCCGGTCGTCTCGGCCGCGATCCTGGGGTTCGAGGGCCAGCTGTCGGTGTTCGCGCCCTACCAGGGCCCGTGCTACCGCTGCCTGTTCCCGGTGCCGCCGCCGGCCGAGCTCGCGCCCTCGTGCGGCGCCAACGGCGTGCTCGGCGTGCTGCCGGGGACGATGGGACTGCTGCAGGCGACCGAAGTCGTGAAGCTGATCCTCGGCCAGGGCGAGCCGTTGATCGGGCGGCTCTTGATGTACGACGCGCTCGCCGCATCGTTCACCGAGGTCAAGGTCAGGCGCGATCCCGATTGCCCGATCTGCTCGCGCGAGCCGGAATCGATCTCCGACGAGGAGCTCGGCGTCTTTCCGGACTACGAAGCGTTTTGCGCGGGCGCGCACTAGGGTTCACGGCGATGGCGACTGTCCGCGTCCCACCCGTTCTGCGTGCCTCTGTCGGCGGCGAGAAGGAGCTCCGCGCCTCCGGATCGTCCGTCGGGGAGATTCTGCGCCAGGTCGCCCAGCAGCACCCGCCGACCGAGTCGCAGCTGTTCTCGGCCGACGGCGAGCTCAACCGCTACGTCAACGTGTATCTGAACGACGAGGATGTGCGCGTGCTCGACGGCCTCGACACACAGGTCTCGGACACCGACACGCTCGTGATCCTGCCCGCGATGGCGGGCGGCCGCTAAGTCGGCCTCGCTATCCTTCCTGAAGCGATGGCTCTGGAGCCGCTCCAGAACAAGCCCTGCGGGGGGCGCTACGGCGACCTCGTCTCCTCGATCGGTCATACGCCGCTGATCGAATGCAAGCGGCTCAGCCCCAAGCCGGGCGTCAGGGTGTGGGCCAAGCTCGAGTCACGCAACCCGACCGGGTCGGTCAAGGACCGCGTCGCGCGGGCGATGATCGAGGACGCCGAGGAGAAGGGCCTGATCCGGCCGGGCCAGACGATCCTCGAGCCCACCTCCGGCAATACCGGCATCTCGCTGGCGATGATCTGCTCGCGCAAGGGTTACCCGCTCAAAGTCGTGATGCCCGAGAACGTGACCCGCGAGCGCACCGAGATGCTGCTCATGTACGGCGCCGAGATCGTGTACTCGGAGGGCGCCAAGGGTTCGAACGGGGCCGTCGAGATGGCGCTCCAGCTGGCCGAGCGCGACGCCTCCTACTACATGCCCTACCAGTACGGCAACCAGGCCAACCCCGAGGCTCACTACAACGGCACGGCGCTCGAGATCCTCGAGGAGCTCGACGAGGTGGCGGCGTTCGTCGCCGGGCTCGGCACCGGTGGAACGCTGATGGGCAACGGGCGGCGGCTCAAGGAGGAGCTGGGCGACCACGTGAAGATCGTGGCGGCCGAGCCGATGCAGGGCGAGCCGGTGCAGGGGTTGCGGTCGCTCGAGGACGGTTTCATCCCGCCGATCATCGACCTGAGCCTGCTCGACCGCAAGATCTTCGTCACGAACGAGGACGCAATCGTCTTCACGCGCAGGCTGCTCGACGAGGAGGGCATCTTCGCCGGTGTCTCCTCGGGCGCGATCGCCCGCGTCGCGGTCAGGATCGCCGGCGAGCTCGACGAGGGCAACGTCGTCTTCATCGTCGCCGACGACGGCTGGAAGTACTTCTCGTCGGGCATCTACACGCGGCCGCTCGAGGAACTCACGGATCTCGACGCCACCGTCTGGTGGTAGACGACAGCTCGCGGGTCTCGAGGCGCGCGCTGCTCGCCGCCTCGGGAGCCGCCGGTGCGGCCGCCGTGCTGGCGGGGTGCACGTCGATCAAGCCGGCGGCGAACCCGGCGCTGTCGAAACTCGCGCTGCGGCCCTCTCGCGCCGATGTCCCCGTCCTGAACGGTCTGCTCGAGGTCGAGTACCTCGCCGCCTACGCCTACACCGCGTCCGTGCCCGTGCTCGACCAGGCCGACGCTCTGACCGCGGTCCAGTTTTTGCACCACGAGCTGGCTCACATCACGGTCCTGCATACGCTGATCCTGAACGCGGGCGCCACGCCGATCCAGCAGCGCTCGGAGTATCCGCTCGGCAGCCAGGGCGGCAGGAGCGAGCTGCTCTCGATGCTGCGCAGGATCGAGGGGCGCGCGCTGACCGCGTACCTCGGAGCGATCCCGAAGCTCTCGCCGGGCGGAGTGCGGGCGATCGCGTCCTCGATCATGGCCAACGAAGGCCAGCACATCTCCGTGCTGCGCAGCGCTCTCGGCCTGAAGCCCGTGCCGGCGGCTCTCGCCAGCGGAAGCGAATGAACACCCGGCGTGATTTTGCGCGCTCCGCGCTGGCGGGGCTGGTCGCGGTCGCGGCGTCGGACTCCGTCGCGGCGGGGAGCCCGTTGGATGGCGCCGTGGGCGACACGGAGATCGTCTCGAAGCTCGTGCAGATCGAGCAGCTGGTCGTCTTCTCCTATCGCTACCTACTCCCGCGGGCGCCCGGGGCGACCCTGAGGGAGTTCCTCGCGCAGGAGGTCATCCACGTGAGGACGCTCGGCGCGCTCGCGCGCCACGTTCCGGCGCCCCCGAGCTCGGCGGCGGCCGTGGACAAATCGCTGAGCGCGCTCGGGGTCGGCAAGCGAATCGAGCAGGCGCATTCCGAGTCGGAGGCGCTGAGGACGCTGCTCGCAATCGAGACGCTCGAGGAAAACGCCTTCCACGAGGCGATCGGGAAGCTCTCGAGCCTCGCGTTCGTGCGGGTCGCGGCGCAGATCCTGACCTGCGACGCCCAGCACGCGACCGTCCTCGGCGGGCGGGTGTACGGAGGCAACGTGCAGCGCGCGGTGCCGCACGCGTTCGTGCCTCTGTCGGCCGAGCTCAAGGGCTAAAGCGCGCTGCTAGCTTCTGGGCGGCGATGCGGATCGCCAGGGAACTGCTCGAGGAGATCATCGCCCACGCGCGGGAGGAGTCGCCCAGGGAGTGCTGCGGCATGGTGTCCGCGCGCGACGGCGAGGCGGTCAAGGTCTACCGGGCGCGCAACGTCGCGCCGAGCCCCAAGCTGGCCTACGAGATCGACGGGCCCGAGCAATACCGGATCCAGATGGAGATCGAGGACTCGGGACTCGAGCTAGGAGCGATCTACCACTCACACCCCCGCACCGAGCCCTATCCGTCGCAGACCGACATCAACCTGGCCTTCTATCCGGAAGCGGTCTATGTGATCGTGGGCCTCGGGGACGGCGAGCCCGACGTGCGGGCGTTTCAGATCCAAGACGGGCGGGTCGAGGACGCGGAGCTGGCCGCGGGGTGAGGAAGCGACGCGCTCGGCGCCGGGGCCTTCCGCGCCAGGAGGGGCGGGGGCTCATCAAGGTGGCCTGGGCGCAGAATCAGGCCGAGGCGGAGTTGATCGAGGGGCTGCTGCGCGACGCCGGAATCCCCAGCATGATCATGCGCAGCCCGGGCTTCGATGTGCCTGACTTTCTCGCGGCGGGCCCGCGCGACGTGCTCGTGCCAGAGGCGGCGGCGGACGAGGCGCGCGAGGTTTTGAACGCGGACTGAGGGCTAAGCCACTGCGGTTGCGAGGGCGGCCTAGCTACCCCGTGGCCCCGCGAGCGCTGCCAGATGCGAGCGCCAAACACCTTCCAACTGGCGGAATGAGCGGATGCGGAAGGCGGACGTGAGGGCGGGCTTGGGACTGCTCGACTGCTGAGCGCACAGGAGCTCGGTGACCGCTGCTCTCACCGCGTGTGCGCGCGAGCAGATCGATCACCGTCTGGCCGAGCAGCGCCGCATCGCGCATGTTTGGAGGAAGCTCGGGTTGCGGCCCTTCGCGCAGCCGGCGCGCGATCGCGGAGCGGGCATGAGCGGTCTGACCGGCGAACCAGCGCGCTCCGCCCTCGAGCAGCCAAGCCCAGCGCAACTCGAGCGCCATGCGCTTGGGCGACGCGGCTCGGGACAGGGTGGGGCTGTTCTCAACGATCACGCGCCTGGCGTACAGCGCCGCGGGCGCCAGCGCAAGCATCTCCCGCGAGCCCTCGACGTTCGACGCCCGGGCGTCGAGGGCCTTCGGCGCGAGCACGTGCATCTCCCGCGTGCCCACCCAGCCGGCTATGTAGCGGCGGCTGGCGGGCGCGCTGATGGTCCAGATCACCGGCAGCAGCGGGTTGGTGAAGGCAAGCCCTAACGGTCCCCCATGGAGCACCACGGTGAGTCCGGCTGGCGTGCGCGGAAACGCGCGCTCGAGCCGCGCCCGTGTCTTCTCCAACCCGTACAAGATGCGGTCGGCGCTGTCGGCGTCGGCCACGTCATGGCGCGCGCGAAACGACGGCGAGACCGACTCAACCCAGGCCACGGCGACCCTAAGGTAGCCGAGGGCTCAGACGAGTACCGGCTGGCGATCGGAGGCGATCGAGGCGATCTCCTCCGAGGCTCGGTCGAACTCGTCGTCTGAGAGCACGGGGGTGCCCTCGAACGGGAGCTCGCGCGTGATCTCGAGCCATGACCGGCAGCCGCCGTACTCGTCGCGGACCTTGACCGTCACTGGTCGCGGGATGCGATAGGTGCGCAGCAGGATCACATGCAGTGGATGGCGCCGCTTCCACGCGAGCCGCTTCTCCGCATAGTCGGTGGTCCATACGTAGAAGGGCGAGAGGGCGTCCACGGTACGGCGATCAGACACCGTGAAGTGAGCCGCTACCTCGGCCCATGCACGGATGCGCACACGATCGGGCTGGGGGATGGGGAGGTCGTGGCGGAGTGCGTGGGGCGGCGGCTCGCCGTCGCTCCAGACGCCCTCCTCGAGTGCACGCTCGAGTTCGGGCTGGTGAGACGCGCGCACCAGCTCGGAGCTCTGATGGTCGAAAGTCGGATACAGAAAGAAGCGGTCGTAGTCAAGCTTGAAATGCTTGTCGGGCTCGCGAATACCACCCTTGCGAAGCGTGAGCAGCTGCTCACCTTCGGCAAGAGCCCGCACGGTCACGGCCCATTCTTTAAAAGCAATCGGCATGAATGGAAGAAAAGGGAGAGATTTACCTGGGTCCCCGCGCGCAGCGGCTGCGCTGTGGTGATTGCGGGGAAAGCCGGATTTTAGGTGACACGAGCGGATTTGCCAAATGTCCCCGCAAATTGAGGGTTTTTGCGGGGTCTTGACGGTGCGCTCGAGCCGCGCCTGTCGCGGCCGAAGCTGCCCGGGGGCGCCCGCCTCAGCTGGCCGTGGTCGTGTAGGGCGACTTACCGCTGCAGGGCTTGTTTCCCTTGAACTTCGTGATGACTTCACCCTTCTCGCTGCCACCGCTGCCGAACTTGCCAGTGACGACCACCGCCCCTTCGTGTTTGCCCGTCGGTGTGAATACGAGCGGCAGCGAAGCCTTGAAGGTGCCCGTGCTCGAGACTCGCGCCGGCTTGCCCTTCTCGACCGTGGGGAACCCTCCGCCGGAGCAGTAGAACACGAATCCCTCCAGCTTGAAGTGGCTGACGGACTTGCCGGACTTCGACACCTTGAAGCTGATCGGGTAGGGGCTCCCGGTTTTCTGGACGTCGCCGCTGTAGGTTTTGCCCTTCTCAGGGGCTGTGCCGATTGCGGCGAGAGCTGGCGCGGCGAACACGGCTGTGCCGAGCAAAGCGAGTATCAGGCCCCGGCGTGTCCGGGCGTGCATGAAACGGATCCTCACGAGGGGTGCCCCCTTTTCGTCGATTACTCCCCCACGCCGCGGCCATCATATGCCGTCCAGGGTTGCAGCGGCGTTAAGCGATGTCGGCGCCTAGACGCGTCCCCGCGCCACTCCGAAGCGGCTCGATCAGCGCCGCGAAGTCGTCCTCGCCGTGGCCCATTCCCGCGGCCGTGCTGAGGATCTCGCGGGTGAGCGCGGCGTAGGGAAAGGGCGCTCCGAGGGCCTGGCCCTCCTCGAGGCACAGCCTCACGTCCTTGAGCATGTGGTCGAGCTTGAACAGCGTCGTGTAGTCGTGCGTTCGCATCGCCTCGGCCTTCAGGTCGAGCATGGTGGACCCGGCGGCGCCGTTGCGCATCACCTCGATCAGCGCCTTCAGATCGAGCCCCGCACGCGCGCCCACGATCAACGCCTGGGCGAGCGTGGCGGCGTTTGTCGCAGCGACGGCGTTGTTGAGCAGCTTCACCATCTGCCCGTGGCCGAGCGGGCCGGCGTGCACCACGAGCTGGCCCACCGCCTCGAGTAGCGGCCGGGCGCGCTCGACGTCGCTATCGGCGCCGCCCACCATGATCGTGAGGGTGCCGTCCTCCGCTCGCGGTGCGGACCCCGTGACCGGGGCGTCCACGAGCGCGATCTCGCGCTCGGACAGTGTCTCCGCGATCGCCAGGGTCGCCGCGGGACCGATCGTCGAGCAGTCGACGCACAGCAGGCCCTCGCTCGCGCCGCTCGCGACCCCATCCTCGCCGAGCAGCACATGCTCCACCTGGGGGCCGTCGACCACCATGGTCACGGCGATCTCGGCTGCGGCTGCGGCCTCAGCGGGGGTGCGCGCGAGTGTCGCGTCGTACTCGCGGGCGAACCGCTCGGCGGTCGAGGCGGTGCGGTTCCACACGCTCAGCTCGAAGCCGGCGCGGGCGACATTGGCCGCCATCCGCGAACCCATGATCCCGAGGCCGAGGAACGCGACGCGCATCGCGCTCAGCCTACAGCGCGGTCGGAGCTACACCACCAGCGCCCGGACGAGGCTCGCTCGGCCCTCGATGTCGAGCTTCCTGTACGTGTTGCGCAGGTGGTACTCGACCGTCTTGGGCGTGACGAACAACGTCTGCGCGATCTCGCGGTTACTGTGCCCCTCGGCGGCGAGCTCGGCGATCCGGCGCTCGCTGGGGGTGAGGGAGGCAGGGCCGCTCAACAGCATCTGGCGCCGTGGCCGGGCGCCGGTCGCGGCGAGCTCCGTGCGGGCGCGCTCGTGCAGCATCTTGGCGCCGCCCGACCAGGCCATGTCCGCGGCGCGTTGGAGCGGTTCGCGCGCGGCCGCTCGTTGGTTTGCCCGCCGCAGGGTCGCGCCCAGCTCAATCAGAGTGCGGATCGTCTCGAGCCGAGGCGGAGCGTCCTGAGCAAGCGCCACCACGAGGCGCAGCTTCTCGATTCGCTCGGGCACGTCGTGGCATTGCGCCACAAGCCGATGCGTGCGGAGGCGCTGGTGCAGGATCTCGATGCGGTCGGCTCGCTCGGCCGCCTCAGTGGCCAGAGTCAGCGCTCGCTCGCGGTCGTCGAGCGCCAGTGACGCAGCGGCCGCGGTCGTCCGCCAGGGGCAGTAGCCAAAGAACATCACGGTCCGCTCGACCGTCGCGCCGCAGCGCAATGCGAGCTCGTACGCCTCCCCGGCACGGCCCTGCGCGAGTCGCAGCTCGGCGAGCGCATACAGACGGAGCCCATCCTCGAGGTCGCTTGGGCCCTCGAGCGGCGCGACTTCGTAGAGCACCTCTTCGGCGCGCTCCTGCTCGCCCTTCTCGATCAGCGCAAGGGCGTGCTGGGCGGCCGCGCCACGCGCGTACTGCCGCCAGCCGAGGCGGCGCGCCTCCCGCGCCAGCTCGAGCTCGGCGATTGCGTCGTCGACGCGGGCGCGCCACAGCAGCGGCACCGAGCGCATGTAAGTGGCGGTGGCCGACGCGAACGGCCAGCCGCGCCGGCGGGCGTCCTCGAGTGCGGCGTCGGCGATCTCGATCGCGCGCTCGAGCGCGCCCGCGAGGGTGAACGTGGAGCAGACAAACCTCCAGCCCGTCCCCTGGGCAGTGCCATGCTTGAGCAGTTGGCCGCGGTCCCAGGCTCGCTCCGCGTATTCGATCGCTGCGCCGGCCGGCTCGCCCGCGAACACTGCGTGCATCCCGGATTGGGCCAGCCGCAGCCGCTGGCCCTGCGTCCGTGGCCCCCCCGCGGCGCGGCCGAGTAACTCGCTCGAGCGCCTGAGCGCTTCGGCCTGGAGCGAGGGCACAAAGGTCGCTGCAGCCACGAAGTCGGACTGCAGCTGATCGCGCAGCTCCAGCTGGTCCGGATCATGCGGATCGGGGTCCAGCTCGGACAGGGCTTCGTCGTAGGTGCGAGCGGCCTGCTCGTGGTGTCCGTGGCTGTCGAGTGAGCGCCCGCGTTGGAGCCCGAGCTCGGCGCGCCAGCGCGGATCGCTCGAAGCGGCGGTCGCCTGGGCGAAGTGAGTGGCCGCTTCAGGGAGGCCGGCGGCGGCTTCGGCTGCACCGAGCTCGGCCAGCAGATCGGCGTGTATCTCGGTGGGCGGCGGCTCATCCAGGGCGCGCTGCAGGTAGCGCGCCGCAGCGCGGGGCACTCCCCGCGCGCGCGCCTCGCGGGCCGCGGCCCGCAGCTGCGCGACCGCCCAGGGATCGCCGCGCTCATGACTGAGCAGGAGATGGGCGGCGATCCGTTCGGGACCGGCGTTCTCTGCCGCGAGCAGACGGGCCGCCTCGAAGTGGCCGGTCGCGAGCTCGGCGGTGGGGATGTCCCACCCAATCGCCTGTCTCACGAGTGGGTGGACGAAGCGGAGCGGATCGCGCGCGAGCAGGATTTGCACGGCGGCCAAGGCGTCAGCAGCGGCCGACGCCGACGCCAAATCGAGCCGCGCCAGCGCCGCAGCGTTGCGCATCGGAACATCGTCGCCAAGCACGACGACCGCTCGGGCCAGCGCGGCGGCCGCCTGGCCGAGCCGGCCGACGCGCACCCGCAGCGCACGAATCACCGCATCGGGCGCGAGCGACAGGGCCCGGCGCGCGAGATCCCCGGTGTCGAGCTCACCGTCGTCCTTGAGCGACCAAAGGAGTTCGCGCACGTAGAAGGGATTGCCGGCCGTAACTTGAGCGCAGGCGTCGATGACGCTCGCGTCAACGTGCTCGCCGAGCTCGCGCCGGGTGAGCTCACCGACGTAGTCTTTCTCGAGCGGAGTTAGCTTTTCGACGCGTACGAGCGGGTGGCTCGCGATGCGGTCGAGCACGTCGGAGCTCTCGCCGCCGAGGCCCGTCCTGCCTGTCAGGACGATCGCGAGGGGCAGTTCGTCGAGGCGATGGAGCAGGTAGAGCACGAACTCCAGCGACGCGGTGTCACACCAGTGCAGATCATCGATCGCGATCAGCGTGGACCGGCTCTCACCGGCCGTGGCCAGGACGGTGAAGACGCCGTGCACCACGACCAGATCGCCGCTCTCGATTTCATTCGGCGACTCGCCCGTGTCGCCGACGAGTGCTCTCACTCGTGGCGGCAGCTCCGCGCGAACCGCGTTGCGGCGGCGCCCGGGCAGCTCGCTCAGATGGGCGTTGAGGAGCTGGGCCGCGATGCCGAATGCGATGTTGCGTTCGAGCTCGGCGCCGGCAGCCCGCAGCACTCGAAATCGCCGTTCACGCGCTCCATCGAGCGCGGCTTCATGCAGCCGGGTCTTGCCCAAGCCCGCGTGCCCTTCGATCAGCAACGCCTGACCCGAGCGGCGCTGAGCCCCCTCCAGGACGAGGTTGATCGCATGCAGGGTCGCCTCACGGCCGAGGAGCCCCGTGGCGCCTCGCTCAGCTCGCCCCCGTCGATCTCCTGAGTCAGGCCAAGGCATGCGATCGCACGGAATACCCCAAAAAAGGGTCTGTTGAGTAAACGGATCCTAAGGTACGGGCTTCGTACGTACAACTGGGAACATTCGGTGCAGTCGGGTAGGGCTCCACCTGGGCCTAATCGGCGGGCGCCCCATACCCGCCGCCCCCTGGGGTCTCGATTCTCAGCCGCTGTCCGGCGCCGAGGGTGCCGACCGACTTCGGCGGCAGCTCCGCGCCGTCGAGCAGGTTGCGGCCGGGCGCCCCGGTCCCGCCACCCTCGGCACCGGGCGGGGCGTGGCGCCGGCGCTCCGTGATGAGCGAATAGCGCAGCTCCTCGGTTGCTTCGAGCTCACGGACCACGCCGTCGCCGCCCCGGTGGCGGCCCGCTCCGCCGGATCCGCGCCGTAGGGAGTACTCGACTACGCGCAGAGGGAATTCGAGCTCGAGCGCTTCCACCGGTGTGTTGAGGGTGTTGCTCATCGCTACATGGATGGCGCTCGGACCGTCTGCGTCCGAGCACGCACCCTGTCCGCCGGCGATCGTCTCGTAGTAGACGATCTCCTCGGAGCCCAACGTAAGGTTGTTCATCGTGCCCTGTCCGAGGGCGTGACCGAACGCTTTCAGGATCAGGTCCGCAACGCGCGATGAGGTCTCGACGTTCCCCCCGACCACAGCCGCTGGTGGTCGCGCGTTGAGTAGCGAGCCAGTCGGCACCACCACCTCGACTGGCCGGTAGGCACCCGCGCTCGGGGGGATGTCCGGGTCGGTGAGGACGCGAAGCGCGAAATAGCAGGCCGAGCGAGTCACTGCCAGCGGGCAGTTGAGGTTGCCCTCGTGCTGAGGCGCGGTGCCGGTGAAGTCGAGCGTTATGGAGTCGCCCGAGACCGTCGCGGCGAGCGAAAGCTCGAGGTCGCCCTCTCGAGCCTCGAGCACGTCGGTGGCGAAGCGCGTCCCGTCATCCAGCGCGCGCAGACAGGCGCGTGTCCGCCGTTCGGCGTAATCGAGGACGGCGCCGAAGGCCCCGGTCACGGTGTCCAGTCCGGCGCGTCCAACGAGCTCGCCGAGCCGCTGGCCGGCGACGCGGTTGGCGGCGAGTTGGGCGCGCAAGTCCGCGCGCCGCTGGTTGGGCTGGCGCATGCTCTCACTGAGCTCGCCGATTGCCTCCTCGTCCAGGATCCGGGGTGCAATGACCACGCCCTCATCCTGGAGCGTCCCGCTGTCGGCCGGCATCGAGCCTGGCGTGGGACCTCCGACGTCGGCGTGGTGAGCCCGGTTGGCGGCGAATGCGATCAGCTCCTCGCCCGCGTAGAGAGGCGTGATGACGGTTATGTCGGGGAGGTGGGTGCCGCCTCGGTAGGGGTCGTTGAGGATCCAGGCGCGATCGGGTGCGTGGTTCTCACCGAGTACCGCCGCGACCGCATCGGGCATCGCTCCCAGATGCACCGGAATGTGCTCAGCCTGCATCACCATCTCGCCGCGCGCGTCGAACAGCGCGGTCGAGGCGTCGCGGCGTTCCTTGATGTTGGCCGAGTGGGCGGATCGGATCAGGACCGCGCCCATCTCCTCGCAGATCGCGCGCAAAGCTCCCGTCAGCACCTGGAGCTCAACAGGATCGAGCGCTCGTCGGCTGCTCACGGGCTCTCCTTGTAAAGGTGGATCGTGCGCGTCAGATCGACCTCAGCGCGCCATCCAGGCGGGACCAGCACGGTCGACTCGGGGAGGTCCACGACGGCGGGCCCCGCGAACTTGGTCCCGGGGTGGGGCGTCCCCGTGATGGTCTGCAGCTCGAGCTTCGCTCCGCCCACAACAGCGGCACGGCGGTCGGTGGAGGGCAGCGGTTCTTTCCGCGGCGCCTCTGTCTTCAGCTCGACGGTCGCGCCCGGCACCGTCGCGGAGACGCGGACTGTGACCAGTTCGACGGCCTGATCGGGGTCGCAGTACCCGTAGCGGTCCTCGTGCAGTGAGGCGAAGGCCGCCCGAAGCTCGTCGGGGGTTGCGTCCGGCCCCGCTTGCACAGCGAGTTCGAAAGCCTGCCCCCGGTAGCGAAGCTCGTAGGTTGCCTCGATCGAGGCGTCGTGCTCGCCGAGCGCACTGCGCGCCTGATCGGCCAGCTCCGCGACCACTTCTCCGAGCCGCGCTTCAGTGAATTCGGTGCCGCCGAGCAACACGGTCTGCTGGGCGTCGCGCCGTCTGTTTGCGACGAGGAGACCCAGCGCGGCGAGGACGCCAGAAGCGAAGGGGCACAGAACGTGGGTGATGCCCAGTTCGTCGGCGATCGCGGCGGCGTGCAGTGGTCCGGCGCCACCGAACGCCAGCAGGGCATACCCGCGCGGGTCGATGCCCCGCTCGACCGTCACGACACGCAGCGCACGGACCATCTCCGCGTTTGCCACTCGCACGATGCCTTCGGCGCAAGCCACCAGCTCGAGCTCGAGTGCGTCCGCGAGCGCTGAGATGGCCTTCTCAGCGAGGGAGCGCTGCAGTTTCACAGCCCCCGCCAGCGGCCGATCGGCGGGCAGATAGCCCAGCACCAGGTTTGCGTCGGTCACCGTTGGCTCGGTGCCGCCCTGGCCGTAGCAGGCCGGGCCCGGGTCAGCACCCGCAGACCGCGGGCCGACGCGAAGTGCGCCGCCGGGATCGCGCCAGGCGATCGAGCCGCCGCCCGCGCCCACCGTGTGGACGGCCACGGTCGGCAAGGCCAGCGGGCGCCCAGCGATCTCGCTCGTGCTGCGCTCCTGGACGGAACCATCGTCGACGACGCACACGTCGCACGACGTTCCTCCCATGTCGAAGCAGAGCGCGTCGGCTGTTCCCGCCTCGGTGGCAACAAAGGCGGCACCTGACGTTCCGCCCGCCGGTCCCGAGAGGACCGTCCAGGACGCATGGCTCGCGGCTGTCTCGACGTCGATCAGGCCACCGTTTGACTGCATGATCGCCGGCGCGGGAACGCCCTTCTCACGGGCGCGCCCGACGAGCGCTCTGAGGTAGGAGCGGAGCAGGGGGGAGAGCGCCGCGTCGACCTCGGTGGTGGCGGCGCGCTCGAATTCGCGGAACGTGCCGACCACCTCGTGCGAGAGCGACACCTGAACATTCGGGAGCGCCTCGGCGAGGGCCCTGCCGATTTCTTTTTCATGGTCGGGATGGCGGTAGGAGTGCAGAAGAACCACCGCGACCGCATCGGGGCCGGCCGCGGATACCTCGTCGACGAGCCTGCGCGCGGCTTCCGGCTCGAGCGCTTTGAGCGACCCGTCGGGCCCGGTGCGCTCGGCCGCGCCGAACCGGAGCTCGTCGGGCGCGAGCGGATCGGGCCAGGTCGCGCACAGCCGGTAGAGCTCCCGGCGGTTCTGACGTCCTAGCGCTACGAGGTCGGTGAAGCCCTCGGTCGCGATCAGCGCGGTCTTGGCGACGCGGCCCTCGAGCAGAGCATTGGTGGTGACAGTCGTGCCATGCGCGAACACCGCCACCTCGCTGGGGTCTCGGTTCGCGCGCGAGAGCACGGCAGCGATCGCCGCCATCACTCCTTCGGATTGATCGGCCGGTGTGGTCGGCGTCTTGGCCGTCAGGAGCCGGCGGTCGACCACGAGCACCGCGTCGGTGAACGTGCCGCCGACGTCCACGCCCAGGAGCATGGGGCGACGTTAGCCCGTTTGCTGTCGGGGTGTCTGCTGTGAGCTTGGCCGGCCGCTACGCGGCCAGGGCGGCTGCCGTCTCGACCTCTTCGGTCTCCGCGAGGTGCTGGTGCGACGGGCAGTAGCCGTTATGCGGCAGGGGCATGCGCTGGCAGGGCGTGCCCTTGCGCGTGCTCGCCCGGCACCGGAGCGGGTTTCCATAGATGTCAAAACCGTTGTTCGGCTGGTTGCGCAGGAACTCGTCGGCGAAATCGAGGTACTTCTCGATTACGCGCAACACCCGCGCCTGCACATGCAGCGGAAAGAACACGCGGATGTCCCTGAACAGCGTCCGCGCCGGATGCGCGAAGTAGTGCCGGTCGGTTGCCAGGCGCTCGACCGCTCCCTCGCACGCTCGGAGCACCTGCTCATGACTCGTAGGTTGGTCCGGATAGCGCGGATCCTCGATGATCTCGCAAGCGATCTCCCGATAGATCGCTCGGCTGAACCGGTACATGCAGACTCACTCCTTTCGGCTTCTCCCGCCTTTCCCTAGCGGGCGCGGAGTATGCCCGCGAGATGTGAAGCGCGTTGGGCAGCCGCTATTAACCACAGATTAAGTTTCCGGATTCCGGTGTGATTGGTTTTCGCTATGACAGCGAGTGTTTTTGACGCAGAGGAGGGGGTATCGGTCGGCGTTCGGGGCACGGCTTTGGGGGGCGGCTTGCGGAGGGAGCGCGGCGCCTCTTGCGGAGGTAGCGCGGGCGGCTTGCGGAGGGAATGCCCGCGCCCGTTCGCGATAGTGGCGACACCGCCCTATGCGAGTGAAATATCCCTCGAGTGGCGTCTAGCCGGCGCGCGCGGGCGATTTTGCTCGCTATGCGAGTGAAATATCCCTCGAGGGGTGTCTAGCGGGAGCGCGCGGGCGATTTTGCTCGCTCTGCGATATCGGTCGATCTTCCTCGCTCGCAGAGGCAAATCTCCTCGGGCCACGCGGCGCCCTGGGTGCCTACTCCCACTCCTGCCACTCAGGATCCCCAGCTCCGCCGACCACAATGTGACCGTTGTCGAGGTGCGGGTCGCGCTCGGGAAAGTCGACCCGGCGGTGGGCGCCGCGACTTTCAGCCCGCGCCCGGGCGGAGGCGCCGATCAGCCGGACGAGGGGATGAACGTCGTCCATCAAGGAGCGCAGCCCCGCCGCCTCGCGCTCGAGCCCAGCATTTCGCCACAGAGCGATTCGGCTTTCCGGGAGCACCGCCGATGGCGCCTCGCCAGCGACGTCCGCAGAGCTGAGGGCCTCCCTGTCCAGAGGAGCCTCTCGAGCTGCGGCGGTGGCCGCGCGTGCGCCGAATACGAAGCACTCGCTGAGCGAATTCGAAGCCAGTCGGTTGGCGCCGTGCAGACCGGTGCAGGCGCACTCGCCCACCGCATACAGCCCCGGGATCGACGCGCGTCCGTCGAGATTGGTGGCGATGCCACCCATCATGTAGTGCGCCGCGGGCGCAACTGGCACGAGCTGCTTGGCAGGGTCGATGCCGGAGCTCCGCAGCGTGCTGACGACGTTGGGAAAATGGCCGGGATCTATCTGGCGCATGTCCAGATACGCCGAGCGCGCGCCCGTGACCGCCATCAGGCGCTGGATGGCGCGGGCGACCTCATCGCGTGGCGCCAGCTCATCCACGAAGCGCGCGCCGCCTGAGTCGACCAGGCTCGCGCCCTCGCCCCGCACGGCCTCGGTGACTAGGAACCCGTCGACGCCATTTGCGGCTACCAGCGCCGTGGGGTGAAATTGCAACATCTCGAGATCGGCGAGGGCGGCCCCGGCGGCGTGGGCGAGCAACAGCCCTCCGCCGGTCGCGCCCGGCGGATTGGTCGTCCGAGCCCACAACGCCGCCGCGCCACCGGTGGCCATCACGACCGCCGGCGCGCGCATCGCGGTGCCGTCGGACAGCTTGACCCCGACACAGCGGCCGCCCGCGGTAAGCAGCGCGGCCACGCGCCGCGCCTCGAGCACCTCGATCCGCTCATCAAGCGCGACCAGCCGCGAAAGCGTGTCGAGCAGCCGCCGACCCGTAGCGGCACCGTCGGCGTGGAGGATCCGGCGCCGCGAGTGCCCGCCTTCGAGAGCCAGCGCAAACCCGCCCTTCCGATTGCGATCGAAATGGACCCCCAGCGACTCCAGGTCGTCGACCGCCCGCGCAGCCTCCAGGCAGAGAACCCGTGCAGCCGACGGGCGCACCATGCTGCGGCCGGCGCGGATCGTGTCGGCGAGATGTTGCTCAGGGCTGTCGTCGTCAGCGATGGCCGCCGCGAGCCCGCCCTGCGCCCAGTAGCTCGACGACTCGGCCAAAGTCGTTGCGGATACGAGGGTCACGGCTACCCCAGCGCGGCTCGCGCACAAAGCGGTATAGAGGCCGGCGGCCCCAGCGCCAACCACGCAAACCTCAGATCGAGCGGCGTTCACGTACGGGTACGGTAACCACGATGGCCGGCGCGCCCGTACTTCTGTCTCATCCTTCCTCACTCGAGCACGACACCGGCGGCCACCCCGAGGCCGCAGCGAGGATCACGGCGATCGAGCAGGAGCTGGCCTCGCGTGAATGGTTGGGGTTTGAGCGGCTCCCTTCACTGCCCGTCGAGCGGACCGTGCTAGAGGCTGTTCATTCGACTGACTACATCGATTCGGTCGACCACGCTGTCAGCGAGCGGCGTCCGCCATCTCGACCTCGACACTCTGGTCAGCCCAGGGTCGTTTGAGGCCGCTCTGCACGGCGCGGGCGGCGCTGTCCGGCTGGTCGACCTACTGCTCGACGGCTCGGCGCCCGCGGGCTTCTGCGTCCACCGGCCTCCTGGGCATCATGCCGAGCGCGCCCGCGCCGGCGGGTTCTGTCTGTTCAACAACATCGCCCTTGCCGCCCGCCACGCTGTCGATCACCACGGTCTCGAGCGTGTGATGGTGTTCGACTGGGATGTTCACCACGGCAACGGCACCAACGACATCTTCCACGCGAGCCGTGAGGTGCTGTTCGTCTCGATCCACCAGTCACCGCTCTACCCAGGCACCGGCCCAGCATCTGACATCGGCTCGGGAGAGGGTGTGGGTTTCACGGTCAACCTCCCGGTGCCCCCGGGAGCGGACGACCGCGTCTTTCTCTCATTGGTCGACCACGTAGTCGTCCCGTTGGCGTATGCGTTTGAGCCCCAGCTCGTGCTCGTCTCGGCGGGTTTCGACGCCCACCGCGAGGACCCGCTTGGCAACTGCCTCATGACCGAGAACGGGTTCAGTGCGATAGCTACGAGCGTGGTGCACGCCGCTGCGGAACTTGAGGTGCCGCTCGGCGCGGTGCTCGAGGGCGGCTATGCCCTCAGGCCGCTTGCTCGGTCGGTCGCCGCCACGATGGAAGTGATAGCCGCCAGAACACCGACGAAGCCTGACCCAGCGGAGCCGGAGGCACTCGCACGGGCTGCCCGCGAGCGGCTCGCGCGCTGGTGGCCGACGTTTCCGCCGGCATAACCAGGAAATAGCCCCCTACAAGAGCCCGCGCCAGGCCTCGAGCACGCGCTCAGCCATCCGCTCACTCGAGTAGCGCTCGGCCATCGCGCGGCCCGGCACGCGCGGGTCCTCGGCGTCGATGTGAGGGGCCAGTGCGGCACGCCACCGCGACACGTCAAACGGGCCGCAGTAGGTCCCAGGCACTGCCGGCAAGACTTCAGGTGCGATCCCGACCGCGGTCGAAAGTACGGGCACCTCGCAGGCAAGCGCCTCGAGCACCGCCAAGCCGAAGCCCTCGCGCTCGGAAGGCGCGATCACCGCGTTGACCGCGTTGACCCACAGCGGTACCTCGTCCGGGCCCACGTCCTTCAGCACGAGCAGCGGCACGTCACCCGCGAGTTCGCGGGCTCGGTCGTAGCGTTTCTCGGGGCGGCCCGGATCTGAAGGGAACAGCAGGTAGGAGACGTGCGGGTCGAGGCCAAGCACGGCCCGCGCTTCGGTGCGCGGTCGCGGCCGGAACCGGTTGATGTCCACGCCACACGGGAGAACCGCGACCTCACGCGACGACGCCCAGCCCGGAATCGATCGCGCCAGCTCCTCCGAAACCGTGCCGATAAGGTCGTAGAAGCGAAGCGCCGACAGCGTGATCGCTCGTGACCGGGTATCCGCGACATCGGTGCCGTGGAGCGTGATCACCCGTCGACTAGCCCGCGTGAACAACGCAGGCCACGCACTCAACCCGAAGTGCGCGTGCACGACATCGAACTTCTGAGCGCCGTATCGGCGCCAGAGCGCTCGCGGCGCCCTCAGGTAACCCTGCGCACCGCCCGATGCGATCCGAAAGACCTCGACCTCCACGTCATCGAGCTGCCGCAGTGCCTCCACCTGATCCCGGACGAAGACGCCGTGCTCAGGTCGCTCGGGTGTCGGATACATGGCGGTGACAACGAGCGCGCGCACGAGAAGGCCTGAGCCTACCCGCGTGGTCGCGCGTTCCATCTGACTCCCGCCGGCAGATCCCCACTCCGGGGGTGGATCACCACCCTCGGGCGGCGAACCACCATCCGATGCGGTGCAGGCCGCCCCCTCTGACACCATTGTTCAGCCATGGCTCCCGTTCCCCAGCAGCCTGTCGCGGTGTTCGATTCGGGCGTCGGCGGCCTGACCGTCCTGCACGAGCTGCTCGTCTCGCTGCCCACCGAGGACTACCTCTACCTCGGCGACACGGCTCGCTTCCCCTACGGCGACCGCTCGCAAAAGGAGTTGTGTGAATTCTCGATCGAGATCGCCGAGCACCTGCTCAGCGAAGGCGCAAAGCTTCTCATCGTCGCCTGCAATGCGGCCAGTTCGGCCGCGCTGCCAACGCTTGGGCGCCACCTCGCCGAAACCGGCCGCGAGATCGACGTGATCGGGGTCGTGGCGCCGGCGACCCAGCTCGCGGTCGCCGGTAGCCGCACCGGCCGGATCGGGCTGCTGGCGACGCCGGCAACTGTGCAGAGCGGCGCGTATGCGGATGCCGTGCTGGCGGCCGACCCTCACGTGCACCTCGAGAGAGTTGCCTGTCCCGATCTCGCCTCGATCATCGAGGGTGGCTTTCCGTTCGACGATTACGTCGTAGACACGGTGCGCTCCTATTGCGCGCCGCTGAAGGAAGCCGAGGTGGACACGGTCATCCTCGGCTGCACCCACTACCCCTTGATAGCCCCGCTGCTGCAACGAGCACTCGGCCGTGGCGTCACACTCGTTAGCTCCGGAACCGGGGTCGCCCGCAGCGCCGAGCGCGCGCTGACCGCGCGCGCCCTGCTCAACCCGCAGACGTGCGAGGGCGACTATCGCTTCGAATGCACCGCCGACGTCGAGTCCTTCCGGGCGCTCGCCACGCGGTTCCTGCAGATGCCCCTAGGCGAGATCCGCCACGTCGAGCTCGAGCAACGGATTGCTGCATGACGACCACCAGCCGCAGCTACGGACGGGCCCCCGACGACCTCCGCCCGACAACGATCGAGCCGGGGTTCGTTCGAACCGCCACAGGATCGGCGCTGATCTCTATGGGGGAGACGCGAGTGATCTGCACAGCGTCCGCCCAGGAGAGCGTGCCGCGCTGGCTCGCCGGCTCGGGCCGGGGCTGGGTGACTGCCGAATACGGCATGCTTCCCGCCTCGACGGGCGAGCGCAAGCAGCGCGACGTCAGCCGCGGCCGTCCGGATGGACGCACGGTCGAGATCCAGCGCCTGATCGGCCGCGCTTTGCGCGGCGTGATCGACTTCACGGCACTCGGGGAGCGCACGATCTACATCGACTGCGACGTGCTCCAGGCTGACGGCGGCACCCGCTGCGCTTCGATCACCGGGGGCCTCGTGGCCCTCCATCTGGCCTGCCAACGGCTGCGCGGGGAAGGGCTGCTCGAGCGGCTCCCGCTGAGCGGCACGGTGGCGGCGATCTCGTGCGGGATAGTCGACGGCAGGCCACTCGTCGACCTCGACTACTCCGAGGACTCGACCGCCGAGGTCGACGCGAACGTGGTCATGACGGGCGAGGGCGGGCTCGTCGAGGTGCAGGCCACGGCCGAGCGCACGCCACTTTCAAGGGCTCATCTCGACGAGCTGCTTGCGCTCGCCGCGATCGGCATCGAGCAGCTGCGGTCGCTGCAGGACGAGGCGGTGGCCGCCGGCGCTCCCTGACGAGGTGCCCGCGGCGCACCAATCGCAGGATGGTCTCAATCGGCTCGTGCTGGCGACGCGCAATCCGCACAAGTTGAGGGAGTTTGCGCGGCTGCTCGAGCCATCCGGCATCGAAGTCGACCCGCTACCGGACGAGATTGAGCTTCCGCCGGAAGACGGGAAGACGTTTGCCGACAACGCGCTCCCGAAGGCGCAAACGGCCGCGGCGCAAACGGGCCGCGTCGCGATCGCCGATGACTCGGGCATCGAGGCAGCGGCGCTCGGCGGAGCCCCGGGGGTGCGCTCCGCGCGCTACGCCGGACTGCACGCGAGCGACCAGGAGAACCTGGACAAGCTGCTGCGCGAGGCGCCTGCAGGCTCCGAGCTTCGCTACGTGTGCGCGCTCGCCTACGTCGACCCTCGGGCGGGACAGGAGCGCATGTTCTTCGGTGAGTGCCGCGGTCGCCTGGCCGCCGAGCCACGGGGATCGCGCGGGTTCGGATACGACCCGGCCTTCGTGCCCGAGGAGAGCGGCGCTGAGGCGGGACGCACAATGGCCGAGTTGCCCGACCGGGAGAAGGACCTGATCAGCCACCGTGGCCGCGCTGTACGAGCCCTGATCGAGTGGCTGGGGAACCGCGCAATATGACCGTCGACCCTCCGGAAGAACCGCGCAAGATGACCGTCGACCCCCCGGAAGAACCGCGCAAGATGACCGGCCAGCTCGAGCCCCAATCCGCCAACGAGAGCGGGACCAAGCTGCGCTCGGCTGCCCTATCGGTGGTGTCGAACACCATCCTGATCCTGCTGAAGGTGATTGCCGCGTCGATCACCGGCTCGGTCGCGATTCTGACCGAGGCAGTCCATTCGAGCATCGACCTGGTCGCCTCAGTGGTCGCGTTCGCGTCCGTGCGCAAGGCCGGTGAGCCGGCTGACGAGAGCCACCGCTACGGCCACGAGAAGATCGAGAACCTATCGGCGGCGATCGAGGGGATGCTGATCCTGGTGGGCTCTGCCGTGATCGCCTTCGAGGCGATCCGCCGGCTGCTAGTCAACCATCGGCTTCAGTCGATCCCCTTCGGCGTCGCGATCGTGGGGTTCTCGATGCTCGCGAACGTAGTCGTCTCGACCGTGATCGGCCGCAACGCGCGCCGGACCGGCTCCCCCGCGCTCGAGGGCGACGCCGCCCACCTGCGAACCGATGCGTTCACCTCGGGGGCGGTGCTGGTGGGCCTCGTGCTCGTCAAGTTGACGGGCAGCCAGTGGCTCGATTCGGCTGTCGCGCTCGCTGTCGCCGCGGTCATCGTCAGCACCGGAGTGAGGCTTCTGACGAAGTCCTCCCAAGTCCTGGTGGACCGCTCGCTGCCAGCCGCCGAGGTGGACGAGATCCGCAGGCTGATCGAATCCTTTGGCAGCCGGGGCGTCGTCGGCTACCACGCGCTTCGCACCCGTCGCGCGGGGACCAGACGCTACGTCGATTTACACATCCAGTTTCGCGAGGGCACCTCGCTCGAAGCAGCGCACGGGACCGCGCATGAGCTCCAACAGGCGATTGGTGCGCGCCTCGCGCGGACCGATGTGCTCATTCACCTCGAACCTCAGGATCGCGTCCGCCCGGGTGAAGAATTACAAAACGCTCCCAGCCACGAGCTCAAACCAGGTTGATTCCAGCCGCGACGGCGACCGCGAAGGTCACCCCGGCATACCCGTAATAGCCCTGGAGCACGAGGGTCAGGACCGTCACTGAGCACACGAGCACGACCAGAAGCCAGGCGAGTCGGGCGAGGTTCACGGGGCTATTCTCGCCGCGACGCGGGACGGGACGCTTGCTTTAGCCGTTCACACCCGCCAAAAGCGTGCGCAGATGTCCGCAAAATGCAGGAATCCCGCTCCAAGTGCCCTTGCGCAGTGCGCAGCGGCGGGTAAATGATCCGGCGCAACGCAGCGTGGGCTGAGTCTGCGCGCCGGCGGTTCGTCCGCCGACCGTGTTAGCTTCGGACAGCCCTCGACCTCGAAGGAGGAGACAACAGTGACCAAATCCGAGTTTGTAGACCAGGTTGCCGACCGGGCTGGGCTGAGCAAGAGAGATGCAGCCGAGGCCGTCGACGCGTTCCTGGAGACGATCGAGAGCACTCTCCGGCGCGGTAGCGATGTGACCTTCTCGGGCTTCGGGAAGTTCAGCGTTTCCCACCGCAGCGCCCGCGAGGGTCGCAACCCGGCGACGGGCGAGCGGATCCACATCGCGGCCACCCGCGTACCGAAGTTCACCGCGGGTGCGTCGTTGAAGAAGGCGATCAAGTAGCGCCGCACGACATACACTCGGTCACGCAGTGATCGAGGGACAGCGGTCGGCGGACGAGCCGTCGGGCGGCGCACGAGCGCAACCTGAGGCGTTCGGCGACCGCTTGGCGCGCTCCGTTGCGGAGCGCGCCTCGCAGCTGGTGGTGGGGTTGGACCCCGATCCCGCCGCCCTGTGGCCGCGCGCCTACGAGCTCGCCGACACTCGGGCGGCGGAGGGGGCCGAGGCGCGCGAGCCATCGCTGCAAGCCTCCTTCGCTGTCGCGGTCCACTGCGCGCTCGTGATCGAGGCCATCGCCGAGCAGGCGGTGGCGGTCAAGCCCCAGGTGGCGTGCTTTGAGCGCCTCGGGCCGCCCGGCTGGGCCGCCCTCGTGGAGACGGTGAAGCGCGCGCGGGAGCATGGTCTGCTGGTGATCGCCGACGCCAAGCGCGGCGACATCGACCTCACCGCGACCGCGTACGGGCAGGCCTTCTTCGGCGCCACGCCCACGCCCTACGGCGAGGTCTCCGGCCTCGCGGCCGATGCGCTGACGGTCAATCCGCTGCTCGGGGCTGACGCCCTCTCACCGCTCGTCAGTGCTGCCCGGGCCTCAGGCGGCGGGATCTTCGTGCTCGTCCGGACCTCCAACGCGGGCGCCGCTGACCTTCAGGAGCAGGTCCTCGAAGACCGGCGGACGGTCAGCGAGCGGCTCGCCTCGCTCGTCAACGAGCTGGGCGCGCCGGCGCGCGGTCGCTCGGGCCTCTCGGACGTCGGAGCGGTCGTCGGAGCAACCGCCCCCGAGCGGCTCGCGCGGCTGCGTGAATTGATGCCTGCCGCCATCTTCCTGCTCCCGGGCGTGGGCGCGCAAGGGGGCCGCGTCGAGGCACTGGCGCCCGCGCTCGGAGACGACCCGGCCTCGATCCTCATCACCGCCTCGAGGGCGATCGTCAGCGCCCCAAGCGAAGGCGATCCGCAGGACGCCGCCAGGGCTGAGGCGGCGCGGCTGCGCGAGCTCGCCTGGAGCCTCCGGCAGTAGCGGGCGGCCCGCCGCACCGCGCCAGAGCTGACCCAATCCGCTTGTAAGATCGGCATCGCGATGGGGAACGGTGCCGCGAGCCGCCTGCTGGCAATCATCGCGGCCCTCTCGCTGCTGGCCCTGGCCGCGCTCGGCGCCCTCTCAACCTCCGCAGCGAGAGCCGTCCCGCCCCCGCCCAAGCTCCCGCTGCGCGCGGCGATCGTGACCGTGCTCGGGGACGGTCAGCAGCTCTACGGGCTTCACGCCAACCAGGAGCTGCCGATCGCCAGCACGACCAAGCTCATGACAGCCCTGCAGACGCTCGAGCACGCCCGGCTCAGTCAGGTCTTCCGCGATCCGAACTGGCACCCGGCGCCCGCGGATTCGCAAATCGGGCTGATCCCGGGCGAGCCGATGAGCGTTCACGACCTGATGGTCGCGATGCTCGTCCCGAGCGCCGACGACGCGGCCGAGGATCTCGCCTACAACGTCGGCGATGGGTCCGTGCCTCGCTTCCTCAACATGATGAATGCGGGCGCTCGTGAGCTAGGTCTGACCCACACCCATTACACGACCCCGATCGGCCTCGACACGCCAGGAAACCACTCGAGCGCCTCCGATCTCGTAAAGCTCGCGGCCTACCTGCTCGATCACTACCCCTTCTTCAAGCACGTGGTCGCGCTCCCCAGGGCAGTGCTGAAGACCGGCTACCACCAGCGTGACGTCGTGGCGCGCAACACCTTGCTCGGCGCTGTGCCCTGGATCCACGGCGTGAAGACAGGCCACACCACGGATGCCGGCTACGTGCTGGTTGCCGACGGCACCCGGAACGGCATGACGCTGCTGAGCGCGGTGCTCGGGACACCGAGCGAGGCGGCGCGCAACTCCACCACGCTGGCTTTGCTCGATTGGGCCTTCGCCCATTACCGTCTCGCGACGCCGATCCACGCAGGGTCGGTGCTCGCGCGGCCGTCGGTGAACAGCGACTCCAGCCAGCGGGTGAATGTGATCGCCGCCAGGAGCGCGTCATGGGTGATCCCACGTGGGACGCATCTGAGGCTGCGAGTCAAGCTCCCGCGCACCATCAACGGTCCGGAGAAGCGCGATCTGCGGGTCGGCACTGCGACTCTGCTCGAGGGCGAGCGGACCGTCGGCCAGGTGCCGCTGCTGCTGGCGCGCGCCGTGCCTGGCCTGACCCCGATCCAAATCTTCACGAGGTTCATCACCAAGCCGGTTACGCTTGTCGTGATCATCGCCGCGCTAGCCATGGCGATCGCCATCATTGCCCTGTGGCGAAGCCGGCGGCGAAGCCCAACCCCCGCATGATCGCGCCCAACGCAGCGCTGGAGGACACATGATCGCGCTCAACGCAGCGCCACCGACGCTCAACGCAGCGCCACCGCCCCTTAACGGCGCGCCCAAGAACGCATGATCATCACCGTGACACTCAACGCTGCGCTGGACAAGACACTCGAGGTGCCCAACTTCACGCCCGGCCGGCGACTTCGCACTGTCGATCAGACGGCCACTCCCGGGGGCAAGGGTGTGAACATCGCACGCACGCTCAAGCGCCTCGGCCAGCCGGTGATCGCCACCGGCCTAGCCGGCGGGGCGACGGGCGAGCGCATCGTCGATGCGCTCGCGGCTGAGTCGATCCTCAACGACTTCGTGCGCATCCGCGAGGAGTCGCGTACGAATACCGCAGTGCTCGACCCCACGACAGGCATCCACACCGAGATCAACGAGCGCGGCCCCGACGTCTCCGCGCAGGAGCTCGGCGAGTTTCGCGAAAAGCTGCTCTACCTTGCCAAAGGCGCGCGCATGTGTGTGTTCGCGGGCAGCCTGCCACGTGGCGTCGAGCCCGGGATCTACGGCGAGCTGATCCGCGAGCTGCACAAGCTGGGCGTCGCGACAGTGCTCGACACCGAAGGCGATCCGCTGAGGCTCGGGGTACGGGCCGAGCCGAACGTGGTCTCACCCAATGAGCTCGAGGCCGAGGAGCTGGTCGGTCACGAGTTCAACGACGACGAAGACCGGGCCGAGGCCGTGATCGAGATGACGCGCCTCGGCGCACACGAAGCGATCATGACCGTGGGCGACGGCTGCTACGCGCGTCTGCACGAGAACGGCGCACCGGCGGTAGTGCGTGTGCGCGTGGCCGAGCAGGATGCCCGCTCTCCGATCGGCTCGGGCGACGCTTTTCTCGCCGGGTACGTCGGCGCGATCTATAGCGGTCGCGGCCAGCTGGACGCGCTGCGGTTCGCCGTCGCCTGCGGAGCGGAGTCAACCCAGCACTTCGGCGCGGGCGTAATCGAGCCCGGACGCGTCGAGCGGCTGCTGCCAGAGGTGGAGCTGGAGCACCTCAAGCTCCGCGCGCAGGTCGGCTAGAGGCCACCGCTGCGGCGGCTAAAAGCCCGACGGCTGCGGCTGGCTAGAGGCCCGACGGCTGCGGCGCCCGTCGCACCGAAAGGTTAAGCCGACCGACCAGATGTTGCTTTCCAACATCGGCCGTGGGAGCATCTACCCATGAGCGCGGCTGTATTTTTCCGATACGGAGGGGTACGGCGCAACTTTGAGCGTTCAGATGGGGACGCGGGCGGCGCGGGCGGCGCACCGGGGGCCGCCGCGCGGCGCACGGCCGGTAGGTCATCGCGGCGGTGTCGGCCACACGTGGTCGGGGCAGCCGTCGCGCTGGCCACCGCGCCGCTCGCGGGGGGATCCACCCGGTCAAACGCCAGATAGGTAGTTGGCCTAGCAAAGCCCGTCAAAGTTAGGGTTGACCCCGTGAGCCCGGGGATCGTCGGCCGGGAACCAGAACTAGCGGAGGTCGAGCGGTTCCTCGGCGCCGCCGAGCGCGGCTTTGCCGTCCTAGCGCTCGAGGGAGAGCCGGGGATCGGCAAGACCACGGTGTGGCGCGAGGCCCGGCGTCGCGCCGAGGAGCGCGGCCACCAGGTGCTCTGGTGCCGGCCGTCAGCGGCCGAGGCGAAGTTCTCGCTCGCGGGTATAGGCGACCTCCTTTCGACTGTCGATGACGATGCGCTGTCGGCGCTGCCGGGACCTCAGCGCGAGGCGCTCGATGTCGCTCTGGTGCGCGCCGCGCCCCGGTCGCGCACGCCCTCCGCGCGGGCCGCGATGGCCGGCCTTCTGAGCCTCGTGCGAAATCTTGCCCGCACTCGAACGCTGGTCATGGCGGTCGACGACTGGCAATGGCTCGACCGCTCCTCAAGGCGCGCGCTCGAATTCGTGGCTCGCCGCCTCGAATCCGAGCAGGTAGGGCTTCTGTGCTGCGTGCGCGCTTCGGCCGCCGGTCCCGCGCTCGCCGGCGCTGTCGATGAAGAGCGAATCCGCCGTGTGGCGCTCGAACCGCTGTCGCTTGCTGCGCTCGGACGGATCGTGGCTGGTCGCCTCGGCCGCTCCCTTCCCAGGCCGCAGCTGGTGCGCGTCCTCCAGGTCAGCGGAGGCAATCCCTTCTACGCACTCGAGCTCGCTCCCCTGCTCCTCGAGCGCGACGCTGGACTTGCCGGACCCGCGAGCCTGCCCGTGTCCGACGATCTGCGCAAGCTGACAGCAGCGCGCATCCGGCGGCTGCCCGCGGACACGCGCGAGGCCGTCCTCCTCGCGGCTGCGCTGGCCAGACCCGATGCTAGGAGCGTCGATGTCGAAGCGCTGGCACCCGCCGAGGAGGCCGGAATCGTGACCGTCGATGAGCTTGGACGGATCGAGTTCGCCCACCCGCTGTTTGCCTCGGCCGCGTACGGCTCGGTCCCGAGTTCACGGCGCCAGGAGCTTCATCGCCGCGCGGCCGAGCTTGTTTCAGATCCCGAGCAGCGTGCTCGCCACCTCGCGCTCGGCTCGCCGCGACCTACGGCTTCGGTCGCGGCGCGGCTCGACGAGGCCGCCGCGCGCGCGGCCGGTCGGGGTGCGCCGGACGCGGCGGCGGAGCTTGCCGAGCTCGCCGCGGCGCGCACTCCGGCTCGCGCCGCCGATCGCCGGGACGAGCGACTTCTGAGCGCCGCCCATTTCCATTTCGACGCGGGCGATCTCGAACGCGCCGAGCAGCTCAGCGCCGAGGTGATAGCCGATTTGCGATCCGGCCCTCCACGTGCCCGGGCGATGCAGCTAGCCGGGCAGCTGAGCGCGCGCCGGAGCAACTTCACCGAAGCGACCGAGCTCGCCAGCTCCGCGCTCGACGCCGCAGGTGACGACCAGGGCCTGCGCGCAAGCATCGAGCTCGACCTCGTGTATTGCGCGATCAGCTCGGGCGACATCCCGGGCGCGGCTCCGCACGCCCGTGCAGCCGTCGGGCATGCCGAAATGGCGGGCGAGGACGGCATGCTCGGGGAGGGGTTGGCGGTGCTGACGATGGCCGAGTTCCTCGGCGGACGCGGCGCCGACTGGGCCACGATCGATCGCGCGCTGACGCTCGAGGACCCGCATTCGGCGAGTGCCTTCATCATGCGCCCGCGCGTGATCAGCGGCCTGCTGAAGCTTTGGACGGGGGAGCTCGACGGCGCGCTCGACGACCTCGGCGCGGTGTCCGAAGATCTGCTCGAGCGCGGCCAGGAGGGGATGGTGCCGTTCCTGGCGTTCTACCTGGCCTGGGCGCACGTTTGGCGCGGACAACTCGCGCTGGCCGCCTCCGTGAGCGAAGATGCGCTGCAGAAGGCCGCGCTGCTCGAGGACCCGGCTACCACGGGGCTCGCAATGGCGGCGAGCGCGCTGGTGCATGCGCACGACGGTCACACGACGGCCGCCCGCGGCGAGGCGGCGGAGGCGCTTGCCAGGTTCGAGCAGGTCCAGTGGCGTTCGGGCTCGATCTGGCCGCTTTGGGCGCTCGGGCTGGCCGAGCTCTCGACGGGAAACCCGGCAGCCGTCGACGCCGTGCTCGGTCCGCTGGCCGGGCAGGTGGCCCAGATGGGCGCAAGCGACCCTGTGCTCATGACCTTCCTTCCAGACGAAGTCGAAGCGCTAATCGCGCTCGGAGAGCTCGATCGGGCGGAGGCACACCTGCTCCCGTTCGAGGCTCGGGCCGCCGAGCTCGAGCGCGCGTGGGCGCAAGCGGCCGCCGCCCGCTGCCGTGGATATCTGCACGCCGCCCGCGGCGAGCCGGAGCAAGCTATGTCCGCCTTCGAGCGGGCCCTCGCGGCCCATGACGGCACCGCGATGCCGTTCGAGCGCGCGCGCACCCTGCTGCTGGCAGGGCAGGCGCACCGGCGCTTCAAGCAGCGCCGCAGGGCCCGAGACACACTGGAGGAAGCGCTTGACTCGTTCGAGCGCCTGGGCGCGCCGCTGTGGGCCGCCCGCGCAAAGGGTGAGCTCGCACGAATAGGGCTCCCGTCATCCGAGGACGACGAGCTCACCGAAACCGAGCGGCGCCTCGCGCAGCTCGCCGCTTCAGGGCTCTCAAACCACGAAATCGCCGAGCGTGCGTTCGTCTCGGTCAAGACGGTCGAGGGCAATCTAACTCGCGCCTACCGCAAGCTCGGGGTCAGGTCGCGCGTCGGGCTGGCCAACGCGCTCAGACCCGACTCGTAGGGTTTTCCCTCTTTCGGGCGGTGACCCTCGCCACCTACGGTGCGGGCCGTGGAGTTCGTAGTGGAATGCCTTTGGCCCGACGTACGCGAGAGTGACCTGCGGGCGCTCGACGAGCGTGCCGCGCAGCAGGCCATGCAGTTGAGCGCGTTAGGCGAGAACGTCACCTACCTCGGCTCGCTGCTCATGCGCGAGGACGAGGTCGTGCTGTGCATCTTCGAGGGAACCCGAGGCGGTCCGCCGAGCGGCGACCCGGCAGACATCCCGTACGAGCGGATCCTCGAGACAGCGCAGTCGCCGTGGAAAGAGAAGCCAGATAAAGGAGAAGGAATGCGATGAGATCGCTAAGAATCGTAAGCGGACCGGCCACGGACCGATCAGCCCAGCAACAAGATCGGCAGGGCGAATCTGAATAGAAGCTTTATCACCAGCGCCAACTTCCCGGTGGCGTGGCGGTCGACGGGCCAGTACATCTACTGGGCCAACGACGGCGGAGTGTGGTGAGGCAACCTCGACGGCACCGGCCTCGACCAGAGCTTCATCACGACCGATAACGGCCCGCGCGGCGTAGCCGTCGATGGCCAGCACATCTACTGGCCCGATTTCGCCAGCTCGTTCTCACTCTGCGACGCAGCCTCAAGCCAGGCCGCTACACGCTCACGCGGCGCGTCAGGGAGGGCGGCCGCTGGTTGTTCCGCAAGACCAACATCACGATCAACTGACCCCTCTAATCCTCCAGGAGGTATCGATGAAGCACATCAAGGCCCATCTCAGTCTCGTCGCGGTTGTCGTCGCGACGGCGGCTGGACTGCTGGCAGGGGGCGGCGCGTTCGCAGCCGCGAGCCCTAGTCGCCACCTTGCCAAACACCATGGATTCTCACTCAAGTTGAGATACATCCAGGGCTCCGGCACCACCGTGCCGGCGAACTCGAGCGGCTCGGCAGCCGCCCAGTGTCCCAGCGGGATGTACCCGATCGGCGGAGGTCCGAGTTCTTCTAACAATTTCGACCTCAACTGGTCAGATGCAGACAGGTCGTCTCCGTCGGCCACCTACCCCGACGAGTGGACCGTGGGGATCACCAACCCCAACGGATTCTCGATTCCACTCAAGGCATACGTCGTCTGTGCGAACGCGAGCAAGGTCTCGTCGACGTACTGACAGCTGACCGGGGGCTTTGTGCGAGACGGGTCGGTGACCGCCGGCCCGTCTTCCCCGTTACTTGCCCTCTGGCGAATCAGGTAGAAAGAGAGACTCATGATGTTCAAAGCACGGTTAGCCGCGTTTCTCGCCGTCGCGGCGATCCTCGCCGGCTGCGGTGGCTCGAGCAAGCCCACGACCGCAGCTGGGACGACACCAACGTCCGGGTCCTCTTCGGCGACCACCACCTCGAGCGGGGCGTTCGCGAGTGGCAACAACTGCGCAGCGCTGGTGTCCCTGGCCGGCAAGTACGTCCAGGAGCTTGCCTCCGCCGCGCACGGCGGGAAGTTCAACCTCGGTACTGCGCTCAAGGCCGACCAGGCGCTCGCCAACGCCTCGCCGCCGGCCATCCACTCAGATGCCGAGTACGTGGTGCACACGCTTGCGGGCTTCGAGGCTTCGCTTACGAAGATCGGCTTCACGCCCGGATCGGTGCCGAGTCCGTCCCAGTTCCTGCATCTGGAAGGGGCCCTCCATCAGCTCCATGCGGCCAGGTTCGAAGCGGCGGCGTCGCACGTCAAGTCTTGGGTCGCTCAGAACTGTCACGGATAGGGCCCGAAGCCGCTAATCCATCGTAAGAGCGGGAAAACCCCGCTGCTAGCATCGACCGGCCCATGCTGCCGTCCTCCTCGCCCTCTACGATGCTCTGATGGAAGTAGAAATCGGGCGCGGGAAGAAGGCGCGCAGGGCATACGGGTTCGACGACATCGCGATCGTCCCCTCGCGGCGCACGCGCGACCCTGACGACATCGACATCACTTGGACGCTCGGGCCCTACCGCTTCGAGCTGCCGCTGCTGGCCGCCGCTGTCGACGGCGTCGTATCCCCAGAGAGCGCGGGGATCATCGGCAAGCTGGGCGGACTCGCGGTGCTCAACCTCGAGGGCATCTTCTGCCGCTATGAGGATGCCGACGCTCAGCTCGAGCGCATCACCACCTTTTCGCGGGAGATCGCCACGCGCGAGATGCAGGACATGTATCGGGAGCCGATCAAGCCCGAGCTGATCGCCCAGCGCGTCCAGGAGATCAAGGCCCACGGCGTCGTCGCCGCGGCCTCGCTCACGCCCCAGAAGGTGCGCAAGTACTACGAGGTGGCGCTCGAGGCGGGGCTCGACATCCTCGTCATCCAGGGCACGGTCGTCTCGGCCGAGCATGTCTCCCGCGACGAGAGCCGCCCGCCGCTGAACCTGAAGGAGTTCATCCGCGAGCTCTCGCCGACGCCCGTGGTCGTGGGCGGCTGCGCCTCCTACCACACCGGCCTTCACCTGATGCGCACCGGCGCAGCGGGAGTACTGGTCGGCGTCGGGCCGGGGACGATCTGCACCACCCGCGGCGTGCTCGGCATCGGCGTGCCCCAGGCGACCGCGATCGCGGACGTGGCGGCTGCGCGCTCGCAGCACATGCTCGAGACCGGCGACTACGTCAAGGTGATCGCCGACGGTGGCATGCGCAACGGCGGCGACGTGGCCAAGGCGATCGCCTGCGGCGCCGACGCGGTCATGCTCGGGTCGGCCCTTGCGCGCGCCTACGAGGCTCCGGGCCGCGGCTACAACTGGGGCATGGCCACCTTCCACCCGACGCTTCCTCGCGGCACGCGCCTCG
Organism: uncultured Solirubrobacterales bacterium; assembly: GCA_963738195.1. Taxonomy (GTDB): domain Bacteria; phylum Actinomycetota; class Thermoleophilia; order Solirubrobacterales; family Solirubrobacteraceae; genus Palsa-465. Next base: position 112,688 of record CAVTVF010000002.1, read on the forward strand.
CGACCGCGCAGAACGGCACGCTCGAGGAGATCATCAAGGGTCCCGCCCGGGAGAACGACGGCACCTTCAACCTCATGGGCGCGCTGCGCACCTCGATGGCGACCTGCGGCTACCGCGACATCGCCGAGTTCAACCGCGCCGAGCTGCTGGTAGCGCCGGCGCTTCAGACCGAGGGCAAGCAGCTCCAGCGCGAACAGGGCGTGGGCATGGGTGCGAAGGCGGCCGCCGTCGGTGTCGGCGACTGAGCTGAAAAATGATGTTGGCCGGCGCACATGTGCGCCGGCCCCCGCGGCGCATGCGCCGCGGGCCGGCGGGCGCATGCGCCCGCCGGAAAAGAGAGAAGAAGTGGTGGTGCTCGACTTCGGCGGCCAGTACTCGCAGCTGATCGCCCGGCGCGTGCGCGAGTGCGGCGTCTTTTCCGAGCTGTTGCCCCACCACGTCGGCGCGGCCGAGGTCGCCAAGCGCCAGCCGCGGGGAGTGATCCTGTCCGGCGGCCCGGCGTCCGTGTACTCGCCCGCGGCGCCCGCACTCGAGCGGGAGCTGCTCGACCTCGGCGTCCCGGTGCTCGGCATCTGTTACGGCATGCAACTGCTGGCGCGCGAGCTTGGCGGCGAGGTACGGCCCGCCGAGGTCGGCGAGTTCGGCCGCTCCGAGCTGACCGTGCGCGAACCCGGACGGCTGCTCTCCGGCACGCCCGAGCAGCAGACCTGCTGGATGTCGCACCGCGACGCTGTGTTCGCGCCGCCGGCGGGCTTCACCGCGCTGGCCTCCTCGAGCGCGTCGCCTGTGGCCGCCTTCGAGTCGGTGGAGCGGGGGGTCTACGGGATCCAGTTCCACCCCGAGGTCGTGCACACGCCTTACGGCCAGCAGGTCCTCACCAACTTCCTCGAGGACGTGTGCGGGTGCGAGCGCAGCTGGAGCCCGCGCTCGGTGATCGAGGACCAGATCGAGCGCATCAGGCGCCAGGTCGGCGATGGCCACGCGATCTGCGGCCTCTCCGGGGGCGTCGACTCGAGTGTCGCCGCGCTGCTCGTCCACCGCGCGATCGGCGACCGTCTGAGGTGCGTGTTCGTCGACCACGGCTTCATGCGCAAGAACGAGGGCGACCAGGTGATCGCCGCCTTCCGCGACCACTTTCACGTCCCGCTCGTGGCGGTCGACGCCTCCGAGCGCTTCCTCGCGCGACTCGCCGGGGTCAGCGATCCCGAGCAGAAGCGCAAGCGCATCGGTGAGGAGTTCATCCGCGTCTTCGAACAGGAGGCGGCGCAGCTCGAGGACGTGCGCTTTCTCGTACAGGGGACGCTCTACTCGGACGTGATCGAGTCTGGTGGTGGCACCGGCGCAGCCACGATCAAGTCCCATCACAACGTCGGCGGCCTGCCGGAGGAGCTGGGCCTCGAACTGGTCGAGCCGCTGCGCGCCCTGTTCAAGGACGAGGCGCGCGCGGTGGGCGAGGAGCTGGGACTGCCCGAGCGGCTCGTGTGGCGCCAGCCTTTCCCGGGGCCAGGGCTCGCGATCCGGATCGTCGGCGGCGAGGTCACGCGCGAGCGGCTCGAGATCCTGCGCGAGGCCGACGCCATCCTCCAGGAGGAGATCCGCGCCGCCGGCCTCTACCACCAGCTGTGGCAGTCCTTCTGTGTGCTGCCCGACATTCGCTCGGTGGGCGTGCAGGGCGACTCGCGAACTTACGGGCACGTGGTCGCGATCCGGGCGGTGACGAGTGACGACGCGATGACGGCCGACTGGGCGCGGCTGCCCTATGACCTGCTCGACAGGGTCTCCTCGCGCATCGTGGCCGAGCTCCCCGCAGTCGGCAGGGTGGTGCTCGACATCACGAGCAAGCCGCCCGGGACGATCGAGTGGGAGTAAGGCTGCGGGCAACCGGCCCGTAGGCACCTCGCGTTCCGAGCACCACCCGCCCCGTGTAAACCGCCGCGCCGGCGTCCCTTCGGCTCTATGAGACATAGAATGCTCCGACCCATCAGCAGGTGCGATTCGAGAAAGGGGCCAATGCGGGGTCGGGCGTTGATGGCGGTGGTAGGGGCGAGCGCAGTGCTCGCCGGGTGCGGAGGCAATGCCTCGTCTGGAGGCGTCGCCGGGGTTAGACACACTCTGCATGAATTCGCGAGCGATCTGCAGAGCGGCAACTACGCGGGCGCCTGCGGCCTGATGACGCCTTCAGCCCGCGCGCGGGTGACTGCGGCAACGGCGGCGCTTGGCAGAAAGCTCGACTGCGAGCAGCTGCTGGCGTACGCGCGATCGCAGCCAGGGGCGGCGCAGAAAATCGAACAGGAGGCGGCCAAGCTCAACACCCTCCACGTGTCCGTCAGCGGCAACACGGCGAAAGCCAACGCCGGCGGCACGGTCCCGACCGCCTTCATCAAGCAGGGAGGCCGCTGGCTCATCAACGGCAGCGTGCCGTAGCAGCTTCGAGTTAACCCTCCCTGGACCTGTGGCCAGCGGCGCCTAATCCCGCCGACAGCGCACACGATCCCATAGGTAAAAGACAAACAAACCCTAAAGGTCTCTGTGATCTCCTATGGGGTGATTCAAGTGACGCGCTGGGATTGAACCGTGGACGAGCGCAAGCTCCGCTATTTCCTCGCGGTTGCCGAAGAGGGGGGCGTGACGCGCGCAGCCGAGCGGCTGCAGATCGCCCAGCCCTCCCTGTCTCAGGCGCTGCGTGCATTCGAGGCGGAGCTCGGGGTGGAGCTGTTTCATCGCGTCGGGCGCGGCATGCGCCTCTCGTCTGCTGGGGAGCAGCTCGTCGGGCCGGCGAGACAGGTTCTGCGGGCTATGGACGACGCTCGGCTGGCGATCGAGGGCGTGGCCGAGCTGCGCACGGGAAAGCTCGAGCTGGCCACGCTCGCGACCCTCGCCGTCGATCCGATGGCCAGCCTGATCGGACGCTTCCGCGACCGCTATCCGGGCGTGGTCGTCGAGGTGTACGAGCCCGAGACTGCCGCCGGGGTGAGCGCGCTGGTGCGCGAGGGCGCCTGCGAGCTCGGCGCTGCGCACCTGCCGATCCCGGCCGAAGGGCTGATCGAGCGGCCTCTGGGCGAGCAGGAGCTGCTGTTCGTGCTGCCGCGGGCGCGGGGGCGGTCGCGCTCTCGGGATGTGGCCCAGCGCCCCTTGCGCGCGCGTGAGCTGGCCGAGATCCCGCTCGTGGTCGCGCCGCGCGGGACCTCGACGCGCATGCTGCTCGACCAGGCGCTCGAGGCCGTCGGGGTGACGCCTCGGATCGCAGTCGAGACGGCCGCCCGGGAGGCGATCGTGCCGCTCGTGCTCTCCGGCGCCGGCGCGGCGCTGCTGCCGGCCCCCCAGGCCCGCGAGGCGCAGCGGCGCGGCGCAATCGTCAGGCCGAGCGCCCCCCGCATCGCCCGCCGCATCGGGCTGGTCCATCGTGACGGCCCGCTGTCGGCGGCCGCGCGCGCGTTCCTGGAGGTGGCCGGGTGAAGCTCGCGCGCCCGCGGCTGCGCTGGCCGGGGACGCGCGCCTTCGCCTCCCGGCTCACCTGGTGGCTACTGACGGCGGTCGCGCTCGCGGTCGCGATCTGCGCCGTGGCGCTCGCCGTGATGGCGATCTACGTGACCACGCTGCCGAGCGTGAGCGACGCCGAAGCGCGCGTCGACCACATCCTGGCGCTCCACCATGGCATCGATACAGGCCTGCCGCCACCGCGCAGGTTGGGCGACGCCGTCGTCTCGACCGAGGACGAGCACTTCTACTCGAACTTCATCATCAACATCCTCCAGGGGGCCGGCCGCGCCGCACTCGCGACGCTGCACACGAGCCAGGACCCGGGCGGCTCGACCATCGGCCAGCAACTCGCCAAGCAGCTCTACGGGCACGGCAGCACGCTCAAGGAGATCGGTCTCTCGGTCAAGCTCTACATCACCTACACCAAGCCCGAGATCCTCTCGATGTACCTGGATGCGGTCTATTTCGGCCACGGCTACTGGGGCTGCGCCGCCGCGGCGCGGGGGTATTTCGGGGTCTCGCCGAACGCGCTGACGTGGGCCGAGGCGGCGATGCTGGCCGGCTTACCCGCCGCGCCGAGCGCCTATGACCCGCTGACGCACTTTGCGCTCGCCAGGCAACGCCAGCGACACGTGCTGGACCAGCTTGTCGTCAACCACTACCTGACGGCGGCCCAGGCGGCGGCTGCGTTCGCTCAGCGGTTGCCGCTGAGGAGGGGGTAAGGGCCGGGTTCGCGTCCGCTTGCGCGAGCACCGCCCGCACGTGCCGCCCGAGCGGGGAGGGGGAGGTCAGCGCTATCGAACCAACGAGCGGTCGCGATCTCGGCGCCGTTGACCGTCAGCTCGGCGGCCCCGACCTCGGCGCGGAAGCAGTGCAGCGTGTCCTCGCACCCCCAGGAAGTGCGCAGTAGATCCCCGAGCGGCTCCCAATCGTCGATTTCCAGCCCGAGCTCCTCCTTCATCTCGCGGGTGGCGGCCGTTATCGGGGGCTCGCGGCGCCGCGGTGTGCCGCCCGGCAGGTCCCATTCGCGATGGCCGTAGGTGTGGCGTACGAGCAGCACGCGGTCGCGGTCGGTGAGCATGCACTTGACCCCGTGCAGGCTGGGGCGGCGGATGAACCACCAGGCGCGCAGCAAACGGTGGGCGACTCGATACCCGAACCGCCGCAGGGCAACGGGAGGGCGCATTGGGTGCAGCGTAGGGGGTGGGTCGGCGTGTCGGCGTGTGTGTTCGGACCAGCCCGGGCCCCCGGAAGGCGATCAAAATCGCCCGCCAGCGTGCGGAAGGCGATCAAAATCGCCCGCCAGCTGGCGTGGCGGCGAGGTCGAGGGATTTTTTGATCGCTATGCGAGCAGAATCGCCCGCCAGCTCGCGTGGCGGCGAGGGCGAGGGATTTTTTGATCGCTTTGCGCAGGGGCTTGGCACGGTGCGATTGCCCTATGATTGGCGGTCGGCCGCGCTCGGGAGCGCGGCTTGTTCATGCCATGAAGACCTATGTCGCGACACCCACGGACCGCGAGCGCAACTGGCTGCTCATCGATGCGACCGGGCAGACGCTCGGGCGCCTCGCGACGCAGGTCGCGGACGCGCTGCGCGGCAAGCGCAAGCCGACTTACACCCCGCACATCGACACCGGCGACTTCGTCATCGTCGTCAACGCCGAGAAGATCTCGGTCACGGGCAAGAAGCTGCGAGACAAGCGCTATTACCGCCATTCGGGTTACCCGGGCGGACTGAGGTCGCGCTCGCTGCAGCAGATGCTCGATCGGCGCCCGGAGGAGGTCATCCGGCTGGCAGTGAAGGGCATGCTGCCCCGGAACAGACTGGCGCGCAAGCAGCTCACGAAACTCAAGATCTACGCCGGCCCGGATCATCCCCACGCCGCGCAGAAGCCACAACCGATGGAGATTTCCACATGAACTCGGAGTCCGAGTCGACCCCAGACGCACGGGACGAGGCTGAAGAGGCAGTCCAGGAGCCAGGGGCCGCGAGTGCGTCTGGCGCCGCCGCGGACTCCGAGCAGCCCGCCGCCGAAGAGCAGCCGGAGCCGGCTGCGGAAGAGCCCGCAGCCGCCGAGCAGTCCGCAGCACCCGAGCAGCCCGAGCCAGTCGCCGAGCAGCCGGCAGCCCCCGAGCCCGCTGCCGAAGAGCAGCCGGAGCCCGCGCCGAAGAGCCCGCAGCCGCCGAGCAGCCGGCAGCCCCCGAGCCCGCCTGCCGATGAGCAGCCCGAGCCGGCCGCGGAAGAGCACGCGGCCCCTCCCGCTGACGCTGACTCCGCCTCCGAGCAGCCTGAGGCGCCCGAGCAGCCAGAGGCCTCGGAGCAGCCTGAGGCGTCCGAGCCGTCCGAGCCGTCCGAGCCGCCCCCGGCGCCAGAGCAACAGCCCGAAGAGCTCCCGGAGGTGCCGCGCCAGCGGCCCGAGATTCCCGGCGCCGACCTGATCCCCGACCTGGTCGTCGAGCAGGACCAATTCCTCGACGCCGAGTCACGAGCGGCGGCCGAGGCCGAGGCCGAGGCGCGGGCCGCGCGCGAGCTCGAGCAGGTCGAGGAGGAGCGCGGCTCTGAGCCAATCGCCAACGCCGCGATCGACCTTGCGGCGGGTGCACGTTACAGCGCGACCGGTAAGCGCAAGAGCGCGGTCGCGCGCGTGATCCTGAAGCCAGGCTCGGGGACCTACTCGATCAATGGCAAGCCACTCGATGACTATTTCCCGCGCGAGACGCTCCAGCGCATCATCCGCCACCCACTCGAGACGGTCGGCTACGACGAGCGCATGGACGTGATCGCGCGCATGCACGGCGGCGGCATCTCGGCCCAGGCCGGGGCGTTGCGGCATGGCATCTCGCGCGCATTGATCGTCGCGGACCCGCATCTGCGCGGCGAGCTCAAGCGGCGCGGCTTCTTGACCCGCGATCCGCGCGTCAAGGAGCGCAAGAAGGCCGGGCTCAAGAAGGCCCGCAAGCGGCCGCAGTTCTCGAAGCGCTGACCCGCTCCGGGACGGCAGAGATGGGGCGGCATCTGTTCGGCACCGACGGCGTACGCGGCCGCGCAGGCGAGTTCCTGACGCCGGAGCTGGCGCTGGCGCTCGCCCGCGCCGCCGTCGCCCACAGCGGCGCCAGCCGTCCGCAGGTCCTGATCGTGCGTGACACGCGCGAATCGGGCGAGATGCTCGAGTCCGCGATCGCGGCGGGCGTGACCGTTGCGGGTGGCGACGCGCTCGTGGCGGGCGTGCTGCCGACGCCCGCCGCGCCACTGCTCGTGCGCCGGCACGGACTCGACCTCGCCGCGGTGATCTCGGCTTCGCACAATCCCTACCAGGACAACGGCATCAAGCTGTTCGGGCCAGACGGCTACAAGCTCGACGACGACACTGAGCACGCGATCGAGGCCGAGCTCGGCGCCCCGCCGGAGGGGACCGGCGCGATCGGGCGGGTGCGCCGCTTCCACGGCGCGCTCGAGGACTACCTGCGCGAGCTCCACACGCGCTTCTCCTCGCTCGAGCTGCGGGGCCGCCGCATCCTGCTCGACTGTGCCAACGGCGCGACCCACATGGCCGGGCCCGAGATCTTTCGCCGCCTCGGCGCCGAGGTCGAGGCGCTCGCCACCGCCCCGGACGGACGCAACATCAACCTCGGCTGCGGTTCGACGCACCTCGAACAGGTGACCGAGCGCATTGCGAGCGGTAACTACGACGTGGCGTTCGCCTTCGACGGCGACGGCGACCGCGTGCTGGCCGTGGACCGGCGCGGCACCGTGGTCGACGGCGACGAGCTGATCGCGCTGGCGGCCCTGCACCTACGCGACACCGGTCGCCTGTTGGGGGGCGGCGTCGCGGTGACCGTCATGACCAACTTCGGCTTTCACACGGCGATGGCCAATGCCGGAATCGAGGTCGCCACGACCTCGGTCGGCGACCGCTACGTGCTCGACGAGCTGCGCCGCCGCGGATGGGCATTCGGCGGGGAGCAGTCGGGCCACATCATCGATCTGGGGTTCGAGCCCTCCGGGGACGGGATCGCCAGTGCGCTGCTGTCGCTCGAGGCGCTCGGCGAGCGCGACATGGCGGATCGCGACGCGATGGAGAAGCTGCCCCAGCGACTGGTGAACATCAGGGTCTCGGACCGCCGCTCGCAAGCGGCGGCGCTCGAGGCGGCGGCCGTGCGCGAGGCGATCGCGCGCGAGCAGGAGGCATTGAACGAGCGCGGGCGGGTCCTGGTGAGAGCATCGGGGACCGAGCCGTTGATCCGAGTCATGGTCGAGGCGCCCAGCGACCGCGAGACCGACGAGGTGTGCGCGCGCATCACGACGATCGTGGAAGCCGGTCGAAGGCTGGGGTAGGACCCGGCGTGGAAGCCGCCCTGGGGTAGGACCCGGGCGTGGAAGCCGCTCGCCCTGGCTGCGGGTAGGTCTTTCCCAGGAGCCGGGTGGCCTGTCGCGTAACCTTGAAACCCGATGTGCGGCATCGTTGGGTATGTGGGGCGCCGTGAGGTTCGCCCGTTGCTTCTCAAGGGACTCGAGCAACTCGAGTACCGCGGCTATGACAGCGCCGGCATCTCGGTGCTCAACGGCTCGCGCATCGACGCCGTGCGCGCGGTCGGCAACCTGAGCGCGCTGCGCAGCGCGATCGACTCGCAAACCGAGGAGGGAGCGGTCGCGGTGGCCGAGCGCGACGAGTGGCAGACCGGGATCGGCCACACCCGCTGGGCGACGCACGGGCGCGTGTGCGAGGCCAACGCGCACCCCCACTTCGACACCGCCGACCGCGTCCACGTGGTCGTCAACGGCATCGTGGAGAACTATCTGGAGCTCAAGGAGCGCCTCGCGGACATGGGGGCTGTGTTCACCTCTGAGACGGACGCCGAGGTGATCGCCCATCTGATCGCGTATCACGGCGCCCGTGGCAACCTGCTCGAGGCCGTCCGTGCCGCCTACGGCGAGCTGCGCGGCCACTACGCGTTCGTCACGATGAGCGCTGACGAGCCCGGGCTGCTGGTCGGCGCGCGCAAGGAGTGCCCGCTGATAGTCGGGCGCGGAGAGGGCGAGCAGTTCGTCGCCTCGGCGATCCCCGGCTTCCTCGGCGAGACGCGACGCGTCCAGTACGTCGGCGACGACGAGCTGGTGGTGGTAACACCGGACGGAGTCGAGTTCCTGACCCCGGACGGCGACGCGATCGAGCACGAGGTGGTCGAGATCGACTGGGATCAGAGCACGGCCGAGAAGCAGGGCTACGAGACCTTCATGCTCAAGGAGATCCACGAGCAGGACGACGCCATCTCCGACACGCTCGGCGAACGCCTGGCGTGCGAGGTCGGAGTCGACCTCGGCGACCTGGGCGCGATCGACGACGATTTCCTCAGCTGCGCTGCGCCGGATCGTGATCGTCGCGTGCGGCACCGCCTACCACGCGGGGCTCGCGGGCCGCTACGCGATCGAGGAGTGGGCGCGGGTGCCGGTCGAGGTCGAGATCGCCTCCGAATACCGCTACCGCAACCCTGTGCTCGGGCCCGGGGATCTCGTGATCGGCATCTCGCAGTCGGGCGAGACGGCCGACACGCTCGCGGCCATGCGCACCGGGCGCGAGCGCGGCGCGCGCGGTGCTGGCGGTGACCAACATCATGGGCTCGCAGGCGACGCGCGAAGCCGATGGCGTGCTGTACACGCGCGCGGGCCTCGAGATCGGCGTCGCGGCGACCAAGACCTTCATCGCGCAGGTGATCGTGATGTACCTGATCGCGTTGCGGCTGGCGGAGTTGCGCGGGACGCTCTCACCACATGAGATGCAGGCCAAAGTCGCGGAGCTGAGAAAGCTGCCGGGCGCGGTCGCCGAGGTGCTCGAGCACGCGAGCGCGCAGGTCAAGCGGATCGCGGCGGAGCACTTCGAAGCTGACTTCTTCCTCTATCTCGGCCGTCACGTGGGGCTGCCGATCGCGCTCGAGGGGGCGCTCAAGCTGAAGGAGATCTCCTACATCGCGACCGACGCGTATGCCGCCGGGGAGATGAAGCACGGCCCGATCGCGCTGCTCGATGAGCGCACGCCGGTGGTCGTGGTCGCGACCGATTCCCCGGTGCTGGAGAAGGTGATCTCGAACATCGAGGAGGTCCGCGTCCGCGGCGCGCACACGATCGTGGTCGCGAGCGAGGGCAACGAGCTGATCGGCCGCGTGGCCGAAGAGGTGATCGAGGTGCCGGCGGTCGACTGGATGATTGCGCCGCTGCTGGCGGTGGTGCCGCTGCAGCTGCTCGCGTACGAGATCGCGCGCCTGCGCGGTCTGAACATCGACCAGCCGCGGAACCTGGCCAAGACGGTCACGGTCGAGTGAGGGGCGCCCCGCGCCGCGTGTGAGGGCGCGCCCGCGCCGGCGGTCGAGTGAAGCCCCCGGGCGTCGGCATCGACCTGCTTGACATCGAGCGGCTGGAGCGGGCGCTCGAGCGCCGTCCCGAAGCTGGCCGAGCGTCTGTTCACCGACACCGAGCGGGCCTATGCCGCGGCCCGCGCGCGGCCGGGACAGCACCTGGCGGCGCGATTCTGCGCCAAGGAGGCTGTGGCCAAGGCGCTCGGGCTGAGCGGCTGGAGCTTTCGCGACGTGGAGGTCGTCGCGGGGGAGGGCGCGCCCGCGGTGCGCCTGTCAGGGGCCGCGGCCGAGCGGGCCGCGGCGCTGGGGGTGCGAGGTCGCGGTCTCGCTCACGCACAGCCGCGATCAAGCGGGAGCGATCGCGATCGCCGGATAACCTGCCCCCAGTGAGCGAGGGCGAAGACCGGCTTCCCTACTGGCTCGAGCCCCTTCCCGACGCGGGCGAGCAGCGCGAGCTCGACCGCTGGGCGATCGAGCGGCTCGGGGTTCCCAGCCTCGAGTTGATGGAGCAGGCGGGACGGGGGCTGGCCGAGCTCGTGTCCGAGCGCGCACCAGAGGGCCGCATCGTGGTCGTGTGCGGCAAGGGCAACAACGGCGGCGACGGACTCGTGGCCGCGCGCGTGCTGCGCGAGCAGGGGCGCGTGGTCCGCGTGCTGACGCTGGCCAACCCCGAGGAGTTCTCGGGTGACGCGCGCGCGAACCTCGAGCGGCTGCCGGGCCGACCGCCGAGCCCGTTCGAGTCCTACCGGCTCGCGGCGGCGTCTGTGATCGTCGACGCGATCCTCGGCACCGGCTTTGAAGGCGTGCCGCGCGAGCCGGCCGCGAGCGCGATCGCGGCGATAAACGAAGTCTCGGGCGACGTCGCGGTGGTCGCCTGCGACATCCCCAGCGGCGTCAACGGCTCGACCGGCGAGGTCGAGGGAGCCGCGGTCCGCGCGGATGCGACGGCGACCTTTCACGCCGCCAAGCCGGGACTGTGGATCGCTCCCGGCAAGTCCCACGCGGGCGAGGTGCGCGTGGTCGACATCGGCATTCCCGATGGCGGCCCCGGCGCACCACGGATCGGGCTGATCGACCCTGCGGTGCTCGAGCTCGTCCCGCGTCGCGCCGGCGACAGCACCAAGTTCAGCGCCGGGGAGGTGCTCGTGTGCGGCGGCTCGATCGGTCTGACGGGTGCCCCGTGCCTCGCCTCGGAGGCCGCGATGCGCGCCGGGGCGGGCTACGTCACCGCGCTCGTGCCCGAATCGCTTGACCCGATCTTCGAGGTCCGGCTGCTCGAGGTCATGACGGTGCCGCTGCCTGACGAGGAGGGGTCGCTCACCCTCGCCGCCGGCGAGACGGTGCTCGAGCGCTGCCAGCGAGCCGGGGCGCTGGTGCTCGGACCCGGCCTGGGGCGCGATCCCGGTGACACTCCAGCTCGTTCGCTCCCTGGCCAGGAACGCCTCGCTGCCGCTGGTGCTGGACGCCGACGGCCTGAACGCCCACGCGGGCCGGCTCGAGTCGCTGGCCGGGCGGCCGCGCGGGACGGTCCTGACCCCGCACGCCGGCGAGCTCGGGCGCCTGCTCGGGACCGACAGCTCGCAGGTCTCAGCCCACCGCCTGGAGCGGGTGCGCGGCGGCGGCGCGGGCCGCCGACGCGATCGTGCTGCTGAAGGGCGATGACACGCTCGTGGCCCGGCCCGACGGGCTCGTCGCGGTCAGCCGGGGCGGCTCGCCGGCGCTGGCCAGCGCCGGGACCGGCGACGTGCTATCGGGTGCGATCGGCGCGATGCTGGCCAAGCGCGTAGAGCCCTTTGCAGCGGCCTGCGCCGCCGTGTTGGTGCACGCCGCGGCCGGCCGCCTGGCGGCCCGCGAGCTGGGCGACGAGGGCGTGATCGCGAGCGATGTGATCGCACGCCTGCCGGCGGCGCTCCGGGACCCGAGGGCGTGAGCCTGCGCGCGCTCGCCCGGGTCAACCTGGCCGCGATCGAGCGGAATGTCGCGCGACTGCGGCGGGAGCTCGGCCCCGGGCAGGGGCTGTGCGCGGTCGTGAAGGCGGACGGCTACGGCCACGGCGCGGCGCCGGCGGCGCGGGCGGCGCTCGATGGCGGCGCGAGCTGGCTCGCTGTCGCCACCGCCGGCGAGTCCCTGGAGCTGCGACGTGCCGGAATCCGCGAGCGCATCCTCGTGATGGGAGCGATCGGCGACGATGAGCTGCCGCTGGCGCTCGAGGCGGACGCCGACATGGTCGCCTGGGATCCGCGCTTCGTCGAGTCGGTCCTCAAAACTGCGCCCGAGCGCGCCGTGCGGCTGCACGTCAAGCTCGACACCGGCATGGGCCGGCTCGGCACGCGCGAGCCGCGAGACGCACTCGCGGTCGCCGAGCTGATCGTCAAAAGCCAGCCCGCGCTCGAGCTCGCCGGCGCGATGACCCACTTCGCGACCGCCGACGAACGATCCCGAGTTCCTCGCCCACCAGCTCACGCAGTTCGATCCCTTCGTGAAGCAGATGCGCCGGGTAGAGCCCGGGATAACGGTCCACGCCGCCAACAGCGCGGCGACCCTGACCGCTCCCGCGAGCCACTACGACCTGGTGCGCTGCGGGATCGCGATCTACGGCTGTGACCCGTTTGGCGAGGACCCGCTCGCGCGCGAGCTCGAGCCGGCGCTCGAGCTGTCCTCCTACGTCGCCGCGGTCAAGCGAGCCAGACCGGGCGAAAGCGCCGGCTACGGGCGGCGCTTCGTCGCCCAACGCGAGACCTGGATCGCGACGGCCCCGATCGGCTACGGAGACGGGATCAGGCGAGCCCTCTCCGGGCGCTGCGAGCTGATCTGCGCGGGCGAGCGCTATCCGCTGGTGGGCGCGGTCAGCATGGACAACGTGACGCTCGATCTCGGCCCGAGCCCGCACGTGGCCGTGGGCGAGCGCGTGACCGTGATCGGCTCAGACGGCCAGGAGCGCCAGACCGCCGAGCAGCTCGCGCGGGCGATCGGCACGATCAACTACGAGGTCGTGTGCGGGATCTCGGCGCGCGTGCCGCGCGCCTACCACCGCGATGGGGAGCCGCTGGAGCGGTGAGCGACGATCCCCTGTCGGCGCTGGCGGAGCTCGCCGAGCGGGCCTGGCTCGTGGGCGGCGCGCTGCGCGACAGGCTGCTCGGACGCGCGACGGCGGACTTCGACGTTGCCGTCGAGGGCGACCGGGCCGCGCTCGCACGGGCGCTGGCGCGGCGCGCGGGCGGCCATGCCTTCGTGCTCTCCGAGGGGTTCGGCGGGTGGCGCGTGGTCTCGCGCCGCCGCCTGTGGCAGGTCGACCTGCTGCCGCTGGCGGGCGACTCGATCGAGGCCGACCTCGGGGCGCGCGACTTCACCGTCAACGCGCTGGCCCAGCCGCTTCGCACAAGCGAGGTGATCGACCCTTTCGGCGGCCTCGCCGACCTCGAGGAGCGTCGGCTGCGCATGGTGTCGCCGGGCGCGTTCGAGGCCGACCCGCTGCGCGTGCTGCGGTTGGCGCGGCTCGTCGCCGAGCTTGACTTCGCGGTCGAGCCGCTGACCCGGACCGCGGCCTTGGAGGCCGCCCCCGGCCTCGAGCGCGTGTCCGCCGAGCGGGTCTTCCACGAGCTGAGGCGCATCCTGACCGCCGACCACGCCCTCAGGGGGCTGCACGAAATGGACGCCGTCGGCGCCACGGCGGTCGTGCTGCCCGAGCTCGAGCGGCTGCGCGGGGTGGAGCAGAGCCAGTATCACCACCTCGACGTCCACGAGCACACGCGTGCGGTGCTGGCGGAGACGATCGCCCTCGAGCACGATCTCGAGCCGGCCTTCGGCGACCAAGCCGGGGCGCTGGCCGACTTTCTGCGCGCGCCGCTGGCCGACGGACTGACGCGAGCTGAGGCCTTGCGGTTCGGCGCGCTCCTGCACGACATCGCCAAGCCACTGACGCGCGGAGCAGCTGCCGAGCGGCCGGGTGACGTTCATCGGCCACGACGCGCTCGGCGCTGAGCTCGCCGGGGAGGTCCTGGCACGCTTGCGCGCGAGCGAGCGGCTGCGCGAGCACGTCGCCGCGGTGGTGCGCCACCACCTGCGACTCGGCTTCCTCGTGCACGAGGCGCCGCTTGACCGGCGCCAGATCTACGCCTACCTGCATGACACCGAGCCCGTGCAGGTGGACGTGACCGTGCTGAGCGTCGCCGACCGGCTGGCGACCAGAGGCGTCGACTCCGAACGCGCGATCGACCGCCACCTGGTGCTCGCGCGCGGGCTCGTCGGCGAAGCGCTCGCCTGGGCCGCCGCGCCCCCGCGGCCGCCGGTGCGCGGGGATGAGCTCGCCCGCGAGCTCGGCATCGCACCGGGGCCCGAGCTCGGGCGCCTGCTGCGAGAGCTGCGCGCGGCGGCGTTCGCGGGCGAGGTAAGCACGCGCGAGGAGGCGCTCGAGCTCGGCGCGGCGCTGCATCGCGGCGGCTCCGGATAGGGTTGGGACGGATGGCTGAGGAAGACTGCATCTTCTGCAAGATCGCCGCCGGTGAGGCGCCGGCGACGGTGGTCTACGAGGACGAGCGCACGATCGCCTTCATGGACATCAGCCCAGCGACCCGCGGCCACACGCTGGTGATCCCGCGTCGCCACGCCCGCGACCTGCTCGAGATCGACCTCGAGGACCTGCGAGGCGGTCGCGGTCGTTGGGCAGCGGCTGGCCAAGCGCGCGATCGACCGGCTCGGCGCCGACGGCGTGAACCTGCTCAACAGCTGCGGGCGGGCCGCCTGGCAGGTCGTCTTCCACTTCCACCTGCACGTGATCCCGCGCTACGAGGGCGACCCGCTCAAGCTGCCGTGGCTGCCAGGCGAGGGCGACGCCGACGAGCATCGCGGCCGCCGGCCGCGGCGCTGCGGTGAGCGTGCCTGACCGTCCGGCTCGAGCGGGACGGCGGGCTCGCGGTCGTCACGTTCGACTCGCCGCCGCTCAACCTGTTCGACGACGAGCTGCGCGCGCGTCTCGAAGCCGCCGTCGGCGAGCTCGAGGCCGAACCGGCCCGCGCGGTCCTGTTCCGGGCCGAGGGGCGCGTCGTTCTCGGGTGGCGTGGACGTCTCGGTGTTCGCCGCCCTCGACGGCTCCGCGCAGGCGGCGCGCGCTGTTCGACGAGCTGATCGAGCTCGCCCGGCGCGTCGACCGGCTGCCGTGCCCGACGGTGTTCGCCGCGCACGGCTCTGTCTGACGTGGGCGTTCGAGCTCGCGCTGGCCTGCGATCTGATCCTGGCCGCCGAGTCGGCTTCCTTCGGGCTGGTCGAGACCGTGGTCGGCCTGACGCCGGCGATGGGCGGCACGCAGCGCCTGGCGGAGCGCGCCGGGAGCGGGCCGGGCACGCGAGCTCGTGATGACAGGTCGGCCTTATAGCGCCCGGACGCTCGAGCGCTGGAACGTGGTCAACCGCGTGCTTCCCGACGACGGCTTCGAGCTCGCCGCGCGCGCCTTCGCCCACGAGCTCGCCGCCGGGCCGACGCTCGCGCACGCCGCCACCAAGGCGGTGATCAGGGCCTACCTCGACGGTGGGGTGGAGGCCGCCAACGACCGCGTCGGCCGGATCGCCGGTGAGCTGTTCGACACCGAGGACCTGCAGGGCGCGGTCCGCTCGTTCCTCGAGCAGGGCCCCGGCAACGCGACCTTCGCCGGTCGCTAGTTTGGGTGTTCGGGGCCGCGCATGCGCGGCCACAGTGGTCGGCACATGTGCCGACCCCTTCCGGCCGGAACATGTTCCGGCCGGGGCCGGCGCACATGTGCGCCGGCCAACATATGAAAATCCCACCGCGCCAGAGCGGCGCCTGATACCGTGCGGCGGCGTCATGCCAACAGGTACCGTCAAATGGTTCAGCGACGACAAGGGATTCGGCTTCATCACGCCCGACGACGGCAGCCGCGACCTCTTCGTCCATTTCTCGAGCATCGCCGGCGAGGGCTTTCGCACGCTCGTCGAGGGCGCCAAGGTCTCCTACGAGGAGGAGGCCGGGCCCGAAGGGGCCGAAGGCGATCAACGTGACGCGGCTCTAGCCGCCTCGGCAGCGGATCCATGCGCCGCCCGCAGTAGGGGCAGTCGTTCAGGTCCTTCGGCACGTGCTGGTCGCACCAGGTGCAGAAGCGCAGGTTCTCGATCGACCAGGGCAGCTCGGACGCGTCGGCGCAAGCGGCAGCAGCTTCGCGACCACGACCGAGCTCCTCGCCGGTGTCACGATCGCGGTAGGTGCGCCCGGGCTCGGCCTCGATGATCACCTCGCGGCCCGTCGACGGGCGCCCGCATGCGGTACTTGTTGCGGGCGCGCATCGGGGGGCGGATCGTACTAAGCGGGGCCTGCGCAGCGCTGCCGGGGGCGCGCTTGGATAGAGTGCACGCCCACGATGGTGAGAGGATCAAGACGCACCCCTCGCCACCTCGCTGCGCTGCTCGCAGGGGCGCTGGCGTTGATCTTGCTTGGCGGCTGCTCGCTCAAGCACCCCGTGACCAACCGGTGCACGGCAAGGAGCTGTTCGTCTCCAAATGCGGCGCCTGCCATACGCTTGCCCACGCCGGGACGGCGGGCACGAGGGGGCCGAATCTGGACTACGCCTTCGCCGAGGACCGCGCCAACGGCTACAAGAGCAGCGCGATCCAGGGCCTGGTCGCCGTACTGGATCGACAATCCGAACCCGCAGGGCGTGATGCCCGCCAAGTCTCTTCAACGGCCAGGACGCCCAGGACGTGGCCGGCTATGTGGCCGCGGTCGCGGCGATCCCCGGTCACGACACAGGCGCGCTCGCGCAGGCCGGGAGCCGTCACGCGGCACGACCCCGGCGGCCGGCAAGTCGGTCTTCACCGGGATCGGCGGCTGCTCCTCGTGCCACACGCTCGCAGCCGCGGGCGCGACCGGGACCGTCGGCCCGAACCTCGACACGCGCCTGAAGAGCGACTGCGCCACTGCCGGCCTCGAAGAAGGTCCGCGGGGCGACCTTGCCGAAATGCATCGACACCGCGATCATCAAGCCCTACGCGTACATCCCGAGTGGCTACAGCAGCCGGGATCATGCCCTCGAACTTCTCCCAGAAGCTCAAACCGAGCGAGATCAAGGCGTTCGTGAATTTCCTCGTCGCCGACGCGAAGTAGCGGCTGCGGTTTGTCGCGTGCGACACTACATGCGCGCCAGCGAGCAGTGGCGTCTGCCAGCCGCCGATGTCGAAGTCCGAAGCCAATTTGCGGTCAGCGACCGCCCGGCGCTGGTGATATATATCCTTCTAGGTCAGGAGAGAGGATCCATGACCGGGTACGGCAAGAGGCTGCTCGGTACCGCGATTGCCACGGCTGCGGTTGCGGTCGGCGATCGCGCTTTACATGGCGCTGTATTTGACTGCGGCGCCGCAGTCGGCGAGCGCCGTCACGACACGCGTCGGGTCGCCCAGCTGTACCTGGCGCACGGTGCCCGCGGCAAAGCTCAGGGATCCGCAACCCCACCTGGGTCTCCTACTACGCCGTCAACTCGGACTCGACCCACTGGCGCCACGCGACGACCTACGTGCTGCCGGCGCACACGCTCGTGCATATGACGATCTACGAGTTCGACTCGCAGACGGGGCTGCGCAACCCCTTCATCGCCCAGGTGACCGGACCACCGGCAACACCATGCTGCTCAACGGCAAGCCGACGAAGGCGATCGACCCGAACACTGCCTCGCACATATTCGCGGTGCCGCAGCTCGGCCTCAACGTGCCGCTGCCCGGGTCCCGGCTCGAACGCCAAGAACCCATGCAGCAACGCTCCCTGCAGCCTGAGCAACGCCCACAACACGATCTCGTTCAGCTTCCGCACCCCCGGCAAGGGTCTCTACCGCTGGCAGTGCTTCGTTCCCTGCGCCGCCGGGTTCATCCAGGGGCTCGGCGGGCCGATGCAGACAGTCGGCTACATGGACGGTTTCCTCAAGGTCGTGTGAGGCGCGCTGACGCCGTGAAAGAGGTCAATCACTTCCGCCGCATGCTGCTGTGGTGGCTCGCGCTGAGCATCCCGGCGACGCTGATCGTGGTGCTCGTGCTGGCGCCGGGAATGCCGCCGGGGAACGGCACCGCTCAGGCCGCCGGCCAGGTCGTCGACAACACCGTGCTGCTCGGGATCTCGACCCCGATCTCGCTGGCGGTGCTGGTCTTCTTCATCTACTCGCTGGTCGTCTTCCGCGAGCGCAACCCGGAGGTGATCACCGACGGCCCGGCGATCCGCGGCCACGCCGGAATCCAGCTGTGGTGGATCGTGGTCACGATGATCATCGTGCTGTTCCTGGCGGGCTACGGCTCCGTCCGGATGCTCGCAGGACGGCTCCGGGGGCGGCCAGGGGCCGAACCCGATCGCGTCCATCACCCGCCGGGCGGGGGTAAGCCCCTGCAGGTGCAGGTTCTCGCCCAGCAGTGGCAGTTCACCTATCGCTTCCCGTCCTATGGCGGCCTGCAGACGGCGAGTCATCGAGCTTCCCGCCAACACGATGATCGCGTTTCACGTCACCTCGCTGGACGTGATCCATTCGTGGTGGGCCTACCAGCTCGGCGTCAAGGCCGACGCCAACCCCGGCGTTGACAACGTCGCCTACGTCCAGACGCGGGGCCCGCTGACCTTCGACATCCACTGCGCGGAGCTGTGTGGCCTCTGGCACGGCTACATGTTCGGCACCGGCCACGTCGTCAGCCAAGTCGCAGTTCAGCTCCTGGATCGGCCAACAGCAGAAGGCTTTCGCGGCCTCGGCAAAGACCGCAGCTGCCGTACTCCAAGACCTATTTCCCGCTGCCACTGAGGAGAGGTGGATGAGCGCGGTTGCCGTCACTGCCACGCCCAGGTCGCCCTGTGGCGGCGCCTGCTCGGTTTCAACATGTCTCACCGGCATCGTTCTCGGGATCGGCGGCTGGTTCCTCGGCTACTGGATCGGCGCCCTGATCAGCGGCGAGAGCCTCAACTACTTCGGGACCGAGGCGGGCCAGAACGACATCGCGATCTTCATGGGCTACTTCCTCGGCGTGGTCGGCTTCCTCGTCGGTCTCGGGTTCCTGAACTACCCGATCGCGCGCATGCTCGGCTATCCGCCAACGCTGGCCGAGCGCGAGTCGGTGCGCGAGCACGGGGCGCTGGCGCTACTTCACGCTGAGCACCGACCACAAGGTCGTGGCGATGCAGTACCTGGTCGGGATCGGCTTCTTCTTCGGCGTCGGCGGGCTGAACGCGATGCTGATCCGCACCGAGCTGCTCTCGCCCCACCACCACGTGTTCGGCGCCAACCAGTACCTCACGCTGGTCGGCATGCACGGGGCGATGATGATGGGGATGATGACCTCGGGCATCCTCGGGCCGTTCGCCAATTGGCTCGTGCCGATGATGATCGGCTCCCGGCGGATGGCGTTCCCGCGCATCGAGGCGTTCACCTTCTGGCTGCTGATGGCGGCCGGCGTGATCCTGGTCACGACCGTCTTCTTCGGCGGCTTCCAGACCGGCTGGACCGGCTACCAGCCGCTCGGCGCACAGGGGACCGCCGGCTACGACGCCTACATCGGCTTCTTCATCCTCGTCGGCGCTCGATGTGCCTGCTCGGATTCAACCTGATGGCGACCATCATCACGATGCGCGCGCCCGGGATGACCTGGTCACGGCTGCCGATGTTCGTCTGGGGCGTGATCACGACCGCCTTCCTGATGATGCTCGCCGCGCCGATGCTCGCGGCGGCGCTGATGATGGCGACCATGGACCGGACGATCCAGTCGGTGTTCTTCATTCCCGGCTACGGCGGCAGCTCGTATCTGTGGCAGAACCTGTTCTGGGTCTTCGGCCACCCGGAGGTCTACATCGTCGCCCTGCCGGGGTTCGGGATCGTGCTCGAGCTGCTGCCGGTATTCACGCGCAAGCCGCTGTGGGGGTACCGGCTGGCGGTGGCGGGCATGGTCGGCGTCGACGCTGCTCAGCTGGTTCGTGTGGCAGCACCACCTGTTCGTGTCGGGCATCAACGCCGACCTGCGGCCGTTCTACATGCTCTCGACCGAGCTGATCTCGATCCCCACCGGATTCATCTTCCTGTGCGCGATGGGCACCATATGGCGGGGGCGAATACGGTTCACGGTGCCCATGCTGTTCTGCCTGGCCTGGGCCTTCAACTTCCTCTTGGGCGGAATCTCGGGTGTGTTCCTGTCCGACGTGCCGAGCGACGTGCTGACCCACGGGTCGTTCTTCTCGATGGCCCACTTCCACTACACGATCATGGGCGGACTCATCTTCACCTTCTTCGCCGCGATCTACTACTGGGTGCCCAAGATGACCGGCTTCAGGTTCAACGAGCGGCTGGCGAAGATCCACTTCTGGATGCTGTTCATCGCCTTCAACTCGACCTTCGGGCCGCTGTTCGCGGTCGGCTGGCTGGGGCAGCCCCGGCGTGTTGTGACCTATCCCTTCGGCCTGCAGACGCTCAACATCTGGGTATCGATCTCGGCGTACTGCATTGGGGTCTCGATGCTGATCTTCCTCGTCAACGTGGTCTGGTCGCTGGTCTTCAAACGCGAGCCGGCGGAGGCCAACCCGTGGGCGTCCAAGTCGATCGAGTTCCAGTTGCCGACTCCGACGCCGGTGCACGACTTCGACCGTATTCCGGTGTTTGACGCCGATCCCTATCCGTACGGCACCGAGCCCGTCGGGGTGCCTGCATACGCGAGTGGCGGGGGGCAGACCTAGCCATGGAAGCCTCAGCACCCCTATCCGAAGGCATCCAGCCCGAACCGCCCGAGTGGCAGCTGCGGGCGATGTGGGTCGCGCCGCGGCTGCTGGCCGGCGCGGCTTCGTTCTTCTTCATCTCGTTCGTATTCGCTTACTTCTATCTGCGCTCGCTCGATCTCAACAACAACTGGAAGCTCGGTCACAACATCAATCCGTCGATCGGACTCGGCGTGGCCTGGACGATCGTCCTGATCGTAAGCGCGGTGCTGATGTGGATGGCCTCGACGCGACCGGCGCGCGCGTTGCCACTGGGCGCCGGGGCATTGGCGCTGGCACTCGTGGCCGTGGCGATCCAGTGCATCCAGTTTGCGGCGCTCGGCTTCGGCCCGGGCAACGGCGGCTACGCCAGCGTGTACATCGGCTGGACCGCCGTGTACGCGATCTTCATGCTCTTCTGCGCGTACTGGATCGAGACCCAGGTGGCGAGCATGTGGCGCCTGGGGCGCGGCGAGGTGCAGCGCGAGGTCGCCGAGGGAGTTCCGACCCACGACGTGCCCCTGGCCGAAGCCGGGCTGAAGGCCTGCTCGTTCTTCTGGACGTACTACGTGGCGATCGGCGTGGTCGCCTTCATCATCCTCTACCTGCTCTAGTGGCCGCGACCGCGAACACGCTCGCACTCGAGCGATCCTCGGCGGGCGCCCGGACGCGACCACTGACGTGAACCTCGGGCTCTGGTCGGTAGATCAGCCGCTGGGTTACCTGGCGGTCGCCTACATCGTTATCTCGGCGCTGCTGTACGTGCTCGGAGGTCGCGCCAAGGGGACGCCGGTGCCCCGCGAGCCGTGGCGGGTCGCGTCGTTCTTCGCCGGGCTGCTGATGATCGTGCTGGCGCTCAACTCGCCGATCGACGCCTATGCCGACACGCTCTTCTGGGTCCACATGATCCAGCACATTCTGCTGCTGACGGTGGCTCCGCCCCTGATCCTGCTCGGCCGTCCGTGGCCGCGAATGTGGCGGGCGCTGCCGCTGCAGACGCGCACAACGGTCGGGCGGACGATCGCGCGTTCGCGGCTGGCTGCGCCGCTGCGGGCGCTGGCCGCGCCGCTGCCGGCCTTCTTGCTGTTCAACGGCATCTTCGTCGCCTGGCACATCCCCGCGCTCTACAACGCGACGCTGACCAACAACCTGGTCCACCAGTGCGAGCACGCGCTGTTCTTCTTCACCGGGCTGCTGTTCTGGGCCCGCGTGATCGACCCGGGTCCGCTGCGCCCGCGCCTCATCTGGCCGATGCGGATCGCCTATACGCTGGGCGCGATGGTCGTCGGTTGGGTGCTGGCGATCGCGCTCGTGCTGGCGCCGCACCCGCTGTACGCCCATTACGCGACCCTGGCCGCTCGTCCGGGCGGGATCTCGGCCCTGACCGACCAGCAGATCGCCGGCGGCATCATGTGGGTGCCGGGGTCGCTGGCCTACACCCTGACCTGGATGGTTGGCTTTTACCGCTGGCTCGAGGCGGACGGGACCCGCCAGCGCCAAACCGCGCTCACAACCTGACGAGGAGAGACACGATGCCCTTGATTCCCTATGCCAGCTTCCTCGCCGGAGCGATTCTCTCGCTGGTGATGCCGGTCGCGCTGCTGCTTCTGATCACCGCCTACTTCCACTTCGCGCGCAAGCGCCTGCCCGAGCCGCCGACGCCCACCGTTGGGACGCTGGATCCCGGGGTCGGAGCGCCAACCTCGGTCAGCCACGAGGCTCCGCGGAGCGCGCCGAGCAACCCGGTGTCCGGGAATCCGGGGGCCGGGAGCTCTGGGGCCTCTGGCGGCTCTGGGGGCGGGGCACCGGACTCGGCCTAACTGCTGAACGCTCCGCCCGGAGGCGCTTGAGATGATGAGCGCCCGCCCGGGCGCTTAGGTGATCGCTCGCACGATCAGGACGATCGCGACGATCACAGCCACAGCCACGAGCAGATAGAGCAGCGTGCGGAAGGCCTCGGCCTCCGATCTCCAGGGCCGCGGCAGCCTGCGGCGAGCTCCTCGGTCAGGCTCTTCCATGCACGCCGGAGGCGCCGCCTACAGGATGTACAGCGCGGTGTAGACGATGATCCACATGCCGTCGACGAAGTGCCAGTAGATCCCCGGCACCTCCATGCCCTGGTGGTGCTCGGGGGAGTAGTGGCCGCGGAAGGAGCGAATCGTGACGATCAGCAGCGCGCCCAGGCCGACGAACACGTGCGCGCCGTGGAGGCCGGTGAGCGAGTAGAAGATCGTCGCCTGGGCGGTGTCGTGGGGCGCCCAGCCGAGGTGGACGTACTCGTTGACCTGCAGGAACAGGAAGGTCAGACCGAGCAGGAAGGTCAACACCATCCCCGCCTTCAGCCCGAAGCGGTTGCCCTTCTTGATCGAGACGAGCGCCCAGTGGATCGTGAGCGAGGACACGAGCAGGATCGCGGTGTTGATGCCGGTCGAGGCCGCGGGGATCTTCATTCGCGGCGCGGGCCAGGGGTTGTGGGACACGACGCGGATGAAGAAGTAGGCCGTGAAGAACGCCCCGAAGATCATCACCTCGGAGATGATGAAAAGCAGCATGCCGAGCACGGGTGGCTCCACTCGCGAGGAGCGGTGGGCCGGGGGCGGCCCGTGGTGCTCGGCGTGGCTGACGGCTGCGGCTTCCAAGGTCTCAGGCGGGGGCGGGGGCGGGCTCTTCGTGGACCACGTGCTCGACCGGCTTGCCCGTCGAGCGGCGCACGCGGTCGATCAGGTCCGCGCGCAGCCAGCCGGACTTCGTCTCAGGGAAGGTCGAGATCACGATGTCGTCGACGCGGAAGTACTGGAGCGCGTTCATGATCGCGGTGAAGGGGTCCGGGTCGCCGACCAACCCGCCCGCGAACAGCCCGGCGCTGTGCAGCCGGTCGAGGACAAGCTTGAGCCGCGTGCGTGCGCGGCGGGCGGCCTCGCCATGGCCACCCTCCTGCGGGACGACAACGATGAACAGTCGCGCGCTTGTCCTCGGGCTCTGCCTCCACCTTGGCCTTGAGCGCCTCGAACAGCTCCTTGCCGGTGGCGGTCCGGTTCGCGACCGCGAGCGTGACGTCGAAGGGCAGGCCCTCGGTGTCGGGGTCTGAGACGACGTGGTCGACGGGCAGCCGGGTCGCCTCGCGCACGCGGTCGATCAGGTCCTTGCGCAGCCAGCCCGAGCGCGTCGCAGGGTAGGTGGAGATGATGATCTCGCTCGGGCGGTGCTCATAGACCGCGTCCATCGCGGCCGAGTAGGGGTCGGGATCGCCCACCTCGCCGATCGCTTCGATTCCCTGCGAGTGCAGGAAGGCGAGCGCGAGGTCGACGCGCGCCTGGGCGGCGTCGAACACCATGTCGTCGTAGATCACGAGCCCGGCCTTGGGCCGGTTCTGGGGCACGGCCAGCACGAAGCGGGTGTTGCCCTCGGCGGCGCGCTCGCGGACGATCTCGACCAGCCGCCGGCCGCCCAGGGTTTCGTTGGCCACCACGAGGATCGTGCGCCTCGGCCGGTGCCCGGAAGATGACCCGGTGCTCACGAACTCACTCCCGCGCCGCCACGACCGGTCGCTGGGCTTGGGCCGGTGGCTTGAACACTCCGTGCACGGCGCCGGGGACGCCGTATTCGTACGGGCCGCCAACGACGGTTGGGATCGTGTCGAAGTTGAAGATCGGCGGCGGCGAGGAGACCTGCCACTCGAGCGTCAGCGCCCGCCACGGATTGCCGGCGGCGCGCGGGCCGTAGCGCCAGCTCGCGACCATGTTCCAGAGGAAGATCAGGAACGTGAGGCCGAGCAGGAAGCTGCAGATCGAGATGAACAGGTTCCAGCCCGCGAACTGCGCCGAGTAGCTGTAGACCCGGCGCGGCATCCCCTGCAGGCCGATGTAGTGCATGGGCCCGAAGGTGAGGTTGAAGAAGATGAAGGTGAGCCAGAAGTGGGCCTTGCCGAGGCGCTCGTCGTACATGCGCCCGGTCATCTTCGGGAACCAGTAGTAGATGCCGGCAAAGATCGTGAACAGCGAGCCGCCGAACAGGACGTAGTGGATGTGGGCGACGATGAAGTAGGTCTGGCTCACGTGGATGTCGAACGGCACCATCGCCAGCATCACGCCGCTGATGCCGCCGAGCGTGAACATGGTCACGAAGCCGAGCGCCCAGAGCATCGGCGTGTCGAGGTGGAGCACGCCTCGCCACAGGGTCGCGAGCCAGGAGAAGATCTTGATCCCTGTGGGGATCGCGATCACCGCTGTGGTGACCATCATCGGGATCCGGATCCAAGGCTGCATGCCCGAGACGAACATGTGGTGGGCCCAGACGGTGAAGCCCAGCACCACGATCGCGATCAGCGAGAAGGCCATCATGCGGTAGCCGAAGATCGGCTTGCGCGATTTGACCGCGATGATCTCGGAGATGATCCCGAACCCGGGCAACATCATGATGTAGACGGCCGGGTGGGAGTAGAACCAGAAGATGTGCTGGTACATCAGCACGTTGCCGCTGATGTGCGTGCCCACGAAGGCGTCGAAGAAGTGGAAGTGCAGCGCCGTGTCGAGCAGGATGAAGAACTGCGAGGAGGCGATGAACGGCGTCGCGATCACGACCAGCAGCGAGGTCGAGAAGTTCGCCCACACGAGCAGCGGCATGCGGAAGAAGCTCATCCCGGGCGCGCGCATCGTGATGATCGTCACGAGGAAATTGAGCGCGGTGAAGATCGACGAGAAGCCCGCGAACTGGACGCCGATCGAGAAGAACAGCTGCCCGACGGGCATCGTGGTGGATAAGGGCGCGTAGGCCGTCCAGCCGGTGGCAAACGAGCCGCCGGGGGCGAGGAAGCTCGCCAGCATCATCAGGCCGCCGATCGGCAGCAGCCAGTAGGAGAGCGCGTTCAAGCGCGGGAAGGCCATGTCCGGCGCGCCGATCATCAGCGGCAGGACGAAGTTCGCGAGCCCGGCGAACACCGGGATCACGAACACGAAGATGAGCAGGCTCGCGTGGACCGAGAAGACGCCGTTGTACTCCTCGGGCGTGAGGAAGTTCATCCCCGGCTTGGCCAGCTGCGCCCTGATCAGCATCGCCAGCATGCCGCCCACGAACAGGAAGAAGAACGAGGTGACCGTGTACTGGATTCCGATCACCTTGTGATCGGGGTTGACGCGGAAGTAATCGCGCCAGCTGCGCGCGCCGTGGTCCTCGTGCGTCTCGGGCCGCGTGGGCGAGCCCGAGGCCCAGTAGAGCCAGTAGTCGAAGGCCCCCAGCCCGAGCATGAAGAAGATCGGCACCGAGAACAGCGCCACGATCGTGACCGCGTGCGGGTCAATCACCGGGTGCTGGTGGTTGACAAACCGCAGCAGCGCTGTGATGCCGAAGGCGAAACCGAGCCCGAGCACATCGAACAGGGCCGCCCGGTACCAGCCGGCGCGCCTGAGCTTGCGCGGCAGCGGTACACGCGAGCGCGAGCGCGTGGGGGCTGCGGTCGGGGCGGCGTGCGTGCTTGCGGTCGCGCTCATCGTGTGCTGCGCTCCGGCGCTTCGTTGCTTGCCATCTTCATTCCCAGAAGCCTCGCCTTCGTCACTTGGCCGCGGTCGAGAGGAATTTTACGAGTGCAGCGATCTGCGCGCGCGTCAGAATCGTGGCGAAATTCGGGGGCATGATCCCGGCGTGGTAGCCAGGCGGGATGTAGGCGTAGGGCTTCGTGATCGCGGTGTGGATGCAATCGGCGAGCGTCGCACCGCGGATCCGCCTGGACGCGGGGGAGGCGCAGTCCTTGCGCAGGCGCACGTCGAGATTGGGACCGATCGTGCCCGTGGCTCCGGCTGCCGCGAGCGTGTGGCAGGTGCTGCAGCCGGCGGCGCTCGTGAAGACCGCCTTGCCCTGCGCGGCCGTGGGGGCCCTGCTCGAGCTCGAGACCGAGGGCGGGGGCGCGGCGCTCGCGGGCGCGACTCCGACCGGCGGCGGCCCGTTGTTGGGCTGCTTCGCGATCCAGGCAGTGAAGGTGGCGGGGGTCACAACCTTCACCAGCGCGCGCATGAAGGAGTGGCCCGGGCCGCACAGCTCGGTGCACTCGGCCGGGTAGCTCCCGATCCGGTCGGGCGTCACGCGCAACATGGTGGTGATGCCCGGCACGGCGTCGAGCTTTTCCGCGAAGTTCGGCACGAAGAAGCTGTGCACGACGTCGTAGGAGTGCAGCTTGAACAGCACCGGGCGGCCCTTGGGCAGGTAGAGGACGGGGGAGACCACGGTCTTGCCGTCCTGGTTCGGATATGAGAACTCGAAGGCGAACTGGCGCGCGGTCACGTTCACAGTCATGGCGTCCCGCTTGTTCGCCTCGTTGGCTTGGAGCACCGTGTAGGCGTAGATCGCAAGGCCGAAGATGAGCAGCGCCGGGACCACCGTCCAGACGACCTCGAGGCGGGTGTTGCCGTGGATCGGAGGCCCGTCCATTTCCTCCTGACCCGGGCGCATGCGGTACTTCCAGACCGAGAAGATGACCACCGTTTCGACGATCACGAACATCGGCACCGACGCGATCAACAGCACGTCGTAGAGGGTCGAGGTGCGGCCGATCTGGGCCGAGGCGTGCGTCGGGAACCAGTTGATCGAGAGCACGATCGCCAGCAGCACGGCGGTCGAGACGACCGCGAAGGCGATCATCTGCAAAAGCGGACGATTACGCACTGTGGAGCTGCCCTGGACGCATCAGCGGGAGTCCGCATCCTAAGCGTTCAGGGCGACAAACGGCACCGTCCGGGTGGGTCAGCGGCGTGCTCGCGATCGGCACGGGTGGACTGATCGCGTGCTTGCGACGATCGTCACTAGTATGATGCAGACGCTCGTCGTCCCGACCGGGAGGGGTCACATGCAGGTGCGAGAAGGTATGTCCAGCGTCGTGCTATCCGTCGGGCCCGGCCACACCCTGCGCGAGGCGGCGGCTCAGATGTGCTCCCGTAACGTCGGCGCGGCCGTTGTCATCGATCCGGACGCACAGGGTCCTGGCGTGATCACCGAGCGCGACATCCTGCGCGCCGTCGGAGCCGGCCAGAACCCCGACATGGAGCTCGTCGCGAACCATCTCACGCCCAAGCTCACCTTCGCCCACCCCGACTGGTCGCTCGAGCGCGCGGCTGAAGCAATGGTACGGGGCAAGTTCCGCCATCTGATCGTGGTCGACGGCAGCGAGCTGGTCGGAGTGCTCTCGATGCGTGACATCGTGCGCGTCTGGATCGAGGACGGGGCAAGCTGCCGAGGCCGGCGGATGAAGACGGGGCGACAACGGCCGCCTGAGAACAGCCGCCGTCACGGTGATCCGGGGCGCCGCGCGGTGCGTAATGATTGAACGAGCCGGTTGCGTACTCTTGCGCCCCACGGCGGAATAACTGGGGCTGGCCCGGAGCGCGTATAACGCAACCCGAAACGATGTCGCCTGGGCTGCGTTCTCGGTTCGGCCGTTCCCCCGCCGCTTCGCCGGCTGCGCTTGAGCGTTGCTCCGACACCGAGCTGATCGCGCTCGCGAATGAAGGAGACCCTGCCGCGTTCGAGGTGATCTACGAGCGCCACGCCGTCGCGGCGTACTCGCTCGCCTACCGGATGTGCGGAGCGGCGAGCGTCGCCGAAGACGCGGTTCAGGACGCGTTCCTGTCGATGTGGCGCAACCGCCGGCGGTATGAGCGTGCCCGCGGGGAGGTGCGCAGCTGGCTGCTCGGCATTGTCCACAACTGCGTAATCGACAGGCTGCGGCGCGAAACCGCACAGGAGCGGCGGGGGGCGAGCAGCGAGGGGCTCGAGCAGCGGCTAGAGGATCCCGACCGCATCGATGACCTCGTCGAGCAGCGTGAGCGGGCTGGGGAAGTCAGGGCCGCGCTGCAGACGCTCCCGCCCGAGCAGCGCCAGGTGATCGAGCTCGCCTATTACGGCGGCATGAGCCAACGCGAGATCTCCTCACTGCTCGGCACGCCTGTGGGGACGGTGAAAGGCCGCATGCGCCTGGCGCTGCTGAAGCTCGAGTCGCGGCTCACGGCGGCTTCCGAAGCGGTCTCGACGCCCGAGGAGGTCGAGCGGTGACGAGCGTGCATCGCGACCCGGATCACGGTAGCTGGCAAGACGACGCGGCGGCATATGTCCTGCGTGCGCTCGATGACGAGGAGCTGCGCCGCTTCGAGCGGCACCTCGCGGGATGTCAGCGGTGCCGCGAGGACGTTGAAGCGATGCGCAGGACGACTGACGCTCTACCCGCGCCGGCAGCGCTCGTCCCGCCGCGTGCGCTGAAGCAGCGGGTGATGACGGCCGTGCGCGCCGAGGCGGGACAAGCGCAGGACCGCGCCCCGGCGCGCTCGCAGGCGCTACGCGCTGCCGCGGCGGCTGAGCCCAGGGTTGGCTGCGGCGGCCGCGGCGGCGTCGTGGTGGTCGTCGTCATCGGCGTGTTCGTCGTCCAGGTCAGCTCACCGGTACGCACGTACGCCGGCAAGGTCTTCGCCCCCGGGGCGAGCGCATCGCTGCGCGTGTCTGGGCAGCCCGCGCAGCTGCGCTTCTCCCGGCTGCCAGCGCCGCCGCCGGGTCGCCTGTACGAGGTGTGGCTGAGTCGCGGCGGCCAGGTGCCCACCCCGACGCGGGCGCTGTTCGCTTCGAGCAGCGGCTCGGTCGCCCTGGCCGGGAACTTCTCCGGTGTGCGAGCCGTGCTCGTCACCGCCGAGCCGGAGCCGAACGGCAGCCGCGCGCCCACCCGCGCCCCGATCATTGTCGTGCGCCTGGCGCGAAGCTGATTGCGGCGCGCGAAGCTAGCCGGGCTCGCGTGCCGACCGTCGAATGGCCAAGCGAGAAGAAGAACCCCACGCTCAGTGGCCGCCGCCCTTCCGACATCAGCTTGCGCGTCGTGTTGTCGATTGCTGAGATGTGGTCGGCGTCGAAGGCGTGGCGGAGACCGAGCGTGTAGGCGGTGAGCCCGGTGCCGAGCGTGAATGCGCCGGCCGCGGCGAGATGCGGAAAGTGATGCGCCCTTAGACGCCAGTCGAGCTCCACGATCTCCCCGCCCGTACCGCTCACGTCGCGGGAACGCGCCCGGCCGTCCATCCAGAGCGTGTAGCTGCCCGCCGGCATTGCGTCGAAGACCGCCGTGAAGGCGGAGGACCCGTTGAGGCTGCGCTCGAGCACCTCCTTGTGGCTGCGGAGGTGGTCGGCGCGCTCGGGGCTGATCTCGATCTCGGTGCCGTGCAGCTCGGGGTCGGCGTGAACGATCAGGGCGCCAACGTCCTCGCCGATCTCGAGCACGACGAACTCGGGGTGCTTACGCGCGGAGTAGGCCTCGGTCATCTCGTCCTCCGTCACGACGAGGGTGTGTCGAACCCGTCCAGAGGCGTTCCGAGATATGGGAACGTCGACTGGTAGCGGTCGGGACCGGGGACGGTCGAGTGCTGCGAGCTCTGCCATTGCTCGAGCGCTCCGGCCGCGGCGTCCGGCGTGTAGCTCTTGTCGACCAGCGGGATCGTTGCGCCCGCAACGGCTCTCGAGCTCGATCGCCACGACGTCGTCTGAGACCCGTCGCCCATTGGGGAACCCCGCGAGGTCGTTGCCGAGCAGCCCGAAGCGGTTGGGGCTGTTTGTCGGCGGGATCGCCACATTCAGCCGCAGCTGGTCCGCCTGCACCTTGCCCGTGTAGTTCTGGAATCCCGTGATGATGCCCTTGGGGATGCCGGTGAGCAGGATTGCATCGAGGTCTGCGCGTGGTTTCTTGTAGTGCTGCAGGTTGGGGAAGACCGTTGGGTAGAGCTTCGGGAGCAGCGAGGCCAACTCGGGGTGCTGGACGTAGTTCTCAAAGGCCTTGTCGCCGGTGGGGTAGCGGACGTTCCACAGATCCTTCTTGCCGAGCGGCACGATCACTTCGTTGAACAGCGGGTTGCCGAGTCGGGATACCTGCACCCAGGGCCCCGACTCCGCCTTCTCGTCGCCCGCCTTGTCGATCATCCGCACCTTGCGGCGGCTGGCACCGCTCCATACGCCGATCACTGAGTGGCCGAGGACGGGTTCTTGGGCGTTGTCCCGTCCGCGGTCAGGTGCGAGATCGGTACCTGGAGCGCGAAGCGTGTGGATATTGAGCGACTTCGTGGCGTCGACGCCCGGTGCCGCCGGGGTCGGAATCACGTGCAGGTTCTGGAAGGGGCGCAGGTCGCCCGAGGTCGAAGATCGCGCCGAGGTCGACGTAGAACCCCTCGCGGCGCTGGCCGGCGAAGACCTTGATGCCAGCCGGTAGGTTGTGAACAGCTGGATCGCCGAGATTCGTGGCGTAGTTCGGCGTCGAGCGCGGACCGATATTGCACGGCGGGCACGCCAGGCCCTTGCCGAGCACGCGGGTCTTGAGCTTGGCGGCGCTCGGCCGCTGCCGGAGGCAGTCTTTTCGGCCCCTCGACGCGCGTCACCGAGTAGAACTGGCGCTTGTTCCAGTTGGGGCTGCTCAGCGAAGTGATCTGGCCGGTGTTGTAGAGGAAGGTGTTGGGGTTGCGCAGACGCGTCTCGAACCTGAACACATACGAGATCTCCGGCTTGCCGTCGCCGTCGTTGTCGATGTAGATCGAGTACAGGACGTCATCGCCGAACTCGAAGAAGTTCGGCCCTCCCGGCGGGTCCTGGAGTGGAACGAAGTTGCTGATCAGGGTGACGGTGCTGGGCCGGTCGGGGCTGACGAACGCGTACACATCCGTGTTGTCGGCGACCGGATCCTTGCTGATCTCCGGCGCTTCGCGGTGTGAGGACATCAGATTCGATCCTCCTTCGGGGAGTGCCCGTGCTGCTGGCGCTCTTGCGGTGCGTGCGCGAGCAGGCGCTTGACGAGCTTGCGGTCTCGGTAGGTCTTCTCGTGTGTGCCCGCCATCACCGTGACCTCGCCCTTGGCCTCGTCGCGGACGTAGGCCATGATGGGCTCGCGGGGGTTAGACGATGTCGGTGTTGTCGGGACCGGCTTCTCTTCGGCCAGTGCCGAGGCCCCCGGCACGGCCACGGCCGCGGCGCCCGCGGCCACTCCGGCCGAGGCCTTGAGAAACGACAAACGGGTGACCGAGCGGTTCTCGGATCGGCTGATCAGTCATCACTCTCCTCTCACTGAAGCCCCTCGGCGTCTTGCCGATGGACTGATCGCTTATGGCCCCAGTACGCACGGACGCCGGAATCGGATTAAGCGCGAGGCTGGCCGAGGACGACATGGCGTGACTGCGGTTGCCGTGGCCGAGGGACGACCGCGAGCGCGAAGCGTGATCCGGTTGCGGTCGGGGTCCGTAAAGAGGACAGGTCAAGCAATCGATCGGAGCTTGTCGTGATCGGACTCGAGAACCCCCTGCACCTCGCGATCCTGTTCGTCGTCCTGCTGTTGATCTTCGGCGCCAAGCGACTGCCGGAGATGGGGCGCTCGCTGGGCTCGGGACTGCGTGGGTTCAAGGAGGCGATCACCGGCGAGAGCCGTGAGCCAGCGCCCGAGGTGTCGGCGGCAGCCGCGGTTCAGCCGGCGGTGACGGTCAACGGCGCGACCGCCAATGCAGGTGAGCCGGAGCGCCCCGCGGGTACTCCGGCCTGAGCGCTCGGCGCGGCGGGCGGCGAGCGCGCCGGTCGCCGCCCGGGCGGGTTAGTGCCGGTGCTGTTCCGGCAGCGAGGCCACGTCGCGGCTAGTTTCGGAGACCCAGCGGAAGACCGCGACCACGAACACGATCACGCCGATGATCGTGAGCACGATGAACGTCGTCGTGCCGACCACGATCAACGTGAGCGCGATGGCGGTGACGAACGGCAGCAGCGAGGGCCCTGGGAGAT
This sequence comes from uncultured Solirubrobacterales bacterium, assembly GCA_963738195.1. GTDB lineage: Bacteria > Actinomycetota > Thermoleophilia > Solirubrobacterales > Solirubrobacteraceae > Palsa-465. The sequence continues at coordinate 144,993 of CAVTVF010000002.1, forward strand.
GGACCTCCTCGCCCGCGGGCGGAGCCTCGTCGATGCTGCCGGGATCGCCCGTATAGCTCACGGATGCACGTAGATCGCGGCTGCGAGGAAGGTGAGGCCGAACATGATCAGGCAGACCGCGCCTGCGATCAGTCCCGAGCGGATGTTCTTGCGTGCGAGCTTACGGTCCATACAGGCTCCAGGGCGCTGTGCGCCGTACGACGCGCGAAAGGCTACAGCTTGACATCGGCCACCATCGCGCCGAACAGAAGCGCCAGATAGGCCAGGGAGAAGAGATAGAGCTGCAGCGCGGCCCGGCGATCGGCGCGCCGGTAGAGCCGCACGGCGCCGGCGATGAACGCCAGCCCCAGGACGCTCGAGGCGGCCACATAGGTCAGGCCGAGCGCCCCGGCGCAGAATGGCAGCTGCGAGATCGCGTACAGCAGGATCGTGTAGAGCAGGATCTGGCGCCGGGTCTCGTGCTCGCCGCGGGCCACCGGCATCATCGGCACCCCCACGCGCGCGTACTCGTCCTTCATCAGAAGGCTGAGCGCCCAGAAGTGGGGCGGAGTCCAGTAGAACACGATCCAGAACAGGTACACGGCCGTCCAGCTCAGTGACCCGCGCGTGGCGGCCCAGCCGACCAGCGGCGGGATCGCGCCCGCCGCCCCGCCGATGACGATGTTCTGGGGCGTGCGTCGCTTGAGCCACATCGTGTACACGCCCACGTAGCCGACGAAGCCGACCAGCGCCAGCGAGGCCGCGAGCACGTTCACGGTCAGCGAAAGCTGGACGAAGGAGAGCAGCGCGAGCGTGCAGCCGAACACGAGCGCGGCCCGCGGCGCGACCCTGCCGGCGGGGATCGGCCGGTTCGCCGTACGGCGCATGACCGCGTCGATGTCGCGGTCGAAATAGTGGTTGACAGCGCCCGCGCCTCCCGCCGATAGGTAGCCGCCCAGGCAGGTCAGCGCGATCAGCCCCACCGACGGGTTGCCCGCGACCTCCATCGTCGCGATCGTGGTGAACAGCAGCAGCGTCTGGACCTTCGGCTTGGTCAGCTCGAAGTAGTCGGCGACGACCTGCCAGCGCCGCGAGAGGCCGACCTGGGGCTGGGCGACGACGCCGCCCGGGGACTCGGCTGAGACCCCCGTGCTGCTCATCGCCCCAACGCCTCTCTCACGCCCGGACGTAGCGCTCGCCGCCGCCGGTCTTCTGCGTCACGCCGGTTTGACGCTCGACCTGGCGGCGGATGTCGCGCATGGGCTCGATCGAGCGCACGCGCGGGATCACGTCGAAGTTGTTGGCGGGGGGTGGGGAGGAGGTGAACCACTCGAGCGTGTTCGCCTTCCACGGGTCCGGGCCCGCGATCGCCCCAACCTTCAGACTCCTCGCCACGTTGACGATGCTAACAATCACGCCCGCCCCCAGGACGAAGGCGCCGATCGTAGAGATGAGGTTGTAGGTCGACCAGCCGAGCCCCGGCTGGTAGGTGTAGATCCGCCGCGGCATGCCCGAGAGCCCGAGTGCGTGCTGGACCAGGAAGGTGGCGTTAAAGCCGATGAAGATGAGCCAGAAGGAGAGTTTGCCCAGCCGCTCGTTGAGGAAGCGGCCGGACATCTTCGGGAACCAGTAGTAGAGCCCCGCGAAGACCGGGAAGATCGCGCCGCCGAAGATCGTGTAGTGGAAGTGGGCGACGACGAAGTAGGTGTCGGTGAGCTGCCAGTCGACCGGGAAGACCGCGAGGAAGATGCCGGTGATGCCGCCGACGGTGAAGATCGCGATCATGCCGACGGCGAAGTGCAGCGCGGTGGTGGGCAGGATCGAGCCACGCCATAGGGTCGAGATCCAGTTGAAGATCTTGACCCCGGTGGGGATGCCGATCAGGAACGAGCTCAGCATGAAGAAGCCGAGCACCACGATCGGGATCGGTGAGGCGAACATGTGGTGCGCCCATACCAGCGTCGCGAGGAACGCGATCACTGCCGTCGAGGCGGCGACCGCCTTGTAGCCGAAGATCGGCTTACGCGAGAACACCGGGATGACCTCGGAGATGATCCCGAAGCCAGGCAGCACCATGATGTAGACCTCCGGGTGGCCAAAGAACCAGAACAGGTGCTGCCACAGCACGGGTGAGCCGTGCGCGGTGGGGTCGAAGAAGTGTGTGCCGAAGTGGCGGTCGGTCAAGAGCATCGTGACGGCCGCCGCCACCACCGGCAACGCGATGATCAGCAGGATCGCGTAGACCAGAATCGCCCACACGAACAGCGGCATGCGTCCCCAGGTCATGCCGGGGGCGCGCATGTTGGCGATCGTGGCGTAGAAGTTGATCGCCCCGAGCAGCGACGATATGCCGGTCAGGTGGATCAGGAAGATCCACGCGTCCTGGCCTCCTGAGGGCGAGAACTGGATGCTCGACAGCGGCGGATAGCTCCACCAGCCGGCCTCCGGCGGCTGCCAGAAGAAGGTCGCGTAGAAGACCACGCCACCGAATAGCAGGAGCCAGAAGGAGAGCGCGTTGAGGCGCGGGAAGGCCATGTCGCGCGCCCCGATCATGAGCGGCACGAAGTAGTTGCCAAAGCCGGCCATCACGGGCACGACGAACAGGAACACCATCGTCGTGCCGTGCATCGTGAGCAACTCGTTGTAGTGCTCGCCCGTCAGCAGCGTGTTGCTTGGTACCCCGAGCTGGACGCGCATCAACAGCGCCTCGACACCTCCGAGGATGAAGAACACGAAGGTGAGGACCAAGTACATGATCCCGATCTTCTTGTGGTCGGTGGTCGTCACCCAGTCGATCCACCGCAACCGCCGACGCGGTCGTTCGACCCCATGGGCGACGACCTGCGGAACTGGGCGACCCTCGGTCGGCGGCGCGGTAATGGCCATCTAGAGCTGTCCCTTGCTGGTGAGCTGCTGGCGCAGGGTTCCCACCTGATTGTTGGCGTTAGTGATGGCGGTCGATTGCTGCTTCAGCCAAGCCTGGTACTGGCTGGGCGCAACGGCCTTGACGAGCGCGGTCATGTAGGCGTGCTGGCGACCGCATAGCTGGGCGCACTGACCGTGGAAGAGCCCGGGGTGGGCGATGTTGAACCAGGTGTAGGTCGTATACCCGGGCACGGCATCGACCTTGCCTCCGAGCGAGGGCACCCACCAGGAGTGGATCACGTCGATCGCCTGAATCACGAGCACCACCGTGGTGTGGGTCGGCACCACCATCTCCTGGTAGGAGTAGGGGAGCTTGTTGGTGTAGCGAGACTTGTCGCAGCCGTTGCCGTAGGAGTACATCCAGATGAACTGGCGGCCGGTCACGCAGATCTCGAGCTTCTTCCCCTTCGGGGGCGAGGGCTCGTTGACCGAGGCCGACAGGAACGAGGCCGAGGCGGTGGACTCCGGCGGGTTGATGATCGAGCCGAGCTTCACGAACGTGACGATCGTGAGCGCCACCAGGATCAGCGCGGCAGCGACCGTCCAGCCCACCTCGAGCCGCGTGTTGCCGTGGATCTGCGCGGCGACCTTGACCTTCTTGGCGCGGAACTTGTAGACGGAATAGACGAGCGTGCCCTCGACCACCACGAACACGAAGGCCGCGATGTACAGGATGATCTTGTAGAGCGAAGCGATCTCGTTCGCGTTCTTGGAGCCGCCCGATTTGGGCACCAGGAAGTTGGCCATGGCGGCGGGGGCGAACAGCAGCATCACGGCGACCGACGCCCCGAGCGCGATCGTGAATGCCGCCGGTGAGCGCCAGAGCATGCGGCGGCTTCGGCGTGTCGGCTGCGCTCGCAAGGCCGGGGCATTCTACCCGTCGGCCCCGAGCCCGAGCGGTCCGCCGCTGGGGCTCCGGGCTCACGCGAGCGTCGCTCGCGCGGGGCGGACCCGTAGGTGGCCGACCGTATACTGGCCCACGTTGCGCAAGCCGAGGGGGATCAGAGCGGTCGCCTGGAGTCTGCTGGCCGCGGGGATGGCTGCGCCAGCGCTCAGACGACGCCTCAGTCTCCCGCCCGCCGTGGTGCTCACGAGCGCCGGCCTCTCACCGCTGATGCTGGCCGTGTTGCGCAAGCGCTCTCCTGTCCGCGACGTGGCCGTCGTCGCACTCAACATGCTGGCCTACAAAGCCGCCTACGAGATGCCGAACGACGATCCCGACGAGGCCGCTGAGCGGGCACGCGTCGATTATCCGATCGCGATCGACCGCGCCCTCGGTTTCGGCGTCGCGCCGAGCGTCCGCCTGCAGCGTGCGTTCGCGCGGGAGGGGGAGATCAGACCCTTCGAGCGCTTTCTCGTCTGGTGCCACTGGTTGTGGTTTGCGGTGCCGCACGGCGCGGTCGCCTACGTCTGGCTCCGCAAGGGCAACGACCGCCTGCCCGGGGCCGCAGCGCGGATGTATGCCGTGTTCGACCTCGGGGCCATCTTCTATTGGACGATCCCCACAGCGCCACCGTGGTGGGCCGCCTCGCGCGGGGAGCTCGAGGACGGTCGCGCGCTCGTCGTGCGCCGCATGATGATCGAGTACGGCGAGCAGTTCTGGGGAAAGCGCTGGCCCTCTCTCTTTAATGTGCTTGGAGGAAACCCCCTTGCTGCGATGCCGTCGCTTCACTTCGCTACCTCGCTTGATGGCGGCCGACCTGATCTCCGACGTTGGACCGGTCTCCGCCGTCGTCGGCTGGGGCTACGCGGCCGCGCTCGGGCTCTCACTCGTGTACCTGGGTGAGCACTACGTCATCGATCTGATCGGCGGGGCGGCGCTGGCCGAGGCGGTCAGGCGTGGCGCGCCCGGGGTGACGCCGGTCGCGCGGCGTCTCTCGCGCACCATCCAGCGGCTCCAGGAGCGAGCGGGCACGGCCTGAGAGATGGCCGAAGAGCCTCCCAGCGGTCAGGTGGACACCGCGGCCGAAGAGCCGGTCGGCGGCGAGCCGATCCGGATCAGGATCACGCGCAAGCGGGTGCTGATCTCGGCGATCTTCGTCCTCTCCACGATCGCGCTGCTTTATTTCGTGCTGCCAAAGCTGCTCGGGTTGCGGCAGACGTGGAGCCGGATCTCCCACGGCGACGCCTGGTGGCTCGGGCTGGCCGCGGTGCTCGAGGTGTGCTCGTTCTTTGGCTACATCGTGCTGTTCCGAGCCGTGTTCGCGCGCGGCCGCTCGCGCATCGACTGGCGCGAGAGCTACCAGATCACGATGGCCGGGCTGGCCGCGACCAGGCTGCTCGCGTCGGCGGGAGCGGGTGGCATCGCTCTTACCGCCTGGGCCCTGCGCCGCTCGGGGCTTAACCCGCGCGTCGTCGCGTGTCGGCTCGTGGCCTTCATGGCGCTGCTGTACGGCGTTTTCATGGCCGCGCTGGTGCTCTGCGGCCTCGGTCTCTATCTGGGTCCGATCCCCGGCAACGCTCCCTTCGGGATAACCGTGATCCCCGCGATCTTCGGCGCGATCGTGATCGCCCTGTTCTTGGGGATCGCCTTGCTGCCAGACGACTCCGAGCGCTGGCTGGCGCGGTGGACGGGCGGAAGCGGGCGGCGCGCGCGGATCGCGCGCTTCGTGGCCGCGGCGCCGGCCTCGCTGGGCAGCGGCGTACGCACGGCGCTCGCGCTGCTCCGCTCGCGCAATCCGCAGCTGCTCGGGGCGGTCGCGTGGTGGGGCTTCGACGTGGCGGTCCTGTGGGCGTGCTTCCACGCCTTCGGCGCCTCACCCTCGAAGGGCGAGATCGTGATGGCCTATTTCGTCGGCATGCTCGGCAATACGCTTCCGCTCCCGGGCGGGATCGGAGGCGTCGACGGCGGCATGATCGGCGCCTTCACGGCGTTCGGCGTGCCGGTACAGGTGACGGTCGTCTCCGTGCTGGCATATCGTGTGTTTGCCTTCTGGCTGCCGACGGTGCCGGGGGCCTTCGCTTATCTGCAGCTGCGGCGCACGGTGCAGCGCTGGCGAAGCGCTCCGGAGCTGCGCCCGGCGGGCGAGGCATCGCTCCGCGGGGCTTAGCTATACTAAGTGAAGTAATGGCAGAGAAAGATCACGAGCAAGTAATCATCATCGGCAGCGGGCCTGCCGGCTATACGGCTGCGCTCTACACCGCGCGCGCCAATCTGGAGCCGCTGGTGATCGAGGGCTTCGCCTGGGGCGGGCTGCTCCAGCAGACGACCGACGTCGAGAACTACCCCGGCTTCCCCGACGGGATCATGGGCCCGCAGATGATGACCTACTTCCGCGACCAGGCGGCCAGGTTCGGAGCCCGCCTGGTCACCGACGACGTGACCCGGGTGGAGTTCGCGACCGACGGCGGCCTGCACAAGGTGTGGGTCGGCGACGAGCTGCACGAGGCGCGGGCCGTGATCCTGTCGATGGGCGCCCAGCATCGCAAGCTAGGCGTCCCCGGCGAGGATGAGCTCGCGGGGCGCGGGGTCAGCTACTGCGCCACCTGTGACGCGGCCTTCTTCCGCGACGTGCCCGCGATCATCGTCGGCGGTGGCGACTCGGCCATGGAAGAAGCCATGTTCCTCGCCAAGTTCGCCTCCCCGGTGACCATCGTGCACCGTCGCCCCGAGTTCCGTGCGTCCAAGATCATGCTCGAGCGCGCCCAGGCGGTCGACAACATCAATTGGCTCACGCCCTATGTGGTGGAGGAGTTCCTGCCCGGCGAGGCCGGGTCGCTCAGCCACGCGCGGTTGCGCAACACCGAGGATTCATCGGAGCGCACGATCGAGATCAGCGGCGCCTTCGTCGCCATCGGCCACGAGCCGCAGTCGCAGCTCGTCACCGGCCAGGTGGAGACAGATCCGGCCGGCTATGTAGTCACCCAAGGTCGCTCGACGCTCACCAACGTGCCCGGGGTGTTCGCCGCCGGCGACCTCGTCGACCACACCTATCGCCAAGCGGTGACCGCCGCCGGGAGCGGCTGCCAGGCCGCACTCGACGCCGAGTGGTACCTGCGCGACGCCGCTCCGCTGCCGGCGGCCTCGGTGGCCGAGCCGCTCGGGGCGTAGGTCCTTTCGGCATCACGGCCGCGCGCGCGAGCATTCAGGCAGCGGCTCGAATCCGAGTGCTGGAGTGCCGGCGGGTGAAAAACCCTCCCACCCTTGCGACTCTGGCGAGGTGGGACGATTTTTCCCCTTATGCGGTGGAACTTTCGTCCTGGCCGAGTTCGGAGCGCAAGGTGGGACGAATTTTCACCACCGCCACCACCACCACCACCACTCTTACCACCCCCACCACCGCCGCCCCCCAGACGCGCCGGTGCCACCGCCGAGGCGGTGGCACCGTAACTGCCCCCGATCTAGCCTGAGCTCAGCTCGCGGCGGGGGCCGAGACCGCGCCGCGAGTGCGCCGCTGCGAGATCGCGACCGCGCCACCGACGCCTAGCATCGCCAGCGCGAGCGCGCCGCCGATTCCGGCGTAGGTCCAGTCAAAGCCGCCGCTGGGTGTGGAAGCGCGCGGCGCGGCCGGGGCCGAGACCGGCGCCGGCGAGCTCGGGACGACCTGCTTGTCCTGACGAGAGTATGTGGCCAACCCGGGTGCAAGCGCGGTTGGCTGCACGTGTCGCGTCTGAGCGGGGATGCCGCTGGTCGGCATGGCCGACGCCGCGGGGGCTGCGATTGCGCCGACCGCGAGCGCCAGCGCGGAGGCCTTGGAAATCCTGTGGAAGGAGAGCATCGTGGTTACCTCTTCAATCTCTGCGACTCGCCCGGTGCTTGCCGCTGTGTCAGCCAAGGTACGTCCACCCAAGCGCGCCTACCACGTCATTTGACACGTGGGCGCGCAACGCCGCCGCCGGAGGGGGTGGCGATGGAGGCGGGGCCAGCCCGCCCCCGGGGCCAGGGCCAGCCCGCGAAATCACGCCCCGCCCCGGGTAACGTTCCACTCCGATGGGGACCGGAGGCTCTCGTCCGCAGTCGTTCCTGTACTCGCTGTATGAGTCTGAGCGCAACGCTCTCCTGTCGGCGGGCCGGAGGCGCCGCTGGGACCAGGGCGATCTGCTGGTCCGCTCAGGCGACCCTGCCGACAGCGCGATCGTTTTCCTGAGCGGCTCGGTCAAGGTCCACCGGACCGCCGCCGAGGGGGTCGAGGTCGTGCTCGCGCTGCTCGGAGCGGGCGATCTGATGGGGGAGGTCTCGGCCCTCCCCGGGGGCGTCCGCTCGGCTGACGCGACCGCGCTCGAGGCCGTCGAAGCCGTGGTCATACCCGTAGGCGAATTGAAGGCCTACCTGTCGGCCCATCCCCGCGCGACCTCGGCGCTGCTCGAGCTGACGCTCACCCGCCTTCATCTCGCCGATCTGCGGCGGATGGAGTTCGCCACCGCCAGCAGCCTCGCGCGCGTCGCGACCCGCCTGCTAGAGCTGGTGGAGCGCTTTGGCGTCGCCCGCGACGACGGGGCGATCGAGGTTGGGATCCCGCTCACCCAGGAGGAGCTGGCGGCGTGGAGCGCGTCCTCGCGCGAGTCGACCGCGCGCGCTCTGCAGACACTGCGTCGCGTCGGCGCGCTCGAGACCCACAGGCGCCGCCTGGTGGTGCGCGACCTCGAGCGTCTCAAGCCTCACGCGGCGCGCTTGTAGCGCCCCACGCCGCGCTTCTCAACCGCCCCACGCGGCGCGCTTCTCACCCCGCCCCACGCCGCGCTCGTAAACCCCGGACCCCTACGGCTCGAGCACGACCTTGATCGCCTCGCGCCGGTCATAGAGCGCATAGGCCTCGGCCGCGTCGTCGAGCGCGAAGCGGTGCGTGACGAGGGCTCGCGGGTCGAGCGCGCCTGAGCGCAGCAGCTCAAGGACCCTGTCGAAATGCGCGATCACGTTGGCTGGGCCCGCTCGCAGCGTCAGCGCCTTCAGCCACACCAGTCCCATGTGCACCTGGGCGGGCTCGGCGTAGACGCCGAGCACTACGACCGTGCCTGCATTGCGCACCAGCCTCAGCGCCAGGTCGAGCGCGTCGGGGTGGCCGACGGCGTCGATCGCGGCGTCGACGCCCCGCCCGCCCGTCAGCTGCTTAGTTACCTCGCGCGGCTGCTGCTCGGTCAGGTGGACGGGGACGGCGCCGAACTGGCGCGCCAGCTCGAGCCTCTCCTCGACGGTGTCGATCGCGAGCACCGGGCCGGCGCCCGCCGCGAGTGCGACCTGCACGGCCGAGAGCCCGACCGGCCCCATGCCCAGCACGGCAACGCTCTCGCCCACAGAGACGCCCGCTTCGCGCACCGCGTGATACGCCGTGCCCATCACGTCGCCGGCGAACAGCGCCACCTCCGGCGAGACCCCGTCGGGGACGCGCCGCAGGGTCAGGTCCGCGAACGGGACGAGCGCGAGCTCGGCCTGCGTGCCCTGGAGCGACCCCAGCAGCTCGCCGTGACCGAAGGTCCGCGAGCGAGCGCACTTGTGGTAGAGGCCGCTCACGCAGAAGAAACACGTGCCGCAGGCGGCGTGAAAGGACCCACACACGCGATCGCCCGCCCGCACATTCGCGACCGCATCGCCGGTTTCCACGACGGTGCCGACGAACTCGTGGCCGATCGTGAAGCCGGGCTCGATCTTGACCCGCCCGTGGTAGATGTGGAGATCCGAGCCGCAGATGCCGCTGCACTCGACGCGCACGATCGCCTCGCCGGGCGCGGTCAGCTCGGGTTCGGGCCTCTGCTCCACCCGCACTGAGCTCGGCGCCTGAAACGTGACCGCTCTCAACCCTCTTCGCCCCAGTAGGAGAAGAACCCCTCGCCGGTTGGTCGCCCGAGGCGACCCGTCCACACCAGCTCGCGCAGCAGCGGCGCCGCTCGGTAGCGCTCCTCGTGTCGCTCCTCGTATAGCCCGTCCAACACCGCCAGCACGTGATCGAGCCCGATCATGTCGCCCCACGCGAGCGCGCCGCGGGGGTAGTTGAGCCCATCGACAAACCCGGCGTCGATGTCCTCGGCGCTGCCGACCCGTTCAACCAGGGCGAAGGCCGCCTCGTTCACGAGCTGGGCCACGATCCGACCCAATACGAGCCCCGGGCAGTCGCCGACCCACTCGACGTGCTTGCCGAGGGCGCGGAAGAAGCTCTGCGCGGCGTTGGCTGCCGAGGAGGCGCTGTCCACGCCCGCGACCAGCTCGACGAGCCGCGATTCAGAGAACGGCGGCAGGGCGTGAAAGCCGACCGCCGAGCCGCCCGCGTCGAGCGCCGCCAATGATCCTGCGGCACAGCTGATCACCCGGGGGCCGCCCTCAAGCGGCTCCTCGTCTCCATCGACATCGACTATCAGCGAGGGCACCTCGCCGGAGCTAGCCACCGCGACGCTGTACCCAGCGGCGGAAGCGGCCTCGCGCAGCTCGGCTGCCAGCACCGAGTCGCCCGCGATCACGACCAGGCCCTCGCCGCCCCCGGCCTCAAGTGGCTCGGGATCCGAGGCCCGGTACCCGTCCTCGCCGTATTCGTAGAACCCCCGGCCCGACTTGCGCCCCAGCCGCCCGGCCGCCACCAGCCGCGCGGTGATCGGCGCGGGCCGCCAGCGCGGCTCGCCGTAGCTCTGCTCGAAGAAGGACCGCTCGACCGACAGCCGCGTATCGAGCCCCACGAGGTCGGCCAGCTCGAAGGGTCCCATGCGAAACCCGCCGCCCAGCCGGCAGATGCGGTCGATCGCTTCGACCGAGGCCACCCCCTCGACCAGCAGCCGCGTTGCCTCGAGGCCGAACGGCCGGCTGCAGCGGTTGACCAGGAACCCCGGCCCATCCAGAGCGTCGATCACGCGCTTGCCCATCGCCTCGCCCGCCGCACGCGCGAGTGCGAGCGCCTCCGCAGAGGACTGCTCGCCCGCGACAACTTCGAGCAGGCGCATGCGCGGAGGAGGGTTGAAGAAGTGCATGCCCACCACCCGCTCGGGTCCGCGCACGGCGGCGGCGATCGCGGTCACCGGCAACGACGAGGTGTTCGTCGCCAGCACGCACGAGGGTGAGACGACCTCCGCCGCAAGCCGCCCGAATAGCTCCTGCTTGAGCTCGAGCCGCTCCGGCGCGGCCTCGATCACGAGCTCGCAGGAAGAGAGCTCCGAGAGCTCAGCGACGGCAACGAGTCGCTCCAGCGCCGCATCACCCTCCTCCCGCGACACCCGCCCCCGCTCGACCGACCGGGCGACATCCCCCCGAACCCGCTCGACCCCCGCCGCCAAAGCTTCCGCCACCGGGTCGTGCAACAGCGTCCGTGCGCCCGCCAAACACCCGAGCTCGGCGATCCCCGAGCCCATCGTGCCCGCGCCGAGCACTCCGATCACCGTCGGCGGCCTCACCTCGCGCCGGCCCGGGTCACTTCGGGACCAGCGCGTCGATTCCCGTCAGCGCCCGGCCGATGATCAGCTTCTGGATCTGCGAGGTTCCTTCGTACAGGCTGGTCACGCGCACATCGCGCAGATAGCGCTCGACCGGGTAGTCGTCGACGTACCCCGAGCCGCCGTGGACCTGGATCGCGGTGTTGGCGCAGCGGATCGCGGCTTCGGTCGCATACAGCTTCGCGACCGAGGTCTCGGTCGTGTTCGGCTTGCCCGAGTCCTTCAGGTAGCCGGCCCGCCACACGAGCATGCGCGCCGCATCGGTCTCGAGCGCCATGTCCGCGAGCATCTCCTGCACGAGCTGAAAGCTCGCGATCGGGCGGCCGAACTGCTGGCGCTCCTTCGAGTAGCGCACCGACGCGTCGAGGCTGCCCTGGCAGATGCCGACGCACCCGGCCGCGACGCTGTAGCGGCCCGAGTCGAGCGCGCTCATCGCGACCTTGAAGCCGTCGCCCACCGAGCCCAGCATCGCCTCATCGCCCACCTCGACGTCGTCGAGTGAGATCGAGGCGGTGTCCGAGCCGCGCAGGCCGAGCTTGTGGTGGATCGCCTGCGGCGCGAACCCAGGCTGGTCTGTGTCGACCAGGAAGCAGGCGATGCCGCGGTGCCCCTTCTCCGGATCGGTCTGCGCGAACACCAGCGCCAGCCGCGCGTGGCAGCCCATCGAGATGAACATCTTGGCGCCGTTGATGACCCACCCGGAACCATTTCGCCGCGCGCGTGTGCGCTGGTTGGCCGCGTCAGAGCCGGTATCGGGCTCGGTCAGGCCGAAGCAGCCGAGCCACTCGCCCGTGCACAGCTTCGGCAGATAGGCCTGCTTCTGCTCCTCGGTTCCCCAGCGCACGAGCGCCGAGCAGACGAGCGAGGTCTGGACCGAGACCACGGTGCGCATCGCGGAGCAGCCGCGGCCGACCTCCTCGACGATCAGGCCGTAGCTCAGGTAGTCGAGGCCGGCGCCGCCGTAGTCGCGCGGAACGATCGCGCCGAGGTAGCCCTGCTCGGCCATCTTCCCGATCAGCTCGAGGTCGAAGTGCTCGTTGCGGTCGTTGTCCCGCGCGCGGGGAACGATCTCGTTGTCGGTGAAGTTGCGGGCTGTCTCGCGGATCAGCCGCTGCTCGTCTGTCAGCTCGAAATCCATGTCTTTGTGAGGGTTGGGGGGCGGTTAGTGCTCGGAAGCTAGCGGAGTAGACTCAGGGCCGTGGACCCGTTCGCCGTGGCGATGGTGGGGCTGCTCGTCGGGTTGGTCCTGGTGCTCATCTTCATCGGCCGCAAGGCGCCGGGCTCGGGACTCGAGCAGCTCGGCTGGAAGAGCGCCCGCGAGGTGATCGAGCGCCGAGAGGCGCTCGACGTCGAGGACATCCACTCGATGGTCGCCGCCCGCAACGCGCGCCGTCGCGCGCGCGGGGAACGCGAGGAGTCCCTGGAGGAGCTCGAGCTGCGCGTGGCGGCGGATTTGCGCGATCAGGACCGACGGCGCGAGGCCTACCTGGCCGACCGCGACCTCGACGAGCTGCTCGAGGAGACCAACCGCAGGCGCCGGTCGAAGGGGCTCCCCGAGCGCAGCCGCGAGGACGTGCGGCGCGAGTTTGGCAGCGGTTCCGGGCCGGGGTCCGAATCGCCCGCGCTCTGATCATCGGCTGTGGCTGCCGGGGGAGGGGGCTCGCGCGCGAGCTGCGCGGGCGCGGCCATGCCGTGCGCGGCACCACACGAGATCCGCGCCAGGTCGAAGCGATCGAGGCGGCCGGGGCGGAGGCGGTGCTCGCCGACCCCGATCGCGTCGTGACCCTCTTGCCCGCGCTCGACCACGTCGCAGTTGCGTGCCTGCTGTTCGGCTCCGCGACCGGGTCACCCGAGGCCCTTGAGGCGCTGCATGGGCCGCGGCTCGAGATGCTGCTGTTCCGCTTGATCGACACCACCGTGCACGGCGTCCTCTACGAAGCCCGAGCGGCGGCGGGCGCCGGGCTCGTGCGCCGCGCCTGCGAGCGCTCGCGCATCGCCTACACGCTGCTCGAGTCCGGTTGGACTGACCACCGAGCATGGACGGCGGCTACGGCGGACGCGGTCGAAGGGCTGATCAGGACCTAGAGGTCGCCGACGCGGTCGATCAGGTCGGCCAGGATGCGCGCCGTCGCACCCCAGATCAGGTGGTCGCCGACGACGTAGGTGTCGGTCCGGATCGGGATGCCGCGACGCACGAGCCGCCTGCGGTCGTAGCCCGCCATCAGGTCCGGCAGCGCGAGCTCGATCACCTCGGCCACCTCACCGGCACTCGGCGTCCACGCCCGGCCCGGGTCGATCACGCCCACGAACGGATACACGGCGTAGCCGGTGGCGATCGTCGGAGTCGGCTGGAGCGCGCCCACGACCTCGACCGCGTCGGGCGGCAGGCCGATCTCCTCGTGCGCCTCGCGCAGCGCGGTGGCGCGCAGGTCGCTCTCGCCCTCCTCCCGGCGTCCACCCGGGAACGAGATCTCGCCGGCGTGCCGGCGCAGCTCATCGTGGCGCTTTGTGAACACCAAGTGGACCTCGCCGGCGAGGTAGAGCGGCACCAGCACGGCCGCGTCGATCCGCCCGCGGACGGAGATGGTCGCCGCGTCCTCGGGTGTGAGCAGGACCCGCCGCAGCGCCTCGCGCAGAGTCTCGGCCTCGATCGGCAGTGCCATCCCGGGACTATATTCGCGCTCGATGGACGCGCTCATCGTCGTCGACTGCCAGAACGACTTCTGTCCCGGGGGCGCGCTCCCGGTGCCGGATGGCGATGCCGTGATCGAGCCGCTCAACAGGCTCGCGCGCGAAGCACAATTCGTGGTCGCCACACGCGACTGGCATCCGCCCGACCACCGCTCCTTCGCCGAGCGGGGCGGACCGTGGCCCGTCCACTGCGTGCGCGACAGCGAGGGCGCACAGCTTCACCCGGATCTCAACCGCGCGCAGATCGACGCGGTCATCGACGCGGGCCGGACGCCCGAGGCCGAGGGCTATTCCGGCTTTGAGGACACGGAGCTCGAGCGTCTGCTGCGCGAGCACGGCGCCCGCGAGGTCCACGTCGGCGGGCTGGCGCTCGACTACTGCGTCAGGGCGACAGCGCTCGATGCCCGCAGGGCCGGCTTCGAGGTCGTCGTCCACCTCGACGCGACGCGGGCGATCGAGGCGCGGGCGGGGGACGCGGAGCGGACGATCGAGGAGCTGCGGGAAGCTGGGGTGAAGGTCGTATAGATCTTTTGGCCGGCGCACATGTGCGCCGGCCCCGGCCGGAACATGTTCCGGCCGGCGGGTCGGCACATGTGCCGACCCGGTCCATTTGATTCAGACCAGCTCGACGCGCTGCTCGAAGCTGGTCTCACCCTCGAGCGTTCTGTGCACCGGGCACTTGGCCGCGATCGCCTCGATCCGCTCGACCTGCTCGCGGCTCAGCCGGTCCGGCAGACGCAGGGTGAGCTTGAACACCGTCGGGCTGCCGCGCTCGGACTGCTCGTACTCGCAGTCGACCTCGACGTCGCCGATCTCCCACTCCTTGCGCTTGGCGTACATCTCGATCGTGATCGCGGTGCACGCTGCGAGGCTCGCGGCGAGCAGCTCCTGCGGCGTCGGGCCGCGGTCCTCGCCGCCCTGTTCCGCCGGCTCATCGGCGATCAGCTGGTGGCCGCGGGTCTCGATGCGGTGGGCGAGTCCGGTGGACGCGGTGCGATGAGCCGTTGCCTTCATCAGCTGAGGGGATTGAACACGAGGCCGGTCGGAACCTTGGGGTAGAAGTAGGTCGACTTGGGCGGCATCGTCTCGCCGGCGTCGGCGACCGCCTGGACGCGCTCGATCGGGGTCGGGGCCATGAAGAAGGCTGCGTCGTACTCGCCGGTCTCGACGAGCGCGCGGGCTTCGGCTGCGCCGCGGGCGTACCCGAGCCCTTCGAGGTGGTCGATCTGCCCGTCGGTCATCTCCAGCGCGCCCTTGAGCAGTAACGCCTCGAGCACGGCCGTGTCGAGCCGGCGGTAGGGCGGGGCGTGGCCGGGCAGAGCCGAGTCCGCGATCCGCTGATCCTTGAGCGTGAGCATGAACGGCCGCTTGAAATGCGCGTCGATGTAGCCGATTCTGACCTCGCCGCCGGGCGCTGGCTCGAGCTCGCGCGGGTCGTTTAGCGGCTCGATGTCGAAGTCCCGGCCGATCGCGAGGGCAAGCGTTTCGTGCTGGTCTTCCCGCAAGCCTCTGACCAGCCGGTGCGTCGGAAACACGGTCAATCCGGGGTCCTGGAGCGCGACCAGGCACACGAGCACGTATCGCTCCGGCCCGTCGCTGGCGACCTCCTCGGCGTAGATGCGGGCGGTCTCGTAGCGGTGGTGGCCGTCGGCGATCAGCAGCTCGCTCGTTGCCCCTGCCGTCTGGAGGCTGTCGATCGCCGCTTCGTCCTCGACCCGCCAGAGGCGGTTGACGGTGCCGTCGTCGTCGGTTGCCTCGCCCCACGGCGGAGCCTCGATGGCGGTCTTGAGAGCCGTCCGTGCCCTCTGCTCACGGTCGTCGTAGAGCGCGAAGATCGGCGAGAGGTTCGCCTTCGTCGCGCGAGTCAATCTGAGGCGGTCCTCCTTGGGGCCGGGGTGGGTCCGCTCGTGCGGCCGGACCCGGCCCGCGCCGTACTCCTCGATACGCACGCGCGCGAGGAAGCCCTGGCGGCTGCGGCGCTGCCCGTCGGGGCCGGTGTACTCCTGGGCGAGCGCCCACACGGCGGGGTTGTCGTCCCTGACGATGACTCCGTCGGCGCGCCACCGCTCGAGCGTCCTGGCGGCGTTCTCGTACGCGTCGCCGTTGCCCCGCGGCAGGTCGATCCTGACCACGTTGTAGGGCGAGCGCGCCTCGAGCTCCTCGCGCTGGCGCTCGCCGATCACGTCGTACGGCGGCGCGATCACATCCTGCAGTCCACCGGTCTTTTCGAGGTCGTAGTGGAGCGCGAGCAGTGGCTCGATCTGGGCCATTGGGAGCGGGGAGGCTACTTCATTCCGTCCGCACCGCCTGCGAACATATGTTCGCAGGACGCCAATACTCTGAAGACGCACTGGGGCCAGGCACTCGGTGTTGATGGTGCGAGCATCCGGATGCAACGCAAATCAAACAGCGGCCAGCTCAATGGTCGGCAATGGCGGTGCGCTCACGGCGTGTTGGCGGTGAGGACGTTCGACACCTATTTCCGTGCTCGCCTGCAGGCCTGGATAGATCGGGTCCATGAGGACTGGCATCTAGACTCAGCGACACGTCACGGGGCGTAGCTCAGTCTGGTAGTAGCACTCCGTTTGGGTCGGAGAGGTCCCCGGTTCGAATCCGGGCGCCCCGATTTGAACGCCGGTGAAACCGGCTCTAAAAGCCCGGTCCCGCCGGGGCGTAAGGCGTCGGGACCGACCCCAATGGGTGGTGGGGCCACGGGCGGATCTGCGGCGGCGGACCCACCGGCGGGCCCGCGAATTGAACCGGGGTCCTGTTCACCAAGGTGCTGAGCCGGCTCGAGAGCAAGCTCAGAATCTTCTGCTCCTGGGGCTTGCTGAGGCGCCCGGCGGAGACTGCCTGGTCTAGTCGCGACTTGACGGTGCGGGTGATCGCTTGCTCGAGCCCCACAACCGACTTGCCCTTTGCTTTGGCGATCTGGGCCGGGGAATGACCCGAGCGCAGCTCGCTCAAGAACTGGGGCAGGCTCAGCCCGAGGTAGCTCGCGGCCGCCGCAAACGGTCCACCCGGGCCGAAGAGCACCGGGCCCCCGAACGGTGGCGGCCCGAAGCCGCGGGGCCCTGGCCCGAAAAATCCGGGACCGCCAAACGGCACCCCGGCGCTTTGCTCGATCCGCCGCTTGATCGCGTTCGCTTGCGCCTGGGTCAGCCTGCCCGCCTTGACTGCGGCGTTCAGCTGGTCGATGGACGCCCCGCGGAGCGCAGAGGTGAGGCGCTGGGAGGACACGCCCAGCCGGTGGGCCACATCGTTGAAGAATGCTGATTGCGGGTTGCCGCTCGTCTGGGTGGCTGCATATGCACCACCACCGGCCGCGGCAAATGCGAGAACGGCTCCTGCGATCACGAACCTACGACGGAAAACCCTTCGCACGGGCTGCATCCTCCCACCTGATTGTCAGAAACGAGTAAGAGTTTCGGGTCGCATGCAGGGCAATATGCTGTGGTCATGAGGTGCGACGCGCTCGCGCTCATCGCCGGGGTGACCGCGGTCGCCGGTTGCGCCTCCGCGCGGCCGCAAATCCGCGAGGCCAGCATGGTGATCCGCGACGCGCACGTCGTCGGCAAGTTTGAGGCCTGCGGCGGTCCGCCGCCGGGTCACTGCTGGCTGCAGAAGACGGGGACGGTATCGGCCATCCGCGACCCGAGCCATCGAGTCGTGGCGACGCGGCGGCTGACCGACGGTCGCTTCTCCTTCCATCTCCTCCCGGGCAAGTACACGCTCGCGGCTCGCGGTCAGCCGTGGCGGACGACCGTGCACGCCGTGGCAGGCAGGACCACAAGAGCGAACATCGTTATCCCGATCCCGTAGGGCGCGCTGAATCGTCCGGGATCCGGCGCCCGCAGCACCTACAATGACGGCGCCGGTGTCGTCACAAAACCGGCGATTTGCAGGACAAACTCACCGCCCCCGTAGCTCAGTCTGGATAGAGCACTGGACTTCTAATCCGGTTGTCGCAGGTTCGAATCCTGCCGGGGGCGCTCAGAAAGACCCGCAAAACAGCACTCGTATGTGGGGAAGCGATCGCGCGGGGCGCGGTAGTTGAAGCTGCTTGACAAGGGATCTTGTGACAAGTAGCCTTGTCACAAGAGATCTTGTCGAAAGGAGGAGTCGTGCAGCAGCACCCTGTTCTTGTGGAAGCCCTGATGAGCGCTCGGGTTGACGAGCTTCGGCACAGTGATCGGGCGACTGCGCAGCTGCGGCGCGAAAGGCGCTCGCACGGACTCGTCGCGGCCGCCCGGCGTGGAACGGGCTGGCTGCTTGTCGATATGGGCCTACGGCTGGCCGTGCCTCGCGGCTACACCAACCGTCGCGTTGCGCGTGGGGCCGTGATGATGCTCCTGGGTCGGAGTCGATCCGCATGAGCGCGGCCCGACAGCCTCCTAGGAAGACCGTGCCAAAGCCCGCTCGGCCTGCGCAGGTTCGCTCTGAAAGCGGCGTGCCAGCCACCCCCGCGAACGAGCCGGCAAACGACTCGCGGCCAGCCCGCCAAGTGATCACCGACGCGCGAAGCATGCGCGCACTGGCACACCCATTACGGGTGGCGCTCCTCGAAGTGATGCGCCGCGACGGAGAGATCACCGCCACCCGCGCAGCTGAGCTGCTGCAGGAGAGCCCCGGGAACATGTCCTGGCACCTCCAGACCCTTGCCAAGTATGGCTTTGTGGAGGAGACCGGCGAAGGGCGCGGTCGCAGGCGTCCCTGGCGCGTCGCCAGCGAGTCCGCAGACCTTCGACAGCGACATGGCGGACCCCGACGTCGCCGCCGCCGAAGAGGCGCTTGAGCGGACCTTCGCGGAGCGCACCTATGACCAACTGCGCGAATGGTGGTCGCGACGCCTCGCCTACCCAGCGAAATGGCGGCGCAACGCGTACATGTTCAACAGCACCACGTATCTAACCGCCGCAGAGCTCGAGGCGATCACGGTTGAGGTACACGCGATCTACACCCGCTACGGGGATCGTGCTGCCAAGGAAAAGCGCCCGGCCGGTGCGCTCCCCGTGCGGCTCTACGCACACGGTCACCCGCTGCAGCCCACTCCCTCGGGGAACTGACAACCCCGACGCGCCGACTGGGACGCGGCAAGCCGCTGGACAGCTTTGCCGAGCCGACACCCGGCAGCCGATCCCTATCACCCTCCCCGCGACTCACATCACGCGACTACTCGCTCACCCTGTAGGTCGGGTGGGTTCTGGTCCAGTGTCCAGCGCCGCGCCGCCGAATCCCAGCTCGTTGCCGTCGGGATCGCGGTAGACCGCCTTCCGGACGCCGTTGGCGCACGTCTCAATCTCGTTGGGCTCCAGCCCGCGCGCAGCGATCGCGGCCACGTGGGCATCGAGATCGTCCACGAAGATGGTCGCCACGGACTTCCCTGCGCCATCGGGGTGCTCAACAACGTAGACCGATCGGTGTTCCGCCACTGTCCATACCGCCTCCGTGGCGTGGGGGAAGAACGTCGTCTCGCCCAGCAACCGCTCGTACCATGGTCGCGCCGCCTCGAAGTCACGCACGCGCAGACCCGCGAAGAGGTGCAACGGCATCGCGCGAGTCTAGGCCAGCGCGACGCGTTAGACGCGCGCTCGGCGGACGGCCACATCCACCTCAGGGAGACAGGCGGGGGTCCGTGAGCGATATCGTCGGCGGGTGCCGCTTTATCGTGAGCGCGGCTTTCATTTGCAGCGGGTCGCGCCGCTTGCACTGATGCCGGCCGCCGCGTTCGCGGTGCACCAGTTGCGGTACTGGTTGGCGTTCGGCAGCAGGGCTGGAGTTGAGCTCCAGCGCCAGGGTCATTCCTACCTGCACTCGTTGGTGCCCTGGATCGTTTTCTTGATCGCGCTCGCCATCGGCGTGTTTCTGCGCGCGCTCAGCCGCGCCTTCGCTGGACAGCGCTCGGCGGCGAGTCGGACGGTTTCCTTCACGGCGTTGTGGCTGCTGTGCACGGCATCGCTGGTGGTCATTTACGTGAGCCAGGAATTCCTGGAAGGACTGTTCGCTACGGGCCATCCGGGTGGGCTCGTCGGAGTCTTCGGCTTTGGCGGCGGGTGGTCGGTGCCCGCAGCGGCGGCAGTCGGCCTGGTCCTGACAGCTGTCTTCTACAGCGCCCGCCGGGTGCTGCAGGAGGTGTCCGCGCGCTTCGGCCGTGACCGCGCACTCCTGCCTGCGCTGCCCGCCGAGACATGGCGCCCGCGGGATCTAGTCGTATCCCGCCTGGCTCCGCTTGTGAGCGGCTGGTCCGGCCGGGGGCCTCCGGGCTGAAGCGTGCGCGGCTGACCTGAGCTGGGCCGCTGCGACGGCGTCGCACGCCGCTCGGCCCGAGTTGGCGCGGCCCGCGCTGCGGGCCGCGGCGCGCATGTGCTTGTTGGGCGATCTTCCTGGATTGCCCGAGCCAAGCCGATCTTCCAAGCAAGGAGCATCGATGATTGTCAAACCCGCGATCGGGCGAGTAACGGTCGCCAGCGATCGCGCCGTGCGCGCCGCTCCAGCAGGTGGCGCGGCCCCATGGCCTGGCGGTGAGGTGACGCTGTGAGCGCTCGCCGAGTGGCGTCGATCGGCGCGTCCGTGGTCCTGGCGGTGCTCGCTCTGCCCTCGGTCGCCTCGGCGCACGCATTCGACATCGGGCGACCCGATGTCCCGATCCCGGTTTCCGTGGTGATCGGTGGAGCGGCCGGAGTTCTAATCGTCTCGTTCGTCGCGCTCTCGCTTCTCTGGCGGACGACTCGATTCGAGGCCGAGCACTGGAGACCGCTCCCGGGCGTTGTGTCGCGGGCGCTCCTCAATCCGGTGACCGAGGTTCTATCCGCTGCCGTCGGAATCGGGTTGCTGGGCGTTGTCGTCTGGAGCGGGCTCTCCGGGGTGAACGTGGCAATAGTGAATTTCTCGGTGACGTTCGTGTTCATCACCGTGTGGCTTGGGGGCGTGCTCGTGAGCGTGCTGCTGGGCAACGTCTATCGCGCACTCAATCCGTGGCGCGCGATCGCCCGGGTCGTCGGGCTCGGCCTAAGCACGCTGCTCGGTCGGCGACTGTCGCCGCCGCTCTCGTATCCGAGGCGTGTCGGGCGCTGGCCGGCGGCGGCGGGAGTGGTCATTTTCGTGTGGCTTGAACTCATTTACGGAGTGGATGGACCTGGGGCGACGCCGCATATGACGGCGGTCGCGACGCTCGTCTACACGGGCTACACCTTCTGCGGGATGGCGCTGTTCGGGATCGAGCCGTGGGTCTCGAACGCTGAAACCTTCTCCGTCTATCTCGGAATGTTCTCCGAGCTCTCGGCGTTCGAGGTGCGCGGCAAGCGACTGGGGGTTCGCCGCCCGCTGTCTGGCGCCACCGCCTGGGCGACCGTCCCTGGCTCGATCGCCGTGGTTGTGGCCACGCTCGGGGGAACCGCGTTCGACGGAGCGCACGAGGGCGCTCTGCAACACCCGATCTCCATTGTGTATCTGCGCCTAATGCGTCTCGGAATTGGCCTCGAGACCGCGACGAGAATCGCCGACACGCTGTTTCTCGCGGCTGTGATCGCCGCTGTGGCGTCAATCTTCTGGATCGGCGTCCGGGGGATGAGGACCGTCGAAGGGTCGCCTCGACTGTCGCGACTCGGCACGGGATTTGCTCACAGTTTGATCCCGATCGGCCTCGCCTACCTAACGGCCCACTACTTCAGCTACATCTTCTACGGCGAGCACGGCCAGTTCACCTACTTGCTCAGCGATCCGCTGGGCACCCGGGCCGCGGCTCAGATCTCCGTGCCGGTACTCAGCCCGAACCTGATCTGGTATGTCCAGGTTGGAGCGCTCGTCGCCGGTCACCTCACCGGCCTAGTCCTCGCCCATGACAAGGCGATCGCGGTGTACGGCGGGATCAAGCGCGCCGCGCTCTCCCAGCGATGGATGCTCCTCGTGATGGTCGCGTTCACGTGCATTGGCCTCTACCTGGTCTCTCGCGCGAACGGGCCTCCCTGAGCCAGTGACGCGCGGGCGAGCTTCACGCGCTCGACCGCCGGCAGGACCAGCTTGCGCAGGCGAACGTTGTCGGGCGTGACCTCGACACACTCGTCGTCGCGGATGAACTCAAGCGCCTGGTCGAGCGACAGCTGACGGGGCGGGACGAGCTTCACCGTCGCCTCCGCGGTCGATGAGCGCATGTTCGTCAGCTGCTTCTCGCGCACCGCGTTGACGTCCAGGTCCTCGGCACGCGAGTTCTCTCCGACGATCATCCCCTCGTAGACCGTCGTGCCGGGCGCGATGAACAGCGCGCCCCGGTCCTGCAGCTTCAGCAGCGCGTAGGTGCCGGTGCTTCCGGCTCGGTCGGCCACCAGCGACCCGGTGGGCCGGGTCTTGATCTCGCCGAACCACGGCTCGTAGGCATCGAACACCGAGTGCATGATCCCGGTGCCGCGGGTCTCGGTGAGGAACTCGGTGCGAAAGCCGATCAGCCCGCGGGCAGGCACCAGGTACTCGAGGCGGACCCAACCGGTGCCGTGGTTGACCATCTGCTCCATCCGGCCCTTGCGTAGCGCCATCATCTGCGTGACCTGACCGAGGAAGTCTTCGGGCACGTCGATCGACAGGCGCTCGACCGGCTCGTGCAGCCTGCCGTCTGATCTCGCGGGTGACGACCTGCGGCTTGCCGACGGTCAGCTCGAACCCTTCGCGACGCATCGTCTCGACCAGCACTGCGAGCTGCAGCTCGCCTCGGCCCTGAACCTCCCAGGTGTCGGGCCGGTCGGTGTCTTCAACGCGGATGGACACGTTGCCGACGAGCTCGGCGTCGAGCCGGTCCTGGAGCATGCGCGCGGTCAGCTTCGTGCCGGACTCGCCGGCCAGCGGAGAGGTGTTGATGCCGATCGTCATCGACAGCGCCGGCTCGTCGACGGCGATGAGCGGCAGCGGCCGCGGGTTCTCCGGGTCGGCGATCGTTTCGCCGATGGTGATCTCGGGGATGCCGGCGACGGCGACGATCTCCCCGGCGGAGGCCTCCTCGGCCTCCGCTCGCTGCATCCCGTCGGTCAGGTACAGCTCGGTGACGCGCGCCCGCTCGACGCTGCCGTCGCGCTTGCACCACGCGACCGGCGCGCCTCTGCGCAACGTCCCGTTGTACACGCGGCAGAGCGCCAGGCGGCCAACGTATGGGGAGGCGTCGAGGTTGGTGACGAGCGCCTGCAGGTTCCCGGCGTCGTCGTAGCTGGGGCCGGGGAAGTGCTCGATGATGAGCTCGAACAGCGGTCGCAGGTCGGCCCCTTCCGCTCCGGCGACGCGCGACGCCCAGCCGGCCTTCGCATTGGTATAGACGACCGGGAACTCGATCTGCTCCTCGGTGGCGTCCAGGTCGAGGAACAGCTCAAGCACCTCGTCCTCCACCTCCGAGATGCGGGCGTCGGGCCTGTCCACCTTGTTGACGACGAGGATGATCGGCAGCCGGCGGGCCAGGGCTTTGCGAAGCACGAACCGGGTCTGCGGCAACGGACCCTCGGAGGCGTCCACCAGGAGCAGAACGCCGTCGACCATGGTCAGCGCCCGCTCGACCTCGCCGCCGAAGTCGGCGTGGCCGGGAGTGTCGACGATATTCAGCTTCACCTCGCCGTAGCGGACGGACGCGTTCTTGGCGAGAATCGTGATTCCCCGCTCGCGCTCCTGGTCCATCGAATCCATGACGCGCTCGACCACCTGCTCGTGCGCGGAGAACACGCCGGATTGGCGAAGCATGGCGTCGACCAGGCTCGTCTTGCCGTGGTCGACGTGCGCGATGATGGCGATGTTGCGGACGTCCTCCCGCTGCGGCACGCGAGCGATGTTAGGCGCGCTCGGGTCGCCGGCCGCGCCGGGCCGACTGTCGTCGGCTACTTCTTGCCAGCGCGGCCTGAGGCCCGCGACCTTGTCGCGGCCGACTTCCCCGCTTGCTTGGTCGCCTCGCCCGCTGCGCCGGCGGCTTTCTTCGCTGCCTTAACTACGCCGCCCGCGGCTCGCTTCGCGGAACCGGCTGCCTGTCCGGCTGCCTTGCCCTGGCGGGTGGCCGCCGCCTTGGTGCCCGCGCTCTGTGACCGCGCCTTCTTCTGGTTGCGCTGCTCGCGTCGCAGCTGCCTTCTTTGCCGCCGCCGAGCGGTCAGCTTTCGTCTGGGCCATTTCTACTCCTTTGCGTCGGGGGCTGGTCCGGTCCTACCCGTGCACCCAGATCGCACGCAGCTTTCGAGCGCTACTTCCGGTGATGCTTCTTGCGGACGTGGTGTTTAGGGTGGGGGGCGCGATGCGATTGATGGCTCGGTGGATCTGCGAGTGCGACGACAACGGATCGCGCGTCACGCGCGCTCGGCGAGCACGAACCTGCGTCCCGTGCCTCAGGGGCGCGGTGGCGGAGGGCCGTGGCGGACGATGCCGAGTTCCACCGGGCGTGACGCCGCCGCGCACTCAGTGATGCAGGTGGAGGGCGGCCGCTACTCGCACTCGAGCACCGGCTCGGCGTGAGCTTCGAGCGCCGGCTCGGCGTGGGCCGACATCGCGGCGGAGGTCTGGTCGCGAAGGAAGGTGGCGCCCACGGCAGCTGCGATCACGGCGAGGATGCCGCCGAGTGCAAAAGCGAGGTGGTAGCCACCGGTGAGCGCCGCCAGCGGCCCCTGGCCGGCCGCTGCGAGATGCTGCGTCCGCGCGGCGGCGGCGCTCGCGAGCACGGCCAGCCCCAGCGCGCCGCCCATCATGAAGGCCGTGTTGGCGATCCCCGAGGCAAGCCCCGAGTCTTGTGGCTCGACATCGCTCATGGCCGCCATCAAGACGGGGTTGAACGCGAGCCCGCCGCCTACCCCGATCAAGATCATCGAGGGCAGCACGTCGGTCGTGAACGAGCCGTGCACTGGTGCCCGCGCGAGCCACAGGAGCGCGAGCGCCGCGGTGAGCAAACCAAAAGCCAGCGGTCGCCGGTAGCCGTAGCGCATCACCAGCTTGGCGGAGAGCCCGAGCGAGAAGGCCATCATGATCAGGTTGCCCGGCAGGAAGGCGAGGCCGACCTTCAGCGGGCTGTAGCCCAGCACGAGCTGGAGGTACAGCGCCGAGATGAAGAACAGCGCGAACATCGACGCGGCCCACAGGATGCCGACGACATTGGCGGCGCTGAGGTTGCGGTGCCGGAAGATGCGCAGGGGGATGAGCGGCGAGCGCGCCCGCGACTCCCAGGCGATGAATCCGCCCGCGATCATGAGGGCACAAGCGAGCAGTCCGATCGTCTGCGCCGAGGTCCACCCCGCCGAGTTGCCGTTGACGATCGCGTAGACAGCGAGCACCATCGCGCCGGTGATCGCGATCGCGCCGGCGGTATCGAGTGGCCGCCGCTCTCCGCCGACCTCGACGGCAGGCAGCAGCCTGAGGCCGGCAGCGGTCACAGCCACGCCGATCGGGAGGTTGACGAGGAAGATCCAGTGCCAGCCGACGAGATCCGTGAGCACGCCGCCCGCCAGCACCCCGATGCTGCCGCCTCCGGCCATGACGAAGCCGAACACGCCCATCGCTTTGGTGCGCTCTGACGCCTCGGTGAACAACAGCACGATCAGTGAAAAGGCCAGGGCAGAGACGAGCGCGCCGCTGAGCCCCTGGACGGCCCGGGCCGCGATCAGCATTCCCTGCGAGGTCGAGATGCCGCAAATCAGGCTCGCCGTTGTGAAGGCCGCCGTACCGGACAGGAACAGCCGTCGCTGACCGAAGAGATCGCCAAGACGGCCTGCCAGCAACAGAAAGCCCCCGAACGTGACCATGTAGGCGTTCACGACCCAGGCAAGTGATGTCTGCGAAAAGCCGAGGCTCTCGCGGATCGACGGCAATGCGACGTTCACGACCGTCGTATCGACGACAATCATCAGGTCGCCAACGCACAGGATCGCGAGGGCGAGCCAACGGGCACGGGTGCTGAGATGGGCGGTCATCGGTCTCCTTCTAAGTCGTTTCCCCTACGGACTCCCGGGGCCACGCTAACTCATCGGCGTGGGGAGGGGCGGGGCCGATCCCGGGGTGCCACGGGCCTTAGAAGGTCCCACGCGCACTGCTAGATTCAGGCCTCCACGGTGGGCGTAGCTCAGCTGGTAGAGCTCCGGGTTGTGGTCCCGGCGGTCGGGGGTTCGAGTCCCCTCGCTCACCCCTCGAAAGCCCGCTAACACTGTGCTTCGCGCTGATGACTCGGGCGTAAGTCCGCGATCGGCCTGTCGAAGTCGCGCGATGAGCTTCAGCCCCCTGGCCGAGCGTTCAGATAGCTCTTGAAGTTGCTGGCGGTGCTGCAGTAGATCGGGCTTCGCGTCATGGCGCAGAGCTGCCGAAGGAGCTTGATGACGAGTTCGTGGTAGGCAAGGCTGTCCTGGACGCCCGGCTGGTAGAGCGACCAGGAGCCTGTGTCAAAAAGCGGTAGCTCGGCCTGAGCCTCGGCGTTACCGGCCGCGAACAGCCGTGACGCGAGGGGGCTCTTGCTTACCTGCGCATACTCGTACAACCCGATCACGCTCTTCAGGAATGCGTTGAGAATTTCGTCGCCTGGCGCGGGGTCGAACGAGTACTCCACATAGCGCGCTCCGAGGGGCGTCTGGACGGCGACGCCCGATGGCGGCGCAGCCGTAAACAGTCCGAGGGCCCGGTTCCCCACGGCCAGGTAGAGCCTGTTCTTGGTTTCCTTGTACGCGTCAGCGAAGGCTTGCAACGCCGTCCCCTGCGACAGGGCGCTGGTCCACGGCGGTGACCCCCCGCCGTAGTTGAAGTAGTACTCCCATGCCAACCGGCCGGAACGGTCGACGGCAACTGCAATGAGTTCGGACAGCAGCTCAGTGCACGCGCGAAGATGCGCAGCGCCGGCCGAGCAGAGCACATGGGCGTTGGCGAAGCTGGCCTGTGGACTCAACTCGATCCCCTGGCCTGGGTAGTACTGCCAGACCAGCCCTGAACCGGGGAACTCAACTTGCTGGTGCGGGGCCAGCAGTCGGCCGGAACTCCACCACTCACGATTTCGGTCGAGCGTAAGAGTCAGAACGGGAAGCCGCGAGGCCGTAAGCAGCCCACGAGCCGCGATGGTGGTCACATTTGCGACCACGGCATTGAGGTTGGCCGCGTCTATGCCCTGCAATCGCGTAATCGCGCGCCTGGCGGCGCCGAGGCTCCTCAGATACGAGTTGTAGGCCTTAGGCGTGATCGTCTGACTCGGAGCACCGGCGGACAGACCCGCTATCTGGGAGGAGCCGCCGGCGTGGCGGGTAAGCCTGCCGGGGCCGCCAGACGCGGCTCTATGCACGATGGTTGGACCATCGCGTCCGAATATGTGCGCGGCCTGCAACACGGCGAACAAGCCGAGACACACCGCGGCGAGGGCCCCGAGCGCCGTCGCCCGACGTCGAGCGGGAGCAGATACTCGCCGTCGTTTTGCCTGAGCATGTTGGCCCGCGGCGAGAGCCCCGATGTGTCGCTCTCGACGGATGCTTGAGCGGGTTGGATCGCGACGTGGTCGATCTGCACTTGGTCTGCGTCCGCGCTGACGGTGTGGGCGCTCGTGCAGAGGGCTACGCTCGCCGCGAGCGTAGGGACGTTCTGCGGCTTGTCGTTCGGCGTACTCGAGGTAGCGGGCGAGTACCGCTGGCGCGCTGACCTTATGGGGGCGGCGGATGACCCCCGCGGAGCGCAGCTGCTTGCGCGCATACTTGACGGCATAGCGGGCGAGCTTCTTGCGGACCTCGACGGCGCGGCCGATCGTGGCGGGCAAGCTACCGGCCCGGGCGCGCTCAACCGTGGCGGGGGACACTCTGGCGCCGGCCGCTGTCTGCGTCACCGGCAGCTCAGGGAGCCGGATCACCTCTACCACGAGATCCCAGAACGAGTCTGCCCTGGCCCGGCGGTAGCTGTTGCCGACCTCGGGTTCGGTTTGGCGGAGGCCGCCGAGCGCGGCGCGTTTGCAGCGGTCGCTGCAGTACGCACTATGGCGTCGTGCGGGGTTAGGGCAGCCGGCGCGGGCGCAGACGGGTTCGGCGGCTTGTCGGTCGGCGTGTTCGAGGTAGCGGGCGAGGACGGCTGGGGGGCTGATTTGGCGGGGGCTCTCGATGACGCCGGCGGAGCGCAGCTGAGTGCGGGCGTGCTTGAGGGCGTAGCGGGTGAGCTTTTTGCGGGCTTCGACGGCGCGGCCGGTCGTGCGGCCCAAGTCACCGGCCTGGGCGCGCTCGACCATAGCTGGGGACACCCCGGCCCCAGCCGCGGTCTGCGCGACGGGCAACTCGGGGAGCCGGATTACCTCTACCACGAGGTCCCAGAGCGGGTCTTCCCCGGACCGGCGGTAGCTGTTGCCGGGCCCGGAGCCAGTTTGGCGAAGGCCGGCGAGCTGTTCCTCGAGGGCGTTCATCTCGTTCACACGGATCTGCGTGCCGTGACGAATGCCTCTACGTTGGCTCGCCGTCCAGTCCGACCTCGCCAGGTGGCGGCGACCGGCCGGGGTCTGGTGCTCGGTGCTCCAATATCTGCCGCGGCTCGACCGGACCGCTCGGGAGCCGGCATACGGCGACGATGTGGATACCAATCATCGCGGCGGCCAAGATGTAGAACACGCAATCGCCAATATTGACGTCTACAGAACGCACAGACAAGCCGCCCCCGCCAGATCTACCGCCATGCGTTCGCCGCACTCGGGCTCGTCTAGCACTCGACAGGAGATCTCCAACCAAAGCCGCAAACGTCGTGCGGCAGTGGCTCTGAACCCCGCGATCGCGGGTTAGCCGACTGCGACCCCGGTCTTTTCCCGCGAGCTACGGCGACCCGAGCCGTTCCGGTGCCCGTCGGCCGGCACCCCGCCATTCCGGTGTCCGTTGGGCTGCATCCGCGAAGCAGCTATGGCGAGGCTCGGACGAGCGACATGCCCTCCGTTGGCGGGACTGTGCCCATTCGAATTCAGCTTGATGCCGCGCCGCTCGTAGAGTCGCCGGTCGGCGACCGCGAGCAGCTCCTCGATCGTCTCCCCGTCGACCGGATATGCGGCTGTCCCGTACTTGGCCCAGGAGCCAGAAGCGCGATGACGACGGATTGCGTGGTGCCGAGCCACCTCGCAAGGGACGTTCAGCGCCTGAGCCGGTGGGCCACGTACAACCGCTGCAGCCGCTCCATGGCCTCGGTCGGTTGGTCGGGCATTGCATCGAGTGCGTCCGCCGCGAGTCGCAGCGCATCGATCGTGACCTCGCGCGCCTCGAGCGCGAAGCGGCCAAGCCAGCGAACCGCCGCGCGTTCGTAGCGGTCCGGATCGCCGTCGCGCAGCACGAGACAGATGCGGAGCGCGTCATCGAGGTCGATGCGGGGAAGCTCGCGCGCCGCGGTGAGCACCAGCAGCTCGTTGCCGGTCTCGAGCGCGCGGCGGAAGCGCACGTAGG
Organism: uncultured Solirubrobacterales bacterium; assembly: GCA_963738195.1. GTDB lineage: Bacteria > Actinomycetota > Thermoleophilia > Solirubrobacterales > Solirubrobacteraceae > Palsa-465. The sequence continues at coordinate 174,305 of CAVTVF010000002.1, forward strand.
GGCTGCCATCGCTCGTCACGAACATATGTTCGCCTAGTTGTCAAGTCAGCGCGACAGGCCCGACAGCTCGTCGGTCCAGTAGCTGCCGCCGGGCAACGCGTCGTAGGGATTCGGGAGCTGCAACGGGGTTGCATAGACGTAGCCGGCGTGTCGCTGCTCGCTGAGCGCGATCGCCCTGGCCAGCGCAGCCCTATCCGGCGTCGCGTAGATCACGTGCCAGAAGCGGCTCGGCGGATAGCCGGAAACCCACTTCGGCTGCGAGTAGGAGCCCACGTAGCGGCTGTAGGAACCCTCGAACGTGAGCAGAATGTCGGCCGCCCGGGTGTAGCACCGGCTGGTTCGGGTCCCCGGATTGAGCACGGTCTTGGCCAGGCCACCCTTGGCCTTGACGAAGGCGTTGAGGCTCGCGTAGTAGGGCTCGTGCGCGCAGTTCGTGCTCGCCTGATCGAAGAAGATCCCGTGCACGTGGTACCAGCGGTAGTAGGCATCTACGTCGGCCTCGACCGCCGAGAGGGATCGCTTCGCATACCGGGTGTAGACGTAGCCGAGCACCGTGATGCCGGCCGACTCCGCCGCGTGGACCGCCGCTGCGTATCTCGGATCGCGCTTGGCGCCCGGTCCGTTGCCCGGGTTCATGACCGCGATCTGGAGCGGCGGATGGGCTCTATCCATCTGCGTCCAGTAGGAGCCGGGCGAGAAGTAGGCCGGCACCGCCATGCTTTGTGGCGAAGGGTGCGCGCCGAACAGCGCGGCCGCCAGCACGAGGGGGGTGAGGGCCGAGGCCATCGAAGCAGAGCCTATGGACACGACGCGTCGGTGCCCACAAGTAGCGTATTGCCATGAGCACCGCGCCCGCTGACTTTGGAGAGCTCCGGATCGAGCTGGCGGACCCGAATGAGCTCTTCGATCCCAGGCGTGCCGACGTCGCGAACGGGCTTCCGGCGCTCCCCCCGGGAATCGACCGTATCCGGCGCGAGCTGAGTGCGGGTACTGTCCGCGATCCGGGGCGGCTCGCGATCCTTCTGCCTTCCCAGCACGTCAATGCGGCGACCGAGCGAGGCCTGCGTGAAGCCGTCGGGCGCTATTGCGAGCTCGGCATCAAGCGCGTCGAGCAAGAGCTGAAGACGATCCACCGCGAAGAGATACAGGCCCTCGCGATCGGACTGGCGATCCTCGCCGTCTCGCTGGCGCTCGCCCAGCTCGTGCTCAACAGCGGATGGCCGATGGGAATCCGGGATTTCTTCGGCAATGGCCTCTTTCTCGTGGCCGCCTGGGTCGGCATGTGGTATCCGCTGGAGCTGCTGATCTACGCGGCGCGTCCGCACCGGAGCGAGCGCAAGCTGCTGCGGACGCTCAGTGGACTCGAGGTGGCCGTGCAGGCCAGCGCTGCGGTGCGCCTCCCGGGCTCGTGAGCGACGACGCTCGCGCGCGGATCGCGCGCCAGTACGAATCCTTCGCGCGGTACGGCGCCGCCGGTCGCTCGCCCGTGTACGCGCGGATCACGGCTGCCCTCGCCGCGGACGGATTTGTGCTCGCGCGGCTGGCGCAGATGCCCGAGGCCAAGTGGCAGCCGAACATCCTGCTGGGCGCAGTCCGCTACCTGTACGGGACGCCCGAGGACCCGGACGATTTCAGCCGTCTCGTGCGCGCCCACTGGGACGAGATCGAGTCGGTCATGGCTGTCCGCTCGACGCAGACCAACGAGCCGGCGCGCTGCGCCACGCTCCTGCCCTTGCTGGCGCTGTTGCCGCAGCCGCTGGCGCTGCTCGAGGTCGGCGCCTCAGCCGGGCTGTGTCTGCTGCCCGACTACTACGGCTACGAATATGGCGGGACGCGCGTCGAACCGAGCGTGCGCGCCGCCGCCGAGCCGCCAGTGTTCGCGTGCCGCCTGAGCGGTGAGGTCCCGATTCCGCGCAGCGGCGTCGATGTCGCCTGGCGCGCCGGGCTCGACCGCCGCCCCGTCACGCTCGACGACGAAGAAGACGTCCGCTGGCTCGAGGCACTTGTCTGGCCCGGCGAGGAGTACCGCCTACCGCTGCTGCGCGCCGCGATTGACGTCGCACGTGAGGTGCGGCCGCGGGTGCTCACCGGCGACCTGCGCAGCGACCTGCGGGAGCTGGCAGCTCAGGCGCCGGCGCACGCAACGCTCGTCGTCTATCACACGGCCGTGCTCGCCTACGTGCGCGATGCCGAGGAACGCGCCGCCTTCGCGCGCACGGTAGGCGACCTGGACGCGACCTGGGTCGCGAACGAGGGTGCCGATCTCATTCCGGGAATCGGAGAGACCGTTTTCGGCGAGCCGGTGCGCCACGACGCCTTTCTGCTCTGCGTCGACGGGCGGCCGCTGGCCTGGACCGACTCCCACGGAACCTGGCTCGAGTGGCACGGAGAGACGGTCATTCGCTGGCCATCGCGAGCAGGCTCGTGACCGTCGTCCAGTTGCGCGCAGTCGCCGTCACACCGAGCCGCTGGCTCGCGAGCCGGGCCCAAAGGCGTGAGCGCGCGATGCCCTCCGGGTGCCAGGCATATACCTCGCGGCCGATGGCGACGACGCGCTCCGACGGCGCCGCCAGCGAAGCCAGCCGCTCGACCTCCTCGTCGTCCAGCGGCTCGGAGAGAAACACGACCTGGTAGCGCTTGGGGTTCGTCGCGACCTCGCCCAGCGGATCGTGACGGACGACCTCCGCCAGCTCATCGCGCGAGCGCACCAGCACCGAGACGTTGACTTTCAGCTGATCGGCCAGCAGCTGCTCGCACCGGCGCGCCAAGCGCTCGGGCGGCTCGTCGCTCGCGAGCACCACGTTGCCGCTCTGCAGATAGGTGCTCACATCCTCAAACCCGGCCTCTGCGAGCAACTCGCGCAGAGCCGGCATCGCCACGCGATTGCGTGAACCGAGGTTGATCCCGCGCAGAAGGACGATCTGGCGCACGCTGTACTGATATCAGGGCGGGTAGCTAAAGGGCGGAGCGGACTCCGCCGCCGACGCCGCGGGGGAGAGCGGGTAGGCTCAGCCCGTGTTCTTCGCGGTCAGGGTGCAGCGCGGCGGTCCGTGGGACTTCGCACGCGACCTGCGCGAGCAGGACGGCTGGGAGGAGCACGCCCGCTTCATGGATCAGCTCGTGGAGGAGGGCTTCATCGTCCTCGGAGGGCCGCTCGAGGGAGGCCGCGACGTGCTGCACGCGATCTCGGCTTCGTCCGCGGACGAGGTGCGCGCGCGCCTGGCCGAGGACAACTGGGCCCAGAACGGCATGCTCACGGTCACCTCGGTCGAGCCCTGGACGGTCCTGCTCGACGGGCGCTAGCCGCGTTCAAGCAGTGCGTCCAGCGGTCGTGTGTTGAGCACGTCGGCCGCGGTCGCCCAGCCCCGGCGCGCGGTTGCGACCGACAATGGCATGTTGCCGAGCCCGCGGGTTGAATGGGCGTCGGTCGAGCACACGAGCTTGACACCTGCGGCGATCGCCTCTCGCGCATGGACGCCGCTCAGATCGAGGCGGTCGGGCAGACCATTGACCTCGAGCGCCACACCCTGCTCCAGCGCGACCTGGAAGATGCGCTCGAGATCGAGCGCGTTCTCGGGGCGGCGGTTGATATAGCGCCCCTTGGGGTGGCTGAGGCAGCGCACGGCGGGATTGCGCAGCGCCTCCTCCACGCGCTTGGTCATCTCGCGACGCGGCATCCGCTGGCCGCCGTGGACGCTCGCCTGCACCCAATCGAGCTCCGCGAGGGCATCGTCGGGCAGGTCCAGCCGACCGTCGGGCAGGATGTCGCACTCGATCCCCCGCAGCACGCGAAAGGGTGCGAGCACCTCGTTCGCGGCCGCGATCTCCTCCGCCTGCCGGCGGAGGTCCTCGGCCGTCAGTCCCCTCACGGCGCCGACAGCGGGCGTGTGGTCGCAGATCGCGAGATATTCGTAGCCGCGCTCGAGCGCCGCGCGGCCCATCTCCTCGACGCTCGCGCGCCCGTCCGACCAGGTCGTATGGGAGTGGAGGTCGCCCCGGATCTGCGCGAGCTCTAACAACGCGGGGGGAGCGCCGTTGAACGGCCCTTCGCGCAGCTCGGGCGGGCAGAAGGGGAGGCCGAGCGCGGCGTACACCGCGCCCTCGTCGGGAGCGTCGGGGAGCGGTTCGAGCGCGCGCACGTATTCGTCCGAGCCAGTGGCGCGCAAGAGCGCGGTGCCGAACGACCGCGGCTCGGCGGCGACCACCTCGACGGGCACACCCTCGACCGTCAACCCCACGGCGTCGCTGCGTCCGCGGCCGATCACGGCGACGATCTGGGGCAGCGTCGCGAAACGCTCGAGGATCGGGTCGGGATCGTTTGTCGCGCACACGACCGCGAGCCGTTCGCAGGAATCGGCGAAGCGACGCACGTCGCCGGCCGGCTCGCCGTCGAGCGCGGTGGCGATCCCGCCCACGAGCTCCTGCGCGCGATGGAGCAGCAGGCCGTGGCGCGCCCTGGGCTCGCCCTCGCGGGCGAGCGCCTCGAGCAGCCGCGCTTCGGTCTTGGGCCCGATTCCCGCAACGGTGCGCAACTTGCCCTCGCCGACCGCCTCGCGAAACTCCTCCGCCGTGCGCACACCGAGCGCCTGCGCAATCTCGACCGAGCGTCTCGCGCTCAAGCCGAGGAAGCGTCCGAGACCCACGAGCTCCGGCGCGAGCTCGCGCTCGAGCTCGGCCAGCTCCGCGATCTCGCCGCTCTCGACCAGCTCCCGCAGTCGCGCTTCGATGCCGGGGCCGATGCCGCGCAGCTGGCGCACGCGTCCGGAGCGCACGAGCTGTTCGACGGGGACCGGTGCGCCCCGGATCGTCTCGGCCGCGCGACGGTACGCACGGGCGGTGTACGGATTGGCCTCGGCGAGCTCGAGCAGCGAGGCAAAGGCCTCGAGCTTGTCGGCGACGTGCGCGTTGTCCACGATCAGAGCTCGATCGTCATGCCGTCGGAGGCGACCTCCACGTCGATTTCCCCAAGGCGGCCCAGCACGTCGTCCCCCATGTGGGTCAGCACGAGGCGCTCGCACTCGAGCCCTGCTCGATGCTCGGTCAGCGTGCGGTAGTCGAGATGACCGGGCCCCGGGGTGTCGAAGAAATTGCACTCGCACACGAACAGGTCGGCTCCGCGCGCGACGTCGATCAGCGCATCGGTCCATTCGGTGTCCCCCGAGTAGGCGATCACCTTGCCGCCGTACTCGATCCGCAGCGCGTAGCAGGGCGCGCCGCTGTTGTGGACGACCTCGAAGGGGGTGACCACCGCGGGGCCGAGCTCGCACGGACTGAGAGCATCTAGCTCGACGAAGCGCACCTCGAACGGCGACTCGGCCTCGGTGGCGCCGTGGTAGAGCGCCTCGAAGGCCTGCTCGAGTCGGCCCTCGGTGCCCCGCGGCCCGGCGATGTCGAGCGGCCGCGAGCGCTCGCCGAAGCGGCCGTCCAGGATCAGCCACGGCAGGCCGCCGAAGTGGTCGCCGTGCAGGTGCGACAGCGCGACGTGGCCGATCGTGGCGGGGTCGATGCCCGCGCGCTTGAGCGCCACCAGCGCGGTCGCGCCGCAATCGATCAGCAACGGGTCCCCCGCGCCGCTCAGGTGAAAGCAGGTGTGCAGGCGGCCGCCGCTCGAGAAGGCATCGCCGCAGCCGAGTAATTGGAGGCGGATCACAAAGGCGCGCGACTCAGCCCGGCAGCCAGTCCGCTCGGAAGGCGACCGGGTCATCGGGCGAGATGCCCTTGTATGCCTCGCTCGGCACCGGGGTCTCGCGCTCGACGCCCGCGCCGTGGCGCTGGGCGAGCTCCGATGCCGGGTAGATGACGTCGCCGTCGGAGCGCGTGCCGACCGCGAGGATCGCGCACGGCCCATCGCCCGCGCCGACGAAGACGTGTTCGGTCCAGGGCGGGCAATGGACGAAGTCCCACGCCTTGAGCGGACGCTCCTGCCCCTCGATCAGCAGCAGGCACTCGCCCGAGAGCACCAGGAAGTCCTCCTGCTCGTCCTCGCCGTGGTAGTAGCACGCCGGCTGGCCGGGATTCAGCACGCCGATGTTGAAGCCGAGCCGGTCGAACCGGGCCTCGTCGCCCTCGAAGCGCGTGTAGGCGCCGAAATGGCCGTCGAGCCAGCGCGCGTCGCGCGCGTTAAGGACGAACCATCCCTCGGAGTCGGGTGCGGTGCCGCCCTCGGCCCTCTTCATGCGTGCCTCGGGGACCATGACCCCATTATCGCGGGAGCGGGAGAATGGTGAACGTGAGCACCTGGCGGCGAACGAGTTGCGCGGTTGCGGTGGGCGCCGCTGCGCTGATCGCCGGCTGCGGAGTGGCGGCGCCCTCTCCAGCCGAGCTCGTCACGAACTCCGTGCAGAGCTACATGAACGCGCTCGCCTCCGGCTACTACGTGAGCGCCTGCGCACAGCTCGATACCCACACACGCGACTCGCTCGGTGGTGCGCACGGCTGCAAAGCGGCGCTCTCCAAGTGCTTGCCCTACAACGCGGCCGTGCTCAAGCGCGATCAATCGCAGCTGCTGTACGCGACCGTCGAGGTCACGCTCGCGCACAAACAGGCGCGGGCGGCGGTGAGCGGAACCACTGTCGCAAAGGCGCTCAAGGAGGTGACCCTCGCCAAGGAAACCCACGGCTGGGTTCTGACCTCCTACGGCCAGGGCCTCACGCGGTGCGTTTCGCACGCGCGCAAGGCTTGAACGCTCTACACGTTATTTTCTGAAGATGCCGCCCTACAAGTTGATGTACCGGCTGGGGATCGCTCCCTGGGAATGGCGCGATGTGCCGCAGACCTGGAAGCCGCTGCTCGACGGGGAGGGCGCCCTCAAGCCGGGGCGCGCGCTCGATGTCGGCTGCGGGACCGGCCGCGACGCGGTGTATCTGAGCAAGCGCGGCTGGCACGTGACCGGGCTCGACTTCGCCGCGGACGCGCTCGCCAAGGCGAGGCAGCGCGCAACCGACGAAGGCGCGGAGGTGGAATGGGTCCAGGGGGACGTCGGCCGCCTGGGCGAGCTTGGGCTTGAGCCCGGCTACAACCTGCTCTACGACTTCGGTTGCATTCAGGGCCTGCCCGATGACGCGAGGCAGGGCGCGGCGAGCGGCCTGACGAGCCTTGCAGCGCCCGGCGCCTCGCTGGTGCTGTTTGCCTTCGGAGCGGGCCGGCACATCCTGCTTCCCCGGGGGATGGAGCAGGGCGATGTCATCGGCCTGCTCGGCGGCGGATGGGATCTGGTTCATGCGCAATCGGTCGGGGATGAGCGCATGCCCCGGTTCGTGCGCGCCGCGAAACCCACGGTGTACCGCTTGACGCGGCGAGGAGGGACCAATGGCCAGTAGCGGCATCAACTACTCCGACTGGCGCGAGACCTGCGAGACGCTGCACGCGCACACGCAGGTGCTCGGCAAGCTGGCTGTCGTGCTCGCGCCCCCCGAACCCCAGCTTCAGCACGCGGCGCTGCGCCTGACCGCGCGTGGATGGGAGACACCGCCCCTGCCGTCTCCGGATGGCTCGGGCGCGCTCGTTGCCACGCTCGACCTGCGCGCGCACGAGGCCGTCATCGAGCACAGCGGCGGCCGCGGCGGCCGCGTCGCGCTCACGCCCGACCGGCCGGTCGGCGAGGTGACGCGCGAGCTGCTCGACACGGCACGAGCGATCGTGGGCCCGTTTGAGATCGATCCTCGGCCGCAGGAGGTTGCCTGGAGCGTGCCGCTCGACGAGGACGAGGAGCACCGCCGCTACGACCCCGATCAGGTCGCCGCCTACTTCGCGGCCGCCACCCAGGCGGCGCTCGCGCTGGCGGCGTTCCGCGCTCCCTATCGCGGCCGCTCGACCCCCGTCAACGCGTGGTGGGGCTCGTTCGACCTGGCCGTGAACCTGTTCTCAGGCGAATCGGCCGACCCGCCCTCAGAGGACTTCATCATGCGCAACGCGATGGATTCCCAGGAGGTCGCCGTCGGCTGGTGGCCCGGCGACGCGCGCTATGAGAAGGCCGCCTTCTACGCCTACGCCCATCCCGCGCCGGCGAACTTCGCGGACGCGACGCTGTCACCGTCGGCGGCGCGCTGGGACGGGCAGATCGGCGAATACCTGCTCGACTGGGACGACGTGCGCCAGAGCGAGGACCCCCGCGCGGCCGCGCTCGAGTTCGCGCACTCGGCCTTTCAGCACGCCTGCGCGGTGTGCGGCTGGGACAACGCGCTGGCGGCGACCGCGGAGGGGATTCCGCCGCCTGTCACTTAGGATGCGCTAATCCGGAGTAGGCGCGACAGGTCATCGCGCTTTTCTCATCTTGCGGGCACCGTAGATGATCTGGGCTGGGATGCGTCCGCGTGTATGGAACCAGGTCGGCGGCGCGATCCTCGCCTTCATCCGGGCGCACACCGGGTGACAAGCCCGCCGACTACTTGGCTTTCATCCGGGCGCACACCCGCTGACAAGGCCCGCCGACGACTTGGAGCCGGGCCGAACGAGCGCGGTAGTTGTCCCACAGCCCTTTGTGTCGAATGACGTGGTAGCCGCGTGGAGCGGGGCCTAGCTTGCCTTTGCGCGGTGCAAGCACCGCACGAGCCGAAGATCAAGCGATGATTACTCCAACCTCTCCCCGCACGACATCACCGAGGGGTACTGTTTGGCGCGCGGCGGCGGGTGGTCGATGAATGGAAGGGGGCGTGTGGTGGCGATGCGGAAGATGCTGAAAGCGGCTGGACTGGCGTTGCTCGCGGCGGGAGCGCTCGCTCTCGGCGTTACCAGTCAGGCGGCGGGGGTCGGGACTCGGTCGTCTTCCGCCACTTGCAAGGACCCGACAGCGCAGCCCCCGCAGAAAGCCGGATCCAATCACCTTGACGGTGTGGCCGCGATCTCGGGCTGCACGGCCTGGGCGGTCGGCTATCACCAACTCGCGGGCGCTGCCCCCTTTGACAGCACCTTGGTCGAATACTGGAACGGCGTGGCCTGGAAGCGCCAGCCCAGTCCGAACCCCGGGACCGACTACAACTTCCTGAACGGCGTGGCCGCGACCTCCTCCAACAACGTCTGGGCGGTCGGCTGCTACGACAACGGTGGGGCCGAGCAGCCGCTGGTCGAGCACTGGGACGGCAGCGCCTGGCAGGTCCAGCCGAGCCCTGACCCTGGAGGGTCCACCAGTTCAAGCTGTCTCGACGCCGTCGCCGCGACGTCGTCGACGAACGCCTGGGCAGTGGGGTACTACGACAACGGCGGCCTCAAGACCCTCGTCCTTCACTGGGATGGCAGCACATGGCAGCCTCAGCCAAGTCCGGACCTGGGGGTCGGAGGCCTAAACGAGCTCTTTGGCGTGTCCGCGACCTCCTCCAACAACGCCTGGGCGGTCGGCTACTACGACGACGGTGGCGCTACCCAAACCCTGATCGAGCGCTGGGACGGCACGAGTTGGACGGTGGAGACGAGCCCGAACGTCGGAGGCCCGGACTACAACAACGAGCTCTTGGGCGTGGCGTCGACGTCCCCGACCAACGCTTGGGCAGTCGGTAAGTACAGAACCCGACACGGGAATCACACTCTCGTGGAGCGCTGGGACGGCACGGCCTGGCAGGTTCAGCCAAGCCCTAACAGCGGAGGGTTCAACCAGCTCTCAGGCGTGGCCGCGACCTCGTCAACCAACGCCTGGGCGGTCGGCTTCTACGACAACGGCGACGTCCCCTTCCATACGCTGACCGAGCACTGGAACGGCACGGTTTGGAAAGTCAAGCCCAGCCCTGACCCTGGGTCGGAATACAACTATCTCAACGGCGTGGCCGCAACCTCGTCAAGCAACGCGTGGGCCGTGGGGTACTTCAACAATTTCGGCGGCCTCGATCGGAGCATCGCTCTGCACTGGAACGGCACCGCCTGGCGTCCCTAGATCCAGTCGGAGGTGGGCGACGAGGCTCCGCCAGCCGCGGGGCCGCCCGCACAACAAAGCTCTTCAGCTCAACCCAGGTGTCGCAACAACTCCGGGTTAGTCCAACTTAGGAGTTTTTGGCCGGCGCACATGTGCGCCGGCCCCGGCCGGAACATGTTCCGGCCGGCCGGGCCGATCATGATCGGCCCGGCGGGGCCGCGCATGCGCGGCCCCGACTCAAATTAGGAGCCGAACTCGTCCGCGGCCTCCGCGAACAGGCCCATCTCCCTGCCGAGCGCCTCACCCGTGTAGGCGGGCATCACGCCGATCCCATCGACGATCGATGCCGCGCGCACGAGCAGCCGCTCGAAGTCCTCGGTGAACCTGAGCTCGGCGAGCGCCTGGCGCTCCCCGTGAATGAGGAAGAACCCGGCCAGATCGCCGCCGTGGGGTGAGAGCAGCGTGGCATCGAAGCGCTCGATGCGGCCCTCCTGCTGCTGCCTGCCGTAGTACTCAACGGCCTCCTGGAAGACCGCCAACGCCTGCTTCTCGCGCCCACGCACAACCTGACCCCAGCCCAAGAACAAAGCCTCGCCAGCCATCTGGACCTCCTTATGTGGTTTTGAACGGGGCTAGCCTATCCCGCCGCGGCGCGCCGCTGGGCGCGGAGCAGGGGGATCGTGCTCTCGTTGGCGAACTGCTCGCCGGTGACGCCGGTGACGAAGTGCCCGCCCAGCGTCAGGCCGCGCGCCTCGAGCCGGCGCAGTGCCCACAGCACCTCTCGCCACGGCACCGCGATTCGCTCCTTGAGGTAGACGTCTCTGAACACGACGCCCCAGCGCAGCAGCAGCTGCGAGGCCACGGTGTCGGCGAGCTCCTCGGCTTCCTCGACCCGATCGGCGCTCGGTAGCAGCGTCCAGCGACCCTCGACGCCGTGGCGCCAGCCGCCGCGGCGACCGCGGGAGCTCCGCCCCGGGTACGGTCGCTGGCGGCGGGCGAAGCGGGTGCGCGCGTCGAGCAGCGAGCGGATCGCGTTGAAGCCGTCGGCGGTGATGATTCCCCTCGCGACGCCGTCCCACAAGCCCTCCTCGATCTCGCTCGGGAGCCGGCCGGTGATCGCCTGCAGCTCGGGGTGAAAGAGCGCGCCGCGCGCGCGCAGCGCGTCCAGCACCTCGCGCCCGGGGCCGCTCACGGGCTCGGCCGGCTCGGCGCCGCCGCGGTGGGCCTGGAGTAGCCAGGGCAGGTCCTCGCGCAGCATGAACGTGATCGGGGTCCGCCTGGAAGGCGACTTGCCCGCCCGTGCGATCGGCTCCTCTCCCTCGCCCGCGGGCTCGAGCAACGACAGCCGACCCCACACGACCTCGCCTGAGAGGCAGAGGTCATCGAGCCATTCGGAGCGGTAGGCGTGCACCCGCGCGCCCAGAATGCGCTCCCATTCCCCGGCCGGCCACTCCGAGCCCTGGAGCTGCTCGATCACCTCGGCGACGCCGTCGCGTCCATACAGCTGCGTGCCGGGGGCGGTGTGGGACCACGACTCGAGGAACCGCTGCCATTCCTCCTGGCTGACGGGTCGCACCTGAGCGCGCCGGCGCTCGCGCGTGTAGCTGTGGATGCGGGCCAGCAGGCGGCGGGCGCACCACTGCTCGCGATCGTCGCCTGTCGAAGCGCCCGGCGACGGCGAAGCCGCGCCCGCGCAGAGCCTCGAGCGCGATCGTGACGGTGCCGGAGGAGAGGGCGGTGGTGCTCGCGAGCTGCTCGACAGTTGTCGGCCCGGAGATCTCGAGGTGGCCCTGCACAGCGCTCACCGCGGCCTCGTCCGGGTCGCGCTCGCGGTGGGCGGCGAGCCCGGCGGGGAGCTGATGGTCGGGGTGAAAGCGCGCGTCGGGGAACAGCGCCTCGAGCTCGCCCCTGCGCTCGGTCGCGCCCCACAGAACGTTCTCGCCGGCCGCGACCTCGAAACAGCGGCCGTCGGACACCAGCGCGTCGAAGTGCTCGCGCCACTCGGGGCGGGGGGCGGTGCCGATCAGGGACAGGAGCACGTCGTGGAGCTCGTCACCGTCGCGCACGTCGGGCACGGCTTCCGCGCGGACACGCGCGATCGCCTCGGGATCGAGTCGCCCGAGCTCGCGCGGCGCCACCGGCAGCCCCCTGCGCAAGGGCACGGCCCGCGAGCGCCGCTCGCCGATTTCCCCGTCCTCGTCGAGATAGGTGAAGGGCGCCCCGTTCAGGATCTCGTGCGAGAGCACGCTCGGCTCGACCGTGTCGACGAAGTGCAGTCGCACGGTTCCCTGCTCGAAGCGGGACACGAGCGCCTTGAGGCCGTCGATGTCCATCGCCTCGGTCAGACAGTCGCCCATCGTCTCGCGCACCAGGGGGTGGTCCGGGATCTCGACCGGGCCGGCCGGAGAGTTGTCCTGGCAGGCCGCCAGCGAGGGGAAGACGGCGGCCATCAGGTCGTCGGACTCCATGCGCTGGATGTTGAACGGGTTGACGCGACCGCCCTTGCGCCGCAACACGGCGAGTGAGCGGTTCAGGTTCCAGCGCCAGCGGGCGGTGAACATGGGGCTGCGCAGCACCGCCTGCGAGACCGCGTCCTGCACGTTGTGGGAGCGCAGGAAGGCGGGCACGTCCTCGAGTGGAAACGAGTGCTGGGGTCCGAGCGAGAGCAGCACCGCATCGTTGCTGGCGGCGGCCTGGAGCTCAAAGTCGAAGTTGAGGCAGAACTTCTTGCGCAGCCCGAGGCCGAGCGCGCGGTTGATGCGCGAGCCGAGCGGCGCGTGGACGATCAGCTGCATGCCGCCGGTCTCGTCGAAGAAGCGTTCGAACACAATATCCTCGTCGCTCGGCACGACGCCGCCGAGCTGGGCGCGACCGGCGTTCAGATAGTCGACGACCAGGGCGGCGGCGACCTCGTCGACACCAGAGGCCTCCTGCACATAGGCGATCGCGGCCTCGCGGCCGCCGTCGTCGATCCGCTCCGCGACCGCGCGGCGCAGGTGCGAGACCTCGTCCGAGAGCTCGTCGGTCCGCCCCGGCGCTTCGCCCAGCCAGAAGGGGATCGTGGGGTGCCTGCCGGTCGCGTCGCGCACGCGCAGGATGCCGTTGGTGACCCCGCTGATCTGCCACGGGTGGGTGCCGAGCAGAAACACGTCGCCGCGCATCGACTCGATCGCGAAGTCCTCGTTGACGGTGCCGACGAACACATCTCCGGGCTCGAGCAGCACGCGGTAGTCGCCCGTCTCCGGAATCGCCCCGCCCGAGGTGAGGCTCGCGAGGCGCGCGCCGCGCCGGCCGCGCAGCCGGCCGTTGACGCGGTCGCGGTGCAGGTAGGCCATGCGCCGCCCGCGCCCGGTCTCGATCCCATTGCAGACCAGCTCGAGCACCTCCTCGAACTGGTCTCGCTTAAGGTCGCGGTAGGGCCAGGCGCGCTTCATCAGCGCGAACAGCTCGTCCTCGCCGGCGCCCTCCTCGCCGCGAGCGGCGACCTCGGCCACGATCTGCTGGGCGAGGATGTCGAGCCCAAGCTCGGGGGGATGGAGAGCGTCCAGGCGGCCGCGCTTGACGGCGGCCAGGAGCGCCGTGCACTCGACGAGCTCATCGCGTGTGGTCGGATAGAAGACGCCGCGCGGCACGCCGTCGCGCTGGTGGTTGGCGCGCCCCACGCGCTGCAGGAAGGTCGCGATGCTGTGCGGTGAGCCGAGCTGGCAGACCAGCTCCACCGGCCCGATATCGATGCCGAGCTCGAGCGAGGCGGTGGCGACCAAAGCGCGCAGCTCGCCCGCGCGCAGCCGGCGCTCGACGCGCTGGCGGCGCTCGCGCGAGAGCGAGCCATGGTGGGCGGCGACCTCGTCCTCGCCCAGGCGCTCGCCGAGCTCGTGGGCCACGCGCTCGGACAGCGCGCGGGTGTTGACGAATACGAGCGTCGTGCGGTGGTCGGCGACGTGGGCCGCGATGCGGTCGAGGATCTCGCCGAGCTGGTCGGCGGAGGTGGCCGCCTCGAGCTCGCCGTCGGGCAGCTCGAGCGTGATCTCGAGCGCACGGCGGTGGCCGCTGTCGACCACCGCCGGCATCGGCTCCTCGGTGCCGACGAGCAGGCGGGCCGCGGTCTCGACCGGCTTGACGGTGGCCGACAGGCCGATCCGCACCGGGCGGCGGTCGGTGACCCCCGCGAGTCGCTCCAGCGACAGGGTCAGATGAGACCCGCGCTTGTCGCGGGCGAGCGCGTGGATCTCGTCCACGATCACCGTATCCACCGTTTGCAGCGTCGCGCGCGAGCGTGCCGCGGTCAGGTAGAGGTAGAGCGACTCGGGCGTCGTCACGAGCAGGTTGGGGGGCCGGCGGAGCATCGTCTGGCGCTGCGAGGAGGTCGAGTCGCCCGTGCGCACGCCGATCGTGACCGGCGCGGGCTCGTAACCGAGCTCGCGAGCCACCGCGGCGATCTCCTCGAGCGGCTGCTCGAGGTTCGTGTGCACATCGACGGCGAGCGCCTTGAGCGGGCTCAGGTAGACCACCTTGGTCTGGCCCTCGATCGCCTCGCCCGCCTCGTGGGCGCGGTAGAGCGCGTCGATCGCGGCCAGGAAGCCGGCGAGCGTCTTGCCCGAGCCGGTCGGGGCGCAGATGAGCGTATGTCGGCCGGCCATGACCGCCGGCCAGCCTCCCGCCTGCGCTTCGGTCGGACCGTCCGGGAAGCGCCGCTCAAACCAGGTGCGCACCGCGGGGTGAAATCGCGCGAGGACGGTCATACCCACCAGAAAATCACACCCGCAGGTCGGGCTGGCTCGGGGCCCTAGGCGTTCAGCGCCACCGCCGCCTCGGGGGTGACCGCGCGGAAGCTGAAGCTCTCCTCGAGGTACAGGCGAACCACCTCGCCGTCGTGGGAGTCGTATCCGATCGAGAGGTCCTGCCCGGACTCGAAGACGAAGTCGCCGCCGCGCAGGCTGACGACGATCGCGCCCTGGACTCCCGGGGCCCACACCAGCGGGCCTTCGAGGATCTTGCGCAGGTGGTCGAGCAGCAGGTAGCCACCGTGCTCTGTCGTCTCGACCACGAGCCGGTACTGCTCGCGCCCGAGCGCGAGGCCGTAGGGCCCGGAGATGCCGTCGGACAGGAGCCGCTCAACCGCACCGGCCACGGGTCGCGTGTACTGCTCAGCGCTCTGGCCCAGCGAGAGCGGCTCGTGGGGCGTACATTCGGCGATCCCCGTGATGACGTCCTGCCAGCCATGAAACACGGCCACGTTCTCCGCGATCGCGATCTGCCGCGCGGCCTTGTCGAGCGCCGCCAGATCGATGTCCTGCGCGCCGCGGTCGGCGTCGCGCAGCTCGCTGCGCGACAGCTCGAAGTCCGCCCGCACCTCGACCAGCGGCAGCACGCGCCGGCGGCGTCCGCTCACACCCTCGCAGGGAGCAGATCCCACGGCGCTCGCGCGTCCCAGGTTCGTGGCCGAGTAATCCCAGCCGTGAGGGCCAGTGAAGTCGATCAGCTTGCGCGCCGCGAGCGCCGGCGTCAGCCGCTCGGTCGCCTCCTCGTCGAGCAGCTTCCAGGCGACGTCGCTGAGCGGCGCGAGTGAGCGGTGGAGATGGTTCATCGCTCGGCTCCCCTGAGGCTGCGGATGCCCAGCGAGCCGTCCTCGTAGGAGCCGGCTGACCCCGGGCCATCGCCTTCGAAGGCCTCGGCCTCCGCCTCCTCGCCGTGCTCGACGATGTCGCCCGACTGGAAGAGGATGCCCTGCGCGACCTCGCGCCACGGCGGCGTGCGCCGCAGCAGGAACTCGAGGTCCATGCTGAAGTGCTTGAACTCCTCGCCCTGGGCGTCGCGCATCACGGCGAGCGCTTCGGCGTCGGACTCGAGCGCGATGCGCTGCTGATACCAACCGATCGCCTCGGCCTCCTCGGTGAGCGAGGCACACAGCCGCGCGAAGGTACGCGTGGCGGGCGGGAGCTCGTCAGGTGGCTCGTGGTACTGGTCGAAGCCCATTGGCTCTCCTTACTTGGGATCGGTCAGGGTCATCCGCGCCGGAAGCGGTCTTCCTCCTCGACCGTCCGCTCGGCGGTGGGGAGCGCCTCGAGCCGCGCGTCGGGAATCGCCTCGCCGCTCTCGACTGACAGGCCGTAGGTGCCGTCTCGAAGCCTGCCCTCGGCGCGCTCGATCGCGGCCAACTCGGTCTGGAGGTCCTCGCGCCGACCCGCGTCGAGCTCGTCCTGGTAGAGGTCCTCCGAGTCGCGGTCACCCGGCTCGAGTCTGTCCGAGCCCTCCAAGGGGCCATCGCGGCCCAGCTGGGCCAGTGACCGTTCGACGCGGGCGCGCTCGCGCGCGAGCAGCTCTCGGGCTCGCTCGGCATCCATTTGACGAAGCCTATTGACCGTCCACTATCTCGTCCAACCGGCGACCGCTGAGCACCGACTCGGGCCGCTCGCCGACGACGTCGGAGCCCGAGGTGGCGTGCTCGTCGCGACGCTTGAGCAGCAGCCACTGGGGCTTGGCGCCGCCGCGGGTCCGCTGCAGCGCAAACCCCCCGCGGACCTTCTCGCCGTGCAGCACGAACACCGCGTGGCCGCGCTCGAGCGCCTCGGGCCACGGCACGCGGCCGCCCTGCTCATAGCGCCCGCGATCCCAGACGATCACCCCGCCTCCGCCTGTGCGGCCCTCGAAGTCGTTGTGCGCCAGGCTGTGATCCTCGACCTGTACGGCGAGGCGCTTGACCGCCGGGTCGAGCGATGGGCCCTTGGGTACCGCCCAGGAGCGCATCACGCCGTCGACCTCGAGCCGCAGGTCGAAGTGGTGGGCGGTCGCCTGGTGCTCCTGGATCACGAACTGCCCGGCCGGTACGCCGCGGATCGCAAACTGCTCGTGGCCCTCGACCTTGACGGGGCGCTCTTCGTATCTGTCGGCGGGCGCCTGCTTCTGCAGCCAGGCGGCCAGTCCCCTGAGCCCATCCGCGGGTCCCTCGGCGTGGACGCACAGCGAGCCGTCCTCCAGGATCCGGGCCCAGCCGAACAGCTTGCGGCGGCGGGCTCTTCGGCGCACCTGCTCGCGCAGGGCGGGGTCCGCATTTGGGATCGAGATGCGTGTCGCGGCCAGCTCGGGCACGAGGCGATTATCACGCGCCGGCGCGCCGGCGCCACCCGCTGCGATTAGCTTCCAGGCGATGAGCTCCCGTGCCCGTGTAGCGACCTACGGATCCACCGCGCTCGTGATCGTCGCGGGCGCCGTATGCCTCGCCGTGCTCAGCGACGGGACAGGCGAGATCGTCGGATCTGCGTTGATCGGCGCTGGATTGATCATCGCACTCGGCCTCGCGTTCTTCGAAGTCGGGCTGAGCGAGGACAGGGAGCGGGCGAGAGAGAGCAAGCCGCAGCTCGGCGTGAGGTCTGGCGGCTCGGAGCGCGCCCACGACACGCGCTTTGAGCGCTCGCGCGGACACCGGGGGCGGCTGCGATGAGGAGCCGTGCGCTGGCATCGGCGCTGGGGGCCGCCGTGCTCGCCGCGGGGTGCGGCGGCGGTGGCGGGACCGTGGGCGCGGGGATCAGCCCCGGGGCGCCGCACGTGAGCACCAACTTCAACGCGACAAGCTGCGGGGTGCCATACACCGTGCGCGCCGGGGCGAGCACCGTGAGGTCGGGCTCGTGTGCCGGAATCCTGGGACGGACCGCGCCACAGATCACCGTCCACCGGGGCCAGCAGTTCTCGATCGAGATCGAGCACGACATCGGTGGCGGCCTGTACTACCCCGTGCCGGCCGTGACAGGCACGGCTGTGCGTCAGGTCTCGCGCCGCGGTCCGAGCGTCGTCTACCGGGGCGTGTCGACCGGCATGGCGGAGCTCCTTGCCCGGGGGACCAAGTACTGCCTGGCGACCGACCCCCAGGTGGGCACGTGCCCGGCGGTGGCGGTGCGAGTGGTGCCGTGATGCTGCCGCGTTAGACGGCGACTGCGCAGACCGAGCACTCAAGAAGGGCATGCCGAAGCCCCTCGAGCTCGCTCTGTTCGTGAGCGAGTTCAGGCGCGAGGTACGTGGCCCCGGCTCGCCGGGCTGGCTCCAGCGCGCCTCGCTTGCGCCGCTGGCGTTCATTGCGCGGCGCCGTGGCCGGGCCGAGCGCTACGTCCCCGCGCAGCCTGCGCTTGCCTAGCAGCTCACCAATCAGACGCCACAGACCCCGTCGGGCATTCCGGCGGGGTCTGTTTGCGTTAACCCGGGTATCTCGGGTCTGACCGCACCGCGTCGAGGTCGGAGTCGCTCGCGGCCCAGGCCCGCGTCTCGGGATCGCGATCGAACGCCCGCGTGAGGTGCTCGATCGCTCGCTCGGTATCGCCCGCCAGCGATGCGTAGCAGGCGAGGTTGTAGTGAAGCGAGGCGCTGTCCGGATGGTCCGCCAGGCCCGCCGCTGTGATCTCGTACGCCCGCCGGGGGTCGCCCGCCGCCGCTGCGGGCCCAGCCGCGAAGTAGTGCTCCCAGGGCGACGGCGTGATCGCTCCGGCCGGGCCGCCGACGACGAGGGCAGTAGTGCGGTCCTCGAGCGCGGTCGCCGAGCGCTTCGAAGTCGTTTCCGGGACGAACACGAGTGTCCCCCGGGGAGCGTCGATCTGCTCGCCGTCGACGACGAACTGGGCATGTCCGTCGAGGACGACGTAGAGCTCCTCGTGCGCGCCGGCGCCGCCCCCGCTCTCGTCGTGCTCCTCGATCAGGTGCTCGCCGCGGTCCGCGCTATAGGCGTTGGCGCCGAAGCCGGTGATGCCGAGCGTGCGCCGCACCGGCCGCCAATTCACGCCGGCCACGGCGATGGCGTCGAGCTCCTCGATCCTGATCACGCGCGCGATGGACGGAACCTAGCGGGTGCGCGCGCCGCGAGCGTGCTGTGGCGCCGCCGGTTTCCGGTCAGTCGTGCAGCACCGGCGCATACGAGATTCCGACGATCACGCCCTCCGGTGACTGCAGCCTGGCCACTGTCTGACCCCACGGCTCCTCGCGCGCTGGGTGCAGAAGTTCGTAGCCCGCCTGCTCGAGCTCGCGTGCGGCTGGGTCAACCGCCGCCGCATCCGCCACGTCGAACTCGATGCTTGCCTGCGGCACCGGTCGCTCGGCCGGCCACTCTGGCGTCCCGAAGCAGGCCTCGGCGGCTTGGGACAGCGGCCAGATGCCGAAGGACTTGCAGCCGCCGATCTGCTCGCTGTGGTGGTAGTCGCCGCCTTGGCTCTCGAGTGGGAGCCCAAGCGCGTCGACATAGAGTTCGCGACTGGCGGGCGGATCGGGCGCGATGACCGCCACGGTCGAGAGGAATTCGATCTTCATGCCACCTCCTCGTGCGCGGGGCCGCGATTTTGCGTTGAAGCGCTTCGGCTCGGTGTGCCTAGAGCGGACGACGGGTCTCGAACCCGCGACCTTCGGCTTGGGAAGCCGACGCTCTACCAGCTGAGCTACGTCCGCGCTGGAGCGATTTTAGGGTTCGTCGTAAGGTCCCGCCTGTGTGCGCGATGGGGTCGAGCTCGTCGATCCTGATCACGCGGGCGATCGCTGGAAGCTAGCGTGTGCGGGCCTGGCGGAAGCGGTGAACTAAACCGGGTGCGCCCGGCTCGCAGATAGAGATCTCGACCCGCAAGGCTCACCAGGCTCGGACGTTCGTGGCGGCGAAGGTGGGCTGGGCGACGTACGCTGAGCGCTGACGACTTCCCCCCTGACAACCACCGCTTCTGACAAGTCGGCCGCGACTGCTGACCTCGACCTGCTGAGGGCATACGAGCCAATCGTCCGCTTTACACACGGCGAACTCTTTTTTCCCACGGCAGTTGGACCATACGCGGCTCAGTGCAGCCTGTGGGCCGGGACTGCCGAGGGGCACTCGGAGCTGGTCGTGCCGGCCGGGGAGCTCACCCTCGAGCGCTTGTGCGAGGCGGGTCGCGTGTTTCAGGCCCGGCCGCTCTACATGCGGTTCGTGGCGGAGCCGCTTGGGCGCAGGGCTTATCGACGCTGGCGACAAAGCTTGGCGCATCGGTTCAGCAGCGCCGGTCGCCTGACCACTACTGGCTTGCTTGGGCGCTTCGTTGACGCCGGCTTTCGCGTTTCTCTGCTCTTGCGCGGCAAGGTACCTGCAGGGCTCACCGCGGCGGCCCACAAGCTCTACCGCGAGCACCTTACGCCGAGCGCTTCACCTACTACGGCCGAGTGGTGCGCGATGGCGGGTACGTCTGTCTCCAGTACTGGTTCTTCTACGCGATGAACGACTGGCGCTCGACGTTCCACGGCATCAACGATCACGAGGCGGATTGGGAACTGGTCACGATTTATCTCGCAGAGCGCCGCGACGACCGGTTAGAGCCCATTTGGGCGGCTTTCTCCTCCCACGACTACGAGGGGGATGACCTGCGGCGCCGTTGGGACGATCCGGGACTCACGCGCGAAGGTGACCACGCTGTGGTATTCGCGGGAGCGGGGTCCCACGCAGGGGCGTTCGCCCCCGGAGACTATGTGGTCAGGGTCGATCCTCCGCAACTGCGAGCGGTAGTCAACTTCCTACACCGCATGCTCCGACTGGCCCCCTGGCGGCGCTCCACCGCGCAAGCTGTGGGGCTGGGGATCCCATTCGTCGACTACGCGAGGGGCGACGGCGTCGCGATCGGCCCTAATCAGGGGGCGGAATGGGAGCCGGTCGTTATCGACCACGAAACGTCATGGGTGCACGACTTCAGAGGACTCTGGGGTCTGGACACGCGGGACCGCTTCGGCGGAGAGCGGGCCCCGGCAGGACCGCGCTATAACCGCGACGGGTCGATCCGGAGCAGCTGGGCTAACCCGGTCGGCTGGGCGGGCCTACTGAAAATTCCGCCCCGGCTCGACGACATCCCTGCGCTGCTGGCCGAACGCATCGCGGCGCTGGACGCGGAGCTCGAAAGAGCTCGATACAGCCATCGAGTCCGATCGAGCCGTGCTGCGACGCTTGCGCGCCGAGGCGCGCTCGCTCGACGCATACGAACCCGCTCGAGCTCTCGCGGCCGCGCGCTGGGCCGACGTCGCAGAGTGCGAAACAGCGTTGAATGAGACGATTGCCGGCCGCACTCTTCTAGCGGAGGAGCGCAGGGCGCATCTCGCCACGCTCAGTCGGCCGCTGGCCCCCGAGCCGCCGCAGGCACACATCAACAAGGTCCAGGTCCCATTGGCCGAGCAGCACGATGCTCGTCGCTGGGTTCTGAAGCTATGGGCAAAGGTCAGCATCCCCTTGCTGCTCGGCTGCATCGTGGTAGCGCTGCTTGCCCCTCCGCTCGCGCTCGCCACGACACTCGCGGTCATTGCCGCCGGGTTCACGGGTGTGGAAGCCCTTGCCCGCCGCCGTTTTCTCGCATTGCTGGTGGGTGTCTGCTTGCTGGTGGTGGCGCTCACGTTGCTCGCCGCGCTGGCCGTGCTGTTCCTCGACCACTGGCGGGTAGCGGTATCGGCTCTGATCGGGCTGACGGCGTTCGCCTTGCTATTGGGGAACCTCCTGCGTGGATGAGACGCCGCTGTCCGTACGACCTCGCCCGCCGCTCGAGCGGGCGCGAGGAGCTGCCGGCTGGCTACTGAAGCTTGCGGCCGACAATGCGGGCGGCGCCGTCTATGGAACGGTCCTTGTCGGAGTCCTGTTGGCAGCGGAGGATTCCCGTCACGAGGGTTATCCGGAAACGATCGCGGCCGCCGCGATCATGCTCGCGCTCTATTGGGCAATGAGCTTCTATACGCACACTCTCGGTGAGCGCCTGCTCACTAACGAGCCGCTCAATGCGACCCTTGTTTGGCGCACCTGCGCCCACGAGCTGCCGATCATCGAGGGGGCGCTGATCCCGGTCCTGGCGCTGCTCGTTGCGTGGGCTTGGGGCGCTCCCGTGACCACCGCCGTCACGGTCGCCCTATGGGTAGCAGCGGCCACCATTGTCGCGCTGGAGCTTGTGGCCGCCCGGCGCGCCCGCTTGCGCGTCCAAGGCCTCTGGCTGCAGGCGGGTGCCGGCGCGGTGATCGGGTTGGCGATCATCGCGTTGAAGCTGGTCCTCCATTGAGCAAATGTCCTACCTCGGTATTTGTTCTGGTGGGGGTGTGCACGCCTGTCGCGGCTCGGTCTTGGGAAAGCGCATAGGCTGATCTGAGAGGTAGGTGAGCGTTACACCCCCCAGGCTCCCCGCTCACCGCCCGCCGGTCCGAGTGGTGCTGGCGGACGATGCATACCTAGTGCGCGCGGCGGTCAGGCACCTCCTCGAGGGCGCTCCCACGATCGTAGTGGTGGGCGAATCTGAGGACGCCACCGGGGTGCCCCGGATCTGCGACGAGCAACGCGCGGATCTGCTCATCACCGACATCCGGATGCCGCCGACCGGAGAAGACGAGGGTATTCGCCTGGCTCGGCGCCTGCGCGAAACCCACCCGGCGCTCGGCGTGATTGTTCTGAGCACCTACGCGGACGTTACGTATGCCCTGAAGCTGTTCGAGAGCGGTTCAGACAGCCGTGGCTACCTGCTCAAAGACCGGATCCGCGATCGCGCGCAGCTGGTCGACGCCGTTGTGGCTGTAGCCAACGGCCACTCGGCGAAAGCGGCACGGCCACTCGGATCTGCGCGCTGCTCGGAGCGGTCCATCGATGTTTCCCTCGCCGCCCCGCGCTGTCTACGCCGAGGATCGCCGCGTAGGAGCAAGTGACGTGCGACCCGACCCGACTCGGCTGGTCTCTCGATGCGACCGAGGCGTGGCCTCGCGGGCGACAGCACAGCATCCGGTGGGAGCAACAGCGGGCACCAAGCTCATCAACACGTCGATCCGAGGTCCCGATCAGTCAAGGCGCTTGAAGAGGCACAACGATTCGGCGGAGTACCCCAGGGTCTCGTAGAACGCCCGCGCGCGATCGTTCGTAGCCCAGAGGTCGAGGCTAAGCAATGGCAATCCTCGCTGGCGTGCCCACGCTTCGCCCGCCCTAATCAGCGCTGAACCGACACCCATCCTACGTGCGCCCTCGATGACACCGAGATCGGCTATGTGACCTCGTTTGACCCCGGTTACATCTTCGCGCACGCTGAGCGAAATGAAGCCAAGTCTCGTCCCGTCTGCGCTCTGGGCAATCAACACCGTCGATCGCGAGTCCTGAGCTCGCACCGCGCTGGCCAATACCTCAGCGAACCCCGGAGCTAGGGCCTTCGCGTCGTTCCAGGTCGGAGAGCCGAACTCCAGCAAACTCGACACAAGGCCAGCCACGAAGTCGGCGTCGGACTCACAGGCAGCCCGGATTGCGATTCGATCGATCATGCCGGGTTCACTACCACGCTCATCGGCGGGAGCGAGGTGCCGGCAAGACGCTTTTCAGACATGCTGGCTTGAAACGAGGATCGACGGGTCGTCACGCACAAGGGACACGCAGAACCAAGCATCATCCGCTGGCCAGAATCCCGCGATCGCGTGCTCGATGATCGGCTGCTGGCGAGCCCAGTCGCTCGGCTGCGCGGCTCCTAGCACGACGGTACTGGCATCGGAGCGGGAGACGCTTTTGCTGAGGGCTAAAGCCAAGGATCCCGCCCCGCGCCGATCCTTCCCCAAACGGCTCCGGAAGGTTTCGTCGGCGCCCGTGGTCCTTGCCTGCCGACGGCCGTCCAACTGGGGCGCGCCCACGTACCAAGCAGAACACACATGCACCTCACGACCGCATCCATCAAGGTCCTGCTCGCCCTCGGCGCAAGCGGCGCGATCGCGGCCGCCGGTTGCGGCGGCGCCAGCCACACCTCCTACGGCGCGAGCCACGCCGCACCGACGGTGACTCACACGGCTTCGCCGTAATGTCCCGCTCATGAGCGCGGTCGGCACTCGATCGTCTGTTGGAGTGGGCTCTCAAACGCGCCACAGGCCGCGCATCCTCGATAGCCGCTGGGTCTGGGTGATCGCCGCCGTGCAGCTGGCGGTGCTGTTGGCCACGAGCACGCGCTACGGCTATCACCGCGACGAGCTCTACTTCATCGTCGCCGGCGGCCATGCGGCCTTCGGCTATCCCGACCAGCCGCCGCTGGTGCCGCTGCTGTCGTGGGCGATGAACGCGCTGGCGCCGCACTCGCTGCTGTTGCTCAGGACCCCGTCGGCCCTGGTCGCAACGGTGACCACCGTGCTGGCGGCGTCGATCGCGCGCGAGGTGGGCGGCGATGCCCGCGCGCAGGTGATTGCGGCTGCGTGCACTGCGGTGTCGGGCTTTGCGCTCGCGGTCGCCCATCTGGTGAGCACCACGACGTTCGACCTGCTGAGCACGACTCTGCTCGGCTGGCTGGCGATCCGCGCGATCGTCCGCGGCACCGGCGCCTGGCTGCTCGCTGCCGGTGTCGTGGTCGGGCTGGGGGTCGAGGCCAAGCCCCAGGTCGGACTGGTGGCCGTGGTGATGGCGGCAGTCCTGCTCGCGGTCGGTCCCCGCTGGCCGCTGCGCTCGCGCTGGACGCTCGCGGGCGCCGTGATCGCCGTCGCACTCGTGGCCCCGTACGTGGTCTGGCAGCAGCAGCACGGCTGGCCGCAGCTGACGGTCGCCGGCAACATCGCCGGCAGCCAGGAGGGCGGGCGTGCGGGCTTCATTCCCTTCCAGCTCGTGATGGTGAGCCCGGTGCTGGTGCCGGTATGGATCGCCGGGCTGCTCGCTCCGTTCCGTCGCCCCGAGTGGCGTCGAGCTGCGGTTCATACCGCTCACCTACGCGGCGATGGCCGTGCTCTACCTCGCCGGCAACGGCCACGCCTACTACCTGGCGAGCCTGTATCCGCTGCTGCTCGGGCTCGGGGCGATCCCGACCGCGGCGTGGACGCGTGCGGGGCCGCGCCCGCACGTCCGCTGCTGTGGCGGCGATCGCGATCAGCGGGCTCGTGAGCGCCTTCATCGCGCTGCCCTTATTGCCGGAGCGCGACCTCCAGGGGAGCGCGACGATCGCGCTCAACAACGCGCAGGGTGAGACGGTCGGCTGGCCGCGCTTCCTCGACGCTGTCTCGACCGCCTGGCACAAGGTTCCGCCCGCCGAGCGCGCCCACACCGCGATCTTCACCGCCAACTACGGCGAGGCGGGCGCGATCGACATCCTCGGCTCGAGCCGGCTCCCGCGCGCCTACAGCGGTCACAATGCCTTCAGTGAGTGGGGGAGACCGCCGGCTGCGGACACCTACGTGCTGCTGGTCGGCTACCAGAACGCCGCCGCAGCGGCCCCGGACTTCGGGGGTTGCCACACGCTCGCAACCGTCAACAACGGCGTCGGGCTGAACAACCAGGAGCAGGGCAACCCGGTCATGCTCTGCCGGCCCACCCGCCCGTGGCCGGTACTCTGGCCACGCCTGCGCCACTACGACTAACGCAGTTGGACATCGCCCCCGCACCCGTCCTCAGCCGCTCGACCGCCGACATCCGGGCCGAGTTCCCGGGGCTTGACGAGGGCACGGTCGCGCTCGACGGCGCCGCGGGCACGCTTGCGCCGCAGACTGTGATCGATGCCGTCCAGCACGCCATGCGCAGCTCGATGGCCAACCTGGGCGGCGCGTTCGAGGCCAGCAAGCGGAGCGACGAAACAGTCACGCGCGCGCGCGAGGCGATCGCCGATCTGGTCGGCGGCAGTCCCGACGGCGTCGTGTTCGGGCCGAACATGACGACCTTGACCTTCCACTTCGCCGAGGCGCTGTCGGCCGACTGGAAGCCGGGCGATGAGGTCGTCGTGACCTCGCTCGACCACGACGCCAACGTTCGGCCCTGGGTGCTGGCCGCCGAGCGCGTGGGCGCACGGGTGCGCTTCGCCGAATTCGAGCCCGACACTGGTGAGCTCCCGCCGGATGGCTTCGACGCGGTGATCGGCGAGCGCACGCGGCTCGTCGCCGTGACGGCGGCGTCGAACACGATCGGGACGAGGCCCGATGTGCGGGCGATCACCGACCGCGCCCACGCGGCCGGCGCGCTCACCTACATCGACGGCGTCCACGCGACGCCGCACGGCCCGACCGACGCGCGGGCGCTCGGGGCCGATTTCTACGCCTGCTCGACCTACAAGCTGTTCGGCCCCCACGCGGGCGCGGTCGTCTCGTCACCTGAGCTGCTCGACCGCCTCCGGCCGGCGAAGCTGGCCCCAGCGCCGACTCGAGTGCCCGAGCGCTTCGAACGCGGGACCGGCGCCTTCGAGCTGCTCGGCGGCGTCAGCGCAGCCGTCGACTGGCTCGCCGGGCTGACCGATACGGCCGGCGATCGCCGCGTGCGCATCATCGCCGCCATGGAGGCGATCGAGGCCCGCCTGGAGACGCTGCTCGAGCGCACGCTCGCGGGCCTTGCGGAGATCCCGTCCGCGCGCGTGCTGGGGAAGGCGCGGCGGCGGACGCCGACGATCTCGTTCCGGCTCGGGGGTCACTCGCCGAACGCGGTCGCTGGGGAGCTCGCCACGCGAGGAATTGCGGTCTGGGCCGGCGACAACTACGCCTTCGAGCTGATGCGCCGCTTCGGCCTGCACGACAGCGGCGGCGCGGTGCGCGCGAGCATCGTGCTCTACAACGACGAGCGCGACGTCGACCGTCTGCTCGAGGCCCTGGCCGAGATCGCCGGCTGAGCGATCAGGCGATCATGACCTCGGCGTCGTGCCGCGGCGTCTCGGTGATCGCGCGGCGCAAGACCGGCTCGGGCTCCGGGCGCGCGGGCGCCAGCTCGCGACGGCGGACGAGCTCGGAGAGCACCGCCCGCATCTCGAACTGCGCGAACGCGCCGCCGAGGCAGCGGCGCGTGCCGCCGCCGAACGGGATCCAGGTGTAGGTGCCGGGCGGGTTGTCCAGAAACCGCTCGGGCTCGAAGCGCTCCGGGTTTGGAGTACACGTCGGGCCGGCGGTGGACCAGGAAGATCGACGGCGTAAGCGCCACCCCGGCCGGCACCGACCAGCCGGCGAACTCGACCGGCTCGGTCAGCCGCCGCCCCACGATCGAGATCACGGGCCGCAGGCGCAGCGTCTCGGTGATCACGGCGTCGAGATACTCGGTCTGGCCTGAGCGCACCTCCTCGGTCAGTCGCGCGAGCTTGTCCGGGTTGTGGACCAGGCGCTCGACCGCCCAGGCAAGCGCGTTGGCTGTCGTCTCGTGACCGGCGACGAGCAGCGTCATGAGCTCGTCGCGCAGCTCGCGGTCGCTCATCGGCTTGCCATCTTCGTGCCTGGCGCTCAAAAGCAGCGAGAGCACGTCCTCGCGCTGCTCGAGATCGGGCGCGTCTCGCCGGCGCGAGATCTCTTCGTAGATCGGCTCATCGACCCGCTCGATGTAGCGCTGGAAGGGACCAAAGCGCGTCATCCGCTCGGGTCCCATCAAGATCGGCACCGCCAGGAAGCGCGGATTCGTGATCAGGTCGAGGACGCGGCGCAGCTCGGAGAAGAGCCGCTCCAGGCGCTGCGCCTCGTCGACCCCGAACACCGCCCGCAGGATGATCTCGAGTGTCAGCGCCTGCATGCGGGGTCGCAGGCGGTAGGCGACCCCTCGCGGCCAGCGCTCGATCTCAGCCGCCGCCACCTCGGCCATCAAGCCGCCGTAGCGCTGCATGCGCTGGCCGTGGAAGGGCGGCAGCAGCAGCTTGCGCTGCTCCATGTGCGCGCCGCCGTCGAGCAGCAGCACCGAGTGCTCGCCCAGCACGGGCAGCAGGATACGGTTGGCCTCGCCCGCATGGAAGGTGTCCGGCGGGCCTTTGAAGACCTCTTTTACGTGCTCAGGATTGGAGAGCACGAGCCAGGTGCCCTCGTGCAGGATGCGCATCGTGAAGCTCTCGCCGAAGCGCGCTGAGCACTGGGTCATGAACCACTGCGCACGGCGCATCCAGATCGCGGTCTGGAGCGCGACGGGAAGGCGGGGGCCGGGAGGGAGGGAGCCGTTCTCGCTGATGGCCCTAAAAATAAGACCCGGGCCGCGCATGCGCGGCCCGGCCGGCCGGAACATGTTCCGGCCAGCCGGATGACTCGGGCGCCGCGCAATAAAGCGAGGCTGGATGCGAGCGCGCGGCAAGCCCGGCGACATGTGCGCCGGCCGAGAAGCTTCTAGCTACCAGGCCTGCGTTGTGCCGCAGTGGGGGCAGCCGACTGAGGTCGACACCGTCGCCTCGAAGACATACCCGCACTGGCAGCTGTAGAGCGCCTGGTCCAGAGGGGGTCCGGCTTCGTGGACGCCACGAACCTCGGCGAGCACGGCCGTGCCACCGCCCGAGCGGCGGGCGGGGACGTGGGCATCACCGCGGTCGGAGCGAAGCCTCATCCGCTTGAGATCTTGTCTGGTGAGTCGAGTTTTCACTGACATGTGTTCACACCCAATACGGAGTTCCTGCCCACATGGTTTCTTCCCAATCGCCCGGATTCCTTGGCGCTAACAGCACGCTAATCGCCGGGCGGGGCTCGACAGCGCTTGTGGGACAATCGAGGGCGCATGGATCCGAGCCGCAAGCGCGCCATCCGCTTGAGCGTCGCCCTGACCGTGGCGCTGCTGCTCGCCACGGCGCTGATCTACACGAGCTTCACCGCAGGCGAGCGCGATGTGACCGCCTCCCAGCTGCTGAAGACGGCCCGGCCGGGGCAGTCCTACATCCTCGCGGGCACGGTCTTGAACGGCTCGGTCAGGCGCCAGGGCGCCGTCTTGTTCTTCCGCGTGCGCGATCCCAAGGCGGCCATATCGGTGCCGGTGCGCTACACCGGAGAGGTCCCCGACCCGTTTCGCGCCGGCCGTGGCGTGCTCGTGACGGTCACCCGGCAGGGCTCCGAGTTCGTCGGCCAGCAGAACTCGCTGACGACCAAGTGCCCCTCGAAGTACCAGGCGGCGAGCGGGGCCTACACCAAGCCGGCCGCGAGTAACTGATGGCGCTCGTCGGCCGCGCCCTGCTGGTCCTCGCGCTGCTCATCTGCCTCTACGGCATCGGCGCCTCGCTGTACGGCGCGCGCGCACACAAGCAGCCGTGGGTGGACTCGGGCAGGCGCGCGATGTACGCGCTCTTCGGGGTGATCGCGGTCGCGTTCGCGATCCTGCTGAGCGCGTTTTTGCGCAACGACTTCTCCTACAACGTGGTCGCGCAGGCCTCGAGCACGACGACGCCGACGGCCTACAAGGCGGCTGCGGTGTGGTCGACGCAGCAGGGCTCGCTGCTGCTGTGGATCCTGCTGCTGTCCGCCTGGTCGAGCCTGATCCTGTTCCTCTCGCGCCGCCGGGCGCGCGAGATCGCGCCATACGCGACCTCGATCCTGCTCGGCTTCGGCCTCTTCTTCACCACGCTTACGACCTTCTTCGCCAACCCCTTCGCGACTACGGCGACCCCCCCGCCCGAGGGCGCCGGGCTCGATCCGCTGCTGCGCCACACGACCATGATGGTCCACCCGCCGATGCTCTACTCGGGCTACACGATGCTGACGATCCCGTTCGCGTTCGCGGTCGCGGCGCTGATCACGGGCCGCACCGGCGCGGAATGGATCGGGCTCACGCGCAAGTTCGCGCTCGCCGCCTGGCTGTGTCTGGGCGTGGGCATCATGCTCGGCGCGCGCTGGTCATACACCGAGCTCGGCTGGGGCGGCTACTGGGCCTGGGACCCGGTCGAGAACGCTGCGCTGATGCCGTGGCTGTTGGCGACCGCCTTCCTGCACTCGATCATGATCCAGGAGAAGCGGGGGATGCTCCGCAGCTGGAACGTGTCGCTGATCCTCGCGACGGGCTGTAGCGCGATCGTCGGCACCTTCCTCGTGCGCTCGGGGATCCTCTCCTCGATTCACGCGTTCGTCTCTGACCCGACGCTGAACGTCTCCTTCGTGGTCCTGATCGCGATCATGGTCGCGAGCTCCGATCGGGCTCGTGCTCTGGCGGGCGCCCGCTGCTGCGCTCCGAAGCGAGCCTCGATTCGCTCATCTCACGCGAGGCGGTGTTCCTGCTCCAGAACATGGTGCTGGTGGCGCTCGCCTTCGTGATCTTCTGGATCACGTTCTTCCCGTTGATCTCGGAGGCGATCACCGGCACGCGGGTGTCGGTCGGGCCGCCTGCGTTTGAGCCCTTCGTCGTCCCGCTCGCCCTGATCATGGTCCTGCTGGCGGGCGTCGGACCGGTGCTCGCCTGGCGGCGAGTGACGCTCGCGGGGCTGCGGCGCAGCCTCGCCTTCCCGCTGGCCGTCGGGCCTCGTGACGCTCGCGGTTCTGCTCGGGACGCTCGGCACGATGCCACCTGTTCGCCGTGGCGATGTTCGCCTGCGGTGCGTTCGTGGTGGCGGTCGTCTGCCAGGAGTTCTGGCGTGGCGCCCGCGCGCGGCACGCGATGGCGGGCGAGGTTCTGCCCGTGGCGCTGGTCGCGCTGGTGCGCCGCAACCGCCGCCGCTATGGCGGCTACATCGTGCATGCCGGCCTGGCTGTGCTGCTGATCGGGATCGCGGCCTCGAGCTCGTTCAAGCACTCGCGCTATGCGTCGCTCCGTCCCGGCCAGAGCGTGTCGGTGGACGGCTACCGTTTCACCTACGTGCGACCGACGGTGAGGGCCGCCGCGGAGAAGATCTCGTTCGGCGCGGTGCTCTCGATCTCCAAGGGCTCGCAGCACGTGGGCACGATGCGCACGAGCTACGGGCTCTATCCGGCGCAGGATCCGACCCTCGGCCCGATCGGACGCTTCTTCAACGGCTCGGTCGAGAGCCAGGTCGGGCTCAGGTCGGGCTTTCTGCGCGACATCTGGATGGTGCCCGAGCAGAACACGGCGCCGCTCGGACCGGCGATCAACGCCGCCGACGGCCAGATGGAGCGGGCGCTCCAGGCGATCGCCAAGCTCCCCGTGGCCTCACAGCGGCGCTGGCTCGCCTCGAACTCGCCCATCTGGGCGGCGCGCAACGCCCGCATCCTGAAGATCGCCTCGCTGTACACGACCCACCCGTGGCCGGTGACCTTCCTGATCATCGTCTCGCCGCTCGTGATGTGGCTGTGGCTCGGCGGCATCATCATGGCTGTGGGGGCGTTGATCTCGTTGCGCCCGATCCCGGCGCTGACCCGTCTGCGCGCGCGCGCGGGGGCCTACGCGCCCGGCGCCCGGCGGTCGCGCGGCGTGCCCGTGCGCGAACCCGCCTGACCCTGGCGTCGCCGTGGCGTTCCTCGTCTTCATCGCGGTCCTGGCGGTAGTCGTCGTCTTCGTCAGCCGCCCGCTCGTGCGGCCGGGAGCCGGACGGCAGCACGCCGAGGCGGCCGGCGCGAACGACGTCGCCGACCTCGAGGCCGCGCGCGAGGCCAAGTACCGCGAGATCCGCGAGGCCGAGCTCGACCACAGGACCGGCAAGCTCTCACTCGCGGACTACGAGGCGCTCGACCGCTCGCTGCGCGCCGAGGCGGTCGAGATCCTGCACGACCTGGATCGCGCGCGGGCGCAAGCGCACGCGCTCCACGCCGGGCCGGTCACCGACCGGTGAGCGGCTAACATCCTCGGCCGATGCTCCAGGTTCTAAGCGCGCTACAGGTCTTTGTGTCGGTCATTCTGATCGTCCTGATCCTGATGCATTCGGGCAAGGACGCGGGACTCTCGGGCGCTTTCGGCGTCGGCACGGGGGCGGGCCCGTTGGGTGGAGGTTCGCTCGTCGAGCGCAACCTCAACCGCTGGACGATCGGCTTCGCGATCGTGTTCGTGCTCAACACGATCGCGCTGATCAAGCTCTCCTAGCCGCAGCGCGGGCAGACGGTCGATGATCGGGGAGACCCGGCCGCCGGTGGATAGCCACGAGCCCGCGAGGATCAGGAACAGGCCCGCGATCGCGCCCGGTCCGAGCTGCTCGCCGAGCAGCGCGACGCCCAGAATCACCGCCACCACCGGATTGATGTAGGTGATCACCGTGGCGCGTCCGGTGCCGGCCTCGGCGATCAGCACCGAATAGACGACGAACGCGAGCGCCGTGCACACGAGGCCGAGCGCGGCCACGCACGCGAGTGGGCCGACGCCGGGGACCGTGCGCGGGTGATCGAGCGCGGCATAGGGCGCGAGCAACACCGCCGCCACGCCCAGGCCCGCGCCCATGGCAGCCCGCGGGTCGAGGCTCGTCAGCTTGAGCTTGAGCAGGGTGGCGCCCACCGCGTAGCCGACGGTCGCGACGAGAATCGCGCCCGCCCCCAGCAGCTCGCGCCCGCTGCCCGCCACGTCGATTCCCACCAGCGCGACCACCCCGCCCAGGCCGATGAAAAGGCCGACCGCTCTCAGGGGCGTGAGTCGCTCGGAGCGGTCGAAGCGGATCGCGATCAGCGCCACGAGCAGCGGCAGGGTAGAGATCAGGATCGCCGCCAGCGACGAGGAGACGCGCTGCTCGCCGACGGAGATCAGCGAGAACGGAACGACCACCTCGGCGATCGCAAAGGCGATCAGCGCGGGCCAGTGGCCGCGCACTGTGTGGAGCGTGCGAGCGCGCCACGCCAGGACGAGCAGCACGGCCGCGCCGAGCGCCACGCGGCCGAAGGCGACCGAGCCGGGCGGCACCCCGTGCCTGACTGCGATCCTGATCAGGAGGTAGGGGACCCCCCAGATCGCCGACATGGCGGCGAAGGCAAGCCACGCGCGCCGGGTCATCGCTTGGCGCCGCCTGCAGTCACGCTCTCGATGGTAATTCGGCCGCGCGGCGTCCCCAGGCCGCGCGCCCGCTCAGTCCGGCTGTGCGCCGATGCGATCGACGAGCCGCAGCAGGTCGAGCGGGCTGAACGGCTTGGTCAGATACAGATCAGCGCCGGCGGCGGCCGCCTGCTGCTGGAGCTCGTCGTCGTGGGCGGCGGTGAGCATCACGATCTTGGTCGCGCGCGTCGCGGCGTCGGTCCGCAGCGCTCGACACGCCTCGATGCCGTCGATCTGGGGCATGTCGATGTCGAGAAACACGATCGAGGGGCGCTCGCGCCGCGCCACTGCCAGCGCCTCGATCCCGTCGCCCGCCTCGTGGATCTCGAACTCGGCCACGTCCTCGAGCGTGGTCGCGATCAGCTTGCGGATGAACGGGTCGTCATCGACGACCAGTACGCCGGGGCTGAGCGAGCGGATGCGGGGACTGGCGGCGCCCGTCACTTGACCTCCCGCCGGATCCGCTCGAAGACCTCGTCCGGGATCGAGTTGAACGCGGCCACGACCTGCGGATCGAACTGATGGCCCGACGCGCGCGAGATGAACTCGCGCGCGGCTGCCAGCGAAGAAGCCGGCCGGTAGGGGCGATCGCTGGTGAGCGCGTCCAGCACGTCGGCGACCGTGAAGACGCGTGCCGGCAGCGGGATCTGCTCGCCCGCTGAGGCCGTCGGGATATCCGCTGCCGTCCCAGCGCTCGTGGTGCGAGCGGATCACGGTCGAGGCGCCCTCCAGGAACTCGATGCCCGCGATCATGTCCGCGCCGATCACAGGGTGTTGGGCCATCAGCGCCCGCTCGTTGGCGGTCAGCGCGCCGGGCTTGTAGAGGATCGCGTCGGCGATTGCGATTTTGCCGATGTCGTGGAGCAGGAACCCGAACTCGAGCTTGGCGGCGTCGCGTTCGGAGACGCCGAGCGCGAGGGCGATCGCGATCCCATAGGCGGTCACGCGATCGGCGTGCTTCCCCGTGTAGGCGTCGCGGGCCTCGACCGCGTTTGACAGGGCTCTAACGGTCGCCCTGTAGGACTCGCGCAGCTCATGCGAGCGCGCTCGCTCCTCCTTGAAGGTCTCGCGCAGGTCCGCCGCGTAGCGCTCCAGCTGGCGCTCCTTGTCGCTCGACTCGAGCTCGCGCTCCCGTAGGGCAGCGCTCATCCGGGCGAGTTCTTCCTGCAGACGCGCGACCTCGTCGCTCAGCCGCTCCAGCTCGCTGCTGCCCGTCCGCTCGCCGGCCACCACCCGCATGGTGACTAGGAGATTAGCTCGCTTGACCCTCTAATACGGCAGTCAGCGCTGCTGCTGCCTTGTCGACCGGCACGATCTCCATCCCGAGCCGCGAGATCCCAGGCGGCGCCGGGCCGTCGCCGTCCGAGAACATGATCACCGCCCGCCGCAGCCTGCGCCCGCGCAGGTCGAGCGCGTCGAGCACCGCCTGCGGGTCGGGCAGCCCGGCGTCGACCACCGCGACCTCGAACCGCCGCTGTGCACACACGCTCGCCACCGATTCGGCGCCGTCGAGCTCCCATACATGCTCGATTCCGAGCTCGGTCAGCGCCGGCTCGAGCGTCGCGCGCAGCTCCTCGCGCCCGACCACGAGCACCGCTGAGCGGCCGGCCCGGACAGCCCCGCCGACCACGCGGCGCAGCTCGTCGGCATCGATCGGCTTTGACACGACGCGTTCCCCGGCCAGCTCGCGGCGGCCCGAGAACACCGACACGAACACGATCGGCGTACCTCGCAGCTGTGGGTCCGAGCGGATCGCGCGCAAGGTCTCCAAACCGTCCATCTCCGGCATCAGCACGTCGAGCGTGACCGCGTCAAACTCGCCCGAGCGAAGCTTCTCGAGCGCTTCCTGGCCGCTGCCCACGATCGTCGGCTGGACCTTGAGCGGAGTGAGCTGACGGGCGATGAGCTCGGCGATGTCGCGCTCGTCATCGACGATCAGCACGCGGCGCCCGCGCAGCGCGGTGGCGGCCTCCGGCGTCTCGTCGGCGAGCAGGGCGACGGGCAACCTCACCCAGAACGTGGTGCCGCGCCCGGCTTCAGACTGAACCTCAACCTCACCCTGATGCATGTCGACCAGAGATTTGACGATCGAGAGGCCGAGGCCCGTGCCGGGGGTCGTCTGGCCGCCCGCTCGGTAGAAGCGGTCGAACACGTGCTCGAGCTGCTCGGTCGTCAGGCCGATCCCGCTGTCCGCGATCATGATCTGGACGCGATCGCCCGCCTGCTCGACCTTCACGTCGATTCTTCCCCCGGCCGGCGTGTACAGATGGGCGTTGGTGACCAGGTTGGCGACGATCTGGCGCACGCGGGCCGGGTCGGCATCGGCTTTGGGCAACCCCGGTTGGATGTAGGTCGCCAGCTGCTGGTGCTTCTCCGCGATGCGCGGCCCGATCAGCTCCAGTACCTCGCGTACGGGCTCGGAGAGGTCGATCGGCCGCCGCGTGACTTCGAAGCTGTCGGCTTCGATCCGCGCCACGTCGAGCAGATCGTTGACCAGATCGACCAGGCGATCGGTCGATCGCATGATGATCTGAACGAACTCGCGCTGGCGCGCGGACATCGAGCCGGGCGAGCGCTCGAGCAGCTCGACGAAACCCTTGATCGAGGTGAGCGGGCTGCGCAATTCGTGTGACGCCGTGGCGACGAATTCGCTCTTGGCGCGCTCCAAGCGCGCGCGCTCGGTCGTGTCCCGGATCGTCCACACGAATCCGCTCGCCTTCCCGTCAGTGCCTTCGCCCCCTTCGCCTGTGAGCTCCGCGGCGGTCACGGCCAGCGTCCGCTCGCGGTGCTCGACGACGGCGTCACCACTCCGTGCGTCCGCCAGGGGTGGCAGCGGGCTCTGCTCGCCGTCGATCCGGCCGCCGGGCTCGAGCTCAGGCAAGAGCTCGGCGGCGCGTGGGTTTACGGCTCCGATCGTGACGCCGTCGGGCTCGGTCACGATCAATCCGTCGCCCAGGCTGTGGATCGTGACAGCGAGCCGCCGGCGCTCCTGCTCGAGTCGCTGCTGGGCGACCGCCAAGCCGTCGGCCATCGTGTTGAAGGCCGCGCCGAGCTCCTCCAGCTCGCGCGGGCCCGAGGGCTCCACGCGCCGGTCGAGTCGGCCGGCGGCCAGGTCGCTAGTGGCTGCGACAAGCTCCTGCAGGGGCCTCCGCAACCCGCGCACGATCGCGGCGATCAGCGCCAGCGCCGCGAGCAGCGCGAGCACGCCCGCGACGATGATGAGAATCAGCGCCCGGCGGGAGTCCGTGCGGGCCTTCTCGCGCGCAGCGGTCTGGCGTACGCGCTGGCGGTTCTGCAGCGCGCCCGCGAGCTCGCGCACTCGCGCCAGCGGACCCCCGGGCCGATCGGCGACCGAGAACTGCCCGCGCGCGGCGAGTGAGCGCACCTGCGACTGGGCGGCGATCTGTGCCGCGAGCAGCCGCACGCTCGGGGGATCGCCGGCCGAAAGCCGAGTGACGATCGCGGCATCGCTGTCGTAGGTGGCGCGCGCCTGCGCGCGTTCGCTCGCTGCCGTCGGTCCACTCGCGTCGCGCAGCACTTCCTCCTCGGCGATTCCCGCGGCGGCGAGGTTGGCCGCGGCCGTCGACAGCGAGGCGGTGTTGATGAGCGTGTTCTCGTAGCTCTGTCGCGAGGCGTATAGGCTCGAGATGCCGAGCGCCGCGACCAGGGCGAGCACCAGCGTCAGCGTGATCAGCGCAAGCCGCAGCGAACGGGCGATGGGCTGGTGCCGCATGGGCGCGAGGGTACCGCCGCTGGAGCGCCTAGTCACGATCCGCACGTCCGCTGCCAATGCCGATCTACCCCGCTTGTGGGGGGCAGAACTGCCACACGCCCTCGCGCCCAGCGGGTAGCATGTGCCCATGCCGCTTGCGCGCGCATGGATGCGAC
Source organism: uncultured Solirubrobacterales bacterium (assembly GCA_963738195.1). Lineage (GTDB taxonomy): Bacteria > Actinomycetota > Thermoleophilia > Solirubrobacterales > Solirubrobacteraceae > Palsa-465. The sequence goes on from CAVTVF010000002.1 coordinate 210,589, forward strand.
AGCTGTCGGGAGCTTCGGGTGCCGCTATGGCGATGCCAGTTGCGATCGTCGTCGCCCTCGCCCTGCTCGGGCTCGCGGGAGGCTTCGGCGGGCTCGGCTCGCTCGGGCAGGCGTTTGCCGGTCCCAGCGTGCCGGCGCCGGTGTCGGCCGTTCACAACGCCGCCTCGCCGGCGGCCGCGGCCACCGGGCACGCAGCCTCCACGAGTCGGGCGACGAGCGCACCCGCGGCGGGCCACGCGACGGCGACAGCCAGACACGCGGCGTCGACCGCGCCCTCAACCGGATCGCGCGCGCCCGGGACGCCAGGTAGCACTCAGCACGGGACAGGACCGGGCAGCACCCCGGGTCACAGCGGGTCGGGCCCCGGCCCAACGCCACAGCCCACGCCGACCCCGGCCCCCAACCCGCCCAACCCGCTCACCCCCGTCACGAAGCATGTGCCTCCGCTGGGGCCGACCGTGACCAAAACGGTCCACCAGCTGACCAAGACCGTGCACAAGATCCTGCCGGGGCTGCCCAAGCTGCCGAAGCTGCCGAAGCTTCCCGGGCTGACCAAGACGATCCACAAACTGGGGTTGTGACTTGACGCGGGCGCCCAGCGCCCGTGTCGCTCGACCGGCGGTCCTGCTGGCTTCCGCGCTGCTTGCGGCCTGCGGGGTCCAGGGCCATACCTCTGGCGCGCTCGGCCGCACCGCCGTTCCGCCAGCTCGCGTGGCCGATGGAGACTGGCCTACGTTCGACTACAACGCGGCGCGCAGCGGCGTCGGCCCATCGAGCACCGGCATCACCGCGGCAAACGCGAGCCGGCTTGGGACGCGGGTCTTTCGCCTTAACGGTGTTGCTGATTCATCGCCAGTCCAGCTGCACGCGATCAAGCTGCACGGGCACCTCCACGACGTCAACTTCGTCACCACGACCTACGGCCGCACGGTCGCGTTCGATCCCGCAACCGCCACACGCCTGTGGGAATACACGCCGGCGGACATCGGGCGCTATGAGGGCAGCTACCAGATCACCACCGCGTCGCCGGTCCTCGATCCCGACCACCGTTATCTGTACGCGGCCAGCCCCGACGGCTTCATCCACAAGCTGTCTGTGACAACCGGCCGCCAGCTCTGGTCAGCTCGCGTCACGTGGAACCCGAAGCGCGAGAAGATCGAAGGCGCGCTCAACATCTCGGGGCGCTATGTGATCGTGGCGACCGGCGGCTACATCGGCGACACGCCGGTCTATCAGGGCCACCTCGCGCTGATCGACCGCTCAAGCGGGCACCTCGCGCATGTATGGAATGCGCTCTGCTCGGGTCACCACCAGCTGCTGCACCCGCCGACCTCTTGCCCCGCCAGCGATTCGGCCATCTGGGCGCGCGCCGGTGCGGTCGTCGAGGCCCGCAGCGGCCGGCTGCTGGCGGCCACCGGCAACGGACCCTTCAATGGCGATACGAACTGGGGCGACAGCGTGCTCGAGCTAACCCCCGATGCCAGCCGCCTGCTCCACAACTGGACCCCCAAGGACCAGGCGACGCTGAACGCGCACGACCAGGACGTCGGCAGCACGGCGCCGGTGCTCCTGCCGGGTACCTCGCTAGCCGTGCAGGGGGGCAAGGCGGGCGTGCTGGACCTGCTCAACCTAAAACGTCTCGATGGCACCACGGGCGGCCCTGGCCCGCGCACCGGCGGCCAGCTGCAGGTGCTGCCGGCGCCCTCCTCGCAACCCGTGTACACGGCCCCGGTCGCGTTCCGCGCTAGAGGCGCGACGTTCCTCGTGGTCGCCGACTACCAGGCGATCGCCGGCTACAAGCTCTCGCGGGACCGGCTCCACAAGATCTGGCTGCGGCAGGTGGGCGGATCGAGTCCGGTGATCGCCGGTGGGCTCATGTTCGTATACGACCCGCTCGGCGGCCGGCTGCGCGTGATGGATCCCAGGACGGGCAGGATCTTTGCCTCGCTCGCGGCTGCTCCGGGTCACTGGTCGAGCCCGATCGTCGAGGGAGGGCGGGTAGTGCTGCCGGTGGGCGGCAGCGTCTCGGACCGCGCGACCAGCGGAAGGGTGCTGATCTACCATCTGCCCGGTCGGTAGCCCGTTTGCGTGGCCGCGGTGGGGCATTTGCGTGGCCGCGGTGGGGCGGAGTAACTTCTGCGCTGCAGGGTTTCGCGTACAGCAGCCCGAAAGGAGTTCTCGTGCGGAAATCCATTCAGATCGCGATCGTGCCACTCGCAGCCCTTCTCGTAGTGGCCTGTGGCTCGAGCAGCTCGGGGACGACCACGCACAGCACGAAGCCGGCCTCGACCGCCAGCTCCGGTGCGTCGGTCACCGTGAGCGCCAAGGAGATCAAGCCCTACGGCATGGTGCTTGTCAACAGCTCCGGCCACGCCCTCTATGTCTTCGCCCCGGACAAGGCGGCCAAGGTGACCTGCGTCTCGGGCTGCGCCCAGGTCTGGCCCCCGCTGGCCCTGCCGGGTGGGTCCAAGCCGGCCGCGGGATCCGGGGTCAAGGCATCGCTGCTCGGTAGCGACTCCAACCCCAGCGGTGGCCGCGTGGTCACCTACAACGGCTGGCCGCTCTACACCTATGTGACCGACACGGCTGCCGGCGTCGCGCACGGCCAGGGGATCAACTCGAGCGGTGGCCTCTGGTATCTGATGGCGCCATCGGGCACCGTGGTCAAGGGCAAGGCGGCGAGCTCTTCCTCCTCATCCGGCACGCCGTACGGCTGAGCTCGGGGCGGGACGCTGATCCCGAGGTGCCGGGGGGCTGATCCGAGCGGAGCGTCGCCGCGCTCCGCATCGGGATACAGTCCGCCGCTCGGTGGATTTCTCCCTGTCGGACCGAGCCCTCGATTTTCAAGCACGGCTGCACGCGTTCATGGACGAGCGCGTCTATCCCGCCGAGGCTGTCTGGCGCGAGCAGATGCGCGCCGCCACGGCTGAGGGGCGCCCGCACTTCTATCCCCCGGTGATGGACGAGCTGAAAGAGGAAGCCCGGCGCCGAGGCCTGTGGAACCTCTTCCTGCCCGACCAGGACGAGGGCGCCGGCCTCACGAACGCCGAGTATGCGCCGCTCGCGGAGGTCATGGGACGCACAAGGATCGCCTCGGAGGCTTGCAACTGCTCGGCTCCGGACACGGGCAACATGGAGGTTCTGCACCAGTTCGGCAGTCCGGGTCAAAAGGAGCGCTGGCTGCGGCCTTTGCTCGACGGCGAGATCCGCTCGGCCTTCGCGATGACGGAGCCCGACGTGGCTTCCTCCGACGCCACCAACATCGCCATGCGGATCGAGCGCGACGACGATCACTACGTGCTCAATGGTCGCAAGTGGTGGACCAGCAACGTGATGCACCCCCATTGCCGGATCCTGATCGTGATGGGCAAGACCAGCCCGGAGGGGCCCGTCTATCAACAGCAGTCGATGGTGCTGGTGCCGCTGAATACGCCAGGGCTGCGGGTCAAGCGCAGCCTGCCGGTGTTCGGGTATCACGACACCGAGGGCCACGGGGAGCTCGAGTTCACCGACGTGCGCGTTCCGGAGGAGAACATCATCGGCTCGGAGGGGATGGGTTTTGCGATCGCGCAGGCCCGTCTCGGGCCCGGTCGCATCCACCACTGCATGCGCGCGATAGGCGCGGCCGAACGCGCACTCGAGCTGCTGTGCGACCGTGCCGACGAGCGCGAGACCTTCGGCAAGCCTGTCTCGCACAATGCCAACATCCGCGACTGGATCGCAGAGTCGCGCATCGAGCTCGAGATGGCGCGGCTGCTCGTGCTGAAGACCGCTTGGCTGATGGACACGGTCGGCAACCAGCGCGCCCGGATCGAGATCTCAGGGATCAAGTTCGCGGTTCCCGAGATCGCCCTCAAGATCGTCGACCGAGCGATCCAGGTCCACGGTGGCGGCGGCGTCTCGGATGATTTCCCGCTTGCCTACATGTACGCCCAACTGCGCACGCTGCGCCTCGCAGACGGCCCCGACGAAGTGCACAAGCTCTCGCTCGCGCGCCAGGAATTACGCCGACAACGCGAGCGGCGGGGGGTTAGGAGCTGACGGTCCGCAGCGCTGGCCGGCTGCTGCCGACGCTCTCGCCGCTCACGTAGTCCACCCACAGCGAGAACGACATCAGCCCCCACAGCTGGCGGCTGTAATCATCAACGCGCGCGCAGTGGTCGACGAGCAGCCGGGTCACGGCCGCCGGTTCGAAATAGCCCTGCGCGCGGGTCCGTTCAGGGGCCAGGAGCTCCTCCGCGAGGGGCCGCAGCTCGCCCCGCAGCCAGGCTGCCGCGGGGATCGAAAATCCACGCTTGCGCGCCCGCAGGATGGCGGGCGGTATAAGCGGCGCCGCCGCCTTGCGGAGCAGGCGCTTCTTCGACAGGCCGCGCACTTTCAGGTCCGAGGGCAGCGCCAGGGCGAGCTCGGCGACGACCGGGTCGAGGTATGGGACGCGGGCTTCGAGGCTGTGAGTCATGCTCATGCGGTCGGTCTTGACGAGCAGGTCATCCGCCAGGTAGATGCCCATGTCGACGTCTTGCAGGCGAGCCAGAAGCGGGGCGCCCGTCCGTCTCCGCAAATCGCTCCCGCCAGGGCCACAGCGGATCGAAGCTCGGGAGCTGCCAATCGACCTGCAACAGCTCGGCCCGCTGCTGCGGCGAGAAGATCTCCTTCCACCCATGGTGGCGCTCGAGCGGTGGTAGCGCCGCCGCGCGCGCGAAGCGCTTGGCGCGGTAGTCGAGGCTGACGCGGCTGCTCGAGCTCGGCAGGCGCTCGACCAGCGGCGCCAGCCGCGCCGCCGCGGGCCCGACCCACCGCGCGAGCTGGTCGGCGGCGTAGGTCTCGTAGCCGCCGAACAGCTCATCACCGCCCTCGCCCGAGAGCACGACCTTGACGTGTTGCGCGGCGAGCTCGGAGACGAGGTAGGTGGGGATCGCTGAGGAGTCGGCGAAGGGCTCGTCGAAGGAGGCCACGAGCTTAGGCAGCAGCTCGGCGACCTGGGGTGAGACGACGAGCTCGTGGTGGTCTGTGTCGTAGCGCCGGGCGACTTGGCGCGCGAGCTCGAGCTCGTTGAAGGAGCGTTCGCGAAAGCCGATCGAGAAGGTCGCGACGCGCTGCCGCGAGCTGCGCGCGGCCAGTGCTGTCAGGACGGATGAGTCGACGCCACCGGAGAGCAGCACGCCCACGGGCACGTCGGCCAGCAGGTGGGCGCCGACCGAGTCGAGCAGCCGCTCGCGCAGCTCGTCGGCCAGGATCTCAGCAGGCTCGCGCCGGAGCTCGCTTGCCGGCGTGGGGGAGGGCCGGGCGTAGCGGATCAGCTTCGGCTCGCCGGGGCCACACAGCATGAGGTGACCGGGCGGCAGCTTGCGAGCAGCGCGGAAGATCGTGAGGGGCGCCGGGATCGAGTTGAACGCCAGAAAGGCGTGCAGCGCCTCGCGGTCGACCTCGCGCGAGAACGACGGCTGGCGCAGCAACGCCTTGAGCTCGGAGGCGAAGCTGATGCTGCCGTCGGCGACGGCGTAGTAGAGCGGCTTGATTCCGAAACGATCGCGGGCCAGCAACAGCCGTCGCTCGCGCCGGTCCCACAGCGCGAGCGCGAACATGCCGCGCAGTTGCGAGACGAACTCAGGCCCGTCGCGCAGGTAGAGGTGGAGCAAGACCTCGGTGTCGCAGCGCGTCCTGAAGCGGACGCCGTCGCGCTCGAGGCCAGCGCGCAGCTCGAGGTGGTTGAGGATCTCCCCGTTCTGGACGACGCAGACCCCGCCTCCGTCGGCCAGCATCGGCTGGTCGCCGTGCTCGAGGTCGATGACCGCCAATCGCCGCGCAGCGAGCCCGAGCGCACCGTCGATGTGGACGCCGTCGCCGTCGGGGCCGCGGTGTATGAGGGCCGCGTTCATGCGCTCGAGCACGGCCGGGTCCACCGGCCGCCCGTGCGCGAAGTCGTAGCTGCCGCAGATGCCGCACACAGCGGCGTTCAGGGGAGGCGGTTGAGCACCGAGCGCCGGTTCGCCGGGCGCATCGCCACGAGCCAAACGGTCGTGACGATCACCGATAGGTAGAGACGAACCGAGCGGTCGGCGATGTACTCGAGGTCGTGCGCGAGCTTCTCCGCCCAGGTCATCTCACGCGTCAGGCGCAGCTGGGCGAGCCCCGTCACTCCCGGCCGCACCACGAGCCGCTGCCAGTACTCAGGGATGCTCACGCATAGCTCCTCGAAGAACCGAGGTCGGATTGGGCGCGGACCGACGAGGCTCATCTCGCCCCGCAGCACGTTGTAGAGCTGGGGCAGCTCGTCGAGCCGCGAGGCGCGCAAGCTGCGGCCGATGCGACTCATCTCGGACTCGGTCAGCTGAGTCAGCTCGTGACCGAGGAAGGGTCCGAGCCGCTGCTCGGCGTCTGGCGCGAGCGTGCGGAACTTGAGCATCTGGAACAGGTGACCGCCGCGGCCGACACGCCAGCCGCGGTAGAGGACGGGGGCACGCGGGGAGCTCAGCTTGAGCACCAGCGCGATCAGCAGCGCGAGCGGTGAGGTGATCAGAGCGGCCAATACGCCGATCACCAGATCGAGCACGCGCAACAGGTGGTCGACGGCGCGGGGCTGGAATACGTGTGCCATGGCCGCGTACTGCTCGACCAGCGACTGGTGGTTCTCGGGCGCCGGCATCGGCGGAGCGGGCCCGCTCAGCGCTCGTGCAAACCGTGCTACTCCGGCGTGACGCTTGGCGCTCGTGCGGATCATCTGGGGGCGCTGAGAGATCATGTCGACGAGCAGCTGCGGATCGCGCCGCGGCCACTCAAGTGTCTTCTCACGCTTATGCAGCTCGAGTGCGCGCACATCGCTCAATGGTCGCAGCCTCCCGGTTCGAATGAGGGCCTCATCGACGCCGCCGAGCCGGCCGCCGTAGGTCGTGTAAACGGGCACCCCCAGCGCGACGGCCTCGCGGTTCATGCTGCCGCCCGCCGAGACGACGAGGTCCGAGAACGCGATCAGGCTCTGCGCGTCGACGGCCTGCTCGGCCAGGACCACGGAGGGGAGCCTCAGCGCGCGAACGTGCTCACGCTGCGCGGCGGTCCTCGGCAGCACCACCGCGTGCACATCTTCGCGGTCGCCGAGGAAGCTCAGCACACGCGGAAAGAGCGGATTCGACTTGCGGTGGTAGAGGGAGACATCCGGGGGTGGTCGCACGATCACGACGATCCGTGAGCTGTCGACACCGAGTCGATCGAGCGCGGTGGGGTCCGGCTTGAAGTCGGCGAGGTAGTACTCCTCCTTCAGCCCTGGGTACTGCACGAGCTTCTCGCCGGTGGCGCCGAACCGGGCCAGGCGAGATGGGGGGATTCCATCGGGGGTGATGACGCGCCGCGCCAGGCGGCAGCCGATGTGGTGCTGCTGGATCGCAAACTCGTAGTCGAACATGTTGACGGCCGGGATCCGGGCCCATGCTGCGGCCAGCGCGAGGTCGTTCGATCCGTGCGCCACACCGAGGTCGAAGCGCCCTCGCGCCCAGCGGTGGAGCCGCGTGGTGCGCGAGGCGAGCGCCGCCACCTTGCGCGCCCGGGAGGCGCCCGCGTGGCGTCCGATCACGACCGCGTCGAGACCGTTCAGCTTCAGCAGGCCGAGCGTCTGGGCGTAGTCGCGCGCCGTGATCTCGACCTCGTGGCCCGGCGTCGCGCAGACGGGTGATGATGGGACGAAAGACCACGGGATGCGCGGAAGCTGTCATGTCGAACCAGATCCTCATCCCGAGAGTGATTGCGCGAGCCAGCGGACTGGTCCCGCGGTTGAGAAATACCGAGCGGCTGGGGCAAGCCTAGCGTCTCGCCGGTCGGCGCCGAAGGCGCGGGAGTCAGGGGAGACGGCCACTAAGCTACTGGGCTTGAACGACGCGGCCATAGAAGAGTTGGTCCGTGTGCCATCGGGCAAGCGGATCAGGATCGAGCGCAAGCTCGTAGAGAAGGCGAGGGAGTATCTGGGGGATGAGGAAGTCCTCAGAGTCTTTCGCGGTCAGACGGCCGTTTCCCCCGTGTTCCTGCCGCTGATCGGCCAGCTGCTCTTCAGCGTCAAGCCGCGCACCGTGTTGGTGACCGAGCGATCCGTTCTCACTGTCCAGCAGAGCCGGTGGAGCCAGTCGACGGTCGTCGGAGTCGTCTCACGGCACGAATGCGGCTCGGTCGAGGTCGAGGCAGGCCGCTGGGGCCTCCAGATCGGCGAGGACGAGAAGATCTACGCCTCGCTCAGCACGCTTGACGATATGAAGCAGGTCGCGCGGCTCGCCGCGTGAGGTCGGGCCCTGGGTCGCGCGGCTCGCCGGGTGACTCAGCTGCCGCCGATGGCGTAACGCGCCAGGGCGTCGCGGCGGGCCGCGATGTGGTCAACGATCGGGGCTGGATAGTCCTTGCCCACGATGCATCCGGCCTCTCGCTGGACCTCGTCGGGCATGGTCCAGGGTTCGGCCAGGTAGTAATCGGGGACGTTCCCAAGCTCGGGGACGTAGCGGCGCACATACGATCCGCCCGGATCGAAGCGCTCCTGCTGACGCGCCGGGTTGAAGATGCGCCGGAAGGTGCCTGGCGCGCAGCAGGCGCGGATCGAACACGAACAGCGGCGCGAGACGGTCGCCTGCTGCGATCGCCGCGCGCAGCGCGGGATGGTCATGGAGGCGAAGATCGCGGCGGAGCCATAGCACTGCCGTCACTGACCGTCAGCCCTCGACCAAGCACCGACACAGGTCCCAGAGCTCCTGACGGGCTTGTGGCGAGTCATGCTTGGCCCCCAGGAGGTAATGCGTCGGTCGTGCCACGCGGTCGTGCCAGAACTGGCCCGAGCTCGTGAGCGCCTCAGGCGCTGCGCCGAGCCAGACGACCGTGTCCGCGCCTTCCTCGGGCGAGCGAATGATCGAGCCTCGTGAGCACGCGAAAGAGCGGAAGCCATTCGCGGACGCCTTTGGTGTCGACCCAGCCCGGGTGCATGGCATGGACGACGACGCCTCGCTCACGCAGCGCGTTGGCCCATTGCTCGGTAATCACCACCTGTTCGCGCTTGGTGCGCGCGTAGAGCTTCTTCGACGAATAGCGCGCCCGCTCCGACTCGAGGTCACCGGCCGGCAGGCTCTGCCCGTACATCCCGCCTGAGCCCACGTTGATCACCCGCGCAGGCGCGCTCCGCGCCAGCAGGTCTGTGAGCCACGCGGTCAGCGCGAATGGCGCCAAGACGTGCGTGGCAAACATCAGTTCGCGACCGTCGGGCGAGCGCTGGCGTTCCCGGGCATCACGCCGGCGTTGTTGACGAGCACGTCGAGGCGTGACGCCTCGCTGGCGATTCCCGTGGCAAGCGACCGTAGGGCGGAGATGCTGCTGATATCGCACCCGATCCCCCTGGCGTGTGCGCCCGGAGCCACCCTCATGATCTGGTCGACTGCCTCCTCGGCGCGCTTCTCGATCGCGGGCTACCGCCAGGACGTTGGCGCCGAGCCGAGCGAAGCCGCAGCAGGCAGCCAGCCCGATTCCTGACGCCGCTCCCGTCACCAGCACTACCTTGCCGTCCATCCGCGGCGGGTCGGGGGGCCAGCCCGGCAGCCGGCGTCGTAGCTTCAGGCCGACGTTGCCGTACCCGAGCGCGATGCTTCGGTCGAGGGCGGTGTCGATGGCTTGCGCGAACCTCATGGCCGAGAACCATACCCGAACAAAGATATGAGATAAACCTATACACTCTGTTCATGACGGCGCCAACCCTCTTCTCGATCGGCGATGTGGTCGAACGCACCGGCGTCGCGGAGGCGACGCTGCGGATGTGGGAACGGCGGTACGGGTTCCCGAGTCCAAAGCGTCTGACGAGCGGTCATCGCCGCTACAACGAGCGAGACGTCGAGCTGATCCGTGCGGTCGTCGCCAGGCGGGCTGCGGGACTCGCGCTGGAGCAGCCATCGAGCAGGCGCGTGCCCGCGGCTCGGAGCCGAGCGCCTCCGTCTACGCGTTACTGCGTCGGCGACGACCTGATCTGCAACCGCGCACAGTGCTAAAGCCGATGATGCTGGCGCTTTCGCGCGCGATCGAGGACGAGGTGCTCGCGCGCGCCGAGCGAGGGGTTGTGTTCGGCGCCTTCCAGCAGCATCGGTTCTATCGCCAGGCCAAGCGGCGCTGGCGAGAGCTCCTCGAGAACCGCCGATCTGGCGGTCGTCTTCGCCGACTTCAAGCGCACGCGCAGACCGCCGAATGGCCCGATCGAGGTTTCCGTGCCCGCGCGAGCATCCCTTGAACCGGGAGTGGGCGCTGGTCTGCGAAGGCGAGAGTTTCGCCCTCTGCCTGGCGGGCTGGGAGTCGCCTGGGGGTGCCGAGCGCGGCGATGCGAAGCGCACCTTCGAGGCGATCTGGAGCGTCGAACCAGACGTGGTACGGGACGCGTCGAGGATCTGTGCCGAGATCGCCGCGGCGCAAGATGCCGCGTTGGACGAGCCCTTCGCGACGGTTCTCGAAACGCCACTGTCGCTGGCTCTCGAGACCCAGCTTCAGCTCGCGACCGCGGTCAGCGCGCGCATGCTGACCCACCTCTCGTCCTGGCTGATCCGCTCAGAGCGCTGATCCGAATAGCTGGTATGAGGATCGGGATCATCGGCGCCGGCGTCTCCGGCTTGACCTGCGCCCATCTTCTTCACCGACAGCATGAGCTTGTCGTGTATGAGGCCGCCAGCTACGCGGGCGGCCATGCGAACACCGTTGACGTGGAGACGATCGACGGCGTGCATGCGGTCGACACTGGCTTCATCGTCCTCAACGACCGCAACTATCCGGGCTTTCAGCGGCTGCTGGACGAGCTCGATGTCGCGACCCAGCCCTCCGACATGAGCTTTGGCGTCAGCGACGGGCGCGGGTTCGAGTACAACGGGGCGTCGGCCAACGGACTCTTCGCAAACCGCCGCCACCTCGCGAGCCCGACCTTCCATCGCATGATCGCCGATCTGCTGCGCTTCAACCGCGATGCCCAGGAATTGCTGCGCTCTGAAGCCAATCCCTCCCTGGGGGAGTGGTTGACCGACAGGGCCTACAGCGATGCGTTCGTGCGACGCCTGATCGTGCCGCAAGTCTCTGCCGTCTGGTCGGCTGACACTCGCGAGCGGTGGTCGTTTCCCGCGCGCTTTATGGTCACCTTCTTCGACAGTCACGGCATGCTCGGCTTCCGAGATCGTCCTCGCTGGCGCACTGTCCGAGGCGGATCCCGTACCTACGTGGAAGCGCTTGTCCGACCTTGGCGCTCGAGCCTGCGGCTCGCCACGCCTGTGGAGCGGATCCGCCGTGATCCCGCCGGCGTCACCGTGTGGGCGCGTGGGAGCGGCGAGCGATTTGATGCCATTGTGCTGGCGGCGCATTCCGATCAGGCGCTCGAGCTACTGAGCGATCCGAACTGACCGCGAGCGCGAGCTGCTCGGCGCGATCCCTTATCAGCGCAACGAGGCGGTGCTGCACACGGACGAGCGGCTGCTACCGCGGCGGCGGAGGGCTTGGGCGAGCTGGAACTACCACCTGCGCGATGGACCTCGGTGGGCCGCCGACCGTCACCTATCACATGAACCGCCTGCAGTCGATCGACGCCGACGTCGAGCTGTGCGTGACGCTCAACCGGAGCGAGGAGATCGACCCTGCCCGCATCATCCGCAGAATCGACTATTCCCATCCCGTGTTACACCCGGGCGGGCGTTCTCGCGCAAAGCCGGCACGGCTGAGATCAGCGGCCAGAACCGTACGCACTACTGCGGCGCGTACTGGGGTTGGGGCTTTCACGAGGATGGGGTCCAGAGCGCACTTCGCGTGGTACGCGAGATAGGACCGGCCGCCAGTCAATTGCTCGCGGCATGAACGAGCCGGTGCTCGAGATCGTGCCGGGCTGGATCTACGAGGGCACGGTCCGTCATCGCCGCTTCGCGCGTCCGCCGCCGTTCGTTTAGTCACCGCCTGGCCCTGTTCTACCTCGACGTTGACCGCATCGGCGAGGTGCTCGGTGGTCGCCTCATATCGAGAGCCTCCCACGTCTCGTGCGCTTCTGCCGCCAGGACTACCTCGGCGATCCCGCGGTGCCCCTGGGGAGATGCCGTGCGCCTAATGGTGGAGGACCAGTGCGGCTGGCGGCCGGAGGGGCCGGTCCGGGTCCTGACACAACTCCGCACCTGCGGTCATTGCTTCAATCCGGTCAGCTTCTATTACTGCTTCGGAGTCGACGAGCGGCTTGAAGCCATCGTCGCGGAGGTGACGAATACGCCCTGGGGAGAGCGCCACGCGTACGTGCTGAAGAATCGAGCGGACGAAGCCGTCGTGCACGGACGCTCGGTCAAACGAATGCGCGTGTCTCCATTCATGGCGATGGACCAGCAGTACGTCTGGCGCGCGGCCGTGCCGGGACCGACGCTCTCGGTTCAGATCGAAAATTGGCAAGGAGGCCGGCGAGTCTTCGACGCCACGCTCTCGCTGCGCCGAACGGCCCTGAGCGCGGCGACCGCGAGACGGATGTGGCGCCGATATCCGCTCGCGGCCTTGCGGGTGCTCGCACTGATCTATGGCCACGCACTGGTACTGAAGCTGCGCGGGGTCCCTGTGTACACCAAGCGGGAGGCGGCAGCGTGACGCCTGCTCGCGCGCTCCTGAGCGGGCTGCTCGCTCGCCTTCCCGAGGGAGAGCTGACGATCGTCGAGTCAGGTCGTCGCCTCGTGTTCGGTGATGGCCACCCCCGCGCCCGGGTATGGATCAATCGCCGCGCGCATGGGGGCTGATGATGCGCGGCAGTCGAGGGATGGCTGACGCCTACATCGGCGGTCTCTGGGATACCCCAGATCTCGCCGCCGTGATCCGCGTCGCGGCCCGCAACGCCCACGTGCTGGATCGGTGGCGCGCACGTGTGGCCCCGGCCCGTGTGCCGCTCCAGGCGGTGCGCGGTATCCGTGGCGCAAACTCGCGCACCGGCAGCCGGCGCGACATCGCCGCGCACTACGACCTCGGGAATGAGCTGTTCGCACTGATGCTCGACGAGACGATGATGTATTCGTGCGCCTACTTCCCGAGCCAGGGAGCCACGCTCGGTGACGCATCACGGGCGAAGCTGAAGCTGCGTGTGCGACCAGCTTCGAGCTGAGCCCTTCCGACCACGTGCTCGAGATCGGAACGGGGTGGGGTGGCTTTGCGCTGCACGCGGCCGCGACCCGTGGTTGCCGCGTGAGACAGACGATCTCCCGGGCCCAGTACGACTATGCGCGCCGGCGGGTCGAGCAAGCCGGCCTGGCTGAGCTCGTGACTGTCCTCTGCCAGGACTACCGGGACCTGCGGGGCCGCTACGACAAGCTGGTCTCGATTGAGATGATCGAAGCTGTCGGCTGGCGCAACCTGGGCACGTTCTTTGCCCGCTGCGGGGAGCTGCTGCGGCCGTCCGGCGCGATGCTGCTCGAGGCGATCGTGATCGACGATCGCGCCTACGAGGTCGAGAAGGCCTCGCCCAGCTTCATCCGCACCCACATCTTCCCCGGCGGTTCACTGCCATCGATAGAAGCCATCGCGCGCTCTTTGGCCGGCGACACCGACATGCGGATCGCGGGTCTCAAGGAGCTCACCACCCACTACGTCGAGACCTTGAGTCGCTGGCGCCACAACTTCGGCGCAAACGCGGAGCAGCTCGAGCGCCTCGGCTACGACGAGCGCTTCCAGCGCCTTTGGCGCTTCTATCTGGCGTACTGCGAAGCAGGCTTCGCCGAGAACCGGATCGGGGTCGTGCAGATGCTGCTCGCCAAGCCCAGGTGGCTGTCGGCGATCGCTCCCGCTCCCTCGCGAGCGACGCGGGCGAATGGGAGTGTCGTGCACGATGCCGGTAGCCGGGGCTCCAATGGGGCGAGGCCCATGCCAGAGCCAGCGGGCTCCGGCGGCTCGTAGGGGGCGCTCTTACTGCCGTCGCGCGCTGCGCGCCACGGCCGCGTGGGCGGCCTCGCCGTCGCGGTCGGGTCTCGCCGTCAACGTGGCCGCCGCGCCGCGGATCGCTGGTTCCTCCTCGCCGGCTAGCACGAGTTCGGTAAGTGTGCGCATGCGCTCCAGCGTGCTGTCCAGAAAGACCTGGCGCTCGCGGCCACGCAGCAGGTGGAAGCCGAGCCGCACGATCGGGTTGGGAATCCTGGCGACGCGCGAGACCGCGTGCACACGGAACTCGACCTCGCCCTCGTCCAACCATTTCCACACCTCCCAGTCCATCTGGCCCATCTCGACGTGTCCCTGAAGGGTGCGGTAGTTCCAGCCCCAGACGTAGGCTGTCCTGCCGCCGACCTCTCGACTTCCCTCGTAGAGATCGCCCACGCGCACCCCCACGAGCAGGTACGCGACGCCGAGGGCCTGCAGTTTCAGCAGCATGTTCCGCTCTGCCAACGGCAGCTCCGGGTCGTAATAGGCCCGCACGATCGAGGGGTCGGCGAACTCGTATCCGCTCATCAGGCGTTGAGCCACTGCCAGCTTCCGCGCTCCACCGGCATCCCCGGAGGCTCAGGGCGGAGGCGCTGGCGCAGATCGTTGATCGTCCAGCCTGTTTCGGGCGAGGCCGCCTCGAGGACGACGGGTCGAAATTGAGCGGCTTGCTCGGAAGCTCCGCGAGCTTGCGGCCGATCCTCGGGGACCCGAGCGACTGGTGCGCTCACGGCCGCACCGGGTCGTCGTCGATCCGCTCGGTCTCGATCTCGACGCCGCCCGTCATACGACCGCCAGAGAGCTTGACCACTTTTTCAAGGAACGAGATCCACATGTGTGCCTGCACCTCCTTGGCCATCCTCAGCCGGTGGTAGAGCAGGTTGACGAGGGGCGAGCTGCTGCGCGCCCACGACTCGATCTCGAACACCAGCGACTGCTCCTCATCGCGCGCGCGAAACTCGATCTGACCGGCCTCCAGGTGGCCGGTCAGCGTGGCCAGGCGAAAAGCTCGCGGCTCCACTGTCGACTACGCGGACGGGGCCGTCCCACGGGCCCGGCATGCGCACGACGTACTCGTCGCCGCGCTTCAGCTCTCCGCGCTCTCCCTGGACGAGCTGGAAGCGCGCGAACTTCGTCGGCGCAGCACGATTCAGATCGGACCTGGACCAACTCCATCAACTCCTCGGCCGTGATCTTGGCTCTCCCGTGATCCGCGTTCGGTAGAGGCGATGAAACAGCGGCCCGCAACCATCGTCGTGAGCCTGCACCTGCTCGCGGCTCAGCTCGGCCGGATACGAGAGAAGATCCGGCCGCGCCGAAGGGAGTGCCCCGGAAATCTCCTGACGCCGCATCGGTGTCGTGCGCCACATGTAATCCCACGAGGTGAGAGCCACTCCGAGGGGCCAAGTAGCGGTGACCAACCAGCGGCTGATCGCGGTCCGAGAGTCTCGCATGATCTCCGCCTACCCACTCGAAATCCCGAGCAAGCTGTGCAGCGAGCCTCTTTAGCGGGTAAGTCTTGTCCATCCTCGTCCGTGACACCCCACTCACGCGAAGTGACAAAGCGCCTCTATGACGCCGGGCTGCGCGCTTGGCACCTGCAATGCCTATCGCTCGGGTCGGTGGGGTTGTGCATCGCCCTCTGGATCCGCGCCAAGACGGTCGACCAAGACGAGCGCGGGAACGCCGAGCGACGCGCTCTATTCGTCGGGCTATGGCCGCCAACGATCTGGCTGATCGGCGATTCGATTGAGCGACAGGAGCTTGCCGGCCGGCGAGCGTTGCTCCGCCGGAGCGGCGGCTGACGCAACCCGCGGCCGGCTCGCGGACGCCTGCCTGCTATCCGCCGGCTAGCTGCTGCAGACCCTTCTGCAGATCCGCCTGGTCCATGACCGGGAAGATCTCGATGTGGGCCTTAAACGCTCTGAACAGCGGCTCTGTCGTACGCGGCAGCTGCGACGGGTCCTCCATGTCGAAGACGATAAACGCGGTGCGCTTGCCGTTCTCGGGGCCAAAGTACGCCGCCTCGGCATTGAGCGGAGCGAGGCTCTGCTGCATGATCTGACCGATAGATCCGTCCTCGATCGCGCGGCTGCCGGCCTCGGTATCGAGGTCAACCTTCATCATTACGCGCACGGCTAACTCCTTCGTACGGCCCGAGTCCTGACTCAGGCGGATTGCTCGTCTGCGGGCGATGGTCCGTTGCGGCCGGCCGAACGCCCCCGGTGCCCTGTGCGACAACCCTACTCGCGGCCAAAACCCGCGAAGTAAAAATCTCGGCTGACCTCTGGCGCGCACTAGGGGGGTCGCGTGGCACGCCGGCGCTGAGCGCGGACGGGGGGCTCGCGTGGCACGCAGGACGGGGTGGTCGAGCGGCCCTGACGGCCTTGGCTCAGGCCAGTCTGCGAGTGCGCCCGAGAGGACTCGAACCTCCACGGACCATGCGGTCCACAAGGCCCTCAACCTTGCGCGTCTACCAATTCCGCCACAGGCGCGTGCGGCGGCGAGTATAGCCCTGGGTTGCCCAGGGCTGACGGTGCTTCGCTCGCGGCGCGTGCGCGGCACCCGCGCTCGGCAGGAACCGCTAGACACGCGGCTCTCCGTGCTTGTGTCCGTCCGTGGGCCCCGCTACAGTCACGAACACACGTTCGACGCAGCGGCCCGCACGATCAAGGAGGTGACGCATGGACCTGACCAAGCGCCAACAGGAGATCTTCGACTTCATCAAGCGGTACTCGGCCAAGTACGGGTATCCGCCGACCGTGCGGGACATCGGCAAGGCAGTGGGGCTGGCCTCGTCCTCCACGGTCCACGCCCATCTGGCCAACCTGGAGCGGATCGGCCTGCTCCGGCGCGATCCGACCAAGCCGCGGGCGATCGAGCTGCTCGACCGGGCGGCGGCGGGCGTCCGGGGATTCGTCAACCCGGGACTTCCCCTGGTCGGCCAGGTTGCCGCCGGCCAGCCGGTGGTGGCCGAGGAGAACATCGAGGAGTACATCCAGACGCCGTCGTTCGCCGGCGGTGATCAGGGCGAATACCTGCTCCGCGTGCGCGGAGAGTCGATGAAGAACGTTGGCATCCTCGAGGGCGACCTGGTGGTGGTCCGTCCGCAGGACACGCCCAGGACGGCGAGATCGTCGTCGCGCTGGTGGGCGAGGAGGCGACCGTCAAGCGGTTCTTCCGGAGGACGACCACATCCGGCTGCAGCCGGAGAACGAGGCCATGGAGCCGATCCGCAGCCGGGAGGTGCGAATTCTCGGCAGGGTGGTCGGGTTGATGAGGAGCATCGTCGTGACCGCGATTGCCTGGCGCGGCCGCCCGGGCTTCCGGCGGCGCTGTGACGCCGTGTTCGGCGAGCCGACGCTCGACGAGCTGATCGCCGGCTGTGGGGCGCCGTCGCGAGGCACGATCGGTCGCCTGCCCGTTGTGCGGCGGGCAGATGGAGCCGCGATACGGGCCGGCGCCCGCCGATCGGCGGCGCGCGCTGTGCGGCGCCGTCCTGCGAGGATTGCGCAGCTAACGACGCCCATGCGGACGCCTCAGGCGCGGTATCCTGATCGGCGCAGGCCAAGCAGTCGCGGAGGTAATCACCTTCGAGGAAAGTCCGGACATCACAGGGCAGGGTGGTCGGTAACGCCGACCCGGGGAAACCCGCGGGAAAGTGCCACAGAAATGACACCGCCTAAGCCCGGAGCCGCTGCAGAGCTTCAGGCCGGTAAGGGTGAAATGGTGCGGTAAGAGCGCACCGGCGTCGCGGTGACGCGGCGGCCAGGTAAACCCCACCCGATGCTAGGCCAAGCAGGACCGTTTGTAGGTTGCTCGCCAAGGTCCGGGTAGGCCGCTCAGATGGATGGTTGCTCACGACAGGATCCGGCTTACAGGTCTGCTACGGGAGGGCCCCGCTCCGGCGGGGCCCTGCTACTGCGCGCCGTCGAACGCGAGCGACACGGCTCGCAGCCGGTGCTCCTCCAACTCCGCCAGCTGGCACTCAGCCCGCACGACCAGCTCGGCGAGCTGAGACGACGAGAGCTTCCCCTCGAGCTCTGGCTGATCCTGGGAGAGCTGGTCCAGCGCGCGCCACAGCGCCAGCTTTCCTCGCACGCCCAGCGCCAGGACCTCGAGCTCGACCACGCGGCTGAGCGGCGAGTAGCCGAACAGGCGCCCGTTGAGCTTCAGACGTCCTGCCTTCTCGGCTCCCCAACCGGCCGCGAGCTTCATCAGGTCGACCCCGACGCCGAGCACGCCCATGATCGACAGCAGCGACGTGCGGTCCTCCTCGATCTCGACCGCCAGTCGCTCCAGGAAGACGCCGAGTCGGGGAGCCGCGATTGGCGCCCGCCGCGCCGCGCGCACCAGCTCCCGGGCGCCCGTCGCCGCCGCCAGGTGGTCGTTGAGGGTGAGATCCCCAGGACCGGCGAGGCGTCGCGCGCACGACGCTCAGACCAAGTCCCGACGCGCCGGCTGGACAGCGGCCCTGGCTCTCGTCGTCCAGTCGGTGAAGCTCAGAGGCGCTCAGCCTCGTCGCGCCGAGCCGCTCGTAGAACCCCAGCGCCCGTGTGTTGGAGCTGAGCAGCGTGCCACTCCAGCGGGTGCCCGCCGCGTGGATGCCGGCGATCTCAGCCCGCGGTCGACTCGAGCCCGCGGCCAGATCCCGGCCGCCTCGCCGCCGCGCTCGGCGTCCGGGACGTAGAAGATCCTCGAGCCAGATGCCTGCCGGTCGGCATTCCCAGGTCGAGAACGTGGCGTAGAAGACCGCGAACCCCAGCGGCTAGTCCGTCCCGACTCGGCGATCGGTGAGCGCCTCGGCTGCCGGGGGCTAGGGGCGCCGAACAGAGCCTCGGCGAGCATCTCCGCGGTGCCGCACCACGCCCCTGCGCGTGCCCCTGGTATTCGCGCCAGCTCGACGATCCACGCGTGGATCTGGGCCCGTCGTTGCGCCCTGCGCGGCCGCACGGCCCGCGCCGCCTCCGGCTCACGCCCTGCCGGCGGCTCGATCTCGCGCTTGAGGATCTTGCCGGTCGGACCCTTGGGCAGATCGTCGACGAACCAGATCTTGCGCGGGTACTTGTAGGCGGCAACCTGCTCCTTGACGAACTCGCGCAGCTCGTCGGCGATCGGCCTGCCGGCCGTCCTTCAGCGCCACCGCCGCGCCGACCTCCTCGCCACTCGTCATGGGGGACGCCGACCACGGCGGCCTCCCGCACGGCCGGGTGCTCGTAGAGGACCTCCTCGATCTCGCGCGGATAGACGTTGTAGCCGCCGCGGATGATCATGTCCTTCTTGCGGTCGACGATGAAGAAGTAGCCGTCCTCGTCGACCTTGGCCATGTCGCCGGTGTGAAACCAGCCGTCGCGGATCGCCTCCGTCGGTGGCGTCGGGCCGGTTCCAGTAGCCCTTCATCACGTTGTGGCCCGCGGATCACGATCTCGCCCACCTCGCCCTGCGGCACCTCGTTGCCGTCCTCGTCGACGACCTTCATCTCGACGCCGCTGATCGGGGTGCCGATCGACCCGGCCTTGCGCTCGCGGTCGGGATGGTTGAAGGAGGCCACCGGCGAGGTCTCGGACAGGCCATAGCCCTCGAGCACCTTGCAGCCGAACGCCTGCTCGAAGCCGCGCAGCAGCTCGACCGGCATCGCCGCGCCGCCCGAGGCGCACATCTGCAGGGACGAGGTGTCGTACCGCTCGCGGTCGGGCGCGTGCAGCATCGCGCCGTACATGGTCGGGCACGCCCTCGAACACGTTGACGCGGTCGCGCTCGATGATCTCGAGCGCCTTGGCCGGGTCGAAGCGGGGGATCAGGGTCAGCGTGCCACCCGCCGCTGAGCGTGGCGTTCATCGCGCACGTCTGGCCGAAGGAGTGAAACAGCGGCAGCGCGCCGAGCACGACCGCCTCGGAGCCGAGGTCGAACAGCGACGCGCGCCGCCTCGGCGTTGCGCGTCAGGTTGGCGTGGGTGAGCTCGGCGCCCTTGGGCGTGCCGGTCGTGCCCGAGGTGTAGAGGATCACCGCGGTGTCGTCGTCGGCGCGTGTCGACGACCTCGCTCGGGCTGCGCCTCGCCGACCACGAGCTGCTCGAACTCGCCCGGCTCGACCAGCACGCACTCGGCGCCGGCCTCCTGCGGCCCCGGCCTCGCGCCTCCTCGGCGAACCCGTGCCAGGCGAACAGCAGCCGCGCGCCCGAGTCCCGCAGGTAAAAGGCCACCTCGCGGCGCTTGAGCAGCACGTTCATCGGCACGACCACGCCGCCCGCGCGCAGCACGCCGTAGTAGCAGACCGGGAAGTAGGGGACGTTCGGGAGCATGATCCCGACGCGGTCGCCGGGCTCGACGCCCCTCGCGGCGAGCAGCCCGGCGATGTGGGCGGTGGCGCCGTCGAGCAGCTGTAGCTCAACTCGACGTCGTCGAGCTTGATCGCGACGTTGTCGGGGTCGCGCCTCGGCGGAGTCGGTCAGGATCGTCGCGAGGTTCATGGCGCGCCTCACCGCTACCGTGGAGGGTCCTCAGCCGGTGAAGCGCGGCGGCGCGACCTTCGCAGGAAGGCGATCACGCCCTCGATGAAGTCCGCGGACTGGACCCGCTCCTGCTGCAGCACCGCCTCGAGCTCGAGCAGCTCGTCGAAGCCCGCGTAGAGCCGGTGCATTGATCGTCCGCTTGATCGTCGCGAGCGCCCCGGCGGGCCGGCCGCCAGCTGCCGGCGAGCGCGCGACCGCGCTCGTCGAGCTCCGTCGTCGGCTACGACCCGGTTGATCAGCCCCACTCGAGCGCCGCGCGGCCGGGATCCGCTCGCCGAGAAAGGCCATCTCGAAGGCTCGCGCGTGCCCGACGCGCAGCGGCAAGGTCATCGACGCGCCGCCGTCGAGCCCCAGGCCGATGTTCACGAAGGCGAGCAGAAAGTAGGCCGACTCGCGCGGCCACGATCAGATCGGCCGCGAGCGCCAGCGAGCAGCCGATGCCCACCGCGGGCCCGTTGACCTTGGCGATCACGGGCTTCGGCACCGTCGCGCACGCGCGCGAGCAACGGGTTGTAGGCGTCGCGCAGCTGCCCGAGCACGTCGGGCTTGCCGTCGCGCCCAGCTCGGCCCCGCCCTTGAGATCGGCGCCAGAGGAGAACGCCGGCCCGGCGCCGGTGAAGACGATCACCCGTACGTCCGGGTCGGCCTCGGCCCGCTCGAGCGCCGCCAGCATGTCCTCGCCGAGCTTGCGCGTCCATGCATTCAGCGCGTCGGGCCGGTTGAGTACGACCGTGGCGACGCCCGCATCGGTCTGGAGCTTCACCGTCTGCAGCTCGAGCGTGGTGATCGCGCGGCTCCTCGGCCAAGGGCACGCCGGCGGTTCAGGCGCCTAGCACCGCGTCGCCGTCATAGCGCTTGATCACCTTCACCGCCCCGGCGGGCGTGGCATTGAGGCACAACTCACAAAGAACGCACTCATCGAGGTTCTCGGGCACGATCTCGACGCCCGTCTCTGCCCGCGCGGTAGATGTCGACCGGGCAGACCTCCTCGAGCTTTGAGGCGATCTCGGGGTCGGCCGCGACCGCGGGGTCGACCTCGACTCCGATGAACACACCCGTCGCTCATACCGCCGCGGCCTGCGCGATCTTCTCCTTGACGAGCCCGGGATGGCCGAGATCTCCTCGGCCACCACGATGCCTGCCTCGGCGAGCCGGGCGATCTTCTCCGTCGCCGTGTCCTCCTTGCCCTCGACGATCGTGCCCGCGTGGCCGAAGCTCATGCCCGGCATCTCGTCCATGAAGCGCCCCGCCATGAAGGCCACGATCGGCAGCCCGCGAGCCGCTCTCGGTCACGTAGCGGGCGAGCTCGGCCTCCATCCGCCCGCCCGGCTCGGTGTAGATCACGATCGCCTCGGTCTGCGGGTCGGCTTCGAACAGCGGCATCAGTTCGGCGTAGGTCGAGCCGATGATCGCGTCGCCGCCGATCGAGACGGCCGTCGACTGTCCGAGCCCGGCCGCGGTCAGCGTGGAGGAGATCTCGGTCGTCATTCCGCCCGAGCGTGACATCACGCCGACCGGCCCGGGCGTGTAGGACTTGGCGGCGTCGCGGGCGGGGCCGCCGATACCGCCCATCTTGATCACGTCGGGGACGATGATGCCGAGGCAGTTGGGGCCGATGATGCGCGCCCCGAGCTCGGAGGCGAGCTCGACCATCTGGGCGACGTCGCCGCGCGGGATGCGCTCGGTCACGATCACGACCAGCTTGACCCCGTTCTCGAGCGCCTCGAACACCGCGTCCTTGGTGAACGCGGGCGGCACGGTGACGACCGAGCCGTCGATCGGCTCGCCGTGGTGGTCGACCGCCTGGGCGACCGTGTCGAACACCGGCACGCCGTGGACGTCGCGGCCGCGCCGCCCCGGCGTGACGCCGCCGACGATCTTCGCGCCCTTGCCGTAGTCCAGGCACTCGCGCGTCAGGTTGACCGCCTCGCGGCCGGTGATGCCCTGGACGATGAAGGTGGTGGTTTCGTCGATCAGGATGGACATCAGGCGGCCCCCGACCGCGGGGGCGGCCGCCGCCCCCTGGATCTTCTCCACCGCGCGCCGCGCGGCCTCGTGCAGCGAGACCGAGCGGTCGGCGTACTCGACCCCGTAGCGGCGCAGGATCTTGAAGCCCTCGTCCTCCCAGGCGCCGGGGATGCGGAAGATCGCGATCTTCTCGGCCGGGTCGTAGCCGAGCTCGAGGCAGGCCTTGATCACCCCGCGCGCGACGATGTCCACGCGGGTGTTCGAGACGATCGACATCATCACCGCGATCTTGTCGACGCCGGGCTTCTGCAGCACGAGCTTGGCCAGGCCGCACGCCTTGCGCACCGACGGGTTGCCGCCGATCTCGCAGTAGTTGGCCGGCCGGCCGCCGTGGGCGCGCACGGCGTCGAACAGCGTCAGCGAACCGCCGCCGGCGCCGATCACCAGCCCGAGGTTGCCGTCGAACTCGGTCACGTTGCCGGCCACGCCGCGGTGGTCCTGCGCGTCGACCTGCTCGCCCGCGAGCTCGAACGGGGTCGGCTCCCGCGCTTGGCGCGTCTCCTCGTCGCCCACGCCGAGCTCGTGCAGCAGCGCCTTCTGGCGCGGGCGCGCCTCATTCTCCATCTCCATGTGCGCGTCGAGCGCGACGAACGAGCCGTCCTCGAGCTCGCCGAGGGGGTTGATCTCCGCCAGGGTCATGTCGTATTGCAAGAACAGCCGCGCCAGCCGGGCGACGATCGGGGTCAGGCGGTTGAGCGCCGAGCCCGTGACACCCAGCGAAGCGATCAGCTGCTTGGCCTGCCAGTCCGAAAGCGGACGCAGAGTCGAGAAGTGGGCGCGCGCGACGTGGTCGGGGTGCGTCTCGGCGACCTCCTCGATATCGATCCCGCCCATGTCCGAGAACAGCATCACCGGCCGCTTGCGGATCCCGTCCCACACCACGCCGGCGTAGTACTCCTGCTTGACCGCGGCGCGGTCGTCGACCAGCACGCCGCGGGGCATGTGGCCGCCGATCTCGAGGTCGAGGATGTGCTCGGTGTGGCTGGCCGCCTCTTCGGGTGTGTCGGCGAACTTGACGCCGCCCGCCTTCATGCGCCCACCGGAGAGCACCTGCGACTTGACCACGACGGGGCCGCCGATCTGCTCGGCGATCCGTCGCGCCTCGTCCGACGTCTTGGCGAAGCCGTGCTTGGTGACGGGGATCCCCGCCTTGGCGACGATCGCGCGGGACTCGTACTCGAAAAAGCGCATGAGCGCGGGGGAGGCTACAAAAAGGGGCCTCCAGCGCTCGGCCACGGGTGTAGCTCGACCCCAGCCTAGAAGGAGGTAAACGCGAGCATGCGAGAGCGGCTGTGCTTCAGGACTGTGGCGGCGACCGTGCTCTGTACGCCTGGCGCCGCAGCACTTGCGAGCCCGAGCGTTAACAGGATCAGAAAGATCAGCCGTGGTGCCCAAGCCCCTCGGACGCAGCGCCTAGAGCAGCGGAAGCGGAGGGCTGAGGGTCGCGGTGAAAGGGTTCGCGAACCCCGAGCTGGCTCTCGCGTCTACCGCGACTAGCGCAACTGCCCGACCAGCGCGAGAAAAGAAGCCAAGCGAGACAGCGTGTACAAGTCGGGATACTCGTTCTTCATCGCACCGTCGTGAGCTTTGGCGCCCGCCCCCGTCGAAGTCGCCTTCCCGCAGACGTTCGACGGCCACCCAGGCAGCAAGCCTGGCCTGCGCGACGTCTGCGCCTACCTCATCCGCCGGGAACACCGCGAACACGCCGGTGGCCTTCAACAGCATGACGTATGCCGTGACGAAGTAACGACGGCTCAACGCAGTCGACTGCACCTGTCGCAGAGGCGATCGCGTCCTCGCCGCGACGAGAGCTGGCGTACTTACGCGCGCCGGCGCCGGCGCTGACCCTCCAGCAGTGCCGCCCTTCGTGACGGGTTAGAGCGAGCTCAGGCCGCCTATGGGGCGGGGAGGCTAGCAAAAAGCAGGGGGTCAGACCGACTCCCTCAACAGATCAACGAGCTGGTTCCGAGGTTTTGACTCGCACTAAGTCGCCACGGTTACGTCAGACGCGCCGTTGGACATTTGGTGTTACTGAGAGCAACCACTCCGCCAACATGACAGCGCCGGTTACGCTTGGCGACTTGACTTGCGCAGCCCGGCACTTCGCGGGCGACAGGGCCGCGGCGAACGCGGCACTCCGAGGTTATGCACCCAGCCCGCGACTGGCGCAAGCCGTAGGGCTCGGCCAGCTCCGGGTCCTTGTGGGCGAGCATCTCGGCCAGCGAGACCATCACCTTGCACTGCTTCCAGGTTGCGTCGTCTTGCATCTTGCCGTCGATCATGTGCACGCCGCGCCCGTCGGGGATGGCCTCAAGCACCTTCTTGGCGAACGCGACCTCGTCGGGGTCCGGGCTGAAGACGCGCTTGGCGATCTCGATCTGTACCGGATGCAGTGACCACGCCCCCACACAACCGAGCAGGAACGCTGCCCGGAACTGCGCCTCGCACCCCTGCACGTCTCTGATGTCGCCGTAGGGGCCGTAGAAGGGGAGGATGCCCGCCGAGGTGCAGGCGTCGACCATGCGCGCGATCGAGTAGTGCCACGGATCCTGCTGTGCGGTCGCGCGCGGCGCCTCCGGATCGCTGGGATCGGGGTCCTCGATCACGCGATAGCCAGGGTGCCCGCCGCCCACACGCGTGGTCTTCATCCTGCGCGAGGCGGCCAGGTCGGCGGGTCCGAAGCTCATGCCCTGCATGCGCGGGCTGGCGGTGGCGATCTCCTCCAGGTTGACCACGCCGAGGCTGGTCTCGAGGATCGCGTGCACGAGGATCGGGCGCTCGAGCCCGGCCTTGGCCTCGAGCTGGGCCAGCAGCCGGTCGACGTAGTGGATGTCCCAGGGGCCCTCGACCTTGGGCACCATGACCACCTCGAGGCGGTCGCCGATCTCGGCGATCAGGGTTGTCAGGTCGTCGAGCACCCACGGCGACTCGAGGCTGTTGACGCGCGTCCACAGCGCGGCCTCGCCGAAGTCGGTCTCTTTCGCCAGGCGCACGAGCCCTTCGCGCGCCGCCAGCTTGTTGTCTACCGGCACGGCGTCCTCGAGATTGCCGAGCAGGATGTCCGCCTGGCGCGCGAGATCGGGCAGCTTGGCGGCCATCTTCTCGTTGCTCGGGTCAAAGAAATGGATCATGCGCGAGGGCTTAAACGGGATCTCGAGCAGGGGCGGGGGGGCGCCGATCGCCAGGGGCTTGCCGAAGTCGCGGGGATTTCTCATGGCCTGAAAATTAGATGTTCGGGCGCGCACATGCGCGCGCCCGCCGGCAGGAACATGTTCCGGCCGGGCCGGTGGCGCATGCGCCACCGGCGTCAAAGATGACATTCTCCCGCCCATGAGCGAAACTCGACATCGACCAGGCCGCTCGCGAGGCGTCTGGGTCGCATCCATACGGCCGCTATCTCGAGGAATTCGAGGTCGGCGCCGTCTATAAGCATTGGCCGGCGAAGACGGTCACCGAGGCCGACGACCACCTGTTCTGCCTGCTGACGATGAACCACCACCCGCTGCACATCAACGACGTGTATGCGGCCGCCTCGCAGCAGGGTCGCAACGTGGTCGTGGGGCCGCTGGTCTACTCGTTGGCGCTGGGGATGAGCGTCTCTGACGTCTCCGGCAAGGCGATCGCCAACCTGGCGACCGAGGAGCTCAGCCACCCGGCGCCGCTGTTTCACGGCGACACGCTGTACGTGGAGTCCGAGGTGCTCGAGGTCAAGCCCTCGCGCTCCAAGTCCGACCGCGGCACGGTCAGGGTGCACACCCGCGCCTACAACCAGGACGGCGTGCTTGTCGCCGAGTTCAAACGGGTAGTTCTGGTGCCACGAAAGCACCCGGATAGCCCGCTGCAAAGCGCGGAGTCGAACGTCGAATAGCCGCGGCTTTTGAGGGGTGGGGTAGATGTCTTTCTTTTCCGCCGTTTCCGTGCTCGAGCGCGATCCCGATCTCGGCGACGACCTGAGCCAGGAGGAGTTCGAGTTCGCCCGCCAGCAGGCGGTGGCGCGGGTCGTGCGCTACCCGAAGGGTGCTTGGAGTGCGCGCCGGCGCGAGTTCAAGAGTGCCGGCAACCTGGGGCTTTTGATCACCGAGGGCATGCTCGTGCGCAGAGTCACGGTGGGGGACCGCACCTGCGCCGAGCTCCTGGGTCCCGGGGACGTCATCCAGCCCTGGCTGCGGCTGTCTACAGATGCCTCGATCGGCACCGAGATCAACTGGCAGGTGGCCCAGCCGCTGGCGATGGCGGTGCTAGACCGCGGCTTTATGGCCCGCGTCGGACGGTGGCCAGAGATCCCCGCTGCCGTCTCGCGCCGCCTCATGCTGCGCGTGCACTGGATGTCATTTCACCTGGCGGTGTGCCACATGCGCCGGGTCGACGATCGCCTGCTGCTGGTGCTCTGGCACTTCGCGGACCGCTGGGGGCGAGTCACGCCGGGCGGCATCGAGATCGACCTGCCGCTGACGCACAGCCTGCTCGCGTCGGTCGTCGGCGCCCGCCGTCCCTCCGTGACGGCCGCGGTGCGGGGGCTGAGCGAGGCGGGCAAGATCAAGTCGCGACCGCGATCGCGCTGGCTGCTGGCCGGTCGAGCGCCGGCAGAGTTGCGCCAGATGCACGAGCTGCCGGCCATCGCAACCGTCCCGCGCCGTGTCGAGCTGCTGGCGAGGGCCGACGAGCAGTCCCCTCGGGCGGCGGCAGATAGGCTAAAAAACCCCTGAATCCCAAAGGAGCAGTCAAAGCATGTCCCATACCGCAGCGACCGACCAGGCCACCACGAGGCACAAACGGCTTCGGGAGTGGGTAGAAGAGGCGGCGGCGCTGGTGCAGCCTGACGAGGTCCACTGGTGCGACGGCTCGGCCGAGGAGTTCGAGTGGCTCGCCCGGCAGGCTGGTCGAGGCAGGGCACGTTCGAGAAGCTCTCTGAGGCCAAGCGGCCGAACTCGTATCTGGCGCGGTCGGACCCGGCGGACGTCGCGCGGGTCGAAGACCGTACCTTCATCTGCTCCGAGCGCGAAGCCGACGCCGGCCCGACCAACAACTGGCGCGACCCGGAGGAGATGCGGGCGACCCTGCGCGAGCTGTTCGAAGGCTCGATGCGCGGGCGGACGATGTACGTCGTGCCGTTCTCGATGGGTCCGCTGGGCTCGCCGATCTCGTATATCGGCGTGCAGCTGACCGACTCGGCCTACGTCGCCGCCTCGATGCGGATCATGACGCGCATGGGCCAGCAGGCGCTCGACGTGCTGGGCGAGGACGGCGACTTCGTGCCCTGCTTTCACTCGGTCGGGATGCCGCTGGGCGAGGGCGAGCAGGACGTGCCGTGGCCGTGCAACCCCGAGCACAAGTACATCGTCCATTTCCCCGAGACGCGCGAGATCTGGTCCTACGGCTCGGGCTATGGCGGCAACGCGCTGCTCGGCAAGAAATGCTTCGCGCTGCGGATCGCCTCGGTGATGGCGCGCGAGGAGGGCTGGCTGGCCGAGCACATGCTGATCCTCAAGCTGACCTCGCCCGAAGGCGAGGAGCGCTATGTGGCGGGGGCCTTCCCGAGCGCCTGCGGCAAGACCAACCTCGCGATGCTGATCCCGACCCTGCCCGACTGGAAGGTCGAGACGGTCGGCGACGACATCGCGTGGATGAAGTTCGGCTCCGACGGGCGGCTGTACGCGGTCAATCCCGAGGCCGGGTTCTTCGGCGTCGCGCCCGAACACCTCGGCGCGCACCAACCCCAACGCGGTCGACACGTTCGAGCGCAACTCGATCTTCACCAACTGCGCCCAGACCGATGACGGCGACGTGTGGTGGGAGGGCCTGACCGGCGAGCCGCCGGCCCACGCGATCGACTGGAAGGGCAACGACTGGACGCCTGAGGCCGACACCACCGCGGCGCACCCCAATGCCCGCTTCACCACGCCGGCCTCGCAGTGCCCGTCGATGGCGCCCGAATGGGAGGATCCGGCGGGCGTGCCGATCTCGGCCATCATGTTCGGTGGCCGCCGCTCGACCGTCGTGCCGCTCGTGTTCGAGGCGCGCGACTTCAAGCACGGCGTCTTCATCGGCTCGACGATGGCCTCGGAGACGACCGCCGCGGCCGCCGGGGCGGTCGGCAAGCTGCGCTTCGACCCGATGGCGATGCTGCCTTTCTGCGGCTACCACATGGGCGACTACTTCGGCCACTGGCTCGAGATCGGCCGGGCGGGAGGGCGCGCAATGCCGCGCATCTTCCACGTCAACTGGTTCCGCAAGGACGGGGGCGGCAGTTCCTGTGGCCCGGTTCGGTGAGAACTCGCGCGTGCTCGCGTGGATTTTCCGCCGCTGCGAGGGCCGCGCGGAGGCGGTCAGACGCCGATCGGGCTGGTGCCGCCGGTCGGCGAGGGCGGGATCGAGACCGAAGGGCTCGACGTCAGCCAGGAGGACATGGAGCGGCTGGTGGCGGTCGACGCGGCGAATGGCGCGAGCAGGTGCCCGCGATCCACGAGCACTACGAGAAGTTCGGCGAGCGGTTGCCGACGGAGCTGCAGGCGCAGCTCCCCGGGCTGGAGCGCCGCCTGGAGAGCTAGGTGGCCTGAGCGCCACCTGGGAGTTGTCGGAGGCGGGCGCGCAAACGGCGCACTCCCTGCACGTACTCCTTCGTGCGCGTTGCGGGTCCCCGGCTCCTACAGGTGGGAGGGCAATATGTCGTGCACCGACTGGCCCGCTTTCGCCGCAAGTCCTCCGATCGATGTGATCGAGGAGTTGCTCTGGGTGATCGCAGATATGTTCGGGTGGCTTCCTTTGAGACTCGAGGCGAGTGCATGGATCTTGCCGTCCAGAGCCGTGATGGGGGAGACGAGCTTCGAGAGCGTTGGGTCAGCTCTCGCGTCTTGCAGGGCGAGCTTCAGCTCATGATAGACGAACCAGGCCCGCCAGCCCGGCCTTTATCACCGTCAACTTGTGCAGGAAGGGGTGGGCGAAGTCGCCCGCCTTGGCCGGGAGGTAGATCCAGTGATGAAATGCGCCGAAGGCCAGGCCGGCGTGCAGGAGGAATTTCATCTTCGGGTGGCTGATCTGCGAGGTCGTGCCGCTGGTGCCCGTGCCCGAGGTCGACGAGGAGGACTTCGATCCGCATCCCGCCGCCGCAAGTGCAAGGACCAACACCAACACCAGGGCGAGCCGACGCTGGCGGCTCGCCCTCATCACCGGGGAGGCTCGTATGAGTCGGAGCGTCGCTCGGGAGCGCCCGGCTCTCTTCGACCGCTTCGCCCAGCCTCTTTGAGCTTCTCACTCATGCTCTCGTGCTCTGCCGCGATCGCGCGGAGCTCTTCCGCATCCTCCTTGACGCTCTCAGGGCCGCCGCGCTTCTGAATAGCTCGGTTGGCCTGGCGGGCGAACTTCTCCCAGTCCACGCTGATCGCTATGAGGAGAGGTGGGTGATCGCCTGCGCCCAGCGGACGTACTTGTTTTCGGCCAGGTCGCGAATGGTCCGGATGTTGAAGGCTTCCCGAAGATGCTCCGCGTCGCCCTCGGAGACGCCCTGCAGCGCATCCGCGGGCGCATCGGCTAGCTCGGAGAACTCCTTGCCCTCGTAGGAGCTTATCGATGGAATCTGTGCCGATGTCAGCCATGCTTTACCTCCCGGGTTTGTGGACGGTTGGGGTGTGTGTTCGCAGCCTAATACGACGGCGCGCGCAGATCTCAACGTTTGGTT
Source organism: uncultured Solirubrobacterales bacterium (assembly GCA_963738195.1). Classification (GTDB taxonomy): domain Bacteria; phylum Actinomycetota; class Thermoleophilia; order Solirubrobacterales; family Solirubrobacteraceae; genus Palsa-465. Next base: position 240,709 of record CAVTVF010000002.1, read on the forward strand.
GGGCCGACGGCGCGGCGGATCGGCCTCCGGGAAGGCGCCGCGCCACCACCCCCACCAAGCAGTGGGGCTCAGACCTAGGAAAGCGTCGCCTCGGCGATGGTCGGCTCGAACAACTCGACCGGGTTGCCGGCGGGGTCCTCGACCAGGATCTGCTTGCCGCCGACGCCGGTGACGATGTCGTTGCGGAAGCGGGCGCCTGCTCGCGCAACCCGGCGACCGTCGCGTCGAGGTCTGAGACCTCGAGCTGGAAGCGGTTCCAGCCTCCGGGCGCGGGCAGCGGTCCCGTCGGGCATGGCCTGACCTCCTCCGGGGCCGCCGCCGGGAGCGCTCAGCACGAGGCGAAGATCGCCGCGCGAGAGCATCGCGAAGGTCGGCGCCGGGTGCATCACCTCCGTGAACCCCAGCGGCCACAGTAGAACTCGATCGCCGCGATCCACGTCGTCGACGATGTAGCGGACGCTGACGGTGCCATCGTTTCAGCGACTCTAGGGGACGGCCTCGGGCGCGGTCAGGCGGAACGCCGACTGTCCGTACCACTGGATCTCCATAGGTTCCTCAGCTCTCGGCCAGGCGCCGGAAGAGCTCCAGCGCTCGGCCAGCAGCGCCGGCTCGCGATCTGACATTTCGTTCGCGATCGCCTGCGCCAGCCAGCCCTCGCTCCGCTGCCGCTCGGCGTGGAGCGACTTGCACCCGGCCTGGGTGAGCTCGACCAGCGCCCGGCGGCGGTCATCGGGGTCGGGTCGGCGGGCGACCAAACCTTCCTGCTCGAGCTCGCCCACGGTCTGGGCCATCGACTGCGGCCTCACGCGCTCTGAGTGGGCGAGGTCGGAGACGCTCTGTGACCCTTCGCGGTCGAGTCGGCCGAGCACCGCGGCGTGGGAGAGGGGGAACTGGCGCTCGGCGCGCAGCCGCCTGACGAGCCGCCCGAGCACGCCGCGCAACTCGTGCGCGAGCAGCGCCGGGTCGGTACTCTTCGGATGTAAGTTTTGACAGGCAGACTGCACAGTCTACCTGTAGAATTGAGAAGTGAAGCGCGCCGCCGACGCGAGAATTACAAGTGGATCGCGCTGTCGAATACGACGCTCGGGACGCTGCTCGCGACGATCGACCTCTCGATCACGCTGATCGCGATGCCGGACATCTTCCGCGGCATCCACCTCAATCCGCTGGTGCCCGCAAACAGCTTCTACCTGCTCTGGATGATCCTCGGCTACATGATCGTGGGCAGCGTGCTGATCGTCTCGCTCGGGCCGGCTGGGGGACATCTTCGGCCGCGTGCGGATCTACAACCTCGGGTTCGTCATCTACACGGTCGCGTCGCTGCTGCTGACCATCGACTGGCTGACGGGACGGGCGGGGGCCGACTACCTGATCGTGTTCAGGATCGTGCAGGGGATCGGCGGCGCGTGCCTGATGGCCAACGCGGCCGCGATCATCACCGACGCGTTTCCCGAGAACCAGCGCGGCATGGCGCTCGGCATCAACAACATCGTCGGCGTCAGCGGCATGTTCGTCGGCCTCGTGCTGGGGGGCCTGCTGGCGCCGGTGAACTGGCGGCTGGTGTTCCTGATCTCCGTCCCCGTGGGGCTGTTCGGCACGGTGTGGGCCTACATGAAGCTGCGCGAGCTGGGGCAGACAAAGCGTGCGCGGGTCGACTGGGCGGGCAACGTCACCTTTGCCGCGGGCCTGATCTGCCTGATGGTCGCGATCACCTACGGCATCCGTCCCTACGGCGCGAACTCGACCGGCTGGGGCAGCCCGCGCGTGATCGCGCTGCTGGCGGCAGGCGCGGCACTGCTGGTCGCGTTTCTAGTGATCGAGGGGCGCGTGCGCGCGCCCGATGTTCCGGCTCGAGCTGTTCCGGATTCGCGCCTTCACCTTCGGCACGCTGTCCACCTTCCTCTCGGCGGTGGCACGGGGCGGCCTGATGTTCATGCTGATCATCTGGCTGCAGGGCATCTGGCTGCCGCAGCACGGCTATGCCTTCACCGAGACGCCGCTGTGGGCGGGGATCTACATGCTGCCGTTGACCTTTGGCATGCTCGTCAGCGGGCCGATATCGGGGTGGCTGTCCGATCGCTTCGGCGCGCGGCCGTTCGCCTGCGGCGGCATGCTCGGCACGGCCGCCAGCTTCGCGCTGCTGATCGCGCTGCCCACCGACTTCTCCTATCCGCTGTTCGCCCTTGTGCTCGCGCTGGTCGGCATCTCGATGGGCATGTTCGCCTCTCCCAACCGGGCCGGTGTGATGAACAGCCTGCCCCCCGGCGACCGGGGGCAGGTGGCGGCATGAACCAGACCTTCCAGAACTCGGCCCAGGTGATTTCGGTCGGCATCTTCTTCACGCTCATGATCGCCGGGCTATCCGCGACCCTGCCGCACGCGGTCGACACGTGGCCTGCGCGGCCACGGCGTGCCCGCCGCCGTTGCTGCGCACGCGGCGCACCTGCCCCGATCTCGGTGCTGTTCGCCGCCTTCCTCGGCTACAACCCGGTGGCGCACCTGATCGGGCCACACGTGCTCGGCTCGCTCAGCGCCCACACGCACGCGCTGCTGACCGGTCGCTCGTTCTTCCCGCAGCTGATCTCGGCCCCGTTCCGCTCCGGTCTGCATGAGACGTTCGTGTTCGCGATCGTGGCCTGCCTGGTGGCGGCGGCGGCCTCGCTGATGCGCGGCGGGCCGCTACGCCCACGCGCGAGGAACGGGCGCCCGAGGGGGCGGCGCTCGGGCAGCAGGCGCCGTAGGTCCCGGGCGTTCTTCAGCGCCCGCGCTCCCACAAGGGAAGAACTCGCTTGATCGCGGCGTCCGCGTAGAGGAGGATTCGCGCTACCAGCGAAAGGAGTTGGCGTGATCACCCATTCGATTGAGATCAACCGCCGCCCCGAGGAGGTGTTCGCCTACCTCGACGAGCACGAGCGCCATCGCGAGTGGCAGGACCAGATCGTGAGCTCAAGGGTCGAGACCGACGGACCGGTCCGGGTCGGCACTCGCGTGCACGAGATGAGGAAGATCGGTGGGCGCGAGCAGGACACGAGCTACGAGATCACAGAGCACGACCCGCCGCGCCGGAGCACGTTCCGGGGCATCTCCGGCCCGGTGAGGCCCGTCGGCACGGTCACGGTCGAGCCGGTCGGCGACGGCTCGCGCTCGCGCGTCACACTCGACTTCAACCTCATCGGTCACGGCATCGGTGTCCTGTTCGCGCCATTGGCGCGCATGCAGGCGAAGAAGGACATCCCGCGGACTCAGGAGCAGCTCAAGGCGCGGCTCGAGGGCGGGGCCTGATTCAGGGCGTCCGTTGGCGCCCCGGACCCGGTCGGCTTGGCGAGCCGGCTTTGCAGGTCCATAGTGAACCCGGCCATGTCGGCAAACAGGACCGTCACGATTCTGCGCTCCTCCAGCGCGCCGGCAGGGGCGGTCTCCAAGGGAGCGCCGCAACCGTTGCAGAACCGGGCGCCCGAGGGTTCTCCTGCCCACAGGTTGGACACGCTGCCATTGCGCGGTAGCGTACGGGCGCGAGCCTAACCATTCCAGCAGCGCGGAGGAACGCGTGAACCGAGAGCAACTCCGGGCGGTGCAGAAGCCCATCAAAGAGCGCTTCAGACAGGAGCCCGAGAGCGCACTGATCACGCTGCACGCCGAAGGCCAGCTGGACGAGCAGGAGATCGCCTGCTCGGTCGCAACCGGACGTGCGCTCGTCGAGGCGGGACTACACCCCGCAACCGGTGGCAGTGGCTCTCTTGCCTGCTCGGGTGACATGCTGCTGCAGGCGCTTGTCGCATGCGCGGGCGTGACGCTGCGGTCGGTGCGCGACGTCGCTGGAGATCGCGGTCGGCGGAACCGTGCGCGCGGAGGGTGAGCTTGACTTCCGCGGCACCTTGGGCGTCACCTCTGACGGCGAGGCGCCGGTCGGCTTTCGCGGCCATTCGCCTCGTCTTCGATCTGGACAGTGATGCTTCGGCGGAGCAGCTCGCGATCCTGCTGCGGCTCACGGAGCGCTATTGCGTCGTCCTGCAGACGCTCGCTGGAGGGTGTGCCGGTCAGCGCTTCCCTACGCTGACCGTGTGACGCTCGCCTTCCTTCCTTCAGACGCGGCGATGCTCGGACTCCAGGCCGCGGTGGTCGCCGCGCCGCGCCCCGCGCCGCCCATTCGGCTGGCAGACGCGGCTGCGGGGGCCCGCGTGGGCGCTGGTGCCGGTGGCCTCGATCGTGATCGTGATCTTCGCGATCCGGTATGCCTCGGGCACCGCGACGGGTCTGACCTACCTGGCGCTGGTCGCCGTGCCGCCGCTGGCCGCGGCCGCGCTCGCGTGGGCCGCGCGTGGGCCCGAGAGCCGGCCGCGGGCGCGCGTAGCGGGAGCGGTGCTCGTGACGGGGGTGCTGTTCGCGCTGGCATGGGCCGCGCGCGGTTCACTCGTCGGCCAAGGCGCAGGCGCGCTGCTCTCAGCGCTCAGCTGCGTGACGCTGGGCGTCCTGCTGCGGGCGGTGACGCCGGCGACGTGGCTCAAGCTCGGCATCATCGCGATGGCCGCCGCCGACACCTGGCTCGTGATCTCGGATCTACTGCAGGCGCCCAACGCGACCCTGATCGCCGCGCGGCCCGCTGCCGGGCTGCCGCAGCTTCAGAGCGAGGTCTTCGGCTCGGTCTCGATGGGCTACGGCGACCTGTTCGTGGCCGGGCTGCTGGGCGCACTGGTGGCGTGCGACCGCCCGACCCAGCGGGCGACCGCGCTTCTGACGCTGCTGATCGCGGGCGCCTTCGACGTGCTCTTCCTGGTCCTGAACGAGCTGCCGGCGACCGTTCCGGTCGCGCTCGCGCTGATCACGATCGAGGTCGTCAGTGCGGTTCGTCGCCGGTCGCGGCGGGCGGCCGCGATTCCTCGGCGAGCGACGTAATCGCGAGCTGACCGCGGGCTGCCTGCTCGAGCACCTCGGTCGCCTCCTCGGTCGAGCGGGCGTAGAGCTCGACCAGCAGGTGGACCACGATGCGATCGTCGTCGTGCTTGTGAAAACGAACGTGGGTGAAGAACTCGCGCGTGCCGTTGTCGCCGAAGGCCGCATAGGAGAGAGCCTCGCCGGCCTCAGGCCCCGAGCACGTCTCGACCTCGTCGGCCTCGACCGTGACGGTGCAGGAAGCGACCCAGGGCGTGCCCGCGATCATCCGCTCCCAGCGATCTTCGATTGGCTCCACGCGGCCGTTGTGAAAGCCGAGATGGGGCTGGTCGTGCATGCACTCGAGGCACTGAATGACCGCCTCCTGCATCTCGTCCACGACGTCGGCGCGCTCGCCGGTCTCGGGATCGATCTTGTGAATCCCCTCGTAGTGGACCTGCACCTCGAGGTTCTGCGACCAGCAGCGGTAGCAGCGCAGCCAACTCCTCACCGAGGTTGAGTGCTCCATCACCTCTGATTCTAGGGTTCTTACGTGGGTCGTGCCCCTTCGCCATCGGCGTCGTGCTGGCCGGCGGCCGTGGGCGCCGCATGGGCGGCGCAAAGGCGACCGCCGAGCTGTGTGGCAGGCCGCTGATCTCCTACCCGCTCGACGCGCTGTCGGAGGCGCTCGTCCGAGGTGGTCGTGCTGGCCAAGCCGGGTGTCGAGCTGCCGTGGCTTGCGGCGGAGAGCGTGCGGCTCGAGCGCTCGCGCCGGCAACACCCGCTGGTCGGCCTGATCGAGGCGCTCGCCCTCGCCGCCGGCCGCCCGGTACTCGTCTGTGCGCTCGATTTGCCCTTGGTCACGCCCGAGCTGATCAAGGCGCTCGCCGTGGCGCGTCCCGTGGGGTCCACCGTGGTCGCCAGCCACCGCGGTGCGATCCAGCCGCTGCTCGGGCGCTATGCCCCCTCGGCGCTCGCGGCGCTGCGAGCCGCGGCCGGGGATTTCCAGATCGGGGCGCGGCAGGCGGTGGCGGCGCTCGAGCCGCGGCTACTCGAGGTCGCCGACCCCGACCTGCTCTGAACGTCAACACGCCCGAGGACCTGGCGAGGGCCGAGGGACTGCTGCGGGCGCGGGCGCTCAGCCGCCGATCGCCGACATCGTCCGCTCAGGCTGGATGAAGCCGGGCTCACCGACGTGGTGCTTGAGCTCCTTGCGCCACACGGCGTCGCGAATGATCTGCTCGAGCTCGGCGTCACCGACGCCGGCGCGTAGCGGCTGCCTGAGATCCGTCTCGCGGATCGAGAAAAGGCACGTGCGCAGGCGCCCGTCGGCCGTCAGCCGGATGCGGTTGCAATCGGCGCAGAACGGCTCTGAGACCGGGTTGATGAAGCCGATCCTGCCCTGACCGTCCTTGAAGCGGTAGACCCGCGCGGTCGCGTGGGGCTCGCGCGGATACGGCTCGAGCGGATGGACGGCCTCGATCTGGCGGCGGATCTCGGCGCCCGTCAGCACGCGGTCAGAGCGCCAGGCGCGATCGCCGTCGAGCGGCATGAACTCGATGAAGCGGATCTCGTAGGGGGTCTTGCGAGCCAACTCGGCGAAGGGGAGCACCTCGTCCTCGGTGAAGCCGCGGATCGCCACCGCGTTGATCTTGATCGGATGGGCCTCCGGGAAGGCGGCGAGCGCCTCGAGGCCGCGCAGCACCTGGGGCAGAGCGTCGCGGCGGGTGAGCTGGTAGAAGCGGTCCCGCTGGAGCGAGTCGACCGATACGTTGAAGCGGTTGACGCCTGCCTTGACTAGCGCCGCCGCGTCGCGCTCGAGCAGATAGCCGTTGGTGGTCACCGACAGGTCGTGCTACGTCGGGAAGCTGCGCCAGCATCGCCGCCAGCCGGGGGAAGTCTCGCCTGACGAGCGGCTCGCCGCCCGTGAGGCGCACGTCGCCGACCCCCATCGCGGAAAGCAGCGCCACCAGGCGCGCGATCTCCTCGAAGGTCAGGATCTCGTCACGCTCGAGCCACGGCAGTCCCTCGGCGGGCATGCAGTACTGGCAGCGGAAGTTGCAGCGGTCGGTGACCGAAACGCGCAGATCGCCGATCAGCCGGCCGTGCCCGTCGTAGAGCGGCTCTAGGGCCATGGTGCAGAGGCTACCCTCCCGGCGGTGAGTCTCCCGGCGATCCGTCTCAGTGCCGTGCGGGGTGCGGCCGCTATCAGTGTCGCTGCGGTGCTGCTCGCGGGTTGCGGGACCTCGGATCGCCAGCAGGTGCACGGCAAGGTCGAGCAGTTTGCGGTCGCGGTCGCGCACAAGGACGCGAAGACGATCTGCAACCAGGTCTTCGCTCCCTCGCTCGTCGAGCACTTCACGTCCGCAGGCCTCACGTGCGTGCGCGGCATGGGGATCTTTTTCTCGGGGCTGCAGAATCCAAGCCTGGCGCTCGGCCCGATCACGGTCCACGGCTCGCGCGCCTCGGTGGTCACGCTCTCGGGTGCGAGTGGGCAGAGCTCGCGCGGTCCGCGCCATCAACCTGATCAAGACCGCCAGTGGCTGGCGAATCATCTCGCTCGGCGCCTCGCCGCCGTCAGGCACCGCCACCACTCCGACGCCGGCGACGCCGCCGACTCACACCCAGCCGACGGCACCGCCGAAGACCTCGACGCGCGCCAAGCACCCGTCTAGCTCGAAGCATTAGCCGTCAGCAGCCCGAACAGCACCATGTCGAGCCGGCCCGTGCTTTGACTCAGCAGATAGGACCGCAGCACGGCCTCGCGCGTAAAGCCGGCTCGTTCGGCGACGCGCTGTGAGGCCGAGGTTGCCGGTCGCGGCGTGCGAGCTCGATCCGCTCGATGCCGAGCACCTTGCACCGCCCAGGCGCGAGATGCAGCGAGACCGCGCGGGTGGCGTGGCCATGGCCGCGCGCTTCGCGCGCCAGCCAGTAGCCGACCTCGCAGCGGCGCTCGAGCCAGGCGAAGCGCAGCAGCGAGATCCCGCCGAGCAGTCCGTGGTCGCTGTCCTGCGCCTCGACGATCGCAAACGACGCCTCGCTGCCCGTGTGGAGTTGATCGTGGCGCCGGTCGAGAAACGTGCGTGCGTCGGCTTCTCGATACGGCGAGGGGACAGAGGTCCAGCGTGGAATCTCTGGGTCCTGGATGACTTCCACGAGCCGTGCAGCGTCCGTGTCGCGCCAGGGCCGGAGTGCCGTCGGACCGCTGATGAAGCGGCTCGGCGGGGAGGACGATGCGGCTCATCCGCCCTCGGCGGCCCGCTGCTCGAGCGCGTTCTGGAGCGCGGGCACGTCGAGCCCGGCGTCCTGCTCCGAGAGCCACTGTTCGGCGGCTCGCCGGCCCCCCAGCGCGCGCAAGCCACGCTCGCCGTGCTCGGCGGAAAAGTCGGCGAGCGCGTGCATGCGCCGGGCGCGCAGGCGCCTCGCTCCGAGGTCGAGCGAGGCGCGGTGGGCGTCGAGCGCATCGATCAGCTCGTCGATCCGCCGAAGGAGGCGGCATGGAGGAGACCGCTACGACCGCCGTCGTCGCGGCGTTCAGCGATTTCAGGGCTGCTTCGCAGGTCGGTCACCGCCCGGCGCGCCGGCCGTCCGAGATCGGCCTTGGCGACAACGAGCACGTCCGGCACCTCCATGATCCCGGCCTTGAGGAACTGGAGCACGTCGCCCGAGGCGGGCTGCACGACCACGGCGACCGTGTCGGCGACGTCGGCGACCTCGGTCTCGGACTGACCGACGCCGACGGTCTCGATCACGACCACGTCGAAAGCGACCGCGAGCGCTGTCGCAGCCGCGCGCGTGGCCGGCGCCAGCCCGCCCAGCCGCCCGGCGGCGGCGGTCGAGCGTACGAACACTTGTCGGTCGCGCGGGTCGACCTCGATGCGGGCGCGATCCCCCAGCAGCGCTCCGCCGGACCGCCGCGAAGTGGGGTCCACCGTGAGCACGGCGACCGAGCGGCCCGCTTTTCGCCACGCCGCGACGAGTCGCGAGAGCAGTGACGACTTGCCCACGCCCGGGGGACCGGTGACGCCGACGATGTGGGCGGGCGCCTCTCCTTCAAGGGCGCCCGGGGAAACGGCTTCGAGCAGGGCGCGCGCCTGGGATCGGGATTCGGCAGCACGGCTCTCGATCAGATTGAGCACCGCCGGGGCGGCCGAGGTGTCGCGCTCTCTCAAGCTGGGCGCCGAGCTCGGCGCCGTGATTTGGCGCTCAAGCGCTCACGGCCGCGCCGAGCCCGTTGCGCTCGGCGACGAGCGCGACTATGTCCCGGATCATGCGGTTGAGCTCCCAGTCCTTGGGGGTGTAGACGGCGGCGATGCCGGCTTCTCGCAGCCTTGCGGCGTCGGTGTCGGGAATGATTCCGCCGACGACCACCGGCACCTCGCCCGCTCCTGCCTCGCGCAACGCCTCGAGTACGGCGGGGATCAGCTCGCGGTGAGAGCCCGAGAGGATCGAAAGCCCCACCACGTGCACTCCCTCTTGGGCGGCCGAGGTGGCGATCTGCGAGGGCGTCAGGCGAATTCCCTCATACACGACGTCCATCCCCGCGTCGCGGGCGCGGACCGCTATCTGCTCGGCCCCGTTCGAATGGCCGTCGAGCCCGGGCTTGCCGACCAGCAGCTTGAGCCTGCGCCCGAGCGCCTCGGAGACGCGCTCGACCTCCTCGCGCAGCTCAGAGAGGCCCTCGGCCGGGAGCGCCGCGGCTTCGCCCACCCCAGTCGGGGCGCGGTACTCGCCGAAGACGTTCCGCAACGCCTGCGCCCATTCACCCGTGGTTACGCCTGCCCTGGCTGCGGCGATCGTCGCGGGCATGATGTTCGCGTGCCCGTCGCGGGCCACCCGGGCGAGCTCTTCGAGCGCTCTCTCGGCCTCTTGTTCGTCGCGCTCCGAGCGCCACTCCTTCAGCGCCGCGCAGCGCTCGGCCTCGACCTCCGGGTCCACGACGAGGATGCCGCCGTCCGCTCCGGCCCGCAGGGGCGAGGGCTCGGTCTGCGTGAAGCGGTTGATGCCGACCACGGTCTGCTCATTTGTCTCGATCCTTCTCAGCCGCTCGCGATGGGAGGCGACCAGGGCGCCCTTCATGTAGTCGACCGCCTCGATCGCCCCGCCGAGCTCGGCCACGCGCGCCATCTCCTCGCGCGCGCCCTCGACCAGGTCGGCCACCAGCCCCTCCATTACGCGCGAGCCGTCGAAGATGTCGGGGTAGTCGAGCAGGTCGGTCTCATAGGCGAGGATTTGCTGGAGCCGTAGCGACCACTGCTGGTCCCATGGTCGCGGCAGGCCGAGCGCCTCGTTCCAGGCCGGCAGCTGGATCGCGCGGGCGCGGGCGCTGCGACCGAGAGTTACTGCGAGGGCCTCGAGCGCGATCCGGTAGACGTTGTTCTCCGGCTGGGCCTCGGTCAGGCCCAGCGAGTTCACCTGGACGCCATAGCGGAAGCGACGGTGGCGCTCCTCGGCGACCCCGTAGCGGTCACGGCCCAGCTCGTCCCATAGCAGCGCCATCGCGCGCAGCTTCGCGTGCTCCTCGACGAAGCGCACGCCGGCGTTGACGAAGAACGAGATGCGCCCGAAGACCGGCGCCATCAGCTCGTCGGCCTGATCGCCGAGACGCTCGTTGACCGCGTCGAGCACCGCGATCGCGTTGGACATCGCGTAGGCGATTTCCTGGACCGGGGTGGCGCCCGCCTCCTGCAGGTGGTAGGAGCAGATGTTGATCGGGTTCCACTTGGGGATGTGGGTGACCGTGTAGGCGATCGTGTCGGCGATCAGGCGCATGCTCGGCGCCGGGCGGAAAGGCGTAGGTGCCGCGGCTCAGGTACTCCTTGAGGATGTCGTTCTGGGTCGTGCCCTGAAGCTTGTCCTCGGCCACCCCCTGCTCCTCCGCGGCGACCACGTACAGCGCAAGCAGCCAGGCGGCGGTCGCGTTGATCGTCATCGAGGTGTTCATCTTCTCCAGCGGGATGCCATCGAGCAGCGTGCGCATGTCGCCGAGATGGGCGATCGATACCCCGACCTTGCCGACCTCGCCGCGCGAGAGCTCGTGGTCCGGGTCATAGCCTGTCTGGGTGGGCAGGTCGAAGGCGACGGACAGGCCGGTCTGGCCCTTCTCGAGGTTCCGGCGGTACAGCTCGTTGGACCGTTTTGCGTCCGAGTGACCCGCGTAGGTCCGCATCAGCCAGGGGCGGTCCGACTCGGGCAGGCGGGGGGAGGGACCGTGCGACATGGGTGTGAATTCTAAGAAGGCGCTAAGTCGAGCAACCGTCGCGCAGGCTTCTGAGCCTGGAAGTGGAATCCTGTAGGCATGCCCGATCAGAATTCCGCCGCCAGCGAGCACTCGATAATGCAGGAGATAACGCAGCCCCTCGCCGAACTGCCCCGCGACCCGGTCGCGCAGGTCGCCAACGTAGAGTTTCCGCTAGTCCTTCGGGGCTACGAGCGCGAGGCGGTAGACGAATACATCAGGGAGACGACGCAGCTCGTGGCCGAGCTGCACGCAACCCGTTCGCCCGAGGGAGCGGTCCGCCGCGCGCTCGAGCGCGTCGGCGAGCAGGTCTCCGACATCCTCGCGCGCGCGCACGAGACGGCCGAGCAGATCACCAACCAGTCCCGCGGCGAGGCCGAGGAGCGGCTGATGCGGGCGCGCTCGGAATCGGAGATTCTGGAGCGCGACGCGCGCGAGCTGGCCTCGCGACTCGAAGCCGAGGCGCGCCAGCGGGCCGAGACTCGTGAGCGCAACGCCGAGGCGCGGGTGCGAGAGCTCGACGCCGAGGTCGAGCGGATCTGGTCCGAGCGCGACCGGATCGTGGCCGATGTGCGAAAGCTCTCCGAGGACCTGGCCGATTTGGGGGCCGCCGCCCAGACGCGCTTCCCCGCCGCCACGACCGAGGACACCCCTTTGCCGTTCGCGCCCGTGAAGCAGGCTGGGCCGGCGGGCTCCGGGCCGGAGCCTGTTGCGGAGCTGTTCGAGTCTGAGCCGATTGCATCGCCGGAGCAGACCGTCCCCTTCTCGCCTGCGGACGAGTTCGCCTCCGAAAACGGCGAGGCGGCGTTCGGGCCTGAATCCGCGGCGGAGCTTGGCTCCCGGGAGCAGTTTGAAGACGATGAGGAGTTTGAGGGGGCCTTCGACGACGAGGAGGAGTTCGAGACCGACGATTTCGAGGCCGAGGCGTACGAGACCGAGCACACGAGTCCACCGCCCGCGGCCGGCTTCGAGCCCTATGAGGCCGCCGACGCAGAGGACCACGTGTCTGGCTTCTCGGGCGATACCGGCGAGGAAGAAATACCGGTGCTGCCCGAGGAGGAGGAGAGCGGCTTCGCGGGCCCGACGGGCCTCTCACCGTCTGGGGGCTCGGCCGCGGACTTGCGCGACTTTGAGCAACCGACGTCGGTCCTTCAGCGTCCACAGGTCCGGCTGATCGACCTCCGCCACCTCGGCCGCGACAGGGTGATCGGCTGCTGGCAGGTCGATGACGTCCTGATTGATCCCGGCCCCGCGTCCTGCCTAGACACTCTCTTGAGCGCGCTGGGCGACGAGCAGCCGCGAGCATTGCTGCTGACCCACATTCATCTCGACCACGCCGGCGCGACGGGCTCGCTCGTCGAGCGGTGGCCGGAGCTAGAGGTTTACGTGCACGAGATCGGTGCAGCCCATCTGGTCGATCCGACGCGCTTGCTCGAGAGCGCAGCGCGCCTCTACGGCGCCGATATGGAGCGGCTGTGGGGCGAGTTTCTGCCGGTGCCGGAAGCGAACCTGCGCATCCTTTCCGGGGGCGAGCAACTGCTCGGCAGGCAGTTCGAAGTGGCCTACACACCGGGCCACGCCTCGCACCACGTGTGCTATTTGTTCGACACGACCGCGTTCGTTGGTGACGCGGGCGGTGTGCGGATCACCCCGGAGATGCTCACGATCCCGCCCACGCCGCCGCCCGACATCGACCTCGAGGCATGGCACGGCTCGATCGAGCGCATTTTCTCCTGGCAGCCGGAGCGGCTGGCGATGACCCACTTCGGCTCGAGCGACGACGTTGAGTCCCAGCTGAGCCGAGCTCGCCGAGCGGCTCGACACGTTTGCGGCCGTGGCCCGTGCGGAGGACATCGAGACCTTTGTCAGCATCGTCGAGAGCGAGATCGAGCGCGGAGCCGGCCCGACCCACCGCGGCGCCTACATCCAAGCGGCGCCGCCCGAGCAGCTCTACGCCGGGCTCGAGCGCTACTGGAGCAAGCGGGCGGGCGACCCGTCCACAGCCGAGGCATCGACGCACGCAGGCAAATCGGGCCGCGCCAAGCGCTCGATCTGAACCCCGAGCCGCGGGTTATTCTGAGGTGCGATGGCGCAGACGGTTGAGCAGCTGCCCCGCGTCAGCCGGGGCGGCACAGGGCTCGGAGGTCTCTGGCGCGTGGTCGTCCTGAACGATGACCACAACACATTCGACCACGTGGCGGAATCGCTCGCCCGTGTGTTACCGGGTGTCTCACTCGCCGAGGGCTACCGCTTCGCCCACCGCATCCACAACAGTGGCTCGGCGATCGTATGGGGCGGTTCACGCGAAGAGGCCGAGGGCTACTGGAAGCAGCTCGATGGCGCGGGTCTCACGATGGCGCCGCTCGAGGGTGCTTGACGGCGTTTGCGCGCGGTGCCGGGCGTAGTTTGCCCCGGGCGCTCCAGCGCCCGCTAGGGCTTGAGGGGGTGCGCTCGGCCGGTGGAGGCTGTGGTGCCGAGCAGCTTTGATTGCTGACGCTCGGGGCTGATGCGCACGACGTTCCAGACCAGGCCAAGCTTCTCGAGCGCCGCGATCACCAGCCCGGTGGGGTCGGTGAGGCGCTCCCAGAGCTTGAGTCCGTGGAAGGCGGAGGTGGGGAAGGCGTGATGGTTGTGATGCCACGCCTCGCCCATCGAGAAGGGTGCGAGCCAGAACACGTTGCGCGACTCGTCCTTGACCTTGAAGCGTCGCCGGCCGAAGAAATGGCATACCGAATTGATCGACCACGTGATGTGGTGCAGGAAGAAGACCCGCACGAGGCCGCCCCACAAAAGGGCCGTCAGCGCCGCTCCCAGGCCGCCGCCGATGATCCAGCCGAGCGCGAATGGAAGCACGAAGCTGAGCGTCACCCAGAGCCCGAAGAGCTTGTCGATCACGCGCATGGTGCGGTCCTTCATGAGATCGGGCGCGAAGCGCTGCTGATCCGCGGTACCGACTGTGTTGAACAGCCACCCGATGTGCGCGTGCCACAGGCCCTTGACCCCACCCCAGAAGCCAGGTCCGGCCAGGTGCGGGGAGTGAGGGTCTCCTTCCCGATCGGTGAAGGCGTGGTGCTTACGGTGATCCGCGACCCACTTGATCACCGATCCCTGGACCGCCATCGAGCCGAGGACCGCGATCACCGCCCGGAAGGGGCGCGAGGCGTCGAGGGCGCGGTGGGTGAACATGCGGTGATAACCGAGCGTGACACCGAGGCACGTGATCACGTAAAGACCCAGCATCAGCCCGAGCTCGCAGCGGACCTACCGCCTGGTTCCAGAGCAGGACAATCGCTGCGATCAGCCCGAGGAAAGGCAGGACCACGCCGAAGAGGTTGATGATCTTGCGCGCGAGGCTGATCTCGTGTTCGACGGGAGGCGGGCGCCTCTGGCGTCCGTTGGCAGGCTCGCTAGGGGCTACCTCGGAGACTGCATCCTGCGTCTTCGGAGCTAAGGTCGACTCTGTCATCCCCGACCTATCCCTACCCCGAACACGGCACCGGTTACACAGCGGCTTGGGGCTCGGGCGTCGGCTCGGTTTCCTCCGGCACCAACGGCACCTCGGGGCCGAGCTCGCCGGACGCCACCTCCTCCTGCCACCCGTAATTGATCGGGATCTGAAAGCGACCTGCGTTGCGGGCGCGGAACTCGGTCATCTCGGGCCCCTCCCAGTAGCGGTACCACGACTCCTTGTCATCGCACCAGGTCATCTGCGTGATGCGATAGCGGTCGTCGAGGTTGCGCTGAACCGCATAGCGCTTCGCGCCGTAGCGGAGCGCGATCGGCGCGACCTCGGCGACGCTCAGCGCGAAGGTCTCCTGGCGGAAGACGGTCGCGTACCAGGAAACCCACATGACGCCGCCGGCCATCAGCGAGGCCTCCGAGCGAGTGAGTTCCTCCCAGCGAGTGAAGGCCTCCGAACGAGTGCGTTCCTAGGAGCCATCAGGCACCGACCTCGGCGTGGATCGCTCCCGGCCCTGGGGCCGTCTTGCCGAGCCCCTCCTCGGGCGCACCGACCAGGATCGAGATTTTCCCGAGGTGCTGGTTCTCCTTCATCAGCTGGTGCGCCTCGGGCACGCCCTCGAAACCCATCGTGCGCCACAACACGGGACGAATCTTGCCCTGCTCGATCAGCTCGTTGGCCTTCATGCACTCGTAGGCGTTGGCGAAGTGCGATCCGATGATCTGCTTCTGGCGCATCCACAGATGGCGGACGTCGAAGTCCAGGTGATAACCGGTGGTGCCGGCGCAGATCACCACCTTGCCGAATGGCTTGGCGGCAAACACGGAGGTTGGGAAGGTGGCTTTGCCCACATGCTCGAAGACGATGTTGGGCGAGTCACCGAGGATCTCCTTTATCGCCTTGGCGAACCGCCGTGACTCCTTGAAGCGGGCCTTCTCCTCCTCGGGGTTCTCGCCGCCGCGGCGCATCATGCCGGTGTACTCGTTGCGGTCGACGAAAGCCTTGGCGCCCAGCTGCATCACGAGCCGGCCCTTTTCCTCGGAGGAGACGACGCCCACACACTCCGCGCCCGCCGCGGCGCAGAGCTGAACCGCAAACACGCCGAGGCCTCCCGCTGCGCCCCAGATCAGGACCTTGTCGCCCGCCTTCAGGTCGCACTGGTCGATCAGCATGCGATAGGCCGTGAAGTACACGAGCCCGTACGAGGCGGCCTCCTCCCAGGTCAGGTTCTGCGGCCGCGGCAGCAGCTGCTGCGCCTGAACCTTGGTGAACTGGGCGAACGAGCCCCAGGTGGTCTCGTAGCCCCAGATCAGCTGCGAGGGTGCCGCCAGCGGGTCGAAGCCGTGCACCTCCGGGTCCTCGTAGGACGCCTGGTTGCAGTGGATCACGACTTCGTCGCCAGGCTTCCAGCGGGTCACGCCGGCACCGACCTTCCAGACGATTCCGGAAGCATCGGAGCCGCCGATGTGGTGGCCCCATTGCGGATGGTCGCCGTAGGGGAAGACCGACACCGGCTTTCCCTGGGCGGCCCACACGTTGTTGTAGTTGACGCCCGCCGCCATAACGCGCACGATCACCTCGAAGGCTCCCGGCTCGGGGACCTCGATCTCCTCGAGCTGAAAGGCATCCATCGGCTCGCCCTCGCGCTCCTGCCGAATCACCCAAGCGGCCATCGTCTCCGGCAGCTCGCCGGGCTCGGCTTCAACGACTGCGACTTGGCTCACATCGACGGCCATCGGACCCGGGATCGTAGCTGGGCGAGGCCGGAGCGGCCGCCCCGGGCACCCGCTGGGCGCGCTCCTAAACCAGCGTCGCTTCGGCGGCCGCCGGGTCCTCGGTCGGAAGCGGCTCGGGCTGGTGGGCGGGCGCCGGCTCGGTTGGCGCGGGCAAGCGCTCGATCAGGAACCAGGCGACGAGAGCACCGCCGACCATCACGATCGCGCCGATCTCGAGGCCCGTGCCGAGCGCGGAGATGAAGGCTGAGTGGATCGCGTGCGTGATCTGTGGGGCCGCGTGGTGAGCTCCCGGCGAGGCGCTCCCGCTCCCGAGCGAGCTCACGATCCGATCACGGATGCCGGTCGGGAGATGGGGGAGGAGCGAGCTGATCTGCGACTTGCCGACCGCCGCGACCAGCGCGCCCATGGCCGCCAGACCAACCGCGCCACCGACCATGCGGCTCATCGACAGCACACCTGAGGCGGCTCCGGCCTTGGTCCGGTCGACGGCGTTCATCGCCGCCGTGCTCATCGGCGACATGACGAGGCCCATTCCCAGGCCCATGCCGATGAAGCCCGGCAACAGCAGGCCGTAGCCGCTGTGCTCGTTGATGCCCGACTGAATCAGCATCGCGCCGGCAACGATCAGCAGCCCAAGCGTCATCAGCGAGCGGGGACCGACGCGGTCGGTCAGCTTGCCAGCGAGCGGCCCCATGATGATGATCACGATCGTCGCCGGCAGGAAGCGCACGCCTGTCTGGAGCGCCGAGTAGTGGAGCACGTTCTGGAGGTAGAGCGTGATGAAGAAGAACTGGGCGAACATGCCGAAGGTCACGAGAAAGCCGACCAGGTTGGCACCGGCCGATGTGCGCGAGCGGAAGAAGGCGAAGTCGACCATCGGGGCGCGGACGCGCAGCTCGATCAGCACAAAGCCGACCAGGGAGACGGCGGCGAGCGCGAGCAGTCCGATGATGCGGACAGAGCCCCAGTGCCAGCCGTTGGCCTCGATCAGCGCGAGCACGAGCGATGTGAGCCCGACAGTAAGCGCCGCGATGCCGGGCAGGTCGACCGACCGCCCGACGGTCTCATCGCGCGACTCGCGAGCGGCGAACAGCGTCACCGCGATCGCGATCACGGCGATCGGCGGGTTGATGAAGAAGATCGCGCGCCAGCTGACGTCCTGGGTGAGGAGGCCTCCGATCACCGGTCCAATCGCGAGCGCCATGGCGCTGACGCCGGCCCAGGTCCCGATCGCTGTGCCGCGCTGGTGGGGCGGGAAGGCCTGAGTGATGATCGACAGCGTCGCCGGCATCATGAAGGCAGCGCCGATGCCCTGGATGGCCCGGAAGGCGACCAGCACGGCGTCGTTCGGAGCGAAGCCGATCGCCAAGCTCGAGACGCCGAACACGACCACGCCGAAGAGGAACATCTTGCGGCGGCCGAAGATGTCGCCGAGCCGGCCGCCCGTGACCATCAGCACGGCGAAGGTGAGCGTGTATGCGTTGACCGTCCACAGAAGCGAAGACAGCGACGCGTGCAGGTCGCGCTGGATCGACGGCAGCGCGATGTTCACGACGGTGTTGTCGAGCATCATCATGAATAGCGCGAAGCACATCGCGCCGAGCGTCCACCAGCGGCTGTTCTGCTCGGTGATCAGGCGACCACGGTGCGCACGAATTCGTCCAGTCATCTTTTCTCGAGTCTGCAGCCCGCGACGTCGGAGCGCTCAAGCAGCTTGGACAGCGCGGAGGAGAGACGGGCGCGCTCAAGCGCCGGTGAGCGTCTCGACGAATTCCTCGAGGCCGCTCAGCCGGGCAGCGTTCAGCCGCCGGATGGCGGCGCGGCCCCGGTCGGTAGTCGTGACCCGCTTCATGCGTCTGTCGGCGAGGTCCTCATTCCGCTCGGCGAATCCGCGTCGGACGAGGTCGTCAACGGCGCGGCTGGCGGCGGGCAGCGAAAGCGAGACCAGCTCCGCCGCGTCTTTGACTGTGAGCGGTTGCTCAGGTCTGCTCGAGGTGATGCAGAACCTTGATCTGGGTCATCGTAAGCTCGAGTGCGCCGACCGCTTCGAAGACGTCGGCCTGGCAGCTTTTGTGCAGGTAGGTGATTAGCGCGTAGAGGCTCCGCGCAAGCTCGTCGGTTTGCGTGCTGTCTCCCGGAGCGGTCGGCGGAGCGCTATTTCCTGGAGCGCTATTCCCCGGAGAGGTCGCTTGCGCTGGCACACTGATTGCTTGCATGCACGCAAGTATTGCACAGACGCAGTAATCCGTCACGCGAAGCACCGCGGGCTGCTCGCTTCGCGCTTGGGGCCGAGCTAGGGCTCGAGCAGTGAGTTGTTGGCGCTCTGGCGCTCGGCGCCGACGTGCAGGGAGGCGAACCTGGTGGTGGTCGCCCCGGCGTCACTTGATGTGGAGCTGAGGACGTAGTCGCCCTTGTTGAAGTCGACCGTTACCTGGCTCGTCGCCTGAGGGTTGATGGGCGCCGTGCTCGCGAGCGGGCTTCCACCTCCGGCCGGCTTGACCGCCACCGCCTCGGCGCGGCTCGCCTGGTTGGTGATGATGAAGACGACGGATCCTGCGCCGACCGAGGTTGGCGACACGGAGATGCGGCCAGTCGTCGATGTAGACCGTGACGTTTACCGGTGTGGCCGGGCGCGACTTGTCAGCGAAGTGCGCGCCACCACCGCAGCCGCCCACGAGCACCAATGCAAGCGCAAGCGGAAGGATCGTTGCCCTGCGCATCTCCGGCTTGACTCTCCTCTGCCAGCGCGCAGCGCCAGCACACCTCATTGTTGGTCCTCGATTGACGAACCCTAGCCGAGGCCCCAGGTTCTGGCCGCGAACTTTACATCGATTCGTGTCAAGCCTCGGGCGCGAAGGGCAGTGCAACTACCCTTGCGCTGCGGCCCTCCGATCCCACGCGGACCGTCGCGCCGGGGGCGGCCTCGCGACGCACGAGCGCCAATGCGATCGGCCCCAGGCGCGGTGAGGACGCGACCGTCGTGAGCCGGCCAACGGTGCGCTCCCCGAGCGAGAGCTCGTCGCCGGGTGAGGCGGGCGCGGACAGCGCGAGTCCGCGCAGCTGACGATTCGGCTTGCCGCGATAGTGGAGACGCGCGACCGTCTCCTGCCCGACATAGCAGCCCTTCGTAAACGAAACCGCGCGCTCGTTGAGCCCCGCCTCCTGCGGGATCACCGTGTCGTCGAGGTCCACGCCATAGCGGGGCTGGCCGCGTTCGACGCGCAGGCAGTCATCGGCCTCCTGTGAGGCGGCCACGGCGCCGCGTGCCTCGAGCACATCGATCAGCGCCGCGGTGTCGGCGCTGTCGCACAGCAGATCGAGCCCGACCTCGGTCCTGATGGCCCGCACGTCGAAGTCGGCCACCTTCGCCGCGCGGTGGGAGTGCTCGGTCTCGGGCAACTCGACGCCCGCGACGCGATCCGCTTCCGGGCCGGCGAGCGAGATCAGACCTTGCTCGAGCGTCCGCTTGTGCAGTTGCACGTCATAGCCGATGCTGAAGCGGTGGATCATGTTGAAGAGCGCTTGGAGCGAGACCCGCTCGGTGTCGAGCAGCAGCTCCTCCCCGGTGTCGAGAACGCGCAGGTCGCCGAGCATCTTGCCCTTCTGGGTGAGGAAGGCCGCATAGCAGCCCTCGCCCGCGGCCAGGCGCTCGACATCGTTGCTGACCTGGCCCTGAAGGAACTGCTTGGCCTCCGCACCGGTGAGGGCCAGCTTGCCGCGCTCGGAGCGGTCGAGCAGGCCACATGCCTCTATGAGCGCGCGGTATCCCGGGTCTGTGGAGGCGACCGAAGTCATCAAGGAGAAGGATAGGATCGAGCGGTCATGTCGCTCGCGCAGGACTTCCAACGGATCATCGACTCGCTGCCAGACGACTGGACCGATCTCGAGTTCGATCTGCGCATCGCGGACGAGAGCCGCTACGTCGACGCAGCGCTGCTGCTCGCCACGTGCAACGCCCAGCCATATTCGAAATACGACTGGCACTGGCGCGTGCTCGTGGCCCACCGCTTCGGCCATGCGGCCGCCCCGCCGGCCGTCCACGCGGCGCTCACTCTGCTCGACGACGCCGGCATCGACGGCGAGATCGCCGTGCGCGAGGTTCGCAGCGGACGGGTCGAGATCGTTCAGGAGCTGATGTGGGGTCGGCCCGAGTCGGTCCGCCAAGAGTTCAAGCGCCGACGCGCTCAGTAGCCGGCTCGTGGCCGCCGTCGCCGCGCTGATCCCGGACCTGCTGTTCGGCTCCAAGGCGCTCTCGGTGCTTCGCGCCGAGGGGCCACGAAGCTGTCCTGATCGCCGACGCCGGCCAAGTCGAAGCGGACGCGGTCGACGTGCTGGTCGTCGACCTCACGGCGGACGCTCGTGAGCGCATCGAGCAGGTCGCGCGTGCCGACCTTGGCGCTGTGCGCAAGCTTGCGGTGTACGCCCATGTCGAGACGGACGTGCGCTCGCTCGCGGAGCAGGCCGGCTTTGATCTCGTCGTGCCTCGGTCGCGCTTCATGCGCGAGGGCGGCGCGCTGGTGGATCGCCTGAGCGTTTGATCTTTCGGCGCGCGAGGTCAGCCGGTGAAGCGAGTATCGAACATCTGACCGATGTCTGGCGGCCGGGCGACGAGGTGGAAGCGCGTCTCCCAGGCCGCCCATGACTGCAGCGTTTGCGGGTCTAACGTGCCGGGGCGCCCGTCGGGCGCGAGAAACGCCGGCCGCAGGGCCGCCAGCTCGGCTCTCACGAGCCGGGGATCGAGGCCTGCGACGCCGCGCTCGAGATCGGCTGCCGCTACCTCAGGCCGCGCGACGGTGAGCGCGTAGCCACGCGTGAGCGAGGCCACCACGGCGCGCGCCAGGCCCGGATCCCGCTCGAGCGTCGAGCGTCGCGCGCACAGCACAAGCTCGGGATATCTGGGGGCGCCGAAGGCGTCGACACGGAAGACATGAAAGCCGGGCGCGTCGCAGCCCGAGCGCCACTCCCTCGTCGTTCCAGAAGCCGGTCGCCGCCGCCACCCGGCCTGCCAGGAGGTCGCCGACCGCGTCCGAGCCGATCACGATCGTGTGCACTCGCCGCGGGTTGCCGCCGGCGCCCGCGACCACCGAATCGAGCACCGCGTAGTCGCTCGGGTCACCCGGAACGCCCACGGTGCGGCCCTGGAGCTGGCGTGGACTCGAGATCTGCGGCTGGGCGATGACCGCCGCCAGCGGCTGCTCGACGATCGCCATGATCGCTTCGATCTGCGCGCCCCGCTCTCGGGCGAGCGCGAGATCATGGATGTCGATCAGCGAGAAATCCACTCGCCCGTCCTCGAGCAGCTTGATCGAGTCGACCGGAGACGGCGGCGGAAGGACCTTGAGCGCAATTCCATGCTGGCGGTCGTAGCCGTGCGCGAGCGCGGCGTAGATGCCGGCGTGGACGGCGTTGGGCGTGAAGTCGAGCATCAGCGTGACTGGTCGCGCCTGAGGCCCCGAGGTGCTCGAGCCGCACCCGGCGAGGACGATCAGGGCGACCAGGGCTGCGACGACTAGCCGGCACCGCATCGGCGCGAGCATAAGCGCTCCCTAGAAGGGCGCGGACGGAGCGCTCCCTAGAATCCCCAGGCCAAGCGCATGCGCCGCGTCACGTTCAGCCGCAACTTCACGCTGTCGCTTTCGCGCACGTGCCGCTGCTACTGCAAGTACTGCTCGTTCGCGACCCACCGCGCGCACCTCTACGCGCCGCAGGAGGTGCTGCGCATCCTCGACCACGCCGCCAAGCGGAACGTCAAGGAACTGCTCGTGCTGACGGGTGAACAGCCCGAGGTCAACGCCGAGGTGGCAGCGCGGCTAGCCGCCTACGGCCACGGAGATTTCACCTCCTACGTGACGTGGGCTTGTGAGCGAGCGCTCGAACGCGGCCTCCTGCCGCACACAAACCTGGGGGTGCTCTCGACGGGCGACCTGGAGCGCCTGCGCGAGGTCACGGCTTCGCAGGGCCTGATGCTCGAGTCAAGCAATCCGGACCTGGTCGTGCACCAGGGGTCGCCCTCCAAGCATCCGGATGCTCGGATGGCGACGATCGAGGCGGCGGGTCGGCTCAAGATCCCGTTCACGAGCGGAATCCTGGTCGGGATCGGGGAGTCCGAGCAGGACCGCGTCGCGGCGCTCGAGCGTCTCGCCGAGGCCCACGGCCGCTACGGCCACCTGCAGGAGGTGATCCTGCAGAACTACGTTCCTCACGAGCGCTACTACGGCCGGGAACCGGCCGAGATCGCGACCGCGGCGACGGACGAGTACTGGCGGACCGGAATGTGGGACGGCCCGCGTCGTGGGTGCCCCGGCGTGGGCGACCCCGATCAGCATCGAGAACATGGAGCGCCTGATCGGGGAGGCGCGCCGTCTTCTGCCGGGGGTCGGCATCCAGGTGCCGCCGAACCTGTCGGACTGGTGGCTCGGGCTGGTGCGGGCAGGCGCGACCGATCTCGGCGGGCTGTCGGCCAACGGCGACCACATCTCGCCCGAGCATCCGTTTCCCTCGCCCACGCAAGTGCGCCGGCGATTGGAGGCACACGGGTTCGCCCTGTCCGAGCGGCTGTGCGTCTATCCCGAGTACATCGCCCCCGAGTGGATCGCGCAGGGAGTGCTCGATGTGATCAAGAGCCGGTTCTGGTCGTTCATCCCCCGGCGCGGATCCGGGCGCCGCGGCGAGGTCACGGTCCCCGACGACGCGGCCCCCAGAGCGGTCAACCGGGGACGCTTGGGCGAGGCGCTGACAGCGGACGAGCTGACGGCGCTGTTCTCCGAGCGGCGCCCGCAGGTGATCGAGGAGATGCGGCTGGCTGCCGACGAACTGCGGGCTGAGCTCGCCGGAGACACGGTGACTTTCGTCGTCAACCGCAACATCAATGTCTCGAACATCTGCGTCGTGGGGTGCGCCTTCTGCGGCTTCGGCCAGGGCAAGCGATCACCCGGCGCCTACGAGCATTCGGAGGAGGACTTCGCAAGCCGCGTGGCTGAAGCCGTCGACTTCGGCGCCACCGAGATCTGCATGCAGTCCGGAATCCATCCCGAGTGGCGGCTCGAGGACTACGAGCACTGGCTCCGGCTGGCCAAGGAGCTGGCGCCCCAGGTCCACCTGCACGCGTATTCGCCGATGGAGGTCGCGCACATGTGCGACATCTCCGGCCTCTCGGCCAGAGCCGTGTTCGCCAGGCTGCGCGAGGCAGGGCTCGGCTCCACGCCCGGCACAGCAGCCGAGGTCCTGCACGATGGCGTCAGGCAGCGCATCTCGCCCAACAAGCTGCCGGTGGCGCGCTGGGTCGAGATCATCGAAGCCTGCCACGAGGAGGGGATCCGCTCGACCGTGACCGTGATGTTTGGTCACATCGAGGAGCCGTGGGAGCTGGCCGAGCACATGCGCGTGGTGCGCGAGCTGCAGGAGCGCACCGGCGGCTTCACCGAGTTCGTGCCGCTGTCGTTCATCCCCTTCCACACGCTGCTCGGCCGCACCCACGGGATCGAGGAGATCTCGAAGGAGGAGAACCTCAAGCACACCGCCGCCTTCCGCTTGGCGTTGGGCAAGACCGTCCAGAACCTCCAGGCGAGCTGGGTCAAGATGGGACTTGAGGCCGCCAGCGAATCACTCGCCTGGGGCGTCAACGACCTCGGCGGCACGCTCATGGAGGAGTCGATCTCGCGCATGGCCGGCAGCTATCACGGCGTGCGCCTCGAACCTGAGCAGCTGGTGGCCGCCGCCCACCGCGCCGGCCGCCCCGCCGCCGAGCGCACGACGCTCTATGAGATCCGGCGCCGCTACGAGCTTGAGCCGGCTGCGGCGTGAGCGGGGCCCCATGAGCGCCACCGAGCCGCCGCCCACCCTCTTCGCCGGGGTCGAACCCCTCGAGGTTTTCGTCGACCTGCTCGCCGACATCGACACGCACACGAGCACGACGGAGTTCTACGACCGCATCTGCGAGGCTGTCTGCCGCCTCACCACGATGCGCCGCGCCGCCATCTTCATGGCCGACGAGAGCCGACGCCGCGTGCGCGCGGTCGGAGCACACGGAATCTCATTCCGCGAGCTCGCAGCGCTGCGCCCCACGCTCGTCAACACGCCGATCGCGCAGCGCGCGCTGCTCGAGGACCGGGTTGTGGTCATCTCCGAAGGCATCAACGAGGCGGTCCCGCCCGACTACGCCCAGCTGCTCGGGGTGACGACGCTCGTATGCACTCCGTTGAGTGCTGCTGGGCGAGCGTACGGAGTGATCTGCGCCGATCGCGGCGGCGGCCAGTTCGAGCTCAGCGACGGGGAGCGGCACCTGCTGTGGACGCTCGGCAAGACCGCGGCGCTGGTGGCCGCCGCGCGCAACGTGACGCGCGAGCAGGAGCGCACACGGCGGATGGGCGAGCGGCTGTGGCTCGCGCGCGAGATCCACGAGAGCGTGCTGCAGCGCCTGTTCGGGGTCTCGCTCGCGCTCGGGGCCGACAAGCCGCTGACCCGCGTCGAGCGTGAGCGCTGCCGCGTGGAGATGCAGGAGGCGCTCGTGGACTTGCGCCGAGCGCTCGAGCGACCGCTGGCGCCGCTCCCGCCCGACGAGACGACGCTCGCAGCGGAGCTCGATCGCGTACGCCGGTCCGCCGGAATGGTCGTTGAGGTCGACTGGCGCGGTGACTTCTCGGTGCCGCCCGACCTCGAGCCTCTCGCCCAGTCAGTGCTGGCGGAGGCGCTGCGCAACATCTCGAAGCACGCGAAAGCTTCGCGCGTGGAGGTGATGGTCGCGCGGGACACCCACACCTTCACGCTCGAGGTCCGCAATGACGGCTCGCCTCCGGTAGCCGGGACCGAGCCCGGGATGGGATTGCGCCTGGCCTCCTTCGAGGCGCTGCAGCAGGGTGGCACGGTCGAGTTCGGGCCTGAGGGGGAGGGGGGATGGCGCGTACGGCTGCTGGTGCCCCTGGGCGATTCGGAATGAGGACCGGGCAACCGGCGGGGCGCCGGCTGCGGGTGCTGGTCGTCGACGACCACGATGTCGTCCACTGGGGATTTCGCGTGCTGCTCGGTGAGCAGCCGTGGGTGGAGCGCTGCCTGGCGGCACGGACGGGCGAGGAGGCACTCAAACTCGTACGCCGGTACGAGCCTCACGTGGCGCTGGTCGACCTGTTCGTGGGCGGCGAGTCGGGCGTCGATGTGTGTCAGGCGATCCGTGAGGCCTCACCCTCCACGCGAGTGCTGCTGATCTCCGGGGCGGGCCGTATGTCGCCCGCAGCGGCGAAGGCGGCCGGCGCGGCCGGCTTCGTCTCCAAGGATCTGGAGGCGCGCGACGTCATCAGCGCCGTGCGCATGGTCGCGAGCGGCATGACGCTGTTCCCGCCGAAATCTGACCAGCCCGCGCCGCCGTTGACCGAACGCGAGCGTGAGGTGCTCGCCCTGATCGCAGCGGGGTCGACCAATCGCGAGATCGCCGAGCGCCTCTACCTGTCGCCGCATACCGTGAAGGAGCACACGAGCGCCCTTTACCGCAAGCTGGGCGCGCGCAACCGGGCCGAGGCGGTGCAGCGGGCGCAGCGGATCGGGTTGCTGGGGTAGGGGTTGGGGGCGGACGGCGCGTTCGGGCGACCGCGCGTTCGGGCGACGGCGTCCCATTCGCGGGCACCCGTCGAGGTGAAAAATCCTCCCACCGGGCGACTCTGCGGGGGGTGGGACGAATCTTCACCGCATACGGGGGAAAAATCGTCCCACCAGATCGAGCTCGCGAAGGTGGGACGAATTTTCACCGACCCCACCACCACCGGGCCGACCGCCGCGGCGGTCCCATCAAGTGCGCCGCGCGCCCCTCAAAACCCACTTCCTACGCCCCTGTAGCTCTTTCCTACGCCAGTGTAAGATTCGCCCGCCTGCGATGAGCGTGGCGACCGCCCCCAGCCCTGAGTCAGTGACGCACCTGCTTGGCTCCGCGCCGCCGTCGCCCGCGGGCCCGATCTCGGAAGAGGAGCTGAGCGAGCTCCCGCGCCCGCCATGCGTCCCGCTGCCTCGCTTCGTCCAGATCCTGCGCTTCGGCCAGCGCCAGTGGAGCTTCATGTTCCAGAACAAGAAGCGATACGGCGAGGTGTGGTCGCCGCGCGGCTACGTGCGCGGGCTGGCAGCGGTCACCTCCCACCCCGACCACATCCGCTCTATGTTCACGGCTCACCCGGACAAAGTGCCGACGCTCGCGGCCGAGTCGCCGCTGCGGCCGGTGCTCGGCGAGCGCTCGGTCCTGACCTCGAACGGTCCGCAGGCATCTCCGGCAGCGAAAGCTTTTGCTGCCTCCATTTCACGGCGAGGCGATCACGCGCTACCAGGAGATGATCGCCGAGGCCGCCGAGCGCGAGATCGCGCGCTGGCCGCTGAACCGACCGCTTCGCTCTGGCGCCGCGCATGCAGGCGATCACGCTCGACGTGATCATGGCCGGCATCTTCGGGATCGAGACAACCCCCCGACCCGGGACCGTCGAGCACGCGCTGCGGGTCGCGATCCGCGAGGTCCTCTGGGCCTCGACCCAGCCGGGCGCGAAGCTCGCCGAGTGGATGAACATCGGTCGCGCGGAGCCGTTCGGGCTCACAAAGATCGGCCTGGCGGTCCCCGACCGCTGCATCTACGCGATCATCCGCAAGCGCCGCGGGGCCGCCGACCTCGAGCAGCGGACGCGACATCCTCTCGCTGATCATGCGCGCACGCACCGAGGAGGGCGAGACTCTGACCGACCGCGAGCTGCGCGACGAGCTGATGACGCTCGTGCTCGCGGGCCACGAGACGACCGCCAACCAGCTGGCCTGGGCGTGGGAGCGGCTCGTCCGCAACCCGGCCGCCTACGAGCGGCTCAGAGAAGCGGTGCGATCGGACGAGCACGCCGCCGAAGTGATCGAGGCGACGATCACCGAGGCCATGCGCGTAAGGCCGGTGATCCCGGTTACCGGCCGGCGCGTCGCAACGCCGTGGCGGCTTGGCTCCTACGGGGTCCCGCAAGAACCCCCGTGGCGGCCAGCATGCTGCTGCTGCACCACCGCGAGGATCTATATCCGGACCCGTTCGCGTTCCGGCCCGAGCGGTGGTTGGAGGCGTCCTCGGACGGCGGCGTCCAGTGCCGCAAGCCGGACACATATCAGTGGATGCCGTTCGGCGGCGGCACGCGTCGGTGCCTCGGCGCGGCGCTGGCAATGGCCGAGCAGCGGGTCGTCATCAGGGCCATGGCCGCGCACCTCGATTTGGCCCCAGACGATCCCGAGCCCGAGCGGCCCAAGCACCGCAACGTGACGATGATTCCGGCGCATGGCGGCCGCGTGCTCGTCCGAGCGCGCAGCTAGAGGTCGTCGGGCTCAGACGTAGGGTTGTCCTCTCCCGGTCGGGTCGCCGGCTTTCGCGAAGTGGCGCCCGGCTGAGCTGTCAGCGCCCGCTAGCAGCGTCACTCGGCCGCCCCCCGATCGGGGGGACATCTCCGGTACCCCTGTTTCCGCGCGCGCGCGAGTGCGTAGGTTGAAAACGAATGCCCGCCACGGCGATTCTTTTCCCTGGTCAGGGGAGCCACACCGAAGGCATGCGCGACGACGTCGCGCGTGTGCGCCCGGACCTGCTCGAAGCGGTCACTGACGCGGTCGGTGAGGACCCATTCCCGCGCGTCGAGGACGGCACGCAGTTCGCCCAGCCCGCGATCTTCTGCGCGAGCCTCGCGGGCTGGGAGGAGCTGGGCCGCCCCGAGCATGATTTCATGGCCGGCCACTCGCTCGGCGAGCTGGGCGCGCTCGTCGCGGCCGGGGCGCTCACAGAAAGCGACGGCCTGAACCTAGTCGTGCTCCGCGGCGCGTTGATGGGCGAGGCCGACGAGGGCGGGATGCTCGCGCTGCTCGGCCCGGGCGCAGCCGATAACGCGCGCGCGCTCGCCGACGAGCACGACCTCACGGTCGCCAACGACAACTCGCCCCAGCAGGTGGTCCTGTCCGGCGCCAAGGACAAGCTTCCGGCCGCCGCCGAGGCCGCAAAGGAACTCGGACTGAGGGCCATGGAGCTCGACGTCACCGGGGCCTTCCACTCGTCCCTGATGGCACCGGCGCTGCCCCGCTTCGAAGAGGCGCTCAGGCAGAACCGACTTCAGCGGAACCAGCGCACCACCGTGTTCTCCGCCGTGACCGCCGAGCCCTTCGACGACATCCCGAAGCGGCTCGCGCAGGCGCTCACCCATCCCGTCCGCTGGCGCGAGACCCTACTCGCGCTGCACGCCGCCGGCGCCGAGAAGTTCATCGAAACGGGCCCGGGACGCGTGCTGACAGGGCTCGCCAAGCGCACGCTCAAAGACGTGGAGCTCGTCCATGCTTGAGACCCGCGAAAGCCTCCGAACCGACGACCGAGCCCAACGGGCCCGCTGCGCCAGGCCGAGATCTGCTCGGTGGCGGTGAAGCTTCCCGAGGGCCGCGTCACGAACGCCGAGCTCGCCGAGCGGATGGGGATCAGCGAGGAGTGGATCGTGTCGCGCACCGGCATCCGCTCGCGCCGACAGGCTGCCCCCGACGAGCGGCTATCGGACTACGCCACCGAAGTGGCTCGGGAAGCGCTCGACAAAGCCGCCCTGAAGCCCGCCGATGTGGATCTGGTCCTCGTGGCGACGACGACGGCCGACGAGATCCAGCCGAACGCGGCCCCACTCGTCGCGAATCAGCTCGGAACACAGAACGCGGGCGCCTTCGACGTCGGCTCGGGCTGCACCGGCTTCCTCTCGGCCTTGAGCATGGCGAGCTCGCAGATCGAGGCGGGTCGCGCCGACTGCGTCGTGGTGGTGGGCGCCGACTTCATCACCCGCATCAACAACTACGAGGACCGGCGCGTCGGGCCGCTGTTCGCCGACGGCGCCGGCGCGGTCGTGGTGGGACCGGCAGAGACCGGCGCGATCGGGCCGATCGTGCTTGGTTCCGACGGTTCCTGCGGGCACAACATCCTCGTCACCTACGAGGAGCGCAAGATCCAGATGGACGGCCCCGAGGTCTTTCGCCACGCCGTCAATCGCATGAGCGAGGCGACGCTCAAGGCACTCGACCGTGCTGGAGTCGGCATCGACGAGATCGACCTGTTCGTCTATCACCAGGCGAACGCCCGCATCACGCGCTCGCTGGGCGAGCGGCTCGGTCTGCCTTCGGAGAAGGTCGTCGACTGCATCGCGGAGATGGGCAACGCGTCCACGGCGACGCTGCCGGTGGCGCTCTCGACCGCGATCGACGATGGCCGCCTGAAGCCCGGCGCGAACGTGCTGCTGTCAGCCTTCGGGTCCGGTTTCACCTGGGGGGCCGGAGTTATCCGCTGGGGGGCCGCCAATGGCTGAGCAGCAAGGTTGCGCGCTCGTGACGGGCGCCTCGCGGGGGATCGGCGCTGCGATCGCAAAGGCGCTGGCCGAGGACGGCTGGCCGGTGGGCGTCAACTACCGGGAGAACGCCACCGCGGCCGACGCCGTCGTCGCCGAGATCCAGGATGCCGGCGGCCGGGCGACGGCCATCCAGGCCGACATCCGCACGAAAGAGGCAGCCAACAAGCTGTTCGAGGCGCTCGAATCCGAATTTCAAAAGCCCGTGCTGGCGCTCGTCAACAACGCCGGCGTGCGCCGCGACGATCTCGGCGCGACGCTCGGCGACGAGGACTGGTCCGAAGTGCTCGACACCAACCTGACCGCCGCCTTCCGGCTCACGCGCCGAGCGCTCAAGCCGATGCTGCGGGCCCGTAGCGGCCGGATCGTCAACGTGTCGTCGGTCGTCGGCCTGCGGGCGAACCCGGGCCAGGCCAATTACGCCGCCGCCAAGGCGGGGCTGGTCGCGATGACCAAGACGATCGCGGTCGAAGTCGCCAGACGCGGCATCACGGTCAACGCGGTCGCGCCCGGCTGGATCGAGACCGAGATGACCGCCGGGCTCGAATCGGACCTCCTTCGAGCCGTGCCCGCGCGGCGCGCCGGCACGCCAGCGGAGGTGGCGGCCTGCGTCCGCTTCCTCGCCTCCGGCCAGGCCAGCTACGTAACGGGCGCGGTTCTGCCGGTTGACGGAGGTCTTGCCGCATGAGGCTTGAACACAACACGACAAGGAGAAACCCATGACAGCCACCACTCAGCAGGTCGAGGCCCGCGTCGTCGACGCGCTCGCGAGCTTCGGCCCCGACAAGTCGCAGATCACGCGTGAGTCGACCTTCGAGGAGCTCGACATCGACTCGCTCGACCTCGTCGAGCTCGCCCAGATCGTCGAGGACGAGTACGGCGTGGTGCTCAAGGGCGACGACATGAAGGAGCTCAAGACGGTCGGCGAGGCGGTCGACCTGATCGCGTCGCGCGCAGGTGCAGGCGAGGGCGCAGGTGCGGGCGCGGGCGAAGCGCAGGGAGTTAGCTGAGCGACATGCCCGCAGGCGCTCGGCAAGTCGTCATCACCGGCCTCGGAGCGGTCACACCGCTCGGCGTCGGCACGGACTCACTGCACGAGCGGTGGGCCGCCGGCGTGTGCGGGATCGTCGACGGCGCGGGCGCCTGCTCGGACTTCGAGCCCTCGGAGTTCCTGTCGGTCAAGGAAGCTCGACGGCTCGACCGCTTCGCTCAGCTGGCCATGGTCGCGGCCGCGGAGGCGGTCGGACAGGCCGGCTTCGGCGAGGAGTTGCCCTACGACCCGATGCGCGTCGGATGCGTGATCGGATCGGGCATCGGCGGCATTCAGACCGTGGTCGCCCAGCACAACGTGCTGCGTGACAAGGGGCCGAAGCTGATCTCGCCCCTCGCGATCCCGCAGCTGATGGGCAACGCGGCCACGGCCGCCGTCTCGATGAAGCACGGTCTGCGCGGCCAGAGCTACGGCGTCGTCTCCGCCTGCTCGGCGGGTGCGCACGCGATCGGCTCGGCCATGCGCATGATCCAGTACGGCGACGCCGACGCGGTCGTGGCGGGGGGCGCCGAGGCGGCGCTGACCGCGTTCGCCTCGGCTTGCTTCGCCTCCATGCAGGCGCTCTCGCCCTCGGGCATGTGCCGCCCGTTCGACGCCCGCCGGGACGGGTTCGTGATGGGTGAAGGCGCAGGTGTGCTCGTGCTCGAGGAGGCCGAGGCGGCCAGAGCCCGCGGGGCCCAGATCCTCGCTCACCTCGTCGGCTACGGCTCGACCACCGACGCCCACCACCTGACCGCCCCCGAGCCGACCGGCGGCCCCGCGGCGCAGGCGATCGAGCTCGCGCTCGCCGACGCACAGCTCGACCCGCAGGAGATCGACTACATCAACGCCCATGGCACCTCGACGCCGCTCAACGACGCGGCTGAGACCGCGGCGCTGAAGCGGGCGCTCGGCGATGAGCGCGCCCACCAGATCCCGGTTTCCTCGACCAAGTCGGCGATCGGTCACCTGCTCGGCGCCGCCGGCGCCGTCGAGGCCGTCGCGACCGTGCAGACGCTTCAGACCGGCGTGATCGCGCCCACGCTCGGCTACGAGGTGCCCGACCCGGAGCTCGACCTCGACTATGTGCCGGGGGAGGCGCGACCGCTGATCATGGCCAACGGTCGCGCGCCCGCCGCGATCTCGAATTCGTTCGCCTTCGGCGGCCACAACGTCGCGCTCGTCATCCAGGGGGCCAAAGAATGAGTGCCACCGCTGAACTCGAGACACGCGTCCGGCTCGACCCGCTCGAGCGCCTCGAGGCGCTGTGCGACCCGGGCACGGTCAAGGTGCTGCGCTCTGGCGTGATCTCGCCGCGGCTGGGTGAGCGCGCGGTCCCCGGCGACGGCGTGGTCGGCGCCACGGGGATGGTCAACGGCCGCCCGATTGCC
Source organism: uncultured Solirubrobacterales bacterium (assembly GCA_963738195.1). Lineage (GTDB taxonomy): Bacteria > Actinomycetota > Thermoleophilia > Solirubrobacterales > Solirubrobacteraceae > Palsa-465. The sequence goes on from CAVTVF010000002.1 coordinate 272,782, forward strand.
TGCTACGCCCAGGACGGCACGTATCTCGGCGGCTCGCTCGGCGAGCTCCACGCCGAGACGATCGTGCGCGTGCTGCAGATGGCCGAGCGCGCCCGCGTGCCGGTGGTCGCGTTCGTGCAATCGGGGGGGCGCGCATGCAGGAAGGCACCGCGGCGCTGGCCGGCTACGGCAGGATCTTCCGCCATACGGTCGGGCTGACCGGGGTCGTACCGCAGATCTCGGTGGTCTCGGGCTTCTCGGCCGGCGGCGGCGCCTATTCGCCGGCGCTCACCGATCTGATCCTGATGACCGAGGACGCGGCGATGTTCCTCACCGGCCCCTCGGTGGTGCGCGAGGCTCTCGGCGAGAGCGTCGACGCCGCCACGCTCGGCGGCCCCCGCGTCCACGACCGCAACGGCGTCTGCCACCTGGTCGAGCACGACGAGATCAGCGCCGCCCGCAGGGTGCGCGAGCTGCTCTCCTACCTGCCCTCGTCGAGCGCCTCACCACCGCCCCGGGCGGTGCCGCTGCCGCCGGCGCACGATGACCCGAGCGAGGTCGTGCCGCGCGAGCCCCGGCGGGTCTACGACGTGCGTGACGCGCTTGCGGGCATCGTCGACCGCGACTCGCTGCTCGAGCTGTGGCCCCGCTGGTCGCGCAACGTCGTCACGTCGTTCGCGCGGCTCGATGGCCGCCCGGTGGGGATCGTCGCAAACCAGCCGCACCACCTGGGCGGCGTGCTCGACGCCGCCGGCTCGGAGAAGGCCGCGCGGTTCGTGTCGTTCTGCGATTCGTTTGGCCTGCCGCTGCTCGCGGTGGTCGACACGCCCGGCTTCATGCCGGGCTCGCGTCAGGAGCAGGCTGGCGTCATCCGCCACGGCGCTTCGCTCGTGCGCGCCTTCGCGGCCGCGCGGGTGCCGAAGCTCACGGTCGTTTTGCGCAAGTCCTACGGCGGGGCGTACATCACGATGAATTCACGCGACCTCGGCTCCGACCTCGTGCTCGCCTGGCCCGGCTCGGAGCTCGGCATCATGAGCGCGCGCTCGGCGATCAAGATCACCGCCCGCCGGCGGCTCGCCGCGGCGCCCGATCCCGAGGCCGAGCTCGAGCGGCTCGCGACGGCCTACGCCGACGAGCACCTGCTCGCGGAGACAGCGGCCGCGCAGGGGTTCGTGGACGAGATCGTCGCCCCGACCGAGACGCGCGAGCGGCTCTGCCAGGCGCTAGACACGCTGTGCTCCTAGCCGGCAAGCGCCTGCTGATCACGGGCGTCATCACCAAGGACTCGATCGCCTACCACGCCGCCGAGCGCGCCCAGCGCGAGGGCGCGACCGTGCTCTTGACGAGCTTCGGCCGCGTGCGCCGGCTCACCGAGCGGGCGGCCGGCCGCCTGCCCGAGCCGGTCGACGTGCTCGAGCTGGATGTCAACCGGGACGAGGATCTCGAGGCCTTGACCTCCACTCTGCGCGAGCGCTGGGGGACGGTCGACGGCGCGCTGCACGCGATCGCGTTCGCGCCCGAGGACGCACTCGGGGGCCGCTTCATGACCGCGCCCGCCGACAGCGCGACCGAGGCATTCCGCACGAGCGCGTTCTCGCTCAAGGCACTGGCGGCGGCGCTCGAGCCGCTGATGGGGGAGGGGGGGAGCATCGTCGGCATGGACTTCGACGCCTCCGTGGCGTGGCCGATCTACGACTGGATGGGCGTGGCCAAGGCCGCGCTCGAGTCCGTGGCCCGCTATCTGGCCCGCGACCTCGGCGCCAAGGGGATCCGCGTCAACCTGGTCTCCGCGGGGCCGCTCGGGACCATCGCCGCGCGCAGCATCCCGGGCTTCGAGCGGCTCGCGGCCCTGTGGGAGGCGCAGGCGCCGCTGGGCTGGGACGTCGGCGGCGACGCGGGGCCGGTAGCAGACGCCATCTGTTTCCTGCTGTCCGATTATGCGCGCAAGATCACGGGGGAGATCGTGCATGTCGACGGCGGGTTTCACGCGGTGGGGGCCCCGACCCAAATTTGATGTTCCGGTCCGAGCATGCTCGGACCGGCCGGCCGGAACATGTTCCGGCCGGGGCCGGCGCACATGTGCGCCGGCCTTCCTACCTATGTAGTTGGGTCCCAGACGAGCCTGCGGGGATTCGCGCCGAAGGTCAGGTAAGCCGCCGACTCGATCTCGATCGCGAACAGGTGGAAGGAACCCGTCGGCTCCCAGTCGATGCGAGCCTTGATCGCCGCGCGGTACGCATCGCGAGTGGCTGCATCCTGGATGTCGCGGGCTCTTCCGTAGACCTTGAAGTCGCCCTCGGTCCCGTTCCTGTCAGAAGTGCAGCTGTGAAGGACACACCGGTCGTCTCGCAGCAGGTCGAGTGCCTTGGGCGAGCGCCACATCATTCCCAGCAGCAGCTCTCCGTCCACTAGGTCGAGCTCGCAGGGACTGATTCGCGGCCATCCGCTGCGCCTCAGCGTCCCGAGCATGCACAGCTCGTGGCGCTCGAACCGCTGCCACCCGAGGGCGGCGAGCTCGGGGCTGGCCTGCGCGAACCCGGCCCAGTTCATCTGAACAGATCCTCCTCCTCGGGGCGAACGAGCGCCGCGGCTCCGGGCCCGTCCTCCTCGCTCACGTAGCGTTCGAGCCCGCGCACGACGACCACTGGCTGCCGGCTGTCTTTGCGCCGGGCGAGGTCGGCCGCCGCGGCGGCCTCGTCGGCAACCGCGATCCAGGTCGCACGCAGCACGCGACCGTTGCCGTCGGGTCGGCCGCGCCAGTCCTCGAGCGGCCTGATGCCCGCGCACCCGATCGCGGTCTCCGCCTGGCCCCGCCGCCACGCGCGGCCGAAGGTGTCGGTGATCACGACCGCCGGCAGGGCGCCGGTCAGCTCTTGCAGGCGGCGGCGGAGCGAGCGGGCCGAGCCGTCGGGGTCGCGCGGCAGCAGTACCAAACAATCGGGGTCGGCCACGTTCGAGGCATCGACGCCGGCGTTGGCGCACACAAAGCCGTGCCGAGTCACGCACACGAGCACCCCGCGCTCCGCGCGCAGGACCTCACGCGACTCGTCGAGCACGACCTGGACCTGGCGGGGATCCTTGCCGAGCTTCGACCCGAGCCGCCGCGCCTTTTCGCCGGGGGCGATCTCGGCCAGCGCGCGAATCGCGCCCTCGGCCTTCGAGACCGCCTTGTGGGCGACGGCTAGGACGTCCCCGTCGCGCAGCTCACCTCGCAGCGCTTCGGCAATCAGTCCCGCCAGGTCGTCTCCGGCCCGCACCTCCGGGAGCCCGTCGACAGGGTTCGCGCTCAGCACGGCGTTACTCGATGAAGCGGCGGATGATGCCGCGCGTGTGCGCGGCGCCGCCGTGGATCTCGGCGAGTACGGCGCGCAGCTCCTCGAGGTCCTCGGGCGTGTCGACGTCGAGTGCCAGCGTCCTCACGTTCAGGACTTCGCACTCGATCCCCGCCTCCTCGGCGCTCTTCACGTGGCGGGCACGGCTGCCCGGCCCGAACGCGGGCTGGAGCGCGTCGGGAGGTGTGAGCACGAGCGCGTTCGTACCGGTGCCGTGGCGATCCGGGACGACCAGCGCCGCGCGCCCGCGCAGGCGGCGCCCGAGCAGCCCGTCGACCTCGCGCGGGTCGAGCGCCGGACAGTCGACGGGCACGAGCAGGACGCGCTCGAACCCGTGCGCGAGTGCATGGCGGACCCCCCTGGCCGCGGCGCCGTTGTGGCCGCCACCGTCGTCGGCGAGCAGGGTCGCGCCATAGGCGGCGGCGATCCGTTGCGCGTTGTCGTCCGAGGTGACGGCCACGGTTTCCGCGACCGCGCGCGCCCGCCGCAGCGCGATCAGCACGTCGGCCACCATCGCCTCGACGAGCAGCCGCCGCACGTTCGAGTCGAGCCCCGAGCCGAGGCGCTGCTTAGCCTCGTCGAAGTTCTTGATCGGCAGGATCGCGGCGGTCGACATATCGCTCGCAATGATGGCTAAGAGCGCAGCAGGCGGTGAACCGTAGGGTTTTCCCTCTTTGCCCGGCCTCGCGACGACGGTATGGTGGTTGACGTGGTGGGCGTGAGGTTATTCTCGTTCCTGACTGCGCTGGCCGCGGCCTTGGTTGCCGGTCTTGCCTTGTTGACCGGATCGGCCGGCGCCTTTGCGCCACGCTCTGACCCTTGCCTGCTGATCTCCAACAGCGGCCTCGAGATCCAGCACGTGCTTGGGCTCTCGCAGGTGCGGGAGACTCCCACCGTGGGGCCGCACGGCAAATCCTCGCCCGATGTGGTCTCGAGCTGCAAGGTTCTGGCCTGGAATGGGAGCAAGCCGACCGGGAAGGACCTTGCGCGCCGAATCCGGGCTGGCACGGCGGCGACGGCGCTCCTGCGCACGTGGGTGACAAACACGCGCAGTCCCCACGCGAGCAGGTGGATGCACAATGGGTTCGAGCGCGCGCTGGATGGCGCGGTCGCGGGCTGCGCCGCGCTGGGGAAGGATCCAAAAGGGGGCAAGGTCAGCCTCCCGCGCGACGGCGCCCAGAGCGTCGCGGGCTATCAGGGGGTGAAGGTCGGGGCGGGGCTCGCTGTGTGCGGCGTGTGGGATCGCGCCGGCGGGCACGGACGGGGCGCGGACGGGGTCCAGGGCCTCGGGACCGACCGCATCGTCTCGCTCGAGCTCGAGCAGTCGTTGCAACGGCCCGTGGTCGGCGAGACGACCGGCATCTCCAAGTACGCCATCGCCAGGTTCTGGAACACGTTCCCCTTGTTCCCCCGCTACGTCTTCTGGGCCACTACGCCGGGCGCGATCGGCTCGATCTGGCGCTCCAACCTCGACGGCAGCGACCCGCAGACCATCGTCACCGGCCAGAGCAGGCCGGGTGGGGTGGCGGTCAGCGGCGATCACCTCTACTGGGCCGCAGTCGGCACTGGGGCGATCTGGGAGGCGAGCCTCGACGGGACGGGCCGCAAGCAGATCGCGAGCGGTCTGGATGGGGTGGCCGCTAACTCCACCAACCTCTATTGGACCAACGGCGACGGCACGATCACAGAGGCCAAGCTCGATGGCAGCGGCGCCCACACCATCATCAGCGGCCAGCAGGATGCCTGGTACATGGCGGTTGGGAGCAGCCACATCTACTGGACGCGCTTGCAGCAGGTCTGGGAGGCGAATCTCGACGGCAGCAACCCGCAACCGATCGTCAACAACCTGAGGGACCCGATCGGGATCGCGGTGGACAGCAGCCACCTCTACTGGGTCGACGACGCCGCCGACACCGTCAACGAGGCCAACCTCGACGGCAGCGACCCGCACACCATCGTCACGGGCCAGATCCGCCCTTATGGCATAGCGGTGGACGGCACAAACCTGTACTGGTCCGACTACGCGACGTCGCCCACCGCCCCCGGCACGATCTGGGAGTCCAACCTCGACGGTACGAGCGCTCAGGCGATTAACCTCGACCAGCAAAATCCGACGGGCGTCGCGATCGGCCCCTGATGACCGGCTACGCGAGCTCCAGCGCGAACTGAAGCGCCCGCTCGGCGAGCGCCCGGCGACCCTCGGCGCCGGCCATCAGCACATCGGTCTCGAGCATGGGCAGAGCACCAAGCGGCTCGTCGGCGATCAGGCCGTCGAGCAGCTCGCCGTAGAAGGCCGCGACGCCGGAGGCGTTCAGTGGGTGGCCGGCCCACTGCATGAAGGGCACGGTCGCGGGCTTCAATACCTCGCCCCGCACTATCGGGCTAACCGCCACGACGGGGGCGGGGCACTCGATCAGGCGTTGGCGGACGCCAGGAAGCGCGAGGATCGGAGCAATCGAGACGACGGGGTTGGAGGGTCCGATCACGATCGCCTGTGCCTGGTCGATCGCGCTGAGCACCTCAGGCGTGGCGCCCGCAGCGGGGGCGCCTGCATAGTCCACGCCATCGACTGGTCCCTCGGCCCGGCCGCGGATCATGAACTCCTGAAAGGGCCACCAGCGGCCGTGGGCCAAAACTCGAGTGCGCACCGGCCGGTCGCTCATCGGCAGCACGCGCGCCTCTACTCCGAGGGCGCGCGCGATCGTGGCCTGCGCCTCGGTCTGGCGCAAACCGCCGGCCAGCATGCGCGCCCGCTCGATCCCGATCGCCAGATCGCGGTCGCCCAGGTTGAACCACACCTCGACGCCGAGCGCCCTGAGTCCGTCCATCACCGCGAAGGTGTCGCCCCGCAGGCCCCAGCCGCGCTCGTCGATCGCGTCCGCCAGCCAGAACGTGACCAGGTCGGGGTCGGGAGAGACGTGGGCTCCGTAGATCTCGGTGTCGTCGCCCGTGTTCGCGATCACCGTGAGCTCTTGGGCGCCGACGACCTCGAGCATGCCGCGTGCGAGCTTGGCGCCGCCCGAGCCGCCGGCGAGCACGACCACCGGGCCGCTCACCGTGCCCTCACCCGAGGCCGGTGATCTTGATTCCCGCCTGAACCTTGTGGCGGGCGTTGATCGAGATCAGGAGCGGGGTGAGCTGCTCGACGATGCGAGCCATTTCGAGCCGCCCACAGTCGACGGCTCGCAACCCGGGAATCAGCTCGATCAGCTCTGCCAGTTTTGCCTTGTCGTCGCGGCGGTCGCCGCAGATCAGCACATCCTCGTCCAAGTCGTACTCGAGATCGGCGAGCTGGGCGGCGGCCACGGTGTGAAAGGCCGAGAGCACGGTCACACCCTCGGGCGCCATCTCCTGGGCCTGCTGGGCGGCCGACCCCTGCCACACCCCGAGTGTCCGGGTCGCCCTGCCGCTCACAGCGGCGGCCAGCGGAACGGTCGCGTCGACGAGCAGTTGCCCCGCGCGCAGGGACTGCTTGAGGTTTGTCAGGGTCTCTGACTGGTTGCGGAAGGGGACGGTGAGGATCACCAGCGGCACGTCTTTGACCGCATCCTGGTTGGGCTGGCCGCTGAACGCCCCCTCGGGCACCAGCTGAGACGCCCGGCCGGCGGACTCCGCGGCCCGTGCCGCGTCGCGCGATCCGATCACGATCGGCACCTGCTGGTGGCCGAGTCTCAGCGCCAGCCCGAAGCCGAGCGCTCCGGTCCCGCCGACGATCGCAACTGGTTCAGGCACGGCGGCAGTCTATGCTCGCCGCGGGCGAGGCGGCTCTTCCCTTCCGCCGCCGCGGGGCTTAGAGTCATCGCATCGAATTCGGGCGCATCAGGAGGGTGGGGCTGGCTGGGGTCGTGGCGCTGGCTGCCGCGGCCGTGGGCGCGACTCCCGTCGGCGGAGCGAGTTTGGCCAAGGCGCCTCACATCGGCGCGGCCTCGCTGCATCAGCAGGGGCGAAGCCTCGACTGGTTCGTGAGCCTCGACCGCCCGTTCCCCTCCTTCCTCGCGCTCAAAAAGCGCCATCAGTCGGTCTGCCTGCTGTTAGAGCACGCCCACGGCGGCGCGGCCTGGGGCGAGCTGTGCGCGGCCTACACCTCGGACGGGCCGGCGCTTCGCTACACCGCGCTCGGGCGGCACACGCGGCCGCACTTCACCAACGTCGCGGGGACGATCTCGCGCCCCAACGGCCGCAGCCTGAGGGCGGTCTTCCCGCCCAGCAGCGCGCACTTGGGCTACCAATCGGTGTTCCGCTGGCAGACGCAGACGACGGCGCTGCCGCCCACCTGCTCGCGGCACTGCACTGCGCGCCTGCCCACCAAGCACGTGCGCGTGTTCATGCACGTGCCCCAGCTGGTCGGCTGCGTCGCCACCGGGCCCACATGGGTCTTCCACGGTCCGAGCACCGGCAAGGAGATTGCGCTCGCCTTCGACGACGGGCCCTGGTACGACACACCTGGGTTCCTGCACGTGCTCGAGCAGAAGCACGCGGTCGCGACGTTCTTCCAGATCGGCGATCAGATCTCGACCTACGGCGGCCCGCACGGCGCGCTAGAGAAGCGCATGCTGCGCGACGGCGACATGATCGGGGACCACACCTGGAGCCATCCCGACGTCTCCGCCGCCGGCTCCTTCGCCCGCACCCAGATCAGGGAGGCGGCGCTCGCCATTCAACGCGCCACCGGCGGCTTCTACCCGTGCCTGTTCCGAGCGCCCTACGGCGCCACGAGCCCGGCGCTGTTGAGCCTCGTGCGGAGCATGGGCATGACCACCATCCAGTGGGATATCGACCCCCGCGACTGGGCGCTGCCCGGGAGCCAGGCGATCTACCAGACGGTCGTCAACAACGCCCACCCGGGCGCGATCACGGAGATGCACGACGGCGGCGGGCCCCGGTACGAAACGCTCGCGGCGCTGCCGCGCATCATCGACACGCTGCGCGCCCGCGGCTACCGCTTCGTCACCGTCGCCCAAATGCTCGGATACCGCTTGATCTATAAGTAGGGGCATGCCCCCACTGCCAAAGAGCGTCCGAGTCCGTGAGGTCGGGCCGCGGGACGGCTTTCAGAACGAGCCCGAGGTCTTGCCGAGCGCGGAGAAGATCTTTTTGATCGAGCTGCTCGGCGCGACCGGGTTGAGGCGAATCGAGGTGACGAGCTTCGTCAGGCCGGATGTGATCCCGCAGCTTGGCGACGCCGAGCAGGTGCTCGAGTCGGTCCGCCTGCCCGCCGAGGTCTCGGTCAGCGTGCTGGTGCCGAACGAGCGCGGCCTTAAGCGCGCGCTCCGCTACCGCGATCGCTTCCAGGAGATCAACGGATTCCTGTCCGCCTCGGAGACTCACAACCGCAAGAACGTGGGCCGCTCGGTCGCCGAGTCGCTGGAGGGGCTTGGGCGCACGTTTGCGCGCGCGCGGGATGAGGGGCTGCGCTGCGAGGGCGTGATCTCGACCTCGTTCGGATGTCCCTACGAGGGCCACGTGCCGATCGAGCGGGTGCTTTCGGTGGCGCGGGCGCTCGCCGATGCGGGCGCCGAGGAGGTCGGCTTCGGCGACACCACCGGGATGGCCAACCCGGTGCAAGTGCGGGAGTTCTTCGGTCGTGCGCCGGCCGAGCTCCCGGGCGTCGAGCTGACCGCGCACTTCCACAACACCCGGGGTCAGGGGCTCGCAAACGTGCTCGCCGCGCTCGAGGCCGGGGTCGAGAGCTTCGAGTCGTCCTTCGGGGAGCTTGGCGGCTGCCCGGTGCCCGCCGGTGCCACCGGCAACATCGCGACCGAGGACCTCGTCTCGATGCTGCACGAGATGGGGATCGAGACCGGCATCGACCTGCGCGCGCTGCTCGAGGCCTCGCGCGCGGCTCAGGCGGCGCTCGGGCGCCCACTCTCTTCGCATTTGCTGAGCGCGGGACCGATCGAGTGGAACGGGTAGTGGGCTCCTCGGAGTCGTTCGAGGACGCGACCGGGCGATCGCTCCAGGGAGGCCCTGCGCGCCATCGTGAGAAGGCTGCGGCGCAGGGCAAGTTGCCCGTGCGCGAGCGCGTCGGGCGGCTGCTCGATCCGGGCTCGCTGGTCGAGGACGGCTTGCTCGCCTCCTGGGAGCACGACGGTCTCGGAGCAGAGGGCGTCGTCACAGGAGTGGGCACGGTGGACGGCCGGCCCGTCGCGGTGATGGCGAATGACCCGACGGTCAAGGCGGGCTCGTGGGCTCCGAAGACGGTGGAGAAGATCCTGCGCGTGCAGGAGCGCGCGCTGGCCCTGCGCTGCCCGCTCGCCTACCTGGTCGATTCCGCCGGGGCCCGCATCAACGAGCAGGTGCAGATGTTCCCGGGACGGCGGCACGCCGGAAGGATCTTCTTCAACCAGGTACGGCTCTCGGGCGTCGTGCCGCAGGTGTGCGCGCTGTTTGGGCCCAGCGCCGCGGGTGGGGCATACATCCCCACGTTCTGCGACGTGGTCGCGATGCGCGACGGCAACGCCTCGATGTATCTCGGCTCGCCGCGCATGGCGGAGATGGTGATCGGCGAGAAGGTGTCGCTCGAGGAGATGGGCGGCGCGCGCATGCACACCTCCAAGAGCGGCGTCGGGCACGCGCTCGTCGCCTCGGACGAGGAGGGGATCGATTTCGTCCGGCGCTATCTGAGCTACTTCCCGCAGAACTTCATCGCCGAGCCTCCGCTCGCGTCGGCCGCCGAGCCCGCCTCGTCGCGCTCGATCGCCGAGCTCATTCCCGCCGACGAGAACAAGCCCTTCGACATGCGCGAGCTGCTCGATGCGCTCCTCGATGCGGGCTCGTTTCTGGAGATCCACGAGCGCTGGGCGCGCGAGGTGATAGTCGGCTACGCGCGGCTCGAGGGCAGGGTGGTCGGGATCGTCGCAAACCAGCCTAAGGTCAAGGGTGGCGTGCTGTTCGTGGACTCGGCCGACAAGGCCGCGCGGTTCATCTGGACCTGCAACGCCTTCAACATCCCGCTGCTGTTTCTGGCCGACGTGCCGGGGTTCATGATCGGCACGCGGGTGGAGCGCGAGGGCATCATCCGCCACGGGGCCAAGATGATCAGCGCCGTCTCGGAGGCGACCGTGCCCAAGCTGTCGGTGATCGTGCGCAAGGCCTACGGCGCCGGGCTGTACGCGATGGCGGGGCCTGCGTTCGACCCCGACTCGTGCATCGCTTTGCCGACCGCCTCGATCGCGGTGATGGGCCCCGAGGCGGCGATCAACGCCGTCTACTACAACCAGCTCCAGGCCGTGGAGGACGCCGACGAGCGCGCCCGGCGGACCGAGGAGCTGCGGAGCGAGTATGCCGCCGACATCGATGTCCTGCGGCTCGGCTCGGAGCTGGTCGTCGATGCCGTGATCCAGCCTGACGATCTGCGGGGAGAGCTCGTGCGGCGCTTCGCCCGCGCGGCGGGGAAGCACCGCGAGTGGCCGGCCAAGCACAATCCGATCACGCCGGTGTAGACGCAGAGGGCCCGTCGGCGACGCTCTCGGAGGAGCCGGCGCCTCTGGTGCGGCTCGCGAGGAAGGCGTCGATCCTATCGACGAGCAGCAGACCGAACTCCACCACGCGGTCGATTGCCTCCGCATCGATCGCGTCTTTCGCGTCCCCGGCCTGGTGGGAGCGGGCGGTGAGACCATGCTCGTCGAGCGCGCCGAGCGCGATCGCTGGCAGCCGTGCCGAGCGCGCCGGAAGCGCGGGAGTCTGGCCCCGGCCGCGAAAGGGCGCGGCGGTGAGCTGCGGATCGGCGGCGACCTCCGCACACATCCTGCGCAACCCGTTGAAATAGCCGACCGGCACGAGCTTGCCGTCGCTCACCCACCAGCGGGTCCGGCCGGCGCCGCAGGCGGCGAGCCCGAGCACGACCGTGTTGGCCGCGCGCCTCTCGGTATGCCGCGCGCGCAGAAAGCGGCGCAGGCCGATGCCGTCCCCGTCGCCCGCGCCCTGCAGCACGAGGTCCACGACCAGGTGTCGCGGCGGCGCCGCGTCGAGCGCCCTGGTGAGCGCGATCGCGGCGGCGACGCCGCTCGAGTTGTCGTTGGCGCCGGGGCTCCAATTGCTAGTCGCCTGTTCAAACAGCGCCGCCACGCCGATCAGCAAGGCCACGGTGGGGACGAGCTGGACCAAGTCGATGACGATTCCGCCCGAGCCCTCGAGGCGCAGCAGCGCGACCGCGATCAGCACAATCAGGGCCACGCAGACCCACCCGAGCCATCCGGGCCCCCGTCGGGCGGTCAGCTCAGCGAGCCGGACGAGTGCGCGGCGAGGCGTCCCGCGATAGATCGTGCCGGCGCGGCCGGCGTCGTAGTTGGCGGTGATGACGAGGTGAACCGGCTCGGGATCCTTGGCGTCCGGTTCCTCGGCGCCCGGTTCGGAGACGACGTTCTGGGAGGCGCGCTCGCGAGTCAGGAGCCGGCCGGGCGAGAGACCTGCGATCGCGTCCGCGATGGTCGAGAGCAGCGCCACGAGCAGCACGGCCCCACCGATTCGCGGCGACGCTCTCGTCAGCAGGCTGCCGACGACGCCTAGGGCCAGATGCCAGGCGTGGGCGAGCGCCCAGTTGGGCCGGCACCAGAATGGTTCGAGGCGAGCAGAGCGTGTCGAGCCGAGCGAATCCAACAGCCGGACCGCCGCGCGCCGCTCGGCGTCGGTACCGGCACCTCGGCCGGGGAAAGCCTGGAGGCTCGTGATCGTCTCCACCGGGCGCATCCGCGGTCGGCCATGCTAGAACGGCTTCGCATGGCTGACGCCCAATCGCTCGAGCGGGAGCTGCTCGAGGTTGCGCGTGAGGCGGCCGAGGCAGGGGCGAGAGAGCTGATCGAGGGGCTCGCGCGCGGGTCGCGGGCGCTCGATGTGAGCACCAAGTCGACGCCTACAGACTACGTCTCGGACGTGGATCTGGCGGCCGAACGAGCGGTCCGGGCCGTACTCGGCGAGCGCCGGCCCGACGACTCGATCCTCGCCGAGGAGGGCGGGCTCTCGCGCGGGTCAAGCGCGGCCGCGGTGCGGTGGCTCGTCGACCCCCTGGACGGCACGGTGAACTACGTCTACGGCATCCCCGCGTTCGCGGTCAGCGTGGCCTGCGAGGACGAGTCGGGCACTCTTGCCGGGATCGTGCTCGACCCGGTGCGGGAGGAGTGCTTTGAGGCCACGCGCTCGGGCGCCGCGTTGCTCAACGGTGATGCAATCGAGATTCGGGAGCGGGCGAGCGATTTGGCTACGGCGATGGTCGCGACAGGATTCGGCTACGACGCCGGCGTACGGGCACGCCAGGCGGTGGTCGTCTCACGCGTGCTGCCGCGGGCGCGTGATATCCGCCGCTTCGGCTCGGCCGCACTCGACCTCGTTTGGACGGCGTGCGGGCGCTTCGATGCCTACTACGAGCGGGGCGTAAACGCGTGGGATGTCGCCGCGGGCGCCCTGATCGCCGAGCGGGCTGGGCTGCGGGTGCGGAGTATTCCGGCCACGGGTGAGGATCCAGCGGGGATCATCGCGGCGCCTGAGGGGCTGATCGAGGAGTTGCAGGCGCTCGTGAGGTGATTCGGCGCGCCTGAGCCGGCGCGCCGAATCGATCCGTCGTCAGGAGTGCTGGAAGGTGGTCGTGAACTTCTCCCCGCTCGTTGCGAACGGGCTGGTCGAGATCTGCAAGGTCGAGCTGTTGTAGCGGTCGAACGCGCTCGGGTTGGCCGCTGCAAACGGCATGCCCAAGAACACGGTGTGGGTGAAGGTCAGCGTCTTGAACTGGGGCACTGGCTCGAGCACGTTCGAGGCGTTGTACCAGCCGCTGTCGCCCGTCCAGGGACAACACGTTCCGGTGGTGGTTCCCGGACCGGTCAGCTTCTTGGAGGCGCTCTTGGTCGTCTTGTCCGTCACCGAGAGCTTGGTCGCCGTGGTGGCGATCGAGTAGCGCAGCACCACGGTGTCGCCCGCCTTCGCCTTGAGCTTGGGAAAGTTGTGCGCGGTTCCGTTGAGCGTAAAGGCCGGCCAATAATGCGCCGCGCCGTGGTAGCAGCCGACGAAGACGCCGGCAGAGGAGGACGGGCCCGGCCCGACATAGGCCCCCACGCTCGGATCGATCGCCTGCTGTGCCGTGCCGCATTTGAGCTTTGGCAGCACGATCGTCGCGGTTCCGCCGGCGTGGCCGTCGCCAGCCTCGAGCTCGTAGCCGGCGAAGGATTGGCTTGTCAAGTTGGCCGCGTGCCCCCGAGCGCCGGGTGCGCCGCCGGCTGACCGTCCACTCGGCGACGCCAGCGCCGGCGAGGCGAACGCGAGCGCGGTCACTGCCGAGGCGGACGCTGCCAGCAAAGAACGCATGCCCATAAAACAGTCTCCTTTAGTAGTGCGAGCCGACCCCGCCGCGAACGATACGCAGTCTGGATAACCGATCACGGTGGGGCGGCTGTCTAGTGCTTTTGGTCGCTGGCGCTTTGGACCACGGCTCGAGGCTTAGACTGGGACCGCCGGCGGCGGTGGAGGAACGGCAGACTCGATGCGCTCAAAACGCATTGTCCGAAAGGACGTGTGGGTTCGAATCCCACCCGCCGCACTGGGAGTCGCCCGACTTTTTCGTGGGTGTGCCAAGGCCCTGGGAAGCTTCCATCGGGTAGTCAGCTCACCCTTTCTGCGGGGTTCCTTAGCTGTAGCGTTGCGGCCGGTCGGTTAGGCCCATCATGTGGGAGTTCGTTCGAGCGCCATTTATTCGCCTGTTGGCTGTAGTCGTTGTGGGGGTGGCGGGGCTTTGCGGCCTGTCAGCGCGGGCGGGCGCCGCTTCCTGCGGCAGTTCGCCGGGACAGCCTGTCAGCGGCGGGCCCAGAACTACTTCTCTGACAGCCGTGGCCACCACGTCTCCGTGCAACACCTGGGCGGTGGGCAGCTACCAGGACAGCGCCTTCATCGAGAGATGGAACGGCCAGAAGTGGGTGATCCAGCAGCAGGCTCTCGCCGGGGGGACCAGCAACCTACTCGGCGCCGCCGCGACATCCCCGACCAACGCGTGGGCGGTAGGCTGGCACCGCGGCGTGTTGCTCGAACACTGGAACGGCCGCGTCTGGAGGATTCACCGTAACGAGGGCGTCGAGAGGGGCGGCGGGCTCGAAGCGGTCGCCGCGACGTCGTCTACCAACGCCTGGGCGGTGGGCAACTATTCAACGTCGGGAAAGGGATTCTTGACCCTTGTGATGCACTGGGACGGTCATCGCTGGAGGGTCCAGCACAGCCCGTCAGAGGGCGGCTCCTCTGCGTTCGACGAGCTGACGTCTGTGGCAGCAACCTCCTCGAGAAACGCATGGGCGGTTGGCTACAGCTGCACAGCTAGCTGTGACAGCAACCCCGTTGAGAGCCCGTTGATCGAGCGCTGGAACGGCACGTCATGGAAGATCGTGCCCATTGCCAATCCCGGGACTCCGGGCAGCATGAATTACCTCAGCACTGTCACAGCGACCTCTTCCAATAATGCGTGGGCCGTCGGCTCGTATTTCGATGGCACGTCGCTGCGCGGGTTGATCGAGCACTGGAACGGCCATTTGTGGAAGGTCCAGCCCAGCCCAGGTGACGCGTATGGCGCGTACCCGCTCTCCGGTGTTGCGGCTACGTCCAAAAACAACGCCTGGGCCATCAGCAGCTACCCCACCGCCGGCGGCGTTCGAGCCCTAATCCTGCACTGGAACGGCACAGACTGGAACGTCCAGCGGAGCCCTGACAGGACTAGCTCCAAGCCGGTCAATAACAATCAGCTTGTATCGGTAGCAGCGAGCTCCAGCACCAACGCCTGGGCGGTAGGGAGCTACAGCCAAGGCGACGTTCGAAGCAAAGCACTCGGGCTGCACTGGAACGGCTCGGCCTGGCAGCGCTAACAGCGAGGCGTCTGCCGGCGCCCGCCCTCACAACCGTCCTCGTGGGCGGTGTCCGGCCGTAGGCCGGACTCAGGGTGCCGTGGCTGAGTCACCGGGCTTGCGTGCGTGCGTACCGCACGAGGTTACGCAGAAGCCAGAGGTCGAGGGCAAGGAACGGAAGGAACACGAGTGCCCACCAGTAGCCGTGCACACAGAGGAACACCGTGACGAAGAGGATCCACGGTGCGAGAAGGGCGCGCACGACGATCATCTGTTTGTAGTGCTTAGGCGCCCAGTGACCGACCCAGCCGACGCGTTGATCGTCTGTTGTCACGGGAACGATCTTACGTTGCATCGCTAACCGGCTCGAACTGCCGGGATCGGCGCCGCCGGGTTCGAGCTGCAGAGGTTCAACCTTGCGTGAGATCGACCGCAGCACTTTCGATCAAGCTGACCCCGTTTCCGAGTCGTCGCGCGGTTAGCTACGAGTGCTCGTACAAGTTGCTGAATGACTCGTTGTCGGGACCGAACGGCGTCGTCGCGACCTGGAGCGTCGAGCCGCTGTAGCGCTCGTACTCGGACAGTGTGTACATGCCTCCATTGAGCGGCTCTCCCTGCAGCAAGGCCTTGGCGTAGTTCAGCGGGCGAAACTGGGGGACACCGAGCTCGTATTTGTTGCTGGTGTACCAGGAGGTGCTCCCGACCCACGGGTAGTAGAGCTCGCTGCTGCCGTTGCCGTGGCCGCGGCGAGTGATCGTGAACCTGTGCGTCTTGTCGACGATCGACAAGGTGGCCCTGGTGGCGCTCTCGGTCACCGTGACGACGATCGTGTCCTTCTCTCGGGCCAGCGTTCCGGCGTAGTTCTTGGTCTTGCCGTTGAGCACTAGCGTGGGCCAGAAATGCGGCTTGCCGAGGTAGCAGCCCACGAACAGGCCCGCCGCTGAGTAGGGGCCCGAGCGACTTGAACTCGTATAGGTGCCGACCTCGGGGACGATCGCCTGGTCGGCGCCGCTGCAGGTCAGACGGGGGACAACAAAGCTGGCGCTGATCTTGACGGTCGGATAGGCGCCGCTGTCCTCGTAGCCCGCGAAGTTGGGGTCGGCAATACCTTGCGGACCGATCCGCGGAGCATGGGGCCCACCGTGATCGGGCAGGGCGACCGGACGGCCGCCGTCAGCCGCTTGCCCTGGTAGCGCCGAGATCGGAATGAACATCGCGGCCACGGCGAGTATGCGAAGAGGGCGAAAGCGCATGTCGATGTCCGTTGGCAGGCAGCCGCGTGCGACTGGCACGCCGAGAGCCCCCGCTCGACGGCCGAGCGGTCATTTTGCCCGGTTTGGCCTGACCCCGCGCAGCTCGTTATCGGGAATCCAGCTGGTACCCCGTTCCTGCAAGATAAATACCCAGCAATGCACAGAAAAATTGGTAGGGTGGGTGACTAATCTAACCCAGGTGTTGTGGCGCGAGGGAGGAGAGATGGCACTCGAGAAAGGACTTCCGTTTCTGGGAGCGCTGGCTGCGTCGCTGACGTTCGCAGCCTCGGCCAGCGGAAGGGTCACGGTATCCAGCGCGCCTCATGTGCCGCCACGGCCCCTCCACGGGTGGTCGGTCGCCTATGCCGACGGATTCGGGGCTCCGCTCGGGACCGCGCCCAGCGACGACAACACCCTGTATCCGAACAGCTGGAACAGCTGCAACGACGCGCCGCCGTTCAACCCCGGCAGCGAGATGGAGACCTTCAACTGCTCGGCCGCCAAGGTCACAGCCAGTGGCCTTGAGCTGAGCTGCTCCTACACGCCCGGCGCAGCCAGCTTCAGCGGGTACCGAATGAACTACACCTGTGGCGCAGCGAGCAACGTCATGACGGCGCACAAGGCGACGGGCTCGGGCTACGTCTCGCCGCCGGGGTGGCGTTTCTTCAACTGGCGGCCGGGCGATGGGCAGGAGTGGGCGGTCGAGGTCAGAGTCAAGTTTCCGCCAAATACGGGCGAGGCCGATCCGGCCTGGTGGTCCAGTGACGCACCGTGGAGCGAGGAGCTCGATTTCTTCGAGGGGTTCGGCTCGAGCGCCGGAGCGGGCGGTTCATGGTGCAAGGCCACAAGCGGCAACGGCTACATCGGCACCAGCATGCCGGCCTGGATCTACAACACGAGAACCGGCGCTCACCTCGGCGCCGACGAGTTCATCTGCCGCAACCTGCACTTCGACCCCGCCGCGAGATTCCACACCTACACGACCGTGATTTACCCCCACGGGCTGGTGTCAGAGTTCGTCGACGGCCGCGCGGTCTCCTGGAGCTATGTAGGGGGCACAGGCGGTGCCGCCTATGTCCCGGACGGCAAGGTCATCGGGCCGCCGCACGGTGTGGGCCACGCGTGGCTGGGCTTCCTCTTGGATTACGCGCTGAGGGACCTCTCAACGGGAAACCCGGACCCGTGGTTCAGTTCAGGCACACGCACGATGACGATCCGCTCGATCGCCGTCTACGAGGACAGGGGCGCGCACTTCGCAAACACGATCAACCGCGAGGTCGCCCCCGGTACGACGCTTTTGTCGGCCCAGCCGCTAGCGCGGCGGCCCGGCGCGCTCGGCCGCTGACGCGGGGCGTCGCCTAAGCGGTGGAGGGCTTGGGCGGTATGACCGGTCGGGAACCGCGGCGCTTGGCCTCTTCGATCGGCACCTCTTGCTCGACGTTCCAGCCCTGCGCGAAGCCGCGCATCGCGAACAGGATGAGGAGCAACTGCACGGGCGCGATTAGAAGCGTGATCAGCCCGAGGAAATCGGCCGGCAGGCCGGCTGTGCCGAAGATCGACTGTGCGCTGGCGAAGCCCGAGTGGCTGCGGCTGAACCAGCTCGATCCCGAGATCCCGGTGCCCGCGATCAGAGAGATGATCAGCAGCAGAATTGCGAAAGCCGACGCGATCGGCAGAACGCCGCGCTTCCAGCGCCACGCGAAGTAGGCGAACACCAGGTACAGCAGGCACCACGCGAAATTGAGCGGCTTCAGCCCCTGGAGCTTCGACCACCCCCCGAACGTCACGATCAGCATCAGCACAACCGACACAAGCAGGATCAACACGACGATCGCCTTCGTAGCCTTCGCCGTCGGCTTGTCCCGGTTGGGATGGATCACCGTGTAGCCGGGAGGGAGGTTCCGCACCGGTGGCATAGGTGCGGACATTACCCCGCATTTCGGCTCGCTGCAGCAGTTGGTCTGTCAGGCCCCTCGCACCTACAATCGGCCGGGCTACGCGGGCGTGGCGGAATTGGCACACGCGCCGGCTTTAGGTGCCGGTGGGCTAAAGCCCTTGGGGGTTCGAGTCCCTCCGCCCGCACCTCGCTTGGCGGGTCAGCCGCCCTTGAGCTCCGCCCGCAGCCGCCGCAGGGTCCTCGAGAGGATCTGCTGGACGTTTGCCACGCTGAGTCCGGTGAGCGCTGCGATCTGCGGGCCCGAGAGGTCGGCGCCGTAGCGCAGCCCGATCAGCTCGCGTTCGCGCTCGCCGAGGGACGCGAGGGCCGCCTCAAGCTCGGCGCCAATCCCGAGCTCGTGGTCGCCTATGTCGAAAGGCTCCTCGTGCGTTTCTGAGAGCTCGTCAAGTGGTAGCGCGCCCCGGCGCCGCGCGCGGCTGCGGTAGTAGTCGACGACGAGGTTGCGCGCGATCGCCAACAGCCAGGTGCCGATGGTCGCGCGCTGCTCGTCGAATTCGTCCCAATGCGAGAGCGCGCGTTCGAAGGTCTGCTGCGTGAGGTCCTCGGCCTCCTCGCGTTGTGAGACCTGATACGCGATGTATCCATAGACGCGCGGCATCTCCTCTTCGTAGGTCTCGCCGAAGTCGAGCATCGTCTGGTTGGCCTGAGTGGTTGTGGCCGGTGAGCCTGGCCGGGCCGCGGTCGGATGTCAGCCCCCCAGGATGTCGGTCGTATCAAATCGAAAGTGGAACTCGCCGCACGTTCAATTACCACCCCCGCCAGCCGCCCCATCCTGCGGCCCTGGCAGGTTGAGAAGACACTCTCATGGCTGATCGGGTTCGTGCCGGTCTCCTATCTCGCACTTTCCGGGGGCGGGTATGACCTCGTCGCCCGCAGCGAGGTCGGTCTACTCGTTTGGTGGGGAATCCTGCTCGGGGTGCTCGTCGGCGCCCTGCCTCGGACGAGGTGGACCTGGGCCGGGTGGTGCGCAGCCGGACTACTCGCGGCCTTCTTGACGTGGACTTGGATCGCGACCGGCTGGTCGCAGAGCCAGGAGCGCACGCTCGTCGAAGTCGCACGGCTCGCCACCTACCTGGGTGTGCTCGTGCTCGGCCTGTGTCTGGTCACGCGCGCGAGCGTGAGCTCGCTGCTCAATGGGCTCGCGTGCGCGATCGTGCTCGTTAGCGGCTTGGCCGTCCTATCGCGCCTACAGCCCTCCTGGTTCCCGCCTCCGCCGGCCCAGAGCCTCTACCCGACGGTCAGGCTGGCCTATCCGTTCGACTACGCCGACGGCGTCGGTGAGTTCGCGTCGCTCGGCCTCCCGCTGCTTCTCTATGTGGCGACAAGCGCCCGCACATTTTGGGGACGAGCCTTCGCTGCCGCGGGGCTGCCGGTGGTGGCGCTGTGCGTCGCCTTGACCGTCTCCCGCGGCGGAGTGCTCGCGTGCGCGGTCGGCCTCGTGGTGTTCTTCGCGCTCGCGCCGGACCGCTTGCCACGGCTGGCGACCCTGCTGGCGGCCACGGCGGGCACCGTGGTCCCCTTGATCGCCTTGCTGCAGCACGCGGGCGAGCGGACCGCGCTGCTTCTCTCGGCCAGCACGAGCGAGCGTCACAAGGTGCTGGCGATCGTGCTGCTGGCCTGCGGGGCTGTAGCGCTGCTGCAGCTAGCGCTCACGCTCGCTCTCCGGCATGGCGCGCGCCCCCGCTGGTTGCGCTTCTCCGTGCGGCAGGCCCGCGCCATCGCGTTGGCGGTCGTGGCTGGCGTGGTCGCGCTGGTGGTCGTGGGGGCCGCGAGCGGAGTGCTGCACCACCTCTGGGAGGACTTCAAGCGGCCGAACCCGCCGCTCTCGAGCAACATCGTCGCTCGCCTGCTGTCGGTGGCCGGCAGCCACCGCTACCAGTACTGGCAGGCGGCACTTTCGGCTTTCGATGCACATCCGTTCAAGGGGATCGGCCCGGGAACGTTTCAGTTCTACTGGCTCCAGCACAACAGCCTGTCGGAGTTCGTCCAGAACGCTCACTCGCTCTATTTCGAGACGCTGGCAGAGGCGGGCATCGTGGGGCTCGTCCTGGTTGGCGGCCTGGTGGTGTTCGTCATCGGGGCCGGCGCGACCAGGGCGTTGCGCGCGGCACCCGCGACGAGGCTCGCGATCGCGACCGGGGTGGCGGGTTTCGCCGCGTTCGCCGCAGCGGCTGCGTTTGACTGGGTCTGGCAGATCGCTGTCGTGCCGATCGTGGCGTTGCTGCTGGCGGCCGTCGCGCTGGCCGGCTTTCGTGACCGCGAGCGGATCGACTCCGGCCAATGGCTGATCGTGACGCGCGCGATTGTCGCGATCGTCGCCGTGATCGCGATCTGGAGGATCGTCGTGCCGCTCGCCAGCACGGTCGAGTTGCGTGCGAGCCAGTCTGCGGCGGCGGTCAGCGCATGGCCGGCGGCGTTCCGCGATACGCAGACAGCGCAACGGGTCGAGCCCGTGGCCGCGAGTCCGCTCGTACAGCGTGCGCTGATTCTCGAGACGGTCGGGGACTTTGTCGCCGCGCGGTCGATCATGGCGCAGGCGCTGGCGCGGCAGCCGACCGACTCGTCGCTCTGGCTGGTCGCCTCGCGAATTGCGGTCGAGGCGGGCCGCCCCCGCGCGGCGCTCGCCTACTGGCGGCGCGCTCGCTCGCTCGACCCAACCTCCCCGACCTTTCAGCCATGAGGAAACCCTTCCTCACCCGCTCACCGTGGAGCTCGCTCGAGCGCTGGCTGGCTCGAGAGCGTCCCCGGCCCGAACGGGATTTCTCGCGCCGGACAGGCTGGATCTTGAGGGCGCGATGGGCCGACGTGGGACGCCCATCCCATCTCGGCTTGATGGTTCTGGGCCTAACCGTTGCAGGCGTCGCGATGTTGCTCGTCGCGCTTGCGCTCGCGGTGAGCTGATGGTCGGTCGCTGGCAGGACTTGACGGCGCGGTCTCCAGGGTGTCAGGATCTGTCGCTCCCGAACGTATTGGTTAGTGATGCGGCGCTTCGTCATCTTGATTGCCTTCATTACCGCGCTCGCGGTGCCGGCACAGGCGTTGGCTGCGGGGACAGCGCAGATGTCCCCGAGCGCAGCCGGCGTCCATCAGTACCACCGTACGATTCCGACGCCCGAGGGCGTGGAGCCGCCACCGCCCGCAGTCCAGCCGCCCTCGCCTGGCCAGCTCCCGTTCACGGGCGAGGACGTCCTGCTCGTGATCCTCACTGGCGCACTGCTCGCCGGCGCCGGCCTCACGCTCTACCGCCAAGCCCGCCAGCGCTGAGTCGAGCCCGGCGGATGCGCCACCTGCGCCGGGTGGTGCTCGTGTGCGCGCTTACGGCCTTGGCGCTGGGCGCCGGCGTTGGCTCCGCGCGCGCGGCGTCGCCAAGACCCGCAGACCGGGCAGCACTCGCACAGCTGGCTCGCCTGGGCGCCGACGGCCGCGCGGCGGCGGCATTCGCGGCGCAGACGGCGCCCCGCGTAGTTCGTGGACAGGATCTCAGCGGAGTCTCCGCCAGCTCATCCCTGAGCGCAGTCGCGAGGGCGCTATCCGGAACGGGCAGTGGCGGGATGGGGTTTCCGCTCCCCGCCCTGCTGATCGCGACGGCCACCGCCGCGGCCGGCTACGGGATGTGGCGCTACAGGCAGAGGTCGGAGTAGGCCGATGGGCCACGCCCAATTACCATCAGCATTCGAAGGGGAGTGAGCTAGTGGTCACGCGCACGGTCTCCAAAACCGTGAACCCGGGTTCGAATCCCGGCTCCCCTGCTTCTCAGACCTTCTTTGCTTCTAGATGGGCGACCGCTCAGGCGGTCGCCCAGCCCGCCAACAGCCCGTGAAATCCCACACCGTCTACCGCACCTTCAATACCGAGCAGCGGCGCGAGTTCACCCGCATCACCGACGAAGTCGCCGAAGCGGTGCGGGAGGCCGGCATCAGCGAGGGCATGGCGCTCGTTTCCGCGATGCACATCACCGCCGGCGTGTGGGTGAACGACGACGAGCCCGGCATCCACGCCGACGCGCTCGAGTGGCTGGACAAGTTGGCGCCCCCCAGCTGGCACGAGCCGGACGGGGAAGCGGCTCGAGCCCTGTTCCCGAACCCCGGCGACTACCGCCACCATCGGGGCGGCGAAGACAACGGAGATGCTCACCTCAAGAACCTGCTCGTTCACCACCAGGTGATCGTTCCGGTGACAGCCGGGAGGCTCGACCTGGGACCATGGCAGCAGGTCTTCTATTGCGAGTTCGACGGCGGCCGGCCGAAGCGGCTCGTGATCAAGGTGATGGGGGAGTAGCGATCGCGGGCTCGCGTGTGTTCGCCGATGACCTGCTCGGCGGCAAGGTCGCGCTCGTCACCGGCGGCGGGACAAACCTCGGCAAGGCGGCCGCGGCGGAGCTCGCTCGCTGCGGCGCGTCAGTGGTCATCACGGGGCGCCGGCCGGAAGTTCTGACGGCAACCGCCGAGGAGATCGGGGAACGCTGCTCCTGGATTGCCGGAGACGTGCGCGACCAGGACGCGGCAGAGCAGATGGTCCGCACCGCGCTCGAACGACACGGACGTCTCGATCTACTGCTCAACAACGCCGGCGGCCAATATTTCGCGGCAGCGGAGGCAATCACGCGCAAAGGCTGGCGCGCCGTGCAGAGGCTCAACGTAACGGGCACGCTGCAGATGTCGGGTGCGGCCCGCGACCTCGCGATGGCTCCCGCCGGCTCGGGCACGATCGTGAACGTCACGGTCTCTCCGCACCACGGGATGCCGGCAATGGCGCATACCGGGGCGGCGCGCGCGGCGGTCGAGGCGCTCACGCGCGAGCTCGCCACCCGCTGGGATCCCGACGGGATCTCTGTCATCGCGGTCGCGCTCGGGCGCTTCGCCACCGAGTCACTGCGCAAATACCCCGCCGGGCTTTGGCAGCGAGCCGCCCAGTCGGTGCCGCTGCAGCGACTCGGCGAGGTCGAGGAGTACGGCTGGCTTGTCGCACTGATGGCCTCGCCGCTCGCCCGCGCCTTCTCGGGTTCCGTGATCACCCTCGACGGGGCGCTCGACAACTGGTTCGGGCCCTGGCCGCCCGTTGACCTCTCACCGGACGGCGAGGTTCCGACCGAGGAACGCGGGTCGGTCGCTAGCGCTGGTCCAGGACCTCCGGCGGCGAGCTAAGCGGCGG
Source organism: uncultured Solirubrobacterales bacterium (assembly GCA_963738195.1). Classification (GTDB taxonomy): domain Bacteria; phylum Actinomycetota; class Thermoleophilia; order Solirubrobacterales; family Solirubrobacteraceae; genus Palsa-465. Next base: position 296,264 of record CAVTVF010000002.1, read on the forward strand.
ACGGGAATTGAACCCGCATCATCGGCTTGGAAGGCCGAGGCTCTACCGTTGAGCTACCACCGCGCGGGACCCAAATGAGGGGGTCTCAGCACATTTTGGACGATGTTCCGCCGGTGCGGCGAGCCGGCGATCTGCCTACGTCTGGTCCTCTTGGCGCTTGAGCTCGGCGATCTCCTCGGCCTTCGCCTGGACATCGTCCTGCTTGGCGGCCAGCTCCTGCTCGGCTTCGCCCTTGCGCTCCTGGACGCGGCCCTCGCGGCGCAAGGCCGGGTCGTCGATCGTCTCGCCGACGGTCTTCTTGGTGCGTCCCAGGATTCTGTCGATCAAGCTCACTGGCTTTCTCCTTCAGCGGTTGCGTAATCCACCCGAGTTGGGAAGGCGGCGTATCGTAATCGCCTGATGAAGGTCTTGGTGGTCACGAGCGAGCCTGTATCGGCCGCGAAACTGAACGAGGCTTTGCCCACGGCGGTCGACCCCGGCGACCTGGAGGTGATGGTGGTCGCGCCGGCGCTGCAACCCTCGGCCATCCGCTTCTGGCTCTCGGATGCAGACGACGCGATCGCGAGAGCCGAGCTGACACAGCGTCAGACGGCAGAGCAGCTGAGGCAGGAGGGAGTCGAAGTCGAAGAGAGCGACACGGGGGAGAGCGACCCCGAGCAAGCGATCGAGGATGCGCTGCGGACCTTCCCGGCGGACGAGATCTTGGTCTTCACGCACCCCGAGGGCGAAGAGCATTATCGAGAGGACATCGATCCGGAGCAGCTCGAGCAGCGCTTCGGCCTGCCCGTGAGGCAGGCAACCGCCGGCGCCGGCTGACCACCGTCATCCCGGCGTAGAATCGTCACTCGACCACGGGGAGTGGCGCAGTCTGGTAGCGCACCCGGCTGGGGGCCGGGCGGTCGCAGGTTCAAATCCTGTCTCCCCGACTGGAGCCCCGTTGAGGTAACGCGCCGGGCGTTAGCCGGTTTGTGCTCACCACGAGCCAATTACGCTCCCCGACACCATCGGTGATACCCGCCGACGCCGCCAGCCGTTGACCGCCTCGAGCGGTCTGCGGCCGTGGGAGGACGTCCGTGCGTATACCCGAATACCTACTCGGCATGTACGTTGTGGGGGTCATACGCAATACGGCGTCGGAGGTTCGCGACGTTGCGCGAGCCTCAACGCCGACGCACAGCCGCCTGCGCGATCGGCTCGTGGGCATCGCGCTCGCGACGATCGGGTTTGACCTGCTGTGTGCCGTGCTGGCGTTCGTCTTTGAGCACGGCGCCAAGCAGACGCAGGTAACGAGCTTCGGCAGCGCGCTGTTCTGGACCTCTACTCAGCTTCTGACCGTCTCGTCCTCGCTCCAGAACCCGATTTCAACCCCCGCTCGCCTGCTCGACGTGGTGATGGAGGTCTATGCCATCACAGTCGTCGCCAGCCTCGCGGGGGCGATGGGCGCATTCATGACCAAGCGCGGAGCTGAGCTAGAACAAGCCGCCAAGAGGGCGAAGAACGCCGCCGAGCACGATCGCGGTCACGGAACGACCGCGGGTTGAGACAGCACAAAGCGTTCGACACCCAAGACGCCCGGCTGCGGTCAGCCAGTCGAGAAGGTGTCGCACGAGCCGGGTTCGCCCGAGTCGAATCCGGTTTTCAGCCACTGCTGGCGCTGTGCGGACGAGCCGTGCGTGAACAGTCCGGGATCGACCGGCTTGCCGGCCGAGCGCGCCTGAAAGTCGTCGCCGATCAGCGCCGCGGTCCGCAGCTTGCCTTCAAGATCGCTGGTACTGAGCTCGCCGCGGGTGTAGGCGGAATGAGCCCAGACTCCGGCGAGGCAGTCGGCCTGGAGCTCGACTCGCACTGAGAGCGCGTTTTGCCCGGCCGGATTGGCCTGGTTGGCCGCTCCGACGCGGTCATGGATGCCGAGCAGCTGCTGGATGTGGTGGCCGAATTCGTGGCCCAAGACGTAGGCCTGCGCAAATCCGCCCAGCCCCGCCTGCCGCGCGAGCAGATCGAAGAAGCCGAGGTCGAGGTAGATCCCGTGGTTGGCGGGGCAGTAGAACGGGCCAGCGTTCTCCTGAACGCCGCATCCCGAGTCGACCTTCGAGGAGAAGAGCTCCAGTCGCGCCGGCTGATAGGTCAGCCCGGCGGCGTGGAACTCCCGCTGCCAGAAGTACTGGATCTCGGCGAACGTCGCCTCCAGGAAGGCCCGGCTCACGGTCGTCGAGCCGGTGGGAGGCGACAGCGCTGGAATGGTGGCCGCGCGGGCCTTCGGCAACGACCCCAGCTCGTGACCGGCGATCATCGCGCCCGAGACCGTCGAGCTGTGGGTCGTGGTACCGGTCGTCGTCGCCGATGACCCGCAGCCGACGGCGATCAGCGCACTGCCGAGCAGCGCCAGCGCGAGGCCGCTTGTACGCCTCCACCTGCGGGTACGAGGCCGCTCGCGCAGATCGGGAAGTGCGGGCGAGTCCTCCATAACCTCCGCCGATGCTACCCGTGGTCAAACGGGGGAGCAGGCTCACCCAGACGCGCCGCGCAGGTACGGCCCCGGTGATCCTGGCCCAACCAAGAGCACCGGTCGGTGTTGGACGGCGAGGATCTCGCGCGCGACCGAGCCGAGAATCAGGGTCCCGAGGCCCGTCCGCTGCCGCTGTCCCATCACGATCAGGGGGGCGTCGTGCTCCTCGGCGAGCTCGACGATGATCTGCGACGTCTTGCGCTCGGCCGTGACCAGCAGGGGTCTCGCGTCGAGCCCGGCCGCGCGGGCGACCTCGACGCCCCGCTCCAACAGATCCTCTGCCTCGGGCTGACTCATGATCGGGGCGTCGGGGCCTGAGATTCCTCCGAGGACCCCGCGAGCGCTCTCGGTTGGGACGAAAGCGAATAGCACGATGCCGGAGCCCGCGGGTCCCGCGAGGCGCGCTGCATGGCCGATCGCCGCCGCCGCTCCATCGGAGCCGTCCCAGCACAGGACCATCGGGCCGCTCGCGGCCGGGCCAGTCATCTCCTCCATTGTCGCGGACCTAGGCGGCGGCTGTAAAGGAGCGCCTACGACACGCGCGCGCCCAACAACTGCGCCAGGAACCGCCGCGCCCGCCACCTGGCGCCGGGTCCGCTGAAGCGGGCCAGCTCGCGGCCGTCCGTGAGAATCACGGCCCAGCCGCGAGCGATCGGCTGGAGCATCACGGAAAGCGGGCTCATGGGCGGCCTTCCTTCATAACTCCAGTCTTGGACCGATTGCTGGGAGGACGCTGATAGGACCGTGCGAAAAGGCTGTGGCCCGCGGTCAGCTCGATCACGCTGCGCCGCGGGCGCGGTCCCGAAGCCAGCAGCCGGGAGGCCACTAGCGGCCCACGCCGTTGAGCGCCCGAACCACCCCGAGCACATCTCCGCGGCGGTAGAAGTCGACCGCGACGAGGTTCGGGAGCCTGTCGCGGATGCGCTGGCACGTCTCGGCGCGCCGCAACAGGGTCGAGCGCGCATTCACCTCGGCGGCCATCGACGCGCGCGGGACCGGGCTTGTGTCGACCCAGTTGTTGACCAGGAACAGCGGCGCGGAGGACGGCCCTCGATTGGGGCGACAGCTTGCCGGCAGCTGCGCGGGGTCGGTGAGCAGCGCGGCGCGCTTGAAGGTGAACGGGGTCTCCTGTAGGGCTGCGTCGTACGCCAGCGGGTACCAGGGGATGTCGTCGGCCTGGTTCTCGGCCATCACCACCAGCCGCTGCCCGGAATCGATCATTTCCCTGAGCGTCGGAAAAGGCCCGAACGGCCCGCGGTAGACAAGATCGAGCAGCCCGGCCTGTGCGAATGCCTGCTTGATGTCAGCCGGCGCAACCCCTTCGTCCTGGTTGATCACGATCACCACAGCGCTCGGATTGGAGACGAGGAAGGCGCGCAGATCAGCCAGGGCGGAGCTGAGCGGCACCGCACCGAGCTCACAGAACCCGTGGCAGAGGTAGATCCCTCGCGGGCCGAGGTTCTGGTCCCCGAGCCGCGCTCGAATGCGCTCGGCAGCCTTGACGGCCGGCTCGCCGATCTGCTGCACGGCGAGCTGACGCTTGGGCAGGCTCGAGAGATCGGTCCGGACGCCCCGCTTCACCGGGAAGCCGTAGTAGGTGTCAATCAGGAGGCCGCGGATCCCGTAGTCGAGCTGTTCGGCGATCGTCCCGTCCTGCTGCCCGAACAGCCAGGATGGGATCGTCACCGAGGCCATCGAGTTGTGGGTTGCGGCAAACGCGACCTCGTTGAGCGGCCGGCTGCAGAGCGTGGCGTACCCATTGCAGGTCGCCGGAGTGACCGCGGCCGCTTCGTCACCGCCGCCCGTGACCACGATTGCGGCTGCTGCCGCGAGCGCCCCGACCGCGATCGCGGGGGCGGCGACCCGAGCAGCAATCCGCCCGGCCCGGTGGGTGCCCGATCGCCACCTCATTCCCGACGCCGCGGCGACGTCGACCAGGCCCCGCACCCCGATGTACGCCAGCAACAGGCCTCCTGCGGAGACCGCGATGGTCACGGCAGGACCAGGCTCGAGCACGATCACCACCCCGGCTGCGATCGCCAGGAGCGAGCGGCCGACACGCGCGCGGGGTGAGAGCGCATCGCGCTGCTGCCAGCCGAGTCTCAGACCGGGTTCGGAGGCCGCGGCGACCGCGGCAAGAACGGCGCCCGCGCCCGCGACCACCAGCGCCTGCACGAACAGGCCGTGGGCGAAGGCCTTCCACACCGCGGAGACGACTCCCACGCGGCCCGGCACGGCGAGGCGCGCGGCGACATCACCTCCAACCGCGTACAGAGCCGCGACGCAGAGCCCGCCGATCGCGAGCCCGATCCCCAGCCTCTGGGCGGTGGCACGTCGATCGCGTGAGCGCCAGAAAGCGAGCAGCGCGAGCAGGATCGACGCCGCCGCCAGCGCCCAGGCGATGACGTACACGCTGCGGGCAAAGCGGATGACTGCGAGCACCGTGCCCCCTGGGCGCAGTGAGCCGAGGCTGGCCAGTCGATCGGCCCCCACCCGGCTGGCCGCGCCGGGCGCGAACCGCCCGAGCGCACCTTGCATCAGCACGCCCGCGTCGGCGACGGTCAGCAGCAGCGCTCCTCCATGTCCCGACACGAGTGAGCGGTGCAGCTCGAGCACAGCCCGTCGAAACAGCGCGGCGAATGCGTCGCTGCCAACGATCGCGCCGGCGACCGCGCGCACCAGGGGTCGCACCGCCACCAGGTCAGGGCCGACGTGGCGCACCACGGCGGCGGTCAGGTGATCTGCGACGTCGCCCTGCACCGCGGGCGTCTTCAGGGCGGCGACTGCGCGATCGGCAAACGGCTCCGCCTGCAGTACCGACCGTCCGAGGTAGGACAGCACCAGCGCCAGCACCGCAAGGACCACGGCGAGCCCCGTGAGCGTCCCTGCCAGCTTGCCGCTATGGCGCGAGCTTGCGGTCGGCATGCGAGGTGCACCATTTCACGAGCTCCTTGCGAAGTCGAGGGGGATCCCCCGAGCGCCCTCCACCTCGCATCACTGAGTAGGCAAATCGACGCGTTGGCGCTGAAGATCGAGCGCGGTACGCTGGTCCCAGAGAGCAACTGTCTCAAGGATGAGCTGAATTGCCGCTATCGAGGGAGGGCGCCCGGCGACCGGGGCATCGGCGCAAGCAGGCGCAGAGTCAGTCGGGCCTTCGAGGAAAGGAATTGCGATGCAGCGACGCACGCGCCGGACACGGTCATGGCTACGGCTGGGGGCTCCAGTCGCACTGGCTCTCGGGGGCCTCGCGGCGCTGGTGCTAAGCACCAGCGCGCTGGCGAGCGGCGCTCGGCCAAGGACCTTCAGCGCATCCTTGCCGGGCCGAGGACCGCTTGGCGCGCGACGTCCCTTCCCTCTAGGCCCCTCGGATAGGGAGCTTGGGTCGGTCGCCTGTGTCTCATCGTCGGATTGCTGGGCCGTGGGCGTGAATTCGAGCGGACAAGCGAACTTCAATCAGGCGCTGCACTGGAACGGCAAGAGTTGGTCGCTGGTCTCGACCCCGCAGCCCGGTGGAACGACGTTCGGCGCCGTCAATGCTCTGGAGGGAGTCACGTGCCTCTCGATGTCGGACTGCTGGGCGGTCGGTGATTATGCCCCGAACGGGAACTCGGGCCTCAACGAGATCCTGCATTGGAACGGGAAGCACTGGTCGCAGGCCAAAGCTCCCAACCCGGCCGGCACCGGCTTCGCTGACTACAACCACCTGCGGGCGGTGTTCTGTTACTCGCGCTCGTTCTGTTTTGCCGATGGCAACTACACCATCTCCGGCGGCAAGACCCTCGCACAGCTGCTGCGCTGGAACGGAACGAGGTGGTTCAAATTTTCGATTCCGAACCCAAACGCCAACTCCTCCACCGTTGACGACGAGCTCTATGGCGGCTTTTGTGCCTCCTCATCGGACTGCTGGGCGACAGGCTATGCAGCCCCCAACGGTTCGATCGTCCGCAATGAGGCATTACGCCGGATTGGCGGTACGCACGGAAAGAAATGGTCGCTGGCCAAGATGCCCCAAGGGGGTTCCACAAGCAACTACCTCGAGGGCACCTACTGCACGTCCGTCTCGTCGTGCTGGACCGTCGGCGGTACGGCCAACAGCGCCGGAGCCGCCCTGAACGAGGCGCTGCGCTGGAACGGACAGAAATGGTCGTATGTGAGCACGCCGCAGCCGGGCGGCACGGGCGCGAGCGCCAGCAACAACCTGTTCTGGGACTTCTGCGCTTCCGCCAAGGACTGCTGGGGGTGGGCAGCTTCTATCGCTCGGGCGCCTTTCTGAACGAGGCGCTGCGCTGGGACGGTAAGAAGTGGTCGAACGTGAAGACGCCCAATCCGGGCGGCGCCGCGCAGAACGACGGCAACAGCCTGAACGGCGTCGCCTGCACCTCGGCGTCGAACTGCTGGGCCGCCGGCGACGTCGTGACGAGCGGCGTCTTCAATGATGAGTTGCTGCACTGGAACGGCAAGAAGTGGTCTGTCGGGACCATCCCGTAGGCCTACCGGCCAGTGCTTGCTCGCCGCAGCTCAGGGCGCCTGGCTGGGGTCGCCTGGCTCAGGTCGCCTCGCCGGCAACCGGCGGCCGACCGGGTGTGATCCGATCACCCCCCTTGCGGACCATCGATAACGGCTCGGCGACATCTTCGAGCGATTTGCACTCCGCATCCACCCCCAGGACAGCGGCCACAATACCTCCGAGGATCATCAGGCCCGCGCCGAGCATGTAGCCCCAGAACAGCTTGTTGGGATCCTTGCCGGTGCCGATGAGACTGCCGTAGAGGTGTGTGCCGAGAAAGCCAAAGCACTGGGCGATGGCGAAGAAGACCGCGATCGCCTGGGCGCGGACCTCGAGCGGGAACACCTCGCTCGCGGTGAGGTAACCCGCGCTGGCGCCCGCCGAAGCGAAGAAGAAGATCACCGACCAAGCGATCGTCTGTGTCGTCGCATTGAACGCGCCCTGCTTAAACAGGATCGCGCTGATGACGAGCAGTCCACCCGAGAGGAGGTAGGTCCCGGCGATCATCTTCCTCCGCCCGATCGTGTCGAACAGGCGACCGATCGTCAGAGGCCCGAGCAGGTTGCCGGCTGCGAAGGCGAAGAAGTAGTAGCCGACATTGTTCGGCGAGACGTGGAAGAAGAGGTTCAGAACGAGCGCGTAGGTGAAGAAGATCGCGTTGTAGAGGAAGGACTGGGTGGCCATGAGGACGGCAACCAGCGTCGAGCGGCCGGGGTAGCGTTTGAAGAGGACGTGCAATAGAGACAGGTAGCCGATCCGTTGGCTCGGTTGGATCTCGATCGCGGCGCTGTCGTCGACCGGTTCGGCCGACCCATGCGTCGCCTCGCGTTCGATTTGGGCGATGCTCTCCTCGGCCTCCCGTTCCCGCCCGTGCATGATTTGCCAGCGCGGGCTCTCGGGGAGGTTGCGCCGGACGTAGATGATGACGAGACCGAGCACCGGGCCGATCAGGAAGGCCAAGCGCCAGCCGAAGTCGGCCGAAAGCTTGTTGAGGAAGTAGAGCGTCGCGACGGTGCCGACCAGCGCCCCGCCCCAGTAGGTGCCGTTGATGGCGATGTCGATGCGGCCCCGGTAGCGCGCGGGGATCATCTCGTCGATGGCGGAGTTGATCGCGGCGTATTCGCCGCCGATGCCGGCGCCGGCGAGGACGCGGGTCGCGTACAGGTAGACGATCCAGCCGTGCCCGGCCTGCGTGACGGCCGTCAGACCACTGCCGATCAGGTAGACGCCGAGCGTCACCATAAAAAGGTTCTTGCGTCCAAGCTTGTCGGAGAGCCGGCCGAAAAAGAGCGCGCCGATGACCTCGCCGATCAGGTACCAGGTCGCGATGTCCGCCGACTGGCTGGAGGTGAGGGCGAGCGTGTTCTTGTCGGTGAGCACGGCGCTGAGGTTGCTGGCGACCGTGATCTCGAGGCCGTCGAGGATCCAAGCCACGCCGAGCGCCATGATCATGCGGGTGTGGAACTTCGACCACGGCAGCCGATCAATCCGCGCGGGAATCGTGCTGCGGATCGTCCCGCTTTCTGAATCCGCTCTCGCCGACGACGTCGCCATATCTCCTCCTTCGCCGAACTCCTCCGTGCGCCGAATTCGCGCTGTAGATACCCAAACGCGGGCGCTCAAATCACGCGACTCGTCCGCGTTCGAGACTCGCCCAGCCGGTTAGCTTTGCGCCATGTTTGAACTAGAAACGCTGACCGCGGGCCAACTCGACGAGCAGATCCAGGCCGGGAAGCTGACCGCGGTCATCCCCTTCGGCTCGATCGAACACCAGGGCGCCCACCTGCCGCTGGGAGCCGACGCGTTGCTGGCCGATGCGGTCGGCAAGGACGTCGCACGACGGCTTGAGGCCCTGCTCGTGCCCACGGTCCGCGTCGGCGACGCTTCGGGGCACGCGGCGCGCCCGGGCACGTTGACGCTGCGCCCCGAGACCGTCACGGACATCGCGTGCCAACTGGGCCAAAGCCTCGCGCGCGTCGGCGTGCGCTTGATCGCACTCGTCTCGACGCACGGAGGCAACGCCGCCTCGCTGCGCGCCGCCGTGGACCGCCTGGGCACGGCCGGTATCGCCGCCTGCGCTCCACAGGGAGACCTTGGCCCCGACCCCGGCGCCCACTCGGGCTCCTGGCTGACCTCGGTGATGCTGGCGCTCCATCCGCAGCTCGTTCACACCGAGCTCGCGGAGCTTGACCTGGCCGGCGCCTGCGCCGAGCACGGCGCGAGGCACCTCGAGCGGTTCGTCGCCTCGGTGGTCGACCAGATCGTCGTACGCGCTCGTTCTGTTGAGGAGATCGGCGGGCAGGCCCGGGAGCAGTGAGCCCCCGGCATCAGGCGTAGACTCTCGCAGCCGTGCCGGAGCCGATTCCGCCATCGGGTGCCCAGGTCGAGCTTCGGCGCGGCGGGCAGCGGGCCGTAATCGTCGAGGTCGGCGGCGGGCTACGCAGCTACGCGGTCGACGGCGCCGAGGTCCTCGACGGCTACGCGGAGGACGAGATGTGCCCTTCGGGCCGGGGCCAGATCCTGTCGCCCTGGCCCAACCGGCTGCGCGACGGACGCTACGAGTGGCGCGGGCAGGAGCTCCAGCTGCCGCTCTCAGAGCCCGAACACGGCAACGCCATCCACGGCCTCGTGCGCTGGGCCAACTGGACGGTCGCCGAGCGCTCCGAGGACCGAGTCGCGATGGAGCTCGTGCTGCACCCCTCGGCGGGGTACCCATTCGCGCTCGCGTTCAGGCTCGAATATGCGCTGAGCGACGAGGGGCTCGCCGTCACGACCGAAGCCACCAACGTGGGTGCGGGCCCCTGCCCGTTCGGCGCCGGTGCCCACCCGTACATCACGGCCGGCCCCGGGAAGATCGATGCGTGCGTACTCCAGGCCCCCGGCAGCCAATGGATGGAGACGGACGAGCGCATGATCCCGACGGCCTCACGCGCGGTGAACGGCAGCGAGTACGACTTCCGCAACCCACGTGAGATCGGGCAGACCGAGCTCGACACGGGCTTTGCCGAGCTTGAGCGGGGCGCCGACGGACTGGCGCGCGTGACGCTCGAGGACCCCTCCGGCGGCCGCCGCGTCGAGCTGTGGGCGGACGGCAGCTTCCCCTATCTGATGCTGTTCACGGGCGACTCGCTGCCGGAGGCGGAGCGGCGTCGAAAGGGCCTCGGCGTCGAGCCGATGAGCTGCACCCCGAACGCGTTTCAGTCGGGCGAAGGGCTGCTGACGCTCGAGCCCGGGCAGAGCTTCAGCGGGACCTGGGGGATCCGCTCGAGCTCATGACGGAGGCGGCCCGGGGTTCGGGCCGCGCGGCGCCACCGCGAACACGCGCCGGGCGACCGAGCGCACCAGCGCGAGCCGCGAACCGGCAGCCGGGGACCAGTGCGTCACGGTCACGTTCACGAAGCTGCCGCCGCGGAACTGAGTCGCGTTGGTGGCCACCAGCTGGTCTTCGACGGGGAACCACGAGGCGACCGCACCAACCCCGGGCACGCTCAACGGATTCTGGGGCTTGCCCGCCGCGCCGAAGGCCTGTGCCAGATGGGAGGCCGCGGTGTCGTAGGCCGTGTACGCGGCCGCGCTTGCCTCGGCGAGAACCGTCAGACCGACGCCCCGCCCCGAGAGCGTGCACTGGATGTAACCGGGGTCCCGATCGGTGATCGTCGCGGCGACCGGTCCGTGCAAGGTCGCGGCCGCAGCCTCGCGAGCGGCGCCGCACACTCGCGGTGCGGGCGGGCCCTTGGCCACAGGGTGGCTCGATCCGCACGCGGCGAGGAGGAGCGCGACGATCGCGGTCGCTGACCATGCGGCCCTCGCTCCCATGGCGGCAGCGTAACCGGGGCGGACCCCATCGAGGACCCGCCCCGGCACACCGCAATAGAGCTCTAACGAGGGCTCAGCAGGTCCACGCGCCGGGCCCGCTCGAGGCCCAGATCTTCGCGGCGATCGCGCTCTGCTCGGCGGGCGAGGCGTTCTGCGGCAGGCCGGAGCCGCCGTAGGCCGCCCACGTCGAGGGCATGATCTGGTAGGCGCCACCGGCGCCGGTGCTCGGATTGACCGCGCTCCAGTTGCCGCCCGACTCGCACATCACGATGCTCGAGGGAATGCTGTAGCCGCTCGAGCCGGTCGCGGGGGTCGAGGTGGTCGCCGCGGAGGGCGCAGCCGGCTGGCTCGCCGGCGGTTGGATGATGCGCACGCGCAGGTGCAGCGCGCGACGGGTCTGCGGGCCGACGACGCCGTCGACGAGCAGGTGGTGCGTGCGCTGGAAACGCAGCACGGCCGCGTGGGTCGTCGAGCCGAACAGGCCGGTGACATGCTGGTGCAGCGCCCGCTGGAGCTGCGTCACGGCGGGGCCGGTGGCCCCGGTCGCGAGTAGCTCCGGCGAGAGCACAGGCGCCGTCTGAGCGGCGCCGCGAGCAGGGTGAACGGGCGCTGCCGCGGCGCTGTCGGCGGTGGCCGCCAGCGACACCCCGGCCGCCAGTGAGGCGCCGGTCGCGATCAGCGCCCGCGCACTGGAGCGCGCGAACAGAGGATTATCGATTTTGGGCATGCGTTGCCCTCCTTGTGGTCGGGGCCGACGACAACGGGCGCCCATCGCACAAGTTCCGGATGAGCGTCAGGGTCACACGGACCCGCAGGACCAACCGCCGAGTCGTTCGGCAGGCGATCAGACCCGATACCCCGCCGCTAAGTAGCTACGTCAGGCGGGGGAGTCGGCAATTTTGCGTTCCCGCAAGTACCCCAGCGCCGGTCAGGGTAACGCTCTCTGTGTGCTACGTCACAGAGGCGGGCTCGTCTGGAAGCCGGCTGGCGACCGGGCTTCCGTGCACCTCGGCCGGCTCTCCTGGCGCCTCCGCGGGCGGCTTGGCGCCGATCGCGTTGCCCAGTAGCCACAGGGCGCCCGCGGCCAGAATCGCGGCGCCGGCGCCGATCAGCACGTCGGTGTTTCCGAGGCCGACGTACTTGAGGCCGGAGGCGCAGATCACGATCGCGATCACGGGCCGGATGTAGCGGTCGGGAACCCTGCTCGAGAGCATCGAGCCCACGAAAACTCCCGGGACCGCGCCGATGATCAGCGACCCTGTGACACCGAACTCGACGTGGCCCCAGATCAACGCTCCGATCGCGGCCGCGAGGGTCAGCGGCACCGCCTGCGTGAGGTCGGTGCCGACCAGCTGGCGGGCGCCGATCATGGGGTAGGCGAACAGCAGCAGCACGATCATCAGCGACCCCGAGCCGACCGACGTGAGGCCCACGGTCAGCCCGCCGACGACGCCGATCAGCAGCGTGATTGCCGGGCGCACACGCAGCTCGTGCACGCGGGCGGTGCGCTGGCCGCCGCTGCGCCGGTCGAGCAGATAGCGCAGCGCCATCGCGGAGGCGCCGAGCAGCAGCGCGATGCCGAGCGCGAGCTCGACCTGTTTCTTGGCGTGGTGGCTGTTACCGAGCAGGTGCAGCAGGAAGGTGCCGACGAACGCGGCCGGGACAGACCCGATCGCCATCCATTTGACGAGGCGGAAGTTGACCGTACGCGCGCGCATGTGCACGCCGGCGCCGATCGGGCGCATGACCACCGAAGCCACCAGATCGCTGGAGATCGCGGCGATCGGCTTGACGCCGAAGAGCACGATCAGCATCGGCGTCATCAGCGCACCGCCGCCCGCTCCGGTCATGCCGACGAGCAGGCCTACAACTGCCGCGCCCAGTATCAGGTAACCGTCGAGGTGCATGGCCCTACCTTCCGCGAATCATAATCAAACCCTCTCGAAAATAGTGGCGCTGGCTATCTATGTCCAGATGATGGCCGGCGCACATGTGCGCCGGCCCCGGCCGGAACATGTTCCGGCCGGCCGGGCCGCTCATGAGCGGCCCGGGATAGATTCTCGAGTGCTCGGGCGACTTCAACTGGACGCTCGAGGGGGCCCATGTGGCCGATCTCCGGCAGCACGATCAGCTCGTGCAGGTTGGGCAGCTCGGCGGCGATCCGGCGCGCGTGCGTGTGGGGGGTGAGACGGTCCCGGCCGCCGGCCAGGACCAGCGTGGGCACGGTCAGACTCGGTAGCGCCTCCCAGAGGTTCATGTCGGCGAGCGCCAGCCCCACGGCGGCGCGTACGTCGGGGGCGCACTGGACGAGCATGCGCTCGTAGAAGGCAACCATCGCCGGTGTCGCTTCGGGGCCGAAGGCGACGTAGCGGATCAGGGCGTGCGAGACGGGGGAGGAGAAGGACGGCAGCGACAGTCGCGAGCCGAGGAAGAGGCGCCGCGCGATCGGGTCGCGCAGCCGGTGGGCGAGCCGCCCGAGCGAGACGATCACGGTTTCGGCGACGAGGTCGCCGAGGCCGGTGAAGAGCAGCGCCGCGGCGCGGACGCGGAGTGGGTCGTGGTGCCGTGCCCAGGCGGCGACCGACATCCCTCCGAGCGAATGGCCGGCGACGATCGCCCGCTGGCCGTCGGGCACGGACGCCTGCAGCACGGCCTCCAGATCCTCGCCGAAGCGATCGAGCGTGTAGTCGTTCTCGACCGCGGGCGCGCTGCGACCGTGGCCGCGCTGGTCGTAGGCGACGAGGCGAAACTTGGGCGAGAGCTCGCGGATCACGAGCGCCCAGTAGCGGAGCGCCTCGGTCCAGCCGTGGGCGAGCACGATCGTGGGCTTGTCCTCGGAGCCGAAGACCTCGAAGTAGAGCTCGGTGCCGTCGGCCGAGCGGGTGCGCCGGGGTGTCCCGACCGGCGGATGGTCGAGGAAATCGGCCATGGCGTCACCGGCCACACGGTGCAGGTGGCGGCGCTCGAGCAGCACGCCGCCCGCTGCCGCGGCCGCCCCGACCCCGGCGAGGGCAGCGACGCGGGCGCGCGAATCGGATGCCATCGCTAAGCCTAAATAGGATCCGCTCCGTGCGGATCGGAGTGCTGACCGGCGGCGGGGACTGCCCCGGCCTCAACGCCGTGATCCGGGCTGTGGTGCGCAAGGCGATCGACGCTCACGGTGACGAGGTGGTCGGCTTCCGCGACGGCTGGCTGGGAGTGCTCGAGGACTCGCGCGAGCCGCTCACAATCGAGTCGACGCGGGGCATCCTGCCGCGCGGCGGCACGATCCTCGGCAGCTCGCGCACCAACCCGTTCCGGCGTGAGGACGGCGCCGGGCTGGTGCGCGAGACGCTTAAGCGCAACGGCCTCGACGGCCTGGTCGCGATCGGCGGCGAGGACACGCTCGGCGTGGCGAACCGCCTGCACGAGGAGGGAGTGGCGATCGTGGGCGTGCCTAAGACGATCGACAACGACCTCGGCGGGACCGAGGTCACCTTCGGCTTCGACACGGCGCTCCAGATCGCGACCGACGCGATCGACCGCCTGCACACGACCGCCGAGAGCCACCACCGCGTCCTGGTGGTGGAGGTGATGGGACGCACGGCGGGCTGGATCGCCCTGCACGCCGGCATCGCCGGCGGGGCCGACGTGATCCTCATCCCGGAGCTGCCGTTCGACATCGAGGAGGCCTGCCAGCTGCTCCGCCGCCGCCACGCGCGCGGGCGCAACTTCTCGATCGTGGTGGTGGCCGAGGGAGCGATGCCGCGCGAGGGCACGATGAGCGTGCAGACGGGCCAGGTGGACGAGTTCGGCCACCCGCGGCTGGGCGGCATCGGGCACGCGCTCGAGCAGGAGATCGAGCGGCGTACGGGATTCGAGACGCGCGCCACAGTGCTCGGCCATGTGCAGCGTGGTGGCACGCCGACCGCGTTTGACCGCGTGCTGGCAACGCGGCTCGGGCTTGCGGCGGTCGATGCCGTGCACGAGCGGCGCTTCGGCACGATGGTCGCGCTGCGCTCGACCGAGATCGTGTTCGTGCCGCTGGCCGAGGCGGTCGCGGACGTGCGCCAGGTGCCGGTGGAGGAGTATCGCCGCTACGGCGTGCTGTTCGGCTAGATATCTGTTTAGGGGACGGCCGTTCGTTGAAGTTATGCTCCCGATGGTGGCCACCGGAACCGTCACGTCTGTCGATGAGCTGTGCGTTGACACGATCCGCACGCTCTCGATGGACGCCGTGCAGAAGGCCAACTCGGGCCACCCCGGGACGCCGATGGCGCTGGCGCCGCTCGCCTATGTGCTCTTCACGCGCATCATGCGCCACAACCCGCGTGACCCCCAGTGGCCCGACCGCGATCGCTTCGTGCTCTCGGCGGGCCACGCCTCGATGCTCCTGTACTCGACGCTCTACCTGAGCGGCTACGACCTCGACCTCGAAGACCTAAAAGCTTTCCGCCAGCTCGGCTCAAAGACGCCTGGCCATCCCGAGCGTGGCGAGGTGCCCGGAGTCGAGGTCACGACCGGCCCGCTCGGTCAGGGGCTCTCAAACGCGGTCGGGATGGCGCTGGCCGAGCGCATGCTGGCGGCGCGCTTCAACCGCGAGGGGCACGAGGTCGTCGATCACCGCACGTTCGTGATCTGCTCGGACGGCGACATCCAGGAGGGCATCGCTTCGGAGGCCTCGCTCGCTCGCCGGCCACCTCGGGCTCGGGCGACTGGTGGTGTACTTCGACGACAACAAGATCCAGCTCGCCGGCCCCGTGTCGGAGGCTTTCTCCGAAGACGTCGCCAAGCGCTACGAGGCCTACGAGTGGCACGTGCAGAACATCGGCGAGGACATGTCACTCGAGCGGCTCGAGCAGGCGACCAATGCCGCGCTCGCGGAGACCGAGCGGCCGTCGCTGATCGTCGTCCGCTCGCACATCGGCTACGGCTCGCCGCACAAGCAGGACACCTCGAGTGCGCACGGGTCGCCGCTGGGCGAGGAGGAGGTCAGACTGACCAAGGAGGCATACGGCTGGGATCCCGACAAGCAGTTCTTCGTGCCCGACGAGGCGCTGGCGCATTTCCGCGCAGCGGTCGAGCGCGGCGCCGAGCAGCAGTCGGAGTGGCAGGTGCGCTTCGACGCCTACGAGCAGGAGCATCCCGAGCTCGCGTCGGAGTTCAGCCGCATTGTGCGGGGGGAGCTACCCGCGGCTGGGATGCCGAGGTCCCGCGCTTTCACGCCTCGGGCACCATGGTCGCCACACGCAAGTCCTCCGAAAAGGCGATCCAGTGGGCGGCCGCGAAGGTGCCCGAGCTTGTCGGCGGCTCGGCCGACCTGGCCACCTCGACGCTGACCACAATCGAGGGCGGCGGCGACGTCGAGCGCGGTGAGTACTCCGGCCGCAACCTCCACTTCGGCGTGCGCGAGCACGCGATGGGCGGGATCCTCAACGGCCTCACGCTCCACTACCTGCGCGCCTTCGGCGGGACCTTCCTGACCTTCAGCGACTACATGCGCGGCTCGATCAGGCTGGCGGCGCTGATGGGGCTGCCCTCGATCTTCGTCTTCACCCACGATTCGATCGGCCTCGGCGAGGACGGGCCCACTCACCAGCCGATCGAGCAGCTGGCGGCGCTGCGGGCGATGCCGGGGCTGCGAGTGGTTCGTCCTGCCGGCGCCAATGAGACCGCGCTCGCCTGGCAGTACGCGATCAACGCCACCGACCATCCGAGCGCACTCATCTTCTCGCGTCAGGGCGTCCCGACCTGGAATCCGGCCGCGGTGCCCGACGATGCGATCGAGCGCGGCGCCTACGTCCTGCGCGATTCCTACCGCGAGCCGGACCCGCCCGATCTGATCCTGATCTCGACCGGTACCGAGATCCACATCTGCACGCGGGCGGCCGACCTGCTCGAGGCGGACGGCGTCGCGACCCGCGTGGTGAGCATGCCCTGCATGGAGAACTTCGCCGACCAGGACGATGACTACCGGGAGCAGGTGCTGCCGGCCGGCGTCCGCGCGCGGATCTCGCTCGAGGCGGCCGCGACGTTCGGCTGGCGCGAGTGGGTCGGCGAACTCGGGGAGACGATCGGAATGACGAGCTTTGGCGCCTCGGCCCCCGCCGGCGAGCTGTACAAGCATTTCGGCTTCACGCCCGAGCGGGTAGCCGAGAGTGGGCAGGAGGTCTTTGAGCGCGTGAAGGAGGCTGGCGAGAAATGACGACTGCAACAGAGGTCAACCCGCGCCTGAAGGCGCTCACGGAAGCCGGCGTCAGCGTTTGGCTCGACCAGATCCGCCGCTCACTGGTGGAGGGGGGCGAGCTTCAGCGCATGGTCGCCGAGGAGTCGCTGCGCGGCGTGACCGCGAACCCGTCGATCTTCGAGAAGGCGATCCTCGGCTCCAAGGACTACGACGAGGACCTCGAGCAGATGGCGCGCGAGCAGCTCGAGCCGAAGCAGATCTACGAGCGGTTCGCCGTCCGCGACGTGCAGGAGGGCGCCGACGTGCTGGCGCAGGTGCACCGCGAATCGGGCGGGCGCGATGGCTTCGTCTCGCTCGAGGTCGGCCCCGAGCTCGCCCATAACACCGAGACCACGCTCGTTGAGGTGCGCGACTTCTGGCAGCGGCTCGACCGTCCGAACGTGATGATCAAGATCCCCGGGACGCCCGAGGGCGTGCCCGCGATCGAGCAGGCGCTGTACGAGGGGATCAACGTCAACATCACGCTGCTGTTCGCGGTCGAGGCCTACGACAAGGTCATCGAGGCTTACCTCAGGGCGCTCGAGCGGCGGCTCGAGGAGGGCGAGTCACTCGACATCAACTCCGTGGCGTCGTTCTTCGTCTCGCGCGTGGACACGGCTGTCGACCGGCGGCTCGAGCAGTCCGGGCACAGCGACCTCGCCGGCACGGCGGCGGTCGCCAATGCCCGGCTCGCGTACCGGCTCTTCAAGGAGCGCTTCTCGGGCGAGCGCTGGGAGCGGCTCGAGGCCGCAGGAGCGACGGTGCAGCGGCCGCTCTGGGCCTCGACCGGCACCAAGAACCCGGCCTACCCGGACACCAAGTACGTCGACGATCTGATCGCCCCGCACACGGTCAACACCATGCCCATGGCGACCCTGCTCGCGGTCGCCGACCACGGCAAGATCGAGCCCGGCACCGCCGAGAAGGACCCCGACCGCGACCTCGAAGCGCTCGCCGACGCCGGCATCGACATGTCCGAGGTCACGGATGAGCTGCTGGTAGACGGCGTCAAGCAGTTCGAAGACGCGATGGACCGCCTGCTGGCGGGCATCGAGGAGCGCACGACGGGCGTGCTCACAGGCAGGCCGCCGACGATCCAGGCCTCGCTGCCCTCCGGGGTGCAGCGGCCGGTCGCCGCGCGGGTCAAACGGGCGATGGACGAGAACGTGGCCAAGCGCGTGTGGCGGCATGACCCTGATCTATGGGGCGGGGCCGACGTGCCCGAGATCACCGACAGGCTCGGGTGGCTGACGATCTCAGAGCCGATGCTCGAGTCGGCCGCGGACCTGGACGCGTTCGCCCGGCAATGCCGCGAGGACGGGTTCACCGACGCCGTGCTGCTCGGCATGGGTGGCTCCTCCCTCGGCCCCGAGGTGATCAGGCGCTCGTTCGGCGACCGGGAACAGGGCCTCAAGCTGCAGGTGCTCGACTCGACCCACCCCGACGTCGTGCTCGGCGTGCAGGATTCGATCGACCTCGAACGGACGGTCTTCATCGTCTCCTCGAAGTCGGGCGGCACGGTCGAGACGCTCTCGCACTACCGGTATTTCAAGTCGCTCTGCCGGCCGGACCAGTTCGTCGTGATCACCGACCCGGGCAGCCCGCTCGAGCGGATCTCACGGGAGGACGGGTTGCGCCACTGCTTCCTCAACCAGCCTGACATCGGCGGCCGCTATTCCGTGCTGTCGCTGTTCGGCCTCGTGCCCGCGGCGCTCATGGGCGTCGGCATCGAGGCGCTCCTGCACCGCTGCCAGGTCGCCGAGCAGAACTGCGCCCACTACGACTCGAGCGAGTCGAATTCCGGCCTGTGGCTGGGAGCGGCGATCGGCGAGCTGGCCGAGCAGGGACGGGACAAGCTGACGTTCGTCGTCTCCGATCCGATCGCGAGCTTTGGCCTGTGGGTCGAGCAGTTGATCGCGGAGTCGACGGGCAAGCACGGGCGGGGCATTCTGCCTGTCGCCGACGAGCCCCTGGGCGATCCCGGCGTGTACGGGCAGGACCGCGTTTTCGCCTATCTGCGCAACAGCGAGACCGCAGACAAGGAGGCCGACGAGGCGATCGCGAAGCTCGCCGCGGCCGGCCATCCAACGCTCACGCTCTCGACCCACGGAGCGCCCGATCTCGGCCGCATCTTCTTCCTGGCCGAGTTCGCGGTCGCCGTGGCGGGGTGGTCGCTCGAGATCAACCCGTTCGACCAGCCGAACGTGCAGGAGGCCAAGGACAACACGGCCCGGGTGCTCGACTCGGGTCAGATCCCCTCGATCGAGGAGGCATCCGACGACGCCCTGCGGGCGCTCTTCGCCGACGCCGAGCCGCCGCACTACGTGGCCATCCTCGGCTACCTGCCCTACTCCGACGAGCTCGATGCAGCTGTGACCGAGCTTCGGGAGCTGATCAGGGAGCGCACGAGAGCGGCCGTGACCTTTGGCTACGGGCCCCGCTTCCAGCACTCGACCGGACAGCTCCACAAGGGCGGCCCACCCGTTGGACGCTTCCTCCAGCTCGTCTCCGACCCCGGTCGCGACGCCGAGGTGCCGGGCGCCGGGTACTCGTTCGGGAAGCTGATCGCCGCCCAGGCGGCTGGTGAGATCGAGACGCTGCGCTCGCACGGGCTCGCGGCCGAGCGGGTCAAGCTCGAGGGCGATCCGGTGGCGGCGCTCCGCACCCTGGCCCAGCGGCTCTCGAGCCTGCTCCCGGGCGGGTAGGCGCGTGGCCACCACCAGCGCCAAGGCCGTCGAGGAGGGGGCGAACCCGCTCGTCCCGGGACTCGAGCGACTGCCGGTCCACCCGACGGCGCTGACGATCTTCGGCGCGACGGGCGACCTCGCTCACCGCAAGCTGCTGCCGGCGCTCTACAACCTCGCGCACGAGGGCGCCCTGCCCGAGCGGTTCGAGATGGTCGGCATCTCGCGCTCCGAGTTCAGCGACGAGGAATTCCAACAGGAGGCCCGGGAATCGATCGAGCGCTTCTCGCGCACGAAGCCCGACGAGGACGTGCTCGACGGCCTCGTGTCCTCGATCCGATATCTGCCGGGATCGTTCGATGACCCCGAGGTGTTCCGCCGGCTCGGTCAGACGCTCGAGGAGCTGCAGGAGCGGGCGGGCCAGCCTATGAATCGCCTCTTCTATCTATCGACGGCGCCGCAGTTCTTTCCCGTGATCGCGGAAGCGATCGGCGAGGCCGGGCTGCACGAGACCGAGGGCAGCGAGACGCGGATCGTGATCGAGAAGCCTTTCGGCTATGACCTCGCCTCGGCGCGCGAGCTCAACGAGAACGTGCTGAGGGTATTCGACGAGTCGCAGGTGTTCCGCATCGACCACTACCTGGGCAAGGAGACGGTGCAGAACCTGCTCGCGTTCAGGTTCGCCAACGCGTTGTTCGAGCCTGTGTGGAACCGCAACTACATCGACAACGTGCAGATCACCGCCGCCGAGGACATCGGCATCGAGGGCCGTGCCGGCTACTACGAGAACGCGGGCGCCCTGCGCGACCTGGTTCAGAACCACATGCTCCAGCTGCTGGCGCTGCTCACGATCGAGCCGCCCGCGTCGTTCGAGGCCAACCGGCTGCGTAACGAGAAGGTCAAGCTGCTCGAGGCGATCGTGCCGCCAGCGGTCCGCGACGTGAAGCGGATGGCGCTGCGCGCTCAGTACGGCCCGGGCGAAGGGGGCGGGGAGCCCGTGGCCGGCTATCGCGAGGAGGAGGGCGTCGACCCCCACTCGCGGACCGAGACCTACGCGGCGCTGCGGCTCGAGATCTCGAACTGGCGCTGGGCCGGGGTGCCGTTCTACCTGCGCACGGGCAAGCGGCTCGCGCGCAAGGTGACGGAGATTGCGGTGATGCTCAAGCCCGTCCCACACCTCGCGCTGCAGAGCCAGGGCTCGGTCGGCGTGACCCCCAACGAAGTGGTGCTGATGGTCCAGCCCGACGAGGGTGTGTCGGTGTCGCTGGGCGCGAAGATCCCGGGACCGCAGATGAGGATCAGGCCGGTGTTCATGGAGTTCCACTACGGGACCTCGTTCATGTCGCAGTCGCCGGAGGCCTACGAGCGCCTGATCCTCGACGCGATGCGCGGCGACGCGACGCTGTTTACGCGCAACGACGAGATCGAGGCTCTGTGGGGGATCATCGATCCGATCCTGACCGCCTGGCACCGCGACACGCGCTCGCCGATCCGCGAGTATCCCGCGGGCTCGCAGGGACCGACGGCGGCCTCCTCGCTGCTGCGCCCGGGTCATGAGTGGCGGCGGCTGTAGAGGTCGCGTGAGTCCGGGGGCGCTGGCGTGAGTCGGGGGGCGCTGGCGTGAGTCCGGCTGAGGATCTCTGGAGCGAGCGCGACACCAATCCGGACGCGATCGAAGCCGCCCTACGCGAGCTGCTGCGCGAGCGCCACGCGGAAAACGAGACGCTCGCACCGGCGCGGGTGCTCAACCTGGTGGTTGTGGTGGACCGCGACTGGAAGGGCGAGGTCGCCAACCGCCTCCAGCGCGTCGGCCGCTACCACGCCTCGAGGACCATCCTGTGCGCGGTCGAGCCGGGGCGGGAGTCGCTCGATGCGCGGGCAGTGATGACCTACGAGGTGCCGGAGCAGTCTGGGGGCCTCGGCCTGATGCGGGAGGAGGTCGAGATCGATATCGGCCCCGAACACCTGCCGCGACTACTGTCGATCGTAGACCCCATCATCGTCTCCGAGCTGCCGACGATGGTGTGGGCTCCGCACAGCCACGACGAGGCCGTCGACGCATTGGCGGAGCTGACCGATGTGGTCCTGCTCGATTCGGACGACCCTCCCGATGTGGCCGACGCCTTCGACAGGGCCCGTCACTTGTCGCACTCGGCCTATGTGGTCGACCTGGCGTGGCTACGGACCACCCCCTGGCGGGAGCGGTTGGCGGCCAGCTTCGATCCGCGCCGCAGACGCAAGGCGCTGTCCGAGATCAGCGCCGTAGCCGTGCGCCATCGCTCCAGCGCGTCGGCCAGCGCGTTGCTACTCGTGGGCTGGCTCGCGTCGCGGCTCGGGTGGACGGTTGAGGCGTTGGCGGACATGGGGGAGGGAGCCTTCGACGGAGAGGCATCGGTAAACGAGCACACGGTCGGGCTCCGGATCGAGCCGGCGGATCAGGATGTGCCGGGACTGGCGGGGGTGACGATCGAGTGCGGTGATCTCTTCTCGATCGCGCTCGACCGCGGCCCCGGCGGTCTGCGCGCCCATGTCCACGCCTTCGACGGCGAAGAGCGAGAGTGGCGCGTGCTGGGCGCCTCGCGTGGCGAGGCGGGGATCCTCGGTGAGGGGGTGCGCCAGGCCCTGCTGCGAGACGGCACGTACGGTCCGGCGCTGGCCGCGGCACGGAGGTTCTGCTGAGGTGGCCGTCGAGCTGAGGGTGTGTGAGCACCCGGCGCAGGCGTGCGCCGAGCTGCTCGTGGAGGTGGCTCGTGCCGGCGGGCAGCTGGTCCTGACCGGCGGCAGCACGCCGCGGGAGGCCTATCAGCTGGCGGGCTCGCTCGAGGCCGATTGGAGCGGCGCGACGCTGTGGTGGGGGGATGAGCGGTGTGTCGAGCCGAGCGACGAGCGCTCAAACTTCGGGATGGCCAAGGCCGCGCTGCTCGACAGCCTCTCTGGTCAGCCGGAGGTCCACCGCATGCGGGGCGAGCTCGGCCCGCATGCGGCGGCGGCGGCGTACGAGGACGAGCTGCGGGAGGCAGGTCCGCCGGACCTCGACCTCGTCTTGCTCGGCCTGGGGCCGGACGGTCACCTGGCATCGCTGTTCCCCGGTCAGGCTTCTCTGTCTGAGCGCGACCGCCTGGCGATCGGAATCGAGGAGGCGGGGCTCGAGCCCTACGTCCCGCGCGTGACGCTGACCTTGCCCCTGCTGGGCAGCGGCGAGCGCGTGGTCTTTCTCGTCTCCGGACAGTCGAAGGCTGGAGCGGTCGCGGCCGCGTTCGGCCCCGACGCCAAGCCGGATCCGAAGGTGCCGGCCTCGATGCTCGCCCCGTTCGCAAGCGAAATCATCGTGCTGCTCGACGAGGCTGCGGCGACCGGGGTGCCGAGCCCGTGAACGTGCTCGGACTCGACCTGGGCGGGACCAAGCTCGCAGCCGCCGAGCTCCGCGATGGTCAGCTGTCCGAGTCGGAGCTGGTCTCGACCGAGCTCTCGACCTCGGATGCGCTTGTCGATCAGGTCTGCACGCTGATCGAGCGCTTTCAAGGCGACGGGCTGGACGGGGTCGGCATCGGCGTGCCGTCGGTGGTCGAGTTCGAAACGGGCCGCGTGGTCTCTTCCGTCAACGTGCCGCTGCGCGACGTGCCGCTGCGCGAGGTCCTACACGAACGCCTCGGCGTGCCGGTGTTCGTCGACAACGACGCCACGGTCGCAGCGCTCGCGGAAGCTCACGACGAGCAGCTGAACCTGGTTGCGCGCGATCTCGTGATGATCACGGTCGGCACCGGCGTTGGTGGTGGCATCGTGATCGGGGGCCGCATCTATCGGGGTGCGACGGGTGGCGCGGCAGAGCTCGGCCACACGATCGTGGGTCTCGACCTGGCCGGCTCGGTGCCCTCGCCGATGGGCTTCCCGCAGCCCGGCTCACTCGAGTTCGTAGCCTCAGGCCACGCGCTCGACCGCCTCGCCCAGCAGGCCGCGGGCCTTCATCCACAATCGGAGCTGGGCAGGCTGCGCGCGGAGGGGAGGCCGGTGCTGGGGGCCGACGCCGTCGAGGCGGCTCGCCAGGGCGATGCCTCGGCCCAGCGCATGGTCGAGATCTGGGGCCAGCGAGTCGGCATCGGCATTGCCAACGCGATCAACACGTTCGATCCCGACGAGGTCGTGATCGGGGGTGGCGCTGCGCAGGCGGGCGAGCTGCTGCTCGAACCCGCGCGCAAGGTCGCCTGGGGCTACGTCGTCCCGGGCGTCGGCACACGCACGACGATCAGGCTTGCGCGCCACGGAGTGCGCGCCGGCGTGCTCGGGGCCGCGTTGCTCGCGCTGCACGAGCTCGAGCAGCCGGCGCCTGCGCGAACACCCGAGCAGCCACAGCCCGCGCGAACGCCGGAGCAGCCACAGGCCGCGCGAACGTCAGAGCAGCACAGCGGCATGGGGGAGGGGAGTAGATGATTGTCGCCTGCGGATTCGACCACGCCGGGGTGCCACTGCGCGAACGGGTGTTGCAGGCGGTCACGCAAGCCGGGCACGAGATCCTCGACCTCGGAACCGACCGGCCAGACCCGATCGACTACCCCGACAAGGCGCTCGAGGTCGGCCTCGCCATCATCTCGGGCGAGGCCGAGCGCGGGATCCTCGTGTGCGGGTCGGGGGCGGGAGTGTCGGTCGCGGCTTGCAAGATCAAGGGCATCCGCGCGGCGACGATCCACGACACCTACACCGCCCACCAGGGGGTCGAGCACGACGACGTGAACGTGCTGTGTCTCGGGGGCCGCGTGATTGGAGCAGAGGTGGCCGCGGAAATTGTCACCGCGTTTCTAACCGCGAAGCTCTCCTACGACGAGCGCCACGTGCGCCGGCGCGCCAAGACCGCGGAGATCGAAAGCACCGCAGGACTAGAGTGATGTTCTCCGGAGCGATGCCATGCGTGTAGTCGAATGCAACGTCTGCGGCGAACCACTCTCCGCGGCCACCGACGAGGAGCTCGAGCGGCGCGTCAGTTCACACATGGAAGGCGAGCACTCCTCCGAGGCGTTCAGCGAGGACAGCGCGCGCGAGCTGGTCGCGAGCGAGGCATACGAGGCCAGCGATAGCTGAGCCGGCCTGACTTGTGGACTGAGCGAGGCTGAGTGGCGGGCGCGTCGCGAATCGTGGCCGTGCGACACGGCGAGACGGAATGGAGCGCGAGTGGCCAGCACACAAGCTCGACCGACCTGCCCTTGATCGACGCCGGACGCGAGCAGGCGCGTGCTCTTGAGCCCATCCTCCGAGCCCACGATTTCACACGCGTGCTCTCAAGTCCGCTGCGCAGGGCGTTGGAGACGTGCGAGCTGACCGGCTTCGGCAGCAGCGTCACTAAATGTGAGGACCTGAAGGAGTGGGACTATGGCGAGTACGAGGGGCTTACGACCCCGCAGATCCGCGCCTCGGTGCCCGACTGGAACCTGTGGCGCGACGGCTGCCCCGGCGGCGAGAGTCCGGAGCAGATCGGCGCCCGCGTGGACAGAGTGCTGACGCTGCTTGGCGAAAGCGACGGCGACGTCCTGTTGTTCGGGCACGGTCACTGCTTGCGGGTGCTCGCGGCTCGCTGGATCGAGCAGCCGGTCGCCTTCGGCGCGCGACTCGCGCTGTCGGCCGGTGCCGTGTCGGTGCTCGGCTACGAGCGGGACACACCGGTGCTCGCGCGCTGGAGCGAGGTCCCGGGAACATTTGTGTGATCGCTGAGGCTCCAGGGCGGGTACGTTAGGACGATGCGCGAGATCGTCCCGGGGCTCTTTCACTGGAGCGCCTTCCATCCGAACATCGGCAAAGAGGTGAGCTCGTACTATGTCGCCGAAGGTGGCGTCGTGGTCGACCCGCTATTCCCAGAAGAGGGAATAGACGGGAGTGATCCGGTGGAGTGGTTCAGGGAACATGGTCCACCCCGAGCGATCCTGCTCTCGAACCGCCACCACTACCGCCATAGCGGCCGGCTCGCGGATGCGTTCGGGATCGTGGTGTTTGCCAGCCAGCCGGGAATGCACGAGTTCTCGGAAGAGCAGCGCGTCGACCCGTTTCACTTCGGCGACGAGCTGGCCGGTGGGGTGATCGCACATGAAGTGGGAGCGATCTGCCCCGACGAGACCGCGTACGAGATTCCATCAGCGCGGGCGGTCGCGCTCGCCGATGGGCTGGTGCGCTTCGACGCACCGGACGGGCCGCTCGGGTTCGTGCCCGACTCACTGTTGGGTGAAGATCCAAAGGAGATCAAGGACGGGCTGCTGGCCGCCTTCGGGCGTCTGCTCGAGCTCGACTTCGACAACCTCTTGCTCGCCCACGGCGTGCCGATCGTCGGCGACGGCAAGGGACAGCTGCGAACGTTCGTGCAGCAGGCCTCGGCGGGGCTCTAGGCGCCGGTCTCCTCAGTTTCGAGAGCGCGCACTTCTGGCTACGCGGGCTCACCACTAATGTGCGGCTCGTGAGAGATGCCACCGGCAGCGACCCCATCGCGATCGAGGTCACAGATCTGCGCAAGTCCTACGGCCAGCTCGAGGCGGTGCGCGGGGTCTCGTTCACGATCGCGCATGGCGAGGTGTTCTGTCTGCTCGGCCCCAATGGCGCCGGGAAGACGACCACGGTCGAGATCCTCGAGGGGTACCGGACTCGGAGCGGAGGAGAGGTCCGAGTGCTCGGAATGGATCCCGCCCAGGCACCGCGCGAGCTGCACGAACGAGTCGGAATCGTGCTCCAGCAGTGTGGCGTCCAGAACCATCTGACGGTCGCGGAACTGATCGAGATGTATGGCCGCTACTACGAGCGGCGGCGCAGCGTCGACGAGGCGATCGAGGTGGTCGAGCTCCAAGCCCAACGGGACGTGCGTGTCAACGACCTGAGCGGGGGTCAGCGTCGCCGGCTAGACCTCGCGCTCGCGCTCGTGGGCGACCCGGACGTGATCTTCCTGGACGAGCCGACGACTGGATTCGATCCGGCAGCGCGTCGCCAAGCCTGGTCCACGATCCGGTCGCTGTGCGACCTCGGCAAGACCGTCTTTCTGACGACCCACTACATGGACGAGGCCCAGGCTCTGGCCAACCGGGTCGCGGTCATGCGATCGGGCAAGATCGTCGCGGTCGGTCGCCCCGAGGAGCTCGGCGGCCGCGATCTGCGCCCGGCGGAGATCCGCTTCGTGCTGCCCGAAGGACTGGCACTGGGCGATCTGCCCGAGATTGCTGCAGTCGATGTCACGCTGGTCGATGGGCGCGTCGTGATCCAGACGAAGGAGCCGGTCCGCGCCGCGCAACGCATCACCACCTGGGCGCTCGAGCGCGGGATCGACCTGGGGGGTTTCTCGGTCAGTCAGCCATCGCTCGAGGACATCTATCTCGAGTTGACGGGACCGACCACGGAGGTGGTCGCGTGAGCGACATCGGTTCGGGTTCAAGCGCCCGTCAGGTGAGCGGGTCCTGGCTGCGGCGCGATCTCGGGCTGGTGTTGTGGCAGATCCGCTACGAGCAGCGGGCCTATTGGCGCAACCGGGGACGCGGGATCTTCACGTTCGTCTTTCCGCTCATGTTCCTGGTGATCTTCGCCTCGCTCGACAACGGCGCGCGCATCCATTCGCGCGGCGGCATCCCGTTCGATGACTTCTTCGTGCCCGGGATACTCGCCTACGGCGTGATCGCGACGACGTATGTCAACATGGCCATGTCGACCGCGATCCTGCGCGACGAGGGAGTGCTCAAGCGCATGCAGGGGACGCCCCTTCCCAGGTGGGCCTACGTCGCCGCGCGGATTGGCTCGACCGTTCTGACCGTGCTGCTGATGACCGTGCTGGTGCTGCTGCTCGGGGCGATCGCGTACGGCGTCCAGGTCCGAGGCTCGACCCTGCCGGGCCTCGTTGTCACGCTGATGCTGGGGACCGCCGCCTTCACCACTCTCGGCATCGGAATCACCCGCTTCATCAGCAATGCGGAGGCGGCGCCGGTGATCGTCAACCTGACCATCCTGCCGCTGACATTCATCTCGAACATCTGGTTCCCGACCGACAACCTGCCCCACTGGCTCAACACGATCGCGAAGATCTTTCCGATCCGACCGCTCGCGGACGGGCTCCAATACGCGTTCAACCCTCACACGGGCGGAGTCGGGCTCAAGGGCTCAGACCTCTTGTCACTCGCGATCTGGACGGCGGTCGGCGTCTTCCTGATGATTCGCTTCCTGCGCCAGCCGCAGGGTGAGGTTGTGTAGGGGAGGCGGCATTCGGACGCCGGCCGGGCGCGGGTCAGCACTTCGGGCCGATGAAGGTGTCGAGAAGGGCGACATCGGCTTTGCGGGAGACGTAGATCTTCACCGGTCCCGACGTCGTCCAGCGAACCCCGACAAGGTCGCACGTCGCGCAGAAAATCGACCGAATATCGGCTGAGAAGTTCGTGAACATATACCGAGGCCACGACCAATTACAGCGCCCGGTGTTCTGAAACCGACAGCCGTCGGAATGGATCAGGCCCCGGAGCAGCTGCTCAGGCCAGCGTTCGACGAGTTCCTGCTGCCACTGAGCGAGGACGATTGGACGTTCGTGCTTCTTGCCCGGCCCGTGCTGAGGAAAAAGGCAAGGCCAGCACTTCCAGTACGCCTGTACATCGGCACAATTCTGGTTGCGCCGCGGTTGAATCGCAGCGGGTCCGTCCTTGACCTCCGCCATCGCTGTGGCTGCGCTCGCGATGATGTGTGGATATCTAGTATCCAACACGATTCTGAGCTTGTAGACATGGCGCCGATGGGCGGAGAGGCACCCGTCGCCCAGATAGAGGCCGAGCAAGTACACGTAGCTCTCGGTCAGGGCGAAGAAGTCGTGGGAACAAGGGGACGGCTCCCTGCAGCTGCTCGGCAATGCACCCCCGATCCAATCCCGAACCGTCTCTCGAGGGAGTCCGAGCGTCTGCGCCACGTCCGTCGCGTTCAAGCCGCGAGCGGCCAGCTCAAGCGCGGCCTCAACCGTTGTCTTGGCATACACCTGGCAAACCCTGCATCCGGCTGGGCGGAATGCGGCTGAGAGGATTCGAACCTCCACGTCCTTTCGGACACGGCCGCCTGAGGACCGCGTGTCTACCGTTCCACCACAGCCGCGGAAGGCATTCAAAAGTAGCAATGATGGGGTTCATGGGGATCGAACATATGTTCGCATCCACTTCGGACGGAAAGCCGCCGGGCCCAATGACCGGCTAGCCCCCGCTTAGCGTCTTGCCCTGGCTGAGCAGCTCGATGTAGTGCTCGATCCGCGCCGCGCGGCGCCGTTGATCCTTGACGTGATGCAGGCGGTAGAGAAAGGCGAAGCGATCGGAGCCCGTGAGGGTCTGAAAGAACTCGCGCGCTCCCGGCTGCTGGTCGAGCGCGGCCTGAAGATCCGCCGGTGGCTGGGCCTGACTCTGCGGCGGGTAGGCCTGATCGAGCCGGCCGTCGGCCGCCGCCGCCTCGTACTCGCGCAGCCCCGCGGGCCTCATCCGCCCCTCGGCGATCAGTCTCTGGGCACGCTCTCGGTTGATCAGCGACCACTGGCTGCGGGCTCTGCGCGGAGTGAACCGCTGGAGAAAGAAATGTTCGTCATGGCGGCGCACCTGACCATCGATCCAGCCGAAGCAGACGGCCTCCTCGATCGCTTCGGCCTGAGTGACTGTCGGCTCAGGCGAACCCTTCTTTGCGAGCTGGAGCCACGCCCCGGGGGATGAGGCGTGGTTGGCGCTGAGCCACTTCTCCCACGCGGCGCGATCCGCCAGCTTGACTAGCGGAAGGTCCTGCTTGGATGCCACCGGCGAGGCGGTCCTTCGCGGTTAGGCCGCGAAGCGCTGAGCCGCCCGAGCACGCGCCTTGGCCGCTTCCATCTCGCGATTCTTGGGCTGAGCGGTCGTCTCAAGGCTGACGAGCAGGCGCATCGATGCCGCCGCGACCGCATAGACGGCCTCATTGAAAGCCTCCTCGTTCGCGCGCGAAGGCTTGGTGAACCCGCTGATCTTGCGCACGTACTGGAGCGAAGCGGCCTGAACCTCCTCGCGGGTTGCTGGCGGATCGAAGTTGTAGAGCGTTCTGATGTTTCTGCACATGGGCTCAACTGTAGTCGGGCCGGCGCCGCACCCGCCGAGAACTCTCCATCCACCGCGGGCGGATCGATGCTGATCGAGCTAAGATCGCCGCGGGGGCCCAATCTAGGATGCAGCGGACAAGTCAGCTGGAGCGGGGCGCGGCCTTTGCGGGCTACCGCATCGATGAGCTGATCGGGCGCGGCGGAATGGGGATGGTCTACCGCGCGACGAATGTCGCTCTGGGCCGCGTCTACGCGCTCAAGGTGCTGGCTCCCGAGCTGGTCGACGATGAGCGCTTCCAAGAGCGGTTCAAGCGAGAGATTCGCATCGCCGCCTCCATCCAGCACCCCCATATCGTCGGCATTCACTACGCGGGCGAGTTCGACGGCCTGTGGTTTCTCGCCATGGACTACGTGCACGGCACCGACCTGCGCGAGCTGATCAGAAGCAACGGTGCGCTGGCTCCCGACCGAGCGGTTGCGCTGCTCAAACAGGCGGCCTCCGCCATCGACGCCGCGCACGCCCGTGGGCTCGTACACCGCGATGTAAAGCCGGCGAACATCCTCATCTCCCTCCGTGACCGCGAAGAGCACGCCTACCTCACCGATTTCGGAGTCGCAAAGCGATCGGAGACCGTCGCTGAGCTGACTGCGACGGGTGTGCTTGTCGGCACGGTGGACTACATGGCACCCGAGCAGATCACCGGCGGCCGCGCCGATGCACGCACGGACATCTACGCGCTCGGCTGCGTGTTCTTCCAGATGCTCAGCGGGCGCGTCCCGTACGAGCGGGATAACTCGGTGGCGAAGATCTTCGCGCACGTGTCCGAACCGCCGCCCAGCTTGGACGGCCCCATCGCCTCGATGTATCCGGCGTTTGCGCCCGTACTCCAGAAAGCGCTCGCGAAGAACCCTGATGACCGGCATCAGTCGGCGGGCGATCTCGCCCGGGATGCCGTCGCAGCGCTGGAGGGGATGCGCTACCTCGGCCCGGCGAGCGTGGTCGCCATCGGAGACGCGATGCCACATCCGGACGGTCACATGGCACCGTCGGCCGCTGAGGCGACGCAGCTCGAGGCGCCGCGTAGCGCACCGCCCGGCGGGCAGGACGCCACGGTCACGCCGGCGACAACCACCGCGCCAGCGGTATTTCCGAACCCGCCGACCATTCAAGGCCCACCCCCCGCGACACCAGCTCATGCTGGCTACCCGGCCGCGGCGATGTACGGGCCAGGCGCACCTCCCTACCAACAGGCACCTCCATCGGACCGTCGCTCACGCCGCTACAAATGGACGGCCATCGCTCTGGTGCTGATCGCGATCGTGGGAGGGGGGGCCGCGGCGGCGTTCATCCTGGCAGGCTCCTCGAACAGCCCAAAGCCGGCAACCGTCGCGGGCATTCATCCCGCGTCGCATAAGGCGACTCCTCGTCACACCGGAAGCGGCACAAATCAACCGACCAACGGTCCGAGCCAGAGCGGCGGCACCTCGACGCCAGCGCAGACACCGACTAATTCGACGAACAATGTCGCGCCGAACAGCACGTCCGGGCCTGCCGCGGTGATCAGGCAGCACCTCGACGACATCGCCCATGGCCATTACCAGCAGGCGTTCGCACTCTTGAGCTCCGGATACCAGGCGGCAAATCCCACCTGGGTCTCCAATCATGCTTCTGCCGGGTCACGAGTGACCGTCGTGTCGATCGGCGCCCCAACCGTCGCCGGAGGAAATGCGAACGTGCCGGTCGTGTTCTTCGGTCGTGATCGGTTTGCGACGTCCGCCAGCAACACGCAGTGCCGCGAGTTCACCGGCACGGCGCACCTGATCAAGCAGGGCAGTGTTTGGCGCTACGACCCAGTCCCGGGTGATCTCAGCGCAACGGTGGTTTCAGCGTCGAATCCGAGCTGTCCCGCGTAGCGCCCGGAGCCTCAGACCGCCTGTCCCGCTGCTGGGTTAACGGCGAGGAGCGATCAGTCCGCCGAGCGCCATTCGCCGTCGACGAATGCCAGCCGCAGCGGCTCTGAGCGTTCATCGAGCCAGATGAGAGCCTCACCGCCCGCAGTGTCGATCTCCAGTCGCAGCGAGAGCTTCTGCGGAGTCGCCTCAGTTGAATCTTCCTGGGCCGCGGTTGCGGCAGAGAACGCTTCATTTTCCTCATCGACCTCGTCAGGCGGCCTCGTTGGGCCCTGCTCATGGGTCGAGAGCACGGCGGGTTCCTCAATGTGTGGAGGCGGCCCCAAGACTTGTGGAGCACCCCATGACTCCGCGGGCGGCGGGGACAAGTCTCCATGGTCCCCGAGGGGCGGCGCCGATGGTTCGAACGGGGGAAGTGGTGGGTTCAGAGGTGCGGCTGACGCGGGTGGAGGAGCGAGCGGCGGAGGTGGGGGCGCGATGGCTGGCTCCTCATGAGGAGGCACGGTCTCAGGCGGAGGGGCGAATGGGTCCCGCTCGGTGCCAGACGCTGCGAACGGCTCCACGGGCGGAGGGGCGAACGGGTCCCGCTCGGTGCCGGACGGTGTGAAAGACTCCTCGGGCAGAGGGGCGAACGGACTCTCGTGGGGCAGCGGGGTAGGCGGCTCATCGTAAGGCTCCTGCTCGGCGAACTCGTCCTCCTCTGACTCTGCGGGCACAGCCGATCGACCAGACGGCGGGGCATAAGGCTCAGTGGAAGGAAAGGGCTCCTCCAGCTCGGACGCACCAAATCCGCGGGACTCCGGCGCGGCCGGCTCATGAGCCTCCATGCCCACCGGCCCCTGAGCGTTCCCGAAAGCGGCAAGATCGGGCATTGCCGGCCGTTCCAGCACGGTGCGATCGGAATCAAATTCGTCGACCGGCTGGACGAGCTCGCTGACCAGGAGCGTCGTCGAACCGAGCTCAATCCGGTCTCCCTCGGCGAGCGACCTCGGCGCCGAGATCCGGACGCCGTTCACGAACGTACCGTTCGTCGAGCCCAGATCCTCGACCGCGCACGCACCCGACTGGTCGAGAGTCACGCGTGCGTGCGCGCGTGAGATCTCCTCGTCGTCGGCTAGCCGCCCGGCCCCGTCAACCTGTCGGCCGATCAACAGCTCCCTCTCCACAAGGATCGACATTCCGGCCGCCTTGCCGGACACAACATCGAGGCGAACAGAGGGCGGGGTGGCGATGGCCGAACTCTATCGCTCGCGTCGTGGTGAGACGGTCGCTTTGACGCGCAGACTGCCGCTCACGAGATCGAGGCAGGCGGCGGCGGACCCGCCATCGACCACTTGAACTGCGTCATGGTCTCACGCGGAGCGAACACCCCAGCTCGCTTGCCCCGTCGAACGAACAGGACCGGGGCGGGCGCCGCACGCGCGATCTCGGAGCGGGTGGGCCCTAGGCCTTCCCTGCGCCACCGATCCGATAGCCCGATCACGAGCAGGCCCGCGCCCTGCGCGGCTGACACGATTCCGTCGCGGCCGCCCGCGACAACGAGCGGCTCGGTCACCACCCCTGTTGTCTGCTGGACGAGCAGGCCGGCGTCGGCCAGCATGCGGGTAACGGACTTGCCCTCGTCGCTCTGGCCCGCGGCCCCGAGCAGTCTCAGTGGAGCTCGCGTGCTTGCTGCCAGCCACGAGCCCAGCTCGAGGGCCGACCAATCGTGCTCAGCTCCCCCAAATGGCACGAGAACGGCATGGTCGGGGCCGAGGGTGACCCCGGCGTCCTCGCGCGCCACCAGGACCGCCACGTCTGATGGCGCGCGTTCCAGTAGCGCCCCTACCTCACCGAGAGGCACGCCCTCGCCGACCAGGCGGCGGCGGCCCTCGATCAGGACGAGATCAACTGGCTCTCGTTCCACGATGTGGACGAGGTCAGTGCTCAGGCTGGTCGAGGTAAGTGCGACACCGCGCGCCGGAATTCCGTGCTCGGCCAACCGGCCACGGACCTCATTGATCGCCTCAGACGCGCGCTCGAGCTGCAGGTTCTCTGTCTGCAAGCCGCCACGGACACCAGCTCCGGCGCCGCGCGGCGGTGCTACCAACCTCGCGATGACCAGCTCGTGTCGGGGTTCCGAGCGCGCCAGCGGCTCGGCCAAGCTGATCAGCTGACCGAGGGCAGCGTCCGTCTGCGGCGCGACAAGGATTGATCGTTCGGGCACGACCAGCTGGGGGTACTCCTGCGTTGCCTCACGCGCCGCGCTCGCGAACTCGTCCTCGACGCTGACGCCGTACTCGTTGCGGCGGTCGAGGAGTTTCAGGAGCGGCCCGGCCATGATCGTCGTGACGACCGCCATCAGCACGAGCATCGCGAACAGGGCGTTCGAGATCACACCTGCTGCGAGGGCGAGGTTCAAGACGATCAACTCAGTCAGTCCCCGCGTGTTCATGAGCGTGCCGATCATCGCGGAGGCCCTCCAATCGAACCCGCACACGCGAGCCGCGATCGCCGCGCCCGCGAGCTTGCCGACGATCGCGATCGCGATCAGAGCGAGGGTGATCAGCCACAACGCGGGCCGGTCAAGCAGGCCAATATTGGTCCGCAGGCCGGTGTAGACAAAGAACAGGGGCAGCAGCAGGGTGACCACGAGGTCCTCGATCCGCCGCGTGACCTCCTCTGTCAAACGGGCATGGCGGGGCATCACGAGTCCCATCACGAATCCACCGAAGATGAAGGCGATGTTGATCGTCTCCGTGATGAAGGCGGACAGCAGCACGCCGATGACGATCGCGGCGAACCACCCGCCCGGGATGCGTCCGACCTCGTCGAAAGCAGTCGCCATCCGAGCCAGGATTCGCCGCACCAGCAGGAGCATCACAAGGACGTACGCCACCGCCTCGCCGATCGTCTTCAGCACGTCTCCGAGCGTGCCGGAGACCGCAATGGTGGTGGCGAGCGCGATCAGGAACCAAGCGGTAATGTCGTCGATTGCCGCGCACGCGATCGTCAACGCTCCCAGCGGGCGAGTGAGCATCCGCCGCTCGGCGAGAATCCGGGCAAGTACCGGGAAGGCCGTGATCGACATCGCCACGCCCATGTAGATGGCGAAGGCCACGAACTTCTTATTGGGGCCGACGAGCTTGTACAGAGGAAGCGCGATTGCGATCCCCAGAAGCATCGGCACCGCAACGCTCGCGTTCGAGATGGTGACTGCCTGAGCGGCCTTGCCGCGTAGCTGCTCGCGATCAACCTCGAGTCCCACGAGGAACATGTAGAAGATCAGTCCCAGGTTGGCCGCGACGCCGAGCGCAGGCAGCACATCGGTCGGAAAGGCGGCTGCCTGGAGATTTGGCGAGATCGCCCCGAGCACAGATGGCCCGAGCACCAGTCCTGCAATCACCTCGCCCATGACCCGTGGCTGACCCAGCTTGACTGCGGCGATGCCGAAAAGGCGGGCGAAGATCAGCACGATCACCACCGACAGGAAGAAGAACGCCACCACCTTGTTGAAATCGCTGCGTTGCTTAACGGCCGTGAACTTCTCCCCTGATGGCGGGAGTCCGGACGGGGTGGTCAGCACCGGCCTGGCACCCGCCGCGACTGCCCTCGCGGGGGTGGCGACCTCCAACGGGATGACCTGGACGTTCTGCAGCTGGAGATCATTGGCAGTGGCCGTCAGGCGCGCGTGGCCGCCGCGGGTGCAGGCAACGTCGCCAGTCACGCTCGCCGTTTTGGTCGAGTACGACACGTGGCCCAGCGGCGTTCCCTGCGCCGAGATCTTGTAACTCGAGCCGCTGCCGCTCAATACGAACGTGCTGCCGAAGCAAGTCGAGCGGGGCGAGAGCGCATACTCGCCACCGATCCCGCTAGGCGTTCGCGGCGTTGCGGTCCCGGGGTCGGGCGGGCTCTGCTTGAAGACCGCCGCCACCGGCGAAGCTCCGAGCCGGCCAACGATTGATGCCTTGGCCCCGGGGATGGCGACTGCGTTGAGCTGCAGCTGCTGTCCAGATACGCAGTTGACCGTTCCTGTGAGGCGATGACCACCACCGGCCACGGTCTTCGCCTGCAGTCGCAGCTGACCGCTCAGCGTGCCCTGATTGTTCGTGAAGTTGACGAACTGGCCGGATTGGAGCACGTTGAAGAGCGGGCCCGTCTGTGCGGCCTGGGCAGGGGCAGTGCTGGGTAGGGGCAAGCCGCCCGGAGGGGAAGGCACCGGACCGAGGCACGAGTCAGGGCCGGTCGCGACATACTCGCCGGCGATCGGCGGCAGAGCGTGCTCAGTGGAGCCTTGGGCCACCACGATCGCGACGACCGCGACCGCCACCGCGACGAGTAGCACGTAGAACACGATCAAACGTCTCGTGAGACCATCCACACGTGCCGGCGTCGTTGCCCCCTCTGGTCTGCGGATCTGCGCCGCGCCGAATCTAACCCATGGACGCGCCCGTGTGTAGGTTCGGGCTAGGTCGTATCCTCATTTGAGGTTGAGCTTCAAGGCGACACCGACCTCAC
Source organism: uncultured Solirubrobacterales bacterium (assembly GCA_963738195.1). Classification (GTDB taxonomy): domain Bacteria; phylum Actinomycetota; class Thermoleophilia; order Solirubrobacterales; family Solirubrobacteraceae; genus Palsa-465. The sequence continues at coordinate 332,423 of CAVTVF010000002.1, forward strand.
GGGACAACTTTGTGGGGACGCGGATCGGGAACTACTACATCGATGCGCTCATCGGTGTGGGCGGCATGGGTCGCGTCTATAAGGCGAGCGCCCGCGACGGCACGCTTGTCGCCCTGAAGATCATCAAGGCCGACTTCGCGCGCGACGAAACCTTCAGGCGGCGCTTCAAGCGCGAAGCGCGGATCGCACAGACCGTCCAGAACGCTCACGTCATCCCGGTCCTCGACACGGGCGAACACAATGGTCTTCCGTATCTAGTGGCGCGGTTCATCGAGGGGAAGTCGCTGCAGGAGAAGATCGAGCGCGAGGGTGCCCTGGACATCCCCACGACCGTGCGAATTTGCGCGCAGGTCGCCGATGGACTCCGCGCACTGTGCGAGGCCGGGATGGTGCACCGTGATGTGAAGCCGGGGAACATCCTGCTGGACCTCGACGGGAGGGCATATCTGACCGACTTCGGTCTCGCTAAAGACAGCCAGGCAAGCATCCTGACGATGCCGGGTCAGGCGCTCGGCTCGATGGACTACATGGCGCCGGAGCAGATCCGCGGCGAGCCCATCACGGGCGCAGCCGACATCTATGCGCTCGGCTGCGTCGTATTCGAGTGTCTCACCGGGCGCCCCCCGTTCGCAGACCGGCACGGCATGCGAGTTCTGTGGGCCCATCTGCAAGACGAGCCTCCCGACCCATGTGCGGGACGCAGCGACGTCTCTCCCGAGTTCACACGGGTTGTCAAGACGGCACTTCAGAAAGAGCCGAGCGAAAGACCTCGGACAAGCGTTGAATACGCTCGGCTGCTGGCGATCGCCGCCCGCATCACGATGAGAAGAGCCTCGGACTCGACCGTCGTGATCGACCATTCACGGCGCCGCTGAACGACTCAGGACGGCGCGCTGGCGGGCAGGATTTTGCCCGTGCTCTCCTCGATCCGGGTAACGCTGCCGGGGGCGCCTTTGTACGTCACGCCCGGCTGGGCCCAGGAGTCCACCCAAACGACCCCGCCTTCGACGGTGATGGAGTCGGGATAGCCGCCGACTCTCACGGTTTTCAGCACCTGCCCCGTGTTTGCGTCGATCTTCGTGACCGTGCCGTCCTTGGAATTCGCCACCCAGAGATCGTTTTGACCTGCCGCTATCCGCCTGGGTCCGCGACCTACGTGAATCGGGCCGCCAACCGCCGCCCCGGACGTGCTGCTCAGTCGTAGGACGGTGTTGTTGTCGGAGCTCGCGACCCAGATGTCACCGGCTGCATAGTTGATGGCGCTCGGGTGATCGCCGACGTGGAATGTGTTCAGGACCTGGCCGGTGCTGGCGCTTAGCCATGTGACCGTCCCGTCCCCGGAATTCGCTACCCAGATGCTCGTCTGGCCCGAAGCTATGCGCTTCGGGTCGCGACCAACATGAATCGGGCTGCCGAGAAGTGTCCCGGAGGCAGCGTTGAACCGCGAAACGGTGTTGTTGGTCGAATCCGCGATCCAGAGAATTCCATTCGCAGCGTGCATGGCCTGGGGATATCCGCCGATTCTGATCGAGCCGAGATTTTGGGCAGTTGCGGCATCGATGCGCGTGAGCGTTCCATCCTTGGCACTCGCGACCCAAAGGACGCTGCCCGCGAGTGCGATAGGGGCAGCGCCGACCGCATGGTTCGCGAACCTAACCGTGTTCAGCAGCTTTCCAGAGACCTCGTCGAGGCGCATGACCGTTCCATCACCCGCGTTCGAGACCCAGACCGTCCCGTGCTTGATGACGACTCCGTCGGGAGAGTTGCCGACCGCTATCGCTCCGTCCGTAAAGACGCTTTTGTGCTGCGCTGTGGTGCCGTGCTTGGCTGCCGTAGTGGAGCTGTGGGAGGGATGGGAAGTGCCTCCTCCGAGTGCGATCACTGCGATCACGATCGCGGCCGCGACACACGCGGCGCCGCCTAGCAACGCCCAGCGGCGACGGGAGCCGGGGCGCCGCGGCTGGGAGGGAGGGGCGTTCACCGCGGAGCGGGGCCCGATCGCCTCTCCCGGGCGCTCGAGCGTCGTCGGGCTCTCCGCCTGGCGCGCCGCGCTGGCGTGCACCGTGGCATCGCGCGTCTGGCCGAAAGCTGGCTCGAGCGACGTGGCCAATTCCGTCCGCGCGACCTGAGGGAGGGCCGTCGGCGTCGCCTGACGCGTCAAGAGCTCGGTCGGCGCCGCTGGCCCTCTCGCCACGCTTCTCTGCGCCTCTATAAACGCCTGGCCCGCAGCGGCGGCCACGGCGGCGCGACCCAGATCCCCGGCCGACAGGTACCGCTCGTCGGGCCGCTTCGCGGTCGCGCGCGCGACCACCACATCGAGCTCAGCAGGCAGTTCAGGTACGACCGTGAGAACCGATGGAATCTCGTCGCGCGTGTGGGCGATGAGCTTCGCCGGTTCGAACTCGACGGGGTACGGGACCCGGCCAGTCAGCATGTGGAAGAGCGTGCAGCCCAACGAGTAAACGTCCGAGCGAGCGTCCAGGCGCTCACCGAGCACCTGCTCAGGTGAGACGTAGTCCGTCGTGCCGACGAACATGCCCGTCTTGGTCTCGCCTCCCTGCGCGGACATGAGCACTTTGGCCAGCCCGAAGTCGCTCAGGTACACGTGCTCGGTGCCCCGACGACGCGTAATCAACACGTTCGCGGGCTTGACGTCTCGGTGGACCAACCCCCGCTCATGGGCCGCGTCGAGCGCGGAGCCGACCGCCGCCACGATCTCCGCAGCGCGCATCGGCTCGATCCGTCCCTCGCGACGCAGGACCTCTCGCAAATCGGTCCCCTCGACGAACCGCATCGCGATGTAGAGGAGACCCTCCTCCTCGCCGGCGGCGTAGATCGGAATCACGTTCGGGTGGTCGATCTGGGCGGCCACCTGCGACTCGCGCTCAAAGCGGCTGCGGAAGTCCTCTGACTCGGCGAGATCGGGCGCGATCACCTTCAGTGCGTCAACACGCCTCAGGCGAAGGTGGGTAGCGCGGTACACGACGCCCATCCCGCCTCGACCGGCGATGGCCTCGATGCGATAGCCCGCAAGCATGTCCCCCGGATGCAACTCTCGCACCCCGTAACGATCTCACACACGATCGAGTTCTGGGCTGGAAACCAGCGGCGGCTCGAGCGGACAGCTCACGCCGTCCTACCGACATCGCCTCGGTCGTGGTCCCGGCAGGGCCGCTAACCTCGGAAGCTGAGGCCCTCGCCGCTATCGTCTAGGGGACTAGGACGCCGCCCTCTCACGGCGGAAACCCGGGTTCGAATCCCGGTAGCGGTACTGCGACAACCCCGCAAGCACGCAGGTCAGCCGTCCTGCTCGGGGAGATCGAGTACGTGAGCGGCGTCGACCACGTGTGCGCGCATGTTGCGCTCCATCATGTCCAGCGCGGCCTCCGCTAGTTCGGGAACGATGTGAGCCACGGCGTCGCGAGGGATCGAGACATCGAAGTGGCGAACGTAGCCGTCGAGAGCCGAGTAGAGGATGCACTGCTCGGTGACCTGGCCGGCGAGCACGATCCGATCAACGTCGCTGGTGCGAAGCAGGTACTCCAGTTGGGTGCCGTAGAAGACGGAATGACGCGCCTTGACAACGAATGGCTCGTCGGCGGGGGGCGCGATCGGCTCGATCAGCGATCGGTCTCGACCACCGCGTGCCCAGCTCACGAGCTCATCACGGCCGGCGCTCCAGTCGCCGTGATTGTCGTTGACCCACACCGTGAGAAGGTCGCGCCCGCGCGCCTCGCGGATCAGTCCCTCGATAGCAGGTAGTACCTCTCGCACAGAGCGCATCAGCGGCTCGGCGTCCTCATGCTCGTAGCGATTGAGCATGTCGATCACGATCAGCGCCTGCGGCATGACCCGAGTGTGCTTCCCCGCACGGCCCGATGCATCACGGCCGCCGCTCGGTGCGCTGGCCGTGTCATGAGGCGACAGCGACCCTGTCGGCCAGCCTCGGGCCCTCTACTGCATCACGCGGATCGTCTTGAGGCTCGGGTCGGCGGGGTCGGGAAGCACCATTCCGGCCTCGAGCCCAGTGAGGAGGTAATCAATGACTGCTTGGTTGATCCGCTCGCCAGGCACCACGACTGGGATGCCAGGTGGATATGGCGTGATCTGTTCGGCGGCGATTCTTCCGCTCGCATCGCTGGCCTTGACGTCTTCGAATGGGCTGAAGAAGGCGTCGCGCGGGCGGTTGACCGTTTCCAACTCGAGCAGCGCCGGGTCGGGAATCTCCACCCGCGAAGGGTCCGGGAGGTCGCCGGCGGCATCGGCGAGTCGCTTCAGCGCTTGGAGGAGCCGGTCGGCGGACGCGTCGTCATCGGCTATTGAGATGGTCGCGAGGATTCGCGCGTGGTCGCTTAGCCCCATGTCGATCCGTTCGTGCTCTCGCAGCCAGTCGCTCGCCTGATAACCGCTTATCCCCAGCCCGGTTACGTCTGTGAGGATGTGCAAGCGGTCCAGCTCACGTGACGGCTCCTCACGGATTAGCTCGTCTTCGAGCACACGCAGGCCCGGCAGCTGGGAGACCTCCCCACGCAAGCGATTGGCCAGGTCGAGCGCCCGTTGCAGTAGCCCGCTGCCGTGTTCGACCATCTGCCGTCGCCAGCCGTCGATCGCTGCGTAGAGCAAAACGCTTGGGCTGGTGGTCATCAGCAAATCCGCACAGGCCGACAGATGTGGAAAGTCGATCCGCTCGCCCTGCGCGTGGAAAACCGACCCCTGTTCGAAACCGGCGCCCATCTTGTGCACGCTCACCACGCAGACGTCCGCGTCAGCGTCCATCGCCCAGGTCGGAAGTTCCTCATGGAACGGGAGGTGCGCGCCCCACGCCTCGTCGACGATGAGCGGCTTGTCATGCTCGTGGCAGATCTCGGCCATCCGTTGGAGGTCCGCGCATGTCCCATAGGGCGTAGGGCTGACGACCAGCGCAGCCGCGGCATGCGGGTAGCGCTCCCACGCCTCGGCCAGGTGTTCCGGTGAAGGTGGGTGGGCGATATGTAGCCGGGAATCCCAATTCGGACGCAGCCAACATGGCTGAAGCCCGGAGAAGATCATTCCGGCGACCACCGATTTGTGGGCATCGCGTCCCAGGATCAGGTGCCCGTCGTGACCGGCCGCTGACAGCATCGCCGCCTTGACCGAAAGCGAGCTGCCACAGGTCGAAAAGAACGCGTGCTCAGCACCAACAGCGTCGGCCATCAGCTCCTCGGCCTGTTTCAGATACCCGTGTGAGGAGGAGCGGTCATCCAGACCCGAGCTCGCCAATAGGTCATCCCGAAACGGGTCGAGGCCCATCACGTCGCGCACACGGCGATCGACCCCGCGGCCTTGACGATGTCCCGGCGGGGTGAACCCGTATCGGTCGAGCTCGTGGTACTCCGCTATGGCATCCAACAGCGGCGCGCGACTGTGATCCACCCGTGCGAGCTTCCCTCAACGGTCCCGTCCTATGCAAGCCCAGGCCGAGGTTCCGGCGGCCGCCGCGCACGACGGCCGGTTTCAGCGAACCGAGCATCATCCACACGCGGCTAGTCTTTGACACTGAGCCCAATGAGCACAGTCATGTACGTCAAGCCCGGTTGTCCCTACTGCGCGGCGGCGCGCGAGCACCTCGCCGCCGAGGGGCAGGTTGTAGAGGAACGCGACGCGACCAAGAGCGCCGCCTGGAAGGGCGAGCTCATGGGCTACACAAACAACCGCGGCCTCGTTCCGACGATCATCTGGGACGACGGCCGGCGCCAGGTGGGCTTCCCGCCAGGACGCGGCTGAACTGTGCACTGAGCGGTCGGTCGCCCGCTTCCACGCTCGAGCAGGCGCGCCCCCGAGAACGAGCAGACACGGCGCGGGCGATCGTAAACCTAGGGTCCGTCCCTGGGGCGAACTCCTGGCCCAAGCGGTAGGTTCGCTGCGCCGGAACGGTGCCCGGCGGGCGCTGGTCAGAGACGCCTATGCAGCGCGTCAAACGAGTTATCGAGAACGGTGGCGAGAACATGACTACCTTGCTGAACCAGGGCCAGGCGCTCGGCGAGTTCGAGATCCTCGCGGTGGCGGGGATCGGCGGCATGGGCGTGGTGTACAGATCGCGCCAGCGCACGCTTGACCGCGTCGTGGCGCTCAAGGTGATCCGTGAGGAGATCGCGGAGAACACCGAGTACCGGGAGCGGTTCATGCGCGAGGCGCACCTGGCCGCCTCGGTCGACCACCCGAACATCGTCTCAGTGTTCGATGTGGGCGAGTTTGGCGGGCGTTTGGCCCTGGCGATGCAGTGGGTTCAGGGCGAGAACCTCCGCGAGGCACTCCGCGCCTCGGGCGGCATGGCACCGGATCGCGCGGTAAGGGTGCTCTCGCAGATGGGCGGGGCGCTCGACGCGATTCATGGGGTCGGCCTCGTGCACCGTGACATCAAGCCGAGCAACGTGCTGATCCGCAACGTGGGGGGCAGCGACCACGCGTACCTGACCGACTTCGGCGTGGCCAAGCGCTCGGATACCGTCGCCGATCTGACTGCGACCGGAATGGTCGTCGGCACGGTTGACTACATGGCACCGGAGCAGATCAGCGGCGGCCACACGGACGCGCGCACCGACGTGTACGCGCTCGGGTGCGTGTTCTACGAGTTGCTCTCGGGCCGCGTGCCGTATGAGCGCGAGAACTCGGTCGCGAAGCTGTTCGCACACGTGTCCGATCCACCGCCGCGCCTGCAGGGCCCCCTGGCGCAGCTATACCCGGCTTTCGAACCGGTGCTCGAGAAGGCGATGGCCAAGAACCCAGCCGATCGCTACATGTCGGCGGGCGACTTCGCCCGCGATGCGACCGCGGCCCTTCAGGGCACGCGCTACACCGGGGCTCCAAGCGTGGTCGGCGTCGGTGAAGCCAAGCCCGGAGCGGGCAGCAAAGCGAAGACCGTCCACGGTCCCGCGCAACTCGAGGCGCTTCGACAGGCGCTCACCGCCCCCCACGCGGATCCTCGCGGCGACACTGGCTACTCGCCGCCGCCCACTGCCCCGACCGCGCCGGCTCCGCCGTCACCGCAGCAGGGCGGCCCCGCCTACGAGCCCACTGCCGTCGAGCACCGAGCACCGCCATCGAGCCCGTACCCGACCCAACCCCAGCCATACCCGCCTCAATATCCCACCTACGGCTACGGGGCGCCGCCGCCGACTCAGCCCCCTCCAACCCGCAAAAGCAATCCGCTGCCACTGATCCTGCTGGCGATCGTCGCCGTCGCGGGCGTCGCTGCCGGCGTGCTGGCGGCGCTTGGCCTGTTCAGCTCAAACAGTCCAGCGCCAACGCCACCCGTGACGACACAGGTCAAGCAGCACCACAAGGGCGGCACAAGGACCACCCCTCACACCGCTCCAGTGCCCGCCGCTCCAGTCACTGCCTCTGGCTCTCCCGTGAGGCCTTGCGATCAGAACATCTCGGCAAACGAGGTCACAACCTGCCCCTTCGCCGACAACGTCTTCAGGTCCTACGCGCACGCCTACAAGAGCAACGGGGGGGCCGCGAATGAGTCCGTCGGCGCCTTCAGCCCCGCGACCGGGCGCACCTACGTCATGAGCTGCAGAAACAACAGCGGTCGAATCAGCTGCACCGGCGGGAACCATGCGTTCGTGACGTTCCCGCTGCACGCTGCGCAGGTCTTTTGACAGGTCGGCCGGCGGACGCACAGCACTCCCATGGCCCGTCGCCCTCCCATGGAGGACCGAACGAGAGAACGCCGATCGCTGCAGGAGGACTCCAGATACCCGGCGCGGCGAACCCATCGCCGGACAACGCGCGTAGGGCGCTCGTTCCCTCTGCTAGTGGTCGTCTTCCTGGCGGCGGCCGGGCTCGCAATCCTCATCACAGCCCTGGTCATGAACGACTCGAGTAGCAACCGGCCGGCTAAGCGCGCCGCCAGGTCGTCCAACGCAAAGACACCCCATTCCAGGCCCAAGCCGGCCACGCACACAACCCGGACCGGCGCTCCTCAGCCCCAAAGCACCGGTCCTCTGCTGAGCCCCGCGGCGGCAGACAACTTCGCGGCTCTTGAATCGAGACTGCCCGGCAAGGCGGGCGTGGCCGTGGCGCCGCTCGGTCAGGGATCCGTTCAGACGCTTGGCGGCTTTCAGGTCGGACATGCCTGGAGCACGATGAAGGTGCCGGTGCTCGTGACGCTCCTGCGCGACTACGCGCGCACCGGCCGGAGCCTCAGCCAAACGCAGCAGAACGAGGCGCAGCTGGCGCTGGAGCAATCCGACAACGCAGCCGCCGGGGCGCTGTTCTCAGACCTCGAAAGCATTCACGGCGGTCTCGTCCCCGCCAGCGCGGCGGTTCAGCGCACGCTCGTGGCCGCCGGTGACAGCGCCACCACCGTCAACACTGCCCCCAACAGCGACGGCTGGACGACGTGGGGCCAGTCGATCTGGTCGACCACCGGCGAGACCGAGTTCTACCGCTCGCTCGCGCGCGGCTGCCTGCTGGCGCCGGCGAACACCTCCTATGTGCTCGGCCTGATGCGCAGCGTGATCCCGGCACAGCGCTGGGGCGCGGGCGCCGCCGGGTACCCGGCCTCCGTGCCCCTCGGCTTCAAGGCCGGGTGGGGCCCCGAGAGCTCGGGGGGCTACCTTGTGCGTCAGACCGCGATCGTCGGCGCCGGCGACCGCGGCTACGTACTCAGCATGATCGCGCTCCCCAGCAGCGGGTCGTTCTCGGAAGGGGTCAGCATGATCACCGAGCTCGCCACCTGGGCGCGTCACAACATCCCAGTGCGCGGTGCAGCCCGCGCCGGCTGCCTGGCTTCTCGGTGACCTGCGGGGTGCCCGCCTAGGGCGAGCGCATCCCCTGGGGCACCTGGTGAACCCCGGATGGGCTCGGCGCCCGGCGCAGCTCCTCGGGGATGTCGATCGCGGCCGCGGAGAACTTGCGCGCCAGTTCCGGCGGTCCCTCGCCCGCGGTCTGGGGCGTGAACACCTCAACCGGCAAAGGCACATACTCGGGCGCGATCGACCAGCTGGTGGCGCGAAACTCGCCCGCATCCTCGATCCAGCTCAGCGAGATCAACGGCAGGACCACCACCTTCGTCCAGATCGCGATCCACCACGCGATCCAATACAAGAGGATGGCCTCGACGTTGCTGAGGCCGACCTTGAGGAAGTGCGCGGCGAGGAATACCAGCACGAACTCGCCGACGGCCAGAGTGAACGTGAGCCAGGGGGGCTGCCAGCGGATGATGAAGGGATAGAAGGCGGTGTCGAGCGCCACGCCGATCACGAAGTAGAGCCCGATCAGCACGATCCAGCCCGCATTCCCAGTGATCAGCGAGACGATCGTGGCGAGGATCGCGGGCAGGATCAGGATCGCCCATCTGGTCTGGACGCGGCCGAGGACGGTTGGACACACGGCCGGGTCTCCTAGGCGAGTTGCTGGGTGGGGCTGACCGTGCGCAGCGCGTGCGCCACGTCACGGGCCATCGAGAACTGGAAGGCCAGCCGCGAGGGGAAGGGCCGCCTGCGCAGCTGCTCCGCGCGCGCGCAGTCTGAGACGAAGCGCCGAGCGATGAATGTCAGGCCGGCGATGGTGTCGCCGTGAGGGATCACGTTGTTGGCGATCAGCCCCATGCAGCAGAGGCGTGAGTCCGGACGATCGAGCCCCGGCACGCCGCAGTTGGTCTGCAGCTTCATCCTGCCTTCGACGACCGGCACCTTGTAGAACTCGATCAGCCGGCGCAGCAGGGGGATGGTCGAGCACCGACTTGTTGAAGCCGGTGCCGGCAACCACGCCGGTCACGTCGAGCCAGCCCGGATCCTCGCCATGGCGGCTCGAAACATGGACCCGGAGCCCGGCTCGCCCAGGCTCGACCTCGTCGATCTCGCCGATCAGGGCCTCGAAGCGACCCTCGCGCTGACCGTTCTCGATCCGCGCGAGCCACTCGCGCCGTTCGGGGCGCGTTCCGCGCAGCACCTGCCCGAGGAACTTGACGCGCTGCTCGAACGGGAGCGAGACGTAGGCGTCGATGCCAATCGACTCAAACAGGCAACGAGGCACGTTGAGGTCCTGCGTCTCTGGCTGCGGGTTGCGCGTCAGCGCCAGCGCTGAAGCGCCGGTGTCGAGGATGTTGGCCCACTCGTTGACCGACGCGATCCCGGCGCCGAGCACGATGTAGCGGCCCTCGCCCGCGTACTGCTTGGGCTCGTAGGCCTGCACGATCCGCTCGGCGAGAGCCGGGTCCTGGCGCGCCTTGGCGAGCGTGGGGGGGAACGACAGCGGACCGTGTCCCGGAGCGAGCATCACGTGCTTGGCGCGGCCGATGAAGTTGGCCTCCTCGTCGTAGAGGACGAAGTGCGGCACCGGCTGCATTTCACGCTGGAGCCAACCAACCCGGACGGGCACCCGCACCTCGTTCCACTGAGTTCGGCGCGCGACGACCGCCGCTTCGGTAAGGATCTCCGGAACCCCTGGGTTGTACTTACGCCGCGTCGACCGCCACAAGGGTGCGAGCGATTTGTGCGACCAGGCATCGAGCTGCGCGAATGTCGGCCAGTCAGGCGCCAGGAAGTGCGACTCGGACTCCGAGCGGAGGACCGTCTGACCGAGGTTGTAGGCGTACTGCTGGTAGGTACCAACCGGGTTGTCGCTCGGCCCGAAGATCGTTATGTCACGGTTCTCGAAGCCGAGGTAGCGGGCCGTGCCATGAACCCTGAGCGACCCGAAGCCGTCACCCACTACGGCGATGATCGAGTCACGCGGTGCCGTCGCCCCCATAAAGCGCAAGCCTAACCCCGGCCTCTTGCACCTGCAACCGTTGCGAGCACCTTGGGGCGACGATATGCTCGCGCCGCAAACCGTGGCTGGGCTCACGCTTGAGATCGTCGAGGGACCTGGGTCGGGTCGGCAGGTCGTGCTGGATCGCCCGATCGTTATCGGGAGGGCCCAGGACGCCGATCTCGTGCTCGACGACGCCGAGGTCTCGCGCCATCACGCCAGGGTCAGTCCGGCGTCAGATGGTTCGGCGGTCGTCGAGGACCTGGGATCCTCGAACGGCACGTTCGTGAACAACAGCCAGCTCTACGAGCGGGCCCGACTCGATCCCGGCGATGAGCTGCTGATCGGAGTGACCCTGCTTCAGGCGCGCGACCAGCGAGCCGCCGTGGCCGAGGGCTCAGCGGTGCGAGCGGTGCCCGCGGCGCTCGCTCACGCTGCGCGAAAGCCCGACTATGTGGATCCCGCCGTCGTCGCTACAGGGGCCCCGCCGATCGCCGCCGACGCGGCGTTTCCCTCGCTCGACAAGTATCTCGACGTGCGCGTGCGTCGCCGTGCGCAGCTCGCACCGCTTGCTGTGTTCGTGTTGGTCGCGCTGGCGCTGATCATCTACTTCGCGCTCAGCTAGGGACGCGCTTGCGCCCGGGCTACCGCGCCCCGAAGTAGACGACCAGCGCGATCGCGGTCAGGATCACCGACCCGAACGAGAGAACGACCGGCAGCCAGGACCGAGAGGCAAGGCCGAGGGTGCCGCGGCGCATGGGCGGTGGGCTGAAGTCCGTCGGGGGAGGGGAAGGGACGGCGCCCACAGCTGCCGCCGGAGCGGCGACGCGTTCCCGGCGCACCGGGGCTACCGGCTCGGCTGGCGCGACCGGCTCCCGCGGCACTGGAGCCGCCGGCTCCCGCGGCGCAACCGGCTCAGGCGGAGGAGGCGCCGGCCTTGCCCGCTCCCGAGTCACGTCCGGCGCGGGGGGAGCGTCGAGGCGGGTCACGTCAGGATCGAGGATCCGGCGCTCGCGCGTCACCTCGACCACGACACCTTCCACCTCAAAAACCGTGGTCCCGATCCTGATCTCCGCCCCGTCGCGTACCGATGTGCGGCCCCTCAGCCGCTCGCCGTCAACATAGGTGCCGTTGGTCGAGCCGAGATCCTCGACCTCGAGGGCTCCGGGCAGGGTACGCACGACCGCGTGTCGGCGGGAGACCAGCGAGTCCTCGAGCGTCACACCGGAATGCTCGCGGCCGATCATGAGCTCGCCCACTACTTCAAACGTCTGCCCCGCAAGCGGACCTTTCTGGACCCGAAGCGTCGCCACCGGGGCGGACCCTACAGCCGCGCCCGAGCGAGCGCAAGCGATCGCCCAAGGGTGCGCCTGCCGCGTGCGGCGCGCCCCAGCGAGCGCGCAACCCGCGAAGTGCCCGCTCGCTACCGCACGGCCACCGGCGCCGCGAAGATCTCCGACGTCCGTCCGCCGTAGGCAGGCGTCGCCCCGCCCCAGCTGAGCACCAGGCGGGTGGAGGACAGGGGTGTGATGCCGAAGGTGTCCCCGGGCCAGGTCTTCGGGTTGCCGTAGGCCTCTGAGATCTGGTGTGGGCCCGAAAGCCAGCCATGGGCGAGTGAATACACACGCAGGTAGAGCGCATATCCGGGCCGGCCCACGTCCGTGAGCCAGCCGACATACGCGGTGCGGGCCGGGCCGCCCGTCAGCTGGATGATGTGCGGTCCCTTCTGGCGATCGAGCGGCGCCTGGATCGGCTTGGACCAGCTTGCGCCATGGTCGCGAGACACCGACAGCCAGGCGCTGTCGTTCTGGGGCGATTGAGTGTCCCAGGTCGCATACAGGTTCCCGGCCGCGTCGATGCCGATGTCACCGTCGATCCACCACTCTCGCAGCGACATCGTGCCGCCGCTCGCGCCGACCCTGACCGGCTTCGACCAGTGAGCGCCCGCATCGCTCGATGCCGTGAAGTACTCATACGCGGGGGTCAGCGTGTACTTCTTCTTGTTGGTCACGTGGTAGCCCTGATAGAGCATGTCGATCCGACCACCCGGCTGTACGACCATCGGGCCGGAATCGCCACCGCTGGCGGGGAAGCCTGGGCTTACGTGAACCCGATTGCCGAACGTGCGGCCGTGGTTGGTCGAGGTCTGCTCGACCACGTTCAGATCGCCGGTGGCGAACGCACAGCTCCCGTGTTTGGGGCAGATCGATTTCACCGCCTTGGCGCTCGGACCGTAGTCCCAGCTGACGTAGACCTCGCCGCCCGGCCCGGCGGCGAGGAAAGGCCGGTCGCCCCAGTTGCGGTTCCGTGAGGGGACCAGGCTCGTCTTTTGCGGGAAGCTGCGCCCATGGTTGAACGAGGCGTCGATAACCGGATAGGAGCGGTGATCGCGCGACACCATGAAGCCCGCGTACACGGTGCCATCGCCCGCCACCGCGAGGGTCGGGTCCCACGACGGCAGTCGGCTCCCACGCATCTCAAACGGCCGCGAGAAGTGCTTGCCGCCGTCGGTCGAGCGCGAGAAGCCGATGCCGCCGCAGCCCATCCACAGCTCGTACACATAGCCCCCCGCGCGCTGCGAGGCCGCCTCGACCTCTGCGTTCTGTCCCTTGCAATGGCTGGAGACCTCGGTTATGTGGCCGACCGTCACCGCCGCGGACGCGACGGCCGCCGCCACCAGCAGCCCGACGACCACCAATGTCAGGATCTTTTTCATCGCTGTGCGGATTGCTCAAGTTTTTCAAGCTGCGCCCGCGCCTGCTCGCGCCCGCGGACGGTCGCCCTTGCGCTCGTAGATTGCGAGCACCTCGCGGGCGGCGGCGGATGCCCCATGCAGATCCCCTCGGGCTGCCAGCACGCGGCTCATCTGGATACCGGTCTGCCCGTGGCACACGTACGAGTCGGTCCGGGAGGCGAAATCGAGCGCGCTGCGCGCCCAGCGCTCCGCTGCCTCGAGGCCACCATCCGCGAGCGCGAGCTCCGAGCGGGTCTGGTGCGTGTAGACGTAGTTGAGTATGTCCTCCTGCGCGCTTAGCGCTTCGGCCAGCTCGGTCGCTGCAAGCGCCGCCTGGTGGTCGCCGCGAAGCGCCTCGGCCCAGGCCAGCATCGCCACGACCGTGGAGCGGTAGGACTGCTCGCCGAGGTCGTCGAGCAACTTATCGCCACGCCGCAGCACCTCGGCAGCGGCACCCGGGTCCCCGGCAGCGAGCTCGATCTCGCCGAGCTCCTGGTGAGAGGCACCGGACATCATGGGGGCACCCATCTCGGTGTAGGTGTCGATCGCACGCAGCACGAGCTCGCGCGCCCGCTGGAAATCCCCCTCGGCCAGTGCCAGCCACCCTCGCCCGAGGTCGATACCTCCCGCCTGATACGCGCCCCGCTCTTCGCGCTCGACCACATCGATTGCACGCCTGACCTCCTGCGCGCTGGCCGGGCCGTGCCACAGGGCGCTGACATGCCATGCGAGTGCCCTCGCCCGAAGGCTCAGATCCCCAGCCCTGCGGGCATACTCGGCGGCGAGCTGCATGTGCTCCGCCCACCGCGTCGCACGGGCGCACAGCACGTGCATGAGCGCCCACGCGAAGTGGGCTCGCGCCAGCCCGCGGGCGTCGTCGCGGCGCTCGAACTCCGCGATGATGTCAGGCAGCCGCGACTCGAAGGTCGCCATTGCCTCGCGGGGACGCGTCCGCAGCAGCCACTCGAAGCGGATCAGCGCGGCCGCCGGCGCCGTCACCGGGTCTTGTCCGGCCAGGACCAGCAGCGCCTCCATTCGCTCGGGCTCGCCGCTCTCGACCAGCTGCTCGGCCAGCGCGACGGCGATCTCGGCGTGCAGAGGGTCATCCCCAGCCGCCAGCGCGAGCGCGCGCTGGAGCAAGCTGGCGGCCGCCAGCCGGTCGCCACGTTCGCCCGCCCGCCGCCCTCCCGCGTACAGGCGCTCCGCGGCCCGTCGGACGAGCGCAGGCTCGGCCGCTTGGCCCAGCTGGCGCCGGTAGATCACCGTCTGCTCTAGATGCCAGCCGGTGATCTCGTCTAGCTCGGGTAGCGCGGAGCCGGCCAGCTCCAGCCAGGCGGCGAAGCGTTCGTGCAGCTCGGCGCGCTCTGACTTCGGCAGCGCCTCATAGGCCGCGTCGCGAATCAGCAGGTGGCGGAAGCGATAGGCGTCGTCGCCCTGGAGCATCGGCGGATGGGGCCGGATCAGCTCCCGGCGCACGAGCGCCGCCAGGCACGAGTCGACCTGGGCCACGAGGCGATCGTCGGCGAGCGTCTTGACCGCCAGGCGGTGAAAGACCTCGCCCTCGACCGCTGCCCGCTCCAGCAGCGAGCGCTCAGCTCCCGCCAGCCGCTCGAGTCGGGCCGACAGCAATGCCTGGATCGTGGGGGGGACCTGTACCTCTCCGGTTTCGCGGGCTAGAGCGACCATCTCCTCGAGAAACAGGGGGTTGCCCTCGCTGGCGAGGACAATCCGCTTGCGCGCGCCGGGGTCGAGCCCATCGCCGAGCTGGTCGATCAGCGCCAGCGACTCGTCGCCGCCGAGCCGCTCGAGCAACACGGTCTGGGCGTTGAACTTGCCGCCTCCCCAGCCGGGACGATCCTCGAGCAGCTCGGGCCTGGCCGTGCACAGCACCAGGATCGGGGTGCCACGCGAGAGATCGACCACATGGTCGAGCAGATCGAGCAGCATCGACTCGGCCCATTGGAGATCGTCCAGGTGCAGAACGACCGGTCGCTCGGCGGCCAGCGCCTCGAGCAGGCGCCGTACTTCCAGGAAAAGTTCCTCGGGAATCGCGGCCCCGCCGCTGCGCAGCCGCTCGACCACCACTCCCGCCGGCTCGCCCGCCGTCTGAAGCGCCTCGGTCAGGGGCCAGAACGTGATCCCCTCCCCGTAGGCGAGGCAGCGGCCGGAGAGCACGAGTGCCTCGTCGCCGACCGCATGGAGCAGCTCGGCCACCAGCCGGGACTTGCCAACGCCCGCCATGCCGAGCAGCGTGAAGAGGTGGCAACCCGATTCGCGCACGACACGCTCCCACGATTCACGCAGGAGGTGCAATTCGCGCTCGCGGCCGATCAGCACGGTGTCCAGATGCCGCGCAACTCCAGGCGCCTCCGGATCGACGGAGAGGAGGCGGAAGGCCGCTACCGGGGTGGTCTTGCCCTTGAGCTCGAGCGCCTCGAGCTCCTCCACCGAAACGGCGTCGCGCACCAGCCGCATCGTCTCCTCGCCCAACAGGATCTCGCCCGGCGCCGCCGCCTGCTCAAGACGGGCCGCGACGTTGACCGCGTCTCCGGTGGCGAAGTTCTCGCCTTCGCTCATCAGCACCGGTCCGGTGTTGACGCCGGTTCTGAAGCGGAGCGTAACGCCGACCTCTGCGGCGACTCCCGGCAGCCGGTCCCGGATCTCCGCCGCCGCGCGCACCGCTCGCAGCGCGTCATCCTCGCGCACGACGGGTATCCCGAACACGGCCATCACGGCATCGCCGACGAACTTCTCCA
Source organism: uncultured Solirubrobacterales bacterium (assembly GCA_963738195.1). GTDB lineage: Bacteria > Actinomycetota > Thermoleophilia > Solirubrobacterales > Solirubrobacteraceae > Palsa-465. Next base: position 348,653 of record CAVTVF010000002.1, read on the forward strand.
CCGTGCCGCCGTGGCGCTCGATCGTCTCGCGGATCATCGCGAAGTAGCGGTTCATCACTCCCCGCAGCACCTCGGGGTCGAGCTCGTCGCCGAGCGCTGTTGAGCCCGTCACGTCGCAGAACAGAGCTGTGACGATCTTGCGCGTCTGGCGTACGGTGATCGGCGCCTCAGATAGCGGCGCGCCGCATGCCCCGCAGAAGCGGAACGCGCTCGGACTCTCAGCCCCACAGTTTTGACACACCGCCATCCGGACGAACGAAATCGTACGCTCCGCGACGCCGACTCCTCCAGCAATGCCAAACCCACGATTTTCCAGCGAGCTTGTTAGGCTGCGGCCGATCCGCGCGGGGACAGTCAGCGGGCTGAGCGGTGAGGAATCAGCTCTCTCAGACGTCCAGGGTGGGTCTAGCTAGCCATGCCACTTCCGGCAGAGCGTCATCAGCGTTACGTACCGGGCCTCGACGGGCTTCGGGCCGTCGCCGTGCTGTGCGTGATCGTCTACCACATCGGCGCCCCCTGGGCCCGTGGCGGCATGCTCGGCGTGGGCGTGTTCTTCACGCTCTCGGGCTACCTGATCACCGACCTGCTGCTGGGTCACTACCGCCGCAACGGCGATCTCGGCCTGGGCCAGTTCTGGCTGCGGCGGGCGCGGCGGCTGCTGCCGGCACTGTTCGTGATGCTCGCGGTCGTCAGCGTGTGGGTCGCGATCTTCGACGGCTCCCAGCTCGCCGAGGTCCGCCGCCAGGTGATCTCGGGGGCGTTCTACTTCGCCAACTGGTCCACGATCGCCACCCACGGGTCGTACTTCGCGCGGTTTGCTCTGCCGCTGCCGCTCGACCATCTGTGGTCGCTCTCGATCGAGGAGCAGTTCTATCTGGTGTGGCCGTGGTTGCTGCTGCTGGGCATCAGCCTGTACCCGAGCCGCGGCCGCCTCGCCTTCCTGACCCTCGTGCTCGCGCTCGTCTCGGTGCTCCTGATGAGCCACATGTACCACCCCGGCACCTTCGATCCCACACGCGTGTACGAGGGCACCGACACGCGGGCCTTCGCGCTCTTGATCGGCGCCGCGCTGGCGTTCGTCAGGCCCACCCACTTCTCACGAGTCAGCGCGCGCCGGGTGTCGGTGCGGCGGGTGTCCGTGCTCGACGCCCTGGGGCTCGCGGGCCTCGTCACGATCATCATCCTGGTCTGGAAGACCACCCCCTTCAGCTCCTTCATCTACCCGGAGGGGTTCGTCCTGCTGTCGCTTGCGACCGCGGCGATCATCGCCGCCGTGGTCCACAGCGCGAGTGCGCTCGGTCTCCTGCTCGGCTCCCGCCCGCTGCGCTGGATCGGCGTCCGCTCCTACGGCATCTACCTGTGGCAGTGGCCGATCGTCGTCCTCTGGGGTCAGCCCGCGCACGGGGTCAACTGGGGTCAGGCGGCCTTGCAGCTGGCGGTCACTTTCGTGGTCGCCGCGGTCTCGTGGCGCTACATCGAGGACCCGATCCGGCGCGGGGCGCTCGGGCGGCTGTGGCAGCGGGCCCGCTCGGGCGTGGGCCGGCTGAGCGCGCAGCGCGCGACCTTCGCGCTCTCCGGGACCACCTTCAGCGTGATCGTGATCGCCGGCCTCGGCCTCGGCGGCGTGCTCCCGCAGGCATCAGCGGGCCGGCAGAGGCCGGCGGAGATCTCGCACCTGCCGCCGCCACTGAAACGAACGAGCGCCCTGATCGATCCGGTTCCGCACATCCCTCACGTTTTCAACACGGGCCCTGCACCGACGCACACGTCGTGTCGCTCGGTGGTCTACATCGGCGACTCGACCTCCGAGGGACAGGTGTCAACCCAGTACATCCTCGACCCGCGCGACCTGCTCTGGAACAAGCTCTCGAGCGTCGGCGTGAGGACCACCCACGCCGAGGTCTCGGGCGCGCGCTCGATCGTCGAGGTCTACCACGGCATTCCCGATGCCGCCACCGTGGCGCGCCAGTACATCGCGCGGGGCTACCACGGCTGCTGGATCCTGGCGCTCGGCACCAACGAGGCCGCTGACGTCGCGGTCGGTTCGAACGTCGGGCTGCAGGCCCGCATCGCGCGCATGATGAAGATCATCGGCAAGCAGCCCGTGTTGTGGGTCGACTCGATCACGCTGCTGAGCTCTTCGGCGTACGCTGAGTCGGGCATGCAGCGCTGGAACCAAGATCTGCTCGCGGCGTGCAGCAAGTACCCGAGCATGCGCGTGGTCGACTGGGCCGCCCACGCCAAGCGCAAGTGGTTCATTCCCGACGGCATCCACTACTACTCGCCGGGCGCCGTGGCCCGCAACCAGGTGATCGCGCAAGGCCTCGTGCAGGCCTTCCCGCGGGGAGCGCCGGACAGCTTCACGTGCCTCGTCTCTGGCTAGCGCGACTGCGCCGGGCGCTGCGGTGGGCCGACCGGTGGGTGTCCGCCGCGGGTAGAGGCTGCTGCCTCGGGCGCTCCCAGTCGACGCGCTCGATGAGCGCCCGGCTCACGCCCGGGGAGCGCGAGGCGCTCGCCGAGCTCGGCCGCTTCCCGCTACTCGACGCGATCTTCGGGCGTCGCTCGCGCCGCTTCCCGCTGGGCGGCGAGATACCCGACGGTCCGCTCACCTACCGCTCGCGCCATCCCCACATGCCGCTCTCGGAGCTCGAGACGGCGCTGATCCTCGCGGTCATGACCGGCACCACCGGCTGGCACTTCGCGATCATGCGCCACGCCCGCTACGCGCCCGCGCTCGCCAACTACAGCGGCGCCGCCGCCGGACGCACATTCCCCTCCGCGGCGGGCTTTCACACCTCGGAGCTGTTCTACACCGACGACTCGGGCCTCTACTTCCTGCCCACGCGCGACGCCGGCGCGCTGGTCGATCCGGCGCGGGAGGAGGTCACGGCCGAGCTGATGCTCGAGCGCCACGCCGAGCGCTCGGTCAAGCTCTCGAGCGACCGCCTCCACCTGCCCCGCAGAGAGCCCTACCTCGAGGGGCACAACACCTGGGTCGTGAACGAGCCGGGTTCGCTGCTCGCGATCCCGATCGCCGACATCGCCCAGCACCACATCGCCAACCTGTGCTTCTTCACGCAGAACGGCTACTGCCTCTATGACGACGTCAATCAGCGACCCGATCCCCGGCATCGAGGAGTTCTCAGACCTCGTCGACGTGGGCGAGCCCGTGCCGCTCAGCTTCGTCGAGCAGTACTCGCTGACCGAGGCCTCGGCGGAGCTCATGACCTCGAGCTACAACGGGGCGCTGCTGCTGGGGGCCATGGGACTCGGCGGCTGGTCGTTTGACGGCATCGAGCACATGGCGCTGCTGGGCGCCTCCGGCGACCCCGACGGTGCCCGGGCTCGGCTTCCGCTACGACACCGACCCGCGCTGGGGCACGCCGAACCCGACCGGGCGCACCGACGGCACCTTCCACGCCTTCTGCCCGCCGCACTTCGCGACGATGGCCGACGCGGTGGAGGCGTTCGCGCAGCGCAAGTTCGGCCCGGGCGGCCCTTTCCACCCCGACACGCCGGGGGCATGGCGCGACTCGCGCGGGGTCCGCTCAGCCGCCCAGCGCCACGACGAGCGCTTCAAGGCGTGCGTGACGCTCCAGTGCCAGTACACGCTCGACACCTGGGGCAAGTTCCCCGGCACGGTGCCGAGCGTCTGGGTGATGAACTTTCTCCAGGCCCAGCACATCGACACCGACTTCTACGACCACCACTTCAGGCCCGGGGCCTACCTCGCGACCCACCGGGACCACATGCGCGTCTGGCATTAAAGTGGGACCGGCGCCGCACATGTGCGGCGCCGCCGGCCGGAACATGTTCCGGCCGGGGCCGGGGCGCATGCGCCCCGGCCAAAATTGGTTCATGGTGTTTTGGTCGCCGGCTCGACTGTCGAGCCCCTGGTTGATCATGCGCCCCACGGTCTCGAACTTGGCGCGGTCTGAGCGCTTCAGGTAGAAGGCATAGCCGAGCCCGCCGAGGAAGATCAGCCAGGTCGCCCCAGGCGAGCCACTTGGCGTAGCTGTACCCCGAGCCGAGGAAGTGCAGGTTCTTGAGCGCCAGGTAGAGCACGATTGCCTGGGTGACGGTTGCGATGATCGGAGCGGTGATCGTCGACCACCAGTGGTGCTCGGCCCTGTAGTGGCTGCGGAAGTAGCTGAAGATCGCGACCGACACCAGCGCCTGGATCGCGAGGATCGAAATGACTCCCATCACCGCCATCAGCCCATACACCTGCAGGTAGCCGACCGAGTCCCCGGCCCCGAGCTTGGCGTTGGAGACCGCGAACAGCGCGAATGCCAGGAGGATCAATGCGGCGATCCCCGACTGCGTCAAGGACGCGATCCAAGCGCTCTTGAATTTCTGGTGCGTGCGCCCCAAAGCCGCGGGCAGCACGCGCTCGCGCCCGAGCGAGTACATGTAGCGCGCCGTCGTGTTGTGGAACGCCATTCCGCACGCGAACGAGCCGGTGATGATGAACCAGCTCAGCGCCCCCTGCAGGAACGAGCCCGCGAAGTGGTGGGCGGGGAGGAAGTAGAAGTTGGCGGCGTTGGTCTGGGCCACCTTGGCGGCGGCGTTGATCGAGTGGTAGCCGGTTATGCCGGCCCACGAGGTGAGCGTGTAGAAGACCCCGAGCCCGATCACCGAGATGTAGAGCGCACGCGGCACGTTGCGCTTCGGATTGCGCGATTCCTCTCCGTAGTTGGGCGCCATCTCCCAGCCCACCCAAGACCAGAAGGCGAAGAAGATGCCGATCCCGGCGGCTCCGGCCGCGAGCGCGGCCCGCCGGCGTGCGCCGGCGAAGCCCTTGAATGCGTTGGCGGGGTTGATCGCCGCGAAGTTCACGTTGTGGTGCGCCTGCGATGAACATGAAGCCGTCGAACACGAGCAGGGTGATCACCTCGCACAAAAGCGCGATGCCGAGCAGGCGCGCCGACAGCTTCACGTCGAAGAAGGTGAGCACCGCGATCAGCGCGATCATGAAGAAGCCGTACCAGTACCAGGCGATGTGCAGGCCGTATGACTGGCCCTTCAGCTGGGCGAAGTAGGCAAAGCCGCCCACCAGCGAGACCTCGAACACGCTGTAGGCCGAGACCATCAGGAGGCCGCTGGCCATGCCCAGCTCGCGCGCCAGCCCGTGGCTGATGAAGCTGTAGAAGCCGCCCGCAGTGGTCACCTTGCGCGCCATCGCCACGTAGGCCACGCCGAAGATCGTCAGCACGATCGTCGCGACGATGAAGCCCGCGGGCGTGCCGATGCCGTTGCCGAAGCCGACCGAGATCGGCGTGTTGAACAGCATCGCCGAGATCGGCGCCGAGCCCGTCACGGTCAGGAACAGCACGCCGATCAAGCCGACGGCCCCTGGCTTCAGCTTGTGGACATCGGCGCGCTGGGAGACGTCGACACTCTCGACCACGGGGAGCATGCCCTCGCGGTGCTCTTCGAGTCCTGTTGTGCTCACTTCAGTCCTCCTCGGTCGCTAGACGGTCGCGCGGCACCTGGTCCGTGGTCGAGTCGTTTGTCGTTGCGGGCGGAGCGTCTCGACGCAGCAGCTGCTCCACGGCCGCGTTCCATTCGCCTGTCTCAATCTTGCTCGGTCGGGCAGCACGGCACGCGGCTTCGATGTCCGCGTAGGTGGACCGCGCCAGCCGGTCAAATGCCGCGATCGCCCTGACCACGATTCCGTAGTCGTGCGGCCCGACGAAGCTTCCGATCCAGTCGCCGGGCCGGCCCTTGTCGGCGAACACGCCCTCGCGCACGCCCTGCCAGTAGGCGTGCTGGAACAGGCATCCCGCGTCGCCGCGCTTGACCCAGCAGCCCGCGGTCACGTCGCGCTCGCCGCGTTCGATTCCGCGCAGGCCGAGCTGCAACAGGCGCCGCCCGGGTTCGGAGGAGGCCAGGGTCGCGAGCTCTGCGCGCAACTGCTGTTCATCGCTATTCATGCTCAGCTCCTTACTCCGCTGATCGCGTCAAGGACGTAGCGCAACTGCTGCTCGAGCGGCGCCTCCGGGACGAACTCGCCGTCGAGCGCGGCGGTACCGATCGTGAAAGCCCACACGCCGCGGTCAGACAACGCCCGGATGCGGTCGATCGAGTCGACCGAACCGGCGGCGATCACGGGCACGCGAGACCGCCTCTACGACCGCTTCCACGAGCGCGTCGACATCGCCGTCGTAGCGGTAGGCCAGCAGGTTGATGCCGTCGACCCCGAGCTGCTCGGCGCGGCGGGCGTCCCGCGCGATCTCCTCGGCCGTCCCGCGCAATAGGCAGGGGTGACCGACCACCGTGCCCACGTAGGGGAAGAAGCGGATGCCGGTGCCCGCGATGATCTCCTGCACGGGCTCGATCAGCGTGCCGCCGATCAGGCAGTCGGGACGGAGCTCCGCCGCGATCCGCGCCGAGGACAGCGTCGCCTCTTCGCTTTCGGAGACGACCTCGAGGTAGCTCGTGTGCCCGTGCGAGCGGATGTCGTCGAGCAGGGCCCGCAGCTCCTCGCGGGGGAGGCCGATGTCCTTGCAGCCGACGTGCCTTACGCCGGTGTGGGCGACCCGGCGTAGATCTCTTTCGCGTCCGCGATCGTGCGGTCCTCGCGCGTCAGCATGAAGATGAACTCGGTCAACCGCCACTCCCGAAGTTGTCTGACAACTTCGGGTACATTAGCGTCTGGCGCAACGGACGGCAATAGGTCAGGAGGTGCATGCGCGCCGCGATCTGGGAGGGGCCCGAGAAGATGAGCGTGGGGAGTGCTCGAGGACCCGCGCTGCCCGCCCGACGGCGTGCTCCTGCGTGTCACCGCCTGCGGCATCTGCGGCACGGACGTGCGCGTGTTCTTCAACGGCGACCGGCGGATATCGCCGCCGTGGGTGCTCGGGCACGAGATCAGCGGCGTGGTGGCCGAGATCGGGCCATCCGCCGAGCTCGAGATGCAGCGCGCCGGCATCGGTCCGGGCGACCACGTGCACTGCATCTCGACGCTGTGGTGCGGGCGCTGCCGCATGTGCCGCAGCGGCAACGAGCACCTGTGCGTGCGCGCACGAGCTGATGGGCTTCGACTACCAGGGCGCGTACGCCGAGCTCGTGGCGATCCCCGAGATCGCGCTCAAGAACCTGTTCAAGGTGCCGGAGTCGCTCTCAGACGTGGAGGCGACGTTCGCCGACCCGCTGTCGGACGCGATCTGCGGTCACAAGGACATCGCTGTCGGGCTCGACGACACCGTGGTCGTGATCGGCGCGGGTCCGGTGGGGACGGCCCACGCGGCGATCTCCCGGCTAGAGGGGGCGGGCGCGGTGATGCTGCTCGAGGCGGCCGCCGACCGGCTCGAGCTCGCCCGACGGATTCTGGGCGAGGACCGCATGAGCTATGTGGACGTCTCAGACCAGGATGGCGTCGAAGCGGTCCGCCAGGCGACCGACGGGGTCGGCGCCGACGTCGTGATCGTCGCCTGCTCGAGCAGCCACGCCCAGCAGCAGGCGATGGAGATGGCCGCTCCGCGCGGGCCGCGTGCTGTTCTTCGGGGGCCTGCCGAAGGGCACGACCCACATCGAGTTTCCCTCCAACGTCCTCCACTACCGCGAGGTCCAGGTGCACGGCTCCTACGCCTCCCGCCACCGCGACCAGGTGCACGCGCTGGACATGCTCGCGGCCGACGTCGGCGGCCTCCGGGCCGTGATCTCGGACGTGGTCGACCTCGATGGGCACGCCCGCCGCCTTCACCCGCATCCGCGCCGGCGAGGCGCTGAAGATCGTGGTCAGGCCCTGATGGCGACGGGCGCCCGCCCCCTCGCTGCGCCACCGGATCGCCGACGAGCTGCGTGAGCGGCTCGAGAACGGGGAGTTCCTGGCCGGCGCGAGGCTTCCCAGCGAGCCCGAGCTGGCGCGCAGGCTGGGGGTTTCGCGCAGTTCGGTGCGCTCGGCGATCGCGCTGCTCGAGGCCGAGGGGCTGCTGCGGCGGCTGCACGGGTCGGGCACGTTCGTCACCGACCGGCCGCTGCTGCGCAACGACCTGAGCCAGAACTTCGGCGTCTCGGAGCTGATCGCCTCGACCGGGCTCGAGCCCGGCACGGCCGACGCGCATGCTTCGCGTGAGCCGGCGCCGGATGATGTGGCGGCCGCCTTCGGGATCGCGCCGGGCACGCCGCTGAGCGTGCTCCAGCGGGTGCGCACGGCAGGCGAGCGACGTGTCGTGCTGAGCACCGACTGGTGTCGCGAGGAGCTGCTCGATCCCTCCGATCTGGCCGCGCTCGGTGACGGCTCGCTGTACGCCGCGCTGGGCGCCCAGGGGGTCACGATCCATCACGGGGTCGCGTCGATCTCGCCCACGATCGCGACGCGCGAGACCGCCAGGCGGCTGAAGGTCGCCGCCGGGTCGCTGCTCGTCAGCCTGTTCCAGGTCGACAGCACGATCCTGGGCGAGGTCGTGCTGGTCTCGCTCGAGCACCACCTCGCCGACGCGTTCGAGATCAGCGTGTACCGGCGGGGGCCCGGGGAGATCGCGAGCGGCGCGCCGGAGGTCGGCGGCGGCGGTGGATGACGAGCTCGTCGTCGGCATCGATGTCGGCTCTCAGGGCACCTGCGCGCAGGCGCTCGAGCGCCGATGGCGCCCTGCGCGCCACAAGCTACGTGCCCGCATTCGATCTCCTACCCACAGCCCGGGTGGGCGGAGCAGGATCCTTCGCAGTGGCTTGACGCGATCGCTCGCGCGCTGAGCTGAGGTCTGTGGGGCCGTCCGCGGCAGCCGCATCCTGGCGATCGCGTTCGGGTCGCAGCTCGACGGCCTCGTGGCGAGCGACGGCGAGGGCTCGCCCACCGGCCCGGCGCTGATCTGGATGGACCGGCGGGCGGGGGCTGAGTGCTCGCGGGTTGGCGAGTTGATCAGTCGCGAGCGGCTGCGCGAGCTGACCGGCTGCAACCTCGACCCGGGCCACGTGGGCGCCAAGATCGCCTGGCTGCGCGAGCATCGAGGCGAGGTGCTTCGGAGCGCCCGCTGGTTCCTCTTGCCCGGCTCGTTCGTGGCCTGGAGGTGCTCTGGCCGCTCGCGGTCGATCCCTCAAATGCGTCCTCGACGATGCTGCTCGACGTCGAGGCCTCCGAGTGGTCGGCTGAGGCCTGCGAGGGCTTCGGCGTCGACCCGTCGCAGCTTGCCCCGATCCTCCCGGCGCACGAGGTGCTTGGCCCGCTGGCGCCGTGGCTGCGAGACGCCGCCGGCCTCTCCGGGGAGACGTTGGTCGTGCTCGGATGCGGCGACGAGATGGCGGCGACACTTGGCGCCGGGCGTGATCGAGCCGGGCGTCGCGTGCGACGTGATCGGCACCGCCGAGCCCGTCTGCGCGGTCGTCTCAGAGCCGGCGCTCGACCCCGACGCCGTTACCGAGCTCCACCCGCACGCGAGCGACGGCGACTGGCTGCTCGAGAACCCCGGCTGGCTTTCGGGTGGCGCGCCTGCGGTGGTTCCGGGACCAGCTCGGCGGCGGGCGATGGGCTACGGCGCATTGACCGCCGAGGCCGCGCAGGTGCCGGCGGGGGCGACGGGGTGCTCTGGGTACCCGCGCTGGCGGGGGCGATGGCGCCCGAGTGGAACGCGGATGCGCGCGCGGCCTGGTTCGGGCTGACCGCCTCGCACGGCCGCGCACACCTGATCCGGGCGATGCTCGAGGGCAACGCGTTCGCGTTGAACGACGTGCTCGGGGCGATGGGGAGGGCCGGGCTCGCGGTGAGCGAGATCGTGGGTGTCGGCGGCGGCGCGCGCTCCGATCTGATGCTGCAGATCCGCGCCGACGTCACCGGCCTGCCGGTCACCCGGCCGGACGACGTCGAGACCACCGCTCGCGGTGCCGCCATGCTGGCCGCCGTGGGGGCGGCCCTGCATCGCGACGCGCACGCCGCCGCAGATGCGATGCGGGGCCTGCGGAGGGAGTGGGTCCGGCCCGCCCCTGAGCGGCGCGAGGCCTATGAGGCGGCGTATGCGCGCTACCGGGCGCTCTACGCGGCGCTCCGGCCGCTGTTCTGAGGGAATTTTTGAGGGCTTTGGGCCCTGCATCGAGGAGGGTGGAGAAAAACGACCACGTGGCGGGCGTTTTTCTCGCAGGCTCGCGGGCGAGGCCCCCTGAAACCGCCACGAAGACGTTTTTGAGCTCGGTGTAGTGCTCGAGTGCGTGCGGGCCGAGCTCGCGGCCGAGACCCGACTGCTTGAAGCCGCCGAACGGTGTCGAGACGCGCACGGAGGTGTTGGAGTTGACCGACAGGGTGCCGGTCTCGAGCGCTCGGGCGACGCGCAGCGCGCGGGCGCCGTCCGTGGTCCAGATCGAGCCCGAGAGGCCGTAGATGGTGTCGTTGGCGAGCCCGATCGCCTGCTCCTCTGAGTCGAACGGGATCACGGCAGCGATCGGGCCGAAGATCTCCTCGCGCGCGGCGCGGTCCTCGTTTGAGACCGGGCACAGGACGGTCGGGGGAAACCAGTAGCCGGGACCCTCGGGCGCGCTGCCGCGGAACGCGACCGGCGCGCCGTCGCCGAGGTATGAGGTGACCTTCTCGCGCTGGTCGGCTGAGATCAGCGGGCCCATCTCGGTCTCGGGGTCGAGCGGGTCGCCGACCCGCAGCGCCTTGACCGCCGCCTCGAGCTCGGCCAAGAACGGCTGTAGCGCCGGGCGCTCCACCAGGATGCGCGAGCGGGCACAGCAGTCCTGGCCCGCGTTGCCGAACACGGCCATGGGCGCGGCCTGGGCCGCCGCCGCCAGGTCGGCGTCGGCGAAGATGACGTTGGCCGACTTGCCGCCCAGCTCGAGCGTCACGCGCTTGATCTGCTGCGCGGCCAGCTGGCCGATGCGGCGGCCTACGGCGGTCGAGCCGGTGAACGCGATCTTGGCCACCTCGGGGTGCTCGACCAAGCGCTCGCCCACGACTCGGCCGGGACCGACAACGACGTTCAGCACGCCCTCGGGAAGGCCGGCTTCGCAGCGCGATCTTCTCCAGCTCGAGCGCGGTCAGAGGCGTCAGCTCGGCGGGCTTCAGCACGACGGTGTTACCGGCCGCGAGCGCCGGCGCGATCTTCCAGCATGCGATCGGCAGCGGGAAGTTCCAGGGCACGATCAAGCCGACGACTCCGAGGGGCTCGTGGAAGGTCATGTCGATGCCGCCGGCGACGGGGATCGTCTCGCCGAGCAGGCGCTCGGGGGCTCCCGCGTAGTAGTGGAAGGTCTCGGCGACCATCGCGACCTCGCCGCGAGCGTCGGCGATCGGCTTGCCGACGTTGCGCGCCTCGAGGCGGGCGAGGTCGTCGGCCCTGGCCGCGATCCCATCCGCGATCGAGCGCAGCAGCCTGGCGCGGTCGCCCGGGGAGACCGCCCGCCAGCGCCGGGAACGCATTCCTGGCGCGAGCGATCGCCTCATCGGTCTCCTCAGCCCCGGCCTGGGGCAGCTCGGCCAGGGTCTGCTCGGTGGCGGGCTCGATCACGGTGAGCATCTGTGGTAACTATAAGGACCTGAGCTATGACCATTTCCGTCGACACGACTACGACCCACATCCTGCCCCCGGAGTTCGATCGCCGCTACCCGCTGATCGTCTCCGGCGAGGGCGTGTGGGTGGAGGACGCCGCGGGGCGGCGCTACCTCGATGCGATGAGCGGCGGCTCGATGGCGCTGACGCTCGGCCATGGCCGCGAGGACCTGATCGAGGCCGCCTACGAGCAGGCGCGTGAGCTCGCGTTCGCGCACAACGAGCGGCTCACGAACCCTGCCCAGGAACGGCTCGCCCGCGAGCTGACGGCGGTCGCCCCGGAAGGGCTGAGCCGCGTTCACTTCGTCACCGGCGGCGCCGAGGCCAACGAGTGCGCGCTGCGCCTTGCACGCAGCTACCACGTCGAGCGAGGCGAGCCGGGCCGCTGGCGCGTCATCTCTCCCGCTCAGGGCTATCACGGGCCGACGATGGCGACGCTGGCGCTGACCGGCCGGGCCGGCCTCCAGGGCCCGCTCACGCCCTACCTCAAGGAGCAGCCCCACATTCCACCGAGCACGTGGCGGTTCGACCCGACCGGCGAGCAGGCGCTTGCAAGCGCTCGACCGCGTTCTCGACGAGGTTGGGCCCGATACCGTCGCGGCCTTCTTCGCCGAGGCCGTGAGCGCGGCCGCCCTGCCCGCCTACACGCCGCCCGAGCGCTTCTGGGAGGGGCTCGCCGAGCGCCGCGAGCGCCACGGCTTCCTCGTCTGCCTGGACGAGGTCGTGACCGGCATGGGCCGCACAGGCAGCTGGTTCGCGGCCGACCGGCTCCCGTTCACGCCCGACGTGATCGCCACCGCCAAGGGCCTCGGCGCGGGCTATGCCGCGATCGGCGCCGCGATCTGCCACGAGCGCGTCTACGAAGCCGTGGCGGCCGGCTCGCGCCGCTTCACGCTCGGCCACACCTGGGACGGCTCGCCGCTGCCGTGCGCGGTCGGCATCGCCGTGATCGACGCGCTCAAGCGCGAGAGCCTGATCGAGCGCGTGAGCCGAACGCGGGTCGCGGCTCCGCGACGAGCTCGCGCGGGCGCTCGAGGACATCGCGATCGTGCGCGAGGTCCGCGGCCACGGCTTCCTGCTGGGCGTCGAGTACGTCGACCCGCGCGACGGCCATTCCTTCCTGCCCGCCGAGCTCGGCGTCGCCGGACGGATCGACGATGTCGCGCTGCAGGACCACGGCCTGATCACGCTCTCGACACAGCCCACCGGCGACGGCTATGCCGGCGACCAGAGCCTGTTCGCGCCCGCCTTCACCGCCAGCGACGAAGAGCTCGCCGAGATGGTGGGGCGCTTCGCGGCCGCAGTCGAGGCGGTCGCCGGCTATGTGGAGGAGGCGCTGTGAGGGCGCTCGTGGTCCAGCACGAGCAGCCGACGCCGGGCGGCTACGTCAACCAATGGCTCGAGGAGCGCGGCGCCGAACAGGACATCTACCGGATCGACGTCGAGCAGCGAGCAGCCGAACCGCGCGACTACGACATGATCGTCTCCCTCGGCTCCGAGTTCGCCGCCTTCGACGACTCGATCCCGTGGCTCCCCAGGGAGTCACAGCTGCTCTGCGAAGCCGTGGAGGGCGACGTGCCGGTGCTCGGGATCTGCTTCGGCGGCCAGCTGCTGGCGCGCGTCATGGGCGGCCGTTCATTCCGAAGCGAGATCGCCGAGATCGGCTGGCTGCCGGTACGCAGCAGCGAGCCGGCGATGGTCGGCGAGGGGCCCTGGTTCCAGTGGCACTTCGACACCTTCACGCTACCCCCCGGCGCCGAGCTGATCGCCGACAGCAGCGCGGGACCGCAGGCGTACACGATCGGCAGGAGCCTCGGCGTCCAGTTTCATCCCGAGGTGACGCCCGAGATCATGGACGCCTGGGTCGCGGCCTACCGTCACGAGCTCGATCAGGAGGGCGTCGACCCCGACCGCCTGCTGAGCGAGACCTACGAGCGAGCGGACGACACCCGCGCGGCGGCGTATCGGCTCTTCGACGGGTTTCTCGATCGCGCCCGGATCGCCAAGAAGGCAGCTTCAGGTGGCCGTTGACGTCTCACGCCAGGGCGAGCGGCTGCCACTGCGCTTCGCGCCGATCCAGCAGCTGCGGGCGCACGAGTACGTGGCCGAGCAGGTCCAGCGCCATATTGCGCTGCGGTTGATCGCGCCGGGCGAGTCGCTGCCCTCAGAGCGCGAGCTGGCGGCGACTTTCGGGGTCGGCCGGCCGACGATCCAGCTCGCCCTGCGCATGCTCGAGGCGGAGCGCCTGGTTGAGACGCGCCGGGGCCGGCACGGGGGTACTTTCGTCGCCACGCCGGAGAGCGACGCGGACGCGTTCGATGACCTGATGACGCGAGTGCTGCGCCAGCGGGACGAGCTCGAGGAGGTGCTCGTCTACCGCCGCGTGATCGAGCCCCGGGTCGCCCGCGAGGCCGCCCGCACGCGACGCAAGGAGGACATCGGGGCGATGTCGCAGGCGATCGACTGCATGGCGCAGCCACGAGCGAACCGGACTACATGCGCCACGACACGGCCTTCCACCTCGCTGTTGCCAGCGCCACGCGCAACCGCTTTCTGTCGGTCGCGATCGAGGACGTGCGGCTGCGGCTCAACGACGCGATGAGCATGCTGCCCGAATCGAAGACCTGGCACCGCCGCCTGTCCGGCGAGCACGAGGCGATCGCGGCGGCGATCGGCGCGCGTGATGCGGAGGCTGCCGAGCAGGCCATGGACCTGCACGTCGCCGCCAGCGAGCTCAGCGTGCGCGCCCTGCTGAGCGCGATCAGGAGGAGGCTGGCCGCATGATCGCCGCAAGTGAAACCAGCGTGTTCCCGCGGCTGCTCGACCTCGCCTATCCGAACATCGTGCGCGGCGAAGGCGTTCGCCTGTACACCGAGGAGGGCTTCGAGGTGCTCGACGGCTGCTCCGGCGGCGCCATGGTCGCCTGCCTGGGGCACGGCGACCTGGAGATCGTCGAGGCGGCGCGCGCGCAGGCCCAGCAGGTCTCCTACCTCTACAACCATCACTTCACCAACGAGCCGCAGGAGCGCCTCGCCGAGCGTCTGATCGAGGTCGCCGCGCCCGAGATGGCCCGCGTGCGCTTCACCTCGGGCGGCTCGGAGGCAAATGAGACGGCGCTGCGGCTGATCCGTCAGTTTCATGTGGACCGGGGCGAGGAGCACCGCTGGCGCATCGTCTCGCCCGCGCAGGCGTATCACGGCGCGCTCTTCGGCGCGCTCGCGCTGACCGGCAGGCGCAGCCTGCAGAGTCCCTACGACGAGTACCTGCCGGGACACCTGCACCTCCCGCCGGCCACCTGGCGCTTCGATCCCAGCGGCGAAGCCGCGCTCGCAGAGTTCGACCGGCTGCTCGAACAGGCCGGCCCCGAGACGATCGCGGCCTTCGTGTGCGAGCCCGTCGGAGCCGCCGCGCTGCCCGGGTACACGGCCCCCGACGCCTTCTGGCAGGGGCTCGCCGAGCGACGCGAGCGCTACGGCTTCCTGATCTGTTTCGACGAGGTGGTGACCGGCATGGGGCGCACCGGCAGCTGGTTCGCCGCCCACCAGCTGCCGCTCGAGCCGGACATCATCACCGGCGGCAAGGGCCTCGGCGCCGGCTACGCGCCCTTGTCGGCCACGCTCTGCACCGAGACCGTCTACGCGGCGCTCGCCGAGGGCTCGCGCAACTTCGAGCACGGCCACACCTGGGACGGCGCCCCGCTTCCGTGCGCCGTCGGCCTCGCCGTGCTCGACGCCCTGGTGCAGCGCGGCCTGGTGGAGCGGGTGCGAGCACGAGGTGAAGCGCTTCTGCACGAGCTCGAGCAGGCGCTGGCCGATTTTGAGATCGTGCGCGAGGTGCGCGGACGCGGATTTTTGCTCGGAGTCGAGTTCGTCGACCCGCGCGACGGCCACTCGTTCCTGCCCGACGAGCTCGATACGGCGGCGCTCGTCGATCAGACGGCGTTCGAGCACGGCCTGCTCGTTACCTCGACGCACTCGACTGCCGACCGCTACAGCGGTGACCAGACGCTGCTCGCGCCGGCGTTCATCGCGAGCGACGCCGAGCTCGCCGAGCTGGTCGAGCGGTTCGCCCGGACCGTGGCCGCGGTCGAGCGGACGGTCAAGGGAGCGCTGGTGTGAGCTCGCTCGAGTTCTCCGATGCCGTCAGCGCCACGCGCGCAGTCGCCGGCCCTGGTCACGGGCAGTTCGTCCTTTTGGGCATGCCCGACGTGCACGGGTCGGTGCGCGGCAAGGCGCTGCGCCCGGACGCGTTCGAGGATGCGATCGAGAAGGGCGCCGTGATGACCGACCTGCTCTTGGCGCTCGACCCGACCGACGAGCCGATCACGACCTACGAACACGTCGGCATCCGCTCGGGCGCGGGCGACCTGGTCGTACACCCAGACCCGGCCACCCTGCGCGAGCTCTCGTGGCTGCCCGGATGGCGGATCTGCCTCTGCACCCCCTCCTGGCCCGACGGAAGCGCCTGCGAGCTCTCCTCACGCGAGGCGCTGCGCGCGGCGCTCGAGCGCATGGCGGCGCAGGGCTACGAGACGCTGGCGGCCATTGAGTACGAGGTGCGCGTCCGCGACGCAGACGACCGGCCACTCTCCAGCGGGCTCAGCTACAGCATGGGCGAGATTGCCCGCTTCGAGCGCTTCATCGCCGCGCTGCTGCCGGCGCTCGAGACGCTCGGCGTCGAGCTCTCGGCCGTGCACACCGAGGCCGGCCCCGGACTGCTCGAGCTGAACATCGCAGCCCGCCACGGTTTGCAGGCCGCCGACGACGCAGTCTTCACCAAGCTCGCCGTCAAGGAGGTGGCCGCCTCGATGGGCCTCAGGGCGAGCTTTCTCGCCAAGACGAGAGCGGGGGAGGAGGGCTCGAGCGGGCACGTGCACCTGTCCTGCTGGTCGGACGGGGCAAATGCATTCGCTGCGGATGACGACGGCCCGCGCGCGGAGCTGCCCCCGGCCTTCGCCAGCGCGATCGCGGGCATCCTCGACCACCTGCCGGCCGCCTCGCTGATGCTCAACCCGACGATCAACTCCTACAAGCGGCTGGTGCCGGGGTGGTTCGCGCCCGTCAACGTCAGCTGGGGCCACGAGAACCGCTCCTGCGCGGTGCGCGCGATCCGCGGCGCCCACGCCGAGCGGTGGCGGATCGAGTGCCGGCGCCCGGGCGCCGACGCCAATCCCTACCTGGCGCTCGCGGCGCTCGCCGCCTCGGCCGCCGACGGGCTCGAGCGAGCAGCCACGCCCCCGCCGCCGATCGTCGGGGACGCCTCCGAGCGCAAGGACCTGACCGCGCTGCCCGGCTCGCTCGAGAGCGCGCTTGCCGCCTTCGATGACGACGGCGCCTTCCGCGCGCTGCTGGGCGAGCGCTTCTGCGACTACTTCCGTGCCTCGCGCGCGTGGGAGCTCGACGCCTGGCGCCAGTCGGTGAGCGACTGGGAGACGGAGCGCTATGAGCGTGCGGTCTGAACTCGCTTCTGGCGAGCACGAAGCGGTCCAGCAGAGGGACTATCTTTGCGGCCCATTTCACGGCGCGCGCGTCCTGCGTGACTTCGGCGTCGAGGCCGATCAGGATCTGGTCGCGGCGCGTGCGGGCACGACGTATGCAGCCGACGCCGAGGTGCCGCCCGGCGCGAGCTCCTGGCGCGACTACGGCCCCGAGCTGGCCTGCGTCGACCGGCGGGCCTCCGGCACCTCGGCGCGCGGGCTCGCGAGCGCGATCGAGCAGCTATCCGACGGCCGCCTCGTGGCCGTGCCGCTGCGGGGCAAATGGAGCGCCGCCCTCGTCGAGGGTGTCATGGCTCTCGACGCGCGCCTCATCGCCAATCTGCGCACCGGCCTGCTGTGGGCCAGCCGACCTCCGCTCGCGGCCCTGCTCGGCGCGCTGGATGGAGCCGAGCCCGACGAGCCGCCGGCGGCCGAGTGGGACGTCGGGCACTTCGTCGAGCTCGAGCAGCTCGTGCGCGGCCGTCGCGGCTCGCTCGTGGTTGTGCGCGACTCCTATCCGTCGCTCGGCTACGGCGGCGTCCACCTGCAGCCGCCAGCCGCCCTCGCGAGGGCGCTGAACCGCGATGATGGCCGCGAGGGCGGCGTGCTTGCGGTCGCCCAGCCCGAGCGGCGCGACGCGGTGCGGGTAGTCGCAACCGAGCTCGGGCTGGCGAGCGAGTTCTGGGACAACTGAGCGGAGAGGAGTCGAGATGACGAGCACGGAGCAGCAGTCGGCCGGTGTCGAGGACGTGCTCGCGGGCTGGCGCGAGCAGGGTATCCGCCACGTCCGCTTCGAGCTGCCCGACATGCACGGCAACAGCCGCTCGAAACTCCTGCCGATCGAGCACGCCGGCCACTACGCGGAGGAGGGCCTCAATATGTACGGCGGCGCGGTCGTGCTCGACACCCGCTCCGACGTCGTGCCCGGAACGCTCTACAACGAGGAGATCGGTTACGCCGACCAGCGGCTGAAGCCCGACCCCAGCACGGCCGCGATCGTCCCCTGGGCGCAGCACACCGCGCGCATGATCTGCGACACCTACTGGGACGACGGCCGGCCGCTCGGCGCGGCTCCGCGGCAGGTCTTCCGGCGCGTGCTCGCGCGCTGCCACGAGCTCGGCTACGAGCCCACGATCGGGATCGAGCCCGAGTTCTACCTGCTCGACGCGCAGACCAAGCAGCCGCTGTTCGAGGGCTACCACATCTTCAACACCGTGCGCAACACGTGGGTCCCGGCGATCGAGAAGATCGTGGATCAGGCGCGCGCGTTCGGCATCGACATCGTGACCGCCAACTGCGAGTACGCCGGCTCGCAGTGGGAGATCGTGTTCGGGCCGAGCAGCGGCATGACGGGACCGGATACCGCCTTCAGCTTCAAGAACGCCGCCAAGGAGCTCGCCCACCAGGAGGGTCTGATCGCGACGTTCATGTCGAAGCCGTTCGGGGACTCGGCCGGCTCGGGCGCCCACACGCACATCGGCCTGCTCGACCGCGACTCGGGCGCAAACGCGATGTCGGACGCCGATCACGACTGGGGGCTCTCGCAAGCTGGCCGGAGCTTCGTCGCCGGCCAGCTGCGCCACGCGCGCGGGATCTACGCCCTGCTCGCGCCCACGCTCAACTGCCTGAAGCGACGGCGGACCCACACCTTCAGCCCCACCAACGTCTCCTGGGGGCTCGAGGACCGCAGCGCGCTGATCCGCATCAAGGGCGGCAGCGCGAGCAGCAAGCACGCGGAGAACAGGGCCCCCACCGGCATGTCCAACCCGTACCTCGTGTGCGCGGCCCTGCTCGGGGCGGGCCTGCTCGGGATCGTGGACGAGCTCGAGCTCGAGCCACCGGCGAAGCCACCCGCCGAAGAGGACGAGTCAAAGCCCAAGCTGCCCACGACGGTCGAGGAATCGCTCCGGGCGCTCGAAGAGGACGGCGAAATCGTCGAGCTGCTCGGCGAGGAGTTCGTGCGCGCCTACACGGTTATGCGCCGCTACGAGCTCCAGCGCTTCGCCGACCACGTCACCGATTGGGAGCGCCAGGAGTACCTGGAGCTGCACTAGGGCGCCGTCAGGTACGCGGCGGTGATGCCGCCGTCGACCACGAACTCGGTGCCGGTGACCCAGTCGGCCTCCTCGCTGGCGAGGTAGAGCGCCGCGTAGGCGATATCGCGCGGCTCCCCGAAGCGGCCCGCGGGAATGTGATTGAGCCGGTTGGAGCGCTGCTGCTCGTCGGCGAGCAGGTATTCGAACAGCGGGGTCCTGATTGGGCCCGGGCAGATCGCGTTGGCGCGAATCCCCTGCCGCGCGTACTCGACAGCGATCTCGCGCGTCATCGAGAGCACGCCGCCCTTGCTGGCGGTATACGCGACCTGGGGCACCGCCGCGCCCATCAGGGCCACGAACGACGCGATGTTGATGATCGAGCTCATGCCTTCGCTCGCCAGCATGAGCGGGACGGCGTGCCGGCAGCAGAGGAACACCCCGGTCAGGTTGACCGCCAGCACCCGGTCCCACACCTCGCGCGGAGTGTCGGTGACGCCCTCGTCGCGGGGGTCCATGACGCCCGCGTTGTGGACGCTCACGTCGAGCCGCCCGTGAGCCTCGCGCACCGCTTCGAACAGGGCCCTCGCGTCCGGGTCGTGGGAGACGTCGGCGGGCACGAAGATCGCGCCGGCGCCGATTTCGCGTTTGGTGCGCTCGCCCGCCTCGACGTCGATGTCGTTGACCACGACCTCGGCGCCCTCCGCGGCGAATAGGAGCGCCATCTCCCGGCCGAGTCCCGACCCGCCACCCGTGACCAGCGCAACCTTGTTCTGGAGACGGCCGGACACGGGGAGGATCGTAGTTCGAAGCGAGCGGCGACAGCGCTCGATGGTCTCCGCGGGCCGAAGGGTCTCAGGCCCCGTAAGCTTCTCCAGACGACGATGGAGATTGTCCGCCGCGAGCACCGTGAGGCTTTCATCACCGCGGACGGCTCCTCGATCCGCGAGCTGGCCGGCGTCCCGTCGGGCAACGCCGAGCACCAGAGCATCGCCGAGGCCGTCGTGCCGCCCGGCGGCGCTACGATCGCGCACTTTCACCGGCTGACCGAAGAGGTCTATCTGTTCACCGACGGCAGCGGCCGGATGCGACTGGGCGAGGAGGAGCGCCCCGTGCGAGCGGGCGATTGCGTCGTCATACCGCCGGGCGTCGAGCACAAGGTGTGGGCCGACGAGCAGGACCCGCTCGTCTTCCTGTGCTGCTGCGCGCCGGCGTATTCGCACGAAGACACCGTGCTGCTTGAGGACTGAGCTCTGGCGGGTCGGACGAAGCAAGCAGCGCCAGGGTCGCGCGCCATGGAGATTCAGCCCGTTACGGAAGGCGATTGGGAGCAGATCTATCCGTTCTTCTCCGCGATCGTTTCGGCCGGCGAGACGTACGCCTATCCGGATGACCTCTCCTCTGCAGCAGGGCGGGCGTTGTGGATCGCCGAGCCGCCCGGGCAGACAGTCGTCGCCGTCGAGGACGGCGTCGTGCTCGGCTCGGCGACGATGGGACCCAACCGACCTGGGCGCGGGTCGCACATCGCGACCGCGAGCTTCATGGTCGATCCCGGCCGCCAGGGTCACGGGGTGGGGCGGGCGCTCGGGGTCCACGTCGTGGAGTGGGCGCGGGGCGCCGGTTACCGCGGCATCCAGTTCAACGCCGTGGTCGAGACCAACCACGGTGCCGTGCGGCTCTGGGAGAGCCTGGGATTCGAGATCCTCGCGACCGTTCCCGGGGCATATGACCACCGGCGGCACGGCTACGTCGGGCTGCACGTGATGTTCCTGTCGCTGACGAAGCCGTCCACCGGCAGCGCGTAGGTCGGCGCGGGCGAGCACCCGCGTGAACCACGGGGGCGGCATCGGGTGATAAGCGATGACTATGAAGCTGCGGGCTAAGAGCTACCAGGACGACGCGGATGTGATCGCGCAGTCCCTGCAGGCACCCGACGCTTTCGCTGCGCTGTACGACCGCCACGCGCCCGCGATCTACCGCTTCGCCGCCCGCCGACTCGGCGAGCAGGCAGCCGACGACGTGGTCGCAGAGACCTTTCTTGCTGCCTTCCACAGGCGCGACCGCTACATGCCAGGCTGCGCCGACGCGCGACCGTGGCTGTACGGCATCGCGAGCCGGGTGATCGGCAAGCACCGGCGCGCGGAGGTCCGGCTGTGGCGCGCCGTCTCGCATTCAGCCACTCACGCAGTTACCGACGATGAGACCGGCGCGATCGACGATCGTATGGATGCCAGGAGCACCCAACCCGCACTGGCCGACGCGATCGCGCGCCTGAGCGCTCGCGATCGCGACGTGCTGCTGCTGGTCGCGTGGGCCGAGCTGTCCTACGACGAGGTTGCGAGCGCGCTCGAGATCCCCGTCGGGACCGTCCGCTCACGCCTCAGTCGAGCCCGCCGGCAGCTTCGCCCTGAACTCGCAGGACTGCAACCAAGATCGCCCACCGAGGAGCTTTGCAATGAACGAGCTTGAACTGGTGCGCGCCATGCGTCTCGACGTTGCGGCACCCACTCCGGGGCAGCTCGCCCGCGGCCGTGAGCGGTTGCTCGCTTCGCTTGGAGATCCACCCCCACGGGCGCGCGAGCGAGCACGCCGCCTGCCCGCGATTGGCGTGGCGGCGCTCACTGGCGCCGTCGCGGCCGCGGCGATCATGGTGGCCGGCATGAATCACGGCAGCGCACCCCAGGCCAGCACGGTCGCCAAGGTGCTGCGTACGGCGGCGTTCGAAGCGACCTCACGGGCTGCCACCGTTCCCCGCCCACGCCAGTGGATCTACACGAGGACCGTCGACTACAGCGTCGGTGGCGGCCGTACGTCCGCCGAGAGCTGGCTGCGGTTCGACGGCCGCGAGGAGGCTTACTACCAGGGTGGACGCCTGGTCGTACATCGCTCCAGCACGCCCACGGCGAGCGGTGGCTCACCCCTGACCAGCTTCGTGAACGATGCGACTCCGAGCACGGCCTACGCGGCGCTCGTCTCCTTGCCTGCCGATCCGGCGAGGCTGCTCGCGGATGTGACCAAACACGTGTCCGCACCTGACCTCGCTGGCTCTAGTTGGGATCCGGTGGGCGGCCATTCGAGCCGAGCCCAGCTCGAGTTCGGGTTCCTCTCCGAGCTGCTGTGGAACTCCGCCGAGCTCGCCCCGCCGCGGGCCGAAGCGAGTGCCTTTCATGCGCTGGCAAAGATTCCAGGGGTCCACGCTCACAGCGGGATCAGCGATGCGCTTGGGCGTAGCGCGATCGCGCTCTCGATCGGCGGCGTCGAGCAGCAGCTGCTGCTCGACCCGAGCACCTACCAGGTTGTCGGAGCGCGGACCCTGAGCGACGGCCATTGGCCCGCGCCCGCGAACAAGCACGGCGCGACGATCCCCAAGGGGCAGGTGGTTGAGTCGCTGGCGTGGGCGCGGAGCAGTCTCGTCGGCGCGCCAGGGCGGCGCTGAGCTTTACGCCAGGGCGACGCTGAGCCCTACGCCCGGGCGCCCGCGGATGGCTGCACCGCGGGCGTGCCCGCGACGGCTGCCCGAGCCGGTGCCTGACCGGTGAGCGCTTGCGCCTTCTCGTCGACGAGCTTGGTGAAGGCTTGCTGCGAGAAGCCAAACAGCGCCGCATACGCGTAGACGTGAGCAGTGTCGGCCGAAGCGCCGGTGCCTTTGAGGATCGCCACCGCGAGGATCGCGGTTCCCGCCCCGGAGGCGACCTTGAGCAGCGCCTGGGGGACCTGCACGTTGTAGGCGCTCGTCGCGTTCGAGCCCTTGGCGATGAACACGACGGAGATGAGGCCGCCGAGCGCGCCGATCCCGGCCACGGCCCCGCTCGCGACCTCGCCTATCCATAGGGCAATGACAACCGCCGCGATCATCGCCGCCAGCGCCAGCACTCCGTTGCGGAGTCGGCGCACAGCCATGTGAGAGACGTTGGCGCTAACGTGCGCGTCCTGGAGCAGCGATCGCGCGAGCAGCGGGTCGATCTGGTCCGGATCACCCGACTCCCAGTCGCTCAGCTTCTGGTCACGCTCGGGGTCGGGTGGGAGCGAGGCGGCCAACCGCCGCCAGTAGGGCACCTCGGCCTGGAGCTCCGGCTTGGGCCGCGTCGGGACCAGCTCCTCCTGCGCCTGCTGGAGCAGCCGCCAGGCGCTCTCGACCCTGATCCCGTCGAGCCAATCCCGAACCCCGTTGACCTTGACCTGGCCCGTGGCGATCAGCCGTGCCTGCTCGATCAGATTCTCGGCCCAGCTTGTGGCGGCAGGATCTCCCGCCCCAGCGCGTTGAAGCTGCGACTCCAGGCGATCCGCTTGCGCCAGCACATCGACCTGCCAGCCCGACGAGCCCAGCACAGGGGCGGCCGTGGATGTGGGAATCGGAGCCTCGGTCGTCGGAGGCTCGTCCATCACCTACCGGTTCGCTCGCGGTGCTTGCACCCCGGCCAGCAGCAGGGTCGCCGCATGCCGTCCTCGAGCTCCTCTTGGGTCCGCCGGATGCGGCGCTCGCGTGTGCTCGCCTGCTTGGCGTCCTCGACCCAGCAGATGAACTCGTTGCGCGCCAAGGGCGTGATGTCGTTCCAGGCGTCGAGCGCCGTGGCGTTCGAGGCCAACGCCTCGCGCAGGTCCGCGGGCAGCTCGTGGACCACTCCACCGGGCAGCGTATTGGCGCTCACACGGCCATAGTAATGAGCGAGCCGCCGGCCTCACCGACTACCGTGCGGCCGTGCAGTTCAGTCGTGAGTTGCGAAACGGAGTCCTGGCCGGTGACATCACGCTCACGGTCCGGCTGTGGCAACGGCTCCAGGTCAAGGAGGGCGGCCGCTACCGGGTCGGACCCGGCGAGATAGAGGTCGACGCCATCGAGCTGATCCCGTTCGCGGCCATCACCGGGGACGACGTGCGCCGCGCGGGCGAGCCCGACCGCGAGACTCTGCGCCGACGCGCCGCGCACGCGGGGCCGATAGACGAGGACACGCTCGTCTATCGGATCGAGTTCCACCTGTCCGGTCTGGACGACTCCTAGCGGCGCTCGAGCGCGCCTGAGAGCCTCGGGGGGTTGTTCTAAGGTGTCCTGATCGTGAGCAGCGGCCCTTCGACCACCGAGCCCTCCTGGACGATCCGAGGCCTCTTCCGCGAGCACAAGCTGGGCGCGTACGGGCTGACGGCTGTCTTGGTCGTGATGCTGGCGCTGATCATCGTGCCGTTTCTAGCCTCCGGCAGCGCCGCCGTCAGTGACGCCACCACCTGCACGCAGTGGGGCTCGTCGAACCAGAGCCAACAGGCTGCCTACGCCAGGCTCTACATCAGCGAGCATGGGCCCGGCGGCCGCGCCGGCAACACCCCTGCCGGCGTCATCGCCGCGATCAACAACGGCTGTATGCAGGCCTACACCGACGACGTCTCGGACAACGTGACCGTCGTGCAGGCGATCTCGGGCAACTTCTGACGCCGTCTAAGCTGGCGTCGAATGGAGAGCGCGGCCGCGACGGCGCCGGGCGTGCGTTTCGCCTCGCCGGCGGGACGCTGGGTCCTCGCCGCGACCGTGCTCGGCTCGGGCATCGCCTTCCTCGACGCGACCGTGGTCAACGTCGCCTTGCCGGCGATCGCACGCGGCCTGCACGCGAGTGTCAGCGGGCTGCAGCTGGTCGTGACCGCATATTCGGTCACTCTGGCGGCGCTGATCCTGCTGGCCGGGTCGCTGGGCGACCGCCTCGGCCGCCGGCGGGTGTTTGTCGTCGGGATCGTGTGGTTCGCGGCGGCCTCGGCCATCTGCGCGGTCGCGCCGAACGCGGGCATCCTGATCGCTGCGCGCACCCTGCAGGGCATCGGCGGCGCGCTGCTTACCCCCGGGAGCCTCGCGATCATCGAGGCCACCTACGTGCGCTCGGATCGGGCACGGGCGATCGGCGCCTGGTCGGCGCTCACCGGCGTGGCCGCGGCTGTCGGACCGCTGTTCGGCGGCTACCTGGTGGAGGCGGTCTCGTGGCGCGCGATCTTCTTGGTCAACGTGCCGCTCGCGGTGGTGGTCATCCTGCTCGCGCTGCGACACATCCCTGAGAGCCGCGATGAGAGCGCGACCGGCCGCCTCGACTACGCCGGCGCGGTCAGCGCGACGGTCGGACTCGCCGGCGCGACCTACGCGATGGTCGAAGGCCCGAGCCGCGGGCTCGGCTCGATCACCGTCCTGATCGCGGCGGTCGCGGGCGCCGCGGGGCTGGTTCTGTTCGTGCTCGTCGAGCGGCGCAGCAGCCACCCGATGCTGCCGCTCGAGATCTTCGCCTCGCGCCAGTTCACGGCCGCCAACCTAGTTACCTTCGTGGTCTATGGGGCGCTCGGGGGGGTCTTCTTCCTGCTCGTGGTGACGCTCCAGACGTCGCTTGGCTACTCGCCGGTCGCCGCCGGAGCGGCGTCGCTACCGGTGACCGTGCTGATGCTCGCGCTGTCAGCCCGCGCGGGGGCGCTCGCGCAGAAGATCGGTCCGCGCATCCCGCTGACGGTCGGCCCGCTGCTGATCGCCGCGGGCATGGCGCTGATGACCCGCATCGCCCCGGGCTCGACCTACGTGGGCTCGGTGTTGCCCGCCGTGGTCGTGTTCGGCCTCGGCCTCTCGGCGACCGTCGCCCCCGTCACGGCCACCGTCCTGGCAGCCGCGCCCGAGCGCCACGCCGGCGTCGCCTCGGGGGTGAACAACGCGGTCTCGCGCACGGCCGGCCTGCTGGCGGTGGCGCTGCTGCCCCCAATCGCGGGTCTGAGCGGCAAGGCGTTTCTGCACCCCCACGCGCTCGCCGCGGGGTTTCACACGGCGATGCTCGTCAGCGCCGGGGTCGCGGCGCTCGGCGGCCTGCTCGCGTTCGCGACGATCTCCGACGACGTGCTGAGCGCGGACGAGCCGAGCCAGCCGCCGGTGCAGTGCCCGCTCGCCGGACCGCCTACCGGCGGCTCGCTTGAGAAGGCTCCTCGCGCTCGGGCTGGGGTGTCGTGAGCGGCGCGTTCTCCGAGCGCGCGATCTCGAGCGTACGGCCGAGGCCGGGCGCGGCCGCAAGCTCGGCCACGCGCTGGGCGGCCATGCGGATCGGCAGCAGCGCGCCGACGTAGGCGGGGCACACGATGCGGCGTGATCGGCGCCGGATGCCGCGCTCGAGCGCGTCGATCGCGGCCTCCACCGGGTGCACGGGGGAGGCGGCCGCCGATGGGCGTGCGCCTGGCCGCCTCGGTGGCAAAGCCGCGCGCGGTCATGTCGGTCTTGAGCTCGGCGTAGTAGGAGACCCCGACCCGCGCCCCGGACGGCCGCAGCTCGATCCGCAGTGAGTCGCCGAGTGACTCGACGGCCGCCTTCGAGGCGCAGTAGGCGGACATCAGGGGCAGGTGCAGCGCCGCCGCGAGCGACGCCGTCAGCAGGAAGTACCCGCGCGGATGGGCGACGTGCGGCGCGGCCGCATGCACGAGGTTGTAGGTGCCGCCGAGGTTGACGGCGAGGGTCTGATCCCAGATCTCGGGATCGCCGCCGACGAGCGTCATCTGCGCGCCGATGCCGGCGTTAGCGACCGCGATGTCGAGCCCTCCGAGCTGCTCGAGGGCGCCGGCGACGGCTTCCTCCACCTGCCCGCGCACGGCCACATCACACTCGAACCAGGGCGCGCCGCCGCACTCGGCGGCGACGGCTTGCAGCAACTCGGGTTCGAGCCCGAGCAGCGCCACGCGTGCCCCGCGGTGGTGCAGTCGCTTCGCGAGCAACGATCCGATGCCGCGAGCGGCGCCGGTGATCACGACGCGACGGCCGGCGATGTCCCGCTCTCTCACGCGAGCATCCTACGGCGCTCGAGCCTGTCGGTGAACGCCCGCAGCGCGCGCAGCGGTCGCGGCGGCCGCTCGGACGAGAAGGAGTCGGGCGCCACCTTAAGCGAATTGAGAGTCATCGCGAGCATCTCGTAGTGGCCGACGAGCATGCACAGCTCGATCAGCTGCGCGTCGCTCAGTAGAGGCCGCAAGGCCGACCACGCGGGCGCCGACAGCGTCCGCTGCGTGAGCAGCTCGTCGGCGGCACAGAGCAGCAGGCGCTGGCGCTCAGACCAGCCGGGCGCGTCGGGAGCCTCGCGCACCCGCAGCACATCCGCCGCGCTCAGCCCGGCCGTGAGAGCGAGCCGCTGGTGGTGTGCCCACTCGTATTCACAGCCGGTGGTGTGGGCGACGCGCAGGATCAACAGCTCCGAGTCCGCGCGCGGCAGCACTCCGCCGGGCATCAGCCTGCCCGCGAAGCGCAGCCAGGGGCGGAACAGCCTGCGATGACGGGCGAGGGTGGTGAACAGGTTGGGCGGGCCGGAGCCGCCCACCACCCCCAGCGCGCGTGCGATCAGGAAGTTGACGCGCCCGATCTCGGCCGGCGAGCCGGGGGCAAGGCGGGGCGTGGGCCGATGCGCACTCTCGGAAACCAGGGTGCGCGACCTTATCGTAAGCTGACGCCGTGCCGACGGAGCCCCAGCCACCGACTCTGTCCGAAGTCGTGAGGCGAGCGGCGCGGGTGGTCGACCCCGCCGACGAGGACCCGGACCTCGGCAGCTTCGAGCTCACCTTCGAGGACGACGACGAGCCGATCCGCGCTCTGGAGGACGTGCCCGAGCGCGTGCGCGGTGTGCTGCACGGACTCGACCCCGAGCAGGAGAGCGGCGCACTCCAGATGGCCGGCGCGCTGACCACCTATCTGGCCTTCCGCCGCGACGAGCTCCGCACCGACGACGACGAGTTGCTACGGCTGGCCGCTCGAGCTGAATGGAAAGGTCATCCACCAGACTCAGTGGCGATATGGCTGGCCGCGCAGGGTCTCGAGATCTAAGAGAATTTTGGCCGGCGCACATGTGCGCCGGCCCCGGTCCGCACATGTGCGGACCGGCGGGTCGGCACATGTGCCGACCCGAACACCTAGATAGAAGTGTTATGCCCCACAATCCTGGGAATTGATGAGATATGCCTGAAAAGGGCGCCCCGCCCAACGTCCATCCGGTGCAAGCCCGGTTGCTCAAGGCGCTCAGCTCGCTGTCCTCGCCGCTGCTGGTCGACGACTACCTCGAGCTGATCAACCCGCTGTGGTCGACGCGCGAGCTACGGGGCAGGGTCGAGCGGGTCGAGAAGGAGACGCCGGAGGCGGCGACGATCCTGATCAAGCCCGGTTATCGCTGGTCGGGTCACAAGCCCGGTCAATACGTGCGCATCGGCATCGACATCAATGGCGTGCGGCACTGGCGCGCCTACTCGCTGACCTCCGACCCATACCGCGAGGACGGGCTGATCAGCATCACCCCCAAGAAGGTGCAGGAGGGCGAGGTCTCGCCCTATCTCGTCACCAAGGCCAAGCCGGGCACGATCGTCTCGCTCAGCAACATCGAGGGCGAGTTCGTGCTCCCCGACCCGCCGGCCGAGCAGCTGCTGTTCATCAGCGCCGGCAGCGGCGTCACGCCGATCATGAGCATGCTGCGCCATCTCGACCACTACGACGAGCTGAAGGACGCGGTCCTGCTCCACTCGGCCCGCCACGCCGACGAGGTCATCTTCGGTTCCGAGCTGCGCGAGCTCGCCGAGCGCCGGGAGAGCTTCACCCTGCACGAGCAGCTGACAGCCGACCACGGCCGCATGAAACCCGCGGACCTCGATCGCCTGTGCCCGGACTGGAGCGAGCGTGAGACCTACATCTCGGGACCCAACGAGATGCTGGACGCCTTCAGCAAGCATTTCGAGGAGCACGGCGAGATCGAGAAGCTGCACATGGAGCGCTTTCAGCCGAAGCTCGGGCTCGGCGAGGCGGGCGAGGGCGAGGGCGGCCCGATCAAGTTCCTCATGTCCGACTGCGAGACCGAGTCCGACGGCCACAAGCCGATCCTCGTGGCCGGCGAAGACGCAGGGCTCGAGCTGCCTTACGGCTGCCGCGAGGGCATCTGTCACACATGCGTGGGCGAGCTGCGCTCGGGTAGGGTCCGTGATCTTCGTACTGGCAAGGTGTACGGGCAGGAGGGCGAAGTGATCCGGACGTGCATCAGCGCGCCAGAAGGCCCTATCGAAATCGATCTCTAAGACACCGGAGGAAGACCGCATGGAAACCGCGAGCGGAAACGGCCACCGTGCCGATGGGCATGTCGCTATCGAGTCCTCGGACAACCCGCTGCATCGGCTAGCGCCCGAGCAGATCGAGGAGCTCGGCAAACTGTTCGACGACCTGCATGAACAGGTCAAAGCCGACCTCGGCGAGCGCGATGCACGCTACATCCGCTCGGTCATCGCAATGCAGCGGCGTCTCGCGCTGCTCGGGCGCGCCGAGCTGATCGCCTCGCGCTGGCGCATCCCCTGGGCGCTCGGCGCCGCCACGCTCGGCGTGGCCAAGATCCTCGAGAACATGGAGATCGGTCACAACGTCCTGCACGGCCAGTGGGACTGGATGAACGACCCGGTGATCAACTCGCGCGCGTGGGACTGGGACACGGCCTCGACGGCCGAGGCGTGGCGCCATTCGCATAACTATGTGCACCACACCTTCACCAACATCATCGGCAAGGACCGCGACCTCGGCTACGAGATCATGCGCATCGACCCCCAGCAGAGCTGGAATCCGGTCTACCTGCTGCAGCCGTTTTACAACCTACTGCTGGCGGGGCTGTTCGAGTGGGGGGTCGCGCTCCACGACCTCGACCTGACGGCGATCCGCGCGGGCGAGAAGGACCTCGCTGCGGTGCGTAAGGACCTCAAGGGCATCGCCGGCAAGGCGTGGACGCAGATCCGCAAGGACTACATCGCCTGGCCGTTGATCTCAGGCCTCGTGATGCTCGGCGTGGAGGCGGCGCTGCTGGCAATCGAGGAGCGCTCCCAGAACGGCGCCAAGCGCCGTGTCACGCAGCTCAAGCGTGCCACGCGCAGGCTCGGGCGCAAATCCTCGCCCTCGCGCGGCGATCTCGTCAAGCAACTGGTCGCGCGCCGCGCCTTCAGCGAGCCGTTTCGCCGCACGCTGACGGCGAACGCCGTGGCCAACATCATCCGCAACGTTTGGGCCTACGCGATCATCTTCTGCGGTCACTTCCCCGACCAGACGTACACCTTCACCGAGGACGAGGTCAAGGACGAGTCGCGCGGCGGCTGGTACGTGCGCCAGCTCGTGGGGGCGGCCAACATCGACGGCGGGCCCCTCTTCCACGTGATGTCGGGCAACCTCGGCTACCAAGTCGAGCACCACCTCTATCCCGACATGCCGAGTACCCGCTACGGCGAGATCGCGCCCCAGGTGCGCCAGATCTGCATGAAGTACGGGCTTCCGTACAACTCGGGCCCTTTCCATCAGCAGCTCGGCATGGTGCAGCGCACGATCCTGCGGCTGGCGCTGCCGGGAGGCAAGTCGCGCCCGAAGCCGGGCGCCTACTCCGGCCCGATCAGGCGTGGCAAGGGCGAGTGGAAGGTCGAGGAGGTCGAGGCCGCGGCCAGTCACAGCTAGTGGGAGGCGGCGCCGAGTAGCGCCGCCCCCGCCAGCGCGAGGGCGATGCCCGCGGCCTGAACCGGTCGCGCCCGCTGACCCTGCGTGGTCACGCCGAGCAGGACGGTGCTGAGCGGATACAGCGAGGCGATCGCCGAGACGATCGTCAGTGCTCCGTGGCGAGAGGCCGCGGCGTAGGCGAGGTCGCCCGCGACCCCGCTGAAGGCGATCAGTGTCAGTCCGGGCAGGCGCCGCACAGGCGGGAAAGATGGACGCTTGGCCGAGAGGGCGGCGATTCCCGCTGGCAGCGCAGTGCTCGCGCCCAGGATCGTCGTCGACCAGTACGGATCGACCCGCCCAGCCGCGTGAAAGCAGCTCAGCGCAGTGCCGACTCCGAGCGCGGCGCCGAGGCAGATCGCGGCGGTGTGGAGGCGCGAGCGGTGGGCTCCGTTGGCACCAGAGGACCACGCGGCGGCGCCCCCGCCCGCGAGCGCGCAGGCCAGCCCTAAGGCGATCAGGGGGGTCAATTGGTCGCCGCCGATGAGGCCGACGAGCACGGCGATCATCGCCCCTGCCGCCCCCACTGGCGCGGTGATGAATGCGTCGCCGCGGCTGATGGCGGCGTAGACGAGGCGCAGCTCGACCGTCACGGCGAGGCCGGCGACGCAAGCGAACAGCAGGCGGGGGTCATCCGGCGGCGGCGCTCCTCGTGCGAGCAGCACCGGCACCATCATCAGCACGCCGATCAGTTGCGAGGCCGCGAGCAGGACGAACACCGGCATCCCGCGCCGCCAGACGCCGCCGAGGAAATCGTCGGCGCCCCACGAGATCGCGGCAAAGATGGCCAGCACGATCGGCACCTGCGCTCGGCTCCTTTCCTGTCGCTTGCACCAGCAAAATAAGTATTGCCAGTACAGAGTACCAGCAAACACTTCTTTGCTGGTACGATGAAGGAGCAATGGAATCTGTCCACGAGCTGCGGTTCCTCGGCGGCCATGTGGCCCTTGACTTCGTCAACACGGCGGAGGAGCGCGGCGATCCGCAGGCGGGGGAGGCGCTGCACGCGCCGGCAGACTTGCGTCTGTGGGGCCGGCGCTACAGCTTGCTCTCGGCCAACGCCTCAGACGAGGGGCGGGCCGAGCTGAGGCGTTCGATCGAGGCGCGAGAGCTGCTTTACCGCCTATTCCTTGCCCGTGCCCAGGGGCGGCAATACGCGCGTGCCGATCTGGAGCGTTTGCGAGAGCTTGTCGCGGCTGCCTACCGGGCGGGCCAGCTCGCGCAGCGCGACGGCGAGCTCACGTGGCGATGGCCGCCGTCCGAGCTATCGACGGTGCGCCACGTTGCCGTGACGGCGGCGCTCGAGTTGCTGGCCGAAGACTACTCGCTGCGCCTCAAGCAGTGTCCGGGTGAGCACTGCGGATGGTTCTTCCTCGACACGACGAAGCGCGGCAACAGGCGCTGGTGCTCGATGGAGGAGTGCGGCCAGCAGGCAAAGACGGCGCGCCGGCGCGAGCGGGCCGGTGGCCGCTAGCGCTGGCTGCTGCCCGCCCCGCTATCGGGCGCCTGGGGCCGGCCGAGGCTGCGCTGAGCGCCGGTCGCGGCATCGCCCGCGAGATCAGCGACCAGGAAACCGTCGCGGATCTGCGACATCAGATCGCCGACGCCGCTGGGGGAGTGGGGAAGGAGGATGGTGTTGGTCTTCGAGCCCTCGCCCAGCGCCCTGATCATGTCCGTGTACTGGGTGAGCGCCACCAGCGCCATCGCCTCGCGCGGGTCGAGGCCCTGCTGGGCGATGATCTCGAGCGACTCTCTGAGCCCCTCGGCGATCGCTTGGCGCTCGGCGGCCACGCCCTCGCCCTGGAGGCGCATGGTCTCCCGCTCGCCCTCGGCTTTCTTGACGGCGAGCGTCTTCTGCGCGTCGCCCTGTGCCCCGGCTGCGACCTGGTTGCGCTGGGCGGCGTTGATGTTGTTCATCGCGTCCTTGACCCGCTGGTCGGGCTCGATGTTCGTGATCAACGCCTTGACCACCTCGTAGCCGTACTCGGCCATCTGCCGGTGCAGCGTGTCCTGGATGTGCATCGCGATCGTGTCCGCGTCGGCGTAGGCCTCGTCGAGGTTCATGCTCGGGATGTGCGAGCGCACCACATCGAAGGCGTAGGACTTCATCTGCACCTCGGGGTCCTCGAGCTTGTAGAAGGCGTCTTGGACCTGCTGCGGGTTGGCGCCCACCTTGTACTGGACCGCCAGGTTCACGTGCACGAAGACGTTGTCCTTGGTCTTGGTCTCGATGTCGGAGTTAAGCTGCTCAACCTGGAGGGTCATCCTGCCGGCGACACGCTCCACGAACGGCGTCTTGCGCTGCAGGCCCGGACCGGCGACGCGCACGAACTTTCCGAAGCGCTCGACGATCGCGCGCTCCTGCTGCTGGACGGTGAAGAAGAACATCGGCATGGGACTGCAACGTTAGTACCTTCAAGCACGTGACGCACGATTCCGATGACGCCTCGCTGTTAGGCCGCGTCGCCGACGAGCACCTGCTGGCCGAGACGCGCAGCCTGCCCGCCGCATTCGGGCGGCCGGGCGCCCCGGTTCCCAACTCCTCGCGGCGCTGGATCGTGGGGCTCGGGGCGACGATGACGGGTGCCACGCTGCTGGGCGGGGTCGCGCTGATGATCGTCGGCATCGTGGGGCTGATTGCGGGCGGATTCGGGGGCCTGACGGCGGCCGCGCTGATGGCCGGGATCGCGCTGGTCGCGACCCACTGGGGGTGGGTGCACGTGGCCGAGTGGACCGCCAGCGGGGTCGAGGGGCGCCACGAGCGAGTCGCGCTTGCGGGCCAGGAGCGCTGGCTGCTGGCGATCGAGCCCTACACCCGCTACGAGGTCTCGACGGAGGTGGCGGACGACGGCGCGATCACAATCGTGCGCACGCGCCATCAGCCCGTGCCGTGCGGCGAGGACAGGTTCAGGTTCGAGACTTCGGTCGAGCGCACCGAGGTTCACCAGGCGGACGAATCCAGCGCCGCCGTCGCCGAGCGAGCCGAGACCATGCGCCGCGAGGCGGCAGTGGACACGGCGCACGAGCGCGAGCGCTTCCAGGCGCTGGCCGGCGAGCGCGAGTTCGAGCACATGCGCTCTGAGGCCGAGCAGCGGCTGAAAGCCGAGCTGCGGGCCGAATCCCAGGCGCTCTCGGAGCGCATCAACGCCAATCTGCGTGAGCCACCGCTGGCGGAGTAGTCAGGCCGGTGTCGGTTCGCCCAGCAAGCGGGCGGTACGGGCGGCGGTGGCGTGGGCCCAGCGCGTGGTCGTGAGGGCGCCGACCACGAACATCAGCACTCCCAGCACGACAACGAGCACCCAGGCAGGGTGCGTGGCCGTCGCGAACTCCGGCCCGAGCGTGCTCGTGGCGGTGCCACCGGCGATCGCGCCCAGCACGGCCACTCCGAGCGTGAACCCAACCTGGCGGCTTGTGGAAGCCACCGCGGCAGCCACGCCGGCCTGAGCCGGGGGCATGCCCGCGACGGCCGTGTCGGTGATGGGCGGGTTGATCAGGCCCATGCCCAACCCGAAAACGACGTAGGCGGCGATCAGATAGCCGCCCGGCGTGCTCGCCGAGAGCGAGGTCAGCATGAGCCCAGAAGCGGTGACCGCAAGCGCGCCGATCAGCAGCGATGGGCGTCCGCCGATGCGTCCCACCATGCGTCCGGACAGGGGTGCGAACACCATCGCCATGCCGGCGATCGGGAGGATGTACAGGCCGGCGTGCAGCGGCGAGAGGTGACGCACCTCTTGCAGGTAGAGCGTGTTCAAGAACAGGAAGCCGCCGGTGGCGGCGAACACGAGCAGCGCCAACGCAGTCGCTCCGCTGAACGGGGCGCTGCGGAAGAACCGCAGCTCGATCAGCGGTTCGCGACGGCGGAGCTCGTAGGCGACCAGCCCGGCGAAGGAGAGCGCGGCGGTCGCAAACAAGGCCACGGTGACGGCCGAGCCCCAGCCGTTGTGGGGGCCTTCGATGATCGCGTAGGTAAGCGTGGCCAGCGCGACGATCACGAAAACCTGGCCGACCGGGTCGAGTCGCCGCGGTCTCTCGGCGCGCGACTCGGGCACGAACGCGGCCGCCAGCGCGATCGCCGCGGCCCCGATCGGCACGTTGACCCAGAACACGGCTCGCCAGCTGACGCTGTCGACGAGCACACCGCCGAGCACCGGCCCGAGCGCCATGCTCAGTCCGAAGACCGCGCCCCAGATGCCGATCGCCTGGGCCCGCTGCCGCGGGTCCTCGAAGGTGTTGCGGATGATCGACATCGCCACCGGGTTGAGCATCGAGCCGCCGATCGCCTGCAGCACGCGGAAGGCGATCAGCATCGGCAGGCTGCTCGCCAGCCCGCACAGCAGCGACCCCAGCGAGAAGATCAGCAGGCCGATCTGGAACACCCGCCGGCGGCCGATGCGGTCGGCGGTCGAGCCCATGACCATCAGCAGGCTCGCGAGCACGAGCGTGTAGGCGTCGACGATCCACTGCAGCCCGGTCACCGAGGCGGAAAGGTCGCGCCGGATCGCCGGCAGCGCGACGTTGACGATCGTCGTGTCGAGGCCGACGATCAGCAGGCTGAGGCAGCAGATCGCGAGAATCACCAGCTGCCGCGAGCGGCCCCAGGGGTTCGCTTGTTCGCTCAACAGAGCTCGATCGTAGTGATGGTTTTCATCTGGCTCTCCTACCCGGTAGCCTGAGCGGACCCAACCCCGGCGGGTACTTCTCTTGAACAACGACACCACCGCCCAGCAAGAGGGGCCGTCAGCGTGGCCGCAGGATGGGAGCAAGGCAGCGACGCTTGCGCTGGTTGAGGTGACCAAGCGCTACTCGGGCCAGAAGCAGCCGGCGATCGAGAAGCTCAGCCTCGACGTAGACGCGGGCGAGGTATGCGTGCTCGTCGGTCCCTCGGGCTCGGGCAAGACGACCGCCATGCGGCTGATCAACCGCATGATCCCCTTGAGCCAGCGGTGACATCCTGATCGGCGGCCAGAGCGTGCTCCGGCGCGACCCCACCAAGCTCCGGCGCGGGATCGGATACGTGATCCAGCAGGTCGGGCTGTTCCCGCACTTGACCGTCAACGAGAACATCGCCACGGTCCCGCGGCTGCTCGGCTGGGGGCGCGAGCGTACTGAGGGGCGCGTGCGAGGAGCTGCTCGAGCTGATCGGTCTCGACGAGGAGATCGGCAAGCGCTATCCGGCCCAGCTCTCTGGCGGCCAGCGCCAGCGCGTCGGCGTGGCCCGCGCGCTCGCCGGAGACCCGCCGCTGATGCTGATGGACGAGCCCTTCGGGGCGATCGACCCGATCAACCGCGGTCGCCTGCAGGACGAGTTTCTGCGCCTCCAGGAGCGGCTGCGCAAGACCGTCGTGTTCGTCACCCACGACATCGACGAGGCGATCAAGATGGGTGACCGCATCGCGATCCTGCGCGAGGGCGGGATGCTCGCCCAATACGACACGCCGGCCGATCTGCTGATGCATCCGGCGGACGAGTTCGTCGCCCAGTTCGTGGGCGCCGACCGCGCGCTCAAGCGGCTCGGGCTGGCGACGCTGGACGAACGTCGAGCTGCTGGACGCGGGCACGGTCGAGGTGGAGGACAGGCGCATTTCGGTGCGATGCACGGTGCGCGACGCGCTCTCGCAGGTGCTCGCTGCGGGCGGCGCGCCGTTCGCCGTGGTGGACGGAGAGGAGACGGTCGGCGCGGTCACGCTCGAGCTGCTCGGCGGGCTGCTCAAGAACGGTGCGCTATCGACCGACGCAGGGCGAGAGAAGGCGGTCTGCGTGATCTACTTCGCCGCCGGCGGCCCCGTGATTCCCAACTTCGGCGGCTCGAGCGCGAGCTATGCGTGCGAGCGCGCCAACCAGCTGTTCTGCTCGGACTGGGTCTCGCAGAACTGGAGCTCGCGTGCTGTGGCCGGCGCTGCGCCAGCACGTCGTGCTGACGGTGATCGCGGTCGGCATCGGCTTTGCGATCTCGACGACGCTCGCGCTGCTCGCCTACCGGCGCGGCTGGTTCGAGCGGCCCGTGGTGATCGTCACCTCGATCATGTACACGATTCCCTCGCTGGCGCTGTTCGAGCTGCTGGTCGGGGTGCCCGGGCTCGGGCTGAGCCGCACCACGGCCGAGGTGGCGCTCGTCTCCTACACGCTGCTGATCATGTTCCGCAACACGCTCACGGGGCTGCGCGAGGTCCCGCGCGAGGTGCGCGACGCGGCCACCGGAATGGGTATGGGCCCGATGCGGACGCTGCTGCGGGTCGATCTGCCGCTGGCCCTGCCGGCGATCATCGCCGGCGTGCGGATCGCCACGGTGACCGTGATCTCGCTGGCGACGGTCGCAGCGCTGATCGACAACGAGGGGTTGGGCGCGCCGATTCTTGCAGGCGATCTCGAACGAGGTCTTCAAGACCGAGCTGATCGTGGCCGGCGGCATGGCGATCGGCGCTCGCGCTGATCGCCGACGCGCTGCTCGTGCTGCTGCAGCGCGCGCTCACGCCTTGGGCGAGGGCGGCGACGATGAACAGCTTCGTTCAGGCTTTCAAGTTCATCGGCCGCAACGGCCAGGTGCCCGGCGTGCCGCAGCTGCCCTCGCTCGTCCACCTGACGCTCGGCACGGTCAAGATCGCGGCGATCGGGACCGGCATCGCGCTCGTGATCGCGCTGCCCGCTGGGGCTGTGGCTCGGCCACATCCACCGCGGCTCGTTCGTGGCCATCAACGTCGGCAACATCTGGCGCGCGCTGCCGAGCCTGGCCGTGCTCGCGATCGGAGTCGCGTTCCTCGGGCTCGGGCTGCGCAACGTCGAGCTCGCGCTGATCGTGCTGGCGGTGCCGCCGGTGATCACAAACGCGTACGTCGCGATCGACGGCGTCGACCGGGACGTGGTCGACGCGGCGCGGGGCATGGGGCTGAGCGGCTGGCAGATCCTGCGCCAGGTCGAGCTTCCGCTGGGGGTGCCGCTGATCTTCGCCGGGATCCGCACCGGCGCCCTATTCGTCGTCTCGACGACCACGATCGCGGCGCTCACCGGCTACAGCGGGAGCCTCGGCGACATCATCAACAACGAGGCCAGCTACCACCTCTCGGGGGTGCTCGGGGCGGCGATGTGCATCGCCGCACTGGCGCTGCTCCAGGATCTTCTACTCGCCGTGCGTGCAGCGACTGCTGACACCGCGCGGGCGTCAAGCTCGAGACCAGCGCGCGCAGGCTCGAAGCGATCGGCCCGCCACTGGCGGAGACCGCATGACGCACTCTGATTGAAATCAACCGCAGGAGGAACGATGAAGAAGATTGCTATGGGCCGTTACGACGGCGCGGCGCTGACTGCTCGCGCTCGCGGCGTGCGGCTCGTCGAGCACCACCACGGGGACGACGCACGCCTCGACATCGTCGGCCAAGCCCGGCGCGGGCAAGCCGCCGATCGTGATGGGCGACAAGAACTTCACCGAGGAGTTCGTGCTCGGGTCGCTCTATCAGCAGGCGCTCGAGGCCAAGGGCTACAAGGTCACGCTCAAGGGGAACATCGGCTCCTCGGAAATCGTCTGGAAGGCGATGACCTCGGGACAGATCGAGATGTATCCGGAGTACACAGGCGTGATCGTGTCCGTGCTCGCAGGCAACACCAAGCCGCCCCATAGCGCGGCGCAGACCTATTCCGAGGCACAGGCCTACGTCAAGCAGCACGGCTTCACGCTGCTGCAGCCCGACGCCGTTCTATGACACCGACGCGATGGGAATGCTGAAGTCCTTCGCGACCAAGCACCACCTGACGACGATCTCACAGCTCAAGCCGTTCGGGCCGTTCGATCAAGCTCGGCGCAGCGCCCGAGTTCGCCACCCGCTACGAGGGTCTGATCGGGTTGAAGCAGGCCTATGGCATAACCCGACCTTCAAGCCGCTCGCGATCGGGCTCACCTACAAGGCGCTCGACACCGGCCAGGTCCAGGTCTCGGACGTGTTCACGACCGACCCGCAGCTGACGACCGGGAAGTACACGACGCTGTCTGACCCGAAGAACATCTTCGGCTTTCAGAACGTTGCGCCGATCGTCAAGACCAGCGTGCTCAAGCAGGAGGGCCCGGCCTTCGCGCAGACGATCAATGCGGTCAGCAAGCTGCTGACACTCAGTGCGATCAGGCAGATGAACGCCGCCGTCGCGCTGAACCAGGAGAACCCGGCCACCGTGGCGCACAAGTTCCTGGCTGCTAACGGCCTGGCGTAAGGCATTGATGCCGGGAGGCGTCCCCGCGAGGACATTCGCGTCAGCGGTGTCCGAACCGGGGAGCCTCCCGACATGGCTCGGGCACTCGGAAGGCTTAGCCAAGCCGGAGGCAGCTGCCTCGGGCGCTGGCCCTTCCCGCAAGGCATAGGCTTTCGAGTCGCTATGGCGACGCCGGAAGACGTCTCCGCGGGGACACTCGCGTCAAGCGGTGTCCA
This sequence comes from uncultured Solirubrobacterales bacterium, assembly GCA_963738195.1. Lineage (GTDB taxonomy): Bacteria > Actinomycetota > Thermoleophilia > Solirubrobacterales > Solirubrobacteraceae > Palsa-465. The sequence goes on from CAVTVF010000002.1 coordinate 387,538, forward strand.
AGCGGAGGCGCCTTCGGCGGAGCCTAAAACGCTCCCGCCCCGACGAGGCAAGCACTCCGAGAAGGGCCACGACCTGGGAGTGCCCGGCGGGCTCTCCGCGCTGAGCTTGGACGCGCTCTCGAGCGTCGCCTATGGCCCGGAGGCGATGTTGATCGTGCTGGTGACGGCCGGCGTGGCGGCGGCGCGCTGGGCGGTGCCGCTGACGCTCGTGATCGTCGCGGTGCTCGCCCTGCTGGTCCTGTCCTACACCCAGGTGATCGCGGCACACCCTGAGGGCGGTGGCGCCTACGCGGTCGGCAAGGCGAACCTTGGGCGCCCGGCAGCGCTCCTGGCCGCGGCTTCGCTGATCGTGGACTATGTGCTCACGGTCGCTGTGAGCCTGGCGGCCGGCGCCGCGAGCCTCGGCAGCGCGTTTCCGGCTCTGTCCCACCACCTTGTGCTGGTCGCGCTGATCGGGCTGGCGGTCCTGACCGCGGTGAACATGTTCGGCCTCACCGAGTCCGCCAAGCTGCTGCTGCTGCCGATGCTGGTGTTCCTCGTGAGCACCTTCGCCGTGATCGCGCTCGCCCCGTTTCATTCGCATCCGGCCGCGCACATCGGTACGAGCATTCCCTTGAAGGCGACCACGGCGCTCGGCATCGTTCTGATCCTGAAGGCGTTCGCCTCGGGTTGCTCGGCACTCACCGGCATCGAGGCGATAGCCAACGGAACTCCTGCCTTTCGCTCACGACGCGCGGCGCAGCACACGGAGATTGTCCTCGGGGTACTGCTCGCCGCCATGCTCATCGGCCTCTCGCTGCAGATTCACGCGCACCACATCGTGCCGCGCGGCGGGGTGACCGTGCTGGCCCAGCTTGCAGCTGCCTCCTTCGGCAAGGGCTGGGCCTTCTACGTTCAGAACCTGTCGGTCGCGCTGGTGCTCGGGCTCGCGGCCAACACGAGCTTCGGGGGGCTGCCGGTGCTGATGAGCCTGCTCTCCCGCGACCACCGTCTGCCTCACGTTTTCTACCTGCGCGCCGAGAGGCCGGTCTACCGCTACGGGATCATCGTGCTCGCGGTGCTCGCGGCGCTGCTGCTGGCAGCGGTCAGCGCACAGACGGTCCGTCTGATCCCGCTTTACGCGATCGGCGTATTCATTGGTTTCACGATCAGCCAGATCGGCCTCGCGCGCCACTGGCTACGGGAGCGTCCGCGGCGGTGGCGCGTGCGCATCGCGCTGAACGCGACGGGTGCCCTGATGACCGGGATTGCTGTGTTCGTGTTTCTGATCTCCAAGTTCCTCGAGGGAGCATGGGTGGTCGTGCTGGCGATCCCGTTGATGATGATCCTGTTCGCTCGCATCGAGAGCTATTACGCCGAGGTTGCGACCGAGCTCAAGATGGGTAAGACGCCGCCGCTCCCGCGCAAGCGCGAGAGCGTCGTGATCGTCCCGACCTCAATGGTCAACCTCCTGACCTCGAAAGCGATCAGCGCCGCCTGCTCGATGGGCGAGATCGTCGTCGCGGTGGCCGTGGGGGGCGACCAGGAGGAGTGCGAGTCGATCAAGCGCGCCTGGGACGAATGGGAGCCTGGCGTGCCGATCGAGGTCCTCTACGACCCGCAGCGATCATTGGTGCGAACGGTGCTGAAGTACATCGAGTCAGTCGAGAACGAGGATGCGGTGATCACCGTGCTGATCCCCGAAGTCATCCCCGCCAAGCGCCGCCACGAGATCCTTCACAACCAGCGAGGCCGCATCCTCGAGACCGTGCTCAAGGCGCGCACGGACGTGATCGTGGCGCGGCTGCCGTTTCGCCTGCACGAGTGAAGCCCGTCTACATCGGTTGCTCGGGCTGGAACTACCGCGAGTGGCGCGGGCGGCTCTACGCTGAGCGAGAGCCGCAGCGGCGCTGGCTTGAGCTCTACGCGGAGCGGTTCGGCACGGTCGAGATCAACGCGACCTTCTACCGGCTGCCCACGCGGGAGACGGTCGCGCGCTGGGTGGAGCAGACGCCGAGCGGCTTCGTCTTCGCCGTCAAGGTGAGCCGCTATCTGACCCATATCAAGCGCCTCGCCGGAGTCGAGCAGGGCATGGAGCTCTTCTACGAGCGCATCGCGCCGATGGTCGAGGCGGATCGCCTGGGCCCCTTGTTGTGGCAGCTACCCGAGAACTTCCACCGCGACGACGAGCGGCTCCAGGGGTGGCTCGAGGCGCTGCCCGAGGGGCGCCACGCGATCGAGTTTCGCCACCAGAGCTGGTTTGACGATGCCGTGCTCGACGCGCTCCGCGCGCGCGGCGTGGCGCTCGTTGTGGGCGATCACCCGCAGCGGCCGTTCCAGCTGCATGTGCCGACCACCTCGTGGTGGTTCGTACGCTTCCACTACGGCTCGCGCGGGCGGGGCGGCAATTACTCGGCCACCGAGCTAGAGCAATGGGGCGCGCGGCTCCGGCGCTGGCGGCGCGAGCGCGAGGTCTACGCGTACTTCAACAACGACTGGAAGGGGTATGCGCCCGCCAATGCGCTTGCGCTGCGCAAGGCGCTCGGCGCGTAGGGGCCGCCTCAGGCGCCGAAGCGCTCGAGGTCGCTGCGCAGCCGTACGCTCAGAGGGCTCGGCCCGAAGCGGTGCTCGATACCGTCGAGCGTCGCGCGGTAGTGGTCGAGACGGCGCTGCCTGGGCCGCGCGGTCTCCCGCTCGAGCTTGGCCGCCTTGTCAGCGAGCGCGACCGTAGCCGCGTCACGGCCCGAGCTCAGCACCTGCGTGCGCAGTGCCGCCTTGCGCTCGTGGTAGTCATCAATCGCCGGGTCTTGGGTCAGCGCCTCGACCAGGCCCGTGACCTCGGCCCCGAATCGCTCGTGGAGCTCGGCGGCCGTGACGGCGGTGTCCTCGAGCACATCGTGCAGCAGTCCCGCCAGCACGACCGTCTCGCGTTGGCCGGACTCTTCCAGCAGGCGCGCCACGTCGAGCGGGTGCTCGAACGTGGCATCGTCGAGCCGCCGCGTCCGATAGGCGTCCTCGACGAACGTGCGTGCATCGGCGAAGACCCCGGCCGCCGAGATCGTTTCCACTCCGCGCACGATAACCACTGTCTGGAGTGGGTGAGATTGACGCCACCGTCGCGCGCAGACGGGGTGGCTACCGTAGACGGATGGCGCTCTCGCGGGCCAGCACGCCGTGGATCGTGCTCGATTCGACCGTGTTCAACGGCCACGACCGCTACCTCGACAGCGCCGCCGGGCGCCTGCTTCGAGACGAGTCGGCCGCCGGCCGCATGCGCATCGCGATCCCCGAAGTCGTCCTGATCGAGTCCGAGGCCGGCCACCGCCGAGCCGTACAGGCAGCGCGAGAGAGGCTGGTAGCTGCGCACGAAGCGCTCAAGCAGCTGCCGTCGGCCGGCGGCCGCGACCTGAGACCGTGGCGGCTCAGCTACCGCGATGACCTCGAGCGGGTCCTGGGCCATGCCGCGGGCGAGATCCTGCCGATTCCCGTCGTGCCGCATGTACGCCTGCTCGACAGGGCGGCCGCGCGCCAGCGGCCCTTCGATCCGAGGGGCGAGGGTTATCGCAAGGCGCTCGTGTGGGAGAGCGTGCTCGATCTACTGGCGCGCACTCACGGCGCAGTCGTCCTCATCAGTGACGATCGCGTCGCTTTCTCCGAACCGGGTGCGACTCCCGAGCTCGCGGCGGAGCTGGCCGCAGAGCTGAACGAGCGCGGGCACGGAGGACGAGTCGAGCTCTACCACGCTCTTGGCCAGTTCGTCGCCCAGGTCCCGCGCGTGCGTGAGCTCGCGACCGGCTGGCGGCAGACGATCGCCCACAACCCCGGAGTCGAGCAGGCACTGATGCACAAGCTGCTCGAGGTCACAAACGCCGACGCCAACGCGGTGCTGACCGCGGATTTGCCGGCAGCCAAGGTGCGCAACCCGCGCTTTGTCACCTTCACGCGGCCGCGCAACCTGCGCGTCGAGGAGGCGTGGGTCAGTCCCACGGGCAGCTCGCTGCTCGACATGGCGCTGAGGCTCGATTACACGCTCGAGTTCGAGATCCCGACCTCGGCGGCGGAGACGAGTAAACCGTGGGAGTGGACCGCCGTACGAAGCTCAAGCACGATCGACTTGCGATTTGAGGTGATCCAGCACCACCCAGCCGATGATCCTGATGAGTTCGGGGCGCGACTGGTCGGCTGGTCGGACCCGCGGCAGTGAACGCGCGATCAGGTCGCGTCGCGCAGCAGCATCAGCCCCAGGCCGGCGACACCGAGCAGGACCGTCCAGCCGACGAGTACCAGGGCGCCGACGGCGGGCGAGAGCAGGTGCGCGGTTCGCAGGTGCATCAGCGCGTCGGCGGCCGCCGTCGGCATGAACCGGCCAACGGAGGGCGCCAACCCGAACAGCAGTCCGTTTACGACGAAATCCCAGGCGAGCAGGCCGATCACGCCGGCGACCTGGTTGCGGACGACCGCGCCGAGACCGACTCCGAATGCGCCCCGAATCGCGATCCCGCCGATGCCACCGCCGACCAGGAGTGCGACATCCCCTCCGCTGAGCGCGAAATGGATGCCGCGGGCGGACAGGATCAGCGAGCCGACTCCCAGCGCCAGCCCCACGCCGACGATCCCGAAAGCCAGGCCGGTGATCAGGCCCGCGCCCAGCTTGGCCGCGAGCAATCTCGTCCGCCGCGGCGTGAACACGAGCGTCGGCTGAATCGTTCCGTGGCGGTATTCGCTCGTTATCAGCAGCACTCCGGCAAGCGCGGAGAAGATGATCGCGATGCCGCCAGGCGCGAAAAGCCCGATCTGGTCCGTCTTTGAGCTGAGGGCGTCGCGGTGGGTCAGGAGGCCCATGAGCACCACGACCAGCAGCAGGAGCAGCACCATGCCGGCCAAAAGTCCCAGGGTGGTCCGGGTCGAGCGGACCTTGAGCACCTCTGCCCTGAGCTGAGCGCTCACCCGTCGGCCTCGGTCGTAAGTTCGAGGAAGATCTCCTCCAGGGACGAGCTCTCCGCGACGAGCTCGTGCACGGGCACGCCCGCCGCGAACGCGATCTCGCCGACCCGCTCGCTTTCCGCTCCCCTGACGTGCAGCGTTTCCTTGTCGCGACTCGCCTCGAGGTGCTCGCGCGCAAGTGCGTCGTAGAGCTGGTCCGGCCGCGGCGTGCGGACGCGCACGCTGCCGCCGACGCGGGCAGTGAGATCTCGCAGGGGCGACTCGATCACGAGCCGACCGCGGTTGATGATCAGCACCTGGTCGACCGTCTGAGCAACCTCCGCGAGCACATGGCTCGAGATCAACACGGTGCGCCCTTCCGAGGCGAAGGCGCGGAGGAAGTCGCGTAGCCAGCGCACGCCCTCGGGGTCAAGTCCGTTGGCCGGCTCGTCGAGAATCAGCAGTTCGGGGTCGCCGAGCAGCGCGGCCGCGAGCCCAAGCCGTTGCCGCATCCCCAGCGAGTACCCCTTGACCCGCCGTCGGGCGGCCGCGTCCAGCTCCACAATTCGCAGTACCTCGTCGGTGCGCGAGTCGGGCAGCCCGACGGCTTGGCCGAGGGTCCTCAGGTGATCGCGTCCCGAACGGCCGGGATGGAAACCAGTCGCTTCGAGCACCGCACCGACGTGCTCTGCAGGCTGGTCGAGCTCGACGTAAGGCTTGCCGAGGACCATCGAGCGCCCGCTCGTCGGCGCGGCCAGGCCGAGCAGCATTCGCAGCGTGGTGGTCTTGCCGGCGCCGTTAGGGCCGAGAAAGCCCGTGATCGTCCCGGGCGCGAGCGTGAAGGACAGATCGTCGACAGCGACCACCGAGCCAAAGCGCTTTGTAAGCGACTCGGCTGTGACGGCGGTCAAACCAGCCCGCCCGTAGCACTCGTTCCACGGCTGTCCACGGGTCCAATCTATTCGCTCGGGCGGTCAGGACGGGCCTGGGTTGCGGGCAAACACTGGGGTGCCGCCCTGGGGCGAAGCGATCTACTGCGGGCGCATACTGAGAGCGTGCAACCGCTGCGACGACGTCCCGTACTAGTGCTTGTCTCGCTTGCGCTGGCCCTGGCTGCGGTTCCGGCGGCGCTCGCAGCTTCGAGCTCCGGGGCGACGCGGCTGCCGACCGGGACTGGCTACGGGATTCGCCCCGCCGTCGTCTTCCTTGGTGGAAGTGGGGGAGCCGCGTTCGGTGGGCCGCGGCAGCCGGGACACCCGCTCGGGCATATCTCCTGGCACTCGTGGGGCACAACAAACGCCTACGGGCAGGCGATCTACTTGGTCAACAATTGCAAGCCGGACTGCGCAAGAGGCAGGTACGTGAACAAGGGGCGCGTGAACCTGCACGCGCGGGACGCCGAGGGTGGGCTGTTCACGCGATTGACAGCCAGTGGTGCCCCCGTTCACCGCACGTACAGGTGGGACGCAGGCTGGTACTGACCTTTAGAAGGACGCGCCCGGCAGGATTCGAACCTGCGGCCTCGCGCTCCGGAGGCGCGCGCTCTATCCCCTGAGCTACGGGCGCTGACGGCAGGGAGGTTAGCGACCGGGCGGTGAGGGCCGGGGCGGGAGTTGGGCGAGCGAGAGTTGGGTTGGCGAGAGCTGACCGAGCGGGAGTTGGGGCGGGAGCTGACCGGGCGGGAGTTGGGGCGGGAGCTGACCGACGGGGTGACTCGCTGGCAGACTCCCCGCCGTGGACCTTTCCGTCTTCTTCGCCGGCACTGGTGGCTCCGTTCCCACCGCGCGCCGCGGGCTGCCCGCGCTGCTCGTGCATCGCGGCGGCGAGCGTTTTCTGTTCGACTGCGGCGAGGGAACCCAGCGGCAGCTCGTGGCCACCGTCGGCCTAGCCGACCTCGACGACATCTTCCTGACCCACTACCACGCCGATCACTGGCTGGGACTGCCAGGGCTACTGAAGACTTTCGATCTACGCGCGCGCGAGAAGCCGCTCAACCTCTACGGCCCTCGGGGCCTGCGCGAGCTCTTCGCGATCGTCGTGCGGGCGGTGGGGCGGGTCAGGTACGAGCTCAACGTGATCGAGCTCGAGCCCGGTCAGGTCATCGAGCGTGGGGGCTACCAGATCGCAGCCTTTCCCGTAGCTCACCGCTCGCTCGCAGTGGGATATGCGGTTTTCGAAGACGAGCGGCCCGGCGTCTTTGATCCGGAGGTCGCGGTCCAGCTTGGGCTCGTGCCGGGGCCCGAGTTCGGACGCGTTCAGCACGGCGAGACGGTACGCGGCGTCACGCCCTCACAGGTTCTAGGACCTGCGCGTCCGGGACGAAAGCTCGTGATCTCCGGGGACAGCGCTCCATCGGAGGCACTGCGTGTAGCCGCTTACCGGGCCGAACTCCTAATTCACGAGGCAACCTTCGCGGAGGAAGAGCTCGAGCGAGCGGCCGAGACCGGCCACTCCACCGCCGGGCAGGCCGCGCAGGTGGCACGCGACGCCGAGGTCACACTGCTCGCGCTGACACACTTCTCAACCCGCTATCCGGTCGGGGTCCTGCGGGATGAGGCCCGCGCGATCTTTCCCGACACCGTGGTTCCCCGCGACTTCGACCTGATCGAGATCCCGTTTCCCGAGCGAGGCACCCCAGAGTTGACCCGCTGGAGCGAGCACCAGGTAAAGGAGGCCGCAGTGGCAGGCGATGGTCCGGCCTGAGCGGATCCCGGCCGAGGCGCCGCGAGCGCCACTGGCGCCCGAACGGGTCGAGACCTCGCGGATGATCGGCGAGCGGCTCGAGCTCGAGCACGGGCCGGAGCTCGAGCGCCTGCTGATGGACCCTCGCGTAACTCCGACGCTATGGGCAAAGGACGAACCGATCACGCCGGAGGACGTCGAGTCGGGACTGAGGGACAAGCTCCGTCACTGGGACAGCTACGGCTTTGGCCAGTGGCTCTGGCGCGACCGTGAGACGGGTGAGATGGTTGGGCGAGGAGGCCCGCAGTGGACCAATGCGTCCGGCACCGACGAGATCGAGATCGGCTGGGTGGTCGTTCCCGAACTGTGGGGGCAGGGTCTCGCCACCGAGCTGGCGGCGGCCTCGGTGGAGGTCGCTTTCGGCGCCCTCGGACTGGGCGAGGTGATCGCGTACACGCTCCCAGACAACATCGGCTCGTGGCGTGTGATGGAGAAGACAGGGTTCGTCTACGAGCGCGAGATCGAATATGTGGGGCTGCGACATCTGCTGTATAGGCGGCGCGCTAGGGCTCAGGCGGGTAGCGGCGGGGGCCGGGGCGCCGGGGCGGGGTAGCGGCGGAGGGGCGGGGCGCCCTGCGTTTGCCTGCGCGCCGTTCAACCATCGGTTGGCGCCAGCACCGTTCCGGTCCGATTCCCGCGCCAGGGGTGGGACCGGTGAGCGAAAAAGCCCTCCGTCTGACCGGCGACTCGAGCGCGCGGGCGATTCTGCTCGCATAGCGAGCGAAAAAGCCCTCCGGCTGACCGGCGACCGAGCGCGCGGGCGATTCTGCTCGCATAGCGAGCGAAAAAGCCCTCCGGGTGACCCGCGACCGAGCGCGCGGGCGATTTTGCTCGCAGCATGAGCGAAAACCGCTAAGCCCCGAAGGAGTCGCCGTCCCCACTGCTACGCTCCCGAGAGCTTTAGCCCCTTTAACCCGGTCCGGTGAGGCCAGGAAGGAGCTCGACGATGGATGCCGCCACAGTTGTTCTCGATGGTGAGGCCATGCGCCGCACGCTGGTGCGCATCGCACACGAGATCGTCGAGCGTAACCCCGCGCAGGAGCGGCTTGCGGGCGCCCACGACGACGGGGAGACCGCAGAGCCACACGCCCTCGCGCTCGTCGGGATTCACCGCCGTGGCGCGATTCTGGCCCGCCGCCTGCACGCGCTGACGAGCGAGCTGCTCGACACCGAGGTCCCGCTCGGAGAGCTCGACATCGCGTTCTACCGGGACGACCTCGGCATGCGACCGAGCGCGCCCGTGGTCCACTCGACCCAACTCGACTTCCCGATCGACGGCCGGACGATCGTGATCGTCGACGACGTGCTCTACACCGGCCGGACCGTGCGCGCCGCGATCGACGCAATCTTCGACTTCGGCCGCCCGGCTCGGATGCAGCTCGCGGTGATGGTCGATCGCGGCCACCGCGAGCTGCCGATCAGGCCCGACTACGTGGGCAAGAACCTGCCCACCTCCAAACGGCAACGAGTCAACGTCTGCGTCGACGAGCTCGACGGGGTGGACGAGGTGACGCTCGGGCCGGCACTCGAGCGGCCACCCACCAAAGCAGGAGCCGAGGCATGACCGGCCGTCTCGGCAAGCACCTGCTCTCGATCGAGGACCTCGACCGTGCAGGGATCGAACGCATCCTCGATCGGGCCGAGTCGTTCGCGGAGGTCTCGGGCCGCGAGATCAAGAAGGTCCCCGCGCTGCGAGGTCGCACGGTGGTCAATCTCTTCTACGAGGCCAGCACCCGCACCAGCTCGTCGTTCGAGCTAGCCGCCAAGCGGCTCTCGGCCGACGTCGTCAGCGTCCGCTCGGCCGGCTCGAGCGTGGAGAAGGGCGAATCGCTCAAGGACACCGTCCAGACCCTGTCCGCCTATGACCCGGCGGCGATCGTTATTCGTTCGCCGCACGTGGGCGCGGCCGCGCTGGTCGCGGGCTGGACGAGCGCGTCGGTCATCAACGCCGGCGACGGCAAGCACGAGCACCCCACCCAGGCGCTGCTCGACGTCTTCACGCTCAGGCGCCGGCTGGGCACACTTGATGACGCTGAGATCTGGATCGTCGGCGATGTGCTCCACTCGCGCGTCGCGCGGTCGAACATCCTCGCGCTCGCGAAAATGGGCGCCCGCGTCACCGTATGCGGACCGCCGACTCTGATCCCGCGTGAGATCGAGGCTCTTGGGTGCCAGGCGACGCCCTCGCTCGAGCGCCTCGGCGAGGCCGATGTCGTCTACGTCTTGCGCATGCAACAGGAGCGCATGGATGGCGCGTTCGTACCCTCGCTACGGGAGTACGCCCAGCGCTACCAGATCACATCGACCCACCTGCACGGCCGGCAGCTGCTCATGCACCCGGGTCCGGTCAACCGGGGGGTCGAGCTGTCCTCGGACGCGATCGATTCGCCACGAGCGCTGATCACCGAGCAGGTCAAGGCGGGGGTCGCGGTGCGGATGGCGGTCCTGTACGAGCTCCTCGCGGGCTCGCCCACCCTGGAGGCAGTCGCATGAGCCCGACCCTTATGGCAGTCGCATGAGCCCGACCCTTATGGCAGTCGCATGACCCTCTTTCACCGCACCGCGGAGCCGGCCGAGCTCCTGATCCGGGGAGCCCATGTCGTCGACCCGCGCACGGACATCGACGGCCCCCACGACCTGCTGATCCGCGACGGCCACATCGCCGAGATCGGCGCTCCGGGAGCAGTCCCGGCGCCGGATGGAGCGGACACGGTCGAAGCGGCGGGCAAGCACGCTTTCCCCGGGTTCGTCGACCCGCACGTTCACCTCCGCACCCCGGGTCAGGAGTACAAGGAGACAATTGCGAGCGGCACGGCTGCGGCAGCCGCGGGCGGGTTCTGCGCGGTCGTCGCGATGCCGAACACCGACCCGACCGTCGACGACGCCTCGATCCTGCGCTCGCTGACGGACACCGCGCGGCGCCAGGCGCGCGTGCCGGTCGGCTTCATGGCCGCGATCACGCGCGGTCTCGCCGGAGCGGAGCTGACCGAGATGGCGGAGCTGCGCGACGCAGGCGCGCTCGGGTTCACCGACGACGGCAAGCCGGTCGTATCGGCCGGGATGCTGCGCAAGGCGCTTCAGTACCAGCGCTTGTCTGGCGGCGTGCTCGCGCTGCACGAGGAGGACCCGGCGCTGTCGGCTGGTGGGGCGATGCACGAGGGCGCCGTCTCGGCCCGTCTCGGGCTGGGCGGGATTCCGTCGCTGGCGGAGTCGACGATGGTCGCTCGTGACGCTGCGCTCGCGATCTACGAGAACGGCCGTGTCCATTTTCAGCACCTCTCGTGCATCGAGTCGCTCATAGCGTTCGAGAGCGCCAAACAGGCGGGCGCGCCGATCAGTGCCGAGGTCACGCCCCACCACCTGACGCTCACCGATGAGGACGTGAAAACACTCGACAGTCGCTTCAAGATGAATCCGCCGCTGCGCACGGAAGCCGATCGCAAAGCACTCATCGCGGCGCTCCGCACAGGCCTGATCGAGTGCGTCGCGACCGACCACGCCCCCCACGCCACGCACGAGAAGGAGGTCCCCTTCGAGCAGGCTCCAATGGGAACGACGGGACTCGAGACTGCGTTCGCCAGGCTGTTCACACACCTGGTGGCGCCGGGTGAGCTTGCGCTCGAGACCCTCATCGAGCGCATGACCGCCGGCGCCAGCATCCTCGGCCTGCCTGTGCCGAAGATCGCCCCCGATGAGCCCGCCAACCTCTGCCTGCTCGACCTGGACGCGAGTTACGAGGTCGGTGCCCGTGGATATGTGAGCCGCTCTGAGAATTGCTGCTTCCACGGCAGCGCGGTGCGCGGCCGCGTTCTGCTCACGCTCGCGGCCGGCACCCTCGCGTTCAGAGCTCCGTCGCTGGCCGAGACACCAGCCGTGGCCGGCACGCGATGAGCGCCCGCGAGCCCGCATACGTCCTGCTCGAGGACGGCGCCCGCTTCGACGGCCTCGCTTGCGGAGCCGCCAGCCACGCGGTCGGAGAGATCGTCTTCACCACCTCGATGTCGGGCTATCAGGAAGCGGTCACCGACCCGAGCTACGCCGGGCAGCTACTCGTCTTCACCCATCCCCAGGTGGGTAACTACGGCGTCTCGAGCGTGGCGATGGAGTCAGACCGGATTCACGCGCGGGCGGTGATCATGCGCGCGGGGGTCGATCGCACGGACGCTCCCGACGCCGAACACGGCTGGCTCTCGTGGCTCGCCCAGAACGGGATCCCTGCGATCACCGATCTCGACACGCGGGCGCTGGTCCGCCACATCCGCGAGCAGGGGGCGATGCGGGGAGGGCTCTTTCCTGGCGACTCGAGTGAGTCTGACGCACGCGCGCTGATCGCGGCCGAGCCTTCGATGACGGGGCGGGACCTCGTCAAAGAGGTCACGGTCGCCGAGCGGGTCGTGCTCAACGGCGGCACGGGCCCGCGGATCGCGTTGCTCGACACGGGTGTGAAGCGTTCGATCGTCGAGAACTTCCGCGCCCGCGGTGCCACCGTGGAGCTCCACCCCTGCACCGCCGGCGCCGAGGAGCTGCTCAGGGGCGATCCCGATGCGGTCATGCTCGCCAACGGCCCCGGCGATCCGGGCGCGCTCGACTACATCGTCGCGACGGTTCGCGCGCTGATCGGCCGCCGGCCGGTCTATGGCATCTGCCTCGGCCACCAGCTGCTCTGCCGGGCCGTCGGGCTTCGGACCTACAAGCTCCCCTTCGGCCATCACGGCGCCAACCACCCGGTCAAGGATCTGACGACCGGGATCGTCGAGATCACAAGCCAGAACCACGGCTTCGCCGTACTCGGCCCCGACGGCTCGCCGACGATCGAGACCGACGAGGCGGTCCGCTGGCAGACCGATTTCGGCGCGGCCGAGCTGACTCACATCAACCTCTATGACCGCACCGTCGAAGGGCTGCAACTGCTCGACATTCCCGCCGCCACCGTCCAGTACCACCCCGAGGCCGGGCCCGGCCCGCACGACGCGCTCCACCTCTTCGACCGCTTCATCGCAGGAGCAATCGGCCGTGCCGCGTAGGGACGACATCCGCAAGATCCTGCTCATCGGCTCAGGGCCGATCGTGATCGGGCAGGCAGCGGAGTTCGACTACTCGGGCACGCAGGCCTGCCGCGTGCTGATGAGCGAGGGCTACGAGGTCGTGCTCGTGAACTCCAACCCGGCCACGATCATGACCGACCCCGAGCTCGCCAGCTCGACCTACATCGAGCCGCTCCAGCCCGGGCCCGTGACGCAGGTGATCGAACGCGAGCGCCCCGACGCGCTCTTACCCACCTTGGGTGGTCAGACGGCGTTGAACTTATCCAAGGAGCTCCACGAGCTGGGCGTGCTCGACCGCTACGGGGTCGAGCTGATCGGCGCCGACTACGACGCGATCGCCCGGGCCGAGGACCGCGAGCTGTTCCGCGAGACCATGACCAAAGCTGGATTGCGCGTGCCACGCTCGGTGATCGCGCGCTCGGTCGACGATGCTCGCGCCGCGCTCGAGCACATCGGGCTGCCGTTCATCGTGCGGCCCGCGTTTACGCTCGGGGGCACCGGCGGAGGAGTGGTGCTCAGCGAGGACGACCTCGAGCGGGGAGTGGCCAGAGGCCTCAGCGCCTCGCCGATCGGCCAGGTGCTGCTAGAGGAATCGGTGCTCGGTTGGGGAGAGTTCGAGCTCGAGGTGATGCGCGACGGCGCCGACAACGTCGTGATCGTGTGCTCGATCGAGAACATCGACCCGATGGGCGTCCACACCGGCGACAGCCTGTGCGTCGCGCCACAACAGACGCTCACCGATCGCGCCTACCAGGAGTTGCGAAACCAGGCGATCGCGGTTATCCGAGCGGTCGGGGTGCAGACAGGAGGCTCGAACGTCCAGTTCGCGGTCAACCCCGCGACCGGCGAGGTCGTGGTCATCGAGATGAACCCGCGCGTCTCTCGCTCGAGCGCGCTGGCGAGCAAGGCGACCGGCTTCCCGATCGCCAAGATCGCGGCGCGCCTCGCGGTCGGCTACACCCTCCAGGAGATCCCCAACGACATCACGACCGCCACGCCGGCGAGCTTCGAGCCCGCCCTCGACTACTGCGTGATCAAGTGGCCCCGGTTCGCGTTTGAGAAGTTCCCCGGCGCCGAGTGGGATCTGACCACGCACATGAAGTCGGTGGGGGAGGCGATGGCGATCGGACGCACCTTCAAGCAGGCGTTCGCCAAGGCGCTGCGCTCGCGCGAGCTCGACGCGCGCCCTCAGCTCGCGACCGACCTCGACCAGTTGATGCAAAGCGCCTCGCGGCCCGGACCGGAGCGCTTCGACGCCGTCCTCGAGGCGCTCAGGCACGGGGTCGCGGTGGAGGAGATGCACCGCCGCACTTCCATCCACCCTTGGTTCCTGCACGAGTTCGCCGAGCTCGTCGCCGACCCACAGGGACACGAGACTGGAGAGCGCACTTTCAAGGCGGTCGACACGTGCGCGGCGGAATTTGGCGCCCGCACGCCCTATTACTACTCGAGCTTCGAGCGCCCCCCGAGCGATTCCGCGGCGGCGAGCGCAACGGACGACAGCGAGCTGCTCAGCACCGGTCGCCCCTCGATTGTGATCCTGGGCTCGGGGCCCAACCGCATCGGGCAGGGGATCGAGTTCGACTACTGCTGCGTTCACGCCGCGCAGACGGTGCGTGAGTCGGGGCGCGATGCGGTCATGGTCAACTGCAATCCGGAGACGGTCTCGACCGACTACGACACCTCGGATCGCCTGTACTTCGAGCCGCTGACGCTCGAGCACGTGCTGGCCGTCTGCGGGGTGGAGCGCGAGCTCGAAGGCGTCGTGGTCCAGTTCGGCGGTCAGACGCCACTCAAGCTGGCGGCCGGCCTGGACGCGGCCGGGATCCAAGTGCTCGGCACGAGCGTCGAGGCGATCGATCTGGCCGAGGACCGCGCTCGCTTCGGCCCGCTGCTCGACCGGCTCGGCTACAGGGCGCCGCCCTACGCGAGCGCCAACTCGGTGCAAGAGGCGCTGGCCAGGGCGGAGCAGGTCGGCTTTCCGCTGCTGGTGCGGCCGAGCTACGTGCTCGGCGGGCGGGCGATGGAGATCGTCTATACGACCGCCGACCTAGAGCGCTACCTTGAGCGCGCGCAGCTCGATCCGGGGCGGATGATCTACCTCGACCGCTTCCTCGAGGACTCGATCGAGGTCGACGTCGACGCCCTCTGCGACGGCGAGGAGGTCTGGATTGCAGGCATCATGCAGCACGTCGAGGAGGCGGGGATCCACTCGGGCGACTCGGCCTGCGTGTTGCCCCCGCACGGCCTAGGCGAGGAGATGCTCGACCAGATCCGCGCCCAGACCGAGGGAATCGCGCTCGCACTCGGGGTCGTCGGGCTG
Organism: uncultured Solirubrobacterales bacterium; assembly: GCA_963738195.1. Taxonomy (GTDB): domain Bacteria; phylum Actinomycetota; class Thermoleophilia; order Solirubrobacterales; family Solirubrobacteraceae; genus Palsa-465. The sequence goes on from CAVTVF010000002.1 coordinate 402,550, forward strand.
CTGAACGTCCAGTACGCGATCCACGGCGAGACCCTCCACGTGCTCGAGGCCAATCCCCGCGCCTCGCGCACGGTCCCCTTCGTCTCCAAGGCGATCGGGCTGCCGATCGCCAAGCTGGCCTGCCGCCTGATGCTGGGCGAGCGTATCGGCGACCTCAAGCTGCCGGCCGACACGCGCAACGGCCACGTCTGCGTCAAGGAGGTCGTGCTGCCGTTCGACCGCTTTGCCGGCGCCGACTCGCTGCTCGGACCCGAGATGCGCTCGACGGGCGAGGTGATGGGCATCGCCGATGACTTCCCGACCGCGTTCGCCAAGGCGCAGGCGGCCGCCGGCGCGAACCTGCCGCTGACCGGCACTGCCTTCATCACCGTGACCGACACCGACAAGCCCGCCGCCACCGGCGTCGCCTGCCTGCTGCACGACCTCTCGTTCGACATCGTCGCCACGCGCGGGACCGCCCAGGCGATCCGCCGCATGGGCATTCCGGTGCACACGATCAACAAGATCGGCGAAGGCTCCCCGCATGTGGTCGACTGGATTGAGCGGGGGGACGTCGATCTGGTCATCAACACCCCGGTCGGCACCGGCGCACGGACGGACGGCTACGAGATTCGGGCGGCGGCGCTCGCCCGGCGTATTCCGTGCATCACGACCATGTCCGGTGGCATGGCCGCCGCCCGCGCGATCGCCGCGGCGCGGCGCGGCGCGCCCGAGGTCCGCTCGCTCCAGGAGATCCACGGCCGGGCATCGGACCAACAGGCGGCGAGGGCCGACCGAGCGACGCCGCACAACGGGTCCGAGCACGGCAGCCCCCAGCCTGCCAGCGCCAGGTGAAGCCAGAGCGGGTGCTGGCCCCCTTCGGCCGCCGCACCGCGGTCGTGACCGCGCGCGAGCGATTCGGCGCCTACACAGTGCTGCGCGCCAGCGACCCCGCCGGCCCGCGCCCGCAGGCCGGCCAGTTCTACATGCTGGCGGCAGCCGAGCGGTGGGGGGGAGGCGAGGACGAGCGGCCCTTCCTCGCGCGCGCTTTCAGCGTGCTGCGCGCGCCGTCGGGCGGGGACGAGCTCCATTTCCTGCTCGAGGACGTCGGCCCCGGCACGCTCCGGCTGTGCGAGCTGGCCCCCGAGGACGGGCTGCAGCTCGTGGGCCCGCTCGGGTCGGGATTCGCTCCGCCGCGCGACGGCCGCGCGCCGCTGCTCGTCGGTGGCGGGGTCGGGATCGCGCCGCTCGCGATCTGGCAGGACGAGCTGGGGCAGGCGACGCCCGCGCTGGTCGGATTCCGTGACTGCGCCCATTCCCGCGGCGCCGCCGTTCTCGCACAAGCGGCGATCGCGACCGATGACGGCTCCGTCGGCCATCACGGCCCGGTCACGGATCTCCTCAAGCCGAGGCTGGACGACCACATCGAGGTCTACGCCTGCGGCCCACCGCCGATGCTCGAAGCGGTGCGAGCGCTGTGCGCCGAGCGCGGCGTGCCCGCGCAGCTCGCGCTCGAGGCGCCGATGGCGTGCGGCTTCGGCGCATGTTTCGGCTGCGTGGCTCAGACCAAGACCGGCTACGTGAGGCTGTGCGTCGACGGTCCCGTGCTCGACGCGGATCAGCTCGACAGGGTGGAGGCATGAGCGCCGACGGCCTCACCTTCTGCGGCCTGCGGCTGGCGCACCCGATCATCAACGGCTCGGGCACCTTCGATGCGATCGCCGCCCGCCGGGTCTTCGGAGCGCCGCTACTCGAGCGCTTTCCGTTCGCCGCGTTCGTCACCAAGACGGTCACGCTCGAACCCCGCCCGGGCAACCCGCCGCCACGGCTGTGGGAGCTCGCGGGCGGACTGCTGAATTCGATCGGCCTGCCCAACAAGGGTCTCAAGGGCTTCATCGAGTCCGACCTGCCTCAGCTGCGCGAGCTGCCGGTGCCCCTGATCGTCAACGTGATGGGCTCCGACGCGGGCGAGGTCGGACGCCTCATCGAGGATCTCTCCCCGCGGCCCGAGATCGCCGCGCTCGAGCTGAACGTCTCCTGCCCGAACGTCAAGACAGGCCTCGACATCGGCGCGGACCCCTACGCGCTCGAGCAACTGCTCTCAAGCACGCGGCCGCTGAGCGACAAGCCGCTGATCGTCAAGCTGACGCCCAACACGACCGACGTCGCCGCCACGGCCCGGGCGGCAGAGCAGGGCGGCGCTGATGCCGTCTCGCTGATCAACACGCTGCGGGGACTTGCCTTTGCTCCGGGCTCGCGCGAGCCCTGGCTCGGCGGCGGGACGGGCGGCGTCTCGGGCCCGGCGATCCGCGCGATCGCGCTGGCCCAGGTCGCCGCCGTCCGCCGGGCGGTCTCGCTGCCGATCGTCGGCATGGGCGGGGTCCAGAGCGGGCGCCACGCGCTCAACCTGCTCAGCGCGGGCGCCAATCTGGTCGCGGTCGGCTCAGAAACCTTTCGTGACCCTGCTGCGGGCTCGCGGATCGCCCACGAGCTCGGCGTGATGCACGCGGCAGAGCCCGAGCGCGCCTCGCCGACGGCCGAAGCGGCTCCCCAAGCGGCTGAGTTCCCGCAAACTCCGGCTTTTTTTAGTGCCTGAAGTCCTCGGTTGTTGTACGAGCCGCCAAAAACCCCTGCAAAGCCCCGGCATTCCCGCAACCTGGCTCGACAATGCTCAACCTCTAGTAGAGGTGTAGCCAAATTCCGGTTTTTAGGGTTGATCGTCGAGCCTCAAGATGTATATTCGCCGTTCCCGATGCCGCCGGTCAGCGAACCCCTTGCCAAAAGCCGCGCTTGCTCCGGAGCGATCGCTCCTGCAGCGGATGGAGGCACTCCAGCGGGCCAATGACATCCGCACGCGGCGGGCACGCCTGAAGCGGGACCTGAAAGCAGGCCGGCAACCGATCCACGAGCTGCTGCTGGAGCCGCCCGACTACCTCGAGACGGCCAAGGTTTTCGACCTGCTGCTCGCGGTTCCCAAGTACGGCCGCGTGAAGGTGAACAAGATCCTCGCTCAGTGCCGGATCTCGCCGAGCAAGACGATCGGGGGCCTCTCCCAGCGTCAGCGTCGGGAGCTCGTGGAGTTCATGCGCCGCCGCTAGGCCGCGGTCGCACAAACAGCGTAGATGGCAAGGGTCTTCGTGATCACGGGGCCCTCGGGGGTCGGCAAGGGCACCCTGATCCACGGTCTATGCGAGCGCGTTCCCGAGCTCGAGCTATCGGTCTCGGCCACCACCCGCCGTCCCCGACCGGGCGAACGCGACGGCGTCGAGTACCACTTCCTCGACGATCGGGCCTTTGACCGGCTGCTCGCCGAGGGCCGGTTCGTCGAGCACGCGAGCTACGCGGGTAACCGCTACGGCACGCTGCGCTCAGAGCTCGACCAACGGCTCCAGCGGGGGGTCCCGGTGGTGCTCGAGCTCGAGGTCCAGGGAGCGCGCCAGCTCCGCACGGCCCAGCCCGACGCCGTCACGGTGTTCATCGCGCCGCCATCGCTCGATGCCCTGCGGGCGCGCCTGCGCGCGCGCGCCACCGACACCGAGGAGCAGACCGAGAGCCGGCTTCAGACTGCGGCCCAGGAGCTTCGCTCGCGCACCGAGTTCGACTACGTGGTCGTCAACGACCGGCTCGAGCAGGCGACCGAGCAGCTGGTCGAGATCGTGCAGGCCGCGCTCGGCGGCGCCTGAGCGCGGTTTACGGCCGCTAAGCTGTTCTCACCTCAACTGCAAAGGAACGTCATCCTTGATCTCTCCGCGCATCGACAAGCTGCTTGAGCACGTCGACTCCGATTACGCCAGCGTGATCGTGGCGGCCAAGCGGGCTCGTCAGATCAACTCCTACTACCACAACCTCGGCGAGGGAACTTTCGACGAGTTTCCGCCGCCGATGGTCGAGACGCATTCCAAGAACTACCTGACGATCGCGCTCGAAGAGGTCGCTCAGGGCAAGCTCAAGTACCAGTACCGGTAGGCCGGCGGGCGGCCGGAGGGCGCGGAGGGGAATCTAGAGTGGCCCGGTTGCTCCTCGGCGTGAGCGGCGGGGTCGCGGCCTACAAGGCGCTTGAGACCGCGCGCCTGGCGGTCAAGCGGGGCCACGCGATACGGGTGATCCAGACGCCCGCGAGCGTCAAGTTCGTAGGCCCGGCTTCGTTTCAGGCGCTGACCGGCGCCCCGGTCCTGATCGACCAGTTCGAGCCCGATCCCGACCGCGGCAGCTACCCGGGCGAGCCGCCGGCGGAGCGCACGCCGATCAGCCACCTGGCGCTGGTGGAGCGCGCTGACCTGTACCTGATCGCGCCGGCGAGCGCCAACACGATCGCCAAGCTCGCCGGGGGCCACGCCGACAACCTGCTGAGCAGCGCCGCGCTCGCGGCGCCGTGCCCGGTGGTCGTGGCGCCCGCCATGAACGACCGCATGTATTCCCATGCGGCGACGCAGGCGAATCTTGACCTGCTGCGCGAGCGGGGCGTGATCGTGATCCCGCCCGCGGAGGGAGCGCTCGCCTCGCACGGCGAGCACGGCCTCGGCCGTCTGGCAGAGCCCGAGGACCTGCTGGCGCGCTGTGAGCAGATCCTCGCCGCGAGCCTCCACGAGCCGTCCTGGGCCGGGCTGCGCGTGCTCGTCACAGCGGGCGGCACGCGCGAGCCGATCGATCCCGTGCGCTACATCGGCAATCGCTCCTCGGGCCGCATGGGGTTTGCCCTGGCGGCCCAGGCGGCCGCTCGTGGCGCGGGCGTGACGCTCGTCGCCGCCAACGCGACCGTGCCCGTGCCCGCCGGCGTCGCGATCGTCGCGGTCGAGACGGCGGCGCAGCTCAAAGTCGCCTGCGAGCAGGTCTTCCCCGACTGCGACGTCGTCCTGATGGCCGCGGCGGTGGCCGATTTCCGGCCCGCCCATCCCCGTGGCGCCAAGGTCAAGAAGGGCGATCCTCCCGCGGCGCCCGAGCCGCTCGCGCTCGAGCTGACCGACGACGTGATCGCCGGGCTGGCCCGCGAGCGCAGGCCGGACCAGACGCTCATTGCGTTCGCGGCCGAGCACGGCCCGGGCGCCGAGTCCTACGGGCTCGAGAAGCTCGGGAAGAAAGGGGTCGACGCGGTCGTCGTAAATGACGTGTCGAGCCCGGGCATAGGCTTCGAGTCGGAGCAGAACGAGGTCACGATCCTCGCCGCCGACGGCGGCAGGCGCGTGGTCGGCCGCACGGACAAGCAAGCTGTGGCGCGGGCGGTGCTCGACGAGGTCGAGCGCCTGCGCGCCTCACAGGGGAGAGGAGAGCACGATGGAACCCCCCGAACAGGCGCCGGCGCGGCCACACGGGCTTGAGAGCTCCGCGGCGCTGGCGCGCCGCATCGGGGCCAACATCACCGCCGCGGTCCAGATCCGCTCGGAGACGCTCGACCACATGCTCATGGCCCTGCTGGCCGAGGGCCACATCCTGGTCGAGGACTACCCGGGGGTGGGCAAGACGGCGCTCGCGCGCGCGCTGGCGCGCTCGATCGACTGTCAGTTCGCGCGCATCCAGTGCACGCCTGACCTGCTGCCGGCCGACGTAGTCGGCGCCAACGTCTACGACCAGCGCGAGCACCGCTTCGAATTCCGCCCCGGACCGGTGTTCGCCAACGTCGTGCTCGTGGACGAGGTCAACCGTGCCTCGCCCAAGACCCAGTCGGGGCTGCTCCAGTGCATGCAGGAGCGCTCGGTCACAGTCGATGTCCAGACCCACGAGCTGGCGCGGCCCTTCATCGTGCTCGCAACCCAGAACCCGATCGAGTACGAGGGCACCTATCCCTTGCCCGAAGCGCAGGTCGACCGCTTCATGGTCCGGATCTCGCTCGGGTACCCCGAGCCCGCCGACGAGGCCTCGATGCTCGGCCACCACGAGACCGGCGATCGGGTCACGACGCTCGAGCCGGTCGCGAGCGCCGCCGAGGTGCTGAGCGCCCAGGATGCCGCCGCGAGCGTGCACGCATCGCCGGCGCTGCGCGACTACGTCGTGCGCCTGCTGTGGCGCACGCGCGAGGACCCGCGTGTGGACCTCGGCGCGAGCCCGCGCGCCGGGCTGATGCTGCTGCGGGCCGCGAAGACGCGGGCGATGATGGCCGGTCGCGATCACGCCCTGCCCGACGACGTGCAGGCGCTCGCCGAGGTCGTGCTCGCGCACCGGCTGGTGCTCGCACCGGAGTTTCCGCGCGCGGTCGCCGGCGACGTGGTCGCGGGCGCGGTCGCCACGGTCAGGGCGCTGTGACGCTGCGGCTCGGGCGCGCGCTGGCGACCGTGTTCGCGGGCGGGCTCGGCGTCATCGTCGCGCTCGCGTTCGATGGCGTAGCCGCTGTTGGTCGTGGGCCTGGCGGTGACCTCGGTCGGCGTGCTGGCGAGTGCCTGGACCCTGATCGCGGCGCGCGGAATCTCGATCAGGCGCCAGCTGCACGCCGAGCGCGTGGCCGAGGGAGCTCCGTTCGAGGCGCGCCTGGTGGTCGAGGGCGGCTGGCTCGGCCTGCCCCAGGGAGAGATCCAGGAGCCGCTGGCCGGGGCGCCGATGCGCATCCCGCGCGGCCGCGCGGCGGAGATCCGGGTGCAGGCTCGCTTCGAGCGCCGCGGCCTGCGCAAGCTCGAGCCACCGTCGCTGGTGGTCCACGACCCGCTCGAGCTGGCCCAGATCCTGCGCCAGAGCTCGCAGGCGCCCCAGGAGGTGCTGGTGCTGCCTCGCACCGAGCCGGTCCGGCCTCTGCACGGCGAGGGAGCGTTCACGATCGGGATGGCGCGCACCCGCGCCGACGTGCTGGCCGCGATCGAGCTGGACGGGCTGCGCGCCTACACGCCGGGCACACCGGCCTCACGCATCCACTGGCCCGCGCTCGCGCGGGGCGCCGGACTGCTCGAGCGCAAGCTGCGCGTGGCAGGCGACACGGTGCCGCTGGTCGTGCTCGACGCGCGCGGGCCCGAACCGGTGGGAGCCGCGCTGTCCCAGCTCGACGCAGCCGTGCGCGCGGCGGCATCGCTGACGCTCGAGCTCGCGAGCAAGGGCGGCTGCCGGCTGCTGCTCCCCGGTGCCCGCCGCGCCCAGGAGATCTCGCGCGATCTGATCGGCTGGCCCGCGGCCCACGCACGGCTCGCGGTGCTCGAGGGCGGGCCGCACGCACGAGCCCCATCGCCCGGAGCCATGCAGGGCGCCCTCGGGCCCCTGTTCTACGTCGTCGCCCAGCGACTCGAGCGGCTCCCGAGCCCGCTCCAGGCGAGCGCGAGCCGCGGGGCCGTGCTGGTCGTGCCGGCGGGGCTCGCCTCGCCGGCGGCGGGCAGGCCGGCGTTCACGGTCGCGGGCTGCGTCGGCCATGTAGTCGGGGCTCCCGCCCGCAGCCTCGGGCGCGCGCCGGCGGCGGTCGCCAGCGCCGCGGCGGGGCGATGAGCGCGCTCGAGCCGACCGTCGTTCCGGGGCGCGCCAGGAGAGCGCAGCGCGATCTCTCACTCGCGCCTGGTGAGCGCCGGCGCCCGCGAGCGACCGGCCGTGCGGCTCGTCGCCTACGCCGCGCTGGCGCTCTACGGCGCGCTCCGCTGGGGCACGCTGATGAACCCGGAGCCGACGTGGCGGCTGCTCGGCCTGGTGGCGCTCGCGGCCGCGATCTTCGCGCTCGGGAGCGCCGCGCTGGCCCGGCGAAGCTGAGCGCGCCCTGGCTGCGCCGCGCGCTGCTAGCAGCGGCCCTGGTGCTCGCCCTCGGCGCCCTGTGCGCGCTCGCGGGGATACCGCTCTCCTGGCTCTACCGGCTGCGCATCGCGCTCATCTGCGCGGGGCATCGGCGGCGGGCTCCAGGCGCTGCCCGGCACGCTCGTCCCCTATCTCGGCATCAACCCCTGGGTGCGGATCGTGATCGTGCTCGGCGCGGGCGGGCTGCTGGTCGGCATCGGCCCTGACGATCGCGCTGCCGCGCCGCCTGGCGCTCGACGTGCGCCTGGCGCTGCTCGGCCCTGCTGCTTGACCGCGCTCGCCGTGATCCCCTCGATCATCATGCAGCCGCGCTTCCCCTACGCCCAGGGCCTGCTGCTGTTCGCCCTCGTGGCAGCCCTGCTGTGGGGTGAGCGGGTCGCCTCGCGCCGCTCGGGGCCGGCGTTTGCGCTGATCGCCGCCACCGGGATATTCGCCGCGCTGCTCGCGCCCGCGCTGCACGCGCGCTCCTGGCTCAACTACCAGACGCTCACCAACGGGCTCGCGCCCTCGCAACCTCGAGAGCTTCAACTGGGCCCAGGGCTATGGCCCCTACATCTGGCCGCGCCACAGCGCGAGGTCCTGACCGTCAAGGCGGCGCACGCGGACTATTGGAAGGCCGCCGACCTCGACGTCTTCAACGGCTTCGGCTGGGCCCAGGGGGCAGGGCCGGTCAGCTCCGCGCTGCCGGGCCGCGCCCTCGGCGCTCAAACGCTGGACCCAGTCGCTGACCGTGACGGTCAGCGGCATGAGGACGATCGACGTGATCGCCGCCGGGTCGCCGCGCAGCGCCCGGCGCACCTCGGCGCCGTCGATCAGACCCAGAGCCTCGGCACCTGGGTCGCGAGCGCGCCGCTGCACTCCGGCCAGACCTATACGGTCAAGACCTACTCGCCGCGCCCGACCGCGGCGGAGCTGGCCGCGATTCCCGCCGGCGCGTATCCCGATGCGCCGCTCGCCGATTATCGCGTGGTCGGGCTGCCGGCCTCGGCGCTGGCTCACTACAACCTGCCCGAGATCGAGTTCCCCACCTTTCACTCAGGCGGGCCCGCGCTCAACCTCTCGGGCCCGTACGGGACCAACGGCGTGGCGCTCGTCATGCACTCCCCGTATGCGCGCGCGTACGCGCTCGCGCACAGGCTGGCCGCCGGCGCGGCGACGCCATACGCATTCGTCGCCGCGGTGCTGCGCTACCTCTCGACCGCCAACGGCTTCCGCTACGACGAGCGCGTGGCCTCCGTGCGCTTTCCGCTCGAGACCTTCCTCTTCTCGACCCACAGGGGCTACTGCCAGCACTTCGCCGGGGCGATGGCGCTGCTGCTGCGCATGGGCGGGCTGCCGGCGCGCGTCGCGACCGGCTTCACCGCGGGCACCTTCAATTCCGCGACCGGCTCGTTCGCGGTCTCCGATCGCGACGCCCACGCCTGGGTCGAGGTGTGGTTCCCGCGCTACGGCTGGGTCAGGTTCGATCCGACGCCGGCCGCGGCCCCGGCCTTCGCCGACAGCGCCAACTCGGGGGTGCTGCTGGGAGCCCCCTCGCTCAAGCCCGGGGCCGTCACCGCCCGCCGCCAGGGCAACCTCGGCCGTCTGGGACCCGCCGCCGCGCGCTCGGGGCGGGGCGGCCACGGCCTCTGGGTCGCGATCCCGCTGGGCCTGGCGCTGATCATCGGCGCCGGGCTGGCGCTGCGTCTGTGGCGCCGCCCGGCGAGCGTGGAGCGGCTGATCTCCGAGCTCGAGCTGGCGCTGCGCCGCTGCGGGCGGCCGGCTCGGGACGGACTCACGCTGCACGCGCTCGAGCAGCGCTTCCGGGCCTCGACGCCGGCGGTCTCGTACCTGCGCAGACTGCGGCTCGCGCGCTACGGGCGCGTCAGCGAGCTGCCGACGGGCGCCCAGCGGCGTGCGCTGCGGACCCAGCTCGCGGCCGGACTCGGGTTCGGCGGCTGGTTGCGCTCGTGGTGGGCGCTGCCGCCGCGGCGGCTGCGCGCGCCGGACTCCTAAACTGGAGCGGTGCCCTCAGACGACGTCTACGACCTCTTCAGGCGCGGCACCGAGCTGCTCGAGGCCGGTCATAACCACCAGGCGACCGTGCCCCTGTCGCGGGCGCGCGACCTGGCCCCGGACAAGACCTCGATCCGCGAGGCGCTCGGGCGCGCGCTGTTCGGAGCCCAGCGCTACGAGCAGGCGGCGAAGGAGTTCGAGGCGGTCGTCGACCGCGCGCCGACCAACGACTTCGCGCTGTTCTGCCTCGGCCGCTCGCTGCAGCTGCTCGGCCGCCACGCCGAGGCGCGGGCGCCGCTCGCGCTGGCCGCCTGCATGCAACCGGGGCGGCCCGACTACCGGCTCTACCGCGACCGCGCCCGGGCGCGCGCGGCAGAGAGCTGACTTTTGAGCTGTTCGGGGCCGCGCATGCGCGGCCCCGCGGGTCGGCACATGTGCCGACCCCTTCCGATCCGCACATGTGCGGATCGGCCCGCCGGAACATGTTCCGGCGGGGCCCGGCGCACATGTGCGCCGGGCGATAAGAAATGACAGCGCCACGGCTGCGGTGCTACGCTCACAGCGAAAGCTTGTCGCCGCCGGGACGTTTCCCGGTGGAGTACCGGAAGTGGGCGCAAGCCCACTTTTTTTATGGAGGAGAGCAGTGAGCGCACTACAGACAGACATCGAAGCGAGGCTCAGGAACGTTGAGCCGGACGTCGAGGTGCTGCTCGCCGAGGTCACCTCGGGCGCCACGCTGCGCCTGTTCATCGACCACCCCGAGGGGGTCACGCTAGGCCTCTGCGAGCGCGTCTCGGGACGCCTCAACGACTACCGCGACCGCTACTCGCTCGAGGTCTCCTCGCCCGGCGCCGACCGCCCGCTGACGAAGCCCGCGCACTTCGAGCGCTTCGTCGGCCGTCAGGTCCGGGCGCGGCTGCGCTCCGTAGCCGAGCCGGAGTGCAAGAGCGTCACCGGAGAGCTGCTGCGCGCCTCGGATGACGGTGTGACGGTCGCCACGCCCGGAGGGTGTCGTGACGATCCCCTACGAACAAATACTTCGCTGCAACCTCGTCCCGGGAGACTGACGCCGATGTCAAAGGAAATAGTCGAAGCCGTACGAGGCCTCGCCGCCGAGAAGAACATCTCCGCCGAGAAGCTGATGGAGGCGCTCGAGGACGCGCTCCTGTCGGCGTACAAGAAGACGCCCGGGGCGGCCCGCTACGCGCGGGTCGAGATCGACCGCGACACCGCCGACTTCATCGTCTGGGAGCTGAAGATCCCGCCCGAGCTCGAGGAGGAGCTGCTCGTCTCCTCCCCCGACGAGGCCGAGCCGACGGTCGACCCGGAGACCGGCGAGATGCGCGAGCCGCCCGAGCCCGAGCTCGATCCCGAGAAGCTGAAGCAGTACGAGGACCAGATCGAGAAGCGAGGACGTCACCCCTCACGACTTCGGCCGCATCGCCGCCCAGACGGCCAAGCAGGTGATCCTGCAGCGGATCCGCGAGGCCGAGCGCGACATGATGTTCGAGGAGTACCGCGACCGCGTCGGCGAGCTGATCACGGGCATCGTGCAGCAGTCGGACTCGCGCTACACGCTGGTGGCGCTGCGCGAGCGGGTCGAGGCGCTGCTGCCCAAGTCCGAGCAGGTCGACGGCGAGCGCTATGACCACTCGCAGCGGATCAAGGCGGTGATCAAGGACGTCTCGAACTCGACCAAGGGGCCGAGCATCATCGTCTCCCGGCGCGACCCCGAGCTGATCAAGCAGCTGTTCGAGCTCGAGGTGCCGGAGATCGCCGACGGCCTGGTCGAGATCACCGGCGTCGCCCGCGAGCCCGGCTACCGCTCCAAGATCGCGGTGGTCTCGCACGTCGACGGCGTCGACCCGGTCGGCGCCTGCGTCGGCCCCCGCGGCTCGCGCGTGCGCATGGTCGTCTCCGAGCTGCGCGGCGAGAAGATCGACATCATCCCCTACAACGACGAGCCGGCCCGCTTCGTCGCCAAGGCGCTCTCGCCCGCGCGCGTGCGCGAGGTCCTGGTCGACGACGCCGGCAAGCAGGCGACGGTGATCGTGCCCGACGACCAGCTCTCGCTGGCGATCGGTCGCGAGGGCCAGAACGCGCGCCTCGCCGCACGCTTGACCGGGTGGCGCATCGACATCCGTTCGGAGACCGAGTTCGCGGCCGAGGAGGCCGAGCGCGGCTACGAGCAGGAGGAGCTCCAGGGCCGCTGCGCCGCGGTGCTCTCGAATGGCCGCCGCTGCCCCAACGCCGCGCTGCCGGGCTCGCGCTACTGCGGCATCGAGTCCCACCAGGCACTCGAGCACCAGGAGGCGACAACCGTCCCGCCGAGAGCGCAACCCAGTAGGCGAATCTAGACTGGGGCCGCGATGAACAAGCGCGTACACGAGATCGCCAAGGAACGAGGGCTGCAGCCGCGGGCGCTGCTCGAGCGCCTGCAGGCGGCCGGGATCGAGGTCAAGGCCGTCTCCTCGTCGGTCGACGAGGCGCTCGCCGCGCGCGTGCTCTCAGGCTCCCGCCGGCGACGGTTCGGACGGTGAGAAGCGCTCGCACCGAGACCGCGAGCGCCAACGGCCCGGGCGCCATGCTCCGGCGCGGCAACGCGAGCCTGCCCGCCAGGCGCCCAAGCGCCCGACCCGCGACTCGCTCCAGGGCGAGCGCGCGCCCAGCAGCGCCGGTGGCCGGCGGCGCGTGATCATCGACTCGCAGGCCTCGCGCCGCTCGCCCGGCGGGGGACCGCCGCCGAGCGTGCAGCCGCCGCGCGGGAGGCGGCGGGGACGGCGCCGGCGCGGCGTCTACGACGAGGAGGCCGCGTCTCAGCCCGCGACTCCCGTCCCAGCCCAGCACGCCCGAGGCGATCCGCGTCAACTCTGGTTCGACGGTCAAGGACGTGGCCGAGTACCTCGACGTGACCGTGCCCGAGGTGATGAAGAAGCTGATGGCGATGGGCGAGATGAAGACTTTGACGCAGACGCTCTCAGACGACGCCGTGGGGCTGCTGGCCGCGGAGTTCGGCAAGGAGGTCGAGCTCGTCCATTCCGATGATGAGACCGTGTTCGAGCCGGTCTTCGACGACTCCGACGAGGAGCTCACCGAGCGCCCGCCGGTGGTCACGATCATGGGCCACGTCGACCACGGCAAGACCTCGCTGCTGGACGCGATCCGCGAGACCGAGGTGGCCGCGGGCGAGGCAGGCGGCATCACCCAGCACATCGGCGCCTACCAGGTCCACCACGACTCAAGGACCGTGACCTTCCTCGACACCCCCGGCCACGAGGCGTTCACCGCCATGCGCGCGCGCGGCGCGAAGGTGACCGACATCGCCGTGATCGTGGTCGCCGCCGACGACGGCGTCAAGCCGCAGACGCAGGAGGCCGTCGACCACGCCAAGGAGGCCGACGTGCCGATGCTGGTGGCGATCAACAAGATCGACAAGGAGGGCGCGCAGCCCGACCGAGTGCGCTCGCGAGATGGCCAGGCCTGGGGCTGCAGCCGGTCGCCTGGGGCGGCGACACCGAGTTCGTGGAGGTTTCGGCCAAGACCAAGCAGGGGCTCGACGACCTGCTCGAGACGATCATCCTGATGGCCGAGGTCGAGGAGCTGCGCGCCAACTCCGAACGCGCCCGCGTCGGGCAGCGTGATCGAGTCGAAGCTCGATCCCGGCCGCGGCCCGGTGGTGACGATCCTGATCGACCGCGGCACGCTGGAGGTCGGCGATGCGCTGGTGGCCGGCGCCCACTGGGGCCGCGTGCGCGCGATGCACGACTTCCTCGGCAACCGCGTGCGCCAGGCGCTGCCCGGCGAGCCGGTCGAGGTGCTCGGCTTCGACGGCGTGCCCGAGGCCGGCGAGCGCGTGCGCGTGGTCGAGAACGAGCGCCGCGCGCGCCAGCTCGCGACCGAGCGCGCGACGCGGCTGAAGACCGAGTCGCTCGCGCGGCGCGCGGGCAAGCGCATCTCGCTCGAGGACATCTTCAAGGAGGGGCTGCAGGAGCTCGGGCTGGTGATCAAGGCCGATGTCGCCGGCTCGCTCGAGGCGATCGAGGACGAGATCGCGAAGCTGCCCCAGGAGGAGGTCTCGGTCAACGTGATCCGCGGCGCCGTCGGCGGCGTGACCGAGTCCGACGTGATGCTCGCCGCCGCCTCCGACGCGGTGATCCTCGCCTTCGGCGTGCGGCCGGTCGGCGAGGCGCGCGCGGTGGCCGAGCGCGAGGGCGTCGAGATCCGCACCTACGCGGTGATCTACCGCGCGATCGAGGACCTGCGCCAGGCGATGGAGGGCATGCTCGCGCCCGAGGAGGTCGAGGAGGTGCTCGGCACGGTCGAGGTGCGCCAGGTGTTCAGGGCCTCGCGCGTGGGCGCGATCGCCGGCTCGCACGTGGTCGACGGCAAGGTCACGCGCGGCGCAAAGGTGCGGCTGGTGCGGGACGGCACGATCGTCTACGACGGCGAGATCGCGAGCCTGCGGCGGTTCAACGACGACGTGCGCGAGGTCGCCGCGGGCTACGACTGCGGCATCGTGCTCAAGGACTTCGCCGACATGAAGGAAGGCGATGTGCTCGAGCCCTACGCCACCCGCCTGCGCGAGCGCGAGCTCGCCTGAGCACCCGGGGTGCGGCAGTGGCGTCGGCCGGCTTCGTCGCCGTGCTCGTGGTCGAGCTGCACTTCGGCCAGGCGCAGTCGCTCAAGCAGAAGCGCAAGGAGCTGCAGTCGATCAAGGCGCTGCTGAAGCGCCGACTGGGCGCGGCCGTGGCCGAGATCGACCACCAGGACCGCTGGCAGCGGGCCACGCTGAACGTGGCCGTGACCGGCGCCTCGCCCGCCGCCGTGAACGCCCTGTCCGATCGCGTCGAGCGCTTGCTCGAGGCGCGCAACCCGGACGGGGTGCACGTCGAACGGCTGATCGCCTCGGTCGAGGAGCTGCGCGGATGAGCCCCGCAGCGCGCGCGCCGTCGCGGGACCGGCGTACTCTTCTCGAGTTGTGTGGAGGGAATAGGATGCGATCCGGCCGCATGCGACGGGTGGACGAGGCGGTGCGCGAGGTTCTGAGTGACGCGATCGCCACAGAGCTGCATGACCCACGCGTGGGCTTCGTAACCGTGACGGGAGTCAAGACCAGTTCAGACCTACGGCACGCACGTGTATACGTGAGCGTGCTGGGCGACGCGGCCGAGCGCGAGGCGAGCCTCGCCGGGCTGCAGTCGGCGCAGGGCTTCTTGCAGGGGCTGCTGGCGAGCGAGCTGCACCTCAAGCACACGCCCACGCTCACCTTCAGCTACGACGAATCGATCGCGCGCGGCATGCGCATCACGCGCATGCTCGACCAGCGGCGGGATCGGTCATGACGACCAACGGCGAGCGCTCCGACCGCGAGCTGGTGCTGGAGGAGCTGCGCAGCGCGCAGAAGGTCGTCGTGGTCAGCCACGAGCACCCCGACGGCGACGCGCTCGGCTCGCTGATCGCGATGCAGGAGTTGCTCACCGCGCTCGGCCGCGACAGCCTGATGTTCATCGATCCGACCGACTTCCCGCTGCCGGAGGAGTACGGCTTCCTGCCGCTGCCGGGGCTGATCGACACCGCTCCAGCCGACCTGGACGAGCGAACGATCATCTTTCTCGACTGCGGCAACCTCGAGCGCAATCCGGCCGAGGCATTCCAGCGCCCGGGCGCCCATATCGTCAACATCGACCACCACCACGACAACACGCGCTTCGGCACGATCAACTACGTGCGCCCCGACGCATCCTGCACGGCCGAGATCGTCTGGGATCTGATGGGAGCGCTCGAGGTCAGGCCGACGCGCGAGATTGCCGAAGCTCTGTACGTGGGGCTGGTCACCGATACGGGCCGCTTCATGTACGGGAACACGACGGGCCGCGCGCACGAGATGGCGGCCGACCTGATCGAGGCCGGCGTCGACGTGCACTCGATCTATCGGCGCGTGTATGAGGATGTGCCGGCGGGCAAGGTCGCGCTGCTCGCGCGCGGGCTGCAGAACGTCGAGCGCTACGACGACGGGCGCCTGCTCGTGACAGAGCTGAGCGCTTCGGACTTCAGCGCCGCCCACGCCGAGCCGAGCTACTCCGAGGGGCTCGTCGACCTGCTGCGCTCGGTGCGCGGCACGCTCGTCGCGGCGCTCGTCCGCGACCGCGAGGTGGACGGCGACGGCCACCGCCAGCAGAAGGTCTCGCTGCGCTCGAGCGACGAGCGCGTCGACGTTTCGCGCATCGCCCGGGCCCAGGGTGGAGGCGGCCACCGCCAGGCGGCCGGCTTCACCACCGGGATGTCGCACGAGGAGCTGGTGCGCTTCCTGCGCGAGGAGCTGGCGGCGCAGCTCTAGGTGTTGGCGCGTCGGTGCGCGGCGACGGGATCATCCTGCTGGACAAGCCCCGCGGGGTCAGCTCCGCCGCGGCGATCGCACCCGTCAAGCGGAGCTACGGCCGGGGCGTCAAGGTCGGCCACGCGGGCACGCTCGACCCCTTCGCGACCGGGCTGCTACTGGTGCTCGTCGGCCGCGCCACGCGCACGCAGCGCTTCCTGCTCGAGCTGCCGAAGACCTACGTGGCGGTGGCGCGCTTTGGGGCGGTCTCCTCGACCGGTGATCCCGAGGGCGAGATCACCGAGACCGGCCTCGTGCCCTCGGGCGAGCTCGCGCTGCCGACGGGTGTCGTGCGCCAGCGCCCGCCGGCCTTCTCCGCGGTCAAGGTCGGCGGGGAGCGCGCCTACCGGCTGGCGCGCCGGGGGGAGGCCGTGCGCTGCCCGAGCGCGACGTGCACGTATTGCGGTTCGAGGAGCGCTCGCGCTCGCCCGACGGCGCGCGGCGCGAGTTCGAGATCGAGTGCTCGTCGGGCACCTACGTGCGCAGCCTGATCGCCGCGCTCGGCGACGCCTACTGCGTGTCGCTGCGGCGGACTGCGATCGGGCCGTTCGACGTGGCCGACGCGGCTCCTGAGCGCGTGGTCGAGCTCTCGCAGGCGCTGTCGTTTCTGCCCTCGGTCGCCGCCCGTGGGGAGGAGGCGCAGCGTGCGCTCCACGGCGCGCGGATCGCCGGCGAGGCCTCGGGGCCGGTGCGCGTAGTGGACGATCGAGGGCTGATCGGCGTCTTCGCGCCGGGCGCGCCGGGGGTTTTGAAGCCGCTCGTGGTGCTGCGGGGCTAGTAGGGGCGGGGGGTAGGGCCGGGGGGTTCGGGGGGGTCCCGGGCGTGAGGCCCGGGCGCGCCGGGCAAGAGCAACGCCTCGCACACCCCGGGCGTGAGCAACGCCTCGCACACCCCGGGCGTGAGCAACACCTCGCGCACCCCGGGCGTGAGCAACACCTCGCACACCCCGGGCGTGAGCAACTAGCCAAAGTCCGCGGCCCGGGGCGACCTTGGTCGCAAAGTTGCTCTGAGCGACACTTTCGATCCACGGTGCCGCCGCGCGCGCGACATTGTCACGTTGTGCACGTCCGGCTAGTAGCGCGCGTACTGCGCCACGTCCTCTCGGAAGGAGTCGAGGATCTCGACCGAAAGGCTCGGGCGCGTGCTGCGGATCGCGATCAGGAAGTCCTCGCCCGTGGCCCTGTGCGTCGGCCCTTCGAAGTGCTCGCGCTCGAACGCGCGCTGGGCGGCCTTGCGGGCGGCGAACTCGATGTCGGCCGGCGTGAACAGGTCGCTCTGGGCGGCGAGCGCGGCCGTGTCGACCTGCTCGTCGGTGATCTCCTCGACGTAGCGGCCCCAGATCGCCCGGCGCGCGTCGGAGTCGGGCGCGCCCACAGGCAGCACGTGATCGAAGCGGCCCGGGCGCAGGAAGGCCGGGTCGAGTCGCCGCACCCAGTTGGTCGCGCACACGAGCAGATGCTCAGGCAGGTCGCGCAGCCGCGGGATCTGCTTCAGGAACTCGTTGGTCACGCTCGGGCTGACCTTGCGCTCCGCGGTGCGCGCCGAGGCGAGGTCCTCGACCTCGTCCATGAACACGACCGCCGAGGCGAGGTCGGTGCGCACGCGCGCGAGGCTCTCGGCCAGCAGCGCCGCCTGGCGCTCGGCTCCCTCTCCCGCGATCTCCGAGGCCTCGATCTCGACAAACGGCCAGCCGAGGCGCGAGGCGATCCCCTTGGCAAAGGTCGTCTTGCCGGTCCCGGGGGGACCGAACAGCACGATCGCGCGAGGTGGCGAGACGCCGTGGCGGGCGGCGAGCTTGGGCTCGGCCAGGGGCAGGATCACGCTGCGCTCGATTATCTGCTTGGGCTCGTCGAGCCCGCGCAGCTCATCCCACAGCCCGGGGGCGATCACGTGCGCGCCGAGCTCCTCGAGCGCCTCCGGCGCGGCGGCGGCGAAGTCAGGTAACTGACGCTCCAGATAGCGCATCTCCGCCGCGCCGTCGTAGCCGAAGCGGACCAGCTCCGAGCCAGCTGTGCTCGCTTCTCCGACCACGGCCACCACCTTGCGCGCGCCGCCCTCGGCGAGCCTCAGCTCGAGCGCGCTCAACAGCTCGGTGGCGATCTCGGGCTCGGCCCCGGCAGCGACGGTCACCCGGTAGATCCAGCCGATCGGCGCGACCACGCCGCCGAGCGCGACGGCCACGAGCTCGCCGTCGCGTTCGGCGACGAGCGTCACTGCCGGCGTGGAGCCCATCAGCTCAACGGCCTGGTCGAGCGTCAGCCCGTCGTCGCCGACGGGTACCGCGCCCGTCCGCTCCCAGAGCCACAGGATCGACGCGAGGTCGCTGGGCGCGTACTGGCGGATCGTGGCTCGCATGTGTGCATTTTGACCCCTGGATACGCTTCCGCGCCACATGCAGATCACGATGCTCGATCACGCCGAGCCGCGGGAAAGGCAGGTGGCCGTGGGCGAGTTCGACGGCGTCCATCTCGGCCATCGCGAGGTGATCGCGGGCAACGACACCGTCCTCACCTTCGATCCCCATCCGCTTCAGGTGGTGCGCCCCGAGGCAGCGCCCAAGCTGCTCACGAGCCTCGACGTCAAGGCGGAGCTGATCGCGGGCCTCGGGGTCGATGAGCTGGTTGTGATCCGCTTCGACGAGGGCTTCGCCAAGCAGACGCCGCAGGGGTTCGTCGACGAGGTGCTGGTCGACCACCTGGGCGCAACGCGGGTGTCGGTCGGCGAGAACTTCCGCTTCGGCCACCGCGCCGCCGGCGACGCCGCGCTGCTTCAGGCCGACGGCCGTTTTGAGGCACGCGTCGTGCCGCTGGTCGAGGTGGACGGCGAGGTCGTGTCCTCGAGCCACATCCGGGGCCTGGTCTTGGCCGGCGAGGTCGAGCTCGCCGCGCGCTTCCTGGGCGCCCCGTTCCAGCTCGAGGGCGAGGTCGTCGCGGGCGACCGGCGGGGCCGCACGCTCGGCTTCCCGACGGCCAACCTGGTTCCCGACGAGGCGCTCGTGTGCCCCGGCCACGGCGTCTACGCCGCCTACGCCGACGGCATGCCGGCGGCGGTCAGCGTCGGCGTCCGACCGACCTTCGGCACCGGCCGCGGCGTCCTCGTCGAGGCCTACGTGATCGACCGCGAGCTCGACCTCTACGGGCGCCGCCTGCGGATCGAGTTCGTCAGGCGCCTGCGCGGCGAGCGCCGCTTCGACTCGGCCGAGTCGCTGGTCGAGCAGATGCGAGCGGATGTGGAGCGCGCGCGCACCCTGCTAGCCTCGGGCGCCGCATGAGCACCCCCACTTCCACGACGCCCGCGTGACCATAACCCAGGACCGCAAACGCGAGATCGTCGAGCGCTTCGGCTCGAGCTCGGGCGACACGGGCAGGGCCGAGGTCCAGATCGCGCTCATGACCGAGCGCATCAGCGCGCTCACCGAGCACCTGCGCGAGCACCGCAAGGACCACCACTCGCGGCGTGGGCTGCTGATGCTGGTCGGTAAGCGCCGGCGGCTGCTGTCCTACCTGCAGCGGGCCGACCTCGAGCGCTATCGCTCGCTCGTACGCGAGCTCGGCCTGCGCAGGTGAGCGTTCTCAAAGCCGGGACGGACGCGCCCGAGTTCACGCTGCGGCGCGAGGACGGCAGCGCCTTCACGCGGGCCGACCTGCTCGGCTCGATAACCGTGCTCGTGTTCTATCCGTTCGCGTTCAGCCCGGTGTGCACCGACCAGTTTGCGCTCTATGAGGAAGTGCTGGACGAATTCAAGGCGCGCGGCGCGACGCTCTACGGCGTCTCCTGCGACGCGCACTACTCACAGAGCGCGTTTCGCGAGCAGCTGGGAGTGCGGATCGAGCAGCTCTCAGACTTTGAGCCCAAAGGCGAGACGTGCCGCGCGTTCGGCGTCTACCACGCCAAGGGTTTCCCTCAGCGCGCGCTCGTGATCGTCGGCCCCGACGGGGTCGTGAGCTGGAGCTACGTCGCCTCCTCGCCCGCCGAGCTGCCCGGGGCCAACCTGATCTTCGACGGCCTCAAGGCCGCGTGACCGAGCTCAGCTCGGCGCCCGCACCCCCGGTATCCGCCGAGGACCACATGCGCGGCCCCGCGGAGGGAACGGTCGTGATCGAGTACGGGGACTTCGAGTGCCCCTTCTGCGCGGTGCTCCACCGCCAGCTCGCCGAGCGCGCCGGTCTGTGCCATGTCTTTCGCCACTTTCCCGTGCGCTCGAGTCATCCGCGGGCGTGGGCGGCTGCCTGCGCCGCCGAGGCGGCGGCGCTCCAGGGCCGCTTCTGGGAGATGCACGACTCGCTGTTCGGAGACCAGGCCCGGCTCGAGGACCCGCACCTGTGGCGCCGCGCGCGTGAGCTCGGGCTCGACCTCGAGCGCTTTGAGCGCGATCGGCGCAGCGCCGAGGTCGCCGCGCGCGTGCGCGGCGATTTCAGGGGCGGCATCCGCGCCGGCGTCGTGACCACTCCGACGGTGCTCGCGGGCGGGCATCTGATCGCCGGGCGCGTGGATGCGCGGCTGCTCGACCAGCTGTGAGACGGGCAAGCGCCCGCGCTCCCGCTACCATCGACTCCGTTCGGAATCCAGAGATAGAGAAACGAGACGTCCTCGCCGACCGAAGGGCGAGGTAAGAAGGGAATTGAATATATGTCTGACGCCGTTACGCGCGTGTCCGTCGAGATCGAGGGCAACGAGATCTCGTTCGAGACCGGCAAACTGGCCAAGCAGGCCTCCGGCGCCGTCGTCGTCCGCGCGGGCGACACGATGGTCCTCTGCACTGCGACCGCGGGCAACGTGCGCGAGGTCGACTTCCTGCCCCTCACGGTCGATGTCGAGGAGCGCATGTACGCGGCCGGGAAGATCCCCGGCTCTTTCTTCAAGCGCGAGGGACGCGCCGGCGAGAAGGCGACGCTCTCTGCGCGCCTGATCGACCGCCCGATCCGGCCCCTGTTCCCCAAGGGCTGGCGCTACGAGACCCAGCTGGTCGCGATCCCGGTCTCGGTCGACCACGTCCACCCCTACGACGTGCTCGCCATGAACGGCTGCTCGGCGGCCCTGATGGTCTCCCACATCCCGCTGCCGACGCCGGTCGGAGCGGTGCGGATCGGCAAAGTCGAGGGCAACTTCGTCGTCAACCCGAGCGAGGAAGACCTCGCCGAGGCGACCGAGCTCGACCTGATCGTGGCCGGCACCGAAGATGCGATCCTGATGGTCGAGGCCGGCGCCAGCGAGATCCCCGAGGCGGAGATCCTCGACGCGCTCGACATCGCCCACAGCGAGATCAGGCGGCTGTGTGCGGCCCAGCGCGAGCTCGCCGAGCGGGCCGGCAAGCCCAAGCTCGAGGTGGCGCTCCCGCAGGTAGACCCCGAGCACTACGAGCAGCTCCAGCGCTCCCACGGCGAGGCGCTCGACCAGGCCACCCAGGTCGTCGACAAGATCGAGCGCCAGGAGGCGTGCAAGGCGGTCGAGGAGCAGGTGCTCGCGCACTACGCGCCCGACCCCGAGGCGCCCGACTACGCCGAGCGCCGGGCGGCCGCGCAGATGGCCTTCGACAAGCTCGAGCAGACGCTGATCCGGGAGCGGATCGCGGTCCACAAGAAGCGCCCCGACGGTCGCGGCGCCGAGGAGATCCGCCCGATCTCGATCGAGGTCGGCGTCGCGCCACGCGCGCACGGCTCGGCGCTCTTCACCCGCGGCCAGACGCAGGCGCTGAGCGTCGTCGCGCTCGGCACCACGCGCGAGGAGATGCGGCTCGACACGCTCGGGCTCGAGACCTCCAAGCGCTACTTCCACCACTACAACTTCCCGCCCTTCTCGGTCGGGGAGGCCGGCTTCATGCGCGGTCCGAAGCGCCGCGACATCGGCCACGGCGCGCTGGCCGAGCGGGCCCTCGTGCCGATGATCCCGAGCCAGGAGCAGTTCCCCTACACGATCCGTGTGGTCTCGGACATCCTCGAGTCAAACGGCTCCTCCTCGATGGCCTCCGTGTGCGGCTCCTCGCTGTCGCTGATGGACGCTGGCGTGCCGATCACGCGGCCGGTCGCCGGCATCGCGATGGGGCTGATCAAGGAGGGCGAGGAGTACATCGTCCTCACCGACATCGCCGGCGTGGAGGACCATCTGGGCGACATGGACTTCAAGGTCGCCGGAACCGAGCGCGGCATCACCGCGCTGCAGATGGACATCAAGATCACGGGCGTCACCTTTGAGATCCTGCGCGACGCGCTCGCTCAGGCCAAGGTCGCGCGGACCTTCATCCTCGGCGAGATGGACAAGGTGATCGAGGGGCCGCGCTCCGAGCTCTCGCGCTACGCGCCGCGCATCTCGACGATCCAGATCGACCCGGAGAAGATCGGGCTGCTGATCGGCAAGGGCGGCGAGACGATCCGCGCGCTGCAGGAGGAATTCGAGTCCCAGATCGACGTCTCGGACGAGGGCCAGGTGTTGGTCTACGCCTCCGACGGCGAGCGCGGCGATGCCCTGGTCGACCGCATCCGCGCGATGACCAAGGAGGTCGAGATCGGCGACGAGTTCACCGGCAAGGTGGTCAAGACGACCGCTTTCGGCGCCTTCATCGAGCTCTCGAAGGGCACCGATGGCCTACTGCACATCTCGAACGTCTCTCCCGGCCAGCGGGTGGCGACGGTCGAGGAGGTGCTGAACAAGGGCGACGAGCTCGCGGTGCGCGTGGTCGAGGTCGACCGCGAGCGCGGCCGCATCGGCCTGCGGCTGGCGAGCGACCCCGACGTGGCCGGCAAGACGGTCGACGAGCTCCAGGCGGTCGGCACCGGCGACCCGGGACCCGCGCGGCGGGGCGGAGGCGGCGGTGGCCGCGGTCGCAACGGGCGCGATGGGCGGCCCCCCCGGGGCCCGCGCGATCGTGACCGTGATCGCGAGCGCGGCCGTGTCCGCGACCGCGACCCGGAGCGGCCGGCGTCCTGACCCGGACCCCGGAGCGCCGCGGGCCAGGGCGGCGGCGCCGCCGTGGCTGACCAGCACCGTCTGACGACGCTCCCCTCGGGGGTGCGGATCGCGACCGAGGCGATGGCCGCGGTCCGCTCGGTGGCGCTCGGGATCTGGGTCGGCACGGGCTCGCGCGGCGAGGACGAGCAGCACGCCGGGCTATCGCACTTGGTCGAGCACCTGTTGTTCAAGGGCTCGGCCAAGTACAGCTCGCTCCAGATCGACCAGATCTTCGACACGATGGGAGGCGAGCTCAACGCGGGCACCGGCAAGGAGACCACCTCCGTGTACGCCCGTGTGATCGACACCCACCTGCCCGATGCCTTCGACGTGATGGCCGACATGGTCTTCCGCCCGGCCATGCGCGAGGTCGACTCCGAGCGTGCGGTGATCCTCGAGGAGATCGCGATGTACGAGGACGACCCGCAGGAGAAGGTCTTCGATCTGCTCGGCGAGGCCGTGTTCGGCGAGCACCCGCTGGGGCGGGCGATCATCGGCCGCGCGCCCGTGATCGCCGATACCCCGGTGGCCGAGATCGCGCGCTTTCACCGCCGCCGCTACGTGCCCTCGAACATCGTGATCGCGGCTGCGGGCGCCGTCGAGCACGACGCTCTGGTCGAGCTCGCGGCGAGCAGGGTGCCCGCGGGCCGGCGCCGGCCCGTGCCGAGATTTGCGCAGGCGCCGCCGGCATTCGCGCCACGGCTGAGCTTCGAGCGCAAGGACACCGAGCAGTACCACCTCTGCATCGGCGGCACTGGCCTATCCCGCTTCGACCAGCGCCGCTACGCGCTACGCGTGCTGGACAACGTATTCGGCGGCACCTCGTCCTCGCGCCTCTTTCAGGAGGTGCGCGAGCGCCGCGGCCTCGCCTACGCGGTCTACTCGTTCGCGAGCGGCTACCACGACGCGGGCCAGGTGGGGCTCTACTTGGGGACGCGCGCCGACAACCTCAAGGAGGCGCTGGCCGTCGTGGGCGAGGAGCTCGAGCGGCTGGCGGGGGAGCCCGCCACGGCCGAGGAGCTCACGCGGGCCAAGGAGAACCTCAAGGGCAGGGTCGTGCTCTCGCTCGAGTCGACCGGCGCGCGGATGAGCCGGCTCGGCTCGGAGGTGCTGGCCGGGGCCCCGCTCGAGTCGCTGGATGAGGTGCTAGAGAAGATCGACGCCGTCACACTCGACGATGTGGCGGAGCTCGCGGCCGAGCTGTGGCAGCCCGAGCGGCGCTCGGCGGCCGCGATCGGCCCCGATCGCGAGCGCCTCGAACAAGCGCTCGAGCCGGTGGCTCCCCGCGCGCTACCCGCGCCTTCGCTCGCCGGCGAGGCGGCGTGAGCGCCGACGAGGCGCCGACCCGGACGATCCGGGTGGCGGTCGCGGGCGCGGCCGGCAGGATGGGGGAGACCGTGTGCGGCGCGGTGCAGCAGGCGCCTGACCTTGAGCTCGTGGCGCGCGCCGATCCCGAGCTCCGGACTTCGCTGTCGGACGCGCTGGCGGCCGATCCCGACGTGCTGGTCGACTTCACGGTCCCCGGCAGCGCCTTGCAGAACGCCCGCGAGGCGGTGGCGGCCGGCGTGCACGTCGTGATCGGCACGACGGGCTTCGATCTCGGCGCACTGGAGGAGTTCGCCGGCGCGGCTGCGAACGTCTTCGTGGCGCCCAACTTCGCGATCGGCGCCGTGCTGATGATGCGCTTCGCCGCCGAGGCGGCCAGACATATGGAGGCGGCAGAGATCATCGAGCTGCACCACGCGGGCAAGGTCGATGCGCCCAGCGGCACGGCCGCGCTGACGGCGGCGATGATGGCCGAGGCCTCCTCAGAGCAACGCGAGGTGCCGATCCACTCCGTGCGCCTACCTGGCCTCGTCGCCCACCAGGAGGTCATCCTCGGCGACCTCGGCCAGACGCTCACGATCCGCCATGACTCACTCGCACGGGAGTCGTTCATGCCGGGGGTGCTGCTGGCCATTCGCCGCGTCGCGGAGCTTGAGAGCTCGCCCACGGTCGGACTCGATCAACTTCTGTTTTGAGCGAGCGCCTCGGGTTCGCCTGAGCGCGCGGTATGTTGCGTAAGGCACTGCGTGCGCTCTAGATGACATGGAAGACGAACATCCTCGTGCTGGCCAACGTGACTGCGGCCTCGGATGAGCTCGTGCGGACGATGAAGCAGCGCGCTGCCGGCGAGCAGGTGAGCTTCACGTTGCTCGTGCCGGCGACGCCGGTCGGCGGCGGACGCGCGGCCGCCCGGGAACAGCTCGCCGCGGCGTGCGCGCGGCTGCGCGAGGAGGGACTCGAGATCGACGGCAGCGTCGGCGACGGCGACCCGATCGTTGCCGTGAGCGAGGCCTGGGATCCCAAGCGCTACGACGAGATCATCGTCGCGACGCTCCCGCTGCGCTTCTCCAAATGGCTCCACGAGGGGCTGCCCGAGCGGATCGGGCGCATCACCGGCGCTCCTGTCACGCACGTGATCGCCCGGCCCAAGCGAGAGCTGGAGGTCACGAGCGCACCCGCCCACGAGCGCGCCGCGCTGGGGCCGCTGTCGGTGCTCGGCTGGGGCGGCCGCCCGCAACAAGAGGAATAATCCCGCGCAATGGCCCTCGACCTCGGCGCGATCCTGACCGCGATGGTGACGCCGTTCGACAGTCGCGGCGAACTCGACGACGACGTCGCCGTGCGGCTGATGGAGCACCTGCTCAGCCATGGCTCCGACGGCCTCGTGCTATGCGGCACGACCGGCGAGGCGCCGACGCTCTCAGACGAGGAGAAGCTCCGCCTGATCGCTCTGGCGGTCCAGGAGATCCGCCCCTCGCATCCCGAGGCGACGGTCGTGGCCGGTGTCGGCCACAACGACACGCGCCACACGGTCGAGCTGACCGAACGCGTGAGCGAGCTGCGGCCGGACGCATTGCTGGTCGTCAACCCGTATTACAACAGGCCTTCGCGGCGCGGGCTCGTGCGTCACTTCGAGGAGGTCGCGCGCGCGACCGATCTGCCGATCGTGCTCTACAACATCCCGCAGCGCACGGGCCAGGACATGAGCAACGAGCTGCTCGAAGAGCTCGCCCAGATCGACAACATCGCCGCGGTCAAGCAGGCCAACGCCGACAATCTGAAGAAGCTCGACGGTCTGTCGATCTACGCCGGCAACGATGACCTGCTCGCCGACGTGCTCGACCTCGGGGAGCCGGGTGGGGTGCTGGTCGCGAGCCACCTGTTCGGCGAGGAGATGCACCGCATGGCGGACGAGCCCGAGCGGCGGCGCGAGCTCGACGCGAGCCTCCAGGATGCCTACAGCGATCTGACCGTCGCCCCGCTGGCGTGCAGCGTCAAGGCGGCGCTGAACCTGCTCGGTCTGGACGTGGGGGAGCCGCGGCTGCCCTACGTGCCGCTCGATGACCGTGAGACGGCCACGGTACGCGCACTGCTCGAGCGCCACGGGTTGCTCGCCGCGGCCGCGTGAGCGGCGTCCTGCGCGTCCTGCCCCTGGGCGGGCTGGGCGAGATCGGCAAGAACATGACCGTGATCGAGTACGACGAGCGGATCGTCGTCGTCGATGCGGGCCTCCGCTTCCCGACCGCGGAGATGCTCGGCATCGACCTGGTGCTGCCCGATTTCTCCTACCTGCGCGAGCGGGTCGCCGATATCGAGGCGTTCGTGATCACCCACGGCCACGAGGACCACCTGGGCGCCCTGCCCTGGATCCTGCGCGAGCTGGGGGACCCCGAGTCGCTGCCGGTCTACGGCCGCCGCCTTACGGTCGCGATGGCGCGCTCGAAGCTCGACGAGCACCGTCTGCGCGAGGTGCCGCTGCACGATCTGGGGCCCGGCGAGCGGGTCACGCTCGGACCGTTCACGGTCGAGCTGGTCCACCTGACTCACTCGATCCCGGACTCCTCCGCGGTCGCCCTGGAGACCGAGCTCGG
This sequence comes from uncultured Solirubrobacterales bacterium, assembly GCA_963738195.1. Lineage (GTDB taxonomy): Bacteria > Actinomycetota > Thermoleophilia > Solirubrobacterales > Solirubrobacteraceae > Palsa-465. The sequence goes on from CAVTVF010000002.1 coordinate 429,454, forward strand.
ACGCGTGCTCGTGACAGGTGACTACAAGTTCGATCAGACGCCCGTGGACGGACCGCCTGCCGACGTCTCGCGCCTGGCGGAGCTCGGCCGCGAGGGCCTGTTGCTGCTGCTCGGCGACTCGACGAACTCGGATCGCCCCGGGTTCTCGCCCTCGGAGGGAATCGTCGGGCCGCAGCTCGAGGAGGTCTTCTCGCGCGCGCAGGGGAGGATCATCGTCACCAGCTTCGCCTCCAACATCCATCGCGTGCAGCAGGTGGTCGACGCGGCCGCGGCGCTCGGGCGCAAGGTCGCGCTGGTGGGACGATCGATGCGCAAGAACGTGGGCATCGGTCGCTCGCTCGGCCACATCGAGTTTCCCGAGGGGATCATGATCGGCGCTCACGAGGTGGAGGACTGGCCCGACCACAAGGTCGTCGTCGTTTCCACCGGCTCGCAGGGCGAGCCGCTCTCGGCGCTGCGGCGGATGGCCCACAACGACCACCCGCAGATATCGCTGCACGACGGCGACACGGTTGTCTTCTCGGCCACTCCGATTCCCGGCAACGAGCGCGCGGTGGGGGAGACAGTTGACCGGCTCTACCAGATCGGCTGTGACGTGGTCACGACCGCGGACGCGCCGATTCACGCCTCCGGTCATGGCTACCAGGAGGAGCTCAAGCTGATGCTCAACCTGCTGCGACCGCGCTACGTGATGCCGGTGCACGGCGACCATCGTCGGCTCTATCTCCATGCCGCGCTCGCGGACGCGGTCGGCATCCCATCCGAACGCGTGTTCCGCGTCGCCAACGGACTGCCGCTCGAGCTCGACCGAGACGGCGCGCGGCTCGGCGAGCCCGAGCGCTCGGGCATGGTCTTCGTCGATGGGGTCGACATCGGCGATCCGAGCGATGTCGCCCTGCGCGACCGGCGGATGCTCTCGGCTGACGGCATCTTCATCGTGGTGGCGACGGTCTCCGAGCAGACGGGCGAGTCGGTCGCGCCGCCCGAGGTGATCTTCCGCGGCGTGCCGTTCGCCGACCAGGCGCCGGGCCTCGTCGACGAGATCCGCGAGCAGGTCGAGCGCTCGCTCGAGTCGGCGGCCGCCGACGGCGTACACGAGGTCGACCTGCTCCAGCAGGAGCTCCACGACGACCTCGCCGCGTTCGTCTACGAACGGCTGCGGCGGCGGCCGATGGTGCTGCCCGTGATCGTCGAGGTGTAGGGAGCGCTAGCCGCGCGTCGGCTCGCGCTCGCGGGCCGCGGCCGGGATGCGGATCTCAAAGCGCGTGCCGCCGTGGGGGCCCGAGGGCCCGAGGATGACCTCGCCGCCGTGCGACTCCGCCACCGCGCGCACGATCGCCAGGCCGAGGCCCGATCCGCGCCCGCCGTCGCGGACGCCGCGCACGAATCGCTCGAACACCCGCCAGCCGAGCTCGGGCGCGATCCCGGGGCCGTCGTCTGCGACCACCAGCACGGCCTGTCCGCCCTCCAGGCCCGTCGAGGCCTGTACGTGGGTCCCCGGCGGTGTGTGCCTGACAGCGTTCTCGAGCAGGTTGAGCACCAGCCGGTGAAGGTCGTCACGCACCCCGGACACCATCGCCGGGGAGGCGTCGATCATCAGCTCATGACCCTCGGCGACCGGCTCGAGCTCGGAGGCCGCCTCGACCAGAACGTCAGCCAGATCTGTGGGCCGGTGGGGCGCGACCCGCTTGGCGTCGGCGCGCGCCAGCAGCAGCAGATCGCCGACCAGCCGGCGCATGCGCCGCGTCGAGCGCAGCGCAGCGTGGGCCGTCTCGGCCTGCTCTCCTTCGAGCTCTTCGGAGAGCAGCTCGAGGTTCGCGAGGACGCTCGTCAGCGGCGTGCGCAACTCGTGCGAGGCGTCCGCGATGAACTCGCGCTGGCGCTCGAGCATCGTCTGCGTCTCTCCACGCGAGGCATCGAGCGCGCGCAGCATGCCGTCGAGCGTGCGCGCCAGCTCCGCCACCTCGTCCTCGGCCTCGGGATAGGGGATCTTGAGGCTGGGGTCGCGCGTGCGCTCGATCTCGCCGGCGGCGTCGGTCAGCTCGGCGATCGGCCGCATCGCCCGGCGGGCGACGAACAAGCCCGCGGCCAGCGCCAGCACCGCCCCGCCCAGCACCCCGAGCAGCAGGAACAGGCGCACCCGCGCGAGCGTGTGGTCGATCTCGGACAGGGGTCTGGCGTAGAGCAGCAACCCCTCTCCGGCCGGATACCAGCCGATCTCCCGCACCTCGACGCGGTAGCCGCCCTCGTCGTAGGTCCCCGGCTGGTAGGGCGGGGTGAACGCCGGCTGGTTGAGCGGCCTGGGGGCCGCGCCGCCCGTCTCGGCCTGCGAGCACATCACCTGGCCGGCGTCGCTGAAGACTCGGATCTGGGCGTCGCCGTCGAGCGCGACGGTGCCGAGGTCGACGTGCGTGCTGCAGGCGAGCTGGTTGGCCGCGGCGTCGTAGACCGGCTTCATCTGCCGCACCAGGCGGTCGGCCGCCGAGTGCACCTGATCGTCGAACTGGCGCCTGACCTGACCTTCGGTGAGGACGCCGACGACGACCGCGAACGCGGCCAGGATCACGAAGGTCAGCACCGCCGAACCGCCGGCCAGGCGCCAGCGGACGGGGACCGACCTATACGCGGAGAACGTAGCCCGCGCCGCGGATCGTATGTAAGAGACGGGGCTCTCCACCGGCTTCCAGCTTCCTTCGCAGGTTCGAGACGAAAACCTCGATCGTGTTGGTCATCGAGAACGGGTCGTAACCCCACACCTCGTCGAGCAGGCGCTGGCGCGAGATCACGATCCGCTCGTTGCGCATCAAGTATTCGAGCAGCTCGAACTCGCGCTGGGTGAGGTCGATCTCGCGCTCTCCGCGCGTAACCTCGTGGGTGTCGGGGTTGAGCTTGAGGTCGCCAACGGTCAGCGTTGCCTGCCCGCGCGGTGGACGCCGCCGCAGCAGCGCGCGCAGCCGCGCCAGCAGCTCCTGGCGCTCGAACGGCTTGACGAGGTAGTCATCGGCGCCGGCATCCAGGCCCTCGACACGCGCCTCCAGGGCGTCGCGGGCCGTCAGCACCAGGATCGGCACGTCGTCCGCGCGCCGCAGCTCCTTGGCCACCTCGATGCCGTCGAGCCGCGGTAAGCCGAGGTCCAAGATCACGAGATCCGGCAGGAAGACCTGGGCGGAGTCGAGCGCGCTGACGCCGTCACCGGCGATCTTGACCTCATAGCCCTCGAGCCGCAACGACCGTTGCAGCACCTGGGCGATGGCGTCGTCGTCCTCGACCACGAGCACGCGCGGCGGGCGTTCGTAATCGGACATCGCCGTCCAAGGGTAACGGGCCGAAAGCCGCCGGCCTCGTGCTTCACCATGCGCTAACGCCAGCAGGAGCGGGCCGTCTGGCGTCGAAGCAGCTCTGCAGATTCCTTCCGCAAATGGCCAGTCGCGCGAGAAAGAAGCCGCCGAGAAAGCGGGCCCGGCGCTCGCTGCTTGCCCGTGCGCGACCCTCGTGGCCGCGTGGCCAGTTCGCACCCCATCACGTGGACGTGATCGCGCTCGCGCTGATCGCGCTGGGAATCTTCCTCGTCTGCGTCGCCTATTTCGGCCTCGACGGCGGAGCGCTGGGGTCGGCGCTGGTCTCGGCCCTGCGATTTGTCTTCGGTGTCATCGGCTACGCAGGCCCCGCGGTACTGATCGCTGCTGGGTCCCTGCTACTCGCGCGTGAGCTGCGCGGACCAAGCAGACCGTTGCGCGCCGGCGCCGTGTGCGTGGCGAGTGCGCTGACGCTTGCGATGGCGGCCGGCACCCTCGGCGTGGGGCCTGGCCCGACGCCCGCGCACGCGTTCTGGCACGCGCACGCGCTGGAGCTGCGCGGCGGCATTGTCGGTCAGGCTCAGTTCTGGCTCGCGAGCCACCTCGTCTCGACCCTGGGCGCACAGATCCTGGCCGTCTTTCTGCTGTCGGCAGGCGTGATCCTGTTGACCGGCGCGACGTTGAGCGGCATGATGCGCGCGACCGGAGCCGGCTTCGAGCGCACGACGCGGATGCTGGCCGCCTCGGCAAGCCAGCGGGCAGCGGCGGGGCGGGATGGAGCCGCGCGCAATGGGACCTTCCGCGCGGATCGGACCGCAGCGCCCGCGGCCGCCGGGCGCGAGCCTGCTCAGCCCTTCGGCGACGCGCTGGTGCCTCCCGAACCCGACACCGACGAGCTCGTCGTGCGCGCCACCCATGTCGAGGCGCCGCCTGCCGGGCCCGCCGGACCCGATCCCTCCGAAGCCGAGGAGCTCGCAGCCGATCCGATCGCGCCGGAGCCCTCGCAGCTCACCCCGCAGGGGCGCTACCGCGCCTCGGTGACCGATGACCCCTCGTTCACCTGGCGGGTTCCGGCGGCCCGCTTCCTCACCCGCTCTGACGGCGCCTCGCTGCGTCCCGACACCGCCGGTCAGGAGCATGTCGAACGCATGCTGGTCGAGACCCTCGGTCACTTCGGCATTCAGGCCCAGGTGATCGGCCACGTCACCGGGCCCCATATCACCCGCTACGAGCTGCGGCTGGCCCCCGGGATCAAGGTCTCAAAGGTCGCCCAGCTCAAGGACGACCTCGCCTACGCGCTGGCCGCGACCGAGATCCGCATCCTGGCGCCGATCCCCGGCAAGCAGGCGGTCGGGGTCGAGGTGCCGAACGCCAGGCGCCGCATCGTGCACCTGGGCGACGTCTTTCAGGAACCCCCCGCGGGCTGGTCACCGCTGACCGTGTGGCTGGGAACCGACATCGCCGGCCGCGCGATCGGCGCGGACCTGACGAAGATGCCCCACCTGCTGGTCGCGGGTACGACCGGGTCGGGCAAATCGGCCTGCATCAACGCGATGCTCTCGAGCATTCTCTTGCGCGCGACGCCGCACGAGGTGCGCTTCGTGCTGGTCGACCCCAAGCAGGTGGAGCTCAACCACTACGAGTCGATTCCGCACCTGCTGACGCCCGTGATCACCAGCCCGCGCATGGCCGCCAACGCGCTTCAGAACCTGGTCAAGGAGATGGACCAGCGCTACGGGACGATGTCGCTGGCGCGCAAGCGCTCGCTGGTCGAGCTGAACGGCGCGCGAACCGAGCGCGGGGAGCCGGCGCTGCCCTACATCGTGTGCGTGATCGACGAGCTCGCCGATCTGATGATGGTCGCCCCGGCCGACGTCGAGGATTCGGTCATCCGGCTCGCGCAGAAGGCGCGCGCGGTTGGGATCCACCTCGTGGTCGCCACCCAGTCGCCGCGGGTGGACGTGATCACAGGGCTGATCAAGGCCAACATCCCCTCGCGCATCGCATTTGCCGTCTCGAGCCAGACAGACTCGCGCGTCATCCTCGACCAGAACGGCGCCGAATCGCTGCTCGGGCAGGGTGACATGCTGTTCTCGCCGCTCGGGTCGGCCAAGCTGCAGCGGATCCAGGGGGCCTATATCGACGAGCTCCAGATCGCTGAGTTGACCGACGCGTGGCGGCGTCAGGGCGAGCCCCAATTCGAGCAGCAGCTGCTCGAGGAGGTCGAGTCGGCCGAGGGTGCCGAGGGCGAGGGCGACGGCTTTCACCCCGACGAGGATCCCTTGCTCGAAGAGGCGATCGCGCTCGTCGCGCAGATGGGGACCGCCTCGACGTCGATGCTGCAGCGGCGCCTGCGGCTCGGCTACACGCGCGCCGGCCGCCTGATCGACATGCTCGAGCGGCGCGGCATCATCTCCGGCTACGAGGGCTCGAAGCCACGCCAGGTATTGATCGCGGAAGCCGACGTGCCCCGCATCCTGGCGCACCTCTCAGAAGCCGATGGGCCTGGGCGCGTGCGGGTGCCCGAGGAGTGACGGCCCCCTGGCTCTCGCACGCGTTCCGTCGGTATCGGTGCCAGGGCAATGAGTCCCGGTTCCGGTGCGGTCGGTCCCGGTTCCGGGGCGGTGAAAATTCGTCCCACCTTGCGCTCCGAGCTCTGTCGGGACGAAAGTTCCACCGTATGAGGGGAAAAATCGTCCCACCTCGCCAGAGCTGCACGGGTGGGAGGCATTTTCACCGCGGCCACCCGGACGCCATCTGAGTCGCGAGTTGCGACACTAGCCTTGCGAGACATGCCGAGCATCGGTCCCACCCTCAGAGACGCCCGACTTCGCGCCCACATCGACATGGCGGAGGTCGAGACGCGCACGAAGATCCGAGCCAAGTACCTGCGCGCAATCGAGAACGAAGAGTGGGATCTGCTGCCCGGGCCGGTCTACGTCAAGAGCTTTTTACGAACCTACGGGGACTATCTCGGGCTCGACTCGAGGATGCTGGTCGAGGAGTTCAAACAGCGCTACGAGCGGCCCCCGGACCACGAGCTGCAACCGATCGCGCCGCTGCGGCGGGAGCGCGAGCGGGAGCGCGAACGTGAACGGCGCGGCAGACGGCGCTTCGCGCCGCCGCCGTGGGCCCTGATCGGCGCCGTCCTGGTCGCGATCGCGATCGTGCTCTACATCGTCGGCATCAATTCGAGCAAGCCGAACTCGAACCAGACCGCGGGGATTCACAGCCGCTCTCACCACAAGTCGCACCACACCACGACGACGCCGCCAAAGACGACCACGACCGCGACGAAGCATCCATTCCGCACGGTCACGCTGAAGCTCGTGCCAACCGCCCCCGTGTACGTCTGCCTCGTGAACGGCGCCGGCAAGAAGCTGATCTCGGGGGTGACCTACAACCCCGGCCAGACGATTCCCACCGAGACCGCGCGCGAGTTCTACCTGACGCTCGGCAATGCCAGCGTGCAGATGAGGGTCAACGGTAAACCGGTGACCGTGTCTCACTCCTCAACGCCGCTCGGCTACCGGATCCGCCCGCGCGGCACCTCGACGCTGCCGGCCACCAGTCAGCCCACCTGCACGTGAGCGTCAGGTGAAGCCGCGCGCCGGCATCCTTGTAACCGGAACCGAGGTCCTCACAGGCATCATCGCCGACCGCAATGGTCCTTGGCTGTCTGAGCGCCTGCGCGACATCGGCCTCGATCCGGCGGTGATTCAAATCGTCGGCGACCGTCCCGCAGACCTGCTGGCGGCGCTCGAGTTCATGGCCGCGGAGGGGTTCGCGGTGATCGTCACGAGCGGCGGCCTTGGCCCCACGGCCGATGACCTGACGGCCGAGATCGTGGGACGCTTTGCCGGCCGCGAGATGGTGCTCGACCCCGAGCTCGAGCAGCGGATCGCGCGGATTCTTGAGGGGATCACTGCCAGGTGGCCCGGTCTCGACCCGGCGGCCATCCGCGCTTCCAACCGCAAGCAGGCAGTCATTCCCGAGGGGGCCGGGGTGCTCGAGCCGGTCGGAACGGCCCCGGGCCTCGTCGTACCGCCCCTCACGGGAGGAGGTCCGACGGTCGTCGTCCTGCCCGGCCCGCCGCGTGAGCTTCACCCGATGTGGGACATGGCGCTGCAGACGGCGGAGCTGAAGGCCGCGCTCGAAGGCGCGGTCACCTACAGACGCGGCGCCATGCGCCTATTCGGCATCCCCGAATCGGAGATCGCCAACACGCTGCGCGCCGCGGAGGACGCCGGGGTGGCACTGGACCAGCTCGAGATCACGACCTGTCTGCGGCGCGGCGAGATCGAAGTCACGACCCGCTACGAGCCCGAGGGCGCCCAGGCCTACGAGGCCCTGGTCGACTTCATCCGCGCGCGCCACAGCGACACGCTGTTCTCGGAGGACGGCACCACCGTGGACGAGCAAGTTGCGCAGCTGCTCTCTGGGCGCACGGTGGCCGTGGGCGAATCCTGCACGGGGGGCATGATGGCGGCCCGCTTGACGGAGCGCGCTGGCTCTTCGGCCTACTTCATGGGCGGCGTCGTGGCCTATTCAAACGCGGCCAAGATCGAGTTGCTTGGAGTCGATCCAGAGCTGATCGAGCGCTTCGGCGCGGTCTCCGAGGAGGTCGCCGACGCGCTCGCACAGGGCGCGATCGAGCGCTTCGACGCCGGGTTCGGGATCGGGATCACGGGTGTCGCCGGGCCCGAGGGCGGCAGCGACGACAAACCGGTCGGATTGGTGTGCTTCTCGATCACCGAGCGGGGCGGGGAGCGGCGCGCGCGCAGCACCCGCGTGCCCGGTGGCCGCGCAGACGTGCGCGAGCGCTCCACAACCGTGGCGCTGCATCTTCTCCGGCGGCTGCTATTGCGTGAGCCGGCTTCTCGGACCGCGCCGGGGCGGTGAGCGAGGCCGCGGCTGCGAGCGCTCTGGCTGAGAGCGACGCCACGGGCGAGCGCGTCCGCCTGTTCGTCGCGCTCGACCTGCCCGAGCCGGTCCGCCGAGCCCTGCTTGAGTGGCGATCGAGCCAAAGCGTGATCGACCGGCTCCGGCTCACCAGGCCCGATGCTCTGCACGCGACCTTGTGCTTCCTCGGCTGGCGTTCGGCTGAGGAGATCGAGCCGATCGGGGCGGCCGTAGCTCGTTCGGCCGGAGGGTCCCTCGATTTCGAGCTTGCGCTCGGGGATGCGCTCTGGCTTCCGTCGCGGCGCCCGCGGGTGCTCGCGGTCGCGATCGAAGACCCCTCCGGCTCCCTCCGGGAGCTGCAGGAGGCGATCTCGGAGAACCTGTCCGCCGACGGCTGGTATACGCCGGAGAAGCGGCCCTACCTCGCTCACGTGACCGTCGGGCGGGTGCCCGCTCGCGAGCGCGTGCGGGCCACCGAGCTGCCTTCATCGCGGCGGCTCTGGTTCTCGCCGGCAGCCGTCACGTTGTACCGCTCGAGGCTCGAGCGAGGCGGGGCACGGTACGAACCGCTCGCCAGCGTGGAGCCGTCCTCCGGCGGCTCGGAGCTGCGGTAAACCCTAGGGCGCCTCCCTGGGGTGAAGCCGGATCGGTAGCTGTAGCTTCAAAGCGATGACTCGCGTGCTGAGTGAAGGCCAGGCCGTCGGCGAGTTCGAGATTCTCGCTGTCGCGGGCGTCGGCGGAATGGGCGTGGTGTACCGGGCGCGGCAGCGGTCGCTGGGGCGCGTCGTGGCCTTGAAGGTAATACGCGACGAAGTCGCCGAGACGGCCGAGTACCGCGAGCGATTCCTACGCGAGGCGCATCTGGCGGCGTCTGTCGATCACCCGCACATTGTTTCCGTGTTCGAGGTGGACGAGCTCGACGGTCGGCTCGTGTTGGCCTTGCAGTGGGTCGACGGGCACGATCTGCGCTCCGTGTTGCGCTCTACGCATGGCCTCGAGGCGGGGCGGGCAGTCCGCGTCCTCTCGCAGCTCGCCGGCGCGCTCGATGCGATTCACGGCGTGGCCGGCCTCGTCCACCGCGACATCAAGCCGAGCAACGTGCTGATCCGCGACGTGGGAGGCCAGGACCATTCCTACCTGACCGACTTCGGGGTCGCCAAGCGCTCTGACAGTGTGGCCGACCTGACCGCTACGGGGGCGGTGGTGGGGACGGTCGATTACATGGCGCCCGAACAGATCAGCGGCGCTCGCACAGATGCACGCACCGACGTGTACGCGCTCGGTTGCGTGCTGTTTGAGATGCTCTCGGGGCGGGTCCCATACGAGCGCGAGAACTCGGTCGCGAAGCTGTTTGCGCACGTCTCGGAGCCCCCGCCCAGGTTGCCGGCCGAGCTCGCCAGGCACTACCCAAGCTTTGGGCCGGTGCTCGAGAAAGCGATGGCCAAGGACCCGGCCGGACGCTACCTGTCCGCCGGGGACTTCGCCCGCGACGCCCAGGCCGCGCTAGAGGGCATGCGCTACATGGGCCAGCCCAGCATCGTCGCCACCGGCCCAGCGAGGCCGATGCCGCCTCCCGGCGCGAGCACCTTGTCGCGGCCGCCGAGCCCGCCGACCATGGCGCAGCCAACCGCCCAGGCTACCGAGCCCACGGCGGCAGGGCAGCCGGCGCTATATCCGCCGCAACCGCTGCCCACTCCGCAACCCCAGCCGATCTATCAGACCTACCCCTATCCAACGGCGCCACCGCCTGCGCGGTCCGGGGGTGGAAACTCGCTGGCGCTCATCCTGCTGGCGCTGGTGGCGCTGGCGGGAGTCGCCGCCGGCGTGCTCGCGGCGGCGGGCGTCTTCTCTCAGCGCGCCCCAACCGCCGCAGGTTCGACTGCGTCCTCGGGCTCCCGCGCCGGCCATCACCATCGTCAGCCGGCTACCTCTCCGCCACCGACAACGCCCGGCACGAACCCAGGCGGAGCGCCGCCCGCGAGCGGCGGGTCGGGGCTACAGAACCTTCCCGAGCAATTCGGCTACGGACTCGCCGCGAGCAGCGGGGTGGCCAAAAGGTTCGCCAACAATGCGTTTTACGAGTACTGGCACGCGTCAGGCGCCAATCCCACCTTGCATGAAGCGATCAACGTGTGGAGCCAGGAGGGAAGGGCCTATTACGTGCTTTCATGCGCGCCCGGGGGCGGCGTGGTGGACTGCACCGGGCACAATGCCAGGGGCGTCCCGCTCGATGTGAGGTTCACCCAGCACGCTGTTTCCGCCTACACCCAGTCGCAGGCTGCGGTATACGCCAATTCGGGCAAGCTCGGGCCCAACGGCTAGACCCACCCCGTAGCCGAACGGCTAGACCCACCCCGTAGCGCGGGTCCCCGACCAACCTTTTGCCAGACCCGTGCGCACTTGTTGCACTTCTCGGACAGCTGCGTCTTGTTTTGTGACGGCGACCGGCCCTAGCTTGGGGCCTTGGACCGCGGCGTTTCCGTCCGCCGCTGGTCCTACGGTGAAGCGTTCAAAGTCAGAGACAAGGAGCCAAGAGCGAAATGAGCGAGCAGCAGCGGGCGGGTGTCCAGACCGCGCCTGACACGAAGTCCGACGCCAAGCGGCAGGCCGCGCTCAAAGGCGCCTTGAGCCAGATCGAGAAGCAGTTCGGCAAGGGCGCGGTGATGCGCATGGGAGATCCAGGCGCCCGCGTTGCGGTCGACGTGATCCCGACCGGGGCGCTTTCGCTCGACATCGCCCTCGGCGTGGGAGGCGTTCCACGCGGGAGGATCATCGAGATCTTCGGCCCCGAGTCCTCCGGCAAGACGACGCTCGTCTACCACATCCTCGCCGAGGCTCAGAAGCTCGGCGGGGTGTGCGCGTTCATCGACGCTGAGCACGCCATGGACCCCATCTACGCGCGCCAGATCGGCGTCGACATCGACGAGCTGCTCGTCTCCCAACCCGACTATGGCGAGCAGGCGCTCGAGATCGTGGACACGCTGATCCGCTCCGGAGCGGTCGACGTCGTCGCCGTCGACTCGGTGGCGGCGTTGACTCCCAGAGTCGAGCTCGAAGGCCAGATGGGCGATCAGACGGTCGGCTCGCAGGCGCGCATGATGTCCCAGGCGATGCGCAAGCTGGCCGGCACGCTCAACCGCACCCAGACGCTGTGCATGTTCACGAACCAGATCCGGGAGAAGGTCGGGGTCATGTTCGGCTCTCCAGAGACCCAGCCCGGCGGCCGCGCGCTGAAGTTCTATTCCTCCCAGCGTCTCGACATCCGCCGCATCGAAACGCTCAAGGACGGGGCCGAGGCCGTCGGCAACCGTGTCAAGGTGAAGGTCGTCAAGAACAAGGTTGCGGCGCCGTTCAAGCAGGCCGAGTTCGATATCGAGTTCGGCAAGGGGATCTCGACCACCGGCTGCTTGATCGACTATGGAGTCGAGCAGAACATCATCACCAAGTCCGGCGCGTTCTTCTCGTATGCCGATGAGCGGCTGGGACAGGGACGGAACAATGCCAAGGCCTTCCTCGCTGAGCATCCCGAGACAGCGCGTGAGATCGAGGCCAAGATCCATGCGGCGCTCGGATTGAATCGCGACCTCGCCAAGGAGATCGAGCCGGCCGCATCGACGAATGGAGATGGCACATCACAGGACGAGCACCGGACCGGCAACGGCTCCGGTGGCGAGTGGCGCGCTCCCGCGCCCCTGCGCACAGCCGGCGAGCGCGGCACCGCCGACCGTGCCGCATGAGCCCTCGACCGGCGATGCGACGCGAGCGCTTGCGCTCGCATACGCGTACCTGAACCGCCGCGAGCGGACCACGAGCGAGGTCCGCGGGCACCTCTCCGGCAAGGGCTTCGATACCGCCGCGATTGAAGAGGCGCTCACCGAGCTCGTGGAGCAGGGAACCCTCGACGACACTCGCTTCGCGCGCCTGTTCACCGCCGACAAGCGTGAGCTCGAGCGCTGGGGAACCGAGCGCATCCGGCGCACTCTGCTCGGGCGGGGTCTAGACCCCGAGACGATAAGCGCGGCACTCCTAGACGACGACGGCGACGAGGGGCGGTCGTTTGCGGGCGAGCTCGGTCGCGCGCTCGAGCTCCTGCGCCGCCGGTTCCCCTCACCACCCGAAAGCCGACGCGACCGCGACCGAGCGCTGGGGATGCTCGTGCGCAAGGGCTACGAACTCGAGCTCGCGCTGGATGCGCTCGCCGTCTACGCGCACGGGGAATGAGCACGCGCAGTCGCGGCTCAGGCCGCGGATCGTGGGTGCGGAGCCCGCATGTCGCCTGCAAGCGGCGATTCGTCAGATTGCGCACGGGTCGCGGCGGTACTACGATCCCCTTGAACGCGAACGACTGGCCCGTCGGGCCATGAAAGAACAGCAAAGAACCTTGATTAGACGGATCCCGGATAGGGCGCCAGCAGCAATCTCAACAGGACCGCCCGGTTCATTCAGAGCACTGAAACGCTCCGCCTAGCCGCCTCGATCAGCTTTCGCATTGGAGGCAAGAGCGGCTCGGCGGCCGGCATCCGTGGTGTCTGACGGAGCAATCGGTCGCTTCCACAACTGAACAGAGGGTGACCGCGCCCGGTTCGCCGGGCCGGCACAGAGAGGAACGACCATGGACATCGTCGGTGCTGCAGCACTGATCGCGGCGGGGATCGTGCTCGCCGCCGTCCTCTATGCCCGGGCCCACCCCGCAAGGGTCCGAGTTCCCGTGGGCGCAGGAGCCCACCCGCCGGCTGGCGCCTTGGGTTTCCGCCCGGGAACACTCAAAGATGGCGAGCGCCGCCGCGGGAACGAAGCCGGGCACGAAGAACGGACGTCGCAGCAGATCGATCTCGCCGATCGCGCGGCCGAGTTGGCGAGACGCGAAGCTGCCCTGTCGCGCAGAGAACAGACTGCGGCGGAGCGCGAGGCCGAACTCGAGGCCGAGCGCGAGTCGCTCAGCGCGCGCGCGCGCGAGCTCGAGTGCTCGCTCGAGCGCGTGTCCGGGTTGACAACCGCCCGGGCCAAGGAGCTGCTGCTCAAAGAGATCGAGGACCAGGCTCGACACGATGCCGCACGCAAGGTGCGAGAGATAGAGGAGCAGACCAAGCGGGAGGCGGACCGCCGCGCGCGCAACATCCTGTCCGTCTGTATGCAACGCCTGGCGGCCGGCCACGCTGCCGAGACGACCGTCTCGGTCGTCCACCTTCAGGCGGACGAGATGAAGGGGCGCATTATCGGCCGCGAAGGCCGCAACATTCGCGCGCTTGAGAACCTGACCGGAGTCGATTTCATCATCGATGACACGCCTGGTGCTGTCGTGCTGTCCGGGTTTGACGGCGTCCGCCGCGAGATCGCCAAGCTCACGCTGGAGAAGCTGCTCCAGGACGGGCGCATCCACCCAGCCCGCATAGAGGAGATGTACCTGCAAGCCAAAACCGAGCTCGAGCGCCACATCGTCGAGATCGGCGAGGACGGTGTGCTCGAGGTGGGGGTCCAGGGCCTCCATCCCGAGCTCGTCAAGTTGCTCGGGCGGCTCAAGTTCCGCACGAGCTACGGTCAGAACGTGCTCGCGCACTCGATCGAAGTCGCCCGGCTCGCCTCCATGATGGCCGAGGAGCTCGGCGCCAGCGCCAAGACCGCACGCAGAGCGGCGCTGCTTCACGACATCGGCAAGGCGGTGACACACGAGGTCGAGGGGCCACATGCGCTCGTCGGCGGCGAGCTCGCGCGCAGGCACGGCGAGTCCGAAGCCGTCGCCCATGCGATGGAGTCTCACCACAACGAGGTCGAGCCCCAGACCGTCGAAGCCGTGATCGTCCAGGCCGCCGACGCGCTCTCAGGCGCGCGCCCCGGCGCCCGCGGCGAATCGCTCGAGCAGTACGTCAAGCGGCTGCGGGACCTGGAGCAGATCGCGACGCGTCACAAAGGCGTGGAGAAGGTCTACGCGATGCAGGCCGGACGCGAGATACGGGTGATGGTCGCGCCCTGCGATATCGACGACGACGAGGCCACGCTGCTGTCGCAAGAAATAGCGCGTGAGATCGAAAAGGAACTCGAATACCCCGGGCAGATCAAGATCACGGTGATCCGCGAGTCCCGGGCGGTCGAGTACGCGCGCTGAGCGACGGAGTGAGGGCGGCGGCCGGATTGCCCTTGGCGCCGCCGTCGGCTGGCCAAATTTGCTCGACTACCCTTGGCGGCTATGCGCACGTACCACCTGACGACGTTCGGCTGTCAGATGAACGAGCACGACTCCGAGCGCATGAAGGGCATGCTCGAGTCGCTCGGCTACGGCGAGGTCGATAGTCGCGCTGACGCCGATCTGATCCTGTTCAACACCTGTTCGATCCGCGAGAACGCCGACAACCGCTTCCTCGCGCACCTCGGCGAGGCCAAACGGCTCAAACGGGATCAGCCGGAGCGAATCGTAGGCATCGGCGGCTGCTGGGCGCAGTCGGTCAAAGAAGAGATCTTCGCCCGCTTCCCATTCGTCGATGTCGCATTCGGGCCGGGCCAGGTGCACAAGCTGGCCGACTTCCTGTGCAGCGACTCGTTGACCGCGCAGGGCTACTTCGAGTTCGAGGGCTTCACCGGCCGCCTGCCCGCCAAGCGAGCGCGCGAGTTCCAAGCTTGGGTTCAGATAAGCGTCGGCTGTAACTGCCGCTGCTCCTACTGCATCGTGCCGTCGACCCGCGGCCGCGAGGTGTCTCGGCCGCCTGATGAGCTCTTGGAGGAGGTCCGCCGGCTGGCCCAGGACGGTGTGCGCGAGGTCACGCTGCTCGGCCAGAACGTCAACTCGTACGGGCGCGACCTTCCGCGCGAGCACCGCACGACGTTCGCCGAGCTGCTCACGGGGATCGACGCAGTCGAGGGCATCGAGCGGATCCGCTATACGAGCCCGCACCCCAAGGACATGCGCGAGGACGTGATCCGCGCCCACGCCGAGCTGCCCTCGCTCTGCCACCACATCCATCTGCCGCTGCAGTCGGGCTCGAGCGTGATCCTCAAGCGCATGCGCCGGACCTATGACCGCGAGCGCTACCTCGACCGCGTGGCGCTGATCCGCGAGCACGTGCCCGACTGCGCGCTCACCACCGACATCATCGTTGGCTTTCCGGGCGAGACCGAGCAGGATTTTGAGCAGACGCTCGCCGTCGCCGAGCAGGTCGGCTACGACGGCGCGTTCACTTTCATCTTCTCTCCGCGGCGGGGGACAGAGGCAGCTTCGCTCGCCGATTCGGTGGAGCATCACGTCAAGGTGCAGCGGCTCGAGCGGCTCGTCGAGGTGATCCAGCGGCGTGCCCACGAGCGCGCCCAACGCTTCGTCGGGCGCCGGCTGGAAGTGTTGGTGGAAGGACCGTCCCGGACCGACCCGAGTCGCCTGCGCGGCCGCTCCAGTCACAACAAGGTCGTCAACTTCGACGGGCTCGCATCGCCCGGCGAGATCGTCCAGGTCGAGATCACTGACGCCAGTAGCCAGACACTCTCGGGCTACCAGCCGATCCTGAGCCGCGCCGCTTAGATCACGCACAGCCGGGATGCGTCTATTGCGCACGGCTGTGGGCGGCGACGTGCATTCGGGCTGGGGCTCTCCTGCAGTCGGTCTACAAGCACCCGAGATGCGAAAACCATGAAGCGCGCAGCACAAATCGTGTGGCACCGATCACCCTAACTCACACTCAGGATGTGTAAATCGCGTGGTTCTAATGTGCGTTACACGCAGAGCTACTGCGTGTGAGAGACATACGCAGTAGCAGCCAGCGCATTCGTATGTGGCCGCCGACGCCTAGCCTCTACCTTCCGCCGCCGTCCGTGCGAACATATGTTCTGTGCGATGGAGCAACCTGACTATTGACGCCGACGAAAAGGCGCGCCTCCCCGGATACCGAGACGACGCAGTTGTGCGCCACTTCGAGGCGCCCGACTCGATCCCGACCCGGTTCTACGAGGTCCGCGCCAAATCCATTCTGAACCGCGTGCCGGCGGCCTCACGGATGCCGTTCCGGTGGACCATCAACCCCTATCGCGGCTGCAGCCACGCCTGCGCCTACTGCGTGTCGGCTGATACGACCGTTCTGATGGGGAACGGGACCCACCGGCCGATTTCGGATCTGGTCATCGGTGATGAGATCTATGGCACCGCGCGGAGCGGCAGGTATCGGAAATACCAGCGCACAACCGTCCTCAACAAGTGGACCACGATCAAGCCCGCCTATCGCGTCGTCCTGGAAGACGGCACTGAGCTCATTACGAGCGGCGACCACAGGTTCCTGAGCAACCGAGGCTGGAAGCATGTCCGCAACACGCCCGCCGATCAGCGAGATCGCGCCCACCTGACGACCAACAATTGCCTCGTTGGGACGGGTGGATTCGCGTCCCAGCCGCTCGAGACGCGGGATTATCGGCACGGCTACCTCTGCGGCATCGTGCGAGGAGATGGGCACGTCGGGTCGTATGCGTATGAACGCGCCGGCCGTGCGCACGGGAACGTCCACATGTTTCGGCTCGCTCTCGCCGATGCAGAGGCGTTGCAGCGGACCCGGAGGTACCTCGACGCCGAGAAGCTTGCGACACGCGAGCGCATCTTCATGCGAGCCACCGGGGCCTACCGCGAGATGCGGGCGATCGAGACGCATTCGCGGTCGCTCGTCGATCGCATCCGTGACCTCATCGAATGGCCTCGAGCTCCGAGCCCCGATTGGTGCCGCGGATTCCTCGCAGGCATATTCGATGCGGAGGGCTGCCGGAGCGATTTCGCGCTGTGGATCGCCAACACCGATCCTCAGCTCCTGGCCGCGACCGAGGCCTGTGCGAAACGGCTCGGCTTCGCCGTTGCGCGTGACCGCACGAGTAACCGCAACGGTCTGGTCTGCATCCGAATCCTCGGCGGTCTCTCCGAGCATCTGCGCTTCTTCCATCTCACTGACCCAGCGATAACCCGAAAGCGCTCGATCGAGGGTCAGATGGTCAAGACGTTTGCCAACCTGAGGGTGGCCGCGATCGAGCCGCTGGGGCGCGCGCTTCCGCTGTACGACATCACCACGGGAACCGGCGATTTCATCGCCAACGGCGTCGTCAGCCACAACTGCTTCGCCCGCCCGACCCACCGCTATCTCGACTTCGACGCCGGTCGCGACTTCGAGCGGGAGATCGTGGTCAAGGTCAACGCGCCCGAGCTGCTGCGGGCTGAGCTCGCGAGGCCGTCGTGGAAGAGGGAGCACGTCGCCCTCGGTACCAACACGGACCCTTACCAGTGGGTCGAGGGTCGTTACAAGCTGATGCGGGGCATCTGGGAGGCGATGCGCGACGCGGACAACCCGTGCTCTGTGCTCACCAAATCGCCCCTGCTGCTGCGAGACCTCGATCTGATGCGCGAGATCAACCAGCGGACCGAGTTCAGCGCCGCGCTCTCGGTGCCGACGCTCGACGAAAAAGCGTGGCGAGACACCGAGCCACACACGCCGCACCCTCGCGCGCGGCTTGAGGCAGTCGCGGAGCTCACCCGACACGGGATTCGCACGGGCGTCCTGGTCGCCCCGCTGATGCCGGGGATCAATGACGCGCCCGAACAGGTCGAGCCGATCCTCGAGCTGGCCACGGAGGCGGGAGCAGCGTACGTCAGCGGCATCCCGCTGCATCTCCGCGGCGAGGTCAAGGACCTGTTCTTCGCCTGGCTCCGCGAGCACCGCCCGGACCTGGTGGCAGCGCTATGAGGAGCTCTTCGTGCGAGGGGCCTACATGCGGCCCGCAGAGCGCGAGCGCATAGCGGCGCTGGTGCGGGGGACGCGGGTGGAATCCGGCCACCGGCCCATACGCGGCCAGTCGCGCGCGCCTGTGTCAAAGCCAGCACCCCCGTGGAGACCGCCTCCGCAGCAGTCATTATTCTGAGACGCTGGGTTGGGATAACGGTCAAACACGGAGGCCGGAAAAACTTGGAAGCCCTCCAGGCGAGGAAACCGGGAAGGCGAGTCGGCGTACTGTTTGAGGATGCGCAACCCATTTAGCAAACCCGACGAGAGCAGCAGCTCGAGGTTTGACCCCAACGCGCGCCTTGAGCGCATGTTCGAGACCCGCAGCCAGATGTGGGAGCAGGCGGGCCTCCCGATCCAACAGGTGAGCCGTAGGTCGATCCGCCGCGCGCAGCGGCAGGCGATCGTCGTGCTGCCACTGCTGATCGGCGTGCTGGTGGTGTGGTCACAGCGCAAAAACCTGTTCGGCTCCAATGCCACCACCTTTGTCGAGATCGGGACCGTGGTCGCGCTGGTGGTGCTGGGTTGGACATTCGCGAGGGACCTCGGACAGGCTGCGGCACCTACTTTCTTCAAGCGGATGGACCCGGCGACGGCCGGCACGGTGGGGTTCCTGCTCAGGCTGGCGACGATCGCCCTGACCCTCGTGCTGGCCCTGCACGTCGTCGGCTTCAAGCCCACCACTATCGCCGCGGGCGGGGCCTTCACGGCCGTGATCTTCGGTCTAGCCGCCCAGCAGACGCTCGGCAACGTGATCGCGGGCATGGTGCTGCTGAGTGCGCGGCCCTTCCGCGTCGGGGAGCGGATCAGACTCCAGGCAGGGGCTGTCGGAGGCGTGGCCGAGGGCGTCGTCTCTTCACTTGGCCTGCTCTATACAACGCTTGCCCGGGGCGAGGACCGGATCATGATCCCCAACAACGTGGTGCTTGCTTCGGTAGTCGTGCCGCTTGTCGAGCCCGACTCCGTCGACGTGCGCATCCGGCTTGCCTCCGGGATCAGGCCGAGCCGCGTGCAGGCGATCCTCGACGAGACCATTCGCACGCCGACGCGCGCCCGTCCTCGAGTCCTGCTCGAAGAGGTGGACGGCGACACGCTGGTCGTGCGTGTTCAGGCGACACCGGACCGCGCGGCCGACGGCGCGCGCCTCGCGGACGAGGTCATCGGCGCGCTGTCGTCGGTGACCGGCGAGCACGCCGCGCTCGCGCGCGACTAGCTACATCCGCTTGCGCGCCCGTACGGCGGTGCCGTAGGCGCAGATCTCGGTCCAGGTGCTGCCGAGCTCAGAGGTGTCGAAGCGGAAGGCGATCACTGCATCCGCGCCCTTGGCCTCGGCCTCCTCGATCAGCCGTTCGCGAGCGTGTTCGCGGCCCGCCGCGAGCATCTTGGTCATGCCCTTGAGCTCGCCGCCGACGAGCGATTTGAACGAGGCGCCGAGCTGGGAGCCGATGTTGCGCGAGCGCACGGTCAAGCCGAACACATCGCCGAGCACCTCGGTTACTTCATAGCCGGGGAGATCATTGCCAGTCGTGAGGATCATGGCCTCATCCTAATCCCGTCGCTCGCGAAGCGGCTAGCTCAGCCTCGCGAGGCGGCCAGCGCCGATTCTTCAGGCAGCTAGCTCAGGTTCTTCTCGCGCTGCCCCGAGGCCAGGTCGGTGGCGACCTTCGCCCCGCCGAGTAGCCGCTGGGCCGCGGCGGCCACCTCGGGCGCAGCACCGGCGAACCGGGAGCCGAGACTGAGCCCCACTGGAGCGACGTCCACCTCGGCCCGGTTGCGCTCGATCGCCGAGATCACGGCCGCCCCGACCTGTTCCGGGGTGCGCGTGCCCACCCCGGGCGGGAGCTTGACGCCCGCCTCGGCAAACATCCCGGCGTCGCGGATGAAGCCCGGGAGGACCACCGAGACGCCGACGCCGTAGGGGCGCAGATCCTCCCGGAGGGAGAGCGCGAAGCCGCGCAGGCCGAACTTAGTCGCCGAGTAGATCGAGGACGCAGGGTTCGCGGCCCTGCCCGACAGCGAGGAGATGAACACCATGTGCCCGCGGCCGCGCTCGATCATTGCCGGCGCCAGGGCCCGCGCGAGCGCGATTGGTGCGCGTAGGTTGACCTCGAGCATGCGGTCGATCTGCTTCTGGGAGAGGTCGGTGAGCACGCCGCTGGCCGGCAGCGCGGCGTTCGCGACGACCACATCCAGAGCGATATCCCCGACCGAGCCCAACAGCCGCTCTACGTCTTCCCGGCTCGCCAGGTCGCACTGAAGCGACCGCGCGCCGATCTCGTTCGCGAGGGCCTCGAGCACCTCTGCCCGGCGGCCGGTGATGGTGAGGCTCGCGCCTCGCCGTGCGAAGGCGCGCGCGATCGCGTGGCCGATCCCGCCCGTGGCGCCGGTGAGGAGAACATTGCCGCTGGCCAGAGCCATGGGAAGTGGCGAGTCTACATTTGACGCTCCGGCCGCTCAGCCCGCGGCCGAACCGCCGGCCACGCTCGCGCGACGTAAGGCCGGAATCGAGATGAGCGTCGCCACGGCGGCGATTGCCCACGACGCGCCGTATCCGTGAGTGGAAGTAAGCAGGCCTGAGGACAGCTGGATCGCTGCCCCGGCGAGCAGCGGCCCCAGCACGATGCCTACGCCGCGGCTGACGCTGTAGAGGCCGGTCATCAGCCCGTGCTCACGCTCGGGCATCATCGGCGTCATGAGCGCGTAGGGCAGGGCCATCGTGACGCCGCCGCCGAGCGCGATCGCGGGCACGATCGCGGCCAGCACCACCGGCGCCGTGACCACGACCGGCACCAGCATCCCGACTCCCCACACCGCCAGCGAGACCTGCAGGACCCGAGCGCGGCCAAGCCGGTCTGCGAGCTTGCCCGCGAACGCCGCGGCGACGAGGATCAGGAGCGCCGTGGCTCCGATCGCGACCGACGCAAGCGACAGCGACTTGTGCAGCCCGACCGTGATCCACAGCACCACGAAGGTCTTGATCACCGCCAGCGTGAGCTCCCAGAGAGCGTTCGCGATCAGGAAGGCGCGCAGCTCGCGGTGGTCACGCAGGTACTGGAGGACCTCGCGGGCGAGCACCCCAACCGTCTTCTGAGAGCGGCGGCCCACCTCGGGAAGGCCTTGACGTGTCAGCAGGAGCGCTAGTGCGCCGACCGCGACGAGCAGCAGCGCGCCAGCCGCTGCGAAGGGGATGATCTGGGCCACGGCGAGCGCCGCGCCGCCGCCGGCCAGCGCCACGACCGTCCCAAGTCCGCGCGCCACCGCCTGGGAGCTTTGCGCACGGCCCTCGATCTCATCGTCGAGCAGATCGGGGTACAGAGCCCGGTAAGGCCCGTAGGCGACGAAGTAGGCGACAAAGAAGACCGCCACGGCGGCCGCGATCTCGCCGATCGAGCGGGCGAGCCCCATCGCCAGCAGCGCCAGCACCGCCAGGGGGGCACCCGCGAGCACGAACGGCAGCCTGCCGCCGAGCCGCGTGCGGACGCCGTCGGACCACGAACCCACCACCACGGGCACAAAGATCGCCGCGATCCCCTCGGCGCCGAGAATCACGCCGATGATGACCGTCGAGGAGACGAAGTGACGTGCGATCACCGGGACGTAGGTCGAGACGATCGTGATCGCGAGCGCTAGGCCCGCCGTCGGCAGGCCGAGCGCGAACAGCGCCCGCCGCTCCTCCCGCCGCAGCGGCCTTACCTTCTGAGCCGCAGCCATCCCGCAATAGCTACCCCACCAAGGGCTAGCCTGCCCAAGGGCCCGGAGCGGCCGCCTCACTTGTGGCCTGTACCGGCTCGGTAAGAGTCAGAGTCCGCTTGCGATGCGCGCGCCCGTGGCTCCACGATACTCCGCAAGATGGGCCCTCAAACAGAGCCGAGCCGCGCCCAGGTGATCGCCCTGTTCGGGCCGACGGGCGTCGGCAAGACGGCCGTGGCGATCGCGCTCGCTCGTCGGCTCGAGCAGCTCGGGGAGCATCCCGTGGCAGTCTCCGCCGACGCACTGCAGGTCTACCAGGGCCTCGAGGCGATCACGGGCGCCGCCACCGCCGCCGAGCAGGCTCGCCTCGAACATCGCCTGATCTCGTTCCTGCCGGTGCAGGCGACCTTCAGCGCCGGCCAGTACGCGGAGCTCGCCCACGCCGAGATCGACGCGCTGATCGCGGCCGGCAGGCGGCCTCTGGTCGTGGGCGGCACGGGCCTGTATCTGCGCGCCGCGCTGACCCAGCTGAGCCTCAAGCCGGCGCCCCCTGAGGGGCTCCGCGAGCGCTGGATGGCCGAGCTCGAGCGGCGTGGCCCGGCCGCGCTCCACGCCGTCCTGGCCGAGCGCGCCCCATGGGCCGCCGCGGAGATCAAGCCCGGCGATCGTCAGCGGATCGTGCGCGCACTGGAGCTGCTCGACGCCGGCGAGCTCGAGCCGCCCGACGGTGAGTCTGAGCTGTGGAACGCGCAGGTGCGGCGGCCGACGCTGCTGATCGGCCTGATCGAGGAGCGCGAGCGGCTCTACGCCAGGATCGACGCACGCGTGGAGGCGATGGTCGCCGCGGGCGCGCGCGAGCAGGTGCTCGACGCCCACGCAGCCGGCGCCTCGGTCACCGCGCGCAAGGCGCTCGGCTTCGAGGAGCTCCTGACTGGCGACGTCGAGGGCATGAAGCGCCGCACGCGCAACTACGCCAGGCGCCAGCTGACGTGGATGCGCAAGCTGGCGGGTGTAACCGTGATCGACGTCAGCGAGCGCCCGCCGGCGGAGGTCGGGGACGAGATCGCGCGGCTGTGGGCGCGCGAATCGGCGACCCATACACTCCCAGCCCAGTGAGGTTCGAAAAGTGGCAGTCGCTTGGCAACGACTATCTGATCGTCGAGCAGGACGAGCTCCCCGTCGAGCTCACGCCGGCGCGCGTGCGCGCCTTGTGCGCGGCCCACACGGGCATTGCCGCCGACGGCATCGCACTGCTCTCTCCTCCCGACGAGTCCGGGTTCGCCGCCCGCCTGCGCATCTTCAACCCCGACGGGTCGGAGGCGGAGGTCTCGGGCAACGGCGCCCGCCAGGCGGCCCTCTACCTGCACCGGCATTGGCGCTCAGGAGGTGAGCGCTTCTCGCTCCAGAGCGCTGCGGGGAGCCTCAAGGTGACCGTGACCTCGCCCACGACGTGCACGGTCGACCTGGGCAGCGCCCGCGTGCGAAGCGAGGACTTTCCCTCCGGCAACGGCGAGGGACGCGGCCGGCTGAACGCCGGCGGCCGAAGCTGGGCCTTTCAGCACATCCAGGTCGGCAATCCCCAGGTCGCGATCCGGGTCGACGACGAGCGGGCGCTGCAGGCGCTCGATCTGGCCGCCGTCGGCCCCGAGATCGAGCGTCATGAGCTCTTTCCCAGGCGCACGAACGTCTCCTGGTTCGCCCCACTGGGGCCGGGCCGGATCCGCGCGCGCCTCTTCGAGCGCGGGGTGGGGGAAACCGCGGCGAGCGGCACCGGCGCGACCGGCGCCGCAGTCGCCCACGTGCTCGATGGTGGCTCCTCGCCGGTCGAGGTGGCGCTCGACGGTGGCGAGCTGCGCGTCGAGGTGGGCGCGGACCTGCACATCAGCCTGTCCGGCTCGGCCGTGCCGGTGTTCTCAGGAACGGTCTCGCCCGAGCTGGTGGAGGAGCTGCGTGGGCTCGCCTGAGACCTCGAGCAGCCGCCGGCTGCGCCCGAGTGCCCGGCTCGAGCGCCTCCCGCCCTACCTGTTCGCCGAGCTCGAGCGCAAGATCAGGCTCAAGCGCGCCGCCGGCGTTGACGTCATCAGCCTGGGGATCGGCGACCCGGACATGCCCACCTACCCGCCAATCGTCGCGGCCGCGCAGAGTGCCGTAGCCGACCCCGGCACCCACCGCTACCCCTCGAATCGCGGGCGACCCGAGTTCCGCACCGCGGTGGCTGAGTTCTACGCGCGGCGCTTCGGCGTCGAGCTCGACCCGGAGACCGAGGTGATACCCGCGATCGGGGCCAAGGAGTGCATCTTCAACCTGAACCTCGCCTTCCTCGACCCCGAGGACCTGGCGCTCGCCGCCGATCCGGGCTATCCCGTGTACACCGGAGGCCCGACCTTGGCGGGGGCTGAGGCGGCGCTGATGCCGCTGGTCCCGTCGCTCGGCTTTGCGCCCGAGCTGGAGACGATCCCGGACGAGGTGCTCGAGCGCGCGCGGCTGATGTTCCTGAACTACCCGAACAACCCGACCGGCGCGATCGCACCGGAGGGGCTGTTCGAGCGGGCGATCGAGCTCGCCCGCCGTCACGACATCCTGCTCGTGCACGACAACGCCTACAGCGAGATCACCTTCGACGGTTACGTGGCGCCTTCGTTCCTCGCCACCGCTGGCGCCAAGGAGGTGGGCGTCGAGGTCTTCTCACTGTCGAAGAGTTACAACATGACCGGCTGGCGCTGCGCGGCGATCGGCGGCAACCACGAGGCGATCGCCCAGTACTGGCGGCTCAAGTCGAACATTGACTCAGGCGTGTTCGACGCGGTGCAGCTCGCCGGAGCGACCGCGCTCGGACCCGAGCTCGACGGCCATGTGCGCAGCATGTGTGAGCTCTATCAGCGACGGCGCGACCTCGTCTGCGACGCGCTCGTGCAGGCGGGCGTCGATGTCACGCCGCCCCAGGGCACGATTTACATCTGGGCGCCGGTACCCGCGGGGTTCGAGTCCTCGGCCGCCTACTGCGAGCACGTGCTCGAGCAGGCCGCGGTCGTGATCTCGCCCGGATCCGCCTATGGCCCTAGCGGCGAGGGTTTCTTCCGCATCTCGCTGACGACGCCCGACGAGCAGCTGCTCGAGGCCGTCGAGCGCCTGCGGACGCTCTAGTAACGGGAGGCGGACCGGCCCGCCGGCATTCGGAGCTGGACCGCCCCTTCAACGGCCACGTGCGAACGCGTGCCGAACCGCCCCTGTGGTCAAACCTGTCCCCGGGAACGGCAACTTCGCCCTACCGCGGCTCGCACTACTCTCAATGCCGGTGCGAGATCCCTATCAAGTCCTCGGAGTCAGCCCTGCTGCGTCGGAGACCGAGCTGCGCGCCGCCTACCGCAAGCTCGTTCAGCGCCACCATCCCGACCACAACCACGGGTCGCTGGAGTCAGCGCGGACTTTCGAGGAGGTTCAAGCGGCCTACGCCAGGGTGCGGGAGATGCGAGCTGCGGGCGCCATCCGCGCAGCAGGTATGAGGGCGGCCGGAGCAGGCGCACCCGGTGCCAGCGCAGACCACCAGGCCAGTGATGGGAGCGTCGAAGCTCGGCTGGCGGATCTCGAGCGCCAGGTAGAGGAGGCGCAGGCTGCTCGAGCGGAGGCGCAGGCGGCCGCCGCTGACGCGCGTCGACGTGCCCGGGCCGCGGCGAGCGATGCGGGGGAGCGGTCGGGCCGCCCCTCCGACGAGGAGCTCGGCTATGTGACGACCGATGACAGCTTCTCGAAGATCCTCGACGACGCGGCGTCGAGCCTCGGGACCTGGCTGTCAGATGCCGTGCCGGAAGCGAGCGACCGGGCGATGGGTGAGCGGCATCCTGCGCGCAAGCAAGTCGCGGACCTGATCGAGCAGCTCGAGGGAAGGCTCAGGCGCAAGCCCCCACGCTGAGCCCCGGGCTCGAGGCCGAGCGTCGCGCCCGGGTCGGGTCACGGCAAGCGCTGGGCGAGGGCATCGGCGTCGTCCCGGAGCGAAAGTCGCAGCGGCGCCCGCTCGACCGCCACGACGCGCCTCGTCAAACTACCTGCTGTGGGCGCACACGAGATCCGGCCGCGGCCCCCGAGAGGCTTGTAGGGAAACGTCCCCTGAGAGGATGTTTTCCTACCAGCCTCGGAATGAGGTCGAGTGCCGAAGGCGCCCCCTCGCTCGTCACGGCCACGGACCAGCGCGGCGATCGAAGCCGGGGGATGGCGCTCGCGATCACCTCCTCCAATAAGCAGCAGAAAGCTCACCACACGGGTGAGCAAACCACCCTGGGCTCCCATCGCACCTGTAAGTACGGTTGGTCTCGCGGCGGTAATCGGCGCAATTCATGGGCGGCGATATGCACCTAGACTCCTGATGCGAGAGTTAGCTCGGCGCACAAACGACGGCCTCACGGTCCGGTTGATGTGGGACGGTGGCGAGCAGGTCTACCTGCAGCTATGGGACGTGAGAAACGAGGCGGTCGACGAGTTCCCGGTGCCGAAGGAGTCTGCGCTGGACGCCTTCGCGCATCCGTTTCGTTACGAGCCCGCGACCGCCGCGCTACCGATGTGACCCTGCAGGCTCAGATGGACTGCCGGTACCCGAAGAACTCGTGATCGGGGTTGTAGCCGCCGTAGCCGCCACCGACCTCTGAGTAGTGGGCGACGAACTCGATCCCGGCCAGCCACTTGACCTGCTTGAAGCCGAGCTGCACCTCGTTGCGTAGCCGCAGCGGCGCGCCATGCCCGTACGAAAGCGGGCCGTCGTTCATGTCATAGGCCACCATGGTCAGGTGGTAGCGCATCTGCTCGATCGGGTGCGCGTCGTAGTAGAGGCCGCCGTCGGGCCCGTCGCCGAGGGAATAGAACACCACCCAGTGGGCCTCCGGCTTCGGCTTGACCAGGTCCATGATCGTGGCCATGGACACCCCGCCCCATTTGGCCACGCCTGACCATCCCTGGATGCAATAGTGCTGGGTGATCTGCTCGTGGTGGGGCAGCGCGCGCAGCTCAGGCAGGCTCAGCTCGACCGTGTTGTCCACCAGCCCATAGACCTTCAGGCGCCAGTTCGCGAATCCCTCGTCATATAGCTTCTGGTAGGCCTCGGTGGTGGGGAAGGCCCCGTTGTGCCAGAAGTAGGGCGAGATGTCTTTCTCGGTGTATTCGCCCGGGGTGGCGTCCACGTGCTCGAACAGACGCTGTAGGGGGCCGATCAGCGCGAACCCGATTCGCTGGACGGCCCGGGGATGCCGGAGCGTGACCGGGGTGGCGGCCACCCAAGCGATGATCAGGATCGCGGTAGTGAAGGCGAAGACGCCGAAGCCGATCCAGCTGGCGTCATTGCGCACCGCGTAGATGTGGTTCAGGTTCCCGAGCAGCCCGGTGGTGAACACCAGGGTGATGTGGATGAAGATGAAGAACAGGAACCACACCAGGACCAGGAAGTGCAGCGACCGGGCTACCTGGATCGACAGCACCCGGCTGACCGGCTTGATCCGGGTGGACAAGGCGGGGGACATCCCCAGCCCGGTGATCAGCGCCAAGGGCGCGGCCACGAACACCGTGACGAAGTAGGCCAGCAGCTGGAGGCTGTTGTAGGCGCTCCAGCCGGCCTCGGTCGGCCAGTGCAGGGACAAGTACTGGATCAGTGCCGTCAGCGCGCTCGGGAACACGCTCCAGGTCGTCGGCACGATCCGCTGCCACTGCCCGGTGGAAAACAGCAGCACGTAGAACAGCGCGCCGTTGGTGAGCCACAGCACGTCGGTGCCCAGGTGCCACCAGCGGGCCAGTCCGATCGAATGTCGCAGCCCGGGCAGCCCGACCTGGCCGGGCAGGCTGACAGAGTCCTGCTTGGCGGTCCACAGCGGGTCATCCGGTACCGGCTTCTGGAACCGGAACCAGTCCCGCCCCGGGGTCGAATGCCGGGTCCAGTACAGCCGAGCGTGATCAGCCAGGATCTGGATCCCCGCCCTGATGATGAAGATCATGAAGAGGGCGTTCAGGAAGTGCTGCGCGTCAACCCACCACGGCAGCCCCGGGTGCGTGGCCGGTGAGAACAGCGTCGAGGGGTGGTGGGCCATGAAGCGCTGAACGGCCGAGGTACCCCGCAAACCCTTCGCGACAGCGACGGCGGCAATCAGAAGCACCCAGCCGATCGGCAGCAGCCACAGCAGGTTGAACCACTTCCCACGGCCCACCCGCACACGCGGGGCGATACCCCGGGCTGCTGGAAGTGACCCAGCCCAGTGCTCAGGATCGATGACGTTCTCGCCGCTGGACAGGCGTTGGCGGAAATCCGCCACCGCCGCCGGGGTTACCTCAGGGGCCGCCCGTGCCTCGTCTCCGCGCGCCATGTCGTCACCGTCTCCGGGGCGTCCTCACCGTGGACAAGATCCCGATGAGTATGGCGCGATTGCGGTCAAGGGCCGGCCGCTGGTTGCTCCATGTCTGCAGGTCTTGCTTGCCTGTGCTATATTTTGCTCATGCAAGCAAAGAACGCAAGGCGGACGTTCACCGACACGGCGAGGCGGGCGCAGATCGTCGACGCCGCGATCCAGACGATTGCCGAGTTCGGTTACCGAAAGGCATCGTTCGCGCAGATCGCGAGGCGCGCCGAGCTATCGAGCACGGGCCTGATCTCGTACCACTTCGAGAGCCGTGATGAGCTCGTGCGTCAGGTGGTCGAGCAGATCCTCGAGACGATGCGCGGGCACATGGGGGAGCATTTCGCGAGCGCACAGCCACTCGGCGCGGCCAATGCGCTGCGCACCTACATCAAAGCGAACGTCGAGTTCATCGACGGCCACCGCGTCGCAATGCGGGCGCTGATGGAGATCTTCATCGCGGGCGGGTTCGAGTACGGCCGCGAACAGGAGAAAGCCGTGCTGACTCCGCTCGAGCAGATCCTGTGCGGCGGCCAGCGCGCCGGTGAGTTCCGGCCGTTCGACACCAAGGTGATGGCGGCACTGATCCAGCGGGCGATCGATGGGCTGCCGTTCATGCTCGCCCACGACCCCGAGCTCGACGTTGGCGCCTACGGCGCCGAAGTCGCGACCGTCTTTGAGCTGGCGACGCGGAACGGGCAAAGATGAGCGCCGGGACCGCGACCGCACCCGTCAGCCTGAGGCGCCAGCTCGGTCTGTACGCGCTCAACATCGGTGCCCCGATCGGGCTCTATTACCTTCTCCGCAGCGCCGGAGCGTCGAACATCGTGGCGCTGTCCGCGGGCTCGGTGATCCCTGCCTGCTCGGCCGCGGTAGCGGCGATCGCCAGCCGTCGCGTCGACACAGTGGCGATCCTCATGCTCGCGGGATTCGTGGTGTCAATCGCCGCCTCGCTCGTGACGCACAACCCACGCTTCCTGTTGGCCAAGGACGGGCTGATCACCGCAGCGTGGGGGCTGTGGTTTCTTGCCAGCCTCCGGGCGTACCGACCGGCGGCATACGAGTTCGCGCGGCCCCTGATGGAAGGCCGCAGGTCGTTTGCGGCACGGAGCTGGGACACCGTCTGGATCGAGCAACCTCAGTTCCGTCGGATCTGGCGGGTCTCGACGGCGATCTGGGGGATGGGAATGCTGATCGATGCCGTGATCCGGGTCGTGATGTCGTACTCACTGCCTGTTCACGCCGTGCCCGCACTGGGCGGCCTCCTGTGGCCCGTGACATTCGTGGTCATCCAGATCGTCACGAACGTCTACTACCACCGCTCGGGCCTCTACCGGCTGCTCGGCGCTCGTTGGCTGCGAACCGCATAGCGCTCCCAGCCGACAACCGGCCACGGACTATCCTCGAAGCCAATGGAACGAACCCGTCACGGCCGCACGCGCCAATCCGCCGCACGGGCTGACGGGCGGCCCCAAGGGCGCGCTCGGCAGCGGGCGTTCATGATCGCGGTCGACTCGAACGGGGGGGAGGGCGAGCTGACCGAACTGCGTGAGCTGCTGCGCACGGCGGGCGTCGCCACCGTGGGCGAGGTCGTTCAGCGGCGCGACCATCCCCATCCCGACACCTACCTGGGCGCCGGCAAGCTCGAGGAGCTGCGTGAGCAGGCGAAGGGCAGCGATGCCAACCTGGTGGCGGTAGACGACGAGCTCTCGCCCCGCCAGGAGCGCAACATCGAGCAGGCGCTCGGGATGCCGGTGATCGATCGCACCGCGATCATCCTCGACATCTTCGCCGCCCACGCGCACAGCGCCGAGGGCAAGCTGCAGGTCGAGCTGGCCCAGCTCGAATACAACCTCGCCCGCATGCGCGGCCTGTGGTCACACCTCGAACGACTGGGCGGCGGGATCGGCACGCGCGGCCCCGGCGAGACCCAGATCGAGACCGACCGCCGGCTCGCGCGCGACCGCATCGCCGCGCTCAAGCGGCGGCTTGCGCGGGTGCGCTCGAGCCGCTCGGTGATGCGCTCCGAACGCGAGCGCTCAAAGCTGCCCCAGATCGCGCTTGCCGGCTACACCAACGCGGGCAAGTCGACGCTCCTAAATGCACTCACGGGCGCCGCCGCGGGCGTCGGCGATCGCCTGTTCCACACGCTTGACCCGACCACCCGAGTGCTGCGCGACGGCGGCCGCGAGTATCTCGTCACGGACACCGTCGGCTTCATCCGCAAGCTGCCCCATCAGCTCGTCGACGCCTTCGGCGCGACGCTCGAGGAGACGCTGCGCGCCCAGCTGCTGCTCCATGTCGCCGACGGCTCTGCGCCCGAGGACGAGCTGCTCGGGCAGATCCGTGCCGTCGACGAGGTGCTGGACGAGATCGGGGCCGATCAGCCGCGGATCCTGGTGCTCGCCAAGGCCGACCTGGTCGACGCCGACCGCCGCGCGGAGCTGGCCCTACGCCACCCGCAGGGGCTGCTGGTCTCGGCGCTCACGGGCGAGGGGCTCGACGAGCTGGTCGCGCGGCTCGAGCTCGAGTTCAGGCGCACGCTGCAGCGAATCGAGCTGCTGCTGCCCTACGACGAGGGCGGGCGGCTGGCGGAGCTGCACGAGCTCGCCGGCGAACTCGATCGCACCGACACGGCCCAGGGGGTGCGCGTGAGCGCGCGCGTGCCGGCCCAGGTCGCCGCTCGCTTCGCGCGCTTCTCGCTAAACGGCGAGCGGGCGTGAGGCTCGGGGTCCGCCGCCTCGACGAGCGCGCGCTGCTGCCCACGCGGGCGCACGACGGTGATGCCGGACTCGATCTGTACGCGCTCGAGCAGGCCGAGCTCGAGCCCGGCGCCAGGGCCCAGCTCCGCACCGGCATCGCGGTCGAGATACCGCCCGGTCACGCCGGCCTCGTGCTGCCCCGCTCGGGGCTCGCGGCCCGGCACGGGATCGCGCTCGTCAACGCCCCCGGGCTGATCGACTCCGGCTACAGGGGCGAGCTTAAGGTGCTGCTGCTGAACACCGATCGGAGCGACACCTTCCGCGTCAGCGCCGGGGACCGCATCGCCCAGCTCGTGATCGTCGCCGTGGCAGCGCCCGAGGTGCTCGAAGCCGCGGAGCTGACGGACTCCGCGCGGGGCGCGCGAGGCTTCGGCTCAAGCGGATAAATGTGTCCCGGGCCGCGCATGCGCGGCCCGGCCGGCCGGAACATGTTCCGGCCGGGGCCGGCGCACATGTGCGCCGGCCAAAATCCTCTAAGAGCCTGGCGCGGGAGGGATCAGTCCGTGGGTCTCGAGGAACTGGCTCGCGACCGTGGCCGGGTCGACGTGCTGGTCGACCAGCTCGTTGAGCTGGCGCATCGTCTGCAGTGTCAGCAGCGCGCTGACTGCGTTGACAGTCGCCGCGAACGCTGGACCTTGCGCACTCAGCACCTTCTGGGTCACGACAGGCACGACGTTGCCCCAGCCGAGCACGTGGCTGGGGTCCGCCAGGACGCGGTAGTCGCCGGTCGCGAGCGAGCCGTCGGTCGTGTTCACAGCGGCCGCCTGCACGGCGTCGGTGTTGAGCGCGTCGTACTGGCCGCCAACGGGCAGCACCTTGAAGGTGGGCGGGGGAAGGTTGTAGACGCGTTCGAGCGCGGCCAGCTGGGTGGACTTGAACTGCGGCAGGCCGCCAACCGTCAACGAGCTCGACATGGGTCCCATGTCGGCGACCGTCCTCAGGCCGTGCAAGCCCGCGTAGTAGTCGGTCACCGCGAGCGCGGTCGTGTCCCCGAACGGGGTCGGCTTGAGCAGCTCGAAGCCCTGGCGCCGCGCGTAGCTCTGGCCGGCCGCGTATGCAGCGCGCGCGGTCTTGAACGAGCGCGTAACGCCGGCGACGGACTGGTTCCAGACGTCGATGTACTCGGGGTAGAGGCCGAGTGACCCCTGGCGCAACGCATGGATGATCACGCTGGTGGGTCCAATGTTGCGATTGATCGAGACCGAGAACCCGCGCGCCGCGAGCGCCTGGTAGTAGAGCTCGCCGAGCACGAACTGCTCGGGCGTGTTCTTGTCGCCGATCGTGACCGGTGGGCGGCCGTTGCCGGGGAGCGTCGTCGTGGTCGTCGTCTGGGTGCTCGAGCCGGCGGTCGGGTTCGTTTGCCCGGCCGCACCGCCGCAGCCCGCGGCCACGACGGCCAGCGCGGCGGCGGCCACCAGTCGCGCCCGTCGAGGGATCATCAGACGCCCGCCGCCTGTCGCGCGGAGGCGTGGGCGAGCGCTTCGAGCTCGTCGTCGAGCGGCGAAAGCGGCTGCTCCAGGCCCAGCGCGGTCTCGATCAGCCAGTCGGCGAACCACACGTTCTTGGGCAGCAACGGCCCGTGCAGGTAGGTGCCGATCACATTTGCCTGACGGGCGCCCTCGAGGCCGTCCTCGCCGTTGTTGCCGAACCCCCGGATCACCTTGCCGAGCGCGCGCGCAGAGGGGCCGAGGTGAGTGCGCCCGCCGTGGTTCTCGAAGCCCGCCAACACGCGGGGCCCGGGCTGGCGCTCGAGCTCGACCTCGATCGCGACGTTGCCGATCAGGCGCCCCGCTTCGCGGTCCCCGTCGCCGTCGTCGGCCCTCACGGTGGAGAGGTCGAGCAGGCCGACGCCGGGGAGCGTCTCGCCGCCCAGCTCGTAGGAGTGGCCAAGCAGCTGGTAGCCGCCGCACACGGCCAGGATCACCGCGCCGCGCTCTGCCACGGCGTGCATCGCGCTGCGCTTGTGCTCCGCGAGGTCGTGGGCGCACAGGCGCTGGTCGCGGTCCTGGCCGCCGCCGATGTAGTAGAGGTCGGCCGCGTCGGGATCGAGCGGCTCGCCCAGGGTCGCCGACCGCAGCGAGAAACCGATGCCCCGCCACCGGCAGCGACGCTGGAGCAACAGCAGGTTGCCTCGGTCGGCGTAGATGTTGAGCAGCTCGGGATAGAGCGCCAACACGCGCAGCTCGCCTTCAGGCACGGAGCATCACCACCTCGCTGCCCGAGTAGTCCGCCGTGGCGGGGATCGTCCTCCGGGCCGCCGGGACGAACCCGCAGGCGCGGCCTTCGCTCTCGAGCGTCTGTGTATCGAGATGATCGAGTGCAATCAGGTCGTGCGCGACCGTGCGCTCGCCCGCAGGGCTGACGCGCTCGCGGCGGCGCTCGAGCACGTACCCGTCGTCCTGCGCGCGGATCGCCGTCGGCTGGCTGAAATACATCGTGCCGTCTCGCTCGCACACGTCCGGGAGCGGGGCGGGAGAGCCGGCGCTGACGACGTAGGTGGGGAGCTCGGGGCTGATCGCGACGGCGAGCAGGCCGCCCGGGCGGAGGTGACGGTGTGCGCGCTCAAGCAGCGCGGCGCGCCCCTCGGGCCCGCCGAGCAGCTGGATCGTCTGCATCGGCACGAGGCACAGCGCGAATCTCGAGGCGAGCTCGAAGGTGCGCGCGTCGGCGAGCACCGCCTGCACGGGCAGCTCGCGCGCGCGGCGCTTAAGCTCGGCCACCAGGGTGGGATCCGCGTCGAGCGCGGTGACGCTGTGACCGAGGCGCGCGAGGTCGAGCGCGACCCGGCCCGTGCCCGCGCCGATATCGAGGATGGGCGAACCCAGGCGATCGGCGAGCTCGCGCCACAGCGCCAGGTCCTCGGAGTACGAGCCGCACTCGAGGTCGTGCCAGATCACCGCGCTCATCGCCAGAAAGGTTGACTGTGACCGCGCGCCGCGAGCTCCTCGCGCAGCTCGAGCAGCGCCGTGTAGGTCGGCAGCGCGAACAGCGAGCCGCCCGGCGCGGCCGCGAGCGCAGCGTCCAGCGCGGCCGGGAGGTCGGGGAGGACGCGCAGGCGCTCGCCCGGGACACCGGCGTATTTGAGCCGCAGCGCCAGCTCGGCCGCCCGCGTGCCGGCGCACGTGATGAGACGGGCGCTCGGAGCGAGCAGCTCGAAGTCCGCATCCCAGATCCAGGAGACGTCGCGACCGTCGGCGATGCCGTCGTTGAGCACGCCGAGGATGTCGAGCTCGCCGCCCTTAAGCGCGAGCGTGCGCATGATCTCGTTGGCCCCGGCCGGGTTCTTCATGAGCAGCACCTGCAGCTCGACCGAGCCGATCGAGATTCGCTCCGCGCGCCCGAAGGCGGCTCTGACGGCACCGAGCCCGGTCGTCACCTGATCGAGCCCGGACCCGAGCTCGAGGCACAGCGCCGCTGCGCCGAGCGCGTTGTAGACGTTGTACAGGCCAGGTAGGGGCAGCTCCACGCCAACCGCACCCTGTGGGGTGCGGAGTGTGAAGCGGGCCGCACGAGTCCCGTCGAGCGCGATGTGCTCTGCGGCCACCGTGGGCTGCGGCCGCCGCTGGCCGCAGTTCTCGCACCGGTAGCGGCCGAGGTGGCCCAGGTAGATCGCGTCGTAGTGGTACGGGGCGCCACAGCGGCGGCAGTGCTTGGAGTCGGCGGCGTGCTGCATCCGCGCGGTCGCCATGGCCTCGTCCTCCACCCCGAAGTAGCGCACGCGTGCCCCGCCGGCCTCGTCCAGCCCCCGGCCCAGGTCGGCGATCAGGGGATCGTCGGCGTTCAGCACGAGCGCCGTCGAAGATGGCAGCGACGCGGCCACGGCCGCCCAGCGATCGGCGATCGTCTCGAGCTCACCGTAGCGGTCGAGCTGGTCTCGAAACAGGTTGCAGAGCAGGATGGCGCGCGGCTCGAGCTCGGGCACGAGCCGCTCGAGCCAGAACTCGTCCACCTCGAATAGACCCAGCTGACCGTCGATCCCGCCGCCGCGGCCGGCGGCCGCGAGCAGCGCCGAGGCGACGCCACCCTCCATGTTCGCTCCGGCGCGGTTGTGCACCAGGCGGATGTCGGCTCGCTCAAGCACCGAGGCCGTCATGGCGGCGGTGGTCGTCTTGCCGTTGGTCGCGGAGATGATCGCGGCGCCCTGGGGCAGGCGCGCCGCGAGCTCGGAGACCGCGTGGCGGTCGAGCCCCACGAGCACCTTGCCGGGAAGGCTCGTGCCGCCGCCCCGGCCTGCTCGGCGGGCGAGCCCGCCCACTGCCCGAGCGGCGACGATCTTGGGGCCGAGCAGCGTCATGCCGAGTCGCGCCCGGTGACGAGGGCATGCAGGCTGTCCGCGATCGCCACCGGCTTCGGGTCGCTGGCCGCTTGCGCCTGCTCGCGCGTGCTGACGCCGGTGAGCACGATCGCGCCGTCGAGCTTGGCCGCCGCCGCGCCCGCGAGGTCGGACTCGACGCGATCGCCCACCACCAGCGCCCGGCCCGGCCCGAGCCGGTCGAGCGCGGTGTGGAACATCTGCGGCTTGGGCTTGCCGACGCTGCGCGCGGTGTGGCCGGTCGCATACTCGAGCGCGGCCACGACCGCCCCGGTACCGGGCCAGGGGCCGTCCTCGCGCGGGAAGGTGCGGTCGCGGCCCGCCGCGATCATCTCGGCGCCGCGCAGCACCGCCTGGGTGGCGAGGCGCAGCTCGTCGTAGGTCAGCTCGTCGTGCCCGGCGATGACCACCAGCCGTGCCTCGGCGGCGCGGGCCGTGCCGTTGACGATCTGCATGCCGGCCTCTGACACGTGGCGGAACATCGCGGGCGCCCCGATCACGTAGGTCTCGGTCCGGGCCGGCCCCTGGGCCAGCGCGTGCTGGATCGCCGCGCCGACCGTCACGACCTCCGCCAGCGAGGCCGTGATGCCCACGTTCCAGAGCTTGCGCACGTAGTCCTCGGGCGAGCGGCGCGGATCGTTGGTCAGGAAGACGATCGACTTGCCGGCCGCGCGCAGCGCGGTGATCGCCTCGGCGGCGCCGGGGGTCGGCTCCTCGCCAACCCACACGCAGCCGTCGAGATCGAGCAGCACGTGGTCGTAGCGGTCAAGGAGAGGGGAGAGGGGCATGGGCCTAAAACAGGGTCTGCTGGCGCGCGGGGCGATCCTCGGGTTCCTCTAGGCAGCGCGGCCCGTCATAGCGGGCGTCGTTGACAGCGGGGCCCACGGGCCTGAGCGCGGTCTGCGCCGATTGGAGGCCCGCCAGCATCTCCCGCAGCGCCTCCTGGGGCGTCGCGGCGTCGAGCCACGGCTCTTCCTGGTCGGGCTCGAGGATCACCGGCATGCGGTCGTGGAGCGGTGCCACGGCGCGGTTGGCGGCGGTCGTCAGGATCGTGCAGGTACGCAGGCGCGGTCCTTCCGGCGCGCCCCAGATCGACCACAACCCGGCGAAGGCGAAGGGCACGCCATCGTCGCGGGTTATGTGGAAGGCCTGCTTCGGCCCCTCGGGCAGCTGACGCCATTCATAGAACCCGTCAGCGATGATCAGGCAGCGGTAGCGTTCGAAGGCGCGCCGGAAGGCGGAGCGGTGCGAGACGGTCTCGACGCGGGCGTTGATCATCTTCAGCCCCGTTTGCGAGCTCTTCGACCAAGCCGGCACGAGCCCCCAGCGCAACAGCTCGCCGCGCGGCGCGCCCTCGCGGTCGGTCGTCACCGCGAGCACGTCATCGCCGGGAGCGATGTTGTACCGGCGCATGATCTGCACCGACTCGCCGACCGGGAAGCGCGCCCTGATGTCGGCCGGGCTAGGGGTGGCGAGGGTGTAGCGGCCGCACACGCGGCTAGCTAGCTGCGTGCGCGCGCGGCCAGTTGTTCCTCGCGATCCGCCTTGGCTCGTCGCTGACGCCGCCGCCCGGTGTAGATGAGCACGCCCAGGGCGATCAGCACCAACACGATCGCGTAGAAGATCCTCGGGTCGAGCGAGAGGCCGCCGAACGGCAGCGCGATCGCGGTGACGATCCCAAACGCGAGCGCGAGCACGGCCACGATCAGGATCAGGAGGATCAGCACGCCGCGCACGCGTGCGATCGCTCCGGCGCTCTTCGGCGGCGCGATCAGGCCGACCAGCTGCAGCCCGCGCAGCTGGCGCGTGGTCGGGGTCTCGACTCCCAGCCGCTCAGTCGCACGCTTGAGGTCGCCCGCCCTGCGCTCGGCCAGCGCGAGCGAGGCGTCAGCCATGCGGCGCAGCTGCAGTCTCTCCTGCGGGCGGGCGGCCGCGATCGCCTTCTGGAAGTGCGCGCGAGCCTCCTTGGCGTCATAGCGCTCCGCCGCTCGGGCGCCCAGGATCGCCTGGGCGGCCGCGCGGTAGCGCGTCTCTGACTCGAGCTCCTCGTCGGAACGGTGCTCGAGTTGTTGGATCGCCTGCAGCGACCCACGCTGCTCGACCCGCATCATCCGCTGCTGCTTGGGCATCGCTCGGGGTGAGTGTAGCCGGGGGCTACGCGGGAACTTCGGCGATGCGGCGGCGGCTTACGCCGGCGTGGCGACGCGCGTGGGAGCGTCCCGGCCGCGCAGCTTGACCGGCTCGCCCAGGCGCCAGCGGGCGGCCTCGGCCTCGCGACCGCGGCGCAGGATCGCCTCCGAGGCGAGCACATGAGCAGGGCCGGTCTTCGCCAGCTCGGTCAGTCGAGCGGCCTCGTTGACGGGATCGCCGATGACCGTGTACTCGTAGCGGTGGGCGGCCCCGATGTTGCCTGCCACCACCTTGCCTGCGGACAGGCCGATCGCCACCTCCAGCCCGTCGAGCTCAACGCGCAGTCGGCGCTCGAGCGTGCGCGCCGCGGCCAGCGCCGCGCCGGCGGGATCGGGATGATCGGTGGGCGCGCCGAAGACGCACAAGGCGCAGTCGCCCTCGAATTTGTTGACCCAGCCGCCGTGGACGGTCACGACCTCGTCGGCAATGCCGAAGAAACGGTTGAGCGTCTGCACCACCTCGCGCGGGTCGTGAGAGAAGGCGAAGGGCGTCGAGCCGATCACGTCGACGAACAGGACGGCGGCCTCGCGCAGCTCCCCGCCCAGCTCGACGCCTCGGTCGAGCGCCGAGCGCGCGACCTCCTCGCCGACGTGGCGGCCGAACAGGTCCTGGACGAGATCGCGCTCTCGCAGCCCGGCGACCATGCGGTTGAAGCCGGCCTGCAGAAGTCCCACCTCGCCGCCGTCGTCGACCGGCACGGTGACGTCTGTGCGGCCCTCCTCGACCTGGGCCATCGCGCGCCTGACGGCCTGCACCGGGTCCGCGACCGAGCGGATCGCGAACAGCAGGGTCGCGACGCCGACGCACAGGGCGATCCCGGCGAGGAAGATGACGGTGACGGCCAGCTGGTCCGCCTTGATCTTGGCGCCCGCCAGGTAGGCGACTGCCGTCACTGCGATTCCCCACACCGCCACCGCGGTTCCCACCTCCCACGCCAGGTAGATGCGCGCGGCGATCCCCGGCACCAGCGGGCACTCGGGGGCCGAATGCTCGAGCGCGAGCGCGGTCACGGGCCGCATGATGCGCTCGACCGCCAGATAGGTGAGCGCGGAGGCGACGAGGCCGCCGATGATCACCATCGCGGTCACCAGCGCCCCAACGCCGATCGAGTCATCGACCACGATCGGGGAGAAGACGCCGAAGCCGACGCCGACGAGGGCCCAGATCACGAGCGTCTGGGCGGCCTCGAGCATCGGCACGCGCACCACCCGGTTCTGCTCGTCCCGGTCGGGCGCGCCGCCGCGCAAGAGCCAGCGCTGCACCGGGGCGAACGTGTGCCGGCCCCACAGCTCACAGGTGACCCACGCGAGCGCGGTGACGACCACCATCGCGAGCGCGGTGATCAAGCGCTCGTGGGGGTGATGGGGGAACGGCACCACGTAGACGATGAACACATAGGTCAGCACCGCCTCGACCAGGTTGATCAGAGGCAGCACCGTGCTGAAGCGGCGCTTGACCGTGCGCGAGAGCTCGCGGCCATCGACAGGCTTAGTCGGCGGCTCGAGCGGGGCTGTGCTGACGGGCGGCAGCGTCAGGCGCGATTCAGGCTCGACAGCCATCAGCGGCCCTCGGTTGCGGTGGCACCTGCGAGCGCCAGGGTCCGGGCTTCTGGGGCGCTCCTCTCCTGCTCCTGGCGGGGCGGGAGCGAGGCCCTGCTGCCGAGGCTGGGGGTGAGCGTTATGTTGCGCCGCCGCGGCATCTCCATGCCCTTGCCGACCGGCTTCAGCTCGCGCGAGCGGAGCACGCTGCGCAGCACGAGCTTCATCTCGAGCAGGGCGAAGCTCGCCCCGAGACAGCGACGCCGGCCGCCGCCGAACGGGATCCAGGTGTAGGTCCCGGGTGGCTTCTCCAGGAAGCGCTCGGGCCGGAACGCGTACGGATCGGTATACAGGGCGGGGTCGTGATGGACGAGATAGCCGTTGGGCACGAGGCACGAGCCCCGGGGATAGGTGAAGCCGCCGACGGTGATCGGCTCGAGCACGAATCTCGGCGCGGCGTTGGGCAGCACGGGCCGATGGCGGAGCGTCTCCTGGATCGTCGCGAGCAGATAGCGCTCGTCCTCGCCTGAGTCGAGCTCAGAGCGGAGTTTCCATAACGTCTGGGGATCTTGATTCAGACACTGGAAGGCCCA
Source organism: uncultured Solirubrobacterales bacterium (assembly GCA_963738195.1). Classification (GTDB taxonomy): domain Bacteria; phylum Actinomycetota; class Thermoleophilia; order Solirubrobacterales; family Solirubrobacteraceae; genus Palsa-465. The sequence continues at coordinate 468,836 of CAVTVF010000002.1, forward strand.
GGCGAGCGAGGAAGCCGTCGTCTCGTGGCCCGCGACCAGCAGCGTCATCAGCTCGTCGCGCAACTCCTCTCCTGACATCGGCGAGCCGTCGTCATGGCTAGCGTCGAGCAGCATCGCGAGCACGTCGTCCCGCTTTGCGTGACGCGCGGGATCGTCGCGCTGCTCGCGCCGGCGCTCGTCGATCTGCTCGAAGATCAGCTCGTCGGCCCGCAGCCGCAGGCGCCAGAAGTGGGCGAAGGGGCCGACCCGCTGGAGCAGCCACGCGGCTTTGCTGCCTGCCGGTGGCGGCATCAGGCTGATCGGCTTGGCGCCGAAGGCGAGCATCGCCTCGAGCTGTTGCCTCAGGGCGTCGAGACGCGGGCCTTCGTCGAGGCCGAAGACCGCACGCAGAATGATCTCGAGCGTGAGCCGCTGTACGCGCGGATGGAGCTCGATCGGGCGGTCCATGGGCCAACTCGCGACGTCCCGGTCGGCGACCTCGCCGATCAGCCGCGCGAGGCGCTCAACCCGCTCGCCGTGGAAAGCGGGCAGCATCAGCTTGCGCTGCTCCATGTGCGCTTGGCCGTCGAGCAGGATCACCGACGCCGGTCCGACCACGGGCTCGAGCACGCGGGCGCCCCGCCCGGGCGCGAGGACATCTGGCGGCGCCGTGAAGATCTCCTTGATCTCCGCCGGATCCGTGACCATCACGAACGGCGGCGTCATCGGCAGCCGGATCGTGAAACGAGAGCCGTAGCGCGCGCGGCAGCGCTCAAGGAACGCGAGCGGCCGTGTCCAGAACCCAACGAACTGGATCAAGGCCGGGTATCGGGGCCCGGGCGGAAGCATCGCTCGCGCAGCCACTGGCGTCTCCTAGCTATGAATACTTCCTCGCGCGGTGCGCGGGCTGTGTGAGACAGAGCACACCGTCGGAACACTGGAAGGATCGTCGCACCTCCTGCGACAGATTGTCCAAAGTTCCCGCTTTCGCGAGCCCCCTCCCGGTTTCAGAGCCACCGGTAGACATAAGCCCGCTTATCGAGCATTGCTGATGAATTTGGGCAGGTCGTGCCGGGCGGTTCCGTGGCGGTGGCGGTGGCGGCGAAAAACCCTCCCACCCACGCGGCCCTGGCGAGGTGGGACGATTTTTCCCCGCATACGGTGGAACTTTCGTCCCGGCGGAGTTTGAAGGGCGAGGTGGGACGAATTTTCACCGCGCGCGAACCCGAACCGGAACGGAGCACGCGCGGGAAGCCCGGGAGCGACACGGCCGCAGCGTTACGAGCGGCGCCGGCGACTCGACGCGGTACCGCGGCTCCATTCGTGCATCTGCCATGGCGAGTCAAGCGGGCTCTCGCCCTCCAGCCGATCTGCGCCCGGCGTGTCGCGGCGGCTGTAGGGCCGGGTGTGAATGCCGCTGCCCGCGATCGTGAACCAGCCGAAGATCACGCCCACCAGCACGACGACGACCCCGATCACCATCAGCACGGACCCGAGACTACACAGGTGTAGCCTCGGCCGCGACCGAGGCGATCAGCTTCGAGAGCTGGCTCCCCTGCCACGCAATCGGCGACTTGCCGGGCTCGTCGGTGATCAAGCGGGCGCCCGGGATCGCTTTCGCATACGCCTCGGCCAGCGCCAGCGGATGCTCGGGATCGGGTTCATCCGCGCTGCCGACGACGATCGTCGGAACGGCGATGTCGCTTAGCGAGTCGAGCCGCTCGAACGGCCGCGACCGCGGCACCACTCGCAACGCGTCTGCCACCGCCCCCGGGTGCTCGTGCCGCGCCATGCGCTGCCGGATCGCTCCGAGCACCGTCTCCCGCCACTCCGGGGCCACCTTCGGCTCCCCATAGGCCGCGACGAAACCTTCGACCCCTCCGTGGCGAAGCCCATCGGCGAGGGCGTCCCATCGCTCCAGCCGGTCCGCTTCGTCGAACGTCTCAGGGTCGTAGCCGGGCGTTATGACAACCAGCCCCGCCACCCTCCCCGGTCGCTCGAGCGCGAGCCACAGCGCGGTGTGGGCGCCCATCGACGCGCCCGCGAGCACGGCCCGCTCCACACCCAGCTGATCGAGCACCGCCACGAGGTCGTCGCCCAGCTGTTCGTACTCATACTCGCTCGGCTCGGGTGCCGGCGAAGACGCGCCGTGGCCGCGCGCGTCGTAGGTGATCACCCGGTGGCCGCCGCGCTCGAGCGCCCGCGAGCCCATGACCACATAGCGCCGGGTTGCAGTCAGGCCGTGGAGCAGCACGATCGCAGCGCCTTCGCCGGCGTCGTCGAGGCCGATGGCCACGCGGCCGTGCTCTATCACGCGCTCAGGCATCGGCGCCCCGGCCACCCCACTCGGATACAGTGGCACGGTCGTGCGTGCGCGACACTGAGACATCCATGGACGGTCTGTCGCGCCTGCGCGGCGCCGGAAGATTCACGGAAGGAGACTCGATGAGAAGCCGCCTGGTGGCTGTTGCCGCGGTCGCCACACTCGTCATTCTGGCTGCTCCGGCGCTCGCCGCCGCGAGCCCGGCCAAGAGCCCCACGCAGTACTACCTCGCGCTCGGCGATTCGCTCGCCCGTGGCGCCCAGCCGAACTCCAGCGGCGTCACCGTGCCCACCAACCAGGGGTACACCAACGATCTGTTCGCTGCGGAGCAATCGCATTTCAAGGGTTTGAAGCTCAAGGAGCTCGGCTGCCTGGGCGAGACCACGGTGACAATGATGAAGGGCGGCATCTGCACCTACCCGGGCGGCAGCCAGCTGGCAGCCGCCGTCGCTTTCCTCCATAAGCACAGCGGTCACATCGCGTTCGTGACGATCGATATCGGCGCGAACGACATCGACGGCTGCGTCTCTGGCACCACCCTCAACCTGCCGTGTCTGAAGAAGGGCATCAAGCAGATCAAGCAGAACCTCCCGAAGATCTCGGCGGCGTTGCGCAAGGCGGCCGGCGCGAGTGTGCCGATCGTGGGAATGACCTACTACGACCCGTTCCTCGCCGCCTGGTTCGAGGGCTCAAGCGGCCAGATGCTCGCAGCGGCCTCGCAGACGCTCGCGAAGACCGTCAACAAGGACATCGTGAAGGCATACGCGACGGCGAAGATCAAGGTCGCCAACGTGGCGAGAGCGTTCAAGACCTACACGAGCCTCTCCAAGGGCTCTCCGGTGCCGACCGCGGTCGCCGAGATCTGCAATCTCACGTGGATGTGCGCGCCCTCGCCCCAGGGGCCGAACATTCACGCCAACGCTGCGGGCTACAGCACGATCGCGACGACGTTCAAGAAGCTCGTGTAAGGGTCGCGGCCAGGGCGCGCGCTAGCCGGCCAGCAGGGTCAGCTGCCCCTGGTCCTGGCCGGGCGCGCGCTCGAGGCCCGCGACCCTCACGCCCAGCAGGCGCACGGGTCGCGGCGCCGCGAAGCGTCGCAGCAGCTCGAGCGCGATCGGATCGACCTGGTCGGCCCTCGCGACAGGCTCGGGCAGCGTGCGGGCTCGCGTGTGGGTGGAGAAGTCGTCGAGCCGCACCTTGATGCCGACCGTGCGCCCGCGACGCCCGCTCGACTCGAGCCCGGCGCACAACCGCTCCACCAGACTCGTCAGGATGCGCTCGAGCTCGAGCGCATCGCTGATGTCGTAGTCGAAGGTCGTCTCGCGCGACTCAGAGACGACCTTGTGCTGCCTGCAGAGCGGTGAGTCGTCCTCGAACCGCGCGCGGCGGCTGAGCTCTGCCCCGTGGCGGGGACCGAAGTGGGCGGCGAGCATCGGCTCTGGCGTGGCGGCAAGCTTTGCCAGCGTCTCGATGCCGAGGCTCTTGAGGCGCGCGGCCGTCTTCGGGCCGATTCCCGGCACGAGCACGGGCGGTGCCGAGGCAAAGCGGGCGCACGCCTGCTCGCGCGTCAGCACGACAAACCCGCGTGGCTTCTCGGCGTCCGAGGCGACCTTGGCGACGAGCCGCGACGGTCCGATCCCGATCGAGCACCCCAGTCCCTGCAGGCGCTCGATCTCGGCGCCCACCCTCCGCATCGTCGCGTGGGGCGCCGGGAGCCCCGTCAGCTCGAGGTAGGCCTCGTCGAGTCCCACGACCTCGACCGTCTCCACGTGCCGGCGCAGGATCGCCATCACATCGCGAGAGACCTCGCGATAGTGGGCAAAGTCGGGAGTCAGGAAGACCCCCTGAGGGCAAAGCCTCCGGGCGCGCGAGGCCGGCATCGCCGAGCCGACGCCAAACCGTCGCGCCTCATACGACGCCGTGGTCACAACCGCGCGGGGGCCGCTGCCGGAGACGATCACCGGCAGCCCGCGTAGCTCGGGTCGGCGGCGCAACTCGACCGATACGTAGAAGGCATCCATGTCGATATGGGCGATGCAACGGTCGGGCATCACGCCGAGATTACGGCTCGGCACAGACGTAGCCGAACGTGTCAAATGACGTGGAACGGCGCGTTGAGCGCGCGTACCTTGACTTTCACAGCGGACCACAGCGGGCGGCCCGCAGAAGCGAGAAAGGACTGGACATGAGCAGCTACGTGAACTTCGCAGTCGCAGAGGCACACAGGCAGGATCTTCTCCGGGCGGCCGAGCGGTCGCACGTGATGCCAAAGGCCCCGAAGGTCCGATTCAGCCTCTTCGAGAGCCTGCGCTCGGCCACCAGCAAGGCCGGCAAGACGCGGCTCGCGTCTGCGGCCGAGCTCGCCGTCGCGCGCGGCGCCTGAGACTGACCGGGGGCAGCAGCCAACGCGCGAGGGGACCGCTCAGCGGTCCCCTCGCCCTTTTAAGGACCTGCGGCTTCGGCGAACTCGGGCTTCGCCGACGGGTGCGTGATCGCCAGCCGGCTGCGGGCGGTCTCCATCAGGGACGAGGACGGCGGCGTCGTGCTGAGCACCTCGAGCAGTGCAGCGCCCTCGATCGAGAAGCACCGACACGCCGTGGCCGCCCTGACGGTCGCCGTACGGGGAATGTGTTGCAGTACGCCGATCTCGCCGAAGTAGGCGGGACCGGTCATCGTGCGCAGGTGTCGCTCGGCGCCCCCGTGCTCGCCGCGCGAGCTGACATCGACCGATCCGTCCGCAAGCACGTAGAGGGCGTCGGCGGGATCCCTTCGCTCACGATCGTGGCGCCTCGCTCGAACTCGACCTGGCGGGCAAGGGCCGCCAGTCGCTCCAGCACCGACTGCGAGGCCGCAGCGAAGATCTCGAGTCCCTGGAGCAGCGCCACTCGCGGCGCGAGCGCGTCCATCCTCGCCGCAGTCTCACGATCGATCGAACTCAACGCGGGCCAGCCCAGCAGGCCGAGCGCGGTTGGTCCGAACGCCATCGTCAAGAGCGCGGTGTTCAGCCCGAAATTGCTCACGATCAGGGGCGTGATCAACGTGCCCAGCGAGATCGCCCCGAGCACGAACGCAAAGAAGACGCCGAATACCCGTGCCAGCGTCTGCGCTGGAACGGCGCGCTGCAGAGCGGTGACCGCGAGCACATCGACCACGAGCGTCGAGGCCCCGCGCACCAGCTGGATCGCGAATGCGAGGCCCGGACTGTGGATGACGGTCAGCAGCGCCGTCGGCAAGCAGTACCCGGCGGTGCCGGCGATGATGATCGGAGCGAGGTGACGCGAGCGCGCGATCCGGTCGACGGCGGCCGCGATCAGGATTCCACCGATTCCCAGCCCCGCCATCAGGTAGCCGAATCCCTTCGGCCCGTGCCCAGACGGTGAGCCGACACACCCACGAACAGCACCGTGTCGGTGCCGTAGACGAAGCTGACGAGCGCACTGAAGGCGACCAGGGTCCGCGCCGCCGGCAGCCGCCGATCGTGCGCACGCCCACCAGCAGCTGGCGCAGCGGACCGGCGGCGCCCTCCTCGGTGACGTCGACCGCCTGGCTGCGCGCCCGGATGCGCGACGACCACCGCCGCCGGACGACGAAGCTGAGAGCGTTGACGGCGAAAACCCACTTGGGCGAGCAGATGAGCAGCAGCGCCGCTCCGATCGCCGGCCCTGCGATCACGACCAGGTTGTCGATCGTGCCGTTGAGCGCGTTGGCCGCGACGAGGTCCTTCTCGCTGACCAGCGACGGGATCGTGGCCGCGACCGCCGGGCTCGTAGACAACGCCGGAGATCGAGGTGAGAGCGCCACGAGCGCGAGCGCGAGCGCCACCGGACCGCCCGTCGCGGCGACGCGCGGCCAGCCCGCCCTGGAAAAGCGCGCACGAGCAGATCCGAGCCGACCAGCAGCCGGATGCGCTCGCTCCGCTCGGCGATCACGCCCGCGTACGGGCTCAGCATCAGCGACGGCACGAAGCGGACAAGTCCCGCCACGCCGACCCAGGCGAGCGATCGCGTGCGACCGTAGACGAAGGCGAACAGGGCCACGTTGTAGGCCCAGCTGCCGGTGGCCGAGACCAGCAGGCCGCCGAGCAGCAAGCGCAGGTCGCGAGCGGCGAGCGCGGACCTATACGGCTCTAGCCATCGCAGCGCAGTCGCCCGACTGACGCCGCGTACCGACGCTGGTCACTGAGCGCCGGCGCCAAGACGCGCTCGCAGATGGGCGACGAGCTGCGGCCGGGGCTTTACCCCGGCCGCGCGCAGCGCCGCGTCCAGATCGTCCAGAATGGCCCGGCGGCGGGCATCATCGCTGAGCGCGCGAGCCACGAGCTCATCGATCGACTTCCCGCGCATGCGGCAGCTCGATCGCTGCCTGCACCCACGCGGGTGGCGCGGGTGACAGAAGGGCGATGAGCTCGGCGATCCGTTCTTCTGCGAAATCCGTCATGGCTGCTTTCCCCATGACGGGCAGCAGCACCGCATTCTTCCCTTCCCGGTGGCGCAATTAGTCGAGTTCGCTCGCACGAGCCGCAGCCTCCGCCGCGCCGTGTGCGAGCGAGCGGGCTCGTACCGCCCGTGCGTGGTCGCCGCCAACGACGAGGTTGACCTCCACCAAGTGGGCGCCGGCGCTGGCGGCGGCCGCCGCGAGCTGGGCCGCCACAGCCGCATCCGCGCGCACATCGCCCGCTGCACGCCGGGCGATCACGCCGGCCAACTGGGCGATGTCGAGCGCGCATGCGGCTAGCTCGAGGGGAGCATCAGCCGATTCCTCGAGCGCCATCCTGAGCCGCCACTCGCGCACCTCCCCGCGCTCGTCGTCGCTTCCGCTCCGCGCGACCTCGAGCCTCTCCACCGCCTCGACATGCGCCTCCGCCCCGCGCTCGGCCAGCGCCAGCGCCCGCGTACGGAGCGCTTGGGCCTGCGCGCGCGCGCCACCGGCCTCGTCCCACTCGTGCCGGGAGCGCTCGGCTGCTGCCGCAGCCAGCGACGCAGCCCAGGCAGCGACGACTGCGGCGACGGCGCCCCCGGGCGGCTGTCCGCGACCGCCGGCAAGCTGCTCACTGAGCCGGGACGTACCTGCGATCAGGTCGGCGGCGAGATCTTCGGACACTTGGGAAGATTTTCGGAGATCATTCGTCTTGTGGGCAATGCAAACTTCCACACCGGAGGAATCTATGCAAGACGAGCGCAACGAAGACGTCGAGGAGACCGAGGACGTCGAGGCGCACAAGCGCTTCGGGGCCGAGGATCCCGAGCAGGGCGCAGAGCGGGCCTCTGAGGACGAGGACGAGGTCGAGGCTCACCGCTGGCCGATCAAGGGCCCCGAGGAGCCCGGCAAGCGTTTCTGAGCCACCGCGCTCTATGAGACTGACGGGGCGGCGCAGGCCGCCCCGGGTTTTTAAGTGATCAACAGCACGGAACTCGAGGAAGATTGACGAGCGATCGTCCGTCTTGTGGGCATCGTTTCAAACCACTCCGAATTGGAGGCAGGCATGCAGGACGAGCGTGAGGACGAGGTTGCGGGCGAGGATGTCGAGGGCCATCGCTGGCGTGCGGGGGCCGAGGACCCGGAGCAGGACGCCGAGCGAGCCTCCGAGGAGTCCGACGAGGACGAGGTCGAGGCCCATCGCTGGCCCGTGAAGGGCCCCGAGGAGTTCGGCAAGCGCTTCTAGACGACCCGAAGCGCTTCAACGTTCGGAGCGGGGCGGCTGAAGGCCGCCCCGTTTTGTTGCGATGACTCAGTCGTGTCCGCTCGTCGAAGATCCGCGCGAGGTCTTCGAGCAGGCGGATGTCCGCGCCTCTCGCCGCGTCGCCCTCGAGGCCGTCGATACGCATAGCCAAGCGCGCCACGGCTTCAAGCGGGTCGCCGGCAGCTTGAAGCAGCGAGTCGATTCGCCGGGCCTGAAGCAGCAGCTCGAGCGCGACAGCGGCCTGGTTCGCGAACAGCCCCAGCAGGTCCATCTCGGCGACGCTGAAACGCCGGCGCTCCGGTCGGTCGAGCACGTTCAAGCACGCCGAGCACCCGGTCATCGCGGAGCAGCGGTACGGCCATCAGCCCCTTGGGTACGTAGCCGGTGCGCTGCGGCAGCGTCGCGGGCGAAGCGGGGGTCAGTCGCCACGTCTTCGACGACGAGGGGCTGGCCGGAGGCGGCAACCCAGCCGGCGATCCCGTGTCGCTGGGGATCCTGCGGCCCACCAAGTGTGTCCTCCCCCTCCCCTGTCACCGCCTCGAAAACGAGCTCGCCGGCCTCCTCGTCGAGCAGCATGATCGACGCCGCGCGGGCGCCGAAGATCGCGCGCGCGACCTCGACTATCGCTTGCAGCAGGGGGCGGTGGCCTTCGCGGGCGGCCAGCGCGCCCGCGGCCACCGCCGCGCGTAGCTCCTCGCTCGGCCATCAGCTCCCCTGCACGTTGCTGGCCGTCTCGCGCAAGACGGTCTTGAGCTGGAATGGCGTCAGCTCTGGATGCTTGGCGAGGATCAAGGCGCAGATCCCGGTGATGTATGCGGTGGCGAAAGAGTTGCCGGCCGCGACGATGCGAGCGCCGTGAAGCCAGGCGATCTCGACGTCCATGCCGCGGGCGAAGAACTCGACCGGCGGTTCAGGGTTGTAGAGGAACTCGAAGGGATCGTCGCCGTCGTGGCTCGCCACCGAGATCACTGAGGAGAAGCGCCACGGATAGCGAGCGGATATCGAGGTTGTGGGCCGCGGCCACCAGGACGGTCGAGCCGAAGTATGCGTCGTCGGCGACCTCGTGCAGCAAAGCAGCGGTCTCGCGCTTGGACGAGGACAGGCTCAGGTTCACGACCTCGCAGCCTTGCTCGACCGCCCAGCGCAATCCGCTCAGCAATGCGGCGCCGCCGCCTTTCGCGCTCGGGCCGAGCACGCGCACGCTCCACAAACCGCACAGCGGCGCCAGCGATCGAACAATCCCGGCACACGCGGTGCCGTGACCCGCGACATCGCCGAGCTCGTCCTCGTTCACTTGCCACTCGCCGTCGTCGCCCTGCTCAACGGCCACGGCGCGCTGGACCTCGCCAACGAGGTCGTGCCCGCTTTCGATCCCGCTGTCGACGATCGCGACGCGGACACCCGCCCCCTCAGATCCACCCCAGGCCCACTCGCGGTCGATGCGGTGAGGCCACGAATGCGCCAGCTATGGGCTCGCGGATCGTCGCGCCGCAGGCTCCAGGCGGGCAGCTCCAGCTCGGTTTCGCTCACCCGTCCTCCCCCAGCTGCGCTCGCAGCTTCACCAGGCAGCGCGAGATGCGGCTCGCCACCGTGCCCATCGGGATCTCGAGCGCCGCAGCGATCTCCTGATAGCTCTGCTCGCGGGCGAAGAAGCGGTCGAGGATCTCCTGGCACTGCTCAGACAGAGTCGCCATCGCGGCGTGGACTCCCAAGGCGAGCTCGATCCGGTCGAGCTCGGCGTCGGCCCGTCCCTCGAGCTGTTCGAGCACCTTGCCGCCGAGCGCTTCGCGGCTCGTGACGCGCAGGCGGTCGATCGCCAGCCGGCGAGTCAGCTGACCGATCCAGGCGCGGATCGCGTCGTCGGCGCGCAGCGTGGACAGGTGTTCGTAGGTACGTGCGAAAACCTCCTGGAAGACGTCCTCAGCGTCATGTTCGGAGAGCCGGTAGGCCTGCACGGCAATCGCGAACACGTAGCGCGAGAAACGCTCGACGAGCAAGGCCCACGCCTGCTCGCTGCCGTCGCGACAGGCGCGAACCAGCGCTTCATCGCTCATCGCCGCGCCCAGCGCTCTTGTGCCCACACCCTCGCCCACCTGGCGCGATTCTCCCCCATGCGCGGCGGGTTGTCTAACCACGCGACTCACGCTCCGCAAGCAGAGCGGCGACTATCAGGCACCTTCACGCAGTGGCCTCGACGCCTGCGTCGATGCGCTCGAGCCAGCGCGTCGCGCCGAGCTCTTCATAGATGGCGCGGGCCTCGGCCAGCGCCTCGGCGTCGCCGCGTCGGCGTGATCGCTCGAGCAGCGCCCGAGCCAGCAAGGGACGGGCGCCAACCGACCGCAGCAGGTCAATGGCTTCCCGCTCGATACCTTTCAGCAGCTTCCTCGTCGCCCGCGCGGTGCGCCAGTTCGGCCCGGAGGCGAGCGTGGCCCGCGCGGATCAGAGGGGTGAGGCGTGCAGGGGGTAGCGAGGTGACGAACTGCTCGAGCTCAGCCAGCGCGGACTCGTCGCCCAGGTCGATCGCGGCTTCCACGCTCGTCGCATGTGCCTCTTTGAAGGGATCGCCGCTGATCGCACGCTCACTCATCGCTCGCTTCATCAGACTCAAGGCCTCGCCCGGCAGCCCCTGTTCGAGAGCCTCACGCGCGACCACGAGCTCCGCGCCGACGCGACGGTCGACATAGGTCGAATCTCGCTCTGAGTGCGCGACCGCGCGGCACCGCTCGAGCGTCGCCTCGTCTCCGCGGGCGGAGGCAATCAAGGCAAGTGCGGCCGCGAGCACGTCGGTGTCCATTTCCTGCTGAGCCAGGGCTCCCCCCTCGGTTGAGACGACCTCATCCCAGCGGCCGAGGACCATGAGCGGCCACATCACCTGGTATTGGAGCCGTTTCTCCCACGGCCGGTCACCCCGCTCGCGCGCCAGCGCCAGGGCTGCCATGGACTGGTCGACGGCCTGCGTCAAGCGGTCGTTTTCGATCGCGATCTGTGACAGGTTCAGACGAGCGCGCAGTGCGACAGTCGGTACGTCATTGTGCTCGGCCAGCGTCTGCGCATGGCGAAGCACCGCCTCGCCCTCCTGCCTGCGGCCGGTCAAGATCAGATAGACGCCGCGGGTGACTAGGGCGTCGGCCAGAGCCGGCCATGCCTGTTCGTGCTCGAGCGTGCGCAACGCGTCTTCCAGCAACGGCCCTGCGTCTTCCAGCTCGCCTTCGAAGATCAGCACCGCCGCGAGTTCAGCCAGCGCTTCGGCCCGGAGCACCCTGTCGCCCTCAGAGACGGTTGCCCTGAAGGGCTCCAACACGACGCGTGCGTCGCGCATGCGCCCAACCTGGCGAAGCAGCTTCGGCAGCGCGACAGCAGCCCCGCCGCCACTCGGCACACCGGCGGCCCGGTAGAGCTCGATGGCAGCCCGGAGTCGTGCTTCAGCCCCGGTGATGTCTCCACTCTGCGCGAGCGCCTTGCCGGCCAGCTCGGACAGCGCGGCGCGCTCAAGGTCGTCATCAGCCAACTCGGCGGCCTGCTCGAAGTAACGCTCGGCCTCCGGCCCCAGAGCCAGTGACGCGGCTGCCCGTCCCGCCGCGGTCAGCTTCTCCCGCGCCAGCGCACGAAGCGAGCCCACATCGTCAGCATCGGGCTCGGTGCGGATCGCCTCCTGGTAATGCGATGCCAGGACTTCCGCGATGTCGCGCTCTTCGCCGGGCCAGGTCCGTTCCAGGTGCCGGGCGGCGGCTAAATGCTTTGCCTTGCGCGCGCGGCGCGGGAGCGTGCCATACGCGACGGTGCGCAGGAGCGCCTGGAGGAATACATACTGCCCCTGCTCGGGTGAGCGCGGGTCGTCGTCGCGTCCGAGGATCTGCTTGACCACGAGCCCGTCGAGGGCAGCCTTGACCTCCGCCTCGGACATACCGCTGACAGCTGTGGCAGAGGCGGCCGTGAACGACTGCCCAAGGACCGAGGCGTCCTGCAGCAGCGATCGCTCGATGCCCGACAGCCCGTCGAGCCGCGAGGCGACGAGGGCGTGCAGCGTCTCGGGCACCTCGAGGTCGGACACGTCTCCCTTGAGCACGTAGCGCGAGCCTTCCTGCGCGAGGACACCGCGGTCCTGGAGCATGCGGATCGTCTCGACCGCGTACAGCGGGATGCCCTCGGCTCGCTGGACGATCTGCGCCACCAGGTCGGCTGGTAGCCCGGGAGCGAGACCGTCGAGTACCTGCGCAATCGACTGCGGTTCGAGCGGCGCCAGCATCAGCGGCTGCCAGCCAGACCTACGCTCTCGCAGCTCGGTCCGCCCGAGCGCGAGCACGAAGATTGGGTACTCCCCCGACCACTCGAGCAGGTAGTCGACGAAATCGAGCAGGCCGCTGTCGGCCCATTGCAGGTCCTCGAAGGCGAGTATCACCGGCGCCTCCTCCGAGAGCCGTTCGAAGAACAGCCGCCAGCCTGAGAACAGATCAGCGCGATCGGCCTCGGGGCGCTCGTCCAGGCGCAGAAGATGTGCCAGGCGCGGCTCCACCAGCCGCCGCTCGCGCTCATCTGACACGTACTGCGCGACCACCTCACGCAGCTTTTCCCGGCGCCGTGCTGGGCTCCTCTTCCTCCTGAATGCGTGCTCGCGAGCGCACCATCTCCGCGAGCGCCCAGTACGCCACTCCCTCGCCGTAGGACAGGCAGCGGCCCTGATGCCAGAAGCGAAGGTCTCGGATGCCATCGAGGTACTTGAAGAACTCCCACAGCAGCCGTGATTTGCCCGAGCCCGCCTCGCCGACGATCGCCACCAGGCGAGCCGTGCGCTCGTGCGCGCTCTCCTCGCCCGCTTCGATGACCGTCTGCAGCTCCTGATCGCGGCCCACGAACGGTGCCTCCAGGCCGGCGCTCCGGCGCGCGCCGCCGGCTCCGGCGACAACCCGCAGCGCCGTCCACGTGTGTACCGGCTGCTCTCGCCCCTTGACTTCGTGCGTGCCCGCGTCCTCGTAGGCGATCGCGGCCTCGCTGGCGCGGTGGGTCGCGTCATCGACCAGCACCGCTCCGGGCGCCGCGATCGATTGCAGCCTCGACGCCGTGTTGACCGTGTCCCCCAGCACCATGCCCTCGCCCTCGGAACCGACCTCGACCGCCGCACTGCCGGTCAGAACTCCGGCTCGCACGCGGAGCTCGGGCATCCCGACCTCTTCTCCGAGCGCGTGCACCCTCTGCACGAGCGCCAGGGCCGCGCGCACCGCCCGCTCCGCGTCGTCCTCGCGCGCCACGGGTGTCCCCCATACGGCCATGACGGCGTCGCCGATGAACTTCTCGACCGTGCCCCCGTAGCGCTCGATCACCGTGCGGCTGCGGTCGAAGTAGCGGCTCAGGAGCTCGCGCACCTCCTCCGGGTCGCGATGCTCGGACAGGGTCGTGAACCCGACGAGATCGGCGAACAGCACCGAGACCAGGCGACGCTCGGAGACGGACTCGGCGCCAGCTGGCGCCGAACGCGACGCCGGGGCGCCGGTGAGAGACGCTCCGCACTGCAGGCAGAACCTCGCGCCCGGAACGACCGGCTCGCCGCACGAGGAACATCTCTGCTGCATCGAAACACCGCAGTGGATGCAGAACTTGCCCGCCGGAGTCAGCGCTCCGCACGACGTGCAGGTCACGGTGGCGGTCGCGCTCACGCTGGCGCTCCGAGCTGCGTCTCGATCCGTTGCAGCCAGCGGACCGCGCCAAGCTCCTCGTAAATCGAGCGGGCCTCGGCGAGCGCCTCCCCGTCCTCCTGGCGCCGCGCCCGCTCGATCAGCGCAAGAGCAAGCTGGGGTCGTGCGGCCATCGAGCGCAGCAGCGAGATCGCCTCCGCCTCAAAGCCCTGGACGGCACTCACGTCCCCGCGGCGGTGGGCGAGCTCGGCTTCCAGACGCGCGCGGCCGGCGCGCAACAGGGGCCACGCCCGGGCGGGTGGAAGACCGCCGACGTACGCCGCGAGCTCGCTCATAGTCTGTTCGTCTCCGAGCGCGATCGCGGCCTCGACGCACAACTCGTAGCCGTCCTTGATCGCATCGCCGCTGATGGCCCCCTCGCCTAAGACCGTACGCGCGGACTCGACGGCCTCCCGATACGCACCGCGCTCGATGGCCTCGCGGGCAAAGATGGACTCTGAGCACACGCGCTCATCGACATACGACGCCGCGCGGGCCGCGAGCCCCAGTGCGTGGCACTGCTCGGTCGTCGCCTCGTCTCCCCTCGCGGCCGCGATCGAGACGAGCGAGGCGGCCGCAAAGACCGCATCGACGTACTCCTGGCCGGCGAGCAGCGGCACGCCCATGGACATGGCCTCGTCCCAGCGACCGAGCACCGTCAGCGGCCAGACCATCTGACTGACCAAGCGGACCTCGTGGGCCCGGTCGCCTCGCTCGCGCGCGATCGCGATTGCCTCGGTGACCTCGTCGACTGCCTGGGCGAGTTGGTCCCGCTCGATCGACACCTGGGATAGGTTCACGCGCGCTCGTAGCGCGGTGCCGGTGATTTCATGCTGCTCCGCAAGTGCGAGCGCTTGGCGGAGCACGCCGACGCCCTCCTCGTGACGATGTCGGTAGATCAAGTACACCGCCCGCGTGACCAGGGCCTCCGCGAGCGCGGCCCACGCTTGCTCCTGTTCGAGCGTCGTGAGCGCCTCTTCGAGCAACGGACCGGCTTGGTCCAGGCGCCCGCCGAACACCGAGACGGCCGCGAGCTCCCCCAGCGCCTCGGCGCGGGCGAGCGGATCTGAGCCGTCGTCCGCCGCGCGGAAGGGCTCAAGCGCCGCTCGGGCCTCTCGCAGGCGGCCCACGCTGCGCAGCACGGCAGCGAGTGCCACCGCCGCGCGCCCTCCGGTATGGACGCCCCCGCGCTGGTAGAGCTCCACTGCGTGGCGCAGCCGCCGTTCAGAGCCGGCGGGATTCCCGCTCTGGCGCAGCGCGCGGCCCGCCTGCTCGAACAGCGCGGCACGCTCGAGGTCGTCCTCGGCCAACTCGGCCGCCTGCTCGAAGTAGCGCTCGGCCTCCGGCCCCAGAGCCAGCGAGGCGGCCGCCTGTCCTGCCGCGGCGAGCCGCTCGCGCGCCGAGGCACGAAGCGTGGCGACGTCCTCTGCTTCGGGCTCGGCCCGGATCGCCTCCTGGTAGTGCGAAGCGAGCACCTCGGCGATGTCTCTCGCCTCGCCGGGCCACGTCTGCTCGAGGTGGCGCGCCGCGGCGAGATGCTTGCGCTTGAGCGCTCGCCTCGAGAGGGTGCCGTAGGCGACCGTTCGCACCAGCCCTTGGAGGAAGGCGTACTGGCCGCGCTCGGGCGAGCGCGGATCGTCGTCGCGCGAGAGCAGCTGCTTCGCGAGCAGCGGCTCCAGCGCCCTTGACACTTCTTGCTCAGAGAGTCCGCTCAGCGCGGCGACCATCGCCGCGCTGAACGACACTCCCACCACCGAGGCATCCTGGAGCAGCGACCGCTCGACCGACGAGAGCCCGTCGAGCCGCGAGGCGACGAGCGCGTGGAGCGTCTCCGGGACCTCGAGGTCCGAGATATCCCCTTTGACCAGGTAGCGCGAGCCCTCTTCGACCAGCACCCCCCGGTCCTGGAGCATGCGAATCGTCTCCACCGCGTAGAGCGGGATGCCCTCAGCGCGACCCACGATCTCGGCCACGAGGTCTGCCGGAAGCCCGGGTGCCAGCCCGTCCAGCATCTGCGCGATCGCCTGCCGTTCGAGCGGCGCCAGCGTGAGCTTGTCCCAGGAGGGTCGTCGCTCGGTCAGCTCGGGACGCCCGAGCGTCAGCACGAAGATCGGGTAGTCGGCCGACCACTCGAGCAGGTACTCGATGAAGTCGAGCAGTCCGCTGTCGGCCCATTGCAGGTCCTCGAACGCCAGGATCACCGGCGCCTCCTGTGCCACCCGCTCGAAGAACAGCCGCCAACCGGAGAAGAGGTCCGCGCGGTCGGCCTCCGGACGCTCCTCGAGCCGCAGCAGGTGCGCGAGCCGCGGCTCGACGAGGCGGCGCTCGCGCTCGTCGCTCACGTACCCCTCCACCGCCGCACGCAGCTTTTCGCGCGCCGTCGCCGGGTGTTCCTCTTCCTGGATCCGCGCCCGCGAGCGCACCATCTCCGCGAGCGCCCAGTACGCGACTCCCTCGCCGTAGGAGAGGCACCGTCCCTGGTGCCAGAAACGGGCTTCCTCGATCCCGTCCAGGTACTTGAAGAACTCCCATAGCAATCGCGACTTGCCCGAACCCGGTTCTCCGACGACCGCCACGTGGCGGGCACGACGCCCGCACGCGCTCTCCTCTCCCGCTTCGATGATCGCCTCGAGCTCGGGCTCGCGGCCCACGAAAGGAGCCTCCAGACCGGCGCCACGGCGCGCGCCGCCGACACCGGCGACAACTCGCAGCGCAGTCCACGCATGGACCGGTTGGTCGCGGCCCTTGACCTCGTGCGTGCCGGCGTCCTCGTAGGCGATCGCGGCCTCTGTGACTCGGTGGGTGGCGCCATCTACGAGCACCGTTCCCGGGGGGGCCAGTGACTGGAGGCGGGAGGCGGTGTTGACCGTGTCGCCGAGCACCATCCCCTCCCCCTCCGCGCCGAGCTCGACCGCGGCGTTGCCCGTCAGCACGCCCGCGCGCAGACGCAGCGCCGGGATCCCCACCTCCTCGCCCAGCGCGCCCGCCATCTGCGTCAGTGCGAGGGCGGCCCGCACCGCCCGCTCGGCGTCGTCCTCGCGCGCCACCGGCGTCCCCCAGACTGCCATCACAGCGTCGCCGATGAACTTCTCGACCGTGCCCCCGTAGCGCTGGATCAGCGTGCGGCAGTGGTCGAAATAGCTCGACAGGAGCTCGCGCACGTCTTCTGGATCCCGATGCTCGCTCAAAGCCGTAAAGCCGACCAGATCTGCGAACAAGACCGACACCAAACGTCGCTCTGAAACCGGTTCCGGAGCCAAAGCCACCGCCTCGCCATTTAGCGCCGTCCCACACGACCCGCAGAAGCGATGGCCGGGTGGGTTCTCGGCCCCGCACGCCCCACACACACGCACGAGCGGGCTCCCACACCGCCCGCAGAATCGCTCCCCGGGAAGCATTTCTGTGCCGCAGGAAGGACAGACGCTCACGCCGCCACCGCTTCTTCGAGCCTCCGCGCGCGCTCGAGCCAGGGCGTCGCGCCCAGCTCCTCGAAGACTGCTGCCGCCTCATCGCGCAGCGCGCCCCCATCCCCGCCGGCGCGCGCCAGCAACTCCGCGTATTCGAGTTGTGCCCGGGCGAGAAAGAACGGCGTATCGAGCTCCCTGAACAGGCCGACCGCGCGCCGGAACTGGTGGTCGGCCGTGCCCAGGTCGTCTCCATGCGCCGCCAGCCGCGCCCGGGCGCGCGTCGCCTCGGCGTCTAACAGAGGAATCAGCTGGGCCGGCTTGAGTTCCTCGATCGCCCCGACCAGCTCCTCGACGCGCGAGATCTGGCCTGCCACGAACGCGCACTCGATCGTTTCCGCGAACAGCGGCGGCGCCTCCGATGTGCCGCCTTCGATCAGCTCGCGGACCGCCTCACACGCCTGGCCGAGCGTCTCCGCGCCGCCCGCCGTCTCGCGCTCAATCACCGCCTGAGCGATGGCTTCGGCCTGCGCCACTCCTCTCCAGCCATGGGTTATGCCGAGCCGTCGCCCAAGCCCTTGGAGGGCTTGCGCATCGCCGCGAGCGGCAAGCACTACGGGCAGGGTCACCCCGGTCTGAGCCGCCCAGATGTCATCCGCGTGTTCCACGAGCTGGGCCGCATCGCTGAGGGCCGCGTCCCAACGACCAAGTGCGGAGAGCGCAATCAGCCTCTGAGCCAGCAGTCTGCGCTCATCCGGCCTGTCGCCTCGGCGCCGAGCTCGCTCAACTGCTTGCGTGAGCATTTCCTCCGCTTCGGCGAAGCGGCCTTGGGCCATCACGTTGTCCGCGAGGTTGTAGTAGGCGCGGCCGACGACATCGGCCAGGTCCTGCTCGACTGCCAGCTTGACAGCGTGCGTCAGCAGCGCCGTCGACTCGGTCGGACGCCCCAGCTCCGCAAGCGCATTCGCCTTCGTTATCAGGGCCGTCACAAGGACGCTTGCCAGCCGGCGGCCGTCGGCGATGCGCAGTGCATGATCGGCCTGTTCGAGCGCGGCTTCGAGCTCGCCACGCATGAACGCCACGCTCGACGTTCTCGCCCCGAGCTCGGCCACCACCTCGTCGTCGCTTCCATCGTCGGCCGCCGCGTAGGCGTGGCGGACGAGCTCCCAAGCCTCGTCCATGCGCCCTGATTCCTGGAGCGCGCGCGAGGCGAGGCTGTCCACCTGAGCGGCCTCCCGACGCGACCCCGCCTGCTCCAGCAGTCCTGAGGCGGCGCGCAGCAGCGTGATCGCATCCTCGAGCTCGCCGCTCAAGTGGGCCGCCATGCCCGCTTCGCGCAACAGCCGTCCCCGCTGCACCTCGTCGGTAGCAAGCTCGGCCGCGCGCTCGAAATGTCGCCGCGCCTCGGGCCCCAGCGCCAGCGACAGCGCGCGGCGCCCCGCGTCGGCGAGCGTCTGGCAGGCCGATGCGCGGATGGCCCCGGCATCCACAGCGTCCGGGTCGGCCTCGACGGCGTCGAGATAGTGGCTCGCCAGCACCTCGGCGATATCGCCCGCGTCCTCGCCCCAGGTCTCCTGCAGGTGGCGGGCTACATCTAAGTGCCGGGCCTTGCGGTCGCGTCGCGAGAGCGTGCTCAGCGCGATGGTGCGCACCAGCGCCTGGAGGAACACGTACTGGCCCCGCTCCGCCGACAGCGGCTCGTCGATGAAGGCCAGCACCTGCTTGGCCACGAGCGACTGGAGCACCTGCTCGACCTCGGCCATGGGCCGTCTCACCACCGCCGCCAGGGTGGCGGGCGTGAACGACTGCCCGATCACCGCGGCGTCCTGCAACAGCGCGCGCTCGCTCGCATCGAGGTCGTCCAGGCGCGCGGCGACCAGCGCCTGCAGCGTCTCGGGCACCTCGAGATTCTTCACATCTCCGCTGACCACGTAGCGGGCGCCCTCCTGGGCGACCAGCCCCCGGTCCAGGAGCATCCGCACGGTCTCCACTGCATACAGGGGCACGCCCTCGGAGCGTTTGCGTATCTGCACGGCGAGCTCTTCGGGCAGCCCAGGGACCAGACTCCGGAGCAACTCGGCCGTGGCTTCATCGGAAAGCGGCTCGAGCGCGAGCGTGGCCCTCCACTCCGGGCGGGCTGCCAGCAGCTCGGCGCGCCCCAGCGCAAGGATGAACAGCGGGAACTCGGCCGACCACTCGAGCAGGTAGTCGATGAAGTCGAGCAGGCCGCTGTCGGCCCACTGAAGGTCTTCGAAGACAAGCACCACGGGCTCGTGGGCCGCGATCCGCTCGAAGAACAGCCGCCACCCGGAGAAGAGATCCGCGCGGTCCGGGGCCGTGCGCTGCTCCAGCCCCAAGAGGTGGGCCAAGCGGGGCTCGACCAGGCGGCGCTCGCGCTCGTCGGGCACGTGCTCCTCGACGGTCGCGCGCAACTTCTGCCGAGCGGAGGCAGCGTCCTCTTCCTCGAGGATCCCCGCCCGCGCCCTGACCATCTCCGCGAGCGCCCAGTAGGCGACGCCCTCCCCGTAGGAAAGGCACCGGCCCTGGTGCCAGCGCACGACCTTTTGGATTCCGTCGATGTACTTGAAGAACTCCCACACGAGCCGGGATTTGCCCGACCCTGCTTCCCCCACCACCGACACCAGCCTCGCGCGTCCGTCCGAGGCGACCGCCTCAAACGACTCGACGATCAGCGCGAGCTCGCGATCGCGACCGACGAGCGGGGCCTCGAGCGCGGTTCTGCGCCGTGCGCCGCCGGTTCCGGCCACGACCTGCAGCGCGGTCCAGGCGTGCACGGGCTGCTCGCGTCCCTTGACCTCGTGTCTCCCAGCGTCCTCGTAGGCGATCGCGGCCTCCGAAGCTCGCCGCGTGACGTCGTCGACCAGCACCGTGCCGGGCTCGGCCAGCGATTGCAGGCGCGAGGCCGTGTTGACCGTGTCGCCCAGCACCATTCCCTCCCCCTCCGCCCCCAACTCGACCGCCGCCTGGCCGGTGAGCACGCCAGCGCGCGCGCGAAGCTCGGGCACCGCGACTTCCGCCCCCAGCAGCGTCACAGCCTGGGTGAGAGCAAGCGCCGCGCGCACGGCGCGCTCGGCGTCGTCCTCGCGCGCCACAGGCGTCCCCCACACCGCCATAACCGCGTCGCCGATGAACTTCTCGACCGTGCCGCCGTAGCGCTCGATCAGCGTGCGGCAGCGCTCGAAGTAGCGAGAGAGGAGTTCACGCACCTCCTCGGGGTCGCGGTGCTCTGAAAGCGTCGTGTAACCGACGAGGTCGGCAAACATCACCGAGACCAGCCGGCGCTGGGAGACGGTTTCGACGGCGCTCATCGGCGCTGGCGGGGCTGAAACCGAAAGCGCCGCCCCGCACTCTGCACAGAACCGCGCGCCGGGGAGCACTGGTTCGCCGCACGAGGGGCACGACAGTCGCACCGGCGAGCCGCAGTGGATGCAGAACTTCTTTCCCGAGGGCGTCTGGCCGCCGCACGAAGTGCACGCCACAAAAGAACCGGCGCTCACGCCAGCACCGCCGCTTCGAACGCGTCCGCTCGCTCGAGCCATGGGCGCGCGCCCAGCCGCTCAAATACGGTACGAGCCTCCGCCAGCAACGACGCCGACTCGGCTTCATGTCCATTCGAGCCGAGCACCTCGGCGTGCTCGAGCAGCACCTGGGCGCGATTGAAGGGCGCCTCCACCCCCTCCAGCTCGCGCGCCGCCGCGGCGAGACGTTCATCGGCCGTCTTGGCGTCGCCGTTGCGCGCAGCGAGCAGCCCCTCGAAGCGCACGGCCGCCGAGCGCATCAGCGGCGAGCGCAGCGCCGGCGGCATCTCGGCGACGAACTCGATCAGCTCCCGCAAGACCGCCTCGTCTCCCAGCTCGAGGGCCGCAAGCCCGGTCTCGAGGTAGGCCTCGCGCCGATCTTCGTTGGCGATCTCGGCGGAGGCCGTGGCGACCGGCATGGCGACCGCGAGCGCCTCTTCATCCTGCCCCAGGAACCGCAGGGCGATGGCCCGCGCGACCTGGGCGACCGGTCCCCACTCGACGTTCTGGCTGCCGCCGAGCTCAGTGGACAGCGCCAGTGTGTGCTTCACCGCCTCGGCCTGACCGGTGGCGGTCTGGATGCGGGCCAGGGGTATCAGGTACCCCAGCCGCGTGAGCTCGTCGCCCCCGGTGCTGGGGAGTCCGTCGTCGCCCAGCTCGGGCAGCGCGTTCCACTCGCCACGGTCCACTCGGGCCGAGGTGAGCATCAGCGTCAGCACGGTGGCCCAGCGGCGATCGCCGCGCGCCTGAGCAAGCTCCAGTCCGCGTTCGGCGACGGCGATGGCCTCCGGGAAGCGGTCGAGCTGCATCCAGTGGTCGGCGAGGTTGTTGTACCCGCGCAGCGCGTCCGAGATGAGATCGTGCTCGAGCGCGAGCGCCAGCGCCCGTTCCTTCATCGCCAGCGACTCCTCGAGCCGGCCCTGCCGGCTGCGGATCTGGCCGAGGGCCTGCAGCGCGGCTACCACCGTCTGCCATTCCTGGAGGGGCTCCGCGATCGCCAATGCCGCATCGGCTGCCTCCAGCGCCTCTTCGTGCTTGCCCGCGAAGAAGACGAGCGTGGCCAGCGCAGACAGTGCGGCCGCTCGCTCGCCTCCACCCGCGCGCAGCCCGGCGAGGGCGCGGCGGTTGAGCTCGATCGCCTCCTCAAGCCGGTCCTGGCGGAAGAGCGCTTCGGCGATTGCCGCCAGCGATCGGGCTGCCCGCTCGGGCTCCCCGAGCCGGTCAAAGATCTCCACCGCCTCCTCGAGCCTTTGAACGCTCGCGGCGAGATCGAGGTTGGCCAGCGCGGCGCGGCCCGCTTGATCGAGCAGCGCGGCTCTTTGAGCATCGTCCCGTGCGAGCTCGGCTGCGCGTTCGAACGCCCGGCGGGCTTCCGGAGCAAGCCCCAGCGAGAGGGCCCGTCGAGCGGCCTCCTCCAATGTCTCGCAAGCCGAAGCCCGGATCTTTGGCGCATCTGCCGCCTCCGGCTCGGCATCTGCCGCAGCGAGGAAGTGGCTGGCCAGCACCTCGGCTAGCTCGGGCGCATCGTCTCCCCAGGCCTCCTGCAGGTGGCGGGCAGCGGCCAGATGGCGGTTCTTGCGATCCCTGCGGGACAGAGTCCCGTACGCGGTCGTGCGCAGGAGACCCTGGAGGAAGTGGTACTGGCCCCGCTCCGGAGAGCGCGGGTCGTCGTTGAAGCCGAGCACCTGCTTGGCGACGAGCGCCTCGAGCATCCGCTCGGTCTCCTCCTGCGGGCGGCTCGTGAGCGCCGCCACGCCCGCCAGCGTGAAGGACTGGCCGTACACGGAGGCGTCCTGAAGCACGGCACGCTCGCTCGCGGGAAGACCGTCGAGGCGCGCCGCGGCCAGCGCATGCAGCGTCTCCGGCACGTCCAGCTCGCCCACGTCGCCGGTCGGCACGTAGCGGGCGCCCTCCTGCGCGAGCAGGCCCCGGTCGAGCAGCATGCGCACGGTCTCGACCGCGTACAGCGGCACGCCTTCGGCGCGCTTGATGATGCGCGCCAAGAGGTCTTCGGGCAGTCCGGGAACGAGCCCCTCGAGCGCCTGGCGCATCGCGTCGTCTGAAAGCGGACCGAGGGTGATTGCCGTCCCCGACCATTCGGGCCGTCGCTCGAGCAGCTCGGCTCGGCCGAGCGCAATCACGAACAACGGATGGTCGGCAGACCACTCGAGCAGATAGTCGATGAACTCCAGCAGGCCGCTGTCGGCCCACTGGAGGTCCTCGAAGGCGAGGATCACCGGCGCGTCCTCGGACAGCCGCTCCAGAAACAGACGCCAGCCCGAGAACAGATCGGCCCGATCGGAGGCGATCCGCTGCTCTAGCCCCAGCAGCTGCGCGAGCCGCGGCTCCACCAGCCGCCGCTCCCGCTCCTCGGGGACGAAGCGCTCCACCGTCGCCCTGAGCTTGGCCCGCGCGGAGGCGGCGTCTTCCTCCTCCTCGAGGATCTCCGCGCGCCCGCGGATCATCTCAGCCAGCGCCCAGTAGCCGACGCCCTCGCCGTAGGCCAGGCAGCGGCCCTGGTGCCAGCGCACGACCTGCTCGATTCCGTCGATGTACTTGTAGTACTCCCACAGCAGCCGCGACTTGCCGGCACCGGCCTCGCCCACGGCAGCCACCAGCCGAGCCCGTCGTTCCCCAACGGTCCCCTCGAAGGCCTCAACGATGCGCGCCAGCTCGCGGTCGCGTCCCACGAAGGGAGCCTCCAGACCCGCGGTGCGCCGGGCTCCGCCGACGCCGGCGACCACGCGCAGCGCGGTCCAAGCGCGCACGGGCTGTTCGCGTCCCTTGACCTGGTGCGTGCCAGCGTCCTCGTAGGCGATCGCGGCCTCCGTGGCGCGGCGGGTCACGTCGTCGACCAGCACCGTGCCGGGGGCAGCCAGCGATTGCAGCCGGGAGGCGGTGTTGACCGTGTCGCCGAGCACCATGCCCTCGCCCTCGGCGCCGACTTCGACCGCCGCGCTGCCGGTAAGCACGCCGGCCCGCACTCGCAGGCCCGGCATACCTTCCTCCTCGCCCAACACGCTCACCGCTTGGGTTAGCGCCAGCGCCGCGCGCACGGCGCGCTCGGGGTCGTCCTCCCGTGCCACCGGCGTACCCCAGACCGCCATCACGGCGTCGCCGATGAACTTCTCGACCGTGCCGCCGTAGCGCTCGATCAAGCTGCGCGAGCGCTCGAAGTAGCGCGACAGAAGCTCGCGCACCTCCTCGGGATCGCGGTGCTCCGACAGCGTGGTGAAGCCGACCAGGTCCGCGAACAGCACCGACACCAGCCGACGCTGAGCAACCGACACCGCGGCCGCGCTCGTCGCCGGGCGCTGGGACCCAGCGGTATCGGCCTGGAGCGCAAACCCGCACTCTCCGCAGAACCGATCGCCCGGCTCGTTGCTTGCGCCGCACTGCGGGCAGCGCAGCTCGAGCGGCGAGCCGCACTGAGCGCAGAACCGCCGGCCGGCGCGGCTCTCGCTACCGCAGGCCGAGCAGACCACGGTGCTCACAAGGCGGCGCTCCGCAGCTCTCCCACCGTGACCACGTCGCGCCGCATGGCCTCGCGCGCGAGCGCCACCCGGCGCCGCTCGTTGCAGTCGGCGATCGCGAACTTCTCGTATAGGTTGAGCAGGTGCTGCTTGACGGCGGCCTCGCTGACCGCCAGCGAGGCGGCGATGTCGCGCACGGACGCGGGCTCTACGAACAGGTCCGCACGGGCGGCGGGACTGCACAGCGCGATCAGGACGTCCCGCTCGCGAGGCGTGATGTCGGGCGCGAGCCCGCCGTGAATGGTCATGTCATCTCCTCTGCGCCCCGCGGGGACCTTACCAAAAGGCAAGCCATCTCTATGATCGCAATCGGTGGAGGTACAAGAGACCAATTTCGACTCCGCGGTCATCGAGCGCTCCAAGCGGCTGCCGGTCGTGGTCGACTTCTGGGCCGGCTGGTGCGGGCCCTGCCTGCGGCTCGGGCCCGTGCTCGAGAAGGCCGTCGAGGCGCGCAAGGGGAAGCTCGAGCTGGCCAAGGTCGATGTCGACGCGAACCCGCGCCTGGCCAACGCCTTCAAGGTCCAGGGCATCCCCGCTGTCAAGGCCTTCCGCGACGGGAAGGTGGTCGACGAGTTCACCGGCGCCCAGCCCCCTGCGGCGGTTGAGAAGTTCCTCGACGGGCTGCTCCCCTCCGAGGCCGACGAGCTCGTGGAGCAGGGCGACGAGGCCTCACTGCGGCGGGCGGTCGAACTCGAGCCCTCGCGCGCCGACGCTGCGCTGCCGCTGGCGCGGCTGCTGCACGCTCGCGGCGAGGATGAGCAGGCGCTGGAGCTCCTCGAGCGAGTTCCCGGCAGCTTCGCCGCCGATGGCTTCCGCGCCCGCATAGGGCTCGAGCGCGATCATCCGGAGCTCGCAGCGGCTTTCGCGGCCCTCGACGCGGGTGACCAGCAGCAGGGGCTCGGGCTCCTGCTCGCCGCGCTTCCCTCCGCCGACGGCTCACGCGACGAGCTGCGCCGCGTGATCGTGGGCGTGCTCGACGAGCTCGGAGTTGAGCACCCGCTGGCGCGCGAGACGCGCCGCAAGCTCGCCGCCGCGCTCTACTGAGCCGCTTGCAAATTAGCTATATGCTTGCTAAGCTGCAAGCAGTCCCGATGCAACCCAAGGAGCAGCAAATGGCACAGACAGACACCAAGACGCCGTCGTTTGAGACGGCATTCGAGCAGCTGCGCGAGCAGGGCGAGCAGTTCCTCGCCACGAGCCGCAAAGCGGCGAACCTGTACCTCGACAGCTACGAGAAGGCAGTCGACCGCACCGTCGACCTCGAGCTCAAGCTGGCGAGCGCGACCAAGCAGGAGTGGCTCCAGAACGTGATCGAGGCCCAGGGCGACATCTCGAAGGAGCTCCTGGCTTCTTATCGCAGCCTGCTCAAGTAGTAGCTCAGCCGTCCTTCGCAGACGGCACAATGTGTGAGCACCGGTCAGTAGGCCGGTGCTTTCGCACTTAAGGAGGCTGTTATGAGCACGGCGACCCAATCCCAGCTGCTGAACGCCTGGTGCGACGGCGCCGTGGCGGCCTTCAGAGGCTCCGCCTCCTACTACGCCCAGGCGCTCAGCGGCCGCCCACCGGATCTGATGGGCTGGCTGCGGGTTGCAAGCTCGCGCCGCGCGCCGACCTGGAGCACACCTCACACGGTCGTGTTCGAGACCCCGATCGCCCGCCTGCGCGACTTCTCGACGGGCAAGCCGCGCGGCCTCGTGCCCACGATCGTGCTGCCGCCCCAGGCCGGCCACGACTCCTGCATCGTCGACTACTCGCCCCAGCAGAGCCAGATGCGCACCTTGCTCGACGCGGGGCTTAAGCACGCGCTCACGCTCGACTGGGTCGGCGCCACGCGCGCAACGCGGGGCGCCACGGTCGAGGACTACGTCGAGGTGGTCGATCGCGCGGTGCGCGCCTGCGGCGGGCGCGCCAACCTGATCGGCG
This sequence comes from uncultured Solirubrobacterales bacterium, assembly GCA_963738195.1. Classification (GTDB taxonomy): domain Bacteria; phylum Actinomycetota; class Thermoleophilia; order Solirubrobacterales; family Solirubrobacteraceae; genus Palsa-465. The sequence continues at coordinate 494,886 of CAVTVF010000002.1, forward strand.
ACTGCCAGGGCGGGTGGCTCGCCGCGATCTACGCTGCCCTTCACCCCGAGCGCATCAACACGCTCACGCTCGCCGGGGCGCCGGTCGACTTCCAGGCCGGCGAGGCCGTGATCAACGAGGTCGTCCAGGGGCTCGCGCCCGGCGGGGACCTGCGCTTCTACGAGGCGCTGGTGGCCGCCGGTGGCGGCGTTCTCAAGGGCAGCCACATGCTCGCCGGCTTCATCATGATCCGGCCGCTGGACGAGGTCGCGCGCCAGCTCGAGCTGCTCGCGAACCTCCACGACCGCGGCCATCTCGCCCGCTACGCGGAGTTCGAGGACTGGTTCAAGCACACGCAGGACATCCCCGGAGCTTTCTATCTGTGGATCGTGCGCCACCTGTTCTCGCGCAACGAGCTCGTCGCGGGCGAGCTCGAGGTCGGCGGCCGCAACGTTCAGCTGTCACAGATCGCGATGCCGCTCAACCTGCTGGCCGGCGAAAGCGACCACATCACGCCCCCCGAGCAGGTCTACGCGCTCGCCGAGCACGCTTCGACCCCGGCGGGAGACGTCCACCGCGAGCTCGTGCCGGGCGGCCACCTGGGTCTCTTCATGGGTCACCAGTCGCTCTATCACCACTGGCCGCCGGTGCTCGAGAAGGTGCTCGCGCACTCTCGGAGCGTCCCGCGATGATGAACCGCGCCGAGAGCGCGAGCGCACCGACTCCAGCGAGCGCGGCCTGCGTCGTGGCGAGCGACTCACTTCCCCAATAGGGGTTGTCGAGCTCGGCCAGGAGGGCGATCTCGTCGCAGGTAAGCCCGGCGCCAACGCCGAAGGGCACGCTGAACCAGAGCTCCCGGCGGTCTTCTCGCTTGAGAATCGCAGCGGCTCCCGAGAAGAACGCCAGGGCGACGCCGGGGAGGAAGTGATGGATGCGGACGCGCTGCTCCCGCGGAGCGTGCCACGTGCGGCGCACCCAGCTCCGCAGTAACGGCGCGGGGCGGCGCCGCTCGCGGACGTAGTTGATGGCCCTGGCGACGCCTATGGTGACGGTGAACGAGCCCAGCATGCCGAAGCCCGCCCGCTCGGGAGCAGTCGCTCGGCTGTAGCCACGAAGCAGCGTGTCCATTCCCGCGCGCGTCATTTAGCGCGCGCTCCAGCCCTGGTCCATCGGCAGCGCCACGCCCGTGAACGCGCGGGCGGCCGGGCTGGCGAGGAAAGCGACCACCTCGGCCACGTCGGCCGGCTCGATCAGCTCCTTGACCGCGTGCGGCGCGAGGATCACCTCCTCCAGCACACGCTCGTCGGTTACGCCGTGGGCCCGTGCCTGGTCGGGGATCTGGCCCTCGACCAGCGGCGTGCGCACGTAGCCCGGACACACTGCGGTGGCGGTGATGCCGAGCCCGGCGCCCTCAAGCGCGAGTGTCTTGACGAGCCCGAGTACGCCGTGCTTGGCAGACACGTAGGCCGACTTGAAGGGCGAGGCCACGAGCCCGTGCACGGAGGCGATCACGATGAACCGGCCCGAGCCGCTCTCGCGCAACGCCGGCCACGCCGCCCGCGCGAGCAGGAAGGGGCTCGTCAGCATCAGCGCGATCAGCGCCTGCCAGCGGTCGACAGGGAACTCCGCGACCGGCGCGACATGCTGGACGCCCGCGTTCGGGACGACCACGTCGAGCCTGCCGAAGCGCTCAAGCGCCTCCTGAACCGCGCTCGCGTTGTCCTCCACGGCGGTCAGATCGGCCTGATACGGAACCCCCGGGCCGTCCGCATCGGGCTTCAGATCCACCGCCAGTACGCCCATCCCCTCGGCCTCGAGCCGCGCGGTCACCGCGCGTCCGATGCCGCTCGCCGCGCCGCTGACGAGTGCTGCGCGCATCAGCGCTTGGGCGTTTTTCGCGTCCGCGGCGAGGCGGCCACGAATGCCTCGTAGACCTCGCGCAGGGCGCTTCGCTGGCGCGCGGTGAGGCGCTCGTCGGCGGCGATCGCATCGAGCACCTGGCTCGCCCCATGGCCCCCGCGCTCGCCGATCCCCGCCTGCTCGCGCAGCGTCTGCGCCGAGACCTGGAGCGTGCGCGCGATCGCCTCGAGCACCTGCTCGGATGGTGCGCGCAGTCCGCGCTCGATCTGCGACAGGTAAGGGTTCGAGATCCCCGCCAGCTCGGCGAACTGACGCATCGATAGCTCCGCCAGCTCGCGTTGCTGGCGGATGATCTCACCCAGGGTGGATGTCCGGTGGTTGGCCATCGGGCAAATATATTGCGAGGAGTGTTGACCCTCGGCATGGTGGTGCTTGCGTTCGCTGCGCACGCGGGCCCGACCCCCCACGGCAGCCTCGCCCTGAGCGGCTCCCTGCGCGACGGGTCGGCGATCACCGCGACCGGCCTGGACTGGACCGCCGCGCCCGGCTCGCTTCAGAGCGTCTCCTATGCGTGGAGCGCGTGCAGGGGCTCGCACTGCGCCCAGCTCTCGACGCCCGTGCACCAGCCCTACCTAGCGAGCGTGGTGCTCGCCCCGGGGGACGTGGGCAAGCGCATCCGCGTGACGGAGACCGCTACCGACGTGCTCAGGGACGGCCGCGAGCGGCACGCGAGCAGGAGCTACGAGTCGCCAGACGCGGTCGCCCCCTGGCCCAAGGGCGCCGCTCCGCGGGTCGACTTCGTCTACGGCCTGCCGGAGTCGCAGACTGCCTCGAGTCGGGAGCGCTTTGACCTCTCGCCCGCGCACGCGAACGCGGCCGACGGCAAGGTGACGGTCGCCTGCTCGCTCGACGGAGGCGCGTACTCGCGCTGCTCGGGCTCCTACCTCACCTCGACGCTCGACCTCGGCGCGCACACGATTCGCGTGCGCGCTTCAAACCACGCCGGCGCGAACACAACGTCCTTCAGCTGGAAGGTCGTGCCGCTGCCGGCGCCCGTCGCATGCGGCGCGTGTTTCACACCGCACCCGTTGCTCACCTGGGACTGGCAGCTGCAGGGAAGGCTCGCCTTCCGCAAAGTCGACATGTTCGACGTGGACGGCTTTGACACCTCAGCGAGCACGGTCGCCAAGATCCACGGGCGGCCGGGACAGGCGCTCCCGCATGAACGCGCCGTGTGCTACCTCTCGCTCGGCTCCTGGGAGCGCTACCGGCCCGACGAGGCGCAGTGGCCGGCGCAGGCGCTGGGGCTCGGGCTCGGGGGCTACCCCGACGAGCACTGGGTCGATGTGCGCCAGTTGCAGGCGCTGCGGCCGCTGATCGACGCCCGCCTGCAGATGTGCGCCGCCAAGGGCTTCGACGGCGTCGAGGTCGACAACATCGACGGCTGGGACAACCGCTCGGGCTTTCCACTCACGCCCCAGGACGCCGAGGCATGGCTCGCCCAGGTCGCGAACGAGGCCCACGCACTCGGCATGTTCGTCCTGTGGAAGAACGATCCCTACCTGGCCTCGTTCGGAGAGCGCTACTTCGACGGCGCGCTCAGCGAGCAGTGCTTCCAGTTCCGCGAGTGCACGACGCAACAGACCGCCGGCGTCAGTTTCTTCCCCGGCATGAAGTGCAACACGACGAGCTGGAAATGCGGGGTGGCCCAGTTCGCCGGCGCCAGCAAGTGGGTCGGCGAGGTCGAGTACAAGTGGGGCGTGCCGCACGAGGACGGCGTCGTCTGCGACCCCTCACAACGCTGCACGCTGCGCACCCGCCACGGCAACTACGTCGAGGTTCCCTACGCCGACTTCTGCCACGCCGTCTACACCGGCTACGGATTTGCCGCCTGGCGCGCCTACGAGTCAGACGCGATCAACGGCCGGGATTCGTTCTACTGCTGGTTGAGATACAGATAGACTCATCGCACCAACGGGGGCCTAATGCGCGCGGGTGTGCGCGCGGGGGCCGGTTCACAACTGGAGGTTCCAACCATGCGCAGGATGCTGAGGGCAGCCGCAACGCTGCTGATCATCGGTGCCGCGGTAGCTCCGCCGGCGGCCGCGGCGATCGCGAGCCCGACTTACACCGGTAAGACGTCGAAGGGCAAGCCGGTCCAGTTCACCGTAAGCGGCACGAAGGTCTCCGGCAAGCTCGAGTGGACGAGCACTTGCGGCGGCGCCGGCTCGCTCACGGAGACGACGAACTTCAAGGCCAAGTACAGCGGCGGCAAGTTCAAGGGCCACGGCAGCTATACGTCGATCATCAGCTTCCACACCTTCCACTTCACCTACAAGATTGCCGGCGACGTGGACGGGAGCAAGGCGAGCGGCACCTTCTCCGCCACGGGCACGACCACCGGCGCCACCTGCCCGTCGGGCAGCCTGACCTGGACGGCCAAGGGCTAGACCACATCAATCTGTTCGGGCCGGCACATGTGCCGGCCCGCCGGCCCGAACATGTTCGGGCCGGGGCCGGGGCGCATGCGCCCCGGCCATTTCATCTATTAGGAGTTGCCGTTGCGGATTACCGCGGCCTGGCCCTGGCCGCCGCCCACGCACAGCGTGGCCAGCCCGCGGCCGGCATTGCGCCTGCGCATCTCGTGCAGCAGCGTGACCAGGATGCGCCCGCCGCTCGCGCCGATCGGGTGGCCGAGGGCGATCGCGCCGCCGTGCACGTTGATGCGCTCGGGCTCGATCTCAAGCTCGCGCAGCACCGCCAGCGACTGGGCGGCAAAGGCCTCGTTCAGCTCAACCAGGTCGATGTCCTTCAGCTCGAGCCCGGCCCTGGCGAGCGCCTTGCGCACCGCCGGCACGGGGCCGATGCCCATGATCTTGGGCTCGACCCCCACCGAGGCGTAGCTCTCGACCGTGCCGAAGGTCTCGAGCCCGCGCTCTCTCGCAACGCTCTCAGCCATGACCACGATCGCGGCGGCGCCGTCGTTGACCCCCGAGGCATTGCCGGCCGTGACCGTGCCGCCGTCCTTGCGGAAGGCGGCGCGCAGCTTGGCGAGCGTCTCGGCGGTCGTGCCCGGACGCGGATGCTCGTCGTTCTCGACCAGCCGCGGGCCGCCCTTGGCGGGCACCTCGATCGGCACGATCTCGTCCTTGAACACACCGCCCTCCACCGCCTGCTCCGCCTTCTGCTGGCTCCGAGCGGCGAACTCGTCCTGCTCCTCGCGCCCGATCCCGTACTGGTCGGCCAGGTTCTCGGCGGTGACGCCCATGTGGATGTCGTTAAAGGCGTCCCACAGCCCGTCGTGGATCATCGAGTCGATCAGCTTGGTGTCGCCCATGCGGGCTCCGAAGCGCCCGGAGGCAATCAGGTAGGGAGCCCGAGTCATGTTCTCCATGCCGCCCGCCACGACCACCTCGACATCCCCCGCGCGAATCATCTGCGACGCGATCGCGACCGACTTGAGTCCCGAGCCACACAGCATGTTGATCGTGGTCGCGGGCACCTCCTTGGGAATGCCGGCGTTGATCGCCGCCTGGCGTGCGGCGTTCTGACCGAGGCCCGCCTGGAGCACGCAGCCGAGCACCACCTCGTCGACCTCGTCGGCAGCGATCTCGGCACGCTCGAGGGCGGCCTTCACGGCGTGGGTTCCGAGCTCGGTGGCCGATACATCCTTGAAGTAGCCGCCGAAGGTGCCAACCGGGGTACGTACTGCGCTGACGATGACCGCGTTCTCCATTGCGGCGCTCCTCTCCGACTCGATCGCTTGAGTGCTTCATATCGTAGGCGTACAGTGGAGGCGTGGAAGCTAAGACCACCGGCGACGGCAAGGCCGCCTCGCCAGAGGATCAGATCAAGGCGCTCTACGAGCAGGCCGAGTCACGCACGGCCAAGGCTTTCGAGCAGCTCGTGGCGCGGCCGAGCTTCGGCCAGATGGTCGCGCTCTCGGCGGAGAACCTGGCCGCGGTCACGCGCATGACGGGTGACTTCTTCGACCTCGTGCTGCGCAACCTGAGGCTCGCCGGACGGGCCGACATCACGCGCCTCGCCCGGCAGCTCCACCGCACCGAGGACAAGCTCGAGCGAGTGCTGCAGGAAGTCGAGCAGCTGCGCGACGAGCTCACGCGCAAGCCCTCTCGCGATGAACGCGGTTGACCGCATCGCGCGTGCGCCGCTAGCCGCTTTAGAGCTCGCCAACATCGTGCTCACCACCGACGACGCGGTCATCGGCGCGACCCCGCGTGAGGTCGTCTGGACGCACCGCGGCGTGACGCTGTACCGCTATCGCTCGAGCGAGCGGCGCTACGCGGTACCGCTGCTGCTCGTCTTCGCGCTGATCAACCGGCCCGAGATCTTCGACCTGCGCCCGGATGGGTCGCTGATCGAGTTCCTACTCGAGGAGGGATTCGACGTCTTTCTGGTCGACTGGGGGGTGCCCGACGAGGAGGACGGCGAGATGGGCTTCGACGAGTACGTGTGCGACGAGTTGCACTGGGCCGTGCGCGAGACGCTGCGCGCGAGTGGAGCCGAGGAGCTCACCCTGCTCGGCTGGTGCATGGGCGCGACGATGTGCGCGATGTACTGCGGGCTCGAGCAGCGCCCGGCGGTGCGCAACCTCGTGCTCCTGACGATGCCGGTCGCCGGCAGCAACACGGTGTACTCGACCTGGGTCAGCGGCGATGGATTTGACCCCGAGCGGCTCGCTCAGGCATGGGGCGCGGTGCCAGGCTGGGCGATCGACTTCGCGAACAAGCTGGTCAAGCCCGTCACCAATTGGTGGGTGACCTACAGGCGCTTGGCCGACACGGTCTTCGAGGGCACGGCGCGGCGCGACGTCTACCAGGCGATGGCCAAATGGGTGGGCGACAACCCACCGTTTCCGGGCCGCGCCTGGGCCCAGTGGCTCGAGTGGCTCTACCGGGACAGCGCTCTGCTCGGTGGACGCATCCGCCTGCGCGGCCGTCGCGTCGAGTTGCGCAGGATCGAGCAGAACCTGCTCGTGATCACGGCGGCCGCCGACCACATTGCCCCGCGCGCCGGCACGATGCCGATCTTCGAGCAGGTCTCGAGCGCCGACGTGACCCACTTCGACAGACCGGGAGGTCATATCGGCCTGATGGCGGGTAGTGCAGCACGTAAGGAGATCTGGCCCGACCTCGCCGGCTGGCTGGCCGAGCGATCGGACCGCTGAGGGCAGGGCCACGAAAGGAGAGACGAGATGACCACCACCACGCCTCCGGAGCGCCAGACCGAGTCCTGGCCGGGCTATCGACGCCCGCGCATGCACGGTCACATCGTGTTCGTGACGGGTGGCACGCGCGGCATCGGCGCCGCGATCTGCCGCAGCTTCGCCGAGCAGGGGGCGACGGTCGCCGCCGGCTACGGCGGCAACGCCGAGCGGGCCCAGGAGCTGCTCGGCGAGCTCGAGAGCCACGGGGCCACGGCCAGCATCCACCAGGGCAACGTTGGCTCGGCGGAGGACTGCCGCCGCACCGTCCAGGAGGTGATCGAGCGCCACGGACGGCTCGACGTGCTCGTCAACAACGCCGGCATCACGATCGACAAGACAGCGCTCAAGATGACCGACGAGGACTGGTACAAGGTGCTGGCCGTCAACCTGTCGGGCGCCTTTTTCATGTCCAAGGCGGTGCTGCCGCACATGATCGAGCGCGGCTCTGGGCGCATCATCAACATCTCCTCGATCATCGGCTCGACCGGCAACATCGGCCAGGCCAACTACGCGGCCTCGAAATCGGGGCTGTTCGGGTTGACGAAGACGCTCGCGCGCGAGGCCTGTTACTACCTGGCCAAGGCGGAGAAGCTGACCGAGGACTCGATCGGCATCACGGTCAATACCGTCGCGCCGGGGTTCATCGCCACCGAGATGCTCGAGCACATTCCCGACAAGGTGCTCGACAAGCTCAAGACCCAGATTCCGGTCGGGCGGCTCGGAAGGCCCGACGAGATCGCTCGCGTCGTGCACTTCCTCGCCTCCGACCTCTCGTCGTTCATCACCGGCGCGGTGTGGCCGGTGAACGGCGGTCAGGACATGTGAGGTTACGAGCGGCCGACCGAGGCCCACACCGGCGCGACACCGCCGAAGTGCAGCGCCGAGGCGGTGCTTTGGCCTAGGTCCCACTGGCGCCCTGCGACGTAGGGACCGCGGTCGTCGACGACCGCGTTGACGACGCGACCGTGGTAGCGGAACTTGACGTTCGTGCCGCACTTCAGCGTGCGGTTGGCGACGCCGTGATAGGCGTGGAAACCGCACGCGGTCGCACCTGAGTCGTAGTACCAGGAGGCCATCCCCTGGTCGTAGTCGAGGCGCCGCTTGGCGTTTGGCTGAGTGGGCGCTGAGGTGGCGTGGGTAAGATCGAGCGCCGCGAGCGCCACAGAGCCGGGAGCGCTCAGCAGCAGCACTCCGGCGGCGCCCACGAGCGCGGTCAGGACACCCGCGGCGCGGGTGGTCCGGGACGCCCGTAGGTTCGGGCGAAGCTTCGAGTTGGGCCTCACGTTGGAGGTCCTCCTTTTCGTATTGATCGACCGGCGCCTACGGGGTTAGCTGTCGGGCTCGCGGTGCGATGCGCGGCGCTTGCTGACGCCTGCATCGGCTTCCGCTACGACCTCTGCCGGCGGGGCCGGGGGTCGATTCGCCCCGCCGGGGTAGACCCCGAGATGGATCCCCCATTCGCCTCCGCCCCGAGCGGCGGCGATTCGGCAAGGTCGGTTTCAGTGCATTACACCAGTTCGGCCGGCGCGTCACAGCCGGTTGCGTTGCAGGGCTGCGCCGCTGGTGCTCTCCTAGGCGACGATCGGGTAGGGCGGCCTGCTCTCGGCGCCGAAGAACGGCGCGTCGCACGCCCCCGTCGGCCCGCCGAGGTCAGATCGACGCGCTTCGCGCGTGTTCGCTTGCAACAATCCGGGCGTGGCCAACCCGGACCGTCTGAGCGGCCTCGACGCGTCATTCCTGCACCTCGAGCGCGATGGCGCCCACATGCACGTGGCCGCCTGCGCGGTGCTCGAAGGGCCGCCGCCCGACTACTCGGACCTGGTCGAGGCGATCGAGTCGCGCCTGCACCTCGTTCCCCGCTATCGCCAGCGGCTGGCCTCGGTCCCGCTCGGGCAGGGCCGGCCGGTGTGGGTCGACGACCCCTACTTCCAGCTCACGTATCACGTGCGCCACACGGCGCTGCCGCGCCCCGGTGGCGTGGCCGAGCTCAAGCGGCTCGCCGGACGGGTCTTTTCACAATCGCTCGATCGCTCGCGGCCGCTGTGGGAGATGTGGCTCGCGGAAGGGCTCGAGGATGGCCGCTTCGCGCTCCTGACCAAGACCCACCACGCGCTCGTAGATGGCATCTCGGGCGTCGATATCGCGACCGTGCTGTTCGACTCCTCGCCGGATCCGGCGCCGGTCGCGCCACCCGCGCAGGAGTGGGTTCCAGGCCCGTTGCCGTCGGGCGCCCAGCTGCTCGCGCAAGCCCTGCTCGAGCGAGCCACGGTGCCCGCCGAGGTCGCCCGCGGCGTGCGCGCGGTGCTGCGTGGACCGCGCCAGCTCGCCGAGCGCGCGCTTGAGGTTGCCGCGGCCATGGGCGCCTTCGCGCTGGTGGGGCTCGAGGCGGCCCCGCCCTCCCCCTTCAACGTGCGCATCGGGCCCCATCGCAGGTTCACCTGGGTGACGGCCAGGCTCGATGACTTCAAGGCGATCAAGAACGCGCTCGGGGGAACGGTCAACGACGTCGTGCTGGCGGCGGTCGCCGGGGCGCTCGGCGAGTTCATGCGCGCACACGGCGAGGAGACCGACGAGCTCGTTCTGAAGGCGATGGTGCCCGTGTCGGTGCGCGCCGAGGTGGAGCGTGGTGAGCTCGGCAACCGCGTGGCGGCGATGTGGGCCCCGCTGCCGGTCGGCGTGATGGACCCGGTGCAGCGGCTCGAGCGGATCCAGCTGGCGATGAAGGACATCAAGCAGTCCGGTCAGGCGGTGGGCGCCCAGGCGCTGACGCAACTGTCGGGGTTCGCGCCACCGACGCTGATGGCCCAGGCGAGCCGACTCCAGGCCCGCCAGCGGCTCTTCAACGTGGTCGTGACGAACGTCCCCGGCCCCCAGCTGCCGCTCTACGTGCAGGGCCGGGAGCTGCTCCAGATGGCGCCGATGGTGCCGCTGGCCGAGAACACTGCGCTCGGCATCGCGGTCATGAGCTACAACGGCCAGATGACATTCGGGCTGAACGCCGACTACGACGCGCTGCCGGACGTGGAAGCGCTCGCAGAATCGCTGCGCGGGTCGATCGAGGAGCTGGGTCGGGCGGCGGGCCTGGCGCGAGGCTCCGGGGCTGGCCGCGGGCGCGGCGGGCCTGCGGGCGGGCGCGCTGGACGCGCGGGCGCGGGGCGGCGCCTGCGCGTGGTCGAGACCGAATGAGGAGTTTGGGGCGCTTGACGAGCGGAGTCGCTTTCGCGCCGCTTCCCGGCCGGGGAAAATTCGTCCCACCTCGCGCCCGGAAGCCGGCCGGGACGAAAGTTCCACCGCATGAGGGGAAAAATCGTCCCGCCGCCCGCGAGGGTGTGCGGGTGGGAGGCTTTTTCACCCCGTGAAGGCGTCCTCGGCCGTAGAGTGGGCCGCGATCGTGGTCATCTCGCTGCTGATCGCGGCCGGCGCGATCGCGCTCCTGTCGGGCTACTTCACCGGACAGGACACGCCAGGGGTGACGGGCTCGTCGAGCGGCCCTGGTCTGGCGATCCGCGACATGGGCGACACCCATCTGCGACCAGGTGAAAGCCCCCCGGCGTACGACTCAAACCCGCCGACCAGCGGCGCCCACGTGCTCGTCCCGGTGGGCCGCAACAAAGCGCTCCTGAACAACAATCAACTGCTGTCGGCGCTCGAGCTCGGCAACGTCGTCTTCATGTATGGCTCGGCGGCCCCGCCGCCCGGGCTCAAGCAGCTGGCCACCGCTGTCGCCGGGCCCTTCACGCCGGCGCTCGCCGACACCGGTCAGGCGGTGGTGCTCGCGCGGCGGCCGCGGGTCAGCGGCGTGATCGGGCTGGCATGGACGCACCTGATCCACGTGATCACGCCCTCGGACCCCTCGCTGCGCCAGTTCGCTCAGTACTGGCTCGGGCGGGGCGCGCGCTAAGCGTCCGCCAACGGGGTCAGAGCTCGCGCCGGTCGCGGATCGCGACCGTGATGCGCGCGAGCGCGCACAGCCGCCCGCCGTCGTCGGTCATCTCGACCTCCCAGACCCATGTCGAGCGGCCTCGGTGCTGGGCCCGGGCGGTCGCGTGGACGGTCCCGGCGACGATCGCGTGCAGCACGCTCGTGTGGTTCTGATGGCCGATCGCGTACCGGTCTCCGTCGGCGACGGCGTGATCGGTCGCGAGTGAGGCGAGCCCCTCCGCGACCGAGGCGTAGACGCCTCCGTGCAGGTGCCCCGTGGGTTGCATCAGCTGCTCGCGCACGGCGACTTCGCCGCGCGCTAGCCCGTCGCCGAGCTCGAGCAGCTTCAACCCGTACAGCGCGTCGAAGCCCTGGGGCTGGGCGCGGTCAATCGCTTCTGTCGGTGTGGGCTCGGCCCGCTCCACGGGCGGCCACCTTACAGGCACGACTCACGCCGCCAGGCGGGTTCCCCGGTGCTCGGCTTGCGCCGCTGGCCAAAGCGCTCGTCTACGCTATCGGCTAGTCCCGATGACCTCGCTTCAGAACGCCCCCTCCGCGCTTGACCGCCTGCCTCCAGACCAGCGCGCGGTCCTTCAGATGGTGCTCGTGCGCGGCAAGAGCTACGAAGAGATCGCCAAGCTGCTTTCGCTCGACCGCGCCGCCGTGCGCCAGCGCGCGCTGCAGGCGTTCGACGCGCTCGGCCCGACGACGCGCGTCCCCGCGCAGCGACGCGGCCTGATCACGGATTACTTGCTCGGCGCGCTTTCCGCGCGGGAGACCGAGAAGGTTCGCGCCTCGCTCGGCGAATCGGCCACCGAGCGGGCCTGGGCGCGCGTGGTGGCCTCGGAGCTCGCGCCTCTGTCCCGGGCGCCGCTCCCCGAGATTCCGGTGGGCATGGTCGAACAGGAGCCAGCGCCTGAGCGTGGGCGGCCGCGGCGCTCGCGGCGCAGGGATCAGCCGGTGCCCGCTTCGAGTGAGACCGAGAAGGCCGACGGGGCCGAGCCGTCGCGGCCTGAGCCTGCGCCAGTCGTGGAGGTACCGCCCCGGGGAACCTCCACGCTGGTCGAGCCGGCCGCAGACGAGGGCTCGGCGCCACGCGTCTCCCGTCTCGGTGGCGCGATCCTGCTGGGCGGCATCGCCGCGGTCGTGATCGTGCTGATCGTGCTCTTTGTCGTGATCGGCGTGGGCGGCGGGGGTGGCCACAGCCGCACGGTCGCCAGGCACGGCGCCACTGTCTCCGGCGCCAATTCAGCGCGCCCCCTCGCGCAGATCAACCTCATGCCGCCTTCGGGGGGCAAGGCAGCCGGCATCGCGGAGGTGATCAAGGCTGGGAGCCGCACGGGCGTGGTGATCGTTGCCTCCGGCCTCGCGCCCACCACCAAGCACGACGCGTACGCGGTCTGGTTGTCAAATTCGAGCACGAGCTTCGTGAAGCTGGGCTACGTCCAGCAGGCCGTCACGAGCAACGGCCGACTCGAGACAGCGGGCGCGCTGCCGCCCAACGCCAGCAGTTTCAAGGAACTGATCGTGACCCTCCAGTCGGGCCCGTCCAACAAGCCCGGCACGGTCGTGCTTCAGGGCCCGGTCAGCGGCATCTAGGGCACAGTCAGCCGCAGACGCGGTCGAGCCCCTCGAGCGCCTCGGCAAGGCGCCGGCCCATGGCGCGGCGAAAGAACACCCCGCCCCCTGCGCGCGAGTAGCCCCGCAGCTTCTGGCTCTGCGAGAGCGTGACCTCGGTGCCGCGCGCGTGCGGCGCGAGCACGATCTCGGTCAGCGACTCGGTCAGGAACCTTTCCCAGGGGCTGCCAGGGAGCTCCTGCTCGAACACCAGCTTCGCGCTCCCGTCGCTCCGTGGCTCGGACTCGAGCACGCGGAAGTCCATCCTCATCGCGCGACCCTTCCTGGTCGTGTGGACCTCGGTGAAACGGTCATCAGCGACCCCCTCGACGCGGTCGACGCCGGGCCACCAGCGAGGGAAATGATGCGGATCTGACACGACCGCCCAGACGGCCTCGGGTGGCCCGTCGATTACTCGGGTGCGGCGCGCTCTCATGGGGTGGTTCCGGGCGCTGTTCTCCGGGCCGGGGGGAGCTCCACCTAGTAGCGGATCAGCGAGCGGATCGTGTAGCCGTCGAGGAGCGCTCGCCCGTCGAGAAAACCGAGCTCGATCAGGAAGGCGCAGCCGACGACCTCCGCGCCACGCCCCTCGGCCAGCTGGCACAGCGCACGGGCCGTCCCGCCGGTCGCCAGCAGGTCGTCGTGCACGAGTACGCGCGTGCCGCCGGCGAACGCGTCGGCGTGAACCTCGAGCGAGTCGAACCCGTACTCGAGCGCGTAGGCGGCGCTCACCACCTCGTGCGGCAGCTTCCCCGGCTTGCGCGCGGGCACGAAACCGGTCCCGAGCTCGATCGCGAGCGCGGCGCCGAGAATAAAGCCGCGCGCTTCCGCCGCGAGCACCAGCTCGGGTTCGAGCGGCCTTGCGATCTCGGCCAGGCCTGCAACCGCATGCTTCAGCGCGGCGGGCTCGAGCAGCAGCGGCGTGATGTCCTTGAAGACGATTCCCGCGCGCGGAAAGTCGCGGATCTCGCGAACGTGGGCTCCGAGGTCGAACTCCTCGTCCGCGGCCATCAGGTCGCGATGCTGCGCAGATCACGGATCAGCAGCAGGTGCTTCAGATGCGTCGTCACCGAGGCCAGGTTCTCAAGCGCCTCGACGGCCTCGCGGCGGCGCTGAGGATTACGCGAGCGCAGCGCCGGGGCGAGAATGCTCTGCAGCAGCTGGGCCTCGCGGTCTGCCGATGTGCGGAACACGCGCAGGTTGCGGCCGCCCACGCCGTAGCGGGCGAGCTCAGAGACCGCTCTGACGATCTCACGCTCGGTCTCGTCGAAGTAGCGGCTGCCGGCTCGCAGCTCACCCTTGATCACGCCGAACTCGACCAGCTCCCGGACGAGGCTCGGGTCGGCGCCGGTCTCTTCGACCACGTCCTCAAGCGAATACAGCGCACCCGTATCGCGCACGGTGACGGTCGCGCGCCGTATCGAGCGGCCGTCGGCGCGCGAAGAGACCTCGGGCTCGGTCCGGCCGCCGGCGAGCTCCTGCCGGATGACCCGCAGGGGCAGAAACTCATCTCGTTGGAGCCGCAGGATTGTGCGCAGCCGCTGGACGTCGGTGGCCGTGTAGAGGCGGTAGCCGCCCTGGGTGCGGCGCGGGGTGAGCAGCTTCTGGTCCTCCAGGTAGCGGATCTTCGAGATCGAGATGTCCGGGAACTCCTGGCGCAGGGCCTTGCAGACCGCTCCGATCGTGACCGCCTTCTGGCGCGGCCGCGCACTGTCGGACGGAGGCGGCTGGGGGAGCTCGACCTCTGCGGTGGGCTCGTCGGTCGTTGCCATCAGTCCTTGCTCCCTGTGGTCGCCACTCGTGGTCGCATCAGCCATTGAGGAACGCGAGCTTGTATTTGCCGATCTGGAGCTCGTCGCCGTGCCCGAGGTGATGGGTGTCGACCCGTTGCCGGTTGACGTAAGTGCCGTTGAGCGAGCCGCAGTCGTCGAGGTGGTATTCGCTACCACGACGCACGAGGATCGCGTGGTCGCGGGAGACGGTCACATCGTCGAGGAAGATGTCGGAGTCGGGCCGGCGCCCGACGGTGATGCGCCCCTTCGAGAGCGGGAAGGCCTCACCCGAACGGCCACCGCCGGAGCGAATGACGAGCATTGGCCCCCGGGTGCGGGCTTCGTCAAGCTCGACCGCCTCTGTCTCGTCGGTGTCCCCCACCTCGTAGCTGGCGGTGCTGGGGTCGGCGGCATCGGCGCGTAGAAACGCGCCGCAGCGCTGGCAGTAGTTGGCGCCATCCGCGTTGGCGAAGCCACATTCGAGACAGTGCTGGGCCATATCCAGGCGCCTAGTCCGCGCCCGCGGCCGGCACGCGGCCCGCGAGAATGTCCGTCAGCTGCTCGACATCCCCGCCCGAGATGACCTCGGCCCCGCCCTCGTGCTTCTTACGCAAGCGGTTGACGAGCTCCGCGCGCAGGATGTCGATCTTCCCGTGCAGGATGCGGCGCCGGTAGGAGATGTCCATCTCCTCCGCCGTCAGCTCCTTGATCAGCTCCTTGAGCTCCTGATCAGTCAGGGAGCCCAGATCGGGAAAGGTGTCCATGTACGCTCGCTCCTTTGCTGGAGCGAGTATACGCCCGCCAATCCCAGGGTCAAGTTCAGCTTGAGAGTTTCTCTGGGAGCGGCCCGGGAGCTGCGCCCTTGAGGCTACGCGCCTCGGCGAGGCCGCGGCGAACGTAGAGCACGGTCGCCAGCAGAGACAGAGCCATGCCCACGTAGAGCATCACCAGCGCCAGCGTGCGCAGCGGGATCATGGCGAAGAACGGTGCCCCCATCACAGGCGCCACACCCAACCGGCCCGGCCAGTTGATCTTCAGCTCGATGCCGCGCCGCAGGGCGAGCCGGCTCAACCCGAGCATCACCAGCTCGCGCGCGATCACGACCGCCAGCGCCCAGCGCGGCAGGAGCGCGAACCGCCACGCGACCGCCATGCCCGAGATCACGAGCAGGCGGTCGATCACGGGGTCGAGCAGGGCTCCAAGCCGGCTGTACTGGCCCGTCAGCCGCGCCGCGAAGCCATCCAGATAGTCGGCCCAGCCGATGCACGCGAACAGCACGATCGCAGCCGTGTCGTGCCCGTCGTGGCTTTTGAGCGCGAGCACCAGGAATACCGGAATGCCCGCGAGGCGGAGGTAGCCGATCGCGTTCGGGATCGTCCAGGGATGAAGCGGACGCCCTTTGAGGGTGGCCTCGGGAGCCCCGCCCGAGCGGTCCAAGCCGAACAGGCGGCGCTTGGAGATGCTCAGGCCGTCTCCAGCCATGTGGCTTTGACCGCTTCCGCGGCGCCCTTGAGCGAGACCTCACGTTGCTCTAGGCCGCGCCGCACCATCACCTCGAGGTTGCCCGACTGCAATGTCCTGCGGCCGACGGTCACGCGCACCGGACAGCCGAGCAGCTCCGCGTCCTTGAACTTCTCGCCCGGCCCTGCCTCGCGCTCGTCGTACAGAGTCTGCAGCCCGAGCTCCTGCAACTCGCGATAGAGACGATCGGAGAACTCACGCTCCTCGCTGCCGGGAGCGCCGAGGGTCACGAGCTCAACATCGAAGGGCGCGATCGAGCGGGGCCAGGATATGCCGTGCTCGTCGGCGTATTGCTCGACCGTCGCAGCCGCTGCGCGCGCGGGCCCGAAGCCGTAGGACCCCATCCAGACCACCTGCTCCTTGCCCTGCTCGTCCAGGTAGGTCGCGTCGAGCGCCTCGGCGTAGCGCGTTCCCAGCTTGAACAGGTTGCCGACCTCGATCGCCGGCTCGATGCGGACGCTGTGGCCGCCCACCGAGTCGCCGGCCACGACCGTGCGCACGTCAACCGCCTCATATGAGAAGTCGCGGCCCGGCTCGACTCCTCTCAGGTGCGCGTCGGCCTCGCCTGCCCCGGTCACGTACTGTCCCGGCGCCACTCCTCGATCGAGCAGGATCGGGAGATCCGCGCCGATGGGGCCGATGAAACCCGGGGGGCCGATCCTCTCCGCGACCTCCCCGGCCTCCGCCGGGCGGCAGGACTCGCCCAGCGCCAGGTCGAGCTTTATCTGGTTGACCCGATGGTCGCCACGCAGCATCACCAGCTTCATTTCGCCTCCGCCGAGGACGACCGGGTAGGCCTTCAAGAGCGCTCCGGTGGGGACGCCGAGCGCACTCGCGACCTGCTCGACGGTGGTCAGGCCCGGAGTGGATACTCGCTCGGGCGCCGAAATCGGTGCGGGCAGCGAGACCGGCTGGGCCTCTGCGCTCGCCACCTCGAGGTTCGCGGCGTATCCGGGTGCGAGCGCGATCTCGTTTTCGCCCGCCGCACACGGGGCCATGTACTCGTGCGCGCCGAAACCCCCCATCACGCCGACGTCGGCCTCGACTCGGTACCACTCCAGCCCGCAGCGGTCCATCATGCGGTCGTAGGCCTGCACATGCCGTTCGTAGGCCGCCTCGAGCCCCTCGCGGTCGCGGTCGAAGGTGTAGGCGTCCTTCATGATGAACTCGCGCGTTCGCAGCACGCCGGCCCGCGGCCGCGCCTCGTCGCGCTCCTTGACCTGGAAGTGGTAGAGGATCAGCGGCAGATCGCGGTAGGAGCGCACCGCGGCGGCGACGTGCAGCGTGATGATCTCCTCGTGCGTCAGCGCCAGCACCATGTCGGCGCCTCGGCGATCCTTCAGCTTGAACACCTCCTCGATCGCGTAGCGGCCGCTGCGCCGCCAGGGGTCGGCGGGATGCAGCACGGGCATCAACATCTCCTGTCCGCCGATCGCGTCCATCTCCTCACGCACGATCTGCGTGATCTTCTGGTGCACGCGCCAACCGGCGGGCAGCCACGACCAGAGGCCCGACCCGACCTGGCGGATCAGCCCGGCGCGGACCATGAGGATGTGACTGATCGCCTCGGCGTCAGCCGGTGCCTGGCGCTCTGTCGGTAGGAAGTAGGTGGAGAGCCGTGTCACGCGATCGCTGACCTTACCGGCAGGCAGGTCTGGGTTCGTTCAGCTTCGCCGTTTGCGAGTCGCCGATCCCTTCCGGAGCGGCTATTGCCCGTCTGATATAGAAGAACCGAACCCGAAAACGTCTTTAAGGAGCCTGCATGGCATACGAAGTGCCACCCCTGAGCTACGACTACAACGCGCTCGAGCCGCACATCGATGAAGAGACGATGCATCTTCACCACGACAAGCACCATCAGGCCTACGTGACTCAGGCGAACAACGCCTTGGAGGGCACCGAATGGGCCGACCGGTCGGTCGAGGAGGTGCTCCAGAACCTTGATCAGGTTCCCGAGGACAAGCGCACCGCGGTCCGCAACAACGCCGGCGGCCACTACAACCACTCCCTGTTCTGGGAATGGATGGGCCCGAACGGCGGCGGCGAGCCCGACGGCGCGCTCGCGCAGGCGATCGAGTCGGCGTTCGGCTCCTTCAGCGACTTCCAGGCCCGGCTCAAGGACGCCGGGGTGAAGCGGTTCGGGTCGGGCTGGGCCTGGCTCGTCCACGACGGCTCGGGGCTGCAGGTCGTCTCGACACCCAACCAGGACAGCCCGATCTCCGATGGCCAGACCCCGCTTCTGGGCGTTGACGTGTGGGAGCACGCCTATTACCTCAACTACCAGAACCGGCGCCCCGACTACATCGACGCGTGGTGGAACACCGTCAACTGGGCCAAGGTCGCCGAGGGGTTCTCAAAGGTCGCGCGCTAGGGCTTTCGGTCAAGGCGAGGTCGGGCCGCCGGATCTCGCTGCGCGCGGAGCCATTTCCAACAGGCTGCGAGTCTTACGACCACATAGCGGTCGTTTTTCTCGCAGCCTCCGGCCCGCGGTCCCGCTGCAGGGCTGCGAGTGGAACGCCCGCACGCGCCAGGACTTTTCCGCGCGCGCGGAGGCCCGGGCCGAAGGCTGGGCGGATGACGAGACCATGTGTCCGTTTATCGACCCAGCCTCGGGATTAGAGGCTCGCTAAGAGCCCGTGAGGCCCTAAGCCCGGGTAAACCTTCGCCCGGCGACCGGCGAGAGTTCCTCGTCGAGACGAGCGCGCTCGCGGGTCTTGGCGCCGTTCTCGCCCGGCGCGCTGCCGTTCTCCTCGGCTGCGGCTTGGGCCTCCAGGGCCGCCATGCGCTCGGGCGTCATCGCCGTCTCATCCTCGTTCTCGGCTAGCCAGGCGCGAGCCTCGGCCGCCCTCGCCTCGTCGCGCACGACGCGCTTGCCGGCGGCGTAGTAGCGGTCTATCTCTGTGAACAGCTCGTCCACGAGCCGTTCGGTAGGGACCTTCTTCAGCGGCTCGCCGCGCGAGTAGATCATGCCCATGTCCTTGGCCCCGGTGATCCCGAAGTCGGCGTGGCGCGCCTCGCCGATCCCGTTGACCGCGCACCCCAGCACCGAGACCTCGATCGGGTCCTCGTAGGCCTCGAGCCTCCGCTCGACCTCGGCCACGACGCTGTCCATGTCGAACTGGAGCCGCCCGCAGGTGGGGCAAGCGATCAGCACCGGGCCGCGCTCGCGTAGCTTGAGGGCCTTCAGGATCTCCCAGCCGACCTTGACCTCTTCCTCGGCGTGGAAGGTCGAGAGCGAGATGCGGATCGTGTCGCCGATCCCGTCGGCGAGCAGAGTCCCGAGCCCGACTGCCGACTTCAGCGACCCCGACCACTTGGTTCCGGCCTCGGTGATGCCGAGATGCAGCGGGTAGGGGATGCGCTCTGACAGAAGCCGGTTCGAGGCGATCGTGTTGGGCACGTTGGTCGACTTGATCGAGACCTTGAAATTGTGGAAGTCGAGCCGCTCCATCAGCTCGACAAACTCGACCGCCGCGCTGACGAGCGCCTCGACGGGATTTGAGCTCTCGAGCTCGTGCAGGTGCTTGGGCAGCGAGCCGGAGTTGACCCCGATCCGCAGCGGAGTGCCGAGCTCCCGCGCCCGGTCGACCACCTGGGCGACCTTGTCGGGACCGCCGATGTTGCCGGGATTCAGCCGCACGCAGTGCGCGCCGGCCTCGAGCGCCTTGAGCGCGAGCGTGTAGTTGAAGTGGATGTCGGCGATCACCGGTATCGGGGATTCGACGACGATCGCCTTGAGCGCTTCGACGTCCTTCTCACGTGGCACCGCCACGCGCACGATGTCTGCTCCGGCCTCGGCGACGCGACGGATCTGGTCCATCGTGGCGCGCAGATCGGCCGTCTCGGTCTTGGTCATCGTCTGGACGGCCACCGGAGCTCCGCCCCCGATCAGGACGCCGCCGACGTCGATCTGCCGTTGTGAGGCCATGGGGTCAGTGTAGAGCCGGGCCCCATTGTCGAGATGTAGGCGACCTGTTACGCGAGCCAGAGACGGGGCGCTAAATTCGCACAATGGAGATTGGGGCGGCCTGAATGGAGAACGGGGCGGCGCTGGTCGGGAGGCTCGAGGCGATCTGCGGGACCGGCAACGTGCTCACGCACCCCGACGCGCTCGCCACCTACCGTTCGGACGGGCTCTCGCACTACCGCGAAACGCCGCTGGCCGCGGTCCTGCCGAGCAGCGGCGAGCAGGTCCGCGACGTGGTTCGGGCCTGCTCCGATGCCGCGGTGCCGTGGGTCGCGCGTGGGTCGGGCACCGGGCTCTCGGGCGGGGCGCTGCCGATCAAGGAGGGGATCCTGATCGTGCTGGCGCGGCTCAGACGCATCATCGAGGTAGACCTCGACGATTCGCGCGTGGTGGTCGAGCCCGGGGTGAGCAACCTCGCCGTCTCGCGCGCGGTGGCCCCCACGCACTTCTATCCCCCCGACCCCTCGAGCCAGATCGTGTGCTCGATCGGCGGCAATGTGGCCGAGAACTCGGGCGGGGCCCACTGCTTCAAGTACGGCTTCACGACCAACTACGTCACGGGCCTCGAGGTCGTGCTCAGCGACGGCAGCGTCGTCGAAATCGACCGCGACGACCCCGGCTACGACCTGCTCGGAGCCTTCGTCGGCTCGGAGGGCACGCTCGGCGTCGCCACCAAGATCGCGCTGCGAGTGGTGCCCACCCCGGAGGAGGTGCGGACTCTCTTGGCATTCTTCGACGAAACGGGTGCCGCCGGCGAGGCGGTGAGCGCGATCGTCTCCGCGGGCATCGTCCCGGCCGCGATCGAGATGATGGATCGGCTCTCGATCGAGGCTGCCGAGCAGGCGACCGGAGCGGGCTACCGGCTCGATGCGGGCGCCGCGCTGATCGTCGAGATCGATGGGTCCAAGGAGGAGTGTGCGGCCCGCTTCGACGAGGTGGTCGAGCTCTGCAAGCGGGCGGGTGGCCGCGACATCCGCGTTGCCCAGAGCCAGAGCGAGCGCGATCTGATCTGGAAGGCGCGCAAGGCCGCCTTCGCGGCCATGGGCCGGGTCGCGCCGGCCTACTTCGTCCAGGACGGCGTGATCCCCCGCACGCGGCTGCCCGAGGCGCTGCGGCGCATCGATGAGCTGGCTCAAGAGCACGGCCTGCGAGTCGCGAACGTGTTCCACGCCGGCGACGGCAACCTGCACCCGCTGATCTGCTACGACGCCTCCCAGCCGGGCGAGCCGGAAAGGGCCGAGGAGCTGGCGGGGCTGATACTCAGCGCCTGCCTCGACCTCGGCGGGTCGATCACGGGCGAGCACGGCGTCGGGGTCGACAAGAAGATGCAGATGCCGGCGATGTTCTCCGAGAGCGACCTCGATTCGTTTCACCGGCTGCGGTGCGCGTTCGACCCACGTGGACTCGCGAACCCGGGCAAGGTGATGCCCACGCCGCGCCTGTGCGGCGAGGTGCCCGGCCCCTATCGCGAGCATCCGCTCGAGCGGGCCGGAGTGGCGGCGAGGCTCTAGGTGCCGCGCGTCACCTCTCCGCAGACGATCGAGACTGCTGCCGCCGCACTCTCCGAGGCGGCTCGCGAGCGCGTGACGGTCAGGATCCGGGGCGGCGGCACCAAGCGCAGCTGGGGCTCGGCCGTGGCCGACCCTGAGCTCGAGCTGAGCACGAGCGCGCTCGACGAGATCGTCGCCCACAACGCGGGCGACCTGACAGCGGTGCTCGCCGCGGGCGTGCCGCTCGCCCGCGCCCAGGCGCAGTTTGCAGCTGCCGGGCAGATGCTCGCGCTCGACCCTCCGCTCGGCGCGGGCAGGGCCGCGACGATCGGGGGCGTCATCGCCAGCGGGGACTCGGGACCGCTGCGCCATCGCTACGGCGGCCCGCGTGACCTCGTGATCGGGGTCACCGTGGTGCTCTCGGACGGCACGGTGGCGCGCGCGGGCGGCAACGTGATCAAGAACGTCGCGGGCTACGACCTCGCGAAGCTGCTGTGCGGGTCCTTCGGGACCCTCGGACTGATCGCGAGCGTCAACGTCCGCCTACATCCGCGGCCCCGATCCTTCGCCACGGCTCTCGGGAGCTCAGCCGATCCCGGGCTGCTAGCCGCCGCCGCCCGAGGGGTCGCGGCCGCGCCGCTCGAGCTCGAGGCGCTCGACGTCGCCTGGCGCGGAGGCCGCGGGGGCCTGCTCGCGCGCCTGGCGGGCGCCGATCCCGAGCCGCGGGCACGGCGCGCGGCCGCGCTGATGAGCGAGCAGGGCCTTGAAGGAGTCGACGTGAGCACCTCCGATCGCGAGCTGTGGGCCCGGCAGCGAGCTGGCCAGCGCTCGGCCGAGGCGGCGCTCGTGCGCGTCGCGGCGCGGCCGAGTGAGCTGCCCTCGGTGCTGCAGGCCGCGAGTGCGTGCGGCGGCACGCTGGTCGGCCGCGCCGCGCTCGGAGTCAGCTATCTCGAGCTCGACCCATACGCGGTCGCCCCCCTGCGCGAGCGCCTCGCCCAGGTGCGCTCGATTGTGCTGCTCGACGGTCCGGAGTCGCTGCGCCGCGCGCAGGACCCATGGGGCGTCCGTGAAGGCCTGGCGCTCGAGCTGATGCGGCGCATCAAGCAGCGGTTCGATCCCGCCGGGGTATGCAATCCGGGTCTGCTCGTAGGAGGGATCTGATGTTCGACTCACGGCGCCCCCCCGATCCGGCGATCGTCGAGGATTGCGTGCACTGCGGCTTTTGCCTCGAAGCCTGCCCGACATACGTGCTGTGGGCGCAGGAGGCCGACTCGCCGCGCGGGCGGATCGTGCTGATCGACGAGGGCCTCCGCTCGCCGGCGCCGCCCTCGGCCGAGAGCGTCACTCACTTCGATACGTGTCTGGGCTGCATGGCGTGTGTGACGGCCTGCCCCTCAGGGGTTCGCTACGACCACCTGATCGAGCGCGTGCGGCCCCAGATCGAGCGGAATTTCCGCCGCCCCGCCGCGGACCGCGCATTCCGCCGGCTGCTGTTCGCGACCCTCCCCCATCCGCGGCGGCTGCGCGCCCTCGTGCCCGCGCTGACGGCGGCGCGCCGGATCCCCATGCCGGAACCACTGCGGACGCTGGCCGGGGTGGCGCCACGAGCTCCGCTGCGGCGGATGTGGCCGGCGCAGCTCCCCGAGCGAACGGCTCCGGCGGGCGAGCCGCGCGGGCGCGTGGGCCTGCTGCTCGGGTGTGTGCAGCGTGTCTTCTACCCGCACGTGCACGCGGCGACGATCGGCGTGCTGGCGGCCGAAGGCTTCGAGGTCTTCGCACCGGCCGCGCCCGAATGTTGCGGCGCGCTCGAGTTTCATTCAGGCGAGGAGGACGCGGCCGTGCGTCGCGCACGGGCGACGATCGACGCCTTTGCGGCGCTGCCCGACCTCGACTACGTCGTGGTCAACGCCGCCGGCTGTGGGTCGGCGATGAAGGAGTACGGCGATTTGCTTGAGAGCGCGGAGGCACGTGAGTTCTCATCGCGCGTCAGGGACGTGTGCGAGCTGGTCGGCTCGATCGATGCCCGCGCAACGCGGGGAGCACTCCCTTTGCGCGTCGCCTACCACGATGCGTGCCACCTCGGCCACGCCCAGGCCGTCCGTGAGCAGCCGCGCGAAATGCTGCGGGCTATTCCCGAACTCGAGCTGCTCGAGGTCGGCTCGGAGGCCGGGATCTGCTGCGGCTCGGCCGGTATCTACAACCTGGTCCAGCCTCAGGCGGGCGCAGAGCTCGGAGCCCGCAAGGCTCGCCACCTGATCGACACCGGCGCGGATGCGATCGCCGCCGCCAACCCAGGCTGCGCGGCCCAGCTCGACTTCCATCTGCGGGCGCTCGGCCGCCCGCTGCCCGTCCATCACCCCGTCGAGCTCGTGTGGCGGTCGCTCAACGGCTCGAAGAACCGGCGCGCTCGCCTGAGGCGTTTGTCGCTACGGTAGGACGTCCGTGCCCGGCCGCCGCTCGCAAGCGAGGACCGCGTCAATAGCAGCCCTGCTAGCCGCCCTGACGGCGGCTGCCTGCGGTTCCTCCACTCACCACAAAGCGCAGACGCACGCGCAGACGGCTGCTACGAGCACACCGACCGCCTCGACGCACCCGAAGACGACCGCCTCGCGGCCCAAGTCGACGCCGACGCGACCGAAGAAGACGACCACGACGGCCCCGCACGCAGCCAAAGCGCCGCCCAGCACCCCCGTCGCGGGGTTGCGCGGGACCCCTGGCTACTCGCTGTATGAGCTCTGTTCGGGGCAGTGCAGCGGTTCCGTGCCAGCTTCGATCGTGCGGCCGCTGCACATCCCGGGCCCGGGGCCCGGCGGCTCCTGTCCCACTTCGGCTGGAAGGGGACCGGTGAAACCGAGCGGGCCGCCGAACCTCCGGCTTCAGCCGTTCCTAGGCAGCTCCTGGCAGGGCGCTGAGGTCACCTGGCGCTCCTCACCGGGCTACCGAGGTCCGGTCCTGATCCGCGGCCGCCAGGTCGGCGGCGCCGGGGTCGTCGGCTTCGGCGAGGGCCACGTTCCCTACGAAGCACTCGAACTGCTCGACTCCGCCAAGGGCGCGCCGCCGGGACCCAGCCGCACCTGGCCGTCCTTCACTCGCGTCCATGCCCCCGGCTGCTACGCCTACCAGGTGGACGGGACGAGCTTCAGCGAAGTGATCGTGTTCCGCGCGAGCTAGCTCCCCCTCGTTCGATCGAAACCGACACCTCTGACCCGAACGCACCGCCCCGCACCGGACCGCCCGCCAGCCTACGCGTACATCTCCTCGATCTGAGCCGCGTACTTCTCCGCGATCGGCCTGCGCTTGAGCTTCATTGTCGGGGTGAGCTCGTCGCCTCCCGGCGCCCAGTCGCCCCCTATGAGCTTGAACTTCTTGATCTGCTCGACACGGGCCAGGTGGCCGTTGGCGACCTCGACTGCCTCCCCGATCGCGGCCCGCACCGCGGGCTCGTCCGCAAGCGCCTCGAACGAGGTCTCGGAGAGACGGTGCTGGCTCGCCCACATTGGCGCGAAGTCCGCGTCGAGCACGATCAGCGCGGTGTTGTAGGGCCGCCCGTCGCCGATGCAGCAGACCTGGCCGATCAGCGGCGTGGAGGTTTTGAGACGGGCCTCGATGTTGGCCGGCGACATGTTCTTGCCCGCCGAGTTGATGATGATCTCCTTCTTGCGGTCGACGATCGTGAGGAAGCCGTCCTCGTCGAGGCGGCCGATGTCGCCCGTGTGCAGCCAGCCGTCCTGGTCGAGCACCTCGGCTGTCTTGGCGTCGTCGTGCCGGTAACCGGTCATCATCGCGGGCCCGCGCCACAGGACCTCGCCGTCATCGGCGATCCGCACCTCGCAGCCCGGCGCGGGCGGACCGACCGTCCCGATCTTGACTGCACCCGGCCGGTTGCAGGCTCCGACTCCGCAGGTCTCGGACATGCCCCACAGCTCCGCGAGCTCGATCCCGAGCCCGTGAAAGAACTCGAGCACCTCGACCGGCGTCGGCGCCGCGCCAGCGTTGACCGCGATCGCCTCGTCAAGCCCCAGCATCGCCCGCACGTGAGAGAAGATCTCCTCGTCGGCCTTCGCGACCCTGGCCTCGAGCTCCGCGGGGACGGGCTCGCCGCGCTGGCGCAGGCGAACGCGTTCGATCGAGGCTTGCAGCGCCTCCTGGACAGGCCGGCGCTGCTCCTCCGGCTGGGCGGCCTGCATTGTCTCGAGTCCGGCCTTGAGCTTCTCCCAGATCCGGGGCACGGCGAAGAACCAGGTCGGCTTCACCTGCGGCAGGTAGGACACGACCTCGCGCGGATTCGGGCAACAGGTGATGGTGCCCGCGTACACCACCGGGATGTAGTGGTGGGCCATGCGCTCGGCGATATGGGCCGCCGGCAGCCACGAGATCAGCCGCGCGCCGACATCCATGTGAATGGTCTGCTCGACGAGCTGCGCACCGCCCATGACTGCCCGGTGCGAGAGCTCGACGCCCTTCGGGTCGCCGGTCGTGCCCGAGGTGTAGATCAGCGTCAGCAGGTCGTCCGGGGCGATCTGAGCAGAGCTTGCTGCGCCGTCGAAGCCGCTTCCCATCCCCTCGACCTCCGCCAGCGACAGCAGCCCCTCGCCCGGGGCGCCGTCGACCACGATCACGTGCTCGAGGGATGCCAGGCCCTCGCGCGCCGCCAGCATCACCTCCAGAAATGACTGCTCGACGATCGCGACCTTGGCGGCGGCGTCCTCCAGCAGATAGCGCACCGCTTCGGCGGGATAGGTGGCGTAGACCGAGAACGGCGCGGCGCCTAGCGTCGCCACCGCGAGGTCGGCGATGTGGAACTCGGGGCGGTTGGTGAGCATGATCGCGGCCGTGTCGCCGCGCTCCAGCCCTAGCTCCGCCAGCCCCCCCGCGAGCGCATCGACCCGGGCCAGCAGCTCCGACCAGGTCAGGGAAACCGAGTCGTCGAGCGTGCGCACCGCGACCAGGTCGGGCTGCGAGGCCGCCGTGCGCCGCAGCGCCTCGGTGATCGTGGGTGCGTCGACCGCCCGTGCCGCCCCTGATGTCGTCGTCGTGGCCATCGCGACGCGGGCAGCCTACTGCTAACGGGGCTGAAAGCCCCTGCCGGTGAGGGTCGAGATGTCGTTGCTCAAGCCGATCACGAACACCAGGATGATCAGCACGAAGCCGATCGCGCCCGCGCGCTCCATGACCGAGAACGGGATCCGGCGCCCGCGGACCTTTTCGGCGACCGCCCAGAACACGTGCCCCCCGTCGAGCGGCAGGAACGGAAACAGGTTGACGACACCTAGCGACAGAGAGATCAGCGCGAGTGTCACGAGCGCGTCGGTGGCGCCGTAGCTGAAGCTCTGCTGGGTCACCTTGAAGCCGCCCACGACGCCGTGCAACTGCTGTCGCACTTTGGGCTCGAAGATCCGCGCGACCGTGCTGACCGTGGTGCTGGTCACGTACCACATCTCGCTCAGGCTCTGATGGGCCGCCCCCACCGGCCCGAACTGCTTGATCGCGGGCGCGAACTCGAAGCCGAGCAGCATGCGGCTGTAGCTCGAGTGGTATTGCGGCCGGATCGAGAAGCGCAGCAGGTGACCGCGACGCTTGACCGTCAACTCAACGGGCGTCGCGGCCTGACATCCGTTTGTCGGGGTGCCGGCGCACTTGTGGCTCGCGATCTGTGCCCGTATCTGGTCGACTGACAGCCCCTGCCGGCCGTCCACCGCCACGATCCGATCACCGCCCCGCAGGTAGTTGGCAGCCGGCGGTTGGAGCGACCCCGGATAGATGCTCGTGGTCGACACCGGTTGTCCGTGCTTGATCACAGCCGCCCCCTGCCCGAGATACACGCCAAAAAAGATGAAGAAGGCGATCAGCAGGTTGACGAGCGGCCCCGCCAGGATGACCACGATCCGCTTCCACGGCGGCTGATTGAAGTACGCGCGCGGCAGCACGTCCGGCGGGAGCTCCTCGTTCGGGTTCATGCCGGTGATCTTCACGTAGCCGCCTAGCGGGATCGGAGCCACGCCGTACTCCGTTTCGCCGCGGCGTACCTTCAAGATCAGCGGTCCGAAGAAGAGGGAGAAGCGCTCGACGCGCATGCCGACCGCCTTGGCGGCCATGAAGTGACCGGCCTCGTGCAGCACGATCAGCGCGCTGAAGCCGAGAAACGCGAGCAGGTAGGACATCACGCGACCGCCCGTGCCGCGACCAGCTCGCCGGCCACGACGCGCGCCTCGCCGTCCGCGTCGGCCAGCGCCTCGAAGGAGTGCACCGGCCCGCCCGGCAACTGCGCGAGCGTCTCCTCGATCACCGCGGCGATCCCGAGGAAGCCGAGCCGGCCGCTCAGAAACGCATGGACCGCGATCTCGTTGGCCGCATTCAGGATGCACGGAGCCGTCCCGCCCTTCACCGCGGCCTCGCGCGCGAGCCGCAGGCAGGCGAAGGTCTCCTCATCGACCGGCTCGAAGCTGAGCGCGCCGAGCTCCACCAGGTCAAGCGGCTTCACGGGCACGTCGACGCGCTCGGGAAAGTGGAGCGCGTAGGAGATCGGGACCCGCATGTCGGGGTAGCCGAGGTGGGCTAGCGTGGCGCCGTCGCACAGCTGGATCAGGCTGTGGATGATCGACTGCGGGTGGACGACGACGTCGATCCGGTCGTACGGCGCGCCGAACAGATGATGGGCCTCGATCAGCTCGAGGCCCTTGTTCATCAGCGTCGCCGAGTCGATCGTGATCTTGCCGCCCATTTCCCATGTCGGGTGGGCGAGCGCCTGCTCGACCGTGACCTCGTCGAGCTGCGCGGTGTCGAAACCACGGAACGGTCCGCCCGACGCCGTCAGGATCAGCCTGTCGACGGTTCCGGCCTGTTCACCGTCCAGCAGCTGAAAGAGCGCTGAGTGCTCCGAATCGACCGGGATTATCTGAGCGCCGGTGGCTTCCGCCAGCTGCATGACCAGCTCTCCACCTACGACCAGCGACTCCTTGTTGGCCAGCGCGAGGTCGATCCCCTCGCCGAGCGCGGCAACCGACGGCACCAGGCCCGCCGAGCCCACGATCCCGTTCAGGACCAGGTCGCAGTCGCTCTCGGTAATCAGGCGCACGACCCCCTCCGGGCCGCTCAGCACCTCGATATCCGTGCACGCCTCGCTCGCCTGGGCGGCCGCCGCCGAGTCGCTCAGCGCGATCCGCCGGACGCCGTGCGCGCGCGCCTGCTCGACCGCACCCTGCCACGAGCGCTCGGCGGCCAGGCCCACGAGTTCGAAGCGCCCCGGCCCCGCGCGGTCCAGAACGTCCAGCGCCTGCACGCCGATCGAGCCGGTGCAACCGAGGATCAGCAGTCGTCGGGCCATCGGTCGATTGTAGGAAGGGGCCACGCGTGGGTCGGAGAAGGGGCACGTGTCTCAGAGCGAGCAGTCCCGGACCGGGGAAGATTCGTCCCACCTTGCAGAATCGCTATAGGTGGGACGAAAGTTCCACCGCATGCGGGGAAGATCCCTCCCACCTCTCTCAAGTCGCTGGAGGTGGGCGGCCTTTTCCCCCGGTCAGGCGCGGGTCTCCCCCCGGTCCGCCCCAGTGACCTAGGTGATGATCGCGAACCAGATGTAGTAGCCGCCGAGCACCGTGAACAGGGCCGCGTCGGCGCGGTCGAGCGCGCCGCCGTGGGCGCCGAATAGCCCTCCGGTGTCCTTGGCGTCGGCGTCGCGCTTGATCAGCGACTCGAATAGGTCTCCGAGCGGCCCTAGCACCGCGACGGTAATCCCCAGCAGCAGCGCGTGACCGTTGGTCATCCACGTGTTCTGCAGCAGCCCCGCCAGCACCAGCGTCAGGATCGCAACCACGGCGCCGCAGAAGAGACCCTCGACGGTCTTGTTGGGGGAGATCGTCGGCGCCAGCAGCCGCCGGCCGAACATCCGCCCGCCGAGGTAGGCGCCCGTGTCACCCAGGACCGTTCCGGCCA
Source organism: uncultured Solirubrobacterales bacterium (assembly GCA_963738195.1). Classification (GTDB taxonomy): domain Bacteria; phylum Actinomycetota; class Thermoleophilia; order Solirubrobacterales; family Solirubrobacteraceae; genus Palsa-465. The sequence goes on from CAVTVF010000002.1 coordinate 524,172, forward strand.
GCACGTCGAACAGGATCGCGCCGCCGTGCGGTAGCCGCCGCAGCAGCTCGGCGTGCGCGACCGCGAACGCGATCCACCACACGCCGAGCAGCGTGGCCGCGATCGCGAACGTGGCGCGCTCGCGCTGGCCGCGCACGAGCACCGCCACGAACAGCGCCGGGATCACCGCGACCCCTACCTCGAGCACCACCCCCGGCGAGCCGTAGCGCGCCGCCAGCACCATGGCCACGACCGCCGCAAACCCGATCGCCGGCACCGGCTTCCAGGGCGCCAGCATGCGATAGAGCTCGGCCAGGCAGACGATCCCGAACGCGATCAGGAACACCGCCCACGCCAGCCGGCCGACGTCGATCAGCGCGATCACGATGATCGCCGCGGGCACGGCAACCAGGATGCGCGCACCGAGATCCGACCGCGGGCCGCGCCGCCGCGGGGGCTGCGGAGCGCGCTGGATCGGTCCCCTCGGCTCGGGCCGCCGCGGCCGCTCGCGGACCGGGGCGCGCCGCGGCCGCTCACGGGGCGGCGGACGGCGCGGCCGCCTGCGTCTCAGAAGGGGCATGTCAACGGCCCCCGAACCGCCGCCCTCGAGCCGCGTACTCCTCGAGGCTCTGCTCATACGCCTCGCGTGAGAAGTCCGGCCACAGCTCGTCGCGGAAGACGAGCTCCGAGTAGTGCCCCTGCCACAGCAGGAAGTTCGAGCTGCGCCGCTCACCGCTGGTGCGGATGATCAGGTCCGGGTCGTGCATCTCGGGCGCATACAGAAGCGCGCGAAACTCCTCCTCGGTCTGGCCGCTGAACGCGCGCGCGGCGTCGATGATCTCCGCGCGGCCGCCGTAATTGAAGGCCACGAACAGCGTGATGCGCTCGTTGGCCGCGGTCAGCCCCTCGGCCCACTCCATGCGCTCGATCAGCTCCGGCGGGACCGGGTCCGCGCGCCGGCCGATGAACCGCATGCGCACGCCCTCGTCGTCGAGCTCCGGGGTCTCGAGCTCGATCCGCCGCGCCATCATCGCCATCAGCCCGGAAACCTCGTCGGCCGGCCGGGACCAGTTCTCGGTTGAGAACGAGTAAACGGTCAGCTCGCGGATGCCGAGATCGACCGAGTCGCGCAACCGCGCCTTGACCGTGTCGGCGCCGGCCTCGTGGCCGGCCAGGACGGGCAGACCGCGGCGCGTGGCCCAGCGACCGTTGCCGTCGGTGATGATCGCGACATACCGCGCCCGTCTATCGCCCCCGTCGCCGGAGCCTGTGGCGCCGGCGAGCCCCAGGCCCTCCCGCGAGTCCTGCGGACCCGGGTCCATCAGACCTCCAGGATCTCGGCTTCCTTGTGGGCGAGCAGCTCGTCAAGCTCGGCGATGCGCTTGTCGGTGACCTTTTGCAGCTCGACCTCGGCCCGGTGCTCGTCATCCGAGCCGGTCTCCCCGGCCTCCTTCAGCTCGCGCAGCTCGTGCATCACGTCACGGCGGATGTTGCGGATCGCCACGCGTCCCTCCTCGCCGATGCCCCGCACCACGCGCACGAGCTGCTTGCGCCGCTCCTCGGTCAGCTCGGGTATCCCCAGGCGGATCAGGTTGCCGTCGTTGTTGGGCGTCAGGCCGATGTCGGACTCGAGGATCGCCCGCTCGATCGCCTTGATCGAGCTCTTGTCGTAAGGCTGAATCGTCAGCAGCCGGGCCTCCGGTGCGCTGATCGTGGCGAGCTGCTTGAGCGGCGTCGGCGCACCGTAGTAGTCGACGGTGATGCGGTCGAGCAGAGCCGGACTCGCGCGGCCGGTGCGCACCGACCCGAACTCATGCCGCACCGCATCGACAGACTTGCCCATGCGCTCGCGAGCGTCCTTGAGGAGCTCGTCGATCAGCGGTGACTCTGTCATGACCGCACCAGCGTGCCTACTCGTTCGCCCGAGACTATCTTGCCGATGTTGCGCCCGCCGGTCATGTTGAACACGATGATCGGCAGCTTGTTGTCCATGCACAGCGCGAAGGCGGTCGCGTCCATGACCTCAAGGCCGCGCGTGAGCGCCTCGCGATGGCTGATCTCGGGGATGAACTCGGCCCCCCGGTCGCGCGCCGGGTCCGCGCTGTAGACGCCCTCGACGCCGTTCTTCGCCATCAGCACCACCTCGGCGTGGAGCTCGGCGGCGCGCAGCGCGGCCGCTGTGTCGGTGGTGAAGAACGGATTGCCCGTGCCCGCCGCGAAGATCACGATGCGGCCCTTCTCCAAGTGCCTGATCGCGCGCCGGCGGATGTACGGCTCGGCCACCTCGGAGATCGTGATCGCCGACTGGACGCGTGTGGCGATGCCGAGCTTCTCGAGCGCGTCCTGCAGCGCAAGCGCGTTCAGCACGGTCGCGAGCATCCCCATGTAGTCGCCCGTGGCGCGGTCCATGCCCTTGGCCGCGGCGGCGAGACCTCGGTAGATGTTGCCGCCGCCGACGACGATTGCGATCTCGACCCCGCGGGCGTGGACGTCCGCCACCTCGGCCGCGATCTCGAGCACGCGAGCGGGGTCGGTGCCGTACTCGCGCTCGCCCATCAGTGCCTCGCCCGAGAGCTTCAGCAGGATCCGGCCGAAGGCCGGCTTGGGCGTCCGCGCCTCCTCTGTGAGCGTCTGGGCCACTGCCTCAGGCGCCGACCTGGAAGCGGGCGAACCGTCTCACGACGACGTTCTCTCCGGTCTCGGCCGCGAGCTCGGCACGTAGCTCCTCAATCGTCCTGCCGCCGTACTTGTCCTCGTTGACGTGCTTCTGGCGCAGCAAGACGACGTCGTCGAGCCAGCTCTCGAGCTTGCCAGCGACCACGCGCTCGCGCACGTGCTCGGGCCGGTCGGAGGCCTGCTCGGTGGCGATTCGCACCTCGCGCTCGCGCTCGTCGTCCGGAACCTGGTCGTCAGAGACGGCGAGAACCCGTTCCCGTGCCGCGACATGCAGCGCCACGTCGCGCGCGAACTCGACGAAGCGCTCGTTCCGAGCGACGAAGTCCGTCTCGCAATCGAGCTCGACCATCGCACCGATGCGGTTGCCGTGGTGGATGTAGCTCTGAACCACGCCCTCGCGGGCCTCGGCGCCGGCCCGCTTGGCGGCCTGTGCCTGACCGCGGGCGCGCAGCATCTCGATCGCCTGCTCGACGTCGCCGTCGGACTCCTGAAGCGCCTCGCGGCACGCGAGCACCCCGGCGCCGGTGCGATCGCGCAGCGCCTTGACGTCTTTGGCCGTGATCTCGGTCATTCGCCCTCCTCAGACTCGGCCGGGGCCGGCTGGGGGTCTGGCGGCTGCGGCGCCGACGCAGGCGGCACTGGCGGCACCTCCGGCAAATCGGCTACGGGCGGGGCTCCCTCCTCGGCGGGAACCACTCGCGGCCCCTCTGCCTCAGTCTGCCCTTCCGAGCCAGGCAGCGGTGGTTCCGACGAGGAGGCAGCCTCGGCCTGTGCGGCCGCTTCGGCCTCCGCGCGTGCCTGCTCCTCGGCTTCGGCTCGGGCACGTTCCTCGGCCTCGCGCCGCGCCTGCTCCTCGGCCTCGCGCCGCGCGCGTTCCTCCTCGCGGCGGAAGCGGCCGTGACCCTGGGCGACGACATCGCCGATCGCCTTGGTGACCGCGGCGCAGGAGCGGATCGCGTCGTCGTTGCCGGGGATCACGTAGTCGATCCCATCCGGGTCACAATTGGTGTCCACCAGGCCGATGATCGGCAGTCTCAGCCGTTGCGCCTCTCGCACGGCGATGGCCTCTGTCTTCAGGTCGATGACGAAGACCGCGTCGGGCACGCGCTCCATGTTCTTGACGCCACCGAGGTTGGCGCGCAGCTTCTCGAGGTCGGCCTGCATCGCCATCCGCTCCCGCGTGGGCAGCAGCTCAAGCTGGCCTTCGGTTTCGTAGCGCTCGAGGTCATGCAGACGCCGGATGCGCTGCGAGATCGTGCCCCAGTTGGTCAGCAGGCCGCCGAGCCAGCGGTGGTTGACATAGGGCATGTCGGCGGCCTCCGCGTTCTCGCGGATCGCGTCGCGCGCCTGCTTCTTGGTGCCCACGAACAGCACCGTGCCGCCGCGACCGGCGAGCTCGAGCGCGAACTCCCGCGCCCCCTCCAGCAGCTCCTGGGTCTGCAGCAGATCGATGATGTAGATGCCGTCGCGCTCGCCGAAGATGAAGCGGCGCATCTTCGGGTTCCAGCGCCGCGTCTGGTGACCGAAGTGCACTCCGGCCTCCAGCAGCTCCTTGATGCCGAGTTCAGCCATGTGTTGCTCCCTTGGATTGTCGTCAACTTCAACCCAAATCGGCGCAATCGCGGACCTCTCGCCTGCCGGCTCGTAAACCGGCGTCGGGAGGCAGGGCGCGACCCGCACGTTTGGGGTCGATTTACTCCGGAAAGTCTACGCCAGTCGCACCGATACGGTACGTTTACCGCGCGAGGTATCGCCTTCCCCTACCTTCGGGCGATGACTCGCAACCGCGAGCCGAACCTCCCTTCCCCTACCTCCGGTGGTCCGGTTCGCAATAAGTAGGGCCAACGGGGCGGCTGTGGACGGGCCGCCCCGTCGGTGTTATAGCCCGGGTTTCGGCCGCCGCACCCCTCAAGCGGCTGCCACCTCGAGCGCAGCCGTGAGGTCTTCTGGCAGCGGCGAGTCGACCGCGACTTGCTCGCCGCTGACCGGATGTGGGAACTCGAGCCGGGTGGCGTGGAGGAACTGGCGGGTGAGTCCAAAGTCCGGCCGGCCGCCGTATTGGCGGTCACCGTAGATGGGGTGGCCGATCGCCTGCATGTGCACGCGGATCTGGTGCGTGCGGCCGGTGTCGAGTACGACCCGCAGCAGCGTCGCGCGTGACAGAAAGCGCTCGACCGTGAAATGGGTGCGAGCCTCGCGAGGCGCGTCTGACTCGATCGACATCAGCGCGCGGTCGCGCCGGCTGCGGCCGATCGGCGCCTCGATCGTTCCCTTGCGCGCGTCGAGCTGGCCCTCGATCAGCGCGAGGTACTCACGGCGCAGGCGCCGTGAGGCCAGCAGTGCCTTCAGCTCGCGGTGCGCGGCGTCGTTCTTGGCCACAACCAGCAATCCCGAGGTGTCGCGGTCGAGTCGATGGACGATGCCCGCCCGCCAGCCGTCCTCGCCGCCCGCCCCCACCCCAGCAAGCGCCTGCGCAAGCGTCCCGGTCCAGTTCCCACGCGCCGGGTGTACGACGACCCCGGCCGGCTTGTCTACGACGAGCAGCTGGTCATCCTCGTACGCGATCTGAAACGACGCCGCCTCGCCGACGGTCACCGTGGGCTCTTCGGGGAGGTCGACATCGACCAGCTCGCCGGTTGCGACCAGGTGGCGCTTGCGCTGCCGCCGGCCGTTGACTGTCACTCGCCCCTCGTCGATCAGCGCCTGGGCGCGTGCCCGCGAGCCGAGGTGCTCCGCCAGGAAGCGGTCGAGGCGGACGCCCGCCGCCTGTTCGGGAACGGTCAGCGCGATTTGGCTCCTCCGAACTCGATCACCAGCACGAGCGCGATCACCCCGAACGTGATCGCCATGTCGGCGACGTTGAACGCCGGCCAGTGCGGGAGCTTGATCCAGTCGGTCACCGAGCCGTGCATAAGCCGGTCGATCAGGTTTCCGACAGCGCCGCCGATGAGCAGCCCGGTCGGCACCCACAGGCCCCGGCGGGTCGGATGGCGGGTGAAGTAGAACACGAGCGCCGCAAGCGCGAGCAACGTACACACGAGCACAATCGCGCCGCCGCCCGACAGGAACCCGAAGGCGACCCCGGTGTTGTGCACATGCACCAGATGGACGCCGGGCAGCAGCGACTTGGACGCGCCCGGGGCGATGCCGGCCGCGACCGTGTTCTTGGTCAGCTGGTCGAGCCCGACGATCGCGGCTCCGAGGACGCCCGCCTGCACCGCGGCGCGCCCAGGTCGGGTCCGCGACCGGCGCGCGCCTCGCTGCAGCACGCTCACCGTCATTGGCCGATCACGGACACGATCACCGCGCGCAGCAGCCACAGCACGATGATCCCGATCATGGGGCTGAAGTCGAACATCCCGACCGACGGGATGAAACGACGGAACAGGCGCAGGTACGGCTCGGAGACCTCGCGCAGAAACTCGAGTAAGGAGTTTGACCAGCGCGCGTAAGGAGGGTGCACGCCGGTCGAGAACAGCATGTTCAGGAGCACGTAGAGGAAGATGAGGATGATGTAGACGTAGAACAGCGCGCTCACGTACTGGCCGATGTCGCCGCGGACGCTGGCGAGCGCGATCATCGCGAGTCCCTGACCGCGTCGATCGCGGCCTGGAACGCGGTGCGCACGCCGTGGCGCTCGAGCGCCTCGAGCCCGCGCGCGGTGGTGCCACCCGGCGAGGTCACCTCGCGCCTGACCGCCAGCGTGTCGTAGTCGCGCTTCTGCAGCAGGGCGGCGCTGCCCGCCATCGTCTCCACCACCAGCTCCGAGGCGAGGCGAGCGTTGAGGCCGTAGCGGACGCCCGCGTCGACCTGGGCCTCAGCCAGCAGGGCGTTGTAAGCGGGGCCCAGGCTGGAGAGCGAGGCCGCCGGGCCCAGCAGCCGCTCGGGCAGCTCGACCACTCTGCCAAGCTGTGCGAACAGGGCCAGCACCTCGTGCTCGCGCTCGGGGGCCCGGTCCGGCTTGGCGTAACAGATCACGCCCCTGCGCACCTCCACCGCGGTGTTCGGGATCAGGCTGAAGACCGGCGTGTGCGGGTAGGCGGCCTTAAGGTCTGAGACCAAAGTTCCACCGAGCACCGATGCGATCAGCTTCGCCTTGCCGGCGATCTCTTGCGCCACCTGCGTGAGTTGATAGGGCTTGTGGCACAGCACGACGACTTCCGCCCTTTCGGCCACCTCGACGTTGGTGAGCACCTCCCCACCGAGCTCCTCGACCAGCGCCGCCGCACGGCCCGAGCCGCCGTCCGATGCCAGCACCGGCTCGCCCCATCCACGTGCGAGTGCGCGCGCCATGTTGCCGGCACCGATCAGGCCAACTTGCATTGCATGAAATCTACTTAGACGTTCGGGCGCGCACATGTGCGCGCCCGCCGGCCGGCACATGTGCCGGCCGGGGCCGGGCCGCATGCGGCCCGGCCAAAATAGAAATCAGCTCTGGTTGAAGAACCCCTTCTCGACCAAGCGGGCCCGCTCCTCGGCCGAGACCTCGACGTTGTGGGGTGTGAGCAGGAAGACCTTGTCCGCGATCCGCTGCATCCCGCCGTCGAGGGCGTAGGTGAGGCCGCTCGAGAAGTCGATCAGCCGCTTTGACAGGTCAGTGTCGGTGGCCTGCAGATTGAGGATCACGGGAATCGAGTCCTTGAACTTGTCGGCGACGTCCTGCACGTCGTTGAAGTTCTTGGGCGCCACGAAATGGACTCGAACGTCGCGGCGAGTTCCGTTGGCGCGGCCGCCGACCGCCCGCAGCGAAGTGGTCCGCCGCTCGGAGACGGGATCGTCGGCAAAGATGTCGTCGATCTCGTCGCGCCTCCGGCGCGAGCTCAGCCGCCGCACGTTGGGACGCTCGCGGTAGCTGTTCTCGAGCTCGACCTCGGGCTCGGGGTAGGACTCGTACTCCTCTTCTTCGTACTCGTCGTCCTCTGCCAGCCCGAAGTAAACGAGCGTGCGGTGCCAGGTGTCGCGAAAGGCCATCTCGTGCCGAGGGTTCGATGCGGGGCAGGCTTTCCCTGCTTGTGAAGATTATGTCGCCTGGTAGAGCGTGGTGCCGAGCCGCACGATCGTCGCGCCCTCCTGGACCGCGATCACGTAGTCCTGGCTCGTGCCCATCGAGAGGTGTCTGAGGCCGCGCTGTGAGGCCAGCTCGCGCAGAGCGGCGAAATGGGGGCGGCTTCGCTCCGGGTCGGTCGTGAACGGGGGCATGGTCGTGAGACCCACCACCGTGACCGGGCATCTATCCAGAAACGAGTCGAGCTCCGCCGGCGCGACGCCGCTCTTGCCCTCCTCGCCCGCGACGTTGACCTCGACCAGCACCTCGGTCTCCTCGCTGCCGTGCTTTCCGAGCTGGGCCAGCGCGGAGTCGCTCGCGACCGAGTGGATGTAGCGCACGTACGGGAGCACTGTCTTCACCTTGCGGCTCTGGAGCGTGCCGATGAAGTCCCACGTGAAGCGATCCGGGTAGGCGTCCGCCTTGCGCTCGAGATCCTGGGCGCGGTTCTCCCCCAGCAGCTCGATGCCGGCCTCGGCGAGCACGCCCAGCTCGTCGAGCGGGATGTACTTGACCGCCGCGACGATCTCGACCCCTGATCCGATCTGCTCGCGCACGCGGTCGAGATTCGAGCGCACGACGGTCGCGTCGAGCCCCTCGATCAGCTGCGCCATGCGATCCCCGCCTGGCGCCCGGTGGTGCCGTGGTCCCGCCGGTGCGAGAAGAACAGCTCGGGCGCGCACATGGTGCACAGCCCGACGTCGTGAATCGCGCTCGCCCCGGCCTGCTCGAGCTGACCCCGGGCGATCGCCTTGAGGTCCAGCATCGGTCCGCGCGTGCCGAAGCGCGCGCGCACCTCCTCCCCCACCTCGTAGCAGCAGGGGCCCGCGCCCGGCCCGATCGCGGCTTGGAACGGGCCACCCAGCGCACGCGCTGCCTCCCCGATCACGCCCGCTGCCAGGCCCCGCCAGCCCGCGTGGACGATCGCCACCGCGTCGTCTGCCGCCAGCGCGATCGGGAGGCAGTCTGCGACCAGCGCCGTTACGCCGATGCCCGGTGTGCTCGTCGTCTGGGCGTCGGCCTCGGGGAGCTCACGGGCCGGCTCGCTGACGGCGACCACGCGCTCGCCGTGGACCTGGCGCATGAAGGACAGCTTTAGGCCGAGCTGGCGCTCGATCGCCGCCCGGTTGGCGGCGACCGCCTCGGGTCGGTCGTCGGTCTTGCGCCCCAGGTTGAGGGTCGCGTAGGGCCCGTCTGAGCTACCGCCCCGGCGGGTCGTGAACACGACCGAGGCGCCGGGCAGATCGATCGCGATGTGACAGTTGCGAAGCGCAAAGGGCTCGGGCAGCGAGAGCATCGACTCGAACTTATCGGACGGCTTCGAGCGCCCGCTCGAGCTCGGCCGCGCGGGTGCTCGCCGCGCCGTCGAGCTTGGCCGCGAGCGCGGCCCTCAGGCCCTCCCCGATCAGAGGCCCGGCGGCGACGCCGGCCGCGATCAGGTCGCCGCCGTCGATTTCGAGCTCGACGTGGCGAAGCTCATCCAGCCAGCTGCGCGCCTCCTCGCTCGCGCCGTGGCCGCCCGCGAGCGCGACCAACTCCGGTGGGGCGCCGCCGATCGCCGCGGCGATCTGCGACGGCCTGGCCGCGGTTTGCAGCGCTGTTGCGAGATCTGCCGCACGGCTCGCGGCGGCGAGGATGCGGTCACGGTCAGAGGCCTCGAACGCGAGCCTGTCCAGCAGCGCTCGCAGCTCAGCGGGCGGCACGCGCTCTGAGGCGGCGGCGAGCACGAGCAGATCGCGGCGCTCGTCGGCGGGCAGCAGCTTAAGCGCCCGGCGGGCCCGGGCGGGGTCGGCGAGCCCGAAATCGGGGTGGATCGCGCGGTCGAGCTCGATTTCGTCGAGGCGAGCGAGTGCCGCGAGCGGATCGGGCTCGAGCGCGAGCAGCCGCAGCTCGTTGCCGATGCGGGGTCCGCTGACCGTCTCAAGCGCGCCGCCCCGGACCGCGTCTAGCGCCAGCGCCTTCGTATGCGGCTCGATCGTGAACTCGAGTCGGCTCGCGTAGCGCGCCAGGCGCAGGAGCCGGGTCGGGTCCTCGACGAAGCTCCGCTCGTGGAGCACGCGCAGCAGCTGCCGCTCGAGATCGTCGAGCGCACCGGGAAGAGCGGTCAAGCGGCCATCGGGGAGCTCGATGGCGATCGCGTTGACGGTGAAATCGCGGCGGCGCAGATCCTGCTCGAGCGGCGCGGGGGCAACGGTAGGTAGCGCCCCGGGGTGCTCGTAGCGCTCGCGGCGCGCGCTCGCGAGGTCATAGGTGTGGCCGCCGAGGCGGACGGTCGAGGTGCCAAAACGGTCATGGGCGATGACGTGGGCGCTGTTCAAGGCCCGGGCAAGATCCAATGCGTCGCCCTCGACCACGAGATCGAGCTCCTTTGGCGGCACATTCCGCAGCAGGTCGCGAACGGCGCCGCCGACCAGGTGGACGCGGACGCCGGCGGGCAGTCGCTCGAGCAGAATGCGGCCTGCCTCGTGCGAGCGCAGCCGGTCGAGCAATGCTTCGGCTGGCGGTAACTCCACCGGGGCATCTTCGCGCTCCCAACGGTCGGAGGGCCGGGCCCGCCCGGTGACCCCACTACCATTCGCCGCCTATGCCGAGCCCCCGGCGGCGAAAGCTGCGGCGCGGGCTGGTTGCCATTGCGGTCCTGGCGCTCATCGCCGGGGGCGCGGTGGCGTATGTGCTGCTCCACGCGCCCGGCAACGTCTCACACCCCAACATCAGCTTCACGCCCTCGACCGCGACGGGGGCTCCTCCGCGACCGAAGGTGTCCAACTTTCAATGGCCCTGGTACGGCTTCAACGCCGTGCGCACGCGTGATTTTCCGGCTTCGCACCTAAACCCGCCGTTTCACGTCGGCTGGCGCTTTCAGGACTATGCGCTGCTCGAGTTCCCCCCGGTGCTGTTCCACTCACGCCTCTATCTGGTTGACAACGATGGCTCCGCGAAGGCGATCAACGCCGTCAACGGCCACGTCATCTGGCAGCACAAGATCGGCAATCTGGCCGCGGCTTCACCGGCGCTCGACGTGCGTCATGGGCTGCTGTTCGTCCCCATCCTCTCGACCCATGGCCGCAAGCCGGGTCAGGGCGAGCTCGCGGCGCTGTCGATGAAGACGGGGCGCATCGTGTGGTCGCGCTACATCCCGGCCGGCACCGAGTCGTCGCCGATCGTGTGGCAGAACAAGGTCATCTTCGGCGACCAGTCCGGGAACGTCTACGCGCTCGGGGTCCAGCTCGGCAAGCTGCGCTGGCGCTACCACGCCACGGGCGCGGTCAAGGGCGGCCCCAGCATCTCGAACGGGGCGATCTACTTCGGCGATTACGCGGGCCGGGCGTATGCGCTGCGGGCCAGCAACGGCCACCAGATCTGGACCGCCAACACCAACGGGGCCGAGTTCGGCTTCGGCTCGGGCAACTTCTACTCGACCGCCGCGGTCGCCTTCGGTCGCGTGTACATGGGCAACACCGACGGCCGGGTGTACTCGTTCTCGGCCCGCACCGGCCAGCTCGCGTGGGCCACGACCACCGGGGCCTACGTGTACTCATCGCCCGCGGTCGCGGACACGCCCGGGCTCGGCCCAACCGTCTACGTCGGGTCCTATGACGGCCACCTGTACGCGTTCAACGCGCGCTCGGGGGCGATCCGCTGGAGCCACAACGCGGGGGGCAAGATCTCCGGCTCGCCGCAGATCATCGGTGACGTCGTCTACTACGACAACCTGCGAGCCAAGACCACGGCCGGGCTCGACGCGCGGACCGGCAAGCAGGTTTTCTGGTTCAAAGACGGCGCGTTCAACCCCGCGATCACCGACGGCCGGGTGCTCTATCTGGTGGGCGTCTCCATGCTGTACGAGCTCAAGCCGGACGCCCCACCCAGCACGGGCGGGCATTCTCACAAGAAGGCGAACACACGACACTGACGAACTCTTAACGGTTGCACAGGAACGTGCGTTCGGTGCGCTTGATATCCTTAAATGTGTATGCGTTGCAGAAGTGGAAGTCACTGCCAGAAGCCGGCCGCGCCGGGCCGTCGCTTCTGCCCCGATCACGCGGCTGAGCTCGATCGCATGCGCGAGGAGCTCAAGGATGCAGCCGCCGCGCGCATCGGCCGTGGCCGCCCGAAGCGGTCATCGACGTGCTGCCGTCCAGGGTGCTACGAGCCTCGCGTCCCTCCCGCCGCGTATTGCGATGCGTGCGCGGCCGCAGGGTACGTCGAAGAGGCCGCTTAGTAGCCCTCCACATAGCGTTCGTCCCCAGCCCTAGCGCTGGCGGACCGGAATCCCGGCGCGCGCCAGATAAGCCTTGACCTCGGCCACCGTATGGCGGCCGTAATGGAGTATGGACGCACACAGGACGGCGTCGGCGCCTGCCCGGAAGGCCTGCGCGAGGTGCTCCGGGGTGCCGGCCCCGCCCGAGGCGATCACGGGAACGCCCACTTCCTCTGCGACCGCACTGGTCAGCTGGAGGTCGTAGCCGGCGCTGGTGCCGTCGCGATCCATGCTCGTCAGCATGATCTCGCCCGCGCCGCGCTCCGTGGCCTCGCGTGCCCAGGCGACGACGTCGCGGCCGGTCGGCGTCCGGCCGCCGGACGAGTGCGCCTCCCAGCCGCCGCCCCTCGCCCGCGCGTCGATGGCCAGCACCACGCATTGGGCACCGAAGGTGCCTGCCAGCTCGTCGATCAGCTGCGGGCGACCGAGCGCAGCTGAGTTGACCGTGACCTTGTCGGCGCCGGCGTCGAGCACCGCCTGCGCGTCCGCGGGCGAGCGCACGCCGCCGCCGATCGTGAAGGGAATGAAGACCTCGTCGGCGGCTCGCCGCGCCAGCTCGACCACCGTTTCACGTTTGCCCGAGGTCGCGGTGATGTCGAGGAACACGAGTTCGTCGGCGCCTGCGGCGTCGTAGCGGGCTGCGAGCTCGACCGGGTCGCCGGCGTCGCGCAGATCGAGGAACTCGACGCCCTTGACGACGCGGCCGCCGTCGACGTCCAGGCACGGGATCACGCGCTTGTAGTGCATCGATCCAGTCTTTCCTGGCCCGCAGCGACCGTGAAGCGGCGCTCGTAGAGGGCCTTGCCGACGATGACTCCTTCGAGCCTGTGGCCGATGCGGGCGAGCGCCTCCAGGTCCTCGAGCGAGGAGATGCCCCCCGAGTAGATCAGACTCGCGTTAATCGAGCGTGCGATCGGCCTCAAGCTCTGCAGATCTGGGCCCTCAAGCATCCCGTCGCGCTCGATGCTCGAGTAGACGAGGTGCCTGACGCCGCGGCTCTCGAGGTTCCCGATCAGCGCCTGGGGCGTGATCGCCGTCTGCTCGAGCCATCCGGCACCGGCGACCCGGCCACCGCGCACGTCGAGCGAGACCACGACGCGCTCGCGGTGCGCCTCGAGCAGGGAATCGAGCAGTTTCGGGTTGGCGTAGGCGGCGGTGCCGAGCACGATCCGGTCGGCGCCCGCGCTCACGGCGTCCATGGCCGCCTGCTCGCTGCGCAGGCCGCCCCCGACCTGGAGCGGCAGATCGACGCTCCCCGCGATGCGTTCGACCTGGCTGAGGTTCTCGGGCGTGCCGCTGCGGGCGCCGTCGAGGTCGACGATGTGCAGCGCTCGCGCGCCCCCACTTTCCCACCGCCTGGCGGCCTCGAGCGGATCTTGGTCGTAGACCGTCTCGGTTCCGAAGCGACCGCGCTCGAGGCGCACCGCCTTACCGTCGAGGATGTCGATCGCCGGCCAGAGGATCATGCCCTGGCCGGGGCTTCTAGCCGCCGTGAGGAGAGGGCCACGAAGGCTTTGAGCAGCTCGAGGCCGGCGGCCGAAGACTTCTCCGGGTGAAACTGGGCGCCGAAGACGTTCTCGCTCGCGACGAGCGTGGCGAAGCGCTCGCCGTACTCGGCCGTCCCGATCACGTGTGCGTCGTGCTCGGGCCGGACCGCGAGCGAGTGCACGTGGTAGAAGGCGCAGCCCTCGGCCGGGAGGTGCTCGGTCAGCGCCGAGGGACGGGCAAAGCTGACGTGGTTCCAGCCGATGTGGGGGACCGGCAGGCCACCGGTTCTAAGCCAGGTGACCTCGCCGGGGATCAGGCCGAGCCCGTCGGTGGGCTCGAGCTCCTCCGAGCGCTCGAACAGCAACTGCATGCCGAGGCAGATCCCGAGCAACGGGGTTCCCCTTCGCGCGAGGTCTCTGATGACGCCTACGAGCTGCAGGCGTCTGAGGTTCGCGATCGCGCGCGGAAAGGCGCCGACGCCGGGGATCACGATCCCGTCGGCCGCCTTCAGCTCGTCGGGCTGGTGGGTGACCTTGACCGTCGCGCCCACGTGCTCGAACGCCTTCTCGACCGAGCGGCGGTTCCCCATGCCGTAGTCGACCACCGCGATGTTCACTGCAGAGTGCCCTTGGTGCTGGGGACGGTGCCGTCCCGCCCGCCCAGCGCGGTGGCTGCCGCGAGCGCCCGCGCGACCGCCTTGAACGCCGCCTCGATCATGTGGTGGGCGTTTGTGCCGCGCTCGACCGTGAGATGCAGGGTGAGCTTGGCGTTCGACGCCAGCGCACGGAAGAACTCCTCGGTCAGCTCGTGCTCGAAGTTGCCGATCGAGCCGGGCGGGAGCTCGGCCTCGAATACGCACAGGCCGCGGCCCGAGACGTCGATCGCGCACGCAGCCCGTGCCTCGTCCATGGGCACTACCGCGTGGCCGTAGCGGGCGATGCCCTTTCTCTCCCGCAGCGCGCGGTCGAGCGCCTGGCCGATGCAGATGGCGACGTCCTCGACGGTGTGGTGAGCACCCGTGTGCAGATCCCCGGAGGCGTTGACGTTCAGGTCGAGGCGCCCGTGATGAGCGAGCAGGTCGAGCATGTGGTCGAGGAAGCCGACGCCCGTCTCCCGCTCGCCCGTGCCCGTACCGTCGAGCTTCAGGTCCACGCGGACTTCGGTCTCAGAGGTGGTGCGCTCGATTTCGCCGCTGCGTGTCATGGCGTGCGGCCATTGTGTCGGGTGCGCGCCTCCATCGAGCGGGCGTGCAGCTCGAAGCCCTCCTCGCGGGCGATCGGGGCAGCCGCGCGGGCGAGCGGAGCGGAGTCGCTCACCCTGACTTCATAGAACGTGCGGCGGAAGGTTTGCGGGCTGAGCGCAGAGGCAAAGCGAGCCGAGCCGGCCGTGGGCAGGATGTGATTCGAGCCGGCGATGTAGTCGCCGAAGGCGGTCCCCGCGGCGGCGCCAACGAAGAGGCACCCGGCGGAGGTGACGCGAGGGGCAAGCGCTTCGCTCTCGGCGCCGACGAGCTGGAGGTGCTCGGGTGCGATTGCCTGAGCCAGCTCGAGCGCGTGCTCTGCGTCGGGGGCGTGTACGAGGGCGGCCGCGGCGCCGGTGTCGCGCGCGGGACTGACGAGGCTCGCGATGGCCTCGAGCAAGTCGGGCGAGGCCGAGATCGCGACCACGAGCGTGCCGGGCCCGTGCTCGGCTTGCGCGAGCAGGTCGAGCGCGGTGATCTCGGGATCGGCATCGCCTGCGGCGATCACCACGAGGTCACTCGGGCCGGCGAAGCCGTCGATGCCGACGCGAGCCGAGAGCTGGCGCTTGGCCTCCTGGACGTACAGGTTTCCGGGACCGACGAGCACGTCGACCCGCGGCACGGTCTCGGTGCCATGAGCGAGCGCGGCGATCGCCTGCGCGCCGCCCATGCGGTATACCGCGCTCGCTCCCGCCAGCCGGCTGGCGGCCAGGATCGAGGGGTGCACGTCTGCGCTCGTGCTGGGGGGCGAACACACGAGGACATGACGTACTCCCGCCACGCGGGCAGTGACGACGCCCATGACGACGGTGCTCGGGTACGGCGCCCGGCCACCCGGGACGTAGATGGCGGCGCTGTCGACGGGGACGGTCCTGAGCTTGACCCAGTGCGTTTGCAGGTCCGTGCTGCGATCCGGTGTGAGGGCCGCCTCGGCCACGCGGCGGACGTTGGCGGCCGCCTGCTCGAGGCCGTGGGCGACCGCGGGGGCGAGGTCCGCGTCGGCGGTGTCCGCCCTGAGCGGCGGCGGCGGGGCGCCATCGGTGTCGAAGAGGCGCGTGTATTCGTTCAGCGCGTTATCGCCTCCTTCGGCCACCCGGGCGATGATCTGGGCCACGGCCTCGGTCACCTGATCGGCGGCTGGCACGAGCCCGCGCAGCCTGGCCGCGGTCTCGCCGGCGCTCGTCAGCTCGATCCGCTCACAGCGCATGGAGCCGCTCCAGCAAGGAGTCGATGGCGTCGGCCTTGAGCTTGTGCGCCACCGGATTGGCGATCAGGCGGGCGGTGCTGATGGCGATCTCCTCGCTGACGGCGAGCCCGTTCTCCCTGAGCGTCGTGCCGGTCGCGGTCAGGTCCACGATCCCCTCCACCAGCCCGGTCAGCGGCGCGAGCTCGACCGAGCCCTTGACCTCGACGATCTCCGCCTGGCGGCCGGTGCTCCGGAAGTAGCTCGCCGCCACGCGCGGATACTTGGTTGCGACCCGCACGACCCCCAGCCTTCGCAGCGCCTCGTTGGCCCGGTCCTGGCCGCCCACAATCGCGAACACCATCCGGCAGCGGCCGTAGCCGAGATCGGCCAGCTCGTAGACCTCGCGTTCGGATTGCTCCAGCAGCACATCCTTGCCGGTGATGCCGATGTCGGCGGCGCCTGCCTCGACGTAGATGGGAACGTCGGAGGGGCGCATCGTCACGATCCCCTGCTCGGGGAACAGCAGCTTGCGGTCGTTGCTTCTGACCTCGCGGGTATCGAGGCCGAGTCGATCGAGCAGCTCGAGCGTGTCCTCGAACAGGGCCCCGCGGGGGACGGCCATCAGAAGGTCGTTCGGAGCCGTGCTGCTCATGCGGGGCTCCAGGTTCCAAGACCTCGCTCTTCTCCCGCCAGGGCGATGTGCACGCGCTCGACGCCGAGCGCAAAGCCGACCGCCGGCAGCGGCCGCCCGAAGCGGGCCAGCAGCTCGTCGTAGCGCCCGCCCTGCCCGATCGGCACTCCGTGCGCGGGGTCATAGACCTGGAAGACCGCACCGGTGTAATAGCCGAGGTTGCGCACCAGGCCGAGGTCGAAAATAACGCGCTTTGCAGCAGGTTCGGGGAGCAGGGCGTGAACCGCACGCAGACCGCTCACGGCTTGCTGAAGCGGCCCGGAGCGATCCTAAGGATGTCCGCGCCGCCTCTGGTCTGAGCGGTTTGGAGCAGCAGGGAGCGGTTCTCGGGGCTTATGTGGAGGGCGTCGAGCTCGCGCGAGACGCCGACGAAGTCGCCGGTAACAAGCTCGGTCAGGATGCGCTCTGCCTGCTCGCTGGGGACGCCAACCGTCTCGAGCAGCGTCGGGTACAGCGATGCGTCGCCGAGCCCCACTCGGTAGGTTCGCAGGCCCGCCGCGTCGAGCGCCTGACAGAGCACCGCCAGGACTTCGGCGGTGCCCTCCGCGCCGGGCGCCCCAATCAGCTCGATCCCGGCCTGGAGCAACTCCCGCGACTGGCCCCGCTGAGGCCTCACGCCACGGTAGGAGTGCGCGACGTAGCAGAAGCGCAGCGGCGGCTCCGTCTGCCGGTAGCGGGTGGCTGCAAGACGAGCGATCGGCACCGTCATGTCCGAGCGGAGCACGAGCACGTTGCCCTGCTCGTCGAACATTCGATAGGCAGGCTTCGGCCCGCGCCACCCCGGGTGCTCATCGGCGGCCAGCGGCCGCTCGTACTCGAGCGCGGGTGTCGACACCTCGCCGTACCCGGCGCGCTCGAACACTCCTCTCAGCCGATCGGTGAGCGCGCGCAGCTCGCGCATCTCGTCCGGCAGGACATCACGGGTGCCGCTGGCAATCCAGTCAGTCATGGTTGGCTCTCGGACGGCTCGCCGCTGCTCAGGCAGCTACGGGCACGTCGTCAAGACGCTGGATATGAGCGCCCAGCTCCCGCAGGCGCTCGTCGATGCGCTCGTAGCCACGATCGATCTGACGCACATTGCCGATTTCCGTGACGCCCTCGGCGCACAGAGCGGCGATCAGCATCGCCATGCCCGCGCGGATATCGGGCGAATCGACCCGCTGGCCACGCAATCGGCGGGGGCCGATCACGATCGCCCGGTGGGGGTCGCAGATCGTGATCGCGGCGCCCATCACCTGCAGCTTGTCGGTGAAGATCAGCCGGTTTTCGAACATCTTCTCGTGGATGATCACGGAGCCTTCCGACTGCGTCGCGAGCGCGAGCGCGATGCTCGTCAGGTCGGCCGGGAACGCCGGCCACGGGCCGCTCTCGACCTTCGGCATGTAGTCGCCGGCGTCGTTGTGGATGACGAGCTTCTGGTTGCCCGGGACGATGATGTCGGAGACGCGCAACTCGCTATGGAGCCCCAGCCGCTCGAACACGAGCCGGACCATGCGCAGGTCCTCCGGGATCACATCCTTGACCACCAGCTCACCTCCCGTCACGCCGGCGAGCGCCATGAACGAGGCGATTTCGATGTGGTCGGGTGCGATCGTGTGGGTGCCGCCGCGCAGGCGGTTGAGGCCGTGGACCGTCATCACGTTCGACCCGATGCCGTCGATCGCGGCTCCCATATGGATCAGCATGCGTGCGAGGTCCTGCACATGGGGTTCAGAGGCCGCGTTTCGGATCACGGTCGGGCCGTGAGTCAGCGCGGCCGCCATCAGCGCGTTCTCGGTCGCCATCACCGAGGGCTCGTCCATCAGGAAGTCGCATGGGCTGAGCCCGATCGGCGCGCTGATTGTGATGTTCTCCCCGTGCTCGACCGTCGCGCCGAGCGCCCGGAAGGCGTCGAGGTGCGGATCGAGACGGCGCCGGCCGATGACGTCTCCCCCCGGCGGCGGCATGTGCGCGTGCCCGAAGCGGGCCAGCAGCGGGCCGGCGAGCAGGAAAGACGCGCGGATTCGCTCCGAGAGCTCGCGATCCACCTCGAAGCGGTCAACCCCGGCCGCCTTGATCGAGATCTCGCTCGGCCCGAGCCACTCGATCCGCGCTCCGAGGGACTCGAGCAGCAGCACCATCGCCTCGACGTCCGCGATCCGCGGAACATTGCGAAGCACCATTTCGTCCTCGGTCAGCAGGCAGGCGGCCAGGACGGGAAGGGCCCCGTTCTTGTTACCGGCGGGAACGAGCGTGCCTGAGAGCGGCACACCGCCTTCGATGACGAACTTCTCCATGGGAATTGGGGGTGTTGTTGATCGCCTTGACGGACGGGCCGATGCACGGCCTCGCGGGGTCTCAGACCAGCGCCCGCGCTCAGCTAGGGTAACAGCCATGTCGTCAACTAATTCGGGGCGCCGAGGGTCCAATGACACTGTCGTTAGGCGGTCGGGCGCGGGCGCGCTGGTGTGGCGATGATGTCGGGTGATCCGGCTGGAAGCGCCATCTCACGGGAGATTTCGCGCGCCGAGGCGTGGGACCTCCTTTGCGAATGGACCGCTTCAGAGTCGTTGCGCCGCCATGCGCTGGCGGTCGAAGCCGCGATGCGCGCATACGCGGCCCGGTTTGCCGAAGACATTGAGTTGTGGGGCCTCACAGGGCTCGTTCACGACCTCGACTACGACCGCTATCCGAGCGCCGCTGACGGCCACCCGCGTTATGCGCTGCGCGAGCTCGAGGCACATGGATACCCGCCGGAGCTGATCCGGGCCGTGGCCTCGCACGCGGACTACATGGACGTCTCCAGAGATACGGCGATGGAGCGCGCGCTGTACGCGGTCGACGAGCTGTGTGGATTTGTTCTTGCGTGCGCTTACGTGCGGCCCGACGGACTCGCCGGCATGACGCCGAAGTCGGTCAAGAAGAAGCTGAAGCAGCCGTCCTTTGCGGCCGCGGTCGATCGGGACGAGCTGCGCCAAGGCGCCGCGGAGCTCGGGCTGGATTTCGACGAGCATCTGGCGATCGTGATCGCCGCGCTGATCGAGCGCCAGGAGGAGCTGCTGCCGGCTCGTGCCGGCTCCGGGGAAGCGGACTGACGATCGTTCGCGGCCAGGGTCCATGATTTCTAATCGGGGAGCCCTCGGCAGTCTGTGACCGAAAGCGCGCGGATCGTCGTCCTCGAGGGAGACCAGACGGGCCAGGAGCTGCTCGTGCAGGCGCTGCGCGTGCTCGAGCCAGCGCTGCTGGGGGTTGACGTCGAGTTGGAGCGCTTCGACCTCTCGCTGCGGAACCGGCGCGAGACCTCAAACCAGGTCGTGGTCGACGCCGCCGACGCGATGCGCCGGGCTGGGCTGGGGTTGAAGGCGGCCACGATCACGCCGGAAGGGCAGCACGACGTCGGCTCGCCGAACCGGATTCTGCGCGAGCGCGTAGACGGCCGGGTGATCGTGCGGACAGGGCGGCGGTTGCCTGGAGTGGCGCCCCTGGCCGGCATCAGCGATCCGATCGCTGTAGTGCGCATGGCCGTCGACGACGCCTACGGCGCCTCCGAATGGCGGGAGGGCTCCTCGGATGCGGAGGTCGCATACCGGACCGAGCGCATCGCCCGCTCGACCTGCCGGGCGGTGGCCGAGTACGCGTTCCGCACGGCGTCGTCGATGCGCGCTCGGGTCTACGGTGGCCCGAAATGGACAGTGTCGCCCGTGTATGAGGGCATGCTCAAGGAGGAGCTCGACGCGGCCGCCAGCCGGCACACAGAGGTCACCTATCAGCCGGTCCTTATCGACGCGACATACGCCGGCTTGATGTCGGGCGCCGCCGACGGTCCACTCGTGATCCCGGCCCTGAACCGGGACGGAGACTGTCTCTCGGATCTGGTCTTGCCGATGTTTGGGTCGATCGCCGGCGCCGAGTCCGTCCTGCTGGCGTTCGACGAGCAGTACGCCACGACGGTTGCGATGGCCGAGGCGCCGCATGGCACCGCCCCCGCGCTGCAAGGCAAGGATCTCGCCAATCCGCTGGCGATGATTCTGGCCTGCGGCGCCGTGCTGCGGTACGCAGCTGCGCGCCATGGAGCAGCGTTCGAAGACGCATCAGCAGCGGTGTACGGTGCCGCTCTTGAGACCGTCGGTTCGGGTCTGCGAACGCCGGACCTTGGCGGGCATGCCGGCACGCGCGAGTTCGTGGATGCGGTCATCGAGAGGATTCGGGGGAAGGTGGGATCGGATTAGGCGCGGCCTCGGCCGGCCGGCGGTGCGCGATTGCACGCGGCTCGGATGGCCGACCTCAGCCGGCCGGCGGTGCGGGATTGCGCGCGGCTCCAGGCTCTGACCACCGTCGCCGGTTCCGTCCGGGACACTTCTTACTCTTCGAACGTATGTTCCTCCCACTGCACGATCGGCTCTGCGCATGGCTCGGCCGCTTTGATCAAGCGGTGGACGAGTTGCTCGTTGGAACAACTTGGGAGAGCGCCCCTATGTGGAGAGGGGAATTGCCGGAGCCTGCGACGCGAGCCGAACGGCCGCGGGACGCGGGCAGCGGCATGCAGGCCGAGCCCGCCCAGCGTGCGCAGCCCCCTCTCCACCGGCGCAGCCTCCGCCCCCGATCGCCACGCCGGCCTGGCGCCGTGCCAGCGCCGCGATCCGAATGCCTCTCACCGGTAACTGCTGCCGGCCATCGCACGGCCACGATCCCTCATGTCGGGCTGTTGACGCCGAGGCACGGTCGGGATCGATCTGGCTGACGAGGGTTTCGAGGCACACCGGCGCCTCGGAACCGGCGTACGCCGGAGCTCGTCGAACCCCTCGAGGAGCTCGACGTGCAGCACACGCTGAAGAGAAAACCGGCGGCGTCCTACTCTCCCAGGCTCTTGCGAGCCAAGTACCATCGGCGCTGAGGGGCTTAACTTCTCTGTTCGGAATGGGAAGAGGTGTTTCCCCCTCGCCATAGCCACCGGAAAAGGGTAGAGACCGCTCTTCGCGGGCCCTCAAAACTACACAGCGCCAATGCACGGATATCAAGTATCCGTCAAGCCCTCGACCCATTAGTACCGGTCTCCTACAGACGTTACCGTCCTTCCAGATCCGGCCTATCAACCTGGTGGTCTTCCAGGGGTCTTACTCCCTCTAGGGGATGGGAGAGCTCATCTTGAGGCCGGCTTCCCACTTAGATGCTTTCAGCGGTTATCCGATCCGCACGTAGCTAACCTGCAGTGCCCTTGGCAGGACAACAGATACACCAGAGGTGCGTTCATCCCGGTCCTCTCGTACTAGGGACGAATCCTCTCAACTCTCCAACGCCCACGGCAGATAGGGACCGAACTGTCTCACGACGTTCTGAACCCAGCTCGCGTACCGCTTTAATGGGCGAACAGCCCAACCCTTGGGACCTACTTCAGCCCCAGGATGCGACGAGCCGACATCGAGGTGCCAAACCGGGCCGTCGATGTGGACTCTTGGGCCCGATAAGCCTGTTATCCCCGGAGTACCTTTTGTCCGTTGAGCGACGGCGCTTCCACTTGCTACCGCCGGATCACTAAGGCCTGCTTTCGCACCTGCTCGACCTGTCGGTCTCGCAGTCAAGCTCCCTTACTGCCTTTACACTCTACGCACGATTTCCGACCGTGCTGAGGGAACCTTTGCGCGCCTCCGTTACATTTTGGGAGGCGACCGCCCCAGTCAAACTACCCGCCTGGCACTGTCTGGCGCCCGGATTCACGGCGCACCGTTAGAGATCCAATACATCAAGGGTGGTATCTCAAGGTTGGCTCCACGCCAGCCGCAGCCAGCGCTTCAAAGCCTCCCACCTATCCTGAGCGAAATGCACCGAACCCCAATACCAGGTTGTAGTAAAGGTTCACGGGGTCTTTCCGTCTAGCCGCGGGTACTCGGCATCTTCACCGAGAATGCAATTTCACCGAGCCCCTCGTTGAGACAGCGTTCAAGTCGTTACGCCATTCGTGCAGGTCGGAACTTACCCGACAAGGAATTTCGCTTGGAGCTCTTACTTCCGATGCGCGAAGCTGCCGATGGGAAGCGGAATGATGACGCCTTGCCATTGCGTCATTCCCTGCATGTCGCCATGCAGACGGGACCATCTCATCATCCAGTGTCCTGGATGTTCGGCGTATGGCCTCTGAGGATTCTGAGCAGTCTGTTCTGGGCTTTTGGCGATTCATCGTTTGAGCGATTTCGGCGATCTCGGCCAGCCCCTCACACGTCAGGTGATGGCCATCGCTCGATCATCTCGACGCAGCAGGGCGAACTTCTCGAAGTTCACGCTGCTTCGCCGAGTGCATCGGATGCGCACGAAAGAACGGGATGATCGTCGCGATCAAGATCCGTCGCGCTTGCGCACCACATAGCGATACAGATGTTCACGGTGATTGTCATAGCGCCTATTTGCAAGCACCTGACCCACACCGAAGAAGCTCACAGCTCGTGCAAGCAGCAACGCTCTGCGCGCCCTGCGTGACGGCGAACTCATGAGCCACCTGATAGCCGGTTCTGTAGCCGGCTCGCCTCCGAGTCCGCCTGCCTGGCGGACGAAGCCGATCGAGAAGCATCCTTCTCCGTCTACAAAACCAATAACCCAGCCTTCCTGCCTCAGCCTTTCCTGCTGGTTTTCCGCACCGTCCAGGATTGTCACTGCCCACATACAATTCTAGGGCGAGTACCGGACGGATACTCGGGTTTTCCAGCATATAGCCGAATACAAACTGTGACGTTACCGTCACAGCGGGCAACAATTTACCTTAGGACCGTTATAGTTACGGCCGCCGTTTACCGGGGCTTAGTTTCGGTGCTTCGGGCCGAAGCCCTAACACCTCCACGTAACCTTCCGGCACCGGGCAGGCGTCAGCCCCTATACGTCGTCTTACGACTTAGCAGAGACCTGTGTTTTTGGTAAACAGTCGCTTGAACCAATTCACTGCGGCCCCCTCGGGCTCCACTCGCGAAGAGCTTCACCCTACCGGGGCGCCCCTTCTCCCGAAGTTACGGGGCGATTTTGCCGAGTTCCTTAACGAGGGTTATCTCGATCACCTTAGTGTTCTCCACTTGCCCACCTGTGTCGGTTTTGGTACGGGCACGCGCTTCCTCCCTAGAGGCTTTTCTTGGAGGCATGGCATCCGGGACTCGCCGGCTTACAGCCAGCTGGCATCGCACCTCAGGTTATGCGGCTCCGGATTTACCTAGAGCCACCCCTACATGCTTACCCCAGGGCAACCATCGCCTGGGCTCCCATAGCCGTCCTCGTCCCCCCATTCGGTCAAACGGAAGCAACGTGGTACGGGAATATCAACCCGTTGGCCATCGACTACGCCTTTCGGCCTCGCCTTAGGACCCGACTAACCCTGAGCAGACGAACTTTACTCAGGAAACCTTGGGCAATCGGCGGAGGGGATTCTCACCCCTCTTTCGTTACTCATGCCGGCATTCTCACTTCCCGGGCCTCCACGGCTGGCTTACGCCGCCGCTTCGCAGGCCCGGGAACGCTCTCCTACCGCGCGTGACGTCCGAAGACGCACGCACCCGCAGCTTCGGTGGTTCGCTTAAGCCCCGTTACATTGTCCGCGCTCGACCACTTGACCAGTGAGCTGTTACGCACTCTTTCAAGGGTGGCTGCCTCTAAGCCAACCTCCTGGTTGTCTAGGCGATCAAACATCGTTTCCCACTTAGCTAACACTTAGGGACCTTAGCTGGCGGTCTGGGCTGTTCCCCTCTCGACGCTGAAGTTTATCCCCCAGCAACTGACTCCCGGAGTAACCGTGACGGTCTTCGGAGTTTGCCTGAAGTCGGTAACCTGGTAGGGCCCCTAGTCCAAACAGTGCTCTACGGCCGCCACGGAATTTATCCGAGGCTATACCTAAATATATTTCGGAGAGAACCAGATATCACTGAGCTTGATTAGCCTTTCACTCCGACCCACAGGTCATCCGCCCAGTTTTCAACCTAGGTCGGTTCGGTCCTCCACGAGGTCTTACCCCCGCTTCAACCTGCCCATGGGTAGCTCGCTCAGCTTCGGGTCTACCGCCCGCGACTATGGCGCCCTATTCGGACTCGCTTTCGCTACGGCTTCGCTCATCGCTTAACCTTGCCGCAGACGAGTAACTCGCCGGCTCGTTATGCAAAAAGCACGCGGTCACGGCCGAAGCCGCTCCCACAGCTTGTAGGCACGTGGTTTCAGGTACTATTTCACTCCCCTTCCGGGGTACTTTTCACCTTTCCCTCACGGTACTAGTCCGCTATCGGTCACCAAGGAGTACTTAGCCTTGGAGGGTGGTCCCCCCAGTTTCAGTCCGCGTTTCACGGGTGCGGACTTACTCAGGAACATCTGCGGAAGGCCACAAGCTTTCGCCTACGGGACGGTTGCCCTCTGTGGCGCACGGTTCCACGTGCTTCAGCTAGCTCGCAGCTTTGTCACTTCTGCCGAGCCGGCCACGGCTCGGACCAGATGTCCTACAACCCCCATCGCGCAACGCGTGGCCGCTTACACGCGACAGGTTTGGGCTGATCCCTTTTCGCTCGCCACTACTCAGGGAGTCTCGGTTGATTTCCTTTCCTCGGGGTACTGAGATGTTTCACTTCCCCCGCTTGCCTTCGCCGCGCCTATGTGTTCAGCGCGGGATGACGCCGCATTACCGGCGCCGGGTTTCCCCATTCGGGCATCCGCGGGTCACAGGCTATTCAGCGCCTCACCGCGGCTTTTCGCAGCCGTTCACGCCCTTCATCGACTCTTGGTGCCAAGGCATCCACCATGTGCCCTTCATATCTTGACGGTGATCTCGGTTGGAAGCCCGTAGAGCTTCCACCCGGTGATACCCGTGTCATTGGCTACTGTGCAGTTTTCAAGGTCCGCGAAGAGGCGCCGCGGCTCCGAAGCTCGGGCATTGGCTCGCCGAGCGCCGGCGACCACGCCGGTCTCTCAAAGCTCAACAGCATGCGAGCCGCCTCACGCGTCGCCTAGGCGACGGATGTGCGGCCTGCCTGGTCCGGTCGACGTTCTAGTGGCCGATCCGCGGAGCAGGGACTAGAGCCCAAGCGGACCGGTGCCTCTCGAAGAGGCTCCCTAGAAAGGAGGTGATCCAGCCGCAGCTTCCGCTACGGCTACCTTGTTACGACTTCACCCCAGTCGCGAGCCCCACCTTCGACGGCTCCCTCCCAAAAGGGTTAGGCGACCGGCTTCGGGTGTTGCTCACTCCCATGGTGTGACGGGCGGTGTGTACAAGGCCCGGGAACGTATTCACCGCGGCAGTGCTGATCCGCGATTACTAGCAACTCCGCCTTCATGCAGGCGAGTTTCAGCCTGCAATCCGAACCGAGACGCGCTTTAAGGGATTCGCTCCACCTCGCGGTATCGCAACCCTCTGTACGCGCCAATGTAGCACGTGTGTAGCCCTGGACATAAGGGGCATGATGACTTGACGTCATCCCCACCTTCCTCCGGTTTGTCACCGGCAGTCTCGCATGAGTCCCCAACTAAATGCTGGCAACATGCGACGGGGGTTGCGCTCGTTGCGGGACTTAACCCAACATCTCACGACACGAGCTGACGACAGCCATGCACCACCTGTGATCCTGCCCCGAAGGGAAACCATGTTTCCATGGCGGTCAGGAACATGTCAAGCCCAGGTAAGGTTCTTCGCGTTGCGTCGAATTAAACCACATGCTCCGCTGCTTGTGCGGGCCCCCGTCAATTCCTTTGAGTTTTAGCCTTGCGGCCGTACTCCCCAGGCGGGGCACTTAATGCGTTAGCGCCGGCACGGGGGGAGTCGACACCCCCCACACCTAGTGCCCATCGTTTACAGCGTGGACTACCAGGGTATCTAATCCTGTTTGCTCCCCACGCTTTCGCGTCTCAGCGTCAGTGCCGTCCCAGCGAGCTGCCTTCGCTATTGGTGTTCCTCCTGATATCTGCGCATTTCACCGCTACACCAGGAATTCCACTCGCCTCTTCCGGACTCTAGCTCGACAGTATCCGCCCGCCTCCCGGGGTTGAGCCCCGGGCTTTCAGAGCGGACTTACCGAGCCGCCTACACGCTCTTTACGCCCAATGATTCCGGACAACGCTAGCCCCCTACGTATTACCGCGGCTGCTGGCACGTAGTTAGCCGGGGCTTCTTCTGAAGGTACCGTCACTTCAGCCGGCTATTCACCGACGGAGCTTCGTCCCAACTGAAAGGGGTTTACAACCCGAAGGCCTTCTTCCCCCACGCGGCGTTGCTGCGTCACGCTTTCGCGCATTGCGCAAGATTCCCTACTGCTGCCTCCCGTAGGAGTCTGGGCCGTGTCTCAGTCCCAGTGTGGCTGATCGTCCTCTCAGACCAGCTACCCATCGTCGCCTTGGTGAGCCATTACCTCACCAACAAGCTAATGGGCCGCGGGCCCATCCCGATGCGGAGGCCGAAGCTTCCTTTCCCCACCGGCCTTATGGTCGGAGGGCACATTCGGTATTAGCCCGAGTTTCCTCGGGTTGTCCCAATCATCGGGGCAGGTTACCCACGTGTTACTCACCCGTTCGCGGCTTTGCCCCAGGCCGAAGCCTGGTTCGTCGCTCCACTTGCATGTATTAGGCACGCCGCCAGCGTTCGTCCTGAGCCAGGATCAAACTCTCCGTGAAGAACTACAAGACGGGTCGGCAAAGCCAACCCGACTTCACAAAGAGTCGTCAGGGAGACGCCCGTCCGACAGACGCTCGCGCGCCACGGACGGACAAACCCTGGGTCTAGCGCCTGAACGCCAGACCCTTGCGCCACTCGTGGAGGCAACGCGTACACAGCGAGCCTCGGGCGCAAGACGGGGTCAATTCTTGATCGCCGCCTGCACGCGAATCCCTCACGGGACCGCTGAAGACGGCGTCGAACCTGGACACACCATCTCGGCCGGGGTCGGCCGAGAAAAGTGCGCATGCTGTTGAGTTTTCAAAGACCGTCGCACCTCTCCGGAGAGGTGGTTCCTCTCAGTGAGTTGCGCCGCCCGAGCACAATGGAGTGGCTCCGGGCCCGAAGCGGACTGACGAGTATAGCGCCGGCACGGGGATCGAGGGAAGACCCCGCTGGCGCCGATCAAGCCAGGTTACGAGACTACCTGGATCGCCACCTTGCGCTCTCGCGGCCGGTCGTCGAAGTCGATCAGAACCACCTGCTGCCACGTGCCCAGCGAGAGGCGACCGTCGACCAAGGGGATCGTCTCGGAAGGCCCGATGAGCGCGGCCCGCATATGCGCGTGGGCATTAGTGTCGTGGTTCAGGCGGTTGTGCGCGTAGTCGGAGCCACTCGGGATGAGCCGGTCGAGTAGCTCGGTCAGATCCTGGATACCGCCCCGCTCGTACTCCATCGTCGTAATCGCCACGGTCGATCCGAGAGCGAAGACCGTCACCAGGCCGCGGTCGACTCCAGCGCCTTGGACGATGCGGAGCACGCCTTCCGTCAGATCGACAATGTGACCGTTGCCCTCGGTCTGCAAGCGCAGCATGCCGCCGTGGACGGTCATGGCCCGATCCGTCCCGGAAGGCCAACAGCCCGCGTCACGGCGCCCACGATCCGTCCGCTCTCGGGAGTCGCATCACGACCCGTCCGCCCTCGGGGAGTCGCCTGAGGACCCACCTGCCGATGAGCCGCCACTGGCGATCTGAACGCGCGCGAAGCGGCGCCTACCGAGCTGAAGCACCTTCCCCGCGACCTCGTCGGCCTGGACGTCGAGCGCGCCGTCCTCGACCCGGGTGCCATCAACCCTGACCGCCCCTTGGCCGAGGCTCCGCCGTGCCTCGGAGGTGGAGATGCCGAAGGCAGCGGAGAGCAGCGCCGGCAGGTGAACGACCCCTGTAGCGGAGGCCACCCAAGGGACGTCAGCGATCTGTTGCGGGAGCTCGTGCGCGATGTGGACACGGTCGAACTCGCGCTCTGCATCCTTGGCCGCGTCGGCTCCATGGAACCTCGCCACCAGGGCCCGAGCCAATGAGCGTTTCGCATCGCGCGCCGACAGCTCAGCGGGGGGCTCTGAGTCGAGCAGCAGCCTGTACCAGGTCTCGAGGGCAGAGTCCGGGATGCTCAGCGTCTTGCCATAGATCTCGCCCGGTGGCTCATTCACACCGATGTAGTTGCCAAGCGATTTGGACATGCGCCGAGTGCCGTCGGTCCCGGGCAGGATGGGCATCGTCAGGATCGCCTGCTCCGGGACGCCGTAGTCGCGCTGCACGTCTCGCGCTCGCAGCAGGTTGAACGTCTGATCGGTGCCTCCCAGCTCTACGTCGGCGCGCACGGCAACCGAGTCGTAGCCCTGGAGCAGCGGATAGAACAGCTCGAGCAGAGCAATCGGGCTTCCCGCGCGAAGCCGGTTGGCGAAGTCCTCGCGCTCGATCACCTGCGAGACGGTCAGCGCCCGGGCCAAGCGGAAAGAGCTCTTCCATGCTCATGTCGAGCCACTCGCTGTTGTGGCGAACTTCGACTCGCTCGCGATCTAGGACCCGGAAAGCCTGTTCCTGGTAAGTGCGTGCGTTGTGCTCGATTTCCTCCGGCGAGAGCAGCGGCCGCGTCTGCGAGCGGCCACTGGGATCTCCGATCCGGGCGGTGAAGTCGCCCACGATCAAGACCACGATGTGCCCGCCTTCCTGAAACTCGCGCAACTTTTGCAGAACGACCGTGTGCCCAAGGTGGATGTCGGGCGCCGTGGGATCGATTCCCAGCTTCACACGCAAAGGGCGGCCAAGCTGAAGCTTGCGCTCAAGCTCACCTTCGGGCAGAGTGTCGACGGCGTTGCGCTCGAGCCAGCGCGGCCAGCGAGGCTCCCGCAGAGGGTCCGTCTGCCCCGCTGGCAACCGTCTTTTCCGGCGCTTCAATCCGCGCGCCGGAGAACCCAGACCCCCTCCGCGCGCCAGAAGCTTCCATCACGGCCAATGCTAGACTGCCCGCGCCCAAGGGGGACGCTGCCGCCAACACCCCCATTCGCATCATCGCGAGCAGCGAGACCGGCGCCAACGGGGTGCGCCGATCCATCAAATCGCAGTGGATGAGCGATAACACCGACACCCGAGTGCTTACCGCGATCGATCGTCGTGGCTGATCGCGTTCGCGCAGCGCTCGTCAACGAGACCACGCTGGCGCCCGAGCGCGAGCCGGGCACGGCACCAATCCCGTTCCCGCGCGAGCCCGGACGAACGGGTAAGCCGCGCAGAGGCGGCGATGGCGGCGGAGATGGGCCTCGCGGCCGTGGTGGTCGCCGCCGGCGCGGCCGAGGAAAGCTTCGCTGGCTGAGACTGCTCGCGATCCTGATCGGCTTCGGGTTCCTCGCGCTGACCTCGATGGTGTTCGGGATGATGATGTCGGTCGCCTCGGATCTCCCGCAGCTCGAGAACCGCCAGCAGTACAAGCACGAGGCCAACTCCTATCTCTACGACTACCGCGGCCGTCCGATCGGCATCTTTGCGCCGCCTAACCACACGGTGATCGTCTCCTACAACCAGATCTCGCCCTGGATGCGGGACGCGATCGTCTCCGTTGAAGACAAACGCTTTTGGAACGAGCCCGGCTTCGACCTGCACGGGATCCTGAGGGCGGCCGTCAGCGACCTCACCGGCGGTAGCTACCAGGGCGCTTCGACGATCACCGAACAGTTCGTCAAGCAAGCGCTAGCCGAGCAGAACAACCGCACGATCTTCGAGAAGCTGCGAGAGGCCGCGCTCGCCTTCCAGCTCACGCACCGCTGGTCGAAGCAGAAGATCCTGACGGAGTACCTGAACACGGTCTACTTCGGCAACGGCGCCTACGGCATCGAGTCTGCGGCGCGGCTTTATTTCGGAAAGGCCCACGGCTATGACCCGAACGCGGCTACCGACGGCTCGACCGGCGGTTGTGGCGACTCGACGCCCAAGGTCAAGCGCCCCGAGTGCGTGACCGTGCTGAAGCCTTGGGAGGCCGCCCTGCTCGCCGGCATGGTGGCCGCACCCTCGGCTTACAACCCAGTGGCCAATCCTGGTGCAGCGTTGGCCCGGCGCAAGCTCGTACTCCAGGACATGCTTGCGCAGCACTACATCAATCGCACCCAGTACGAGCTTGGCCTGGCCGCACCGCTGCCGACCGCGAACACCATCCAACAACCCCAGGAACCAAGCGCCGCCCCCTACTTCACAAGCTGGGTCCAGCCGCAGATCCTGCATGCGATGGGCCTCGGCCGCGGTGTGCCGGCGAGCGTCGCCGAGTACCGCGCGTATTACGGCGGCCTGAAGATAAGAACGACGATCGACCTGCGCATGCAGCAGGCAGCCAACCAGGCGGTGTCATCCTCGTTACCCCCGGGAACCGGCATGACCGCATCGCTCGTCGCGATCGACAACAGGACCGGCGAGGTGCGAGCGATGGTCGGCGGGCCGGTTGTAAACGGCCAGGAGAACTATCAGCAGCATCCCTTCAACCTCGCCACGGAAGGCCTGCGCCAGCCCGGCTCGTCCTTCAAGCCCTTCACGCTCGCGGTCGCGCTGGAGCACGGCATCACCCCCGACTCGATCTGGAACTCGGCCCCCCAGAACCTCTGGGTTCATACGCCGGGCGGATTAAAGAACTTCGTCGTCCGCAACTTCGGCAACGCCTACTCAGGGCCGATCTCGCTCGCTGCTGCGACCGCCGCCTCAGACAACTCGGTCTTCGCGCAGGTAGGAGTGAAGGTCGGAACGCCGCGCATCGCGCGGATGGCTAGGCGCATGGGTATCCGCACGCCGATCTCCACCAATCCGTCGATGATTCTCGGCGGCCTGACGACGGGCGTCTCGGCGCTCGACATGGCCCACGCGTATGAGACATTTGCGACGGGCGGCCGAAAGGTCTTCAACCCGGTTCTAGGCTCTGGGGACCAGGGGCCGATCGGTATTCACTCGATCAGGTGCCCGGTCTGCGCCCATTCCGGGATACCGACCCACATCGTCAACCATCCGGACTACAGGCGCATCATGCCGGCGCCGATCGCGCAGACCGTGCAACAGCTCTTGACGGGGGTAGTCAACGCCGGTACGGGCACCAAGGCGGCGATTCCCGGGGTGTTGGTCGCCGGCAAGACCGGAACGACCACCAACTACGCCGATGCCTGGTTTGTCGGCTGGACACCGCAGATCACGACCGCCGTATGGGTTGGGTTTCCCAACAAGGACATCTCGATGAGCACCCAGTACAACGGCGGGCCAGTCGAGGGGGGCACGTTCCCGGCGGTGATCTGGCACGCCTTCATGACCCAGGCCCTTCAGATCCTGGCGCAGGAGTATCCCTCCGCGCACATCGTCACCCCGGCCACCACGCCGCCCGTCGCGCCGGTGACGACGCCTACGACTCCGGTAGCTCCCGCGCCCACGACCACACCAACGACCCCCACCCAGCCGGCGCCCACGCCTCCGGTCCAGCCCGCCGCCCCTGCGCCGCCGACCCCGAAGACCAAGCCTCCGGGGACCGGACCTGGGACTGGGCCGGGTACGGTTCCCGGTAAGGGGCCCGGCAAGAAAACGCAGAGGTGATAGCTCGCCGGGGCCCCGGCGCCGCTCAGCAGTGCTGACCAGGCTCCGGGGGTACCTCCAGCGCGGGGTTGCGATCGAAGAAGCCCACCGGCTTGAGCCAGAAGGAGACCGTGTCGACGGGCATCACAGGCCACTCCTCGGGACGCGGGACGTGGTGGATGCCGAACACGTACCAAAGGACGAGATCGGCCCCTTCGATCGAGCGGTTCGAACTCGTCCAAGTGGCGAGCCCCGTGTCCTCGGCGCTCAAGTTGGGGAACTGGCCGCACGGCCAGCGCTCTTCCTCGTGGTAGGGGGTCACCCATAGGGTGTGCTCCAAGGCCCTTGCGCGCCGCAGCACCGGTGATGAGGGGTCGAGCAGGGGCGGGATCGCCCCTCCGGGAACCAGCTTGTAGGCGACAGGCTCGCCGAGGCCGTTGCGAGAACTCGCGTTGACCACGTGCCAAGTGCGCTGCGCGCCCCAGTCGTAATCCTGGCGGCCTTGCGATTCGGTGCGCAAGGGCGTTCGCTGCTCGACGAGCGCCAGCCCGTGGGGGTTGTCGTGGCCCAGCGGCAGTGGCCGCGCGTCGACCGCGTAGACCGTGTTGTCCTCGCCGTCCACATCGAGGTCGAGCCGGACGACGATGAAGTGCTGGTGGTAGGGCGCGTAGGTGCGACGCTCGACAAGCGCGCCAAAGGGCGGCTGGCCGTCGCTAAACGGAGTCGTGATCATGACCCCGGTCGCCCGCACCTCGCACTCGATGTTTCCGTCCTGGTAGAAGCGCCAGTAGATGAGGTACTCGTAGTTGGCCACCGTTACATGGAAGGAGACGACCAGCCGTCGCATGCGGCGCGTTTCCACGCCCGCGCGCTCGTCGACGTGCTTCCACAGCACGCCGGCGTCCTCCTCGTGGATGCAGATCGCATTTCTGATCTCGATCGGCTCGCCTTGCGAGTCGTGCACGATGGCGTCTAGGTAGGCGATCTCGCCCAGGCAGTCGCAGCCCCGCTCGAGCGAGGTTGTCATGAAGCCGAGTCCCCACTCGCCGATGTCGAATGCCGTCCGCCGGAAGTGCTCGCCCGTTGGATCGCGGTACGGGATGACCATCTCGGCGAACGACAGGCGGTGGGCGACGGGTCGCACGCGCCCACCATCTTCGTAGCCGAGCGCATGGATCAAGAGCCCCTCGCGGTAGTTGAAGCCGAGCCTCATCGACCACCGCTGCCAGCGCAGGAGGTGGCCGTCAAGCGTGAACGACGCGCCCTCGGGCTGGGTGATCTCGAGCGGTCGCAGATCGTCGCGCAGACGCAAGCCCGGGACCAGCGCGGGCGCGTACTCACCCATCACCTGGGGGGCAGGCTGACCGTCGTAGCCGTCGCCCAGATCGAGCAGCTCCATCGTCGCGAGATCGATGATCGGATGCAGCCGCGAAACCGGGTTCGCGTACGGATTGGATTTGGGCCCGGACCGGTGCCAGACGTCGGCCCAGCCAACGCGGCGCCCTCGGTAGCGCTCCGGCACGAGCTCGGCGCCGAACGCCCAGACATCGATCAGGACCAAATCCATGTCGGTGATCCCGCGCTTTGCGAGAGCCTCTATCACGCGCGGGTCGCGCTTCAGGGCCTCGTTGCACTCGTCGTACTCGTCGTTTGAGATCGGTGGGTGTTCGCCCGGGCATACCTCCCAGCTCACGATTCGTCGCTCGTTCAGCGAGACCACCGCATTCACCGCGTCGTCGTGGTCCCGGTCAAAGCACACGACGTTCGCCTCGCGCGAGAGGTCGGGCCGGGGGCCGGGATCGCCGGCCCCGCGCAGCGCTTGCTTCGACGGCTCGCGTAGCTCGATCGACGCAAAGCGCCACCGCGCGCTCAGGCCACGCTGCTCGCGCACAATCTGTGCGGCGCTGCGGATCTCCTCGGCACCGAGCGGATCGAGTGGGTGACGCGGCGCATCGCCCCGCATACGCTGGCGTTCGTGCTTGACGCCGATCTTCTCCACTACGCGGATCGTATGGCCGAGAGCGTTCAGCCGCAACGGCGACCCTCGCGGCCGAGTTGCCGCGGCGACCGCAACGAGCAAGAATGCCCAGAGGACAAGACATCGGTGATCCCCCCGCTTAGAATCGCCTCCGAGGACCTGCCCCGTGCTGGAGAGACACTCCCCGCCAGCTCCGGTGGGGCGCACGTGCGGGCGGGCGCAGCGCGCCCGGGACCGCTGCGCGGCGTGTCCGACCTGCGCGGCGTGTTCCGGACCAACGGCAGGCCGATCTTCTTCGTGTCCCCGGTCGCGTTCAACCTGCTCGGCATCGACCGCTGGGTGAGGAACTTCTTCTACGTCAACTACTTCGACTCTTTCGACGGGCATCACCCCCGCGTGTTCGTGCCCACGCGCCTTCCCCATAGGTCGTTTGAGTCGATCGAGGACGTCTGCAACTACCTGCTCGAGCACCACGAGGCACTCGACTTCTTCCGTGCCCACGGAACGGAGCCGCTGGCGGTGCTCGTCTTCTTCGATGAGGAGAGCGAGCGCTTGGCGGGCGCCGCCGGGTTACGAATCGCGCTGCCGCCGGCCGAGCTGCGGCACCGCCTCGACTCCAAAATCGAAACCACGCGCCTCGGCGACGAGGCCGGGGTGCCGAGCGTGCCGAACGTGCTCGGACGCGCGTCCAGCCATCAGCAGTTGCTCGCCTTGGCCGATACGGCCGACCTGGGCGAGGACCTCGTGGTCCAGACGGCCTACGGCGACTCCGGCAAGACCACCTACTTCATCCGAGCCGC
This sequence comes from uncultured Solirubrobacterales bacterium, assembly GCA_963738195.1. Taxonomy (GTDB): domain Bacteria; phylum Actinomycetota; class Thermoleophilia; order Solirubrobacterales; family Solirubrobacteraceae; genus Palsa-465. Next base: position 558,965 of record CAVTVF010000002.1, read on the forward strand.
GCGCGATTTCGACGCCGTGGCCGGCGAGCTGAAAGGCGAAGAGCTCAAGGTGATGCGCAGGATCACGCCCCACGCGGTGGCGGTCGAGGCTTGCATCACGCGTCACGGAACCCTGGTGGGGCCGGTGATGATCGATCTCACCGGCCACCCGGAGCTGACCCCTTACCGCGGCGGCTGGTGCGGCAACGACATCTTCCCGGGACTGCTCTCGGACGCCGACCGCGAGCGTGCCTGGCAGCTCACGCGGCGTCTCGGCGACCGTCTCGCGCGCGAGGGCTATCGCGGCCAGCTCGAGGTCGATTACCTGCTCGATCGGGACACTGGCGAGCTGTATCTGGGAGAGCTGAACCCGCGGCTGAGCGGCATCAGCTCGATGACGAACGTTTCTGCCAGCGCCTACGCCGACATGCCGCTGTTCCTCTTCCACCTGGCCGAGTACATGGATCTCGACTGCGAGATCGACGTGGAGGAGCTGAACCGGCGCTGGGCGGCCGAGCATTTCCAAGACCACTGGAGCCAGATCATCCTCAAGGAGCCCGAGCATGTGACCGAGCTCCTGACCGCGGCGCCCGCCACGGGCATCTGGCGCCTCGACCCCGGCGCGCCGCTCCAGTTCCGCCGCTTCGGCAACGACTGGCACAGCCTGCACGACGAGCGAGAGGGGTTTTATCTGCGGATCCTCGGTCCCGGGGAATACCGCTACAAAGGCGCGGACCTCGGCATCCTCGTCACGCGGGCGCGGCTCCAGACTGACGATGGAGAGCTGACCGAGCGCGCCCGGCAGTGGATCACTGCGCTGCGGGCGCAGTTCGCTGGAACCCCGATCCAGGGGGCGGAGCCGCCGCGCGAGGCGTTCGCGTCCAAGGCGGGCTAGCAGCTTGGCTCGCGGCCGGGCCGTGCCGGACCCAGAGCCGCCAGAGCGCGCACGGCGCGGGGCGCCGGCTGTGGAGCGCGCCGACTTCGCTGATCAGGTCCTCGCTGCGGTAGCGGCGGAGCGCGGGGCGATTGAACGCCTGCTCGCGCGGCTCGTAGCCACCCCCACGGTGCTGGGGCAAGAGCGAGCGGGCCAGGAGGTGATGCGCCGCGCCTTCAAGGCCGCGGGGCTGAAGGTTCGCGAAGTTCGGCTGAACGCCGAATCGCTCCGGGCCCACGAGGGTTCCTCGCCGTTCAGCTGGGACATCGCCGGCAAGGCGAACGTGGTCGCCGACTGGGAACCGGGCGACCGGGCGAGCGGCGACTCGGCAAGCGAGCGCATGAGCGGTCGCTCGCTGATCCTCAACGGCCACATCGACGTGGTCAGTCCGGAACCAAGCTCGCTGTGGTCCTCACCGCCATTCGAGCCTCGCCGTGAAGGTGACTGGCTGTACGGGCGCGGTGCGGGCGACATGAAGGCCGGCCTCGCGGCCATGGTCGGCGCCGTGCGCGGCCTCAGGCGCCTCGGCCTGAGGCCCCTGGCCCCGGTCCAGCTGCAGTCAGTGGTCGAGGAGGAATGCACGGGCAACGGGGCACTTCAGTGCGTCATGGCGGAAGGAGGCGCCGACGCGGCGATCCTGCTCGAGCCGACTAGCCTCGCGGTCCAGACGGCACAGGTGGGCGTGCTGTGGTTTGCAGTGGAGATCATTGGACGGCCCGCCCACGCCGGCGACGCTCCCGCAGGCGGCAATGCCATCGAGGCCACCTACCCAGTGATCGGCGCGCTGCGGGAGCTGGAAGCAAGACTCAACCTGCAGCGGCCCCCGCCCTTCGACTGCTACGAGCATCCAATTAACCTCAACGTGGGCGTGATGCGAGCGGGCGACTGGCCTTCGACGGTCGCGGCGCGAGCCACGGTCCAGTGCCGGTTGGCGCTCTACCCGCAGCAAAAGGTGCACCAGCTGCGCCAGTTGGTCGAGGAAGCGGTTGCGCGGGCGGCTTCCGCGCCCGAACTGCAACCGTTCTCTGTAGCGGTCAGCTATGACGGCTTCGCGTGCGAGGGCTATGCGCTCCCCGACGACGATCCGCTGGTGGCGGCGGTGAGCCGCGCACGCGAACGCGCGAGCGGCGTCGGGGCCGAGCCGTTCCCCTCCACCGCCACCACCGATGCACGTAGCTTCGGCCTCTATGGCCAAACACCGGCGCTCTGCTTCGGACCCCACGCGGAGGGGGTCCACGGAACCGATGAGCGCGTTTACCTGCCGTCGGTGCTCGAGGCCGCCCAGGTGATCGCGCTGGTGATCCGCGACTGGTGCGGACTCGGCGGGGGCTGAGTTCCGCCATGCGGGGTAGCGTTCCCGCGATCATGGACCTTACGGAGCTCCCCGAGTGGGTTAAGGCGCTCGGCCTGCCGCAGGCCGCGGTCGACGCGATCGACAGCTACTGGAAACCAGTTTGGGAGCACATCCGCCCCCACCTGGAGCTGCTGCCAGATCACCGTCGCTCGGCTCCCAGCGACAGGCCCACGCCGGCCGGCGAATGGCTCGAATTCGAGGCTGTGGCGGAGCCCGAACCCGGCGCGCGGTGGCAGGCAGCATTCGAGCGCATGTGGCCCGCCTATCGGAGTTGGTACCTAAAGGACGGCGAGCACGCCCGCTCGGACCTCCAGACTTGCCGCCACAAGCTCGCGGATTACATGCCGGAGCTCATCCCCGTCTACGAACGGCTGCTCGAGCTCGCCGGGGGTGACGAGCTCGCCGGCCGCTTCCTCTCGATGTACCGCCCGCCCGCGTTCGTGGTCGGCTGCTCGCAGGGAGCGTGGACGGGCGAGCCGAGTCCGGTGCTCGTTCGCAACTACGACTATCCCGCGTCAAAGTCCGAAGGGATCGTCTACCTGACCGGCTGGACCGGCCGGCGCATCATCGGCACCTCGGACTGCATGTGGGGGCTGGTGGATGGCCTCAACGACGCCGGACTTGCCGCCTCGCTCACGTTTGGCGGCCGCAGGGCCGTCGGCGACGGCTTCGGCATCCCGCTCGTGTTGCGCTACCTGCTCGAGGTCTGCGACACGGTCGCGGAGGCGCGCAAGGTGCTCGCACGGGTACCGGTACATGCAGCACAAAACGTCACGCTGCTCGACCGCGGCGGCGAATACTTGACCGCATACCTAGCTCCCGACCGCGGACCCGAGTTCCGCTCCGTCGCCGCGGCGACCAACCACCAGCTCGCAGACGACTGGCCAGAATACGCGCGCGCGGTACGGACGCGCGAGCGCGAGCGGATCATCCTCGAGCTGCTCGCTTCAAGCGCCATGACGCGCGACCGGTTCGTCAACGCGTTCCTGGAACGCCCGCTGTATAGCACCGCCTTTGCCTCCGGGTTCGGCACCCTGTACACGGCGGCCTACTTTCCTGCCGAGCAGCGAGCCGAGTTCCGCTGGCCGGGGCGGGCCTGGAAGCAGTCGTTTGAGCGCTTTGAGGAGCAGCGCCACACGCAGGCCTACGGCGAGGAGCTGCGGGCCGCATAGGGGGCGCCAGCCGACCGCTAGCCCGCGGCCGCGCGGCGCGAGAGAAACCGCGACCCGGCCAGGCAGAAGCGCCACGGCAGCTCCGAAGCCTTGGTGATCCCGATCCGGCGCGAGACCGTCACGTGAAGGTCGCCCCGCAAAGCCGTGCGACCGGAAATCACGATCGGCCCACGCGCGAGATCCGACTCGTTGTGCTCGAGCGTGATGCCGAGCGCCTGTGTCAACTTTCCCGGACCGGAGCAGAGCCGCTCGGATTGGGTCAGGCCGCGCCGCTCCTGCATCCGCTCGATTCCCTCAAGCGGCTCGAGCGCCCGGATCAGGACGGCGGCGCCTATGCCCGCAGGCTCGGCCACCGCGTTCAGGAGCGCATGGATCCCATAGGAGCGATAGACGTAGGCCAAGCCCGGGGGCCCGAACAGGGTGCGTGTGCGGGGCGTGAGTCCGACAAAGGCGTGGCAGGCCGGCTCTGAATCGTGGTAGGCCTCGGTCTCGACGATCACGCCCGCGCAGCCGTCGTGGGAGACCACGCATCCCACCAGCGCTCGTGCAACCTCGAGCACGGGGCGGTCGTAGAAGCTCGCCGGCAGCCCGGCCTCCGGTACTGTCGCGACGCCGCTTGCAGCGGGATTCACGCTGAGCGTCCGAGCTCGGCTCTCGCCAGCGCCAGCTGCTCACGCACACGCTCAAGGCTGGTGCCGCCCTCTGAGCGCTTGGACTCGATCCCGGCGCGGTCAGACAGGAGGCCGTAGAAATCGTCGTCGAGCAAGTCCGACCTTGCGGCCAGCTCGTCTGGACTCAGTTCCGAGAGCCGGCGACCGTCCGAGAGGACGCTGCGGACCAGTGAAGCGACGATCCCGTGTGCCTCGCGAAACGGGACGCCGCGGCGCACGAGCAGATCGGCGATGTCGGTCGCCGCGAGAAACTCATCTCCCGCCGCGGCCTCGAGGCGCTCCCGGTTGAACTTCAGCGAGGCGAGCATGCCCTCGGCGGCCGTGAGACACAGCGCGAGCGTGTCGGCGGCGTCGAACAAGTGCTCCTTGTCCTCCTGCATATCCTTGTTGTAGGTCAGCGGCAGGCCGTGGAGCAGACCATGCATGGCGACCAGGTGGCCCGCGATCCGGGGGGCTTTCGCCCGCATCAGCTCGGCGGCATCCGGATTCTTCTTCTGCGGCATGATCGAGGACCCGGAAGCCCAGGAGTCGGCCACCTCGCAGAAGCCAAATTCTTGGCTGGACCAGAGCACGATCTCGGCGCCGAGGCGGGAGAGATGCGTCGCGCACGTCGCCGCCGCGGCGAGATAGTCGAGCACGAAGTCCCGGTTGGACACCGCGTCGATCGAATTGGGTGCGACAGCGTCGAAGCCGAGCTCGTCGGCGAGGAGTCTCCTATCGGTGTCGAAGTTCACTCCCGCGAGCGCGCCCGACCCGAGCGGCAGGGCAGCACATGCCGTGACGACGGTCTCGAACCGCCCGCGGTCGCGCAGCATCATCCACACGTACGCGAGCAGGTGATGGCTCAGATAGACCGGCTGGGCGCGCTGGAGGTGGGTGTACCCGGGTATCGGCCAGTCGAGGTGCTGCTCGGCGACGCGGAGCAGCGTTCGCCCGAGCGTGGTGGTCCCGTCTGCCGCTTCACGCGCCCGGGACCGCACGTACATCGCCACGTCGGTGGCGACCTGGTCGTTGCGTGACCGAGCCGTGTGGAGGCGGCCGCCGACGGGTCCGGCGATCTCAGTCACGCGCCGCTCGATTGCCATGTGAATGTCTTCGTCCTCGTCCGAAAAGCTGAACGAGCTTTGGTCGAACTCGCCTGCAACGGAGTCCAGTGCCGCCAGCAGCGCGTCTCGATCGTCCTCGGGAATGATTCCCTGCCGCGCCAGCATCCGGACGTGGGCAATTGAAACCTGCAGATCGCAGCTGGCAAGCCGGTGGTCAAATGAAATCGAGTCGTTCAGGCGCCGGAACGCATCGTCCTGGGGATCAGCGAAGCGAGACATCGGCGGCGGATCTTAGACGCGGGTTCGCGCGCCACTCGGACGGCTAAGGCGGCTCGCGCCCGCGCGCCCCTCCAAGTCCTCAGACCGCTCGCACCCGTATCCGCGGGCGGGCGTTGTTGACGTAGCCCTTGGGGTTCCATAGCGCCGCCTCGTCCTCGGGCTGCGTTGCAGCCGAGGAGTCCCAGGCGCGGGCGAGAATCTCGTGCTCCCCTGCCGCGAGGTAGAGCCTGATCCGCCAGTGCCGCCAGGCCCACGGACCGAGGTCCTCGAGCAACTCCGCCTGCGACCAGCTCGTACCGCCGTCGACGGAGACGTCGACCCGCGCGACGTGCCGTTCGCCGCCCGCGAACGCGTAACCGCGCACCTCAACCGGGCCGGCCGCGACCGTCTCGCCGTCCGCCGGTGAGAGCAGGTCGGAATTGAGCGCGATCAAGCCAAGCGGCATTCCGGCGCCGGGGCCCGGGGTGGCGTTCTCGGGCAAAAGCCGGTAGGCGACGTGCTGGAAATGTCCCGGCCAAGGGGTGGCACGAACCTCGATGCGCTCCAGCCATTTCACGCTGCGCGCGCCGATGTAGCCGGGTACGACAACGCGCACCGGCCCACCATGGACGCCTGGAAGCGGCTCGCCGTTCATCTTCCAGGCGAGCAGTACCTCGGGACGCCGAGCCTTGTCAAGGGGAATCGACCCGCCGAACCGCTCGGGGGGGTCGGTCTCCGAGCACAGATCGGCGCCCTCGAAGCCGACGTGCATAGCGCCCGGCCGCGGCCGGGCGAGCGCCAGCAGGTCGCCCAGTGCGACGCCGGTCCACGTAGCCGTTCCAGTCGCGCCGGGGCCCCAGGGCGCCTCGCCCGGGATATCTCGGATTGCTGCCAGGCCGGCCCGTCGATTGCCGGCGCACTGCAGCGTTGCCGTCACCCGGCGCTCTTCGAAGGCCTCCCGCACCGTGGAGAGCGAGAGCTCCAGCTCCCGCTCTACGAGCCCGTGGACTCGCAGGCGCCACGAGCCCCGCTCAGCGCTCGGCAGGCGGCCGTGACCACGCACGTAGAAAGCGTCCGTGGCGGTGACCGGCCCCTCGGCCAGGGCAGCGAGCCCTGTCTCGGCGTTGAACGGTTCCTGCTCGTACACGATCAGGTCCGGGCGCTTGCCGTAACGCCCCAAGAGGCTGGCATCAGCGGATTCGTATGCCCCGTCCGGTGCCACCGAGGCAGCCTACGCTGGCTCAAGCGCCGAACGCAATGCCTTCGCCACCCGCTCGACCTGACCGTCGGTCATCTGGGGAAAGAAGGGCAACGCCAGCGAGCGGGCGGCAACGTCCTCACAGACCGGGAACTCGCCCTCGCGGTGGCCGAAGCGCTCTCTATAGAAGCTCATCAGGTGAACCGCGGGGAAGTAGGGCTTGCTGGCGATTCCCCGCTCCTGTAGGGCTTCCATGATCGTGCCGCGGCGCACGCGCCGTGGAAGCTGGACGACGAACACGAACCAGCCCCGGCGGACCTTGCCGGTCTCCGCGCAGGGCAACGTCAAGTCCTCTATGCCCGCGAGCGCTTCGCGATAGGAGGCGGCCACGCGAGCGCGGGCATCAAGCAGCTCGTCGAGGCGCTCGAGCTGCGCGATACCGAGCGCGCAGGCGACATCGGAGAGGCGATAGTTGAAGCCAAGCCGGTCGTGGTCGAGCCAGCCGAGGTCCGGCGCCCGGCCTTGATTTCGTTCCGAGTCGATCCGCTCCTTGAGCGCCTCGTCTGCCATCACGACCATCCCCCCCTCTCCCGTCGTCATCTGCTTGTTGGGGTAGAAGCCAAAGACCGCGGGATGACCGCGCCCGCCCACCGGAACTCCGTCTGGATCGACGGCGCCTAGCGCCTCGCAGGCGTCCTCGACGATCGGCAGCCCAAGCCTCTCGAAGGCCGGCACGTCCGCTGGATAGCCGAACAGATGGACGGGCATGAGGGCGCTGGTCCGGTCGGAGATCGCCGCCGCCGCAGCGTCGGGATCGAGGTTGAGCGTAAGCGGATCGATATCGGCGAACACCGGCCGGGCGCGTTCGTAGAGCGCGACGTTCGCGCTAGCTACAAACGAGAACGGGCTCGTCACCACCTCGTCTCCATCGCCGACCCCAGCCGCGCGCAGGGCCAGGTGAAGGCCGGCCGTGCCGCTCGAGACAGCGCTCGCGAACGGGGCTCGCACGCGGTCAGCAAACTCACACTCGAACCGCTCGAGCAAGGGACCCAGGGAAAGCTGTCCGGAACGGAGCGTCTCCAGGACAAGCTGCTCCTCGCGCTCGCCGATGAGGGGCCTCGCAAGGGGGATGAAGTCGCTCGCCGAAACCGCGGCAGGCCTCTCAGGATCTGCGGCGAGGCTCACGTCTTGGGCGAGCCGATGCGTCGCTCGCCGCGGCGGCGGCTGCTCGCCTCACCGAACACCTGCATGCCGTACTCGAGCGAGTCGACGAGAGCTTCCCAGGAGGCCTCGATGACGTTCTCCGAGACGCCGATCGAACCCCACACGTCCTCACCGTCGGAGGCGTCGAGCAGCACTCGCGTCACCGCTCCGGTGCCTTTGGCCTCATCGAGGATCCGCACCTTGAAGTTCACCAGGTCAATGTCGGCGAGATGTGGGTGGATCTCGACCAGAGCTTCGCGCAGCGCGCGGTCGAGCGCATGTACAGGTCCATTGCCCTCCGCGGTGCGGACATAGCGCTCGCCACCGACCCAGATCTTGATCGTAGCCTCGGTCTCAACGCGACCATCCGCGCGTTTCTCGACGATCGCGCGCCACGACTCGAGGCGGAACAGCGGCTCGTGTTCCCCGGTCTGTTTGCGCAGCAGGAGCTCGAAGGAGCCGTCGGCGGCCTCGAACTGGTAGCCGCCGTGCTCAAGGCTCTTGATCTGCTCGATCACCTCCGCAGCCTGCTCGTCTGAGAGCTCTATGCCCACATCCTTCGCCCGCTCTCGAACGGTGCCCTTGCCTGAGAGCTCGACACGAGCAGATCTCGCCGATTGCCGACCACGGCCGGATCGAGGTGCTCAAAGGTCGCCGGGTCGGCTGCGACGCCGGCGACGTGCATGCCGCCCTTGTGCGCGAAGGCGTTGCGGCCTACGTACGGCTGGTCGGGGTCGGGCGTGAAGTTGAGCAGCTCGTCGAAGAAGTGGGCGGTCGCGGTGAGCGACTGCAGCTGCTCGGAGGTCACACACTCGTGCCCGAGTTTCAGCTGCAGGTTGGGAATGATCGAAACGAGGTTCGCGTTGCCGCACCGCTCGCCGTAGCCGTTGATCGTGCCCTGTACGTGGCCCGCACCGCGCTCCACGGCGGCCAGCGTGTTTGCAACCGCGCAGCCGGCGTCGTCGTGGCAGTGGATCCCGATCTGCACGCCGCTCGGAGCGAGCTCGCTGACGACCGTCGCCACGGCCGCGGCGACCGCCGCCGGCAGCGTCCCGCCGTTGGTGTCACAACACACGAGCGTGTCGGCGCCCGCCTCGGCCGCGGCGCGCAGACAGGCGAGCGCGTATGCCGAGTCGGCGGCGAAGCCGTCGAAGAAGTGCTCGGCGTCATAGATAACCCGCTTGCCCGCCGCGATGAGGAAAGCGACCGTGTCCGCGATCATGCGCAGGTTCTCGTCGGGATCGACCTTGACCACCTTCTCGAGATGCAGCGTCCAGGTCTTGCCCACGATCGTGCACACGGGCGTGAAGCACTCCGCCAGCGCCACCAGCGCCGGATCTTGGTCGGACGCGAGACCGCGGCGGCGGGTCATGCCGAACGCGGCGATCTGGGCATGGTCGAACCGCTCGTGCGCGAGCAACGAGAACAGCTCGAGCTCCTTGGGGTTCGAGGCGGGAAAGCCGGCTTCGATCACGTCGATGCCAAGCTCGTCGAGCCGGCGAGCGAGCCGCACCTTCTCCCCCACCGACAGCGACATGCCCTCCCCCTGCATGCCGTCGCGCAGCGTCGTGTCGTACAGCTCGATTGCGCTCACGAGGCGCTCCTTAGGCAGCCTGGCCGGAACGGACCTCGACCCGGTCCAGCCATTGCTCGTAGCGCGGATCCCGCCCCCGCAGCGCATCGTCGAAAACGCGTTGGATCTCGCGTGTGACGGGGCCCGGCTCGCCGGCGGCGATCGCGTGATCGTCGATCTCGCGCACGGGCACGAGCTCCGCTGCGGTGCCCGTGAGAAAGACCTCCTCGGCCAGATACAGCTCGGCCCGCGCGAGATCTCGCTCGATGACCTCGTAGCCGAGATCTCGCGCGATCTGGAGCACGGAGCGCCTCGAGATTCCGTCGAGGATCCCGGCCGTCTGCGGCGGCGTGACGATCTTCCCTTCGCGGAGGGCATAGATGTTCTCGCCGGTGCCTTCGGAGACGAAGCCATGGGCATCGAGCAGGATTGCCTCTTCGTAGCCCGCCTTGGTCGCCTCGATCTTGGCCAGCACGCTGTTGAGATACTGGCCCGAAGCCTTCGCGTGCGGGATCAGCGAGTCATGGGGGATCCTCCTCCAGCTCGAGACCTTCGCGCGGACGCCACTCCGCTTGCCCTCCTCGCCCAGGTAGGTGGCCCACGACCACACGGCGATCGATACCTCGACGGGGGAGTCCAGCGGGTTGAGGCCCATCTGCCCGTAGCCGCGGAAAACGATCGGACGGATGTAGCACTCGCTCAGCCCGTTGGCCGCGATCAGCTCGTGGGTCGCGCTGCGCAGCTCCTCGAGGCTGTAGGGAACTGGCATGTAGTAGAGCTCGGCGGAGGCGAGCAGGCGCCTGAGGTGATCGTGGTGACGGAAGATCGCGGTACCGCGCGGAGTCTCGTAGGCGCGCTCACCCTCGAAGACCCCGGTGCCGTAGTGGAGCCCGTGCGTGAGCACGTGCACCTTGGCGTCCTCCCAGGCGACGAGCTCCCCGTTGTGCCAGATGACCTCAGCTTGTTCCACGGCTGTTAGCGAGAGTGGCTCATAGGTGTCTCAACACGGCGCGGGTCGCCTGCGCGGTGGTCGCAGTCCCCCCCAGATCGGGCGTGCGCAGCCCTTCTGCAAGCGCCTGTTCGACGGCCGATTCTACCGCCAGGGCGGGGTCATCCAGGCCCAGTCCGTAGCGCAGCATCAGCGCGGTGGAGAGGAACATCGCAAGCGGATTGGCCACGCCTTTGCCGGCGATATCCGGCGCCGAGCCGTGGACAGGCTCGAACAGCCCCGGCCGGCCCTGCGCCTCACCGCCTCCATCCCCGAGTGAGGCGCTCGGCAGCATCCCCAGCGAGCCTGTCAGCATCGCTGCCTCGTCGGAGAGGATGTCGCCAAACATGTTCTCGGTCAGGAGCACGTCGAAGTGGCGCGGCGCCGCGACCAGCCGCATCGCCGCGGCGTCGACCAGCAGGTGCTCGAGCTCGATGTGGGGAAACTCGCGGCCGTGCAGCTCGCGCACGACCTCGCGCCACAGCCTCGAGGTCTCGAGCACGTTGGCTTTGTCGACGCTGGTCACGCGTGAGCGCGCTGCTCGGAAGGCGACGCGCGCGATCCGCTCGATCTCATCCCGTGAGTAGGTGCACTCGTCCGAGGCGCTCGTCTGGGTCCGGGTCTTCGCACCGAAGTAGATCCCGCCGGTCAGCTCCCGTACGAGCAGCATGTCGGTCCGCTCGATCAGCTCGCGCTTGAGCGGGCTCGCGTCGTAGAGCGCCGGAATCGGCTTCACCGGTCGCAGGTTCGCGAACAGCCCGAGTCCCTTGCGGAGCGCGAGCAGACCCTGCTCGGGGCGTGGCTGCGACGGATTGGTGGTGTCCCACTTCGGGCCCCCGACGGCGGCCAGCAGCACCGCGTCGGCGCTGCGACAGGCCTCGAGCGTCTCGTCTGTGAGCGGCGTTCCATGCGCGTCGATCGATGCGCCCCCAAAGGCCAGCTCGTCGTAGTCGAGCGCTCCGGGGACGACCGCGTTCAGCAGCGCGACCGCCGCGGCCATGATTTCAGGCCCGATTCCGTCCCCGGGGAGCAGCACGACACGAGCGGCCACTCACGCCCTCCGCGCGGTCATGTTCAGGCGTACGTAGTCGAGCACCGGAGGCTCGCCGGTGCGCTCCAGCACGCGGTCGACGAAGCCCTCGCCAAGGTGCTCAGGAAGCCGCTTCAGGTGTGGCAGCAGGCACACCGTCTCGATGAACGAGCGCGAAGGCTCCACGCGCTTGGGCTGGAGCCAAGTGTGGACGTCGCAAAAGCCCGCCCGCTCGAGGCTGGTGGCGGTCTCCTCTGCACCGCGGTAGTTCCACGGGTCGCGCCAGCCGTCGAAGTGCGGGGCGAACGGCTGCGTGCGCGTCACGGCCGCAGCGGCGCGGCGGAAGGCGTCGATGTTGCCGCGGCCTCCGCACTGCGCGACCAGCCGAGCACCCGGGCTCATCGCCCGCTGGAGCGCCGAGAACAGCGCGTCATGGTCGTCGATCCAGTGAAACGTAGCGTTGGAGAACACGATCTCGACCGGCTCGGGGAGCCGCAGCTCGACCAAGTCCTGGCACAGAATGGTGGCTCGGTCGCCGAGCGCAGCGCGCGCGTGGGCGACCATCGACGGCGCCACGTCGACGCCGTAGACCTTTCCCCGCGGGAGCCGCCTGACGAGCTCCGCGGTCACGCGCCCCGAACCGCAGCCCGCGTCGAGCAGCAGTTCGTCGCCGCGCAGCGGGCCGAGACGTTCGAGCTGTTCGAGCGCCCAGCTGAACTGTGGGTCTGAGACGCGGTCGTAGGTGCCGGCGTCCCAGTCGCGGCCGGTCGCGATCACAACGCTGTCGTGACCGGCCCGGGCCGCTCGCGCTCGCGCTCGTACGCGCTGATCTCGGTCTCATGCTCGAGCGTGAGCGCAATCTCGTCCAGACCGCCCAGCAGTCGGTGCTTGGCGTCGGCGTCGATCTCGAAATGTGCCGCTCCCCCTGGCCAGCGCACCTCCTGGTGCTCGAGCTCGATCTCGGCCTCCCCCGCCCGCGTTATCGCCCCACAGTCAGCGGCCGACAGCTCGACCGGCAGCAGACCGATCTTCAGGCAGTTGGAGCGGAAGATGTCGGCGAAGCTCGGCGCGATGATGGCCTTGAAGCCGTAGTCCTCGAGCGCCCACGGCGCGTGCTCACGGCTCGAGCCGCAACCGAAGTTCCGCCCGGCGACGAGAATCGGGTTGGGAGGAAGGTGCCAGCCCGGCTCGCGCGACCAGTCGTAGAACAGGAAGCGGCCGAAGCCCGCGCGCTCGACGCGCTTCAGGAACTGCTTGGGAATGATCTGGTCCGTGTCGACATCGTCGCGATCGAGCACGCTCACCGCTCCGCGCACCACGGCGACGGCCTTCACGAGTTCCAGTCCCTGATGTCGACGAAATGGCCCGCGACGGCGGCTGCTGCAGCCATCTCGGGAGAGACGAGGTGGGAGCGCGCTCCGCGGCCTTGGCGGCCTTCGAAGTTGCGGTTGGAGGTCGACGCCACGCGCTCCTGCGGAGCGGCGACGTCCGGGTTCATCCCCAGGCACATGGAGCAACCGGCGCCACGCCAATCGAAGCCCGCCCGTCTGAAGATCTCGTCGAGTCCTTCGCTCTCGGCCTGCGCCTTGACCTGTTGCGAGCCCGGCACGACCATCGCGTACACGCCGTCAGCCACCTTGCGTCCGTCGAGCACTTTCGCCGCCGCACGGAGGTCGCCGATGCGCGAGTTGGTGCACGAGCCGAGAAAGACCCGGTCGAGTTTGATCTCGGTCATGGGGGTGCCGGGCGCGAGCCCCATGTAGTCCAGGGCACGTTCGTCCTGGGCCGACTCCGGCTCGGGCACGGCGCCGGTCACCGGCACCACCATGCCGGGCGTCGTTCCCCAGGTGACCATCGGGCTGACGGCGGAGGCGTCGACGGTCAGCTCGCGGTCGAAGCTTGCGCCGGGATCGGTTCTGAGCGCGAGCCACTCCTGCGCGGGCAGAGGAGCGGGCGCTCCCGGCCGGCCTTCGAGCCAGGCGAGTGCCGGCCCGTCCGGCGCGATCATCCCAGCCCGACCGCCACCTTCGATCGTCATGTTGCAGATCGTCATGCGGCCCTCCATCGAGAGCGCGTCGATCGCGGGGCCGGCGTACTCGACCACGTGGCCGGCGGCCCCGGCCACGCCCATCTGCCCGATCGTCGCGAGGATCAGGTCCTTGGCGCTGACCCCGTAGCCGAGCTCGCCCTCGTAGCAGATGCGCAGCGAGCGCGGTCTGGACTGGACCAGGCACTGGGTCGCGAGCACGTGCTCGACCTCGCTCGTGCCGATCCCGAACGCCAGCGCTCCGAAGGCACCGTGCGTAGCCGTGTGCGAGTCGCCGCAGACGATCGTCATTCCCGGCTGCGTGACGCCGAGCTCGGGACCGATCACATGGACGATCCCCTGGCGCTCTGAGCCCAGCGAGTACAGCGGAATGCCGAACTCGTGGCAGTTGCGCTCGAGCGCCTCCACCTGTACACGGGAGAGCTCGTCCCTGATCCGCTCGGCGACCGGGGTTCCATCGGTGGGCACGTTGTGGTCGGCCGTCGCGAGCGTGCGATCGGGCCGCCGCACTGCGCGGCCCGCGAGCCGCAGCCCGTCGAATGCCTGCGGGCTCGTCACCTCGTGCACGAGGTGAAGGTCCACGTACAGCAGCCCCGACGCGACTTCGTGCGCGGCCCAGATCTTTTCGAACAGCGAGGAGGCCATCAGCTCCGGCGCAGCCCGGCACTCACGATCGCGAGCAGCACCGCCTCGCGCGAGCCACGGTTCTCGAACCGATGCGGCAGGTCGGCGTCGAAGGTCACACAGTCGCCGGGCTCGAGCTCGTACTGCTGGCCGTCGCAGTGCAGGGTGACAGTGCCGCCCTCGATGACCGCGGTCTCGCGACTGCCCGGCTCGTGCATCGGCGGGTCGCCGGCTCCGCCGGTGGCGGCCCCGGGCGCCAGCGTGTGCCGGGAGACCTCGGCCCGCTGGCCCGGCAGTGGAGGCGTGAGGACCTCGTAGCTGTGGCCCTTTGCTCCCTGCGGCCCGTTACGGCGCTCGTCGCAGCGCACGACGACAACCGCGCCGTCCTCATCGAGACGGAGAAGCTGCGAGAGCCGCAGTTCGAGGCCCGCGGCAATCCGGCTCGCGATCGCGAGCGTCGGGCTGGTCTCCCCGCGCTCGACCTGCGAGAGCATCGGTGCGCTCACACCCGAGCGCTCGGAGAGATCCCTGAGCGACAGCGACATCGCCTCGCGCAGCGCCCGGATCCGGGGGCCAAGGACGGGGTCGACCGGGCGCATGGCACCCACGGTGACCGAGCCGCCTGCGCGCGCGAGGGACGCCGCATACTCGGCGTCAATTGTCGGTCCGACTTTCACCTTACGTACGTTATCACGTACGTTTGTCTGTAGCCGGTCGCTCCCGGCGGACCGATCGCGATGAGTCGAGGTCAGTCGCAGTGAATCGAGATGCCGTCGAGCAGCCAGGCGCCTGCCAGCTGGACCGTCCGCACGGTGCCCGAGCACTGCTGGGTCACATCAGTCTGTACGGAGGTCGTCTGAACGGCGATCGTGGCCGAGTCCGACGATGTCTGGAGCGTCTGCAGCTGGTGGAAGGCGATTGCGCGCACCGGCGTCATCTCGTTCTCGAACCCTGCATAGCTGCCGAGCTCGGCCCGCATGTTCGGGTCGGCCATCGCCCACGCCGAGGGGTAGCGGTGCTGGGCGGCGGCTTCGTAGAAGCCCTGTACGGCCGCCTGCGGGCTCCCCGCGCCGGCCGATCTGCTGACTACGGGCGCGCTGGTGGGCGGTGCCGTGGCCCGCGCCGTGGTGGGAGGCGGAGGCTGGCTCGTAGTCGCGGGAGGGGATGGGGTCGCCGCCGGCGGCGCATGGTGCCTGCTCCTCGCCCGCGATTTCGGGAAATTGGGCGTCAGGGATTGCGGGCGACCCGTATACCCACGCGTGGAGCTGCCGGGCGTGCTGGCGGCCGCCGTGGCGCGGGAGGACTGGGGCGCCCCTGCCGTGGTCCGTCCCCTACCGCCGACGAGCGCGGCCACCACGACGGCCATGATCAAGCCGGTGGCGCCGAGGAGCGCCAGTGGAGCAAGTAGCCGGGGCCGTCCCCAACGACGATCGCGTCTTGCAGGAGGCGGTGGGCCGGACGCTTGCCGCTTCGGCCCCGGCGAGCCGATCCGGCGCCCGGCTCGCGCTGGTGTCTCGGAGACCGTGGGCAACGTCACGGCCGAGACCGCGGGTCCAGCCACAGTCGTGTTCGCGGCGCGCAGCAGGCGGACGGCGCTCCGCGTCGTCCCGCCGGGACCGGCGCTCTGGCAACGCTCGATCTCGATCCCAGCGAGCTCGATCTCGGAGACCACGCTGGCCGGCAGCTCGATCCCCGCGTCTTTCAGCTCGGCGAAGGTGACCGGTTGCCCGGCGTGCCTGGCGAGGATCGCGAGCACCCTCGCCTGCTGGTCATCACGCGCCGTCCACTCCGTCTTCGCCGAGGCGCCCGGCGGGCGTTCGTCAGCCTTCATGCTCATGACCCAACCTCCGGTTGCGGCGATCGCACTACCTCTACCCGATCATGGTGCGGATCGGGCCCCACTCGGATTATGGACACAAATCGGGCATCGCTTGGTCAGAAAACGCACACTTTCGGACACGGCCCCCGTCCGGCTAGCCTGGCCTCATGCGCTCTCGCCCCGATGTGCTCGTGCTCGGCGGCGGTGGCCTGCTCGGGCTCGAGTGGATGATGGGCGTGCTCGCCGGGATCGAGGACCAGACCGGCTTCGACATGCGCGCTTGCGAGTACTTCGTCGGCACCTCGGCCGGCTCGATCATCGCGGCGCGGCTGTCCTCCGGTCGCTCGCCTCGCCGCCCGACGGGTAGGCAGCCCGAACCGGAGCCGGCCCTCTCAGACGCGCAGGAAGGCCTCGGCGCCGCCGCCGCCCAGGCCGCCCGGCGCGCGGCCGAGTGGACCCTCGCGGCGTGGTCGCCGCTCGCGCCGGCCGCGCTGAGAATGGCGCGGCCCGCGGGCACAGCGCTGAGGGCCACGGTGCTGACGCGGATGAAGGCTCCGGGCCGCACGCTCGATGACCTGCAGGCTCAGATCGAGGGCTACGGGGCGCGCTTCGACGGCCGCCTGAGAGTCGCCTGTGTCGACCGCCAGACAGGCGGCCGGGTCATGTTCGGCGCTCCCGGAGCCCCTTGGGCCACCGTGGCTCAAGCCGTCGCGGCCTCCTGCGCGGTGCCGTGGATCTTCGCCCCCATCACGATCGAGGAGCGCGAGTACGTCGACGGTGGTGTCTGGAGCGCCACAAACCTCGACGCGGCGCCGGCCGGGCGCGGCACCTACGTGCTGTGCCTCAACCCCACCGCGGGGCTGAACGGCTCGCACACGCTGGTGGCGGTGGCGCGCAGGCTCGCGCGCTCGGCCGTCTCGGTCGAGGCGCTCACGGTCAGGCGGCGCGGCGCGGCGGTGCACACGATCGCGCCCGACAACGAGTCCTCGGCGGCGATGGGCGGCGATTTCATGGATCCGGAACCGCGCACGCGCGTGCTGGCGGCCGGCTACGCGCAGGGACTACGAGCCGCAAGCGATCTCACGACCCGCTAGCGAAGAGCGACCTCAGCCGGCTCCGCGAGCAGCTCGCGTCGCCGCAGCGCGTTCGACAGCGCCCGCACGTAGGCCCGTCCGGCAGCCTCGAGAATGTCGGTCGAGACGCCCTGGCCCGACCCTGCAACTGGCGCCACAGAAGCGCCGCCCAGCTCGAGCACGACGGAGGTTTCACCGAGCGCGTCCTGGCCTCCGGTCACCGCGTCGACTCTGAACTCGCGCAGGCGAGCCTCGCAACCCGTGGCGGCATTGATAGCGCGGAAGATCGCATCCACCGGGCCGTCGCCGGTGAACGAGCCCCTCACCACCGATCCATCGGAGAGTCTCACGCCCACAACGGCGTGCGGCGGTCGCGCCGATGAAGCCTCGACGTCGAACCACTCGAGCTGGAAGGCCGAGGCGCCCTCGCGCAGCTCGTCGGTCATGAGCGCCTCGAGATCGAGCGCGGTCACGTGCTTCTTTTTGTCGGCGATCTCCTTGAACCGCCTGAAGGCTGCGTTCAACCCATCGCCGGAGACCTGAAAGCCGAGCTCCTCGAGTGCCTGCTTCAGGGCGTGCCGGCCGGAGTGCTTGCCGAGCACGATCGAGTTCGCGTCGAGCCCGACGGTGGTCGCATCCATGATCTCGTAGGTGGTGCGCTCCTTCAGGACGCCGTCCTGATGGATACCGGCCTCGTGGGCGAAGGCGTTGCGGCCGACGATCGCCTTGTTGGGCTGCACCGCGTAGCCGGTCAGCCGTGAGACAAGCCTGCTCGTGCGGGCGATCTCGGTCGTGTCAACGGCCGTCGAGAGTCCCAGGAGAGGCGCCCGCGTCCGCAGCACCATCACGATCTCCTCGAGCGAGGCGTTGCCCGCTCGCTCCCCGATGCCGTTGATCGCGCACTCGACCTGGCGGGCGCCGGCCTGCAGGCCCGCGAGCGAGTTGGCGACGGCCAGTCCGAGATCGTCGTGGCAGTGCACCGAGACGGTCACCGAGGAGAGCGCCGGCACCAGCTCGTAGAGCCGGGTGAACATCGCGGCGTACTCCTCGGGCGTCGCATAGCCGACCGTGTCGGGGACGTTGATCGTGGTCGCGCCCTCCTCGATCGCCGCGGCGATCACCTCAGCCATGAACTCGCGCTCGGAGCGAAAGCCGTCCTCGGGCGAGAACTCGACGTCGTCGACGAGCTCGCGAGCGTGGGCGACGGCCGCGCGCGCCTGCCCCAGCACGTCCTCGCGCGTGGTCTGGAGCTTGTGGCGGATGTGCAGGTCGCTCGTGGCGATGAAGGTGTGAATGCGAGGGCGCTCGGCATCGCGCACGGATTCGAACGCGCGCTCGACGTCGCCGGCAGCCGTCCGCGCGAGCGCGCAGATCACCGGTCCTTCCACAGCCCGCGCGATCTCGCGCACCGCCTCGAAGTCGCCGGCCGAGGTGATCGGGAAGCCGGCCTCGATCACGTCGACTCCGAGCCGCGCGAGCTGCTGGGCGATCTCGAGCTTCTCGTGCGCGTTCAGGGAGATGCCCGGCGACTGCTCGCCGTCGCGCAGCGTCGTATCAAAGATCCGTACTCGGTCTGGGTCTTGAACCTCGGTCATGTCGTTCCTCTCAATTCTCGAACTGGACTTCTCGCGGTGGTGGTGTGCGGCCCCGGAGGCCGCGGCGTGCTATTCCCCCCGCGGGGGGAGGAGAAGAAGTCGCAGGTCGAGCCGGGTCGACATGTGCGCGCCAGCGTACCAGCGCCCGGTCATGATGCAAGCACCCCTAGTGAGCCGCTAACCGAAGCGGGCCGGCTCCGGGTTGGGGCGCCGCCGCTACAGATCCACCGTGCGGGCAGCCACGAACCCCTCGCCCGCCACGATCTCGTCGAGCACCTCATGCGCGACCGCCGTGTCGGTGGTGATGACCATCGCCGCGAGCCCTCCGTCGTTCCCGGGTGCGGGATCCGCCTCGGGCTGGCGGCCGACCGCCGCCGAGACGATGTTGATCCCGTGCCGGCCGAAGATCGTGCCCACGCGCCCGATCATGCCGGGCACGTCGCGGTAGCGGAACAGCGTGACGTGATCCTCCAGCTGGACATCGAAGCGCTGCCCCCAAGCCTCGAGCAGATGGGGACGGTGGCGGCGGCCGATCAGCGTGCCGACGGCGCGCACGCGCTCCTCGCCGCCGGTGATCGTGACGCGCACGAGATCGGTGTAGTCGCGCGCGCCGGTGCGCCTGATCTCGGCCAACTCGATGCCGCGCTCCTCGGCGATCGCGGGCGCGTTGACCACCCCCACTTCCTCCTCGGTGTGACCGCTCAGCGTGCCGAGCAGCACCTGGATCGCGAGCAGGCGCGTGTCGTGGTCGGCGATCCGGCCGAGGAACTCGGTCTCGATGCGGTCGATCGAGGAGCCGCCCGAGAGCGCCAGGGCGATCCGCCCGAGCGCCCGGCAGAGCGGCACGAACGGCCCGAGCAGCTCCATGTCCTCCGCCGGGATCGCGGGCAGGTTGACCGCGCTCGTGGGCACGCCCCCGGTGAGCGCGGCGATCACCTGCTCGGCCGCCTGGAATCCGGCGCGGTCGGTGGCCTCGGCGGTCGAGGCGCCCAGGTGCGGGGTCACGATCACGTTGGCATAGCCGAACAGCGGGTGTTCGGTCACGGGCTCGGAGCTGAACACATCGAGTGCGGCGCCGGCGACCTTGCCCGAGTCGAGCGCCGCCTTCAGATCCTGCTCGACCACCAGCGACCCGCGCGCCACGTTCAGCACCCGCACGCCGTCGCGGCACTTCTCGAGCGCCCGCGCGTCGAGGAAGCCCTCGGTCTCCGCGGTCTTAGGAAGGTGCAGGGTGAGGAAGTCAGCTGCCGCGTAGAGCTCGTCCGGGAAGCGGCCCGTTCGGCACCGAGCTCGCGGTAGCGCTCGGCGGCGACGTAGGGGTCATAGGCGACCACGTGCATGCCGAACGCGCGCGCACGCTGAGCCACGAGCTGGCCGATGCGGCCGAAGCCGAGCACCCCGAGCGTCTTTCCGTGCAGCTCGACACCCGAGAACTTGGAGCGCTCCCAGGCGCCCCCCGTGAGCGAGGCGTGCGCCCGCGGGATGTTGCGGGCCAGCGCCAGCAGCAGCGCCATCGTGTGCTCGGCGGCCGTGATCACGTTCGACTGCGGCGCGTTCACGACCACGATCCCGCGCTTGGTCGCGGCCGCCACGTCGACGTTGTCCACCCCCACTCCCGCGCGGCCGATGGCGCGCAGCCTGTCGGCGTGGCCGAGCAGCTCGGCGTCGAGCTTGGTCCCCGAGCGGATCAGGATGCCGTCGTAGGCGCCGATCCGCTGCGCCAGCTGCTCGCGCGTCCAATCGGTGCCGAGGTCGACTTCGAAGTGCTGGCGCAACAACTCGCTCCCTGACGCGCCGACGTTCTCGGCGACCAGGACCCTGGTGCTCACTGCAGGCGCTCCAGCACCCAGTCGATCGAGGCCGTGAGCGCCTGGACCTCGCCCGGGTCGGTGACCGGGAACATGCCGATCCGCAGCTGGTTGCGGCCGAGCTTGCGGTAGGGCTCGACGTCGACGATGCCGTTGGCGCGCAGGATCGCCGCCAGCCGCTGGGCGTCGACGTGCTCGTCGAAGTCGATCGTCCCGACCACGAGCGAGCGCTTGGCGGGGTCGCGGACGAACGGGCTCGCGTGTTCGTGGGCGCTCGCCCACGTGTACAGGTGGGTCGAGGAGGCGCTCGTGCGCGCGACCATCGCGCCCAACCCGCCGCTCGAGAGCATGAACTCGAGCTGGTAGGCGAGCAGCAGCAGGGTCGCGATCGCCGGCGTGTTGTAGGTCTGGTCGTTGCGCGAGTTCTGTAGCGCCGTGCGCAGCGACAGCGAGGGAGGGATCCAGCGCGCGCCCGATTCGAGCTCCTCGATGCGGGCGACCGCGGCCGGGCTGAGGATCGCGAGCCACAGTCCGCCGTCGGAGGCAAAGCCCTTCTGGGGCGCGAAGTAGTAGACATCGGCGTGCTCGATCGCGACCGGCACGCCGCCGGCGGCCGAGGTCGCGTCGACCAGCACGAGCTGCTCGGAGGAGGCGCCGGGCGGGCGCTCGACGGCGGTCATGACTCCGGTCGAGGTCTCGTTGTGTGGCCAGGCGAGCACGTCGGCCCCGGGGTCCGAGACGAGCTCGGGCGCGTCGCCGGGCTCGGCTTCGATCATGATCGGGTCGGCGAGGAAGGGCGCCCCGCGGGTGCAGGCTGCAAATTTCGCGCCGAACTCGCCGAAGCTCAGATGGAGCGGGCGCTCGCGCACGAGCGCGCACGTGGCCGCGTCCCAGAACGCAGTCGTGCCGCCGTTGCCGAGCGCGACCTCGTAGCCGTCGGGCAGGAAGAACAGCTCGGCGAGCGCGGCGCGGATCCCGCCGACGAGCTGCTTGACCGGCTTCTGGCGGTGCGAGGTCCCCATGAAGGCAGCGCCCTCCGTCGCGAGCCGCGCCAGCCGGTCGCCCGGGACCCGCGATGGGCCCGAGCCGAAGCGACCGTCGCCGGGCTTGAGGCGCTCGGGGATCTCCAGCGCGGCCTCGGAGCTAGTCATGGAACTGGGTGTCGATCCAGTCCATGCCGGCGCGCAGCTCCTTGCCCACGGTCTCGACCTGGTGGCGCGCCTGCTCCTCGCGCATGCGGGTGAAGTTCTCCTGGCCGGCGCGGTTCTCGGCGATCCACTCGCGGGCGAAGTCGCCCGACTGGATCTCGTCGAGCAGCTGCCTCATAGCCGCCCGCGACTCTTCTCCGATCACGCGCTTGCCGCGCGTCAGGTCGCCGTACTCGGCCGTGTTCGAGATCGAGTAGCGCATGCCGGCGATGCCCTTCTCGTACATCAGGTCGACGATCAGCTTGAGTTCGTGCAGGCACTCGAAATAGGCCAGCCGCGGGTCATAGCCGGCGCTCACGAGCGTCTCGTAGCCTGCCCGCACGAGCTCGGTGACGCCGCCGCAGAGCACCGCCTGCTCGCCGAACAGGTCGGTCTCGGTCTCGTCCTTGAAGCTCGTCTCGATCACGCCGGCGCGGGTGCAGCCGATGCCCTTCGCGTAGGCCAGCGTCAGCGGCAGCGCAGCGCCCGTCGCGTCCTGATGGACCGCGACGAGGCCCGGCACACCCGAGCCCTCGAGGAACTGGCGGCGGACCAGATGGCCCGGTCCCTTGGGGGCGACCAGGGCGACGTCGACGTCGGGCGGCGGCACGACCTCCTCGTAATGGATGGAGAAGCCATGGCCGAACAGCACGAGATCGCCGGCCGAGATGCCTTCGCTCACGCCTCCATCCCACACCGCCCGGTGGAGCTCGTCGGGCACGAGCATCATCACGACCTCGCCGCGACTCGCCGCCTCCGCGGGCTCGAGCACCTCGAGCTCGTGCGCTTGCGCCCGTTCAGCGCTCGCCGAGCCCGGACGCAGCCCGACCACCACGGCCACGCCCGAGTCCTTGAGGTTCAGCGCGTGCGCGTGGCCCTGGGAGCCGTAGCCGATGATCGCGACGGTCTTTCCGTCGAGCAGCGAGAGATCTGCGTCCCCGTCGTAGAACATGGACGCCGGAGGCTACAAATATTGATGGCCGGGGCGCATGCGCCCCGGCCGTGAGCCGGCACATGTGCCGGCGGGCGGGGCCGCGCATGCGCGGCCCCGGACACACGGAACCCTGTGGGTCAGCCCCCGCCGAACTGCTGCTCGAGGGCCATCACGTCTCTTACGTACTGCTTGGTCGAGGAGTACATGCCGCTGTGTTGCACCGAGGAGAGCCCCTGGTAGTAGCCGGCCGCGGCCTCCGCCTGGTTGCCGCCGGTCGCGCTCAGCAGAGCGTGCAGCATCAGCACCCCGCCGCGGACGTTGTCGAGCGCCGAGGCTGGCGCCAGCGGGGCTCCACCCTGATTGAGCGAGCTGCCGATCCAGCTCCAGGTGCCGGGCAGGATCTGCATCACGCCGCGGGCACCGACCGGGGAGACGAGACCGTTGTTGAAGCCGCTCTCCTGCCAGCCGATTGCCTCCGCCAGTGACGGGGGTACGCCGTTGGCGGCCGCGATCGATGCGATCTCGCTGGCCGAGACGCGCTGCTGCGTGGGGTACGGCGGCGAGCTCGTGTTGCCGACCGCCTGGGTGCCGAGCGGCTGCGAGCTCGCCACCGAGGTCGGGGTGACGGTGCCGGCGCCGGGCAGGCGCAGCGCAGTCCCCGAGAGCAGGAAGCGGCTCGGGTTGAGCCCGTTGAGCGCCGCGAGCTCGGCGACCGTCGTCCCTGCGCGCGCCGCGATCGCCGAGAGCGTGTCGCCCGGCCGCACCACGTAGGAGCCGCCACTGGCGGTCGATGTGGCCGAGCTCGTAGAAGCTGTGGTGTCGCCGTCGCTGTCGCCGTCGCCGTCGGTGGCCGTCGTCTCCGTGCTCGAGCTGGTCTTCGTGGTGGTCGTGGTTGGAGCGTTCTGGGGCGGGATCGCCAGGGTCGAGCCGGCGACCAGCTGAGTCGTTGGAGAGATGCCATTCGCGCCGGCGAGCTGGTCAATCGTCAGTCCGTCCGTGGCCGCGATCGAGGTGAGGGTCTCGCCGGGCGTGACCACGTGCATGAAGTCAGCCTGGGCGACCGAGGGGGCGGCCAGCATCAGTGCGGCCACCAGGGGGGTGAGAAGTGAGACCGTTCGCACTCGCATGGCGCGCCAGTGTTCCCGACGACCGGCCGCCACACCAAGCGCTGCAAGAGCGCTCCCAGAATGCAAGAGCGCATTCACGCATTCGCGGCTACGCGCTCGCCGAAGCGGCCAGAGAGCGGCCCGGCAGGGTCATCGAGCCGTCCTGGCGCTGAAATTTTGCGCCCTCGGCGGCGATCTTCTCGCGCACCTCGGAGCGCTCGTCAGCGGAGATCCGCTCCCAGGTGTCGGCGAAGATGCGCGAGAAATCGATCGTCTCGGCGATGAACTCGTCAGCGCCCGAGTAGGAGCGGTCGAGCTCCACCTCGTGCACGACGACATCGAGGAATCCGGCCGACTCGAGCAGGCCGCGCAGCTTGTCGTGCGAGTCGAGCGAAAACATCCCGGGTGCGCTCGGATCGGGTGGCTCGGCGTGGCCGAGCTCCACCAGCGCACGGCCCGGGATCGTCGCCCAGGGGTTGCGCTCGGGCGCGTCCCAGACCGCCACCGCCAGCCTGCCCCCGGGGCGCAGCACGCGCCGCATCTCGCCAGCGGCCGCGGCCGGGTCGAGCACCAGCATCACGCCCCAGCGGCACAGGACGGCGTCGACGCTCGCGACGGGCAGATCGATCCACTCGAGCGAGAGCTGCCTGAACTCGACGTTCTCGATGCCCTGCTCGCGGGCGCGGCTGCGAGCGAGCTCGAGCATCGCCTCGGTCATGTCGCTCGAGATCAGCTTGCCGGGGAGGATCCGTGTGGCGGCCAGGAAGCCCGTGTCCCCGGGGCCCGCGGCCAGCTCGAGCACCGTCTGGCCCGGCGCGAGCGCGAGCTGGTCGACCATCCATTCGGACAGCGGCATGCTGGCCTCGCGCAGCTGGCTTGCGCGCTTGGCCCACCCGGCGACCGCGCGCTCCCAGCGCGCCTGCTGCTCAGCCCGGAGCTCGTCGGCGTCCAATGCTCGCTACCCCTCGCGGGCCGCCAGGCGCTCGGCGGGCTCGCCGAAGGCGGCGTCGATCTGGGCGCTCATGCGGCGACCGAAGATCGCCAGCAGAGCCTCTGAGGCCAGCGGGCTCAACCGCTCGATCGCGCGGTCGATCTGGGGCCAGCGCTCGGCGGGCATCCCGGCCCGCTGGAAGGGCCGCCATACCTGCTCGATGAACACCCACACGAAGGCCCGTGCGACCGCGTCGCAGTTGTGCTCGATCTCCTCGAAGACATCGAGGGCCGCGTCGAGCGAGATGCCACGCTCGACGACCTCCTGCGCGACCGCCAGCAGCGAGGGGCTCGGCGCCTCGTAGGCGTCTCCTCCGGCGGGTTGCAGCAACCCCAGGCGCTCGGCGCGCTCGAGCACGCGGTGCGCATCCTTGGTCGGAACCCGGAACCGGCGCCCCAGCTCCGAGCGCGTGATCGTCTCGGCGGGCTCGCGGTGGCGCTCGGTCAGCGCCTGGTGAAAGGCGGCCAGCCGCTCGGCGGTGCCCTCCGCGTCCTCGAGCAGGCGCTTGATGCCGGCCAGGTTGAAGCCGTCGTCCTGCAGCTCGCGGATCAGGCGCAGCTGGGCGACGTGCTCGCGGCCGTAGTACCCCACCCGCAGCCGCACCTCGGGCGGCGCCAGCAGCCCCCGCGCCTGGTGGGCGCGGATGTTGCGCACCGACATTCCCGACTCGGCCGCGAGCTGCTCGATCGTGAGCTGGTTGGGCGAGGAGCCCCCGTGGTTGCCACCATCCGCTCCCACGTCTTCCATCATATCATCGTTTGATGTCACGTCGGCTGATGTGACACTTACAACCCCCGCAACGCGCGCAAATGGTCGCGAAATCCGATTCCGTAAGGCGTCGGGGCGCCGTCGTAGTTGGTGATCAATGCAGGGCCGCCACCGCAGGTCCAGCCTCCAGGCGAGGTCGCGTCCCACGCCCAGCCGAGGTAGCTGATGCCGTGGCGGTCCGCCCACGCCATGAAGCGGTTGATGTAGCTGTCGCCGCAGTCGGTCTCCCCCAGCTCGCCCACCACGACCGGATGTGAGCTGGCCACGCGCACGATCGCGCTCAGACAGATCGGCCCGCACGGGGCTAGCTCGCCGTAGTTGTGCTCGGAGGCGACGAGCTGATGCAGCGGGTCGCGCGGGGCGTAGGGCAGCCAATGCGTCAAATCGCGCGCCCACTGCAGGCCGCCGATCATCAACGGCTGGGTGGCGCCGGTCGAGCGGACGGCGTCGACCAGTGCCTGCATGCCCGCGGCGCGATAGCTCGGGAAGCCGCCCTGCGCCGCGATCCGGCAGCCGTCGCGCCAGCAGCGCCAGCTCACGTTGTGGGGCTCGTTGTAGAGGTCGAACAGCAGCTCGTGGTCGCCCTTGAACGTACGAGCGACCGAGCGCCAGAAGGCGGGCGCGTGGTCGGCATCTGGCAGGGGAATGATGCGGCGCGACTGAAGCCGCCCCGGCGCGGCGAAGTGCAGGTTGAGAATCACATAGAAACCGGCGCGCTGGAGCGCCGCCACATAGCGCCTGATCTTCGTCCGGTAGGGCGCGCCGACATAGCGAGCGGGCCCGTTGATCCCAAGCCAGCAGTCCTCGTTCAGCGGCACGCGCACAGCATTTACGTCCCAGCTCTTGATCGCGCGCAACATCGCGGGATCGTCGATGGTTTGGGGATGTGGGCTGTCGAAGAAGCCCCACCCCTCGATGCAGGCGTACTCGGTGCCCGAGCGGTTTACTCCAAGCAGCCGGATCGGCTTGCCGCTGCCCGAGCCAACGACGAGTCGGTTGCCGCTGACGCGGATCGCCCCCAGCTGCGCCGCGCTCGGCCGGGAGCCGGCCGCGAACGCGGGCGCGGCCAGGAGCGCGGCCGCGGCCAGCCCGAGGGCCCATTTTCGCGCGCGCCTCAAGCCAGCTCCCTGCGCAGCAGCTTGCCCGACGCGGTGCGCGGCAGGCGCTCCGTGAACTCGAACTCCTTGGGGACCTTGAAGCGCGCCAGCCGCCGCGCGCAGTGGTCCCGCAGCTCTCCCGGGTCGAGCTCCAGACCGTCGCGCGGCACAACCGTCGCGACGACCCGCTCCCCCCATTCCGGGTCGCTTCGTCCGTGCACCGCGGCGTCGGCCACCGCCGGGTGGGCGAGCAGCACGTCCTCGACCTCGACCGGGGCCACGTTCTCACCGCCTGAGACGATCAGTTCCGAGATGCGGCCGGTGAGGGTGAGCCGGCCGCTCTGATCGAGGGCGCCGCGGTCGCCGGTGTGGAGCCACCCGTCCGCCGAGATCGCGGCCGGTGAGACCGTCGGACCTCGCACGAGCACCTCCTCGGCGGAGGAGATTTTGAGTTCGGTGCCCGGCAGGGGCCAGCCGAAGGTCGCGATCTGCGAGCACGCCTCGGTCATCCCGTAGGTCGGGGCGACCGGCACGCGCGCGGCCGCGGCTCGCTCCAGCAGCGCCGCCGGGATCGGGCCGCCGCCGAGCAGCGCCCAGCGCAAAGTCGGCGGCTCGCGCAGCCCCGCCTCGAGCAGGCGGTCTAGCATCGTCGCCACCGCCGAGATCAGCGTGACGCCTTCGTCTTCATCGCCTAGGGCAGCGAGCACCGCCTCGGCCTCGAAGCCTCCGTGGACGATCGCGGTCGTGGCGTAGATGGAGCTGCGCATCAGGACCGAGAGCCCGCCCACGTGGGCCAGCGGCAGCGGGCACAGCCACTGCTCGCGCGCGTCGAGGCCGAGCGCGACCGCCGAGCCGAGCGCGCTCGCGAGCCAGTTGCCGTAGCTCAGCGGCACGGGCTTGGGCGCGGCGGTCGTGCCCGAGGTGTGCATCAGCGCTGCCGTTTCCTCCGGCAATGGGTGATGGAAGTCCTGCAGGGGCGGACCCTCAAGCGCGTCCTCGACGACTACCTTGGCCGTTTCGGTGCGCAGCTCGCGCTCAGCCGTCGCCAGCCGCAGGTCGAGCGGAACCGCGACCGCGCCCACCAGCGTGCAGGCATGCAGGGCCGCGCAGAGCTCGGCGCCCGCGGGCAGCGCCAGCGCCACCCGATCGCCTGCGGCGACGCCCAGTTCGACCAGCGCGCCCGCGGCCTGGCGGGCGCGGGACTCGAGCGCTCGATAGGTGAGGCGCTCGCCCTCTGTGATTAGCGCGAGTCCATCCGGACGCGTCGCGGCTGCGCGGACGATCCAGGGGATCATGCTCAAACGGTAGTCTCAGCCGCAAGTTGCCGACGACCTGGGAGCCAGCCGCCGAGTACACCGATATCCGCTACGAGAAGGCCACGGGGGAGGACGCGGGCATCGCCAAGATCACGATCGACCGGCCCGAGGTCCACAACGCGTTCCGCCCCGAGACCGTGGTCGAGCTGATCGACGCGTTCGAGAAGGCGCGCGAGGACGATCAGGTGGGCGTGATCGTGCTCACGGGCGAGGGGCCTAACGCTTTCTGCTCGGGCGGGGATCAGCGGGTGCGCAGCGGCCGCGGCGGCGGCTACGTTAGCGGGGCCGACCCGGGCCAAGCGGGCAAGCAGACCGGGGTGGGCCGCTTCCACGTGACCGACCTGCACATCCAGATCCGGCGACTGCCCAAGCCGGTGGTGGCGATGGTGGCTGGCTACGCGGTCGGCGGCGGCCATGTGCTGCATGTCGTGTGCGACCTCACGATCGCCGCCGACAACGCGCGCTTCGGCCAGGCGGGCCCGCGTGTCGGCTCCTTCGACGGCGGCTTCGGAGCGAGCGTGCTGGCGCGGCTGGTGGGACCCAAGAAGGCCAAGGAGATCTGGTTCCTGTGCCGCCAGTACTCCGCCCAGGAGGCGCTCGATATGGGTCTGGTGAACACGGTCGTCCCGCTCGAGCAACTCGAGCAAGAGACGGTGCAGTGGTGCCGCGAGATGCTGCAGAAGTCGCCCTTCGCGCTGCGCCTGCTGAAGGCAAGCTTCAACGCCGACGAGGACGGGCTGGCGGGAATCCAGCAGCTTGCGCATGACGCCAACCTGCTCTTCTACATGTCCGATGAGGCGCAGGAAGGCCGCAATGCTTACGTCGAGAAGCGGCGGCCCGACTTCTCCAAGTTCCCGCGGCGGCCCTAGCCACGGGGTCCCGGGAGGCCTCGGTCAGCATGTCCAGCACCGTCTCGCGCCCTCGGCGCCGCGCTGACCCGCTGAGGACCGCGCGGCCGAGCTCGGCGCGCATCTGGATGATGGCCGCGCGGGTGCGCACGCTGCCCGCCGCGCTCGGCCCGGTGCTCGTGGGGACCTCGCTCGCGGGCTATCTGCACGTCTTCCATCCGCTGCGCTTCATCGCCGCCCTGGTCGGCGCGATCTTCATCCAGGTCGGCACGAATCTGTCCAATGACTACTCGGACGCCAGGCGGGGCGCCGATACCGAGGATCGGCTCGGGCCGGTGCGGATCACCGCCGGCGGACTCGTGCCGCCGCGCCAGGTGCTGCTCGCGACCTACCTCTCGTTCGGCGTGGCGGTGCTGGCGGGCGTCTATTTGATCGCGGTCGCGGGCTGGCAGCTGCTGCTCGTCGGGGCCGCCTCGATCCTCGCCGGCGTGCTCTACACGGGCGGCCCCCGGCCGTACGGCTACGAGGGCCTCGGCGAGCTGTTCGTGTTCCTGTTCTTCGGCATCGTCGCCGTCGCGGGCTCGTTCTTCGTGCAGGTAAAGCACCTCGACTGGGAGGCGTTCGCGCTCGCTGTTCCCGTCGGCATGATCGCGGCGGGGATCCTGATGGTGAACAACATGCGCGACATCGAGACCGACCGCCGCGCGCGCAAGCGCACGCTCGCCGTGCGGCTCGGGCGCTCGGGCGCGCGGACACTGTTCGCGCTCACGATCTACGGCGCCTACGTGCTGCTGGTGATCACCTGGGTGCGCGGGCCGCTCACGCCCGCTGGTGATGCTGCCCTGGCTGACGCTGCCGGTGGGCGCCGACATCGTGCGCGTGGTGCGAAACCGCACCGACGGGCCCTCGCTGAACCGGGCGCTGGCTGAGACCGGCATGCTGCAGCTGGCCTTCTGCATGCTGCTGTCGGCCGGGGTGCTGTTCAGCTAGTGGGGGTTTCCTGGCGGCCCGTGCGGGCGCGGCTGCGGGCGCCGTTCGAGGCCGCTTGGGGGTCGGTGGTCGAGCGGGAGCTGGTCTTGGCGCTACTGGAAGAGGGCGCCGAGGTCGGCTACGGCGAGGCGGCGCCGCTGCCGGGCTACGGGCTCGGAGACTCGGACGCGGCGGTACCCGACGCCGCGGCCCTCGACCTCGCGCGGTGGGACCTCAGGGGCGCGCGCCGGGGTCCCCGGTGTGGAAGCTGCTGGGAGCGGAGGCGCCGGGCGAGGTCACTTTGAACGCGCTCGCGGGGGACGCGGATGCCGCCCTGGCGGCGGTGCGCGCGGGCTTCTCGTGCGTGAAGGTGAAGGTCGGGCTGGCCGATGATCTCGAGCGCATCGCGGCCGTGCGGGCCGCCGTCGGGGGCGATGTGGCGATGCGCATCGACGCGAACGGAGCGTGGTCGGTCGAGCAGGCGGTGGCGGCGCTCGCCGAGCTCTCGCAGTTCGGGATCGAGCTGTGCGAGGAGCCGGTGCATGGGCTCGATGGGATCGTGCGAGTCGCCACGGCGTCTCCGATTCCCGTGGCGCTCGATGAGTCCGGGGAGCTCTCGGGCGCGTTTGATCAGCGCGTGTGCGACGCCGTGTGCCTGAAGATCGCGCGCTGCGGTGGCATCACCGGTCTGGTGGATGCGGCCGCGCGCGCGCGAGCGGCCGGCTACAGGGTGTATCTGGCCTCGACCTTGGATGGGCCGCTGGGGATCGCGGCGGCGTTGCACGCGGCGGCGGTGGTCCGACCGGAGCTGCCGTGTGGTCTGGCGACTCTGTCGCTGTTCGAGCGCGTCCACCCCCTGGCCACGGTTGGCGGGAGCGCTTTCCCCCGCTCGGGCCGGGGCTCGGCGACGGCCTCCTCGAGTGGTACCGCTGAGTACCTCACGCTGAGGGTTGTCGGGAAACGTCCTCTCAGCGGGCGTTTTGGTCTCCTACCCTCAGATCAAGGCGGCAACGGCTGCCGGCGCTTCGAGGTGGACAGCGTGGCCGGTCTGGGGGATGACGTGGAGCTCGGTTTGCGGGATCTCGCCCACCATTAGCCCCGCGATCGCCCGGAACTTCTCGTCATGCTCACCCACCACAAGCGTCGACGGGCGTCTCAGCTCACCGAGGCGATCCCAGAGCGGATGGCAGCGCGCCCGTGCCGAGCCCTCTGAGCGCGCGAGCGAGGCCCTCCGGCGTGTTCCGCAGGCGGTCGGCATGGACGCGCGCTGCCAGCTCGGCGGGCTGGCCGGCGAGCACCGGGATTAAGCGCCCAATCGGTCGCGAACTGCTCGATCGTCATTTGCTCGATCCGATCGGCCAGCCGCTCATCGGCTCGTCGTCGCGCTTCCCGCTCCTCGGGATCGGCGATCCCGGGGCTGGCGCCGATCAGGACGAGGCGCTCGACTTTGTGCGGTCGCGCGAGCGCATAGTGAAGCGCGATCCGGCCCCCCATCGAGTAGCCCGGCGAGCGTGAAGCGCCCTGCGGTCGAGCCGGTCGAGGTCGGCGATGACGGCGTCGAGCGTCACCGGCGGCGTGCTCGCGGCGCTGCCGTGGCCGCGGATGTCGGGCGCGATCGGCCGGTAGCGTTCGCCCAGCGCCGCGACGACGCCGTCCCAGCTCCGCCCCGTGTGGGTGAAGCCATGGAGGAGGACGAGCGTCGGCGCCACGGCCAGATCATGACTGCCACCGACACCTACCTGCTCCTGCGCGCGTTCTGCGACGAACTCGCGCGCTGCGGCGTGCGCTACGCGTGCACGTCGCCCGGGCTCGCGCTCGGCGCCGCTCGTGCTCTCGCTGGTACGCGAGCCGCGGATCGAGTGCGTCTCGCACATCGACGAGCGCTGCGCGGGCTTCTTCGCGCTGGGCGCGGCCAAGGCCTCGGGCCGGCCGGTGGCGGTCACGTGCACCTCCGGCACGGCGGCGGCCAACCTCGCGCCGGCGGTGATCGAGGCGTCCCACGCGGGCGTGCCGCTGATCGTGCTGACGCGCCGACCGGCCGCCGGAGCTGCGCGAGGTCGGCGCGGGCCAGGCGATCGACCAGCTGAAGCTGTACGGCGGACGCCGTCAAATGGTTCTTCGAAGTCGGAGTCCACGACGCCTCGGTCGAGCGGTTGCGCTGGATGCGGACGCTGGCATGCCGTGCCTACTGGACAGCGCTCGACGGGTCGCCGGGGCCCGTGCACCTGAATTTCCCGCTGCGCGAGCCGCTGGTGCTCGATGGCGAGCTTCCCGCCGACTCGACCGCTCGCGGCGGAGGAGCTGCCCTACGTCGTGCGCGAGCCGCCCGGCGAGCGGCCGCCGCCTCGGGCCCGGGCCCTCACCCTGCCGGGCGACTGCTCGTGGTCGCCGGCGCGGGCACACCGGACCCGGCGCAGCTGGCTGCGTATGCGGCCCGGACGGGGATTCCATTGCTCGCCGATCCGCTGTCGGGCGCGCGTCGGGGCGAGGCGGCCATCGCCCATTACGACCTGCTGCTGCGCGACCAGGTCTTCTCGGACGAGCACCGCCCCGATTTCGTCTTTCGCCTCGGCGATCTGCCCACCTCCAAGCCGCTGCGCGCCTGGCTGGCAGTCGCTCGCCGACGTCCCCCAGATCGCCTTTGACCCCCACAGCCGCTGGCAGGACCCCGACGCGGTGGTGGGCATGCGGCTCCGCAGCCCGCTGCCGCAGCCGGAGGGCCTAGACGTCGCCGGATGGCTGGCTGGACTCTTGGCGCGCCGCCGATCGCGCCGGGGCCGGCGCTGTCGCGGGCACCCTCGGAGAGCGAGCTGTCGGAGCCGTTGCGTGGCCGCCCGCCTCGGCGAATGGCTGGGGTCGGACGCGACGTTGTTCGTGGCCTCGTCGATGCCGATCCGCGACGTCGAGACCTTCCTGCCCGCGCGCGCCGACGGCCCCCGGGTGCTCTCGAACCGCGGCGCCAACGGGATCGACGGGACTGTGTCGTCGGCGTTTGGAGCGGCGCTGGCGTGTGAGGGCCCTGTGGTGCTCCTGATCGGCGACATCGCGCTCCTGCACGACATCGGCGGCCTGCTCGCGGCCAAGCGGCTCGGGCTCGACCTGACGATCGTGCTGCTCAACAACGACGGCGGCGGCATCTTCCACTTCCTCCCGGTCGCGGGCGAGACCGACGCCTTCGAGGAGCACGTAGCGACCCCGCACGGCGTTGATTTTTCGCGGGTGGCCGCGCTGTACGGGCTCGGTTACGAGCGCCCCGCAACAGTGGGGGAGCTGCGGGCGGCGGTCGCAGAAGTCGATGGGCGGCGACCGGACGGCCCTTATCGAGGTTCGCACCGATCGCCGGCAGAACCTGGAGCTCCACCGCCGGGTGGCGGAGGCGGTGCGGGCGGCGCTGGCAGCGCCGTCAGCGTCCTAGCCCGCGAGCACCGGCAGGAGCGCCTCCAGCTTGGTCTCGGTCTCGGCAAGCTCTGCCCCCGGGTCCGAGTCGGCAACGATCCCAGACCCGGCGTAACAGCGGGCGACCCGACCGCGCAGGAGCGCGCACCGGAGCGCAACGCAGAACTCGCCGTCGCCGGTTGCGTCCGTCCATCCGACCGGTCCCGCGTACCACCCCCGATCCATTCCCTCGAGCGCGGGGATCAGCTTGAGCGCGGACGGACGCGGCTGGCCCCCGACGGCCGGCGTCGGGTGCAGCAATCCCGCCAGCGCCAGCGCACCGATAGGCTCGGCAAGCTGGGCGCGGATCGGGCGAGCGAGATGCTGGATGTTGGCGACCCGCACGAGCGCCGGCTCGGGCGCGGCGGCGACCCACACCGACCGAGGCGCGAGCGCCCGCGTGATCCAACGCGCCACGATCGCATTCTCCTCACGGTCCTTGTCGCTTTGGAGCAGCTGCTCGCCGAGGTGGTCGTCGACCGCCGGATCTGAGCTGCGCCGCACCGACCCCGCGAGCGCCACCGTGCTCGCGCGCTGGCCATCGCGCCGCACCAGCAGCTCGGGGCTCGCAGCGAGAAACGTCGCGTCGCGTCGCCCGATCGCAAACACGTAGCAGGAGCCGAAGGCCTCACGTAGGACCGCGAACACGGCGGCGGGCTCGTGCTCGACCGGAGCGTGGACCTCAACCTCGCGGGCGAGCACGACCTTGTCGAGCTGGCCCGCCTTGATCCGTGCCACGGCGCGGGCGACGGCGTCCTCGTAGTGGCTCGGCGGGAGCGAGCTGACCACGTGGTAGGCGCCGGCCGGGGCCGGATCGAGCAGCGGAAGATCGTCTGGGACCCACAGCCGAGACAGCGACCGCTGCACCCGCGCGAGCGCGTCGGCCACGGTGTCGTCGGGTTCTACCGCGACCGTGGCGGTTAGCCTGAGCTCCGAGCCACGACGGCAGAGCGACAGCCTCGGCACGGTCATCGACGCGGGCGCAAAGCCGCTCCAGGCGGGCGAGCCTCCCCCTTCGGGGGAGAATGCCAGTCCGCCGACCGCGACCAGGCCGCAGCCGGGCGGGCCGTCCGGCTCATCCGTGATCGCGCCAGTGGCGAGCGCCTGCCACTTGCGATCGACTGCGGCGAACCGCTTCGGCCCCCGAGCCTCGAGCGTTGCGACCGAGCCGAGCGTTGCGAGTGCGAATCGGTCCCGTTGCGGCTCCTCGAGGCAGAACCATGGCTCGTCCGGGTGGCGGGAGGCGTCGACCACTGCCGCGGGGTCGATGCTGTCCGGCAGCGGCGCCGTCACGCTCGCGAGCGTCACGGCCCCAGTTGTGCGCGCCCGGCGCAGCGCTGCCTCGATCCGCTGCTCGAGACGGGCCTCGCCGGCGGCGTCTAGCCAGGCGGGCGCCGGCCTGCCGGTCGTGAGCTCCATGCCTCGACTGTACCCTGCACCCACATGAGCGATGTTCCTTCGCGGCCACTCGGCCACAGCGGTCTAAAGGTCTCGGCCGTGGGCCTCGGCTGCAACAACTTCGGCCGGCGAATCGACCTCGAGGCCACGCGGGCGGTGGTCGACGAGGCTCTGGCGCAGAGCGTCACCTTCTTCGACACGGCCGACATCTACGGTCGGGGCAAGAGCGAGGAGTTCCTCGGCGAGGTGCTTCAGGGTCGGCGTGAGGAGGTCGTGCTCGCGACCAAGTTCGGCATGGACATGGGTGATGGCAAGGGCCCGCGCGGCTCCAGGGACTACATCCGCCAGGCGCTGGAGAACTCGCTCCGGCGGCTGCGGACCGAGGTGATCGACGTCTACTGGTACCACGAGCCCGACGGCGAGACTCCGATCGCGGAGACCCTCGAGACCCTCGACGAGTTCGTGCGGGCCGGAGTCGTGCGAGCGATCGGCGCCTCGAACTTCAGCGCCGAGCAAATCGATGAGGCCGACGCGGTTGCGCGCGAGCGGGGTCTCACACCTTTCACCGCCGTCCAGAACGAGTACAGCCTGCTGGTGCGCGAGGCCGAGCTCGACGTACTGCCCGCCTGCGAGCGGCTCAAGCTCGGCTTCGTGCCCTATTTCCCGCTCGCGTCGGGGCTGCTGACGGGGAAGTACCACCGCGGCCGGCCCGCTCCGGAAGGCACGCGCCTCGCAGCGAGGGAGCAGGCTGGGACAGATGAGCAGCTCGATCTGGTCGAGGCCTTGCGGCTTTACGCTGACGAGCACGGCATCTCGATGATTGAGGTCGCAATCGGCGCGCTGCTGGCGCGCGAGGTCGTCTCCTCGGTGATCGCCGGCGCGACCAAGCCCGAGCAGGTGCGGGCCAATGCGGCGGCCGCGCGCTGGCAGCCGAGCGACCGTGAGATGGCGGCGCTGAGGGAGCTGCTCTAGGTCTCGCTGCGCCCGCGGGCGATCGCGATCTCGCCCGTGCGCGCCATCTCGACCAGGCCGAACGGGCGCACGAGCCGCTCGAATGCGTCGATCTTGTCGTAGGTGCCGGTGACCTCGACCACCAGCGAGCGCTTCGACAGGTCGACCACCTTGGCACGGAAGATCTCGCAGATCTGCATCACCTCGGCGCGGGTCGCGCCGTCGGCCGAGACCTTGAACAACGCCAGCTCGCGCGCGAGCGTCTCCTCCGGCTCGAGGTCGCGGATCTTGAGCACATTGACGAGCTTGTGCAGCTGCTTGGTCACCTGGTCGATCGGGTGCTTGGCGCCATCGAGCGTCAGCGTGATGCGAGAGAAGCGCTCGTCGTCCGTCGGACCTACGGCCAGGGTGTCGATATTGAAGCCGCGGCGCGCGAACAGTCCAGCTATACGCGTCAGCACGCCCGGCTTGTTCTCCACCAAGATCGAGAGGATGTGCTTGCGCCCGGTGCGCAGGTGACCGGCAGCCTCGAGCTCGTCGAGCGAGAGCAGCTCCTTTGTCGCCGGCTCGCCCACTACCCCACCATGTCGCGGGCCGGCTGACCGGCAGGAATCATCGGGAAGGTGTTCTCCTCACGCGTGACCCGAACATCGACGAGCACCGGCCCCTCGACCGCCAGCGCTTCCTTCATGTCCGACACCAGCGTGCGCTTGTCCTCGAAGCGCAGCCCCGTGGCGCCGTAGGCCTCGGCCAGCTTGACGAAATCCGGCCACTGGCCCATCTCCACTTGGCTGTAGCGTCGGTCCCAGAACATCTCCTGCCACTGGCGCACCATGCCGAGGTAGCCGTTGTTCATCACGAAGACCTTGATCCCGATGCCCTCCTGGACGCACGTGGCGAGCTCCTGGGTGTTCATCTGCACGGATCCATCGCCCGCGATGCACACGACCGTCTGCTCGGGGCAGCCGACCTTGGCGCCCATTGCGGCGGGGAGCCCGAACCCCATCGTGCCGAGCCCGCCGGAGTTGATCCATTGGCGCGGGCGCGAGAAATGGAAGTACTGGGCGGCCCACATCTGGTGCTGACCGACATCGCTCGTGACGATCGCCTCCCCGTCCGTCGCCTCGTACAGGGCTTCGACCATGTACTGGGGCTTGATCTCGGCATCGGTGGAGTCCTCGTAGCGCAGCGGGTGGCGCTCCCGCCAGGCCTTGATGCGCGACCACCACTCCTCGAGCCGCCCGCTCGGCGGAGCGAGGGCTCTGTATTCGGCGGTCAGCCGCGGCAGGATGTTCTTGGCGTCCCCGACGATCGGGATGTGCGCGGGCACGTTCTTTGAGATCTCGGCGGGATCGACGTCGATGTGAATGAACTTCGCTCGCGGCGCGAACTCCGACAGCTTGCCGGTGACGCGATCGTCGAAACGGGCGCCGATTGCGCAGATCAGGTCGGCCTCGTCCATCGCGTAGTTGGCCGCCCGCGTGCCGTGCATCCCGAGCATTCCAAGCCACTGGTCGTGCGGCGCCGGGAAGGCGCCGAGGCCCATCACGGTGGAGGTCACGGGGAAGCGGTCCGAAGTCGCCAGCTCAAACAGCTCCGTGGAGGCGTCGGCGCTGATCACGCCGCCACCGACGTACAGCACTGGGCGGCGCGCGTTCTGGAGCGCCTTGGCCGCGAGCCGGATCTGCTTCTGGTTGCCCTCGGTCGTGGGCTGATAGCCGGGCAGGCGCAAATCGCCCACCGGCTCATAGGGGATGTCGCCGCGACTCAGGTCCTGCGGGATGTCAACCACCACGGGGCCGGGGCGGCCGGTGCGGGCGATGTGAAAGGCCTCGTGGATCGAGCGCGGGATCTCGAGCGGATGCTGGATCAGGAAGCTGTGCTTGACGACCGGCATCGTGATCCCGATCGTGTCGGCCTCCTGGAAGCCGTCCGTGCCGAGCAGCTCCGTTCGCACCTGACCCGTGATGAACACGACCGGGACCGAGTCCATCATCGCATCGCAGATCGGTGTCACCAGATTGGTCGCCCCGGGTCCGCTCGTCGCGAGCGACACCCCCACCCTGCCGGTGGCCTTGGCGTATCCCTCCGCCGCGTGACCGCCGCCAGCCTCGTGGCGGACGAGGATATGGCGAATGCCCGCGTCATAGAAGGCGTCGTAGGTAGGCAGATTGGCGCCGCCGGGCAGGCCGAACACGACCTCCACCCCCTCGGCCTTGAGGCATTCCATGATTGCGTCGACTGCGCGCATCGCGTTCGTCCTGGATCGATCTCTGCTGCGCGCGGCCGGGCCCGCGCGCGGAGAACGGTCGAGTGTAGCGGCCGTCCGGCGGGCCGCAAGCGGCTTCGGGCTGCGGCGCTACGCCGTGCGGCCGCGCATCTGCGCCTTGGAGGCGAGAGCCTCGTCGGGAAACTCGAGCTCGGCGCCGCAGCCCATGCAGAGGGCGTCGTGAAGCATGACGATCCGCCCACACTGCGGGCACTGGCGGCGCAGCTCGCGGGCTTCCGAGCGGTAGAAGACTGCGGCCAGCAGGCCGAAGACAGGCACGCAGCCGGAGATCAGAAACCAGAGCAGGAACGACGAGCCTTTGGCCCTGCCGACGAAGCCCCCGGCGAGACCAAAGAGCATGGCAATCCCGACATAGCCGAGATCCTGCACCGCCCGGCGCCTACCAGACGATCGTCTTCAGCGCCCAGATGACGGCGATCACCAGCCCCGCGATCAGCGCGACGTAGAAGACCGTCAGCAACAGCCCGATCACGAAATGGATCACGATCGCAGCCACCGCGACCAAGACCAGGGCCGCGGCTAGCCGCCGCAGCAGAGGCGGCCGTTTGGGAGCCCTCTCCGGATTCCACTCTGAAGCATGTTCAACGCGAGAACGCATGACTCAGAGCGTAGCGCTCAGCGAAGCGGTCCCGACTGGGTGGCCGCGCAGCCTGCGCGCTTGTTCGGCCGCCGCTGCAAGCGCCTCGCGCTGTGGCTGGCGCAACCTCCTGCGCAGCCGCCAGCGCGCGCCCGAGAAAGCGAGGTTCGCCAGCGTCGCGAAGCCGGCTTCGTCCGCTCGTAGGGCGAGAAGCAGGTGGGCGATCCGGTCAGAGCGCGGCAACTCGCGGTCGGTCGCCTTGACGCAGTAGGCGAGAACGCGCCGAGCACCGGGACGCACGAGCACGGCACCACCCTCTCCCAGGAGCCAGACTCCCAGCACGCCGGGCTCGACGACGAGGCCGGCGCGGGCGTGGAGGGCACGTGGCTCGTTGTCGAGGAGGTCGCCGAGCAGCCCGACCGCGATGCGCTCAGACCCAGGGTCCGCCGGGCGGGAGGCTTGCAGCACCTTGGCGCCCCGAGCCGCGTAGAGCTCGGGGATCGCCCACGCAAAGCCAAGCGCGATCACCGAGATGGGCGCGAGCAGAGGCTTCAGCGCCACGAACAGACCGGCCACGGCCAGGAACGGCAGCACGTGGGCCATGGTGACCGCGGTCCAGAGCCGGCCCCTGCGCGCCAGCGACGCGTCAGTTGTGCGGGGCCGCCAGGAAACGTCGGCGAGTTCCGGGAGGGCACTCACGTGGGGTCGGCGAGCTCCGGAGGAGAGCTCATCAGCCCCCGGCGATCGGGCGGCGCATGATCACGAGTGGCGCGTCAACCGGCAGTTCACGTACGTGCTCAGCATGCCCGGCGCGCTCAGAGACGACGCCGTAGTAGCCCTGCTCGAGCTCGGCGTTAAACGCAGTCCGGGCCGCAGCAACAGCAGCTCGGTCATCGGCGCGCCACTCCGCGAGCGTCGTGTGGCCGGTCTGGTCCATCCGTACTAGGCGAGACATCTCCGGGACCTCCTGAAGCAGACGTTGCGGTGGTTAATCGTACGCCCCGTCCGGCGTCACACGACCCTCAGCGCCTCAGGTCCTCGAGCATCTCTGCTTGCGCTTTGAGACGGCTCCTGGCCTCGTCCGCGATCGCCCTAATGCCTTCGCGGGAATGATGAGCTTCGCCCAGGCTCGAGCGATCGGCAGCGGTTCGGGATGCGGCTTGCTCCAGAACGCGGTCGGCCACATAAATCGGTGCGTCGAGGTGGAGCGCGAGGGCGAGAGCATCGCTGGGGCGGGCGTCCACTGTGGTCCCGTCCGCAAGGACGACCTGGGCGTAGAAGGTGAAATCGGTGAGCTCGACGATCCTTACCTCTGCTAGCTGGCCACCCGCCGCTCGGAGCAGCTGCGCAGCAAACTGATGCGTCCAAGGGCGCGGCAGCTGGACGTCTTCGAGCAGCACGGCGAGAGCCGTTGCTTCGCTCGCGCCGACCCAGATCGATAGGCGGCGATCGCCTCCCTCCTCGTCGAGGAACAGGATGTTGCGGATCGGATCGGGCTGCGGCCCAGTGGCGGCGCTTCGCCGCAGATCGGCGACTTCCATTCGCACAAAGTCCAGCTTGTCGGCGCTCATGAAGTTCTCCTTCCAGAGCTGGGTTAGTGGTGCACGCAGGGACCGGCGTGCCTTGTGCAGGCGTGTCTTGATCGCCCCGGGCACCGTCCCGAGGTGCTCGGCGATCTCGGAAAGGGTCAAGCCTGCGATGTAGTACAGGGCAACTGCGTCCCGCTGTCCCGGCGGAAGATGCTTGATCGCATTGCGTACACGGGCAACGACTTCGTCGTGCTCGACGCTTTGCGCGGGGTCTGTTGGCGCTGCTTCAGAGTCGGCGAGCCGCTGCTCGCGAGCGAGCGTCGCGGCCGAAGGCATAGACCGGCTGCGCTCGCGCAGTACGGCCCGCGAGACGTTGAGACCGATGCCGATCAGCCACGACTCGAATCGCTCTTCGTCACGGAGATGCTCGAGACCGAGCATCGCGGTGAGGATTGTTTGCTGGGCCGCGTCGCGCGCGAGCTCCCCGTCACGGAGCACGCGGCGGCATGTGGCCAGCAGGACGGGGTAGTGGCCGGTGACCAGCGCGGCGAACGCACGGCGGTCGCCACGCCGCGCAAGCCGAACCAGCTCTCCATCGTTCGGGCGGGCGCGCATCAGTACCTGTGAGTGCTCGTAAGCGCCTCTGCGGTGACCCAAGCCCGCGGCAAAGGGCACCGGTATCGGACTAACCGACGCCCAGGTGTTCGAGGATCAGCCGCCTCACCTCGCCGCCGTCGGCGCGGCCCTTGGTCTCTCGCATCACGTAGCCGACGAGCGGTCCGATCGCCTTCATGTTGCCCACGCGCACCTGAGCGGCGGCACTCGAATCGCTCGCGATCGCCTGATCGACGAGCTTCGCGAGCTCACCGTCTGGTGCCAGCGCTCCGAGTCCTTCGCGGGTCACGATCGCCTGCGGATCGCCGCCCTCGACCACCAGCAGTCCCAGAACGTCGCGAGCGGCGTCGCGACTGATCTCCTTGCGCGCGACCATTGCCGCTAACGCGGCCAGGCTTTCCGGAGCCACGCGCGACCTGCTGGGGTCAGAGCCGGGATCGATCCGCTCGACCAGCAACGGGATCCAGTTGGCGAGCTCGGCAGCTTGGACGGAATCCCGGGCAGCCACAACCTGCTCGAAGTAGTCAGCGAGCTCGCCGCGGAACGCGAGCTCGTGCGCGCGGCCGGCGCTCAGCCCGAGCTCGCGCTCAAACCTCTCGGCACGCGCGGCCGGGAGCTCGGGAAGCGCGGAGCGGGCCTCGGCGAGCAGCTCGTCTGAGACCTCCAGTGGCATCAGATCCGGCTCGGGGAAATAGCGATAGTCGTGCGCCTCTTCCTTGGAGCGCAGCGAAGTCAGCCTGTCGCTGGCCGGGTCATAGTGAAGCGTCTCCTGTTGCACCGCTTCGCCGGAGTCCAGGACGGCGCGCTGTCGCTCGAGCTCGGCGCGCACGCCGCGCTCGAGGAAGCGAAACGAGTTCATGTTCTTGAGCTCGGTCTTGGTCCCGAGGGCCGTCGAGCCGGCCGGTCGCATCGACACGTTGGCGTCGACGCGCAACGAGCCTTTGGACATGTCGACGTCCGAGACGCCCAGGACCTTGAGCGTCCCGCGCAGCAGCGTCAGCCACTCGCGCACCTGCTCGGGGGAGCGCAGGTCGGGCTCGGTCACGATCTCGACCAAGGGCGTGCCGCAGCGGTTGAAGTCGACCACCGAGCGCTCGGACCCGTGGATGCGGCCGCTGGTCGAGATGTGATCGAGTTTGGCGGCGTCCTCCTCGAGGTGGGCCCGGTGGATGCGGACCTCGCCGAGACCGCCCCCTCTGCACAGCGGTTCGTCGTACTGCGAGATCTGGTAGCCCTTCGGACTGTCGGGATAGAAGTAGTTCTTGCGGTGAAACAGCGAGCGCCGGGCGATCTCGGAGCCGAACGCGAGCCCGATCATGACCGCGAAGCGGACTGCGCGCTCATTGATCACCGGCAGTGCCCCGGGGAGCCCGAGGCAGACGGGACACGTATGCACATTGGGCGGATCACCGAAGGACAACTCGCATCCGCAGAACATCTTCGTGGCCGTGGCCAGCTGTACGTGCACCTCGAGGCCGATGACGGGCTCGTAATCAGCCACGGGCTCGGCTCCCGTCGAAGCCGAGCGCCTGCTCGAG
Organism: uncultured Solirubrobacterales bacterium; assembly: GCA_963738195.1. Lineage (GTDB taxonomy): Bacteria > Actinomycetota > Thermoleophilia > Solirubrobacterales > Solirubrobacteraceae > Palsa-465. The sequence goes on from CAVTVF010000002.1 coordinate 600,886, forward strand.
CGCAAAGGCCGCGTCCAGCAGACGGTTCTCGGAGAACGCGGGACCCGCGAGCTGGAAGCCCACCGGCAGGCCCTCGCTCAGGCCGCAGGGAATCGAGATCGCGGGAATGCCCGCAAGCGGCATCGGCACCGTGCAGAAGTCGTTCAGGTACATCGCCAGCGGGTCCTCAGCCTTGGCGCCGAGCTCGAATGCGACCCACGGGCTTGTCGGCGTGGCGACGAAATCGAAGCGCTCAAAGGCGGCCTTGAAGTCCTCGGAGATCTTCGTCCGGACCTTCAGCGCGGTGCCGTAGTAGGCCTCGTAGTAGCCGCTCGACAGCGCGTAGGTGCCGAGCATCACCCGGCGCTTGACCTCGCGTCCGAAGCCGGCTCCGCGCGTGCGCTGGTACATCGAGAGCAGGTCGGCCTGGCCGTCGACGCGCAGCCCGTAGCGGACCCCGTCGTAGCGCGCCAGGTTGGCCGAGGCCTCCGCGGGGGCGATCAGGTAGTAGGCCGACAGCCCGTGCGGTGCATGCGGCAGCCGGCAGGGCTCGACCGAGGCGCCGAGCCCTTGTGCGCGCTCGAGCGTGCGCTCGAAGGCGTCGCGGACGCCCGGCTCGACGCCGCCCTCGGCGCCGGTCAGCTCCTCAGGAATGCCGAGCCGGATGCCGCGCAAGTCCTCGGCCGACGGTCGCCCGATCGGCTCGGGAAACTCGAGTGAGGTCGAGTCGCGTGGGTCGCGGCCGACCATGTGCGCGAGCAGCAACGCCGCGTCGGTCACGTCGCGAGTGAGCGGTCCGGCCTGGTCGAGCGAGGAGGCGAACGCGATCATCCCGTAGCGCGAGCAGGCGCCGTAGGTGGGCTTCATTCCCACGACTCCGCACAGCGCCGCCGGCTGGCGGATCGAGCCGCCCGTGTCGGTGCCGATCGCCCACGGCGCGAGCCCGGCGGCGACCGCGGCCGCGCTGCCGCCGGAGGACCCGCCCGGCACCCGTGTGCGATCCCACGGATTGAGCGTCGGACCGAAGCCTGAGTTCTCGGTCGAGGATCCCATCGCGAACTCGTCCTGGTTGGTTTTGCCGAGCAACGGCGCGCCGGCCTGCAGCGAGGCGCTGCACGACAGTGGCGGTGTATGGCGGCCTATAACCCTCGAGAATCCGAGAGCCGGCCTGGCTGGGGACACCTTCGGTGCAAAACAGGTCCTTGGCGGCGAGCGGCACACCCCCGAGTGGCGCGTCCCGGTCGGGCGCTGTCGAGGGCGTCCCTCCGCCACCCAGGTGAAGGCGTTCAGGTCGTCGGCCGCCGCTCGCTCTCTGTAGGCGTCGAACAGCTCTTGCGCGTCGATCTCGTGGGAGCGCACCGCGGCAGCCGCCTGGGTGGCGGTCAGCTCGAGCAGCTCGTCGCTCATGCCGGGGAGGCGCCCGGGCTGGGGACCCCGAAACCGCCGTTGACCGGCTCCGGAGCGCTTTTGAGCACCGCCTCGCGGTCGAGGCACGGCTCGGGGACGTCGGCGCGCAGTGGCGCCGGGATATCGACGATATGGGAGGTCGGGGGCACGCCTTCCAGGTCGAGCTCGCGGATCTTCTCGATGTGGTCGAGCACGTGCGAGAGCTCGGCCGCCATGCGCTCGAGCTCTGCGTCGTCCAGCTCGAGCCGCGCTAGGCGAGCGACGTGGAGTACCTGGTCCCGGTCAAGCATCCCGCCCGATTTTAGGTCCCCGCTCCCAGACGGCGGTTGTCGGCTACACCCTGAGCGTCTCGATCTCACCGAGCTGGGAGGGCTCGGTTCCGCCCTCCTGCCGCAGCGACGCGAAGCCCCCGTACGCGATCGCGATCGCGGCGAACAGCCCCAGATAGGCGCCGGTCCGGCGGTCGAGCGAGCCGATCTCCGGCAGCGTCGGTGGAGCGAGCAGGACTCGCACGATCAGCGCCACCAGGCTGACGCCGCCGAGCACGGTTACGACGACGCTGAGCGCGGCTGGGATCGCCGGCGCGCGGCGAGCGGCCTGGTAGTACGCGAGCAACACTGCAGAGATGCCTGTCACCGCCAGCAGCCAGCGGAGGACCGGCAGCTCCTGCCAGCCGCTCCAAGCGGTCGCCCCAGGCAACCCGGCGTGTCCCTGCGTCAGCCTCGGGCTCAGCCCGTACCACTTGAGCGCGAACAAAAAGACGAGCAGCAGCAGGCCGCCGCTGCCCGCGATCACCTCGCCGGTGCGCAGCCGGGAGATCCGGAAGCCGTCGGAGCTCACGCGGGCACGCGTGCGCGCATGCGTTCGAGCAGCGTGCGCGCGTCGTGCTCGGAGACGGGCCGGATCTGGCCCTGGAAGGCCAGCTTCCAGTGCTCGCGTGGCCACTTGCGGACATGCTCGAGCTCTTCTGCGAGCGACTCGGCCGGGATCCAGTCGGTCTGGTCGAGCAACACCTCGGCGGTGGTGGCAAAGCGCCACGGATACGAGTCCACCTTGCCCGGCTTGCCCGGCCAGATCTTGGCGCGATCCTCGAACAGCTCGCCGTCGACCCGGACGCTGCCCGCGAACGCCATCTCACGCGTGATGTAGAAGACGATCCGGTCACCCGGTTCGATTTCGAGCGCCCGGTTGCGGTTGCGCTCCTTCAGTCCGATCACGCTGAAGCCGCGAGCTTTAGTCGCCTCGTAATTCTCTGGCGAGCCGGTCAGGATCCAGGTCCGCGCCATTGGCTGGATCCTAGTCGGCGTGGGTATGCCTCAGCTGCATCCGGGCAGCCTCGAGCGTGTTGCGCAAGAGCATCGCCGGCGTCATCGGTCCGACGCCGCCGGGAACCGGCGTGATCACGCCCGCCCGTTCGACGACGCGGTCGAAGTCAACGTCGCCGACCAGGCCCTCGTCTGTCCGATTGATTCCGACGTCCATGACGGCCGCGCCCGCCTTGACGTACTCAGGTCCGATCATCTGCGGCACGCCGACGGCTGCTACCAGGACATCGGCGCGGGAGCAGACGGCAGCAAGGCCGCGCGTCCGCGAGTGGCACACGGTCACCGTCGCGTTGCGGTGCAGCAGCATCGCCGACACCGGTCGGCCAACGAGGTTGGAGCGGCCAACAACCACAGCTTCGGCGCCTTCGAGCGCCACCCCGTGTGCGTCGAGCAGCGCGATGATGCCGAGCGGCGTGCACGGGCGCAGGCCGGGGGTGTCCTGGACGAGGCGCCCTGCGCTGATGGGTGTGAGGCCGTCCACGTCCTTCTCGGGGGCGATCAGTCCGCTCAGCGAGGGCCCGTCAAGTCCCTCGGGCACTGGGAGCTGGAGCAGGATGCCGCTGACCTCCGGGTCGTCGTTGCACTCCTGGATCACGGCCGCCACCTCTTGCTCGCTCGAAGTCGCGCTGAGATGCTGGTGATAATCGGCGATCCCAACCTCCGCCGAGACGCGCCGCTTGTTGCGCACATAGATCTCGGAAGCGGGGTCGTCCCCGACGAGAATCGTCGCCAGGCCAGGCCGGCGCCCGGTCTCGCGCTCGAGTTGCTCGACCCCGCGCGCGACGTTTTCGCGAACGCTGGCGGCGGCGGCACGCCCGTCGACAATCGTGGCGGTCATGGCGGGGGAAGCCTAGCCACGGACGCGAGAGCCGGCGGGGATCGGCTATCGCTTGGAGATCGGCGCCAGCTCGGCGAGCAGTTTCCGCTCGGTGCGGTCTGACGCAAAGCGGATCACAACGATCCCTCCCGGCTCGATGCCGGTGACCACGCCGTCGCCGAAAGAGGGGTGGACGACGTCGTCGCCGAGCCGATAGGCCAAAGCCGCGCCCTCCTGCTTGCGAGCGCCCTCCCATTCGCTGCCGCGCGCAGCATTGGCCCACGAGATGGCGCGCGGACGAGGTTGCTGCTCCTCCTGGTCGGTCAGCTCAAATGGGATCTCCGTGATGAAGCGGCTGCGCATGCCGTAGGTGCGCCTGCCGAACAGACCGCGGCTGCGCGCGTATGTCAAATACAGGTCGCGCTTCGCGCGGGTGATGCCCACGTAACACAGACGCCGCTCCTCCTCGAGCCCTCCTTCTTCGAGCGCACGCGGATGGGGAAAGACGCCCTCCTCGCAGCCGATGATGAAGACGATCTCGTACTCGAGCCCCTTTGCGTTGTGCAGCGTCATCAGCGTGAGAAGGGCACGGTCGTCCTTGCGCTCGTCGGCATCCGAGAGCAGCTGGAGCTGCTGCAGAAACTCCGCCAGTCCGGTGTCGTCCCCTCGCCCGGGCGCCCCCGCGGCCGCGCGGGACGCGTCAAACTCGGCGGCGACGTTGACGAGCTCCTGAAGGTTCTCGATCCGGCCCTGGGCCTCGAATGTCCGCTCAGCCTCGAGCGCCTCCAAGTAGCCGGTCTCTCGCAGGACCGCGTCGAGCAGCGTCGCTATCTCAACGTCGGACTCCGCTCGCTCGCGCAGGAAGGCCATCGTCGCCATGAATCGCCGCAATGCCTTGATCGCCTGCGGGCCGAGGTCGGGGACCTGCTCGGGTGTCGCGGCCACATCCCAAATCGACAGCCCCGTGGTGTTGGCGAAGGCGAGCAGGCGCGAGACCGATGTCGAGCCGATCCCGCGGCGGGGAGAGTTGACGACACGCGTGAACGCGCCCGCGTCCTGAGGGTTCACGAGCGCGACGAGGTAGGCGATCGCGTCCTTGATCTCGGCCCGTTCGTAGAACTTCGTCCCTCCGATCACCTGATACGGCATCGCAGCGCGCACCAGCGTGTCTTCGAGCACCCGCGACTGGGCGTTGGTCCGGTAGAAAACCGCGATCTCAGCCGGGGAGCCGCCCTCGTCCAGCAGGCGCTCGACTTCTCCCACCACGAAGCGTGCCTCTGCGTGCTCGTCGTCCAGCTCGCGGATCTTGATCGGATCCCCCTCCCCCACCTCGGTCCACAGATGCTTGGGCTTCTGCGCGCGGTTGTGGCTGATGAGCGCGTTGGCCGCGCTGAGGATGCGCTGGGTCGAGCGGTAGTTCTGCTCGAGCTTGACGACGTGCGCGTCGGGATAGTCGTCGGTGAACTCGAGGATGTTGCGGATGTCGGCTCCCGGAAGCAGTACACGCTCTGAGCATCGTCTCCGACAACCATCACGTTGCGCCGCTCCGAGGTCAGCAGCTTGAGCCACCGGTACTGAGCGTGGTTCGTGTCCTGATACTCGTCGACCAGAACGTGTCGGAAATTGGCGGTGTAGCGGTCGCGGACCTCCTGGAACATCGTCAGCACATCGACGGCACGGAACAGGAGGTCGTCGAAGTCCATCGCGTTCATCCGGTGCAGCTCTCGCTCGTAGAGGCGGTAGACCTCCGCCACGGTGCGTTCGAAGAACGAGCCAACCATCTGCCCGTAGCCATCGGCGTCGATGAGTTTGCTCTTGGCATCCGAAACCTGCGCCTGCACGCCGGCGGGCGTGAAGCGCCTCGTGTCGATGCCGAGGTCGTCGAGACAGCGCTTGGTCAAGCGCCGGGAGTCGGCCTGGTCGTAGATCGTGAAACTGCGCGTGTACCCGAGCCGGTCGGCGTGGGCGCGCAGCATGCGAGCGCAGGCAGCGTGGAAGGTCATGACCCACATCGAGCGGATACGCCCGCCCACCAGGAACTCCACCCGGTCGCGCATCTCGCCTGCGGCCTTGTTGGTGAAGGTGATCGCGAGGATCTCGTTCGCGTGCGCGGCGCCCGTCGCGAGCAGGTAGGCGATCCGGTGGGTGAGAACGCGGGTTTTGCCCGAGCCAGCCCCCGCGAGGATCAGCAGCGGCCCCTCGCCGAAGGTCACAGCCTCGCGCTGAGGGCCGTTCAGCCCGGCCAGAAAAGCGTCGAGGTCAGTTGTCTGCTCAGCCACCGGATCGCCAACGGTAGCGGCCGTGCAAGTCGTCGCCGGATGCCCGCGTGGGCCATCATCAGCGCGGATCGTCCGTCGAAATCGACTGAAACCAAGCCCATGCCCGTCTCAGCCCTCCTGCTAGCGCTCGCAGCGGCCCTGGTCCATGCGAACTGGAACCTGCTGCTCTCTGGGGCTGAGGACACGCACTCCGCGACCGCGGTCGCGGTCCTGATCGGTGTGGTCGTGTTCGCACCCGTGGCCGCGCTCACCTGGCGGATCACGCCGGCCGCCTGGCCCTACATCGCGGCGTCGAGCGCGCTGGAGGTGACATACCTAGTGCTGCTCGCCTCGGGCTACACGCGAGCGGCCATGAGCTTCGTGTACCCGGTCGCACGCGGCTCGGCGCCCGTACTCGTCCTGCTGTTCAGCGCCGTGGTGCTCGCCACGAGCTTCTCGGCCGGCGCCGTGATCGGGGTAGTCGTCGTCGCCGCCGGCGTGGTGCTCGTGCGAGGCGTGCGTACCAGCGGTCACCTGGCGGACCTCGCGCTGGCGCTCGCCGTCGGCGCGTGCATCGCGGGATACACGATCGTCGACAAGCACGGCATCGCCCACGCCGCGCCGATCTCCTACCTCGAGGTGGTCTTCGCGGTGGTCGCCACGGCGTACGGTCTCGGCGTCTGGCGGGCGCGGGGCCGGCGCGCGATGCGGACCGCCCTCGGCGCCCGCACGGTCGTGGCCGGAATCGGCTTCTTCGGCGCCTACGCGCTGGTGCTCGCCGCGCTCAGGCTGGCCCCGGCTGCCTCGGTCGCCGCCGTGCGCGAGTCGAGCGTCGTCATCGCGACTGCCTGGCTGGCGCTGACCGGTCGCGAGGCCGTGACACGCGAACGGCTCGCCGGCGCCCTCGCGGTCGCAGCCGGCATCGCGCTCATCTCTCTCGCATGAGCGACGCGCTGGCTCAGTTGCGGGACGCGTGCGCCCTGATCGCCGGGCGGGCTCGCCACGTTTCGGTCGCAGAGGCCGAGATCGAGCGCTACGGCGCTTCGCTACCGCCAGAGATGGCTCCGCCTGCACCGGACGCGAGCGCCCACCTCGTGACCGGCACGCGCGAAGAGCTGGCGGCATTCTGGCTCACGCTCGACACGATCAACTTCGGCTCGGGCTGGTTCCCGACCTTGCGGAAGCAGCGCGGGCGCTCCGGCTACCTCACGATCGCGACCGGTGTGCGCACACGGTTTGCCGAGTTCGGGCCGTGGAGCGCGCCTGAGTTGGAGCGGATTGGGCCCGACGAGGTCGCTGCCGCCCTACACCAGCATCCCGACCACCAGCTGATGGTCCTGTTCGCCGCCTCGCTGCGCGACCTCGGGAGCCACCTGCGCCGCGAGTACGGGGGTAGTTTCGCCGCAGTCGTCGACAGCGCGCAGTGCTCGGCAACCGCGCTCGTAGCGATCCTGGCCGGGTGGTCGTGTTTTGCCGACACCTCCATTTACGACGGCCTCGCCGTGCCCTTCCTCAAGCGCGCGCAGATCGCCGCCTCGGACCTCGCGATCGCGCGGGTCGCCGACTTCGACGACCTCGACCGTCTGACTATGTTCGCCGACAACCTCGTGCCGCACGTATTGCGCCTCGACGGCGTTCTGCGGTTCGAGCCGGCGCTGGTGCGGCAGATCGAGCGTGGAGAGCTGATCGAGCACTCCTCAGAGGAGGAGATCGAGATCCGCGCCTGCGCCGTCCACGCAGTCGAGATGCTCGCCGCACGCACCGGAAGGCCCGCGGCCGAGCTCGACCGGGTGCTCTGGCAGCGGGGCCAGGCACCGGGCTACAAGATGCATCCGCGCCACCGAGCGCGCACGACCGCCTACTGAGCCGGCTAGCGCCGAAGCGCCTCTGACTGCGCGCGGACGATCGCGGCGGCGCCCTCCTCGCCTACGAGCAGCTCGGCCCTCAGCGTGCCGCTCAGACGCAGGTCGAGCGCGGGGCCCTGTTCGGAGGGCGCGAGCGCGATCACGGTCGTCTCTCCGCCGATCGGCTCAGAGGAGGTGGCGATCAGAGTCACCGAGCCGCCGTCGAGAAGCCTGCGCGCTGTCGCCAGCACCCTGCGCGTCGCGTGCTCGTGGAGCCCATCCAGCGTGTCGAGCAGCACGACGGCATGCCCGCCAGCCAGCGCGATCGACCGCGCCCGGTCGATCGCACCGTAAACCGCGCGGTCCTGGGCGGAGGGCGGTGAGGCGAGTGAGAGCGACTCAAGCGGCTTGACCGGACCGGCAGTCCACTCCGGAATCTCCTCGGGCCGCACGCCGACGAGTACCGGCAGTAACTCGAGATCATCTCGCTCGGCCAGCAGCTCGCTCAGCCGTCGCAGCGTGTGGGTCTTCCCCACCCGAGCAGGCCCCACGATCGTGACTCGCGAGCCCTTTCCAATCGGCGCCAAGGACTCGATCGCGGCGACGATCGGGGCCTCGGAGCCAAAAGTGAGCTGCTCGTCGGGAAAGCGCGCCTCGAGCGCCTCGAAGCGCGCCCGCTCGGAACCCGCTGGAGCCGCTGCCTCCTCCCCCTCCCGGTCGGCACGCCGACCGGTGTCCTTCGGCGCCTCGTCGGCCTGCGGGGCCGGCTCGGCGGGCTCCGGCGCGGAGGGCTCCTGGTCGGCGACAGCAGGCTCGGCGCTCGACTCCTCGGCGCTTGCTCGGCTGCCGCCTCCCCGCCGACCCCGCCGCCGCCGCGGCTTCGGCTCGGGTTTTGTCTCTTCAGCTGGGGCATGCGCCGGGCCGGCCGCGCCATCCTGGCGCGCCAGGATCGCATCGACCAGCTGCTCGCGCCGCAAGAGCCGATAGCCGTCGATCGACAACTCCGAGGCAAGCGCGTGGAGGTCGGCCAGCGGGCTTTGCTCGAGGGCTTCACGCTCAAGTACAGACATGGGTCTCTGAATCTATCGGGCGGTGCGGTTGCTCAGCGGGCCCCCTGCTCCCACCGCAGCGCGTCGGCGAGGCGCAGGTCGGGGTCGAGCCCGGTCTCACCACTCAGCACTGTTCGCACGGCCAGGAAGTCGGCCACCGCCGCGACATCGTGGACCCGCAGCACGTGCGCGCCGGCGTCCACCCCGAAAGCAACCGCGGCCAGCGTCCCTCCGAGCCGGGCGCGGGGTGGCCGCTCGGTGATCGCTCCGATGAAGTCCTTCCGGGATACGGCCAACAGCAGCGGACGCCCGAGCTCGTGCAGCGCCGGCAGTGCCTGTAGCGCCTTCACAGTCTGAGCTGGTGTCTTTGAGAAGTCGGGGCCCGGATCGAGCATGAGCTGTTCGAACGCCACGCCGCGATCGCATGCCAGCTCGATCCGTGCCCGCAGCAGCCGCTCGACGTCGGCGACCACCCCCTCGTCGAGTGAGGGGTCGAGGAGCTTCTGCTTGGGCGCCGCGCGCGTGTGCATCAGGATCAGCCCGGCGCCGGTCTCGGCACACACATCGGCGAGCTCGGGGTCGCGCAGGCCGCTTGTGTCGTTGACAATCGATGCGCCTGCCTCGATCGCCGCCCGCGCGACCTCGGGCTTGTAGGTGTCAACCGAGGCGCGCACGCCGACCTCGGCGACCACCTGCTCGATCACAGGCACAACGCGCTCGATCTCCTCACGCGGCTCGATGGCGGGCCGGTTGGTCACCCCCGATTCGCCACCGATGTCGATCAGTTTCGCGCCCGCACGCACGAGCGAGGCCGCTAGCTCCACCCGCTCGGCGACCGTCCGCTGAGCGCCCCCGTCCGAGAATGAGTCGGGCGTAGCGTTGACGATGCCCATCAGCCAGGGGCGCCCGCCCAGCTCGACGGTCTCACCGCAAATCCGCCACCGGCGCGCGGGCGCCATCACGCGGCCACCGCCAGCGTCTCCGCCTCGGTCTCCTCCTTGAAGCGCATCACGGCTGCGGCCTGCTCCTGCGCATCCCAGTCGCGCTCGAGCGCCATCGCCCGGGCGACCCGGTCGGCCAAATCTGACCCGTCTGCCCGCAGTGCGTGCGCGTCGAGAACTCCCAGCCGCGTCCGGCGCCAGAGCACGTCGCCGACAGTCAGCGCCTGCTCGCAGCGAGCTGCGTAGGCCGCCTCGGCGAGCAGGTCAGGGAATCCCGGCACGATCGGCCGCGCCAGTTCGGCCTGCTCCGAGGCGAGTTTCAGCACGTCCTCTGCCGCGTGCCCGTAGCGGCTCGCGAGCGGGCCGTAGCTGTTCTCGGGGACGCCCGCAACCCGCGGCAGAGTCGCGGCCTCGGCGGGTTGCCCGAGCGGGATCTCGTGCGTTCGGCAGGGCGCGTCGCGTCCCTCCCGCTCGACCAGGCGATCGACCGCCAGCTTGGCCATGCGGCGCCACGTCGTGAGCTTTCCGCCGGTGATCGTGATCAGCCCGCTGGAGGTCTCATACAACTCGGCCTTACGCGAGATGTCCACCGACTTGCGGCTGTCGCCCGTGGAGATCAGCGGTCGCACACCGGCGTATGCGCCCGTCACAGCGCCGAGACCCAGTGATTTGCCGAAGAACTCATTGGTGGCCTCGAGCAGGTACTCGACGTCTGCGAGCGCCGGCCGGACGCAGTCGATATCCCCGTCGTAGTCGTTATCGGTCGTCCCGATCAGGCTGCGGCCCAGCCACGGCAGCGCGAAGATGAAGCGACCGCCGCCGGCCGGCACCACCGCTCCCGCCTGCAGCGGCAGATCGTCCTGCGAGAGGGTGATGTGGGTGCCGCGGCTCGGCCGGATGACCGGCACCTCGGCCTCCGCGTGGAGCTCCTCGGGCCTTATCCGATCCGCCCACACACCTGTGGCGTTGATCACGTTCTCGGCCTTCAGCGTGAACTCGGCGCCGGTGGTCACGTCGGCGACCAGAATCCCCTCCGCGCTCAATTCCTTTGCCTCGAGCCGGTTGGCGCACACCGCTCCGAATCGCTCCGCCTCTTCGAGCACGGTCAGCACGAGGCGCACGTCGTCGGTCTGGCAGTCGTAGAACAGGTAGCCACCGGTAGGCTCCCGCGCGTCGAGCGCAGGCACCAGCGCCACCACCTCCTCCGCTCCGATCAGGCGGTGTCGCGACGGGCTCCAGTAGGGCTCGCCGTTCTGGCCGGCACCCGTGGACGCCGCTCCCCGCCCGCCACCTCCGGCGCCCCGCCGCGCCGCGCGGCGGCCTCGCAGCGAAGGCGTCGCCATGACGTCATACATGTTCAGACCGAGACCAAAGAGCCGATCGGGTCGCGAGCCTCCAAACGCCGCTACGACCAGCTTCACCGGCGTCACCAGGTGGGGAGCGAGCTTGACCATCAGCTGGCGCTCCAGGAGTGCCTCGCGCACGAGCCCGAGGTCGAACTTGCGCAGATAGCGAAGCCCCCCGTGGACGAGCTTGGAGGAGCGGCTGCTGGTGCCAGCGGCGAAGTCCGCCTTCTCGATCAGCGCCACGCTGTAGCCACGCGTCGCAGCATCGAAGGCGACCCCGGCGCCGGTGATGCCGCCGCCGATCACGGCGAGGTCAAACCGCTCATCCGCCAGCGCCTCCACCGCCTGCGCACGCGACATCATCGCTTCGAGGGTAGCCAGCTGCTCGGCCGCGCGACTAACCGCTCAGATCCGCCTGCACGGGGTAGAGAACCAGCATGAATGAAGAATCACCGCAAAACAGAGGAAGCGAATCCGCGCCCCCCGGTGATCGGCGCGAGGATCCCGAGCCCGTGAAGCACGCGGACGCGGAACGCGTCTCGACGGAGGAGGCGGACAAGGTCCCGGGTCGGGATGAGGCGGATAGCGGCTCCGGCCAGGACGGGCGCTGAGCCACCCCGGCCAGACCGGGCGCTGAGCCACCCCGGCCAGACCGGGCGCTGAGACCCCGGCCAGACCGGCGCTGAGCCACCCCGGCCACTCCGGCAAGCCCGTACCTGCGTCTAAGCCCCCTCAGCGCCCTACTCGCGCCTGCCGGTCGCCTCACTGCGCCGGGTCGGCCACGCCCTCCTTGCGGCGGTCTTCGATGATCTCGTGGATGCGCTCGATCGTTTCCTCCGACATCCGCCTGATCTCCCAGTGGGTGAGCTTCAGCAGCCGCATCGGAGAGGTCGCGATCACGTCCGCGTTGCGCGGCGCGCGGTCGATCAGGCCCATCTCACCGATCACGTCACCCTGTTTGAGCGACGCGACCTTCTCGCCCCCCTTTATCACGTCGGCCGTGCCCTCCTCGATCGCGATCAGCTCGGTCGAGTAGTCGCCCTCCTTCATCAGGATCTGACCTTCGGCGGCGCTGGTCTCGGTCGCGAACGTCGCGAGCCGGCGCGCCTCATCGGCAGACAGCTTGGAGAACAGCGGGATAGCGGTCAGACGATTTGGGTCCATCGGCGATCCTCCGATTCTTGGTGGGCGCGACTCTACCCGCAGGCGCGCACGTGTGTGGTCCCGCTTAGGGCCGGCTAGCGGCCAAGCGCGGAGCGCAGCGCCATCACCCGTTGCACCGAGGCGAGGAACGCCGATCGCCCGAGACGTCCGCCGTGCAGCGCGCTCGCCAGCGCGTCCACGGCGGCGCCCCCCTGGCCCACGTTCTCGCTCGCGCAAAGCAGCAGGTCCATGCCTGCGCCCGCGGCGAGCAGAGCGCGGCTCGACGTCGATCCGAAGCGGTTCAGCGCCCCCGCCTCGAGCGCGTCCGTGATCGTCACGCCCGTGAACTTGAGTCGCTTGCGAAGCTCGCCCTGAACCACGGTCGAGGAGAGGCCCGCGGGGCGGTGCGGATCGAGCGCCGGATAGACCGCCCAGGAGAGCATCACGAGTCGGACGCCCGCGGCGATCGCAGCCGTATATGGAAACTCGTCGACAGTTCGCAGCTGATGAAGGGGGACATCGAGCGTGACGGGCCCGGTGTCGGTGTTTTGGTTTCGCTTCGCGGCGCCGAGCCCGGGGAAGTGCTTGCCCGTAGCGGCGACCCCGGTCTTCTGCTGGGCACCGATGAAATCGGCGCCCAGCTCCGAGACGACCTTCGGGTTGTTGCTGTAGGAGCGCTGGTACTGGTCGATGAAGTTGCCGGCCTTGCGGTACACGTCGAGCACGGGCGCGAGATTGACGTTCATGCCGACGCCGCTGAGGTTCAGGCCGGCGCCGCGGCCGGCTTGCCTGGCCGCCGCGGCCGGATGAGCCGACTCTCCGATCTGCTTCTCGGACAGCAACGGCGCGCCGGGCAGGCGGCGAACCTCGCCTCCCTCCTGGTCGGTCATCAGCAGCAGCGGCCGCTTGACCGGGCCGCTCGCGGCGGCACGCTGGAGGCGCCCGATCACGCCCTTGATCTGTGCCTCGCTCGAAATGTTGTCGCTGAAGAAGATGACCCCGGCGGCTTCGCCCGCCTTGATGCGGGCGAGCAGGCTGACGGGCGGCGTGAGCCCCGGGTAGCTGAAGATCACGCGCTGGCCGGCGAGCTGCTGGGCAGAGAGCCGCCTCAGGGCGGCATCGGCATTACGGGTATGTGTCCTCGCGCCCGGATTCCGCGGCGTCGTACCCGAACTGCCGGACGCCGCCCGTGATGTGCCCGTTGTGGCCGAGCCACAGCCGGCCGCCGTGCCGCAGGCGATCGCGCTCACGAGCAGGGCGACCGACCTGGTCCGCAGCGCGCCCGTCCTAAAGCTCCTGCACTTCGGCGGTGATGTCGCTCACCGACTGCTTGGCGTCGCCGAACAGCATCGAGGTGTTCGGCTCATAGAAGAGCGGGTTGTCGATGCCCGCGAAGCCCGACGCCAGCGAGCGCTTGAGCACGATCACCTCACCGGACCCATTGACCTCGAGGATCGGCATGCCGTAGATCGGCGAGCCTGGCTCGTTCTTGGCCGCGGGGTTGGTGACGTCGTTGGCGCCGATCACCAGCGTCACGTCGGTGCGCGGGAACTCGGGGTTGATCTCGTCCATCTCCCTGAGCGAGTCGTAGGGTACGTTCGCCTCGGCCAGCAGCACGTTCATGTGTCCGGGCATTCGACCCGCGACCGGATGGATCGCGAATTTGACCTCGATCCCGCGCGCCTCGAGCGCGCGCTCGAGCTCGCGCACGGCGTGCTGGGCCTGGGCGACAGCCATTCCGTAGCCGGGCGCGATCACCACCTGGCGCGCGTAGGAGAGCTGGATCGCCACATCCTGGGCCGAGGTCGAGCGCACGGTCCCACGTGTCTCCCCATCGCCGGCAGGCGCAGCGACCGCGCCGCCGAAGCCGCCGGCGATGATCGCCGGGATCGAGCGGTTCATCGCCTTGGCCATCAGGTTGGTGAGGATCGAGCCCGAGGCGCCCACCAGCATGCCGGCCACGATCAGCGCGGTGTTGTTCAGCGCGATGCCGGTGACCGCCGCCGAGAACGCCGGTGAACGCGTTCAGCAAGCGAGATCACCACCGGCATGTCGGCGCCGCCGATCGGCAGCACGACCATGTTGCCGAGCACCGCCGCCGCGAGCAGGATGCCGAGGATGAACAGCGCCTGAGAGTGCACACCGGCTGCCAGCGCGATCACCGAGCCAAGGCACACGAGCAGCAGCGTGGCGTTGATCACCGCCTGGCCCGGCAGCTTGATCGGGCGTCCGGGCAGGAGCTCCTGGAGCTTGGCGAAGGCGATGTTCGAGCCCCAGAACGAGACCGAGCCGATCACGCCGCGAGCAGCGAGGGGATCATCGGCCTTCAGCGGGAAGTCGCCGCCGTAGCGTGGCGGAATTCGATCCAGGCGATCAGCGCGACGGCGCCGCCGCCGACGCCGTTGAACAGGGCCACCATCTGCGGCATCGCGGTCATGCGCACGCGGCGCGCCGCGGGAATGCCGATCGCCGACGCCCAGCACCAACCCGAGCGCGATCAGCCAGGGCGTGCGGACCCGTGAAACATCGCCAGGATGGAGCAGCGTGGCGACGAACGCGATCGCCATGCCGGCGGCCGCGGTCAGGTTGCCCCTCACCGCCGTGCGGGGCCCCGTGAGACCGCGCAGGCCGAGGATGAAGAGCGCGAAGGCGACGATGTACAGCCCGTTGATTACGTTCGGGCTGACGGCGGCGATCGCGAGGATCAGCTCTTGTCCTCCTGCGATGCGGCCCTGCTCGGGGGCGGCGCACCGCTCGCCTTCAGAAGCGCGGGGCGCTTCGGGCTTGCGCTTGAACATCTCGAGCATGCGGTCGGTGACGAAGAAGCCGCCGATGATGTTGATCGTCCCGAACATGATCGCGACCACGAGCAGCGCCTGCTCGAACGGCGCCGCTCGACGTCGGCGATCACCAGCAGCGCGCCCAGGAGCACGATTCCGTGGATCGCGTTGGTGCCCGACATCAGCGGCGTATGCAGCGTGTTCGGAATCTTTGAGATCACCTCGAAGCCCACAAACGCGGCAAGTACCAGGATCGCGATCTCGATGACAGTGTTCATGCCGGGCTGCCCGCGCTCGGCCGCCTCGCGCGCGGCGGCGTTGACGATCTCGCCCGTCGCGGGTGATGCAGGCGCCAGCGATGATCTCGTCGTCGAAGTCGAGCTTCAGCCGGCCGTCCTCGATCATCAGCCCGAGCAGCGCCTCGAATGTTGCGCGCGTACAGCTGCGAGGCGTGCTCGGCCATCGTCGATGGCACGTTCAGAGGCGCCAGGATCTTGACGCCGTGGTGCACGACCGTCTGGCCCGGCTCGGATAGCTCGCAATTGCCGCCGGCTTCGCCGGCGAGGTCGACGATCACCGAGCCCGGCTTCATCTTCTCGACAGCGCTGCTCGGTGACCAGCGTCGGGGCACGGCGACCTGGGACCAGCGCGGTCGTGATGACCACGTCGACCTTGCCGATCGCCTCGGCCATCAGCTCCTGCTGGCGGGCCTGCTGCTCGGCGGTCAGCTCCTTGGCGTAGCCGCCCGCGCCTTCGAGTCGCCGCCGAGGTCGAACTCGAGGAACTTCGCCCCGAGCGACTCGACCTGCTCCTTGACGGCCGCGCGCACGTCGAAGCCCCGCACTACGGCGCCCAGCCGGCGCGCGGTCGCGATCGCCTGCAGCCCTGCGACGCCCGCGCCGAGCACCAGTACGGTCGCCGGCCGGATCGTGCCCGCCGCCGTCATCATCATCGGGAAGAAGCGACCGAGCTCCTGCGGCGCCGATCAGCGCCGCCCGGTAACCGGCGACATTCGACTGGCTGCAGAGCGCGTCCATCGACTGCGCGCGGCTGATGCGCGGAATCGACTCCAGCGCGAAGCTCGTCACCCCGGCCTCCGCGAGCGCGCGCACCCCGTCGGTGTTGGTGAGCGGCTGGAGGAACGAGATCAGGACGGAGTTGCCGCCGAAGCGGCCGACCTCCTCACGCGTCGGCGGAGCGACCTTTACGACCACGTCGCGGAGAAAACCGAGGAGGCGTCGTCGACCACCTCGCAGCCGGACTCCTCGTAGAGCTGGTCGGAGATCAGGGCCCCCTCGCCGGCGCCGCGCTGGATCAATTAGCTCGACCGCCTCGCCGTCCTCGTCCCTCAGCCTGGCGTGCGAGTTTGCTGCACACCTCGGGCACGAGCGCGACGCGACGCTCGCCCTCGGCGGTCTCCTTCGGGACGCCTATCTTCATGGGCCGGCGGAGGCTACAGGTTTACCTCGGCATGGGGAGGTAGTGGCCGCCACTCAACGCGAGCGCGAAGCGGCCCTCAGTCGAGTGGCCGCGAAGTGCGTCGGCGGCGGCGAGAAGCGACTTGGCGTCGGTGCCGAGGACCAGCCAGGTGGGCGCCGCCGGACCCTGGGCGATCGCCGCGATGAGCCCGCGCGGAGGCCAGTGGAGCGCCCGCTTGCGGCGCCGCTCGAATCGAGTAGCTCTAGCGAGCCATCGCCGGCATAAACGCGCGTAAACGCCGCTCGTGGCCGGGCCACGCTGCGAGCAGGGTCGCCACGACCTGCCCGCGCAGCTCGCTCCATGTCGCGACCTCGACGGTGAGCGAGTCCTGGCCCGGAGCCAGCCCCCGAGCAGCTGGCTCGCCGCCGGGCACGCCCGCGCGCGACAGCGTGGCGGCCACGCGGCGGCAGGCGCTCGCCACACCGAACCGCACGCGACCGTGGTCGGCAGCCGCTGCCCCCACCGGCCGTGCAGGAAAGGCTCCGGGAAAGCGCCGACAACGGCCCGCGCCGACGCTCGCGGAGGGTGCAGATCCCACCAGAGCCGCTCGCCGCCGTAGACCCGGCTCGCTGGGACTGGCGGCGACACCGTTGACGAAGAACGACCAGCGGTCGTTGCCGGCGGGCACGCCGTCGATCGAGTTCGACGCTCGCGGCCGGGTCCACCGGCCACACGGAACCGCCGCCCGAGGACGGCCAGCGCCGAGTCGCCGGCGGCCCCGTGGCCGACCACCGCGGTGCTGACCGGAGTCGAACCAAAGTCGCGCGAAACCATCACGGTTACGGGACCGCGCTGGCTCGAGCCCTGTCCCGAGTCCCGCAGCCCGGCGAGTCCGGCCAGCATCGCTCCAGCCCCAAGCGCAGCGCCGAGACGCCGCCGAAGCCGACCCGTAGACTGGCACGCGCACGATGACAGTGAACCTCACGCGCATCTACACGCGCCTCGGCGACAGCGGCGAGACCCATCTGGGCGACATGAGCCGGGTGGCGAAGAGCGACCCCCGGATCGAGGCGTACGGGACCGTCGATGAGCTGAATGCGCACATCGGCGTGGCGCTCACGGTCGACGGGCTGCCGGATCCGCACGGCGGAGTGGCTGGCGCGCATCCAGAACGACCTCTTCGACGTCGGCGCGGATATCTCGGTGCCGTTGGAGGACGCGTGGGACGCGAGCGGTTGCGCGTGGTCGGAGACCAGGTCGCCTGGCTCGAGCAGCGCTGCGACGAGGTGAACGCCACCCTCAAGCCGTTGAAATCGTTCGTGCTGCCGGGGGGCTCGGCGGCAGCCGCGCAACTGCAC
Source organism: uncultured Solirubrobacterales bacterium (assembly GCA_963738195.1). Lineage (GTDB taxonomy): Bacteria > Actinomycetota > Thermoleophilia > Solirubrobacterales > Solirubrobacteraceae > Palsa-465. Next base: position 618,552 of record CAVTVF010000002.1, read on the forward strand.
GTATGCCGAACCGTTTGCCGCCGCGCCGAGCGGCTCGCGGTCGCCTGCGGCGATCAGCTCAACCCGGAGGTCGTCCGCTACCTGAACCGGCTCTCCGACCTGCTGTTCATCCTCAGCCGCGCCGCCAACCGGGGCGAGGAGCCGCTGTGGGAGCCCGGTCGCTACCGCTGACGCGCTAGCACCACGTCATTCGAGCCATTCCGTGCGCTTGGTCGGGCTGGCGTGGATGCAGACCATATGGGAGCACCCGGGACCGTCGTTGGTGAACTTGTGCGGCGCATCGGGGGGGACGATCACGATGTCGCCGGGTCCGGCCCGGAACTGCTCCTCGCCAGCCTGAAACGAGACGTTGCCCTCGATCACAACCCACGTTTCGTCGTAGGGGTGACGATGGAGGCGGGGGCCGTGGCCGGGCTCCGAATGATCGAGGATCAGCGAGATCGTCGCCCCGTGGGCGGCGCCCACCATGTCTTCATCGCCGCGATCGCTGGCTTTTATCAAGGGCATGAACCCTTTTTACTACTCCCGCACCGGTAGCACGAACACGTTGCCGTTCTCGCGCAGGACGCGCACGCGCGCGTCGAAGTAGGTGGCGATCGTACGCTCGGTCAGCACGGCGGAGGCATCCCCCGCGCTCACCACCCGGCCCTGGTCGAGCAGCAGCAGCCGCTCGGCGTACTGGGCCGCGATCGTGAGGTCGTGCACTGCCGAGATCACTGTTAGGCCCGCGTCGCGGCGTAGGCGGTCGACCAGCTCTAGCGCCTGCTGCTCGTGGCCAAGATCGAGCCCGGTGGTCGGCTCGTCGAGCAGCAGGATCGGAGCCTCCTGGGCGAGCGCGCGAGCGAGCACAGCGCGCTGCAGCTCGCCGCCGCTGAGCGCGCCCAGCGTGCCGCTCGACGAACGCCTCGAGCTCGAGGCTCGCGATCGCGCGCTCGGCCGCGAGCCGGTCGGCGCGGGTCTCGCGTCGCCAGGTAGCCGATATGCGGCGTGCGCCCGAGCAGCACATACTCGGCCACCGTAAGCGCGGGCGGCAGGTGCGGGATCTGGGGCACGAGCGCGACCAGCCGTGCGAGCTCGCGGCGGGGCGCGCCTTGGACCGCGCGGCCCTGGAGCGTGACCGTGCCCGCGAACGGCGACGAGCCCGGCGATCGCCCGCAGCAGGGTCGTCTTGCCGGCGCCGTTGGGGCCGACCAAGCGCGAGCCAGCCGCCGCGCTGGACCCGCGTTGAGACCCCGTGCAGCACCTCGCTGCGGCCGAGCGTGACCGAGAGTCTCGCCGCGCCTCCACGGCGACCTGGTCGCGTCACATTCCCATCCTGCGGCTGGTACGCAGCACGACCGCGAAGAAGGGCGCGCCGAAAAAGGCGGTCACGACCCCGAGCGGCAGCTCGGCCGGGGACGCCACGGTCCGCGCGAGCAGGTCGGCGAGCACCAGGAAGCCGGCGCCGAGCAACAGCGACAGGGGCACGATCGCGCGGTAGCTCGAGGAGATCGCGAGCCGGATCGCGTGGGGCACGATGATTCCGACGAAGCCGATCAGGCCGCTCACGGCGACCGCGGCGGCGGTTCCGCAGGTCGCGGCGCCGACGATCAGCAGCCGCACCCGGCGCACGTTGAGGCCGAGGCTGGCGGCCTCCTCGTCGCCGAGGCTGAGCACGTCGAGCATGCGCCTGTGCACCAGGAGGATCGCCATGCTGACGCCGACGTACGGAGCGGCTAGCAGGAAGTCGTGCCAGGTCGCGATCCGGAGAGGCCGCCGAGGATCCACGAGTAGACCTGCGAGCAGCGTCTGGAGTGCTGCTGCTGCACGAAGGTCTGCACCGCGGTCATGAACGCGGCCACGGTGACGCCGGCCAGGATCAGGGTCGCGGTCGTGCGCGGCCCCCGACCGAGCGCCCGAGCACATAGGCCGCCGCGACCGCGACCACCCGCCGCCGAACGCCGCCGCCGGCAGCAGCTCGCCGCGCGCGGCGCCCGCCGGGATCGTAGGCGATCGCGAGCGTCGCGCCCAGCCCGGCGCCCGCCGCCACTCCGAGCAGGTACGGGTCGGCGAGCGGGTTGCGAAACACGCCCTGATAGGAGGCGCCCGCGACCGCGAGCATGCCGCCGACGAGTGCCCCGAGCGCAACCCGTGGGGCGCGCAGCTGCCACACGATCGCGTTGTCAAGCGCGCCCAGCGGGGAGTGCACGTGAAGCAGCGGCAGCTTGGCCAGCGCCGACTGCGCGATCGCTCCCCAACCGATCCCGATCGGCCCCGTGCCGAGCGCCACCAGCAGCGCCAGCAGCACGAACGCGACCGCCGCCGCACCCCACAGGGGCGGCACCCCGCGCGCCGACCACCGGCGCCCGGGGCGCGCCCGCCTCGGCGCCGGCCTGCAGCTCCGTCGCGGCATGTGCGACGACAGCTCGCTCACGTAGCCGCCCGCGTGCTGGTGGGCCTCCAGTCGCTTGACCGCCGCTGCGATCGTCTTCACGAACTGCGACGAACTGCGGGCCCCATTCGGACGCGAGCGAGTCGTTGACCGGCACGACCGCCCCGGCCTTGACCGCCGCGATGTTCTTCCAGCCCGGCCGCGCGGCGACCTTGGCGGCCGTCTGGGCGCAGCAGACGGTGTCCGCGAGCACGATCAGGTCGGGGTCGGAGGCGACGATGTACTCGGGCGAGAGCTGGGGATAGTTGTTCGTCTTGGCCGCCTTGTCGGCGATGTTCTTGAGCCCGAACATCTTGTAGATCTGCGCCCACGAACGTCCGTGAATCGGCCGAGTAGTCCGTCTGGTCGAGCTCGTGGTAGACGGTGAGCGTGATGTGTCGGGCGGGGCACCGAGCGCACGATCGCTGCGATCTGCTCGCGCATATTGGCGATCGCCCGCCTCGCGCCGGCCGCGTCGCCGGTCGCCTGCCCGAGCTGGGCGAGCTGGCGCGTACGCCCCGGCTGAGATTGGACGGCGCCGGGCTAGAGTCAGCACCGGCACCCCGAGCTTGGCGAGCTGCTCGGCGATGTGGTTGATGTCGTCGGAGATCACGACCAGGTCGGGTCGGTACTTCGCGATCGCCTCGACGTTGGGGTGGTAGGCCGAGAGAGTGGTGTGGGGCGCGTTCTTGGGTAGCGTCGAGTCGGAGTCGACCGCGACGACCTGGCTGCCTGCGCCGAGCGCGAACAGGTCCTCGGTGCCGCTCGGCGACAGCGACACGATCCGCCGCGGCCGGTGGGAGATCCTGACCGGCCCGGCCGCGGTCTTGATCGTGAGCGGGAAAACCGGACGAGCTCGCGCTCGCCGGCCTCGGGCCGGAGTGGCCCCCGCCCCCACAGGCCGACACCAGCGCGGCGCCAAGCAGCGCCGTCGCGGCGAACAAGCAGGCCCGAGAGCGGGCCGAGATCAGAGTCATACGAAAAACCTCCGCGATTCGCGAAGGGAGGTGGTTCGCCGGCAGACGCCGCGCGAGCCGCCCTTCCTCCGAGGGCTCAAGTTCGCTTCGGCGCAGGGCAGGCGACCTGGCTCGTCCGTTTCAGGACATCACAGTTGCGGGACAGCGCCGGGATCACACCGGACTTCGCTGCAACTGCGCCGGCCGGGGGTTATGTGCCCGGCGCGGGCAGTGTAAGTGCGAGGTTGTCAGGCGCGCTTTTGCTCGGCCGCCGAGTCCTGCGGAGGCTGCGCGGGCGCCTGCTTCTGCTGGCGAATGATCTTGATCTCGGGCGGGCTGCCGGTGCGCCTCAGATGCGCGTAGTGCTCGATGTCCTCGGGCGAGGCGACCTCGACGCTCACGTCCGGCTCGAGCTCGAACCTGCCCGCCTCGTAGAGCAGCTCCTGGTAGCTCGGCATCCCCCCACTCGAGCCGTTGGTGGGGATCGCACCCTCGACGTCGATGTCGTGGGCGCCGCAGCGCAGAGTCCAGCGCTCGCTCTGGGCCAGCTTGTCGTGGTCGAGCTTGGCCGCTGAGGCGTCGGCGCCGCTCGCAGCGCCCGCGTCGACCCTGAGGCGGGCGTGCTCGGCGTTGAGCGCGCGTGCCAGCCGCTCGAGGTTTCGCCTATACGGCGCCGGCACTATGGACAGGGGGCCGTCGGCCTGGACGTTGCCGCGGATGGCCTCGGCGACCGGGCCCACGAGCACGAACTCGACTTTATGGTCCTTGAGCCAGCGCAGTACCGCGATCCAGCCAGGCTTCAGGTGCTCGAGACCACTGGTCGGGTTGGACGGCCTGTGTTCGATCCGGGGGAGGCGGTTGAAGAGCATGGGGAGCGTTTCGCCCCCTGGTCCCAGACTCCTTCTTGGGCAGCACCCGGTTAGGCAGGAAGCGTGTCGAGCGCCGCCAGCCGCCGCGTCAAGCCGGGCGCGAACCGCGACAACGCCTGCATGAGGCGAGCCTCCGGCGTTACCACCGCGATCGGCAGGTCGCGGGCGATCGCGCTCAGGATCTGGTCGGCCACCTGCTCGGGGGTGAAGTTGCGCCGCGCGTAGAGACGGGTCGTCCGCTCGGCCAGCCTGCGTTCCTCGTCTTCGCCCAGGCCGATGTAGCGCGCCGTGCGGGTGATGTTGGTGTGCACGAAGCCCGGACAGACCGCGGTCACGCCGATCCCGTACGGGCCGAGCTCGGCCCGCAGGCACTCGGAGACCATCAGCACCGCGGCCTTGGAGGCCGAGTAGACGGGCAGGTCCTTGGCGGGCAGAAACGCCGCCGCCGAGGCGAGGTTGACGATCTGTCCTCCCCCGCCTCGCGCCACCATCGCCTGCCCGAACAGGCGGCAGCCGTGCACCACCCCCATCAGGTTGATGCCGAGGACGCGCCGCCACTCGCGCGTCGAGGTTTCGAGGAACGGGCCTGCGATCCCGACGCCGGCATTGTTGACCACCACATCCGGGACGCCGTGGCTTCGGAGCACGTGGTCGCACAGCCGCTCCATCGCGCGCTCGTCGCTGACGTCGCAGGTCATGGTCGCGAGGGCGGGGGTTTCCCGCGCGGCATCTGCGAGCGCGCCCGAGTCGCGGTCGACCATCACCACGCGTGCGCCCTGACCTGCCAGCGCGGCCGCAGTCGCGCGCCCGATCCCGCTGCCGGCACCCGTTACCAGCGCGAGCCGCCCGCGCAGCTGCTCGAGCCCCCCTCCCCGCTCCCACGGGGGCCCCGAGGGACCGGCCCTGCCCGCCTCGACCTCGCCCACGAAACTGTCGATCCAGCACGCGAGCAGCTCGGGTCGGGTGAGCGGGACCCAGTGGGTGCTGCCGATCAGCCGTCGCTTCAGCACCGGCGCGAAGCGCTCGGCCGCGTCGTAGTAGTGCGGAGAGATGAAGTGGTCTTTGGTGGGGATCACTACCTGGACCGGAACGTGGGCCACGCGCTCGAGCCGCGGCCGCAGCAGCCGCCGGGGGATGTTGCGCCGGTAGAGATTGGCGCCCCGGCGCCCGTCCGAGGCGAGCGTCGGCGCCGGATGCCGATCGTCGGTCGGGACCCGTTCCATGTAGCGCAGGAAGGCCGCCCAGCGCCGTCGCGGGATGAGCCACCGCCACGCGAGCGTCGGCACCCCTGGAGTCCACAGCGCGAGCACGTACCACGAGCGCCGCAGCCGCCGCGCGAGCTGAGCCAGGTGACCAGGGGTGGGCTTGCTCAGGAGCGGCCGCCCGCCTGCGGCGACCTGCTCGAGCGACGGGGCTGCGACCGCCGTGAACGAGGCCAGCTTGCCTTCGAAGCGCTTAAGCGCAGCGAACTCCCAGCCCTGGATCGCGCCCCAGTCATGGCCCACCAGGTGGACGGGCCGCCCGTCGGCAACCGCCCCGATGACCGCCTCGAGGTCGTCGGCCAACCGCTCGAAGTCATACGCCGCCGGCCGCCGCGGAGCGCTCGACTCACCCGCGCCGCGGACGTCGTAGGCCACCACGTGGTAGCGCGGCGCGAGGCGCTGAAGTACCTTCTCCCAGAGCTCCTTGGTGTCCGGGTAGCCGTGGATGAAGACAAGCGTCGGCCGCGTCTGCTCTCCGGCCTCGACCACAGCCAGCTCGGCCCCACTCGAGCTCACTCTCCGCTTGACCACGCCGTCGACCACCGCCGTTGCAATGTATACGCTGGCCGACAGGTGAGAATCTCCGTCTCCAGGTCGCTGTCGCTGGCGCTCATGGCCGCCGTGATCGCCGCCTGCGCCGGCGCATCCGCCCATGCAAGCAGCCATCGCCGCACCAAGCGCGCCCCGTGTCACGCCGGCTGCACGGTCCCGACCCGCTCGACCGTCACTGGCAAGGCGACCGGCCGGCCGGGCACAGCCACCGTGCCGGTGCTGATGTACCACGTGATCAACCCCCCGATCCCGACGGCGCCCTACCCCGGGCTGTACGTGCCGAAGCCCGAGTTCGCCGCGCAGATGCAGGCGCTTAAGGCGGCCGGGTGGCACGCGGTCACGATGGACCAGCTCGAGGCCTACTGGACGCGCGGAGTGCCGCTCCCGCCCGGCAAGCCGGTCGTGCTCACGTTCGACAACGGCTACCAGTCGCAGTACACAAACGCCTTGCCCGTACTGCGGAGCCTGGGCTGGGTGGGAGTCGAGAACATCCAGCTCCTCGGCCTCCCGCCCTCGCAGGGCGGGTTGAGCGAATCGCAGGTCAAGGGGCTGGTCGCGGCGGGATGGGAGCTCGACACTCAGGGCATGAGCCACGCGGACCTGATCGCACTGCCACCGGCCGCGCTGCGCTACCAGGTCCAGACCGCTCGCCAGCTGCTGCGCAGCCGCTACGGCGTGCCCGTCAACTGGTTCGCGTACCCGTCCGGCTACTACAACGCGGCCGTGATGGCCGAGCTCAAGGCGGCCGGGTTCACCGGCTCGGAGACTGTGGTTCCGGGCTGGGCGACGCCGGCTGAGAACCGCTTCACCCTCCCGCGGCTACGCGTGCTCGGCGGCACGAGCCCGCAGACCTTGTTGGCTGAGATCGAGGCAGTTCGCGGCGACGCTCCGCCCCCGTCGTCGTACCCGTGAGCATCGCCTACCCTAGAGCCATGGTCTTCGGTTTTGGACACAAGACGACCCTCGTCGACGCCGACACCGCGCTGCCCGGCCGCGAGCGAGAAATGCCGGTGCCAGAGCGCCACGCGGTGCTCGGGACGCCACTCCGGCCCCCGTTCCCCGATGGAATCGAGTCGGCGATCGTCGGAATGGGCTGCTTCTGGGGCGCCGAGCGCGTCTTTTGGCAGGCGCCCGGCGTCTACACGACTGCGGTCGGCTACGCGGGCGGCTTCACGCCCAATCCCACCTACGAGGAGGTCTGTAGCGGTCGCACCGGTCACGCCGAGGTGGTGCTGGTCGCATTTGACCCGATCAAGCTCTCCTACGAGGAGCTCCTGCGCCTTTTCTGGGAGGGCCATGACCCCACGCAGGGGATGCGCCAGGGCAACGATGTCGGTACCCAGTACCGGTCGCTCATCCTGTGGACGGAAGAGCAGCAGCGGCAGGCCGCACAAGCCTCGCGCGCGGCCTATGAGCAACGCCTTCGGGCTGCGGGCCACGGCGAGATCACGACCGAGATCGAACAGGCCGGCCCCTTCTACTACGCCGAGGACTATCACCAGCAGTACCTGGAGAAGAACCCTTTCGGCTATTGCGGGCTCGGCGGGACGGGCGTGAGCTGCCCGGTCGGCGTGGGCGTGACGAACAAGTAGCCCACCTGGACGGCTGCTGCTTTCGATCGTTTCGGCAGCGTGAGCCAGAGCGTTAGGTCATGTACTTCCGTTTCCGGCGTTCGCGCGTTGCGATCGCCATCGCCCGGCGCACATGTGCGCCGGGCCCGAGCCGAACATGTTCGGCCCGGCGGGCCGGCACATGTGCCGGCCCGATCCAAATATTCACTTCCAGATCTGGTCCAGCGGCTTCGCCGTGGCCGCGTGGCCCAAATGCGTCGACAGCCCGAAGCCGTCCTCGAGCATGCGCAGCAGGCTGTAGTGGTTGAAAGGGCCGCCCTTTGAGTAGACGCCTGGCTTGACCTGCGGACCGAGCGCCAAGAGCACGACGTGATGGTTCTTGCCGAACGCCCATTCGTCATAAGTGATCAGGATCAGGCCGTTGTTGCCGAACGCCGGCGAGGCCTCGATTTTCGGCACCTCGCGCTTCAGGAAGGCGTCGAACTGCCCGACCCGGTTGGAGGTCCCGCATGTGTCGTGACCGTCCTCGCAGCCGTTGGGAATGACCATGTTGAAGCGCCCGACGTGCCCGCTCCCCAGCGCTGCGTTGAAAGCGCTCGTGTCGTTGGGACGAGTGCTGCCTGTGGCGATCACCTTATGGATGCACTCGGCCTTCGGGGGCTTGTGGAAAGCCTCGTTGTAGACAGCGCCTTCGACGTCGTCGTAGTAGACGGCCGGGTTGTGGTGTGTGCCGTAGACGTCGCTGTACCAGTCGACGCCGGTGTCGAAGAACGCACACGGGTTGGGCATCGACTCGTTCCACTCGAGCCATGAGACGTGAGCCGTATCCAGTTGGTGGAAAAGGTTGTTGCCCGACTCGTGGCAGAAGAGCTTGCCGCTGTTCAAGTGATAGGGCAGGTCGTTGTTGACCTCGCACTTCTTGAAGTGGCCGTCGGTGATCGCGATGTAGTCGGCCAGCGAGCCGTTGGCGACGGCGAAGTAGTTCGTGAGCCAAGCGCCGCGTGGCTTCAGCTTCCCAACCAGGTAGGGAGTGGTCTTGGGCGTGACCTGGGAGAGGTTCGTGTTCTCGCCGATCAGGAGGAACACGTGGCCGAAATGAGGCACCTTGTGCGGTTTGGCCGGGACGGCGGGCCCGCCGGCGGCCGTCAAGGCAGCCGCCGTAGCTGCCAGGGCCAGGCACATGGTTACGACGGTGGTGGAGATGAGAGCTCTGCGCATGGCGGGGACGCTAGCGGCGCCGGCCGACCCGTTATGCGGCGGTTAACCGCCTGCCACGGCGGGCAAGATCGTGACCTCGTCGCCGTCGGAGACGGGAGTCTCGAGGCCGTCGAGGAAGCGAATGTCCTCCTCGCCCACATACACGTTCACGAACCTGCGCAGGCCCCCGTCCTCGGCGATCCTGCTGCGGAGCTCGCCGTAGCGCTCATACAGCGAGTCGAGCACCTGGCCAACGGTCGCGCCTTCGACCGTGGCGATCGCCTCGCCGTCGGTGGCGGCACGCAGCTGAGTGGGGATCTTGACGCTCACGCTCATCGGAGTGAGTATTTATCAGGCGGCGACGACGTGCCGCTCGGTCGCGCGCTCGAACGCCTCGACCGAGGGCTCAATTGGCGACCTCATGACCGACCCGCGCACGCAGTCGAGCGTCTTTAGCCCCTCGCCCGTGATGTAGGCCACGACCCGCTCGGAGGAGTCGATCGCACCCTCGCGCGCGAGCTTTTCGAGCACCGCGACCGTGACTCCACCGGCGGTCTCGGTGAAGATGCCCGTGGTCTGAGCGAGCAGGCGGATGCCCGCGACGATCTCGTCGTCCGAGACCGACTCGATCGAACCGCCGGTGCGCCGTGCGAGGTCGAGCGCGTAGGGACCGTCGGCGGGGTTGCCGATCGCGAGCGACTTGGCGATCGTGTCGGGCTTCACCGGCCGGCAGAAATCCTCGCCGGCGGCGAAGGCGCTCGCCACGGGAGAGCAGCCCGCTGCCTGGGCGCCGCTGAAGATGGGCAGGCGCCCCCCCACGAGGCCCGCCGCGAGCCACTCCTCGAACCCCCGCGCGAGCTTGGTGAACAGCGACCCCGAGGCGATCGGGCAGACCACGCGATCGGGCAGCGTGAAGCCGAGCTGCTCGCAGGTCTCAAACGCGAGCGTCTTTGACCCCTCCGAGTAGTAGGGGCGCATGTTGATGTTCACGAAGGCCCACTCTCGTTCGGCCGAGAGCTCGGTGCAGAGACGGTTGACGTCGTCGTAGTTGCCCTCGACGGCGACGATCGCCGGGCCGTAGACGCCGGTCGCGAGCACCTTCTGCTCCTCGAGGTCGGCGGGGATGAAGACATAGGACTCGAGCCCCGCCGCCGCGGAATGGGCCGCGACCGCGTTGGCGAGGTTGCCCGTGGAGGCACAGGCGATCGTCTCGTAGCCCAGCTCGCGCGCGCGCGCCAGCGCAATCGACACGACCCGGTCTTTGAACGAATGGGTGGGGTTGGCGGCGTCGTTCTTGACCCACAGCTCGCCCAGGCCGAGCCGCTCGGCCAGCCGATCGGCGCGCAGCAGCGGAGTCAAGCCCGCCTGCAGCGCTCCGGGCGGCGGTGCCGCGACGGGCAGGAAGTCGCTATAGCGCCACAGCGAGGCGGGGCCCGCCTCGATGCGGCGGCGGAGCTCGAGCGGATCGGCGTCCGCCGTCTCGGTGTAGGCGACCTCGAGTGGACCGAAGCACTGCTCGCACACGTAGCGAGCCTCGAGCGGATAGCTCGCCCTACATTCTTTGCAACGAAGAGACTCTGGCGGCATATGAAAAGACCTCCGCCGGGGTCAGTGGTCGGAGGCCGTGAAACCGCCGCTTCCACATCTCCCAGGCTTGTCGTTGGAGCCTGATGGAATTGGCACCGTTCCCTCTCGGGCGGTTGCCGGGGCTTCGCAGGGCCATGTCCCTTCACCCCTCTGGATGCAGTACAGCTATGTGGCGGCGAGTATATCCAGTAACGACCGGGTAAGGCCGGTGTTGAGGAGACGGCATGGCGGCCGCCCCACCCACCGACCCAATCGCGCGCCTCGAGGCGGTGCTCGGGGTCGGATCATCGGCGCCGCGCCGGCGCATGCTGGTGATCGTCAACCCATACGCGACCACCGTCTCCGACCGGCTCAAGAACCTCGTCGTATACGCGCTGCGGGGGAGCTACGAGGTCGTGGCGATCGACACCGAGGCCCGCGATCATGCGACCGAGCTGTGCCGTACCGCGGCCACAGAGGGCTATGACGTGGTCGTAGCCTTCGGCGGTGACGGCACCGTCAACGAGGCCGCGAACGGGCTCGCACACACCTCGGTGCCGCTCACGTGCCTGCCTGGCGGCAGGGTCAACGTCTACTGCCGCATGCTCGGCATCCCGACCGACATCGTCGACGCCACCGAGCACCTGCTGCGGATCGCGGACGAATGGCAGCCGCGGCGGGTGGACCTCGGGCGCGTCAACTCGCGCTATTTCACTTTCTCCGCCGGCGTGGGGCTCGATGCCAACGTGGTCGAGCGGGTTGACTCCCGGCCCCAGCTCAAGGCGCGCTACGGGGAGTGGTTCTATGCCTGGACTGCGGTCAAGACCTTCAGCCGCCGCTACCTCTTCCGTCCCCCCCGGCTCGAGGCCGAGCTCAGCGGCGAGGCGATTGGGGGCGTCACGGCGCTGGTCCAGAACGGCGCGCCCTTCACGTTCTTCGGCGAGCGGGCCGTGCACATGGCCCACGGCACCGAGCTCGACAGCGGCGAGCTCTCAGGGCTGGTGCTCGAGCGAGCGAACCTGCTCGACATGCCGACGATCGTCTGGCGCGCGCTATCCGAGCGAGCTCAGGTCGGCTCCCATCGCCGCATCCGCACCTTCGACGCGGTACGCGAGCTGCGCGTGCGTTCGTGCGACGGGCGCTCGCTGCCGCTGCAGGTCGACGGCGACTACATCGGCGAGGCGCCCGAGGCCGTCTTCGAGGTCGAGCCGCGCGGCCTCGCGGTGGTTTCCTAAGCCGCCTTCTGGGGCGAGCGCCTGCAGCCGAGGGGGCGAAAAGCGGGGCGCCCAGGGCTCTGAGCAACATGACGGAAGCGAGTGCCGGTGGGCCGCGAGCGACGCGCGTGCAGGTCACGGCCAGAGACCGGCTGGTGCTCGAGTTCGTCGCAAAGCACCGGCTCGTACTCGCGGGACACGTGCAGGCGCTGCTCGGTGTGAGCGCCCCAGCCGCGACGAGGAGGCTGCGGGCACTCGCCGGGGCGGGCCTGCTCACCCGCGAGACGATCTTCCACGGTTGCGTGTCCTGCTACCGAACGACCCGCAAGGGCCTCGGCTTGGTGGGCAGCGAGCTGCCCACGCCGAAGCTCGACTATCGCGGCTACAAGCACGACGTCGGTCTCGCGTGGCTGTGGCTGGCGGCGCACGGCGGAGCCTTTGGGCCGCTCGGGGAGGTGGTCTCGGAGCGCCAGATGCGCTCACGTGACGGCTCCGAACGAAGCGTTCGCTCGCCCCTCGGCTCCGAGGCGGGCGGGAGCAGCCGATACCCGTTCGGAGTTCGGCTCGGGGGCACCGGGCCGGGCGGCCGCCCGCGCCTGCACTATCCCGATCTGCTCCTGATCGATGATGGCGGACGGCGGATCGCGGTCGAGCTCGAGCTGACGCCCAAGAGCGGGGCGCGGCGGGAGAAGATCATTCGCGGGTACGCGGCCGACCGGCGCATCGATGCGGTCCTGTACCTCGTCGAGGATCCCCGCATCGCGCGCTCGGTGGCGGCCACGGCGCGGCGCTTCGGCTTCGAGCGGCGGCTGCTCGTGCAGCCGGTCCGCTTCGGCGCGGGCCAGGTCCCGGACCGCGGGCTGGCGAGAGCGACGGCTCGATCGCCGGCGCTCGTGCGATGAACGAGGGTCTGGGCAGACCGCGCTGGCAGGGCCGTTTGGCGGCGCTCGTGCTCGCCTTCGTGTTGTTTGCCTCACCGCCGTTATGGGCTTCGATCGCGCTCACCTCGGCCGCCATCGGCGTGATGCTGTACGTGCCGCTGGCGATCGGCCGCCGGCAGCGGCTGGCGCAGGAGACGGAGGTCGGCGGGGCCGCGGTCGTCCTCGGTTGCGAGGTGAAGGGCGGCGCCCCGGTCGTGCTCACCGATCGCCAGCTACAGGCCCACGCGGTGATCATGGGCGCGAGCGGGTCGGGCAAGTCGACCACCCTGCTGAAGATCCTCACCGACCAGATCGCGCGCGGGACCGGAGTGGTCGCGCTCGACATGAAGGGCTCGCCGACCTTCGCGCTCGAGCTGGCGCGCGCGGCCAAGGCCGCTGGGCGCGAGTTCGGCGTGTGGACGCCCGACGGGCCCTCGGTCTGGAACCCACTCGCGCACGGGAACCCAGCCGAGCTCAAGGACAAGCTGATCTCGATGGAGCGCTTCACCGAGATCCACTATCAGCGCGCCGCCGAACGCTACCTACAGCTGGTGCTCCAGCTGCTGAAGACACCCGGTCTGTTGGGCCGCGCCCCGACGCTTCATGACGTGGTGGGCTTGATGGACCCCACGCGCCTGGAGGGCGTCCTGCGTGCTGCCCCGGCTGATTTCGCGGCGCAGATGCACGAGTATCTGGGCGAGCTGACCCCGGACCAGCTCAGCGGGATCCGCGGCCTCGGCACTCGCTTGGCGATCATCGACGAGTCGCACACGGGGCGCTACCTGGGCGGCCCGGCGAGCGTGTTCAACGATCTCGGCGAGGCCTCTGCCCCACCCGCCGGGATCGTCGACCTGCGCGCCGCACTGCGAGGAGAGCAGGTGGTGCTCTTCAGCCTCAACGCGAGCTCGTACGGGAAGCTCTCGGCTCAGCTCGCCGCGCTCGTCGTCCATGATCTCATCTCAGCCGCCGGCGAACGGCTCAACCAGCCGGGGCTGCGCCACCCGGCGCTGGTGGCGATCGATGAGGTCTCGGCCCTCGAGGACGATCACATCCTCGGCCTCAACGCCCGTTGTCGCGAGGCCGGGGTCGGGTCGCTGAGCGCGACCCAGGAGCCGACCGACTTCGAGCGGGCCGCGCGCGGGCTGCTCAACCAGGTACTCGGCTCGACCGCGGTCAAGATCCTCCACCGCCTCGACGTGCCGAGCTCGGCCGAGACGATGGCGAAGCTGGCCGGGACCGAGACCGCGTGGGAGTACAGCCGCCAGCTCGAGCGCCATCCGCTGTTCGGCACCCGCACGACGGGGCGCTCGGTGGGCCGGCAGGTCGAACGCCTCGTTGTCCACCCCAACGTGATCAAGTCGCTGCCCACCGGGCAGGCGGTTGTGATCACGAAAGTGCCCGAGACGCGGGTGCGGCTCGTGCAGGTGAACGCAGGCGCTCGGCCGCTGCCGCCGCCGCGTCCACCTGCTCGCGTGAGTGGACGCAGTTGCTGTATCGGCGATGCGCAGACACACTCCTCCCAGCCCCGACGGCTGGCTGCCCCGCGGCGAGACGGGCCCGAGCTCGGGTGACCGGGGCCGTCTAAGGTTTGCCGAGGCTCACACCGCGGTCTGCCCATCTCCGAAGGAGGTCTCCGTGCCCACCGATCAGCCCCTCGCTCCGATCCCCGAGCACCTTCGCACCATCACCCCGCGGCTCGTGGTGCGCGACGGCGCTGCGGCGATCGAGTTCTACCGCGACGCGTTCGGCGCCGTCGAGCTGTCGGAACGGTTCGCCGCCCCCGACGGCAAGCTGATCCACGCCGAGATCCAGATCGGCGACGCGGTTGTGATGATCACCGAAGAGGGCACCGACGGGGGTTCGCCGGTCCGTTCGCCCGAGTCAATGGAGGGCGCCGTGACCGCGATCATGGCGACCTACTGGGAGAACGTCGACGCCGCCTGGGAGCGGGCCTTGGCCGCCGGGGCCGAGGTGATCTTCCCGCTGGCCGACCAGTTCTACGGCGAGCGGGGTGGCCGCCTGCGTGACCCCTTCGGACAGCAGTGGATGATGAGCCAGCGCACCGAGGAGCTCACCGCGGAGGAGATGCACCGCCGCGCGGACAGCTATTTCTCGTCGTAGGCCGCCACGCTCACCAAACCCGCGGGATCAGCCGAGCGCGGCTCGCGGCGAACCGGCGGTAGGGCTCTCCCAGCCCATCGAGCAGCGCCTTCTCCTCGACCCTGATGCGCACGATCAGGCCGGCGGTCGGCAGGAGCGCGAGCAAGGCCAGCGCGGCCCAGTTGCCGAGCGCGAAGCCGATGCCCAGCAGGGCAACGATCAGCCCGGTGTATGAGGGGTGGCGAACCCACCGGTAGGGGCCCGACTCGACGACCGCGTGGTCGCTGTGCACGCGCACGTCGACGGTGAAGAAGCGCCCGAGGGCCGCGACCGCCCACTGGCGGATCGCGATGCCCGCGACCATCAAGGCGATCCCCAGCACGAACAGCGGCCATCGCGCCACGGTGATCGCGGCCGAGTGCAGATGGGCGGCGAGGAGAAACGCTCCCACCATCCCGCCGGCGATTGCGATGTACACCGCTACGAAGCTGCCGCGATCGGCGCTCGCGCCCCCCGGATTCAGCCGGGACCGTAGGCGCACGCGAAACTCGAGCACCAAGAACAAGACGAGCGGTACGTAGAAAGCGATCCGCGCGCCCGAGCTCGTGTAGGGCAGCGGCGTCACCCCGAGCCGCTAACCAGCTCTAGGCGTGACCCGGTAGGCGTCGAAGACAGCGTCGATGTTGCGCAGCCGGTTGATCGCCTGGTCGAGCGTGCGCGTATCCCCGACCTCGACCACAAAGCGGTTCCTGACCATGGGGTGGTTGACGGTGCAGCGCGCCTCGATGATGTTGATCCCGGCCTCCGCGAAGGTCCGCGACATGTCCTCGAGCAGCCGGTGGCGATCCCACCCGTCGACCTGGAGCTCGACGCGGAAGGAGGTATCGGCGTCCCCATCCCACGAGACCGCGGTGAAGCGCTCCGGATCCTTCTTCAGGACGGCCACGTTCGGACAGTCGTCGCGGTGGATCGTGATCCCGCGGCCGAGCGAGATGTAGCCGACGATCGGATCGCCCGGCACCGGGCGGCAGCACTTGCCGAGTCGCAGGGTGACCTCGTCGATGCCGTCGACCGAGATGCCGTAACTGCGCGAGGAGGCGGTGGCGCGAGGGCCGCGGCGCCTCGTCTCGAGCAGGTTGTCGGTGGCGGTCGGCTCGGATGCCGCGGCCTCGCCCTGCTTTAGCCGCTGCATCACCTTGTTGACGACCGTCTTGGCCGAGATCTTGGCGCCCCCGAGCGCGATATAGAAGTCCTCGGCCTTTCTGAAGCCCATCTCGCGGATGACGTCGGCGAGCAGCGGCGAGCCGACGATCTTCTGCGCGGGCAGGCCTTGCCTGCGCAGGTAGTCCTGCAGCTGCTCGCGGCCCGAGTGCTCGGAGTCCTTGCGCGACTCGGCCTTGAACCACTGCTTGATCTTGTTGCGGGCGCGGGTGGTCTTGACCAGCGCCAGCCAGTCGCGCGAGGGCCCGCGCTCGCGCTTGGAGGTCAGGACCTCGACGATGTCGCCCGAGCGAAGCTGGTAGGAGAGCGGCACGATCCGGCCGTTGACCTTGGCGCCGACGCAGCGGTGGCCGACGTCGGTGTGGATCTCGTAGGCGAAGTCGAGCGGCGTCGCCCCCGCCGCAAGCGACTTGACCTCGCCCTTGGGCGTGAACACGAAGACCTCGTCCTCGAACAGGTCGACCTTGAGACTCTCCATGAACTCGCCCGGATCGGCCAGATCCTGCTGCCAGTCGAGCAGCGAGCGCAGCCACTTGAGCTTGCCGTCGACGTCGCGGCCCGAGGCCGCGCCGCCGCGGCTGGCAATGTCGTCCTTGTACATCCAGTGCGCCGCGACGCCGAACTCGGCCAGGTCGTGCATCTCACCCGTGCGGATCTGGATCTCGAGCGGCCTGCCCTCGGGCCCGATCACGGTCGTGTGCAGCGACTGGTACATGTTGAACTTGGGCATCGCGACGAAGTCCTTGAACCGCCCCGGGAGGGGCTTCCACAGTGAGTGGATGACCCCGACGGCGCCGTAGCAATCCTTGACCGAGCCGACGATCACCCGCATGGCCGTGAGGTCATAGATCTCGTTGAATTCGCGGCCCTTCTTGGTCATCTTCGAATAGATCGAGTAGAAGTGCTTCGCGCGGCCGGAGATCTCGGCCTCGATCCCGAGCTCGTCGAGCTCCTTGTGCAGGTAATCGCCGGCCTGGGCCACATAACGCTCGCGCTCCGCCCTCTGCTGGGCGACGAGCTCCTTGATCTCGGTGTACTTCCTCGGATGGAGCGTCTGGAAGGCGAGGTCCTCGAGCTCCCACTTGATCGCATGGATGCCCAGCCGGTGGGCGATCGGCGCGTAGATGTCGAGCGTCTCACGGGCCTTCTCGATCTGCTTCTGCTTGGACAGCGCCGCGATCGTGCGCATGTTGTGGAGACGGTCGGCGAGCTTGATCAGGATGACCCGGATATCCGTGGCCATCGCCACCATCATCTTGCGGTAGTTCTCGGCCTGGGCCTCGTCGCGCGACTGGAACGTCAGCCCTGTGAGCTTGGTGACGCCGTCGACAAGTCCGGCGATCTCGTCGCCGAACACCTCGCGCACGTCCTCGAGCGAGGCCGAGGTGTCTTCGACCGTGTCGTGGAGCAGCGCCGCGCACAGCGTCTCGGTGTCGAGCCGCATGCCCGCGCAGATCTTGGCCACGCCGACCGGATGCACGATGAAGTCCTCGCCGCTGCGCCGGCGCTGGTCGGCGTGATGCACGCAGGCGTAGACGAACGCCTCCGCGACCTGGTCGCGGTCGATCGTGACCGCCCCCTTGTCGGCGTGTTCCTCGACGATCGCGAACAGGTCCGAGAGCAGCCGCCGCTGGCCGGCGGAAAGCTCGTCGCGCGCGACGGGCGAGTGCCCATGTTCGGTCGCCAGGCGGTCAACCGGCTGGTGCGGTCGCACCGCGACCGCCTCGTCGGTCTCAGCGTGACGGGACTTGCTGGGTGGGGCCGGGGCCTTTGGGGTGGCGCTCGGGGTTGCCCCAGTCGGCGCGGTGCGTTTGCCGGGGGGGCGACGCGCTGAGCCGTCTTTGGGCGTGCCCTTGGGGGCGCCGCCATCCTTGCGGGCGGCGCCCGAACCGTTGCTCGCGCCGCCATTGCTGCGGCGCCCGTCCTTGGCAGCGGCGCCGCTCTCGCGCGGGTCGGCTTCCGCCGCGGCAGCGCCGTCGCCGGCCGCTGCCTTGGGCTTCCCGGAGCCGCGCCCGCGGCCGCCACGGGTTATCCGCTTGGTTGGAGCTCTTCGCCGCTCAGGAATTTGAGTCCGTCCTCGTATCGTTGGCTGAAGGCCCGGTACGCCGGCGAGCGCTCGAGCGCCGTTGGCGCCACGCTCGCCAGAGCGAGGGCCGGCAGTTCCCGGTCGAGGCTGACGAGCTGGAGCTCCGCGAGCACCCGGACCAACCTTCCTGCCACTCTTGGTGGCCGGCCGTGGCGGCCCTCGCCGCGGAGCAGCTGCTCGAGCTCCTCGCCGGCCACCCTCCCCAGGGTTCGCAGACCTCGGTAAAGAGTGGCAAGCGAAGCACGTAAACCGTACTCCAGCTCGTGCATCTGCCAAGCAAAGCGTAGCTCAGGCTCGCTCCACGCCAAATGGGTGAAGCCATCACCGGCGCGCAGCAGCGCTGCGCCCGCTTCGCACGTGGGCGGATCGATGACGACGATGTGCCGCCAGCGGTCGACGAGCTCGGGGTTCCCTGCGAGGCCGTGGTGGCAGCTGAGCGCGAAGCCTCCGGCTCGTGCACGCAGCCCTTCGAGCCGCCGCGGCACATCCGCGCATACCGCGAGGACGCCCTCGCCGGTGGCGACCGTGTCGCGCAGTACGACCAGAGGGCTCTCGCCGCGCCGGTCGAGCACCGCGCGGCCAGTCGGCGCCCGGAACGGGCCTGTGTCGAGCGGCGCCCCGAGCTCCGCGAGCACGCCCGCGAGGTAGCCCTCTGGTTCGCCCACCAGCTCGATCCCCCCGGGCGTGCAGGGACGAGCCTGGCGCATCACGAGGCGCGGCTCGACCACGCCGCGCCATTCGTTGCGCTCGAGCGCAAAGGTGGCATCGAGCGCCTCGCCCGGGCGGCCCGGCACCCGCCCCCCGCAGCCGAACGCCACCGCTCGCGCACGAGCGCCCCCGGAGACGGCGGTAAAGCGCGCGTGACGGCCCTCCCCCATCGCGCGCGTATCTTCGAAGCGCGCGCCGGGGATGAGAATGTTCGGACGCGGGTTGCCGAGGCCATGCGGCTCGAGGGCGGCCAGCTCCTCGGCGAGCGCGAGTCCCACATCGGCAGCCGATGCGATCGCGTCGACACGCTCGACGGGGATGAGCATGTCTTCGGTCAGCACCGAGCTCGCGTGGTGCTCGAGAGCGCCGGCGAGCGCGGGAATCTCGTCCGGCGCGATCGTCAACCCTGCGGCCATGCGATGTCCGCCATAGCGCTCGAGGTGCTGACCGGCGGCATCGAGCGCGCGCAGCAAGTCGAAGCCGGGGATCCCCCGCCCGGACCCATGCGCGGACGCGCTGCCGGCGAGCGCGATGAGAATTGCGGGGCGGTGATAGCGCTCGGCGATTCGTGAGGCGACGATCCCGATCACCCCGGGATGCCAGCCCTCGCCGGCGAGCACGTAGAAGCTGCGCGCGCCCTGACTCGCGACCTCGGCCTCCGCCTCCCATGTGATGCGTTCCTCTACCGCCCGCCGCTCGGCGTTGAGCTCGTCGAGCTCGGTGGCGATCTGGCGAGCTCGGGACTCGTCGTCGGTCAGGAGCAACTCGAGGGCCGCGTCGGCCCGGGCCAGGCGACCGGCGGCGTTCAGCCGCGGCGCCAGGCGAAAGCCGAGCGCGTGCGCGTCGAGTGAGCTCGGGTCGGTGGCGGATACCTCGAGCAGGGCACGCAGGCCAGGCCTCGAGGTGTTGGCGAGGGCCGCGATCCCCGCTTTCGCCAGCCGGCGGTTCTCGCTGCGGAGCGGCATCAGGTCCGCCACCGTGGCGAGGCCGACGAGCTCGATGTCCTCCTCAGCGGTCGGCGCCTCGAGCGCCAGCGCGAGCTTGAACGCGACAGCGGTGCCGCACAGCTCAACGCACGGGTAGCCGCACACTCCCGGATGCACGATCCCGCAGTCGGGTAGCTCGCCGCTCGCGAGCGGGGCGTGGTGGTCGGTCACAACGACGTCGATGCCCGCTGCCCGCGCGAGCCGTACCTCGGCGGTCGCGGTGATGCCGCAGTCGACCGTGATCAAAAGCTTTGTCCCCCGCGCCGCGAGCCGCTCGATCGTCGGGCGCCCGAGGCCATAGCCATCGGTCATCCGATTGGGAAGGAACCAGCCCACATCTGCGCCCAACGCACGCAGCGCTCGCACCATCACCGCCGTCGAGCACGCGCCGTCCACGTCGTAGTCGCCGTGCACCGTGATCCGGTTTCCCGCAGCGATGTGGCGGCGGATCAGGGTGACGGTCTGGTCAATCCCTGCGAACGCGTCGCATGGGTGGGTCTCCGCCGCCGCGATGAAAGCGCTGGCGGCCGCCGGTGTCTGGAAGCCCCGCCGCACGAGGATCTGCCCCAACACGTGGCTGACGCCGAGCTCTTGCTCGAGCAGTTGAGCTGCGGCGAAGTCGTAGGGGGCTACTTCGACGCGCGGGACCGCGCGGCGCGGCGCCGCCGACGACTCCCCGCCCGGAAGCACACGCAGCGCGGGCGGTCCGGGCGCCGGCGAGGGTGAGGCTGGGAGGGCAGACTCGTTCA
This sequence comes from uncultured Solirubrobacterales bacterium, assembly GCA_963738195.1. Lineage (GTDB taxonomy): Bacteria > Actinomycetota > Thermoleophilia > Solirubrobacterales > Solirubrobacteraceae > Palsa-465. The sequence continues at coordinate 638,919 of CAVTVF010000002.1, forward strand.
CGCAGGGCAGCGTATGAGCCGCCCCCGACGGATCCGCGGTGCCCGCGCGCCTTTGCGCAGATGTTGTTAGGCGCCGTCACGAAGCCGGCATATCTTCCAAGGTGCCGGGTTGCGGTCAGGGCTCGCGGGTAGGCGACCCACCGCCGAGCCCGAGCGCGCTTAGGACTGGCCTGAGGGGAGCCCAGGGCCCGGAGGAGCACCGGGCGGCGGCGTTGCCTGGCGGCGGCCGAACAGGTGGCCGAGCCTCGAGACCTCGTGCTCGGCGGCCGCGACCGGCGCGAGCACTGAAAGCAGCCCGTTCAGCTCCTTGACGAGCGCGTTGACAGACTCGGTCAGCGCCGGCACGGAAGTCGCCAGCGTCTCCACGACCTCGACGTGGCGCTCCATCGATGCGGCCGCGCGGTGAATCGAGGCGACCGCCTCCTGCAACTCGTGTTCGAGCTCGCCGGACTGACTCAGCAGCGAGTGGGCGTCGCGCTCCATGTCCTCGGTGATTCCGAGCAGCGAGCGCAACGGGGAGGTGAACAGGTCGAGCGGGCCCATCAGGCCAGTGCCTTGGCGTGCGCCCGATCTCGCCGGATGCCCTCGAGATACACGAGCGCCATCCCGATCAGCGCCCCGGGGATCCCCTCGAGCGCAGTCGCGAGGTGCGTCGAGTGCGTCCCGGGGACGGAGAAGCCGTGAATGATCAGGCCGACCAACACGGCCCCGGCGAGCGCGCCGAGCAGAGCGCCCACGATCCCGCCCCACGAACGATCGGGAAGCCAGATCGTGAAGTGCCACAGGGCGAGCCCCATCATCACCCAGGCGAGCATGCCCATCAGCGGCGTCTCCCGTGGCGGCGGGTGCGGGAGCGCGACGACCTGGGCTTCGGTCGCGGCTTGGAAGCGGGTGCTACGCCCTCGTTTTCGGCGACGTCGGGCGCGGGCGCCGGGGGTGCGCCGTCGGCCTCGTCGGCCACCGGAGATGGCGGGGGCGCCTCGGGCTGCGGCGCTTTCCTCGGCTCGGGCTGGGGCGAGGCCGCGCGCCGTCCGCCGTCCGCCCGGGGGCGGCGAGTCGTGGGTGCCGGCGCCTCGGGCTCGGTCGAGTGGGCGAGCCGCTTCGTCAGCGTCGAGGTGTGGCGGCCTGCCAGCGGTTGCTCGTCGATCTCGAGGTCGCGCTTCATCTGCTCGAACTCGGCCGCCGAGACCGTTTCCTGATCGGGTGTCGTGAGCCTGCTGGTGCGGCGCGGGCGCTTAGCCGTCGGCTCGACATCGGCGCCCGCGGAGGCGTAGGCGGGGATGTGGCCGAATTCGGCGAGGATCCGCTCGTGCCGGGCGCGGTAGCCGGCCTCACGCTCCTTCCAATGCATGAGCACGGGTGAAGCGATGAAGATCGACGAATAGGCGCCCGAGGCGATGCCGATCAGCAGCGCGAAGGCGAAATCGCCGAGCACCCCGCCGCCGCCGAACAGGAGCAGCGCCAGGACCGGCAGCAGCGTGCAGGACGTCGTCGCCAGAGACCGCGTCAGCACCTCCGACATGGACCGGTTGAGTATCTGCGAGAAGGTGGCCCGAGGCATGCGCGGGATGTTCTCTCGCACGCGGTCGAAGACGATGATCGTGTCGTATAACGAGTAGCCAAGGATCGTTAATAAGGCCGCGACCGTGTCGACCGTGACCTGGCGACCGGTGAGGGCATACACGCCGCTCGTGATCAGCAGGTCGTGCAGCAGGGCGATCAGCACGGGCACCGCGAACTTCCATTCGAACCGCAGCGCCACGTAGACCGAGATCACCAGCAACGAGGCGATGATCGCGATGATCGCGCTGTTGGCGATCGTGCGCCCGAAGGTCGGCCCGATCGACTTCGAATCGAACGAGCGCACGCCGTACTTGGCCTGCAGGCTGCTCTTGACGGCGTTCACCTTGGTGATCGCCAGCTCCTTGGAGGAGACCTGGAAGACATACGACCCGAGTGCTCTGTTCGTCACCTTCTGCACGGTCGGGTTGCCCGCGCCGTTCGAGGTCATCACCGACTTGACCTGCGCGGCCGTGGCCGGCTGCTGGAGGCTCGTTGTGATGCGCGTGCCGGAGGTGAAGTCGATCCCCAGGTTGAGTCCCCGACCGCCGACGGCGAGCGCGCCCACCAGCAGGATCACGCCCGACATCGTGAAGAAGTAGCGCGAGGCGCCCATGAAGTCAAAGCGCCAGGCGAACCGGCGTTTGCCCGCGCCGAGCGCGCTTGGCTTCCCGATCAGCCGGGAGCGGCCCATCGTGACGAGGATCGCCTGCGTGGCCATCACCGCCGTGAACAGCGACACAAGCGTGCCGACCCCCAGCATCAGCGCGAAGCCCTTGACGTCGGAGGTCGCGAGCACGAACAGGATGAACGCGGTCATGATCGTGACCACGTTCGCGTCGATGATCGCCGTCAGGCCCTTCCGGTAGCCGGTGACGATGCCCTGGCGTATGGAGCGTCCACCGCGGATCTCCTCCTTGACACGCTCGAAGATCACGATGTTTGCGTCGGCCGCCACGCCGATCGTGAGGATCAAGCCGGCGATGCCCGACAGCGTGAGCGTGACCGGGATCAGCTTGATCAGCGCGTAGAAGTAGAGCGCGTAGGCCAACAGGCCGGCGGTCGCGATCACACCCAGCACGCGGTAGAAGACGAGCAGGAACACGACCACGACCAGAAGCCCGGCGGCGCCCGCGATCAGCCCCTGGTGCAGAGCCTGTTTGCCGAGCGTGGCCGAGACCTGCGACTCGGAGATCAGCTTGAGCTTGATCGGCAGCGCACCGAGCCTCAGCACGTTGGCAAGCTGCTGGGCGGAGGTGGAGGTGAACCCCCCGGTGATGTCGGCGCCGCCGCCGATGATCCCGTTCGCATACTGGTGGTAATCGATCTGGGGAACCGTGATCAGCTGCGTGTCAAGCGCGACCGCGAAGTGCTGGTTGAGCGTGTGGCCGAGACCACTCACCAGCGACCCGCGCTGGGCGATCTGGGCCGTCACGCGCTGGAAGGCAGCCTGGCCGCGGGAGTTGAAGCCGAAACTGACGTCGGGCTGACCCGTCGAGTCGGTTGACGCCTGCGGATTGGTGATCTCGTTGCCGAACAGCGCCACGTGGTCCTTGAGCACGTAGAACTGGGCAAGCGGGTTCGTGATCGGAAGCGCACCCCCGAGCGTGAAGCTCTTGCTCGTAGCCTCGAGCACGACGGTGCCCTCGGGCACCTTGAGCACCTGCCCCTGTGACGCCAAAACGCCTCGCGGCAGGCTGCTCGGGGTGGTGAGGTTGCCGAGGGTGGTGTCGGGCCCGTTCAGCAGGCAGTAGGTGCCCGGGATCGGAGCCTTGTGCTGGTCGCGCGCCGCGGTTGCGCACGCGGGACTATTCGGCGCCCCAAACAGGAAATACTGCGGTCCTGCGCGGGCGCAGTTCTGCTGTTTGCAGGCGGCGCTGGAGACGGGCGGCTGCGTTGAGGCGAGCTTGACCGCCTGATAGAGCGGCAAACTGCCCGCGCCCGGCGAGCCCCCGCCCTGGCTCATCGCGAGCGCGGTCTGGTTCTGCGCGAGCGCGGGGCCGAGACTTGCGACCGTGCGACCGTCGGGCAGGAGGACGTTCGCCTCCCAGTCATAGAACTCGAGCCGGGCGGTGGTTCCGACCTCCTGGATCGCGCGCGCGGTGTCCCTGACGTCGGGCAGCGCAACCGAGATCTGATTGCCCGAAGCGGTCTGGATCTGGGGCTCGCTGACGCCGAGCCCGTTGACGCGCGCCTGCATGATGTCGACCGCGCGAGTGAGCGCGTCCTGGGTCACATGCGGCGTTTGCGGCGTCGGCTGACCCTGATAGACGAGCTCGACGCCGCCCTTCAGGTCGAGACCGAGAAACGTCTTCTTGGCCTTGATCACCCCCGGAACGCCGGCGATGACGACCAGCGAGGCGATGATCAGCCCCGCCACGACCAGCAGGATGAATCCGTGGCGCCGGCGATCACTCATAGGGTCCGCTGGATGCTAGAGCTTCCGATGTAAAGGTTCGAGCTAGCCGTTTTGGTGGTGGTTGCTCGGCGTGAGCACGAGCAGCACACCGCCATCATCGTCGTCGTATGCAGGGAAGATGTCGGCCACTGCCTGCGCCGGGAGATCCCCTTCGGCGTTGACCTCGACCGTCTTGCCCTGCACGCGTACCTCCCACTCGAGCGCCGTCTGCACGTGGTCGTTGCCGTCGGCGAACTTCAGCCCCAGCACCTCCCGCACGGGCCGGCCCATGACCTGCTCGGTCTTCAGCCCGGTGAGCTCGAACGAACCCTTGCCGCAGTTGACGACGCGACCGTTCGCATCGCAGGCGAAGAAGGCCGCAGTGGGCGCCGGGTAATAGTCGTCGAGCAGCTCGAACAGATAGGCGAAGCCGCAGCGCTCACAACCGCGGACTTCGCGGCCGAAGTCGGTCGTGCGGTCCGTAGCCATCGAGCGGTTACCGCAGTTGGGGCAGATGAAGTAGTGCTCCTTCGCCATCTGGAGCCAGGATAGCCAGAGCGGTTCCGGTGCTCGCCAGCTGGGACCCGCGTGCCCGAGCCGCCTACCGCTGCTGCTCGGTCGGCCTGATCAGGAGCTCGTTGATCGCCACGTGCTCCGGGCGGGTGACGATGTAGGCGATCGCGTCGGCGATGTCCTGCGCCTGCAGCCGCTTAACGTCGCCGAACGTCTTGGAGATCTCTTCGCGGATCTCGGGACGGTTGTGGGACGGGAGCTCGGTCTCGACTGCGCCCGGCTCGACCAGCGAGACGCGCACGTGGCGTTCGGTCACCTCTTGACGCAGCGATTCGCTGAAGGCGCCGACCCCGTGCTTGGTGAGGTTGTAGACGCCCGAGCCGCTCCGGGCGACGCGGCCCGCGACCGAGCTGATGTTGACCATGTCGGCCACGCCCCGGGGACCGTCTTTCGCGGCCTTGAGCAGGTGCGGCAGCGCCGCGTGGGCGCAGGACAGCAAACCGGAGAGGTTGACCGAGATCATCCGCTGCCACTCCTCGAGGGGAGCGTCCTCGACCGGTCCCAGCAGCATCACGCCGGCATTGTTGACGAGCGTGTCCAGGCGGCCGAGCTCCTCCACGGCGCGCTCGACCGCGCCGTGAGCCTCCGATTGCGAGCCGACGTCGGCCTCAATCACGACCGCCCGGCCTCCCGGCTCGTCGATCCGGCGAGCGAGGTCCTTAAGGCGCTCGACCCGTCGCGCCACCAGCGCGACGCTCGATCCCAGCCCGGCCAGCGCCAACGCCGTGGCCTCGCCGATGCCGCTCGAGGCGCCGGTGACGAGCGAGGCGGTTCCAGAGAGGGGAGCTCCGGCCAAGCTCTGGCTTATAGCAGCGTCGCCTGCCCCGGCGGCTGCAGTCCGAGGTGGGCAAACGCGCGGCGGGTCGCCATGCGGCCGCGCGGCCTTCGCTCGATCAGCCCCCGCTGCAGCAGGTAGGGCTCGTAGACGTCCTCGATCGTCGTCTGCTCCTCGCCGACCGCGACAGCCAGGGTCGACAGCCCGACCGGGCCGCCCGAGAACTTGTCGCAGATCGCGCGCAGGATCTCCCGGTCGAGGCGGTCGAGCCCCTCGTGGTCGACCTCGAGCAGGTCGAGCGCCTGCAGCGCCACCTGCTCCGACACCGCCCCGCCGCTCCGCACCTCGGCATAGTCGCGCACCCGCTTCAAGAGCCGGTTGGCGACGCGCGGGGTGCCGCGGCTGCGGGCCGCGATCGCGCGTGCTCCGGCCGCGTCGATGTCAACCTCCAGCAGCCGAGCCGAGCGGTGGACGATCTTCACTAGGTCATCGACCGAGTAGTGCTCGAGCCGCTGCTGGATGCCGAAGCGGTCGCGCAGCGGAGCGTTCACCAGGCCGGCCTTCGTGGTCGCGCCGATCAGCGTGAAAGGAGGCAGGTTGAGCGTCACCACCCGCGCGCCGGCGCCCTGCCCGACTGTGATCGGCAGCTGGCCGTCCTCCATCGCGGGATAGAAGGTCTCCTCCAGCGCGCGTGCGAGGCGGTGAATCTCGTCGACGAAGAAAACGGCGCGCGGCTCGAGCGCGGTCAGGAAGGCGGCGATGTCCGCCTTGCGGTCGAGCGCCGGACCCGAGGTCTGAACGAACGGCACGCCGAGCTCGGCGGCGACGATCTGGGCGAGGGAGGTCTTGCCGAGGCCCGGCGGCCCCGCGAGCAGCACGTGGTCGAGCGGCTCTTCGCGACTCGCGGCGGCCTGGATCGCGACCGCCAGCTGATCCTTGACGGCGGACTGGCCGACGAAATCCGCGAGGCGGCGCGGGCGCAGCGAACGGTCGAGCTCGTCGTCCGCGAAGGCCTCGGCAGCCTGGAGGCGGGGCGTGCTCACCTGCGCGCCGACCTCAGTGCCTCGGCGATCAGCTCCTCGGCGCTCGCGCCATCGACGCCGGCGAGCAGCGCGTCGGCCTCTGCCGGGGATATAACCGAGCCCCATCAGACCCTCGCGCGCAAGGGATCGCGGATCCTCGGAACGGGTCACCCTGATGGCCCCGTCGGGCAACGAAGCGCCCGACCTTTTCGCGCAGCTCGACGACGATCCGCTCGGCCGTGCGCTTGCCGATCCCGGGAACCGCCTGCAAGCGGCCCGTGTCACCAGCGGCGAGCAGGCTGAGCAGCTCGCGCGGGGGTCCGCCCGAGAGCACCGCCAAGGCGACCTTCGGCCCGACCGACTGCACCGAGAGCAGCATCAGGAACAGCTCGCGCTCCTCTTCGCTGGCGAAGCCATACAGCGCGAGCGCGTCGTCGCGCACCACCAGGTGCGTGTGCAACGTGGCGTGGTTGCCGACCGCCGGGACGTGGCGCAGCGTCTGCGCCGAGACCGCCAGGCGGTAGCCGACGCCGCCGCAGTCGATTACTACGTGGTCGGTGCGCCTGACCGCCACCGTGCCCGAGACCAGGGCGATCACGTGCCGGCCCCGGCGGTCTCGAGCGCGCGCTGTAGGCGGCGCCCGGTTGAGCTCACAGATGGCGACCGCCAGCGCATCCGCGGCGTGATCGCGGTCCGGTGGCTGGCGCAGCCCGAGCAGGCGCGCGACCATGCGGCTCACCTGCTCCTTGTCGGCGCCGCCGTGGCCGCAGACCGCCGCCTTGACCTGCTGTGGCGTGTACGAGCGCGATGGGCACGCCGCGCTGGCCGGCCGCCAGCAGGACCACGCCTCGGGCTTGTCCGACCGCGAATGCCGTGCGGACGTTCGCGCCGAAGTAGAGCTCCTCGATCGCCATCGCCTCGCGGGCGGTGGCGGTCGAGCAATTCGCCCACGCACGTGTGGATCTCGGCCAGCCTGCGCTCGAGTCGCGATCCCCGGGTGCGTGTCGATCACACCAGACTGAAGCGCGCGCAGCCGCGAGCCCTCGCTGCGCACGACTCCGTAGCCGGTGCTGGCTGTACCCGGATCGATTCCCAGGACGATCATCTGTTCGAGAGACATTCTGCGCGGGGCGGCGGACGCCTCCCGGGTCGGAGCAGAGCCCCGAGACGTACCCTCGATCGGGGAAGATGCGCGGCATGGCGCGGAGGACCAGGTCGACTTCGCCGCCGAGGGCCTGCTCGACGGGCTCGAAGGCGACGATCGCGCCGCGCGCGAGGAGCTGCTCGAGGGGCTGCTCGAGCGAGGCTGCACGCTCGATGAGCTGAAGGCTGCCGTTGAGGAGGACCGGTTGGTGCTGCTTCCGGTCGAGCGTGTGCTCGGCGGCAGCTTGTCGAGCGCCGAGGTCGCGGAGCGCGCGGGGGTTGACGAGGAGATGCTGATTCGGTCGTGGCGGGCGCTTGGCTTCCCGCCGGCGACCGAAGCCGGCTGGGGCCTTCACGGAGGAGGACGTGGCCGCCGCCGAGTCACTGAAGATGTTCCTCGACGCGGGGATGTCCGAGGACTCGATGCTCGAGATCGCGAGGGTGCTGGGCGAAGGTACTGCGCGGCTGTCCTCGACGATCACCGGTGCGTTCGTCGACACATATCTGGAGCCCGGCGACACTGAGCGCGACGTCGCGCTGCGCTTCGCCGCCATGGCCAAGCAGCTCCTGCCCTTGATGGCGCCGGTCCTCAATGCGGCGCTCGCCGCACACCTGCGGGAGGCCGCCAGACGGGGCATCATCAGCCGAGCCGAGCGCGAGAGCGGTCAGCTCGCGCGCACCGAAGAAGTGGTCGTGTGCTTCGCGGATATCGTCGGCTTCACCAGCCTGGGCGGCGAGGTGGCGGTCGAGGAGCTCGGCACGGTGGCGCGCGAGTTTGCCGACCTCTCGGCCGAGGTCTCGTCGGAGACGGTCCGCTTGGTAAAGACGATCGGCGACGCGGCGATGTTCGTCTCCGACGACGCGAAGGCGACCGTCGGACGCGGCGCTGAAGCTGGTCGAGGCCGTCAACGAGGCCGATCTGCCGCTGCTGCGGGCCGGCATCGCCTTCGGCCCGGCGCTGACGCGTGCGGGGGACTGGTACGGCCAGTCGGTCAACCTCGCGAGCCGGGTCACCGGCGTCGCGCGCCCGGGCAGCGTGCTCTGCACCGAAGAGGTTCGCGACGCCGTCCCCGAGGGGTTCTCGTGGTCCTCCGCGGGCCGCTTCAGGTTGAAGGGGCTGCAGAACCAGGTAGCGCTCTATCGCGCCCGCACTCAGGCTGAGGAAGGCGGCGACTCTAAGAAACGGCGTGGAGGTCGATCACGAAAACGAGCGTCGAGTTAGGCGGGACCTTGCTGCCCGAGCCCTTGCTCCCATAGGCAAGCGAGGGCGGGATGATCAGCTCTCGTCGGCCGCCGACGCGCATACCGGGCATGCCCTGCGTCCAGCCCTTGATCACTCCGCCGCTGAGGGAGAACTGAACCGGCGAGCCGGTGCCGTCGTTCCACGAGGCGTCGAACTGCTTGCCCGTCTTGTAGAGCACCCCGACGTACTGCACGGTCACGGTCGAGCTGGGGGTGGCCAGCGCTCCCGTGCCCTTGATCAGGTCCTTGATGACCAGGTGGTTGGGCGGTGGGCCAGTGGGCACCGTCACCGTCGGCTTGGTCGACAGCGCCGCCGGCAGCGGCGGAGGAGGCGGCGCCTGCGTCAGACCGGCCGAGGGTGCCTGCACGACGCCGGGCGCCGTCTTCGTGGAGCCACCGCAGGCGGCCACAGCAACGGCGAGCGCGAGACCCGCGAGGACTACTGCTGGGCGCCGCCTCACGAGGCGATCTGCTCCAGCACCCGCGCGTCGATGTCGAAGTTCGCGTTGACAGTGCCTACGTCGTCTGAGTCCTCGAGCGCGTCGATCAGCCGCATGAGCTTCGCGGCGTCGGTCTCCTCGACCGGCACGCGCGAGCGCGGCCGCTGCACGAGATCGGCGCTCTTAAGCTCGACGCCTGCCCGATCGAGCGCCGCGCGCACCGGCTGGAGATAGGAAGGCTCGCTGATCACCTCGAACACGTCGTCGTCGCGCACGATGTCCTCGGCGCCGGCGTCGATCGCAGGCATCAGGTCGTCCTCGTCGTAGCGGCTCGCGTCGACTGTGATCACGCCCTTCTTGTCAAACAGGTAGGCCACGGACCCAGGCTCTCCCAGGCTGCCGCCAAATTTCGTGAACGCATGCCTGACATCGGCGCCGGTGCGGTTGCGGTTGTCGGTCAGAGCCTCGATCAGCAGAGCGACGCCCCCGGGCCCATAGCCCTCGTACACGACGGTCTGGATCTGATCCGCGTCGGCGGCCTCGCCGGTGCCTTTGGCAATCGCGCGCTCGATGTTGTCCTTGGGCATGGAGGCGTCCCTGGCCTTCTGCACGGCGAGCGCGAGCGCCGGATTGCCGTCGGGGTCCCCTCCCCCCTCGCGGGCTGCGACTGTGATCGCGCGCGCGAGCTTGGTGAACTGCTGGCCGCGGCGGGCGTCCACCACCGCCTTCTTGTGCTTGATCGAGTGCCACTTGGAATGACCGGACATCGGCGGACAAGTGTAGGGACGGCCCGCGGACCCGGCGCCCGGGGCCATTGTCGAGGGGGCCTACAGGACTACCATCCGCCCGCGATGGCCTCGCTCGCGCCGGAGATATTCAAGGCCTACGACATCCGTGGGTTGTACGGACGCGACATCGACGCGCGCGGCGGCGTACGCGATCGGGCGCGCCTTCGCCCGGGTGATCGCAGAGCTTCAGCAAAAGCAAACCAGCGAGCTCCAGCTCGGCCTCGGTAGAGACATGCGCCTGAGCGCCCCGGAGCTCGCGGCCTGTTATTGCGAGGGGATGTGCGCCGAGGGGGCGACCGTGCTCGACGCCGGCCAGATCGGAACCGAGATGCTCTATTTCCTCGTCGGCTCGCGCGAGCTCGACGGCGGACTCATGTGCACCGCCTCGCACAACCCGAAGCCCTATACGGGCGCGAAGCTGGTTCGGCGTGGAGCGGTCGCGCTCTCCGGCGATGAGGGGATCGGCGAGATCCGCAGCCTGCTCGAGTCCGGCCTGGACGAGCCGCCCGGCGGCGGGTCGGTGCAGACCGTCGACATCTACGACGACTTCCACGTCGCGGCCCTCAAGTTCATCGACCCCGAAGCGATCGGCCCGCTCAAGGTGGTGGTCGACGGCGGCAACGGCATGGCGGGACCAATGGTGGGGCCGCTGCTCGAGCGCCTGGGGCTCGACCTGGTTACGAGCTACTGGCGCCCGGACGGCGAGTTTCCCGACCACGAGCCGAACCCGATGCTGCCCGAGAACCGCGAGTTCGTGATGGCCGAGGTCGTGCGCCAAGGAGCCGACCTCGGCATCGCCTGGGACGGCGACGCAGATCGCTGCTTCTTCATCGACGACCAGGGGGCGTTCGTCGACGGCGACTTCCTCACGGCGCTGCTCGCGACCTCGATGCTCGGCAAGTACCCGGGGGCACAGATCCTCTACGACGTGCGCGCGAGCCGGGCCGTCCCGGACACCGTCGAAGAGGCGGGCGGCACGGCGCTCATCAACCGCGTCGGCCACGCGTTCTTCAAGGCGCGCATGCGCGAGCAGAAGGATGCCGTCTTCGGCGGGGAGGTCTCGGGCCACTACTACTTCCGCGACTTCTACTGCGCCGACTCCGGCACGATCCCCGCCCTGCTGATGCTCGAGCTCGTCTCGCGCGCGGATCAGAGCCTCTCCGAGCTGCTCGCCCCCTACCGCGCGCGCTACTTCGTCTCGGGCGAGATCAACTCGGAGGTTGATGATCAGCAACAGAAGATCGAGCAGCTCTCCGAGCGCTACCGCGCCGGCCACCAGCAGCGCCTCGACGGGCTCTCGGTCGACTACGAGGACTGGCACTTCAACGTGCGCCCCTCCAATACCGAGCCGCTGCTGCGACTGTGCCTCGAGTCCCTGCGCTCCAAGGAGGACATGGAGCGCAGGCGCGACGAGGTGCTCGGCTTGATCCGCTCATGACCGAGCAGCAACAGCGGCCCAAGCGGACGGTTCACCTGATCGACCGCTGCGTGGCGATCGGCCAGGAAATCGTCAGGCGAGACCCGGTGTGGGCGCCGCAGCTGGTCGTTGCGGCCGCGATCGCGATCGACCTGGCGCTGCCGAACCAGCTCACGATCGGCCCTTCCTGGCTGCTGCCCGCGGTCGAGGCCACGCTGCTCTTCGGCCTCGTGGGCGCCTCGCCCCACCCCCGCCTGCGCCATTCGCCGGTGCGCCGTCGGGTCGCGCTGCTGCTGATCGGCCTGGTGAGCGCCGTGAACGCCTTCTCGCTGATCGAGCTGGTCCACTACCTGTTGCGCGGGGGCAAGGCGAGCGGCCGCGAGCTGATCTTTTCCGGCGTCGGGCTGTGGCTGACAAACGTCCTGCTATTCGGACTGTGGTACTGGGAGCTCGATCGCGGTGGCCCGCTCGCGCGGGCGAACCGAACCGACGCGATGCCCGACTTCCAGTTCCCGAACATGACGGACGAGATCCAACGGATCAGGCCGGATTGGATGCCCGGGCTGATCGACTACCTGTACGTGTCGCTGACCAATGCCTCGGCCTTCAGTCCGACTGACACAATGCCCCTGACGCCGACCGCCAAGCTGCTGATGGGCGGCCAGGCGCTCATATCGATGCTGATCCTGGTACTCGTGGTCTCCCGCGCCGTAAACATCCTGGCCGCTGAGATGGCGCTCGAGACGGGTGAGCTCGAGCAGGAGATCCAGCGCATCGGCGCCGAGCTGCACGCGTCATTCCCCTCCACCCTGCGCCACCCCCTGCGGGCGGTCGACGCACGGGCGATGGAGTACGCCTCTAGCGATCGCGAGCTGCAGGCCGCGCTGTTCCGCTTCGTCGATGTGGTCCCGGCCTGCCGCTCGCTCGACGACGTCGCCCGTCATCTGACGGCCTTTCTGGACGAGGTGCCCGACGCGCCGCTGCCGCTCGAGGCGGCGATGCGGGTCGCGCACACCAAGGCCGGGCGCGCGGCGCTCGGCGCCGCGGCCGCGCGGGGCGTCAGGCACATCGCGCACCGCTTCATCGTCGGCGAGACGCCGAAGTCGGCCCTGTCCGTGCTCGCGGGCCTGTGGCGGCGCGGCATCGCGAGCTCGGTCGACCTGCTGGGCGAGGCGACGGTCACCGAGGCCGAGGCCGACCGCTATGCGCAGCGCTGCTCGTCGGCGCTGTCGGAGCTCGTCGCCGCCGTGCGCGGCTGGCCTGAGCGGGCCGCGCTGGAGTGCGATGGCAGCGGCACGCTGCCGCGCGCGAATTTGTCTGTCAAGGTCTCGGCACTGACCCCGCTGCTGCGTCCGGACGCTCCCGAGCTCGGGCGCAGCGACGCCGCGCGGCGGCTCCGGCCGCTGCTCGCGCAGGCCCACGAGCAGGGCGCCCACATCCACATCGACATGGAGTCGCTCGACTCGCGCGAAGCTGTGCTGGAGCTCGTGCTCGAGATGCTCTCCGAACCCGAGTTTCGCGACGGCCCCTCGACGGGGGTCGTGCTGCAGGCCTATCTGCGCGATTCGCCCGAGCAGCTTGACCAGATCCTCGCTTGGGCGGGCTCGTCGGAGCGCACGCCAGCCGCTTCAGGTCCGGCTCGTGAAGGGCGCCTACTGGGACCACGAGCTCGTGCAGGCGCGACAGCACGGCTGGCCGGCGCCCGTGTTCGAGGTGAAAGCCGAGTGCGACCGCAATTTCGAGACGCTCACCCGGCGCCTGCTCGAGGCCCGGCCGCGCCTCCGGGTGGCCGTGGCCTCGCACAACCTGCGCTCGGTCGCCAACGCGATCGCGCTTAGCCGCCTGCTTGGCGCCGCCGACAGCGAGCTCGAGCTCCAGGTCCTGCGCGGCCTGGGCGACGAGCTCCAGGACGCGCTGGCAGCCCACGGGTTCCGCGTGCGCACTTACTGCCCTGTCGGCGACCTCGTGGCCGGGATGGCATACCTCGTCAGGCGCCTGCTCGAGAACACCTCAAACGAATCATTCCTGCACGAACAGGCCAAGAACACGCCACTTGAAGCGCTGCTTGCCCCGCCTTAGCGTTTCGCAATAGGATCCTCTGAAACTTGGGCAAGGGGACAGTTGGTTTTAACGCTCAGTCGGTTCGACTTTGCGGCGCGCACCAGTAAGAAGTAGATTGGGCTTTCCGTGAGCGACGGTAGGCAAATCGAGCTCGAGCTGCCGCGGCTGGAGAGCGAGCGGTCCCGCTCGCTGAGCGATGCTGGGCGGCCCGCCGGCGCCTTGGGCATCGGTGCCCTGCGGAACCGCGACACCGTCTTCCGTCGCCTACTGGCGCTCGCGGACATGGTCGCCGCGATCTCGGGTCTCCTTGTAGTCGGGGCCTTCACCGGTCGCGGCATCCCGCTCGTGACCCTGATCGCCGTCCCGCTGATCGTGGTGATGGCCAAGATCGCAGGCCGCTACGACCACGATGACGTGGTGCTGCGCAAGTCGACCCTCGACGAGGCGCCGGCGCTGTTCGCGCTCTCAGCGGTGTTCGCGCTCGCTTGGTCGGCGGTGGGTTTCATCGCCGGCTCTCACCTGGACCTGGGTGGCGCGGGCGTGGTCGTGCTGTGGGCCTCGACGGGCGGCTGCCTGGTCGTGGCGCGCGCCGGAGCGCGCGCGCTCGCGAGTGCCGCGGCGCTGCCTGAGCGCGCTCTGATCGTCGGTGATGCCGACGCGCGAGCCAAGGTGACGGAGTCGCTCCGCTACGACCCGGGCGCGCGGGTGGAGGTGGCGGGTTACCTGCCGCTCGAGGAGAACGGCGAGACGGGCGAGCACCAGCTGCCGTTCGAGGAGCTCAAAGCCACCGTGCGCGCGCTGCGCGTTGATCGCGTGATCCTCGTCCCCACTCACGAGCACACCGACAGGGCGCTCGACCTTGTGCGGCGCACGGCGGGGGTCGGAGTCAAGGTCTCGATCGTGCCGCGGCTGCTCGAGGTTGTGGGCTCTGCGGTCGAGTTCGACGCGCTGGGCGATCTGACCGTGCTGGGCGTCCGCCGGCTCGGACTCAGCCACTCCTCGAAGATGCTCAAACGCGCTATGGACATTGCCGGCTCGTTGGTGGGGTTGGTACTGCTGGCCCCGGTCGCGATCGTGCTCGCGGTCGCGATCAAGCTCGACTCGCGAGGGTCCGGTGCTCTTCTGCCAGCGGCGCGTCGGCCGCGACGGCCGCACCTTTCAGATGGTCAAGTTCCGCAGCATGGCGCTCGGCGCCGAGGGCGAGCGGGATGCGCTCAAGGACCGCAACGAGTCAAACGGCCTCTTCAAGCTGACCGAGGATCCGCGCGTCACTCGCGTCGGGCGCTTTCTGCGCTCCCTCTCGCTCGACGAAGCGCCGCAGCTGCTGAACGTGCTGCGCGGGGAGATGAGCCTCGTCGGCCCGCGGCCGCTGGTGCTCGACGAAGACGCGCTGGTCGAGGGCTGGCACCGCGAGCGTCTGGCGCTCACGCCGGGAATGACGGGCCCGTGGCAGGTGCTCGGCCCCCAGCGGCCTCCACTGGCGGAGATGGTCAAGGTCGATTACCTGTACGCCGCCAATTGGTCGCTGTGGAGCGACACCAAGATCCTGCTGCGGACGCTCAGCCACGTGCTCGGGCGGCGGGGGGTCTGATGCCTTTTCTGGCAGCCGCCGGTGCATGCACCGGCGGCCCGGCCGGCACATGTGCCGGCCGGCGGGCGCGCACATGTGCGCGCCCGAACTAAATTGAGTCCCACGAACCTCGAACCCTTCACCAACGAGCCGGTGCTCGAGCTGCGGCGGGCGGCGGTGCGGAAGCAGCTCGGAGGCGCGCTGGGAGCGCTCGATCGCAGGCTGCCGCTGACGGTCCCGGTCATGATCGGCCCCGAGGAGCGGAGCGAGGGAGAAAGCTTCCCGTCCACCGATCCGGGCGACCCGGAGCGGGTCGTCGCGCGGGTGGTCGAGGCGACAGAAGCCGACGTCGAGGCCGCGGTCGCCACCGCGCAGGGCGGCTTTCGCAGCTGGAGCCAGCGCAGCACGGCCGACCGGTCGATCGCGCTGCGCCGCGCGGCCGACTGGATGCGCGCGCGGCGGCTCGAGCTGGCAGCACTCGAGCTGAGGGAGTGCGCCAAGCCGTGGTCTGAGGCGGACGGGGACGTGTGCGAGGCGATCGACTTCCTCGAGTACTACGCCCGCGGGGCGCTGGAGCTCGACGCGGGCCGCTCGCTGGTCCAGGTCGCGGGCGAGCACAACGAGCTCCATTACGCGCCCCGCGGCGTTACGGCAGTGATCTCACCGTGGAACTTCCCGCTCGCGATCCCGTGCGGAATGACCGCCGCCGCGCTCGCGACCGGCAACTCGGTCGTGCTGAAGCCCGCCGAGCAGTCTCCCGCCTGCGCGCTCCAGCTCGTCACCGCGCTGCGGGCGGGAGGCGTGCCGGCTGAGGCGATCTCGATGCTGCCGGGTCACGGGGAGGTCGGGGCGGCGCTGGTGGCCTCGCCCGGCGTGCACACGATCGCCTTTACGGGGTCGCTCGGCGTCGGGCTCGAGATCGTGCGCGCAGCGGCCGACCTGGCC
Organism: uncultured Solirubrobacterales bacterium; assembly: GCA_963738195.1. Taxonomy (GTDB): domain Bacteria; phylum Actinomycetota; class Thermoleophilia; order Solirubrobacterales; family Solirubrobacteraceae; genus Palsa-465. Next base: position 654,853 of record CAVTVF010000002.1, read on the forward strand.
GAGGGCCAGCAGCACATAAAGCGGGTCGTGGCCGAGCTCGGGAGGCAAGAACTGCGTCCTCGTCGACGCCGACGCCGACCTCGACGACGCCGTGCCCGAGATCGTCTCCTCGGCGTTCGCCTACGCGGGGCAGAAGTGCTCGGCGGCCTCCCGCGTGCTCGTGCACGAGGCGATCTACGACGCGCTGCTCGAGCGGCTGGCCGGAGCGGTGCGCGTCCTGGTCGTTGGACAGGCGGCCGAGCTCGAGACCGCCGTGCCGCCGGTGATCGAGCGCGCCGCCAAGGAGCGCGTCGACCGCTACCGCATGATCGCGAGCGAGCAGGGCCGCATCGTCGCCTGCGCCGAGCCAGTTCCCGACGGCGGCTGGTTTTGCCCGCCGGCGGTCGCGGCCGACCTGCCCGCAGACTCGCCGGTGCTGCGCGAGGAGATCTTCGGCCCGCTGCTGACGGTCGAGCGGATCAAGGACATCGAGCAGGGCTGCGAAATCGTCGAGCGACTTCCGTATGCGCTTACAGGCGGACTGTTCGCGCGCGACCCGGCGACCGTGCGCTATGTCCGCGCGCGGACTCCGGTCGGCAATCTGTACGTGAACCGCGGCACCACCGGCGCCAAGGTCGGGACGCCAGCCGTTCGGCGGCAACAAGCTCTCGGGCACCGGCACCAAGGCCGGCGGGCCGGACTACCTGCTCCAGTTCGTCGAGCCGCGCGCCGTGACCGAGAACACGATGCGCCACGGTCTCGTCGCCCAGTGACGAATCTCTGGCGGATTCGCCGCAGCCCTTGATTTCTGCCCTCTAGGGGTCGATCATCGACGTGAGCGATGTTCGTGCCCTCCTCAGAGGCGTGGAAGCTGGCACTGACGATCGCGCTCGGTGTCGCGATCTTGATGGGCGCCTGGGGCGCTGCGCCCCAGCGCTCGATCCCGCGCACCGAGCTGAGGCGACTGGTCGGATCGGCGCTGCTGCTCTACCTGGTGGGCGGCATCGCCTCGCTGGCGGGCCACGCGACCCTGGCCGCGATCGCTTACGCCTCGGGGATCAGCGTGTGCGCGCTGGCGCTGTGGCTCTCCCGCGGGAGCGACGCCGACGACCCACCGCGCGGCGGCGAGGACCCCTCTGACGAGCAGCCTCCGCCCGCCCCTGACGGCCTGCCCGAGTTCGACTGGGAGGCCTTCGAGCGCGACTTCAGGGCCTATTCGCGCGCTTCGGAGCGCACGCCGGCCGGCGCCTGACCGTTCCCGCCAAGCACGAGCTGGTGCAGGCGCGTCTCCCCGGCGAGCTCGGGGTGAAAGGCGACCGCGGTCATGTTTGCCTGGCGGACGGCCACCGGGTGGCCATCGAGCGCGGCCAGCACCTCGACACCATCGCCGTGGCTTCGTACCCAGGGCGCGCGGATGAAGACGGCGTGCACCGGTCCGCCGGGGAGGCCTTTGAAGTCGAGGTCGCACTCGAATGAGCGCAGCTGGCGGCCGAATGCGTTGCGCTCGGTCTCGACATCGAGCAGCCCGAGGTGATTGCGGTCGAGCATGATCATGCCGGCGCAGGTCCCGAGCACCGGAGTGCCGTTCGTGATCAGCTCCTTGAGCGGCTCGGCCAGGCGTTCACGCTCGATTCCGAGTGTCATCACGGTCGACTCCCCGCCTGGGACGATCAGCGCGTCGAGGCCCTGCAGGCCCGCGGGCGTCCGCACCTCACGGGGCTCGGCGCCGAGCGAGCGGACGAGTCTTGCGTGCGCCTCGAAGTCGCCCTGCAGGGCGAGGATCCCGACTGTCGCGGCTCACCCGCTACCAGCCGCGGGGCGCCAGCAACTTCTCAGGCTCGAGCTTCGAGCTCTCGAGGCTCGTCATGGGCTGGCCGAGGCCCGTTGATGCCGCCGCGACCCTGGCGGCGTCGCCGAAGTGCGTGGTCGCCTCGACGATCGCGCGGGCGCGCCGCTCGGGATCCTGTGACTTGAAGATGCCCGAGCCGACGAAAACGCCCTCGGCTCCGAGCTGCATGACAAGCGAGGCGTCGGCCGGGGTGGCGATCCCGCCGGCGCAGAAGAGCACGACCGGCAGGCGACCTTCGCGGGCGACCTGGCGGACCAGTTCGAGCGGCGCCTGAAGCTGCTTGGCGGCGCTCGGCAGCTCCTCGTCGCCGAGCGTCTGCAGCCGGCGCAGCTCTGAGCGGATCAGGCGCAGGTGGCGAACGGCCTCGACGATGTCGCCCGTCCCCGCCTCGCCCTTGGAGCGGATCATGGCCGCGCCCTCGCCGATCCTCCGCAGCGCCTCGCCGAGGTTGGTCGCGCCGCACACGAACGGGATCTGGAATGCCCACTTGTCGATGTGGTTGGCCTCGTCGGCGGGCGTTAGAACTTCGGACTCGTCGATGTAATCGACCTCGAGCGCCTCGAGCACCTGCGCCTCGGCGAAGTGCCCGATGCGTGCCTTGGCCATCACCGGGATCGTGACCGCCTCCTGGATGCCGCGGATCATCACGGGATCGGACATGCGCGCGACGCCGCCGTCACGGCGGATATCCGCCGGCACGCGCTCGAGCGCCATCACCGCGGCGGCGCCCGCCTCCTCGGCGATCTTCGCCTGGTCGGCGGTGACGACGTCCATGATCACGCCGCCCTTGAGCATCTCGGCGAGGCCGGCCTTGACCGTGAAGGTCGCCTCGTCGCGGCCTGAGCGCTGCCCGTTTGCGTCGAATGGGTCCGCCATCACCTGCTTTCAGTTTAGTCGTGCTCGCGCGGGCGCAAAGAGCCGGATCGTCCAAACCGGCAGTAGGGTCATGGCCAATGGCGGAGAGCGTGTTCGTGTCCGAGGGGGACGGGTTCGTCGCGACCGAGCTGGCGCGCGGGCCGTGGGATCCCGGCGCGGCGCACGGCGGGGCGCCGGCGGCGCTGCTCGTGCGGGCGTTCGAGGGGCTGGGTTTGCCCTCCGAGCTGATGCTGGCCCGTGTCACCTACGAGTTCCTGCGCCCACTCCAGCTGGGGGCGCTGTCGGTCAGCGCTTCGGTCACGCGGGCGGGACGGCGAGTGGCACGGGTGCAGGGAAGCGTGCGCGCCGCCGACGGCGGCGCATCCGTGCAGGCACAGGGGCTGTACGTGCACCGAAGCGACGTGGATCCGCTCGTCCCGCTTGCGTCCGTACCGGGACCGGAGGCGAGCATGCCGAACGACCTCCGCGCCAACCCCGAGCGGCCGACATTCGCCACCGAGGCGATGGAGATCCGCTTCGCCGAGGGCAAGTTCTGGGGAGCTCGGTCCGGCCACGGCGTGGTTCCGGCTGCGCGTTCCGCTCGTCGCAGGCGAGGAGCCGTCTGCGCTGCAGCGGCTGGCGGCCGCGGGCGACTTCGGCAACGGCATCAGCGCGGTCGTGCCCTGGGAGGGCCACCTGTTCATCAACCCCGACCTGACCCTGTACCTCGAGCGCGAGCCGGTCGGAGAATGGATCTGTCTGCAGTCTCAGACGCGCGTCGGGCCGGGTGGAGTCGGGCTAGCCGAAAGCGTGCTGTTGGACGAACGCGGCTTCGTCGGGCGTGCGGCGCAGTCGCTGCTCGTGCAGCGAACGAGCGCTACTTGAGCCGGAAGGCCTTGATGCGCACGTCGTAGGAGTGCGAGTCGCGCGCGTAGACCCCGTAGGCGAGCGCCTGGATCAGCGACAGCAGCGCCGTGTGCGAGCGCACGAAGGCGGGGGTATTCGAGGAGTAGTAGAGCCTGATCCGCGCGAGCTTCGCCACCTCGGAGAGGGTCGCGTCGGTGATCGCCAGCGTGGGCGCCTTGCGGTGCCGGGCGAGCTTCATCGTGCGCGTGATCAGCGGGTGCGGCCGGCCCGCCGATAGGCCGACGACGAGCGTGCGCTCGTCGATGCGGCTGAGGCGCCCGAGCGCCTCCTGGGAGGGGCTCGCGACGATCTCGGCGCGGAGGTCGAGCAGCATCAGCAGATGGCGCATGTAGCTCGCGAAGAAGGCCATCTGGTCTGTGCCGGCGATCAGCACCCGCTCGGCCTTGACGATCGCGTCAACGGCGGCCTCGACGGAGCTGCGCGAAAGCTTGCGCGCGGTTTCCTCGACATTGACGTGATCGGCGGCGAGCGCCGACTCGAACTCGGTGTGGTCGAGTGAGAACAGAGGCGCGACCGTGGCCGCGTCGGCGACGGCGTTGGGGGGCCGGCGGCGATACTCCTCGCGGGCGGCCTGCTGGAGCTCGGGGAAGCCCTCGAAGCCGAGCGCCTGGGAGAAGCGCACGACTGTGCTCGAGGAGGTCGAGGCGCGCCGCGCCAGCTCCTCAGCCGTTTGAAAGGCGGCCTCGTCAAGATGGTCGACGATGTACTGCGCGACGTCCTTCTGCGAGCGCGAGAACTCGTCGAAGCGCGCGCGGATGTAGGCCGAGAGGGCCTGATGACCGTGACTCGAGCCACCGCGCCCCCGCGCGGTGGCGGTTCCGTTGATGGCCTTGGGGACGGACGTGGGGGTCGTTTGAGGCGATGTCGCGACGGGCTTCATCGGCAGGCGACTGATTCGACACTGCCCAGCTCCGTTCCTTCAATTGGCTGGGCGCGGTGAGCGGTTGCGCGGCGGCCCCGCTTGTGCGCCGGCGGTCAGGAAAGCCGGTGCGACTGCCGCTCTTGATTCTGCCGATGCTCGCCCAGCACCTGTCCGACGATGTAGATGATGAGCACGTTGACGATCACGCCGATGCCGACAAACGTTGCCAGCAGCGCGAGCGTCTGACCGAGGGCATGATCGGCGAGCACCAGCATTCGACCTCGCAAGGGTACCCCACGAGCGGGGCGATGCGGTCGCGCTAGGAGGGCATCCTCGGGAGGAGGGCGCGCAATATCTTGACCGACTGCACCTCGTTCACCGGTGTGCCCTGGGCGCGGAAATACACAATCGCGATGTGATAGGCCCCGCGCTTGGACACCAACAAGCCGCCCTGGCTCGTGTTATAGATCGTGGGCGCGCCGTCGACGGTGGGGCCATACCGGGCCTGCTTCTGGTGCACCCACTCGGTCGCGACGCGCCACACGGTGTGTTGGGGATCCCTGGAGATCCCGATCTCGAGCGCGGGCTTTCGATCACCGGGATATGTGTAGTCGCCGGTCTCATCGCCACGCAAATCTGAACTAGCGTTACAGCTGGTTGGCCTGAGCCCCTTTTCGTTCGGCGGCACGGCGCTGGCGGGCAGGACCTGACATGGGTGGATCAGCGGTCGTGCCTGCGCCGGAATCTGATTCGCGGCCGTCTTCTTCGTCGTCGTCCCCGAGCCGCCGCCACAGGCGACCAGCGCGAACGCGGGCGTAAGAGCGGTCAGCAGCACAGCCGCGGTGTGGTGCGTAGGTCGGGATATCGCCGTCATCGGTCGCCTCCCTCGGGAGTATCGAGGGTCACCGAGGGCCGCGGCGGAATTTTGCCGATCGCGCGTTCTCAGCAGCCGCGCGAGTAGCTACCTTGCTGTTCGCGGCCCGGTAGCTCAGTGGTAGAGCAGCGGACTCATAATCCGTCGCGCCCAGGTTCGAATCCTGGCCGGGCCATGGGAAGGGGCCTGGTAATAGGGGGCTTTTCGTCGGATGGGGATGTGTGTCAACTTCGGAATATGTCCCCAACATGTCCCCGAGATCGGCGTACCTCTGGGCGTTGTGGCGGCGTTTTTCCAGGTGCCCACGGGGCATGTCTTCCGCGTGGAGCGGCGACGGGGCCGCAGTGGTACGCCAAGTTCCGGCTACCTGACGGCCGCCAGGTCCAGAAGCGACTCGGGCCGGCCTGGACCGAGCGCGGTCGCCCGCCCGCCGGCTACTTCACGAAACGGCTCGCTGAGGATTGTCTGCGGCGCACGCTCGACGAGGCGCGGCGGGGGACCCTGCCGGGGATGGTGCGCAGCGGGGCGACGTTCGCCGATGCGGCCGCCGAGTACTTGCGCTACGTCGCGGAGGACCGCGGCCGGAGGGCCTCGACCATCGGCGACTACCGCTCGATCATCCGGGTCCACCTCTTGCCGGCCTTCGGCGAGACGCCGCTCGAGGACGTAACCCCGGCCGGCATCGAAGCGTTCCAGGCGGAGCTGGCCAAGCGCGCCCACCGGGGACGGCCGATAACGGCGCGGACCCGCAACAAGGTCCTGATCGTGCTCCACGGGATCTTCGCGCGCGCGAAGAAGGTGTGGGGACTGCCGACGAATCCCGCCGCCGAGATCGAGCGCCATCCGGATCGCAACAGCGGCGACATCGACATCTTCTCGCCTGAGGAGGTGCACGCGCTGCTCCGGGCCGCGGCTGATGAGCGCGATGCTGCTATCTACGCGACCGCGGCCTTCGCCGGACTTCGCATGGGCGCGCTCCGCGCGCTGCACTGGCGCGACGTCGATTTTCCGCGCTCGGTGATCCGCGTCCGGGCCAGCTACGCCGAGGGCGAGCTGAGCTTCCCGAAGTCGGGCAAGGAGCGCTCGGTGCCGATGGTCGACGAGGTCGGGCGGCGCCTCGCGCGGCTGACCGAGCGCGAGTGGTTTGTCGGCGACGACGACCTGGTCTTCGGCGAGCTCAACGGTCGCTGGCTCAATGACGACCGGTTACGGCGCAGGTACGAGGCAGCCTTGAAGGCGGCCGGTCTGCGACGGCTTCGCTTCCATGACTTGAGGCATACCTTTGGTTCTCTCGCAATCACCCGCGCCGACATCGTTGAGGTGCAGGCATGGATGGGCCACGCTGACATCCAGACGACGATGCGCTACCTGCACTACCGGGGTGGTCGAGGACAAATGGGAATACGTCCGCTCCGACAGCGGACACGGCCGAGAGTGGAGGCGCGTGTTCCGGGTCGGCGCGGCCCAATCATCCGCTCTGTGGGCGGCCTTTGCTCAGCTCGCTGCGAGCGCACCGGTTACGGGCGTGCGTTCGACGGCGGTTGGTATCCGATGTGAGATGCTCACGGAGCTCACATTCAACGGCCGCACCTCCAACGTCATGCTGGGTTGGTGGTACGACCAGACTGGGGATGCTCCGCGGCCGGTAACCGCCTATCCGACTCCCTAACATCAAGCCATGGCCACGGTCCAGGGCATCGGGATGTACGACAAAGTCGAGCTGCTCGCGCCGGTCGAAAACGCTCCGGCTGGCGCCGCCGGGGCCGTGCTCGAGTTCCACGGCGAGGGTGATCTCGCGCTGGTCGAGTTCACCTCGATGCCGCCTGAGGGGCTGTTGGATCGCCTCGTGATCGTGCCGGTGTCAAAGCTGAGGCTGCTCGAGTCTCACTCGTCTGGCTCCTAAGACTGAATCGCGGGCGCGGTCGCCTTCTGCCGGTTTTGCGACGAGGGCTGAATCCCGGTCGTCTACCTTGGGCCGCCGTGGAGAGAGCGCATGGACCTGCATCGAGTCGACCTCTGGCCATATGCACGTTGCGCTCCCTGATGTCACTGATCCGAGGCGCCGGGCGGCGGGGCTGTCACCGAGCGAAGCGAGGGGAAGCGAGCCGAAGGCGCGCTTGACCGCCACGTCGGCCGACGCCAACATCAAAGACATCCGGAGGAGGCGCAGGTCGACTTGCCCGCTTGCGTCTCAGGAACCCATATGTGCGTGGAAAGGAGCCGAAGCGTCGCTCGGCCTGCAAAGCGTCCCCGGACGTCCCAAGACGTCCCGCAGAACCATCAAAAGTGGTTGGGACGTCCCCCGCAATCGGAGCATGCTGTTCGAAACATGGCATACGAACCGCCCTCCCTATCTGCGCTCTCCCGCCCGCCGCTAAGAGCAGCAGCATCGAACGTCTGCGATCCGTATGGCAGCCCTCGTGCCCGACCTGGGACGAATGCCTCGTGGTGGCGCGTCGCTTTCGGCGCCCTCGTAGGGCCTTCGATCGCGAGGGCTATGGACGGCCCACACCAGGGACGTCTTGGGACGCTTCGGGGACAGCACGTCAGTGCGGGGAGTGTGTGTGCCTGCTGCTTTGGGGCGATTTGAGCTGCGATGGCTTGATGGGCGGCGTGGTAATGGCGACGCGTCGGTCGCCGGTTCGAGGCTCTGATCGAGGTCCTTCGTCACGTCGCGATGCGGTCGAGCAGGCTTATCTCGGGAACCAGCGAATGCCTACGATGGGCGGCATCGAGATCGTCAAGCGCCACGGGGTAAGTGCTCGTGCGTATCGTGCCGACCCGCGGTTTCTCGCCGGAAGGCGCTGTGCGTTGCGAGAGCGTTCGGACATGAGGGGTGTGGCCTGCCAATTCCTCGAGAGAGCGGGTCCGCATCGACCAACGATCGACTGCTCGGCGCGAAACGAGGACCCGCGGTGCGGGGCTTATTGGCCGGCTTGCGGGCGGGCGAGTTTTAGCCCACCGCGAGTGAACTTCGAGCTGGTGGCGCGGGACGCGGGGATGATCTCGCTGGTGACCAGCCCCGTCTGGTGGGTGAGCCGATCGACGAGCTCGAACCACGTGGCTATCCGCTCGCGGGGTGTCGATGATCACCGTGACGATCGGGACGCGGCGACGCAGCTGCCAAAACGAGTCGCCGTGCGGTCTGTGCTCGCCGTGGTAGCCCCAGATGCCTCGAAGGCTGGTCGCTCCGGCGGCGCCCGCGGCGCGGAGTTCCCGGATCAGCTGGTGGTGCAGCGGATTGCCATCGCTGGTGGCCTGTTCGCCTGCATAGACCATGAGCTTCTGCCAGACGCCGAGCCCGGAGGAGTCCGTCGCGGGCGGTCTTTGCGGCTCGGCGAGCGTATGGCCGTCGCGTTTGCAGACCCGGATGCGCTCGAGCGTGAGCAGCGGTTGCGCCAGCAATTCGCCGAGCTCGGGCAGAAGCTCGCCGATTCGCTGGCCATCGCCGACCGCGATGACCATCAGCGGAACGTACGATGTTGGCGCCGAAGAACCTCGCTCGCTGGCGGGTCCCGTTTGCGGTGCCGTCGACCCCGAGCAGCACCGTCGCCCCCGCTATCCCGCGGCGGTGAAGCAGGTCGACCACCTGCTCGTAGGCGGGTCGGCCGCCGGCGCGCTCATGGCGGCCGACATAAACGGTCAGCTTCAGCTCTTCGTGAAGATCAGAAGCAAAGCCGACCGGCTCGATGCGCCCGGCGAGCATCCGCGCGCGCTCGAGCGTGACCAGCCCGTCGAAACGCAACCGGTTCACGTCCGCCAGTGCGGCTTCGATCCGCGGTCTGGCGTCGACCGCGACCGATACCAGCGGCAGGTCCTCAGACAGGGTCAGCAGGCGGTCGGTGCGGAGGTGGTGCTTGACCCCGAACCCTTCCACGCCGCGCAGCATCAGGCTTGTTTGCAGCTGGTGGCGGGCATAGATCTCGGTCAGCGCGTCGGCCAAAAATCCGTCGCTGCGCCCGGTCGCGCTCGCCGAAATAGATCGTCAGCTTCAGGCAGTCCTCGTTCACACCCAGCCCCCGATCTGCCTCCCCACCCACGCGGCGCCGAGGCCGAGGGCGAGGCTGACGCGCTAAGTTGAGGACGCCGAGGCCCAGCTCGCCGTCCTCACCGAGGCGATGACTCTCAAACGCCCACGTGCTGAACGTCGTGAACGCGCCGATCAGGCCGGTGCCCTCGAGCCGATACGCGTTCCCGCGGACCGCCGCGCCCACGAGCAAACCCGAGCGCGAGCGCCCCGAGCAGGTTGACCACCAGCGTGCCGAAGGGAAACGCACTACCCGACCGGGCTGCGACCAGCCCATCCAGCGCGAAGCGCGCGACCGCGCCCACGCCGCCCACCAGACCGATCGCAACCACGATCAGTGGGGTCACCCGGACAACCTCGCCCGCCGAACCAGGTTCGTCGCGACCATCACGGCAAGAAAGCCCGCCGTCATGCTGGCCAGCGCATAGCTGGCTGCCAGCCCGACGCGATCAGCGTCAAGCATCCGCAACAACTCGACCTGCATCGTGGAGAACGTCGTCAACCCTCCGCAAAGCCCGGTGCCGAGCAGCGGGCGGCGGTAGGCGGACACCGGCAGGCGCTCCTGCAGCCGCGTCGTGAAGTACCCGAGCAAGAACGCACCAACAACATTGGCGATAAAGGTCGCCCACGGCCACGAACCGACGCCGACTCGGAAGGGCCTCGAAGCAATTCCGCCCGCGCCACGGCGCCGCCGAACCCGCCCACGAAGATGGCCGTGACCTCGCGAGCGTCAAATCGCAGCGATCTCCGGCCTGGCGACGTCTCGACCGCCTCGACGTCAGGCACACGCACACTCGGCTCCACGCACACCTCCACACAGATCGACGAGGACTGGGTAGAGGCCATCAGCGGTAACGCCGCGGTTATGGAGCGAGCCTCATCGCTCGCGGGCAAAGATAGCGGCTACCGATTGCGGCCGCGCCTCTCAGGCGGCGCCAAGACTACGACGGGCCACCTCCTTCGTCGCCGCCAAAGCAGTGGCTGGCGGCTACGTACGAAAGCAGTCGTCGCACAGCTTCTACACGGGTCCGTGTAATACTTGTGCTATGCCAGTAGGCGCCAAACCTGCCGATGGAGCCGTTCGTTTCCCGGATCGGCGGCCGAGCCTCGGGGAGCGTGACCTGTTGACACGCGCCGCCGCGTCAGGGCTGGCCGGAACGTTCAAGGTGCTGGCTAACGACACGCGCCTGCGCTTGCTGCACGCACTGGTTTGCAGCGAGGAGCTGTGTGTCTCGGATCTGGCTGCTGAGATTCAGATGGTGCCGCAGGCGGTGTCCAACCAGCTGCAGCGGCTGGCTGATCGGCGGATCGTGGCAGCGCGCCGGGAGGGCAACCGGATCCTCTATCGAGTCGTCGACCCCTGCGTACCGGCACTGCTCGATCTTGGGCTATGCCTGACCGAAGAGGTTGGTTCGACGGCATGGCGGTAGATACGCCGATCGCCGTCAGCAGCGAGTGGCTGCACGGAGCTCGTCGCGCTCGCAGGCTCGCCAGCTTCTCGCTCGCCTGGCTGTGCTTCGAAGGTGCGGCGACGACGACAGCTGGTCTTCTCGCTGGCTCGGTTGCGCTTCTGGGCAATGGCCTGGATGGTGCGATCGAGGGCCTCGCCAGCGTGATCGTGCTGTGGCGGTTCTCCGGATCACGGACGCTGTCGTGCGGCTCAGAGCGGCGAGCGCAGCAGCTAGTCGCGCTCAGCTTCTTCCTGCTGGCCCCGTACATTGCCTTTGACGCAACCCGCGCCCTCTTGGTCGAGCACCACGCCGAGACCACCTTCCTGGGCATAGGCCTGTCGATCGCAACGCTTTGCATCTGCCCGTGGCTTGGGCGTGCCAAGCTCCGGCTCGGCGAGCAGCTTGGTTCGTCGGCCACCGCGGGCGAGGGACGACAGAACCTCCTCTGCGCGTATCTTGCTGCGGCGGTACTAGTCGGACTGCTCGCAAACACCCTTCTCGGAATCTGGTGGCTCGACCCGGTCGTCGCGCTCAGCATCTCTACGCTCGCGCTCACCGAAGGACGACGAGCCTGGCGCGGCGAGTCATGTACCTGCACGGCCTGCGCGCTACAACCCTGAATTAGCTCCGACGCCGCGGGCGCACGCATAAGTATGGCGCGTCCCGGTTTGCGGAATCGCCTAAGCTGCGTGCGGCCAAGGTCCGGCTTACGATGCCCAGATGATGGCCGGCGCTCAAGGCGGGTCAAGCCTGCCGCCGGCAACTCCCGTAGGCGAGAGTGCTCGACTGCTGCGACGCGGTCTGCGGTTGGAGTACGCGACGCTCGGCTGGAATGTGATCGGGTGCGCCGTTTTGGCTGTGACCGCAATAACTGCGGGCTCCGTCGCGCTAGCGGCGTTCGGGATCGATTCACTCATCGAGATCCTCGCCTCCGCAGTCGTCGTTTGGCAGTTGCGCGGGGTGAACACGAGCGCGCGGAAGCGACTCGCATTACGGACGATCGCGATTGCATTTGCGGCGCTGGCGATATATATCGCCACCCAGGCGGCCGTCGTGCTGGCCAATAACGATCATCCGAGCCGTTCGATCGCTGGTGCAATGTGGCTCGGTGCTACCGCGGTAGCGATGTTCGCCCTAGCCCGCGGTAAGGCGGATACCGGGCAGCGCCTTAACAACCCGGTTCTGCGGACAGAAGCACGGATCACCATCATCGATGGTGGACTCGCCACGGCGGTGCTGATCGGGGTAGTGCTCAACGCGAGTGTCGGCTGGTGGTGGGCCGACCCTGTCGCCGCCCTCGTTCTGGTCGCATATGGCATTCGTGAAGCCCATCGCGCCTGGGGAGAGGCCGGATGAGAGCGCTGGAGGCGCCCAACCCGGCAGCCGGTTCGGGCGCCGTTCACAGGCCCACGGTGCTGCACGCCGCGGGCACTGGCCCCTAGCTCAATAACCGAGCAGGGGTCCGCCCACTATGGCGATTTCAGCCTGCGCCACGCGATAACGGCACAGCGATCAGCTTCGAGCGTGCGATCGATCAGGGCGCAGTACGGGCCGGTGAAACGCGCCATGCGAGCCGGCCGACCTCGATGAGCCCACTTGCGAACTCGGGACAGGCCAGTCCTGCGCCGCACTTGGGCCCTACTCCGAGAAGGACGACGCCGTGCCATTCGCCGGAGCACCACCCCGCCGACCCAGGCCCAAAACGACGTGCAGGCGCTGACCTGCGGTGCCGCGGCCGATCGTCGCGGCTGCCTGGCGCTCACAACCCGGCTTGGTTGGCGCAGGTTCGGTTACTTGGTCGAAGCGTGTCCCGAAATATGTCCCGAACTCAGCGATTCTGACCTCCTTCAACCTCATCCAGCTGCGCAAAAACCCAGTAAAGACGGCCAACTGCGTGTCGGAGCTGGCACTCATAATCCGTCGCGCCCAGGTTCGAATCCTGGCCGGGCCATGGGAAGGGGCCTGGTAATAGGGGCTTTTCGTCGGATGGGGATGTGTGTCAACTTCGGAATATGTCCCCAACATGTCCCGAGATCGGCGTACCTCTGGGCGTCGTGACCGCCGCGCTTCGGGTTCCCACAGGCCATGTCTTCCGCGTCAAGCGGGGACCGCAGTGGCAGGCCAAGTTTCCGCCTGCCTACCGGCCGTCGGCGTCCGGCGCACAGTCCATCCCCCTCAGCCCCTGGGTCCGCAAGGGCTGTGTCCCGAGGGCGTTATCCCCTGACAAATCTGCAGAGACTAGGGCGACCGTACCTCGGGTCCACGAAATCGTGTCGGCCGTGACCAAACGGAGGGGGTTTGTCGGAAACCTGCCGGGGAGCTGGACGGGCCCTCGCGGGGCAGGGATGGCCGTGGGATGTCACATTCTGGCTGGAACTTCCTAACGAGGTGATGAGCAAAGCCGATCGGTCCAAGCGCGCGTTCGAGGCGCCGGGAGCGACTTTGTAATTGTCGAATGGACGGACCCCGGCGAGTCTGAATTGGAATGGATCGCGCCGTTGCACGTGCACCATGCCGACGATGAGGCGTGGTATGTGCTCGAGGGGGGTGCTGCGCTTCCGGGTCGGCGGGGAGACCTGCGAGGCCGGTCCTGGTGCTGCGGTCTTCGCCCCGAAGGGTAACGCCACATGCCTATGGCAGAGTGCGGGTGTCCTGAGGCGTGGCGTGATCGGGGACGGTGGAGAATGTCAGCTCCCGAAGAGGAGCAGGTATGGAGCAGCTGAGCTTGGGAGTCCTCGCCACGTCGCGGAAGCGCGATGAGTATCGGCTCGCCATTCACCCCGAGCACCTGGGTCGGATCGACGCCGATTTGCGGCGGCGCATCTTTCTCGAGCGCGGCTATGGGCAGCGGTTCGGCATCTCGGACGACCAGCTTGCTCCACAGGTCGGCGGCCTGCGCTCGCGCGAGGAACTCATTGATGAGTGTGACGCGGTCGTGCTCCCGAAACCGACCGAGGAGGACCTGAACGCCATGGCTCCCGGCAAGGTCCTGTGGGGATGGCCGCACTGCGTCCAGGATGCGGGCATCACGCAAGTGGCGATCGACCGCCGTCTGACACTCATCGCCTGGGAGGCCATGAACCTCTGGACCGACGAAGGCCACTTCAGTCTGCACGTTTTTCACAAGAACAACGAGCTCGCTGGGTACTGCTCGGTCGTGCACGCGTTGGCGCTGATGGGCACGACGGGGGCCTACGGCCGGCGTTTGCGTGCTGCGGTAATCAGCTTCGGCGCCACCGCGCGTGGGGCTGTGACCGCGCTCTTCGCGCTGGGGGTGCACGACGTGACCGTGCTCACGCATCGCGGGGTCGCATCGGTCGCATCACCGATGGCGCCCGCTCGGTTAGTCCACTACGACCGTGACCCCGCCCACCCAGGTCGAACGTTGGCTCTCACCACGCCGGAGGCCGGATCGGTCGCTGAGGCCCTTGCGGAGCATGACATCATCGTCAACTGCATCCTTCAAGACACCGAGGAGCCGCTCATCTTCGTCAGCGGCGATGAGCTCGGCCTCTTCCGACCCGGGAGCCTGTTCATCGACGTTTCCTGTGATGAGGGAATGGGCTTTGAATGGGCTCGCCCGACGTCGTTCGCCGATCCGATGCTCACGCTGCCAGGCGGCGCGCGCTACTACGCCGTGGACCACAGCCCGTCGTACCTATGGAACTCAGCGACATGGGAGATCAGCGAAGCACTGATCCCCTATCTCGCAACGATTATCTCCGGTGAGGATGCCTGGGACGCGGACATGACCATCCGCCGCGCAATCGAGATCCGCGCCGGCGTAGTGCAAAACCACAAGATCCTGAGCTTCCAGTCTCGCTCATCCACATTCCCGTACCCCAGGCAGCGAACGTGAGGCAGGACGGCGCATCAGTCCACGAGTCCGCGCCCCCCTCACTGTCGCCGCTCGATCAAGGCACCAGTGAGGAGTCGGCGGCTGCCTGGGACCTTTCAGGATTCGCTCGGCGCCGTTAGCGTAGGCTGCGAGGCGCCCTGATCTAGGACGGCGAACGTCGTGGCCACGCTGCACATCGAGCACCCAATCACCGATCTCAGCACGTGGCTAGACGCCTTCGCCCGATTCGAGCCCGCACGGGCGAACGCGGGTGTCCGGTCACACGCCATCCACCAGCCGGTGGATGACGACAAGTACATCTACATCAGGCTCGAATTCGACAGCGTTGAGCAAGCAGGGGCGTTCAAGCACTTCCTCGAAGCGAACGTCTGGAGCTCAAGGGACGCGTCGCCTGGGCTGGGTGGAACGCCACTGGCGCGTGTATTGACGGAGGTGGATCCGGGAGCCGCGAGGAGCTGACAAACAGCTCTTAACTGAAGCGGGGACCTTCAATCCCCAGCCTCCCGCAACCCGATCATTGCGGAAGACGTCTTGGTCGCGCCGAGTGCTGAGTTCACGCGGAGGCGATCGTCACGGCCTCGCTCATCCGCGCGCCCGCCTCGTCGCCATTGCGGTCACGAGCCCAGCCGCGGCCCCTGGACGGAAAGCGGAAGTCAGCGTCCCGCTCGACCGGACGCCCGCAATTAGCCCGCCGAGCAGCGTAGTCGCGCTGCCCGTTTGGCGACGATGCAGCGCATGGCCCTCGGCGCCAAACGGTGGCTAGGATTGCCGCGGTGCTTCACGTTCAGCGCGATACGTTGGCGCGCATGCTGCGCAGTCATGGCGAGGACGAACTTGCCGAGCGTGCGCTGTCGGTGACAGATGACGAGTTGAAGCGCATTGGAGAGCTGGGCGGCTGCTACGCCTTCTCTGAGCGCGCAATGGCGACGGGTGGGAGCATGGGAGGCGCGAGAGCGCTCTCCATGGCCACGATCGATGTGCTCGAGGGCACTCTGCGCGAGCTGCGCTGGCTCCGCAGTGAGCTCGAGCGCGAGATGGGGTGTTACGACCTATCAGATGCCGAGTTCGCCAGAGACCGCGCGGTGCGTCTCCACTGTCTCGAAGAGCTGCAGTCCCGTCCACACGCCTGACCTGGCCGCAGAGCAGGCCCAACCGCCGCAGAGACTGCTGCTAGCAACGAACAAGCAGCACTCTCACCACTACCGGATCCGACGTCCGCCACTGCCCCTGCGGTCGAGCAGCAGTCGTCTGACCTGGTGCTGATCTGAACTGCTGAGGCG
This sequence comes from uncultured Solirubrobacterales bacterium, assembly GCA_963738195.1. GTDB lineage: Bacteria > Actinomycetota > Thermoleophilia > Solirubrobacterales > Solirubrobacteraceae > Palsa-465. Next base: position 670,816 of record CAVTVF010000002.1, read on the forward strand.
CCCGCTGGGTGTGAATGCGAACACGGTGCTGCGCGGGTTGCGCACCTTGCGCGACGAGGGGGTGTTGGAGTTCCGCCGCGGCCGGGGAGTGACTGTCAGCGGCGAGGCGCCGCATCGAAGCGCACTCGTCGAGAAGGCGCACGAGCTGGTGGCGCTGGCGCGCGAGCTCGGCTACCGGCCGGAGGAGCTTTCGCGGATCATCGAGGAAGCCTCCTAGGGATGATGCAAACGCTTCGGCGTCCCCCACACCCCGTGCCCGAGGCCGACGTCGAGGCGCTGATCGAGGAGGCCAGGCGGCGTCATGGCCAGCGTCGGCGCCGCGCGCTCCTGAGCGTTGTGGCGCTGGCGATCGCTGCGGCCGCGGGCGGTTATCTCCTCGTCGGCGGGGGACCGGGCCGGCACTTGTCAGTCCCGCGGCCGTCGAGTTTCCCGCCTGTCTTGACCGCTGGCGTGCTCAGCGGCACGCCGATCCAGACGGCGAGCGGGCTGGGCTCGGTTTGGGTCTTGACCTGTGAGCGGCCTTGCCCCAATCCCCCAAGCATTAGCTCGGGGACGCTGCTCAGGGTCAACTCCCGCACAGGTCAGATCGTTCAGCGGATCAACGTGACCGATCCACAGGCATTCGCGATCGGCGACGGATCGCTCTGGTTAGCCCATTTCTACCGGGGCCAGGTGACGCGAATCGATCCCCGCACTGGACGCACGGCTCAGACCATCTCGTTGCCGCCGCTCAACCGACTTGCTCAAGACGGTCGGCGGTTTCTTCCCGAGAGCATCACCGCTGAACCCGGGGCTGTGTGGGTCGCTTCGGCCCGTGGCCGGCTCGCTGAGATCGACCCCAGCTCAGGACAAATCGTGTCGATGCTGCACGCCCCCTTCGACGCCACCGGGCAGGTCGTCGTCGGATCGCACGGGACCTGGGTGGCCGAATCCTCACTGGGGGTGGGCATCGTGCGACCGGGCGCTTCGCGCCTGAAGCTGTTGGCGATCAAGGCCGGATCAGGGCAGCTGGCGATCGACCAGCTTGCGCTCGGCGGGGGGCTGGTGTGGGCCTACGGCGAGATCGCCAGGGGCGCTTCCAACAACGGAAGCGGGACGTTGACCAACACGGCGCGTCTTGTCACGCTCGATCAGCAGACTGGAAGGATCGTTCACCAACTGTCTCTCCCCGCCGGGCCCTACGCGATCGCGTACGGAGAGGGAGCACTTTTCATGGCCGACGACCGCAACGGCCAGCTCTCGCGCATCGACCCGGCGTACCGAATCCATCCCGTTCGTCGGGTTCGAGGGCTGGGGAGGACCCTCATTACAGTCACCCCCGGCGCGATCTGGGCAACAAGCAGCTCCGGAGTCCTGCGCCGGATCGCTATTCCCGCCAGGTAACCGAGGACGAACCCTCCTCGACCCGAGACCCGGACGACGCGGCAGGCAGGACGCGCCTGCTTCCCCTGGGCAAGCAACAACCGTCGTCGTCGCTGGCTTCGTTGCTGCTCTGGGCTAGACGAGATCGTCCGGCCGAGTCGCGCGCTCACGACTGCTTTCACCGCGACGGACACAACGACCCCAGGACCGCCATGGCGACGGAGCGCTCGCCCGACTACGTCCGGTGATCCGTGGTGGTCCCTACGCCGACGCATACTTCGCTAGCGCAAGTGCGGGCACTGGTCGAAAGCGTGTCCCGAAATATGTCCCGAACTCGGCGATTCTGACCGCCTCCAACCTGATCTATCCCGCACGAAAACCCAATAAAGACGGCCAACTGCGCATCGGAGCTGGCACTCATATCCGTCGCGCCCAGGTTCGAATCCTGGCCGGGCCATCGGAAGGGCCCAGGCCCTAAGACCAGCCCAGCCGTTTCTTTCTTTGCAGCGGCGAGTCGGTGGCGATCGCCGGCTTGGTCGCGTCCGTGCTGCCGCGATGGAGGCTGGCGCAGGGACTAGGCGAGGTTATCCTGCGCCCGTGGGCTTCGTGATCGAAGAGTTCGACCCAGCCCCGGCGCTCCACGGCGTAGTCGATCGTGCCATTGATTTCCACGAGCGCGCGGCGCCGGGGCGTCGTCTCGAGGGTCCGTTCACCGGCGTGGTGCTGATCGTCAGTCTGGGTCCGGACATGGAGATCGACGGCCGGCGGACGGGCTCGTTCATCGCCGGGGTGTGGGACCGACCTACGGTCACCGGCCATTGCGGCGAGCAGGCCGGCTACCAGCTATACCTTGACCTGCTCGGAGCGCGGCGCCTGCTGGGCGTGCCGGCGGGAGAACTCGCCAACCGTTTGGTCCCGCTCGAGGACGTCCTCGGATCGTTCGCGGCCGAGCTGGTGGAGCGGCTGGGGGAGGCGCGTGACGCCGACGAGCGGCACGGCGTCGCGCAACGGCTGCTTGCCCGACGCTTATCCGACGACGACGCGACGGCGCCCGAGGTGGCCTACGCGCTTGCGCGTCTGCGAGCGACGCATGGATCGGCTCGCGTCGAGACGGTCGCGGCGGAGGTCGGCTGGAGCCGCCGGCATCTCGCTGCCCGCTTCCGCGAGGCCGTCGGCCTGCCGCCGAAGGCGTTCGGGCGCTTGGTCCGTGTGGAAGCTGCGGCGCAGCGGGTAAGTGCCGGCGAGGCGCTGGCCGAGGTGGCGTACGGGGCCGGTTACTCGGACCAGTCGCACTTCAACCGCGACTTCCGCGAGCTGGTCGGCTGCACGCCGACAGAGTTCCCATTTGTTCAAGACCCGTCGGCTGCGGCATGAGAAAGTGGTGGCATGAAGCTCTATCCATCACTCCGTTACAGAGACGCCAAGGCCGCCCACCAGTGGCTGCAGGACGCTTTCGGCTTTGAGCCCGTCGCCTTGCACGAGGACGACAGTGGGTACGTTGCGCACGCCGAGATGCGCTGGGGCAGCGACCTGATCATGTTCGGCACCGCGCGCGAGGATCACTACCGAGAGCGTGTTGGCCAGAGCTGGGTTTATGCCACCTGCGACGATCCTGACGCGTTGTACGCCCGCGCCAAGGCGGCCGGCGCGAAAGTCACCATGGAGCTGACCGACCAGGACTACGGCTCTCGCGACTTTGCGGTCCGCGACCTCGAGGGCAACCAGTGGAACTTCGGTACCTACGAGCCCACGTAGTGCGGACTTGAGCTCACCTGTGGGGTGGACGGCGGCTCGGAATGTCGCTCCCGCGCGTGAGCCGACTCGCCCGCACGCCAAGCGCTAGGCGGCGCTTCTGCATTCACGGTCGCACGAGCATCTCACGCATTACAAGGAGTGTCCCGCTCAGCGCGGATCGGAGGACTCGGGCACCTGGCGAGCTTGGCGAGGAGATGCCTATGCATCGGGACAAGAGCCGGCACCCCGTCGCGGTGAAAGCCTTCGTGTGAATCCGATCGCCATCACGAGGGCGACCGACGCTCGCACCATAGGCAATGTCCGCCCCCAGGCCATTGTCGGCTGGTAGGCTCCCGAGCGAGCGATGCAGGCGCTTGCTTGCTCGAGCGGGGCCTGATCCGCCCCAGGGCTGCCCCGGTGACCTCCGGCTGCATCGAGCACGGCCATGAAATGCTCGGTCATCTCCCGGCCCTTCTTCAGGCGCCCGATGTCGCGCGCGACATTTCCGGCGCTCGCACCAAGCGTATTCACCGGAGAGTGGTGCGCCCGGGCGGGCTCGACAGTGTAGGTCTGCCCGCTGATCGTCAGCTTGAGTACCGCGCCGCCGCCGATACGCGGCCGATCAGCCCAGACCTCGCTGATCGGCGCCTTGGCTATGACCTCTCCGTCGCGTTTGCTTAGAACCAGCCGGCCCTGCTCTACGCGCATGGACCCCCTGCGGTCAACCCAGCGCGCGCGAAACCCAGAGCCTCTGCCGATTCCCGCCTCGGCCAAAAACTCTGACTCGTTCGACAACCAGAAATCGTTGCCCGGCGGACTATTAGTCTTCTCTGAGACCAGCTCACCGAGGAGAGACGATGCCGCTTCAGGGCGAATATGAGCCCAGCACCGCAAAGTGGGTCCGGGACCAGGTGGAGGAATACGAGAGCTCGGGCGGCGCTCGGGGAACGACCTTGCGCGGCGTTCCGGTGGTGGTGATCACATCGGTCGGCGCCAGCTCCGGAAAGTTGCGCAAGAACCCTGTGATGCGGGTTGAGCACGACGGGGTTTACGCGGCGGTCGCCTCAAAGGGCGGGACCCCGCAGAATCCGGCCTGGTATCGCAATCTAGTCGAGCATCCCCTCGTCGAGCTGCAGGACGGGACCACCAAAGCTGATTTCAACGCCCGCGAGACCTCCGGCGAGGAACGAGAGCTGTGGTGGAACCGTGCGGTCGAGGTGTGGCCCGACTACGCGGACTACCAAACCAAGACAGACCGCAAAATCCCGGTGTTCGTACTCGAGCGCGCTTCGTAAGCTCACCGGGATCGCGCAGATCAGTCGCCACCTGGCTTGAACGCCCCAGACGCTTCGAATAGCGTCGACTCGACCAGGTGCATAGAAGAGAGCGAGGTCCAGGTGGCACAGGAACTCCAGATCCCAAACAGCAACGACCGGGTGAAGCTGCGCAGTGCATGGGCGGCCGCGTTGCTGCCAATCATCACGTTCGGCATTTACCACCTCGTTTGGTGGTATCGCATCCACTGCGAATTACGTGACTACGGCCGCTCAAAGGGCTACGACCTCGGCCAAAATCCGGCGAGATCGGTGCTCGCCCTATTCCCCGGGGGCTTGATCATCGTGCCAGCGCTTATCACCTACTGGCGGGGGGCGAAGCGGATCCAGGGCGCGGCGCGGGTTGCTGGCAGGGAGCCCATCAACGGCTGGATCGCCCTCATCCTCTATCTGGTGATCTCGCCGGCCCTGTGGGCCTATTTGCAGACCTCTCTGAACGGGGTGTGGCGTCAGGAGACCGCTCCGCTACCGGGGGAAGCTGCGCCTCCGGCACCGACAGACCAGATGCCGCCTCGTCTCGCAGACGGCGACTAGCGCTCTTCCGAGGTCATCTCACGCAGCCGCGCGAGTTGGCGGCGGGCGACCTCGTTGGTCGCGCGCAGGAAGTCGGTGATCAGTGCGAGTTCGTCGAGCGTGTATCGCCTGGAAAGCGTCGAGTGCCAGTCCGCCGCGACCGGCCCCCAGATGCGCTCGGCCGCCTGCTTGAACGCCTGCGTTACCTCGACCCTCACTCGCCTGCGGTCGCCCGGCGAGCTTACGCGGCGCGCATACCCCGCGCTTACCAGCCGATCGATTACCCCGGTCACGGCGCCGGGGCTGAGGCCGGCCTCGGTAGCTAACTCACCAGCGCTCAAGCCGCGGCTGTTCTCAATGATGTTGAGGCAGCGCAGATCGGTCTCGTTGACGCCGAGCCGCTCGCTTGCGAGAGCATCAAATGCATCGTCTTGATTACCGCTGACCCTGAACTCCCGGATCAGCTCCTCAACCAGGACCGACTTGGATCTCTTGACCACAGCTTTCACCAACGTGTTTTAGCTGCTAAAATGTTTAGCAGCTAAAACCGTAGCACGCCGGGCGTGCGCAGCGAAAGGAGAACCAGTGGCAAATGAGATGCGCATCGAGTTGGTCCAGGTCCCGGTATCGGACATCGATCGAGCGAAGGCGTTCTACGTCGACCAGGTCGGCTTCCACGCCGACCACGATCATCAGGTCACCGAGCAACTTCGCTTCGTGCAGCTGACCCCTCCCGGGTCCGCTTGCTCGATCGCACTCACCTCCGGCGCCCACCAAATGGCACCGGGCTCGATCGAGGGATTGCAGATGGTGGTCGACGATGCCGAGGCGAGCCGGGCCGAGCTCGCCGGGCGCGGGGTGCCGGTGAGCGATGTTCAAGTGTTCCCGTGGGGCAGCTTCGTCTTCTTCAAGGATCCCGACGGCAACGGATGGGCGCTTCAGGCATTGACCCATCGAGCTGGGGACCCTGGCTAGCCCCGTAGGGCGCCGGCCTCGGACCTTTCGTTAGCCTGCCTCTGCGTGGCGGACCGCGGCGATCTCGAGTTCACGTATTCGCTCATCGATCGCATCTTCCGGCTGAGCCTCGGAGAGCTGGCCGACTTCAGCGGCGCCAAATATGACGGTGACTTCTCGCTGTCGCTCGAGGAGGCTCAGCGGCGTAAGCACCAATACATCGCGAAAGCGATCGGGATCGGACCGGGACGGCGGCTGCTGGATCTAGGCTGCGGCTGGGGACCCTTGCTCCATTTCGTGCGCGAGCAAGGCGGCCGAGGCGTCGGTGTCACGCTTTCCTCCGCCCAGGCCGCAGCTTGCCGCCGCCACGGGCTAGACGTGCACCTGCTCGACGCCCGCGCGGTCGACCGCGACACCTTCGGCGAATTCGACGCCGTGGCGAGCCTCGGTGCTTTCGAGCACTTCTGCTCAGTGGAGGACTACCGCGCCGGGCGCCAGGACGACGTCTACCGTGACGTCTTCGCACGCGCCGCAGGCGTCCTGCGCGGTGGGGGCCGCCTTTACCTGCAGACGATGGTCTTCGGGCGCAACATGATTTCCACTGACGGGGTGTCGCTCGATTCGCCACGAGGCTCTGACGCCTGGTATTTGGCGCTGCTGCAACACCAGTTCCCAGGCTCATTCCTGCCCTTTGGCCGCGAGCAGGTGACCCGATCGGCAGATCAGCATTTCCGCCTGCTCGAGTGTTCGAGTGGGCGGCTCGACTACATCGAGACGATCAAGCAGTGGCGTGCACGGTTCGCGAGACCCAGCTGGCGCAAAACATTGGTGAAGGCGCGACTCGTTCCGCGCTATCTCACGAGTCGTGAGTTTCGGCTGGCGTTCACCTCGGGCGTCAGCGCCAACAGCGTGTGCTTCGAACGCGAGCTGCTCGACCACTTCCGCTTCGTGTTCGAGAAGCGCTAAGGCGACAGGTCGAGGCGCCCGCCCTCAGAGATTGGCGGGAACGGCGCTTGCCTCCCCAGCCCGCGGCGCGCGGGCGCGAACCTGCCGAAACGTGACCATGCGCTTGCGATCCTCGTCCCAGAGCTTCAGCTTGACGCACCGCATGCCGCTCCAGAACGACAGTGTGGGAACCTGGCTGAAGACGGGGAACGCGTCGTGGGCACGCTGCAGGTTGTAGTTCGGGATTCGGGTCGAGAGGTGGTGCACGTGGTGCAACCCGATGTTGCCGGTGAAGAACTGCAACAACTTCGGCAGCTTCAGATATGAGCTCCCCTTGAGCGCTGCCTCGTCGTAGTTCCAGGAGCCCGAGTCCTTCCAGTAGGCGCCCTCGTACTGATGCTGGACATAGAAGAGCCAGACGCCGACAGACCCGGCGAGCAGTGCGGAGGGCACCTCGATCAGCACAAAGTTCTCCCAGCCGATGAGCCAGCAACACAGCCCGATACCGATCGCTATCGCGGCGTTGGTGCGCCACACGCTCCGCCTGATGTGGGGCCGCTCCGTCCTCGAGACAAAGCGCGGGCCCAAAATCATCGCCCAAATCGGTCCGAATCCGAACATCACGATCGGGTTACGGAACAGCCGGTATCCAAGTCGGCGCCGCCACGACGCCGCCTCGTATTCGGCCACGGTCAGCATCGGCACGTCCCCGACGCCGCGGCGGTCGAGGTCGCCTGAAGTAGCGTGGTGCATGGCGTGCTCATGGCGCCAGCGCTGGAAGGGCGTCAACACGATCAGGCCGCAGGCGGCGCCCAGCCACGCGTTGGCCCTTCTCCACGGCAGAAAGCTTCCGTGGGCGCAATCGTGGAACACGATGTAGACGCGAACCAGGAAGCCCGCCGCGGGGATCGACACGGCGAGGACAAGCCAGTAGGACACGTCGAGCAGGAAGTACATCGCCACGAAGAGCCCCAAGTAGGGGACCACCGACGTCGCAAGGTCGGTCAGGCTGCGGCGTAAATGGGGCTGCGCGTAAGGCGCGAGCGCAGCTCGCCAGGATGCGTCGGACCGCGAGCCGGCCGTCGAGGTTGAAGAGGCCATTGAATCTTCCTCAGCGCTCAAATGCGCCAGTCCTTTCTGTAGGCGAAACGCGCGTCGCGCGTCGAGCTTGGTCTCCCCGCGGGGCGCGGCCCCGCGGGGCACCGCCCCGCGCGGGACCTTACCGCATTTCGGAGCGTGCTACCCAGTCTTAGCTGCGCTCAGACCTCAGGCGACCAGAGCATCCACCTCAGCGAGGGTCTCGTCCGGGATGTCCAGCCGGCCTCGCGGCGGCACCCGATCGCACGCCGTCCGCGCACGCGGGCTAGGATGGAGGAACCAGCGGATCGCCCACTCGGCCAGGGCCATCTGTGCCCAGCTGGGTACCGCGCCCGCATCACGCGGGCGGCCCGCCCCAGCGGTCGGGAGTGTCATGCCACCCCAGGCAGACACAAAAGTCCTGGGACATATGTAGTCAGAGGTGATCCATGACTGGGCGGCCGGTGGCGGGCCCTCACAGGGCCCGGCCGGTCGCGATGCCTGCCTGAGCTCCCCTCGAGATCAGCAAATCGTGAAAGACGAAGCCGTCTCGGGCGACCGTCTGGCCGTGTTCGATCGCAATCGGGCGGTCGAACACCGGACCAGCGTGGACGAAGGTGTGGAACTCTCCGTTCTCCCCGCACGGATCGACACCGCCAGGCAGCTCGGCGAGCAGCGACCGGTCAAACGCGCGGCCGGCGAATGAGGGGTCGAGCTGTGTGGGATCAACGCACACGAGAATCGCCCTGAATCCGGCCTCGACGAACAGGGCCGCGAGATCCCGCGTGTCGCGGCCCCACAGAGGAAAGAGACCGCGCCGACCGGCCCGGGCGAGGCGCTTCTCCCGATAGGCGCGAATGTCGGCCAGAAACAGGTCGGCGAACGCGATCGTCGTAACCGCATGGAGTGGCTCGCTCTCGAGCGCCCGTGCCATGCGGGCGTCGTATTCCTTGTTCGTGCATCCGGCGGGAAGGTCGATCTCGACGAGCGGCACGTCCGTTGCCAGCGCCTGTGCGCGGAGCAAGTCCCGCCGGACTCCATGCATGCTGACCCGGTCGTATTCGGTCGTGACGGTGGTAATCAGTGCCGCGGGCTCGAATCCGAGTTCGTCCCGCAGTGCCCACAGGGCGAGCGCCGAGTCCTTGCCCCCGCTCCACGACAGCGCGACCTGTTCCCTCGAGCTAGACGTCATCCGCGCCAGCAGGCGTCAGCCCGCGCGACTGCAGCCAGAGTTCGAATAGCGGATCGGTCAGACGAGGCTTCCCCTCGATGTGGATCACATCCGCCTTGGCGATGAGGCTCTCGAGCGCCGCCCCGATGCTCGAGCGCTTGATGCCTACAGCCGCCGCCGTCCCATCGCTGTGCAGCGGTGTACGCACCACCGCCAGCGCACGTGCGACGCGGCGCTCATTGGCCGTCAGCGCCCTCCAGATGGCGCGCATGAGCTGGGCGGAGTCATCGGCGGCCTGATCGAGGGCCGCGATCCAGTTGCCCTCGTCGGCGGCGCCGCGGCGCGGCGTACGGGCCCATAGGTAGTGGGCCAGCATCATGCATCGCTGCGGGTGGCCGCGAGTAAATTCGAGCAGCGGGGAAAGCGCCGAACCGACGTCGCGATCGGTCCGCTGAAACCGACCCGAGACGTAGTCGGCCACATCCGCCAATGGAAGCGGCTCGAGACTCCGTGGCACCGCCTGGTCGAGCAGCGGGCGCTTCGGGTCGGCGAACAGCTGTTGCATGACACCCGGGGCGGAGCCGGCAAACGCATACGTGGCCGCATCGGTCTGGTGCTGAATGACCGAACGGATCTTGCCGTCGGCGCCGGGTACGGCTAAGACGTCTTGGATCTCGTCGAAGACGATTAGGCTGCTCGTGCCTTCACGGTCGAAGAGGGCCGCTGGAAGCTCGAGCAGGCGCAGCAGCACCGACTCGGCATCGACGTTCGGATTGCGCTGCAAGGTCGCTGTAAAGCCGCCGCCTCCGAGCGAGAGCCCGATGTTCCACGCTCGGAACAGGTTCTCGACGTGCCGGCGCACCGGGCCCTTCAGCCGCTCATAGGCGCGCTCGATCCTGACCACGATCTCGGCGATCGAGAGCACGTCCTGAAGGTCGACCAAGACGGTCGCGGCCCCCTCGCGGCTCGCCGTCTCGAGTACTCGGCGCAGGAGCGTGGTCTTCCCGTACCGACGCGGACCGACCAGCCGGAATGAGTGACTCCCGGCGGCGAGCGCGAGCAGGTCGTCCGCCTCGGGGTCGCGGTCGATCATCTGCTCCGGCGCCAGCGGGCCAGAGAAGCGAAACGGGTTCAGATCCCGAGCGGTGGGCACAAACCCGAGACTACGCTGTAGAGAAAAAGTATGCAAACTCGCATAGTCTTTCTATGCAGAAGATTGTCGAGCCTCGACCCCGCGGGGTTCGCCGCGGCTTGGGTAGAGCGCAGCGCCCCCCAAGCGACTCGATCTGGGGGCTATCGCCGCGGCCGAAAGCGCAATCCGTCGAGGGCGATGCGTAATACGTGCTCGGTCTGACCGGGATCGGTCGCGGGAATCTTGGCGATGCCGATCAGCATGTGCATAACGTCGGCGAACTCGACGTCTGTGCGGACCACCCCCGCGTCCTGAGCGCGTTTCAGGAGTGGCTCGCCGGCGGCGAAGAGCGACGCGCGACACTCCTGGAAGAGCGGCGCACCCACGTCGAGGTAGTTGAGCAGCTCGTCGACCAGCGCCCGCTTCGTGGCTAGGTAAGCCATCACACGCTCGAACCAGCCGGTGAGCGCTTCCCACGGATCCGCGCCGTCGAGCTGCGCAGCCGACTGGCAGACCTGTTCCACCTCATTCAGATAGAGCGCCTCGAGCAGCGCCTGTCGATTGGGGAAGTGGCGGTAAAGCGTCCCAATCCCGACGCCCGCGCGCCGGGCGATCTCTTCGAGTGCGGTGGACTCGCCGCCTTCGGCAAACGCCTCGCGCGCGGCCGCGAGCACGCGCTCGTAGTTGCGGCGCGCATCGGCGCGCATGGGCCGGCTGAGGAGTGTCGGTGGCGTTGCTTCGGTCGTGCTCATAATCAGCTTGACAAACGGAGGGCTCCTCCGTATAGTTTTATCCGGAGGCTGCCTCCAGATGTTTCGGAGGTTCCCTCCATTTTAGCCGACAAACTCCAGCCTCGACAAGTACGGAGTCAAATGACCATACCCCTCGCCCCCACTTTCGCACCCGACCGCCGCAGATGGACCACCCTCCTCCTCGTGTGCATGGCACAGCTGATGATCGTGCTCGACATCACGATCGTGAACGTGGCCTTGCCGTCAATCCAGAACGACCTCCACTTCAGTCAGACAAATCTGACCTGGGTGGTCAACGCTTTCCTGGTCAGCTTCGGGAGTCTGCTGCTGCTCGCGGGACGCCTCGGTGACCTGATCGGCCGCAGGCGCGTTTTCCTCGCGGGGCTCGTGATCTTCACCGCCGCATCGCTCCTGTGCGGATTAGCTCCCAGCGCGGGTGTTCTGATCGGAGCGCGCTTCCTGCAAGGGATCGGGGCCGCCGCGCAGGCCTCCGTGATCCTCGCGATCATCGTCACCGAGTTCCCGGAGGCCGCGGAGCGCGCCCGGGCCATGAGCGCCTACGTGTTCGTCTCGGTCGCGGGCGGTTCTGTCGGGCTGCTGGCGGGTGGCCTACTAACCCAGGCGCTCAGCTGGCATTGGGTCTTCTTCGTGAACCTGCCGGTCGGGTTGGCCACCTTTGTCCTCAGCCGGTTGCTGATACGCGCCGATCAAGGACAGGGGCTCTCGCACGGAGTCGACTGGATCGGCTCGCTGCTGGTCACGGCCTCGCTGATGAGCGCTATCTACGCGATCGTCGAGAGCACCACGCGCGGCTGGACCTCAACCGTGGTGCTCGTCTTCGGAGGCCTCGCCGTGGCGCTGATGGCGGCTTTCCTCGCTGTTCAGGCGCGGATCGAGAACCCGATCATGCCGCTCCGCATCCTTCGCCTGCGCGGACTGGTCAATGCGAGCCTGGTCAGGGGCTTCCTGGTCACCGGCATGTACTCGACCTTCTTCCTGGGCACGCTCTACCTCGAGCACGTGCGTCACTACACGGCCCTCCAGACCGGTGCGGCCTTCCTGCCGTGGACGATCACTGTGGCGATCCTGTCCCAGGGCATCACAGCGAGGCTGGTCGCGCGCTTCGGCTCTCTGCAGGTCCTGACGGCCGGGATGGCGAGCGCGGTCGCCGGGCTGCTCCTGTTCGCCACGGTCGGAGCGCACACGGTGTTCTTCCCCACTGTGTTCTTCGCTTGCTTTGCGATCGGATTCGGCCTGGGCACCGCCTTCATGCCTCTCCTCACGATCGCGATGGCCGAGATACCGCCAGCCGACGCCGGCCTCGGCTCCGGTATCACCAATGTCTCGCAGCAGATCAGCGGTGCGCTCGGATTGGCGGTGCTCAGCACGATCGCCGCGAGCCACACCAAAGCCCTACTCAGCACCCACGACGGCCTGACCGCCTCGCTGCTCGGTGGTTATCACCTCGCGTTCCTGATCGGCGCGGCGACGATCACCGCCGGCACCGCGCTTGCCTTTGTTCTGCTGCGGCCTCCGGCCCAACGCCAGACCTTGCCGCTCGCCGAAGCGGACCCCCCACGGCAGGAGGCCATTGTCCTCGACAACCTCGAACTAGAGAGAGAAGCCGCATGACAAACCTCAACCGCCCCGATAACCCCGCATCAGGCCCAAACGAGGCAGCTGCCGACGAGCCAGAGCCGCACGCGACGGCTGAGCTCCCAGCTCATTTTCGATGCCGTCGTGGCCGGCTACATCCGTGACATCTCCGGGCGTCGCCGTCTCTCTTCAGGCGGCCGAGACCGACTGGTGCGAGCGCAGAGGCTCGCGCTCAGCTAGTACCGAACGGCTTGCTCGAGCTTCCGACATCCCACGGCCCCGCCCGCGTTCGCCTGCTTCCCGCCGAGCGCCCGATCGGTGCGCTCGTGCTCGGACACGGAGCGGGCGGGGGTGTGGACGCTCCGGATCTGCAGGCGGCGACGCGCGCCGCGGCGATGCGTGATTTCACTGTCGCTTTGGTCGAACAGCCCTACCGGGTCGCGGGTCGACGCACGCAACCGCCCGCTCGCCAGCTCGATACGTCCTGGCTCGAGGTGATTGCGCAGCTGCGCGCTGGCAAGCTGCACGGCACGCCGCTGCTATTCGGAGGACGCTCCGCAGGCGCCAGAGTGGCCTGCCGGACCGCCACGGATGGTGGCGCGGTGGCCGTCCTGTGCCTCGCGTTTCCGCTGCACCCGCCCGGCCGTGGCGACGATCCCACCAAGAGTCGCGTCGGCGAGTTGGACGCGGTCAACACCCCGGTCCTGGTCGTGCAAGGGGTGAGCGATCCGTTTGGGATCCCCCCTGCCGCCCGGGGCAGAACAGTCGTCCGCGTTCCGGGCAATCACTCCCTCAGGAGCAGGGCCGAAATCGAGGAGGCCGTCGCAAAGTGGTTGTCGGCAACCGCGATCTAGCCCATCGGCGCCGGCCCGCCCTCCGAAGGCCCCTGGGGGCACCACCTTGGCGGAGCTTGGCTCGGCGAAGGCGGGGTAGCTCGCAGGAGAACACCTGAGCGGAAGGAGAAGCGGTGACCAGAGCGGCGCCAATCGAGAACGTCGGTGATCTGCCGGGCAAGAAGGTCTTTGACCAGCTCGGCCGCGAGATCGGGCCGGTATGCGGGGTCTACAACCAGGACGACGACCCCATGTGGGTGACGGTCGAGTCCTCGACGGGCCTGGCGACCGACAGGCTCGTCTTCATACCCCTTGCTCGGCTAAAGGAGGAGGAAGGGCAGATTCGAGTTCCCTACTCCGTCCAGCACATCAACGAGTCGCCGGAGGTGGAGGCATCTGACGAGCTCTCCGAGCAGGACGACTACGCGCTACGCGCGTACTACAGCGTCAGCATCGGCGACGACGAACTCACGACCGAGAACGACGACTCGTACGCGTCACGTGTACCTGAGGGCGACGGTCCGGTCAAAAAGGCCGAGCCAGAGCACTAGCTCGTTCGGTGCGCACGCTGACGACGCGTTCGCAGGGCACGCGAAGGGCCCTCCCCAGCGCTAGCGCTCTAGCCCTGGGCGGCAGGCGCGACCCAAGCCGCCGGTCGCGCCTGCTGCCAGGTCCTGTTTCCTACGCCTACGCGACCGGCCGTCGCGCCCACCGTCCGCGGGGCACCGAGTAGGCGATCAGGCGCGCCACCAGATGGCCGATGATCAGATACACGATCGCGGCGATTCCCCAGTTGACCGCCATCGACGCGTTGGCGCTGCCCACCGAGAACAAGTTCTTGAACGGGCCGACCAATGTCTGACCGACATCGTGGATGTCGCTCACGATCGTATTGTGGGAGTTAGCTCCCAGTACCTGCAGAAGGATCGCCGCCACGATTATGGCCGCGACGATTGCTGCAGCCGTGCGTATCAATCGCGCTAGCAACATAGCTTCACCTCCTTGAGCGACCTGGCTACCCCCAAGCGTCCGGGGGCAATCGCCGGCAGGGCGTCATCCGCTGGGCGAACACTGCTGCGCGGCCAGGCGCAACGCGACCCCCATCGCCTCGGTGCCGATCAGGTGTTGGAAGCCGCGGATCAACGGGCGAACAGTGCCGAGGCCAACCCTTCCCTGGACGCCGAATGGCTCCACGCGCGTCTCGGAATGCAGCACGCTCCCACCCGAGTCGGACCGCACCCAGTTGGCGAACAGCACCCGGACCGTGCCGGCCTCATCCCACTCGCGGAACTCCGCCGGATCTGACAGCTGCGGATAGTCGCGGCGCAGCGTCCAGATCCGGCCCACGATCCCCGACAGCAGTGATAGTTCGTCCTCCGCGAGAACGACGAATGGGGAGGTGTGAAACAGCTCGTCAAAGCTCGTCTCGGGCCGCAGGCCGGGGATGCGCCACCGAACCAGGCGGCCGAGCACGCGCGTGTCGCGCAGCTCGACGCCGCGCGCAGAGCGCCACAGTCGCTCGGCTTCGGCGCCACTTTGACGCTGGTGAGCGACCCGCACGGCCGGCCGTGGCAGCCAGGCGTCCAGCTCTGGCGCCTTGTCGCGATCGGAAGTCCGAGCGCTCAAGCGCGCGCGACCGCCAGGTCGATCACATCGGTCGGCTCGACCGTAAGCCGCGTCCAGCTTTCGCCGGCATCGCCAGTCACGAGCAGCACGCCCCCGCGTAGGCCGACGAGAAGGCCGCCGGGTTGATCCGGCAGCGCCGCGAGGGCATACGGCATGCGCCGGAGCTCGGGCGCATCACCCCAGCTGTCGATCGCCTCGAAGCCGTTCCCGCGCGTGCGCAGGAGCCGCGCCTGACCGTCGCCGTTGCCGTGCGCGGCGTACGGGGAACGACTGACGGCCACGTACCAGAGGTCGGGATCGGCGGGATCCACGGCCTGCGCCCAAGCGTAATGGCGGTCGAGCCCGCGCTCCAGACGGCGCCAGCTCTCCCCCAGGTCCTCGGAGCGCGCGATCCCCTGACCCGCGGCCTCGTACAACCTCTCGGGCGCGAGTGGGTGGGTGAGGAGCGCGTGGGCGTCACTGTGGGCCTGAGGGTTGTGATCGAGCCACGACGCACCGCCGTCGCCCGAGCGCATCACGCCGCCGAGCTCGATCCCAACCGCGACCCAGCCGGGGTCCGTGGGATGAAGGGCGATCGTCCGCACGTGGTGGGTCCATGGGCGGGGCGGGAAGGACCAGCTCGGCTCGCTCGGCAGCTCGCGCAGCGCAGGCAGAAGCTCGAAGCGGCACCCGCCGTCCTCTGAGCGATACAGATTGCTCGGCTCTGTGCCCGCGTACAGCACGGAGATGCCTGCCTCGCGCTGAGAGGGCGAGACCGCGAGCGCCATCACGCGCCGGTCCTCCAGGCCCTGGTCGTCCTCACGCCAGCTCTGGCCGCCGTCTTCGCTCGAGTAAACGCCTCGGTCGAACGTGCCGGCGTACACGCGACCCGGGTCGTGCGGGTCGATCGCGATGCAGCGAGCATCGACGCCAGCCAGGATCGTCTCCGCTTCCTTGGCTCGTCCCTCGAGCGCGGTGAAGCGAACGAGGTCCCGCCCCGTGACGACGTACACGAGGAAGCGCTCAGCCATCGCGTTGGCTGTGGGGCGCGCGCTCGCGGGCAGAGGCGGCTCGCTCATAGGACATGCGGAACAGCTCGATGCCCCGCTCGGCGCCGCCGGGGCCGTCGATCGGAGCGGTGATCCAGCCGCTGTCGGGAAGCACGTGGTGCGGCCGCGCCCGGCCCGCCGCGATCAACGCGTCGCGCACCCGTCGCGGGAAGGGAAGGTCGGCGATGCGATCGCCGTGCAGATGGCCGAGCTCGCGCCGCCCGACCCTGAATTCGACTCCCCCGAACCGGTGCGGAGCGACCCGTACGCCCGGCCAAGACTCGACGGCAGCGACGATCTCCGCCGCCGGAGCGCGGCGCACTTCGGGTCTACGTTCGTCGCTCTCGGCCATCGCAACCAGGTTAAGCCCCCAAGCGGCCCGGGCGCCACCGATATCTCATGCTACGGCCGGTCCTGCCCGGACCGTAGGCTGCCGCACGATGCCAATCGTGCTGGCTCTCCTGTCGGCGCTCTCCTACGGCACCGCAGACTTCGCCGCCGGGTTGGCGAGCCGCAGCTTTGATGCGGGTGCCGTGACGGGCGTAGGGCAGGTGCTCGGGCTGGGCGCGGCAGCCGTGGCCGTGATCCTCTTTCCCGGCGTCGGACCAAAGGGCTCAGCGCTCGAATGGGGCGCGCTGAGCGGGCTCGGGAGCGCGCTCGGAACGCTGTCGCTCTACCACGGCCTCAGCGTCGCGCGGATGAGCGTTGTGGCCACCGTCTCGGGGGTGCTGACCGCGGTGGTCCCCGTGATCGTGGGGCTGGGGCTCGGCAACCACCTGAGCCTGGGCGCGGCTGTCGGGATCGTGCTCGCGGTGCCGGCCATCGCGATGGTCTCGTGGCAAGGGCCGACGCAGGGGCAGGCCACGGCACGCACCGGCCTCAAGTACGGCTGCCTCGCGGGATTGGGGTTCGGGCTGCTGTTCGTGGCGCTCGACCGTGCCGGTACACACTCCGGGGCGTGGCCGCTGATCCCCGGCCAGCTCGTCTCCATAATGGTCGTCGCCCCGTTCGCCGCCCGCGGCCTGCGCGCGTCCGAGCGACCCTCACGCCGCACGAGCGTGACCTTCGTGGCAGCCGGGTTGCTGAGCGGCACAGCAAATCTGCTCTTCCTGGCCGCCACGGGCCATGGCCAGCTCGCGATCGTGGCGGTCCTGAGCGCGCTCTACCCGGCGGTGACGGTAGTCCTGGCTCGAGTCATCCTCGCCGAGCACTTGACGCGCGCCCAGGCCATCGGCCTGATCAGCGCCGCCGTGGCGATCGTCCTTGTCACCGTGAGCTGAATCTGTGACCTAGGGGCCTTGGGTGGGGTATCTACGCAGGGCGCTCCTGTTGGGGAGCGACACCCGAACTTACGTCCAAGGAGACCGTCATCTCTGCTACCGCACCAGCCAACCCCGCCAGGCGTCCGAGCATGGCCGAGCTTGAGCCGCAGAAGCGGGAAATCATTCTTCACGGCCACCGAGTCAGCTACCGGACCGCCGGCAGCGGCGATTCGGTCGTCCTCCTGATCCACGGGATCGTCGGCTCCGCCAAGCAGTGGGACCCGGTGGCGAGGCTGCTCGCAGAGCGCTACACCGTGGTTGCGCCCGACCTGCTCGGCCACGGGGAGTCCGCCAAGCCGCGAGGCGACTATTCGCTTGGGGCGTACGCCGCCAGCGTGCGGGACCTGCTGGTCGCGCTGGGTCACCGTCGCGCGACGATCGTGGGCCACTCGCTCGGCGGAGGCGTGGCGATGCAGTTCTCCTACGAGTACCCCCCGTTCGCGGAGCGTCTGATCCTCGTCTCGAGCGGCGGGCTAGGCCGCGAGGTCCATCTGCTGCTACGCGCCGCGACCCTGCCCGGCTCCGAGTTCGTGCTACCGCTGATCACGCACGGGCGGCTCCATGGGGTCGCGAGCCTGCGCTCGGACAGGCGCTCGCCCGGCTCGGTCTGCGCACCAGTCCAGACTTCGCGGAAATGATCCGCGGCTACGGCTCGTTGTCTGACGCCGACGCGCGCATGGCCTTCGTCCACACGCTGCGTGCGGTGCTCGACATCACCGGACAGCGCGTGAGCGCGACCGACCGCCTCTATCTCGCCGATCTGTTGCCCTCGATGGTCATTTGGGGCGACCACGACCCCCTGATTCCCGTCGCCCACGCGGAGGTGGCACGCAAGGGTCTGCCCCGCAGCCGGCTCGAGATCTTCAAGGGCGCGGGTCACTTCCCGCAGCTGTATGACCCCGTGCGATTCGCGCGGACGATGATCGACTTCATTGAGACGACCGAGCCGACGCGGCTCGAGTTCACCGACGACGATTTCGAGCGGCTGCGCAAGCTGATGTTGCACGGGAGCCGCAAGCGACCCCAGACCGCGCGGCGCGCCTCCAGCCAGTGAACCGCAGGCAGACCCGCTACGACGCTGTCGTCGTCGGCGGGGGCCACAACGGCCTTGTAGCCGCCGCGCTGCTGGCGCGTGCCGGTCGCTCGGTGATCGTGCTCGAGCGCAGGCGCCAGCTCGGCGGGGCCGCGATCAGCGGCACACCGTTTATGGGCGTCGACGCTCGGCTCTCGCGCTATGCCTACCTCGTTAGCCTGTTTCCGAGGGCACTCTTGAAGGAGCTCGCGCCCGGCGTGGAGCTGCGGCGGCGGCGTGTCCAGTGGTACGCGCCCTCGGGATCGAGCGGCGCCCTCGCCGATGAGAGCGGATTCGATTGGCGCGCCCGTCGACCGCGGCGCGATCGATGCCTGGCGCGATTTGCAGAGCACGCTCGCAGGGGTCGCCGAGCGCGTCTTCCCGACGCTCACTCAGCCTCTCCGTACCCGCGACGAGCTGCGGCGCAGGATCGACGACGACGCCGCCTGGCACTTGCTGTTCGAAGAGCCGCTGGCGGCACTGCTCGAAAGCCGGTTCGAATCGGATCTGCTGCGCGGCGTCATCTGCACAGACTCCGCGATCGGCACCTTCGCCTCCGCCGACGATCCGCAGCTGCGCCAGAACAGGTGCTTTCTCTATCACGCGATCGGGAATGGGACGGGCCATTGGGACATACCGGTCGGCGGAATGGGCGCGCTCACCGACGCTCTCGCCCTCACCGCCCGGCGGGCCGGAGCGGAGCTGCGGTGCGACCAAGATGTTTCCGCCATCGCCACCGACGGCGGGACAGCTGAGATCATATGCGCCGGCGGAGAGCGCTTTTACGGGCGACACCTGCTCGCCGCGGTCTCCCCGACTGCGCTCGCACGCCTGCTCGGCGAGTCAGCGCCCGGGGACATCCCCGAGGGTTCCCAGCTCAAGGTCAACATGCTGCTGAGCCGACTTCCGCGGCTCCGCGATCCTGATGTCGACCTGGAACACGCCTTCGCGGGCACCTTCCATGTCAACGAGGGCTACGACAACCTGCAGCGGGCGTATCGCGAGGCCTCACAGGGACAGATCCCGGAACTGCCACCGTGCGAGGTCTACTGCCATTCCTTGGCTGATCCGGGGATTCTCTCCCCAGAGCTCCGCGCGGCCGGCGCCCATACGTTGACGCTGTTCGGCCTGCACGCACCGGCACGGCTGTTTGCAGGAGCTTACCGCACAGCGCAAGTCAGAGGCTGTGGCCGCGACGCTCCGGTCAGTCGATTCGGTTCTGGCCGAACCGCTTGAGGGGTGCCTGTGGCGTGATCCTGACGGGCGCGCCTGCATCGAGGCTTTGACGCCCCTCGACATCGAGCACGAGCTCGCTATGCCGGGCGGTCACATCTTTCACCGCGACCTAGCGTGGCCGTATGCAGAGTCTGAAGACGAAGTGGGAAAGTGGGGCGTCGAGACCGCCCACGCGAACATGTGGCTATGCGGCGCGGGCGCCCGGCGGGGCGGCGGCGTGAGCGGCATCCCAGGCCACAACGCCGCCCAGGCGGTCCTGAATTGCGGCTGACACCTGAAGAGCCAGGGTAAATCTCAAAGAAAACTCTGGGGTACCCACCCTAGTGCGCGATCGGGCGATGCACCGGATAATGGCGGACATGAGAAATGCCGGCGGCGATCCTGCGGGGGCAAGCAGGAGGGGGCACGTCGTCGGCGAGCGTTGTGAGACCAGCGGCGATCCTGCGGGGGCAAGCAGGAGGGGGCACGTCGCCACGAATCGTTGCGGCACGGGGGCGGGAGCGTCTCGGGGCGGAGGCGCTTCCCTGCCGCGGCGGTGCGGCATCGCCTAGACCGTAGCTAGCGCACGTTGTCGTGCGGCCGGGCGGCTAGCGGCGCCGCAGGTACTCATACCCTGGCAATGTCATGAACTCGAGCAGCTCCGGCGACAGGGCGACGAGCTCGAACAGCTCACGGGTCTCCTGCGGCCGTCCCTTCGACCACACCTCATCGCCGACTTCCTGGCGGATCTTCGCGGTCTCCTCGTCGATGACCTGACGGACAAGGTCCGCTGTGACGGGGCGACCGTCTTCGAGCTGAACGCCATGGTGGATCCACTGCCAGATCTGGCTGCGTGAGATCTCGGCCGTGGCCGCGTCCTCCATCAGCGAGTTGATTGCCGCCGCCCCGCGGCCGCCCAGCCAGAAGGACAGATACTGAAAGCCGACGTTGACGTTTGCACGCAACCCAGCTTCCGTGATCTCGCCAGGAGTAGAGGCGAGGTCGAGCAGCTCGCGCTGTCCCACGCGGACATCGTCGCGCCGCTTGCCAAGCTGATTGGGGGCATGGTCGAGCCCGCGCTCGAACACGTCGTGCACGGTGGGCACGAGGTCGGGGTGAGCCACCCAGCTGCCGTCGTACCCCTGGGATAGCTCGCGCTCCTTATCGGCCCTGACGCCGTCGAGCGCTCGGCGGTTGGCGGCCTCGTCCGCGCGCGATGGGATCAGGGCCGCCATGCCGCCGATCGCGTGCGCTCCGCGGCGGTGGCAAGTAGCGACCAACAACTCGGTGTAGGCGCGCATGAAGGGGACGGTCATGTTCACTTCGCCCCTGTCGGGCAGCACCATCTCCGGCCGCTCGGGAAAGCACTTGATCGCCGAGAAGATGTAGTCCCAGCGTCCGGCGTTAAGGCCGGCTGCGTGCTCGCGCAGCTCGAACAGGATCTCATCCATCTCGAACGCGGCGGGCAGCGTCTCGATCAACACGGTGGCCTTGATCGTGCCCCGGTCGATGCCGAGCGCATCCTGCGCAGAGCAGAAGACCTCATTCCACAGTCGGGCCTCGAGGTGGGACTCGAGCTTGGGCAGGTACAGAAAGGGCCCCGACGCCGCGCGTAGGGCTCTGCGGGCGCAGTGAAAGACGTACAGGCCGAAGTCAAACAGCGCGCCCGAGACCGGCTCGCCGTCGACCAGCAGGTGGCACTCGGGTAAGTGCCAACCGCGCGGCCTCACCAGCAGCGTGGCCGGTCGCGCTCCGAGCTCGTAGTGGCGACCGTCGGCCGAGTCATAGCTGATCGTGTGCTCGATCGCGTCACGCAGGTTCAGCTGCCCCGAAACCATGTTGCGCCAGGTGGGCGAGTTGGCGTCCTCGAGGTCGGCCATGAAGATCTCTGCGCCCGAGTTGAGCGCGTTGATCATCATCTTGCGATCGGTTGGTCCGGTGATCTCTACCCAGCGCTGCTCGAGCACTGGGGGCCGCGGCTCGACGCGCCAGTCTCCCTCGCGCACGTCGCGCGTCTCGTCGAGGAAATCGAGTTGCTCGCCGCTCCGCAGCCGCTCGCGACGCTCGGCGCGCAGCTCGAGCAGCTGCCGGCGTCGTGGCCCGAAGCGCCGCTCGAGCGCGGCCACGAACTCGAGCGCGTCGGCGGTCAGAACCTCGTCGAACCCCTGCTCGAGGGCGCCTCGCAGCTCGATGTCGCCTGACACGCGCATGCCCCCATCCTTACACTGCGCCGCCGGAGATAAACCGATGGCTGAGCGTGCAGCACTGGTGACTGGAGCCTCGAGCGGGATCGGGTTGGCGATCGCGCGCATGCTGCTCGCCGAAGGGTTCGCGGTTACCGCCGTCGCGCGGCGCCCGGAAAAGCTCGAAGCAGCCGTCGCGGAGCTGTCCGAGCACGGGGGCGAGGTGCACCAGTTCGCGGCAAACGTAGCCTCCGAGGAAATCGTGCGTGAAGCGGTCGCGGCCCATCGCGAGCGTTTCGGGCGCCTCGACGTGCTCGTCAACAACGCGGGCATGGGGATCGGTCAGCCGGTCGCGGAAATCGGAACCAAGCACCTCGACATGCAGCTCGCCGTCAACCTGCGCGCGATGGTTCTGTTCTATCGCGAATGCGCCGAGCTGCTGAAGGCGGCCGGTGCGGAGCACGGCAACGCGCTCGTGGTCAACATTTCCTCGATCGCGGGTAAGTCGGGGCAGCCCTGGCTGTCGGTCTACTCGGCGACCAAGCACGCGGTGATCGGCTTCACCCAGGCCATGAACAAGGAGCTCGAGAGCCTGGGCGTCAAATCGTGCGCGCTTGCGCCTGCGTTCGTCGACACCGCGATGACGGACTTGGATCAAGGGCTCGATTCCGCCCGAGCAGATGATCCGGCCCGAGGACATCGCCGAGGGCGTGCGCATGCTGCTGCGCCTCTCGCGCTGGTGCCTGGTCCCCGAGATCGTCTTCCAGCGCGTGGGCGAAACCGGCGCCTAGCCGATCGCTGCGCCCTCTCGCTGGCGCTCGCGGGTGTCTCTACCCGCGCGAGAGCGCGCTCGTACTCGTCGTAGCGGCGAAAGACCTTGAGCCATGCCCAGCCATCGCGGCGCCGCAGCTCCGGCGCTCGGTCAGGGTCGCCGCGACCGAGCCGCGGTGGCCGGGCGGCACGCTCCTGTCGCCGCCGCTGCTCCAGCAGCTCGCGGTGCTCCGCCATCGCTGTGGCCAGCCCCGCTGACGGTCCGTCATCGTCGAGCAGGCTCGCCTCGAGGTGCGTACGCAGCACGAGCAGCTCGCGTTCGGTCGCGCGACGAGCCGTGCCTTTGCGCGAGCCCCTGAACGCGAACCGGTCCCAAGCACGGGCAAACGAAATCATGTTCGTGCGACCGCCCAGCCTGTGAGCGGCCAGCATCGGGCAGATCCCGTCATCCCCGCTGTAGGCGCCGACGATGATCTCGCCCGAGTTGATGCCTTCGAGCATCGCGCGCTTAGTTCGGGGTGGCAGGCACTCGACCACGCCTCTCAGCTCTGAGACCGTCGCTCGACGCCGCGTTCGCATAGGGTTCTCGCCTCCTGTCGGCCGGAGGGGGCACCTTATCCTCCTCCGTCGCGGGCCACAAGCCATCTCCTTTTGCGGAAAGGAACTTGCACGCCATGAAGCTCGGGGTCCATGTCGGCTACTGGGGGCTCGGAATGGGCCCCGATGATCAGCTCGAGGTGGTCAAGGAGGCCGAGCGACTCGGCTATGACTCCGTGTGGACCGCGGAGGCGTACGGCTCGGACGCAGCCACGCCCCTGGCTTGGTTCGCGGGCCAGACCTCGTCGATCCGGCTGGGGTCGGCGATCCTTCAGATGCCGGGCCGTACGCCGGCGCTGACGGCCATGACCGCCGCCACGATCGACCAGCTCTCGGGCGGACGCATGATTCTGGGGATCGGCTCGTCGGGACCCCAGGTTGCGGAGGGGTGGCATGGTCAGCGGTTTGCGCGCCAGATCCAGCGCACGCGCGAGTACGTCCAGGTGGTGCGGACGGCGCTTCGGCGCGAGCGCCTCGAGTTCCACGGCGAGACACTCGATCTGCCACTGCCGGACGGACCCGGAAAGGCGCTCAAGCTGACGATTGCGCCTGTCCAGGAACGGATTCCGATCTACCTCGCGGCGATCGGGCCGAAGAACACGCAGTTGGCCGGCGAGATCGCCGACGGCTGGATTCCGACCTTCTTCTCCCCCGACCACGTCGCCGATCTGCGCGCGCTGCTCGAGGAGGGCGCCGAACGCGCAGGGCGTTCGCTCGATGGGTTCGACATCGCCCCGACCGTCAACGCGTTCGTCTCAGACGACCTCGAGCTGGCGCGCAACGTGATGCGCCCGGTGCTCGCCCTCTACATCGGCGGTATGGGCTCGCGCAAGCAGAACTTCTACAACCAGCTGGTCCAGCGCTACGGCTTCGAAGAGGCGGCCGCAGAGGTCCAGGACCTGTACCTCGAGGGCAAGAAGGCCGAGGCGGGAGAAGCGATCCCCGACGAGCTGATCGACATGGTCTCTCTGTGCGGCCCCCGCGATGTCGTTCGCGACCGGCTCGCCGCTTACACCGAGGCCGGGGTGGGCACGCTGATGATCACCCCGATGGCGTTCACGACGCAGGACCGCATCGCTCAGCTCCGCGCCGTCGCCGAGCTTGCCGGCTGATCACCCGCGGCGGGGGCGCGCCGCCAGCCTGCGCGTGTTCCTGGGCGCCTTCGGCGACCCCGGCCACGCCTTTCCGATGCTGGCGCTCGGACAGAAGCTCGTCGAGCGCGGCCACGCTGTGACCTTCGAGACGTGGCGGCGCTGGCGCGAGCACGTCGAGGCGGCCGGCATGCAGTTCGTCGCGGCGCCCGAGTACCCCGTCTTCCCCACCCGTGAGCGGCCGGTAAAGCCCTATCAAGCCGTCCTCCACGCGGCGCCGCTCACTCGACGGTCAGTGGCCTCGCGCCGATCCTGACGTCGTCGTCCATGACATCTTGACGCTCGCCCCGGCGCTCGCGGGAGAGCTCGAGCGCCGGCCGGTGGTCACCTTGATCCCTCACGTGTATCCGGTCACCTCGCCCCCGCTGCCGCCGTACGCGCTCGGGGCTCGCCTGCCCCGCTCTCCGCTCGGCCGGGCACTGTGGCGCGCGTTGGCGCGGCCCGTCGCGCTCGGGGTCGAACGCGGCCGGCTCGAGCTGAACGAGACCCGAGGCCGCCTCGGCCTCCCGTCGGTCGCTCACCTGCATGGCGGCATCAGCGCCCAACTCGCGCTCGTGGGCAGCTTCCCGCAGCTCGAATACCCACGCGCCTGGCCGCCCAACGTGCGCGTGGTCGGCCCACTGCTGTGGGAGCCCCCGTTTCACGAGGTAGAGCTCCCTCCGGGTGACGACCCGCTGTTGCTGGTCGCCCCCTCGACCGCCCAGGATCCCCGCCACGAGCTGCTCACGGCCACGCTCAGAGGGCTCGCGGGCGAACCGGTGCGCGTGCTGGCCGCCACCAATCGGCGACCGCCGCCTGCGCCGGTGACGGTGCCTGCGAATGCGCGGTTGGTCGAGTGGGTCTCCTATTCGCGCACCATGCCGCGGTGCGCGCTGGTGATCACGCACGCCGGCCACGGCACGCTGGCGCGCGCGCTCGCCTCCGGCTGCCCGGTCGTGGCGGTCCCTCACGTCGGCGACATGGCCGAGAACGCGGCCCGGGTCGACTGGGCCGGCGCGGGTGTGCGCCTACCCTGGCGGCTGCTCTCGCCCGCGACGCTGCGGCTGGCCGTTCGCCGCGCGCTGGCCGAGCGCGCGCTGGCCGAGCGCGCTCGCGAGCTTGCTCGCTGGGCGGCGGCAAACGATGGTGCCGAGCGCGCGGCCGCGCTGATCGAGGACGCCGCCCGCAGCGCGGCGCCCTCCAGCACCGGCGGTCAGTCGACGAAACAGTAGGAGTCGCTCGAGGCGTCCCCGCCCTCGAGTCTGCACTGATGCACGCGCAGGCCGCGAAAGTCGTCCCCGTTTGGAAAGAAGCGGGGCTCGATCGTCATGCCGCCGCGCTCAGTGTCGGCGTGCACCTGTGCCATCCACGCCCCCACCCCGTCCGGGTAGAAGACCTCGTCCCAGGAGGCATACAGCGAGTTCGTGAAGTACACGCGGCGACCGTCCCGGCTGATCTCGACCATTTGGGGGCCACCGCGGAGGCGTTGCTCCGGGCGCGGACGGATGCGCCGTGCCGTTGACGACCCCGCCGAGGCGTACCGATCCGGTCTCCTTCGGATTGTGCGGATCGCTGACGTCGTACTGCTTGAGCTCGCCCGTGCCCCAGCAGGAGACATACAGCCAGCGGTCGTCGACCGAGAGGTCGATGTCGCTGATCAGCGGCGGCACGGCGCCGAAGGGTTGCAACGCCGGCGGCAGCTCGGAGGCGTCGGCGGGCTCCGCCGGGATCGTGATCGCCTTCTTGACCGTCCAGCGCTCGCCCTCGCGGTACCACAGCCACACCGATGCTGAGAGGTCGGCGACGCTGATCACGACGCCGACGAAGCCCCAGAGCTTGTGGGGGTTGTGGGCCGGACGCAGCTCCAGCACCATCTGGTGCTCGTCGCCGAGGTCGATGCGCTGGCGGAGCTTGCCCTCCGACAGGCTCCAGAAGTCGAGGTGGTGGCCAAAACGCTTGCCGAGCAGGTCCTCGGGATTGAGCCCGTTCTCGATCATCGACGGGGTGCCCCATTCCGAGGTGATCGCGACGTCGTCCTTCAGGTGCCACCAGACGTCGTAGGCGAAGTACTGCTCGCCACGGTCGCGCTCCCATGCGCCCGTGACCTCGAAGGTGTCGTGGTCGATCAAGGCGACGCCGCCCGGGCCGTCGCTGCCATTCGCGGCTCCCAGGTTTGACATGAAGATTCCGCCGGGCCGCAGTGCACCGTGTGGGGTCGCGAATAGCCGGCCTTCGCCGCAAGCTCCTCCGCCTCGATCGTGCGCACCACCTTCGGGTTGCGCGGATCGGGCTTGGTGTCGAGCACGTAGGTGCGCGAGGAGCGAATGCCCGGGACGATCAGGTAGCGCCGCTCGAGCCCGCCGTTGTGGGAGTGGCCCTCGTGGCATAGCGCGCTCGAGCAGGCATTCCAGCCAAAGTGATGCAGCTCGTTGCCGGCGGTGGGGAGCTCGGTCCAGCCCACGACCTCGCCGTACGTCGACGACTCGGCGTCGCAATCGACGACCGCCATAGCGTCGCGCTTCTTCTCAGCCGCAGGATCGAAAGCCGCCACATATGCGAGTCGCTCGGGCGGGGCGGCGATCGCCTCCTGAGGCGACCTGTAGAAGGTTGCGTCCACGGTTTCGGCCATGGATCCTCCTCTCTATTCAGTTGAGCCTGCTGGATCCTAGCGCTGTCGCGCGTCGGCGGCGTCAGTGATCTTCGTGCGACCGGACGTACTCGATCACCTCGGGGTCCTCCGAGGCGACGCGGTCCATCCGCTCCCCTGTGCAGCTGCACATGTCGATCACGACCCGCCCGCGGTCAAACTCGACCGGGCGCCAGTTCGCGCCGCCGCGTTCCCAATCCTCGAGCTCGGCGATCGTGACCATATCTCATGGCGGGCCCGCTCCCGGCTCTGAGCGCCGTCGGCCGGATGGGCCTGAGCCCACTCGACGATGCGCTTCGAGCCCTGCACCACCGTGCCATCGTCCGCGACTACCACCGGAACCCAGTGATTGCCGGTGAGCCGCTTCACCTCGCGCCGGCCCGGGGTGAGGTTGAAGATGCCAGGCAGCGCGCCGAGTCCGTATGACCGGACCACCTCTGGGTCGTAGCCAGCCTCCCTCAGCGCCTCGTGGGCGACGCCGCACGGATGCCCGCCGGGCCGGGGTGCCGGCTTCCAGGTGCCGTAGCAGACGTAGAGCTTCATGCGGAGCTTCACTGCAAGAAGCTCCGGGGGTGGGATTCGAACCCACAACCTCGCGGTTAACAGCCGCTTGCTCTGCCAATTGAGCTACCCCGGATAATCCACTGCGCTACCCGGGATCTCCGCCTATGGCGAGCCGTCAGCGACGTCAACTGTAGCGGCAGGTCGACACCCCGGCCTCCACCTCCGCGTGGCAATTGGCGCAGAGCAGAACGCATTTCTGAGCCTCGGCGCGCAGCACGTCGATGCCGAACGGCGATGCCCCGAGCTGCTGATGTGAAGCCGCTTCTGCGTAGGGATCAACGTGGTGAAACTGGAGCGCGCGCGATGCAGCGGTCGTAGCCGCAGAGCACGCACTCGCCTCCGGCCTCCTCGACAACGACTTGCTTTGACTCGTCGTCGCCGGCGGGCGACGCAGCTCGCTCGGCAGCGTTGACACCGGTAGTACCCTCGTCCCTCGAGGGTAAATGTCGGTCTTCCCGTGGCGTGCGACACGTCATGTCGCAGTGAGCTGACCCGCTTCCCGGCGTGCCAACCGTGTTTCCGCCAACGGCTTGCCCGGTCGACCTGGCGTCTTGAGCTCGTACTGCCTGAGCCAGTGCCGGACCGTCGCTTTGCTGCGCCCAAGGCTTCGGCAATACCAGCGATCGATAGTCCCGCATCCACCAGTGCCTCCAGCCGCTCCCGCTCGATCCCGCCTTTCGCCGCGTGCTTCTCCGCATACGGCGACGTCAGCCCGTACTTCTTCATCCAGTACGACACGGTCGACGGGTCCTTGCCGAACCGCTTGGCGATCCGTTCGACGCTCTCGCCTCGGCCGAGCAGCGCCTCCAGCGATTCCTTCTCCATTCTGGTCTCCTTTCCGTCAACTGACCGGAACGTATGTTCGCATCCATACCGGACGGAACGGCGCAGAAATCCCCTGCAAATGCCACAAATCCGCAACTTCATCGCAAGGAAGAAGTGAGCGCGACAACTTCCGCAAGGAAGAAGTGAGCCCGACACGGCCCGCAAGCGCCGCCGCGCTAGCCGGCCGCCAGCACCCCTACACCGGCCGCTCCATACGCACGTCGAGCGCGCTGATCTCGGCCCGCACGCCCTCCCGCGCGAGCGCCAGACCGTGGACAGTGGCGTCGCCCCCTTCCGCCCCCCTCCCCCCCACGACCCT
This sequence comes from uncultured Solirubrobacterales bacterium, assembly GCA_963738195.1. Taxonomy (GTDB): domain Bacteria; phylum Actinomycetota; class Thermoleophilia; order Solirubrobacterales; family Solirubrobacteraceae; genus Palsa-465. The sequence goes on from CAVTVF010000002.1 coordinate 699,518, forward strand.
CGCCCTGCGAATCGCGCGCTCGAGCCGCGCGAGCTCCAGCAGCAGACGCTGCTGCTCGATCTGCTCGGCGCGCACAGTGCCGGTGCTCCCGGCGCGCTCGACCAGCCGGGCCACGACGCGCGCCAGCTCCTCGTCGTCGGGCGGCAGGTCGCTCAGCGGGGTCGCGAGCCGCCCCGACAGGTGGCGCGCCGCGCGCCGCAGGCGCACGCTGGTGATGTGCTGCTCGATGTCGATCTGCGCGAGCGCCCGCTCCCCCTCGCTCGGCAGAGCCACGCACAACGCCAGAAAGTCTCGCTCCTTGCGCACGTCCGGATCGAGCGGCTGGGGGGCCGCCGGTGGCCCCCCGGGCCGAGCACCGTCGCCGCGCCGGGCGGTACCGGCCGGTCGCGCGAGCAGGCCGCCGAGCTGACCCTCGCTCAGCCCGAGCAGGCCGGCCACCCGCTTGGAGAGCTCGTCGCGCAGCAGTCCCGGGGCGAGCTCCTCGAACACCGGGCGCAGCTCGGCGAGCGCCCTGTCGCGACCCTCGACGCTCCCCAGATCCGAGCGCGACACGATTCGCTCGACGTAGAACGACGCGAACGGCACCGCCCGCTCCACCCGCTCGCGCATCGCTCGGGCGCCCTGGTCCGCGACCAGCTCGGCCGGATCACGGCCCGCCGGCAAAGCCACCACGCGCAGCTCCAAATCACTCTTCCCGGCCAGCGACGCCGCGCGGACCATCGCCTCCTGACCCGCCGCATCGGCATCGAGGCACAGCACCAGCACGGAGGCGATCTTCTGCAGCTGCCTGATCTGCTCCTCGGTCAGCGCCGTCCCCATGATGCCGACGGCGTTGCCCAACCCCGCGCCGTGCAGCGCCAGCACGTCCGTGTATCCCTCGGTCAGGATCACCCGACCCTCCCGCGCGGCGACGGCGCGCGCGAGCTGGACCCCATACAAGATCTGCCGCTTGTGGAAGAGCTCGCCCTCGGGGCTGTTCAGGTACTTGGGCTGCTGGTTCTCCCGCGTCGCCCGCGCCCCGAACCCGACCACCCGGCCCCGCGCATCCGCGCACGGGAACATGATCCGGCCGCGGAAGCGGTCATACACGCGTCCCGGGGCCGCGCGCGAGCGCTGCGCGAGACCGGCGGCGATCAACTCCTGCTCGCCAAACCCCGCCCCCCGCGATACGACCAGCATCCGGTCCCACGCGCTCGGCGCGTACCCCACGCGGAACTCCCGTAGCGTCTGCTCGCTCAGCCCCCGGCCGATCAGGTACTGGCGCGCCGCCGCTGCCTCGCGCGCCTCCCACAGGTAGCGCCCGTAATAGGCTGCCGCGCGGTCGAGCAGCGTGTACAGCCGCTCCCGCGTACGCCGGCGCGCCGCCGCCTGCGGATCCTCGGCCTCTGTCTGCAGACGCACGCCGAAGCGCTTCGCGAGTGCCTCGAGCGCGCCCGCAAAATCGAGCCCCTCGGTCTCCATCACGAACGTGAACGGGTTGCCGGACGCCTGGCAGCCGAAACAGTGATAGAGCTTCTCGTCGGGCGAGACGTGAAAGGACGGGGTGCGCTCCTCGTGGAACGGGCAGCGGCCGAAGTAGCTGTTGACGCCGCGGCGCTGAAGCTCAACCCGCGAGGACACGAGCGCCACCATGTCGACGGCGTCGAGCACGCGATCACGCGAGTCCGACGTGTAGCGCGTCACGACGCGAACGCGACCGGCACGTTCAGCCGCTCAAAGGCGCGGATGCAGAAGCGGTCCGTCATTCCCGCGAGGTAGTCGGTGACCCGCTGCGCCACGGGCCCGTCCGGGATCGAGGCTGGTATCTCGCCGGGCCGCGAGCAGTAGTGGTCGAACAGCGAGCGCACGACCAGCTCGATCTTGGCGTGTTCGCGCCGTGCCTCGACGCCGAGATAGACGCGTTCGAACATGAACTCGCGCAACGCGCCCATCGCCGCCGCCGCCTCCTCCCCCTGCCCGATCTCGCCGGCCGCCGAGGAGTGCTCGACCAGGTCGTGCACGAGCGCGTCGATGCGCCGCGGGCCGGTGTCCCCCAACACACCGATCGGCCCCTGGGGCAGCTCGGCCAAGCCAATCACCCCGGCGCGTACGGCGTCGTCGATGTCGTGGTTGATGTAGGTCACTCGATCCGCGTAGCGCACGATCGTGCCCTCGTGCGTCGAGGGCGGCGCGGCATGCCACGAGTGGCTGACGATCCCCTCGCGCACCTGGGCGGTCAGATTGAGCCCGCGACCTTCGCGCTCGAGCACCTCCACCACGCGCAGCGACTGCTCGTTGTGGCGGAAGCGCAGCCCGAAACGCTCCATCAGGCAGCGGTCGAGCGCCTCCTCGCCGATGTGGCCGAACGGAGGGTGGCCGAGATCGTGGCCGAGCCCAATCGCCTCCGCCAGGTCCTCATTGAGCCGCAGCGCGCGCGCCACCGTGCGCGAGACCTGTGTGACCTCGAGCGTGTGTGTCAGCCGCGTGCGGTAGTGATCGCCCGCCGGCGCGACGAACACCTGGGTCTTGTGCTTTAGGCGTCTGAAAGCCTTCGAATGGACGATGCGATCGCGGTCGCGCTGGAACGGCGTGCGCAGCCCGCAATCGGGCTCGGCTGTGACCCGCTGCGCCGGGTAGGAGTACGCCGCCAGCGGCGAGAGCTCCGAGCGCTCGCGCAGCCGCATGCGCTCCGCGAACTCGTCGGCCACCGGCCCGCGCGGATGCTCGTATCCGACGTGCATGAGCGACTCAGTCACAGAGCCGATTCTGACAGCGACGAGCGACGACCCAGCGAGATTGCACACATCCGCAACACAACACACCGCAGACGAGTAAATTGCACTCCCGGTAAATGCCCCTGTCCGTGCCCAGAGCCAAGCCGCCGCTTAACCCTCGGCCGCTTGATCTTGATCTTGGTGGCGGGGCTGGTCGCCGCGATCAACGCCCCCGCGGCTCTCGCCTGGACGCCGCCGAAGGCCAGCTACGGGATCGGTGAGCTCGCAAACGTCAGCGTCAAGATGAAGGACGGCACCGTCCTCAGCGCCAACGTCTACTACCCGACGAATCGCAAGACCGGCAAGGAGGCCGCCGGCAAGATTCCCCGTCATCCTCACGCAGACCCCTTACGGCAAGGACGATGCCAAGTACGCGGGCGGCAGCGAGCTCGGCCAGCTCTCGGGCTACAACCCCTACCTGATCCAGCGCGGATACATCGACGTAATCGCCGACGTGCGCGGAACGGGGGGCTCGACCGGACAGTGGGGCTTCTTCGACCCGGTCCAAGGCCGGGACGGCGCCACGCTTGTCAACTGGGCCGCCAAGCTCCCGCACTCTGACGGCAAGGTGGGGCTGTACGGCGCCTCCTACATGGGCATCGACCAATTCGCGACCGCGGTCGACGCCGGCCCCCGGCACGTCAAGGCGATGTTCCCGATCATCGCCGGCAACGACATCTATCGCGACACCGCCTTCGCCGGCGGCTTCCCCGACATCGAGTTCGGCGCTTTCTACCTCGGCCTGACGGCGACGCTCAACATCGTGTTGCCGTTCGAGGAAAACCATCCGAACCTGCCGACGGCGGAGGCAAATCACATCCACGACCTGCAGAGCTTCGACCTCGCGTTGCTCACGAGCATCGAGACCGGCGGCCCACGCGCCTACGACGGGAGCTACTGGCAGGCGCGCAACCCGGTAAACGAGATCGCCCGGATCGTCGCGCGACCACATCCCGGCCTTCCTCGTCGGAGGCTGGTACGACCTCTTCCAGCGCGGCGAGCTGCTCAACTACTCGGGCTTCCAGAACGCATACGACCGCCGTCCGGTGCTCGCGCCGATGCGGCCGGGCCAGCCCGTGACCTCGCGCTACCAGCTGATCCAGGGTCCCTGGTATCACGTCACCGCCGGCCAGGGCCTCAGCTATCACGGCCTCGACATGGACGGCCTCGCGCTCGCCTGGTTCGACCATTGGCTCAAGGGGATCAACACCGGCATCACGGCCACGAAGACCCCGCTCCACCTCGAGGACCTCTCGAGTGGGCGCTGGTACGACGCTTCGCGCTATCCCCTCAACCAGGCAAAGCCGACGACCTACTACCTGCAGGGTGGCGGCAGGCTGTCGCCGGCCAAGCCGAAGAGCGCCGGCTCCGACAAGCTCGTGTTCACCGGCCTCGAGGTCCCTTGCTCCCAGGCGCCCGAGCAGTGGGGAGCCGGGCTCGGGCAGCTGGTGCTCGACTATTTCGGCCTCGCCGACCCGTGCGTCAGCAACGACCACGTCTCGCCGCTCGGTCCCGGGATCCAGAGCTACACGACCGCCCCCTTCAAGAAAGCGACCACGCTCGCCGGCCCAATCGGCGCAACGCTCTACGCCTCATCGACCTCGGCCGACAGCGAATGGGTGGTGCAGCTCTACGATGTCGCGCCCGGCGGAGCGCCAGGTCACTGACCGAGGGGCTGCTCGAGGGCAACCAGCGCGCGCTCAAATCGTCGCTCTCCTGGTACGGCGCCGGCCGGACAGGCCGCTGCTCCCCTACCACCCGTACACAAAATCGGCCCAGCACGGCGCCCCGCTCGGCAAGGTCACCCGCTACGACGTCGAGATCTTCCCGACCTTCGACACGCTCGCCAAAGGCCACCGCCTGCGCGTGACGATCTCGACTGCCGACTTCCCCCATGCCCTGCCCTCGATCGCGCAGACGCCCGGCCTGCTGCTCGGCATCTACAGCCTCGAGCACTCCCCGAGCAACGCTTCCAGCCTCGAGCTGCCGCTGATCCCCGGCACCCGGGGACTCAGGCCGATCTCGCGCGGGCCACTTCCCTAAGCCATACCGACGAGCGGCCGCAGACGCACGTGGCCGTGGTGCTCGGCTGTCTCGGAGATCGCGCGCTCGACCTGGCGCAGCACCTGTGCCGGCGCCTCCGGTGCCTGCGCCAGCGGATTGCCCAGAGCTGCCACCAGGAACCCGTAGGCGGCGGCATCGAGCGGGAAGCCATTCGACGCGCACGGCCTGCGCACACCACGCCGCCGGCGGCGGCCGAGAAGCTCTGCAGCCCGTCGCGCGTGCCGCAGGAGACGCAGGCACCGAGCTGGGGCACGAACCCGGCCGCCAGCAGCAGCTTGAGCCTGAACGCGAGCCCGTTCGCGGCGCCCGCGTACCGGCCGTCGCTTAGCAGCGAGAGCTCCGTGAGCAGCAGCCGAAAGACCTCCGGGTGGGGGTCCTCGGTCTCGAACAGCCGTGAGACGGCGTCGCAGGCGTGGGCGGCGGCGCTCAGCGCCAGCGCGCTCTCGCGCAGGCGACCGTGGGAGGCGATCGTGTCCGCGCCCGTGACCGTGTGCAGCTCGCCCCGGCCCTCGTGCAGGACCAGGCGGACGTGGAAGAAAGGCTCGAGCCGGGCGCCGAAGCGGCTGCGCGCGCGGCGCACGCCTTTGGCGATCGCGGCTATCCGGCCGTGAGTTCGGGGTATACAGGTGGAGGATCCGATCGGCCTCGCCGTAGCGGATCGAACGCAACACCACCGCCTCGCTCTTCAGCGGCGCCGGCACCGCAAAATCGCTCCTATATTTGATTAACACCATGGATCCTGTGACCGTCTACACGACCGACCGCTGCGGACTGTGCGCCGGCGCGAAGCGCCTGCTCGAGCAGCGCGGCATCGAATACCGCGAGGTCAACTTGGCCCGCGACCCGGACGGCCGCGAGCAGCTGCAGCGCATGACGGGAATGTTCACCTTTCCCCAGATCGTGGTCGGCGAGCGGCCGCTCGGCGGCTTCCGTGAGCTGCTCGAGGCCGAGCGCGAGGGACGGCTGGCTGAGCTGCTCGGCGACCTGGCCGCCTAACGGTCCGTCTCATATCCGCCCGGCGGCAGGTTTGGTACGTTGCCGTCCAATGTGGCGACGGAAGGTCGGGACGGTGGCCGCACTGGCGGCAAGCGCATGACGCTGAGCGGCTGCGTTGTGTTTATGACGCCCCCGAGCGGCCAAGCAGAAGAAGAACTCCGTTGTCATCACGGTCAAGGGGTGCGCTTCGGAGATAGGTAGCGGCTCGCCGCCGATGGGCTCATGCCCTAACTTCGGTAACTCGGGCGACGACGCGAACAAGCGCGGCCCGGCAACTCAACCCGATCCGTCGCAGGTCCTGCTCGGTTTCCGCGTACCGACGGAAGCAAGGCGCCGAAGTCGTTCACCGCGCGCCACCGGTCCCGCCAGCGGTGGCCCCAAGCTCAAGTTCACGCCCAGCGCGTCATACAGGCAGAGCTCCAGAGCCTCGCTCCGGCGCCCGAGCGGCGAGAAGTGGGTCGGCTACTGGACCTCACAGTACTTCTCGTACAACTACGCCGCACCGGGCCGCAGAATTTCACCGCGAAGGTCGCCTTCGGCCTGCCGAAGGCGGCCAAGGAAAGGCTCCTTCAAGTACGAAGTCGTGATCGGCGGCCGCGCAGCGTGCAACCCGAGCCGCGAAGGGTGACCCGAAAGAGCCGATCGATTGCATGGGCTCGCTGACGACCCGCCACGGCGGGACAGGTAGTCGGCGAGACTGATCTGCGAGCGACGACCCGTCTCGGGGGTCCCTCACGCTGCACTGAGCCGCGGCCGCCGCTGGCAGTGCGGGCACACGTAGGTGCCGCGGCCCGCGACGACGAGCTTCACGATCCTATGGCCGCAGCGCACGCACGGTTCGCCTGCGCGGCCGTAGACGAGGAAGCGATCCTGGAAGGCGCCCTCGGTCCCGTCGATGTGGCGGAAGTCGTCGATCGAGGCGCCCTTGGCGTCGATGCCGGCCTGGAGCGCCGTCTCGATCGCGTCGCGTAGCCGCTCGAGCTCGGGCCGGCGCAGACGCCCGGCGGGCCGCAGCGGATGGATGCGAGCGCGCCACAGCGCCTCGTCGGCATAGATGTTGCCCACGCCGGCGATCCGCCGCTGGTCGAGCACGAACGCCTTGATCGGCGCTCGGCGGCCGCGAGTGAGCGTGTGCAGATGCGACGTCGTGAACTCATCCGACAGCGGCTCGATGCCGATACGTGCGGCCAGGTAGGCGTCGCGCGCCGCCCGCCCATGCACGAGGTGGCCGGTGCCGAAACGGCGCGGGTCGTTGAACACGAGCATGTGGCCCGAGGCGAGCCCGAGTCGCACGCGCACGTGCAGCGGCTCGGGCGCCGGGTCGAACAGGATCACGCCGGTCATGCGCAGGTGGCTCAGCAGGTAGCGCTCGCCCGAGAGCTGCCACACGAGGTACTTGCCCGAGCGCTCGAGCCCCTCGATCTGCGCGCCCGTGCAGCTCGGCCGCGACGGCGGCCGGCGGCTCGGGCATGGTCCAGCGCGGGTCGAGGATCTCGGCGCGCACGATCCGCTGCCCCTCGACGTGGGGCGCCAGCTGGCGCCGGATGGTCTCGACCTCGGGCAGCTCAGGCATCGAACGCCCTGTCGACGAACGGCGTCCCAGGGAGGCTCGACGCCTCCCGCCCCGTGAGCCAGCGCAGCACGCTGGCGCCCACGTCGGCCAGCGGCCCGTCGTGGCGACGGGAGCGGTGACCGGTGAAGCTCGCCAGCAGGGGCGCGTACTCGCGGGTGTGGTCCGTGTGCGGCGCACTTGGGTCGCAGCCGTGGTCGGCCGTCAGCACGAGCAGATCGCCGGCGCCGAGCAGCGCGAGCCATTCGCCCACCGCGGCGTCGATCTCGCGCAGGGCTGCATGGAACCCGGCCACGTCGTGGCGGTGGCCGTAGACCTGGTCGGTCTCGATCAGGTTGGTGAAGACGAAGCCGTGCTCGAGCGTGTCCATCAGCTTGCTCGTTTCCCCCAGCGCCTGCGCGTTGGTCGCCCCCGGGTGCTGCGCGTCGACGCCCTCGCCGCAGAACAGCTGGCCTACCTTGCCGACCGTGTGCACCTCGGCGCCGGCGTCCTGGAGCTCCTGCAGGTAGCTGCGTGCCGGGGGTGGAATCGAGAAGTCGCGGCGCCCGGATGTGCGCTGGAGGCTCCCCGGCGGGCCGGCGAACGGGCGCGCGATCACCCGTCCGACGGCATGCTCGGGCGGCAGCTCGGCGCGCACCCGGCCGCACAGCGCGTGCAGCTCCGGCTCGGTACGAGGTCCGCGTGGGCGGCGATCTGGAGCACCGAGTCCTGACTCGTGTAAACGATCAGCGCGCCGCCGTGCAGGTGCTGCTCGCCGAAGTCGTTCGATCGCGCTCGATGCCGTTGTAGGGCTGGTTGCAGATCACCGCACGCTCGCTGGCATGCGTGACGATCTCGATCACCTCTGGCGGAAAGCCGCGCGGGTAGGTGGGCATCGGCCGGGGCGCGACCACCCCCATCAGCTCCCAATGGCCGGTGGTCGAGTCCTTGCCCGGTCCGAGAGGGTGGAGGCGTCCATGCAGCACCGGGTGCTCGGATGCCGGCACCCCCTCGAGCGAGACGATCGAGCCGAGCCCGAGCCGGGCCAGCGCCGGAAGCTTGAGCCCGCCGGCCGCCTGCGCCAGGTGGACGAGCGTGTCGGTGCCCGCATCGCCGTATTCGGCCGCGTCGGGCAGTGCGCCCGCGCCGCAGGCGTCGAGCACGATCACGAAGGCCCGTCTCCTCGCCCTCAGATTCTTTCATCGGGCGGGCGCATGCGCCCGCCCGCCGGCCGGAACATGTTCCGGCCGGGTGAGTCCGCACATGTGCGGACTCACGGCCGGCGCACATGTGCGCCGGCCAACCCCTTCCTAATCCTCCCCGTCCCAGTAGTCGAGCCGCTCGAGCCGCGCGATCACGCGCACGCCGCCGAAGTTGATCTTGTTCGAGCGCGGGTAGTAGCAGATGTCCGCCGGGCTCGCGCGTGCCGTAGGCGAGGTAGGTGAGTCCGCCCTCGCCGGCCCGGAACATGTGCGCGACGCCGGTTGCCGCCGGCCGTGCAATCACGTGGCCCGGCCGCACTGGCGGTCTCTTCGTCGTCCAGCACCAGCACCCCGTCGCCTGCCAGCACCACGAAGATCTCCTCCTCGAGCGAGTGACAGTGCTGGGGCACGGCTTCCTTGCCGGGGTCGACCTCGACATGCTGGAGGCCCGTCTTGACCGATCCCACCGCTCCGCCCAGGTTGCGGCGCACCCGCGCGACGCGGGGGCGCTCCACCCTTCGCGGCTCGACCTCGGACATGTTGACGACCGTCGCGGGTCGGGGATCCGGCTCGGGCGGGAGCTCGGGCGGCCCGAGCTGCGACTCGTACACGAACTGCGCCGGGGCCCCCTCGATCGCATAGGGATCCGAGCGCACGATGCGCATGCCAACCAGGGAGCGTTCCAGCCGGGGGAAGCCGATGACTTCCGGGTGCAGCCGGGGACCGAAGGCCAGCACGTCGAGCGGCTCGAGCGCGTGCACGGTGTGCGCGCCGTAGCCGGGCAGGTAGACGATGCAGTCGCCCGCCTGGATCTCCGCCACCCGTCCCCCTTGCCAGGACAGTCCGCGGCCGGAGAGCACGTAGAAGAGCTCCTCCTCAGCGCCGTGCTCGTGCGCGGGCGTCGACCAGCCGCCGGCGGGCAGCTCGATCCGCCGCAGACCGACGCCCACAGAGCCTGCGGCCTCGCCGAGGTACGTCCAGCGGCCGCGGATGTGGCCGAGCTCGAATGTCCGCGAGCGAGCCTCGTCGAAGTGCGTGACACCCATCAGGAGCGCTTGATCTGGGCCCGAGGATGGGCCTCGAAATAAACCTCGCGCAGGCGCTCGGGCGACAGATGCGTGTAGATCTGGGTCGTGCCGATGTCGGCGTGACCGAGCATCTCCTGCAGCGAGCGCAGGTCGCAGCCGCCGGCCAGCAGGTGGGTCGCGAATGAGTGCCTGAGCGTGTGTGGGCTCATGCGCTGCTCGAGCCCCGCGCTGCGCGCATGGCGCTGGACGATCTTGTACAGGCCCTGGCGGGAGAGCTTGCCGCCGCGCGCGTTGACGAACACGCGCGGCTCGTCGCGTGAGGCCGACGAGCTCGGGGCGGCCGCGATCGAGGTAGTCCCGCAGGGCGCGCAGCGCGACCGAGCCGACCGGCACGATCCGCTCCTTGGAGCCCTTGCCGTGGGGCCGCACGATGCCTGCCTCGATGTCGAGCTGGGAGAGCTCGAGCGTGATCGCCTCCGAGGCGCGCAGACCGCAGGCGTACATGGTCTCGAGCAGGGCGCGGTCGCGCAGCGCCGCCGGCGAGCTGCCCCGCGGCTGGCGCAGCAGGTCCTTGACCTCGTCCCGGCTCAGCACCTTGGGCAGGCGGGCGCGGGAGCGGGGGGCGCGCAGCTCGGTGGTCGGGTCGCGCTCGAGGATCTGCTCGCGGCGCAGGAAGCGGTGAAATGAGCGCAGGCAGGCGATCTTGCGCTGCACGGTGGCGGGCGCCGCGCTCGGCGCTGGACCTCGGAGACGAACGCGCGCAGCTCGGCCACTGTCGACCTCGAGCGGATCGACGCCGGCGCGGTCGAGAAAGGCGCCGTACTGCTGGAGGTCCGAGCGGTAGGCCTCGAGCGTATTGCGCGACAGGCCGCGCTCGAGCTCGAGGTAGGCGAGGAAGTCGAGCATCAGCTCTGCAAGATGACGGGCGGGCGATGTGGCCGGTGCGGTGAGGGTGGTGGTCATAAGGTCCTATTCGCGCGACCTGCCAGCGCTCCTGCGGCGCAGCGCGGCCGCTACGAGATACTCAGGGCATGCAGGTCCGCTTCGATTCGCTCTACAGCCACGGGTTCGCGCGCGTGGCGGCGGCCGTGCCCCATCTGCGCGTGGCCGATCCCGAGTTCAACTGCGAGCGCACCCTGCGCCTCGCCCGCCAGGCGTCTGACTCGGGCGCGGCGCTGGTCGTGTTTCCGGAGCTGGGGCTGTCGGGCTATTCGATCGACGACCTCCACCACCAGCAGGCGGTGCTGGGCGCGGTCGAGCGCGCCGTCGGCCGCCTGGTGGCGGCGAGCTTCTCGCTCAGGCCGGTGCTGCTCGTCGGGCGCGCCACTCGCGGTCGACGGGGGGGTGTTCAACACCGCCGTCGTGATCCACGGCGGGCGGGTGCTCGGCGTGGTGCCCAAGAGCTACCTGCCGGAGTACCACGAGTACTACGAGAAGCGCCAGTTCAGGGCGGCGCGTGACGCCCAGCGGGAAGAGATCGAGCTGCTCGGCGAGCCGGTGCCATTCGCCTCCGAGCTGCTGTTCGCGCCCCGTGACCTGGACGGCTTCGTCGTGCACGTCGAGATCTGCGAGGACCTGTGGGTGCCGATCCCGCCCTCGAGCTACGGGGCGCTGGCGGGCGCGACCGTGCTTGCCAATTTGTCCGCCAGCAACATCACCGTCGGCAAGCCCGACTACCGCCGGGTGCTCGGCGCCTCCCAGTCGGGGCGGGCGATCGGCGGCCTACATCTACACGGCCGCGGGACTCGGCGAGTCGACTACCGATCTCGCCTGGGACGGGCAGGCTGCGATCTTCGAGAACGGCGACCTTGTCTGCGAGGCGGAGCGCTTCTCCGACTCCGAGCAGCTGATCCTGGCCGACATCGACCTCGACCGTATTCGCGCCGACCGCGCGAGCATCTCGAGCTTCGGCGACTCGGTTGGCGACCACCGGCGGCGCCTGCGCCGCGTGCGCAGGATCGAGTTCGAGCTCGGCATCGCAGCACAGGAGGTGCCGCTGGCGCGCAAGATCGAGCGCTTCCCCTACGTTCCCTCCGATCCGGTCGGCCGCCGCGAGCGCTGCGAGGAGGTCTACAACATCCAGGTGCGCGGGCTGATGACCCGCGCTGCGCGCGACCGGTATCGACAAGGTCGTGATCGGTGTCTCGGGTGGCCTCGACTCGACCCACGCACTGATCGTGTGCGCCCGCGCGATGGACAGGCTGGGGCTCCCGCGCTCGAATGTGCTCGCGTACACGATGCCCGGGTTCGCGACCAGCGGGGTGACCCTCGCCAACGCGCGCGCGCTGATGAAGGCGCTGGAAGTAAGCGCCGCGGAAATCGACATCCGCCCATCCGCCACCCAGATGCTGCGCGACCTGGACCACCCGGCCGCACACGGCGAGTCCCTGTATGACGTCACCTACGAGAACGTGCAGGCGGGCGAGCGCACCTCGCACCTGTTCCGGCTCGCCAATCAACACGGGGCGCTGGTCGTCGGCACCGGCGATCTGTCCGAGCTCGCGCTCGGCTGGAGCACCTACGGCGTGGGCGACCAGATGTCGCACTACAACGTCAACGCCTCGGTGCCCAAGACGCTGATCCAGTTCCTGATCCGCTGGGTGATCGACACCGGCGAGTTCGGCGCCGAGACGGGCGAGGTGCTGGGCTCAGTGCTCGAGACCGAGATCTCGCCCGAGCTCGTGCCTGCGGGCAACCCTGGCCACGGCGAGGACCCAGCGGGCCAGGGCGAGGACTCCCCCGGCCAGCGCTCCGAGGATGTCGTGGGACCCTACGAGCTGGCCGACTTCTTTCTCTACTACACGGTCCGCTTCGGCTATGCGCCGAGCAAGGTCGCCTACCTGGCCCGCCACGCCTGGGGCGCGCGTGATGCGGGCGTGTGGCCCGACCTGATCCCCGAGCAGGGCCGCAACGAGTACACGCTCTGCAGAGATCAAGCACTGGCTCGAGGTGTTCCTGTTCCGCTTCTTCGAGATCAGCCAGTTCAAGCGCTCGGCCCTGCCCAACGCGCCCAAGGTCGGCTCGGGCGGCTCGCTGTCGCCGCGCGGCGACTGGCGCGCCCCCAGCGACAGCTCGGCCACCGTGTGGCTGCGCGAGCTGGCCGAGAACGTGCCCGACCACTAGTCGGGGATGGTCAGGACGGCGGCGCCCCGGAAGCGCCCGTGGCGCAGGTCGTCGAGCGCCTCGTTGGCCGCCTCGAGCGGATACGTCGTGACCTCGGTGCGCACCGGCACTTGCGGCGCCAGCTCAAGGAACTCGTGGCCGTCCAGGCGCGTCAGGTTGGCGACCGAGCGCACCTGGCGCTCGTGCCACAGCAGCTCGTAGGCGAAGCTCGGGACCGGGCTCATGTAGATGCCGCCGCAGACCAGCACCCCGCCGGGCTCGAGCACCTCCAGGGCCGCCGGGACGAGCGCTCCCGCGGGCGCGAAGATGATCGCGGCCTCGAGTTGCTCGGGCGGAGCCGCATCCGAGTCCCCGGCCCACTCGGCGCCGAGCTGGCGCGCGAACGTCTGCGTGGCCGCGTCGCCGGGGCGGGTGAAGGCGAACACGCGCCGGCCCTGCCATACGGCGACCTGGCAGATGATGTGCGCCGAGGCACCGAACCCGTACAGGCCGAGCGTCTGCGCGCTCGCCGCACATGCGCAGGCAGCGGTAGCCGATCAGCCCGGCGCACAGCAGCGGCGCCGCCTGAAGATCGGGATAGCCCTCGGGCAGGGGGAAGCAGAAGCGCTCGTCCGCGACCGTGTACTCGGCGAAGCCGCCGTCGATGTCGCGCCCCGTAAAGCGCGCGTGGGGGCAGAGGTTCTCGCGGCCCGAGCGGCAGAACTTGCATGTTCCGTCGGTGGAGCCGAGCCACGGGACTCCCACGCGGCGGCCGTCGCCGACGACCGTGCCCACGATCTGGTGGCCGAGCACGCGCGGCGGGTGCTCGACGGCGACCTCGCCGTCCAGCAGGTGCAGGTCGGTGCGGCAGACACCGCAGCTGTGCACCTTGATCAACAGCTGTCCGGGGCCGGCGGCGGGCGTCGGCAGCTCGACCGCTTTGAGCGGCTGGTGGGGTTGCTCGAAGACCATCGCGCGCACCGCCCGCACAGCGTATGCCGCCGGCGGCGCTCAGCGGCATGCGGTGCTGAGCGCCGGTGCGAGCGCCTATGCTGCTGCGCGTGGGGCGCTCACTGATCAGGATGGTCGTGATGGCGCTGGCGGCGCTGGCGCTGGCTCCTGCCCTCGCTCTGGCGGGTGACTCTCCGGCTGGGTTCTGGTACGGCACGGACAGCCCCTACATGCAGGTCACCGGCTCGGGCCCATACAAGGAGCCCGTGATCGGCGGTAACTACGGCGGCTACATGGGCATGGCCGGCAGCTGGGAGTGGTGGCTCGGGTGCCACGGCGCCTTCCTCAACTGGTCGAAGATCAACAGCGCTCAGGCCGATGTCAACCTTACGAAGTACAAGAAGGGAGTCGGCACCGGGGCCTATTGGTTCATGGGTGGACCGGGGGTCGATCCTCATTACAACGGCACCGCCTCAGAGGCGCAGGCGTGGGGCGCGCGGCAGGCCGCCCGCGCGCTGGCGGACATCCGCGGTCTGCCCGCGAGCCAGCGCGTGCTCTACCGGGTGGTCTGGATGGACATCGAGCTGCCCGGAATCTCGCCCGCGCCCGACAACGGCTGGGACTCCGTTTACACCTCGCCTTGCAGCGGCGTGGTCAAGTCTCATTCCATCTCGCCTTCGGTCGACCGCGCCGATTTCAACGGCTTCTGGGGTTATGTCAAGGCCCATTCGTCGTTTGTCCCGGGGGTCTACTCCGCGCCCGGCAACTGGCGGACGATCTTCGGCACCGGCAGCGCGAGCACGATCACCGGCACCGACGAGTGGACCTATGAGCCCGAGACGGCCAGCCTCGGCAATGCCCCGTCGGGCTGGTGCCTGCGAGGCGGCGGCTGCGCCGAGTTCTTCGGCGGGGTCGGCCGCGCGAGCAAACACGCGCTGATGTGGCAGTGGTCGGGCGGGGGCGGCGTCCGCAACGGTTACGGCGACTTCGACCAGATCAACGGCCGCAACCCGGGCTGAGCCTCGCGGGCGCGCCCGGCTGGCCGGCTGCCCCGGGGGCGCGGAGACGTCTGGCGTGGATTCAGCCTCGCGGAGGCGCCGGCGCTTCCCGCAGCGCGAGCCACAGCAGCGCGATCAGCGTCTTCGAGTCCTCGCACTCGGCGATCGCGTCGTCGAGGCGCTCGAGCGGCCAGCGCACGATCTCGATCCGCTCGCTCTCGTCCGCCTCGGCCTCGGGATCCTCTTCGAGCCCGGTGGCCATGAATAGCCATATGCGCTCGTCGCTGAATCCCGGGCTCGTGTAGAAGACGGCGATCTCCTCCCAGTGCTCGGCCCGCCGGCCGACCTCCTCGGAGAGCTCGCGCTGGGCGGCCTCGAGGGGCGACTCTCCCGGCTCGTCGAGCTTGCCGGCCGGGATCTCGAGCGAGGCGCTCGCGCCGACCACCTCCCGCGGCTGACGTGTCAGCCAGATCGTGCCCTCGTCGATCGCCACCACGCCGGCTGCGCCGGGATGCCAGACCTTCTCGCGTTGATACTCGCTGCCGTCGTCCCAGCGATAGCGCTCGAGCCCCGCCTCGATCATCCGGCCCTTGAACTTCACCTGGCGGCCAGCGGCCTCAAACGCCATCGGCGGCTCCCTCCAGCAGCGCGATCGCGACCTCGAACATGCCGTCGAGCGCGTCCACGCTGATGCGCTCATCGGGCTGGTGGTTGCGCTCGGTGCCGTCGGCCAGGTTGGTGCAGGCAAAGCCACCGGCCTCGAACGCGTTGGCGTCGGAGGCGCCGCCCGTGGAGATGTGACGCGGCTCGTATCCGCACGCGCGCAGCGCCTGCTCGGCGAGCACGATCTGGGGCGCGCCGGGGCGCGTGCGATAGCCCCTGAACATCAGCTCGACGGATACGTCCAGATCGCACTCGGCGGCGTTGGCCGCGTCCTGGAGGTGGTCGACCATCTCGGTCACTACGGCTTCGGCCTTGTCCGGATCGAGGCTGCGCGCCTCCGCCACGAGCTCGCATCGCTCCGCGACCACGTTCATCGCCGTCCCACCTCTGATCGTGCCCACGTTGGCGGTCGTCTCGGGGTCGAGCCGCCCCAGCCGCATCGCCGCGATGCCCCGCGCGGCGGCGTGGATCGCGCTGCGGCCCGCTTCGGGTCGTAGCCCGGCATGGGCGGCCCGGCCGTGCAGCTCCGCATCGATCCGGTACTGAGTGGGCGAGGCGAGCACGATCTCACCCACCGGCGTGGCGTGGTCGAAGACGTAGCCGAAGCGGCTCTGCAGCTGCGCGACGTCGAACTCCTTGGCGCCCTTGAGCGCCACCTCCTCGCACACCGTGAAGAGCAGCTCGAGCCCCACCGGGGGCGGCTCGGGCGCGGCCTTGAGCCTGCGTGCGAGCTCGACCATGATCGCCACCGCCGATTTGTTGTCGGCGCCGAGGATGCCCTCGTTCTTGTTCTCGAAGCCGCCATCCCTGATGACGGGCTCGACCGGCGCCGTCAACGGCACGGTATCGAGGTGGCCGCTCAGGAGGATCGACTCGTCGCTCGAGCCGGGGATGCGCGCCAGCAGGTTGCCCGCGTCCGAGCCGGCCCGCACACCGGCGTCGTCCTCGGCGACCTCGACTCCGATTTCACCGAGGGCGTCCGTCACCCAGTCGGCGCATGCACGCTCTCGCCCCGAGGGCGACTCGATCCGGCACAGCGCCACGAACGTCTCGTGGAGGCGCTCGCGCTCGGTCTCGCTGGCGCGCCTCACCGAGCGGCCGGCGATGCGGCCGGAGCGGGTTTGTCCTCCTGCTCGGCGCCTGAGTCGCGCGCCCGCAGGTGCTCGAGCGCGGCGCCGACAAACTCCCGGAACAGAGGGGCGGGGCGCTCCGGGCCGAGACTTGAATTCGGGGTGGAACTGGGAGGCGACGAAGAACGGATGGGACTGCGCGTCGAGCTCGACCGCTTCGATCAGCCGCTCGTCGGGCGAGGTGCCCGAGAACACCAGGCCGGCCGACTCGAGCCGCCGGCGCAGGTGGTTGTTGACCTCGTAGCGATGGCGGTGGCGCTCGTAGATGACCGGGTCCGAGTAGAGCGCTCGGATGCGGGTGCCGTCGTGGAGCTTGACCGGGTCGGCTCCGAGCCGCATCGTCCCGCCCATGTCGGCGATCTCCTTCTGCTCGGGCAGCAGGTCGATCACGGGGAACGGGGTCTCGGGATCGAATTCGGTCGAGTTGGCGCCCTCCATCCCGGCCACATGGCGGGCGAACTCGGACACCGCGATCTGCATGCCCAGGCAGATGCCGAGATATGGGATGCCGCGCTCACGGGCGATCTGAGCTGCGCGGATCTTGCCTTCGATGCCGCGCCCGCCGAAGCCGCCTGGGATGAGGATGCCGGCGGCGCGCTCGAGCTGCGCCGCGACGGCGTCGCTGCCGACTGCCTCCGAATCGACCCAGTCGATCTCGACCTTGCAGCCGTGGTGGATGCCGGCGTGGCGGAGCGCCTCGGCCACCGAGAGATAGGCGTCCTCGAGCTTCACGTACTTGCCGACCAGGGCGATCGGGAGGGTCTCCGTCGCCCGCGCAGCCCTGCGCGTGATCTCCTCCCACCCGCCAAGGTCGGGATCGGGGGCATCGATCCCGAAGTGCTCGGAGATGACGTAGTCATCGACGCCCTCGGCGTTGAAGACGAGCGGAACCTCGTGGATGTCCGCTACATCGCGCGCGGAAACGACCGCCTCGACCGGAAGGCTCGCGAACAGGGCGATCTTGCGCCGGATGTCTGGGCTGAGGGGGGCCTCCGAGCGGCATACGACCATGTCCGGCGCGATACCGATGCGGCGCAGTTCGTTGACCGAGTGCTGCGTGGGCTTGGTCTTGAGCTCGCCCGCGTGCCTGATGAACGGCACCAGCGTCAGGTGGATGAACATGCAGCGGCGGCGGCCGACGTCGACCGGGAACTGCCTGATCGCCTCGAGGAACGGCAGCGACTCGATGTCCCCCACCGTGCCGCCGATCTCGGTGATGACGAAGTCGGCCTCGGTCGCGTCCGCCATCAGCCGGATGCGCTGCTTGATCTCGTCGGTGATGTGGGGCACGACCTGGACCGTCGCGCCCAGGTAGTCGCCGCGGCGCTCACGCCGGATCACGGTGTGGTACACGCCGCCCGCAGTGACGTTCGAAGCACGGCTCGTGTTTGCGTCCGTGAAGCGCTCGTAGTGGCCGAGGTCGAGGTCGGTCTCGGCTCCGTCCTCGGTCACGAACACCTCGCCGTGCTGGTAGGGCGACATCGTGCCCGGGTCGACGTTGATGTAGGGGTCGAACTTCTGCAGCTGGACGTCGAACCCCCGAGCCACCAGCAATCGCCCGATCGATGCTGCCGCGATGCCCTTCCCTAGAGAGGAGACGACCCCGCCGGTGATGAAGATGAAGCGCGTCTCGCCTGGGGCCATGGGTCTCTGGGAATTCGAGTCTAGTCGGTGCGGCTCCACCGTATCGCGGGGAGCGGACGTGGGTCACGGGGCTGGTCCGACTTTGGCGCTTTCTGGGCGCTGCCGGCGTCCGGTCGATGCATTGGCGTGCTCGGCCTATGCCGCGCGCAGCAGCTGGCGCGCGTGCTCGCTGGCGGCGCTGTCGTCCTCGCTCGCCCCGAGCATCCGCACGAGCTCCACCACCACCTGTTCGCCGTCGAGTTGTGCGACGCTGGCGGTGGTCCCCCGCCGGGAGCTTGCCTTTTCGATGCGGAAGTGTCGCTCGGCCAGGGAGGCGATCTGCGGCAGATGGGTGATGCACACGAGCTGCCTGCCGGTACCGAGCGCCTGCAGGTGCTCGCCCACGGCGCGCGCGGTGTGGCCGCCGATGCCCGCGTCGATCTCGTCGAAGACGAGCACTGAAGGGCCCGGGCCGCCACGCTCCGAGTCGCCGACGTGGGCTGCGCTCAGCAGCGCGAGCATGACGCGCGAGAGCTCGCCGCCCGAGGCGATCTCCTTGAGCGGCCCAGCCGCCAGCCCCGGGTTGGCTGAGAACGTGAATTCGGCCACGTCCCCGCCGCTCGCACCGATCCCTTCGGGCCGCGGCTCGATCTCGATGGAGAACACGGCGCCTGGCAGCGCGAGCTGCTCGAGCCGTGCGCGGACTGCCTCTGCCAGCCGGGGCGCGCCCTCGCGGCGGCTGCTCGAGAGCGCGCCCGCGAGCCTTTCCAGGCCGGCGCGGGAGCGGGTGAGCTCGCCCTGCGCCTGCGCCAGCGACTCGTCAGCCCGCTCGAGCTCGGCGATCCGCTCACGGCAGTAATCGGCGTGGGCGAGCACGTGATCGAGCGCGCCGCCGTGCTTGCGCTTGAGTCGCGCATAGCGCTCCAACCGCTCCTCCACCTCACCGAGACGCCCCGGGGAGTCCTCGAGCCCGGAGGCGTAGCGGCGCAGCTCGCGCCCCAGGTCCTCGGCCTCGTAGACCAGGGCGGCGAAGCGGTCGCGCAGTGGCGCGAGCAGCTCGTCTGATTCGGCGGCCGCCTCGAGCTCGCGCTGCGGCGCGTACAGCAGCTCCATGGCGCCGCCGCCGTTTTCAGGACTGAGTGACTCGATTGCCGCGCCTGCGGCCTCGCGCAGCTGCGCAAATGCTCGCAGCTTCGTCTGCTGAGCGGCCAGCGCGCGCTCTTCCTCTTCGCTCGGGTCGAGCTCTTCGATTTCGCCGAGCTCGAAGGCGAGCAGATCGAGTTCGCGCTCACGCGCACCCGCGATATCGGCGAGCTCGGCGCAGCGGCGCTCGAGCGCGCGGGCCTCGGCGTGATAGCTCGCAACCTGCTCGCGCAGCGCGCCTTGGTCGGGTCCGCAATGCGCATCGAGAAGCTCGAGCTGGGCCGCGGCGATCGTCAGCTTGCGGTGCTCGTGCTGACCGTAGAAGGCCAGCAGGGCGCCCCCGAGCTCGCGCAGGTCGGCCACGGTTGCCGCGCGCCCACAGATGTAGGCGCGAGTGCGGCCGTCCGGCCACACGCGTCGCGCGAGCACGAGCTCGGTCGCATCCGCAGGGGCTCGCTCGGCGAGCTGCGGGAAGTCGGGCGGCAGCGAGAACACCCCCTCGACGTACGCCTCGGTGGCTCCCGGACGCACGATGCCGCTCCGAGCTCTGCCGCCGAGCAGCAGGTCGAGCGCCTGCGCGAGCATGGTCTTGCCGGCCCCGGTCTCGCCCGTGATCACGTTCAGGCCGGGAGCGAGCCGCAGCTCGGCGCGCTCCAGCAAGAGCAGGTTCTCGACGCGAAGTTCTTCCAGCATCCTGCTGCGATGGGATACCAGCTGGAGGTGACGGACTGGCGCCGTGGAGCGGCGATTCCGGTGCAAGCGGGACGTATGATCCCCTCGTCGTGCGTAGAGCGGCCTGCCTGCTGGTTTGCCTGGCGCCACTGATCGCCACGAGCTCGCCCAAGCTGCCGGGCACCAGTTGCCCTGTCCTCCCCGCGAACAACCCGTGGAACCAACGGGTCGACCGCCTGCCGGTGGCCAAGAACTCTGCCCAATTGATAGCGGCGATCGGCTTGAACGCGCCCGTTCATCCGGACTTCGGCTCCGGGCGCTACGCCGGGGCGCCGATCGGGATCCCCTACGCGCTGGTCACGGACAAGACACCCAGGGTCCCGGTCCACTTCAAATACGCCTCCCAGTCCGACCCTGGCCCTTACCCAATTCCGCCCCGTGTGGCGATCGAGGGCGGCCGGCACTCGAGCGGCGATCGTCACGTGATCGTCGTCAACAAGGACACCTGCACCGATTACGAGCTGTTCGCCGCCTATCCCCATCACGGAGGGCGCTCCTGGACGGCCGGCTCGGGGGCGATCTTCAACCTGCGCTCCGACCATCTGCGCCCGGCGGGCTGGACGTCGGCCGACGCTGCCGGCCTGCCGATCTTGCCCGGACTGGCCAAGTACGACGAGGTCGCCGATGGGTCGATCGACCACGCGCTGCGGTTCACGGCTCCCTGCACGGCTGCACGCTACGTCTATCCGGCCCGGCACGACGCGCCCACCTGTGGCGGGGGCGTCTACCCGCCGATGGGGCTGCGCGTGCGGCTCAAGGCGAGCGTCAACATCAGCGGCCTGCCCTACCAGGCGCGTGTGGTGGCCGAAGCGCTCAAGCGCTACGGCATGCTGCTGGCCGACAACGGGTCGCCCTGGTACATCTCCGGAGTCCCCGACTCCCACTGGAGCAACTCGGGGCTGCACCAGCTCGACCAGCTCACGGGCCGGGATTTCCAGGTGGTCAACACCTCGAGCCTGCCCCACCCCGGCGGGTAGGCGAACCAGCTACTGGGCTCAGCCGAACTTGGAGGGCAGCGCGGAGGTCGGTGCGATCAGGTCGGTGTGAGGGTGGACTGGCAGGATCACCGGCGGTCGCGGCGCCTGGTTGAAGTTGAAGTCCTTGACCAGGTTGCCGAGGATCGATGCGTTCTCGCGCACGTCGGGTCGGGGGTCTGGTCGTCCGTCGGTGAAAGGGTTGAGCCGCTGGCCTGAGAGAAAGTCGTCCTCGATGAACTTGAGGTACGCGTCGAAGGACAGCGTTTGGTGGTCGATATAGCCGCGTTTTGCGTACGGGCTGATGACCAATGCCGGCACCCGGAGGCCGTAGCCGTTCTGATCCACCAGCGGAGGTACGACGTGGTCATAGAAACCGCCCCAGTCGTCCCAGGTGAGGAAGATCGCGGTCGAGTTCCAGTCGGGACCGCGCATGATCGCGTTGATCAGCCCGGTCACGTAAGTTTGCCCCGTGCTCACGAGCGCCTCGGGGTGCTCGGAGACCTTGCGGTTGGGGTCGATCCACGAGACGGCGGGCAGCGTGCCGTTGCGCGCCGCGGTGTAGAAGTGGGACAGCGACGTGATGTTCCCCAGCTGGCCATCTCTGTGGACGTCGGTGAAGTACGGCAGCGGGTTCCAGATCCCTGGTGTCTTGAAGTTCTGTGGCACCGGCGCGCAGGTCATCGAGCCGGCATTCGCGCAGTCGGGCTCCGAGCCGTTGAAGACGTAGTAGCGCCAGCTCACGTGGTACTTGTGCAAAAGCCAGGTGAGATCGGTCCACGCATATGAAGGTGGCCCGGTCGACTTGTTCTTACCGTGGCCGAAGCCGGGCGGGTTGCCGGGGTGGTTGTGGACGTTGGTGCAGCTCCAAGGGTCGCCGGGGACCGTGCAATGTGCGGACCACGCCGAGACCGTGTAAAGGTGGGAGGGCAGGCTCCAGGAGAGGTCGGACTGGAACATGTGGTCCTGGAGCACGAAGTTGCTCGCATAGTCCCAGTAGTTGGGGATGTCGGCGCCGTTGTGGTAGCCCATCACGTCGGTCTGCCCGCTCGCGGAGCTTCCCGTGCAGGCGGGATTGAGTGTCGAAGCACAGCTCTTGAGCGCCTTGTGCACCTGTGCGACGAAGCCATTCATCGCGCCGGCACGAATGTCGGCGATCGCGTTGCCGTAGCTGTGCGGCCCTCCGTGGTTCTCGTCGTAGCGATCGTGGAAAGGAGTGACACACGCCGGGCCCGAGGGCGCACGGAAATGGCGGTGACGTCGCCTAAGGCCGAATCCTCGCTGGCGACCGCCAGCCTTGTTGGGCACGCACGGCAACGGCCCCGGGTTGCCGGCCAGCCCGGGAATCCCGTCGGCGCCCGGGTAGGTACCGAAGTACGAATCGAATGAGCGGTTCTCCTGCATGATCACGACCACGTGCTTGATCTTGTGGATCCCCGCCGGGATCGCCTCGTGGCCGTCGGTGAAGCCCTTCGTCGTGATGTGGGCGCGGCCGGTCGGCTCACCCCCTCCGCACGCGACCACGAGCACCGCCGTGATCGACGCCACAACGAGCAGCCACCGCCAGTGCTGCGCACCGCGCACTCGACCAACTCCGCCACCCGCCATGCGGCTCGCAAGCCGAGCACGAACCGGACGGGGATGGTTGGACCGCGGTGATCGCAAGGCGCTAAATAGTCAGAGGCCATCAGCGACTCGCGTTTGCCACGCACGCGGCGCGGCAGCGGGCCTCATCGAGCGGCCAGTCTAAGCGTCTGATTCTCTGCTCCAGATAAACGCCAGGGCACACTTCACCCGGAGCTAACAATGTGGCCTACGCGTCCAGGTCGAACTGCCGACTGCCGCCTCGATCGATGAGTTTTGGCGCTGCGGTTGGTCCAATGGCTTGGTGCCGCGCTCGGTCGTGTCGAGGTGGCTACGCGCGGGAATCAGCATGAGAGAGGAGATCGCATGGGCATCACGCTTCCGGGCGAGTCATCGGAGTACCGGGCTGCGCGCGATCGTCTGCTGGAGCAGGAGATCGAGCTGCGCCGGGCGATGGAGACCGTGGCGAGGGCCAGACGCGAGCTCCCTGCCGGCGGGCGCGTCCAGGGGGAATACGGCTTCCAGGGGGAGGGCGCCGACGGTAGACCCGCCGACGTGCGGCTCTCCGAGCTGTTCGCTCCCGGCAAGAACACGCTCGTGATCTACAGCTTCATGTTCCCGCGCGATCCGGGCGATCTCACGCCGGGCCCACGCGATGGCGAGACGGCGCTGCTGCCGCTCGCCGAGGGCCCATGCCCCTCGTGCAGCGCCCTGCTCGACCAGCTGGACGGGGCGGCCGAGCATGCAAGCCAGCACGTCAACCTTGCGGCCGTCGCCAAGGCGCCTCTACCACGCGTTCTGGCGTTCGCTCGCGAGCGCGGATGGCGTCGGCTGCGGCTTCTCTCATCCGCTGGTAGCGCCTACAACTCGGACTACTTTGCCGAAACCGCCGACGGGCTACAGCGGCCGATGCTGACCGTCTTTCACCGCGATGGCGACGTGATTCGGCACTTCTGGAGCTCGGAGCTGTTGTATGCGCCGTCGGATCCAGGGCAGGAGCCCCGCCACGTCGGCACGCTCGAGCCGCTCTGGAACCTGTTCGACCTGACCCCGGAGGGCCGCCCCATCGAGTGGCATGAACAGTTCAGCTATCGGTGAGCGCCGGCGCAAACGCGCGCCGCACCCCCGAGCCCTCGCCCGGTCACCGGACGGTACCCTGCCCGGCTGAGCCTACGGGGCGAGCCGCTCGAGCAGCCAGGCTCCATCGTCCCTACGCGTGTAACGGAGCCGGTCGTGCAGGCGATCCTCGCGGTGCTGCCAGAACTCGAGCGTTTCGGGCACGAGGCGGAAACCGCCCCACTCTTTGGGGAGCGGCAGCTCGGCTTCCTCATAACGGGCGGCCAGCCGCCTCACCCGCTCTTCGAGCTCCCGCCGACTCTCGATTACTGCGCTCTGTGGCGATGCGAGCGCACTCAGCTGGCTCGCGCGGGGGCGGCCGTGCACGTAGGCGGCCGACTCGGCCGGGCTAACGCGCGAGACACGGCCCTCCGCCCTGACCTGGCGCCCGACCGGATCCCAGTAGAACAGCATCGCCCCCAGCGGGTTCGCGTCCAGCTCGCTTCCCTTGCGGCTCTCATAGTTCGAGTAGAACACGAACCCGTCGGGGCCCGCGCCCTTGACCAGCACCATGCGCACCGATGGGGCGCCGTCCGGCGAGGCCGTAGCCAGTGCCGCCGCCTCGGGCGCGCGCACCCCCGCCGCCGCCGCCTGGTCAAACCAGGCCTCGAACTGGCGGAAGGGGTCCGGATCGACGTCCTCCTCGCGCAGCGGCTGTGCGAACTCGGGCGCGGCCAAAACCTCCTACAGCGGGGCCGCCAGGCGGCCGAACTTCTCCCGCAGGCGGTGGTAGAAGGTCGCGCCGGCAACCTGCGCGAGCGAGCCCTGGCCGCCCACGAACTCGACTTGCAACTGCTCGCCGGCCTCGATCGTGCCTGCCGGCCGGCCGTCGACTGTCACGGCGACAGGCTCTTCGTGGGAACGGTTGAAGATCGTGAGGATGTCGCCCGGGGCGACGACGAGCGACCGCGCGGTCAGCGAATGTGGGGCGATGAAGGAGACGGCGAAGCCCTCGACTCCCCAGGCCAGGATCGGTCCGCCGTTCGCCAGGTTGTAGCCCGTCGAGCCCGCTGGCGTGGCGACCACGAGCCCGTCGCAGCGCACGCGCCCGACTTCGTCACGGCCGACCGCATAGGCCAGATCGGCCACACGCATGCCCTGCTGGCGGTGGATCGAGATGTCGTTGATCGCCAATGCCCGCGGGTCGCTGCCCAAGGCCACCACCCCCGGCAACGAGAGAATTTCGAACTCGCCCTTGAATGCGGCGGTGAACCCCGCCGCGCAGCGCTCGCTCTCGATCGTCGCGAGGAACCCGATCTCGCCGAAGTTGACCGCGAACACCGGGATCCCCGTGCCGGCGTAGGTCCGCAGCGCGGTCAAGATCGTCCCGTCACCGCCGAGCGCGAAGCACATGTCCACCTCGTCGCTGACTTCGGCGTCGACCTCGACGCCCTCCGCCGCTGCGAGGTTGTGCTTGCTCGTCTCGGTGGCGTCAAACCTCAGCGTGGCGCCAAAACTGCTCGCCACCTCCCGCAGCACGTCGAGCGCTGGAGTCGTCTCCGCGGGCCTGCGGTGGGTGAATACCGTCGCCGTGCGAATGGTGCGGGTCACGGCTCGACCCGCCCAACTGCCGGCTCAAGTTGATCCAGGCCTGCGCGCCCTTCCTCGGCCAGCCAGAGGAAGGTCTCGCGGTTCCCCTTGGGCCCCGGAAGGCCCGAGCTCTCGTAGCCGAGCACCGATGCGCCCAGCCGCTTGGCCGCCAGGCCGACCTCGACCAGCACGCGCCTGCGGACCGCCGGGTCGCGCACCACGCCTCCTTTGCCGACGCTCTCCCGGCCGGCCTCGAACTGCGGCTTGACCAGCGCCAGGCAGTCGAACCGCGCGGCGGCGCACGCCAGCACCGCCGGCAGGACCTTGGCGAGCGAGATGAAGGACACGTCGACCACGATCAAGTCGGGAGCGTACGGGAGCTCGCCGGGCAACAGTGAGCGCGCGTTACGGCGATCGAGCACGGTCACCCGCGGATCGGTGCGGAGGCTGTAGTCGAGCTGCCCGTAGCCGACGTCGACGCAAACCACGTGGGCCGCGCCCTGGCGCAGCAAGCAGTCGGTGAAGCCACCCGTCGAGGCGCCTACATCGAGCGCGAGCCTTCCTTCGACGCCCATACCCAGGGCGTCCAGCGCGTGCTCGAGCTTCTCCCCCCCGCGCGAGACGTATTTTGGCTTGGCTACGAGCTCGAGCGCCACCTCGTCGGAGACCAGCTGACCGGGCTTTTCGGCGCGCCTGCGGCCCGGCAACAGCAGCACCTCCCCCGCGAGCACCGATGCCGCTGCTCGGGAGCGTGAGGGGAAGATCCCGCGGTCGTGCAGCAGCTGATCGAGACGAACTCGCTTCATAGATGAGTGATCACACGTGATAGCCGTCAATCGACCCGGCGTTCCTGACGGCGATCCTTTGACGTGTTCGAAAAGTACGGTAGAGCCGGTCAGCGCCGCATCGGGCCGGCGTACTTCAAGCAGCGGTCCTTGCTGCGCGTCTTCTCGCAGTGGCGGATCTCCCGGCGCTCCACCTTGCAGTTCCCCGAGCGCCAGTGGATTTTGTCGCAGTGGTGCAGGACGTAGCTTTGGTGCTCCATCCCGCCGGGATCGCAATCGTGGGTATGAAAGCCGTACTGGCAATGAGCCGCGCTCTCGCTTGAGGCGACGCCGCCACTCGCGGCCATCGCCAGCGCGCCTCCGCTGCCACCAACGAGCCCAACGACTGTGAGGACGGTCGCTATCCGTGATCGCAAAGAAGTCCCCATTCCTCACCGTTAATCCTACGAGCCGCCGATGCGACCTTCAACCGTTCTGCCTGTGAGAGGGCGCGGAGGCGCACCGCGCAATCGGAAGCGCTCGTATCAATCATGCGGGAACGGTGTGACCTAGATCACAGTCGCCGGCTGCCGGGCGAGCGACCATGTCAATGGGTGGCCGCTACGGCCGCCCACCCGATACACGCAGATACATCTCTCCTCCCTCCGACAACGGCTCGCATGAAGCGGGCCGTTGTCATATGTGGACGGCCCGCGCCCCCGCGCCCTCACCAGCGGCCCTCCCCGGGGCCGTTGTCACGAACGAACAGCCGCCCCAGCAGCGAGCAAAGGCTCCAACTCCGCTCTCAGCGATTCGCGGTCAGCGGCCGTCAGCGGCAGCAACGGGGCACGCACATCGGCACGGATCGGCAAGCCTCTGGTCATGAGCGCGGCCTTGACCGAAGCCTGGAACGTTCGCCTGGAGAGCGCCGTGCGCAGTGCCTGAGCGAGCGCCGCGCGCTCGGGGGTGGTTCCCTCTACCAGCGCCGAGACCGCCTCGGGGAATGCCGCCGCGAGGCCGGACACGGCTCCGACGGCACCGTGCTCGAGGCCTTGCGGAATGAGAGCCTCCGCCCCGATGAAGACGTCCAATCCCAGCGCGAGGTAGGGCTCGAGCCGATCGAACGGTGCGTCTGAGACCTTCAAACCGGCCAGGTTCGAGGCGCGCTCGCGCAGCTCCGCGACCACTGCGGTTGGGATCGCGTAGCCGCTGCGATCCGCGTACTCGTACAGGTAGAACGGCAGCGGCGCGCAGGCCCGCGCCGCCGCCGCGAAATGGGCGAGCAGCTCGCGCTCTTCCAGCGCGAAATACGGCGGCCCCATCACCGCCACTCCGTCTGCGCCGGCCTCGGCTGCGTGGGCCGCCAACGCTTCCGTCCAAGCCGTCGTCTGAGCGCCGCAGTGCACGATCACCGACAGCGGCCGAGCACCCGAGATGACCAGTTCCGTCACGCGCCGGCGCTCGTCGTCGGAGAGCAAGACGCCCTCACCTGTCGTTCCAAGCACGAACAGCCCGTCGACGCCGCTGGCGGCGTAGAACTCCAGCAGTGGGGCGAAGGCATTCTCGTCGAGGCGCGTGCCGCCCTCGCGCAGCGGCGTCACGGTGGCCGCGATGGTTCCGGCGATGCGCTCGTGTCCCATCAACCGGATCCTCGCACGTGGCGTCCACGAGCACCCGCGGGACCGCTCAGCCGAAGACGGGCCGGTCTCACACCCGGAGCCGCCGCGCGTGCAGAGCCTCGTAGACCGGACGGCAGGCCTCGGCCACGGCGGCGTCGTGGCCCGATAAAGCGATCTCGCGCCGGCGCCAGGGCTCAAATCCGGTCGAGGCCCACACTGACTCGTACCAGTGAGGCGCCCACACCCCGTCGGAGTCGCGCGGCCCCGGTGGCCAGGAGAGCATGCGCTCGCTGAACTCGATCCCGAGCCAGTCGCACAGCCACCGCAGGTGAGCCTCGGGCGCGGCCAGGAAGTCCCGCGCATCGAGAACCGGCACATCGATCCCGGTCCTGTCCCAGAGCTCGAGCAGCCACCCCTGTTGGGGCAGGCCGATGTCGTCCGGCTCGCAGGCTTCGCGCGAGCGGACATACGAGGAGACGACTTCGGCTGGCTCGCGAATCAGCAGGACATTGCGCAGAGGCAGCGTCCAGCGGAGGTCCATGTCGCGTGAGACGTGATGAGCCATGTGCTTCGCGTAATGGACATGGCGGCCCGGCGGAAGCGGGGCGAACAGGCACTCGACGGCGCTCGCGAGGTCAGTGGGCTGGGATGCGATGACAGCCTGGCGCGCGGGGTGATCGATGCCGGTGCGGACCAGGAAGGCCGCGTACAGCGGCTCGTCGACGACGACCGTGTCGGGCCGGTTCTCGAAAGCGCGCATCATCGCCGTCGAGATGTTGCGCGGCCCCGACCACATGGCCACACGCACAACGTCGTTCATGGCCGGACGCGAGCCGCCACGTCGGCCTCGACCAGCTCGCGATAAAGCGCCTGCAGCCGCTCCACCAGGGGGCCGCGGCGGCCATCCCCGATCGTGCGCCCGTCCACCGCTCTGACGGGCACGACTCCCGCCAGCGTGCCGGTGACGAACGCCTCGCGCGCCGCGTAGACGTCGGTGAGGCTGAAGGCGGTCTCGCGCGCCGCGATGCCATTGCTGCGGCAGAGCTCGAGCACGTTGGCGCGCGTGATACCCGGCAGGCAGTAGCGCCCGTCAGAGGTCATCACCTCCGGCGCGCTGCCTGGCCCGCGCACGATGAAGAAATGGGTCGAGTTGCAGGTCGCGACGAACCCCTGGGGATCGAGCATCAGGGCCTCGTCGGCACCGGCGGTATAGGCCTGGATGCAGGCCATGACGTCGCCGAGCTTGGAGTGGACGTTGAGCTTCGGATCGAGCGTGTCGGGGGCCGCTCGTCGCACATGCACGGTGAACAGCGCGATGCCGCCGGCCACGGTCGCCTGCGGCGGCTGATTGTGCTCGGCGGCGATGACGACGGTCGCGGGCCCGGAGGCGAGCCGCGGGTCCTGATAGGGCGAGCGCTTTACGCCACGCGTCACCATTAGGCGCACATGCACGCCGTCGGTCATGTCGTTGGCCGCGAGCGTCGCGTAGATCGCCTCCGTCAGCTGATCGCGGCTGCGACCGATGTCGAGCATGAGCGCCCTCGCGCCGTCGAAGAGGCGGTCGAGATGGCGCTCGAGAAAGGCCGGATGGCCACCGACGACGCGAAGCCCCTCCCACACCCCATCGCCGAGCACGAAGCCCGCGTCGAAGACCGAGACGACCGCCTCTTTCCGCGGCACGAGCTCGCCGTTGACCCACACGAGCACGTGCTCGTTACGTGGGTCAGGCTCGGAACCCTGAATGCCCGGCGCCATGCTGACTAGCCTAGGCGGCCCAGCTCGGCCTGCAGCCGGCGGAGCGGGACGCTGAGGGAGAGCGGCTTCACGCCTTGCTCCCACCACGTGTTCGCCACGCGCAGCGCGCCCGATACCCGGTCGCGAGCGACGTCGATACGACCGACAATGTGCTCGCCGCGGAGTATGGGCAGCACGTAATAGCCGTATTGACGCTTGTGCTTGGGCACATACATCTCGAGCCGGTAGTGAAAATCGAACACGGCTTCGGCGCGCCGGCGGTCGTGGATGAGGCGATCGAAGGGCGAGAGAAATGTGAGCCGCGGCGCGATCGGCTCATCCGAGATGTCGGCGAGCGCGCGCAACTGGCCCCGCTCGAGCCAGACGCCTAGAGCGCGCCGTCGCCTCTGCTCGATCAGCGACCTGGCCTGCGGCCAGGAGATCGTCTCGCTTCCGGGATAGACGCGATCAGCGAGATCCCACAGCCGTTGGTTTCCCTGACGCCCCGCCACCGCAATTGCGCCGTGCCCCTGGAGCAGGTCGAGCATCAGCCGCAAATGGCCGCTTCCCCACCAACGATGCTTGGTCTTGTTCAACTCGATCCTGCTCGTCAGCTCGCGTGACAACAACGGTCCGTCGCGATCGAGCTCGCGCAGGACACGGCGGCGTAAGCGCGCGTTCGCCGCCAGAAAGTGCCGGGTCCGCGCGCCCGCCGAGCGGCGCCGCGCGCGCATCCTGGCGCGGACGAGGGGAAGGTCTTCGATCGGCCAGATGAAGGCGTCCCACTCGAACAGGACACGCTCCTCCCAGATCAGCCGGTCGAGCTCGGCAGCGTCCATGCGCCCCAGCCTGCTGTACAGCACGAGATGCTCGGGCCGCGCGATGACCGAAATGGGATCCATCTGAAGAAAGCCCAGCCGCCGGACCACCTCGAGCACGCTCGCGGCGCTGCCGTCGAGCGCCTGCGCGCGCACGGCGATTCGGCGGGCCTGTGCGTTGGTGACTGAGACGACCTTCACTTGACCCCGAATGATTCCGCAGAGGTTCGTGACCCCGATCGACTATCGAGACCGAAGGCCGCGAGGCAGACAGTAGACGTGGACCTCGTTGCCGCCGAGCTCAATCGCTCGCTCAAAGCGCTCCCCGAGGCGTTCGGCGACGCGGATCGAGGCGCCGTTCTCCGGGCGGATCAGGCTGACCACGCGGTCGACGCCGACCACCTCGAACGCGTACGCGACCGCCGCGCCGCCAGCCTCGGTCGCGAACCCGCGGCCCCAGTGCCGGCGGGCCAGCAGCCACCCCACCTCGAGTCCCGGCCACCCCTCCGGCTGCCATAGCCCGGCCCGGCCCACGAGCTCACCGCTCGAGCGCTCGACCAGCGCCCACTGTCCGTATCCGCGCAGCCGCCAGTGGCCGAGGTGGACCGCCATCGAGCGCCACGCCGCTCCCCGGTCGAGAGGGCGGCCGTGCTCAAGAAAACGCATCACCTCGGGATCGGCGTACATCGCCGCGTAGGCGTCGAGATCGCGGGGTCCCAGCGCGCGGAGAAGCAGCCGCTCGGTCTCGAGCTCGGGAATCACGGCGTCCCCCAGAGGGGTTCTAACCGGCCGCTGCGCGTGCCTTCTGCTCGACGGCCTCCACCACCCGCTGGGCGATCCGCGCGCCGGTGTAACCCACCTCCTCGTGCAGGAGCTTCGGCGCTCCGTGGGTCACATAGCGGTCGGGCAGTCCGACGCGCATGATCCGCGCCCTGGAGGTCGCACCGCCCATCTCCGAGAGCGTCTCCCACACTGCCGACCCGAACCCGCCGGCGAGCACGCCCTCTTCGACGGTCACGAGCAGGTCGTGCTCGCTCGCCAGCTGAGCCACGAGGCCCGCGTCGACCGGTTTGGCGAAGCGCGCATCGGCGACGGTGACCGTGATGCCCTCCTCGGCGAGAATCGCGGCCGCCTCGAGCGCCTTGCCGACGCCGGAGCCGTAGCCGAGCAGCGCGACCCGCGGGCCGGAATCGCCGTCCGCCTCGCGCAGGATCTCCCCGGTCCCGATCTCGAGCACGACCGGCTTGCTGGGCAGCGCCACGCCCTCTGCGGCGCCGCGCGGATAGCGCAGCGCGATCGGACCATCATCGTGGCGAAGCGCGGTGTGCAGCATGTGCACGAGCATCGCCTCGTCGCGCGGCGCCATCAGCACGATGTTGGGCAGACAGCGCAGATAGGCGATGTCGAAAGCGCCGTGGTGGGTCGGGCCGTCGTCGCCCACCAGCCCGGCGCGGTCCATCGCGAACACCACGTTCAGGCTCTGCAGGCACACGTCGTGGACGATCTGGTCGTAGGCGCGCTGGAGGAAGGTCGAATAGATCGCGGCCACCGGCTTGGCCCCCTGCAGCGCGAGTCCGGCCGCCAGCAGCACCGCGTTCTGCTCGGCGATGCCGACGTCGAAATAGCGATCCGGCAGCTCGCGCTGGAGGATGTTGAGCCCCGTGCCCGAGTTCATGGCGGCCGTGATCCCCATCACGCGCTGGTCGCGCCGGCACTCGCGCACCATCGCCTCGCCGAAGACCTGCGTGTATTGCGGCGGCGCCGGAGTGGCGCTCTTGGCGGCCGGTTTGGCCGAAGCCGGCCGGCCGTTGGCGATCGACTTGGGCTTCGCCGCATGCCACTTCTCCATGCCCTCGAGACCGCCCTCCTCAGCGGGCGCAAAGCCCTTGCCCTTGACGGTGGCGCAGTGCACGACAACCGGCCGCTCGGCGACCAGCGCGTCGCGCAGAGCGCGGCGCAGGGCGCGCACGTCGTGGCCATCGATCACGCCGATGTAGGCGAAGTCGAGCTCCTCCCACCACAGACCGGGCGCCCAGAAGGCCTTCAGCGACTCCTTCACGTGCGGGCCGAAGCGCTCGAAGGCCGCGCCGATCCCGGCCGGCAGCCGGGTCAGCCCGCCCTCGAGGTCCTCGCGCGCGTGCCACAGCTTGGGGTTCAGCCGGATGCGGTTGAAGTAGCGGGAGAGCGCGCCGACGTTGGGCGCGATCGACATGCCGTTGTCGTTCAGCAGAACGACGATCGGAGTACCCTGACCGCCCGCGAACTGGGCTGCCTCGAAGGCCACGCCGCCGGTCATCGCGCCATCGCCGACCACGGCCACCACGTGGCCGTCGCGCCCGTGGCCGTGGCGCATGGCCTCCTTGATGCCGACCGCGTAGCCGATCGCGGTGGAGGCGTGGCCGGCGCCCATGATGTCGTGCTCGGACTCCTGGATCGTGCAGAACGGCGCCAGCCCGCCGTACTGCCTGATCGTGTGCAGCCGGTCCGAGCGGCCGGTGAGGATCTTGTGCGGGTAGGCCTGGTGGCCGACGTCCCAGAGGACCTTGTCGCGCGGCGAGTCGAGCAGCGAGTGCAGCGCCACCGAGATCTCGCAGGCACCGAGATTGGCGCCGAAGTGACCGCCGATCTCGCCGACCGTGTTGATGATGTGCTCACGCACCTCCTGAGCCAGCAGCTGAAGGTCCTCATCGGATAGCGAATGCAGGTCCATCGGTCCCTGGATGCGCTGCAAGAGGTTTGACATTCAATGACTCCGGTTGGCGATGAAATCCGTGATCTGAGCGAGCTCGTTGCCGCGTCCAGGCGCCGCGCGGTCGAGATGGGCACGGGCTCGCTGATGCGACTCGGCGGCCAGTCTACGCGCCTCGTCGAGGCCGAACTCGCTCACGTACGTACGCCGTCCCAACCGCTCGTCGCTCCCCTGCGGCTTGCCAAGCGTCTTCGTCGACTCGGTCACGTCAAGGACGTCGTCGACGATTTGGAAAAGCACGCCCAGCTCATCCGCGAAGGCTCTGAAGCTTGCGATTTTGTCAACTTCAAGCTTAGTGACCAGCATTAGCACGCAATCAACGCTGGCCGCGATCAAGCGGCCGGTCTTCAGCTCGTGCAGCCGCCGTAGTCCCTCGGGTCCGGGTGGTGCGGTCGCTGCCACGTCGATGTACTGCCCGCCGACCATACCTTTCACGCCGGTTGCCACAGCCAACTCGCGCGCTGCGGCAAGCACGCACGCCGGCTCACCCTGCTGCGCGGTCAGCAGCAGGGCGAAGGCCTCCGCGTAGAGCCCGTCGCCGGCCAGGATCGCCACGTCCTCGCCAAAGGCGCGGTGGCACGTGGGCTGGCCGCGGCGCATATCGTCGTCGTCCATCGCCGGCAGGTCGTCATGGATCAGCGAATACGTGTGGATCAGCTCGATCGCGGCGGCGAGCGGCAGCACGCCGGCCGGCTCTAGTCCGACGGCGCTGGCCGTGGCCAGCGACAGCACCGGCCGGATGCGCTTGCCCGCCGCCAGCAGTGAATAGCGCATCGCCTGCTCGAGCCCCTCTGTGGCGGGATCGTGCGTGAACGAGAGCGTGCGCAGATAGCGCTCCACCTCGTCCTGGAGGTGCTGCGGGTATGCGACTTCAGTTCGCGCCACTACTGGGCGGCTTGCAACGGAAGCTGGCCGGGCAGGTCTGGCAGCGGCTCGACGGCCGCCCGCGCCCGCTCGTCCATCGCCGCGCTGACCCGGGCCATGCGCGAGGCCAGCCGCGCACACTCGTCGATCGCCTCGAGCGCCGCCCCCGGCTCGAGCTGCCCAGAGCGCAGACGCTCCGCGAGCTCACGGAGCTCGGCGGCGAGCTCGCCCAGCTCCTCCGCGAGCTCGGTCATCTGATCGTTCACGCCGAAGAGGGTAACGATCTCGCCCGGTGGCCCGGCAACCGCCCGCCCACGGCATAACATCGGCGCAACATGTGGGCGATCGCACAAGTCACCGGTGCGCTCAGCGATGCTCGCCTCGAGCGCCTGTTCGGGCCGCCGTCGTGCCAGCGGCTGCTCTTCACCGCACTCGCGCGGCGCTTCGACGCACGCGCCGCGGATGGCTTCGAGGGCCGCATCTCGTACGAGCTGACGCGGCCCGCCACCGGCGGCAAGGCGACCCTGCACACGATCACGGTCACGGGCGGCGAGGCGACCGCGCGCCCTGGCGGCGCCGATCAGGCGAGCGTTCGCCTGAGCATGCCGGTGGCCGACTTCGTGCGCGCCGCCGCGGGCGCGATCGACCCCGCCGAGCCGGTGCTCAAGAGCCGCGCCAAGGTCAAGGGCGACCTGGAGCTCACGGCGCGGCTGCCGGAGATGTTCAGGGCACCGCGGCCGCGCTGATCAGCGTGCGTCGAGGGCGGCGTTGACGAGCGCGTCGGCCCTCGCGTTCTGCTCCCGGGGAACCGCGCGAATGTGCCAGCGCAGCCCCCTCAACGACCGCAGCGCCTCCTCGTGAAGCGGCTTCAGGGCCGCGTTCTTGACCCGATAGGCGCCCGACAGCTGGCGCGCGACGAGCTCCGAGTCGCCGACCAGCTCGAGCTCCTGGGCCCCGAGCGCCTTGGCGGTCTCGACACCGCGCAGCAGGGCGCGGTATTCGGCCACGTTGTTGGTCGCCACTCCGATCGACTCCGAGACCTCCTCGAGCACGTTCCCCTCCGCGTCGGCCACGACCACGCCGATCGCCGCCGGACCGGGGTTCCCGCGCGCTCCCCCGTCGACGTTGACGGTCAGTCTTCACGCGCCGGGGTCGGCGAGCTTCGGCAGGTCGCCCACCACTCGCGAGCGGCGCCGGTCGCGCAGCTCCCGCCGGCCTCCGGCCGGGGAGCCACGCTCTCGCCGCGCCCCACGGCGCCTGTCGACGATCACGGTGACCCCCGGATCGTCGGCGTAGTAGCGCGTCAGCTTCTCAAACAGCTCGTCCTCGAGCTCCGCCGGGATCACGCAGTAGATCACACCGTCCCCTAGCTGAGCGCGAGCACGCCGTCCTCGTCGGCCCGCGCGTTGGCATCGCGCTCGACCGGCTCGAGCTCGTCGAGCTCTGAGCCCTGGGCGGCCACGCGCACGCTCGGCTGCTCGTCGGCGAGGTCGATCTCGTACCGGTACCAGCACAGCTCCCAGGCGGCCACCAGCCACACCACCGCGGGCTGGACCTCGGAAGGCTTGACTGTGACCTCGGGCGGGCCGAGCGACCGCGCGACCCCCGCGATCGTGCGTGTGTGCTCGGAGCCGTTGAAGACCCTGACGGCGGAGGAGACCCGCTGCTCGGGGCTCGTCGGCACCGCGTGGACGTGGCGGGGCTCGCGCGGACCCTCCGGCGCCGGGGCCGGCGGCGCCGGCAGGCTGGTCTCGTGCACAAGCCGGTCGCCCTGCGCACCCACCTCACCGTCGACCTCGCGCGAAGGCGGGCGCAAGGTGCGCAGAAACTGGCGCAGCGGCCGGCGGCGCTCGCGCGGATAGTCGGTCCGATCGATCTCCGGCGCTGTGCCTTCGCGCACCCACCCGTCCTCGAGCGCGCGCGTAACGCACAGGTCGCAGACCCAGCGCCGCTCGCCGCCGTCGATGTAGGCCTCGGCGTGCTCGCCCCGCAGCAGCGTGCGACCGCACACATCGCACACCGTGTGGTGCAGCGAGGGCCGTATGTCCCTGGTGCTCACGATCCGTCGAGGCTACTAGGCCCTGACCGTCTCCCGGTCGGCCTTGGCCTCCTGCACGACCTTTCCCGCTATGTGGCCCGGGACCTCTTCGTAGCGCACGAACTCCATCGTGAATTCCCCGCGGCCGCCCGTGATCGAGCGCAGGTCGGGGGCGTAGGAGAGCATCTGGGCCATCGGCACCTCGGCCTTGACCTCGGTCATGCCTGCGCCCACGGGCTCCATGCCGAGCGGTCGTCCGCGTCTGGAATTTAGGTCCCCGATCACGTCGCCGACGGCGTCCTCGGGCACGGTCACGGTCGCGAGCATGATCGGCTCGAGCAGCACCGGCGCGGCGTCTGAGAGAGCCTGCTTCATTGCCAGTGAGCCCGCCACCTTGAAGGCCATCTCCGACGAGTCGACCGTGTGGTAGGAGCCGTCGTAGAGGCGCACGCGCAGGTCCTTGACCGGGTAGCCGGCGAGCACGCCCTCCTGCATTGCCTCGACCACCCCCTTCTCGACGGCGGGAATGAAGCCCGACGGGATCACGCCCCCCTTGATCGCGTTGACGAACTCGAAGCCCTGACCCGGTTCGAGCGGCTCGATCTCGATGTGACAGTCGCCGAACTGACCGCGGCCGCCTGTCTGCTTCTTGTGGCGACCGTGGGCCTTGGCCGGCTTTCTGATCGTCTCCTGGTAGGGCACGCGCGGCGGCTTGAGCGTCACCTCGACGCCGAAGCGCGACTTCAGCCGCTCGACGATCACCTCGACGTGGACCTGCGAGAGCCCTGCCACGATCTGCTCGCCCGTCTGCGGATCGCGGTGCAGGTCGATCGTCGGGTCCTCCTCCTGGAGCCGCCGCAGCGCCGTGAACACCTTGTCCTCGTCGCCCTTGCTCTTGGGCTCGATCGCGAACGCCATCACCGGCGGGGGCAGCTTGATCTGGGGCATCTCCAGCGCCTCGTCGCGAGATGAGAGCCAGTCGCCCGCGCGCGTCTCCTTGAGCTTCGCCACGGCGCCGATGTCACCGGGGCCGAACTCGGTCGCGTGCCCCCCCTTGGGTCCCTCGAAGGTCACCAGCGTGCCCACCCGCTCCTTGCTGTGGGTGCGGGTGTTGACGACCTGCGAGTCCTGCTTGACCACGCCCTGGTAGGTGCGGAAGAGGTTGATCCGGCCCGCGAATGGGTCCGCTCGGGTCTTGAACACGTAGGCGAACATGTCGCGGTCCTCGACCGGCTCGAGCGTCATCTCCCCCACCTGGAGGCCGCCGTGCTTGACCGGTGAGGGCAGATCGTCGACGACGGCGTCAAGCAGCCGGCCCGAGCCGAGGTTGCGAGTCGCCACGCCACACGTGACGGGGTAGATGCCACCGTGGTTGGTGCCGTCCTTGAGCGCGGTCACGATCTCCCCGTGATCCAGTTCCTCACCCTCCAGGTAGCGCTCCATCAGCTCGTCGGAGTTCTCCGCCACCTCGTCCATCAGCTTCTCGCGGTACTCCTGGGCCTGCGCCTCAAGCTCGTCGGGAATCGGGATCTCGCGGCCGCCGTCGCGGCCCGACCCAGCGGAGGAGCCGTAGTCGTAGGCCTTCATGTCGACCAAGTCGATCACGCCTGAGACCTCGTGCTCGGAGCCGATCGGGATCGAGGTGGCAACCACGTGCGAGCCGAAGGCCGCCTTGAGCTGGTCGAGCGTGCGGAAGAAGTCGGCGCGCTCGCGGTCGAGCATGTTGACGAAGATCAGCCGGGCGAGGTCGAGCTCGCTCGCCCGCTGCCACAGGCGCGTCGTGTGCACCTCGACGCCCATCACCGCGTTCACGACGAAGATCGCGGACTCGCACACGCGCAGCGAGCCGAGCGCGTCGGCGATGAAGCTCGGGTCGCCGGGAGTGTCGAGCAGATTTACCTTGCGCCCTTGCCATTCGAAGGACGAGAGCGCCAGCGAGATCGACATCTGGCGGGCCTTCTCGTCGTCGTCTGCATCCGAGACCGTCGTCCCGTCGACGACCGACCCGAGCCGGTTGATCACCCCGGCCTCAAACAGCAGCGCCTCGTGCAACGCCGTCTTACCCGTGCCGCGGTGGCCGACGAGCGCCACGTTTCGGATGCGATCCGCGGGCTTGTGCATGCCTGTCTCCTCTCCTTCGAAAATTGTTTTCCGGTCGGCGCATGCGCCGACCGGCCGGCCGGAACATGTTCCGGCCGGGGCCGGGCCACATGTGGCCCGGCCACTTTAATCAAACTCCGCCGCGAGCTTAGACCGCAGCCGGAGAGCGGCCTTGGTGTGCAGCTGGCTCACGCGCGACTCGGTCACCCCCAGCACCTCGCCGATCTCACGCAGGGTCAGCTCCTCGTAGTAGTAGAGCGTGATCACGATCCGCTCCCGCTCGGGCAGGGCGAGGATCGCCTGGGCGATCAGCTCGTGGCGCTCGGAATCCGCCGCGGCGGTCTCGGGGTCGGGAGCGGCCAGATCGGGCACCGTCTCGAGCAGCGAGACCCGCTCGCCCGAGCGCTCAGGCGTGCTCCAGAGCTCCTCGAGCGCCACCAGCGTCGAGCGCGAGATCTCCAACAGCGCCTCGTGCAGCTCCTCCACCGTCAGCTCGAGCTCGGCCGCCAGCTCCTCGTCGCTCGGCGCGCGCAGCAGCCTCGCCTCGAGCTTCATGTTGGCCCGCTCGAGCGCCCGCGCCCGTGCGCGCACGGCGCGTGGCACCCAGTCGAGCGCACGCAGCTCGTCGAGGATCGCGCCCCGGATGCGGGGAATCGCATAGGTCTCGAACTTGATCTGCAGGCTGGGATCGAAGCGCTCGACGGCGGCGATCAGCCCCGAGAGCCCGTACGAGATCAGTTCGGCCTCCTCGACGTGGGGGGGCAATCCCGAGCCGATGCGCCCGGCGACGTACTTGACGAGCGGCGCGTAGGCGAGCACGAGCGCCTCGCGGGCGCGGCCGTCAGCGGAGCTGTGGTATCGCCGCCACAGCTCGCGGAGCTCAACTGCCTTGGCGCTCTCCTCGGTCCTCATCTCCCCTGCAATATCACGCTCGGGGCGCGGCCGCGCAGGGTGTGCGGGGCTCGCTCGCACCCCCAACCGCCGGCTCGCTCACGCGCGCGGATGCGCGCGCTCGTATGCCGACCGCAGCCGGGCCGACTCGACCCGAGTGTAGACCTGCGTGGTCGAGATCGTGCTGTGGCCGAGCAGCTCCTGGATCGAGCGCAGATCCGCCCCGCCCTCGAGCAGGTGGGTCGCGAACGAGTGGCGCAGGGCGTGCGGATGGGCGTCGGGAAACGCGGGGCCACCGTGCCTGGCCCACAGGCGCAGGCGCCGTCTCACGTCCGAGGTGGAGAGCCGGCGGCCGGACTTCGAGACGAGCAGCGGGCGCTCGGAATCGCTGCCATCGCCGGCGCTGTCGAGATGGGGTCGCCCGCGCGCGAGATAGCGCTCGAGCGCCGCCAGCGCGTGCTCGCCGACCGGCACCACGCGGGTCTTGCCGCCCTTGCCCTCGACCCGCACGAGCTCGGCGTCGAAGTCGACCGACGAGACCGTGAGCGAGACCAGCTCCTGGGCGCGCAGCCCGCAGGCGTAGGCAAGCTCGAACATGGCCCGGTCGCGTAGCTCGAGCGGGGTGGTGGCCGCGATGCGGTCGAGCAGCGACGCCACGTCGCCCGTCTTCAGCACGTGGGGTAGCCGCTGGGGCCGTTTGGGCGAGGAGACGAGCTCGGCGGGATTGCTCTCGCGCTCGCCCAGCTCGATCTGCGTCTCGAACAGCCCTCGGAGCGCCGCCAGCTTGCGCGCGACCGTCGCCGGCGCCCGCTCCTGCTCGGACAGCCCTGCGGCGAAGCGCCGCAGCGCACGCGCGTCGACGGTGCGCGGCTCGAGCTCCTTGGCCGTCGCCCAGCGCGCGAACTCGAGCGCGTCGGCGGCGTAGGCGCGCTGCGTGTTGGGTTGCAGCGCGCGCCGGCGAAGATCCTCGGCGAATGCGTCAAGCGCGGCCTGCCAGGCGGACGGAAGCTCGGCGTCCATCGGGAATCCCGATTCGCCGTGGGCGGCGGGAAGCCTGCCGCTAGAAGACGTGTACGAGCGTGCCGATCGGTGTGTAGGGCCACACCCGGCCGGCCTCGGAGAACGGCATCTCCACGCAGCCGAGACTCTGCGGGAATCCGTAGCTGGCACGGATGAACCCGTGCAGCGCGTCTCCGCCGTTGAAGTAGCTGGTGAATGGGATGCCGGGGTCGGAATAGTGCGACCCGTCGGGGTTGGTTCCGCTCATCGTGGTCACCCGCAGATGCTCGAACACCGGGAAGGTGCCGGTGGCGGTCGGCGCTGCCGGAATCCCGGTGTTGACGAGCCCGTGCACGACCACATGTCCGTTGTGCCAGGTCGACTCGGTCTCGGGGCTGCCCTCGCTGACCGAGACGAACGTGTAGCCGAAGGCCGAGCGCTGGTTCTTGATCTCCGCGCCGATCAGCGCCTTCCACAGGCCTGGCCCGGCCACCCCGTCGGTTGCCATGCCATGGTCGCTCTCGAACGCCATCACCGCGCCTTTGGTCATGACGCCCGAGGCGCCCGGCGACCATTCCGAGCGCAGCGCTGCGGGCACGTTGCCCCACCGCCAGCTGAAGCGGCCGGCGGGCGCCTTCTGGGCAGCCTGCAGTTGGGCCGCGAGCGTGTTGGCCACGGGCTTGGAGGAATTGAATGAGACCGGCAGGTAGCCGAGCCCTGCCAGCAGCTGCTGGAGCCGCAGGGTCGAGCCGCCGGGAACCGGGAAGGTGGCCGTCGCGCCCTGGGCGGTCGTATGGCCGCCCACCAGGCCGACGCCGGCCGGCATGGCCACCCTGACGGTGGCGCCGAGCCCGTAGCCGTAGCCGCTGGGCTGGAAGACGAGCGTGTGTGTTCCGGTCGTGTGCCAGCCACCCGGGGCCGCCGGCGAGATCACCGGGTGGTGGGAGCCGAGCACCTTGGACACGGGCTTGGAGAAGGTAAGTGTGATCGGCTGGTCTGCGCCGAGCTTCGCGCCTGGCGCGGGGGCGATCACCGCGCTGGCGCGGACCAGCCCCGCCGGGAACCAGCTCACGGGTTCGGGCGGCGCGGACTCCCACGTGCGCGGCGCGGCTCGGATCAGGATCGAGCCGGCCGACGAGCTGTGCGGAATCGTCACGGTGCTCTCGGGCGAGGCAAGCACCGTGCGGTGGAAGTTGCCGAGCTCTCCGTAGGCGAGGCGCCGGATCGGATGGTCGAAGGCGAGCCGCAGCGGCGCGCCGTGGGCCAGGGTCAGGAAGCCCGAGCGCAGGTGTGCCGTCGGCGTCGTAGCGTTGAAGGTCAGCCGCTCCGTCGAGCCGCTGAGCCATGAGACCCAGCCCGGCCGTCGCACGACGACGTTGATCACGACGTGTTTGCCGGCGGGGAGCGTGACGCGCGGCCAGATCTCATCGCCGCGCAGCACCACCGGAATCGGCGCGGTGTTCTCGCCGCTGTTGACGTTCACACTCGCGATCTTGCCGCCCCCCAGTGGCAGGGTGACCTTGGCCAGCCCGGGCCCGGTCGCCGTGACCTTGGCGCTCGAGCTCGAGACCACGAGGAAGGCTGCGATGACCGCCGCGAAGACGAGCGCCACGCCGCCCACCACGAAGTAGGGCCCGCGCGAGCGCCGCGGCGGATTCAGCCTGCGGTCATAAAGCGTCGGATAGCGACGCTCAAGACTCTGGGGTGTTCTCAGGTATGAGACGCTGGACACTTCAGATCACCTGGTTTCGTCCGCCCCTCAGTGGCCTGCCCGGGCTCTTGACAACTGGATCGTAGCGATCGCGTCAATGTACTTTCGGTTAGGGGCCATCTAACGCGTCACTGCCCCCTCAGAGGCGCTTGAAACCAGGCGTGCGTACTTGCGCAGAGCGACTCCGGTGTGGTTTCGGCGCGGGCCTACATAGTCCTTCGCTCGCCGCTCGAGCTCGCCCTCGTCGAGGGCCACATCGAGCCTTCGCTCGCTGACCTCGATCGTGACCCGATCGCCTTCCCTGAGCAAGCCGATCGGGCCGCCGCGAACCGATTCAGGGGCCACGTGGCCCACCATCAGGCCGTGTGTGGCGCCCGAGAAGCGTCCGTCGGTTATCAGCGCCACCTGGTCGCCGAGGCCCTCGCCGACCAGCGCCGCGGTGACGGCGAGCATCTCCCGCATCCCGGGTCCGCCCGCCGGTCCCTCGTTGCGGATCACGAGCACGTCCCCGGGGCTGATCTCGCCCCTGGTGACCGCCGCCATGCTCTCTTCCTCGGACTCGAACACTCGCGCCGGGCCCTCGTGACGGAGGCGCTCGTGGCCGGCGAGCTTAACCACTGCCCCGTCGGGGGCGAGGTTGCCGCGCAGGATCGCGAGCCCGCCGGTGGGCTTGATCGGCTGATCGAGCGGGCGCACGACCTGCTGTCCCTCGGTCTCCGAGGCGCCGTCGGCGTGCTCCCCGATCGTGCGGCCGGTGACCGTGAGCGCGCCGCAGTGCAGCAGACCGGCCTCCTTGAGGCGCTTCAGCAGCAGCGGCACGCCACCCGCCGCGTATAAGTCCGGGGCCACGTAGCGGCCCCCCGGCTTCAGGTCGCAGAGCAGCGGCGTGCGGCTCGAGATGCGGTCGAAGTCGTCGATGTCGAGGGGGATATCGCGCTCGGAGGCGATCGCGAGCAGGTGCAGCACGGCGTTGGTCGACCCGCCGCTGGCAGCGACGGCGGCGATCGCGTTCTCGAGCGCTTCCCGGGTGATGATGTCGCTGGGCTTGCGGTCGTTCTCGAGCACGTCGAGCACGAGCTCGCCCGCTTTGAGCGCGACATTTGCCTTGCTCGCATCCTCGGCGGGGACCATCGAGAACCCGGCGGGCGAGATTCCCAGCACCTCGAAGGCCATCGCCATCGTGTTGGCGGTGAACTGGCCGCCGCAGGCGCCCGCTCCCGGCGAAGCGGCCTCCTCGAGCTCCTTCAGATCCTCGGCGCTGATCTTGCCGGCGGCGTGCGCGCCGACGGCCTCGAACACCTCCTGGATCGTCACCTGCTGGCCGCGATAGTGACCGGGGAGGATCGAGCCGCCGTAGAGCATCAGGCTCGGCACGTCGAGCCGGCAGAGCGCCATCACGGTGCCCGGGATCGTCTTGTCGCAGCCCGAGATCGCGACCACCGCGTCGAACATGTGGGCGTCGCACACGATCTCGATCGAGTCCGCGATCAGCTCGCGGCTGACGAGCGAGGCACGCATCCCGGGGGTACCCATCGTGATCCCGTCTGAGATCGCGATCGTGTTGAGCTCCATGGGGGTGCCTCCGGCGGCGCGGATGCCCTCCTTGACCTTGGCGGCGAGCGCGCGCAGATGGAAGTTGCACGGCATCGTCTCGATCCAGGTGTTGGCGACCCCGACGATCGGCCTCGAGAGCGCGTCGTCGTCGAAGCCGATTCCCTTCAGGTAGGCGCGCGCCGGCGCCCGCTCGGGCCCGTGAGTGAGCGCTCGGCTACGGTGTTTCAGGTCCCGCACCTGTTGTCCCCCGCGTGTCTGGGCGGCCTAGCCGCCGGCCCGCTGGTGGGCCAGCTGCTCGCGCATGCGTGTGCGCTCCCACTGGCCCAGCCGCCACAGGTCGCGTTTGACCTTGACGGGATCGTGCTGGCGCCCCGGGAGGTGCATGTTGGCCTCCTCGAGCAGGCGCTGCTCGTCGCCCGTGAGCGCCATCCACTTGGCCAGCACGTCGTCGGAGTCGGGCAGGAGCTCCGAGCCGTAGGGGCGGTCGTGGTCAGGGAAGGTCACGCAGTATTCGCTCAGCAGGCGGTGCGTCTGCGCGAGGTAGGCGACGATCGGCCGGTGGGGATAGATCAGGTACGCGTACGGAGCCCCGCCGGTGCCACCGACCTCATCGAGCGCGCCCCACACGCGGATGAAGCCGAGGTCGCGATACATCGCCCACTCCTCCTCCCCGACGCAGGAGCGCAAGAGCTCGCGCGCACGCTGTTCCGCCCTGCGCTCGCGGCCGGGGTCATACGGCGGCGCCGCGACGCGCTTGGTGCGCGCCTTGTGGCGCTGCCACCTATGCGTGAGGGCCGGTATCAGCTCCTCGGCCAGCAGCGCCACCAC
Source organism: uncultured Solirubrobacterales bacterium (assembly GCA_963738195.1). Lineage (GTDB taxonomy): Bacteria > Actinomycetota > Thermoleophilia > Solirubrobacterales > Solirubrobacteraceae > Palsa-465. The sequence goes on from CAVTVF010000002.1 coordinate 743,325, forward strand.
GATCAGGGCAGTGGCTGCGATCGCGAGAAGCATCGCGGGGGTTAGGAGGGGTCCGGGGTGGGGGCTGGGCCCGCGATGGGGGCTGGGTCCGCTTGCGCGGGCTGGGTCCGCGGTGGGGGCCGGGCCCGCGGTGGGGGCTAGGCCGCTTGCGCGCTTTGCGCGCCCCCTGCTGCGCGCGGGAAGAAGATCACGCGCTCGGAATCCTTCGGCACCTCGTCAAACGAGGTCACCATACGCGCCTCTTTGCGGTCCTCGCCCATCGGAACCGCGGCCCACAAGCCCTCGTCCAGCTGGCGGCGAAACTCCTCGATCAGGCGCTCTCGATCGGCATCGAGTTCGACATCGCCTTCCGCGATCACGACCTCGCCGTGGCCGGGCCTCATCCTCAGGAACCGCACCCCGCGATTATGGCAGGCCCGGTTCGATCCCGGCGCGGCCCAGAACGTCAACTGGTCCTGCCCCCGCGCCCAGAGCTTTAAGCCCCTGCTTGACCGCTTGAGCGGCCACGCGGCGGGCGAGCTGGGCGGCTCTCAGGGGCTCCCAGCCCCACGCCAGGGCCGAGGCGAGCACCGCCGAATGCGTACAGCCCGAGCCGTGTGCGGCGCCGTCGGGATAGCGCTCGCCCTCGATTTCGACGAGCCTCTCTCCGTCGTAGAAGGTGTCGGTCGCGGTCGCACCGTGGCCGCCTGTGACTACGACCGCCTTCGCACCGAGCCCGAGTACGGCGCGGGCGAGCTCGTCGGCGTTGTCCGTATGGAGACCGCTCAGAGCTCTCGCCTCTGGGAGATTGGGCGTCGCGACCGTCGCTCGGGGAAGGAGGTGCTCGACGAGCGCACGCTCCGCCGCGGCCTCGAGCAGCCTCGCACCCGATTCAGCGACGAGCACTGGGTCGAGGACCACGGGCACGTCTTCGGGGAGCTCGTCCAGTGCGCGGGCGACCGCCTCGATCGTGGTCTCGTTGCCGACCATTCCAACCTTGACCGCGTCGAGGCCGAGGTCCTGGGCGACCGCGGTGATCTGCGCGAGGATCGTTCCCGGCGGGATCGCGTGAACGGTGCTCACCTCAACGGTGTTTTGCGCCGTGATCGCCGTGATGGCCGTCATCCCGTGGACTCCGCAGGCGGCGAATGCCTTGAGGTCGGCCTGGATCCCGGCCCCGCCGCCGGAGTCTGAGCCGGCGATTGAGAGCACGCGCGGGATGCGAGCTTTTGCGGGGATGCCTGGGTCGGGTGCGGGGATGCCTGGCTCGGGTGCGGGGATGCCTGGCTCGGATGCGGGGATGCCTGGCTCGGATGCGGGGCGGGGCATGGTGTTCCGAGGGTGTCACAGCGAGCGGGAGGGCTTTGGGAGGGGGCACCGCGCGAGGGGCGGTGAAAATTCGTCCCACCCTCGAGCTTGCGATCAGGTGGGACGAATCTTCCACCTATACGGTCGAGTTTTCCTCCCGCCTTTCCTGGGAGTTCAAGGTGGGACGAATTTTCACCCTTACAGCACGACCGCGAACCGCCCGCCCGCCTCACGGCGCACGTAGCCCGCTAGCTCGAGCGCGCTCAGCCCGCTGAGCACCCGGTCGGCGCCGAAACCCGCGCGAGTGAGCGTCGCAGACGTGTCACTACCCCGAGCGACCGCATCGAGCAGCCGTTCGAGCTCAGCCGTCAGCGGCGGACGCCTCGCCTCGACACACGCCACTGCCCCCTCGCCGAACAACTCGTCGAGCGCGTCCTGGGCGGTCGCGATCAGCGCAGCCCCGGCACGGATCAGCCCGTTCGGGCCAGCGGCGAGCGGTGAGGTGACGCGGCCCGGCACCGCACCCAATGCGCGTCCGAGCTCGCGGGCCCGGGCGGCAGTCAGCAGGGCGCCCGAGCGCTCGGTCGCTTCAACCACGATCGTCATATCGGCCAAGGCGGCGATGACACGATTGCGGGCCGGGGGTCCCCAGCGCCTGACTCTCGCGCCTGCAGGAAGTTCGGAGATGACCGCCCCGCTGCTTCGGATTCGACCATGGAGTGCCCGGCGCGACGCGGGATAGGGCCTCTCCGCGCCCCCGGGTAGGACAGCCACGGTCCCACCGGCCGCCGCCAGCGCGCCGGCATGAGCAGCCGAGTCAACCCCGAGCGCCATTCCGCTCACGACCGTCACCCCTGAGGCCGCCAGCCCACGACCAAGCGCACGAGCGACCTCGAGCCCGTAGGCGGAGGCGCGGCGGGCGCCGACGATCGCGACCACGTCGCTTTGCATGAGTTCAAGCGCCCGCGGGAGTCCTCCGGAGACGTGCACCACGGCGGGAGGGCTCTGAAGCGCGAGCAGCCGAGCGGGATAGCCCGGATCGCAGCGGCAGATGCAATCGATGCCAGCAGCCTCGGTCCGAGCCCGAAGCCGGGAGACGTCGAGTCGGGAGAGCTCCCTGCTCACTGAATCCCGTTGTCTGCCCGCAAGCGCTGCGATCAGCTGCTGATCAGACAGCGCAAGCACCTGCTCGAGCTTGGTGCCGACCCTGTCGAGCGAGCCGCTCAGGCGGTCGACCAGCCAGGATCGTGCTAGGCACGGCCCGCAGGCCCGTTGTGAGCCCTCAGGCGGCAAGCCCGCCGACGCTCTCGTCGAGAGTCGCGCCGCGCTGTCGCAGCGCGAGCGCGGTGAGCACGTGGTCGGAGCCGACCCTGCTCGCGCCCTCGAGGTCAGCGATCGTACGTGCGACACGCAGCGCCCGGTGGCGCCCGCGCGCACTTAGCGCTCCGGTCGCATACGCCTGGCCAAGTACCGCCTCGGCTCGCGAATCCAGCGCGATCAACCGCCGCACCGCCCGCCCGTCCATTTCGCCGTTGCAGCGCGCCCCAATGCCCTCGAGCCGGGCACGCTGGCGCTCGCGCGCCTCTTCGACTCGCTCGCGCGCCGCCGCTGAGGTCGTGGCGGGCGGCCCGCGCAGCTCAGCCTCCGACGGGCGCTGGACGTTGATGAGGAGGTCGAGGCGGTCGAGCAAGGGGCCGCTCATGCGGCGGCGGTGACGCCGCAGCTCCGGCTCCGCACAGCGGCAGCGGTCGCCCACGCCGGCGAACCCGCACGGGCACGGATTGGTCGCAGCCACGAGCATGAAAGCCGTCGGAAAGAGCAACGCGCGCTGGGCGCGGACGATCGTCACGAAGCCGTCCTCGAGCGGCTGGCGCAGCGCATCCAGACTCGTCCGCTCAAACTCGGCCAGCTCGTCAAGAAAGAGGACGCCATGGTGGACGAGCGTCTGATAAAACACCTCACGCACGAGACCGTGACGAGAGCCGGTATATACGCGCGCATCAGCGAGGACCGCGACGAGACCCAAGCGGGTGTCGGCCGCCAGCTCGAGGACTGCGAGCAGCTGGCGCGGTCTCGAGGCTGGGAGGTCGTCGAGCGCTACGTCGACAACGACCTGAGCGCGTACAGGGGCAACAAGCGCCCCGAGTACCGACGCCTGCTGGAGGACATCGGCGCCCGGCGCCTCGACGCCGTCGTCGTGTACCACCAGGACCGGCTGCACCGCAGCCCCGCGAGCTCGAGGAGTTCTTCGACGCCTGCGACGCGGCCGGCCTGACCCAGCTCGCGAGCGTCTCGGGCGACATCGACCTCGCGACCCACGACGGTCGTCTCAAGGCGCGCATCCTGGGCGCCGTCGCCCGCAACCAGTCAGACGCCGCCTCTCGCCGTCTGCAGCGCAAGGCACTTCAACTCGCGAAGGAGGGTGGCGTGGCCGGCGGCGGCACGCGGCCGTTTGGCTTCGAGGCCGACTTCGTGACGGTGCGCGAGTCGGAGGCCGAGGTCATCCGCGAGCTGGCCGAGCGGCTGATCGGCGGCGAGACACTGCGGTCGCTCTGCAAGGACCTGAACGAGCGCGGACATCGCTACGCCGACCGGTCGCCCGTGGAGCCCCACTCCTCTGCGCCGGATGCTGCGCTCCGCGCGCATCAGCGGCCAGCGCGAGCACCGCGGCGAAATTGTGGCGCGGCGCGCAGTGGCCCGCGATCATCGCGCCCGAACAGACCCGACGCATCCGGACGCTCCTCGACGACCCCGCCAGACGCGCAGCGCGTCCCGCCCGGACCTACCTGCTGCGGGGGCTCCTGCGGTGCGCGGTGTGCGGGGCGCCGCTCGTCGCCCGTCCCCGGGGCGACGGCCAGCGGCGCTACATCTGCCCTCGCGGCCCCGGGCTCCCGGGCAAGGGCTGCGTGTACGCGCTGGCGGAGCCTTTGGAGGAGTTCGTGGTCGAGGCAGTGCTGTGGCGAGCTCGACTCCCCGGAGCTCGCCAAGGCGATCCGCGGGAACGGTCACCGGCCAGTCACCGACTGGGACCGCCAGAGCGACGGGGCGCAGGCCAGGCTCGACGAGCTCGCTGGCGCCTACGCGGGCGGCGCGATCAGCATGCGCGAATGGCTACTCGCCCGCGAGCCAATCCAGCAGCAGCTCGACGTCGCACGACGCCGGAGCGCGCAGAACGGCCAGGTGACGGTCCTTGCCGATTACGTCGGTCGCTCGGGGGCGCTGCGCAGACGGTGGCCCGAGCTCGGCTTCGACCGCCAGCGCGCCATCCTCGCCGCGGTGCTTGTCGAGGTGCTCGTGCGACCCGGCCGGCGGGGGTTCAACCGCTTCGACCCTAGCCGGTTCGAGCTAGTGTGGCGTTACTAGGCGAGCGGTCGCCGACACGCACGATTTCCGCGACGCGCTTGACGAGGGCGGGATCTGTAATCCGGGGTGGCAGCCCCTGTTCGCGTCTTGAACGCTCAGCGGCCTCACGGGCCATGCGCTGGATTGCGGTCACTGTCGGCTGCTCGCTGACGGCCACAAACGAAAGCTAATGGCGCGCCGAGCGGCAAGTCTGTGCCATCTCTGCAAAAAGCGGCGCGGGGCAGCAGAGTGCTGCTGCTGCGTTCTGTGCACGCCTCTAGCGTCGAGCCCGTACCACCGCCGAACCGAAGGTCGGGAGTTCGGATCTTTGCCGGCGCCCGTTCCCAGCTGTAGCGTCGCTCGGAGCCGGCCTACTGGAAATGTGGCTGCTCCATTCCGGGTCGGACGATGCCGGCCTCGTAGGCGAGGACTACGGCTTGGATGCGGTCGCGGAGGTCGAGCTTCTCGAGGATGCGGGCGACGTGTGTTTTGATCGTCAGGGGTGAGACGACGAGCTGGTCGGCGATCTCGGCGTTGGAGAGGCCGCGGGCAATGAAGACGAGGATCTCGCGTTCGCGGGCGGTGAGCTCGTCGAGTCCGGGAGAGGGGTCGACGGCTGGGCGGGTGGTCGCGGACGTAGGCCTCGATCAGCCTACGGGTGATCGAGGGGGCGAGGAGTGATTCGCCTTGCGCGATCGTGTGGATGGCGGCCAGGAGGTGCTCTGGTGCGACGTCTTTGAGGAGGAAGCCGCTGGCGCCGGCGACGAGCGCGTCAAACACGTACTCGTCGAGGTCGAAGGTCGTGAGCATCAGCACCCGTGGGGGTCGCGACATGGCGAGGAGCTGCCGGGTGGCCTCGAGCCCGTCCATCACCGGCATGCGGATATCCATCAGCACGATGTCGGGGCGGGTCCGCTTGCCGGCGTCGACGGCCTGAGTGCCGTCGCCGGCCTCGGCGACGACACGGATCTCCGGGTCGGTCTCGAGGATCATGCGGAAGCCGGCCCGGACGAGCGCCTGGTCGTCGGCGATCAGGACGCTCGACAGTCATGCGAGACCGACCGGGTCGAGGGGTAGGCGCGCGCGGAGCGTGAAGCCAGCGGATCTGCGGCTCTGTCCGCAGCTCCCCGTCGGTAGAGGCTCACGCGATCGACGAGAGACGCGAAGGCTGCGGTCGAGGTCGGGAATCGTCGCCGTCGCCGCGGACCTCGAGCTCGAGGTCGCGTGAGCCCGTAGTGGACCGTCACGGAGCCGTGGCGGACGTGCCGCTCGGCCGCCGCGCTGCAGCGCCGTCTCGATCACCCGGTAGGCGACCAGGTCGACGCCGGGCGTCAGGTCGATCGGCTCGCCGACCGTACGCCGCTCGCAAGCAAATCCGGCGCCCGCGTAGCGACGTCGATCAGCGCCGCGACTTGGCCGAGCCCGGGTTGGGGGCTGAGCGCGCGCGGGTCGTCGTCCTTGCGCAGCATGCCGAGCAGGCGGCGCAGATCGCTGAGCGCTTGGCGGCCGGTCTCCTCGACGGTGAGGATCGAGTCGCGGGCCCGGTCGGGATCGCTGCGCAACAGCAGCCTCGCGCTCCCGGCTTGGATCACCATCGCGCTGATGCTGTGGGCGATGATGTCTTGGAGCTCCGAGCCGATGCGGGCTCGCTCAGCCGCGATCGCCGCCGCGTCGTGGGAATCCTTCTCGGCGGCGGCCTGCGCCGCGAGCGCATCGAACGCGCTGGTCCGGTGGCCGTGCCGGCGGACATAGCGGCCGACCAGCCAGGTCGGCACGAGCAGCATCGTGACGTAGAACAAAGCCAAGGCGGTCTGCCCGACCCCGTTCGTGGATCCGTCCGGGCCAGGGAGCAGCGCCCATGCCCAGCCCAAGCGCCAAGCCCGAGGATCAACGCGACAATGCTGCGACGCGCTTCGAGCCCAGCGCCGGCGGAATAGGCGAGCAGAAGCGGCGGGATGACGTACGCGTTGTCGTTTGAGAGCAACTGGCCGCCGAACGGCATCGAGACCGTGACCACGGCCATCGAGAACACCAGCGCGGCGGCCGGCCAGACTCGACGCACGGCGATCGGCGCGCCGAACAGGACGGCGGCGATCGCGGTCACGATCCGATCGCGGTGTGACACACCGGGGCTGAGCCAGCAGGTCAGCTCGAGCGCGAGCGGTGCGTCGCAATCGCGAGCATCGAATCGACCGCCCGAGCGGTCAGCACGCGCCAGTCGGCGGAGCAGTCGACTCATACCTGGCTCCGTTGGCCAGCGGGAGACGCGCGCGAACGGTGAACCCACCGTTCGGCCGGGCGCCGGCGTCGAGACTCCGCTATGCAGCGCGACGCGCTCGCGCATGCCGGCGATCCCGTGGCCGCCGGCGGTCGCTTGACGGACCGCCTGCGGCGCCCGTCGTCGGAGACCTCGAGCTCGAGGACGCTCTCACCCCAGCGGACGTCGACGGAGGCGCGCGTCGGCGCGGCGTGCTTGATCGCGTTCGTCAGGGCCTCCTGCACGATCCGGTAGGCGCACAGGTCGAGCGCCGGTGGCACCGCTACGGGGACGCCCGTCCACGCGGAGATCCGCCGCGATCCCCGACTCCCGCGCGTGCGCGAGCAGCGGCGCGATGTCACGCAGCCGGGGTTGTGGCGCCAGCGCGTGCGGGTCTCCGTCGCCCAGGATCCCGAGCAGCCTGCGAAGCTCGAGCGAGCGCCTCATGGCCGGCCCGCTCGACACTCCGCAGCGATTGCTCGGCGCGCTCGGGCGCGTGACCCATCACCAGCCGCGCACCACCCGCCTGGATCACCATGATCGACACGCTGTGCGCGATCACATCATGCAGCTCACGCGCGATCCGCGAACGCTCCTCATGCGCCGCGGCACGCGCGCTCGTCACCAGTGCCGCGTCCAGCCGCTCGGCCGCATCGCGGGACGCGAGCTCGCGAGCGGCCCTGAGCACGCATCACCCGCCCGAGGGCGTACGGCAGCAGGACGGCAAACGCCTCCATCGGGAACAGAGCCGCGACGCCGCCGCCCGGTTTCGTCAGCTGGTTCAGCGATGTGATCAGGACCGCGGCCGCAAGCATCCCCAGCGAGCGCCGCTCCGGCGCGAACGCCCCGAGCCCATAGAACAACAGGACCACCCCGACCGCCACCCCGGCGGCGGCCGAGAGCTTGCCCCCCTCGCCGAAGACGATCCTCACCGTCATCAGCACGAGAACCACCGACACCGCCGAGAGCGGCCAGCGGCGGCGAACCGCGACCGCGCATGCCACCGCCAGCACCGCCAGCGACGCGTACAAGCGGTCGCGAAACGGGTGGCCCACCCACACCTGCAGCTCAATCTCTACCAACAGCGCCACGGCGACAAGCTGGTCGACGCGCACGAGATCCAGTCCACGAACGCGATCTGAGATCCCCCGGACCATCGCCATGCGGCAACGCTAGCGCCACGACGGCCTAGCGGCATCCTCTTTCGAGACGATCACCACTACTCCGTCAGGCGTACAGACCGCCGACCCGAATCGTTCGCTCAGCGGGGACGCAGCCGTTCTCCGGGCCGATGACAGCGCCAGCGCCCCGGCATACGGTGCCCCCACGATGCTGTCCGATCCGAAAGGAGACTCGATATGAAGCGACTCATCAGCCTCGCGGCGATGCTGCTGGCACTGGCCGTCGTCCCTCTTGCGCTCGCTGCCGGAGGCCCGGGCAAGTTCATGACCAAGTTGACCGGTAAGAGCGCAAAGACCGAGCACGGCAAGCTCGACGGAAACTGGACGATCGACCTCGCCAACCCGAAGTCCGGCCCCGTCGTGCTGACCTGGAAGGGTCACTCGTCAGGCGGCGGCAGGTACGTGATCTCCGGGTCGAAGATCACGTTCTCGCCCAAGAAGGGCGGCACCTGCACGACCGACGGCAAGTACAAGTTCAAGCTGAGCGGTAAGACGCTCACCTTCAACCCCATCAAAGACACCTGCGCAACCCGCAGAGACGTCCTCACCTTCGGCCCCTGGACGAAGGTCGGCTGAAGGCGGCACGATGCGGCGAGATCGCGTAGATCTCGCCGCATCGCTCGGACGCCGGAGCGAGCGCAGCTCGCTCCCGGGGAGTGTCCGGCCGCAGGCCGGACTCGCAATCCGGGTCCTAGCGGCGCTGCAGAGCGCCGCTAGCGCCGCGTCACTGACCGAGCGCAGCGAGGCAGTGACGCGGCGAGGAAGCCCGACGCCGCCTGGTGGCGGCGGGCTTTGTCAAAGGTGTGCAACAAGTGACGGGCAGCTATAGACGGGCTCGCGTTGGGCGCCGCTACGGTGACTGGCGTATTGATGTCCGTCGCAGCCCTTTTCTTCGACCGGCGCGCTGTCATCACGCGTACGAGGCCCTCCATATGTGGGCTTTGGGCATACCTCGAGCCTTGTGCTCGGGAGACCCACGCGTGATGCGATGCGCTCCGCTTTCTAGGTGCGCTCCGGCCTCTGGCAGCCCTCGGGTCGCTGCCTTTGGTTGTGTGCGAGTCGACCACCAAAACCGCGCTCTTAGTCCGCGACGGGGACAAGCGCGGCGTCTCACTCGAGGCACCCTAACCCGAGGAAGCCTTCCCGCCCGAAGCTCAGGCTCAGAGCGGATCGAGCACTGGCTGACCCCGGCCGCGCTCGATGGCAACAACACTGACCAACCATTGGGGTACAACGGTAGAACGCCGGGCCCGGCCCTCTTCGATCGTGACGCCGGGCAATCGTTGGGGAGTCGGCTTTGACGGCCCGGTCAAGCCTCAACTTTTGGTTCCGGCGCGCAGTCACCCTGCGTCCGCGCTCCTGCGATCTGCTCATGCCTTCCAGATAGCCCCCTTCATGCCTCACCTACCCCTGCCCCGGACCTTCACTAAAACAATGCGCCGGGCGCTGGAGCTGTCACCGAGCCGCAATGCGGCGAGGGGAAGGGAGGCGCAGCCGACCTTGACTGCACCCGCGCCCGGCGCCACCATCGCCCAGGTCCGGGGCAGGGGACCTAATCGCCACCAAGACCCGATTGCGCGGTTGATCCGCTTCAGCACCGCACAATCGGCCGCTGCCACCAGGAGTAATCCTCCCACGCCTGCGGCGTCACCGATCAGCTGGCGTCGGCCAACCGGAGTCATAGGTTCACGGAAATGAAGGCGTGACTTATCGGCCCCGCGGCGGACTCTGGGTCCGAACGCTTTCGGCGGATCGTTTCTCCCGCTCGGCGACGCGCCGGAGCCGCTGGTCGAACGTGAGGAGCTCGGCACCGGCAGAGAGCGCGGTGGCGAGCGAGAGCGCGTCCCCAAGGCGCAGCGAGCGATGCTGGGCTCGCAGCTGCGCCGCGCTTCTGGCGACGGCGCGATTGACCTCGACCACTGTCACCTTGGCCGCGAAGAGGAACTCGTCGACCTTGTCGCCGGAGCCGCGCTCGAGCGGCCGCACCATCACCTCGGCGTAGACGCTCGCGCCCAGCAACAGCCGCTCGCTGGCGGCCATGTTGGCGCGAAGCTCTTTGACTGCTCGTTCGTGCTGAGCGTCCCCGGGGTCGAGGAAAGCGATCAGCACGTCGGCGTCAAGGGCTACTGCCGCCACTCGTCGCGTAGCCGATCGAGATAGCCGGGGGGGTAGGTGCCTGGAGGCAGGCACCCGGCGTAGCGCGCAATCAGATCGTCGGCGCGCTCTAGTTCGATACGGCCAGGTGCGAGCGCCCGGATCACTACCTCGTCGCCGGCAGAGAGCCCGGCTTCGTCGAGAACCTTCACCGGGATTGTGACCTGTCGCTTACTGGAAACCTTGCTCATTGCTTTACGCAAATTCTAACTGGTAAAGCGGCAAGTCACCGGAACGTCTCGACCGGCGGCGCGGATAACCTCAGCGATACCCGAGACTCTTCGTGGGTGTCTAGACGGTGGGTGTCTAATCGGACGCTCGGGTGGGCGAGCGTGGCCTCGCCTGGCCGCGGCGGCGACCCTCCGCCCACCAGTCCGGCCGCCGAGATCGTGTGATGCGGGGCGCGGAAGGGCCGGCTCGTCACGAGGCCATCGGCGTGCAATCCGGCCACGCTTTGGATGCGGGTGACCTCGAGCGCCTCGGCGCGGGTCATTTCGGGCAGGATCGAAGGGAGACGACGCGCGAGCATCGTTTTGCCGGTCCCCGGTGGCCCTTCAAGAAGGAGGTTGTGACCGCCGGCGGCCGCGATCTCGAGCGCGAGCGCCGCCGCCGCTTGACCGCGCACATCGGCCAGGTCCGGCCCTCGGTCGCGGCCGGCTGCCTGCGGCGCCGTCGGAGGGACCGGGGGCGGGTCATCGCCGCGCACCACGCGTACCGCTTCGGCCAGGCTCTCGACGCCCGCGATCGACAACCCGTCGACGAGGGCTGCCTCGCGAGCGCGCTCGCGAGGCACGATCAGTCGCGTGATGCCGGCCCGACAGGCGCCCTCGGCGACTGCCAGGACGCCGGGGGAATCGCGCAGCGCTCCTGACAACGACAGCTCGCCGAAGACCGCATAGCTCTCCACGGAATGTGCAGAGAGCTGGCCACTGGCGGCCAGCACCCCCAACGCCAACGCTGCGTCGAAGCCCGGGCCCACCTTGCGCAGGAACGCCGGCGCCAGATTGGCGGTGATCCGCGACTGCGGAAAGTCGAAGCCCGAGTTCTGGATCGCTGAGCGCACACGCTCGCGCGATTCGCGCACCGCTACATCACCAAGCCCGACAATCGTGAACGACGGCAGGCCAGGGCGGATGTCCACCTCGACCCACACCTGACGGGGATCGACGCCGTCGATCGCGAACGTGCAGACGCGCGCGAGCATCGCCTGCAACGCTAAGACTCAGGCTGTCACGCGCGGGTCACGCCATGTAGAAAATTGGCGCCGGCCCGGCGGTGCACCCGTCGCAGATTTGGCTCAGGCCGTATCCCACTCGCGCAGGAATCGGGCCTACGGTCGAGGCGTGGCGTCGACACGGAACCTTGGCCAGCTGGGCGAGGACGTCGCAGCGGACCATCTGGTGCGACGTGGTTTCAAGATCATGCAGCGGAACTACCGCACCCGTTGGGGCGAGCTCGACATCGTCGCCTTCGACGGACGGACGCTCGTCTTCTGCGAGGTCAAGTCGCGCCGGCAGGCGTCGGCGCGCGGCGGACCCGAGCGGCACCCCTTCGAGTCACTTCACCCCCGCAAGCGTGCGCAGGTGCGCAAGATGGCCATCCGGTGGATCAGCGAGAGCTTTAAACGGGAGTACGCGCCCGTAATCCGCTTCGACGCAATCGCGGTTGTTTTCGACCGGCGCGGGGAGTTGGTCCGGCTCGAGCACCTCGAAGCGGCTTTCTAGGAGTGGATGCAGCGACGCTAGCCGAAGCTCAGCTGCTGGTAGGCCGCCGACTGAAAGGACAATCGGTGCAGCGGCGAAACGCCGAGCCGCTCGATCGCCTCACGGTGCTCGGGCGTCGAATAGCCGACGTGCTGGGCGAACTGAAAGCCCGGATGGGTCGCGTCTGCCCGCCGCATGTAGCGATCGCGAGTCTCCTTGGCTATCACTGAAGCTGCCGCGATCGCGGCGCTTCGTGCGTCGCCGCCGACGACGGCGCGGGCGCCAGGCTCGCCGAGCGCGAAGCCGTCACTCAGGCACACACATCCGTCGCATGTCACTCTCCGCAACGCCACCCGCAGCGCCGCGAGATTGGTGACGTGCAGACCGCGATTGTCGATGCCCGGCGCGCAGCGGGAGATGATTGCGGTGCGCGCCGCGATGCGGAGGATCACGCCGAACAACTCGGCCCGCGACTCAGGCGTGTGCTGCTTGGAGTCGTTCAGCGCACCGAGGGCTCGGACGTCGGCCGGGCGCAGGCGCTCGAGGTCGAACAGGACCGCGGCCGCGACCAGGGGTCCCGCGAGTGAGCCCCGGCCCGCCTCGTCGGCGCCGGCGACGAAGCGCACGCCGAGCGCCCGGTCGAAGGCGAACAGGCGCCGCCCGGTGCGGCGAGGGCGTCGCTCGGTCGAAGCTGGCTTTCGTCGCACAACCGAGCCCAAATTCGCCCGCTCGACCGGCCCCGAGCTCGCTCGCTCAACCGCTCCCGGCTCAGAGGAAGCCGATGCGGCTGGGTGGCCAGTAGGTGAAGAAGGCAACGCCGATGATCCAGCTGGCCGGGACAGGCCCCCAGAACCGGCTGTCGTCGGAGTCCCCACGATTGTCCCCCATCATGAAGTACTCGCCGGGCGGAACAACGATTGGCTTGGGGAGGCTGCACTCGGCTGCGCCGGGACAGTTCGCGAGGCTGATGTACCCGTCTTTCTCGCGGTGGCCATTGCGGATCACGTGGCCACCGACCACCGAGATGCGATCTCCCGGTAGTCCGACGACGCGCTTGATGTAGGTCTGATTCGACTCGTGGGGCACTGATTTGGCACAAGGTTGCTGCGAAGACTGGCCGGGGCCCTGGTTCGTATTGGCACACAAGGGGTCATTGGGGTTCGCGCCCGTCGGCGGGTGGAAGACCACAACGTCACCCAAGCTGGGATGCGAGACGAGCCTGTTGGTCAACACTCGCTGACCGATCGCCAGCGTGGGCTCCATCGATCCGCTCGGAATCCGGTAGGGCTTGACAATGAAGGCCTGGACGAGCAACGCGATCCCGATCGCGACTGCCACCGTGACGACCAGCTCCACCAGCGACTTGACGGTCGACTTGGGCGACTTCCTTGTTCGGCTTGACATCGTCATGGGGAGCTAAGCACGGGGCGCGGGTCTGGCTGAACGGTTAGAGCGAACCAAAGCGGTCTGGAGGCCAATAGCTGAAGAAGGCGTCGCCGACGATCCACGACTCGGGGATCGGCCCCCAGAAGCGACTGTCGTCGGACTGCCCACGGTTGTCCCCCATCATGAAGTACTCACCGCGAGGAATCGTGACGGTGCCCGGAAAGTTGCAAACCGTTAACCCCGCGCAACCCTTCACATACGGGTCCTTCTCACGAACGCCGTTGCGGATCACGTGCCCAGAGCGGATCGAGACGCGGTCGCCGGGCAAACCGACCAGGCGCTTGACGAAGGTCAACGACGACGGATGACCTTGAGCCACATCGCAAGCGCGAGCGCCCGGCTCGCCGATCGCGTTCTGCCCCTCGTGCGGGGCCGCACAGCCGTTGCCGTAGTTCGCGGGCGGGTGGAAGACGACGATTTCCCCAACGTGCAACCCCGATCCGCCGGTCAAGCGATTTACCAGGATGCGTTGCCCGACCACGAGAGTCGGTTCCATCGAGGCGCTCGGGATGCGATAGGGCTTGACGACGAACGCTTCGAGCATGAATGCGATCCCCACCGCCGCGGCGACGATGGCGACAAGCTCGGCCGCCGTCGACGCACGCGACCGCTTGGACCGCGTCACTCCTGCTCTTGGTCCGAGGGGGCCTCGCCCGCAGCAGCGGCATCCGCGGCGTCCTCGGGAGCAGCCGCCTCAGTGTCGGCGCCCTCCGGAGAGTCAACGCTCTGCGGCTCAGTCGCGGCCTCGCTTGGCGTCTCGGTCGCTACATCATCGCCAACCTGCGCCTCGTGCTCCGGGGCAACGTCCTCGGGAGCCGGTGCGACCTCATCGGCAGCCGGCGGTGGCTCGGTGTGCAGGAGCTCCCGCCCGACGACTTCCTCCGGCCCTGTCGAGCGGCGCTCGCGAACGCGCGCGCGCTTTCCGACGCGCTCGCGCAAGTAGTAGAGCTTGGCGCGGCGCACATCGCCCCGAGCAGCCACCTCGATCCGCTCGATCTTGGGTGAATGGGCCGGAAAGGTTCGCTCGACGCCGACGCCGAACGACTGCTTGCGGACGGTGAACGTCTCACGCACGCCGTGGCCCTGGCGTTTGATCACAACGCCCTCGAACACCTGAGTACGGCGCCGGGTGCCCTCGATCACCTGGAAATGCACGCGCACGCGGTCGCCCGCCGCAAACCTCGGCAGACGCCGAAGCTGCGAGCGCTCGAGGCTGTCAATTACGGTGCTCATCGGTACTGGGCATGCTGCGACGGCGAGAGTCGGGCCAGGCAGTCAGCCGGCCCTCCCGCGCAGCGCGCTTATCGTAGCGACTCGCCCTCAGCTGGCTGATCGCCGGCCCGTTGGCGACTCTGGGCGCGGCGCCACTCGCGAATCCGGGCATGGTGGCCCGAGACCAGGATCTCGGGCACGCGCCAGCCCCGATATTCGGCCGGTCGTGTGTAGTGGGGATATTCCGGCGCCCCCTCGAGTGCCTCCGAGTAGGACTCCTCGACGATCGAGGTTTCGTCCCCCAGTGCGCCCGGGAGCTTGCGCGTGACCGTGTCGAGCACGACCATTGCCGCGAGCTCGCCGCCGGCCAGGACGTAGCGACCGATCGACAGGCAGCCGCTGACGAAATGCTCGAGGATGCGCTCGTCGAATCCCTCGTAGCGGCCACACAGGAGCGTCAGCGCCGGCTCGGCGGCGAGCTCCGACACCGCCCGCTCGTCGAGCGTGGGCCCTGACGGCGTGAGCGCGAGTACCCGCCGACGGCTTGGCAGCTCGAGCGGATCGACGTCGTAGCGAGCACGCAGTGCCGCCTCGACAACGTCAACCCTCAGCACCATCCCGGCGCCGCCGCCGAAGGGGGTGTCGTCAACCTGCCCGGCTTTCAGTGGGGTGTGGTCGCGGTAGTTGACGTACGTGAGCTCAAGTCCAGCGGCGAGCGCGCCGGTCACGTGGTGCTGGCGCTCGAACCAAGCGAACGCGTCCGGGAAGAGCGTGAAGACGTCGATCTGCACTAGTCCCCAACGTCTGCGTCCAGGAAGTGGAGGTCTACTTCGATTTGGGCGGCGTCGATGTCGACCCGCACCACGGCGTCGGAGACCAAGGGCACGAGCATCTCCGTCGCCTCACCGTCGCGTTGCACCACCAGCGCCTCGCACGAGGGCAGCGCGACCAGCCGCTTGACGCTGCCGAGCGGCCGTCCGGCGGCGACCACGTGGCAGCGTTCGAGATCCTCGGCCCACCACTCTTCATCCCCGAGCTCGGGAGCCCCCTCGCGCCTGCACAGGAGCTCTGAGCCGCGCAGCGCCGAGGCCGAGGCGCGGTCATCGATCGCCGCGAGGCGGATGATCGGGCGTGCATCGGTTCCGGCGCGCCTGACTATCTCGAGCTCGACGTCGCGCGCGAAGACCGTGCGCCCGGCGACCAGTAACTGGGGCGTCGGCTCGGCGACATGGAAGCTGCCGTCCAGTCCGTGGGGTCGCCCCACCAGACCGGCCCGCAGCCACGTCATGCAGCGTCGACGATGTCCACGAAAACCCGGCGGTCCTGCCGGGAGGCCGCGAACTTGATGACAGTGCGCAGCGCCGCGGCGGTGCGGCCTCCGCGCCCGATCACCTTGCCGTAATCGTCATCGGCCACCGCCAGCTCGAGCACCGTCGAACCGTCCGCCTCGCGGGTCTCGGTCACGCGCACGGCCTCAGGTTGCTCGACGAGCCCTTTGGCCAGGTGCTCGAGCAGGTCCTTCATCGCGGCTCCTCGTGTCGGCTTAGAGGATTCCCTGGATGTGCAGCAGCTTGCGCACCGCGCCGCTCGGCTCGGCCCCGCGGGCGAGCCAGTCGCGCACGCGCTCCTCGTCGATAGCCACCGTCGAGGGCTGCGTCTGCGGGTTGTAGTGGCCGACGGTCTCGATCACGCGACCGTCGCGCTTGGACCGCTGGTCGGCGACCACTACCCGCCAGACGGGGTTCTTGCGGTTGCCCACCCGGGTCAATCTGAGTCTTACGGCCATCGCTTCGTGAGATTAGCGACCGAGCCGTGTGGGTGCGGTCGGAGCGCCGCCCTGGCCGAGCAGCGCGCCAAGGTCGGGCATGCGGCCCTGGGCGACCTGGCGCATCACCTTGCGCATCTGCTCGAACTGCTTGATGAGCGCCTTGACGGCTTGCACGTTGGTGCCCGAGCCGCGCGCGATCCGCACCCTGCGGGAGCCGTTGATGAGCTCGGGGTGGCGGCGCTCCTGCGGGGTCATCGAGAGGATGATCGCCTGGATGCGGTCGAACTCGCGCTCGTCGATGCGCACGTTGCGCAGCTGCTTGTCGGCGCCGGGGATCAGGCCCAGCAGAGACTGCAGCGGTCCCAGCCTGCGGACCTGACGCAGCTGATCGAGGAAATCGTCGAGGCCGAATTGCGCCTTGCGAAGCTTGCGCTCGAGATCGACCGCCTGCTGTTCGTCGTAGGCGTCCTGGGCCTTCTCGATCAGGGTCATCATGTCGCCCATGCCGAGAATCCGCTGGGCCATGCGATCGGGGTAAAAGCGCTCGAACTGATCGAGCTTCTCGCCCGTCGAGGCGAACAGGATCGGCTTGCCCGTGATGGCTTTGACCGACAGCGCGGCGCCGCCGCGAGCGTCTCCGTCGAGCTTGGTCATGACCACGCCGTCGAAGCCGACCACCTCGCCGAACTGCTCCGCGACCGAGACTGCGTCCTGTCCGGTCATCGCGTCCACCACCAGCAGCACGGTGTGCGGCTTGAGCTCGCGCTTGATCTGCTTGAGCTCGTCCATCAGCTCGCGATCGATGTGCAAGCGCCCGCTGGTGTCGACGATCAGTACGTCCTTGCCCTCGGTCGTGGCTCGGTCGCGGGCCCATTTCGCGATCGCCACGGGGTCTCTGTCGGTCCCCTGCTCATAGACATCGGCACCCGCTTGGCGGCCCACCTTGATCAGCTGGTCGACGGCGGCCGGCCGCTGCACGTCGCAGGCGGCTACCGCGACAGATGAGCTGTGCTGCTCGCGGAGGTAGCGCGCAAGCTTGGCGGTCGCGGTCGTCTTGCCCGAGCCCTGCAAGCCTGCCATTACCACGATCGTCGGCGGCCGCGGCGAGAACGAAAGGTCGCGCCCCGCGCCGCCCATCAGCTCGGTGAGCTCGTCGGAGACGATCTTGACGACCTGCTGGCCCGGGTTGAGGCGACCGATCACATCGGCGCCCAGCGCGCGCTCCTTGACCGCCGCAGTGAACCCCTTGACGACCTTGAAGTTGACGTCCGCCTCGAGCAGCGCCAGCCGGATCTCGCGCATGGCCGCCGAGACGTCGCTCTCGGTCAGCGTTCCGCGCCCGCGCACGTCCTGAAGGGCGCCCTGAAGCTTGTCGGCGAGGGTGTCGAACATCTGGTTTGAGCCTAGCGAGCGGGCGGAACCGTCGGTCGATGTCGCTCAAGCTTCGGATTCCGACGAGCGTGAGCCATCGACTGGCCCCTCACGCCGCTACGAGTGCCCGGGCGAACTCGGTCGGCTCGAACGGACGCAGATCCTCCATGCCCTCCCCGATCCCGATCAGCTTGACGGGCAGGCCGAGCTCCTGAGCGATCGCTAGTGCGATCCCCCCCTTGGCGGTTCCGTCGAGCTTGGTCAGGACCAGGCCGGTGACCGGGACGGCTTCGGAGAAGAGGCGCGCCTGACGGAGCCCGTTCTGGCCCGTGGTCGCGTCGACGGTCAGCAGCGTCTCGTGAGGCGCTTCGGGAATCTGCTTGGAGACCACACGGCTTACCTTGGCGAGCTCGGCCATCAGGTCGGACTGGGTGTGGAGCCTGCCGGCGGTGTCGATGATGACGACGTCGGCGCCCTCGCGCAGCGCGAGCTCGACTGCGTCATAGGCGACCGAGCCGGGGTCCGCGCCAGCGCCGCGGCGCACGAACGTTGCACCCGCACGCTCGGCCCACACCTCGAGCTGCTCTATCCCGGCTGCGCGGAAAGTGTCGGCCGCCGCCATCACGACCGAGCGGCCGAACTGATGGCGTAGATGCCAGGCGAGCTTGCCCACGGTCGTGGTCTTCCCAGTGCCGTTCACGCCCGCGACCAGGATCACCGTGGGCTGAGCGCGCAGGTCGATGCGGTCCTCCCCCGTCTTCGCGGTCGCGGCGAGCAGCTCGACGAGGCGCTCGGTCAGCGCGGCGCCGCCGTTCAGCTGACCCGCGCTCGCCTCCTGCTCGAGCTCGCTCACGACCCGGGCGGTTGTCTGCGCGCCGACGTCGGCGTAGATCAGCGCCTCCTCGAGCCGCTCCCAGGTTTCCTCGTTTGGGTCTTCGAACAGGGTCGCCTGGACCTCGGCGCCGAGCGCCTGGCGCGTCTTGCGCAGGTTCTCGCGCAGGCGCCGCAAGCGGCCGCCGCGGCGTCCGCCCTCGCCGTCTCCTTCACCATCGGGGGCGCCCGACCGGCCTCCCCCATCGACGATAAAGAGCTCGCTCCAGTCTCTGGCCATGGTCGGGCGAGAGGCTACGCGAGGGGCGCGGCGCACGGTCCGCCCCCAGCGATCGCTCCGGAGCCCGGCCTACGCCAGCGGGCGCCGCTCCGGAGCTCGGCCTACGCCAGCGGGCTCTTCCCCGGGAACCTGGGCAGGCCATCCGCGCAAATCTCATCCCACTCTGCCGCGGACTCCACGAAGCTGTGGTACTGGGGCCGGATGCCGGGATCGTCCTCGAGCGCGCCGAGCCGGACCGAGACCTCGGGGCCTTCGGGCCACGTGCCGCCGAACAGGCTCGAACCGCAGCGGCGGCAGAAGGCCTTGACCATCCCTCCCGGAGGCGTGAAGACCTCGATCAGCTCCGCCCCGCTGAGCAGCGCAAAGCCCTCGCGCGGCACGCGTCCCTGAGCGAGCGCGTTCGACCCGGAATGCTTACGACAGCGTGAGCAGTGGCAGTAGTTGGCGCGCCGGAAGGGCGCAGTGATCTCGAATCGGACTCCGCCGCACAGGCACGACCCCCGCACCCGCTGATCGGTCATAGCGCGATCTCCTGACCCACCCCCGCCGCGCGCGCATCCGCCAGCACCAGAGCGGCCGCCGCGGCGTCTTGCACGGCGACGCCGACCGACTTGTAGAGCGTGATCTGCTCGGGAGAGCGGCGCCCGGGCTTCGCGCCCGAGACGAGCTCCCCGAGCTCTGTGTGGACGTGCTCGGCGGTGATCAGCCCCGCGCGTATCGGCTCGAGCAGGTCGAGGCTGCCGACGGGTGGCGGGGCGAGCGCCGCCCGGCGCGACTCGACGCAGACGAGCGCGTCGACCACGGTCGCGTCATCGAGCTCGCGGCCTGCAGGGTTGAAGCCCACCGAAGCCACGTGGGTGCCGGGCGCGAGCCATTCCCGCCGCAGGACCGGCTTGACCGAGTGCGTTGTCGCACAGACGATCTCCGCCCGCTCCGCCGCCTCCCGGTAGCTCCCGACCGCCCGGACCGGGAGCTCGAGCTCGGCGGCCAGCTCCGACGCTGTGGCCTGCGTCTTGGCCGGATCGCGGCCGGCGACCACGATCTCGGTGATCGGTCGCACGCGCACCATCGCCCGGGCGTGGGACCTGGCCTGTACGCCCGTCCCCAGCAGCGCGAGCAGCGAAGCCTCCTCGCGCGCCAGCAAGCGCGCCGAGAGCGCCGAGCAGGCGCCTGTTCGCGCCGCGGTGATCTCGTTGCCGTCGAGCAGCGCCGCCGGCGCACCGGTGTCTGGATCGAAGACCGCGATCAGCGCCTGGTGGGTCGGGAGCGGGCCGCCCGCATTGTGCGGAAAGACGCTCACGAGCTTGGCCATGAGCGCTGCGCCCGGCGCGGGCAGGTAGCCCGGCATCGCCGCGAGCAGCCCCTCGCGCTCGGGCACGGATGCCGCGACGCGGTCAGGCGCGGCCGCGCGGCCGGCGCTCAGGTCGACCATGGCAATGGCGAGCGCGTCGATCAGCCGATCGAGGTCCAGGAGCTTTCTGACTTCGCCGCTCGAGACGACCAGCATCGAGCAGATCCTACGTCCCGCGGGGCGGCGCGAGCCTGGGTCGCGCGCCGCGCGGCCTACGCCGCCTCAGCCTCCGAGAGCCGCCGCGAGATCACCTTGGTGATGCCGTCCCCGCCCATCACGACGCCGTAGAGCACGTCGGCCGCCTCCATCGTGCGCTTCTGGTGGGTGACGACGATGAACTGGGCGCGGCTCGAATACGAGCGCAGCAGCTGCAGGAAGCGGTCGATGTTGAGGTCGTCGAGCGCCGCCTCGACCTCGTCGAGGATGTAGAACGGGCACGGGCGGGCGAGGAAGACCGCGAACAGAAAGGCGAGCGCGGTCATCGATTTCTCGCCCCCAGAGAGCAACGAGAGCCGCTGCATGCGCTTGCCGGCCGGCATCAGCTCGATCTCGATCCCGAGCGCCTCGGGCTCGGGCTGATCGTCGGCGGGCGCCTCGTCGAGCTGCTGGCCGCCCAGCGCACGGACCGGGCCCTCGCGCTCCGAGACCAGCCGCAGGCGGCCGCTGCCACCGGGGAACAGCCGCCCGACGACGTCTTCGAAGTTGCGCGCGGTGGCCGTAAAAGTCTGCTCGAAGCACTCGTCGATCTGGCGGTCGGTGTCACGGATCACACTCTCGAGCTCGCGCAGGGCCGTCTCGAGGTCGACCCGCTGACGCTCGAGCTCCTCGACGTGCTCGATCGCCTCCTGGTACTCGCGCTCCGCCAAGGGGTTCACCGGCCCGAGCTGCTCGCGGCGGCGCGCGAGACGCTCGAGCCGTGCCTGCAGGGCCTCGCGCTGCTCGGGCTCAAGCGGCTCGGCGGCGGGCTCGGCGTCGAGGCCGAGCCGGCCCGCGAGCATGCGCAGCTCGGCCAGCGCCTCGGCGGCGCGGTCGCGCGCACGCTGGGCGCCGACCTCGGCCTGCGTGAGCGCCTCGTTCTCGCCGTGTAGCTGCGTATGCAGCGCGGCCTCGCGCTGGGCGCAGTCACGCAGCCTGGCGGCGATCTCCTCGCCCGCCTGGCGGTCGGCCTGGAGCTCGGCTTCGAACACGGCTCGCTGCGCGGCGATCCCGGCCGCGGCCTCGCGCAGCGTCTCGAGCGCCTGGCGCACCACCGGCAGGGCGTGCTCGCCGTCGGCGAGCGCCGCCTGCAGCAGCCCCAGAACGCGGCCGCGCTCGGCCCGCTCGCGCTCGGCGCGCTCGAGCGCTCGCCGCTCAGAGTCGAGCTCCGCGGCCAGCCGCGCCTGACGGCCGCCCGCCGGAGCGCCGGCCTCGGCGCGACGTTCGATCGCCGCGGCGATCGAACGCTCGGCCTCGCCCGCCTCCTGGAGCGCTCGCACCGCCGTCCGGTGGTCCGCGAGCGCGTGGTCGCGCTCGCCCATGCGTCGCTCGAGCGCTTCTACCGCGCTCTCGCGTGCCCGGCCCGCGGCGGCCTCCTCGCCCGCGGCCTGCTCGGTCGCGTGCAGCAGCTGCTCGCGCCGGTTGCGCTGCGCCAGCACCTGCTCGTCACCCAGCGCCGGCGCCTGGCGGAGCTCACCGGCCCGCGCCGACCAGGCGCGCCCACCACGCGTCACGGCGATCCCGGCGAACGTCGCCGGCAGGGTTTCGAGCGTCTCGACGAGCCATACATCCCGCAGCAGGCGCGTGACGGTCGCGGCCGCCTGGCCCTCGCCGCGCACGAGCTCGGATAGTCGGCGAGCGCCACCCGGAGGGGGCTCGACCGTGTCGTCGCCGGGGTCGTGGCTATCGGCGATCAGCACTCGGCCACCCTCTCCCCCGTGTTGCTCCAGCAGCCGCTGGGCGGCGTCTCGGTCGGAGGCGAGCGCCGCCCGCAGCCGGCCGTCGAGTGCCGCCGCGAGCGCGAGCTCGTAGCCGGGCTCGACCCTCAGTCCGTCGGCTAGCGTCGTGCTCCCGCCGGGCGCTGGTTCGAGCCCGCGCAAAGCGCGGTTGATCGCCTGCAGCTCGGCGCCGATGCGGGCGGCCTCCCGGCGCGCCGCCTCGAGCCGGCGATCGGCGTCCGCGAGCGCCGCGCGGGCCTCTTCGAGCTGCTGCTCGCCCTGCGTCCGCGCCTCCAGCGCGCGCGCCACCGCTGCATCCCTCTCCCGCAGCGTCTGAGCCGCATCGGCTTGGTCACGCTGGAGCGCCTCGATCTCGGCCGCGAGCTGCGCTTCCCCCTCGCGCTCGGCGTCGGCGAGCTCGCGCTCGAGCTCGGCGATGCGGGCAGCCGCGCCGTCATCGCCCTGATCCTCGGCGCCCCGCGAGCGCAGCGCTCCGAGCCGCTCACGGTCGCGGGCGATCCTCGTCTCGAGCGAGGCAGCGGTGCCGGTAACGGTCTCGAGCCGGTCGCCGACCCGTTCGGTGGCGGACTGCGCCGCGAAGCAGCGCCGCGAGAGCTCCTCGCGCCGCGAGCTGCGCTCGGAAAGCGCCTGTTCGGCCGCCTCGCGCTCGCCGGCGACTCCCTTGAGCTCACACTCGACCAGCTCGCGTCGCTCCCTGAGCGAAAGGACTTGCTGCTCCAGGCCGGCCAGCGCAGCGGCCCGCCCCCGCACTTCCTCGCGCGCCAGCTCGAAGCGCGCTTCGAGCGTCTGACGCTCGAGCCGGGCGTGCAGGTCGGCCGCCTCCGCCTGGCGCTTGAGCGGTCGCAGGCGCGCCCGCGCTTCGCGCTCGACGTCGAGCGCACGGTCGAGGTTGTGCTGCGTGCGCTCGAGCTTCAGCTGCGCTCGGCGACGCCGCTTGCGGTGCTTGCCCAGCCCCGCCGCCTCCTCGATCAGCGCGCGGCGATCGCGCGGCTTGGAGGTGACGATCGACTCGACCCGGCCCTGCGAGATCACAGAGTGCATCTCCTTGCCGAGCCCCGTGTCGGAGAGCACCTCGATCACATCGACCAGGCGGCAGCGAGCCCCGGCCAGCCGGTACTCCCCCTCGCCGGCGCGATCGAGGCGCCGCACAATCGAGACCTCGGGCGTCCCCAGCCCGAGCGTGCCCTCGCTGTCGTCGAGCACCAGCTCGACCTCTGCGCGGCCTGAGCCCTGGCGCCCAGGTGCCCCGGAGAAGATGACGTCCTGCATCGAGTGGCCTCTGACCGCCCCGGGGGACTGCTCGCCGAGCGCCCACAGCACGGCGTCGGTGATGTTGGACTTGCCCGACCCATTCGGCCCCACGATCACGCTCACTCCGGGCCCGAACTCGAGCACCGTGCGATCGGGGAACGACTTGAATCCTTTGAGCGCGATCGACTTGAGATGCATCGTTCCGGTCAGCTCAGAGCCTTGAGGGCCGTGCGCGCCGCCTCCTGCTCGGCGTCCTTCTTACTTCGACCCGTGCCGCGGCCGACCTCTGAGCCCGACACGATCGCGCTGATCTGGAACGTGCGCGCGTGAGGCGGCCCCCGCTCGTCGACGACCTCGTAGGAGACGAGCTCGCCATTGCGCGCGAGGCGCTCCTGGAGCGTCGACTTGTAGTCGGCAGGATGCTCGAGTGCTTTCTCGATCTCCGGCGTGAAGGCCTCGACGACGGCGCTGGCGGTGCGCTCGTAGCCTTCCGCGAGGTAGCAGGCGCCGATCACGGCCTCAAGCACTGACGCGAGCGCGCGCTCGGTCTGCACGAGCGATTCGGCCGTGGCCTCGGCCTCGGGCGGCGCCGCCTGCTGAAGGCGCTTCGCGATCCCGAGCCGTTCGGCGACCGCGCGGCAGGCGCGCCCCGAGACGGCCTGGGCGCGAACCTTGGTTAGGTCTCCCGCGCCGACGCCCGCGCCGTCATGGCCGTACAGGTGGGTAGTCACTGCCAGCCCGAGCACGCTGTCGCCTAGAAACGCCAGCCGGTCATAGGACTCAGACCTGCGCGAGCGCCAGGACGCGTGCGTGAAGACGGGTGCGGCCAGTTCGTCGGGGAGATCTTCGAGCAGACGCTCGAGCTCGAGCTTTTGCCGGCGCCTCGCGGCGCTCACTCTGGAGCGCCCGGCGTAGCGGTCGCCGAGTCCCGCGCGGGCCCGACCGTGGCCAGCACGAAGTCGACCGCTTGACCCACGGTGAGGATCTTCGCCGCCTGCTCGTCCGACATCTTCACGCCGTAGGTGTCCTCCAGCTCCTGCACCAGCGTGTAGAGATCGAGTGAGTCCGCATCCAGGTCTTCCCTGAAGCGCGTTCCCTCTGTGATCAACCCGGGGTCGATCTCGAGCTCGTCGGCGAGGTGGGCGCGGATCATCGCGACGACCTTTTCGCGGTCCATGTCCACGGCGCTCTCAGGATCCGGGGCCATGAGCGGCTAGAAGCTAGCGGCGGGCTCGGACGACAGCGGCGCCTCCACGCGGGTCGGCTTGCGCAAAGCACCCGCAGCCTGGAGCCCCTCCCGCGTCCGCGCGACCACGTCCTCGCGCACGCCCTTGGCCGCGACCTCGATCGCGTGCGCGAAGCCGCTGCGGGTGAAGCGGCCGTGGGCGACCACGCCGAGCTGGCGCAGCCCGAGCATGTAGGCCCCGCCCGGCGTCTCGGGATCGATCTCCTTGCGCAGGGCGCTCATCGCGGGATGGAGCAGGCGGGTACCCAGGCGGGCTCGCAGCGACGCCTCGGCGAGCTCGTCGATGGCCCGCATCGTGTGGTCCGATACGCCCTCGATCACCTTGAGCGTGATGTTGCCGATGAACCCGTCCATGACGACCACATCGGCGATGCCCGAGGTGATCTGGGTGCCCTCGATGTTGCCGACGAAGTTCAGGCCGGTGCCGCTCGAGCCCTGCAGCGCCTCGTGCACTGCGATCAGGTCGGGCGTGCCCTTGCCGGGCTCCTCGCCGTTGGAGAGCAGGGCCACGCGCGCGCGCTCAAAGCCCAGCACGGCCTGGGAGAAGGCGGCCCCCATGTGGGCGAACTGGATCAGGTGCTCGGGCCGGCAGGCGACGTTCGCGCCGACGTCGAGCAACAGCACCGGTCGCGCCGAGGGAATCGGCAGCGGCAGCGCCAGGGCGGGCCGGTAGATGCCGCGATCGCGCCGGATGTTGAACAGCCCCGCGGCCAGCGCCGAGCCCGTCGAGCCACCCGAGACGAGCGCCTGCGCGCGGCCCTCCGCGACCGCGCGCGTGGCCTGCACGATCGACGCCTCCGGCGTCGATCGGACGGCGAAGGCGGGATCGACCTCCTTGGCGATCGAGACGGGTGCGTCGATTACCTCCACGCCGGGAGGCATCGCGCCGATCTCGTCAACCGGCCCGAACAGCAGCACCCCGACGCCTCGCTCGGCGGCGAGGGCCGCACCGGCAGCCACCTCGGCCGGGCCGAGGTCAGCCCCGCCCGCGTCCACCGCAACCCTGATCACAGGGACGCTAGGCGGACTGCTCGCCCGAATCGCTTGCCACTACCTCGCGGCCCTTGTAGTAGCCGCAGGTGGGACACACACGGTGGGGCAAGCGCGGGTTGTGACAGTGCGGGCAGGTGTTGTAGGCAGGCGCGGTCAGCTTGTGCTGGGCCCGACGCTGGGCCGTGCGCGCGTGCGACTGCTTCTGCTTGGGGACAGCCATGGGGCGCCAGTGTAGCCGGAGGCCTCAGTCGAACCTGAGCTGTGAGAGCCGCGACCAGCGGGGATCGGGCTCGGAGCGCTCGTGCTTGTGGCCCGCCCCGGCGGCGTTGAGGTTGGCCCCGCACTCGGGACAAAGGCCGGCGCAGTCCGGGCGGCAGAGGACCTGCGTGGGCGTCGCGAGCGCGAGCGCGTCGCGCGCCCAGGAGCGCAGATCGAGGACCTCGTCCTTGAGATAGGGCGAGCGCAGCTCGGCCGCTTCGCCCGGCTGGGAGACCTCGCGCGCCTCCACCGTCAGCTCGGGTGAGGCATCCTTGAGGCAGCGCATGCAGGGCCCTTCGAGCGACACTTGAAAGCGCAGCACCAGCGCGTATCCCTCGCCGGTCGTGCGCGAGACCTCGAGCTTCACGGGCACTACCTCCGGCGCCACTCGGTATTGCTGGCCACCGAGCACGAACGAGTCGATCGCGACACCCAGCTCGAGCCGCCGGCCGGCGCCCGAGCTCAAATGAAGCCCGCGCAGATCGAATGCGTCGGTGCGCGCGGGCATGGATCTCAGGGTAGAGATCAATATGTTCCGCCCGGCACATGTGCCGGGCGGCCGGTCCGCACATGTGCGGACCGGGGCCGGCGCACATGTGCGCCGGCCTTCTAGGAACGTACCCGCAGCTCGCGCTTGAGGACCTTGCCGGTGGCTGTCCGGGGCAACTCGTCGACGAACACGACGTCGCGCGGCACCTTGAAGCCGGCGAGGTGGCCCTTCACGTGGTCCTTGAGTGCCTGTTCGCTCAGCGTCGCGCCGTCCTCGGGCTCGACGTAGGCCCGCAGCCGCTGGCCCCACTCGTCGTCATCCACGCCGACGACGGCGACGTCGCGCACTCCGGGGACGCCGCCGAGCAGCTCCTCGACCTCGCCCGGGTAGACGTTCTCGCCCCCCGAGACGATCATGTCGTCGTCGCGGCCGTCGATGAACAGGCGGCCCGCGGCGTCGAAGTGGCCCACATCTCCAGTCGACATGAGCGCGCCGAAGCGGTCCTTGTCCGCACCGCTCGTGTACCCCTCGAACAGCAGCTCCGAGCCGACGAAGATCACGCCGCTTTGCCCGTCGGGAAGCTCGTGGCCGTGCTCGTCGAGGATCTTCACCGTCGTTCCGCGCGGGGCCCGCCCCGCTGTCCCCGGCGCGGCGCGCAGGTCGGAGGGGTCAGCGATCGTCGCCCACGAGACCTCGGTCGAGCCGTACAGGTTGTAGACGACGTCGCCGAAGCTCTCAAGCGCGCGGCGCGCGAGCGCTCCGGACAGGGCCGAGCCGCTGACGGCGATCACGCGCAGCGAGGAGGTGTCATAGCGGCGCAGGACCTCCTCGCCCAGCCCCACGATGCGCTGGAGCATGACGGGCACAACCACCAGGGCGTCGGCGCGCTGTTTGGCGATCGTGCGCACGGCGTCCTCGGGGTCGAAGCGCCGGCGCAGCACGAGCGTCGAGCCGAGCGCGGTGCCGAGGAACATGTGGGCGAAGCCCCAGGCGTGGAACAGGGGCGCCGAGATCAACGTGGTCTCTCGAGCGCGGAGGGGGATACGCGACAGCAATCCGGCCGCAGGCGCGAGCGAGCCGGGGCTCGCGCGGTTTGCGCCCTTGGGCGGCCCGGTCGTGCCCGAGGTCAGGATCACCGTGCGCCCCGGCTCGGGCGGGGGCGACGGCGCACTTTCGGGATGGGCCGCGATCAGGTCCTCGAGCGATGGATGGGGTGCCTGCGCGCGGTCCTCGACCCAGGCCATAAACGCCCGGCGGCCTTCAGTCGACTGGGCTACCACCGGCTCGAACTCCTGGTCGTAGACGACCGCCACGGGGTTCTCGCGCTCGACCACCGCCGTTACCAGAGGCGCCGCGAAGGCGGTGTTGAGGTAGAGCGCGTGGGCCCCGAGCTTCGAGCAGGCGACGCTCGCCTCGACGAAGCCGCGGTGGTTGCGGCACATGATCGCGACCCCCTGCCCCGCCCCGATGCCGTGGCGGGCAAAGCCGCCCGCGAGCGCGTTCGTGCGCCGGTCAAGCTCGCGGAACGTGAGCGTGCCGAGCTCGTCGATCAGGGCCGTCTCGTGCGGGTAGCGGGCCGCCGCGCCGACATAGCCACCAGCCAGCGTCGTGCCCCAGCGGAAGAGCGCCCAGGCGACGCCCGCGGTGCGATCGGGCCGGCCGGGCCGCGCGATGCCGGCGCGTACGAAGGTGCTCACGACGAACAGCAGATCGGAGACCTTGCGGGCTGCAGGATGATCGGTGAGTCCACGGGCGAGGGGGTGGTCGGAGAGTCGCCCGTTGGAGGGTCCCTGGAGGTTGAAGCGCCGCCCGTGCACGCGCGAGAGTGAATCACGCCATCATTTGACGGGTGTCGACGTGGTTTCGCACCTACGGCTTCGCCGATGTTTTCGAGGGCCTGCTGGTCGGCTCATACCCACTCGACCGCGAGGACGTGGCGATGCTCGACTGGGTCGGCGTGCGCCGCGTGCTCAACCTGGTCGAGGATGCGGAGTACCGGCCTGGGGAGCGTGAGGAGATCGAGCACGCGATGGCCGAGCTGGGGATCGAGGAGGAACGGCTGCCGTTCCCCGACTACGGCGGGTTGCCGGCCCGGCTGGTCGAGCGGGCGGTCGAGATCCTCGGCGGGTGGCTGGCCGAGGGCCACACGACCTACGTCCACTGCCGGGCCGGCTGGCAGCGCTCGCCGGCGATCGCGGCCGCGATGCTCGCGATCAGGGATGGCATCGACATCGACGAGGCGATCGAGCTCGTGCAGCTGAGCAAGCCCTCGGCCGAGCCCCTCCCGCACCAGCGCGAGGATCTGTGGCACTGGTGGGAGGACCGCGGCGTCGCCGCGCGGACCGTCTCCGAGGAGTAGCTCGGGCGGCTGGGCTAGCCCGCGGCCCGCAGCGGGTGGACCGTGGGGCCCTCGTCGTCTTCGTGCACGGCCACCGTGCGGGCCGAGACGGTCACCTGCTCGAGCTCGCGCAGCTCGCCCCCGGCGGTCGCCACGCCGTGCTCGGCGAACCTGCGCGCCCCGGGCATCACGCGCGCCTCGTAGGAGCCGACAGCTTCGTTGTAGGCGCCGACGGCGCTGTTGAGCCGCGTGCCGAGCTTCGCCAGTAGCCCCGAGAGCCTGACCAGCCGGCCGTGCAGCTCGCGCCCGAGCTCCGAGACTGCTTGGGCCGACTCGGCCACGCGCTCCTGCTGCCAGCCGTAGGCGACCGCCCACAGGATCGCCAGCAGCGTCGTCGGCGTCGCGATCAGCACGCGCTTGGCCATGGCGTCCTCGATCAGCGTGGGGTCGGCCTCGAGCGCGGCGCCGTAGAGGTGCTCGCCGGGCAGGAACATGACCACGAAGTCGGGGGCCGAGTCGAGCTGGTCCCAATAGCCCTTCTCGGACAGGCCCCGCACGTGCTTGCGCAGCAGCCGTGCGTGGTCGTGCAGATAGCGCTGGCGCTCCTCCTCGTCGCGCGCCTCGTAGGCGTCGAGCACACCCTGGAGCGGCGCCTTGGCGTCGACCATCACGTGCTTGCCTCCCGGCATACGCACGATCGCGTCGGGCCGCAGCGACTCCTCTCCCCCGAGCGCCGTCTGCTCGAAGAAGTCGCAGTACTTGACCATGCCCGCCAGCTCGACCACGTTGCGCAGCTGCATCTGTCCCCATTGCCCGCGCGTGTTGGGCTTGCGCAGGGCGGTCACGAGCGCGCCCGTCTCGGTGCGGAGCCGCTCGCCGGTCTCGGTGAGCGTCCTCAGCTGCTCGTCGAGACGGCCGCGCGACTCGCGGCGCTCCTGGTCGAGGTTGCGCAGCTGCGCGTCGACCCGCCCGAGCTGGTCCTTGAGCGGCGCGACCAGCTGCTCGACGGCGTGCTGGCGCTTGTCGAGCTCGCCCTTGGCCTCCGCCTGGACGCTGTGCAGCTGGGCCCGGGTGAGCTCCGAGAGCTGCGCCATACCCGCCTGCACCGCCTCGGCGCTCAGCGCCTTGAAGGTGTCACGCGCATCTCCGAGCGTCTTCAGCCGCTCGGTGGCGAGCGCACGCTCGTGCTCGAGGGCCGCCTCGGCGCGGACGAGGTCGCGCTCGAGGGAGTTTGCGCGGGCCTCTGCGCTTTTGAGGCGCTGCGCGAGGGCCGCGGCGGCCAGCGCTGCGCCGGCGAGCAGGCCGACTATGACCAGGATGACATCCATGTGAGCTCCTGAGCATGGCGCGGGGCGCGGACGGAAGGGCCGCGGGGTGCGGGAGGGGTCGGCCGCGGGGCGCGGGAGGGATCGCTCGCCACGCGATCAAAAACGCCCACGACCACGGCGTGCCGAGGCGACGCGGGCGAAATCGCTCGCCACGCGATCAAAATCGCCCACGACCCGGCGTGTCGGGACGACGCGGGCGAAATCGCTCGCCACGCGATCAAAAACGCCCACAGCTCGGCCCGCGCCAAGGACTGTGGGATCTTTTGATCGGTGACCGGAGAGTTGATCAGGCGGCGAGTCAAGGTCCACGGCCGCGTTCAGGGCGTCTTCTTTCGCGACTCCGTGCGCGAGCGGGCACGCGCTCACGATGTGGCGGGGTGGGCGCGCAACATGCCCGATGGAACCGTGGAGGCGGTGCTCGAGGGCGAGTCCGAGGCCGTCGAGCGCGTGGTGCGGTTTGTCCAGACCGGGCCGCCCCAGGCCGAGGTCGAGCGCGTCGAGGTGCTCGAGGAGGAGCCCGAGGGCCTGAGCGGCTTCTCGACGCGCTGAGTCAGCCCTTGGGCGGCAGCGAGCGCGCGTAGGCAGCGCCGAGCTTCACCCAGGGCTGGAGCTGGCGCTTGGTCTTCACGCCCTCAGGGTCGACGCGGAGCCAGCCCGCCATCGAGCGACCGCGCATCACGAACGGCTCGGCGTGGGGCTGCTCGAGCAACGCGTCGGTCTCACTCGGCTCGACGTGAAGCAACAGGCCCCCCTGCCCGCTCGCGCTGACGGCCATGTGGCCGCCGATCAGGAAAGCGAGGCCGCCGAACATCTTCTGCTCCGTCACGCCGTCCTCGTCGGCCAGCAGCTCCCGGATGCGGTTGGCCAGATCCTCGTCGTAGGCCATCGTCAGGCCTCCAGTGCCCGCTCGAACGCCTCGCGCGCGGCTTGACCGCGCACGGCGAAGACGACCTTCTCGACGCTGCCTTGGTGCCTGCGGACCTCCTCGACCTCGATGCGCGCCGCCTCCTCCAGCGGGAAGCCGCCCACCCCGGTGCCGAAGGCGACCAGTGCCAGCGAGCGGGCGCCGAGCTCGTCGGCTTTGCGCAGCGTGCTCGCGGTCGCGCGCCGGATGATCTCAGCCGAGGTGGGGCCGCCTAGCTCCATCGTGGCGGCGTGGATCACCCACGTGCAGGGCAGCTCGCCGGCGCCCGTCTCGACTGCCTCGCCGAGCCCGATTGGGGCCCGGGCCCGGCTCTCACGCTCGATCTGGTCGCCGCCCGCCCGCGCGATCGCGCCAGCCACGCCGCCGCCGTGGATCAGCTGCGTGTTGGCGGCGTTCGAGATTGCGTCGACCTCGAGCGTCGTGATGTCACCTTCTAAGACCTCGATCTCGGCCATGCCGTGGCCGGGAGCTAGGAGACCTCTACGGGCTCTTCCTTGCCGGCGAGCCGGTCGCGACCGCGCTGAACCGCGGCGATGAACTTCGACAGGTTGACCTCGAGCGTGTTGAGGATCTCGTCGGCGTAGTCCTCGGCGCCGAGCCGGATCTCGCGCTCGCGGGCGCGGGCGTCCTCGATGATGTCCTCGGCCGCGCGCTCGGCCTGCTTGGTGACCTCCTCCTGCGAGATCAAGCGCTCCTGGCGCTCACGCGCCTCCTTGACGATGCGCTCCGCCTCGCGCTTGGCCTCGGCCAGCATCTCCTGGCGCTCCTTGACGATCCACCGCGCCTGCTTGATCTCTTCGGGAATCGTGGCGCGCATCTGGTCGAGGATGTCGTAGATCTCCTCCTTGTCCACGCGCACCTGGTCGGTCAGCGGGACCGGCTTGGCGTTGTGAACCAAGTCATCCAATTTGTCAATCAATACAAGGACGTCCATCGCAACCTCTGTTTCTTCAACGGCTAAGCCGTTCCTTCAAGGCCTTAGCCACCTCTTGGGGCACAAGCTCGTCGATCTCACCGCCGAACGTTGCCAGCTCTTTTACGCCGCTGGAGCGCAGGAAACTGTACTTGGCCGAGGCCATCAGGTAAACCGACTCGATCTCTGGCGCCTGACGGCGGTTGAGCTGATTCATCTCCAGCTCGTATTCGAAGTCCGAGATCGCGCGCAGTCCCTTGACGATCGCCATGGCCCCGCGCTGGCGCGCGAACTCGACCAGCAGCGTGCTGAAAGGCTCGACCGTGACGTTGCCGAACGAGCGCGTCGCGTTCTCGACAAAGCCCACCCGCTCCTCGGCCGAGAACATCGTCTTGCCCTTGCGCCACGGCAGGTTCACGACGCCCACGATCAGTTCGTCGTACATCGCGCAGGCGCGCGAGATCACGTCCAGGTGGCCGTTTGTAATCGGGTCGAAGGTGCCCGGACAGATCGCGAGGCGATTATCGGGCGCCATGGTAAATGCGGATCAAGGTGTCTCCGTAGCGACGTTCCAGATTCAGATGCAGCCCGTCGAGCTCCAGCGGAGCACGGCGATCGCTCTCGACAACTACCCGCGCATCGGGCGCGAGCACCGGCGGGAGCGCGCCGGACAACCGATCCCGTAGGCCGCTCCCGCGGCTGTATGGGGGGTCGACGAACACCAGATCGTATTGACGATGCTCGCTCTTTGCGCTCGCGAGGAACGACCCGGCACTCTGGCGGCGGACCTCTGCCTCGAGCCCGAGCTGCTCGAGGTTGCGGCGGATCGCCGCGATCGCGGCTCGATCGGTGTCGACCAAAGTAGCTTCGGCCGCGCCTCGGGAGAGCGCTTCGATCGCGAGCGCGCCCGAGCCGGCGAAGAGGTCGAGAACCGAGGCCTCGCGGACGTCGCTGAGGACCGAGAAGAGCGCTTCTCTGACCCGATCCTGGGTTGGTCGCGTGCGCCGGCCGGCGGGGGCCTGGAGGGGGCGCCCCTTGAGCGCGCCGGCGATCACCCTCATGCGCGGATGGGGGCGAGTGCCTCGCCGCCGTAGCGTTCCTGGAGCGCGTCTTCGAGCAGCGCGTGATCGGGCTGCTCGAGGCGAGGGTCGGCGTCGCCGATCCCCTCCGCATAGAAGCGAGCGCGCTCGAGCAGGGCGGCATCGCGGGGCAGCTCGGCGACCCGGAAGTGGGCGAGCCCATGCTGGCGAGTTCCGGTCAGCTCCCCCTCGCCGCGCAGAGTGAGGTCGATTTCGGCGAGCTCAAAGCCGTCTGAGTGCTCGCGCAGCGCCCTTAGCCGCGGTGCATCTTTGGTCCCGGCCAGCAGACACACCGAGGGGTGCTCGCCGCGCCCGATCCGGCCCCGAAGCTGGTGGAGCTGGGAGATGCCGTAGCGGTCGGCGTCCTCGACCAGCATCACGGTCGCGTTGGGGACGTCTATTCCCACCTCGATCACCGACGTCGCGACGAGAACGTCGGCGACGCCGGCGGAAAAGCTCTTCATCGCCGCCTGCTTTTCCGCCGGCCGCATCTGGCCGTGGAGGAGCACTACCTCAAAGTCGCTCAGCTCGCCGTCTCGCAGCCGTTCGTACTCGCGCGTCGCGGCGCGGGCCTGCAGGAGCTCTGACTCCTCCAC
Source organism: uncultured Solirubrobacterales bacterium (assembly GCA_963738195.1). Lineage (GTDB taxonomy): Bacteria > Actinomycetota > Thermoleophilia > Solirubrobacterales > Solirubrobacteraceae > Palsa-465. Next base: position 776,859 of record CAVTVF010000002.1, read on the forward strand.
CAGCGGACATACGATGAACGCCTGGCGGCCGGCGCGCAGCTCCTCGCGGATGCGCTCGTAGGCGCGCGCACGCTCGCGCTGCGTCGAGCAGACGAAGGTCTGGATCGGCTTGCGCCCGCGCGGGAGCTCTCGCAGGACCGTGAAGTCGAGGTCGCCATAGCCGGCCAGGGCGAGCGTGCGCGGGATCGGCGTGGCGGTCATGTGAAGCACGTGCGGGCTCCGGCCGGCGGGCGCCTTACGGTCGAGCGCGACTCGCTGCGAGACGCCGAAGCGGTGCTGCTCGTCGACCACGGCGAGCGCGAGCGAGGTGAACTGGACTGGCTGCTCGATCAGCGCGTGCGTGCCCACGACCAGCTGCAGCTCGCCGCTCGCGAGCTTTGCGAGCAGGTCTTTGCGCCTGCTCTGCGGCGTCGAGCCCGTGAGCAGCCCGAGCGGCATCGCGGTTCCGGGCAAGAGCGTCTGCAGGGTCGCGAAGTGCTGCTCGGCGAGCGTCTCGGTGGGCGCCATCAGCGCTGCCTGATGGCCGTGCTCGACCGCTCGCAGCATGGCGTAGAGCGCGACCACCGTCTTGCCGGAGCCGACCTCGCCCATCAGCAGTCGCTGCATCGGGCTGGCCGACGCCAGATCACGATCGATCTGCTCGAGGGCCTTGGCCTGGTCGCCGGTGAGGGTGAAGGGCAACTGGTGCTCAAGCCACTGCGCCGAGAGCGTGGGCGGTTCGGTCAGCCGCGGCGCCGCTGCGGTCTGACGGGCGGCCCGCCGCCGCCGCAGCGCGAGCTGGAGCAAGAGCAGTTCCTCGAACGCGAGCCGATCGCGAGCGGGGTCGGGGTGTGGGGTCCCGTGTGGGTGTGGGGTCGCGGATCGGTGGGGCGTCCGGTGTGGATGGGGGGTCCCGGATGCGTGATCTGGGAAATGGACGGCGAGCAGCGCCGCCTGACGGTCGGGAAGCCGCTCATCGGCCCGCACCGTCGCCGGCAAGGGCTCGATCACCTCCCTGACGTGGGGCTCGTGCTCCCTCAGCAGCGAGTGGATCTGGGTCGAGGAGAGGCCGTCCGTGGCGGGGTAGTGCGAGACCAGCCCCACGCTGGCTCCCAGTGCTTCGGTCGTGCGCGCGTGGGCCTCGACGTTGAAGCTCGAGCGAGAGCGGAGACGGCCGTGCAGCAACAGCCTCGTGCCCGCTGGATAGCGGCGCACGAGCCAGGGCTGGTTGAAGAACGTGACCTTGACCGTGCCCGTGCCGTCGGCGACGAGCGCCTCCACCAGCGGGCGCATGCCGCGACGGCGCACGCTGCGCGACGAGATCGATCGCACCTCGACCACCACGGTGGCCGGCTCACCCACCTGCAGCTCGCCGATCGTCCGCGCCTCGCGCTGGTCGCGCGGGAGATGCCAGAGCAGGTCAGCGACAGTCGCGAGCCCGAGCGCCCCCGCCGCCTGGCGGGCCTTCTGCCCTTCGAGATGGAGCGGCCTGGCGAGCCGAGTCGGGCGCGGGTAGCGGACCGGCGCCGCCTGCAGCTCCTCGGTGCTCAGCGGGCGGTTGGTGGCGAAGGCGGTCGCGGGCACCCGGCCCATGATGATGCTCCGAGCGGCGATCGAGCTCGCGTCCGTTTGTGGAGCCGGGCGCTACTCAGCGGCCAGCAGCCACCAGGCGCCGTGCTGTCCGCCCTCGGAGAGCTCGAACTCGACCTCGCCCGCAGCCAGCGTCTCGACCGTGCGGTCGTCGAGTGGGGCCTGGGCGCCGCGCAGGCAGGTGATCAGCTCGGCTCCGTGTGCCAGGCGTTCGAGGACCGCGCGCAGGGCCTCGCGTGGCTGACCCCAGGCGACCAGCTCGTCGCCCACCCGGCCAACCGCGTCGCCCGCGCGAAAGCGGCCGGCGGCGTCATCGGCGGCGGCCGCTGCGACGGATCCAGTCCTAACCCGGGCGAGCGTGCGCTCCATCAGCTCGGCGTTCTCGTGCGCGCCACGGCCTGGGTCGAGCACCGCCGCGGCGGCCAGGCCGGCCTGGTGGGAGCGGGAGTCGACCACCACGACGGTCTTGTCTGAGAGCTCGGCGGCGCGGTGCGCCGCGGCGAGGGGCGCCGCCCCGTTCGGCAGAACCACCACCTCCTCGGCGGCGATCGCGTGAATCGCGGCGAGCAGGTCGTAAGCCGATGGAGCCCGGTCGCCGTTGGCGGCGGCACCATCCGCTCCGTCCAGCACGCGCGCGCCGAAGCTCTCGAACAGGGCTCGGATCCCGGCCCCGGTGGCGATCGCCAATAGTCCGGAGACGCCGGCTGTGGCGAGCGGCGTCAAGTGCTCGTCGCTCGTCCGGACGGCCCCGCGCATGTCGGCCACGTCGAGGTGAGAGATCGAGCCGATCCCGTCGAACAGCGCCGTGGCGGCAATGGGATTGTCGGTGTGGACGTGGACCTTGAGCGTGGTCGAGTCGCCGACCACCAGCACTGCATCGCCGAGGCGCTCGAGCGCCGAGACGTGGCGCCAGGCCTCGAGCCCGGTGCCGGTGACCGCGAAGTTGGTACAGAAGCGGTAGGTGCTCGACGAGTGCTGAGGGTGGCTGACGCGCGCAGTCTCCGGAGGGCGGACCGGCGCGGGCACGGCGCCCCGCAGGGCCGCGACGATCCCGCCGAGCATCACTGTCAGCCCGTAGCCGCCCGCGTCGACGACGCCCGCCTCGCGCAGAGCGGGGAGCAGCTCGGGACCCCGCTTGACCGACTCACGGCCGGCCTCCAGCGCCCGCTCGACGAGCTCCGCGATGACCGCGTTCTGCTCGCCGGCGTCCGTGTCCGCGGCCAGACGAGCTTCGCGCATATGGGCCAGATCGGAGGCCATCCGTGCCGCCATCTCGCGCATCACGGTGAGCATCGTGCCCTCCGCGGGAGACCGGACCGACCCGTATGCCTGGTCGGTCGCGCGGGCCATCGCCGCGCAGATCAGCACGGGGTCAACGAGCTCTCCGGGACGGCTGGCGAGCTCCTCGGCCGCTCCCCTGATGAGCTGGGAGAGGATCACTCCCGAGCTTCCGCGCGCGCCCAGCAGCGCGGCTCGGGCGACCGAGGCCACGATCTCCTGCCGGTCGATGCTCTCGGCGCCGCCGTGCGCCGAGCCGCTCAGCAGCCGGTCGAGCTCGTTCGCCAGAGCGCGCAGCGTGAGCACCATGTTGTCCCCCGTGTCGTGGTCGGCGACCGGAAAGACGTTGAGCTCATTGACCTCGGAGCGGTGCGCTTCCAGCGCGATCAGCCCCGCTTCGATGACGGCGCGGAAACGGACGATGCTCGCGTCGGACATAGGCCGAGGCTATGCCATCGGGGTAGGGCGGGCAAGACCGCCTGCGCATTCGCGTCTGGCGGGGAAGGCGGCGCCCCGCTCGGAGCGCCTAGGCGGCCTTGGTGACCTTGCCGGCCTTCAGGCAGCGGGTGCAGACGTACACGCGTCGCGGCGTGCCGCCGTCATTGATGCGCACGCGCTGGAGGTTCGGCTCGAAGCGACGCTTGGTCGCCACCATCGAGTGGCTGCGGCTGTGGCCGAACGCTGGGCCCTTGCGACAGATGTGGCACACCTTCTGCACGGCGGGCGAGTATAGAGAGCCTGATTTATCCGACGACGTGGGGATGGATCCAGACGAGACTCTCCCCGATCCGCCGGGTGGCGACGCCGAGGAGCTCGGTGAGCCAGGACCTCAACTGTGCAGCGGCATCTTGAAGCCCGGAGCGCGGTTGCGGACCCAGCACCAGCTCCTGCGCGCCCCAGCTGCTCAGCTCCGACTGCGCCTGGGCTCGAGTGGCGGGCGTCATCGGCGGCAGAGGGCTGCCGAACCTCGCGCCGACGCTCGCCTGCATGAACACCGACCAGTGGGACGGAGGCACCGCGGCCGACTCGGTGATCCCGGCGGCGGTGGGCATGTGGAAGCAGAAATCCGACTCCGCCTGCCACAACAGCGGATCCTGCGCGCTGGCAGGCAACAGGACGACAACCGGGTCTGGTGCCTGTGGGCAGGCCCGGTGCTCGGTGAAGGCGGCGGGTCGGACCACGGTCGCGGCCGGAAAGGGGATCACGGGAGCTACGCTCGCCATCGCGATCAGCCCCAGAGCCCACCCCGCCAGCCGGCCCGGTGTGCGGCGGTGACGCAGTTCGTCGAACGCCAGGGCGGCCACAAGCGCGACGCCCAGGAACATCATCGAGCCGAACCTCGAGGGCAGGATGTCATCCAGCAGGGGGACGTTCGTGACCGCCGCCCAGGGGAGCGGGATCCCCGTCGCCGTCCCCGCGATGTGCAGCTCGGGACCGAGGGAGAAGACTCCGCTCACCACGACGATGCCCAAGCCAACCCAGACCAGGGGTCTGCGCCTGGCCAGGACGACCGCCAGCGCCAGGAAGACGAGGAGCGGAATGCCGACATAGGACCCCAGTTCGACGATCGAGTGCCCCGCGAAGGTTTGGCTGAGCGTCACGCTCGCGTGCGTGTGCAGCGCGGTGAACGAAGTCGGTGCGACGAAGTTCAAGAGATCGGTCACATAGAGGCCGGGCTGATGCGCTGCCCTCGACAGCTGTGAGGGACCGAAGAACTGGAAGGCAAGCGGGACCGCGCCTAATGCGAGGCAGGTTGCGGCGGCGACACCGATGCCCGAGGCCGCATGCTTCAGGCGGCGCCCGGCGCCCAATCGCGGCCACCACCGAACGAGGACGGCCAGGCCCACCAGCGCAGTAATCGCCTCCATCGCGAGGATCTCCTCGCTGATCAGGAGCTGGGCCCACACGAGCAATCCGAGCCAGAGCCCGTCGCGCCATGCCGGAGCTCGCTGCACAGCGAGCAGTCGGTCAAACAGAATCAGCATCAGCGGGGCGCTGAGAGCGACGGTCAGAAATGGGTGCATGAAGCTCTGGGCCGCCATGAACGGCGAGAAGCCAAACAACAAACCTCCGAGCACCGCCGGGACGGCGGCGGTCCAGCGGCGGAAGGCGAGGTAGGCGGCCCATGCCGACAGCGCAGGCCCCGCGGTGACTGCGAGGTTGTAGGAGGTGACGACGTTGGCAAGCCACGTCACCGGGGCGAGCAGGACGCTGAGCAGCGGCATCGAGGAGTTCCACATCGCGTTCAGGCCGCCGGGGAACAGGGCGTAGCTGCTGATGAGGGGGTTGTGGCCGTGCGCGAGCGCATAGGCCGTCCAGCCGAGGAACCACATCGCTCCATCGCTGTCGTTTGAGCTGCCGCCGATCTCGCGAACCAGAGGGTGAGACCAGGCCGCCCAAAACCACGCGACCGCGAGGCCGCACATCAGGACGAGGACGAGGACGGCCTCGCGCCGGGGCACGCGGTGCCGACAAGGCTCCCCCGGCTGTCGGACGCTCATGGTCGGGGGCAGGACCGGGGCCGTGCCGGGCCGCGCATCGGTCGCGCGCCAGTGACGGACGTCGCGCAGGCCATCTAGCCGCCGCCTGCCCGGGGGGGCGTGGGGAGCAGCCGGCGGGCGATCATGCCGTCGGGTGGGGGCTGCCGACGGGACGTTCCGTGTCCGACCCATAGGGAGATGTTATGAGCGCAGCGGCCCGCGGTGCGTGAACTTATGGGGGTTGGTGCGTGAACTTATGGGGGTTGGTGCGTGGACTTATGGGCGCTTCAGTGCTGCAGGGCGGAGGCGGGGCTCAACCGCGCCTGCCTTGGGAGCGCCGCTGTTCAGCTTGCGGTCAGCCTGTCGCGAACTGCTCGCGCTGCGAGCACCGCCTCGACCGCCTGACGACCCGTGTCGCGCTTGGAGCCGCCGCTCACGCGCTCGAGCGCCTGCTCCATCGTGTCCACCGTCAAAACGCCGAAGCCGCACGGGACCTCGGTCTCGAGCTGGACTTCCTGAATCCCGCGGGCCGCCTCCGCGCAGACGTAGGCGTAGTGATCGGTCTCTCCGCGGATCACCGCGCCGAGGCAGACGACCGCCGCGAAGCGTCCGGAGCTGGCGGCGTACTTCGCGGCCAGCGGCAGCTCGAAAGCCCCGGGAACATCGAACACCTCGATCTCCGAGACGCCGGCTTCGCAGAGCGCCGCGCGCGCCCCGGCTTCCAGCTTGGCGGCCAGCTCGGAATAGAAGCGGGCCACACAGAGCGCGACCCGCAGGCCGGCTCTCGACCCTTCGCCCTCAGTCGTCATCGCGGCGAGCGCGCCGCCGGTCGGCCTCCTGCTCGGCGTGGAGCATCTCCTCGTCGAGCGGCAACCCCTGGTGGTGAAGGATATGGCCGAGGCGGTCGCGCTTGGCACGGAGATACGCCTCGTTATGAGGGTTCGGCATGTGCTCGATCGGAAGCTGATCGGTCACCGAGAGCCCGTAGCCGGCCATGCCCGAGATCTTCTTGGGGTTGTTCGTGAGGATGCGGATGCTGGTCAGGCCGAGGTCGGACAGGATCTGGGCGCCGATGCCGTAGTCGCGCAGGTCGGCCGGCAGGCCGAGTCGCAGGTTCGCGTCGACGGTGTCGAGGCCCTCTTCCTGGAGTTTGTAGGCGCGCAGCTTGTTGAGCAGGCCGATGCCGCGACCCTCCTGGCTCAGGTAAAGCAGCACCCCCTCACCTTCACGCTGGATCATCATCAGCGCCGACTCGAGCTGCTCGCCGCAGTCGCAGCGCAGGGAATGGAAGACGTCTCCGGTGAGGCACTCGGAGTGGACGCGCACGAGCACGTCGTCCTTACCCGCGACATCCCCCTTGACGAGGGCGACGTGATGCTTGTTGTCGATCAGCGAGCGGTAGCCGATCGCGACGAAGTCTCCGAGGGCGGTGGGCAGATGGGTCGAGACGACCCGCTCGACGAGCTTGTCGTGCTGGCGCCGATAGGCGATCAGGCTGGCGACCGTGACCATCCTCAGACCGTGGCGATCGCAGTAGAGCTCGAGGTCGGGCACGCGCGCCATCGAGCCGTCGTCGTTCATAACCTCGCAGATCACGCCGGCCGGGATGAGCCCGGCGAGGCGGGCGAGGTCCACGGCAGCCTCGGTCTGGCCGGTGCGCTCGAGCACGCCGCCGGCCCTGGCCTTGAGCGGGAACACGTGACCCGGCTGCACGAGGTCGCGAGGCGAGGAGCTCGGGTCGACGGCGACCTGGATCGTGCGCGCCCGGTCGTGGGCCGAGATGCCTGTGGTGACCCCCTCGCGGGCCTCGATCGAGACCGTGAACGGAGTCGCGAACGCTGACTCGTTCTTGGCCGCCATGAGGTCGAGCCCCAGCTGGTCGCAGCGCTCAGGCGTCAGCGCGAGGCAGATCAGCCCGCGCCCCTCTTTGGTCATGAAGTTGATCGCCTCGGGGGTCACGAACTGAGCCGCGATCGTTAGATCGCCCTCGTTCTCGCGGTTCTCGTCGTCGACCACGACCACCATGCGCCCGCGCCGGATGTCCTCGATCGCCTGCTCGATGGTCGCGAACGGAGCCTTCGTGGAACTCATCGCGCGATCAGCCTCTCGACGTATTTGGCCAGCAAATCAACCTCCAGATTGACCCGGTCGCCCTCCTGGAGGCGGCCGAGTGTCGTCCGTGTGAGCGTTTCCGGGATCAAGGACACCGTAAAGGATCGGTTGGCCAACGCCACGACCGTAAGCGACACGCCGTCGATGCCGACCGATCCCTTCTCTACCACGTAGCGAAGCAGCCGCTCGGGCGCCTCGAGCTCGACGATGCGCGCCACGCCGTCATCCGTGAGCGACACGACTGTGCCGAGCCCGTCGACGTGGCCTTGCACGATGTGGCCGCCGAGACGATCCGAGGCCCGCAACGGCAGCTCGAGGTTGACGGCGGTCCCCGCGGCCGCGTCCCCGAGCGAGCTCCGCGTAAGCGTCTCGTTCATCACATCGGCCCGGAACGTCCCTGGGCCATCAGGGGTGGCGGTCACACAAACGCCGTTGACGGCGACCGAGTCTCCAGCTTCGAGCTGGTCCGCGAGCTGGGCGGCCACCGTGATGACGGCGCCGTCACCGTCGCGCGCTACGTGCTCGATCAGGCCGAGCTCCTGGACGATCCCGGTGAACAACCGGCGTTCACCGTTCCCTGGGGCCCACGCGGGTCACCATTCCTTCAGCCGCGCGCGGATCAGGACGTCGCCGCCGATGCGCTCGGTATCGAGCGTCAAGGCTTGAACGGCCCCGGCAATCGCCTCGGCACCCTCGCCCTCGACAGCCGAGCGGGCCGTGCGACCGCCGAGCACGATCGGGGCCAGGAACAGCCGCATCTCGTCGATCTCGCCGGCGTCCAGGAAGGCGCCGGCGATGTGCGGCCCGCCCTCGAGCAGGATCGATGTGATGCCTGCGTCGCCGAGCTGTGTGAGCGCGGAGCGGACGCGGGCGGTCTCGTTCTCGCCGGGCGCGACGAGGACCTCGGCGCCGTGGGTCTCGAGCGTGTCGGTGGCCGCACGGGGCGCGGCGCGTGAGACGACCACCGTCAGGGGCACGCGGCGCGCTTCGCGCACGAGCTGTGAATCTGGAGACAGGCGCGCGAGTGAGTCGAACACGACGCGGCGCGGCTGGCGCTTGACGCCGTCGATGCGCGCAGTCAGGCGAGGGTCGTCGGTGAGCGCCGTGCCGATGCCGACCGCAACCGCGTCGGCCTGGGCGCGCCATGCGTGCGCCAGATCACGGCTCTGCTCGGAGGAAATCCACTTCGAGTCGCCCCCGCTGGTCGCCACCTTGCCGTCAAGTGTCATCGCGGATTTGAACAGCACCCAAGGACGGCCAGTACGCGCGTGCTTGCGGAATGGCTGGTTGAGCAGCCTTGCCTGGGCCGCCAGGTCACCGCCGGCGATCACAACCTCGACCCCTTCGTCTCGAAGGATGCCCAAACCTCGACCGCTGGCGTGCTCGCTGGGATCATCAGAGGCGATCACGACCCGGCTGATGCCCGCCTCAATGATCGCGTCGGTGCACGGAGGGGTCTTGCCGTGATGTGCGCACGGCTCGAGCGAGATGTACATGGTCGCGTCGCCGAGATCACTGCCTGCGGCGGCGCGGATGGCCTCGACCTCCGCGTGCGCGGCGCCGAACGCGGTGTGGTAGCCCTCGCCGAGGATGGTCTCGTCGCGGGCCAGCACCGCGCCTGCAAGCGGGTTGGGGCTCACCGACCCTCGCCCCAGCTCCGCCAGTTCGATCGCACGGGCGAGGTAGCGCCGGTCGGTGTCGGTCTTGAGCGTCACTTCCGTTCCTGAACCAAGGCGAGCATAGTCCGCGCGGACTGCACACGCTCATTTGCAGGGACGATCGCAGGGAGCCCGGGGGCGGAGTGACCTTAGGGCTGGAGGGAGCGGGGGCGCGCGGCGCGCGGTGTGGCCCGGGGGCGCGAGCGCGCCCCAGTCACCCGAGCGTCTTCAGCTGCTGACAGGTCGGGTCTTTGGCCGCGGCCGCGTGCAGCTGCGGATTGTTCTGGGGCGCGACCGACGTCATGCTCGCGAGCGCTCGTTGGACTTGGATCTGTACCTGGCCCGCGGCCGAGTCGAACGTGCTTCTGCTCGTAGTGGGCAGCTTGTTGGCCGCCACAGCGGCGAGGGATAGCCCATGCGACGCCGTCGAAAAGGCGTCCACGAGGGCATTCGAAATCTGCTTGCCGCCCTTGACCGCTGGGGTGCCGGCCGCTCTGAGCCGGTTCTCAGCCGTCCTGGTGGCGTGTGACAACCCATTTACGAAATCGACATACGAGGTCTTGATCTGGCTCGTTGATCCGCTGCCGTGCAGGGCCGAGGTCAGCGTCCCCCCCGCGCTCTGAATCGTGCGATACCAGTTCGCCGCGGTCCCGCAGACGGACCGAACGTATGCCGCCGACGAAACCGAGCCGGACGACGACGAGCCGCAGCCGGCCAGCGCCAGCGCCACGAGCGCGGCGGTCAGGAAGCCAAAGAGTCCCCTGGAGGTTCGGATCTGGGTCACGCGCCGCAATGTACAGATGGCGCGCCCCGAGCTTCGCCAGCGTCAGCTACCGAGCAGCGCGCCCGCAGCGGCCGCCACCTCGGTGTACGCCGCCGCGGGATCAGACGACCCGAACACGGCCGAACCCGCCACCAACAGGTTGGCGCCGGACTCGACGCAAGCCGCCGCGGTGCCTTCGTGCACGCCGCCGTCCACCTCCAACGCCACCCACTCGGGCAAGGCGGTCCGCATCCGTTGCAGCTTCTCAAGCGCCGCCGGTATCAGCTCCTGGGCGCTCCAGCCCGGGTTGACGCTCATACACAGCGCGAGGTCGATCGCGTCGCCGGCGACCGCAGAGAGCGCCTCCGCCGGGGTACCGGGATTGATCGCGGCACCGGCACTGGCGTCGCCCTCGCGGATCGCCTGCAGCGCATAGTTCAAATGCGGCGTTGCCTCGGCATGCACGGTGATGTTGTCGGCGCCCGCGCGCGCAAACTCGGCGACGTGTCGCTCCGGACGCTCGATCATCAGGTGCACGTCGATCACGCCCCGGCGTCGTGCACGAGATCGCCGATAGCGCTCACTATCAGAGCCCCGAAGGTGATCGGAGGCACGAAATGACCATCCATCACGTCGACGTGGATCATGCGAGCGCCCGCCGACAGCACCTCCTCGATCTGCGAACCAAGGCGGGCGAAGTCGGCGGAGAAGATCGATGGCGCAACCCGGCACTGCCGCATGACCGCAGGGACGCGGTTCCGTGCAGGCGGATCGGACCTCTCCCCGGCGGCGCTCACACCGCTCTCAGCATGCTGCCCTGGCAGTGGTTGCAAGCCACGGAAGCGGTGCTCGACATGCGCACGATCGTCGAATGCTCGCCGCAGTTGGGGCACACAGAGGTCAGCTCGTATCGGCGCAGACACCACATGCAGCGATAGTGGCCGGGAACCGCGGTCGGCCGAAGCCAGTCCTCGCCGCAGTTGGGACAGGCAGGTCCTGTCTGTTCGAGGTGATTCACCCCTTGTTAGGGTAGTTGCCCAGCGCCGAACTGGCTGGGTCGGGCCGTGGACGCCGCGCGGGCTGCGGCCGGGCAATCGCTAACCCGTCCGGCACATCCGCGCGATGTAGAAGCCGTCAGTGGAGTCGCGATGCGGCAGCAGCTGGACAGTTTGGTCGAGCGCGAACTCCGGGTGCGAGTCCAGAAACGCTTCGGTGACGCTCATCGTCTCGGCGCGGGTGATCGTGCAGACGGAGTAGACGAGCACTCCGCCGGCGGCGGTCGCGCCGGCGGCGGACTCGAGCATCGTCCGCTGGAGCACCGCGAGCCGCTCGATCTGGGCCGGACTCGCGCGCCAGCGGATGTCGGGCCGGGACTGCAGCGTGCCGAGCCCTGAGCATGGCGGATCGAGCAGGACCCGTTGGAAGGGCCGCCCCGGTCGGAGCTCGGCGGCGTCGCCAAGCTCGACCCTCACCGAGGAAGCCCGCATCCGCTCACACGTCTCAGCCAGCGCTCGAGCGCGCCCGGCGTGCCGCTCGACGGCCACCACCTCGCCGTGATCTCCCATCAGCGCGGCGAGGTGCGTCAGCTTGGCGCCAGGCGCAGCGCACAGGTCCAGCACGCGCTCGCGGGCGCGCGGCGCGAGCATCGGAGCGACCGTCATCGAGCCACGCGATTGGCCCATGACCGCGCCGCGGCGCCAGAGGTCAGAGCCGCGGATGTCAAATGGCCCGTCCAGCACGAGTCCCTCCGGGATGCCGGCAGCCGGACGCGTCGGTACCGGCAAGGCCTCCGCCACCTCGGTCACCGAGGAGACCAGGGTGTTGACGCGCAGCGCTGACTCCGCCGGGTCATTACAGGCTTTCAGCAGCGCACGTGCCTCGTCGGAGCCGAGCTCGCGCCACAGCTGCTCTGCCAGCCACGTCGGGACCGAGTGGAGCACGGCCGCCGCCGCCGGCGTCGAATCGCTCAGTCCGGCCAGGATCGTGCGACCCTCGCGCGCCGCGCGCCGCAGGACCGCGTTGACCAGACCGGCGGCGCCGCTGCCCGCCGGCTTGACCAGCTCGACCGTGTCGTTGACCGCCGCGTGCTCGGCGATCCCGTCCATGAACAACAGCTGGAATAGACCGAGGCGCAGCGCCGCGCGGACCGCTGGCTGCAGTCGTCGCACGGGCCGGCCGGTGAGCGCCACGGCGACGGCGTCGAGCGTCGCGCACCGCTGCACGGGCCCGTAGGTGAGGCGCATTGCGAGAGCGCGGTCGCGTGTGTCCAGATGCCGGGCCTCGGACGCGAGCGCGCGGTCTGCGTAGGCACCTCGCTCGAAAACTCGCCGCAGCACCCTGTAGGCCACCGCGCGCGCGGGAGCGATGGGCTCTGCCCGCTTCAGTGGCGAAGCCCTCGCAGATAGTCCTCAGCGGGCATCGCGCGCCGACCGGGAGGATGAACGGTAACCAACTCGAGCGCGCCCTGAGCGCATCCCCACACCGGCCGTGAGCCCGTGAGCGACAGCTCGCCGGGCGGGGGTCCTTCGTCCAGGACCTGCGCCGCGCGGACACCCAGCTGGCTGCCGTCGTCGAGCTCGATGTAAGCGCCGATGTGCGGTGTCAGCGCACGCACTACACGCTCGAGCGGCGCAGCCGGCTGGCCCGGATCAAGCCGCCGCTCAGCGCGAGAGATCTTCTCGGCGTAGGTCGCCCGGGATTCGTCCTGCGGCGTGCACTCGGGCTGCGCATCGAGAACCCCTACCAGCAGCTCGGCCCCGAGTCGCTGGAGCCGATCGGCGAGCGTCCCATAGGTGTCGGCAGCGTCGATCGGCTCGCCGGCCTGGGAGCAGATCGGCCCGCTGTCGAGCCCAGCGGTCAGACGCATGATCGAGACGCCGCTCTCGCCATCGCCGGCCATGATCGCGCGCTCGATCGGCGCCGCCCCACGCCATCGCGGGAGCAGCGACGGGTGCACGTTGAGGATCGGGTAGTCGGACAGCAGCGGGTCCTTGATCAGCGCCCCGAACGCACACAGGCAGAGGACCTCGGGTTCCGCAGCGGCAATCCGGGTGCCTGCGACCGAGTCGTTGACCGATTCCGGCTGCGCCAGCGCGAGCCCGAGGCTCCGGGCCGTCTCGGCCACCGGCGGCGGCGACATGCGCCGGCCGCGGCCCCGGGGACGATCGGGTCGGGTCACTACCAGGAGGGGCCGGTGGGGCGAGCGCGCCAGACGCTCGAGCACCGTCGCCGCGAAGGCGGAGGTCCCGAGAAAGACGGTCCTCACCGGCTGCGCGCTACGCGGCCTGAGCCTCGCGAAGCGTGCGCATCGCCTCCTTGCGCTGGTCGCGGCTCGTGCGATCGAGGATGAGGACCCCGTCGAGATGATCGATCTCGTGCTGAATCACCCGCGCCTCCAGCCCAGAGGCTTCGACCACAACCGTCTCCCCCGCTTCGGTGCGGCCGCGGACGCGCACATAAACCGGACGTTCGACCTCGACCAGCACGCCGGGAAGGCTGAGGCAGCCCTCCTCGGCGATCTCCTGCTCGCGGCCGGCCCACTCGATCTCAGGGTTGACGAGCGCCGCCGGCTCGGCCGCCGGAGGGACCCGATAGACGAGAACCCGGTGGAGCACCCCCAGCTGCGGCGCCGCCAGGCCGACGCCGAGCGCGCCGTCCATGATCGCCCCCATGCGGCGCACCTCTTCACGGAGAGCGTCGTCAAATTGCTCGACCTGGCGGGCGCGCGAGCGCAGCGCCGGGTCGCCGAACTTACGCACCCGCGCGAGCGCTTCGGCCCGCCGGGCCGCGGTCTCTGGATCGACCTCGGGCTCGGGCTGCTGGACCTGACCTTCGATCTCGGGCTCGACGGTGGTCTGCTCGTCGTTCACAGCGCCAGTCTAGAAGTAGAGCCGGGGCTCAAACGGGATCTACATCGACTGAGACGCTCACCGCGCGTGCCTCGCGTGTGTGCGCGAGGTCGTCGACTGCGGCCCCCACCGCTTCGACCGCGGCGCCCCGATCGTGTGCCTTGACGAGCAGTTGCCGCCGCGCACGGCCGCGCAGAGCAAACAGGGGCGCGGGGCCAAGCACCGTCGCCTCCGGCGGCTCGATCCGGGCCCGAAGCCAGCTCCCCGCCGCCTGAGCATGGCTTGGGTCAGAGGACGCGCAGACGACCCTGATCAAGGACGTGTAGGGCGGGTATTCGAGCGCTCGCCGACGTTCGAGCTCGTCGCCGAGGAAACCGTCGGCATCATGTTGGGCCGCGTATCGGATCGCCCTTGCCTCGGGAGCGAGCGTCTGCACCAGAACGTGGCCGCCGCGCTCGCCCCGCCCTGCGCGACCGGCGAGCTGGGTGATGAGCGCGAACGTACGCTCCTCAGCACGGAAATCGGGGAAGCGAAGGGTCTGATCGGCGTCCAGCACGATGCCGAGCGTCACGTCAGGGAAGTCGTGGCCCTTGGCGACCATCTGGGTCCCGACGAGCACGCCTGCTGACGCAGCGGCAAAACGCTCGAGCGCCTGCGCGCGGCCATCCGCGGAGGCCTCGTCGGCGTCGAGTCGCACGATCTCGAAGCGCTCATCCCCGAGCGCCACGCGCAACTCGTGCTCGAGCCGCTCTGTCCCCGCGCCGTGACGAGCGACCGTGCTCGAACGGCACTTCGGGCAGCGGCCCGGAGCTTTCGTGCGGTGGCCGCAGTGGTGACACGCCAGCAGCCCGCTGCGATGCAGGACCAGCGCGACCTCGCAATTCGGGCACATCCACACGAAGCCGCACGAACGGCACGAGAGGAAGCCGGACCATCCACGCCTGTTCAGCAGCACGATCGCCTTGCCTTCATCGCGCCTGAGATCGGCGAGCGCGGTCCGGGTCTGCGGGTGAAGAGGATGGTTTTGCCCGCGCATGTCGAGCAACGCCACCGGCGGCAGCGGCCGAGAGTCGATCCGCTCGGAAAGCCGCAGGCGCTGGGCGCGGTGGACGGTTTCGGGCCGGGGGGTGGCAGTGCCGAGAACGAGCAGCGCGCCGTGGTCGGCTGCTCGGCGCGCGGCGACTGTACGGGCGTCGTAGCGGGGGTCCCCCTCGTGCTTGTAGGAGCCCTCGTGTTCCTCGTCGATGACGATCAGCCCGATGTCCGCCAGGGGGGCGAAGACCGCGGATCGCGGTCCGACGCAGACGCGCGCCTGACCGGCGTGGAGGCGCGACCATTCGTCGTGCCTCTCGCTCGGCCGCAGACCCGAGTGCAGAACCGCCACGATCTCCCCGAAGCGCGCCCTGAACCGGCGCACGGTCTGTGGCGTCAGCGCGATCTCGGGCACGAGCACGATGGCGGTGCGTCCTGCGGCGAGGGCCCTCTCTACCGCCTGCAGGTAGACCTCGGTCTTGCCCGACCCAGTCACGCCGTGAAGAAGCATCGGAAGGCTCCGGTCCTCCTGCTGGAGAGCGGCGAGCAGACCATCGAGCGCAAGCTGCTGGTCGTGTGTCAGCGCCGGCGCGACCGCATCCGTACTCGCGACCGGCGGTCCGGGATCAGCTACCCGCGGCTTGCGCGCGCGGACGCGCCGGGTGGCTCCGGGAGCCAGCACGAGCGACAGCGCGCGGGACGGGGTCGAGCAGTATTCACGCGCCATCCAGAGCGCCAGCGCGACGAGATCCGACGGCACCCGGTCGGGCAGCGTCGCCTCGGGCTCGAAGAGGCGCGCGGGGTCCACGGAAGAGCTGCCGGCCAGTTCGACCACGACCCCCACCGTTTTGCTGCGGCCGAAGGGCACGCGCAGAAGCGAGCCGACGGCGATCTCGGCGTGGTTGTCACCGAGCCGGTAGTCGAAAGGACCTCGGATCGCGCGGGTGCGGGTGAGCGGCTCGATGCGGGCGATGCGCACGCCGGGCCACGTTAGAGAGGGCTCAGGATGAAGCGTGGCGGGGTGCGGGGCCGTCCGCAGCAAAGGCAGCGCTCCGGCCACCACCGAAAAGGCGGCGGCCCGACATGGCGCCGGGCCGCCCCTTAGATCAGACGCAAAGCGCTGCTAGCAGACCGGCCCTGCGTTGCTCTTGAACGTGCCTTGTGATGAGAACCAGCCGTGCAGCCCTACCGACTTGGTGCGGTAGAACCAGTCACGGAAAGCGAGCTCCTGGGCGCTGTAGGTCACCCCATTGGGCATCGAGATCGGCACGAATGGCGTTCCCGTCAACGGGTCGCCGACCTCGAGGTTGCTCTGACAGCCCGTCACCTGGCCGATGTGCCCCCACAGGGGGGTCGAGTTGTTGACATACGGGTCGTTCATCCACTCGCCAACCTCGTGGCTGGCTGGATAGATGTCCTTGATGTTGGCGTTGGTGAAGAACCCGGGCGTCGGATAGTCGGTGACCGAGTAGGTCTGCACGGCGCTGCCGTGCGCTGGGTTCGGATAGGCCGAGTGGTAGCCGATGATGCAGCATCCACCGTTGGTCAGAACGACGTCATAGAGCAGGAACATCGGGAACTGCTTGGGCGAGATCTCGCTCGAGAGGTTTGGGATCAACGTCGTCCGAACGAAGTTGTCAAACGAGCTGATGTCGATCTCTCCGTAGTGCCCGTCGCACCCGCCTGTTGCCACTACACCCCCACTGATGTTGACCGTGACCTCCGGCGCGTTGTCGACCGGGCTCAGGTTGACGTTGTAGCGCTTGTTGATCGCTTTCTTGCCGAGGGTGTATTTGGCGAACTCCTCGCGCTGGACACTGGCCTCGTACTGGACGTTGCCGATCTTGGTGCCCCCGACGGTGTAGGAGTGGTTGTTATAGATCGGAGACGCTGTCAGCAACGAGTCAGCGTTGCTGTGGTTCGCTAGACAGGTGGAGTTCGCTTTCGGATCGAACGTTGTGGCTGAGGGCTCGAACACCATCTTGAGCGGGATCACGACCGCCGAGATATTCGCCGCCGGCTTCTTCTGCTTCTTGAGCGGGTTCTTGCCGACCATCGTGTAGCTGTAGGTGCCGCCGAGCGACGACTTGATCGATGAGGTCCACGTCTTGATGGTCGTGCCGGCCGCGATCTCGGCTTGGAGCGCCGCGGTGCTCACGCCGCGGAGCGGTAGCGCGGCAAAGCGCGGTGGCCCTAGCTGGCCGGACGGCCGTACTGCGGCCGGCTCGTTGAAGGTCAGTGGCGAGGCTGCAGCGGCGCTCTGCGCGGCAACTGCGAACAGCAGCGCGGCGGCCGCCACCACCCATGGGATCAGGCGAACTCTCAACGGAACCCCCTAACAGATGTTGTGCGCGACGGCAGCGTGCCCGGATCGCCGTCGCCCCGGTCGGGCGCAGTCTTACAGACCGGCGGCTCGGATCGCAACCCTGCGGGAAACGGCCGACCCGCAACCCCGGGGAAGCAGCGAACCGGGAATCAACTACCCCTCGCGCCCGGCGTCAGGCCTCGACTGTCGCGCCGAGCCCCGCTGCCGCGCGCAGCTCGCCGGCCTTGTCGGTCCGCTCCCACGTGAAGTCATGGTCCTCGCGGCCGAAGTGGCCGTAGGCAGCGGTCTTCTGGAAGATCGGCCGGTGCAGGCGCAGGTATTGCCGGAAGGCGCCCGGGCGCAGATCGAAGTGATCGTGGATCAGCTCGAGCAGGCGTGCCCGGCCGATCTTCTCGGTGCCGAAGCACTCGACCATGACCGACACCGGACGGGCGACCCCGATCGCGTAGGCCACCTGCACCTCGACGCGGTCAGCCAGCCCGGCGGCGACCACGTTCTTGGCCACGTAGCGGGCGGCGTATGCGGCGGAGCGGTCGACCTTGGAGGGGTCCTTGCCGGAGAAAGCGCCGCCGCCGTGGCGGGCCATGCCGCCGTAGGTGTCCACGATCACCTTGCGCCCGGTCAGGCCGCAGTCACCCATCGGGCCGCCGATTACGAAGCGGCCGGTGGGGTTGACGAGGAAGTTCTTGACCAGGCTGCGCGGGTCGTACAGATGCGGGGTCTCATGCAGCACCGGCTCGACCACGTGCTCCCACAGGTCGTCCTTCAGCAGCGACTCGGCGCCATCTCGATGCTGGCTCGAGATGAGAATCTTCTCCACCTCGACCGGCCAGCCGTCGACGTAGCGGACCGTCACCTGAGTCTTGCCGTCGGGGCGCAGGTAGGCCAGCGTCTCGGCCTTGCGCACGTCGGCGAGGCGTCGCGCGAGCTTGTGCGCCAACGCGATCGGAAGTGGCATTAGCTCGTCGGTCTCCCGCGTGGCGTAGCCGAACATCATGCCCTGGTCGCCCGCCCCGGCGAGATCAAGCTCGTCGTCGTCTGAAGGATCGGTGCGGGCTTCGTAGGCGCGGTCCACGCCCTGGGCGATGTCGGGCGACTGCTTGTCGATCGCGTTGATGACGGCGCAGGTGTGGTAGTCGAAGCCGAACTCCGCGTCCGTGTAGCCGATGCGCTTGATCGTGTCCCGGGCGATGCCGGGGATGTCCACGTAGGTCTCGGTCGTGATCTCGCCGGAGACCAGCACCAGCCCGGTGTTGACCAGCGTCTCGCACGCCACACGCCCAGTCGGGTCGTCGCGCATGACGGCGTCCAGCACGCCATCGGAGATCTGGTCGGCAACCTTGTCTGGGTGGCCCTCGGTGACTGATTCGGACGTGAACAGGAACTCGTTATCGGAAAAAGATGTCATCTGATCTGAAGCGTTATCTCCGCGGTTGAGTCGGCGCGCCCCCTCGTAGTTTCGAGTCCGACCGCCCGGATCTGCCCGAGATCAGGCTGCAGCGCCTGATAGCGGGTGCTGCGGGTCAATCCAGTTCGCTCGGCGAGGCGCAGCAGCTGGCTGAAGTCGAGAAAGACTAGCGAGGTAACGGGCCTCGGCTGATCCGGGAGCG
Organism: uncultured Solirubrobacterales bacterium; assembly: GCA_963738195.1. Classification (GTDB taxonomy): domain Bacteria; phylum Actinomycetota; class Thermoleophilia; order Solirubrobacterales; family Solirubrobacteraceae; genus Palsa-465. Next base: position 795,535 of record CAVTVF010000002.1, read on the forward strand.
TCTGCTGGAAGCCCGGCTCCTGCGCCACCGATTGCGCGTGCTGGGCGACCGCCGCAATTCCCTTGAGGCTGGTGGAGATCACGAGCAGGCCGCGGAACACCGAGAATCCGAGACTCAGTCCCGGTGCGAGCGAGAGCTCGTGCACGGTCACGCCCGCTATCCGGCGCGAGTTGAACTGCGGCACGGTTCCGCCCCCCTGGCGCGGGGCCGGGAAAAGGTTCGCGAGCGGCACCTGAAGAGCGGCCAGCTGCTGGCGCACGCGCTGGACGTGGGATGTTTTCGCGACCACGACCAATGCCGGCGCTCCTGTGTCCGTGCTGCCGATCGAGACCGCGGTCTCGCCGCTGAAGAGCCTCTCCAGCGCGTGCACGTTTACGCCCTCGGCCGCGAGCGCGACACCTAGGTGGCTCAGCAGCGGGCCGAGCCGGCCGGCGACCCCGGCGGCCGCGCTGGTGCCCAGCAGGCGGGGCGCGACGTGGGCGAGGTCCATCACGTCGACCATCAGCAGCGAGCCCGACGGGAGCACCTGCGTGAGCGACGGGGTGAAGTAGCGGCTCGCACCCGACGCTGCCGTACGTGGATCGAGGGCAGCGTGGACGTGCACCGAGGCACCACCGGTCGTGGGCGAGACCGAGACTGTGCTGCCGATCAGACCGGGCTCGTAAAGCACCGCGCCGAGCGCGCCGATCAGACCCCCCTGGGCCGCGAGCAGACGGGTGACGCCCGCCGCCGAGAAATAGGCATCGATCACCCTCCCCGCCGGCTCCCCACTCGCCGCGCGCGTATACGCCGCGGCGTGCGGCGAGCGAGGGCCGCCGCCCGGCCGAGCTGTCGATTGCGGCTTGCACGGTCGCCGCTTGCCCGACCACCAGGTAGTGACGGACGAACGCGAGCTCGGTCCCAGTCCGCAGCCGGTAGAGCGTGACCCCCCGGTAGGTGCCGTCTGCCGTCGCACCGACGTGCGTGAGGAAGCGCTGCGCGCCGGCCCGCTGCCGGACGTCGAGCACGATCTCCGACCCCGCCGTCGACCCTTGGGTGTTGAGAAAGGCAATTGCGGCCTCCTTGCCCAGCCACGGCCGGATGTCGGCCGAGTAGCTCACCTTGGTGCCCCCGCCGGCGATCTGTGCCAGCCGTGAGTCGGCCGCCACGCTCAGCAGAGGGAAGGTCGGGAAGCGCGAACCCACCTTGAGCGCGCCGCGCACGACGGGGCGCTTGGGGTCGGTCGAGATGTGGATGTAGGCGAGTGCGTCGCCGGGGACCACCTTCGCCGCGCCGGTGGCGGGGGGCTCGACCGAGGAGCCCGAGAGCAGGACGACGACTACCACGGCCGCGGCGATCAGCGCGAGCAGGATCGCCACGCCGAGGCGGCCGCGACGGCTCGCCAGGCCGGCCGCAATGGCCGCGGGCTTGCTCGAACGTAGAAGTTGTCACGCTGCGAATAAACCACCCCGGAGCGGCGCTCGCGCCGCTCCACGAAGTCGATCACGAGCGGCACGCCCTCGAGCCGGAACCGTTCGCGGAGGCGGTTCTCGAGGTAGTAGGCGTAGTCGCGCGTGACGCGCGAGCGCGAATTCACCTGGATCGAGAAGCGCGGCGGACGCTCCGCCGTCTGCGTCATCAGCAGCAGCTTGAGCCGATGCCCCTGGCGCGCCGGAGGCTGGCGCGCGGCGACGGCCTCGCCCACGAAGCGGTTCAGAGGCGGGGTCGGAATGCGCGTCGCGCGCCGGTCCGCGAGCGCGAGCGCCTCGACCAGCAGCCTGCTCACGTTGCGTCCCGTCTTGGCGCTGGCGGTGAAGACGCGCGGGCGCAGGCGCAGCTTCTGCGCCGACGCGGGCCCGTTCGTGGTCGAGGTCGAGGTCGCCCGCAAGGTCCCACTTGTTGAGCACGAGCGCGGTGGCGCAGCCCGAGCGCATCGCGAGCTCGGCCACGCGCAGGTCCTGCGTGGTGACGCCGTCGCTGGCGTCGCAGACGACAAGGGCGACGTCCGCGCGCTCGCGCCGCCCGGCGCGAGCGCAGCGTCGTGTAGTACTCGAGCGACTCCGAGACCTTGGCCTGGCGCCGTAGGCCCGCAGTGTCGATCAGCACCAGCTCGCGGCCCGAGAATTGGAGCGGCATGTCGATCGCGTCGCGCGTCGTCCCGGCGCGCTCCGAGACGATCACGCGCTCCTCGCCCACGAAACGGTTGACGAGCGACGACTTGCCGACGTTGGGCCGCCCGATCACCGCCAGGCGCACGGCCTCCTCGGCGCTCGACGAACTGCCATCGGGCTCGGGCCCGGCCGCGACGATCAGGTCGAGCAGATCGCCCGGTGCCGAGCCCCTGGGCCGCGGAGACGGCGACCGGGTCGCCCAGCCCCAGCGCGTGGAACTCCGCGGCTAGCGGAAGCTCGCGGGCCGAGTCGACCTTGTTGGCTGCCACGAGCACGGGCAGCGGAGGCCCGCCGCAGCAGATCCGCCAGCTCATGGTCGCCGGGCCGCAACCCCGCCCGCGCATCGACGACGAGCACCGCGACGTCGGATTCGGCCAGCGCGACCGGGCCTGCTCCTGGATCTGCTGCGCGAGCCGGTCGGAGTCCTCGAGATCGACGCCGCCGGTGTCGAGCAGCGTCAGCTCGCGGCCGTTCCAGTCGGTGGCGATCTCCTTGCGGTCGCGCGTGACCCCGGGGCGCGCGTCGACGATCGCCTCGCGCGATGAAGCGAGCCGATTGACCAGCGATGACTTGCCGACGTTCGGATAGCCGACGATTGCGACCTTCATGGCGGTCTGAGCGTAGCTTCGCGTCGAGCGAAGGACGGCTAGCGGAAGCGCAGCCCGAGCAGCCGCTGCACGCGGGCGAGAAAGTCTCCGCCGAGCAGCGGCTTCTCAGCGTGGCCGCGGATGGAGAAGGTGACCGGGTTGCATGCAAAGGATCGAATAGCCGTAAGTCGATCACGCCTCGCCTGGGCCAGAAGCGGCCCGCCGCGCGAGGCGCGGAAGTCGAACGTGACGACCGGCGCCGGCGAAATCAACGCTGGACAGCTGAACGCCCCGGGCTGCGCGATCGGCATGCCATCCACCCAGCCGATGATCTGACGCACCTTCGCTGAGGCCGTCAACGTGCCGCGACACGGTCGGCCGCTTGCCCGGCAACGCGCTCGTGACGTCGATCTCACGCACACCCGTCGGTACCTGCTCGCTCGCGGGGCGGGGCTGCAGCCAGATGTCCTGGGCGTCGACGCGGACCCCGCTCCCACCTCCGCGCAGCGCGACCACCTCGAGCAGCAGCGTCCGCGAGTAGATGACCCCCTGCACCGGCGGCAACGTGAACCCGAGCGTCTGGTTCGAGGGCACCCCGGGTCCGCCCGTGCGGCTGGACTCGGAGAACTTCGAACCGGCCGGCGGATGGGCTCGCAGGAACGCGATCACCGCCGCAAAGGAGCGCGGCGAGCGCCACCAGCGAAAGCGGTCGATCAGCAGTCCGCTCGAACCCTCGGGGGGCCGGCGCAGGAGCCTGCCATCCCCTCCCGGCTCCGCCGCCAACCGGACCGACCCTGGCGGCAGCTGCGGGAGGCTCAGGAGCCGCTCAGCATCCCGCTGCGCGGCGCGCCGGTTGCCGGCCGGAGTGCGCGTGGAAGACGGTGAAGTCGTCGTCCCCGCGCCCCGGACGCCGCAGCCGACGACCGCGCTCAAGAGCGCGAGCACGCCCAGCAATCGCACACTCTTGGCCACCAACCAACGCTACGTTCGAGCGGCGGGGCTTGTCACCTCCGCCGCGGACGAGATCGACAACCCGCCCCACCACCTCCTCCAGCGACAGATCGGTGGTGTCGAGCTCGACGGATCCCGGGGCCGGCTTGAGCGGCGAGTGGGCACGCGTGCGGTCACGCTCGTCGCGGACCGCCTGCTCCGCCAGAACGGTGGATCGGGTCGGCGCCGAGCTCCGCGGCGCGGCGCCGCGCGCGCTCCTCCGGCGTAGCGGTGAGAAACACCTTCAGCTCGGCCTCGGGCGCGACGACGGTTCCGATGTCGCGTCCCTCGGCGACCCAATCGCCGCGGGCGAGCATGCGTCGCTGTAGAGCAACCAGCGCGCGGCGCACCTCGGGTTGCGCGGCGGCGCGCGAGGCGGCCTCGGACACGTCGGGCGCGCGTAGCGCGTCGGTGGCGTCGCGGCCGTCGAGCAACACGCGATCGCCAGCCGGCTCGATCTGGATCGACTGCGCGACCTCGGCGGGCTCGAGGCCACGCTCCAGCGACGCGAGCGCCACCGCCCTGTACATCGCGCCCGAGTTGAGGTAGCGGAAGGACAGCTCGCGCGCGACCGCACGAGCGACGCTCGATTTCCCGGCGCCCGCGGGTCCGTCGATCGCGATCACCATGAGCGACCCTGGGAGATTTGTCCCTATAGGCACCATAACTTCCCAAGGTCCCCCGGAGCCTGACGGCTGGAGCGAGCCGCGAGTCTCCCAGCCCCACGCTGGGAGCGAGCCGCGAGTTACCCCCAGCCCCACGCTCGGGGAGCGAGCCGCGAGTCACCCCCAGCCCCACGCCGGGGAGCGAGCCGCGAGTCACCCCACCAGCCTCTCGACGTCCGAGACGAACCCCGGGTAGGAGACCTCCGCCGCCTCCATCCCCACGACCTCGACCCCCTCAACCGAGGCCAGCCCAGCGACGGCGCCCAGCAGCGCCAGCCGATGGTCACCGCGCGCGTCCAGAAGGCCGCCCCGCAAGCCGCCACTCCCGCGCACGACGAACCCGTCCTCGAGCGCCTCGATATCCCCCCCGAGGCCCCGCAACCCGGAGACGACGGCGGCGATCCTGTCCGACTCCTTCAGGCGCAGCTCGGCCGCCCCACGCACCACGGTCTCGCCCTCGGCGAAGCAGCCGAGCAGGGCCACCAGCGGCAGCTCGTCGATCGCCAGCGGCACCTCGTCGGCCCCGACGGCCGTCCCTTCAAGCGCGCAGTGGCGGACGTCGATGTCAGCGACGGGCTCCTCGCTGGGAAAACGTCCCAACCGGCTCGAGATCGGCCAGCACGATCGCCCCCATCCGCTCGACGATGGCGCAGGAATCCCGTGCGGGTCCAGTTGACGCCGACTCCCTCGAGCAGCAGCCGCGAGCCCGGCACGAGCACGCCGGCGGCGATCAGGAAGGCGGCCGAAGAGATGTCGCCGGGGACGTCGATCAGCTCCAGCTCGAGCTCGTCGGCGTTGCCGACCGTCGTCGCGATGCCACCCGACTCGAGCAGCCTGCGCTGCACCGGTGCCCCCGCCCGCGCCAGCAGCCGCTCGGTGTGGTCGCGCGTCGCAACCGGCTCGATCACCGTGGTCGCGTCGGTCGTCACTCCGGCCAGCAGCGTGCACGACTTGACCTGGGCGCTCAGAACCGGCAGCCGGTATTCGATTCCGCGCAGCTCGCGCGCCGTAGACGGTGAAAGGCGGGTAGCGCCCATCGCGGGCCTCGAGCCGCGCTCCCATCAGCTCAAGCGGCTCGGCGATGCGGTCGACGGGGCGGCGCCGGATCGACTCGTCGCCGTCGAGCACGAAGCTGAGTCCCTGCTGGAAGGCGAGCCAGCCCGGCAAGAGGCGCATCAGCGTGCCTGCGTTGCCCACGTGGATCGGCGCCGAGGGCGGCTGGACGTTGCGCAGGCCGCCGCCCCGGATGACGTGCTCGGAGCCACGCTCGTCGACCACCGCTCCGAGCCTCTGGATCGCGCGCAGGGTGGCGGTCGTGTCGGCCGCCTCGAGGTAGTTGCGGATCCGCACCGGCTCGGAGGCCATCGCGCCCATCAGGGCCGCTCGGTGCGAGATCGATTTGTCCGCGGGCGGCGCAATGGAACCGCGCAAACGCCCCACCGGCTCGAAGCGCACGCTCACGGAGAGCAGCTCCCGCCGTGCGGCCGCCGCGGCCTCGTTGAACTCCCGGATCCGCGCGGCGTCGGCGTCCGCCAGCGCGTCGCGAAATTCCTCCAAACGGCCGACAGCCCGCTCGATCGCCACGACCGAGCAGGTCGGCGTTCTGGAGATAGATGTCGGTCCAGATCGCGCTGGGCGCGCCCGCGACCCGGATCGAGTCACGGAAGCTCGGCGCCGCCGCGCCAGGCACGACGCCCGCGGCCGTGGCCTGGGCGACGAGGACGTTTGCGAGCACATGCGGAAGATGTGAGACCGTCGCCATCAGCCGGTCGTGGTCGTAGGGGTCGATCGCCTCGGGGTGCGCGCCGAGCGAGGCGATGAGCTCGCACAACGACTCGTAGCGCTGCGGTGAGGTGGAGCCAGTCGGAGTCAGGTACCAGGTCGCGTCGTCGAACAGGTCGGCGCGCGCGTGGCCCCAGCCCGAGTGCTCGGTCCCAGCCAGCGGATGGCCGCCCACAAAGCGGCGGTCCTCGACCGCCGCCACCAGCGCCCGCTTGACGGAGCCCACATCCGTGACCACGCAGTCCCGCGGCGCCGCGTCGAGCACGGCCGCGACAGTCGCCCCCAGAGCACCCACGGGCACCGCGACGAACGCCGCGTCCGCGTCTTCGAGCGCTTCCGCGAGCGTCGCGCAGGCGCGGTCGAGCAGCCCGCGCCCGAGCGCGTGCTCGAGCACCTCGGGGTCGCGATCATGTCCCGACACATGCGCGCCCACCCGCTCGCGGGCGGCGAGGGCGACCGAGCCGCCGATCAGCCCGACCCCGATGACGGCGATCCGCATGCGCGCAGAGACTACGCGACGCGCGACCTACACGACCTGCGCGCGCCGGGCTCTGACCGCCTCGGCGAGGCCCCCGAGCACCTCCACGGTGGTGGTCCAGTCGATGCACGCGTCGGTGATCGACTGCCCGTAGGTGAGCACGCCTGCGGGGCTCGGCTCCTGGCGCCCGGCGACCAGGAAGGACTCGAGCATCACGCCCACGATCGCGCGGCTGCCCGCGGCGAGCTGGCGTCCCACCTCGGCCCCCACCAGCGGCTGGCGCGTGTAGTCCTTACCGCTGTTGTCGTGCGAGAGATCGATCACGACGCGCTCGCGCAGCCCCGCCGCCCGCAGCAGCGCGAGTGCATGGGCGACGCTCTCGGCCATGTAGTTGGGACGGTCGCGGCCGCCGCGCAGGATGATGTGACAGTCGCTGTTGCCGCGCGTGTACAGCACCGCCGGCGTGCCATCGACATCGATGCCGGCGAAGGCGTGCGGCACGGCCGCCGCTCGCACAGCGTCCACCGCCACCTGGATGTTGCCGTCGGTGCCGTTCTTGAAGCCGACCGGCATCGACAGCCCCGAGCCGAGCTGGCGGTGGATCTGGCTCTCGGTCGTGCGCGCCCCGATCGCCCCCCAGCAGACGGTGTCCGAGATGTACTGCGGCGTGATCGGGTCGAGGAACTCGCAGCCGACCGGGAGCCCGAGCGCCAGGACCTCGAGCAACAGCGCCCGCGCGACCCGCAGCCCCGTGTTGACGTCGCTCGAGCCGTCGAGGTAGGGGTCGTTGATCAGCCCCTTCCAGCCGGTGGTAGTGCGCGGCTTCTCGAAGTACACCCGCATCGCCACGCACACGTCGTCGCGCAGCTCGTGCGCGAGCGCGCTCAGGCGGCGCGCGTAGTCGAGCGTCGCGTCCACGTCGTGGACGCTGCACGGGCCGACGACGGCGAGCAGGCGGTCGTCGGCGCCGCTCAGGATCGCCTGCGAGGCTGCCCGGCCCCGCACGACCGACTCGACCTGCGCCGGCGACAGCGCGAGCTCGTCGAGCAGCTCCCGCGGGGGCAGGAGCGGCACCAGCCGCTCGATCCGCTGGTCGCGCACGGACTCGCGCGAGATCGCGCCGTCGCCGGGCCGCCGGTGGTTGGCGGCCTTGGTTCTCTCACCTGGTATGCGATCCGTCGAACTCATAACGATCATCGTCTGGTTTGTCCTCTCAGCGCTGGAAACTCTAGGGAAGGGGTTACGGAGCGGTACGGCACTCGGCCTTCCTACGAGTCGGCCCGCATGACGGGCGAGAGCTAGACCGAGCGCCTAGATAAATCGCCAGGCCCAGGCCCAGAGGCGCGCATAGCCGCAGTGCTCGCCGCCGGTGAGGCGGGCGCCGGAGTCAGAGCTGCCGCGGCAAGAAGTCATACGCCGTCGCGGTTCTACCAGACAGAGCCCGCTACAGCAAATCGCGCAGCGCGACGAGGAAGCGCCCGTTCTCCTCGGGCGTGCCCACCGTGATGCGCAGCGCCCCGGGTCCGCCAAGCGAGGAACCGGCCCGCACGAGCACCCCGCGCTCGGCCAGCCCGTCGAGGACCGCCGCCTCACGCCCAGCGGCCTCCTCGCCTTCGGCCACCCGTACCCAGACGAAGTTCGCGTCCGATTCGGCCACCCGGACCGGCAGCTGCTCGAGCTCCTGCTCGAGCCCGAGCCGCGCCGCGAGCGTGTGCGCTACTCGCTGCTCGACGGCGTCCTGGTGCTTCAGCGCCTCGACGGCGGCGGCCTGCGCGGCCACGTTGAGGTTGAAGGGCTGGCGCACCCGGTCGACCGCCTGGCGGAACTCGGGCGCCCCGCACATCGCATAGCCGGCGCGCAGGCCGGCGAGGCCGTAGACCTTGGAGAAGGTCCGCAGCACCACCAGGTTGGGCCAGCGCCGCAGTAGCTCGACCGAGGCATAGGTGTCGCCCAGCACGAGAGAGAACTCGGCGTAGGCCTCGTCCAGGATCACGCACACGTGGGAGGGGATGCGCTCGAGCAGCGCTTCGACTTCGTCCAGCCCCCAAGCGGTCGAGGTCGGGTTGTTTGGATTGCAGATCAGCACAAGGCGCGTTGCAACCGTGACCTCCTGCGCGATCCGCATAAGGTCATGGCGGTCCTCGGAGTCGAGCGGGACCTGGATCGCCCGCGCGCCCGAGGCGGGCGCCAGGTGGAGGTACTCGCTGAACGCCGGCCAGGCGTAGACGAGCTCGGCGCCCGGCTCGAGCAGGGCCTCGCCCGCGGCGAGCAGGATCTCGCACGAGCCGTTGCCGAGCGCGATCCGCTCGGGCGGGACCCCGTAGCGGTCTGAGAGCGCGCCGCGCAGCGCCGGGTAGCCCGGGTTGGGATAGCGGTTTGCGCCCGCCACCGCCCGGCTGACCGCCTCGAGCACCTCCGGCAGGGGAGCGAACGGCGACTCGTTCGAGGCCAGCATGGCCACGTCGCCGCCGAGCTCATAGCCGGCGGCGGTCGGATACGACGGGATCCTGCGGATCCGCTCGGCGAACTCGAGTGCCACTACGACGGAGGGTATAGCTCTACTGGGCCGACTCGAGGTCGCTCCGCAGCGTCCGCGCCTCCCGCAGGTAGACGTGCTGGGGCCTGTGATCCTCGTCGTCGTAGTAGTGGACGAGGACGCGGATCACGCGCGGCAGCGATCCCGGCACGCTGACCTCGCGCGCGCACAGCAGCGGCACGCGATCGAGGCCCAGCCGGCGCGCGGCGACGGCGGGAAACTCGGCGTCGAGATCACCGGTCATCGTGAAGATGCAGCTCACCATCGCCTCGGCGGCGAGCCCGTTGCGCTCCATCAGCTCTCGCATCAGCTCGTCGGTCGCGTCGAGGATCGCGCCGCTCTCGTTGTCCTCGACGGTGTTTGCGCCTCTGAGGGCGAACAGCCGCATGGGCGCGGCATTGTGGCAAGGCCGCGCCGCGGGCGCTCAGGGCCGCAGCGAGACCGGGGCGCTCAGGGCCGCAGCGAGACCGGGGCGCGCAGATGAAAGAAAGCCGTCGCCGACGCCGCGCGACCGACGGGCGAGGCCATCGGGTTGAGACCGTTGGCGGCCAGGATCTGGCCCGTCACCGGGATCGTGGTGAGGACCAGGAAGGCGGTCAGGACGAGCGCGACGGCCCGCAGGCGCGCGCTCGAGGCGATCGCCGCCAGCGGCAGCAGCCAGATCAGGTACCAGGGCCACAGCGAAGCAAGACTCACGATCAGCGCGACCGTGGTCCAGCCGGCGCCGGCGACCCAGTCCTTGTTGCGCAGGAGTTGGATCGCGAGCACCGCGACTACCAGGAGCTCGAGCCCCGTCAGCAGCGCCGGCGCGCCGCCGCCGAACCCGAGCGCCCACCCGAGCAAATTCGAGATGCTGTAGGCGGTCAGGATCTTGCTCTGGTCGGCGAGGTTGGGCAGCATGGTGCCGAACAGGGTCACGCTCAGGGCCAGCAGGGGCACGGCGGCGAGCGCTACGCCGGCGACGATGCGGGCGCGGCGTCGCGCGGATGGCGCTGAGAGCAGCAGAAAGGGCAGAATCAGGCCGGCCGTGAACTTGACCGCGATTGCGGCCGCCGCCGCTGCTCCCGCCGAGCGGTCCCGGCCCGACAGCGCGAACGCGATCGCCGCCATCAGCGGGACCATCATGAAGACGTCGTTGTGAAAGCCGCCGACCTCGGACAGCAGGAAGATCGGGTTGGCGGCGACGAACACCACCGCCACGCGGGGATCGCGCCCAGCCAGCTTCGCGCAGCGGGCCACTAGCCACACGAAGACGACGCTGACCACCACGGTCGCCGCCTTGAGCACCCAGTAGGCCACGGCGAGCGGCATCAGCCCGAGCGGGTAGGTGAGCGCTGTGTAGAGCGGCCCGTAGGGGCTCAGCCAGTTGTGCCAAGTCGCGAGCAGCGAGACCGGGTCGCCGGCCTCGGCGCCGATCACGTGCGAATAGGGATTGAGCCCGTGCAGCGCGCCCAGGCGCGCGTAGCCGATGTAGTTGAAGATGTCGGTCGCCTGCAGCGGCGGGCCGAGCAGCAGGATCGCCGAGGTCGCGAGCACGAACGCCCACAGCGCCCGCATGGAAAGCGCCCGCGCGAAGCGCAGGGCGAGGCCGTAGGCGACCAGCATCGCGGCGAACACGCCGCTGAATCCGATCGAGAGCGCCTCGAAGCCTCCGGGCAGCCGCCCGAGGAGGCCCCGGAGCGGGCCGGCGAGCCAGTTCGGGAAGGCGATCGAGCTGTGCCAGACGAGCACGGTCGGGCCGGCGGCGGCGAAAACCACGGTCGCCGCGCAGCAGAGCACCAGCAGCGCGAGGGCCAGGTGGGCCGTCAGCCGGCGCAGCTCGAGCCGCGGAACCGCGAGCCCTGCCGCCAATGGCCCGCGCGGGAGCGCGACGGCAGCCTCGGAAGAGCTTGCGTCGGTGATCGGACGGATGAGAACGCTGCCGCTTCTCTCAGGCATCCGCTGCGATGTTGCCCGCCCGCCCGTTGGCACGATCAGGTCGCGGATTGAGATCACGTTAAACCTGGGCCGGAACCGGCGCCCGGAGCCCGGTCCGGGCCCGGCGCCGGCGCGCGAGCGCGTCGAGCCCCAGGTCGAGCGCGAGCGCGCCCGCCGGCGGCAGCAGCACCAGCAGCGGCAGGCCGTAGCGGTAGCTGAACTGCACGGTCAGCGAGGGTAGGAGCACGAGCAGGACCGCGCTCGCTCCCAGCACGAGCCCGGCCCAGCGGAGCTGGCGCCTGCCCGAATGCGCGCGCAGCAGGCCGAGCGCGGCCACAAGGGCGCCGATCAGACACGCGAGCAGCAGCGGCCCGGGCGTGTAGATCACGGACTGGTAGGAGCGCAGAGGGCCCATCAGGGCGGGATCGGGCGAGGCCGCGATCGGGGCGTTGAAGCCATAGCGGGCGAACGCCACGTGGTAGTTGCCGCGCTGCGGATGGATGCGCGGCGGCGGAAACCTCCACCGGGCCATGTCGACGACGTCCGTCCCCATCCACCGTCCCGGGGTGAAGTAGTGCCAGGCGTCGGCCAGCACGGCGCTCAAGTAGTCGAGCGGCTGGTGCTCGATCACGTCGATCGCAAAGCTCTGCCCGAGCGCGTTGCGCTGGTTGGGGGTGCCGAGCTGCGGCATCGCGACGATCGGCGAGGCGGCGTCGTCGGCGAAGAACTCGGGGTTGTTGGAGCGCTGCGAGACCGGTCGCTGCGGGCACAGCAGCGCCTCCCTGGGCGGCAGCTTGTATGCGCAGGTGGCGAACGGCGCGACTCTGCCGTAAAGCCAGTAGCCGGCGTAGTCGGAATAGCCGAAGCTCCCGTTGACGGCGGCGTACCAGCCCCCATAGGCGAGCAGCACGGTCGTGGCCACGGCGCAGTAGGAGCCGAGGCCCCGCCAGCGACCTCCGCGGAGCAGCAGGTAGAGCGCGACCACGACCAGCACCGGCAGGGCCGCGGTGCGGGTCAGCGTCGCCCACGCGAGCAGCAGGGCGACCGCCGCGCCACGCCAGGCGCTCACTCGCTCGCGCCACAGCAAGATCGCCAGCCCCCCGAGCAGGACGAGGCTCGTCAGCGCCTCGGGCAGGATCATCTGCTCGAGGTCGATCTGGTAGCCGTCGAGCAGCACCGGCAGCGCGGCGAGCGCCGCCAGCCACCGCCGCGCCCCGAGCCGCAGCGCGAGCGCGTAGACGATCACCCCCGTGGCGAGCCCCATCAGGTGCTGGAGGACGACGACCACCCCCAGCTGGCGCGTGACCGAGAGCACGGTCAGCAGCAGCGGGTAGCCGAAGGGGTGCCAGGTCCCAGGCTGCACAACCTGGGCCAGCCGCAGGTAGTCGTAGGAGTCGCCGTAGAGCTCGAGCCCGGGCCAGTACGCGATCGCGGCCAGGACCCGCAGCACGAGCCCGACCGCCACGAAGATGGCGATCAGCCAGTGCTCCCGGATCAGCGCCCGACCCGTTTGCATCCCGGCACTCTGCCAGGCATGCGGGCCGCTCACTGCTCGATCAGCGTGGGCCGGCGGTTGGTGGGGTTGGCGATCAGAAGGTCAGGCGCCTCGCGCGGTTGCGGGACCAGCGCCTCGGCCACCATGAAGCGCACGTGGCGCGTGCCGTCCCTGAAGCGCCTTAGCTTCGAGCGGCCGACGCGGGGGTGGTAGGTGATCGGAACCTCGGTCACGCGCAGGCCCGACCGCGCCGCGGCGACGACCACTTCGGAGGCGAACTCCATCCCCTCGCACCTCAGGTCCATGCGCTCATACGCGCCTCTGGTGAAAGCCCGCATGCCGCTGTGCGCGTCGGTGGTGTCGAGCCCGAAGAGCGCGTTCAGCAGCGCCGTCAGCGTCGGGTTGCCGAGGTACCGGTTGAGGAAGGGCATCGCTCCGGGAAGGATGGCGCCGGCGAAGCGCGACCCGAGCACGTAGTCGTAGCCCTCGAGTAGCGGGCCGACCAGCCGCGGCAACTCGGCGAAGTCATACGAGCAGTCCGAGTCGCCGATCACGATCATGCGCCCCCGCGAGTGCTCGAGGCCGGTGAGGTAGGCGCGGCCGTATCCCCGTCTCGGCTCGTGGATGACCCTGGCGCCGGCGAGCTCGGCGACCTCGACCGAGCGATCGTGCGAACCGTTGTCACACACGACCACCTCGCCCACGAGCCCGGTGCGCTCGATGCCCTGGAGCGCGCGCTCGACGCACGGGCCCACGCTCCACTCCTCGTTCAAGCAGGGCATCACGACGGACAGGTCGAGCATTTCCATGGGGGATACCGCCGGGGGTGGCAGGGGAAACTGAGCCGCGGCGTAGCGCGCATCCTCCAGCATGACAGGGAATATCGAGCCAGTACCTAAATCCCGGTCAATGCGCGCGGTTGCAGGCATTTAGGCAGCCGATTGCAATCTCGTTAAGCAAAATAGGACCGGGGCCGCGCATGCGCGGCCCCGCCCGCCGGCACATGTGCCGGCGGGGCCGGCGCACATGTGCGCCGGCCAACACTCCTATCAGCCCTACGGCGAGGAGACCCGGCAGCGGATCAGCGTGCCCAGCACGCGGAATCCGTCGAGCGCGGTCAGCTTCTTTCCCTCCGCGCTGGTGCGCGCCTGGTAATGGACCGGAACCTCATAGATCCGCTCTCCCCGCTGGACCAGACGCGCGGCGATCTCGGGCTCGATCGCGAACCCGGCGCTCTGCAGGCGCAGGCTGCGAAACAGCTCCGTGCGCATCATCTTGTGGCAGGTCATGATGTCGTGCAGGTAGACGTTGAAGAGCACGTTGCACGCCAGCGTCACCGCGCGGTTGCCGAGCACGTAGAGGAACGAGTGACTCGTGTAGCCGTCGAAGGCGCGGACGCCGAAGCAGGCGTTGGCGCGACGGTCGAGCAGGGGCGGCAGCAGCAGCGCCAGGTCCTGCGGGTCGTACTCGAGGTCGGCGTCGAAGATCGTCACCAACTCCCCCCGGGCCTCGCCGAGCGCGGTCCGCACCGCCGCCCCCTTGCCCTGGTTGCGCTGGTGGCTCAGCAGCCGGACGCGCCGATCCTCGCCAAGCTCGCTCAGCAGCTCGGCGGTGCCGTCGGTCGAGCCGTCGTCGACCACCAGCAGCTCGAACTCCGTCGGCAGCTCGGCTCCCAGCACCTGCGCGATCGCCTCGCGCACCCGCGCGCGCTCGTTGTAGACCGGCATCAGGATCGAAAGCATCGGCCGGTGTCAGGGGGTCGACTCGAGCTTGTGCTCGAGCGTCTTCGAGGCCTGTCCGGCGGGGGTGCTGAGCAGGTCGAGCCTGTGCTGGTTCAGCGCGTAGGTGGTGTACGGACCGAGCGTGAGCACGAGGTAGAGCGTGAGCGTGACCGCGACCACGCGCAGGGTCGTGCTGCGCGCCAGCGCCGCCAGCGGCAGCAGCCAGATCACATACCAGGGCATGAGCCAGGCGGCGCTCGCGATCAGCGCCAGCGTGGCCCAGCCGGCGCCGGCGAGCCAGTCGCGGTCCGCGTCGAGCAGCGCCCGCACCAGCTGATAGGCGGCCACCACGAAGACGATGATCTCCATGTCGCGCAGCACGGCGCGCGTGCCCCCGCCCACGCCCAGCAGCAGGCCGAGCACATTGGGGATGCTGAACTGGGTCAGGATGCGGTTCTGGTCGGAGATGTTGGGCAGGTGGGATCCGAACAGCCACAGGCTCAGCGCGGCCAGCGGGATCAGCGCCAGCGCAATGCCGGCGATCATGCGTGCCCGCCTGCCCCACTCGCGCGCGGCCACGAGCATGAACGGCAGCAGCAGCACGGCGGTGAACTTGACCGCGATCGCGGCCAGCAGCGCACCCCCGGCGGCGAGATCGCGCCGGTTGAAGAACAGCGCCAGGGCGGCCGCGAAGCCGAGGAACATCAGCAGGTCGATGTGGAAACCGCCGACCGCGTAGATGAGGAAGATCGGGTTGAAGGCGATGAACGCGACCGCCACGCGCGGATCGCGCCCCAGCCGTCTCGCGCACACCGATACCGACCACAGTCCCGCGATCGCGGCGACCACGGTCACCACCTTGAGGATCCAGTAGGCGAGCGGCAGCGACAGCAGGCCGAGCGGATAGGTCAACAGCGTGAACAGCTCTCCGTAGGGGCTGTGGAGGTTGTGCCACGAGGCGAACAGGTAGACCGGATCGCGCCTGGCCTCCGCGATCACGTGCGCGTACGGGTTGAGGTGGTGAAGCGCGCCGAGCCGCGCGTAGCCCAGGTAGTTGAAGAGGTCGGTCAGCTGGAGCGGCGGCGTCAGCAGGAGCAGCACCGAGAGCACGCCGATCACGATCCACAGCGCCCGCATCGAGATCGAGCGGACCGACGCCAGCGCGAGCAGGTAGGGCACGAGCAGCCCGACCAGCACCAGGCTCATGCCGAGCTCGAGCGTGGGCCGGTCGTTGGGCAGATGACCGAAGATTCCGTGCAGGGGTCCGGCGAGCCAGCCGGGGAAGGTGGCGGTCGAGCGCGGCACGAGGATCGAGGGCCCGGCGGAGGCGAACACCGCGATCGCCGCCGTGGCCGCCACGATCGCGGCGATCGCGAGCCAGGCGAAGAACGGGCCGAGCGTCACCCGCGGCAGCGAGATCGTGCGCTTCTCACGCGACACGAGGCCGCGCGGAAGCGCCAGCGCCGAGCCGGAGCGTGAGCCCGTCGCCGGCTCGGACGCGACGGCGCCGGTTCCGCTCGAGGTGTTCTCGTCGGCAGCCGCCATGTGGCCTTAAGTGTCGCGGTTCGAGCCGCTGGCTACCTCTGGGTCTGTAAGTACCCTCTGGCGGGTGAGCGTGGGGACCCTTACGAGCCGAGCCCAGCGACCGGCGCGGGATCGCGCCGCGTGGGTGGCGCAGCTTGGTCTGGAGGGCGCGATCGTGATCGCGCTGACCGTGGTTGCGGCTGCGCTGCGCTTCACCTTGCTCGCCCAGCAGGGGTTCTGGTTCGACGAGGCCAACACGGCCCAGCTCGTCTCGGTCTCACCAGGGCAGATGCTGACGCTGATCAAGCATTACGAGTCGACCCCGCCGCTGTACTACTGCGTGGCCTGGGTCTGGGCGCGTGTCTTCGGCTACGGCGAAGCCGGGCTGCGCTCGCTCTCGGCGCTGGCGGGTGTGCTCTGCGTACCGGTCGCCTATGGCGCGGGAGCGAAGCTGATCTCAAAGCGCGCGGGCGTGATCGCCGCGGCGCTCACGACCTTCAGCCCGATGCTGATCTGGTACTCGCAGGAGGCGCGGGCCTACGAGTCCGTGGTGCTGCTCTCGGGACTCTCGCTGCTGTGCTTCGCCGTCGCGCTGAAGCGCCCGAGCGTCCGCCTGCTGGCGCTGTGGGCGGTGGTCTCGTGGCTAGCGCTCTCCTCTGAGTACTACGCCTTTCTCGCGGTCGGGCCCGAGGCGCTGTGGCTGCTCTACACGCACAGGCGCAGTCCCGCGCTGCGGCGGATCGGGATCGCGATCGCGCTGCTCGTGCTGTTTGCGCTGCCGCTGCTGTGGTTCGCGATCCAGCAGAACAAGACCGGGCACGCCAGCTGGATCGCGCCGATCCCGCTCGCGCCGCGGCTCGATCAGATCATCCCCCAGTTCACCGTCGGCTTCCAGCTGCCGCTGCAGGCGGTCCTGACACGGGTCGCCGAGGCGGCCGCGCTGATCGGGGTCGTGCTGCTCTTCACGCGCACCGATCGGCTCGAGCGCCGCGGTGCTCTGATCGCAGGCTCGATCGCGCTCGGGGGCTTCATCCTCAACCTGCTCCTGATCGCCGGGGGCATCGACGACCTCATCACGCGCAACATCATCGTGCTGTGGATGCCCGCGGCGGTCGCGCTCGCGGGCGGGCTGGCGGCCGTCCGCGCCCGCTTGATCGGCCTCGGCTGCACCGTCGTGCTGTGCGCGATCGGGCTCACCAACCGGATCGCGGTCGCCACCACCTACGACTACCAGAAGCCCGACTGGCGAGCCGTCGCGCAGCTGCTCGGACCGCGGCCGGCGCCGGGGGTGCAGCGCGCGATCATCGAGCAGCGCTACCGGGACGCCCTGCCGCTCAGGCTGTACATGCCGGGCCTCGCCTTCTGGCACAAGATCTATGCGGGCCCGGGCAAGCCCCACCAGGTGCCGGTCGGCACCAACGACGTCAACGAGATCGACGTGATCGCGATCTCGGCGCCGCGTGTGACGCTCTGCTGGTGGGGCGCCGCCTGCAATCTCAATCCCTCGGTGCTCCAGAGCTCCTACCCGATCTCGGGATTTCACGTGGCCTGGATCCGCCGCGTGCACCAGTTCACGATCGTGCGTCTGCTCGCGCCGCGCGCGGTGAGCGTCAGTCCGGCGATGATCTCGGCGGCGCTGAGCGAAACGACGCTCAGCGACGACAACCTGCTCATCCAGCGCTGAGGCGTGAGACCTCCGCCTGCGTGAGCCGACGGGAGGCGCCGGGCGCGAGCTGACCCAATCGCAGCTCGCCGATCGCGATCCGCTCGAGCGCCCTCACGGGGTGGCCGACCGCGGCGCACATGCGCTTGATCTGGCGCTTGCGGCCTTCGTGAATCGTGAGCTCGAGTGTCGCCGGATCGACTCGGCGGACCCTTGCGGGTGCCGTGCGGCCGTCCTCGAGCTCGACGCCGGTGCGCAGCGCCCGGATCGCGCCCTGGGACACGGGCGGGTTGGCCAGCAGCGCGCGGTAGGTCTTTGGGACCTCGAAGCTTGGATGCGTGAGACGGTGCGCGAGCTCGCCGTCGTTGGTGAGCAGGATCAGGCCGGTCGTGTCGAGGTCGAGCCGGCCGACGGGATAGAGCCGAAGCGGCGAGTCGATCAGCTCGACCACGGTGGGGCGGCCGCGGGGGTCGCGGGCGGTCGAGATCACGCCCGCCGGCTTGTTGAGCGCGTAGACCACCGGCGAGCGGAGCGGACGGACCGGCGTCCCGTCGAGCTCGACGGCCTCGCCGGCCCCGACGGGATGAGCCGGGTCAGTCACCGTCGTGCCCTCGACGGTGACCCGACCGGCGAGCACAAGCCGCTCGGCGGCACGGCGCGAGGCGACGCCCGCCTGGGCGAGGTACTTGACGAGTCGAATTTGGGATGTGGTTTCACGCATCGGAACAGTCCGTTAGACTTCACCCGGATGCTGTTGGGGAAGTTCGGGCCGCCTGCCCGGAGAGCAGCTTTAGCAGTCGTGCTCCTTGGGGCGCTCGGCGTATTGATCGCCGCGAGTACCGCTGCGCGCGCTTCGGCCTCCTCCTCGAGGAGTAACGCCGCGGGCCTCGCGCAGCTCTACGCCGCCTCTTCGCGCGGTCTCGACGTGATCCCCAACCCGGGCACGCCCGACGCGCCCGCGGGCACGCCGATCGACTTCCCGGCGGTCGCGCCCGCGCAGATCGCGTGGGTGCGAGCGGTTGGGTCGAGCACGGGGCTTCACCGCGGCCGCCTCAGCGCGCAGCCGGACAACGCGGGCTCGCAGTTCGCCCCCGACCGCCCCTTCGCGGCCGGTGAGCGCGTCTCGGTCACCGCGAAGCTGCGCTCGACCGCGGCCGGGGCGGCCTCTGGCGCCCCCGGGTCCGACCAGCTGCGCTTCTCCTTCACGATCGCGCGGCCTGCGCCCGGATTTACGGAGGCGGGGGCGCTCGCTCCGAGCACCCCCCCACCGCCGACGGACTCGCTCGGCATGACGCCTCAGACCATGGCGCTTGCGCACGCATCGGCTTCGACCACGCATTCGTACGTCACCCAGCCGAACTTTCACCCGCCGATCATCGACCTGGTTGGGCACAACCCCGACCACAGCGGCCGGCAACATCTTCCTGACGGCGCAGAACACGGGCCAGAACGCGCCTTACATGCTCAGCGCCGCCACCGACGTAGTCTGGTACCACCCGACCGCGAGCGGCGGCGGCAGCGGGCCTTCGGCGTTTGATTTCCGTGTCCAGAAGTATCAGGGGCCAGCCCTATCTCACCTACTGGGAAGGGCACGTGCATGATTCCGCCAGGTGTCGGCAACGGCGTGGGCGCGATGCTTGACCAGCACTACAAGCGGGTCCATACCGTCACCGCCGGCGCCGGTTACCAGCACAACGGCATCGACCTGCACGAGTTCTCGCTCGGGCCCAGATGGCACTGCGTTCGTGACGATCTATGCGTATGTCCACGCCAACCTCACCTCGGTGGGCGGGCCCTCTAACGGCATCGTGCTCGACGCCATCGCCCAGGAGATCGACATCGCGACCAATCGCGTGGTGTGGGAGTGGGACGCGCTCAAGCACGTGCCGCTCAACGCCTCCTACCTCAAGTACGTCCCCGGTTACGCCTACGACTTCTTCCACATGAACTCGATCCAGGGCCTCGGTGACGGCCACGTGCTCATCTCCGGGCGTGACACTTGGACGGTCTACTCGGTCAACGAGAAGACCGGCAAGATCGACTGGGAGCTGGGTGGTCGCCATCCCACCTTCTTCATGGGGAGCGGCAGCCATTTCTACTGGCAGCACGACGCTGAGGAGCACGCCAACGGACTTATCAGCGTGTTCGACAACGGCAGCAACGGCGCGACCAACAACGAGAGCCAGTCCCGCGCGATCCAAATCCATATCGCCTTCGGCAGCAAGCACGCGACGCTGGCTCGCGCCGACCTCCATTCGCCTCCCGTGTTGGCGACCAGCATGGGCGAGAACCAGCTGCTGTTCAACAAGAACGTGTTCGTCGGCTGGGGTAAGGCACCTACGTTCTCCGAGTTCAGCCCTGGCGGCACACAGCTCTACAAGGCCTGGTTTAAGTCACCCGTGGCCTCCTATCGCGGCTACCGTTTCGCGGACTTCGCCGGCCAGCCGCTCGGGCAGCCCGCGGTCGCGGTGCGCAACTCGTCGGGCGGCAAGGTCAAGGTCTACGTCAGCTGGAACGGCTCGACCCTGGTCAGGCAGTGGCGCCTGATGGCGGGCTCGTCGTCGAAGTCGCTGCATCAGGTCGCGACCAAGTCCTGGACGTCGTTCGAGACCACGATCGTGGCCTCGAAGGCGAACTACTTCCAGGTCCAGGCGCTCAGCGGTAAAGGTCACGTGCTCGCGCACGGGACCTCAGCGGTCATTCACGGCTGACCCGCCACGTCCGCGCGGCGGGCTCGACGGTGGGCCCGCGCGCGGCCTGTGAAGTCACGAAGCTTTTGTACAGAGGTTGTGAGTTTGAGTAGACAGACACGGAGGATTTTTTGCGCTGCGATCTCGGCGGCGGCGATCGCCGGCCTGATGCTGGTCGGCGGCGCCGGCGCGGGCGCTGCCTCCCCGCCCGCGCCCCGAGCTCCCCAGAGCCTCGACGTCCTGCCTTTCCCCGGCACTCCCGACGCGACGCCCGCCACCCGCGTCGTCTTCCCCGCGGTCTCACCCGGCGAGATCGCCTCGGTGCGGGTGCTCGGCTCGCGCAGCGGCCTGCACGCCGGCCGCCTGAGCGCCCAGCCCGCCGGTCACGGGAGCGCCTTTGCACCGGACCATCCGTTCGCTCCCGGCGAGAGCGTCGCGGTCACCGCGAAGCTGCGCTCGGCGGCCGCGGCGATCGCCTCTGGCGCGCGCGGCTCGAACACGCTCCATTTCTCCTTTCAGATCGCGCGAATCGCCTCGATCGCGGAGCGAAACGCGCCCGCCTCGATGGTCGACGGCGTGGGCGCCGGCGCTGCCGCCCAGAGCTCCCCCCGGCCGAAGACGCACACGTTCGTCACGCTGCCGGGGGACAAGCCGCCGGTGGTGAACATCTCCGGCAAGGACTCCGACACCACCTCCGGGGACATCTTCCTGACCGCCCAGGGCACGGGCCAGGACGGGCCGTACATCCTCGACCCGCGCGGCGATCTGCTGTGGTTCCAGCCGGCGGGCGCGTCGGCTTTCAACCTGCGCGAGCAGAGCTATGGCGGAGCACCGGTGCTGACCTACTGGAAGGGCAAGATCGTCTGCCCGCCGTGCTCGGGCAAGGGCCAGGACCCGATCCTGGACAACCACTACCAGACGATCCACACCGTCACCGCCGGCGACGGCTACCAGAGCCAGGGCACCGACCTGCACGAGTTCACGCTCGGCCAGAACGGCTCCGAGGGCGTCGCCTTCGTGCCGGTGTGGACACCGGTGCGGGCGAACCTGACCTCTGTCGGCGGCCCCGCCAACGGCATCGCGTTCGACTGGATCATTCAGGAGATCGACGTCGCCACGAACCAGGTGATCTGGGAGTGGCACGCGCTCGGCCACGTGCCGATCAACGACAGCTACACCCCCTATGTGCCCGGTCAGCCGTTCGACTACTTCCACCTCAACTCGATCCAGCAGCTCTCAGACGGCCACCTGATCATCTCCGGGCGGCACACGTGGGCCGTGTACTCGATCAACATGCAGACGGGCAAGATCGACTGGGAGCTCGGCGGCAAGCACTCGAGCTTCAAGATGGGAAGGGGCACGAACTTCGAATGGCAGCACGACGCGACGCTCCACAACAACGGACTCGTGACGCTGTTCGACGATGCGGGCGGCCCCGGACCTGAGCCCGAGAGCCAGTCTCGCGCGCTTGAGATCCACATCGGCACGCGCTCCCACGAGGCGACGCTCGTGCACGCCTACACGCACAAGCCGTCGGTGCGGGCGGCGAGCATGGGCAGCACCGAGCTGCTCGCAAACGGCAACGCGTTCGTCGGCTGGGGCAACCAGCCGTACTTCTCGCAGTACACCGGAGGCGGAAACGAGGTCTTCGGCGGCTCCTTCGCTCCGGGCGTCGACTCCTATCGCGCTTACCGCTTCGGCTGGGTCGGAAGCCCCCTCCAGCCCCCCGCGATCGTGGTCCAGGCGGGCAGCAAGTCCGGACAGGACGCCGTCTACGCAAGCTGGAACGGCGCCACGGCGGTCGCCAAGTGGCAGGTGCTCGGGTCCTTAAGCGCGACCGGTCCGTTCTCAGATGTCGGCTCGCCGGTGCCGTGGACGAGCTTCCAGGCCAAGATCTCTGTGGCCGCGAGCGCGGGGCCATATTTCGAGGTGCAGGCGCTCGACTCGAGCGGCCAACCTATTGCCGGCGGGACCTCGGCGGCGGTGAAGGGGCCATGAGGCGGCGCGCTCCCAGCAGCGCCGCGTGCGCGCTCGGCTCGGTCTTTGCGGCCGCCGGCTTAACCGCGCTCGCGACAGGCGCCGGAGCGTCGTCGGCGCTCGCAGCGCATGCACGCCCGGCACCGGCCGCTGCCTCGCGGGCGCTGGACGTGCTGCCGTTTCCCGGCACGCCCGACGCGGCGCCGGGGACGAACATCGATTTTCCCGCCGCGGCTCCGCGTGAGATCGCGACCGTGAACGTGGTGGGCTCGCGCACCGGGTCACACCCAGGGCGGCTGAGGGCTCAGCCCGCCGGCGACGGGAGCGCGTTCACGCCCACGCGGCCGTTCGCGCCCGGCGAGACGGTCTCGGTCACGGCCACGATGCGCTCCACCGCTGCCGCCGCGGCCTCCGGAGCGCCCGGAGCGAGGCAGCTGCGCTTCGCTTTCTCGGTGGCGCGTGCAGGGACCGGCTCGCCGCCCACGCCGTCGGCCGCGACGGACATCGCCGGACCGGCTGCGCCCGGCCGGCTCACCCACACCTTCCTCTCGGCGCCGACGCTGCACCCGCCGATCATCGCGATCAGCGGCAAGGACACCGACATGAGCGCCGGCAACATCTTCCTTGACGCGCAGAAGACGGGACACCCGGGGGCCTACTTCGTCAACCCCAAGGGCGACCTGCTGTGGTTCCACCCCACCGCCACCGGCTCGGAGTTCACGACGCGCGTGCAAAGCTACCAGGGCAAGTCCGTGCTCACCTACTGGCAGGGGTCGATACCGGGCGGGCTCGGGCTCGGCCACGGCAAGGGCGAGATCCTCAACGAGCACTACCAGACGATCCACACGATCACGGCCGGCAACGGCCTGCAGAAGCAGGGCATCGATTTCCACGAATTCGCGCTCGGAACGCAGGGCAAGCAGGGTGTGGCGTTCGTGCAGATCTGGAAGCCGGTCCACGCCAACCTGACCTCGGTCGGCGGCCCGGCCAACGGGACCGTCTACGACTGGATCATCCAGGAGATCGACATCGCCACGAACCACGTGATGTGGGAGTGGCATGCGCTCGGCCACGTGCCGATCGACAGGACCTATCAGCACTACGTCAGCGGCCAGACGCTCGACTACTTCCACCTCAACTCGATCCAGCCGCTCTCCGACGGCCACGTGATCATCTCGGCCCGCAACACCTGGGCGGTCTACTCGATCGACATGAAGACGGGCAAGATCGACTGGCAGCTCGGCGGCAAGCACGCGAGCTTCAAGCGGGAGCCTGGGGCCAACTTCGAGTGGCAGCACGATGCCACGCTTCACGCCAACGGGCTCGTGACCGTGTTCGACGACGCCGCGCCGCCGCCGGAGGAGAAGGCCTCCCGCGCGCTCGAGATCCATATCAGCACCTCGTCTCACCGCGCCACGCTGGTGCACGCCTACACGCACTCGCCGCGCACGCTCGCCTACAGCATGGGCAGCGTCGAGATCGTGCCCAACCGCAACGTGTTCGTGGGCTGGGGCGCAAGCCGCTACTTCAGCGAGTACCAGCCCGGCGGAGCGTTCGTGTTCGGCGGCGCATTCCCGCAGGGGGTCCAGTCCTACCGGGCCTACCGCTTCAACAACTGGGTCGGCAGCCCCCTCCAGCCGCCCGGGATCGCGGTCAAGGCGGCTCCCTCCGGCGGCCATGCGCTGGTGTACGTGAGCTGGAACGGGTCGACGCTCGTCCACAAGTGGGAGGTGCTCGGCTCCAAGAGCAAGACCGGCCACTTCACCAAGCTCGCCCTTCACGGCTGGTCGAGCTTCGAGACCAAGATCGAGACCGCCAGGATGAGCTACTTCAAGGTCGAGGCGCTCGACTCGCACGGCCACGTGCTGCCGCACGGAACCTCCGCGGTGGTGAGCGGGCCGTAGGAGCCCTACCCCCTTCTTGCCTTGAGCCCAATCCCCCACTGGCCGCGAGCCCTGGGTAGAATGCCCTGCCGTTGGGGCTCGAAGACGGGGAAGTCGAGAAGGACATCAGAGTGGGGCGGTCAGATCGAGGGGGCGGACGTTGAAACGGCTAGGTCATAGATACGGCTTTACCGCTGCGGTGGCGGCGTGCCTCGGAGGGCTCGCTGCGATCGGGATGATGGGGTCAAGTGCGGAGGCACTGCCCGCGCACGCGCGGCCCGCAGCACAGCAGGCTCTCGACGTGTTGCCGTTCCCCGGCACTCCCGACGCCGCGCCCGGCACGCGCGTCGTCTTCCCCGCGCTCGCGCCCGGCGAGATCGCCTCGGTCCGGGCGCTCGGCTCACGCAGCGGTCTGCACACCGGCCGGCTGAGCGCCCAGCCGTCCGGCAACGGCAGCAGCTTTACCCCGGCCCGCCCGTTCGTTCCCGGTGAGAACGTCTCGGTCACGGCGACGCTGCGCTCCGCGGCGGCTGGAACTGCCACAGGCGCACCGGGGGCAAAGCGGATCCAATTCTCGTTTGCGATCGCGCGCTTCGCCGCGGACACGCCGTCGTCGCCCGCCGCCGGCCCACCGGACCTGACGAACTCGACTAACACGAGCGCGCGGGGCGGCACGACCCGCGGCTATGTCACCGAGCCGCACTGGCATGTCCCGATCGTCACCGTCTACGGCAAAGCCCCCGACCCGCACCAGGGCGACATCTTTCTCGACGCGCAGAACACTGGCCACCCGGGGCCCTACATCATCACCCCCCACGGCGACCTGGTCTACTACAGCCCCGCGCCCACGTCCGTGTTCAACACGCGCGTCCAGAGCTACAACGGCAAGCCGGTGCTCACCTACTGGCAGGGCGCCGTCGTGGGCCCGGGGGTCGGTGTCCGCGGCCAGGACACGATCCTCAACGAGAGCTACCAGAAGATCCACGTCGTCACGGCGGGCAACGGCTTCCAGAAGCGAGGCGCGGACCTGCACGAGTTCACGCTCGGCCACGAGGGCAAGGAGGGGACGGCCTTCGTGACCATCTGCCCGCCCGTTTACACCAATCTGAGCTCGGTCGGAGGACCCCCCAACGGACGGGCGTACGACTGGGTCATCCAGGAGATCGACGTGGCCACCAACAAGGTGATCTGGGAATGGCACGCGCTCCACCATGTGCCCATTTCCGACACCTACGAGCACTACATACCGGGCCAGACCTTCGACTACTTCCATCTCAACTCGATCCAGCAGCTCTCCAACGGCAACCTCATCATCTCGGCGCGCCACACCTTCGCCGTCTACGAGATCAGCAAGAAGACCGGCAGGATCGTTTGGGAGCTCGGCGGCAAGCACTCGAGCTTCCACATGGGGCCAAGCACGCGCTTCGCGTGGCAGCACCACGCAACGCTGTACAAGAACGGCACCTTGACGCTCTTCGACGACAACAACGGCGCCGCCTCGCGCGGGCTCAAGCTGCACCTCAACTTCGCAAAGCACCAGGCGACGTTCGCGCACGCCTACTACCACAAGCCCAACGGCTACTCGGCGCTCAGCCAGGGCAGCACGCAGATACTCGGCGACTCGAACGTGTTCGTCGGCTGGGGATCTTCCCCCCACTTCACCGAGTTCGGGCCGGGCGGCGGTCAGCTGTTCAGCGGCTCATTCCGGGGACGTGTTCAGTCCTACCGCGCCTACCGCTTCGCCGACTGGGTCGGGAACCCGCTGGCGCCACCGATCGCCGTGGTCAAGAAGGCCTCAACCCGGGGCCATATCAAGGTCTATGCGAGCTGGAACGGCTCCACCCGGATAGTGCGCTGGCGGGTGCTCGCCGCGAAGACCAAGACGGGCAAGTTCGTCAAGGTCGGCGGAGCGGCGTGGTCTAGCTTCGCGACCGAGATCTATCTCCCCAGCTCGGTGGGCAGCTGGGTCGAGGTACAGGCGCTCGACGCGAAGGGTAAGGCGCTGCCGCACGGCACCTCAGCGCCGGTGCAGGCCCCGTAGGGGGCGCTGTTCGCGGCGGGGGCGGCCGCGGTTGGGCGCGGTCGCTCTCCCCGCGCGCGGCCGCCTCAGCACAACGTCTCTCCCCAGCCTGCCAGCATTGGGTTATGGACCTGGAGCTGCTCGAGCGCACCCTGGCGGAGTTGGCAGAGCCGCAGTTCCGGCTCGGCCAGGTCTTGGGATGGACGTACCGCGGCGCGCAGTCGTTCGAGCAGATGACCGACCTGCCGCTGACGTTGCGGACGCAGCTGGCCGAGCGCGTCCCGTTCTCCACCCTGGCGCTGGAGCAGCAGCGGGAGGCGCGCGACGGCACCGTCAAGGCGTTGTTCTCCACCGGCGACGGCCGCCCGGTCGAAGCGGTGTTGATGCGCTACCGCGACGGGCGCACGTCGATCTGCCTCTCCTCGCAGTCGGGTTGTCCGCTGACCTGCAGCTTCTGTGCGACCGGGCAAATGCGCTTCGGCCGCAACCTGACCGCCTCCGAGATCCTCGATCAGGTAATCCACCTGCGGCGGATCGCTGCGCCCGACCATGCGGTCTTTATGGGCATGGGCGAGCCGATGCTGAACCTCGACGCCGTGCTCGAGGCCTGCCGGCACATGCCGGCGCTCGGCATCACCAACCGTCGCACGGCGATCTCGACCGTCGGCTGGGTGCCCGGGATCGAGCGACTGGCCACGGAGCCCCTACCGGTGAGGCTCGCGCTCTCGCTGCACGCGGCCGACGATGCACTGCGCTCGGAGCTGATGCCGGTCAACGACCGTTATCCCATTGCCACGGTGATCGACGCCTGCCTGGGCTACTGGCAGCGCAAGCGCCGCAGAGTGTTCATCGAGTACGTCATGCTCGCCGCCGTCAACGACACCCATGCCCAGGCGATGGCGCTCGCAGACCTGCTCGACGCGCGCGCCTTCAAGGTCAACCTCATCCCCTACAACCCGACCGCCTCGCGCTTCTCGGGCTCCAGCCCGAAGGCCATCGCCGCCTTCCGCTCGACGCTCGAGCAGCGCGGATTGGGCGTGACCGTGCGGGTCGAGCGTGGCCGAGAGATCGACGCGGCGTGCGGTCAGCTGGCGGCATCGCTCTCTCAAAAGGCAAATGGCGCGGTGACCGGGTCGGCTCTGAGCGCTTCCCACTCGCTGTCGTCGAGCGCCTGAGGCCGGTCTCGGTCCCGGTCGACCGGGCAGAGGAATCCGAACGGCTGCCCGCCGGCGTTGAGCCAGCGGTGGGGCATGAGCGGCCGCACGTGGACTGCGTCGAACGGCCGGCAGTCGACCACCTCATGGCCGACCAGAGCGCGTCCGGCCCCTCGCAGCACGATCACGAAATGGCTGTGATTGTGTTTTTCGAGGCTGGAGTAGCCGCCGGGCTCGAACTCGAAGTAGCGCAACTCATATGAGGCGGGCAGCTCCTCGGGGCGCGCAAGGGTATGGCGCGCAACCCCGCGGAATCCCATGCCCCGCTCACCGAGCTGCGCGGGCTTGTAGGCCGTCGGCTCGATGCCGGCCCAGCCAAATCGCCGCTCGTCGAAGGGAACGCCGGCGCTCGCCATCGGCTCGGCGCGGCTCAGGCGCTGGCGCGGGCGTCTCCCGCGCGCAGCAGCCGGTCGCGCAGGTCGGCCTGGAGCTCGGCCGAGGGCTCGAAGGCCGAGAGCTCGGGTAGCTCACTGATCGTGCGCAGGCCGAACAGGCGCAGGAAGAGCTCTGTCGTGCGATAGCGGATCGCGCCGAAGCGCGAACGCCCGCCCTCCTCGATCATTCCCCGCTCGAGCAGAGTGGCGACGGCCGACTCCGCGCTGACGCCGCGGATGCGAGCGATCTCGGGGCGGGAGACAGGTTGCAGATAGGCGACGATCGCCAGGGTCTCGGCCTGTGCCGCGGTCAGCGGCGGCGTGCGCGGGCGGGCGAGCAGTCGTCGCGCGGCCGGTTCCGCGTCCGGGTGGGTGGCGAGCGCGTATCCGCCGGCCAGCTCGCGCACGACAAGGCCACGGCGATCGAACTCGAACTGCTCACGCAGCCGCTCGAGCGCCGTGGTGACCGCGTGGGGATCGGCACCGGTCGCCTCCGCAAGTGCGTCGACGCCGACCGGCTCGGGAGAAAGGAAGAGGAGCGCCTCGATCACGCGCTCGAGCTCGGCGCTCATCAGGCCGGCACCCCGACGCGCTCGCGTTGCCCGGCCGGGCGCTCCCGCCGCATCACGGTGATCTCGCCGAAGGGCTCCTCCTGGCGCCAGGTGAGCTCGCCCTGCTTGTAGAGCTCGAGAAGGGCGTAGACCGTGACCGCCACGGTCGCACGGTCGGCTCGATCGAGCGCTTCCTCGAAGCTGAAACTGCCGCGTCTGAGCAGCTCCCGCAGTCGAGCGAGGCGCTCACCAACTGTCACGCGCGGGATGACCATGTGGCGGATGTCAACCGGCTGCGGATGAGTCGAGCAGCTCGGCGATCGCGTCCGCGAGCCGCTCTGGCCCGTATGTCGGCCGCGCCTCAGCGAGCGATGCCCGTCTCAGCAGCGGCGGCAGCGGCGCTGAGCGGAACCTGTAGCCGTGCTGCTCGCTCGAGCCGCCGCCGTAGGCTGTCAGCGGCCGCCCTGTAGCGGTGGGCATCAAGCAGGCGGGCGAGCAGCTCGTCGGCGGCCTCGCCTGGGTCGAGCTCGATCTCCTCCAGCTCGTCGCCCGGGAGCATCAGTCGTGACTTCAGCTCAAGCAGCGCCGCGATCAGAACCAGGAACTCGGTGGTCGCCTCGAGATCGAGCTGCTCGCTCTGGTCGAGGTAATCGATGTAGGAGATGACGATCTCGGCAAGGTCGACCTCGAGCAAGTCGATCTCCTCACGCAGAACGAGCGTCAGCAGCAGGTCAAACGGACCCGCGAAGACGTCCAGGTCTAGCTCGAGCTCGGCCAGCCGCACGAGCGCAGAAGTTAGCGGCGGCCTCGGACCGGCCCGACGCCCATCGCCTCGCGCACCTCGGCGAGCGTCACCGAAGCGATCGCGCGTGCCTTGTCCGCGCCGGCGGCGAGGATCGCCTCGAGCCGATCCTCGTCGGCGCGCAGCTCGTCGTAGCGCTCGCGCACCGGCGCCAGGTAGGAGACGACCGCGTCGGCCACCGCCTGCTTGAAGGCTCCATAGCCGGAGGAGTCGAACTCGCCCTCGACCTGCTCGGGCGCGAGCCCTCGCACGGCCGCGAGGATCTCGATCAGGTTCGAGACGCCGGGCTTGTCGGGTGCGCGCACAACCGCGCTGCCCGAGTCGGTCACCGCCGAGCGGAATTTCTTAACGATCGCCTCCGGCTCGTCCGAGACGTACACCGTCCCCTGGGGACTGCCGCCGGTCGTCGACATCTTGCGCTCGGGAGATTGCAGGTCCATGATCCTCGCTCCGACGGCCGGGTAGCGCCCCTCGGGCACCACCAGGTGCTCCCCGAAGCGCGCGTTGAAGCGCTGCGCGATGTCGCGCATCAGCTCGAGATGCTGGCGCTGATCATCGCCCACAGGGACCTCGTCGGCCCGGTAGATGAGGACGTCGGCGGCCATCAGCACCGGATAGTTGAAGAGGCCCGAGGAAACCAGCTCGCGCTGCGAGGAGGACTTCTCCTTGAACTGGGTCATGCGGTTGAGGTCTCCGAACGCGGCGACGCTCGACAGCAGCCAGCAGAGCTCGGTGTGCTCGCTCACGTCGCTCTGGCGAAACAGGATGCATCCCTCAGGGTCGAGGCCCGCCGCCAGCAGCGTCGCAGCGGTGTCGTACACGGCCTCGCGCAAGTGGGCAGGCTCGTAGGACACGGTCGTCGCATGGAGGTCGACGATGCAGTAGATCGCCTCGCCCCTGTCCTGGCCGGCGACGTATTGGACGATCGCGCCGATGTAGTTGCCGAGGTGCTTGCGCCCCGTCGGCTGGATGCCGGAGAAGATGCGCGTCACGTTTGGGCGCGGAGCCTGCGCCGGCGCAGCTCAGCCGGCGTTTGACGAGCACGATCGCGGCGCAGCAGCCAGGCGGCGACCAGCCCGCCCACGGCGCCGGAAACGTGGCCTTCCCAGGAGACGTGCGGTTGGGGCACGAGGCTGATGATCAGCACCCAGCCCCACAGGAGCGCGACGATCGCGCCGGTCAGCAGCTCGACCAGCCGCCGATTGAAGATCCCGCGAGCGAGCAGGTAGGTGGCGTAGCCGAACACGACTCCGCTCGCTCCAACCGTGTCGCCTCCCGGCGATAGCAGCCAGGTTCCAAGGCCGCCGATGACGACCACGATCAGCGTGATCAGCGCCAGCCGCGCGGCACCGCGCCAGGCAATGATCAGCCCGAGGAAGACGAACGGCACCGTATTGGAGATCAGGTGCGTGAAGCTGGCGTGCAGGAACGGCGCCGTGAAGATCGCCCACAGATGGTCGATGCTGCGCGGATAGATGCCGGCGGCCGTGTCGAGCCGGTAGCTGTCCACCGAGTTGATCACCTGCACAACCCACATCGCCGCGACCATCACCAGCAGCAGCTCGAAGCCGGCGCGAGAGGTTTGAAGCCGTCGCGCGGCGGAGCCTCGCGTCGGGTGCGTCCCCGTGTTTGTCTGGAGCGGAAGGCTCGTGCGAGTGGCGCTCATGGACATAAGGATCGCACCCCGGCGCTCGGATGTGAGGGACGCGGCCGCGGTGATCAGATGCGACACTCGACGTTCCCATGGATCCGACGATCGCAGCAGGGGCCGCCGAGATCGCTGCCAACGCCGAGCGGGAGCTCGACGCGCTGGTCGCGGTGTCCTCCCCTTCCGGTGACCTCCCGGGGGCCGAGGAGGCCATCGCCGTCTGCACAGCGCTGCTCCCACCGAGCTCGGTCGTCGAGCGCCTAGAGTGCTCAACGCCCGGGGGCGCCCCGGATATGCTCGCCCGCATCAGTGGCCGCGGTCGGCGTCGTCTGCTGCTGCTCGGCCATGTGGACACGGTCATCGGTCATCGCGCGCACACGCCGCTGCGACGCGAGGGCGAGCGCCTGTACGGGCCGGGGGGCGCTGACATGAAAGGAGGCGTCGTGCTGGCGCTCGCGCTTTCGCGCGTGCTGTCAGCAAATCCCGACCTGTTCGCCGAGATGGCCGTGCTGCTGGTCACCGACGAGGAGTGGCGGATCGCGCCCTTCCGCCACGTACCACAGCTGCCCGGCTATGACGTGTGCCTGTGCTTTGAGGCCGGCGAGCGGGCGCCGGACGGCGGCGAAGGCGTGATCGTGCGCCGTAAGGCGGCAGGCACCCTGCGGGTTCTCGCCAGCGGGCGAGCGGCGCATTCGGGCAGCGCTCCGGACGACGGGCGCAACGCCCTGCTCGCGCTCGCGCAGACGGCGATCGCGGTCGCAGCGTTGCACGACCCGGCCGGTCCCGAACGGCGCAGCGTCGTGCCAACCGTGATGCACTCGGGCGAAGCGCTGAATGTCGTCCCCGCCGACGGCGAGCTCATCTTCGACATGCGCGCGCAGCATCTCGAGGCGTTCAGGCCGGTGGTCGCCGCCGTTCCCCAGGCCCCCGATGGGGTGACGCTCACCTCGTCGCTCGAGCGGACCTGGCCGGCGATGGATACGCACGATGTGGCCGTGCCCGTGCTCGAGCGGGCGAGCGCTCGCCTGGGACGGACCGTGGTGGGCCTGCCCCGCGGCGGCGCCAGCGACGCGAGCCACTTCGCTCCCGTGGTGCCGATCACGATCGACGGGCTCGGACCGCGGGGCGGCGGCGCCCATACCCCGCACGAGTTCGTGCTGGCGCCGTCGCTGCGTGAACGCGCCGAGGTCGCGCTGGCCGTGGCGCTAGAGGCACTGGAAGCGTGAGGGCCGGGGGCCCGCGCGGTGGTGGCCGCGCGTCGTGAGGCGCGTCGCCGTCGTCGGCCACATCGAGTGGGTCGACTTCATTCCCGTCCCACACCATCCGCGCGCCGGTGAGGTACTGCACGCCGCCAGCTCCTTCACTCGCGCGGCCGGTGGCGGCGGTGTCGCCGCGGTGGTGCTCGCCGAGCTCGGCGCGGAGGTCGACTTCTTCTGCGCGCTCGGGGACGACTTCGATGGCCACGCGGCGCTCGATCAGCTCACGGACCGAGGCGTGCATGTGCATGCGGCCTGGCGGGAGGAGCCGACCAGGCGGGCGGTAACGCTGCTCGAGGGTCACACCGAGCGAACGATCATCACGATCGGCAAGCGACTGGATCCGCTGGGCTCCGACCAACTGCCCTGGGAGCGGCTGGAGGGTGCCGACGGCGTCTACTTCACCGCCGGCGACGAAGAGGCGCTCCGCCGTGCGCGGGCCGCGCGCACGCTGGTCGCCTCACCGCGAGCGCGGACCGCGCTCACGCACGCCGGACCACACCTCGACGCGCTCGTCTTCTCCGGCCACGATCACGACGAGCAGCACTGGGCCGAGCGGCTCGATGACAGGGCGGCTGTCCTCGTGCGAACGGAAGGGGCCGACGGAGGGGAATGGTGGCGCGGGGCTCGCGGCGCTCGCGAGGAAAGCGGGGCTCGCGGCGCTCGCGAGGAAAGCGGGGATCGGGGCGCTCGCGAGTCGAGAGCGAGGACGGAGCGCCGCGGTCTTCGAGGGCCGCTGGAGCGCCGCGGAGCCCCGGTCTTCAGAGGGCCGCTGGAGCGCCGCGGAGCCACGGTCTTCAGAGGGCCGCTGGAGCGCCGCGGAGCCCCCCGGCAAGGTCGCGGACTCCTACGGCTGCGGCGATTCCTTCGCGGCGGGCTTTACCTATTCGCTCGCGGGCGGCGACTCGATCGCTGAAGCGGCGGCCTTTGGAGCGAAGCTCGGCGCGCGCTGCCTGACGCGGGCCGGGGCGCCATAAACTGAAACCGCGGGACCGGGGCTCAAGGAACGGCGC
This sequence comes from uncultured Solirubrobacterales bacterium, assembly GCA_963738195.1. GTDB lineage: Bacteria > Actinomycetota > Thermoleophilia > Solirubrobacterales > Solirubrobacteraceae > Palsa-465. The sequence continues at coordinate 828,471 of CAVTVF010000002.1, forward strand.
GCTCGCCGCCGCCGTGGACGTGAACAAAGTGACGAAGCATCTCGGGCGAGACGAGCTCGGCGACAAAGTTGTCGTCAGAAGCACGTTCTCGCCAAGGTCCGCTCGCCATGGATGTGTTGGTCGGTTTGCGCCCGCGCCGCGGACGTGCCCGCGGCGCTCGCGCGGCGCACGCCCAAGCGCCCGCCGGGAGGGCTGAAAGAGCCGCCGAGGGATCATCGACGGACCCCCGTACGCCATAAAAGGGTCAGCACGCCAGAGTCACGCGACGTCCCAGGCCGCCAGCGCCTCGCGCATCCCCTCGCGGTCCAGCCCCGCTCCCAAACAGCACAGGAGCGCGACCCGTGCTGCCGGCGGAGACAGGAAGGGCACGCAAACCGCCTCCGTCGCGCGGAGGTCAGCCTCGGAGCCCTCGAAGCCATAGGTCTGGAGGAGCATCGACGAACGATCGGGGCGGCACGTGATCAGCACCGGCAGTCGATCGGTCGCGGCGCGCAGCCCGTCCAACAAGTCCGGTGAAAGATGACCAGCGCCGAGCGCGACAAGCACGATCCCGTCCGCGGCGGTGGCCGCATGACGCAGCAGCGACCCATCGTCGCCAAGACCCGGGCTGATGATCTCGACCCGGTGCGCCAGCCGATCGACCGCGAGCTGCGGGGGACGGTCCGGTCGCGAGTGCAACCAAACTCTCCCCTCCACGACCCGGCCCAGCGGACCTGTGGTCGGCGAGCCGAAGGCCGCGGGCCCCGTGCTGTCGACCTTGCGCACGGTCATCGCGTCGTGAATCTCGCCGGCGAACACCACCACGGTCCCGAGGCCGCTGGTCGAGGCGGCGCCCGCGGCGGCGACCGCGTCGAGCAGGTTGGCGGGGCCGTCGGCGCCCAGACCCGTCGCCGGGCGATTGGCGCCTGTGATCACTATCGGAGCGTCGCCGGCGTGCGAGAAGGCGCACAAAACCGCGACCTCCTCGAGGGTGTCGGTGCCCGTCGTGATCACTACCCCCACGCCCTGTGCGGACACCGACGCCGCACGGCGGACGAGCTCGAGCGCCTGCCCCAGCGAAAGGTGCACACTCGGCAGGCTGAGCACGGTCTCGATCGTCAGGTCCGGCACTTCTTTCAGCGGCGGCACCGCCTCCACGAGCCCCTGTGCGTCGAGCGAGGGCACGGCCTGCTCGCCCTCCATCGCGATCGTGCCGCCCGCGGACAGCAGGCGGACGGGTCGCGGCAGGTGTTCGAGCGTTGGGGCCACGACTGCTAACGCGACCCGCCGGGGCGCTGGCGCGAGGCCACCACGGATGTCACATCGACTGACGGACGACCGGACGCCTCGCTGCGCCCGCCTCGTCGAGCCGTCGCACGGGGGTCGTGTAGGGGGCGCCGCGAGCGACCTCGGGATCCTCGCGCGCCTCGCGCAGGATCTCGGCGACCGTCTCCGCGAACCGATCGAGGGTCTCCTTGGTCTCGGTCTCGGTCGGCTCCACGAGCAGCGCCTCGTCGACGATCAGCGGGAAGTACACGGTCGGCGGGTGGACGCCGTGGTCGAGCAGCCGCTTGGCCAGATCGAGCGTCTTGACCTTGAGCTCGCGCTTCATCGCCGAGCCAGACAAAACGAACTCGTGCATGCACAGGCGGTCGTAGGCGGCCGGCAGGTAGTCGGCGACGCCTTCGCGCCGCAGCCGCGCGAGCAGATAGTTGGCGTTCAGCACCGCGGTCTGGGAAACCTCGCGCAGCCCGGCGGCGCCGAGCGAGCGGATGTAGGCGTAGGAGCGCACGAACACCCCGTAGTTGCCGTGAAAGCCGCGCAGGCGCCCGATCGACTTGGGGCGGTCGTAGTCGAGCTCGTAGATGGCCTCCGAGCCGTTCCCCTCGGGGGAACGCCTGACAACCACGGGCCGGGGAAGATAGGGTTCGATCCGCCCCGAGACGGCGATCGGGCCGGCGCCCGGCCCACCGCCTCCGTGGGGCTGGGTGAACGACTTGTGCAGGTTGAAGTGGACGATGTCGAAGCCCATGTCCCCCGGCCGGCAGATGCCCATGATCGCGTTCAGGTTGGCGCCGTCGTAGTAGAGCGTCGCGCCCACGCCGTGGACGACCTTCGCGATCTCTTCGATCCCCTCCTCGAACAGGCCCACGGTGGAAGGGTTGGTGAGCATCAGGCAGGCCACGTCCTCGTCTGCCTTGGCGCGCAGATCGTCGAGGTCCACGTTGCCGCGCCCGTCGGTCCCCACCTTGACCACGTCGTAGCCGGCCATCGTGACGGTGGCGGGATTGGTCCCGTGTGCGTTGTCCGGGGTCAGCACCTTCGTCCGCTGCTGGCCGCGATCCTCGTGGTAGGCGCGCGTCAAGAGCACGCCCGCGAGCTCGCCGTGGGATCCCGCCGAGGGCTGCAGCGAGACGTACGGCAGGCCGGCGATCTCGGACAGCGCCTGCTGTAGGCGCCACATCAGCTCGAGCGCCCCCTGCGCGCGAGATGGATCCTGTAGCGGGTGCAGCTTTGCGTGGCCGTCGAGGGCGGCGACCCGCTCGTGCAGCTTCGGATTGTGCTTCATCGTGCAGGAGCCGAGGGGGTAAAAGCCTGTATCGAGGTCGAAGTTGCGCTTCGAGAGCCGGTTGTAGTGGCGCACGAGCTCGGGCTCTGAGACCTCCGGCAGCCGCGGCGGCGAGGACCGCAGAAGGCGGCCGGGAAGCAGCTCATCGAGCGGCCGCTCGGGCACGTCGCACGGGGGCGCCACGAACGCTCGCCGTCCGGGCCGCGAGCGTTCGAAGATAGTCAGCTCGTCGTCGGCGGCTTCGTCGAACCAGCGCGGCTGTGGCTGGGCTGTGCTCATGCCCGAACCTTAAGCTCCGACCTCTCCGCCCCGACCGCCGCGCCAAGCACCTCACACAGGCGGTCGATGTCTGCCCGCGTGCGGCGCTCGGTGATCGCCACCAGAAGGCCGTTGGCATGCTCCTCGTAGGTATGGGCGAGTGGATAGCCGGGGTTCACCCCCTCCTCGCGGCAGCGCTCCAGCACTCGCTCGACCGGAGCTTCCAGCGAGATCGCGAACTCGCGTACCACCGGCTGCGAGTGCAGGAGCGAGACTCCGTCCAGTGCCTGCAGCTGCTCGCGCGCATAGGCGGTCCGCCGGACGAGCAGCTCGCCGAGCTCGACCAGCCCCTGGCGTCCGAGCCAGCTCAGGTAGATGATCCCACCGAGCGCGTTCAGCGCCTGAGACGTACAGATATTGGAGGTAGCGCGCTCGCGCCGGATGTGCTGCTCGCGCGTCTGCAGCGTGAGCACGTACCCACGCCGGCCGTCGACATCACGGGTGAGGCCGGCGATCCTGCCGGGCAGCCGGCGCAGCAGCGCCTCTGTCGAGGCGAAGAACCCGAACGAGGGGCCTCCGAAGTCAAGCCTGCCGCCGAGCGGCTGGCCCTCGCCCACGGCCACGTCGACGCCGCATTCGCCCGGCGCCTTCAGCACGCTGATCGCGAGCGGGTCACACGAGCAAATCGACAGCGCGCCCGCGCTACGCGCGGCGGCGGTGAGCTCCTCGAGATCCTCGACAGCGCCGAGGAAGTTGGGCTGCTGGACGATCAGTGCGCTGACGGACTCATCGAGCTCGGGGACGGCCGTGACACCGTCGCTGAGCGGCAGCTCGACCACCTCGACCTCCCAGGCGTGTGCGAGCGTGGCCAGCGCCTCGCGGGCGTGCGGGTGCACCCCGCGCGAGACCAGGAACCGCCGCCGGCCGTTCTCGAGCTTGGCGACGTACCCGGCCGCGGCGACCGCGCTTGGCCCTTCATAGACGGAGGCGTTTGCGACCGGCAGCCCGGTCAGCTCGCAGATCGCCGTCTGGTACTCGAACATCGCCTGCAGAGTGCCCTGTGAGACCTCGGGCTGATAGGGCGTGTAGGGAGTGAGGAACTCCGAGCGCTGCGTGATCGCGTCGACGACCGCGGGCATGTAGTGGTCGTACATGCCCCCGCCCAGGAACGAGAGCTCCTGCTCGACCGAGACATTGCGCCGTGCGAGCTCGCGCAGCTCCTCGAAGACCTCCTGCTCGGAACGGGGATCCCCCAACCCGAGCGGTTCCCCTAGCCGCAGGCCCTCAGGGATGTCGGAGAACAGCTCCTCGACGGTCTCCACGCCGATCTCGGCGAGCATCTCCCGTCGATCGGCGTCGGTGGCGGAGACGTAGCTGGTCACAAACTGCGAAAGCGTCGGTTCATGCGCCGCTCACGTTAGCGACGCCTCGTAGGTGGAGGCGTCCATCAGCGACTCGGTCTCGGAGCGGTCCGACAGAGTCACCTTGACCAGCCATCCCTTGCCGTAAGGATCCTCGTTGATTGCCTCTGGCTCCTCTGTGAGCGCCTCGTTGACGGCGACGATCTCACCCGAGAGGGGCGCGTACACGTCCGAGACAGCCTTGACCGACTCGACCTCCGCGTAGGGCTCGTCCTTCTTTACGCTTGCCCCGACCTTGGGCAGGTCGAAGTAGACCACCTCGCCGAGCGAGTCCTGGGCGTACCAGGTGACGCCGAAGGTCGCCTCCTCCCCCTCCACGCGGGCCCAGTCGTGCTCGGAGTGGTAGAGCAGGTCGTCGGGGTAGCTCGCTGGCGCCATCTAGGATCCCTTTCGGTAGAGGGGCTTACGTTCAACGGTCGCTGGGCGGACGGTGCCGCGGACGTCGATCTCGATCGCGCTGCCCGGATCGGCCGACTGGGTGGAAACGTACGCCATCCCGATGCCGCGCTTCAGGCACGGCGAGAAGCCGCCGCTCGTGACCTCGCCGCCGCCGACTACCGGATTGCCCTGGCGCGCGATCCCGGGGCCTTCGATCACAAACGGAACGAGCCTCTCAGGCGGCGGATCGCGGCGCGCGGCGGCGACCGCGTCAGAGCCTATGAACCCCGTCTCCTCCTTGCAGGCCCATCCCAGCCCCGCCTCGATCGGCCCGCGGTCCTCGCTCAGGTCATTGCCGTACAGGTGGAAGCACACCTCGAGCCGGAGCGTGTCCCGCGCACCCAGCCCGGCAGGGGTGGCACCGCCCTGCACCACGGCGTCCCAAACCTTCTCGGCGCCGTCTGGCTCGAGCAGCAGCTCGACTCCGTCCTCACCCGTGTAGCCCGTCCCGCAGACCAGCATCGGGAGGCCGGTCACGACTAGCTCTGTGCAGTGCAGCCGCGGCGGCAGCTCGCCGTCGGCGAGGGGCTCGATCAAGCCGCGCGCGTTCGGTCCTTGCACCGCAAGCATCGCGTACTCATCCGCCCGGTCGAGCACCTCCACCTCGAGCCCCTCGGCGTGGTCCTGCATCCACGCGAGGTCGCGGCCGTGGTTGGCCGCGTTGGTGACGGTCAGGAAGCGATCCTGGGCCAATCGGTAGGTGAAGAGGTCGTCGAGCACGCCGCCGTCCTCGCGGCACAGCAGGCTGTATTGGGAGCCGCCCTCGGCGATCCGGCTGACGTCGTTCGACAGCACCAGTTGCAGGTAGCGCTCGGCGTCCGGCCCGCGTGTCTCCACCTGGCCCATGTGCGAGACGTCGAACACGCCAGCTCCTCGCCGGACAGCAACGTGCTCGGCACTGATGCCTTCGTATTGGAGCGGCATCTCGAAGCCGGCGAACGGCATCATCCGCGCCCCGGCAGCCACATGCCGTTCATACAGAGGCGTGTGGCGCACTAGCCGCCGCCCTGCCTACGGTCGCACCGCTCGACTGCGAGCGTATGGCCGCTGGCCAACACTCGGCCCGCCTGCACCAGCCCGGCCGCCGTCATTGGTTCGCGGGGCGCCACTAGTCCGGCGCGCGCGTCGGCAATCGAGCCCGGGCGCGCCGCAGCGGCCGCATCGCGAGGTTGACGTCTGCGACGTGCGGCTCGAGCCGGGCAACCGCCAGCTCGACGGCCTCCATGTGGTCGCCCAGGTCGTCAATCCGTTCGTTGAGACCCTTCATCTCCGCCTCGATTCGCTGCACCGCGAGATGCATGCCGACCATCTCGGGGTCCATCGAGGCCACGTGCAGCCTGATCGCGCGCAGCTCCCGCGCCACCTCGGGCAAGACCTTGCTCAGGAACCGCGCCGTCGCGACGAGGTCATAGAGAGGCTCAGCGAGGAGCCGCCCCAGCGGCGAGCGCATCCATCCCCGTGACTGGCCCGACTCCGGGCCGTCGGACTCGGCCTGCGCCGAGAGCTCATCCATCGCGCGGCACTGTAGCAGTGGGACTGGCCGCCGCCGTAGGGCTGGCCCCCGCGCATGGTCGGGGCGTCGGGCACTGCCCGTCCTGGAAGAACTAGTGATCCTTCAGGAAAGACGGGATATCAATCTCGTCGTCGCGGATCTCGAGCGAGGAGCGCTGTGTCTCGTCCATCGACACGTCGCCGCGGTCGCGGCGAGGTGCACGTTGCACGGTCCGGTCCTGCGCGCGGCGGATGCGAGCGTGGTCGAAGCCGGTGGCAATCACGGTGACCCGCACCTCCTCGCGCAGCGAATCGTCGATCACCGCGCCGAAGATGATGTTCGAGTTGGAGTCGGCCGCGCTCTGCACGATCTCAGCCGCCTCATTGACCTCGAACAGACCGAGGTCATGGCCACCGGAGATGTTGAGCAGGATGCCCATCGCGCCCTCGACCGACTCTTCGAGCAGCGGCGATGAGATCGCGACCTTGGCGGCCTCAGCCGCGCGGTTCTCTCCGCTCGCGGTGCCGATCCCCATCAGCGCGGTGCCGGCGTCGCGCATGATCGTGCGCACGTCGGCGAAGTCGAGGTTGATCAACCCCGGGATCGTGATCAGGTCGGTGATTCCCTGCACGCCTTGGCGCAGAACGTTGTCGGCCTCCCGGAACGCGTCGAGGATCGTCGTCCTGCGCTCGACGATCGCGAGCAGCTTCTCGTTCGGAATTACGATCAGCGTGTCGACGTGCTCGGCGAGCTCTTCGATCCCGGACTGGGCCTGGCGAGCGCGCTGAGTGCCCTCGAACGCGAACGGGCGCGTGACGACCCCGACCGTGAGAGCTCCGATCTCGGTCTTGGCGATATCGGCGATCACCGGTGCGGCGCCCGAGCCGGTGCCGCCCCCCTCACCAGCGGTCACGAAGACCATGTCTGCGCCCTTCAGCGCCTCCTTGATCTCATCCCGTGACTCGGCCGCCGCTCCGCGTCCGACGTCCGGGTTGGCGCCGGCGCCGAGGCCGTGCGTGAGCTCGTGTCCGATGTTGAGCTTGATGTCCGCGTCGGCCATCGCGAGCGCCTGGGCGTCGGTGTTGCAGGCGATGAACTCCACCCCGCGCAGCCCCGCGTCGACCATGCGGTTGACCGCATTGGTACCTCCGCCGCCGACTCCGACGACCTTGATCACTGCCAGGTAGCTGCCGCTTTCCATTCTCCCGTTCCGACCCTCGAGTTTGAGTTGAGTGTTCTGCGGGTCCTTCGCTTACAGCGGAGTTTTGCACGTTACGTGCTGGCGATACCTGAAGTCAATGCTGACTCAGGCCCTCGCAAGTTTCGTTGCAGATCGAGGAAGTCTCGATCCGACCCCGAGTGTCGTCTGAATCGAGGGTGAACCTAGAGTTGAGGGTTAAGCGGCTGCTGAGGGCCGCTGCGGGGTCGCTGAGGGAGGCACTGCGGGGCCGTGCACACAGCGGCAGCATCCCCGCCCGCAGCGCCGGAGCCGCCCCGGGCAACCCCGCGATCTCAGCCCGCCGCCGGCCGCTGCGGGTCGCTGAGATCGATGTAGACCGCCCCCGCCGCGCCCCGGCTGGCGAGCACCACCGCCGCCGCGACCCACTTGGCCCGCACCATCCCCGGACCGCCGAAATACAGCCTCGGGCCCTGGCGCAGACGCACGATCACGCCGTGGGCGGAGGTGTCGTCGAGGGTGGCGATGCGCGAGCGCAGCCGGCTGGGTGCGCCCATCAGAACCGCGAGCTCCTGCAGCTGCGCCTGGGCGGCCACCCGCGGGCCCACGGGCAGCGCCCGCACCGGGATCAGCGGCAGCCCCGGCGGTGGCCTCATATCTCGGAGCACCGTGCCATCGGTCGAGATGACGAGCCGCTGTCCCGCCGCGGTGAGAACCGCCGCCGGGAGCTGCTCGACCACGTGGATGCGCAAGCCGTGGGGAAACTGCGTCGATACCTGCAGAGCGCGGACCGCCGGATAGGGCTGCACGACTGTGTGCAACCTGGCGGTTTGAACATCGAGCGTGCTCATCCCGCGAGCCGCAGCGAGCAGAGCGGTGCGAATGCGTCCCGCGTCGGGGCCGCTCACGCCGGTGATCGTTCACCTGCTTGACGGCGACGAACGAGGAATCGCGAAACCAGAGCCAGCCGCCGCCGAGCGCCAATCCGACCAGCACGATGATTACAGGCGCGCAGCGGGCCGAGGCATCGAAGCGCCCTCGCAGCCGCCACACGCGCTGACCGGAGCCGTCCCCGGGCGCCAACGGAGAAGAGCGCGATCGGCTCGGACGAGCCGCCCGCCGCCCGCGCTCTCATCACCCGACGCGCGTCCGCGCGCGGCGTCTCCCGCCCTTTGAGCGAAGCCACCCGCTCGCCGAGAGCCTGCGGCAGCCGCGGCTTCCTGGCTCGCCTGGTCGCGCTCACAGCTCGTTCCGCCTCGGCGCGGTTGCACCAACCCGGCTCACTGCCGGTGCCACTCCGGGGGGAACATCACCGGTCCGAGTGCCTGGACCTCGGGCTCGAGCGCGACTCCGAAGCGCTCGAGCACTCGCCTGCGCCCTTCCGCCATGACGGCGACCACATCCGCAGTCGTCGCGTCGCCGAAGTTCTCAACGAAGTTGGCGTGCTTAGCCGAGAAGGCGGCACCTCCGACCCGGAGGCCGCGGCACCCGGCGGCGTCCAGCAGCTGTCCGGCGGTGCGGCCGCCGGCGCGTGGGTCGTCAGGGTTCTTGAAGGTCGAACCGAAGGTCTTGATGCCTGAGGGCTGACTCTCCTTGCGCCGGGCACGAAGGTCGGCGAGCGTCGCCTTCACCTGCTGTGACGGCGCGGGGGTGAGCTGAAAGGATGCGAACGCGACGACCTCTTCGGGGCTCACGCTCGAGCGCCGGTAGGAAAAGCCCAGCTCTGCGGGCGTGCGCCGCTCGGTCCCGCTCGCGCTGGCGACGTCCACCCATTCGAGCACCCGGGCGAGCTCGCCTCCGTAGGCGTTGGCGTTCATGCGCACGGCGCCGCCAACCGTCCCGGGGATGCTGACCCCGAACTCGATTCCCTCGAGTCCCATCTGAGCCGCCCTGGCGGCGACCGTCGGCAGCCGCGCGCCAGCGCCGCAGGCTATGCGGGTTCCCGTCACCTCGATCTTGTTGAAATCGCGATCCAGTTTCAAGACCAGTCCGCGGACGCCTTCGTCCGCCACCAAGAGGTTCGACCCCGAGCCCACGACCCCTACCCGGTGGCCGGCGCCCGCGGCCCACGCGAGCAGCGTCTCGAGTTGCTCGAGCGTGCCGACCCGCGCAAACAGCTCGGCAGGGCCGCCGGTACGGACGGTGGTCAGGCGCGCGAGCGGATAGTCGCGCTCGACACCGGTCGGAAGACTCGACATCGCTCGCAGGGTAGATCCCACCCCGGCCGCCAAGGTCTCCACCGCGGCCGGCCGCGTCCCCACCCCCGCCGGCCGCGTCCCCACCCCGGCCGCCAAGCTCCCGACCCCCGGCCGCGCAGGTTCAAGCCGACCCTCCGTCGACCAGCGCTCTGCCCAGAGCGTCGATGTTGCCGGCCCCCATCAGGAGGCACAGATCGCCGGCCCGCAGCGTGCCGTCCAAGAAGGCGCGGGCGTCGTCGAAGCGCGGCAACCACGCGACCTGGCGGCCGCCCGACTGCTCGGCCGCCGCCGCCGGCGACGAGCCGTCCGTCCACACCAGGAAAGTCAGCGGCCTGTTCTCTGGCCGGATACACGTCGAGCACCACAGCCACGTCCGCCCCGCCGAGCGCCGATGCCGAATTCCCGCGCCAGAGCAGCCGTGCGCGAATAGAGATGCGGCTGAAACACCGCCACCAGCCTGCGTGGAGCGAACGTGCGCACGGCGGCGATCGCCGCCGCGACCTCGGTCGGATGGTGGGCGTAGTCGTCGAACACGCTCGCTCCCGACCCCGTCGCGCCGAGGCGCTCGAGTCGCCGGCGGGCGCCGGAGAACTCGCGCAGCGAGGCCACTGCGAGAGCGGGATCGGCGCCAGCCAGCACGGCGGACTCGAGCGCTCCCGCTGCGTTGATCGCGTTGTGGGCCCCCGGAACTGGAAGCACGACCTCATGGCCGCGCCACGTGAAACGTGAGCCGCCGGGCTCGAGCAGCGGTTCCGGGGCGTCATACGGAACCGCGTCGGCGGGGCAGAGAGAACGTGGCAGCGGCCGGTTCCAGACCACCGCCCGCCCGGCGCCCGCCATGAACTCGCGCAGGGTGGACTCGAAGATCGAGCTGCGATGAGTAGGTCGTGTGATGGTCGAGCTCGGCATTGGTCAGCACCGCGATCTCCGCCTCGAGGTTGAGCAGCGAGCGGTCGGATTCGTCGGCCTCGACAACAATCCAGTCCCCCCTCCCCCAGCCGGCGTTGGAACCGGTCCGGCGCAGTTCGCCCCCGATCACGTACGACGGGTCCAGTCCGGCGCCTTGGAGTACGTGGACCACCATCGCCGCGGTGGTCGTCTTGCCGTGCGTGCCGGTAACCGCTACGCAGCGGCGCAGGGCGGCGATCTGAGCCAGCAGCTCGGAGCGATGAAGCTCGCGTCCGCGGGCGGCCTGGCGCTCCGGGTTCGAAGCCGGCACAGCCGTCGAGTAGACGACCTCGGCCCCGGCCGGCACGTTCTCAGCAGCGTGACCGAAGATCGGCTCGATCCCGTGCTCGCGCAGCCGCTCCGTATAGACCGAAGTCGTCTGGTCGGAGCCGGTGATCTGCGCGCCCAGCTCACCCGCGACCAGCGCGAGCCCGCTCATTCCCGCGCCGCCGATGCCTACGAAATGGAGCCGGCGCGAGGAGAAATCGGTCTCCGTCACCGAGCAGCCGTCCGTCGCCGGGGAGCAACCGCCCTTCTCGGAGACGAGGCCGCCGTCGAGCACCTCCAAGGCGATCTCCTGCGCCGCCTGCGGGCGCGCGATCGCCGCCGCCGCCTTGGCCATCGCCGCGCGGCGAGAGTCGTCTGCCAGCAGGCCCCCGACTTCCTGCGCGAGCCGCGTCGGCGTCAACTCGGCGTCGGGAATCACGACGGCGGCGCCGGCCCGCTCCATGAAACGGGCATTGAGGGTCTGGTGGTCGGCGGTCGCGAAGGGATATGGCACGAGCACCGAGGGACGCCCGTGAGCGGCGACCTCGAACACCGAGCCACCCGCACGGGCGACAACCAGGTCGCTGGCGAGCAGGGCCTCGCCGAACGACGGGATGTAGCCGCGCAGGTCATAACCCGGTCCGGGCGCCTCGAGCTGCGCGAGGTTGGCCTCGCCCGCGGCGTGCAGGACCCTGAAGCGCGCACCCTTGAACGCCTCGATCGCGGCCAGGTTGATCGAACGAGCGCCCTGCGAACCGCCGAACACGACCACACAAATCTCGTCCGGATCGATGCCGAAGCGCTCGCGCGCTGCGCTCGCGGTCAATCGCCGGGGTCGGCACCGGTCTGCCCGTGACGCGATAGCGCGGTCCCTCCCGGCCGGCGAATCGGGAACGCCAGGCACACGCGGCGCGCGAACGGCGCCAGCAGCCGGTTCGTGAGTCCCATGTAGCTGTCTGCCTCCATCAGCACGAGGGGCACGCGCAGGGCGGTCGCGGCGAGTCCGGTCGGACCGGCGACGTAGCCGCCCGCGCCGAGCACCGCGGCGGGGCGCAACTCGCGCAGCAGCGCGAGCGCACGAGCCACGGCGGCGCCGTCCGTCACGGTCGCCCGCGCGCCCGCTGTCAGCCTGCCGCTCGAGCGCGGCAGCGGCTTCACGGCCAGCCGCCTCAGCTCGTAGCCGGCTGCGGGAACGAGCTGCGTCTCGGCGCGGTCGGCGCCGATGAAGATGGCCTCGGACCCCTCAGCCCGCAGCGCGTCTGCGACCGCCAGCGCGGGCACCACGTGTCCCGCGGTCCCGCCGGCGCCGATCACGATCGGACTCGGCGTCACGCGGAGGCCCCTCCACCACCCGCAGCTGCCTGCCCGGCCGCGCGATGTTGAGCAGCAGACCGACGGCGGCGAGCATCACGCACAGATTGGTCGGCGCGTAGGAGATGAACGGCAGCGGCACGCCGGTCAGCGGCGCCAGCCCCAGCACGACGAAGATGTTCAGGACCCCCTGGCACAGGATCAGCGACGTGAGACCACTCGCCAGCAGCTTGGCATATCGATCCCTGGCCCGGCGCGCAGTGCGAAAGCCGGCGTAGGCGACCATCCCGTAGAGCACCGCGACGAGGCCGATCCCGAGCACTCCAAGCTCTTCGCCGACGACGGCGAGGATGAAGTCCGTAGGCGCCTCGGGCAGGTAGAAGATCTTCTGCACCGAGCGCCCCAGCCCGACCCCGAAAACTCCGCCCGAGCCGAGCGCTATCTGTCCCTGGACCGCCTGGAAGCCGGCGGTCGACTTCGACGCCCACGGGTTCAGAAAGGACTCGAGGCGCGCGCGCTGGTACGGCTCGGCCAGCACGAACAGCAGCACGATCCCCGCGCCCACGGCCATCAGTATCAATAACTGTCGTGCTGGGATGCCAGCCGTGATCAGCAGCGCCGTGATCACGAACACGACCACGAGCGTGGTGCCCATGTCGGGCTCGAGCACGATCAGCAGACAGGCGGGGCCTGCCATCAGGGCGATCGGCGCGATCAGCGGGAGCAGCCGACCGCCAACGCGCTTTGGATGATCGGCCAGATACCGCGCCACGTATAGGACAAGCGTCAGCTTGACGAGCTCGGAGGGCTGAAATTGCACCCCTCCCACGCCGAGCCAGCGCCGCGCGCCCTGGACGCTCACCCCGACGCCGGGGATCAGGACGAACAGCAGCAGGGCACAGGATGCGAGTAGCAGCACCGTCACAAATTTCTCGTTGAGCAGAGCGAGGCCGCGGCGAGAGAGCACCAGCATCGCGATCAGCCCCAGCGAGCCGAACAGCACGTAGCGGACGAACGTACCCGTGCCGAGCCCCTGGCCCGCCAACACGCCCGGCGGGGACGACGCGCTGTAGACCATGACCGCGCCGAATGCGAGCAGGCACAGCGTCGCCGTCAGCAGCATGCGGTGCTCGATCGGTGGCGCCGCGGCGGCCGCGCGGCGTGCGCGCGGGCGACGTAATCCCGACGCGCTCCGTCCGCGCAGCGAGGAGGCGATGTTCACAGCTGCTCCACGAGCGCGCGGAAATGCTCGCCGCGCTCTTCGAAGTTCCGATACTGGTCGTAGCTCGCGCAGGCGGGCGAGAGCAGCACGACCTCACCCGGCGCCGCCGCGCGATGCGCCGCCGCCAACGCCCGCTCGAGGTTGCGCAGCGCATACACCGGCACGCCGGTTCCCGCCAGCGCGGTCCCGAGCTCGAGCGCCGCCTCGCCGATCGCATAGACGGCGGCGCAGCGGGCCGCGACCGGCTCTGCGAGCGGCCCGAAGTCCTGCTGCTTTGAGCGTCCGCCGGCGATCAGGTGAACGCCGTGCTCGTAGCTCGCGAGCGCCACGAGCGTCGAGTCGACGTTCGTGGCCTTGGAGTCGTTGACGTATGCAACGCCGTCCCGTTGGGCGATCGGCTCGAGCCGATGGGCGACGCCGCGGAAGCTCCGAAGCCCGCCGCGGACCGCATCGAGCGGCAGCCCCCGGGCCAGGCAGGCGGCGGCCGCGGCCATCGCGTTCTCGCGGTTGTGGGCGCCGGGGAGCGCAAGCTCGCCCACATCGAGCACCGGTTCATCGCGCCACCAGAGCCTTTCCTCGCGCTCCCGCAGCTGCGCCTCGGGGCCGGCGCCGAACACGACCCGCCTGGCCCCTCCGCACAGCTCGAGCGCGCCCTCGAGTCCTTGCGGGACGACAGCTACATCGGCGTCCTCCTGGTGCGCGAATATGCGCAGCTTGGCCGCCACATAGCGCTCGAACGTGCCGTGGCGATCGAGGTGATCCGCGCTCAGGTTGAGCAACACGGCGGCTTCGGGCGCAAAGGCCTCGGTGTCCTCGAGCTGGAACGAGGACGCCTCGCACACGACCGTGGCGGCGGGCTCGAGCTCTCCGATCAGGCTCGAGGCGGCGGTGCCGACGTTGCCGGCGACGGCAACGGGCGCCCCTGCCTCGCGGTGGATGTGTCCGATCCACTCCGTGGTCGTGGTCTTGCCGTTGGTGCCTGTCACGGCGACGAACTCGTTGGGCAAGAGCCGCCAGGCAAGCTCGAGCTCCCCGAGCACCGGCACGCCGCGGGCGCGCGCGGCCGCCACAGCCGCGGCGTCGCTGGGAACGCCGGGGCTCTTGATGAGCGTCCCGGCGCGGGCGGCAAGGTCGTCGCCTGACGCATCGAGATGATACTTCGACGCCTGCTCGGGAAAGCCTCTGCACTGCGTCGACCAGCGGGCCGGCGGCGGCCGACCCCGTATCCACGCCCATCACCTGCTCCCCGCGAGCCCGCAGCGCGAGCGCGGCCGCGACCCCGGAACGCGCGAGGCCGACAACGAGAAACGGTCCCGGGGGAAGCCCAGGGCGAGGCTTCACCGTGCGCCCGCTCGCCGAGTCGGTCTCAAAGCCACGGCGGGCGCCCGACCCCTACCCACGAATGCTCAGCTGATAGACGACGAAGCCGATCGCCGCACAGGCCGCCGCCACGATCCACAGCCTGAGGATGATCTTCGTCTCCGACCACCCCCGCAGCTCGAAGTGGTGGTGCAGCGGCGCCATCAGGAAGATCCGCTTTCGCATGGTCTGGAACGAGATCACCTGCGCCACCACAGAGAGCACCTCGACCACGAACACGCCGCCGATCAGGATCAAAAGCACCTCCGTCTGCGTCATCACGGCCAACCCCGCGATCGCCCCCCCGAGGCCCAGCGAGCCGGTGTCCCCCATGAACACGCTGGCGGGGAAGCTGTTGAACCACAGAAAGCCGATGCAGGCGCCCACCAGGCAGGCGGCCAGGATCGTGAGGTCATTCTGTCCCGGCGTGATGAACGTGATCGCGACGTAGGCGAGCAGCACGATCGATGCGCACCCGGCCGCGAGGCCGTCCAATCCGTCGGTGAAGTTGACCGCCGTGGTCGAGCCCGCCAGCACGAGGAAGATGAAGACGGGATAGAAGGGCCCCAGGTCGATGCTGACATCGAAGAACCACAGCCTGATCTTGGGATCGAGGCCCACGCGCTTGGTCGCCACCCACCATAGGCCGACAGCGATCGCGAGCGTCAGCACCAGCTTGGTCCGCGCCCTCAGCCCCAGCGAGCGGCGCTTGACGATCTTCGTGAAGTCGTCGATGAAGCCGAGAAACGCGCACGCGAGCGCGGCGCCGAAGACCCCGATCGCCTGCCAGCCGCGGTGGGAGAGGATGAGGAAGGGGACGGCGATCGCCGTGAACAAGATGATCCCGCCCATAGTCGGCGTGCCGGCCTTGCGCAGATGGCCCTGCGGCCCCTCCTCGCGGATGTTCTGACCGAACTCGCGGCGACGCAGAAACGCGATGAAGCGGGGGCTCATGAACACGCACATCAAGAGCGACGCCGTGCCCGCGATCAGGATGCGGCCGGAGATCGAGCCGGTGTGGATGACCGCCAGGGCGCCCATCAGCCCCGACCCGCGATCAGCGCCGCGCATACGACCTCGAGGCCCACGCCCCGCGATCCCTTGACCAGGACGACGTCACCGGGCTGAACAGCTCACGGACCAGCGCCGCCGCCTCGGCGGCGGTCGGCGACCGCGTGAACCTCGCCCTCAAAGCCGTCCGCCATCGCCTCGGCGAGCGGCCCCACCGTCACCAGCAAGGCCACCCCGGCGCGGGCTGCGTCGCGGCCCGCCTCGACATGGAACTCGCGCGCCGAGGGCCCCAGCTCGAGCATGTCGCCGAGCACCGCGACGCGACGAGCCGCGCCGGCTTTCGGCGCGGTCGCGGCCAGATCCTCGAGCGCGGCGCGCACCGACATCGGGTTTGCGTTGTAGCAGTCGTCGATCACCGTGATTGCGCCGGGAAGCTCGGTCCGCTGCCCGCGACCGGGCGAGAAGGCAACCTCGACGCGCCCGCTCGGGATCACCCCCACGGCGCCGGCCGCGGCGGCGGCGGCGAGCAGGTTCGAGCGCAGATGCCGGGCGGGGAACGGAACCTCCAGCTCGACAGTCCGGCCCGAGAGCCGGATGTCGAACCGGCTCGCCGGTCGTGGCGCCGTTGAAGCTGACGTCGCCGCCGGGACCGAACCTGATCACCCGCACGCCCGGCCGCAGGTGGCGCTCGAGCAGCGGCTCGCCCGCGGGCACGACCGCCGTCCCGCCCTCCCGCAGCCCGGCGATCAGCTCCGCCTTGGCGGCCGCGATCGCCTCGACCGACCCGAGCAACTCGAGATGAACCGGACCGACATTGACGATCACCGCCACGTCGGGCTCGGAGATCGCGGCCAGCTCGGCGATCTGGCCCGCGCCGCGCATCGCGTGCTCGAGCACCAGCACCTCGGTGCCCTCAGGCGCGGCCAGGATCTCGAGCGGGACGCCGATCTCGGTGTTGAAGTTCGCCCGGCTCGCCACGACGCGCCTGGCCGGCGCCAGCAGCGAGACGAGGATGTCCTTGGTCGTCGTCTTACCGGTCGAGCCGGTGACCGCGATCACCTGCGCGCCGAGCTCGCGGCGCCATGCCGTCGCGAGCCGCTGCAGCGCCGCCAGCGGCTTGTCCGCAGCGAGCACGGTCGCCTGCGAAGCATCCAGCCGCTGGCGTGTGCTCGGGCGTCGCGAGCACACCCCACGCCCCGTCGGCGAGCGCCTGCGCGGCGAACTCGCCGCCATCGACGTGCTCGCCTCTGAGACCGACGAACAGCGAGCCTGGGCCGGCCTCGCGGGAGTCGATCACGACCCGCTCAGGGCCCGCCGCCGAAGGCGGCGCCGACGCGACCAGCCGCGCGCCCGCCGCGCCCGCGACGCGCTCGGGCGTCCAGCCCTTCACGAACGCACGGGCACGCCGCGCAATACCTCGCGCGCCACGAGCCGGTCGTCGAACGGCACCTTGTAGCCGCCGGCAAACTCCTGCCCCTGCTCGTGCCCCTTGCCGGCGATCACGACCACGTCCCCCGCCCGCGCCGCCGCGATGCCCTCCGCGATCGCCTCCTTGCGGTCAACGAGCCAGCTGACGTCCTCGCCAGCGCCGGCGAGGACCTCGGCGATGATCGCCTCGGGGTCCTCCGAGCGGGGATTGTCGGAGGTCACGATCACGTTGTCGGCCAGCCGGCGGGCGATCTCCCCCATCAGCGGCCGCTTGCCGCGGTCGCGGTCGCCGCCGGCACCGAACACGACGTGGAGCCGGGCGGCGGTGAGCTCGCGGGCCGCGTGCAGCACGTTTTCAAGCGAGTCGGGCGTGTGGGCGTAGTCGACAAGCACGGCGAAGTCCTGGCCCTCGTCGATGGGCTCGAACCTCCCCGGCACCTGGCCGGCGGCGGCGACCGCCTCGGCGGCGACCGTCGGCGGCACGCCGAGCGCCCGCACTGCCGCGAATGCTCCGAGGACGTTATAGACGTTGAAGCGACCGCGCAGCGGCGAGCTCAGCTCGACTTCCCCATCGGGGGTGAGCACGGTGAAGCGCGAGCCGCGCAGACCGGTGTGGACGTGGGTCGCCCGATAGGTCGCCTCGCGGCTGAGCAGGCCGAAGGTGACGGCGCCGGCCACGTCACGCGCAAGCTCTCGGCCGCGGGGATCGTCGACGTTCAGGACCGCCGTGCGCGGGTCAAGCTCGGTGAAAAGGCGCCGCTTGGCGGCGAAGTAGTCCTCCATCGTCGGGTGGAAGTCCAAATGATCACGCGAGAGATTGGTGAAAATGGCGACAGCAAAATGAATCGCGTCGGCGCGATGAAGCGCGAGCGCGTGCGAGGAGACCTCCATCGCGCACGCCCGGTCACCGCCGTCCAGCATCGCGCGGAAGGTCCGTTGCAGGTCGATCGCCTCGGGGGTGGTGCGAACCACCTCGTGCTCGACCCCACCGATCACGCTCTTGACGGTGCCGAGCAAGCCGGTTGGCCGCCCGGCGGCCTCGAGCAGCGCACGCACCAGATAGGCGGTCGTGGTCTTCCCATTCGTGCCCGTGACGCCGACGACCGCCAGCTCGGCCGTTGGATCTCCGAACAGGCGGGCCGCGGCGGGGGCCATCGCCGCTCGCGCCGACGGCACGACGATCTCGGGTACGCCGATGTCGAGCACCCGCTCGGTGACCAGCGCCACCGCGCCGCGCGCGACCGCCTCGGCCGCGAACTCGTGGCCGTCGCGGGTCATCCCGGTCACGCAGAAGAAAAGCGTCCCAGGGGCGACCCGGCGGTGGTCATAGGCGAGATCCGTGACCTCGATCTCGCGCGCGGAGGCCGGGGCGCCGGAAATCACCTCGTCCAGCCGCATCGCTGGGTGAGTGTACTTAGAGCCCCTGCGGGAGCCCGCGGCAGGCGTTTGGCGTCGGTCCCGGGCTGCTGGGACCGGGCGCATGCTCGCTAGCGCGGGTCGATGCCGAAGTAGGGCACGGCCCAGCCGATGATCTTCTGGAAGGCGGGCGCCGCCACCGAGCCGCCGTAGATCCCCCCGTGGGGCTGATCGACGACGACCAGGCCCAGCAGGCGCGGGTTGTTGGTCGGCACCATGCCCACGAACGAGGCGATGTACTCGCTGTTCGAGTAGCGCCCGCCGATTGCGATGTTGGCCGTGCCGGTCTTGCCAGCCATGTCGTAGCCGGGAATCGCCGCCCCGGAGGCGGTGCCCCCATCGGCGAATACGCCCCGCAGCATCGTGCGCAGCTCGGCCGCCACCTGGGGCGAGAGGATCCGCCGGCCCTTAGCCGCGCGCACGGGCCTACCCCCGATCGACTCCACGATCTGCGGCGAGCGCAGGATGCCGCCGTTGGCGATCGCGGCGTAGGCGGCCAGCATCTGCATCGGCGTCACCGATTCGCCCTGGCCGAAGGGCAGGTTTCCCATCGACGAGCCCGAGTACTGCCACCAGTGCCTGACGATCCCCTGCTGCTCGCCGGGCAGGTCAACACCCGTGGGTGAACCGAACCCGAATCTGTGCACCCAGTAGTCGAAGCGGCGCGCGCCGAGCTTCGAGCCGATCTCGACGGCGCCGATGTTGCTCGAAAACTTGAGGATCTGCGCGACGGTCAGAGTCTCGTAGCCGTGGAGCTCGGCGTCGTGGATCTGGCGGCCGCCGAAGTCGAGCACGGGCGGGACCCCGAACTGTGTGCTGGGCGTGATCAGGCCATCCTGGAGCGCGCCTCCGACGGTAATCGCCTTGAACGTCGAGCCGGGCTCGTAGCTCAACCCCACGGCCCAGTTGTTGAAGGCCGATGCGGGCGAGCTCGCCGGGTTGTTCAGGTTCAGGTTCGGCCAGTTCGCGAGCGCCAGGATCTGGCCCGTGCTGGGGTTCATCACGATCGCGGTAGCGCCCTTGGGGTGATATTGAGCCGCCACGCCGGCGAGCACGTCTTCGACCTCGGTCTGCAGCGCGGAGTCGATCGTCAGGCGAATCGACTTACCCGCCTTGGTGGGACGGAGGTCCTCGATCGAGATCGGCTGGCCCTTCGCGTCATTGACGGTCTTGCGCACCCCGCTGATGCCCCGCAGCTCGCGGTTATAGAGATACTCGAGCCCGCTCAGACCCCGGTCCCCCCAGCCCACCAGGCCGATCACCTGCCCCGCGAGCGCGCCCCGCGGGTAGATGCGCCTGACCTCGGGCGCGAGCGAGATTCCGTTGAAGCCGAGCTTCATGATCGCCTGCGCCTGGTCGGCCGGCAGCGCGTGGGCGAGGTAGACGAAGCCGGTGTTGGGCTTGGTCACCTCGGCCAGGACCTGCTTGACCGGCGAGCCGAGCAGCGGCGCGAGGCGGGTCGCCGTGGCGGCAGGGTGGTTGATCAGGAAGGGATCGGCGATCACGTCGTCCGCCGACTCGGAGATCGCGAGCTCGACTCCGTTGCGGTCGGTGATCGTGCCTCGCGGAGCCGGAAGCGTGCCGACGCTGACCTGTTCGTTGGCGGCCGCGTGGCGCAGGCTCGCGGCCTTGATAGTGCCCAGCTCGGCTGCGCGCGTGACTCCAAGCAGCAGCAGACCAATGAAGCCCACGAACAGCACTCGCAGGCGGCGGTCGATCGAGCTGAGCTTGGTCACGGCACGGTCGGAGGCGGCGCGCCCGCGGTGGTCGCGCTCGTCGCAGTTGTCGTCGTCGTACTCGTCGAAGGCGTCGTCGTCGTAGTGCTCGACGTGGGCGTCGTCCTCTTCGGGGTCGAAGGCGGCGGCGGCGTGAGCAGCGGGGTCGTCAGCGTGCTGGCCGCATTGCTCGCCTGGAGCGTCGCTTCGAAGGTGGCCAAATCAGGCGGGTGGATCGAGCGAGCCGCGCGGCGCGGACTCGCGTCGCGGGCCCCCAGGAAGGTGATCGACTCGGGACCGGGCATGACCATCCCCATGCGCACGGCCAGGCCCTCGATCCGGCCTGGACTGGAGTCCGCTGCGACCTGTGCGCGCAGCACGTCGTTTCGGCTCTGGAGCCCGCTCGCGAGCTCGATCGAGCGGCTGGTCGAGGCGCCCAGCTTCAGCAGCTCTACCTGCAGCGCGACGATGCCGCCCAGCATCAGTCCCACCAGTGGGATCCAGAAGCGCCCGCGCACGAGCCGGTCGAGCAGCGTGTGATCGGGCAGCGAGCGCAGGAAGGCGCCCAGCCGCTGAGGCAGGGGGCGGCGCCGAGCACGGCCGCGGGCCGGCGGCAACAGCGGTCCCGAGACTCGACGCGGCCGCCGGGCCGGCGCCGGGCGGGCCGGCGCGTGCGCGGGACGCGGTCTCGGTTTGGTCGCGACGTCAGTCATGTGAGGAGACCTCCAGCTTGCGCGCCGCCCGCAGGTGGGCAGAGCGAGCGCGGGGGTTGGACGACAGCTCGCCCGGCGTGGGCGTGAGCGCGCGGCGGGTCAAGAGCTCGGCCTCAGGGTTGCGCCCGCAGACGCAAACCGGCAGCTCCGGGGGGCAGATGCAGCCTCGCGCGCGGGCGGCGAGGAACCGCTTCACCTGGCGATCCTCGAGCGAATGGAAGGAGATCACCGCGAGCCGGCCACCGGTCCGAAGCAGATCCCAAGCCGCCGGCAGCGCGGCCGCGAGCTGTGCCAGCTCGTCGTTGACAGCGATGCGCAGCGCCTGAAAGGTGCGGCGCGCCGGGTGGCCGCCGGCGAACTGGGCGGGCGTCGGAATCGCGGATTTGACGACCTCGACCAGCTGCTGGGTGCACCGCAGCTCACGCCTTGCGCGCGCGCGCACGACCGCGCGCGCGATCCTGCCCGCGTAGCGCTCTTCGCCGTACTCGCGCAGCAGGCGCGCGAGCCTGCGCTCGTCCCAGCGGTTGACGATCTGCTCGGCCGTCAGCTCCTGCTCGGTGTCCATGCGCATGTCGAGCGGGGCGTCGTAGGCGTATGAGAAGCCGCGCGACCACGCATCGAGCTGGAGCGATGACATGCCCAGGTCCAGATAGATGAGATCCGCCTCGACTCCGTCTTCGCGGAGCTCACGCAGGGCCGAGGCGAAGTCGCTGCGGATGAACTGCGTGCCGCAGGCGACCTCCGCAGTCAGGTCGGCGAAGCGCTCCTCTGCCGCCGGATCTCGATCGATCCCGATCAGCAGACCATCGCCGCCGAGTCGGGTTGCCACGAGACGCGCGTGGCCGCCGCCGCCGAAGGTGCCGTCGACCGCGGTCTCGCCGGATTGCGGATCGAGCACCGCGATCAGCTCGCCGGCGAGCACGGGGACGTGCGTCTGGGTCATATCAAGCAGTGTCGGCAAAGCTCGCGGCGATGTCGGGGATACGGACCAGGACGTCTTCGGAGTAGGCCTGATAGGCGGCGCGGTCCCACAGCTCGAGGCAAGCGCCCGACCCGGTCACGACCACCTCGCGGTCGAGCCCCGCGTAGCGCATCAGCGTGGGAGGGATCATCAGGCGGTAGGCCGAATCAAGCTCTGTGTCATGCGAGTAGTTGAAGAAGAAGCGCTGCAGCTCGCGGGCCTTGGGCGAGATCGGACTGAGAGTCTGAAGGGTCGCCTCCGTGTAGCGGTCGTACTCCTCAGAGGTCCAGATCGCGATCGAGCGGGGCGCGGCGGGATTGGTCTCGGGCGAGGCGGCGAGCACCACCTTCCCCGCGAGCGCTGCGCGGAACTTCGCCGGGACCGTGAGGCGATGCTTCGCGTCGAGCGCGTGTTCGAACGTTCCGCGAAAGGTCAAGATTCCTCGATCGGATGGACCTGAACCCGGGTGGCTGGGTGGGAGGAGCCCTGCCACCCGGGTTCCGCATGCGGCCGCCACAATATCCCACTATCTCCCACAATGCAACCCAAATGGCATCAGGTCCCCCACTATGTCCGCCCTCGGACGCCTCAGGTCCCCGAATCGCCCGTGGTTGCTGCGAAATCACGGTGGGAGAGCGGCATCGATTGACGGTCGGGACGTGCAGGATCGGGTGCAGCCGCCGCTCCTGGGCTGGAAATTGCAGCCGATCGCCCGGTTCCGTCCGCTGGGTATGCAGTCCCGGCCCGCGCATGCGCGGGCCGGCCGACCGGAACATGTTCCGGTCGGGGCCGGCGCACATGTGCGCCGGCCAAAAAGATTCTCGGGACTAGGCTCGCGAAGTATGGCGAGCGAACCGACGCCCTTTGAGGTCGACGAGTCCGGGCGCTTGTTCCACGGCACGAAAGCGGATCTGCGCGCGGGAGATCTGCTCGAGCCTGGCCGCCGCTCGAACTACGAGGAGGGGAGGACTGCGAACCACGTCTACATCACCGGGACCCTGGACGCGGCGACTTGGGGAGCGGAGCTAGCTGTGGGTGAGGGCCGCGGTCGGATCTACGTGGTCGAGCCTATGGGTGCCCTCGAGGACGATCCGAATGTGACGGACAGGAAGTTTCCGGGCAATCCGACGAGGTCCTATCGCACCCGTGATCCCGTGCGGATCGTCGGAGAACTATTGGACTGGGTGGGGCACTCGCCCGAGAAGCTCAATGCCATGCGGGATCGCCTCGAGGAGGTCAAGAGCACGGGCATCGCGAAGATCGACGACTGACGACCGGCAAGCTCACGATGCGCGAAGGGCGACGGTCTCGTCGTTGGGCTGGTCAGGGGTGCTTTTGGCCCTAAGCGGAGACGGTCCGCGGGCCCCTCACTCCCTCGGTCGCGCTCGGTGCGAGGGAAGACCCCAGTACCGTCCACGCCTTCGCTCTCTGCGCCAGCTAGCTCGGCCGTAGCCCTGGCGTTGGCTCTCGCGCCCGACGCAGGATTAGCCCTGGACGTGAGGCCCCTTTCAGAGCTATTCGCGATTTGCCGAACAGGGCCCCGAGTTGGGCGACAAGCAGCGGCCCAGCGCGGATCAGCGCGTCATCGCTCCCTCACTTCTTTGCCCGACTACTTTTACTACCGCTACCGCCGCTGCTTTTATTACTGCTGCTCCGGCTCCTGCTACCACTGCTGCTGCTGCTGCGCCCGCGACCACGCTTCGGCGGCTCAGGCTCTTCTTCAGCGGGCTCTTCCTCGGGCTCTTCTTCAGCGGGCTCTTCCTCAGGCTCTTCGTCTTGCTCTTCTTCGTCGTCCTCGAAAGCCTGGTCTTCGCCTTCGTCTTCGCGGTCGTCCTCGTAATCGGCTTCCGAGAGCTGCTTGAGTGCGAAGCCGGCGACGACGGCGCGGACGAAGTCTCCATCTCCGTCCTGTGCAACCTCGTCGACGATCTCCAAGGCAGCGTCGATGGTGTCGACTATCTCACTCCGACGTCGTTTACTGGCCCGAGCCATCTACTTCCTCCTTGGTTGATTTCTGTCTAGCCGTTGGATCACGTCGCGACGTCCCTGCTCGAGAAGCCTCGAGATCAGTTCCAGAGGCACTTTCCGAACGATGGTGATTCGGTTTGAGTCCAACTCGAGCCGTGGCACGGCTGATCGGCGCCCCCAACCCACCGATCGCCGGGCTGCGCCCGGGGTGTGGTACTACCCGGGCCTTCCGTTCCCAAAGCTCGCAGTTAGTGACCAGCTGGTCAGGATCTCACGGCGGCGGGGTCCCTCGACCAGTCTTTGACGCCGTCGCGATTCCGCCGCTCGAAGTGATCATGGGCGGGCTAGGAGCGACTAACACAGAGTGCCGCTTTTAGCAATCAAAGGGGTAGCGAAAAAAGGGGTAGCGACCTGGGGCGATCGGGTGGGGGCTACGCCCCGGGGTGATCTATGTGTGGTGCACAAACGCCAGGCTGTGGTCGGACCGACGCCTGGGTGCTGATCGCGATCGCCTTGGTGCCCTTGGGCAGCTTCACCTTCACCGGCCGTGGCTGTCCGTGGTGCTGCCGTCGCCGAGCTCGCCGTAGAAGTTGTAGCCCCAGGCCAGCAGCGAGCCTTTGCCCGCCGTCGCCCCAGCCCCCGACGCCGGCAGCAGCACAACCAAAACCACAAGCTCACCGGCCACGCGGTCGCATGAGCGCACCTCCTCAAGCAGCTCGAGGCCGTCGTAATCGGACAGCGGAGGGCGGGATCGCGAGATCGGGAACCCGAGTCCGATTGCTTCGTAGCTGCCTGGGGCTAGGCGCCCGGTCGGTGCGCGCTCAGGGAAGCGCCGGCCGCAAGCGGGAGTTCCAGCACGATTCGGGCCCCGCGATCGCTCGGGGCCGCCGCCAGGCGCCCACCGTGCTCACGTGCGACCTTGGAGGCGATCGCCAGCCCTCGGCCGCGCGACCCCCGTCCCCGCCGCGCGCGAGCAGCGAGGGTCGCGACCGGCGCCGGCAGGCCGGGACCATCGTCGGTGACCTCGACGCGCACGGCCTGCTGATCGACGCGGCCACAGAGCTCGATCAGGCCGCCGCCGTGCTCGATCGCGTTCGCGACCAGGTTGGCGAGCGCCTGCGCCAGCCGCAGCCGGTCGCCGAGGACCAGCGCCGTGCCGTGAGGCCAACGGAGCTGCAGCGTGGCTCCCTGCTCGGCGGCAG
This sequence comes from uncultured Solirubrobacterales bacterium, assembly GCA_963738195.1. Classification (GTDB taxonomy): domain Bacteria; phylum Actinomycetota; class Thermoleophilia; order Solirubrobacterales; family Solirubrobacteraceae; genus Palsa-465. Next base: position 853,524 of record CAVTVF010000002.1, read on the forward strand.
CCGCGCGCAAGGCTTCGGTGCACTCAGCGACGATCACACCCAGATCGAGCTGCTCACGACGCTGGGCGGACCCGGCGCCGGCGAGGTCGGCCAGCGCGAGCGTGGCGCGTTCGAGCTCGTGTTCGAGTGCCCGCAGGCGCACCGCGCTCAGCTCCCCCTCCCCCGCGCCGGCGTGCAGACCGAGACGGACAGCCGTGATCGGGCCGCGCAGCTCGTGTGCGGCCCGCACGACGCGCTCGAGCGCGCACGCACGCCGCCATTCGGACCAGAGCGCGGCTCCGGCGGCGAGAGCGGCCGCCGCCCAGCCTGCGAGCTCGGGCGCAGAGATCATTGGAGCGGGCCGTCCACCAGGCGGTAGCCGACACCCCACACGTTGACGATGAATTTCTCACCCGCGCCGGTCAGCTTGTGACGCAGCCGCGAGGCGTGCGAGTCAAGGGTGCGCGTTCGCCCCATGGCCCGGTAGCCCCACACGCCGCGCAGGAGCTCTTCGCGCGTGAACACGCGGGTGGGGTCGCTCGCGAGCGCCCGCAGCAGCGCGAACTCCTTCTTCGAGAGCCTCACCTCGTCACCCTGCACCCACACCTGGCGGGACATCGGGTCGATCTCGAGCGGCCCGATCCGTATGCGCCCCGGTCCCGGGCGGCGATCGCCCCGTTTCAACAGCGCCGCCACCCGCGCCCGCAGCTCCTGGTAGGAGAAGGGCTTGGTCACATAGTCGTCGGCGCCGCGCTGGAAGCCGCGCAGACGATCGAGCTCGCCGGCCTTGCCGGACAGCACGACGACGGGCAGATCAGGGTCGAACTTGCCGGCCACGCGGTCGGCTGAGCGCACCTCCTCAAGCAGCTCGAGGCCGTCGCAGTCGGGCAGCCCGAGGTCGAGGATCGCGAGGTCCGGGAACTCCGAGGCGATCATCCGCTCGGCGTCGCGGCCGCACTCTGCCTCGAGCACCTCATAGCCGTCGGCGGCGAGGTTGTCGGCGAGGAAGGTGCGCGTCGCGGCGTGGTCTTCGATCACGAGGATCGTGGCTGGGGTGGCGTTCATGCCCGTCCGAGGTGAAGGCCGACGCCTTCTCGCCCCCCGAGCTGCAAAAGCTCTGCAACATCGCTTTCAGACGAGCGGCGGCGCAGGAATCGCACATATGATCCCGACGCTTATGTACCGGCGTGGGAACTACAGCTCGGGCGAAGACTTCGTCCTCGAATACGGCGAGCTCCGCTTCACCTTCAACGAGCGCGACTTCCGCGAGCGTTGCGAGCAGGCGGCGCGCAAGCTCGGCTTCATCTGGGGGCCGGTCGAGGAGGATGAGGCCGAGGACCTTGTCAGTCTGGTCGTCAACGGCGAGGTCTCGGACCCCGCCTCGCCCTTGGGAGAGCACGTCAACGACTGCTGGCCCGAGCTCGTGGGGCCCTCGGAGCGCTCGCTCGTGCACTGGCTGCGGCGGCTGATCTTCCGTGGTGCATGGCTCGATCAGCGGGTCAAGGAGGGCGAGCTGGACGTGCAATTCGACGAGGAGCGTCACGCCTTCGTCTACATCCAGCCCGAGCGTGGTGGCGAGCCGATCGAGCTCGCGCCCGAGCCGAGCTGGAATCGCGTCGCGTACGTGAAGCGCTGAGACTCGCCGCTCCTCCCCGGCAGCGGGGAGGTACCGTAGGCAGCGATGGCCGCCCGCACATGGATCGTGATGCCGACCTACGACGAGGCGGCCAACATCGAAGCGATCCTGCGGGCCACGGCCGCCGCGCTCGGAGACCGCGACTTCCGCATCCTCGTCGTCGATGACAACTCGCCCGACGGAACGGGCGAGATCGCCGACCGGCTGGCGGATGAGCTCGACTACCTGGAGGTCCTGCACCGGCCCGGCAAGGCGGGTCTGGGCAACGCCTACCGCGCGGGCTTCGCGCACGCACTCGCGGGTGGCGCCGAGCTGGTGGTGGAGATGGACGCGGACTTCTCGCACGACCCGCGCTACCTGCCCGGCCTGCTCGAGGCGGCTGCCGGCGCCGACCTCGTGCTCGGCTCGCGCTACGTCCCGGGCGGCGGAGTGCGCAACTGGGGGCTGATGCGCAGGGCCGTGAGCCGCGGTGGCGGTTTGTACGCCCGGACAGTGCTCGGGGTCCCGGTCCACGACCTCACAGGGGGCTTCAAGTGCATCCGGCGCGAGGTGCTCGAGGCGATCGAGCTAGAGACCGTGCGCGCCGACGGCTACGGGTTTCAGATCGAGGTCACCTACCGCGCGCTGCGCGCCGGCTTCAAGGTGGTCGAGGTGCCGATCGTGTTTACCGACCGCCAGGCGGGTACAAGCAAGATGTCCCCGGAGATCGCACTCGAGGCCGTTTTGCTTGTGCCGCGATTGCGGGGCTGGCGGGTGAAAAGCGCGCCTAGGCAGGAACTGAACTCGCGGGTCTGAAACACTACCCAGGCCCCCTTGGACGGTTCCGCCCGGCCCGTCCAGATACGCGCGCGTTAATAACGTGATCGCAAAACGGACAAAGTGAAACCGAAGGTCCCTTTCGGCATCTTTAGAGCATGAGCGTTAGAGCCCCTGTCGCAACGCCCCAGCACGGCGCCTACGAGCTCGAGCATGCACCGCTCGCGCAGCGTGTAGCCGCCCGATCCCGCGCCGGCACGCTCGCGCTCGGCGTGCTGCTGCTGGGCGGTCTGGTGATCTCCCTCAACGCGGCAAGCACCGACGCGCTGCTGCCCCAGTCTGTCCGCCCGATCCCGAGCTGGCTGGCGGGGCCGTTCGGCGGCGCCGGCCTCGATCTCCACGGAGGCGGCGTGATGGCGGCGCTCGGGGCCATGTTCATCGCCTATGTGGTCGCCGTACGTCACGCCGAGCGACTTTCGCCGAAGGCGGTGCTGATGTCGGTGGCGGCGCTGCTCGTGCTCGTGCTGCTCGCGCCGCCGCTGCTCTCGACCGACGTCTTCAGCTACGGGGCGTACGGACGCATGGGCGCGCTCTACGGCGCCAATCCGTACCTGCACGGCCCGTACGCGATCGCGCTCGATCCCCTGTACCCGTTCATCGGCGCCAAGTGGGTCACGACGCCTTCGGTCTACGGGCCGCTGTTCACGGCCATCTCCTACATCTTCGCGCCGCTCTCGATCGCGGCCAGCGTGCTCACCTACAAGGCGATCGCGGCGCTGTCGGCGCTCGTCGTCGTGGCCGGTGTGTGGAACGCGGCCCGCTGGCGCGGGGTCAACCCCACCCGGGCCGTCGCGCTCGTCGGGCTCAACCCGCTTCTGCTGATCTACGGCGTCGGCGGCGCCCACAACGATCTGCTCATGCTGGCGGCCTCGACCGCCGGGCTCTACGCGATCCTCCAGCGTCGCAACCGCACCGGCGGAGGCCTGCTCGCCGCGGCCACCTGGATCAAGCTGACCGGCGCGCTGCTCGTGCCCTTTGCGCTCGCCGGCACGAGCGGCCGCGGCCGCGTGCGGCGCGAACTCTTGCTCGGGGCGACCGCTGTGACCGCGATCGTCGCCGTCGCGAGCTTCGCGCTGTTCGGCGTGGGGCCGTTGCACCTGCCCGGAACGATCGCCTCGAGTCAGGGGGAGGGCGACTGGCACAGCATTCCCGGATTCCTCGCGAACGGCCTGGGACTGACCACGGCCGGCCACATCGTCGGGATCGTGCTGACGGCTGCGTTCGCGATCACTCTCATCTGGCTGCTGGTGTCGGTGCGGCGCGGCAAGCTCGACTGGCTCGACGGCGCGGGCTGGGCGACCTTGGCGATGCTCGTGACCGCGAGCTCACTCCTGCCCTGGTACGTCGCCTGGCTGCTCCCGCTCGCCGCGCTCAGCTCCGATCAGCGCCTCAGGCGCAGCGCCGTGATCGCTACCGGCGTGATGCTCGCGATCCAGCTGATCGGCTTCATCCCGCACGTCACGAGCACGATGTAAGTGCGCGCGCCGCGCACGACGGTGTGCGGGCGTCCGGCCGCCCTGGCCGTACCATGAGACCTGATGGCGACTGATCTTGAGCCCCGTGCCGAGGGCGCACGCACGCTCGGGCTGCTGAGCGTCGTCGCTCCGGTCTACAACGAGGACGCGTTGATCGAGGAGTTCTACGGCCGCGTCTGCAGCGCACTGCACGGAATTCGCTTTGAGCTGGTGCTCGTGGACGACGGCTCACGCGATTCCTCGGGGGCGATTCTCGAGCGCCTGGCCGACTCGGATCCGCGCGTCTCGGTGGTCTACCTGTCGCGCAACTTCGGTCACCAGACCGCGCTCACGGCCGGCCTCGACCATGCCCGTGGCGACGCCGTCGTAATGCTCGACTCGGACCTGCAGGACCCGCCCGAGCTGATCCCGCGCATGCTCGACCACTGGCTGGGTGGCTGCGACGTCGTCTACGCCGTGCGCGACCAGCGCACCGGCGAATCGAGCTTCAAGCTGAGGACGGCGAGATGGTTCTACGCGATCTTCGACAAGCTGGCGTCGGTCGAGCTGCAGCAGAACTCGGGTGACTTCCGGCTGCTCGATCGGCGCGCGCTCGACGCGCTCGGCTCGATGCGCGAGCGCCACCGCTTCCTGCGCGGCATGACGGTCTGGGTGGGATTCACGCAGGCCGCCGTCCCCTACCAGCGCGATGCGCGCTACGCCGGCGAGACCAAGTACACGCTCCCCAAGATGGTGCGCTTCTCGCTGGACGCGATCTTTTCGTTCTCGCACCGGCCCCTGCAGCTGGCCACGCTGCTCGGGTTCGTGATCTCGGCGCTCGCCTTCCTCGCGATCCCGGCGATCATCATCCTGCGCATCGTGGGCTCCTACCTACCGGGGTTCAGCACGCTCACAATCGCGGTGCTGCTGCTGGGCGGCATCCAGCTGATCGCGATCGGGATCATGGGCGAGTACGTGGGGCGGATCTACGACGAGGTCAAGGGCCGCCCGCTCTACATCGTCCGCGCGCGCCGCAACCTGCCGATGGGCGCGGTGAGGGCGCGGCGGGCCGCCGTGAGCTCAGAAGAGCCCGTGTCGGCGGTCGGGGAGCGCGAGGCGGAGTAGGCGCTCGGGTTTGCTGTACGTGCGGGGCCGTCGAGGCCCGCCGCGTGGGGCGCGCGCGCCCGCGTGCCCGCTGCGGTCTAACCCCCGGCCGGATTGGGTCCAACCGAGGTTCTGGCGCCTGGAGCTTCGACGCGCGCACCATCGGCGTTGGCCGCCGCCTCGAGCGCGGCGATCCTGGCCGCAAGCGCTCGCAGCGCGTCCGCGATCGGGTCGGGCAGATGGACCCAGTCGGCGTCGGGGCCCTCCGGGCGACGGCCCTCGACCCTGACCGGATGGCCTGGGTTGCCGACGACCGTCGAGTTGGCGGGCACATCGTGGATGACGACCGAGTTGGCGCCGATCTTCGATCCGTGGCCGACCGTGATCGGACCGAGCAGCTTGGCGCCCGACCCGATCGTCACGTTGTCCTCCACCGTCGGGTGGCGCTTGCCGGTCTGAAAGCCGGTGCCGCCCAGCGTCACGCCCTGATACAGCGTGACGTTGTCGCCGATCTCGGCGGTCTCACCGATCACCACCCCCATCCCGTGGTCGATGAAGAACCCCTGGCCGATCTTTGCCGCGGGGTGAATCTCAATTCCCGTGATCGACCGCGCCAGGGCGGCGATGAGCCGAGGCAGCAGAGGGACGGAGGCCTCTTGGAGCGCGTGCGCGAGGCGGTAGGCCAGCACCGCGTGAACGCCAGGCCAGGTGGCGAGGATCTCGCTCGCGGCGACTCCCTTGGCCGCCGGATCGCGGCTTTTGGCCGCGGCGACATCACCGCGAATCTCTGCGGCGGCACGGGCGATCACGCCTAACCCGGACATCGACCAAGGGTAGCGGCGCGCCGCCACGGGACCGACCCCGCGCCCCCTCCCCGGGCCGCCTACGGCGCGAAGAACGGCGTCGAGACATACCGCTCCCCCGAGTCGGGCAGGATCGTCGCGATTCGGGCTCCGGCACACTCCGGCCGCCGCGCTAACTCGAGGACCGCCCACATCGCGGCGCCCCCCGAGATCCCGGCCAGGATCCCCTCGCGCCGGGCGAGCGCGCGCGCTGTCTCGATCGCGTCGTCGTCATCGACGGGGATCACCTCGTCGAGCAGCTCCCGATCAAGCACGTCGGGGACGAACCCCGCCCCGATCCCCTGGATCTTGTGCAGCCCGGGGCGCCCGCCGGAGAGCACCGCGGAGGACTTCGGCTCGACCGCGACCACCCGACAGCCCGGGCGCCGCTGCTTCAGCACCTCCCCCACGCCCGTGATGGTGCCGCCTGTGCCCACTCCCGCCACGAACACGTCGAGGCGCCCGTCGAGCGCGTCCCACAGCTCCGGCGCGGTGGTCCGACGGTGGATCTCAGGGTTGGCGGGATTGGAGAACTGGTCGGGCAGGAAAAAGTCCTCGCCGGCGGCCAGTCGTCGCGCCGCTTCGACGGCCTCGGTCATACCGCCAAGCGATTCGGTGACCTCGACCCGGGCGCCGTAGAGCCGCAGCAGTCCCTCGCGCTCGCGGCTCATTCCCTGCGGCAGCGTCAACACGAGGTCGTATCCCTTGGCAGCGCACACGAACGCCAGCGCGATGCCGGTGTTGCCGCTCGTTGCCTCGACGATCGTCGTCCTGCCCGGCTCGATCCTGCCCTTCGCGCTCGGCCGCGTCGATCATCGCCACGCCGATCCGGTCCTTGACGCTGCCCCCCGGGTTGAAGGCCTCGAGCTTGGCAAACACCTCGACGCCCTCGGCGCCCATGCGGGTGATCTCGACCATCGGCGTGCGGCCGACGAGGTCGGCGATGTTGGAGGGGACACGATGCAATGCTTGCGGGCGAACCCTACGAGATCGGCGCCGCGGGCGAGTCGCGCCACACACGTCCGAAAGCGATTGATGATTTGACCGAAGCGACCGCGGCAGCCTGCAACCGGAGGAACAAATGGGAATCGGTACGTCACTTGTCCTAATAGCCATCGGCGCGATCTTGCGCTTCGCGATCACCGTGTCGGCATCAACGCATGGCTTCAACATCCCACGGTCGGAGTGATCCTCATGATCGTGGGCGTCATCGGGCTGGTGATCTCGCTGCTGTGGCTCTTCACCTTGCGCAATCGGCGACCGGCTGGATCGCGGTACGCGGAGCGTGACGTGCCACCCCCAGCGGACACCTACTAGGTCAGCCGCCTTCGCGCTCGCGGCTCATCCCCTGCTTGAGCGCTAAAGCGTCGTATCCTGGCGCACGCGAACGCGAAGAGGTTCGCGGGGCAAGCTGCCCCGCGAACCCTACAAGGCTTGGCGTGTGAAACCGCGTGCGTCGCTAGCAGGCCACCTGCAAGCTGAAGGTGTCATTCTCGCTGGTGCCGGTCGTATTCTCGATCTGCACATAGACACCGTTCTTGTGATGACTACGCGGCTCGGCATAGTCAAACCCGGGCGGGTACCTCCTGCTCACCGCATAGGCGCACTTGACGACATTGCGGTTGAAGAGAACCTGATATGTGCCCGGGCCGAACGGCTGCGAGGTGGACTTCACTCCGTTGCCGCTTATCACATGGCCGGTCCCCGAGATCACCGCCCACAGCTCAGTGGTTTTGGAGGTGTGACCAGACGCTGATACGGCGGCGACCGCACCGCCGGTGGTCGCCATGAACAGCGCCATGATCGAGATCACCAGCGCCGGCGATGGACTCCGGTTGAATAGTGCCCTCAAAGCCCCTCCTTCAATTAGTGGAAGCGTACGCGGCCACTCTATGCGGATGCTCGCCCGCGGGTCAATGCTCGCGAGCGCTGGATCAGATGTGGTACATCGGCGTCGCGGCGGCGCGTGCCTCGGCCTCGGCCAGGTCCGCGACGGTGGAGCTTGAGAGCACGGCGCGAGCCGCCTCGGCGGCCTCGGCGAACACTCCCTGGGCGCCACCCCCGACCGGACCGTCGAGCAGCTCGACCACCTCCAGCACCGAGATCTCGGCGGGCGGCCGGGCGAAGCTGTAGCCGCCCCCCACGCCGCGCTGGGACCGAAGCACGCCCGCCCGGCGCAGGATGGCGAACAGCTGCTCCAGGAACTGCACGGGAATCTCGCGCCGGCGCGCCAGCTCAGCCACCGGCACGGGGTCGCTGGCGCCGTGCAGGTAGAGCTCGACCAGGGCGGCGATGGCGTACGGAGACTTGCTCGTGATCGAGATCATGCCCGGCCGCGATCATCGCATTTGCCCGCCGCGCCAGCCACGAGAGGCCTAGATCCAGCCCCGCTCGGTCGCGATCAGCACGGCCTGCGCGCGGTCGCCCGCGCCGAGCTTGCCGTAGATGTTGTGCAAGTGCGAGCGAACAGTGCTCGACGAGAGCCCGAGCTCGGAGGCGATCTGCTTGTACACGAGGCCGCGCGCGAGCCCCCGCAGGACCTCGGTTTCACGCTGCGAGAGGGGGCACTCGCCGACAGGGCGACGGGCCGGGCGCGACCCGGCCATCGAGGTCTCGTACATGACCTCGCGCAGGCGCGGGATCTTGACGCCCGCGCGGCGCGCGACCGCCAGCAGCGACGCCGGGGAGACGGTGCCGCCGGTTGCGTAATGAGCGAGCATGTCGGCGAGGCGCACGAGCGTCTCCTCCGGCTCGCCGTCGTCGGCATGGTGGCGCTCGATCACCCTCGCGACCGAGTTCGGGAGACCCCAGCGGCGGGCGAGCACGCCGCCCACGAGCGCGTGGTCGACGCCGAGCTCGCGGCGCTCACGCTCGAGCCGTTCCTCGGGCGTGGCCGCCTCACCGTGAACCCGCTGCGGATATCCGGGGTAGGCGTGGACTAGCACGAGCTTGCCGATGTCGTGCAGCAGGGAGGTCGCCGCGAGGCGGTCGCGCGCGTCGTAGCCAAGCTCGTGCGCCAGCCGGTCGGCCGCCAGCTGGGTTGCGCCCGCATGGAGGCGGAAGCGCTCCGGGATCTCCTGCCAGATGACCGTGCGCTCAAAGAAGTCGAACGTGCGCGCGCGGTCGGCCACGGCGTGCACGGCGCGCAGAGACAAGGGCTCGAGGGCCTGCGGAATGCTCTCGACCTCTCCCCGGCGCGGTCCCGGGGCCTGGTTTGCGAGCCGCAGCACCGCGATCGTCAAGGCCACGTCTGACTCGACCGCGTCGACCACCTCGGCCGCTGATGGTTCCCCGTGCCTGAACAGTGCGAGCAGCCGCTTGCGCGATTCGGCCAGGACGGGGAAGGCCTCCAGCGCCTCGAACGCAGACGTAAGCCGGCGGCCGTGGCCCTCGTTGTGGCGCCGCTGGAGAGCGGGCGGCGAATCCTCCGCGGGAATCGATGCGGTAGTGGCCATCAAAGACCTCTGAGCGCTTCTGACTGGATCGGAATCGGGCAACCGCACGCCTGGCGCCTGCCCGTATTACCGTATCGGCAGCGTCCGGACCAAGCTTTAGCCGGGACCACCGGCTCCCAGGCGCTCGAGCGTGCGGTCGATGCGCTCGAGCGTCTGTTCGCGGCCAAGCATCGCGACGCTCTCGAAGATCCCGGGCGAGACGGTGGTGCCGGCGATCGCGACGCGCACGGGCTGGAACACGCCCGCGGGCTTTGTCGCACGGCTTTCGACCACGCCACGCAGGGCCGCCTCGACCCCGCCGACGTCGAAGGACTCGAGCTCGGCGAGCGCTTCGCGCGCGGCGCGCAGGTTCTCCGCCGCGCCATCTCGGTGAAGCGTCTTAGCGAACGCCTTCGGGTCATCGACGGGGCCGTCGAACACAAACGAGACCAGCGGCCAGAAATCGGCCAGCGTCTGGATCTTTTCGCGTGAGATCTCGACCGCATCGCCCAGCCCCGAGCGGCCCGTGTACTGCTCCAGCCGGCGCGTCAGCTCCTCCGGCGGGAGCTCGCGCAGCCACTGGCCGTTCATGTGGCGGAGCTTCAGCTCGTCGAACACGGCCGGGTTCTTCGAAACACGCTCAAGCCGGAACCGCTGGGCGAGCTCGTCGAGCGTGAAGTGCTCGCGATCGGCCGCAAAACCCGCCCCCAGCAGCGCAATGTAGTTGTCGACGGCCTCGGGCAGATAGCCGGCGGCCCGCAGCTCCTGGACCGAAGCGGCGCCGTGACGCTTCGAGAGCTTGCGCCCGTCGGGCCCGTAAAGCAGCGGCAGGTGGGCGTAGCGGGGCGGCTCGGCACCCAGGGCTTCGAAGACCAGCAGCTGCTTGGGCGTGTTTGAGATGTGGTCCTCGCCCCGCACCACGTCCGTGATGGCTGCATCGAGATCATCGACGGCGACCGCGAAGTTGTAGAGCACCGAGCCGTCGGCCCGGGCGATCACCGGGTCGTCCTGGCTCGCGTTGGGAAAGCTGGTCAGGCCGCGGATGACGTCGTCAAACGAGGTCGCGCCTGTATCGGGGACCCGCAGCCGGACCGCTCCGCTCTGCTCCGCCTTGCCCCTGAAGCCGCGCTCGGCGCCGTGGAGCTGCTTGTAGGCTCTGACGTCCTCGGCGGTCGCGCTCGAGTGGTAGGCGTGACCGTCCTCGAGCAGCCGCTCGACCAGCTCCTGGTGGCGCGCGGCGCGCTGGGACTGGAACACGGGCCCCTCTTCCCAGTCGAGCCGCAGCCAGCGCAGAGCATCGAGGATCTGCTCGACGTTCTCGGGCGTGGAGCGCTCGCGGTCGGTATCTTCGATGCGCAGCACGAGCGTCCCGTCCTGACCGCGGGCCAGCAGCCAGTTGTAAAGGGCCGTGCGGGCGCCACCGATGTGCAGTGCCCCTGTAGGCGATGGTGCGAAGCGAACGCGTATTGACAACCTGGCCCGGATGCTAATCGGCGCTCACGTCTCGCAGAGCGGGGGGCTCGACAAGGCGGTCGCTCGCGGCACAGAGCGCGGCGCCGAGGCGATCCAGATCTTCAACCAGTCCCCGCGCATGTGGCGTCCGACGGCCTACACGGACGAAGACTTCGCTGCCTTTCGCGACGCGCTCGGGGAGAGCCCGATCAAGAGCGTCCTGATCCACGCCGTCTACCTGCTCAACTGCGCCTCTGAGGACGGCGAGATCCGCAAGAAGTCGCTGCGCTCGTTGACCCAGTCGCTGCGCGTGGGCGAGGCGATCGGGGCGGCGGGCGTGGTCCTGCACCCGGGCTCGGCAAAGAAGGGCGAGGTGGGGCGCGCCATCACCCGAGCCGGCAAGGTGATCCGCCAGGCGCTCGGCTCCTCGCAGCAGTGTGACCTGCTGCTGGAGGACACGGCGGGCGCGGGCGGCACGCTCGGGCGCTCGTTCGAGGAGCTCGCGGCGCTGCTCGACGCTGCCGGCGGCGATCGCCGCCTCGGCATCTGCCTCGACAGCTGTCACCTGTACGCGTCTGGGTACGACATCGCGACGCGCGAAGGGCTTGCTGACACGCTCGACCTTTGCGACAGCGTGGTCGGCCTCGAGCGGCTGCGGCGCTGCACGTAAACGACTCGATGACTCCGCACGGGTCCAACCGCGACCGCCATGCGCTGCTCGGCCAGGGCACGCTCGGCGAGCGGGGGTGTGCCGCCTTCCTGTCAGAGCCTCAGTTCGAAGACTGCCGTGCGTGCTCGAGACAGGCGTCGAGGGCTCGCCCGGCGCGGAGGACGTGGCGCTCGCCTTCAAGCTGCGCAAACGAGGGCTGGCGGCGCGCAAGCGCTCCAAGGGCGCCACCAAGCGCAGGGGGACGAAGGCGGCCGAGGGCGGGCGCACGAAGGAAGGCGGCCGAGGGCGCGCGCACGCGGAAGACGGGCGCGCGGCGATGAAAGCGGCGGATGCCCTGGTCGTGTTCGGGATCACGGGCGACCTAGCCAAGAAGATGACCCTGCGCTCGCTCTACCGGCTGGAGCGGCGTGGCCTACTCAACTGCCGGGTGGTCGGCGTGGCGGTGGACGACTGGACGGTCGAGCGGTTGCGGCAGCACGCGCGCGACTCGATCGAGGCCACCGGCGAGCAGCTCGACCCCGCGGTGTTCGAGCGCTTCGCCGCGCGACTCGAATACCTGAGCGGCGACTTCTCCGACGAGCACACGTACAAGCGCCTCGCCGACACGCTCGGCCAGGACCAAGAGGTCGGTCTTCTACCTCGAGATTCCGCCCTCGCTGTTTGCGACCGTGGTCGCCGGGCTCGCCGAGGCGGGGCTCGTCGCCAAAGGTCAGCGGGTCGTGGTCGAGAAGCCGTTCGGGCACGACCTCGCCTCCGCACGCGAGCTCGCCGCCGAGCTGCACCGCTACCTCGCCGAGTCCCAGCTCTATCGGATCGACCACTTCCTCGGCAAGATGGGGCTCGAGGAGATCCTCTACCTGCGCTTCGCCAACTCGATGCTCGAGCCGGTGTGGAATCGCAACTACGTCTCGAGCGTCCAGATCACGATGGCCGAGAGCTTCGGCGTCGAGGACCGCGGCCATTTCTACGACCCGGTCGGCGCGCTGCGGGACGTGGTCGTCAACCATCTGCTGCAGCTGCTGGCGGCGGCCGCGATGGAGCCGCCGGCGGGGCCCGACCCGGATTCGCTGAAGGACACGAAGCTCGCCCTGTTCCGCTCGATGCCCAGATGGCGAGCCCGCCCGCTATGTGCGCGGCCAGTACGAGGGCTACCGCCAGATCGACGGCGTCGCGGGCGATTCGCAGACCGAGACCTTCGCGGCCCTGCGACTCGAGGTGGACAACTGGCGCTGGCACGGCGTTCCGTTCTTGATCCGCACCGGAAAGCGGCTGGCGGTCACCGAGACCGAGCTGCGCCTGGTGTTCAAGCCCCCGCCCACGCTGCGCTTCCTCTCCGAGCGGCACCGGCGGCCCGCGCCGAGCCAGATCGTCGTGCGGGCTCGACCCCCACACCGGAGTCCAGCTGCTCGTCGATGCGCTGCGGGCCGACAAGCGAGGGCCGAGCGGAGATCCAGCTCGAGATGGAGTTCGCCCGCGAGGGCGGAGAGGGCCCGACTCCGTATGAGGTACTGCTGCACGCCGCGCTCCTCGGCGACAGCACGGACTTCACCCGCCAGGACTCGGTGCAGGAGTGCTGGCGGATCCTGCAGCCGCTGCTCGACTCCCCGCCGGAGGTGCGCCCCTACGCGCCGGGGTCGTGGGGACCGGACGAGGCCGCGCAGCTCGCCAGAGGGTTCGGCGGCTGGCGCGGGCCGTGGGCTCCGGAGAGCTGAGCGGGTAGCCGCCCGCGCGCGCGGACGCGCGCGCCGCCGCCGGCCCCTACGCGGCGCCGACCGAAGGCCGCCGGTGGGCGATGCGCCGTTCAGCATCGCCTCCCCGAGCAGCGTGTGCAGCTCGGCGTGCAGCGCGGCGCTGCGCTCGACGCGGAACTCGGGTCCGAGCTTCAGCCGCCGGCGCCCGACCGAGCGTCTCGAGCTCGAGCACCAGGTCGGTCTCGCCGCGATAGCCCGAGATCAGCTCCTTGAGCTCGCCGAGCACGGTCGCCGCGCAGGACGCCCGCATCGAGCCGCAGCTTCAGCGGCTCGGCGCACGGCGGGCCGGCGCGCCGCGGCCAGCGCCGCCGCCTCGATCGCCTCTGCGCTCGGCTCGAAGCGCTCGACCTGCTGGACGATCACGCACGTCTTGTCGCGGTCCTTGTGGTCGACGCGTCCGCGCACGAGCACGATCGTGTCGGGCGCGAGCGCGCCGTCGCTCGAATCGAGCGCCTTGCCGAACACGACCAGCTCGACCGACGCCTCGAGATCGTCGATCGTCGCGAACATCATCCAATCGCCCTTCTTGGTCCGGATGCGCTTGGACTGGGTGATCATGCCGCCGATCGTCACCCATTCGCCATCGCGGCGACTGGGCAGCTCGGCCAGCGGACAGTCGACCTGCTCGCGCATCGCCGGCGCCCACCTCCTTCAGCGGATGCGCGGAGATGAACGGGCCGATCGCCTCCTTCTCGGCCGCGAGCAGCTCGGCGCGGTCGAACTCCGACCGACGGGATCGGCGGGTGGGCGGGCAGAAAGGACTGCGCCGGCCGCCGCGTCGGCTCGCCCAGGTCGAAGATCGAGCCCTGGCCGACCGCCAGGTCCTGCTGACTCTTCTGCCCCGCGCCCTGGGCCTGCTCGAGCACCTGCAGCATGCCCTTGCGCGCCGCCCCCGTGGAGCCGAAGCGCCCCGCATTTGATCAGCGCCTCGATCGCCTTCTTGTTGACCGCGCGGCAGTCGACGCGCGCGCAGAAGTCCCACAGGTCGCGGAACGGGCCGCCCTCCTCGCGGGCGCGCTTGATCGCCTCGACCGCCTGGTAGCCGACGCCCTTGACCGCGTCCAGACCGAAGCGGATGTTGCCGTCGACGACCACGAACTCGTGGTCTGAGAGGTTGACGTCGGGGGGCAGGATCTCGATGCCCATCTGCTCGGCCTGGGCGACGAAGAACGGCACCTTGTCCTTGGTGGCCATGACCGAGGAGATCAGCGCCGCCATGTACTCGGCCGGGTAGTTGGCCTTGAGCCACGCCGTGCGGTAGGCGATCAGCGCATAGCAGGCGGAGTGGGACTTGTTGAAGCTGTAGTCGGCCGAGCGCTCGATTGATCGTCCACAGCTGCTCGATCACGTGCTCGGCGGTGCCCGAGGCGCGGCAGCCGGCGACGAACTCGGGCTTGAGCCTGGCCATCGCCTCGCGGTTCTTCTTGCCGATCGCCTTGCGCAGGTCATCGGCCTTGGCGCCGCTGAAGCCGGCGATCTCGGTGGCGATCCGCATGGCCTGCTCCTGGTAGACGACGACGCCATTGGTCGACTCGAGGATCGGCCGCAGCCGCTCGTCGGAGTAGGTCACCGACTCGGGGCTGTGCCTGGCGCGCGTGTAGGCGGGGATCTGCTCCATCGGGCCTGGGCGGTAGAGCGCGTTCAGCGCGATCAGGTGCTCGAACTCCGACGGCTTGATCCGCTTGAGCGTCTCGCGCATGCCCTCTGACTCGAACTGGAACACGCCCACCGAGTCGCCCCGCGCCATCATCTCGTAGGTCTTGGCGTCGTCCAGAGGCAGCGTGGCCATGTCCGGCCGCTCGCCCGTGGAGCGCTCGATGATGTCGAGCGCGTCCTCGATCACGTCGAGGTTGCGCAGCCCGAGAAAGTCCATCTTGAGCAGCCCGATCTGCTCGACGGGCTTCATCGTGAACTGAGTCACTGTGCGCAGCAGGCGCTCGCCGTTCTCCAGGCCGGCCTGCTCGGCGATCTGGAGCGGCACGATGTCGGTCAGGGGGCGGTCGGCGATCACGACCGCAGCCGCGTGGATCGAGGAGTTGCGCACGATCCCCTCGAGCCCGCGCGCCACATCGATGATCTGCCGCGCGGTCGCGTCACCCTCGACCTCCGCGCTCAGCGGCTGCTCCCGGCGCCAGGCAGTCCTCGAAGTTCGGCGCGCGCCCCTGCACCGGCTCGGGGATCAGCTTGGCCAGCCGGTCGCCGATCGCGTACTCGTGGCCGAGCACACGGGCCGCGTCGCGCGTGGCCGCCCGCGGGAACATCTTGCCGAAGGTGACGATCTGGGCCACCGACTCCTTGCCGTACTTCTCGGTCACGTAGCGGATCACGCGCTCCCGGCCGCGGACCGAGAAGTCGATGTCGATGTCGGGCATCGATATGCGCTCGGGGTTGAGGAAGCGCTCGAACAGCAGCTCGTAGCGCAGCGGATCGACGTCGGTGATGCTGAGCGCGTAGGCCACGATCGAGCCGGCCGCCGAGCCGCGGCCGGGGCCGACCGCGATGCCCGAGTCCTTGGCGTACTTGACGAAGTCCCACACGATCAGGAAGTAGCCGCTGAAGCCCATCGCGTCGATCACCGACAGCTCGTACTCGGCGCGCTCGGTGGCCTCGGCCGGCGGCGGATCGCCGTAGCGGGCGCGCAGCCCGGTCTCGACCAGGCCGCGCAGGTACTCGGTCTCGCCGGCGAAGCCCGCCGGGATCGGATAGCGGGGAATCAGCTGCTGGCCGAGCTCGAGCTCGACGTCGCAGCGCTCGGCGATCTCGACCGTGGAGGTGAGCGCCTCGGGCCACTGGGCAAAAGCGCTGGCCATCTCCTCGCTCGTGCGCAGGTAGAACTCGTTCGTCTCGAAGCTGAGCTTGGGCGCCTTGAGGGTCGACTTGGTCTGGACGCACAGCAGCGCGGCGTGGTTGCGGTAGTCGTCGCGCCCGAGGTAGTGGACGTCGCCGGTCGCGACCAGCGGCCGGCCGAGCTCGTGCGCGATCCGCGCGATGCCCTCGTTGGCGTGCTCCTGCGCCTGCAGGCCGTTCTTCTGCACCTCGAAGTAGACGTTGTCTGAGCCGAAGCACTCGAGCAGCTCACGGGCGTGAGCGCCGGCGGCGTCGGGGCGGCCCGCGAGCAGCTGCTGGCAGAGCTTCGACTGCAGACAGCCCGAGAGCGCGATCACGCCCTCTGCGTGGGCGGCCAGCTGGGCCAGGTCGACCGTCGGCTTGCCGCGCTGAAAGCCCTCGAGGAAACCGGCCGAGGACAGCTTCACGAGGTTGCGGTAGCCGGTCGGCGTGGCGCCGAGCAGGGTCAGGTGGTACTGGTCGAACTTGCCCGGACCGCGCCGCGCGTGGTCCTCGACGAGGTAGACCTCGCAACCGAGGATGGGCTTGATCGCGTGCTTGCGGCAGGCCGTGTAGAGCTCGACGGCCCCGTTCATGACGCCGTGGTCTGTGAGCGCCAGAGCGGGTTGGCCGAAGGCGGCGGCGCGCTCGGCCAGCTTGTCGATCTTGCACGCTCCGTCGAGGAGCGAGTACTCGGAATGGACGTGGAGATGGGCGCAGGCAGGGCTCATCGAGTGGGCTGTCGAGCATAGGGGCCGGCCCGGACGGGAGCCGGCCGTGATGCCGCTCTAAGCGGGGCCCGCCGCGCGCGCGAGCCAGCGCTGCACGAGCTCGAGCGGTGCGACCGCGCCGAGGATCGTCACACCCGGCGGCGAGGACCCGCAGAGGAGCGGGAAGAGGTCGTCGTCGAGGCAGCAGATCGTGGTCGAGACAGGTGCCGGCGGCCGCTCCCAACCGACGGCCGGGACGGCACGATCGTTGACGGAGAGGTAGGTGACGCGCTCGGGCCCGCGGTGGGAGATCGCGAAGCGGATGGCCGCCGGTCCAGGCCGGGTCGATCGCGTAGGCGAGGAGGGCGAAGGCGAGCGGCGGGTCGAGCCGCACGCCGGCGGCCTGGAGCTGGGCCGGCGAGGCGCGCATGCGCACCAGCGGCGCGAGCTCGTAGACGACCTTCGGAGCGCACCGGAGGCGTGCCTTCTCCCAGCGGATCCGGCGACGGACGCGGCCCGCGACCAGAACCCGCGCGACCCCCTCGGGGGGTCCCGGGAGCGCGTTGACCGGCGGCACCCGGGCGAGACCGTGGGCCGGAGGCAGCGCGGCCAGCAGCCGGCCTGAGGCTTGCGGGTCGTCCTTGACCATGCGCCTCATCGTTCGCAGCAGCCACGAATCTCGCCCGGGCGGCGGCGCGGTCGCCGGAACCGGGGTTGGGGACGGGGTGAACAGCGTCTCACGCAGGCGTGAGTGCGCGAGCGCTATCCGCTCGGGGGCGACCGGGCCAGGAAGCGATGGTGTGGAGTGGGAAGCGGCCAGGCCGGCTTTCGCCGCCCGGGCGGTGCGGCCGGCGGTTCGCGAGCCGACTTGACCAGCGGTCCGACGGCCTCGGTCAGCTTCAAGACGGCCTCGATGACCTCCAGCAGCCGCTGATCGTGCGCCTCATAGCCGGCGAGGCGCCGCTCGAGGGCCGCGAGGCGCGACTCGAAGTCGACCAGGTCCACAGGCACCTGGATGACGGGCGCCTCCCTCGTCGCGGGCGCATCGGACCGCTCGCTCACGGCCGCGAAGCTACGGATCACGCCGGACGGATCGAAAAACGGTGCGTGAGACGCGGCCAGGCGCCAGTAAAACGGTGTTATGAAGCTGTTGTCGGCTAGTCGTTCGTGCGGCGGCTGGCGACCGCGGCGCCGGCGACGCCGAGCAGCACCATCGTGCCGCCCGCGACCGCTGCGTTGCGCTCGAGGTTCGGCGCGCGCCGCCGGACCTACCATTTGCCACCGCGCCAGACGATGTAGCCCAGAATCTTGTAGCCCATCGCGGCGATGCTACCCGACGTCGGTGCTCTCGCATGCGCCATGCCATGCGCGACTGAAGCGACCACAACTCGATGAACCCCGGGGCGGCCGCCTGCGAGAACAATCCCCCCGACTCGGTGAAGGTCGCGAGCTGCGGGTCATACACCGCGTTCGGCGAGGAGCGCGAGACCACCCTGCGCCGAGCCCTTGTAGAGCTTGAGCGCGACCGTGCCGCTGACCTGCTGGTTGACCGCGTCCATGTAGGCGTCGAGGTCGGCCCGCAGCGGCTCCCACCACAGGCCGGCGTAGACGAGGTAGGCCCAGCGCTGGTCAAGCGTCGGCTTGAGCTGGTTCTGGTGGATCGTGCAGACGAGTCGCTCGAGCTCGCGGTGAGCGGTGAGCAGGATCGCCGCCGCGGGGACCTCGTAGATGTCGCGCACCTTCAGTCCCACGATGCGGTCCTCGAGCTGATCGACGATGCCGACGCCGTGGCGGGCTCCGATCGCTCCGGCGCGCTCGATCAGCTCGACCGGCTCGAAGGCGCTCCCCGTCCAGCGCCACCGGCACCCCGCGCTCGAACTCCACCGTCACCACCTCGGGCTCGTCGGGCGCCTCCTCGGGGCGGGTCACGAGGCGAAAGACATCGTCCTCGGGCGCGTGCTCGATCTGCTCGATCCAGCGCCCCTCGCTCGAGCGGCCCCACAGGTTGTCGTCGATCGAGTAGGGCACCGTCTCTGACCCGCCCTTGATCACGATCCCGTGCCGGCGGGCGTAGGCGACCTCTTCCTCGCGGCCCATCAGCCAGCTGCGCACGGGCGCGATCAGCTTGAGCTCGGGTCCGAGCGTCGCCACCGTCGCCTCGATCCGCACCTGGTCGTTGCCCTTGCCGGTGCAGCCGTGGGCGATCGTCTCGCACCCGAGCGCGCGCGCGTGCTCGACCGCCAGCTTGGCGATCAGGGGCCGGCCGAGAGCCGTGAAGAGCGGGTACCCCTCGCCGTAGATCGCGTTCGCCTTGATCGCTCTGAGCACGTACTCGCGCACGAACTCCTCGCGCGCGTCGACCACGTGGGCCGAGACGGCACCGAGCTTCAGCGCCTTGCCTTTGACGACCTCGTAGTCCTCGCCCGGCTGCCCGAGGTCGACGGTCAGCGCAACGACCTCGGCGCCGTACTGATCCTGGATCCACTTGAGCATCACGCTCGTGTCGAGGCCCGCCGCTGTAGAGCAGCAGCACGCGCCTGACCTCGGCGGGGTCGGCGAGGTATGAGGCGGTCGGCTGCAGGTAGGGCTCGGGCATCAGCGAAGCGCCGACTCTAGCCGCGCCAGCGCCTCGTCCACGTCCTGCTCTGAGATCACGAGCGGGGGCTCGAGCCGGATCGTCGCCGGGCCGGTGGCGCCGATCACCAGGTGCTGCTCGAGCAGGGCCCGGCGGGCCAGCTCGGGGGCGGAGCGCTCGTGCAGGTCGAAGCCGACCATCAGCCCGCGTCCGCGCACCTCGGCCAGCGCCGGCAGGGCCTCGAGAGCGGCGATCAGCCGCTCCCCCAGCGAGCGGACGCGTGCCAACAGGTCGGCATCCGAGCAGATCTCGAGCGCCACGAGCGCGGCGGCCGAGGCGAGTGGGCCACCGGCGAAGGTGGAGCCGTGGTCGCCGATCGCGAGCACGTCGGCCAGCCGCGGGCCGGTCACGAGCGCGCCGACCGGAAGCCCGCCGCCGAGCGACTTGGCGCGCGTGAGCGCGTCGGGAACGACGCCGGTCTGCTCGTAGGCCCACAGCGTGCCGGTGCGACCCATGCCCGTCTGAATCTCGTCGAACACGAGCGCCGCGCCGGAGCGGTCGCACGCCTCGCGGGCGGCGCGCAGCAGCTCGGGCGCCAGCGGGTGGATGCCGCTCTCGCCCTGGATCGGCTCGAGCAGCACGGCGGCGGTGCGCTCGTCGACCGCCGCCGCGAGCGCGTCCGGGTCCTTGGCGACCACCCGGAAGCCCGGGTACGAGCGGCGCGAACGGCGCCTGCTTTGACTCCTGGGGCGTGGCCGAGAGCGCGCCATAGGTGCGCCCGTGGAAGGCGCCGTCGAGCACCACGAAATGCCCTCCTCGGGCGGGCCTTGCGGACCAGCTTGAGCGCGGCCTCGTTGGCCTCGGCGCCCGAGTTCGTGAGGAACACCTTGCCGCCCAGAGACGACTCCGAGAGGCGCTCGGACAGCCGCAGCGACGGCTCGGAGTAGTAGAGGTTCGAGACGTGCGTCAGCCGGCCGGCCTGCTCGCGCACAGCTTCGACCACGCGCGGGTGGCAGTGGCCCACGTTCAGCACCGAGATGCCGGCGAGGAAGTCGAGGTACTCCTGGCCCTCGGAGTCCCACAGGCGAGCGCCCGACCCTTGCACGAAGTGCACGGGGAAGCGCGCGTAGGTGGGGACCGCGTAGTCGCGTTCGAGCTCCTTCAGATCATCAACTTTGGCCGGGGCGCATGCGCCCCGGCCCCGGCCGGAACATGTTCCGGCCGGCGGGTCGGCACATGTGCCGACCCGGTCAACCAATTTTTGTTCCCTGGCCTGCATTCGTGAACAGCTCGAGCAGCAATGAGTGGGGCACGCGACCGTCGACGATGTGCGCGAACGAGACGCCGCCATAGATCGCCTCCAGGCAGGCGCTGAGCTTGGGGCGCATGCCGCCCGAGACGTCTGCGAGCGCTCGCTCGACCTCGGTCGTGGAGGTCTGCGAGATCACCGTCGCGGGATCTGCCGGATCGCGCAGCCAGCCGGGCACGTCGGTCAGGAACATGATCTTGTAGGCGCCCAGCGCGGCCGCGACCGCGCTCGCTGCCTCGTCGGCGTTGACGTTGTAGGAGTGGCCTTCGGCGTCGGCGCCGATGCTCGCCACGACCGGGATGTAGTCGAGGGCCACATGCGTCAGCACGTCGACGTCGACGCGCTCGATGCGCCCGACGAAGCCGATGTCCTCGCCGCTCGGCGCCGCCTGGCGCATGACGCGGAACAGCAGCCCGTCGTCGCCGCACAACCCGACCGCGGGCTGGCCGTGGCGACCGAGCCGCAGCACGATGTCCTTGTTGACCTTGCCGACCAGCACCATCTTGGCGACCTCGACCGTGGCCTCGTCGGAGACGCGCAGGCCCTCGACGAAGCGCACCGGCAGGTCGAGGCGCTCCATGTAGGCCGTGATCTCGGGACCGCCGCCGTGGACCACGACGGGGTTCATGCCCACGTACTTGAGCAGCACCACGTCACGCGCGAACTCCTCCCTGAGCTCGGGGTCGGTCATGGCGGCGCCGCCGTACTTGATGACCACGGTCCTGCCGTGGAACTCGCGGATGTAGGGCAGCGCCTCGAGGAGGGTGGCGACGTCTCTCATGAGCGGGCCACTAAGTCGTGTATTCGCTGTTGAAGTGCACGTATTCCGGTGAGAGGTCGGCGAAGAAGACCTCGGTCTCAGCGGCGCCGCCGGGGAGCGTGAGCGAGAACTCGACCTCCTGACCGAAAGCGCCTGCCTCCCCGACCGTCTCGCCCGCGCTCACCACCAGCCGTCCGTCGATCTCAAGGTCCACGAGCGCTGAGGGGCCCGGCGGGCAGACCATGCCCGCGGCCTGAAGGATGCGGCCGAAGTTGGGATCGCCGCCGTGCAGCGCTGTCTTGACGAGGTTCGAGTTGGCGACCGCCCGCGCGACCGGCTCGACCAGCTCGCCGGGCCCGCGCACGACCACGCGCCCGACGCGGGCGGTGCCCTCCCCGTCGGAGACGATCTCGAGCGCGAGCTGGCGCAGCAGCGCGTCCATGGCCTCGCCGAAGCGCAGCTCGGCTTCGCTCTCGGGCTCGATCTCCACCTCCGCGGCGCCGTTGGCCAGCGCGAAGACCGTGTCGCTGGTCGAGAGCTGGCCGTCGACGGAGATGCGGTCGAAGGAGCGCTTGACGGTGACTCCGGTGAGCAGGTCGAGCGTCTCGGGCGCCACCGCGGCGTCGGTCTGGACGAAGCAGAACATGGTCGCGAAGCGGGGCGAGATCATGCCCGCGCCCTTGGCCTGAGCCGAAAGGGTCACCGACCCGCCGGGCAGCTCGACCTGCACGCAGGCGCGCTTGATCCGCCGGTCGCTGGTCAGGATGGAGCGGGAGAACGCATCGGCGTCGGCGCCGAGCGCGGCCACCGCTTGGCGCACCCCCTCGAGCAGCGGCGCCCGCGGCAGCTCGGTGCCGATCAGGCCGGTCGAGGCGACACCAACCTGGGAGGGTTCGACCCCGAGCAGCTCGGCGGCGAGCGCTTGCGTCGCCCGCGCCGTCTGGAGGCCGCGGTCGCCGTCGCCGGTGTTGGAGCCGCCGGAGTTGGCCACCACCGCGCGCAGGCGCGCGAGCTGCGCCTCGCGCGAGACGGTCACGGGCGCACCGACGCGCGCGTTGGTCGTGAAGCGCGCTGCCGATACGGTGCCGGGGGGCTCGGAGAAGAGCACGCCCACGTCGGGGCCCTCCTGCTTGAGGCCGGCCGCCACGCCGGCGGCCCGGAATCCTCGCGGCAGAGCCGTGGGTTCGAGCTCGGTCAAGTGGGCCGGTCGCTCCACCCAGCGGGATCTGAAGAAGGTCACGAGATCCCCTCCTGCTCGGGCCGTCCGAACATCAGGTTGAGGTTCTGGACGGCCTGAGAGGCGGCGCCCTTCCACAGGTTGTCGATGGCCGCGAACACGATCGCTCGATTTGTGCGCGGATCCTGGTGGACGGAGAGCCGGCAGATGTTCGTCTCGCGCACGTCGCGCACACCGGGGGGCGTGGGCGCCAACTCGACGAAGGGCTCATTGTCGTAGGTGTCGGCGTAGAGCTCCGCCAGAGCCCCGTTCTCGCCCACGCGTCAGGTAGCAGGAGACGAGCTCGCCCTGGTCGAGCGGCAGCAGGTGGGGCGTGAAGGTGACCTTGATCGGTGCGCCGAGCACCGCCAGCTCCTGCTCGATCTCGGGTGTGTGGCGGTGGCGCGTCACGCCGTAGGCGACGACGTTCTCGTCGACGGTCACGAAGTGGGTCTTCTCGGTCGCGGCCCGGCCGGCGCCGGAGACGCCGGACTTGGCGTCGATGACGGCGTCGCGCAGGTGACCGCCGCGCGCCAGCGGCGCCGAGCGCGAGCAGCGTCGCGGTCGGGTAGCAGCCCGGGTTGGCGACCAGGTCTGCCTGCCTGATCTGCTCCCGGTAGTGCTCGGGCAGGCCGTAGACCGCCTCGGCGAGCAGATCGGGGCGGGGATGGACGCGATACCACTCCTCGTAGACGCCCGGGTCGCGCAGGCGGAAATCGGCGCTCAGGTCGACGACGCGCACGCCGCGCTCGCGCAGCTCCCCGACGAGCGGCGCGGACTTTCCATGGGGATAGGCGACGACGGCGGCCTCCACCTGGGCGTGGCGCTCGAGGTCGAGCTCCTCGAGCTCGAGCGGCACGCGGTGGTGCGGGTAGAGCTCCGAGAGCGTGCGGCCCGCCTCGGCGCGGGCGGTGATCGTGCGGAGCTCGAATGAGGGGTGGCGGTAGAGCAGCCTCGCCGTGAGCGCGCCGGTGAAGCCCGCGGCGCCGAAGACAGCGACGCTAGGCATCCCGGACCCGTCCTCCGAGCCGCTGCCCGAGTGCCTCCACGATCTGCGCGCGGTGTTCCCCGACCTCGGCATCGGTGAGCGTGCGATCGGGCGCGCGGAACTCGAGATGGAGCGCCAGCGAGACGTTGCCCTGACCGATCCGCCCGGGGTCGCGGTAGCTGTCGAAGACCTCGACGCGCGCGAGCAGCTGCCCACCCGCCTGCCTGACCGTCTCGATCACCGTCTGGGCCGCGACTTGATCGGGCACGATCACCGCGAGGTCCTCGCGCACCGCGGGGTAGCTCGTAACGTCCTCGTAGGTGGCGACGCCGGGCAGCCCCGCGATCGTCGCGTCGAGGTCGAGCTCGAAGGCGGCCACAGTGGAGTCGATCTCCCACTCGGCGAGGACGAGCGGATGGATCTCGCCGAGCCAGCCGACGCGCGTCTCGCCGATCTTTACCGCGGCTGCAGCGCCCCGGATGGAGAAAAGGCTCCTGGGCGGGCTCGACAGTCCAGGGGGCCCGGAGCCGATCGAGCAAACCCTGGAGGACGCCTCGGACGGCGAAGAAGTCGGCCTCAGGGGGCGACTGATCCCGCCAGGTCGCGGCCCTCACCGGCCCGCTCAGGAGGACGGCCACGTGCTGGGGCTCGTGCGGGAGTCTGTCCGCCCCTGGCAGGTAGACCGCGCCGATCTCGAACAGCCGCAACGCCTGCGCGCCGCGGGCGCGGTTGCGCGCTGCGACCTCGAGCAGGGACCCGAGCAGCGTCGTGCGCAGCTCGCTCTCGCTCGAGGACATCGGGTTGAGCAGCTCGACCACCGGCTGGTCCGGCAGGCGCAGGCGAATCGAGAGCTCGGGCGAGGCGAAGCTCCACCCGAGCACCTCGTCGAGCCCCTGTGCGGCGAGCGCGTCGGCCGCCTGGCGACGGATCCGCTGGCGGTGGGTGAGCCTGCCGGAGGCCCCATGGCGCGAGGGCAGCGTGGCGGGGAGCTGCTCGAGCCCGTCGATGCGCGCCACCTCCTCGATCACGTCGGCCTCGCGCGTGACGTCCACACGACGGAACGGCGGCGGCTGTACGTCGAGCCCGTGCTCGGCGTCTGCGACCTTGAACTGGAGTGCCTCCAGGATCCGCTTGCAGCGTGCACGCGGGATCTCGAGCCCGAGCAGGCCGCTGACGCGTTCCTCGCGGAGGCGGATGATGACCGGCGCAGGGCCCGGGCCGCCGATGTCGATCGTCCCGGGGGCCAGCCGGGCGCCCGTCAGCTCGAGCATCAATCTCGTCGCGAGCGCCTGTGCCTCGAGCGCCTGTTCGGGCTGAAGCTGCTTCTCGAAGCGGCTCGAGGCCTCGCTGCGCAGCCCCAGCTTGAGCGAGGTGCGGTGGATGTTGGGGCCGTACCAGGTCGCGGCCTCGAGCAGCACGCGGGTCGTCGCCCCGGAGACCTCGGAGCGCTCGCCGCCCATCACGCCGGCGATCGAGGTGGGGCCATCGCCGTCGGCGATCAGCACCATCTGCTCGTCGAGCGCGCGCAGCTGGCCGTCGAGCGTGCGCATGGTCTCGCCCGGCCGGGCAGTGCGGACGGTCAGCTTGTGGCCAGCGACGCGGTCGAGGTCGAAGGCGTGCAGCGGCTGCCCGGTCTCGAGCATCGCGTAGTTGGTGATGTCGACGACGTTCGAGATCGGGCGCTGGCCGGCTGCCATCAGGCGGGCCTTCAGCCAGGGCGGCGAGGGGCCGATGCGGACATCCTCGAACACGCGCGCGGTGAAGCGCGAGCAGAGCTCCGTGAGGACCTCGACGGTGGCTTGCTCGACGGTGCCTTCGCTGCCGGGGTCCGGTTCCCAGGACGGTGCGGCCAGCGGCGCACCCGTGGCGGCGTGGACCTCGCGCGCCACCCCGTAGATGCCGAGGCAGTCGGGCCGGTTGGGCGTGATCTCGAGCAGCAGCACGTCGGTCGCGAGCGGGATCACCTGCTCGAGCGGCGTCCCTGGCGGAGAGCCGCCGTCGAGCACCAGGATGCCCTCGTGGTCGGCGCCGATCGCGAGCTCGTCCTCGGCCAGGATCATCCCCTCAGATTCGACGCCTCTGAGGTTCGCGGTGGCGAGCGTGCGCCCGTCGGGGAGCAGCGCACCGGGCCGGGCGACCGCGACGATCTGGCCGCTCTGCACGTTGGGGGCGCCACACACGATCTGGGCCCGCTCGCCGTCGCCGAGCTCGACCTCGCACACCTTCAGGCGCTCGGCGTTCGGGTGCGGACGGGCTTCGAGCACGCGGCCGACGAGATATCCGGCGCCGCTCGGCGGCCCGTGATGCTCGATCCGCTCGACATCGGTGCCCGTCAGCGCGAGCCGCTGGGCGAGCGCCTGGGTGCTGAGCTCGGGCGCGCAGTAGACGTGAAGCCACTCGAGGGGGACGCGCATCAGAACTGCTCCAGGAAGCGGAGGTCGTTTTCGTAGAGCAGGCGCATGTCCGGGAGGCCGTGCTTGAGCTGCGCGATTCGCTCGATCCCCATGCCGAAGGCGAAGCCCTGCACCTTGTCGGGGTCGTAGCCACTCTCGCGCACGTACTCGAAGACGTTCGGGTCGACCATGCCCGCCCCGAGCAGCTCGATCCACGACGTGCCCTTGCACAGCGGGCAGCGCTCGCCCGCGGCGGTTACGCCGCCTGTGCAGTTGAAGCACGAGACGTCGAGCTCGACGCTCGGTTCGGTGAAGGGGAAGAAGTGCGGGCGCAGCCGCACCTCGCGCTCCTCGCCGTAGATCGCGCGCGCGAAGCGAAGCAATGTGCCCTTGAGATCGGCCAGGGTTATGTCGGTGTCGACCGCCAGCCCCTCGACCTGGTGGAACTGGGGCACGTGGGTGGCGTCGGAGTCGGGTCGGTAGACGCGGCCCGGGACGACGATGTACAGCGGCGGCGGCTGCTGCTCCATCGCGCGGATCTGCATCGGCGAGGTTTGCGTCCGCAGCAGCGTTGTCTGCGGGTCGAAGATGTCTTCGGCGGGCTTGACATAGAAGGTGTCCGTCGTCAGCCGGGAGGGGTGGGTGACAGGCGTGTTGAGCGCGTCGAAGTTGTAATAGGCCGTCTCGACCTCGGGGCCCTCGGCGACGTTGAAGCCGAGCCCGATGAACACGTCCTCGATCTCGCGCCAGGTCTGCGTGATCAGGTGCAGATGCCCGATCGCGGGCAGCGGGTCACCCGGCAGGGTGACGTCGACCCGGTCGCGTTCGAGCCGCTGCTCGAGCTCGCTGGCGGCGAGCGCGGCCGCCTTCTGATCGATCGCCTGCGCGAGCGCCTGGCGGGCCTCGTTGGCGGCCTTGCCGGTGGCGGCGCGCTGCTCCGCTGGCAGCCCGGCGACGCCCCGCAGCAGATTGGGAAGCTCGGCCTTGCGGCCGAGGTAGCGAACCCTCACGTCGCTCGAGCGCGGCGGTTGAATCGGCCGCGTCGATGGCCGCCGCGGCCTCTCTTTTGAGGCGTGAGATCTGCTCGAGGGCGCTCATCGCTTTTGCATCGTATGCGCGAGCTCGTACAGGGCGACCGTCGCCGCCATGGCCGCGTTCAGCGAGTCGGTCTTGATCGGGATGTGGGCCACGTGGTCGGCTTGATCGATGACCGGCTGTGGGAGGCCGTCGCGTTCTGAGCCGATCAGCACGGTGAGTTCGGTCGGTTGGTGGAGGGCGCGCAGGGGCGTTCCCGCGCCGGGCACGAGCGCCACGGTCTCGCCGGGCAGATCGCCGATCGCGGTTGCTCGGGCGAGTGGCATCGTGAAGATCGCGCCCATTGTGGCTCTCACCGCCTTGGGGCTGAACGGATCGGCGGTTTCAGGGCCAAGTGCCACCGACGAGGCGCCGAACGCCTCGGCCGAACGGATGATCGCGCCGACATTCCCCGGATCGTGGATGCCGTGCAGGTACACGCACAGGGGTCCGCTCGGCTCCTGGGCCCAGCGCTCGAGGTACACAGCGAGCGTCTTCGTGCCCGAGGCGATGCCCGAGGCCGAGGTCAGCAGCGCGGGTTCGAGCTCGACGCCTTCGAGCCCGCTACCGGCGGCGGCGTAGCGCTCGATCGGCTCCCAGCCGGCAGCATCGGCGGCCGCCAGCAGATCCTCGCCTTCGGCCACGAACCTGCCCGAGCGCTCCCGCTGGCGGCGGCTGCGGAGCTTGCGGATCTCCTTGAGTCTGCGGTTGTGGTGGCTGGTGATGCTCATGGGGGGTTTTGGGGAACTAAAAAGGGCGCCTCCTCGAATGAGCGGCGCCCGGTCGGTGGTGCTGGTATGCCGGAGGGTCTCAGCCGGCGGCCAGCGCCTCGCGGGCGCGCTCGGCAAAGCGTCGAAACGTCTCTGGGTCGCGGACCGCGATGTCCGCGAGGATCTTGCGATCGAGCTCGACGCCCGCGAGCTTGAGACCGCGGATGAACTGCGAGTAGGAGAGGCCGTGCAGGCGAGCGGCCGCGTTGATGCGCGTGATCCACAGGGAGCGGAAATCACGCTTGCGGTTGCGGCGGTCGCGGTAGCGGTACTGGTCGGCCTTGAGCACGGCCTCCTTGGCCTTGCGGTAATGGCGGCTCGCGTCGCCGCGGTAACCCTTGGCGAGCTCCAGCGTCGCGCGGCGCTTCTTGCGCGCGTGGGTGCCGCGCTTGACGCGCGTCATCGCTTGGCCCCTGTCTGCTTGGCCCCTCTGCGCTTCGCGACGGTGCTCTTCGGCACCGGCAGGGCGAGCAACTCGCGTACGCGGGCCTGGTCGTGCTTCGAGATGACCGCGGGCTCCGCCTGACGCCGTTTGCGCTTGGCGGACTTCTTCTCGAGGATGTGCGTGGTGAACGCGCTGCGGCCGCGCAGCTTGCCGGTGCCCGTTGCGCGGAAGCGCTTCTTGGCGCCGGAATGGGTCTTCATCTTGGGCATGGTCGGCCGCCTAGTAAAACAGATGGGGCGCGGCTGCTAGGAGGAGGCGGCGTGCTCGCCGTCGGCCGCGCCCGCGCCATTGGCAGCGTTGTCGCTCGGGGCGGCGCCGTCGGGCGAGGAGGCGGTGTCGCTAGGCGCGGCGCCGTCACTCGGGGCGGCGTCGTCGCTTGCGGCGGCGTCGTCGCTCGGGGCGGCGTCGGCGCTCGCGGCGGCCGCGGCCCCGTTGGTGGAGCGATCTTTCTCTGCGGCGAGCACAGTCTTGGAGGGAGCGAGCAGCATCGTCATGTTGCGCCCATCCTGAATCGGCGTCTGCTCGACGACCGCGATCTCAGACAGCTCACCGGCCAAGCGGTCGAGCAGCGCCGTCCCCCGCTCCGGGTGTGTGACCTCGCGGCCGCGGAACATGATCGTGATCTTGACCTTGTCCTTGCCGAGCAGGAACCGGGTAACGTGGCTCTTCTTGGTGTCATAGTCGTTCTGCGCGATCTTGGGGCGGAACTTGATCTCGCGCACCGTGACCTGCTGCTGGTGCTTGCGGGCCGCCTTTTGCTTCTGGGACTGCTCGTAGCGATACTTGGAGTAATCGAGCACGCGCGCGACCGGCGGACGGGCGTCCGCGGCCACCTCGACCAGGTCGAGATCGCGCTCCTGTGCGTAGCGCAGCGCGTCGTCGGTGGATACAACGCCCACCTGTTTTCCGTCGACGCCGATCAGCCGGACCTCGGGCACGCGGATGCGGTCGTTGATCCGAGTCTGATCCCGTTCCGGCGGGCGCCGGTCGAACCTCCGCGGAACCGGCACTAGCTGGGCTGAAGAGAAGGCGTCAAGCGGTGCCGGACGGGATGTGAATCAAGCTTTCGGTCAACGCGGGCCAGTATAGCGGCGGATTTGCCTTGCGCCCGGCGCTTTAGCGAGCCGCGCGCGCGTCTATCTCAGCGCGGACCCGATCGCTGAACGCTTCGACGCTGACCAGCCCCTGGTCGCCCGCGCGGTGCTCGCGCAGCGCGACCTCGTCTGACTCCTGCTCCCTGTCCCCCACCACCAGCATGTAGGGGATCTTGCGCAACTCGGCGTCGCGGATCTTTCGACCGACCGACTCCGAGCGGTCGTCTGCTTCTGCGCGGATCCCTTTGTCGTTCAGGCGCTGCACCACCCGCCGGGCGTAGTCGAGGTGGCGATCGGCGATCGGAAGCACGATCGCCTGCACGGGCGCGAGCCAGACCGGAAACTCGCCGGCGAGATGCTCGATGAGAATGCCGATGAAGCGCTCGTAGGAGCCCATCAGGGCGCGATGGATCATCACGGGGCGGTGCTCGGCGTTGTCGGCGCCGGTGTATGTGAGCCCAAAGCGCTCGGGCATGTTGTAGTCCAGCTGGATCGTGCCGAGCTGCCACGAGCGCCCCAGCGAGTCGGTCATGTGCATGTCGATCTTGGGGCCGTAGAAGGCTCCATCCCCTTCGGCGATGTCGAACTTGAGTCCGTGGCTCTCGAGTGCCTGCACCAGCGCCTGCTCGCTGTGGTCCCACAGCTCGTCTGATCCGATCCGGTTCTCGGGACGCGTGGAGAGCTCGAGCCGCACGTCCAGCTCGAAGACCTTGTAGGTCGCGAAGGCGAACTCGAGGCAGCGCGCGACCTCGTCCTGGATCTGGTCCTCGGCGCAGAAGATGTGGCTGTCGTCCTGGGCGAAGTGGCGCGCGCGCAGGAGGCCGTGGAGCGTCCCGCTCGGCTCGCGGCGGTGCAGCAGCCCAGGCTCGAAGTAACGCACGGGCAGCTCTCGATACGAATGTCGCCCGAGCGCGTACAGCTGGCAATGGCCGGGACAGTTCATCGGCTTGATGGTCAGCGTGCGGTCCTCGTATTCCGTGACGAACATCTCCTCGCGGTACTTGTCCCAGTGGCCCGAGGTCTGCCACAGCGAGGAGTTGAAGATCAGCGGCGTCTTGACCTCGGCGTAGCCACGTTCGCGGCCCATCTCGCGACTGAGCGCAACGAGCGCGTTGTAGACCTCGGTGCCCGCCGGCAGCCACAGGGCCGCGCCCGGCGAGAGCTCCGAGAAGCTGAATAGGCCGAGCTGCGGGCCGAGCCGGCGGTGGTCCCGTGCGCGCGCCTGCTCCAGTCGCTGCAGGTGCTCGTCGAGCTCCTTGCGCGAGAAGAACGCGGTCCCATACACGCGCGTGAGCATCTTGTTGCTCGCGTCGCCACGCCAGTAGGCGCCCGCCACGGACTGCAGCGTGAAGGCCTTGACCGACTTCGTCGACGGCGCGTGCGGACCCCGGCACAGGTCGGTGAACGGTCCGTTCGTGTACAGCGAGACGGTTTCGACGCCCTGCTGCTTCACGAGGTCCTCGATGAGCTCGACCTTGTAGTCCTGGTGCTCGTCCTTGAAGCGCTGCGTGGCTCGGGCGGGGGGCACATCCTCGCGCTCGAATGGCTCGTCGGCGGCAATGTGCCTTTCCATCCGTTGCTCGATCTGGGTGAAATCGGTCTCGCTGACGTGAGTGCCCTCGGGGAACTCGAAGTCGTAGTAGAACCCGTCCTCGATCGGCGGCCCGATCGAGATCTTCACGCCGGGATAGAGCTCCATTACCGCGGTCGCGAGCACGTGCGCGGCGTCATGGCGGATCAGCGCGAGCGCGTCAGCGCCACTGCGCTCGGTGATCACCTCGAGCGGTCGGGCCGCGCCATCGGATCCGGGCAGCTCGCGCGCGAGGTCTCTGACCTCGCCATCGACCTTGACGGCGAGCGCGGCCTTGGCGAGGCCGGGGCCGATCGCCGCGGCGGCATCCGCGCCGGTGGCGCCGTGCTCAAGGATCAGAATGTTGCCGTCGGGGAGCTTGAACTCCATTAGCGGGATGCTAGTTTCCCGGCCCCCGGGCGATTAGCTCAGCTGGGAGAGCGCCGTCTCGACAAGGCGGAGGTCGCTGGTTCGAGCCCAGCATCGCCCATGCGTCGACACCCCATGGCTACAGGCTAAATGCCGCGTGAGCGCAGAGCCAGGGGCGCAATAGGGGGCCAGGATCTCCCTCTCTGCGCCGGGCTCGCGAGGGGCGGCCGCCGCCACTACTTGCCGCCGGCCGACAAGCATCGTGGGAACCACGTCACTGGGCGAGCCGGCAACGCGATCTCGAGAGCTACCGACCGCGCGCTAGCAACGGGCGCGCGATCTCCGCGCCGAGCATCCAGGCGGCAACACCGCTGCTGTTTCACTGCATACGACGCTCGGCTGACGACCCGGCCGAAGCGCAGTGCGGCCTGCCAGCGCAGCAGGTCAGCCGCCGTCGAGCAGATCTCCGCGGCGGCGAACGTGGCGGGCAAGGCACAGCCCCGAGGAGACGAGCTCCAGCACCTTGCGCGAATCAACTCTCCGATACGGGTGGCGCGTAACGGTGGTGCAGCATTAGCGCGTTTCCGTCCGGGTCGGCGAAGAAGCCCATGTGACAGACCCCGGTATCGAGTATGTCGCCCTGGAACTGCACGCCCCGCTCCTCGAGGGTCGTGCGCGCCTCCCCAACATCGTCGACATGCAGTGCGAGAGCGATCGTTTGGACGTGGTGACCGATGCCTATCTTCTCCCCGTCGACAATGCTGAGCGTCACGTTGCCGGTCTCGAATTCGGCGTAGTTGCGCTCGGGCATATAGACCGAGCGCCTCAGCCCCAGCATGTCGCCATAGAACCTGCAGGCTGCATCGATGTCACGCGTAGAGAGCGGAACGAAGTCGACGCGCGTGATGAGTTCGGAGGTGGTGGCCACGAGATCACTCCTCAGGTCTAGCGGGACGGAACGCGTATTCGACCAGATCTAGGCCGCAGCGCATAGCCCGGCTTAGTGGAGGCCTGCACGGCTAAACCCAGCAGTCGTGCCCGACGCTCGCTGTCCACTCGTGCGCCGTTCGTGCGGACGCGCGAGTGGAGAGCGCCCGTGTGGGGTGACAGCGACGCGGGAGCGGCGTAGCTTCAGCGAGGTGAGCCCGTGCTCCGGCGATCCTCGCTTCGGTGTCGACCATTCCCAACGCTGCCACTGCGAGCAATAATGGTGAGTATGGGGCGAGTGATTGCGGTCCGCCAGAGGGTCGCGTTGTGGGCGCTCACGGTGTTGAGCGCCTGCCTGGCAGCCGGTTCTGCGGGACTGGGCTCGGCGCATACCGCGTACGCGGCCGCCCCGGCGGCGGGCTGCAAGCCGCAGGTGGGAGGCGACGTCACGCTACGACTGAAGGCCCCCACCCAGACCGTGAGGGCGACAGTCGGCGAAACGATCAAGGTGATCGTCAACGTTAAGCACGCCCGAATGGGCGTCCCCGAGCCTCGTAATCATCAGGAAGCTGTGTGTCGAATTTCCTGGCACCGCGTGTCAGCAAGCAAGGTGATCGCGCGCTTCCGCGCCCAGCGAGCTGCCCGGACGATCACCTTCGTATCAACAGGGATGACTTCACATAAGGGGTGTCCTCCCGATTCGCACGGTTGTCCACACCCAGTGGCGATAACTGGCTACGCAAAGATCGACTCGTAACTCGGGACGCCGAAGTACTTCTACGACGCCGCGAGGGGCAAGATCCTGAGCGCTCGTGTGGATGTGCTGAGCCCGAACGTCGGGATCCAGGACACGGCCTACTGCATGACAGGCGTCAGAATCACGAAGATCAGCGACACGCTTTCGAACGGGAGCATTGCGGAAACGGTCGCTCTGACGTTCACGAAGATCGTGGTGCAGTCCGATGGACTGGCGGCGGCGACGTTCGACTTCACCGCGCAGAAGTTCTCGTTCGGCACCACGAGCCCGGCCTGCCCGAACCAGCCACCCCCGCCGTAGGCGGCACCCGGGAGGCCCCGCCAACGGGCGCCCTCCCGGCTTGGCCAGGGCTACTCCGCGGTCATGGCGGCAGCACGCGCGCCGGCTCGCAACCCGCTGAGTCGTCTCTCGTTCGCCACGATGTTGGTTATCCTGATTCCGGTTCGGCAGAGTCTCAGCATCGGCGAGTACGAGAGGGTCGATTAGAGGGGTGAGAGGCGGGGCGGGGTCCGTACTCGTCCGCGGTATCCGCTGGCGCCTGGTGGGATCCCTGCTCGTCGTAGTCTCCGTCGCGATCGCGGTCGGGACGGCGGTCGTCGGCCCGCTCTTCGTTCGAGCCGGCGGCGATTCCCTGATCCGGCAGGCCGTAGCAACTGCCGGGACTAACGACACGAGCTTTGCGCTCGTCGATAACGGTGCGGCGACGCTCCACGGGCTGGCGGCCGAGTGGCGCTCGTTGTTTCGAAGCGGCCACCTGATCCGGCTCTACGGACCACCGGTGGTGCAGACGATGCTCACTGACGTCCACTTCAGCAGGAACGGCCATGCCTATGCGAGCCGACTGACCTACCGCACCGGCATCTGCTCGATTCTCCACTTCAGCACCGGCGGCTGTCGAATGGGTCCCCGGGATGCAGTGGTCAGCGACCGCACTGCACGAAGGCTCGGAATCTCCACTGGGTCGACGATCACCGTCAACGACATCGAGGACGAGGACCCCGTCCGGATCCGGATCACAGGCGTGTATCGCCTCCCGAACCTCCAGCGCGCCTACTGGTTCGGTGACCCGGGACCCTACTTTGGCTTCGGAAAGAGCACCGGCAGGCCGTTCTTTCTCGACGAGGTCGACGATCTGTTCATGGCCAGCCCTGCCGCCTTCGCGCTGCCCTCCGCTTACGTGCGCTCACTCACCATCGAGAGTCGGTTGCGGTCCGGGGTGGTGGGCATCGGGAATGCGTCGACCGTCAGGCACGAGATACTCGCGCTCGAGCCGCACGCCTCGGACGCCGGTTTCTTGATCGCGACCGGTCTTCCAGCGCTGCTCTCTGGCCCCCTCCATCAGGAGAGCCTGATGAACACGATCGTCGTTGTCGCCGCTCTTCAGCTCGTCCTGTTGGCGATCTGGGTGCTGACCTCGGTGCTGATGCGTAGCGCCGACCTCCGGCAGGCGGAGCTGCGGGTCGCGCGCCTGCGCGGATTCCCGCTACCCACCCTGCTCGCAGTGTCGATCACCGAGCCGGCGGCTCTGTGCGCGATCGGGGCCGTGCTGGGCATCGTCGGCGCATGGGGCGTCGTTGTCGTCGCCGCGTCGATCCTGCTCACGCCGGGAACCGTCGTGGGGCTTGACACGTGGACGTTCGTCGGCTTCGGAGCTGTGGCACTGACGATCTGCGCCGTGCTGGGTCTCAGCTCGATGCGGTTGCTGCGCAGCTCGGGGCTCGCGGCGTCGTCCCCGAGGTCGGCCAGCAGCCGATCCCGAGTCGTACTGGATGTCTCGATCCTCGCCCTATCCGTTGTTGCGCTGATCGGCGCGGCCACCAGTGGCGCGCTTAGCTCTCACACCAACCCGGTCGCGGCCGCCGCCCCTGCGATCGTTGTCCTCGGTACCTCCGTCGTCGCGATTCGCGTCGTCGAATACCTCTGTCGCCGGCTCAGCGCCGCGACTCTCGACTCGTCCGCCGTGGCCCTTTTCCTGGCGGTCCGCCGGGTCGGCCGGCAGCCCACTGCGCTCCGAGAGGGGCGGACCTTGGTGATCGCGGTCGGCCTCGCTTGCTTCGCGGTCTCAGCATGGTCGGTCGCGCGAGCCAATCGGCTCACCGCGGCGAGGTTGTCGGTCGGTGCGCGCACGGTCGTCACCGTCACCGCCGATGATCGGAAGCTCGATCAGGCGATCGACGCCGTCGATCCGCGTGGGCGCTTCGCCATGGCGGCAATCGAGATTTCCGGCCCGGGCACACCGCTCATCGGGATCGATGCCAGGCGTCTGGCTGCCGTCGCGGAATGGCCCCGTGGGACGACCCACGAAAGTGTCGCCGCGGTCAGCCGCGCCCTAATCCCGAGGACGGTCTCCGAGGTCAACCTTGCCAATGGCGCATTGGCGGTTTCCGCAAAGGTGTCGGCCTCCGGAGCGGCGAGTAGAGATCTGGCGCACCTCTTCCTCGCCGCCTGGCTGTTCGATCCGCTGGACGGGACGCGCGCTGTTGATCTTGGCGGGTTGCGGTCCGGCGGGTCCACCTACCAGGGCGTCAGGCAGTCGAACTGCCCCTGCCGCCTGGTCGGCATCGGGGTGCTGCCCAGCGCCAAGCGGGTGCCGAGCTCCGGTCAGATTCAACTCGGTCTGAACGCGCTCACCTACCGCTCCGGCACGGGCGTGCCACAAAGCGCGCGTGCCGAGCTCACCCGAAAGGCCTGGCGGTCGACGACGGGCGGCGTCCGTGTCATCGCAACCGGCTCAGGGGTGGGCTTTGACATTCCGATGACGGCTGTGGTCCGCGACATCGGCCCATACCAGGCGGGCGACGCTCCCGTGATGGCCTCCCTCGCCGGTCCACCCTCCGTTCTCCCCGCTGTCGCCGGTAGCAGCGCTGACTCGCTTGCCGTCGACGGAGTGCCCCCGGGCACTCTGCCCGTACAGGGCCTCGACGGCAGCACCCTCAACCTGCGCCCGGTTGTTGCAGCGGGCTCCCTGCCGCGCATCGGGCCCAACGGCGTGATCGTCGACCTGGGCACGCTCGAACGTGCCCAGACCGGCCCGACCTTTTCGGAGACCAGCGAGCAGGTGTGGCTGGGGCCGCAGGCGCCGCCGAATGCCGTCAGCCGCCTGCGGACGGCCGGGCTACAAATCGATCGGGTGCAACGGTCGTCCACACTCATCAGCCGAGCCCGCCAAAGCGGTCCGGCCCTTGCGTATGACTTCATGCTGTTGGCCACGCTCGTCGCTTTGCTCGTCGCGGCGTTCGGCACCTTCAGCATGCTTGCCGCCGGTGGCCGTCAAAGCGCCACAGAAATGGTCGCGCTGGAGGTCACCGGGGTGAGGCGACCGATCCTCGCGCGCTCCCTGGCGATCGAGGGCGGGATCCTCGCGCTAACCGCGCTGTTCGGGGTGGCGGCCGGCGCGGGCACCGCAGCTATCGCCTTGCCGTCACTGCCTCAGCTCGCCGCGCCCACCGACGCCCCTCTGTCCTATGCACTGCCGGTTGCGCTGCTCCTGGCGGTGGCAGCGGGCGCGGTGCTGGTGGTCATGGTCGCCACGGCATTGGCCGCGCGCGGCATCCTGACGCGCATGTCTCCAAACCTCCTGCGTACCCCGGCCGATGACCTCGATTGAGGCGCAGACATCGGCTGGCGTGGACGTGATGTGCGCCGGACTGGTGCACGTCTACGCGAGTGAGCAAGGATCGATTGCTGCGCTGCGCAACGCCGACCTCGTCGTCAGGGCCGGAGAGATGCTCGCGATCGTCGGCCCGTCCGGATCGGGGAAGACCACTCTGATGCTGCTGCTCAGCGGCCTGCTCCAGCCGACCGCAGGCTCTGTGTTCATCGGTGGTCAGGACATCACCCAGCTCGACGCGACCAGCCTCAGCCGACTGCGCGCCACCGAGCTCTCGCTGCTGCTCCAGGACCCGTTGCGCAACCTGCTGCCGTATGCCACGGTCATGCAAAACATCAGCTTCGCCTCACGCGGCGCCCGTCGGCGCGGCTGGCCGCAGCGCTGGTCGACCGAGGAGCTGATGGAGCGTATGGGTGTGGCTGAGCTTGCCGACCGGCCCGTGTACCGACTCTCGGCCGGGCAGCAGAACCGAGCGGCGATCGCCAGTGCGCTGGCGACGTCTCCGCGTGTGCTGTTGGCTGACGAGCCGACGGGCCAGCTCGATCCCCACGGCCGCGACGTGGTGATCGCGGCGTTGCACGACGCCCGTGAGCTGAGCGGCGCTACGGTCATCGTGGTCACCCATGACCGGGCCGTCTCCGAGGCGCTCCCCCGCTCGCTGGCGATCGAGAACGGGGCAATTGGCTCGGAAGGCCGAGGCTCGGAGCGCTATGCGGTCGTCAGCGGCTCCGGGACGATCCAGCTGTCCCCGGAGGTCCTCGCCCGCTACCCGAGCGGAACGCTTCTGGCCGTCCATCTCGACGGCGGCGGGATCATCCTCCGGCCTCGACAGGACACCCCAGAGGAGCCCGGTGATGCTTGAGACCTCCCGCTTCGTCATCGAGGACGTGACGGTATGCAATGCCGGGACCGCGCTTGTCAGCCACCTTTCACTCAGCATCGGGTGCGGCGAAGTGCTTGGCATCACCGGCCCGTCTGGCACGGGAAAGTCCACCCTGATCCACGTCCTCGCCGGTCTGGCCCCGCCGCACTCGGGTCGTGTGCTCCACGCCGACCATCCTGTGGCACCACGTGGCGCCGCACTGGGGCTAATCCTCCAGCACCATCATCTCCCAGCGATGCTGACCGCCCACGAGGTCGTCAGCCTGCCGTTGCAAGCCCGTGGCGTGGGCCGCTCGGAGGTCGCCGAGCGCAGCGACCGCACACTCGCCGCTCTGGGCTTGGGCGATCAGGCCCATCAGCTGATCTGGGAGCTCTCCGGTGGACAGCGCCAGCGCGTGGCGGTCGCCAGAGCGCTGGCCGGAAATCCCAAACTGATTGTCGCCGACGAGCCTGCCGCTGGCCTAGACGCGGACTCCCGCACAGC
Source organism: uncultured Solirubrobacterales bacterium (assembly GCA_963738195.1). Taxonomy (GTDB): domain Bacteria; phylum Actinomycetota; class Thermoleophilia; order Solirubrobacterales; family Solirubrobacteraceae; genus Palsa-465. The sequence goes on from CAVTVF010000002.1 coordinate 891,421, forward strand.
TGTCATCAATCACCTCCTCGATGTAGCGCGCGCCGGCGCGATCGTGATCATCGCCAGCGCCGACCCCGAACTGATCGCCAAATGCACTCGCGTGGTCACGCTCGCTGACCGTTGATCACCCCAGGCGTAGCCCCGGTTCGAGCGCCTGATCGCCCGTGCCCTATCCCGCGCTCAGGGCCGCCGCGAGCGCTCCGGCACGGAGTCCGGTCTCGATCGCTCCGTCGATGAAGCCGGCCCAGCCGTTGGCGACGTCCGAGCCCGCGAACAGCACGCGGCCCTCGGGCGCCCGCATCGCGGCATGGTGGTGCTCGTACCAACCTGGCCGGTGAATGGCCCAGGTGCCGCGCGAGAACGGGTCCTCCAGCCAGTCGTGGGCGGTCGCGTCGAGCACCTGATAGCCCGGCAGGATCTGGTCGAGCGAGCGCTGCAGCGAAGCGGCGTTCGCGGTGTCGCAGGCGCTCGCGTCTGGCCCAAACCCGATCAGCTGCTGGGTCCCGTCGTCGAAGACCTCCTCGCTGGCAAGGTAACCGAAAGGATGACCAGGCCGGATCGAATTCGTCAGCACCGGCTCCCCGTGCGCGTGGATGAAGATCTTCACGCCACGCGATGATTGACCCTGCGCGACCGCGTCGCGTTTCCCCTGGGCCAGCGCGGGCGTGAAGCTAATCGCGCCGAGCGTGTTCAGCGGCACGGCCACCACCGCCGCGCGGGCCTTGAAGCCTTGACCTTTGACCGTCTCCACCTCGACGCCGCCGCTGGCCTGGGTTATCCCGACCACGGCTGTCTGCAGACGGCACTCGAATGGGGCGCCCGAGGCGATCGCGCGCAGCAGCGCTCCGGTTCCGTCGCTGATCGTCACCCTGCCGCCGGTGAACTGGGTCAGGGCCAGGCTGTAGCCGGAGAGCGCGTGCCAGCGCAGCACCGAGACCGCGCCGGCGTCCTCGAGCGGGGCGTGAGCCAGCGACTCGAGCTCGGCGCTCAGCACCTCGCGCTCTTCGGTCTCGAGCTCGAGCTGATCCAGGCGTTCGGCGATGGAGAGACGATCGAAGCGCTTCAGCTTGTCGATCGCGTGGAGCGGATCGTGGGGCAGCGGCAGCGCTTGCTCGACGCCCTCGACGAACCGGTCCCAACCGCGCTGTGCGATCGCGTCTCGGTCGGCGAGCGTCGCCGTGCGGCGCTCACCGCGCACGTACCAACCCGCGCGCGTGCCGGCCTCGCCGAGCCTGACCGCGAGCCCCGCGCGCGTGATCTCGGAAAAGGTGTGGGGCTGGTGCCAGTGCACCCAGGCGCCCCCGTACTCGATCTTCGTCCCGTTCCACGGCGCGCTCCAGGTTCTTCCGCCGAGGCGGTCGCGCGCCTCGAGCAGGAGCACCGAGTGCCCCAAGAGCGCCGCCTCGCGCGCCGCCGTGACGCCGGCGAAGCCGCCGCCCACGACGATCACGTCGTGCACTGCATGTACCTGTCGGAGATGCCCACTGCCGAGCGCCGCGAGGCGCGGCGGCGCACGACCGCGTCGACGGCCACGGCGCCTCGCTCCGCCACCACTACGGGGTTGAGCTCCACCAGCTCGAGCGATGCCTCGACGAGCACCTCGCCGGCTCGCTGCGCGAGCAGCGAGACCGCATCAACGTCCAGCGGCTGCTGCCCGCGCCCGCCGAACAGCGCCGGCGCACCGCGCAGCCCGTGGAGTGCGCGCGCGATGCGCGCGGCGCTGGCCGGTAGCGGGACGATGGCCACGTCGCTCAGGACCTCCGTCCAGAGGCCGCCCATCGCTAGCACGACCGCCGGCACCACAGCGTCGGACTTCGCCGCGATCAACAGCTCGAGGCCTGGGGGGACCATGCTCTCGGCCGTCACTGTCCCCCCGTACTCGGCTGCGATGGCCGCCAGTCGCAGGTACGCCCCAATTGCCTGGTCGGCCGAAGCTATGCCCAGCAGCACGGCGCCGAGCTCGGACTTGTGGCGCAGATCTGGCGCGCTGACCTTGAGCGCGATCCGACCGCCGAGTTCGTCGAGGGCCAGCACGACGTCGCGCTCGCCGCGCACGACGCGACCCTCGGCGACGGCGATCCCCGCGTGTCGAAGGAGCTCCTTAGCCTCGTTCTCGGCCAGCCAGGCCCCGGCGCCGTCTTCGGCGCGTGTAGAGTGCGCGAGCCTGGCGATCTCGCGCAGCCGGCGCGGATCACCCGGTTCGCTCGCCATCGCGGCAATACAGCGCAGGCCTGTGCGCAAACCAGACGCCGCCGCGATACCCGCCCGCGTGAAGCGCCATGCGGACTGGTCGTCGAGCAGCTCCGGCAGCGTCGAGCAGACCATGGTCGGTACGGGAGAGCGCCTCGCGCCTTCGACGATTCCTTCGCGCACCGCTCCCCACGATTCCGCCGCCGCATCGCGTAGCCCCGGCAGCTGGTCGTAGAAGACCAGCACCTGATCCACGGCGCTGTCCTCACCCAGAACGACCACGAGCTCGCTCAGCGCTTGTGCATTTCCCCAGATCATGGCCGTGTAGTCGAGCGGGTTTCCGATCGTCGCGGCGGCTGGGAGCAACCTGATCCAGGCGCTCGCGGGTCCGCGCTTGCAGGGCTGGCAGGCGCAGCCCGTGCCGCTGCGCCTCGTCGGCTGCCTGGGCCGAATCGCCCCCCGAGCACGTCGTGATTGCGAGCCCGGGCTCACGCGGCAGATGCGGGGACACCGCCAACGTCTTCGCGAGCTCGAGCAGGTCATGGACGTCGTCGGCCCAGGCACACCCCGCCTCTTCGACCAGCGCGCGAAAGATGCGCTGATCACCGGCCAGGGAGGCGGTGTGGGCCGCGGCGCTGGCGGCCCCCGCGCTCGAGCTCCCGACCTTCAATACCGCGACGCGCACGCCGACTTCTACGCACGTCGCAAGGCCCTCGCACAAGTCCGGACCGCCGTCGTCCTCGAGATAGAGAGCGATCGAGCGCACGCCCTCCTGCCTGGCGAGAAAACTGAGGTAGTCCGCCGTCCCCAGCACCGCGTGGTTGCCTCCCGAGATCACGGTATGGAAGCGCAGTCCCCGGCGCGATGCGAGCGCGTTGACGGCGACATTGCCGCTCTGCGAGACGAGCGCGACCGAGCCGGGCTGGATTGGCTCAAGCGCGTCCCCCCACAGGGCGGCGCGGGCATGCAACGAGACGATCCCGTTGCCGTTGGGACCGCACACGGGGAGCTTGTGACGGGCGGCCGCGTCGATGAGATCCTGCTGAAGCTGCTCGCCGTGAGGCACCTCCCCGAAGCCGGCGCTGAAGACGACAGCGCCACCACACCCGCGCGCCCCGATCTGCTCGATTACGGGCGGTACACCAGCCGCCGGGATAGCCACGACCACGGCATCGACCGCGTCGGGCAAGTCGGCCACGGTTGGCACGCAGGGCAGCCCCATGACTTCACGCCGCTTGGGATTGACGCCCCACACCTGCCCTGGGTAGGACAGGCCGGCGAGGTTCACGAGCGTCTGGTTGCCGTAGCTGCCGGGGCGCTCGCTGGCGCCCACCACGGCGATCGACGCCGGCCGGAAAAGACGCTCCAGTGCGCCGCGCATCAGTGGATCGTCGCCTCGACCCCGCGGCGCTCCAGTGCGCGGGCGATGATCACACGCTGCACCTCGCTTGTGCCCTCCCAGATGCGGTCTACACGAAGCTCTCGGAGGAAGCGCTCGGCCACGTTGCTGCGCATGTAGCCGCGCCCGCCGAATATCTGCACCGCTCGGTCAGCGCAGCGCCAGGCTGCTTCGCTCACAAATAGCTTGGCCATCGAGGCCTTGGCATGTACGAGCTTCGGGTCTGTCTCGGCATCCACCATGCGGGCGACCTGCAATGCCAGCAGCCTGCCGAGCGCGGCATCGGTGGCCGAGTCCGCGAGCGGGAAGGAGACGCCCTGGTAGTCCATGATGCGCCGTCCGCCCTGCGTTCGCGAGCGCGCCCAGTTGGTGGTCTCGTCGAGCAGGCGCCACATCGCACCCAGGCCGTGAGTCGCGATCCCCAGCCGCTCCTCGGTGAACCACGCCCGTTGCAGCGCCTCGCCGTTGCCGATGCCGCCGATCACGTCCTCGGGTCCGACCTCGACGTTGGTGAACTCGATCGTGGGATGGCCGTGCGGGTAGTTGTGGGTGAACTTGGGGCTGGCGACGAAATCCACGCCGCGCGCGCTCGGGTCGATGAGGAACAGGGTCGGCAGCCGCTCGGGCCCGTCTACGACGTTGGCCATCACGATCAGCACGCGGGCGACGTCACCCGAGGTGACGAACCACTTCTCGCCGTTGATCAGCCAGCCGCTGTTGCTAGGCACGGCAGTGGTCGCGATCCCTCCCGGGTCGGACCCCGCCTCGGCCTCGGTCACGGCGTAGGCATCTCCGCCCTCGCCGCGCAGCGCCGGCACGACGTAGCGCTCGATCTGCTCGGCGCTCCCCTGCATCAGCACGTTGTAGACATTGGGCACATACCAATGAAGCCCGTTCGTCACGCGCCCGAACTGCTCGTTGACGACGAACCATTCCAGCATCGACCAGCCCTGGCCGCCGACGTCCGGGGCGAACCTGCCGCCGTGCAAGCGCGCCGCGATTGCCGCACGCTTGATCTCTGCGATCGTCTCCTCAGGCAGAGCTCCTTGGCGCTCCTCGGCCTCGAGCTCGAGCGGTAGCAACACGTCCTCGACGAATGTGCGCGCGCGCTGCTGGAGCTCGAGCAGCCGGGGAGCGAGCTCCAGGGCTGGATCGGGCGAGACGACGGTCGTGCTCATGCTTCCCCCTCGGGTGTCGTAGTGTCGTTCAGGATCCGTGCCAGGCGAAGGCGATCCGGCGCGGTCAGCTCAGCCCCGCGGCCACCCAGGCCGAGCAACAGGTTGTGATGGTTGAAGATCACCGCCGTGGCAAGTGACCGCGCTGATTGGACATCCGGATCGAGGTCAGCGGCGCGGCTGTCGATCAACGTAGTGATCCGCTCCAGGTAGGCCAGCCAGGCGCGCTCGCTGCCGCGCAGGATCAGCCGCTCGATGCGAGCGACCTCGGCGTCAACCGCGGCCGGCGGCGGAGCCGCGCCGTGGCTCAGCGTGGCGACGGCAGCCGGAAGTTCACGCTCCGGCTCGGGCGTGATCGACAGCCAGGTGGCGCTCCTGACCATGGCCCGGTAGACTAACAGCAACTGATCACAAAGTCAGGATCCGGATCGCCGCCGGCGGGCCGGGCCCGGAATCGAGGAGAAATGTCTGCTTCGGCAGCGCCCAGCCCCACCGCTTTGGGAGTACCAACGGGCTCATCACAGCCTCCGGCTCCCGAACGCGGGCCTGCGCTGGCGCGGCGCCTGTACACCGATTCCTCGCTGCTCGCGCACGAGCAGGAGCTGATCTTCGAGCGCACCTGGCAACTGGCCGGGCACGTCTCCTCCCTGCCACGCGCTGGCAGCTATCTGACCGCCCGCGCCGGTTCCCAGCCGGTCCTGGTGGTTCGCGACGAAGAGGGACATCTGCGCGCCTACCGCAATGTGTGTCGCCACCGTGGGTCGCGGCTCTTGAGCGGCACAGGCCAATGCAAAGCGGCCATCCGCTGCCGCTACCACGGCTGGACCTACCGCTTCGACGGCACGCTGATCGGGGTACCGGAGGCGCGTGCCTTCGGCGAGCGCCTCGACAAGGGCTCGCTGGGGCTGATGCCGGCTCGAGTCGAGGAGCTGTGCGGCCTCGTGTTCGTCAACCTCGATGCGGACGCCCCACCGCTCGCTGACCTGGTCGGCGACCTCCCCGCCCGCCTCGCGCCCTACCGCATCGAATCGCTCGAGCCGTTTGCCCCCGGCGGCGGCACGCAGCCCGCCAACTGGAAGGCGATCGCGGACAACTACATCGAGGGTTACCACATCCCGATCGCCCACCCGGGCCTGATGCGGCTGCTCGATTACAAGCGCTACGAGGTCGAGTGCAACGAGCACTACGTCTGGTTCGAGGCACCGCTGCGGGGCAAACCGAGCAGCAACTGGATGGAACGGGTATACGGGCGGCTCGTTACGCCGATGCCCGGCCTGTCGGCGGCGGATCGTCGAGTCTGGCGCTACGCCTTCATCTATCCGAACACGACGATCGACCTCTACCCCGACCAGGTGAACACCTGGCAGATGCTGCCCGACGGGGTCGAGCGCACGCGCGATGTCTACGGCTGCTACCGGCCGCCCAACAGCAGTCCCCGAACGCGGCTCGTACAGTGGTTGAACCAGCGCCTGAACACCCTCGTGCTCGACGAGGACATTGACCTGGTGGCCAACGTCCAGGCGGGGCTGCAGACGCGTGGTTATGAGTGCGGTCCGCTGTCGCGCCGAGAAGATGCGGTGGCCTGGTTCGCCGACCGTGTACGCAGCGATCTCGCGCCGGTGCTCGAGGATGCCTCGTGATGATGAGCGCGCCCGCCGCTGATGAGGCTTCGTTTCGCCGCGCGCCCGCTGCTGGCGCGCCTGCGAGCGACGCCAGGCCGAGCGCCCGCGACCGCATTCTCGCCGCCGCGGTTCGCCGCATCGCCAGCGAAGGAATCGACGACGTCCGCATCGCCAGGATCGCGATGGACGCCGGGGTCTCCAGCTCACTCGTCCACTACCACTTCGAGACCAGAGAGGCGCTGCTGGCCGAGGCGCTCGAGTACTCCTACACGCGCGCGGGCGATGCCCGCATCTCGAGCGACGAGCTGCCCGCCGCTTCGCACGCCGAGCGGCTTTGGTCGATGGTCGACCAGTGCCTACCGGGCACGCCCTCGCTGGCGGAGGACTGGGTGCTGTGGGTCGAGCTGTGGTTGCGCGCAGTCCGTCACCCCGAGTTGCGGCCCGTAGCCGAGAAGCTCTACGAGCGGCTTCGTGAGTGGTTCGCCGACGAGATCGCGGCAGGCATCCGTGACGGCGAGTTTTCCTCCTGCGATCCCGACGCGGTCGCCGACCGAATCCTCGCGTTGATCGACGGCTTCGGGGTCAGGACGCTGATCGGCGACCGTCGCCTTCCGCTGAAGCGCGCGCACGACGCGATCCGGGACGCGCTCGCGGGTGAGCTCGGAGTCGTGTCTAAACCGCCAGCGAGCGCGGCGGAGGCGGATCAGCATCGCGCCAGTCCGCTTCGCGTTTGAGGGCGGCCTGAGCTGCCGCTCGGCCCGTGCGGACCGCGCCCTCCATGTAGCCGGCCACCCAGTGGTCTGAGCCTGCAACATAGAACGGCGGCTCGTGGCTGCCGTGCAGGGGACCAACGCGCGTGAGGTCTCCCGGCGCCCAGCTTGTGATGTATCCACGAGTAAACGGGTCTGCACCCCACAGTCGCTCGAGCACAGCCTCCGGTCCGGCGGCCTGCTCGCCATACAACGCGATCAGGCCCTCGCCCACGGCCTGCACCCGCGCCTCGGGCGGGGCCGCGAGGTAGGACGCAAAGCGCTCGGGCGGCACCAGCAGCGACAGGACGCCCGATCCCTGGGGCCAGGTCGAGCCGAACAGCCACTCGCTCTCGGCGAGCCCGTTCTGGCCCGCCTCCTGCCAGAAAGGTGCCTCGTAGGCAACCACCAGCTTGGCGGCGAGCGCGTGACGCTGAGCGCGCAGCGACCGCAGTCGCCGATCGCTGAGACCGACGATTTGGACATCGCGGAGGGGGCCTGCCGGGATCGCGCACACGACCACCTCCGCCCTGACCTCCTCCCCACCTTCGAGCGCCACTCGCACCCCGCGAGCGCTCAACTCGACACCGCGCACCTCGGCGCCAAGCCGCAGGCGCGAGCCGAGCTCGGCCGCCATCTTCAGCGCCACCGCCGCAGAGCCCTCCGCGACGCGGAGGCCCTCCCAAGTCGACAGGTCGTAGAAACCCTCGCTGTTGGCGGTCGCATGCTTGCGGAGCTCGCCCAGCAGCGAGGTGCGTTCCGGCCCATCGCAGGCGAGCGAGAGCGAGGCCAGCTCGTAGCGGCGGCGCACCGCCGGCAGTGCCCCCTGGTCGCGCAGCCATACGCCGACGCTGGTGCGGTCGAGCCGTTCAGCGTCCGGGTGAGACCAAGGATCGGCCGGGTCCACACCGGCGGCCAACTGCGCGAAGGCGCGCTCCACCCGCCTGGCATCCGTTCGCTCCGACGGAGTCATCCACGGGGGCTCGTCACCAACGAACACGCCCTCGGCGAGTCCCCAGCTCATCTCTCCGGGGTCCGCCACATAGCTCGGCTCGATCGTCAGGCCGAGCTCCTCGACGAGCTGCCTATAGGCCCAGTGGGGCTCGCCGAAGACCTCGCCTCCCGCTTGGACCACGCGGGCATCGGCCAGCTCAACAGCCTCCACTCGCCCGCCGGGGCGCTCCCGGCCCTCGAGCACGAGCACGTCGGCGCCCGCCCGCGCGAGGTCGCGCGCCGCGGCCAGCCCGCCCAGCCCCGCGCCCAGAACCGCTACATCGATCAGCTTTTCTAATCCTTTTTACGCCGCTCACTTGACAGCGGCGAGCGGGCGTCATAGTTTTCTGAACGTCGATCAGTATACGAATTTGTACCGAGCAGGGCCGAGGGATGAGTCCACGACCGAGAGTCGACCACCTGCGCAAGCCGCAGATCGTTGCCGCTGCCGCGGAGGTGATCTACGAGCGCGGACTCCGCGACGCGCGCATCGGCGACATCGCCAAGCGAGCGGGCACCAGCTCGCCGACGATCCTCTACTACTTCGAGTCCAAGGACAGGCTGTTCGAGCATGTTGTGGAACAGAGCGACCGCGAGTTCTATGCCCGGCTCACCGAAGGCCAGGCGCAGCACGAGCGGGCGGCGGACAAGCTCGTGCACCTGATCGAAGAAACGAGCTTGGGGCTCGGCGGCATCAACGATTACACGCTGTGGATGGAAATGTGGGTGCGTGCACGCCGAGATCCGGGGGTGCGCCGGAGCTATTTCAGGCTCAACCGACGCGAGCGTGACCTGATCGCAGACATCGTGCGAGAGGGACAGGAGAGCGGCGAATTCGGCTCCGACGCGGATCCGGACGACTTCGCGATGGCGTTGAGCGCGCTGATGGACGGACTGGGGGTGCAGATGACCCTCGGCCAACCCGACGTCACCGCAGAACGGATGGTTGCGCGGTGCGTGGCGCTTGCATCGAGCGAGCTCGGCTGCGACCTGCGAGCCGTCAAGAAGGAGACGACTGAGCATGCATCCGCGTGAGGGATGGTCGGAGGGAGGAATCAGACGCCGGCCCCCGCCGGACGCAACCGCAATCTCCCGTCGCCAACTGATCGCCGCGGGCGCCGGGCTTGCCCTCAGCGGACTGCTCGCCGGCTGCAGCAGCACGAACCCGGCCGGTGCGAGCAGCGCTCCGCCGCTCCCCCGTCAGAACAGTCCCGTCAAGTGGCCGGTGTATGGCGACAACAGGCCGATCGCCCCGGGCCTTGAGCCCGAGAAGGGCGCGACCCTGCAGCTCTACAACTGGGTCGCGTACATCAACGAGGCGGTGATCAAGAACTTCTGCAAGAAGTACAACTGCAACTACTCGTTGACGACCTTCAACACGATGGAAGAGGCGCTCGCCAAGCTGGCCAGCGGCCAGCTCAAGTTCGACGTCTTCTTTCCAACCGTCGATGTGCTTGGTCAGTTGATCGCGGCCAAGATGATCCGGCCGCTCAACCACAGCTACATCCCCAACATGTCCAACGCTTGGGCCGACTATCGGAATCCGTTCTACGACCAGGGCTGGCAGTACACGACGCCGTACTCGATCTACACAACGGGGATCGCCTGGCGCAAGGACAAGGTCAATCTGGCGCCGTCCTGGAATATGCCCTGGCAGGGGGCGCCCTACAAGGGCAAGGTTGCGGTCCTGGACGATTACCGCGAGGTGATCAGTCTGGCGCTGCTACGGGCCGGAAATCTGGACGTGAACACGACCAGCGCGAGCCAGATCCGCGCTGCCGGCAGGGCGCTCTCGGCGCTAGCCGCGCTGACCCACGTGCGGATCGACAACAACGACTACACCGACGTGCCGACCGGGAAGACGTGGATTCACCACGCCTGGTCGGGTGACATGGCCACCGCCGCCGCCTACCTGCCGAGCGGCACCTCGATCGACACGGTCGGCTACTGGTTCCCGGCCAACAAGAAGGGACCCGTCGCGAACGATGTGATGGTCAATCTCACCGGTGGCGCAAACCCCGTCCTGGCCCATAAGTTCATCGACTACCTGCTCGACGTGAGTAACGCGCTCGAGAACTACAGCTACGTCGGCTACATGCAGCCTCTGACCGAGGTCACTCCGGCCAAGCTGACCTCGGAGAAGCTGCTGCCTCCTCAGTTGACCTCGACCGTCGTCCTGCCGGAGTACTTCCGCCGGGGAGTGTTCGAGCTCGAGCTGCCTCCCGCCGCCAACGCCGTCTGGGAGTCCACCTGGAACTCCTTCTCCAAGGGTCTTTGATGGCTGCTCCGAGAGACACCCGCGACCGGCGGGGGCGCGGCCTGTGGATCGGGCTTGCGATCCCCGGGGCGATCTGGCTGGCCGTTCTCTTCGTGGCGCCGTTCTACGTGATGCTGGCGGTCGCCGGTGGCGGGGTCAACGAGTTCTTCCAGACGGTGGTCCCGATCTGGAACCCGCTGCATTGGTCGAGCTGGAACCTGAGCGCGGTCTGGCACGCGATCGTCGGCCACGGAGCGTTCATCGGCGCGCCCGCTCTCCGAACGCTCATCTACACAGTTATCGCCACGGTGATCTCACTTGCCATCGCCTACCCGGTGGCCTATTTCGTCTCTCGTCACGCGGGCAAGCGCAAGACGCTCTTCCTGGTCCTCTTGATCGCGCCGTTCTGGGTCAGCTACATGATGCGCATGCTGGCGTGGATCGATCTGCTGCAGCAGGGCGGCTTCTTCAACAGCGCGCTGTCGTTCTTCGGCCTGCCTGGTAACACCGACTGGCTCGGCGGAAATTCGGTCACCGTGATTCTCGGGCTCGTGTACGGCTACATCCCGTATGTGATCCTGGTGCTCTACGCCTTTCTCGATCGCATCGATCAGAGCATGCTCGAGGCCGCTCGAGACCTCGGCCTCAGCAAGTCGCGCACCTTCCTGCACGTGACCGTCCCGCTGAGCAAGCCGGCGCTCATCGCCGGCGCGTTCATCACCGCCCTGCCGATGCTCGGGGACTACTTCACAAATCAGCTGCTCTCGGGGACGCCCGGCACGACCATGATCGGCAATGCGATCGAGGGGCAGCTCAACTCCCCCGGCGAGACGGGCCAGGGTGCGGTGCTCGCGCTGATGCTGCTGGTCGTGCTCCTGATCCCGATGATCTACTACGTCGTCAGCACCGCGCGCGCCTCCATGGAGAACGCGTGATGGCGAGCGTCGTCGGCGAGCCCGTCACCACCTCGCCCTCAGGCCAGGGGGAGCTCGCCGGGCATCGGCGCCGCGGTAATCCGTGGCGCCGCCCGTGGGCGATGGAGGGCTTCACCTGGCTGTACATCTTGTGGTCGATCGTGCCGATCGCCATCGCCGTGCTGTTCTCGTTCAACAAAGGCGCGTCCCAGGCCACGTGGCAGGGGTTCTCCACCAAGTGGTACATCGGCAGCCAGGTGACCTCGGTGCTCCACAACCCGAGCCTCCATCACGCCGTGATCCAGACGGTCGTGCTCGCGTTCTTGACGACCTTGATCTGCGTGCCGATCGGAGTCGCCTTCGCGATCGGCATCGATCGGTGGCGCAGCCGAACCTCGGACGGACTGAACTTTCTGATGATCTTCTCGTTCGTGATACCGGAGCTGCTGCTCGCGGTCGCGCTGTTCCTGCTAGTCACGCAGGCGCTGACATTCATCAGCCTGGGAACACCGGCCGAGGTGGTGGCGCTGGTCGTTTGGAACCTGAGCTGGCCCGCGATAATCGTGCGCGCGCGGCTGGCTTCAATCGGACGGAGCTACGAAGAGGCGGCCACCGATCTCGGGGCCTCGCGGCTCGGGGCGATGCGGCGCGTGCTGCTGCCATTGCTGATGCCCGCGATCTTCGCCAGCGCGGTGCTGGTCTTCGCCAGCACCGTGGACGACTTCGTGATCGTGGAGCAGCTGTCCTCGACCGCAAACACGCAACCGATGTCGGTGCTGATCTATTCCAACGTCCACGGCGGGCTCAGTGGGCCGGCGCTCAATGCGCTGGCCACGATCATGTTGTTGATTTCGCTCCTCGCCGCTGTGCTCGGGTTCGCCGGCTACAAATGGATGAGCCGGGGCGAACGGACCAAGGGCGGCGCAGAGGCGCTGGCCGGAATCGCCGGAATCTGAGAGGACAGAGAGATGAGTGGAGGACACATCAAGCTCGAGTCATTGACCAAGCGGTTCGGCGACGTGACCGCGGTCGACGAGATCTCCGCCGAGATTCAAGGCGGTGAGTTCTTCTCGCTGCTCGGGCCGAGCGGATGCGGCAAGACGACCACACTGCGCATGGTCGCCGGCTTCGAGCAGCCCAGCAGCGGAAAGATCCTGCTCGACGGCACGGACGTGGGCAATTGGGCGCCCAACCGCCGCAACGTCAACACCGTCTTCCAGAACTACGCGCTGTTTCCGTTCCTGACCGTCGCCGAGAATGTCGCCTTCGGCATGAGGTACAAGTCGGTGCCCAAGTCGGAGCGAGATCGCCGGGTGGCCGAAGCGCTTGATCTGGTCCAGCTGTCGGGGTTTGAGAAGAGGCGCCCCAACCAGCTCTCAGGCGGTCAGCAGCAGCGCGTGGCCCTGGCCCGGGCGCTCGTGCTGCAACCGTCGGTGCTCCTGCTCGACGAGCCACTGGGGGCACTGGACGCCAAGCTGCGGCGCACGCTCCAGGTCGAGCTCGGTGCGCTGCAAGAGCGGGTGGGAATCACCTTCCTGTATGTCACGCACGACCAGGAAGAGGCGCTCACGATGTCCGATCGCCTGGCCGTGATGAACCACGGCCGCATTGTCCAGCTCGGCACGCCGGAGCAGGTCTACAACGAGCCCGCCGATGCCTATGTTGCCGACTTCTTGGGCGTGTCGAACCTGATGGATGCGACGGTCGAGCCTGGAGGCCACGAGCGAGGCTCTTGCCGGCTCCGCCTGGGTGACTTCACCCTCGAAGCGCAGGCCGGTCAGCTCGGCGCGACGGGGGCAGTGAAGGTAGCCATCCGTCCCGAGCGCGTTCATCTGCAGCCGCATGAGACCAGCGGTGCTAACCGGCTGCCGGGAATGATCGAACGCCTCGTCTTTCTCGGCTCGACGACGCAGGTTTTCCTGCGGCTCGCGACAGGGTCGCCGCTCCAGACACTCGTCCGCAATGACGGTGCCGAGCTGCCGTATAAGCAGGGAACCCCCGTCAGCGTGGGCCTTCCCGCCGACTCCCTACGGGTGTTGCCTGATCCTGGTGTTAGCGTCGCCGAGATCCGCGATGAGACGCTCGGCGATCAGCTGCTCGATCTGACGGGCACGACCTCGAGCTGATCGCGTCGGATCCAAAACAGCGGGGCCAGAGTCGCGAGCGTCGTCGCCGCAAGCAGCAGCAGTGGCACGGCGTCGCTCGTAGCGTGCGACAGGGTGGCCGCGGCGGGCGCACCGATGGTCTCCCCCCCTCCCCAAGCAATATTCAGCAACATCGTGCCGAAGGCAACCGCGACGCCGGTGCGCTCGACGGCGTCCGTCAGCATCGTCATGGCCGCCGTCGTGGAAGCGGTCAGCGGGCCGCCCAAAGCCATCACAGTGAGTATCGCGAGCGGCACCGGGGCCGTCGGCAGCGGGAGCAGCGCAAGGAGAGCAGCTGTTGCGCCGAGACCGACTGCCAGGGGCACCAAATTGCCGCGCCGATCCGTCAATCGACCTACGCCTGGGGCCAGGAGCGTGCTGAGCAGCGACGCGAGAATGAACGTGACACCGATCGCCACTCCCGATGCCCCGAAGCGCGAGAGGCGCAGGGGAAGAAGCGTCGCCAGCGCGCCGACGGTGCAGGCGACGAGCAAGATGAGCCAGAAGCCGAGGACGAACCGGCGGCTTGTAGCCAGTTTGCGCGGAGAGGTGCCGGCTCCGAGCGCCGAGCGCGCAGGCTCCTCATGGCGGAGGGTCACGCCGGCGAGCACCAGGGAGACGGCACCCACGCAAGCGAAGACGATCCTTGTTCCGGCGGCCACGGCCAGGGTGCCCACGGCAGGGCCGAGGAGCGTTCCGAACACCGCGGCCGCGACCACCGACCCGAGCACCTCTCCGCGTCTGTCGCGAGGGGCGATCGCGATCACCCATGCCAAGCCGCCACCCCAGATGAGGCCGCAGCCGATTCCCTGGACGAAGCGCAGGCCATCGAGTACGGCAATGTCCGAGCCGAAGCCAAAGGGCAAGATCGCAGCGGTGAAGAGCAAGAGTCCGAGCACCGTGGTACGGCGCACGCCCGCCCGGGTGGCGATCCAGCCGCCCAGCAGCGAGCCCGGCAGCATGCCGGCCGGATAGGCAGAGGCAAGCAGACCGATCGCGGGCTTTGACGCCATGAACGCGTGCGAGTAGTGGGGCAGCAAGGGCGTCACGACTGAGTAGATGACAGACTCGAACCCGAGCAGAATCCGGATCAAGACAGTGGTCCGCCGCTCGGGCGCCTGGGTCCGCCGCTCGGGCGCGTGAGCGCGCCCGCGGGCGGGGAGCACCCGGGTCCAGGTGGCGTTCATAGCCCGATCAGGGCTGTCGCGAGCCGTCGTAGCTGGCCTCTGAGGTCAGGGGCCTCGCCGGTAGCCAGTTGCTCGACCAGCAGGCCGTCCGCTGCAGCCAACAGAAGCGCCGCGTCGGCTCCGGGATCGTGCGAGCCCGCGAGGTTGAGCAGCTCGCCGAGCGTCTCGAGGTAGGCGTCCGTCCAGCGCCGGGTCACCGCGCGCAGTGCCGGGCGGCGTGCTGCCTCGAGCAGTAGCGCATAGGTCGCGAGCAGCGAGCAACGGGTCGCGTGGGCGGAGTCGTCGATCGGATCGAGGATCGCCGCGACGGCTAGAGCAATCGGGTCCGCAACGGCGTCGCCGGAAACGCTCACGAACGCCTGGAGTCGCAGGATGTCGCGATCCGCCGCCCGCTCGAGCGCGGCCGTGAGCAGATGTTCCTTGGACTCGAACCAGTAGGTGGTCGAAGCGAGGGGCAGATCCGCGGTTTCCGCAACCCTACGGTGGGTGACGGCGTCGGCGCCGACGTCGGCCACGATCTGAATGACCGCGTCGAGCAGCGCATCGCGCCGCGCCGCGCCTCGAGGCCGCATAGTGGAGCGGGGCCGCGTAGTGGAGCGGGTGAGGCGACTGCTCGGAGCGGCTGCCGACATAGTGGTACAAATGTACCGTTTTGTTTCTGGGAGCTCCGCTTCCAACCGACCAGCACCCCAGGAGGATCGATGAGCTCAACAGACGAGCTGCTGGCAAACAACGAGAAGTACGCGCGGTCGTTCGACCAGGAGGGTCTGCCGTCGCGGCCAGCCAAGCAGCTTGCCGTCGTTGCGTGCATGGACGCGCGGCTGAACCTCTACACCGCGCTCGGCCTTCGTGAGGGTGAGGCGCACGTGATCCGCAACGCGGGCGGCGTCGTCACCGATGACACGATCCGCTCGCTAGCGATCTCCCAGCGCCTGCTCGGCACCGAGGAGATCATGCTTGTTCATCACACCGGCTGCGGGATGCTCACGTTCACCGATGACGACTTCAAACGCTCGATAGAGGCCGACGCGGGAATCCGGCCGGAATGGGCGGTGGAAGCGTTCTCTGACCTGGACGCCGACGTTCGCCAGTCAATCGCCCGGATTCAGGGCTCCCCGTTCATCCCGCACAAAGAGTCTGTACGCGGCTTCGTCTACGAGGTCGAGACCGGCCGGCTGCGGGAGGTCGCCTGAGGCAATGCCTGAGGTGATCGTTGTGGGCGCTGGCTTCGCGGGGCTCTCTGCTGCCGCCGCACTTGCGCACGCCGGGGTGGATGTGATTGCGATCGAGGCACGAGACCGAGTCGGCGGCCGGGTTTGGTCCGATGAGCTCCAGGCCCCGGACGGCAGCGCGTACACGATCGAGCGGGGTGCCGAGTTCGTACTGGAGGGCTACGCCATGCTCGAGACCTTGGTGGCCGACTACGGACTCACGCTTGCTCCCACGGGGATGAGCTACTACGTCCGTGAGCCACGCGGCGTGGCGGGCGTCAGCGCCGAGGCGCTCGCGCAGGCTGGCAGGGCAGTCGCGAGCGCGATCAGCTCCTCTGGCGCGTGCACTGTCTCGGAAGCAGTCACTGCCGCCGGACTTCCCACGCCGGTTGCGGAGGCGGTGCTCGCCCGGGTTGAGATCTCGTGCGCGCTCGAGGCCAACCGGCTGGCGTCGTCCGTGCTTGACCACCTGGCATCGTTTGAGCCGCTTCCCAGCCACCGGATCGCCGGCGGCAACGCGCGCCTTGCCCGCGCACTGGCTGATGGTCTCGGACCGGATCGCATCAGGCTCGGTACGCCGGCACGTGCCCTTGACCACAGCGAGGGGCCATTGCGGGTCAGCGTTGACGGCGGTGAGCTCAAGGCGAACGACGTCGTTCTCGCGCTGCCACTACCAGTGCTGCGCCGGTTAACGATTGATCCTCCGCTGCCGAGCTGGAAACACGACGCCTTTGCGAAGGTCGAGATCGGCCATGCGGCCAAGCTCCATGTCCCATTGGCTACAGAGGCCCCCGCCAGCGCGGTCATGAGCGTCCCGGATCGGTTCTGGTGCTGGACCGCGGTCGGGCCGAACGGCCGCGTCACTCCGATTTTGAACTGTTTCGCCGGCTCGCCCACGGCGCTTCGTGGGCTCGCGGTGACGAGCGGGCCGGCGCCCTGGATCGAGCGCGCGCGCAATCTCCGTGAGGATCTCGAACTGGCCACTTCGGGGGCTGTGCTCACCACCTGGGACGACGATCAGTGGGCGCTCGGGGCATATCGGGCGAGCGGCCAGGCGGAGCTCAGTGAGGCAGCGCTCACGGCTCCGGTCGGCTCGGTTCATTTTGCGGGCGAATATGCGGCTGGAGAGTTGAGCGGTCTGATGGAAGGCGCCCTGCGCAGCGGACAACGAGCGGCAGCAGAGATCCTGCGGGCGCGGGGGTTTTTGCCAATCACGCGGGAACCATGAATCCCGCCCGTCTCCCCGGGGTAGCAACAGACCATCAGCCAACTTAGGAGGAGACCGATGGGCGACCGCATGCAGCGACTCAAGGGAAAAGTCGAGGAGATGAAAGGCCGAAGCAAGCGCGAGGCCGGGATCGCCGCCGGACGACCCGGAACCGAGACGCGCGGGGCCGGTGAGGAGCTCAAAGGTAAGGCTCGGAACGCCGTAGGCCGGGCTCGCAGCGCGGCAAAGAAGTCCACTCGCTGACCGAAGCGGCGCGAGTCGGCTCCGGCCGTTTCATATCGGCCCTTTGTCTCGGTCGTCGCGGCCGGTGCGGGGCCTGGCTCGGACTGATCTCCGCGGCGGCGCTGTCGGCCTTCCCCGGGTAGGGTTCAGCGCGTTCGGCAGGCGGAATCGAGGAGACACTGATGGCAACCCAGGCAGCCGCGACAGGCGTCGGCCGGGAGATTCCTGAGTTCCAAGGAGTGTTCGATACTTGGCCGCGCGGCGCGCGCCTGGAAGCTGTCCGGGCGTCGGCCGCGGCTTACAAACAGCGCTTCGAACGGCAGGGCCTCGTCAAAGGAGTGCGCTCAGTTGACCTCGCCACCGCGCCCTACCTGACCAAGTACGCCTTCCACGGCGCCGCCCGTAGCCCCAATCCGTATCTGTCGATGACCAACCGCATGGTGACCGTCCAGTACGAGGACTTCGGGGGTCGTCTCCGCACCTTGCTGTGGGAGCCGACGGAGCCGGAAGGCTCGGCCGAAGCCCCCTTTTACTCACAGCTGATCGAACGTACCGGTAGTAACCGCCTGTTCAAGGCGCTTGAGCGCTTCACATACAAGCTGTACACGACGCCCGAGGATGCGCTGCGCGACACCGGGATCCGGGCCGAGGACGTCGATTATTTGAGCTTTGACCACCTGCACGTGCAGGACCCGCGTGTGATCCTGCCCCACTTCCCCAATGCCAAGCTGCTCGTGCAGCGCAAGGAGATCGCCACGCTCGAGGCGCTCCATCCGATGCAGTGGTTCTGGTATGTCGAGGGCGCCCTGGATGGCATCGCCGAGGACCGCCTCATTGTCCTCGATGGCGATGTCGAGCTCGGCATCGGCGTTTCGTTGGTCTGGACGCCGGGCCATACCGACGGCAACCACTCGCTCGTGATCAACACCGAGGACGGTGTATGGGTCTCATCCGAGAACGGCGTCGCGATCGACAACTGGCAACCGGACCGGCTCAAAGATCCCAGGCGTCCGTCACTACGCCGAGTCGCAGCGGCGGGAGGTGTGCCCCAACGCGAACACGCTCGAAGACTCAATCGACCAGTACGACTCGATGGTGAAAGAGAAGACACTTGCGGACTTCGCACGACGCGATCCGCGCTGGAAGCAGATCCTGCCCTCCACCGAGCTTGTGAGCTGGAGGCGCCAATGGCCGGTGGTGCCAACGCACCGGCACGGAGCATTGAGCTACGGAAGCATCGTGAGCAGCGGTGGCTGACCTACCCAGAGCGGCTCGCCCGATCAGGGCGTAGCCTTCGCTCCGAGTCTGCTCGATCGCGGCGCCAGCAGGCTCTATATCGCCGTTCACCAGCGCGGGAGCGCCGTTCGGCTTGGCGTCTGCGGGCATTGGAGTGCGTGACGGAGCGGCCGGGGCGCGTGACGGAGCCGTGACCGGCGGGATGGTCTCCCCGAGCCGAGGAAACCGCTGCGCCTCGGTCTCCCCCATCGCGGTCAACTGCTCGCCGATCGCACGGATGTCCTCCACCAGCCGGCGACGCTCCCTCCAGATGGTCTCCGCATTCTGCGCCAGCTCCCGCGCCCGCGCCTCGGCTACGTCCAGTAGCTCCTCGGCCTCCCTGCGCGCATCACCCAGCAGGCGATCGACTTCCTGCTTCGTGACTGTGCGGGCTTGCTGGGCCTCGCGGAGGGCGGTCTCTCGCGCCTCCGCTGCTTCGTGCTGGGAAGTCTCACGCAGCTCTTTCGCCTCTCCCGTGGCCGCGTCGAGTAATGCCGCCGACTCCTCCTGGGCCGCAGACCGCAGGCCTTGAGCATCGCGCTGGGCCGCTTCGCGAACCGCGCACGCTTCCCGCTGTGCAGCTTCGCGGGCGGAGTCAGCGTCCTTCTGTGCGGCGATGCGAAGAGCCGTGGCCTCGGCTTCTGCCTGGCTCAGTCGGTCATCGGCCTTCATACGCGAGCGGGCGGTGATGTCCTCGGCGGTTTGGTGAGCGCGTTGCAGGAGATCACGTGTCTCCTCACTCACCTCCTCGAGGGCCCGCCGGACAGCCGACTCTGGGGAGGCAGTCATCTCGAGCTCGGCGATCAGTCGATTGATCTCCTTCACGTACCGATCCACCGCGCTCCGCTCATATCCGCGCATGGCGATCGGAAAGTGGATATCGCGCGCGCGTTCGATCAGTCGCGAGCGATCCGCATGGTTGAGGCGATTCCCGCCGAGTCTTCGTGAACTCGTCTGCGCGGACGCTTCGCTCGCCTGCGCGGCGGACAGCTCGACCGACGCCTGATCGGCGTAGCGCGCGATGTCGGCCTCAACCGACCGGCCCGCCTCGTTGCCGCGCATCTCAGGATCTCCCATGCCGCTCAGCTCCCTTCCGCAGTCGTCACGCAGCAAACACAATCTCCACGCTACCTCCTCGGTCAAGGACCGCAGCGGGCCTATTTTTGACCCCTTCCTTCAGCGCGTCTCGGAGGCAGTCCGGCCCCATCCGGGTTCCGGCTCGTCCACCGCTCCTTCCGCCCGTCACAAGGTTTTACGTGGCGCTCGTTGACTCGTCAACTAGAATTTCGCGCATGGCAACCGCGTCAGAAATGGAGCTCGAGGGAGCGGCCCTCGAGGCATGGCGAAGCTATCTCCAGAGTCATGCATCGATTCTGCGTGAGCTCGACGCCGAGCTCGTCGCGGAGCACGGCATGACGACCCGCGACTACGAGGTACTGCTGTACCTGGCGCAGGCTGACGACCGCAGGCTGCCCATGTCGGCGTTGGCCGAGCGGACCATGCTGACCCGCTCTGGCATCACCCGCCTGATTGATGGCCTGGTGAGAGGCGGTTTGATCGAGCGAAGCGCGTGTCCGTCGGACGCTCGCATCTCATACGCGTGCTTGACAGATGCCGGCTACGAGAGGCTTCGCCAGGCCGGCTGCACCCACATTCCAGCATCCGGCGTCTCTTCCTGGCTCACTTCAGCCTGGACGAGGTGGAGGACCTGGCCTCGCTGCTCGGTCGCCTGCCCGGCGCAAGTGTTAGCCAGGGCGGCTGCACGGTCGACTGACGGGTAGCGCGGACTCGACTGAGCTGCTGAGGCACCTGCCCGCTCGGGCGTAGCGGGCGCAGCCCCGTGTCTCGAGCGGACCTCCTGCTTGAGGTGCGATCCGGCCTAGGCCATTACTTGACGGCACAACCTTTCCGTGCTACGGTAATTGAGCAGTCAATGAACCTTCGTCACCAGAGGAGCACACATGTCAACGACAACGATTTCGTCCGAGCGCATCCCCGCAGGCGTCTATAGCGTCGACCCAAAGCACTCCAACGTGGGCTTTGCGGTTCGCCACATGGGGATCGCGACTGTCCGCGGCAACTTCCAGCAGTTTGAGGGGACGATCGACGCGAGCAGCGGGGCGCCGACCCTCGCGGGCGCGGTTGAGGTCTCGAGCATCACGACGGGTGACGAGCAGCGCGACGGCCATCTCCTGTCGCCGGAGTTCTTCGACGTCGAGCGCCATCCCCAGATCCGCTTCCACTCAATGGCGACAGAGATCGCTGAGGACGGGACGATCCGCCTTGCCGGCGAGATCGAGCTGAAGGGCGTGTCCAAGCCGATCGAATTGGTCGGGACCGTGGCCGAGGGCGGCGCCGATCCTTGGGGCAACGAGCGGATCGGCTTTGAGGTCGAGACGTCAATCGATCGTCGCGACTTCGGACTCGAGTGGAACCAGATCCTGCCGGGCGGCGGACTCCTGGTCGCCAACGAGGTCAAGCTGCTGGTCAGCGTCTCGGCGGTGAAGGAGTAGCCGGTGCGCGTCCTCGCGATCTCAGGAAGCCTGCGGGCAGCGTCGTACAACACGGCGCTGCTCCGCGAGGCCGCTCGCCTTGCCCCTCCTGGCATGGAGCTCGATCTCTACGAGGGCCTCGAGGCGCTGCCGCCCTACAACGAGGACCGGGATAGCGGGCGCCCCCCTGCGGAAGCCAGGCGTTTGCGGAACGCGATCCGGGGCGCCGACGCGCTCCTGATCGCGACTCCCGAGTACAACGGCACCGTCCCGGGGCAGCTGAAACACGCGATCGACTGGGGCTCAAGGCCCCCCGGCGACCAGGCCGCCCTGTGGGGCAGGCCCGTGGCCGTGATCGGAGCGAGTACCAGCCAGTACGGAGCGCTTTGGGCCCAGGACCACGTGCGCAAGGCACTGGGGCTCGCCGGCGCGCGGGTACTGGAGGCCGGCGTGGCGGTGGCCCAAGCCCCCGAGCGGTTCTCAGCTGATCTCAGGGTCTCGGATGGCGAGATCCGAGCGCAGCTCGACCAGCTGCTTGCCGAGCTCAACGAGTACGGCGACGTGCTGCTGGCAGCCTGATGTCGTCATCGGCGATCCGAGCTCGGGCGCCGATCGACGACGGGCGCGCCGCTAGCCTACGCAGGCCACCGGCGACGTGGCGGAGTGGCTACGCAGCGGCCTGCAAAGCCGTCTACACCGGTTCGATTCCGGTCGTCGCCTCTCCCTCAGCGCACTCCGCGTGGCGTCACCAGACCGCCTGGTGGCGCTCCATCACACCGTAGGCCTCGAGTAGCTCTTGACCGCCTTCGAGGCGGCCACTGAACGCGCCGAACGGCTGCTCGTAGTTGCTCCGAATCAGCAGCAGGTTGTCCTCGCGCTTGCGGACTGCCTCGGATGCAAATGTCAGTTTCGCCCCGTCCCCGAAAACTATGGCCGACAGATCTGGGGCGAAGCGCACCGGCCCGACCTCATGGGGATGGGAGTCGATCCACACGGTTCGCTCGCTGTCCCGCTCACCGTCGTTAATTCCAACGACGAGGTTCCAGGCGACTGCCGCCCCGTCACCTACCCTCCCCAAGCCCGCCGACCACAGCCAGGCCGCACGCCGAGGCGGATAACCCGCCCAGTCATCAATGAACGCACGGCCATTGAGCTCGTGCCGGCAGCCCTCCAGAGCCACGGTGCCGCGCGCCTCGATCCCGCCCTGCTTGCGGGTCCAAACGTATCCCCGACCGTAGGGGGTCACCACCTCCACCCCCGGCGCCTCTGCGAGTCGCAGCTCGATCTCCACCTTGGGGTCGCGGACCGTCACGCGGCCGGGCCCGACCCTCACTCCACCGGATCGCAAAACGGTCCGTTCGTAAAGCTGCCTCGCCGTGCGATCCCACACAGCCCAGAAGGACTGTCGCAACGGGCCGACCCGCACGCTGCCGACACACAGCGACAGCTCACGGCTGTAAAAGCCGACGTACCGCCACCGCTTGAGCAAGCGACCTGCTCGGAGCAGCGGCATCGCGCCGGGAGGTAGCGGGATTCCGTCCGGGCGGCCGTCTCCCGAGCCACGGTAGGCGGGCAGATCGCGCATGCTGGGCGCAGTCTCGCAGGCAATACCGGCTGGATCTGCAGGGCTATACTCACCCCGCTCGCGGCTGTAGCTCAGTTGGCTAGAGCGTCTGCTTGCCATGCAGAAGGTCGAGGGTTCGAGCCCCTTCAGCCGCTTGAAGGAAAGCCCTGGTTATCGGGGGTCTCATTGCCAGGGACTCAAACGCTGACAAGCCTTGTACCGCCGCATGGAAGCGTGTTGGAAGCCGTTGATCTCTCAATCGTCCTGTCGCGATGCGTCCGCAGCGTCGTTGAGCCATCGTCTCGGCTGCAGAGCGCGCGCGGAGACTCTGCCTTACTTGTCCAGCGATCCTTCCCCCAGGCGTAGATCATCTGGCCGTCCTAACGAGCGGCCGGATGCCGCTCGTTAGGACGGGCGTTCGCGTCCGGGCCGGCAGCCTACGAGGGTGGGGTCGGGCGTTGGGCCGGACGCGATCTGAACCGGCAGGATGAGCCAACCGGAGCTGCTCTCGGTGTCGCGGCTACCCGAGCGAGCGAAGGGAGCCACACCGACCCGTCCTGCTCCTTGGCCGCACTCGCGTGCTCCTGTTCACGTGACGGCCGCATAACGCTCGCCGGTGCCGCGCACGACCCCTTTTCTTGCTCGTCGGCGGCTAGCGCCCCTCGGACACGAACATGCGCTTGGTCGCCAAGACGATCGTGAGCAGTCGGGCTTGTCAAAAGCGATCGCCCCTGTGAGCTGCGCTTTCCGCGGGAGGCCGTCGCACAAACCCGGAGCGGGTAGGACATTTTGTAAGAAGGTGACAGCGACTTGGCTCGGGTGGACCTGAGGTGAAGGCCGGGCGAAGTCTTCTAAGCGCGAGACGGGGCCTCATTGTTGCCGGGCGCACCGCTCACCGCGCCCGATTGTCACTTCGTGACTAGGCCGTTGGTTTGTGCGACAGCCTCCGCGCGAAACATGAACGTCGCGGCTCGGCTCGCCGGAAGAAGCCCCGGAGCCAGAAAGCAGGTGTCTGCCGTCAGCTGCTTGCAAGGGCGGTTTCGCTGAGCAACGGCCAGGGATACCCATTGGCCGGGAGGCCGACGAACGCTGATTGCGCTATTCGGTCCCGCTGCGTGTTGCTTCGTCGCTTCGCGAACGGTCTGGTGGGGCTGCTGCTCCGCGAAGCAATTCGTCGATCAAGGCGCCGCACCGATGGGGGTCGTCCAGGAAGGGGGCGTGGCGCCCTGGGATGACCTCGAGGTGCGCGTTGGGGATCAGCGCGGCGGCGCGCCGGCCGATCTCCGGGCCGCCGTAGGGATCCTCGTCTCCCCAGATCATGAGCACGGGTGCCGCGATGTGTTGAAGTTCAGTGTCAGAGAGAAAGTTCTCCGCGCGGGGTCGTCCAAGGCGCATCGCAAGCCACATGTGGCTCAGCATCGCCGTGCGGATGCCGGGCTGTCGCATGCCCTCATGGACGACATCGAAGAACCCCACGGGCGCGAGCTCGGTCGCGCGGGGTCCGATTGCGCCGCGGGCCAAGGCCCGGCGGGTGACAGCGACACTCGGGGAGCCGATCCGTGCGAGCACCTTACGCACGCCGGGCGTGGAGAGTGCGGTAAAGGCAGGATCGCCGCGCATCCCGGGCAGCGCGACGGCGGGAACCCCGAGCGACGCTAGGGCGGTGATTCGCTCCGGCGCATCGACCGCCAGGCAGAGCGCCCACATCCCGCCCAGCGAGGTGCCGATGACCGGGACCCGTTCGAGGTCGAGCGCGTCGAGCAGCGACGTGAGCTGCGCAACCGCGTGCCCGCGCAGCGATCGCCCCGTGTAGTCGAACGCGTCGCTGAGCCCAAACCCCGGAAGATCGAAGGCGATCAGCCGGTAGCCGGCGAGATAAGGCAGCAACGGCGCCCAAGTCGACGCACTCATGCCGCTGCCATGCACGAGCAAAAGCGGCGGACCGTCACCCGCCTCAAGCACACGAACCGCCAGCTGCGGATCAGCCAGGCGGACGCGTCGATTCGTGACCTCGATCGCGCACGCGTCAAACAGCCGCCGCTCGGCGACCTCGAAGGATGCTGCTCGAGCGCCGGTTGCGTGCTCGGACATCACTCTGCAACTGGATCGTGAACGGCCGGAGCGTGTATGTCCATCCCTGAATCCTCGTCACCGCCAGGTACAGCGCGAGAACGAATCCAGATCTCGTCTCGCCGACGGCAAGCGTCTCGCAATTCGGGCGACACACGGTGCCTGTTCGGCGACGCCGAGGCTTCTGCTTCCGTGTTGAGCGCGATACTCGCTCGAGCCCCCTCGTGTGCGGCGTAGTAAGCCAGATTGACTAGCCTCGCGACCGGTAGCTGGCAGCCGGATCGCCGCCGCGCCGAGTCGTGGTCCGTCAGCGCTCTCTCGGTTCCGGTTTGAACTAGCGTCGCGGCGGCCGAGCGAGGCTGTGCACTTCAAAGTGACTGACCGTCGCTTCGCCTTCGAAGCCCAGGGCTCTCCGGGCGGCGCGGACTCTCTGGCCCCATCGCGCTGCCGCCTGACGTGATTCCCAGACGGTGACGATTTGCCAGCCGCCGTTATCGGCCGGGCCCGCGATGTGCAAGACCGCTCCTGACGGCGCTCCCGAGACTCCGGTCCATTCGCGGATCTTCTCGTACTGCTCGGGCGAGCTGATGGGCGCCTCGATGATCTCGGCGACCATGGCTCAGCGCCTCCCTGCAGAGCGCGAAACGAGCCGCAGCAGCGCAGCGATGATCAGTACGCTCGGGACGAGGCTGACAGCGACCGTCGTTATCACCGAGCCCGAGCTCGCCGAAGCGGGCAGCTTGCTTGTCGAGATCAGGATCCCGACGACCGTCATCACGACGCCGATCGCCAGGAAGAGTCGCAGCGAGTGAGCGCTTGGCTTGGCGCGAAACGACATGTAGAAGCCAAAAGTGTTGCCCAGCACCGGAAAGATCGTCGCCGGCAGCAGCGCCGACGCCGCGAGCGACGGAAGATCGCTGGGCACCCCCAGCACGCCCCGACCGAGTCCGCGCAACGCAAATCCAAGCGCGACCGACACCAGCAGACCACCAGCAAGCAACGCCCACAGCGGCAGCGAAACCCGGTCTGCCGAAGCGGACCGTCGATTGTCCATAGTCACGCCCGGCACCGGGTCAGACCGAATCGAGACATCGTCCATAGCCCCACCACACCTTTCTGTCGTCCTCCACATTGGCTATAATATGACTATACCTAATGGTGGAGCGACCTGTCAAGCGCAGCGCTGGCCCACGCCGCCCGTATCACTCCCCCAAGCGCGAACAGCAGGCGCTCGACACCCGCCGACGCATCCGCGCCGCCGCGCAGGAGCTGTTCCTGACCCGCGGCTACCACGCAACCAGCGTCAACGCGATCGCCAGCGCCGCCGGCGTCGCGATCAGGACGCTGTTTCTCGCCTTCTCGGGCAAAGCCGCGCTGCTGAGCGAGATCATCCAAGTCGCCGTCCGGGGAGACGACCAAGACCTGCCCGTGGCCGCACGCGAACAATGGCAGGCCATGCTCGCACTCCCCGCCGACCAGCTGCTCGAGAGCTTCGCCGCCGGAACCGCGACGATCCTCGGGCGTACCGCTCGGCTGCTCGAGCTCGGCGAGCTCGCCGCCGACCAAGACCGCGACCTCGCGAGCCTTCGCGACCGCGGCCACGCCAACATGCGCGCCGATCTCCACGAGATCGCAACCGAACTGACCCATCAGCACGCAATCGCCCCCGCCCTCAGCATCCAGCACACCGCCGACATCATCTACGCACTCTCCAACCACGACGTATACCTGCGCCTCACCCACGAGTGCGGCTGGACCCCCGAGCACTACACAACCTGGCTCGCCACCACCCTTCAAGCCACGCTGCTCAACCGTCCCGGGCGCACCAGCCCGTGAGAAGCTCACGCCAGCTCCCGGGTGCGTGACCAAGCTGATGGCGAGTGAACGCTCGGCGGTCCGGTGCGGGCGCGCTTAGGCGGAAAGCTTCCGGAGGACCATCGGCGCGACAGCGGTTGGCGGATTCACAGCTCCCGGTCGCAGCGCGGTCCTATAGTCAGCACCAATGAAAGCAGTTCTCCCCGTGATTGCGATCGTTATTGCTGTCATAGTCGTCCTGAAGGTCGTCGCCGCCGTCAGCGCGCTTGTGCTCGCCTTCATCCCGGCCATCATCGCCCTTGCTGGCGGTTATGCGGCCGGCCAGGTTCACGGCGCGCGGCGAGAGCGCCGTAAGCTCGAAGCCAAGCGCGGCGGGCAGCTGCCCAGGTAACAGGCCGCTGACCGCGCCAGCAGGCGACTCGCGGTGGAGGCTGCGGCCTGCCGCGCGATAGGGATGCAGGTCAGTCACTGTGACGAGCCGCCGGAACCGAGTTGCAAGTGTGACAGCGGAGGCGGACCACGATGTGCGGCAAATTGATCGAGTTCATCCGATCCGGAGAGGCGACCGACCCTGCGGAGGGGGGTGTGGGTCGACGTCGTGATCGTCGGTCGGCGAGCCCGGAGGTTTTGCCACCGCCGCCGTGTCGGTCCACCGGGGGATGCCGGTTATCCGAATGTGGGAATATCAGTTGTTGCCACTGTTTGGGAAACGTCCCGCCGCGCAGAGTGAGAGCGAGCGTGAGGCGGCCGCAGTCGATCTTGACCGCGTCCAGCGCGGGGGCATTCCGCTTGGAGCGGAACAGCGCCTGCGGGCGATCGCTGCGACTGCCTCGCCGGTCTTCAGCAGCGATTTGAGCACTAAGGAGTATGCGGTCGCGCAGGCCTCGGGCCTGGAACCGGTCGCGCTGATCATGGGCTCCTCAGTTGTTCAGCACGGATGGCAGAACTACGGCTGGTCCGCGTACGGCGGCGGGATTCGCGAGATGCCTTCCTTCGCAATGCCGTGGAATCTGGCGCGCGAGCGCTCGTTCGACCGTCTGCGACAGGAGGCTCAGTTCGCGGGGGCGGACGCCGTGATCGGGATCGAGTTGACCACCGATAGCCTCCTCGGCGAACCGGGGACTATTGAATACGTCGTCTTCGGCACCGCAGTACGCGAGACCGCGCTGGCGCGCCCCGGGAAGCTCGGGCCGCGGATGTGCGCGCTGTCTGGACAGGACGTAGACAAGCTCCGTCGTATCGGAGCGGAGACGCTCGGAGTCATCGGCCATACCTCGGTGGTGATCGTCGCACTGAGCATGCAAGCCAACCAGTTGATGCGCTCGTGGTGGGGCAATCAGGAGATGACCGAAGTCACCCAGGGCGTCTATGCGGCTCGCCATCTCGTGATGGACGAGGTGTCGCGTCAGGCGCGCGAGGCCGGTGCGAACGACATGGTCATCTCGACGTTGAAGCACGACATCGATCATTACGAGTCTGAACGCCTGGGATTTGTTCAGCACTTTTTCATCGTGTCCATGCACGTGCTGGGCACCGCGATTCGATTGGGCGCGCATCAGCCCCATCCGGCACCGCTCGGGACGCCCGTGATGTCGATCAGCCTCGGCGCCTAGTCCGCTACTAACTCAGGAGGATCGGATGTCGACATACGACCCCACCAGTACCGAAGGCCTCGCCGAACACGCCAGCGAACGTCTCCAAATGAACGCCCGCGGGCTGTTCACGTCCGACCTCTCCGTGAACGAGTACCTGTGCGTGGAGAAGGCCGGCTTCGAGCCCGTGGGACTGGTGGTGGGCTCAAGCATCTACCACATCGGCTTTCAGCAAGCCAACTGGAAGGCGAGCCAGGAGATGGGCGTTCTCACCCAGGCGATGTACTCAGCGCGAGAGCTCGCCATGACGCGCATGGAGGAAGAGGCCGATCAGCTGGGAGCCGACGGCATCGTCGGCGTTCGCCTCGACATCGGGCGCTACGAGTGGGGGGCCGACATGGCGGAGTTCATCGCGATCGGCACCGCGGTCAAGCACAAGGGGGGCAAGGTTCACCGGGCTCCGAACGGGCGGCCGTTCACTTCAGATCTCAGTGGCCAGGCGTTCTGGACGCTGATGCAGACAGGCAAGCGGCCCGTCGGCATGGTCATGGGCAACTGTGTCTACCACGTCGCACATCGCGGAATGATGCAATCGCTCCGCCAGACTGGTCAGAACGTCGAGCTCGAGCAGTACACCCAGGCTCTGTACGACGCTCGAGAGCTCGCGATGGAACGGATGCAGCGCGAGGCCGAGGAGATCGGGGACGACGTTCTCGGGATCGTCGAGGTCAAGCTCCACCAGAACAATCATGGCTGGGGCAGCCACGTAATCGAGTTCTTCGCGATTGGTACTGCCGTGGTGCCGAACGAACACGCCGAGTCGGACCAGCAGCTGCCCGACATCACACCCGTCCTTGACATCAACGACTAGCGCCCGCCGAGGCGGCGGGGTCTCAGCCGAGGAGTCCTTCGAGCGAGAGCCGCGCGGCCTCTGATCGCTGCGCCTCAGCGTTCAGCGCCTCGCTCAACGCCTCCAGCCAAGCGTCAAGCGGCAAGTCCTGGCGCTTGATGACGACTCCCCTTACCGTCTTGGCCCGGCTCGTCTGCGCCTTGTCACCCGACAGCGACAGCACGAACGTCTCCTCACCGAGCTGCACCTGGACGCTCTCCAAGCGCTCCTCCCTAGAAAACAACCGCCCGCGCTGACGTCGGGTCCTCGTCTGGTCGGGAAGCGCCCCGCCTAGCTTTGCCGCGAGCGCCTCGGCCAGCGCTCGGCCGTCCGACGCGTCGGCACGCAGCGAGGACGCCGCGAGATCAAATCGACGCTCTGTCATGCGGCGATAGTAGATGGCCACGGCCGACCATATATCTACACACGTGCTAACCCGGTCCGGCGACGTCTCGACCTACACAAGAGCAGAAGCGTGCTGGATTGGTTCGTGGCCAGTCGGCGCGGACACGACCCCCAGCAGTTCGCGGTCGGGAGGGTCTCACCATGTGCCGGAAAACCGCGCTGGTCTCCGACCATTTGCATTTGCCGCTGGGCCCACCTGCTGGCGGGCGAGCGCAAGGTGGCGATGGCGCTGGTGCGGTGCGCCTGGCGCCGCGCCGGACGATCGGGATTGCCCGCGCAGTGCGCACGGACGCCGGCGCTTATGCGGTCGCCTTTGTCTGAACGCAGAAGTGAAACCCTCCGATTCGGAGCAGCGGTCGGTTCCGCGTCTTCGTGGATGCGGCACCTGTGTAGCGGTCGACGGCGGACGCATCGCGGCGGGGTCGCTGTCTGGCTCCAATCTGGGCGTCGGTGCTACCGGCCGGTTGGACGGTGCGTAGAGCCGCGCCTGAAGCCGGAGCGACCTTGGCCGCCGACCACTGCACCGCGTGCGGCACCGTGGACCGGCGGCGGCGTGCGACGGATGAGCAACCGCAACGTCCTATCGTCCGAGCCCTCCTCCTCGCGCTCGGTCAACTGGCTCGGACTGACTGTGCGAAACAGCGGCCCGCGGTCGGGATCCACCACCGCCACCACCACTTTCGAGCGGCTCGGCACGTCAAACACGATTCCATCCAGAGCGGAGCCGCCGGCGCCGACCCTTACGAGCTCGCCTATCGAGGTCATCTCCACCGACCGAGCTTACGCGGGCGAGCATCCCCCGGGACCGCGTCGACCACACACCGTTGTGGGCGCGCGGCATCAGACGGCGAGAGCCCTCTGCCGCTCAGTCGAGGTTGTCAACGATCTCGCTGGCGCGTGACCATTGCTCGGGCGGGACCATCAGGTAGATGTCCCCCCGACCGAAGCGATCGAGCGGATGATCGGCCACGCAGCTCGCGTCGACGCCCATGGATCGCAGCTGGTCACGCCAGGCCATCGCAGTCCGCTGGTCCTCAAACGTGCTGACCGACTCCCAGCCCTCCACGCGCGAGTCGCCGATCAGAACCGCCTCCTCCTTGGCAATGCGACCCTTCAGGAAGCGCGAGATGGGCACGCGACAAGCGTATGAACTCGCCCCGCCGTGTGCATCGTGGCAGGGCGGCGACGGGAGGATCCTATCGACTCGCATGGGCACGACTCGCGGACGCCAGCCCTTAAGGCAGCCCGCTCAGTAATGGTGGAGCGCGTTGGCGAGGTGCACTGCGGTCGAGATCGTGTACGCCAGTCCGAGTAACCGTCGGAACGCGTTGACACCGTGAAAGAGCTCGAGGTAGGCCCAGATCGCCATCGCCAGGTAGGAGACGGCTTGGGCGTAGGAGTGCTCGCGGCCGTGGCTGTGGTGGGCGAGCAGCCCGGATGCGAACGCCAGGATCAGCGGCGCGTTGGGGAACTGCACGATCGGATAGGACCGCGGGAAGCTGAGCCGGGTCAGACGTTTGAACGCGCGCCAGCATTTGACTGGGGCGTTCAGGAGCGGGTGGCGGGACGGGTCGATCGACGAGCTCACGGCGGCGTGTGGGTGGAGGTGAGAAGAGCGAGCTTCGCCGGCCGCGGCAGGCGCTTGATACGCGCCTCCTCGCGGCGGGCGGCGGCGCGCTCGGCCATCGGGATCGCAAGCTCAAGCTCGACCGGCAGCCGGCTGGCCGTATAGCGGCTCGCGACACCGGAGCGGTGTCGCGCAAGCCTGCGCTCGAGATCGACCGTCCAACCGGTGTAGAGCGACCCATCGCGGCAGCGCAGCACATACACCCAGGCCTCGGGCATCGTCCTAAGGTTCGCCGCGGCGCGGGCACGCCCTCCCGTTGGCGTGATCTCGAGCACCAGGCATCGCGGCTGATTTCGCCCACAACCATCAGCGTGACTCCGCCGGGTCGCGCCTGCTCGTCCATCAAAGCAGCAGCCGCGCCTGCGTGACCGCTTCAGGCGTCACCGGGCCACGCGCCTAGACAACGATGCGCGACCGCAGTGGGGCCAAGGGAGCAGCCCGCCGCGTCGGCGCCGGGGACGCCCTTCGGCTCGCCGGGCCCACGGCGTTCTCATCGCGCCTGCACGATCGCATTCGTGTTCTAGACGGCGCCGAGCGGGCGAGTGCTTTCGGCGACGGAGCGCTGTTCAGCCGGTCGCCGGCGCTGGCCATCCCTTTGCCACCAGAGCACTCGCCGGCGCGACTCCGGGCGGACGATCGAGTTCGCGTGAACGAGGTGGCGCTGCTGCGCGGAGCCGCAGCGGCCGGCGTAACGACCGCATTCCTCAAAAGGAACGGCCCCACCGGCCGCGAGCTGGGGTGTGGGCCATCGGGCTGCGCAGGTTCGGGGCGTACCGAAAGAGACTGACCCGGAGGTCGCGGGAGTCGAGGTGCTTACGGCCCATCCGGCCCTCGAGTCCCTCCACTCGCCCGGCCACGGAGTCGTCGAACTCGAGCAGGTTGATCTTCGCAAAACGAGACAAACGATCTCTCCTTCGACGGCGCAGCGTGTCGGCGGGAGCACCCGGGAGCGTCGGCGAGCCGCGGGCTGAATGCCCGTCAGAATGGCCCGCGCGGTTCGTACGAGCCACGCCGCGCCCCAATCGAGATGAAGGTCATGCCGTCGTGACCGGCAACCGGGCAGCGTTTCGTCTCAGGGTCAAAGCGAATAAAGCTTCCCACCCGTACTGGAACCTCACTGCCCCCGACGAGCCAGTGACCCGATCCCTCTATCACTACCGACACCTCCTCTTGGTTCGAGGCGGTTTCGTCGTGCTCCCTGCCCTCTGCATCCGGCGGGAGCGCAAACCAATTGATCCCAAATGCCTCGACGCCCAGCTCGCGACGAACGAAGCGCACGGCGCCGCTGGGACCGGCAGCCTCGATGTCGTCCACGTTTATTACTGAGTAGCCCATACGACCGAACCGTAGCGGTCGCCGAACGCAGGCTCGTCATCGCTCAACCCCCAAAAGGAGTGCCACCAAATCAGGATGCGGCGCGTGCTCAATGCGATAACGCGGTCGCCTTGGACGAATGAGATCGCCGCTGACGAACCGCCAGACGGCGCTGGTCCGAGCACCAGCGCCGTCGCCTCTCGATACACCTACCTGCGAGATCCCGCGCGTCAGGCCTCGACGAGTTCCCCGACCTCGACTCCGCCGCCCTGCTGAAGCGCCGGGCAGCCGCTGGCCACGGTCGCGGCGCCATCGAGGCTGTCCGCATTGATGACGATGTAGCCGCTCAGCTCATCGGAGCGACCGTTCGACTCTGCAGCTCCGAGTTCACGAACGTGCCCAACGCGGCTGCCGAAATCGGCGATTGAGTCCTTGATCTGCTCAAACCAGCTCGGCCACTGGCCGACCTCTTCAGCGGTGAGGCTGCGCCCGGGCTGTCCACGAAACGCCAGGATGTACTTCATCTCATCCTCCTTTGGGAAGAGTGTGTTGTCGGCCCAAGGACGAATGAGCAGCCCGCACGGGGACAGCTCTGACGGAACCCAGCAAAGCACGCCCCATCCCCGGCGACGCCGAGTATCGCGCTCTGCAGGCGATCTGGATCACGCCGGGGCGGCGGCGACCGAGATCGGTAGCTGAGAAGTGATCCTGCCTACCGACATACCGACGCGCGCTGAGGTCAACCGGCTGCTCGAGTCACGCGCTCCCTGGAGCGTCTCGATCTACCTCCCGACCGACCCTGAGTCAAACGGCGAGCGCGAGCGGATCGAACTCAAGACTCTGGCCTCGCAGGCTTCCTCCCAACTCCGCGATAAAGGCGCTGGGGTGAGAGTGGTCCGCCAGTTCGAAAGCGAGATCGGGGACCTGCACGAGGACGAGGAATTTTGGCGCTATCAGGCGAGGAGCTTGGCGGCGTTCGTCGGGCCCGAGCGGCTGATCGCCTCGAGGTGCCGTTGATCATCGCCGCGGTGGAGCCGATCGAGAGCATCTACAGGTCGGTCAACACCTATCCCCATCTGGTTGCGCAGGGCCTCGCGGGAAACCCCCAAGCACACTCTGACGCCGAGCTTGCGGCCGGCGCGCGGGGGGTCCTCGACGACCTCTACGCGGCGGAGCTGCGCGCCGTCCATGAGTCATACCGACGGCGGGCGGCAGAGGAGCGGGCGCTCGCCGACGTCGCTGAGATCGCTCGGGCGGCGACCTTCGGCGCCGTCGAGACGCTGCTGGTCGACATCGACGCCACAGTTCCGGGCGCGGTCGACGAGCAAACCGGTGCGGTGACCTTCGCGCGGGCTGCTACAGGTGACGTGCACGATGTGACCGACGAGATCGCGCGGCGCGCTTGGTTGAGCGGCGCGCGTGTCCTGGCCGTCCGTGAGAGCGATATCCCCGGCCAAGGCCCGGTCGCGGCGATCCTGCGCTACACGCTCTGAACGCGAATCAGCCGCCACCACCGTGAGCAGCTGCCCGTGATCTGAGAGTGTCCGCTCAGCCAGCTCACCGCGCCCGGACGACGAACCGCAGGTCGTCCTTGGGCCCCAGCGTCGGGGTGGTGACGACTCGTGGCTCCCGATCTGACAGCGGCTCGAGTCGCAGGCGGCTGAACAGAACACCTGACAGCGCGCGCAGTTCGTACTCGCCGAAGCGCTTGCCGAGGCACATGCGCGAGCCGCCCCCAAACGGCACGTAGGCACCGCGAGGAAGCGCCGCCTCGCGCTCGGGCAGGAACCGGTCCGGGTCGAAGCGAAATGGCTCGGGATACAACTGCGGGAGGTGGTGGGTCACCCAGGAGGAGTAGTGCAACCCGATTTCGGCCGGGACGCGCACCCCGGCCAGCGTCACCTCGCGCGTTGTCCGTCGCGGACCGACCCAGGCCGCGGGGTAATGCCTGAGCGTCTCCTTGAGTGTGCGCTCGAGCACGGGCAGCGTGTGGCCGTCGAGCTCGGCCGCGGTGGGGCTCCTCCCACGCAGAACTCGGTCGAGCTCCTCCTCGACCGCCGCCCGCGCATGCGGCGCACGTCCCAGCTCGTGGACGAGAAATGTGAACGTGGTGGTCGTGGTGTCGTGCCCGGCGAACAGCAAGGTGACCGCCTGGTCTCGCACGACGCTCGTGCTGAGTGGTGCTCCCGAGTCGTCGACCGCGCTCAACAGCAGCCCGAGCACCCCTCCGCCGTGATGCCCCCGCCGGCGGCGCTCATCGATCTCCGCGTGGACAACCGAATCGAGCGCCTTACGGGCTGCGATCGCCCGCGCCCGGGGGCTCCCGGGGAAAGGCAACATCTGCATCAGGACTGGCTCGCCGTGGATCGCCAGCGAGGCCTCAAAGGCCGCCGCCAGCGTCCGCTCGCGCCCCCCGGTGGCTTCCATTCCAAGCAGCCCTCGCAACGCGACCCGCATCGCGAGCCTCCGAACCCAGGGGTAGATCACGATCACTTCCCCTGCTTGGAGCGACTCCGCGGCGGTCAACGCCTCCTCGATCATGACCTCCGCGACGGCGGCGATGTAGTCGCGGTGAAAGGCCGGCAACATCAGCATCCTGAAGTCCCGGTGGTACGCCCCATCGGTGTTCAGCAAGCCGTCGCCCAAGAGCGGCCACAGGTCGGCGAACCGCCCCTCTCGCCACTGGAACGCGTCGAAGTCGCTGACCAGGATCTGATGATTGACCTCGGCGCCGATCGCCCACACGATCGGCTCGTGCAGGAGCCGAATCGTGAACACAGGTCCAAACCGCCGTTCGTGTTCGAGCAGCAGTCCCAGCGGGTCGGAGATGATCCGCCTGGTGTGCGCCCAACTCGCCGCAGTACTCCCGGCAGGCAGTTGGGACCGGCGCCGGATCCGGCGCTCACGGCGCACGTCGTCGGCCAGCCGCGTCACTAACCCCATCTCGAACGGCGCTGGGCGAGGTGCGCTGATTCTCCGGCTCGGGATTAGTGGCTGAGCGACCGACATCGTGCAGAGGCGCTACCTACGCTACCGCCCGGCTGTGCGTGGACGAAGCCCGTCGGCGGCGTACCTACCGGCAGGTCCACGCTGTCCCTGACCGCGGCGAAGAGGGCGTGCTTAGCCAGGCATGGGTCGCTTCATCCCTGGCAGATGTCAGAAAGTGACCGAACCGCGCATCGCTGGTCAAGCGTCAGGCTCGGCGCTCAGCTGCACGAGCTGATCGACGACGCGCGCGAGCGGCTGGGCGGCATCGATCTCGTGGGTGCACGTCCGCCGCAGCAGCGGTTCAACCTCGGCCAGGTGTTCGAGGATGAGCTCGCGCTCCTCCGGGGTCTTGCCGTAGGGGTTTGTGGTTCGACTCTCGATCCGGCTCAGAAGCACCTCGGCGGGAGCGCTCAAGAGGACGATTGCATCGAAGCGGTCGTAGAACGCACCCTGGTTTGAGACAGTCCCGGAGACGTACAGGGTCGGCCCGCCTTCACGCGCAAGCAGGGCCGTCATCTGCTCCTCGCGCCACACGTATCCTCCGTCGTGCTCCGACCATTCGGTCCACGGCGGATCGTCGGTGTCGACCACTTGAAAGCCGAGTTTTCCGAGCTCGGCGAGCGCACTCGACTTTCCGGTTCCAGACATGCCGGTGATTAGGACCCGTCTCACGCGTAGCTCTCCGCAGCCTATGGGGCGCTGCGCTCGATCGCCACTGTCCCCATGTTGGCTCCCTGTTCGTTAAGAGAGTGCAGACGAAGAAAAACCTGATGAAAGGCTCATGCCATGCATGCTCGAATCGATAACCCGGTGCAGATCGTCCCCGGCGCCATGGGGGCGCTACAGAAGCTCAGCCATGCCGCAAATCGAGCGGGTCTGCCGGAGACCACTCTCAAGCTCGTCGAGTTGCGCGCCAGCCAGATCAACGGTTGCTCGGTGTGCGTTGACATGCACTCCCGCGAGCTCAAGGCGCTCGGGGAGTCAGACGAGCGAATCCTCACCCTCGCCGCGTGGCGCGAGACGCCGTATTTCAGCGACGCTGAGCGTGCCGCACTCGCCCTCACCGAAGCGGCGACCCGCCTGGCCGATCGAGCTGAAGCCATCTCGGACGAGGTGTGGGATGAGGCGGCTCACCACTACGACAAGCTCGAGCTCGCCGGACTCGTGATCGCGATCGCCGCGATCAATGCCTGGAATCGCATCAACGCTTCCACAAGACAGATCACGGGCGACTGGGTCGATCAATGGATCGCGCCGAGCCAGCGAACGGCCGGCGCCTCCGCGCGATGAGTTTTCAACCTGTCGGCGGTCACTACCGCATGACGACAACGCACTCGCTGGAAACCACCGAAGCCGACATCGCCTACGACGTTCACGGCCCGCTGCCCACGGCCGACGGGCGCCCACCGCTGCTCATGATCGGACAGCCGATGACCGCCAGCGGGTTTGACGCGCTGGCTTCCTACTTCGCCGACCGCACGGTCGTCACCTATGACCCGCGCGGGCTCGGTCGCAGCACCCGCCGGGACGGCCGGGTCGAAAACACGCCGACGCTCCAAGCCGACGACATCCACGCCTTGATCGAGGCGCTCGGCGCCGGCCCTGTCGAGATGTTCGCGAGCAGCGGCGGCGCGGTGACCGCGCTCGCGCTCGTTGCGGCCCATCCTGACGACGTGCTCACCCTCGTGGCGCACGAGCCGCCGCTGATCCCGGTGCTCCCGGACGCCGAGGCGGCGGAGCGCGCCCGCGCCGCGGTGCGCGACGCTTACGAAGCGAACGGGTCGAACGCGGGTATGGCGGCGTTCATCCAAA
Organism: uncultured Solirubrobacterales bacterium; assembly: GCA_963738195.1. Lineage (GTDB taxonomy): Bacteria > Actinomycetota > Thermoleophilia > Solirubrobacterales > Solirubrobacteraceae > Palsa-465. Next base: position 928,546 of record CAVTVF010000002.1, read on the forward strand.
TGACCTCGTGGCAGGGCGAGTTCACCGACGACTACTTCGCCCAACCGCCCGCGGATCCCGCGGCGTTCGGGATGTCGTCAGCCGACGACGGCTCCCGTGACAGCCCGCTGCTGTCTGACCGATCGTGGGCGATCACCAGCTATCGCCCCGACGTCGACGCGCTCTCAGCGGCGTCGACCCGCATCGTGATCGCCGTGGCCGAAGAATCCGGCAACAGCTTCACCGGGCGAACGACAGCCGCCGTAGCCGAGCTGCTCGGGCAACGCCCAACCGTTTTCCCGAGCCACCACGGCGGATTCGCGGGCGCCGACGGCGGATACCCGGGGCAGCCTGAGGCCTTCGCGCGTAAGCTGCGAGAGGTACTCGATGACTGAGCACCGAATCGGCACACAGGAGGAATGGCGAGCCGAGCGCGACGAGTTGCTGCGCGAGGAGAAAGAACTCACGCGCCGCGGCGATGAGCTCGCGAGGAGGAGGCGCGAGCTGCCCTGGGTGCCGGTGCGCGAGGAGTACCGCTTCGAGACCGAGCAAGGCACGCAAACCCTCGCGGAGCTGTTCGATAGGTGCTCCCAGCTGGTCGTCTATCACTTCATGTTCGGGCCGTCGTGGAGCGCCGGCTGTCCGGTCTGCTCCTCGATCGCGGACACGCTCGCGCCCCAGGTCCCCCACCTGCGAGCGAGGGACACGACCCTGTTGCTCGCCTCCCGTGCGCCACTCGAGAAGCTCATCCCCTTCAGGTCGCGCATGGGCTGGGACATACCTTGGGTCTCGAGCGGCGGCAGCGAGTTCAACCGCGACCTCGGCTTTCAGCACACCGAGGAGGAGCTGCGACCCTTCCTACAGGGCGAGATCCCCGCCACGGTCGAGGTCAACGCGCGTGAATGCGGGACCGATGTCGCCGGCTACGTAACCGAGGGCCCGGGGCTCAGCGTGTATGCGCTCTCCGATGGAACCGTCTGCCGGACCTACGTCACCACCGCGCGCGGCCTCGAGGGGGTCGCGATGGCCTTTTACGCCTTGCTTGACCGCACGCCAAAGGGGCGCGCCGAGGGTCCGTCCGAACCTTTGTGGCTCCGGCGCCACGACGAGTACGGAACGCCCCGGGGCGAACCTTAACCGCCGCCCGGCGTTTCAGATCTATGCGCGCGAATAGCGCGCTGCTCTCGTCCGGGAAAATTCGTCCCACCTTTCGCTCGGCACCCGGCCGGGACGAAAGTTCGACCGTATGAGGGGAGAAATCGTCCCGCCGCCACGGAGTTGCGCAGGTGGGAGGCTTTTTCACCAAGTGCGCGCCACCCTGGGACGGTCGATTGACCGGACCCAGCTGAGCCCCGGCCAAATCCAACCCCACCCGCGCTTAGCGGCGCTCGTTGATGCGGATCATGTTGCCGGCGGGGTCGCGGAAAGCGCAGTCGCGAATCCCGTAGGGCTGGTCGGTCGGCTCCTGCACGACATCGGCGCCACTGGCCGCGAGCCGCGAGAAGGTCTCGTCGAGGTTGGGCGTGGACAGGATGAGATGGGCGTAGGTGCCCTTGGCCATCATCTCGGCGATCATGTGGCGCTCCTCGTCGGTGAGGCCGTGCCCGCCGCCCGGAGGCTCGAGCACGATCGACGTGCCCGGTTGATTTGGAGGACCGACTGTGATCCAGCGCATCCCAGCGTAGGCGACGTCGTTTCGCACCTCGAAGCCAAGCGTGTCGCGATAGAAGGCGAGCGCGGCGTCTGAATCGTCGTGCGGCAGGAAAGCCGAGTGAATGGTGACCTCCACGGCGGTGAAACCTAGTTGCTGCTCGCGACCGGCGCTTCTCGATTCCTGATCGGTTTCGTGACCTGTTTCGCCACGCACGACGGCAATCCGGAAGTCGCCTGTGCCTCCTGGCGCCGGTATGCGCTCGGCGGCATGCCGACCAGTTCGGTGAAGCGAGTGCTAAACGTGCCCAGCGACGAGCAGCCGACCTCGAAACAGACCTCGGTGACGCTCAAGTCGCCGCGGCGCAGCAAGGCCATCGCGCGCTCGATCCGCCGGGTCATGAGGTAGCTGTAAGGAGACTCGCCGTAGGCGAGGCGGAACTGGCGGCTGAGATGTCCCGCCGACATGTACGCGCCGCGCGCGAGCGCCTCGACGTCGAGCGGCTGCGCGTACTCCCGGTCGATCCTGTCGCGCACGCGACGCAACAGCGCGAGGTCGCGCAGTCGCTGCGTGCTGGCGTCGACGCTCTTCACCTACCCAATTCTCGCTCACGTGGCGCCCGCGCCGCGCGCGAGAGCCCGTGGCGCCCGCGCCGCGCGCGAGCGCCCGGCCAAGCGCTCAGTCCTGAAGCAACCCGAGCACGTTGCCGTCCGGGTCGGTCACGGTGGCCACTCGGCGACCACCGCCGACCTCGCGCACGGGCTCCTTCACCGTGGCGCCTGCGGCGGTCACTTCGGCCAGCTTCGCCTCGATGTCGGCCACGTGCCAGTAGGCGACCGGCGAAGTCATGCCCTGTGGGCCACCGCCCGGCACCAGGCCGATGTGCTGACCCTCAGCCTCAAACCCGACGTAGTAGGACTCGTCGGTCTGCGGCGGCATGCCGACCAACGCCGCGTAAACCGCCTTGGCCGCATCCAGATCGGATACGGGATGAAGCACGGTCTTGATTCCCTGGGTCGCTGATGCGCTCATGGTCACTCCTCAAGTAGTGGGCGAGCGAGCCTCAATCTAGTCACGGCTCGCGCGCGTCGCTTCTCGATTCCTGACCGCTTTCGGCCGCGCGAGGGCGGGCGGCCCGAGCGGCTTCGCGAGCCGCACACGCGGCGCCCCCTCGGGATCCCTAAGGGCCTCGAGGGCCACGCTGACCGAAGGCAGCGACAGGACGCTGCCGTCGTGCAGGAACATCAAGAAACGGTCCATCTTGCGCAGAAAGGCGCGATCGTGGGAGACGGCGACGACCGTCCCCTCGAAGCGGTCGAGCGCTCCCTCGAGTGCCTCCGAGGAGTCAATGTCGAGGTTGTCGGTCGGCTCGTCGAGAAGCAGCAGGTTGTGCCCTTCGAGCTCCAGCATCAGCACCTCCAGCCGCGCCTTCTCGCCACCGCTCAGCACATCGTAGGACCGCCTGGCCGCCTCGGCCAGCCCGTAGCGGGCCAGGGCCGCCATCGCGCGCTGTAGGCCGCCGCCGCCCACCCGCTCGAGCACGACGTCGATCACCACCGTCCCGATCAGGTCCAGCCGCGCTTGCGTCTGCGTGAAGAGCCCGGCGGAGACCCGCGGGCCCAGCACGAGCTCCCCCGTGTCGGGCTCGCGCAGCCCGGCGAGCACACGCATGAGCTCGCTCTTGCCCGACCCGTTCGGCCCGATGACACCGACTCGCTCGCCGAAGTGAATCTCCTCCGAGAACGGCGACACGAGCCCCTCGATTCCCACCGAGCGCAGGTCGAGCACCCGTCGGGCCGAGTCGCCGCCTCGCAGCCTGACGGTGATCGAGGTGTCGAGGACCGGCTCCGGCGGAGGTCCGGTTTCCCTGAAGCGGCGCCATCGCGATTCAGCGGCGTTCGCCTGCTTGGACCACTCGCTCGAGTAACGGGCCCGTTCCTTGAAGGTCTTCATCAGCTTGAACAGGCGTCGCTCTTCCTCGCGCCAGCGCTTGACGGCGTCACCGAGGCGTTGCTGCCTTCTCTCGCGTGCCGCGGGGTAGGTGCTGTAGGAGCCGCCATGCATCCACGCGCCGTTGCCTTCGAGCGTCACGATCGAGCCGACCGCGCCGGAGAGCAGCTCCCGATCGTGGGAGACCATGAGGATGGTCTTCTTCGAGGAGCGGATTCGCCGCTCAAGCTCGAGCTTCGCCGGAACATCGAGGAAGTTGTCGGGCTCGTCGAGCAGCAGCACCTCGGCGTCGGATGCGAACAGGACTTCGAGCACCAGCTGTTTGCGCTCGCCGCCGGACAGCGTGGCGGCCGGCCGCTCGGCGATGTCTCCGAACGAGCGCCGGACGATCCGCCGGCAGGCCACATCCCACTGCCCCTCGAGCTCATACCCTCCGAGCGCCGACCAGTCGGCGATTGCGCCACCGAGTCGCATCCCCGCCGAGTCATCGCCTTCGACCAGTTCCCGCTCGCACGCGAGCACCCGCTCTCCTGCCCGCCGGACCGCGAGTGGCGAGAGCGAGAGCAGGAGCTCGCGAACGCTGCGGGCGTCATCGGGGCGGCCGACATCCTGCGCCATGTAGGCCGCCGGCCCTCCGACCGCTGTGTCCCCTTCGTCGGGCCTGAGCTCACCGGCGAGCACTCGCAGAAGGGTCGTCTTGCCCACTCCGTTGGCGCCAACCAGGCCTGCGTGCTGACCTGGGCTGAGCTGGAACGACACGCCGGAGAACAGCAACTCCCCGCCTGGGTGGGCATAGGAAAGACGGGTAGCGCTGATGTGACCCACGGTCCAATGCTCGCAGGCGAGCGGGCCCAGCCGATGCGAGGATGGGTTAATGCTCACGATCGAAGACGCGCTTCGCCACCGCCGCACCGCGGTCGCAGACGAGTGGGGGCTCGACGACGAGATCGTCTTGTTCGGCGCCGGCGATCTGATTGCCCGCCCCGGACGCGACGACACCACATATCGCTTCGAGGCGCACTCCGAGTATTTCTTCTTGACCGATCGCAACAGCCCCGGAGGAGTGCTGGCATTCGACCCGGCCGAAGGGTGGGTCCGCTTCGACGCACCGGTCAGCGCAGACGATCGGGTCTGGTCCGGAGCGGCGGCGAACGACCAGGACGCCTCGACCACCGAGCAGCTCGAGCAATGGCTCGCCGACCGCAGTCAGCGACGAATCGCGTGGCTCGGAAGCGCACCCGCCGGCGTCCAGCAGGATGCCCGGCTAGCGGAAGAGCTTCGCTTTGGTCTCAGCCGTGTGCGCCGCCGCAAGGACACGGTCGAGCTCGAGCGCATGCGCGCGGCGGAACGCGCCACCCGCGCTGCGTTCGCCCGAGCGGTGCCGCTGCTGCATGAGGGGACGAGCGAGCGCGAGGTGCAGGTTGAGCTCGAGGCCGAGGCGTTTCGCCACGGCGCCGAGGCAATGGCCTTCGACACGATCGTCGGCGGTGGCGTGAACTCGGCCGTGCTGCACTTCTCCCCGGGCGCGCGGAGGTTCACGAAGGGAGACCTGGTGCTGATCGATGCCGGCGCGCAATACCTCGGCTACGCCAGCGACGTCACCCGCACCTACCCGGTCGGCGGTCGGCTCGACTCGCGCCAGCGGGAGCTGCACGCCGTTGTCCGCCGGGCGCAACAGGCCGCGATCGACCAGTGTCGTGTCGGAGTCGAGTGGCGCGAGGTCCACCTGACCGCGGCGCTCGCGATCGGCGCAGGATTGGTCGCCTGCGGCATCCTGCGCGGCCAGCCCGGAGCGCTCGTCGAGTCAGGCGTCGTGGGGCTGTTCTTCCCGCACGGGATCGGCCATCTCGTCGGCCTCGGCGTGCGCGACGCGGGCGGGACCCCACTGCGCGAGCGCCGCGACCAGCCGAAGCCATATCCGAATCTCCGCATCGACCTGCCGCTCGAAGCGAACATGGTCGTCACCGTCGAGCCGGGCGTCTACTTCATTCGGGCGCTGCTGACTGACCCCGAGCGCCGTCGTCAGCACCGCGACGAGGTGGTGTGGGAGCGCGTGGACGAAATGCTCGACTTCGGTGGCGTGCGGATCGAAGACAACGTCCTCATCACGCCCCACGGTCCCGAGACGTTCACCGCGGAGATCCCGCTCGCGGCCTGACCGTTGCTAGCCGAGCCCGAAGGCGCTCTGCATGCTGTTCGCCTTCTGCGCCAGGCCGAGCAGCGGGAACCCCAGCAGCTGCTCGGTTGTGCGCAGCAGTGCGTAGTGGTTGAAGAGCGTGCTCGACCTCGCCCCTCGCTTGGTACTCGGGCTGATCACGATCGTCGCGACGTGGCACCCGACGTCTTTCGTGTTGGTGGCGCAGCGATTCGAGCTGCCGCCCTCGCCCTCATCCCAGGTGATGAACACGGCAGTGTGCCCGGACCTGTAAGCACTCGAGTTGAGGATCGCCGGCAGGTGCGCCTTGAGCCACGCATCACCTTGGGCGATCGTGCCGTCGTGCATGTCGTGGATCAGGTTCGGCGTGATGAACGAGAACGCCGGCAGCGATCCGCTCGAGAGATCGTGCGCGAGCCGCGTATATGGCACGTCCTTCTTCGAGCAGCCCTTGAGTGTCGTGAAATACGGAGCCGGGTTGTGGCGAACCGCGTACTCCCCTTTGTCCTTGCGGTAGCAGTTCGAGGGCATCGAGTCTTCGTAGGCCCGCCAGCTCGAGGTCTGCCCGAGGATGCTCGGCGCCGAGGTGCTGCACTTCTTCGAGGGATTGCAGTCGCTCTTGAACTGCTTGAGTCCTGAGAGTCCGAGCCCCGAGGTCATCCCAACGTAGTTCGGCAGGCTCGGGTGCGAGATGTTGTGGTAGTTGGTGGCGAGGCCGCACTCCTTGGCCAATCCGTTGATGTAGTGGGCCTGGCTGCTGCCGATGATCGTCCCGTAGCTGTGGTTCTCCTCCAGGATCCAGATCACGTGCGTGTAGTGCGCGCTCCCGGGGCTCGCGGTTCCGCACGGCTTGTGCGCCGACCGCGCCGCCCCCGCTCCCGCCGCGCACAGCGCGGCGGCGCAGAGCGCCACAGCAGAAGCCAACACGGCTCGCCTCATGACGCTCCCGGCGGCGTGAGGCGGCGGTAGAACTCCGCCCGGTCGCTCTCGAGCTGGGCGGTGTCCCGTTCGATCTTGGCGTTGCGGCGCTCAAAACCGGCGCGTTCGGAGTCGCCCATCTCGTCCCAGCGCTCGGCGGCCTTGTAGTGACGGTCGGCGGCCTCGGTGTGCGACCTGCTCGCCCCGTCGTGTCGCGTGGCGCTCTCGGCCTGTTCGTCTCGCTCGCTTTGCACGCGTCACCGACATTACCGGTCGGCGGCGCGCCGCGGGGCCAGCTTCAGACTTCGCGCTGCTCCGCGTCGGCGTCGTCTCCGGTCTCGTGGTCCTCCGCGAGGATCCGATACAGGGCCCGCCGGGTCTCTGTCAGGACCGATCGTGCCTGGTCGCGCGCTTCCTGGTCTCCGACGGACGCGACCTGAAAGGCCGCCTTGCCGATCTGGATCACCAGCGGCGCGAGCTCGCTCAGAGGATTCTCCGCCTCGTCCGCCGTCGGCTCCCACGGGGCCGGCTCATCGGCCCGGTCGTTTAGGTGCTCGCGTCCGGCATCGGTGATCTCGAACCGCCTGGCTCCGTCGGTCTCGACCGCGCGGACGAGACCCTCGTCCTCCAGCTGCGCGAGCGTCGGGTAGACCGAGCCCGGGCTCGGGCGCCAAGCACCCCCGCTCAGCTCCTCGATCGCCTGCATCAGCTGATACCCGTTGCGCGGTTCTTCCGCGAGCAGCCGCAGCAGAGCCAGGCGTACGTCGCCGCGGCGGGCGCGGCCGCGACCGTGCCTGTGCCGGCCCGGACCGCCGAAAGGCGCGCCCTTCCACATGCGGCGCAGCGCGATCAGGTCCTCGATGTCGTTGAAGCCGCCGCGCTCCTTGGCGAAGAACCAATCGGGCTTGCCGCGCCGGCCGTGATGGTGATGGTGGTGATGGCGCTTGGAGCGGCCAGGTTGACCCCACCCGTATGCAAATGCATCGCTAGTCATCTCGTTTCTCCTTTGTCGACTATTGCGATAGCTCAACGATATATCGTGATATGTCGTTTGTCAAGGAGGTTTGCGGAGATGGCGGGCATTTCACGCGAGGCGCGTGACGTAACCATGCGGGGCCAACCGCTCCGGCGCCGGCTTCTCCTGGCGCGGCCAGCCGAGATGGATCAGCGCCACGAAGCGCTCGGCCGGCGTGATCCCGAGCGCCTCCAAGCCGGCCGGGGTTCTAAGCACAGCGGGGGTTCGCCAATAACCAGCCAGCCCACGCCCGTGTGCAGCGAGCAGCACCGCGTACACGGCGCACGCCGTGGCGCACAAGTCCTCCTGATCCTGCACCGCGTCGTCGGAGCGCAGCGACGTCGCCGCGACCAAGGTGGGCGCGCGATCGAGCTTGGCGGCCGCCTCGGGTCCGGCCGCGTCCTTCAGCTTCGCCAGCGCGGCCGGCCCGATCACGCGGAAGCGCCACGGATTCGTGAGGTGGTGGTTGGGCGCCCAGCGCGCCAGCGCGAGCAGATCGTCCAGCAGCTCGGGCGCCAGCGGCTGTGGCTGGAAGGCCTTGTGGGTGCGCCTGGTGCGGATCGCGGTTTCGACGTCCATCGCGGCTCAGGGCGCGAACTTGGGGCTCTTGAACGGCCAGACGGTCGTCACCCACACCGGCACGAACCGCGCGAGCTCGGCCTCGGCCTCGGTCCCGAGGAGCTCGTCCACCACCCACCACGTGACGACGACGTCGCACCCTGGCTCGTCGGGCGGATCGAGATAGACGCACCCGAGCAGCCTGGATTCATCACCGTTGAGGAGCGCATAGTTGAACGACTCGTGGGCCGCGATCTCACGCTCGTGGTGTGCCAGGTCCTCGCGATCGGCTTCGAAGGTCATGTCGGGCGGCGGCCATCCCCACGCCTGTCCGTAGATGGTCCACAGCCGTTCGCGCGAGCCCATGACCGCGGGATAGTCGATCTCGACGTCCTCGGCGCGAATCGGACGCAACAGCAGTCCGCCCGCGAGCTCGACGCGCGCGGGGTGCTGAAAGCCGGGCGGAAGCCAATCGTGTGCTTGGGCCATCGGCACATTTTCCATTGCGCGCTGCGTCTACCCTGAAGCCATGGCCCGTCGCAAACAAAGAGCGCCCAGCAGCGCCGTCAAGATCGCCCGCTCCGTCCGCTCTGCGGTCGGCATGGCGGCCTCGCAGCGAGCCGGGGCGGGCACACACGGCGGCTCCCCGCGGGCGCGGCACCGGCGTGTTCGTCAGTCGGTGCGCCGGGCACTGCGCCACGGCGACTGGTAAACGCGGTTCCCGGGCCGATCATGATCGGCCCGGCCGGCCGGAACATGTTCCGGCCGGGGCCGGCGCACATGTGCGCCGGCCAAAAGACCATCTTTGCCCTCGTGTAGGGTGCGCCGACCCAGATTGCGGTCCAAAGCGCATATCCCCGCCTGGCTGGCCATCGCCGCGTTCGCGACCGTGGCCCTCCTCGCAGCCCCGGGCTCGCAGGCCCGCTCGACCAGCGCCCGGACGACCCACCCCGGCTATACGCGCGGAATGGCGTCCTGGTACAAGGACGATCACGTCGCGACCGCGTGCGGCTTTCACGCCAAGTTCGGCGTCGCCAATCGCACCTTGAAGTGCGGCACCAAGGTCGTGTTCATCCGCGCCGGCCTGCGACTGACGGCGGTCGTCGACGATCGCGGCCCATACGTCAAAGGCCGGGCCTGGGATCTGGACGAGCACACGGCGGCGGCGCTGCACGTGACCGGCGTCGCGCCCGTGTGGGCGAAATGGTGAGGCGCCCGTCAGGCCGCGGCGGGCGCGGCGATCCTTAGGTCGGCGTCGGCCCGCTCGGCTGGGTCGCGCTCGGTCAGCCACGCGACCGCATCCGCCAGCGCGGTGGCGTGGTCGAGCGGAGGAGTGCTGGCCAGCACCGGCGCCAGATCATCGAGCGCGAGCACATCCAGGGTCTCGTCGCGCAGGATGCTCTCCGGCCAGATCTCGCTGTCGAGCTCGGCCAGGATGCGCTCTGCGTACGCGAGCCATTGCCCGGCGCTCTGCGGGGCCACGGAGGCCGCGTATCGGGCGACGAACCACAGGGCGACCACGGCGTCCGTCTGCACCCCCGAGCGGCGGATGCGATCGACCACTTCCGCGAGCACCGCCGGGGAGATCGTCCCGTCGCGCGCCCAGCCTGCGATCAGCTGGGTTTGCAGCGCCGTCACCAGCAGGTACTCGTGGTTGATCTCGAGTGCCTGCTCGACGCACCGCGAAGCGTGCTCAAAGGCCTGCTCGAGGTCTCCCTCGATGTAGCTGCCGGTCGCGAGCTGGAGGTGAATCCAGCCGAGCGACTTGGCGCCGGTCTGAGGCGTGATCAGCTCCACGAGCCGCGGCTTCAGACGCCGCATCTCCTCCACGTTGCGAGTGTTGAGCGCCATGCCGAACAGGTTGCAGGTGGCGGTGCACACCGCCGTCAGGTCACCGATCTCGGCTGCTCGCTCGGCCACCCGCCGGTGCAACTCGGCCGCCAGCGGCGTCGAGCCCTCGACGAACGCCTCCGCCCGCAGCAGTCTGAGCTCATCGTGGCCCGAGAGCTCAAAGCGCGCCAGCAGCCGCTCGACCAGCTCGTGTGCCTCCTGGCGCAGCATGCCCGCAAACCACAGCGCGCGCAGGCCGAAGGCGAGCGCCAGCGCGGCATCGCGGTCCCCGGACTCGATCGCATCCTCGAGCGCGCTGCGCAGGTTGGCGTGATCGGCCAGCAGCGGCGGCGCGAGCTCCCCCGGCAGGCCGCCGCTGTCAAGCGCCTCGTTGGTCGGGCCGAGCCGGGCGGCGAAGTACCAGCGGTGGCGAGCGCGCATCTCGGGTGCGTCGCCGCTCCTCTGCAGCTCCTGGCGCGCGAACGCACGCACGAGCTCCAGTAGCTCGTAGCGATTCGCGTCCGTTTGGCGGCGCACGAGGCTCGCGTCACACAGCTCCTCGAGCTCGGCGTCGAGCTCTCGACCGACTACACCGCGCAGAGCCTCGAGCGTGAACCCGCCCACGAACGCTGCCGCTCCGCGCAGCACCTTCTGGGCGGAGGAGCCGAGCAGCTCATAGCTCCACCTGATCGTCGCTTGCAGCGACTGCTGGCGCGCGGGCAGGTCGCGCAGCGCGCGACTGCCGATCGACAGCGGCTGGGTGAGCTGGTCGGCGATCTGGGCGGGGCTGAGCGACTGGGAGCGGGCCGCGGCCAGCTCGATCGCCAGCGGCAGCCCGTCGAGGGCGCGGCAGATGCCCGCGATCGTGTCGCTCGCCGCGGCGTCGATCTCGAGCCTCCTGTTCGCCGCCAGCGCGCACTGCATGAACATCTGGACAGCCGGAGTCTCTTCGAGCGGCTCGACCTCGAAGACCTGCTCGCCCCGGATTCGCAGAGGCGTACGGCTCGAGACGAGCACCCGCAGCCGCGGCGCGACGCCGAGCAGCTCGGCGGGCAGGATCGCGGCCCGCAGGAGATGCTCGAAGTTGTCGATCACCAGCAGCAGCTCGCGCTCGCGCAGGTAACCCGGCAAACCGTCGGCGCTCGGACCCTCGGTTCGGTCACGGCTGGCAAGGGCACTCGCGATCTCAGCTGCCACGAGCGCCGGATCGGCGACGCGCTCGAGGCGCACGAAGACCGCGCCGTTCGCGTACTCGGCTTCGTGCCGGGAGGCCAGCTCGATCAGCAGCCGCGTCTTGCCGACGCCGCCGGGGCCTGTCAGAGTGATCAGCCGCACGTCGGGATCGGCCATGAGGCCGGCCAGCGCGTCGAGCTCGGACTCGCGCGCCACCAGCCGCGTCACCGGTCGCGGCAGGTCGGAGGAAGAGATCGCCGCGGCGGGCGCTCGCGGCGCCGACTGATTCGCGGGTGGCAGGAGCGCCGGGTCCCGCTCGAGGATGCGCTGGTGGAGCGCTCCGAGCTGCTCGCCCGGATCGAGCCCGAGCTCCTCGGCGTACAGGCGCCGTGCCCGCCCGTATGACTCGAGCGCTTCGGCTTGGCGGCCGCCGCGGTAGAGCGCGAGCATCAACTGCGACCACACCCGCTCCTCGAACGGATGCTCGGAAGCGAGGCGCTCGAGCTCCGGAACGAGCTCGCCGGCGGCGCCGTGCTCGAGCTCTGCCTCGATCCGCAGCAGAATCGCCTGCAGGCGCTGGTCCTCGAGCGCGCGCCGCCACTGCGCAACGCTGCCCTCGGCCGCCACGTCGCAGAGCGGCTCGCCCCGGAACATCGCCAGTGCCTCGCGCAGCAGCTCGCCAGCCCGCTCGCGGTCCGCCCTAGCCTCGCCGACCAACTCCTCAAAGCGCCAGGCATCGAGCTCGATATCGGAGACTGTGAGCGAATAGCCGGCGCTGTCGTGCACGAGCAGGCCGCCCAGCAGGGCGCGCAGTTTCGAGAGATGGACATGCAGCGCGGAGACGGCGCTGGGTGGTGGGCGCTCACCCCACAGCTCGTCGATCAGGCGATCTCGCGTGAGGGGCACACCGCGCGCGAGCAGCAGCAACGCGAGCAGCGAGCGCTGGCGGCCGCTGGGGACCGGAACCGCCTGGCCGTCGCGTTCGAAAACGAGCGCGCCAAGCACCCCAAAACGAGAGCCATCCCCGGTCACCGCAGACCACAGCGTAACCGCCGCTCGTGACGAGAACAAGCGTCGCTTTGGCGTTTCTTTGGTGCGCGTTAGGCGCGGGGGCTCAAGGTGGCAAGCGTGAAAACGAGGGCCACCTACAGGAAGGGGTGAAACGATGAGCGCCGGCGATCTGAAGACGAGCTCGGCTGCGCAGATTCTCGATTGCGGCGAGCCGTGCACCGCGGTGATCGTGCAGTCGCAGACGATGGGGATGCGCAGCTCGAGCGGCAAGGACATGTACGCGTTCCTGCTGACGGTGATTGCCGACGGCGAGCCTCCCTACCAGACCCAGGTCGGGAACCCGGTGCCGCTGGATGCGGTGTCACTCCTCTTCCCCGGCAACACCGTTCCCGCCAAGCGAATGCCGGATGGCGCGGAGCACGAAATCGTCATCGACTGGGACGCGGCGCTCGCGCAGGCCGAGTCCACGAGCGCCTGAGCAAAGGCGCAGCACTTCAACCGGCGGCATGACCGCCACACGCACATAACACATCACTCCACAAGGGGGTAAAGATGGTTCTAGTAAGCGGTAACTGGCGTATTGCACTCGCGGCCATGGCTGTCTCGGTTGGGATCTTTCTGGTGCTGCTGTTCACGGTGATCCTGCCGAGCCAGAACACGGCGAACCAGGCTGTCCAGCAGGGTCAGGCGCTGCTGCACCAGGCGGCCAAGCAGCTGAACGGGGCGAGCCATCAGGTGAGCTCCGGCGCGCCGGCGGGCACCAGCAGCACCGCCACGCACGCGCTGAACCGCGCCGCCAAGCTCGCCAACTGCGTCGCCGCGGCCGGCACCGACACCGGCAAGATCATGGCCTGCCAGACGAAGTACGGCCACTGAGACTGAGTACCCCCGCGTCCGGGGGCACGGGGGCGATGGCACGGCCCGCCCAGGCGAGGAACGCCTGGCGGGCCGTTGGCTTGCCTGACAGTTGCGCGTTGGCGCTCACTGCGATAAAGAGGGGCACGGTGATGCGGGTCACTCGGCGGATGGCGTCGGTCAAAGCGTGCGCTGGCTCTGCGGCGGTGTTTGCGGCGCTCGCGATCCCGTCCGCGGCTCACGCCGCCACGGCGACGCTGAACACACGGGTGAAGATGTCCGACGGGGTCACCCTGGCCGCGACGGTCAGCGGCCAGGCGCCGCTCGCAAAACGCCCCGTGATCGTCGAGTTCAGCCCCTACGGCCCGGCAACGATGACCACGTCGGATGGGCCCGCGTACAACTATCTGCTGGTCCAGATCAGGGGCACCGGCCAGAGCGACGGCAGGTTTGACGCGCTTGGCCCGCGCACCCAACTCGACGTGGCGCAGACGCTGCGGTGGGCATGTGATCAGCACTGGAGCAACGGCCGGCTCGGGTTGAACGGCTTCTCTGCGAGCGCGATCGCCGTCTACAACTCGCTGCACCTGAAGCTACCGTGCGTGCGCACCGCGGTCCTGCGCTCGGGAACCTTCTCGCTCTACCGCGACCTGTTCTGGCCCGGCGGAGTGTTGAACTTCGTTCCCGGCGTGGGAGTGATGGCGCTGATCGGCGCCCCGGCCGCAGAACAGGGGTTCGCGCGCGCGCAGCGCGACCCGCTGACCGGCTTCGACACCGCCGTCGGACTGATCGATGCCGGGCTGAGCGGCGGCGTCCAGCACCAGACACTCGACCACTGGTGGGCGCAGCGCCAATTCCGCGGCGATGCCAACCATATGCCGACGCTGCTGCTCGACAGCTTCTTCGACGTCGAGTCGCGGGGGGCGTTCCAGGGCTTCCAGGCGCTCCGTCGCTATGGCGCACACCTGCTCGTGGTGGGCGGACACGACGGGGCGCCCGCGGGCACCGACGATGGCGTTGGCCAGATCAAGGCGTGGTTCGACCACTACCTGCTGGGGGCAGGCAACCGCGTGCAGCGCCAGCCGCGGGTGCAGCTGTTCCTCGCCGACGGCAGCCGCGAGAGCTACGCCGCGGGCGACATCGTCCGCTACAACGCTGCCAACTGGCCCGTCCCGGGAACACGGTGGGAGTCGCTGTGGCTGAGCGCAGCGCGCAGCGGCTCGGGCCATTCGCTGGGCGACGGCTCGCTCGCGACCTCGCGGCCCACCACCGGCCAGACCCAGCTCTATGTGGCGATCCCGTCGATACCCACGATGGCCGACGTGCCCAATTCCGGCTTCTTCGGCCCTTACGGCCTCAACACGGCGGCGCACACGTTCCCGCTCATCACCGAGACGACGCTCGCCGAGCCGGAAGGACTCACCTACACGACGCCGCCGCTCTCTCGCGATCTGCTCTCGGCGGGTCCGGCGGCGCTTGACCTGCGCCTGGCGAGCACCGCTCCGGAGACTTCCATCTGGGCCGTGATCGCGGACGTATGGCCCGACGGCAGCTCGCATCCGGTGGCGAGCGGAAGGCTGTCGAGCGCCTACCCCACCATCGTCCGCAGCCAATCGCTCGTCGACAAGCAGGGCAAGGTCGTGCAGCCCTTCGGAAACTATTCGCACAAATCCGACGCTGTGCCGTTGGTCGCTCGCAACTACCAGCTCGAGTTCTGGCCGATCGGCAACCGCTTCCGGGCCGGACACCGAATCAGGCTCGTGATCCTCGGCGCTTCGGCGGCATCGCTGCCGAGCATCCCCGCCCTGGGCGCGGTCACGGTCGGCGGCGCCGGCGCGTCGCGCCTGCTCCTGCCGGTGATACCGGCGCACTGATCGCCCGGCGCTCCGGGGGCCCGGCCGGGAAAGGTAGGCTCGGCTCCAGTCCCAGCGGAGGTGAGAGATGCGAGTCGGAGTGGTTGGCGGAGGCTTGATGGGTTCGGGTATCGCCGAGGTGTGCGCGCGCGCCGAAATCGATGTCACCGTGGTCGAGGTCGATGAACAGCGCGCGCAGGCCAGCGGCCGCGCGATCGAGCGCTCGCTCGTGCGCGCCGTGAGAGCCGGGAAGATCGACGAGTCCGCTGCGGCGGACACCCGCGGCCGGATCGCCTACGCGACCGAGCTCGAGGCACTCGCCGGGGCCGACGCCGCGCTCGAAGCGATCGTCGAATCCGAGCTGGCCAAGCGGGAAGTCTTTTCAGAGCTTGACCGGCTGCTACCCGACGCCGAGTTCCTGGCGAGCAACACCTCCTCAGTTCCGATCATGAAGCTGGCGGCGGCGACCTCGCGCCCGGAGCGCGTCCTCGGCCTGCACTTCTTCAATCCCGTGCCGGTCCTGACGCTGGTCGAGGTCGTGCGCTCGATCATGACCTCGGAGAGCGTGCTCGGCGAAGCAAAGGCGTTCGTCCAGGGCCTCGGCAAGGAGGTGATCGACTCCCAGGATCGTGCGGGGTTCATCGTCAACGCCCTGCTCGTGCCCTACATCCTCTCCGCGATCAGGATGTACGAGTCCGGCTTCGCCTCCAAGCAGGACATCGATCAGGGCATGGTGCTCGGCTGCGCCCACCCCATGGGGCCGCTCGCGCTCGCCGACCTGATCGGGCTCGACACGCTTCAGTTCGTGGCCGAGTCGATGCACGACGAGTTCCGCGATGCCTCCTCGACCCCACCGCCGCTGCTCAACCGCATGGTCGAAGCGGGTCTGCTGGGACGCAAGACATCCCGCGGCTTCTACGACTACGCGCCGAGTACCTGAGCCGGCGGCCGCTCAGGCCAGCGACGGCCCGCCACCTCGAGCTCATGCACCTTGAGCGAGCGGATCTCGACTTCGCCGGCCTCGAGCTTGCGGATCACCGCGTTGCCGACGGCCAGCCGCCCGATCGCCAGCGCGCCGATGGCGCAGGCGGCGATCGCTACCGGCGCCAGGGCGGAGGGTCCGAGCACGCGTGAACCGACGACGGTGGCGCCGGTGACGCTGCCCCCGGTCAATCTGAAGCCGACACTTTCACGACGGCGAGTGGGTGTGCGGCGCATTAGTGGTACCTCCTGGGTTCGTGAGGAAGCTCTCGGCGGCCCTGGGATCAGGGTCCACCATCTCCATGATCAACGATGACCAGGCGAAGTCGGTGGCGCCCATCCCCTCGCCCGTGTACGGGTCGTAATACTCGCGCAGCTGCTCGGCTGCCACGGCCCCGGCGAGGCGCTCGGCGAGGGCCGCGGCGGGCTCGCCGTAGCCGAGCCGGGACAGCCCCAGCCACAGCAGCCAGGCGGCGTTGATCCAGGTCGGACCTCGCCAGTAGCGCTTGATCCCGAGCCGCGACTCGCGGCGCGAGAAGGACGGCTCGGTCGGCGGCACCGACGGCGGCGGCACGGGCAACCAGAACCGGTCGGGATCGAGCAGGTGCTCCTCGATCAGGCGGCGGCCGATCCGCTCGGGCAGATCCGGCAGCGCCAGCGGCGAGAGCGCCGCCCACGTCAGCGCCGGTGGGATTTTCGGCTGCGGCCGTGCGAGCGGCGCGAACAAGCCGCTGCGCTCGTCGTACAAGCGCTCGACGATCGTGCCCGTCAGCGAGGGCCGGCCGAGAGCGAGCTGCGAGAGCGCGTAGAGCACGTTTGTCATCACCTCGCAGCACACCGGGCCGCCCGCGGACACGATCCGGCGCAGGTCGTAGCCGTGCTCCCGGTTGCGGCGGACCAGCAGCGGGAAGCCGGGCAGGCCGTCGGCGTGGCCCTCCCAGATGGCGTCGAACTGAGGCGAGGCATCGAGGCCCGACTCGTCGGGCTGGACGATCCAGATCAGCCCGTCGCCATCGAGGTCGCGGTGCGCCGCGAGCCATTCGTAGTGGCGCCTGATCGCCTCGACCTCGTTCGGGTCACCCACCGCCATCCGCCACGCCCAGGCCAGCAGCGGCGGCTGGATGCTCGCCGTCATCGACGCGTGCGGCGAGATCACGTTGTAGGTCAGCCGCTGGCGCTCGTTGAGCGGCGTGTCCCAGAAGATCGTGTGCCCGATGAACCCGTCCTCACGCTGGGCGGCCAGGAGCGACTCGAGCTCGGCCCGCGCGCGGCCCGGGTCAAAGCGCCGCCACACGCCCGCGCAGAAGCACGAGTCCCAGTACCACTGGAATGGATAGTGGCCCGGGCTCGGCCGCGTGTACGCAAAGGGGACTCCATCGGCCGGGCGCGTCCCCTGGCGCCAATTCCGCCGCAGCGTCGCCTCGCACTCGAAGCGGATCAGATCGACATCGGGCGGCGCCGACACTTGTCAGCGCATCATGACGGCTTGCCCCTCGGTGGTACGCTGGGAGCGCAATGTTGCTCCGACGGTGACCCCCTAGCCGCTTTGGCCGAGCTCCGCCTCGGTCGCTGGTCTCTGGCAATTTCCGTCCCGAAGGAGCAACGTTGTTCGCAGTAGACGTATCTGATCTCGAGAAGCGCTTCAACCGCCGCCAGGGCGGCCGGCGTGAGTCTGTGATCGCGCTCGCCAAGATCTCGTTCACGGTCGCGCGGGGAGAGTGCGTCGCCGTCATCGGCCAGAACGGCTCGGGCAAGTCGACCCTGGTGCGGGCGCTGTCGACGCTGATCCTTCCCGACGGCGGCAGCGCGCGGGTCTTCGGCCACGACATCGTGCGCGAAGCCGGGGCCGTGCGCCGCCTGGTCAACCGGGTCTCGGTCGAGGCGTCGTTCTTCAAGCGCATGTCCGCGAACGAGAACCTGTCCTATGCCGCGCGCTTCTACGGGCTCACGCCTGCCGTGACGCGCACGCGCATCCCCGCGATCCTCGAGCGCGTCGGCTTCCCGCAGGGGCGGGCGTCGGCGCCGATGCAGGATCTGAGCCGCGGTATGCAGCAGAAGGTGGCACTCGCACGGGCGCTCCTGACCTCCCCTGTCCTACTGCTCCTCGATGAGCCGACGACAGGGCTCGATCCTCGATCGAAACGAGAGGTGCAGGCGTTCATCCGCGAGCTGCGCGCCGCCCACGACACGACGATTCTCCTGTGCACGCACGATCTCGGTGAGGCCGAGTTCCTGGCCGAGCGGATCGGCATCCTGCACGCCGGACGGCTGCTGGCGCTCGCGCCCGCCGACGAGCTCGCGGACGGCTTTGGGGCTGCCACGGTCGAGGAGGCCTTCTTCACCGCGACAGGGAGCGCTCTGGAGGAATACGACGAGGAGGAGGTGAACACATGACCTCGCTGAGACGTGGACTGGAGAACCGCGGCGGCCTGCGCGCCCAGCTGATCGGGCTCGGAGGTGTCGTCGAGCGCAACGCCTACCTGATTAAGCGCTACGGCTGGTGGGAGCTCGCGTTCTTCCTCTGGACGGTCGCGAACACGCTCACGGTGGTGCTGATCGCCAAGGGCGTGCAGGCGACCGGTGGGCATCTCAACGTCACACGCACGACCACCAGCCTGCTGATCGGCGCGGTGATCTGGTCCTACCTGGGAATCATCTTCGAGATCCTGACCGAGACCGTCGCGTGGGAGCGCTGGGAGGGGACGATCGAGTACACGTTCATGGCCCCTCTGTCGAGGGCGGTCCACCTCGGCGGCATGGGCCTGTTCGCGATTCTGTACGGCGTCCTGCGCACAGCGCTGTTGTTCGTCGTCGTGGGGCTGTTCTTCGGGCTCCACTTCGGCCACGCCGACTTCGCGAGCGCGATGGTGGTGCTGGCGGTGGCCTCGGTCTCGTTCGTCGGCATCGGCATGATGACCGCGGTGCTGCCGTTGATCTCCCCGGAGAAGGGGGCGCAGCTCGGCTTCATCGCCCAGGGCTTTCTGCTGGTCGTCTCCGGCGTCTACTACCCGGTGTCGGTGCTCCCGCAATGGATGCAGTGGCTCTCGACGATCTCGCCCGCCACCTATGCACTGCGCGGCATCCGCAGCGCGGTGCTCGACGGCGCGGGCCTCGGCGCGACCTGGAGCGACATCTGGCCGCTGCTATTGCTGGGCGCGCTCTCGATCCCGATCGGGCTCGCGATCTTCCGCGCCGGCGAGCGCTACGCCAAGCGCAACGGCAAGCTCAAGCGGTCGGGCTGAGCGCGGCGGCGGGTCAACCCCCCGGGCTTCGGGTTTCCCCCCGCCGAATTTGGTTTTTCACCCCGACTGCGTGAGCGTGTCACCGTGGCCGTCAGCCTGCAGCCGAGCCCCGCTCCGGTAGCGAGAGAGCTTGCCCTGCGGGGAGCGGCGATCGCCGCGGTCGGCATCAGCGTGCCCGAGGCGGTCGTGCCGAGCGCGAAGATCGCGGAGCGCCTGGGCGTGAGCGAAGACTGGATCGTCCGCCGCACCGGCATTCGCTCGCGTCACCTGGCGGGGCCCGAAGAGCGGCTCTCGACGCACGCGGCGAGCGCCGCGCGCCAGGCGCTGCAGAAGGCCGGAGTCGCTCCCACGGAGCTCGACCTGGTCGTGGTCGCGACCGTCACCGCCGACGAGCTGCTGCCCAACGCCGCCCCGCTGGTCGCGCGGGAGCTCGGCGCGAGCAAGGCCGGCGCGTTTGACGTCGGCGCGGCCTGCTCGGGCTTCCTCTCCGCCCTGGCGGTGGCGTGTGCGCAGGTCGAGGCGGGCCGGGCCGGCTGCGTGGCGGTCATCGGCGCCGACCTCATGTCTCGCATCACGGACCCCGGCGACCGCGGGACCGCGGCCGTGTTCGCGGACGGCGCGGGCGCCGTGATCGTCGCCGCCTGCGGTGCGCCCGGGCGCGTGGGCCCGACGATCCTGCACGCCGACGGCGCCGGCGCCGACCACATCTTCGTCGAGCGGGGCCAAGCCGTGATCCGCATGCTCGGCCATGAGACCTTCCGTGAAGCGGTCGCCCGGCTGTCCCTGGTGACGCTCGAGGCTGCCGAAGCGGCGGGCTCGGAGCTCGACGAGATCGACCTGTTCGTCTACCACCAGGCCAACGGCCGCATCCTCGCGGCCGTCGGCGAGCGGCTCGGAGTGCCGGGGGACCGAGTCGTCGACTGCATCGGCGAGTACGGCAACACGTCGGCAGCCACGCTGCCGCTGGCGCTCGCCCATTGCGAACGGCAGGGGCGCCTGCACGAGGGGAGCCGGGTGCTGCTGGCCGCGTTCGGCGCCGGCTTCACGTGGGGCGCGACGGTGCTCGAGTGGGGCCGCGGCTGAACCCGGGGAACTACGATCGCAGCGTCGGATGGAGCACCACGGCGCCGATTCCCGCGAGACGGTTCGCCTAGACCACCCCACAGAGGCGGTCGAGCTGTTCGTCCGCGTGCTCTCGGGCGCCGAGGAGAGCTCGCAGGCGGGCGAGGGTTTCTACGACCGTCTGTGCGAGGCCGTGTGCCGCGTCGCGCGCATGCGCCGCGCCGTGATTTTTCGCTACGACCCGGCGTTGCGCCGCGTGCGGGCGGTCGGCTCGCACCGCCTCGACCTGAGTGCTTTCGCGGACGCGCACGTCGGCGTCGAGTCTGCCTCGATCACAGCCAAGGCGCTGGCTGAGGACGAGGTGGTGGAGGCCGAAGGCGACCTTCGAGCCCAGATCGCGCCCGAGTTCGCGGCCCTGCTGGCGGACCCCGTCCGGCTCGTGTGCGCGCCTATGGTCGCCGGAGGCCGGCAGCTCGGCGTGATCCTGTGCGACCGCCCGCTGTCGGACCCCCCACTCGATGCCGCCGAGCGCGACCTGCTCTGGTCGCTCGGCAAGGCGGCTGCGCTCGCCTCGGTCTCGGGCGCGGTGGCCGCTGCGGGGGAGAAAGCCAGGCAGCTGGAGCAGCGGATCGACCTCGCCCGGGAGATCCACGAAGGGGTGATCCAGCGCTTGTTCGGCGTCTCGATGGCGCTCGACGGCGCCGGCGCGCTCGACGCACGAGCGCGCGCGCGGTGCGCGGACGAGATCCAGGCGGCGCTCTCCGATCTGCGCGCCGCGCTCAAGCGACCGCTCGGCCGCTCCCCCCGGACCACGCGAACAACGTTCCCGGCCGAGCTCGCGCGGCTCGCGCGCGCCCACCCGGAGCTCAACATCCGGCTGGAGCGCGACGCCCCGGCCCAGGTACCGGAGCGACTCGAGCCACTGGCCCAGTCCGTGCTCACAGAGGCCGTGAGGAATGCGCACAAGCACGCGCGCCCGAGCTACGTCGCGGTCCGCGTTCGCGACGCAGGCGGCGCATTCGTGCTCGAGGTCGAGAACGACGGCCTCCGCGGGACGCGCGATCGGGTCGGGATGGGCCTGCGGCTGGCGGCTTTTGAGGCGCTGAACTCCGATGGCGTGCTCGAGTTCGGTGAGCGGCCGCGAGGGATCTGGCTGACCCGCCTGGTGGTCCCCATCCCCGAGCACCATGGCTGAGCGCCGCGACGCCCTCAGCGAGCCCGGCGGCGCCCAGCCTGGCCGGGCGCCGCGCAGCCCGCAGCGGCTGACTGTCCTCGTAGTCGACGACCACGACGTGGTCCACTGGGGCTTTCGCCTCATGCTCACCCGCCAGCGTTGGGTCGAGCGTTGCCTCAGCGCTACGAACAGCGCGCAGGCGCGAATGCTGACCACCAACTACCGGCCCCATGTCGCGCTCGTCGACCTGTTCGTCGGAGAGGAATCTGGAGCCGAGATCTGTGGCGAGCTGCTTGCGCTGGAGCCACGCACGCGTGTGCTCCTGTTCTCAGGCGCGGGCGAGATCTCGCAGCGGGCGGCGGTGGCCGCGGGCGCATCCGGGTTCGCGTCCAAGGACTGGCCCGCGAGACGGATCGCCAGCGCTGTGCGCGCAGTCGGACTCGGTCGGACGGTCTTTGAGCCGGGGCCCCGGACGGGGGTCTACGGGCTCACAGACCGCGAGCGGTCGGTGCTCGGGCTGATCGCCTCCGGCGCGACCAACGCCGAGATCGCGCGAGCGCTGAACCTCTCGCCGCACACGGTCAAGGAACACGCGAGCGGGCTCTACCGCAAGCTGAACGTGCGCAACCGCACCGAAGCCGTCCAGCGCGCGCAGCGGCTCGGACTGCTCGCCTGAGTCAGGCGGCGGCGAGCTCCATCAGGCGGCGGCGAGCTCCATCAGGGTGCGGCGAGCTCCATCAGGGTGCGCTGCTCCTCGAACGTGAGCGGCCGCCAGCGAGCTCGCTCCTCCTCCCAGACATAAACGTTCACGTCCACGAGGCTGCGCGTATCCCTGAGCGCCTCAACGGTCTCTTTGGCGCTCGCGTCCTCGACGAGCTGCTGCCGGGTCATCACATCGACCACCCTGAACCTGCGCGGCGCTCTGGGCTCTGCCTCCTGGCGCTCGCGGGACTCAGAACGCCGCGGGGCTACGAACTCGGGCGCGGGAGAGGAACTGCGAGAGCCCTTTTCCAGAGTCTCGAGCGGCACCATCTGCGCGCCCGTGCCCTTCGTTTCCGTGTGCAGAACCCATGTCGTTCCCATGGTCCTGAGGATAGAGCGATGGATTTTGGGCAGATTGCGCCGGGCGGTTCCGTAGCGGGCCGGGGATGCGGTGCGGTGCGGCGCCGGTGGGGCGCCGCTGGCGGTGCGGTGCGGTGCGGTGCGGTGCCGGTGGCGGTGCGGTGCCGTGGCGGTGCGGTGCGGTGCGGTGCGGTGAAAAAGCCTCCCACCCACTCGGCCCTGAGGAGGTGGGACGATTTTTCCCCTCATACGGTCGAAGTTTCGTCCCGGCAGAGTTTGAAGCGCGAGGTGGGACGAATTTTCACCGAGGGGGCTTCTGCCGTCAGGTCTCGAGGCCGAGCGCAGCCCTCACGGCGGCGAGGTCCTGGGCACCGAAGACGACGCGATTGCGGGTGGCCACGAACACCAGCTCGAGGTTGATTCCCGCCTCCGCGATCTTGCGCGTCAGGTCGGCCAGTACGCCGGGCCGGTCTTGGACTTCGACGACCACCACCTCCCGCTCGCGGCTCACGGCCAGGTGCGATATCGCGAGCGCGTGCTTTGCTGCCTCGGCATGAGGCACGAGGATGTGGAGCTCGGCGCTCTTGCCGGCTCCAAGGCATGTGGCCGCGGCGATGTTGACGCCGGCGTCGCTGATCGCAGCCGCCACCTCAGCCAGCGCTCCCGGCGTGTTCTCGATGTCGATCACGAGGTCGTACGGCATCGCCCGGTGAGCCTACTGCCGGCGTGCGCGCGTGTCTCGACAAGCTCGCTCGGGTAGCCCCACCGGGACATGCCCAAGTCGATCTGGAACGGCACCCTCACCTTCGGGATGGTCAATGTGCCCGTCAAGCTGTACTCGGCGACGGAATCGAAGACCGTCCATTTCCACGAGGTCCACGCTCGGGACGGGGCACGCATCGAGCACCGCCGCATCTGTCCCAAGGAGAACAGGGAGGTCCCCTTCAAGGAGATCGTCAAAGGCTACGAGGTCGCTGAGGACAAATACGTCGTGCTCGACAAGGAGGAGATCAGGGCCGCGGCCGGCGACCGCGGCAAGGTCATTCATCTGCGCGAGTTCGTGTGCGCCGATGACATAGATCCGGTCTTCTATGAGCGGACCTACTACCTCGGCTCTCGCGAGGACGAGGACTCCTTCCGCCTGCTCCACGCCGCCCTGAGCAAGTCCGAGCGCGCCGGCATCGGCCGCTTCACCTTCCACAACCGTGAATACCTGGTGGCGGTGCGAGCCGGAGACGACGTGCTCATCCTCCACACCCTGCGCTTCCACGACGAGTTGGTGCGCGGAGATGAGCTCGAGGACGAGGGGCAGGCTCGCAAGCCGTCGCGCAACGAGGTCAAGATGGCGGGGCAGCTCGTCAACACGCTGGCTGCAGGTTTCGATCCCGCCGAGTACGAGGACACCTACCGCGACGCCGTTCTGGACTTGGTCAAGCGCAAGGCCAAGGGCGAAGAGATCGACCTCGTGGGCCAGGAGGAGCCGGCGCACGGCGATGACCTCGCCGCCGCGTTGGAGGCCAGCCTGGCAGGAGCGAAGCGGTAGCCCATGGCGCGCTCGCTATGGAGTGGATCGCTCAGCTTCGGACTGGTCAACGTCCCCGTCCAGCTGCTCACGGCAGCCCGGGACCTTGACTACCACTTCCATCAACTGCACAAAAGGGACAAGGCGGCGATCGAGCAGCGCCGTTTCTGTTCGAAAGAGGACGTCGAAGTCGCCTGGGAGGAGGTTGCCCACAGCTACGAGCTGAACGGGAAACAGGTGGTGATCAGCGACGAGGAGCTCGCCTCGGTCCAGCCGCGCAAGACCCGCACAATTGACATCGAGGCGTTCGTCGAGGCGGCCGAGATCGACCCGATCTACTTCGATCACCCATATTTCCTAGTTCCCGCCGGCGACAGCGAGGGGACACTGCGCGCCTACCGGCTGCTCGTCGAGGTGATGGCCAAGCAGGAGCGCGTTGCGCTCGGCCGCTTCGTCATGCGCACCAACGAATACCTCGTCGTGGTCTGCGCCCGCCAGGGCGCGCTTGCGCTGACCACGTTGCTCTTTCACGACGAGGTGCGCCCGACCAAGGGCATCCCGACCGGGGGCAAGAAGCCTTCTAAGAAGCAGCTCGACAACGCGGTCACGATCATCGGCGAGCTGTCGACCGACTGGGACCCCGAGAGCTACAAGGACTGCTACCGCGAGCGGCTCAAGCGCGTGATCGACGCCAAGCGCTCGCGCAAGACGATCCACGCGCCCAAGCCCGAGAAGGAGCCGACTCCCGTGCCCGATCTGATGGACGCGCTCGAAGCAACGCTCGAGCGGCTGCGCAAAGGAGAGGACCCGCGCGCAGAGCCGGCCGGCGCCGGCGCGCGCTGAGAAGCGACCCAGCGATGACTTCGACGCCGCCGCGGCGTCTAGGAGTCAGTACAGCCGATGAAAGGGGCTGAGATGGGAAAGATCGCCGTACACGAATTTGTGGCGCTCGATGGCGTGTTCGAGAACCCCAGCTGGACGATGGATTTCGGCTTCGACCCGAAAATGGGTGAGGCGATCGCGGGGATCATGGGAGGGTGCGAGGCGCTGCTGCTGGGGCGCGAGACGTTTGAGATGTTCGCGCCGGCCTGGTCGGGCCGCACCGCCGCGCAGGATCCCGGCGCTCCGTTCATGAACGAGTCGCCCAAATACGTGGTCGCCTCGAGCGCCCCGAGCGTCGAATGGAACAACTCCACCGTCCTCGGTCGCTACGAGGCCGAGGCGGTCAGGGCGCTCAAGCAGCGCCTCAATCGCAACCTATACGTGAGCGGCAGCGGCATGCTGGTGCGGGCGATGCTCGGCGACGGCCTGGTCGACGAGCTCCACCTGTTCGTCTATCCGGTCGTTCTGGGCTCCGGCAGGCGGCTCCTCGATGGAGCCGCGAAGACCAAGCTCGAGCTCGCGCAGAGCGACGTGTACGAGAACGGCGTCCTCCACCTGGACTACAGGCCGGCCCGCTGATCGCCCATAGAGCGCTAGCGCGCCACCGCCACTCGCGCCCCACCACACGGTTCGACGGTACGCGCCCCGGGAGGGTCCTCGGCTGCCGGTGGCATCAAACCCAGGACGTGGCCGCCGAAGCCGCCGCCCACCAGCCGCGCGCCCAACGCGCCCGCGCTCCGCAGGCGCTCGACGGCCGACTCGACCGCCGGCGTTGAGAGCTCGTACAGATCGCGCGAGCTCTCGTGGGAGGCGTCCAGTAGCGCTCCGAGACCACCCATATCTCGGCGCCCGAGCGCCTCGATCGCCTCGGTGACGCGTGTGTTCTCCTCGATCACATGCCGGGCGCGGCCGGCGAGTGGCGTGGGCAAGCGCTTGACGTCTTCGGAGCTCGCCTCGCGGAGGCTGGGAATCCCCAGCAGCGCGCAAGCCCGTTCGCACTCCTCGCGACGCTGGTTGTACCCCGAGGCCGCGTTGTCGTGCTGCTCGCCCGAGTCGAGCAGCACGAGCCGGTGGTCGCGCAGCCCGAGCGGAACGCGCTGGACCGCGACTGAGCGGAAGTCGATCGCCACCGCGTGGTCCCGCTCGCCGAAGAGCGAGGCGAGCTGATCGAGCAGCCCGCTGCGGGCGCCGACCCAGACGTTCTCAACCTTCGAGCACCTCTTGGCGAGCTCGAGCAGGTCGGGTGGCGACGCGCCGGACACCCTTATCAGCGCCAGACCGAGCGCCACCGCGAGCGCGGCCGACGAGGCGAGCCCAGCGCCCCGCGGGACGGTGCCACTGATCTCGAGCCGGGCTCCGGCCAAGTCGAGGCCCTGGTCTCGGAGCTCGCTGACCATCCCCCGTACGAACGCCCGCCAACCGGATCGAGGCTCGATCGCGTGCAGGGAGAAGCTGTCATGCTCGCCAAGATCGAGAGCCACAGCCTCGACCAGATCGTCCCTCAGCGGGGCTGCTTTCACCGTGACCCCGTCCGCGATCGCGAACGGGAGCGCCAGCCCGCCGTTGTAATCGGTGTGCTCGCCGATCAGGTTGACGCGCCCCGGCGCGAATGCGACCACCCTGCGCGCTGAGACGAATTTGCGCTGCACCGCGCAGGCTATGATCGTGCGCGGGAGCATTGAGTGGCAACTAGCGACGATCGGATCGTGCCGGCGGCCACCGCGAGACACGGGGACCACCTCTGCTGCGCCTTTGACTCGCCGGCGCAGCAGGAGGAGCTCACGATCGAGTTCGTGCGGGCGGGCTTGGAGCAGAACGACCGCGTGTGGTATTTCGCCGATGCCAACGAGCCCCAACACGTGCTCGAAGTGCTCGACGGCGCGGGTATCGGCGTCGAGCGCGCACTCGCACGAGGTCAGCTGTCGGTGTTCACCGCGGAGGGCTCCTACCTGCACAAACCGCCCTTCTCCCCGGAGCGCATGCTGGCATTGGTGAACGATGCCGTCGATGAGGCGCTCGCCGCCGGTTACCACGGGATCCATGTCCTGGTCGAGATGGAGTGGGCGGCGCGCGGCGTCGCTGGAGCCGAGCGCCTAGAGGAGTGGGAGCGCCTGATCGAGGGCCTCTACGCAACCCGGCCCGTCACCGGGCTCTGCCAGTTCGACCGCAGGCGCTTCGAGCCGGCTCGGCTGGAAGCCCTGATCGGTATGCACGCGAAGGTTGCGCAGCCGCCGCTTGTGAGCGACAACGGCCTGCTGCGGGTCAGCGAGCCGCGCCGCGACGAGCACGGTGCGATCTGGCTCGGGCTAGCGGGCGAGGGTGACTTGTCGAGCATCAAGGTGCTGAAGCGCGCTCTGGCGGGCGCCGACGGCGCTGAGCGCGTGCACATCGACACTTCCAGGCTCGAGTTCCTGGACCTCGCGAGCGCCCGCTATCTGATTGGAGCCGCCGCTGAGCTGCGCCCGGCGAGCCGAATCGTGTTGCATCACCCCCGGCGAGCGGTGCGGCGGTTGTTCGAGATCCTCGCCGAGCACGGGCAAGCGGTCGAGCTGGCTGCGTGACGTCGCCCTCGAAGCTGAAAGCCACCGAGCGGTAGTGGAGGGAGAGGCTCATTCCGGGACGCTCGCCGCGCAGCGCTCCCGTCCGTTCCGCTGGCTGGTCCGCGTCGGGTTCTACTCCCGCGGACTGACCTACGGCATCGTGGGCGCCCTCGCGCTCGCGCTCGCACTGGGCGCCGGCACGGGCGGCACGGCAGCCGACCAGCAGGGCGCGCTGGCGCTGATGTCGCGCCACTTCCTCGGCCGGCTCGCCCTGGTGGTGATCGCGGCGGGCCTACTCGCCTACGCGGCCTGGAAGATCTCCCAGGGAGTCCTCGGCCGCGGACCCGAGGGAGGGGGCAGCCCGGAGCTCAAGGATCGTTTTGCCAATGTGGCCGGCGGCATCGCGTATCTGGCTTTCTTCCTCGTCGCGCTGCGCGCGCTGATCAGCGCGGGCGGCGGCAGCTCGAGCGGTGAGCCCAAGCATGCCGCGGCCGGGGTGCTCGGCTGGCCGGGGGGCCCGGTGCTCGTCGGTGTGTGCGGCGCGATCCTGATCGGGATCAGCATCTACCAGGTCTATGAGGCCTGCACGGGCGCGTTCACGCAGGAGACGAGGACCGGCCGCATGTCAGCTGAGGAGCGGCGCGCCTTCACCGGGCTCGGGCGGGTCGGGATCAGCGCCCGCGCGCTCGTGTTCGCACTGATCGGGTATTTCCTGATCCGGGCGGCCGTGGACTTCAACGCGAGCACAGCCGTGGGGGTCGACGGCGCACTGGCGCAGGTGCACCACGAGCCACTCGGCCCGCTGCTGCTCGCCCTGGTGGCGGCGGGCCTGCTCGCATTCGCGCTGTACTCGTTCATGGAGGGGCGCTACCGGCGCCTCTGAGGGGACGGGTCGAGCTGAGGCGCGGCCGCATGCGCCGGCCGGCAAGGGCGGGCCACCCGCGCCGGGCATTGTCCGTGTGTTCGGTCGCCCTCCTCAGCGCCTTCGTCGCCGCCTGCGGCGGTGGCGCCACCACAGCGCTGCCGATCCAGACGCGCGCCGCCCCCAAGGCCGTCCTGACGGGCGGCGCGCCCGCTCACATCGCGGTGATCGTGCTCGAGAACACCGAGTACGGCCAGGTGATCGGCAGCTCCGCCGCGCCCTACATCAACGACCTCGCAAGGCGCTACAGCCTCGCCACGGGCTCGTACGCGATCACCCATCCCTCGCTGCCCAACTATCTTGCGCTCACCGGAGGCTCGACCTTCGGCATCGCCAGCGACTGCACTGGCTGCTCGGTCCCCGGCGCGGGCCTGGCAGGCCAGCTCGATGCCAAGGCCATCTCCTGGAAGGCCTACATGGAGGGTCTCCCCCGTCCGTGCTTCACGGGCGCCGAGGCGGGCGAGTACGTCAAGAAGCACGACCCCTTCGTCTACTTCCGCGCGCTGGTAAGGGATCGGTCCGTGTGCGACCGAGTCGTGCCGCTCTCCCAACTGGCCGTGGACGAGTCAGACGGTGCCCTCCCCCGCTTCCTTTGGATCACGCCCAACCTCTGCCACGACGCCCACGACTGCTCGATCTCGGAAGCGGACCGATTCCTCAAGGGATTGCTTCCTTCGCTGCTCGCACGGCTGGGAAAGAACGGAGTGCTGTTCCTGACCTTCGACGAAGGCACCACCAACGACGCCTGCTGCAAGCTGGCCGCCGGCGGCCATGTGGTCACGATCGCCGCCGGACCTGGCGCGCGACACGGAGCTCGCCTCAGCACCCCCGTCGACCACTACTCACTGCTGCAGACGATCGAGGACCTGCTGGGTGTCGCTCGGCTGCGCGGTGCGGCCTGCGTATGCACACCCTCGCTGGGGCCAATGCTCGGGCCCGGCTAGGGGCGCCCTGTCGAGGACGACGGCGTCTGGGGGGCGCGGTTGTGGAGCGTGCTGGCGGCGCGGTTGTGGAGCGTGCTGGGTGCGCGGGTGCCGAGCCCGCCCGAGTCGCGGGTGAAAAGGGTGACAAAGACCGACCCCGAGCCTAGGCATGGCCGGTTTGTTGCCTCTGAGCGCGACTTTCTAACCAAAGTCACTCCGGCGCGCGAAGTTTGGCCACTTGCGCACGTTGCCGGGGCGCGCACGGGGCGACGCACGCCCTGTCGCGCTCGGGCCACGCACGCCGGGTCGGGCCCAAGCCCGTCCCGCTAGGGGCGCTGCGCTCGCTGCTCCCGCAGCACCGCCCCCAGGATCCCATTGACGAAGCCAGGGGCGTCGGAGCCGCAGAACTGCTTGGCGGTCTCGACCGCCTCGTCGATCGCCCCCTCGGCCGGGATCGCGCGCTCTGCCGGAACCTCCTCGGGATTCAGCAGCTCCGCCAGTGCGACCCTGAGGATCGCCCGCTCGAGCGGAGCGATGCGCTCGAGCGACCATCCGCTCGCGTGGGTCGCGATCAGCTCGTCGAGCTCCGGTTGTCGATCCTGCGCCAGCGTCGCCAGCTCGCGCGTGAAGCGGTGCGACTCACGGGGCAGGACCGCCTCGACCGGCCGACCGAGCAGGTCCGACTGATAGACGGCCCACACGGCCGCCCGCCGCTGCTCCGACCTGCGCATGGCCTAGGCGCGCGAGACGTACTCGCCCGAGCGCGTGTCGACGCGCACGTGGTCGCCCACATTGATGAACAGCGGCACCTGCAGGCGCGCGCCCGTCTCGAGCAGCGCCGGCTTCGTGCCTCCGCCCGAGGCCGTATCCCCTCTGATCCCGGGCTCTGTCTCGGTGATCGCGAGGTCGAGCGCGCTCGGCAGCTGCACGTCGACCGGGCGGTCGTCGATGTAGAGCACCTCGACCTCCTGCGACTCCCGCATGAACCGCAGCGGCCCCGCGAGCGTCTCCTCGGGGATCGTCAGCTGCTCGTAGGTCACCGAGTCCATGAAGTGGGCGTCGGTGCCGTCGCGGTAGAGAAACTGCATGCGCCGCACCTCGGTGCGCACGGCGCGGAACTTCTCTCCCGCGCGGAAGGTGCGGTCGATCACGGCGCCGTCGCTCGCGCGGCGCAGCTTGGTCCGCACGAACGCGCCGCCCTTCCCGGGTTTGACGTGCTGAAACTCGAGGATCTTGAAAATGGTGCCCTCGACGTCGATGTGGTTGCCGTTGCGGAATTGATTGGTGGTGATCGACATACGGCTCTTAGGTTAGGTGGCGTCGCGCCCGAGCACCAGCAGCCGGCCTTGAGCCCGCCTAATGCTCTATGCACATGACGACGATCGTGCCGTCATCTTCAAGCGGTTCGCGCCAGCATTGAGTCACGGCTTGCTGGATCGCCATCGCCGTCGACGCCGCGGTTTCGCTCCGGGCACTCTCTAGCGCCTGTTTGATCCCCTCGACGCCGAATTCGCCGCCACCCTCCAGACGCCGAGCGATGATGCCATCGGTTACGAGCAACAGCCGCTCGCCCGGCAGTAGTTGACGACGCGTGGTTCGATATGAGGGCTCTGCCTTCCCGACTCCGAGCGCTGGGTGTTGGGGCGCTTCGAGTTGGCAAAGCTCGCCCTCGGCGCTGATCACGTATGCCCACTCGTGACCGCAGCTCACCCAGCTGAGCGTCGAAGTCGCCGCCCGCCAGCGGGCGAGCCACGCGGGCACGTGGAAGTCCTCATTGTCAAGCCGCCGCACGGTCTCGTGCATCAGCTTGACCGCGTCGAGCAGGTCCTGGCCGCTGCGTCTTGCCGCCCGCAGCGCACCGAGCGCGGCCGCGCCGAGTCCCGCGGCGGTCGGCCCGGTCCCGGCCGCGTCGGCGATCGCGAGCCAGGCGCCGTCGCGGTTCTCGACGAAGTCGAACCAGTCGCCACCGACCTCGTACGTAGGAAGCAACACCCCCGCGAGCTGGGCGCCGGCGATCCTGGCGATACGCGGCGGGAACAGGTGCTGCTGCACCTCGGCGGCGGGCGTGGTGCGTTTGCTGCGGCGTGCCGCCTCCACGAAGTCGCTGTAGTCGTTGGCCAGCTCCAGCGCGGCTGCGCCCTGCTTGGCGATGTCGGTCAGCGGCGCCATGGGGTTACCCACGCAAAGCAACATCGCGGTCACGCGGCCCCGCAGCCACAGCGGCTCACACATGCACCCAGGCAGCTCGCTCTGGAGCCGCTTGTGGAATTCGGGCAGACCCTCGGGCACGATCTCGGGCCCGAGGGCCGGTGGCGCATCGAGCTGCTCGGGGAACTCCTCGGAGCCCGCAAGCCGCAGCAGATGAGAGCCATCGATGTCGACGACGTAGAGCGCGACGGCCACGCCCGCGACACGCCTCGCCTCCGCCACCAACTGGTCCGCGACCAGATGCGGCGGCACCTCGTCCAGGATCCGCGTCACCTCAAGCGCCAGCGGGGCCTCCCTCCCCAGCTGACCAGGCGAGGTGAACGGCATCGTGGTCACACGCCCGCCGATCGGACCAGCGATCGGCGAAATCAGCCCTTGGTCCTCGAACTCCTGCAGCGCGCGCTCGAGGGTCTGCCGAGTTGGAAAGTGGCGATAGAGCGTCGACCTTCCAACGCCTGCCGCCGCCGCGAGCTCCGTCATGGTCACGTGGCGGTCGCCCAGCATGGTCGCGGCCGCCGAGAGAATCCGTTGACGACTCACCAACGCATCGCTGCGGCTAGGCAGCGCGGCTTCGCCGGTCAGCTCGTCGTCCGCTGCAGCTGCACTCGTCACTTAGTTTGAGCCACTGGGATCTCCTACGAGTCTACGCGGCGACGTGAGGAGCCCGGCGCCGCTCGCCGTAACACGAGCTCCGCAACGCCCGCGAATTGAAGGGTCTCTCAGCGTGGGGCCGCTCGCTTGATCTCCTCGGCACTCTGCTGTGTGCTTGATTTGAGCCCCTCGGTTTGCTGCTGTGCGCTCTCCTGGGCCTGGTCCTTGATCTCCGAGGCGGCTCGCTTGGCGCTCTCGGTGGCTGTCTGCGCGGTCTCCTGGGCAACCTGCTTGCCGCGCTCGATCGCCTCCTGACCGGTCTGCTTGGCCTGCTCCTTGACCTGGTCGGCGAGCGGGCCGAGCTGCTCGTTCTCGACCGCGGTCGAGGGGATCAGCATCCCGGCGATGAAGCCGCGGCGGCTGCGCCGATCGCCAACCCGATTGGGTTTTCCTGCACGACGCCCACCGCCTGCCTGCCGGCTTGCTTGACGTCCTCGCTGCTGGGGGTGGCGTCGGAGAGCTGCGAGCCCGCCCCTGTGAGCTTGGCCCGTACGCCCTGCACCTTGGCATTGATCGATTCCTTTGCGCGCCCGGGAACGTCGGCCTTGTAGCCGAGCGCGTCCACCCTGTCGCTCATTCTCTCGCGCGTCTCCTCTATCTGCTCCCGGATGGCAGCTGGGTCTTCGCCCATTCCACGTCCTCCTTCACTGTCTCGACGGTCTGTTCGGGCACCGGAGGTGTCGCCTCCGAGACCCGCTTTTTCCCAACCAGTGCCAACACTCCGGCCAGCGCCGCGTAGATGGCGGTCACGATCAGCGCCGCCAGCCACACATCCATCGCCAGGGCCAGAGCGGCGATCAGACACGCGCTGAGTGTTCCCGCGGTCAGCAAGCCGAGGACTCCCGCGCCGCCAAACATGCCGACGCCAATGCCCGCCTGCTTGCCCTTCTCCGTCATCTCGGCCTGAGCCAGCTTCAGCTCTTGCCGGACGAGCGTCGAGAGGTCGTTGGAGGCCTTGAAGAGCTTCGCCCATCGACTTCTCGCGCAGAGTCGGGTCGGGCTGTTTGACTGCGCATGGCTAGGCCTCGGAATCCGCTCATCGGCGGGGGTACCACCGGCGAGTTCGGCCCGTGATCGACACTTCAGGCGCGATCGGCACGGTCTCCTCGGCTGAGGACTGCCGGTAGGGGTAGCCGGCGAGTGGCTCTCTCGCGTGGGCGGGCTCGGACTTTTAAGCGTGATGAGTAACGCTTCCGCTCGAGGCCTTCAGAAATCGTGCGGCGAGAAGCCCAAAGCGAAAGCGCTCCGCTCCCACTGCCAAGGCTGACGACGAGCGAAGTCTCGGCGTCGGCGAGCAGCGCATCGCTGTCTTGTCGCGAAGGTAGCTTCCGGCTTTCTCCGCGTACTGCGCGATCTTGTCGGCGCGTTAGCGGGCCGTCTGGCCTGCTCGCGTAGGGACTGACTGACCGAGCGCAAATCTGAGGCTGCGAATTGATCTGTTGGGCGTTTGCGATGAGCGCTCGTCGAGCTGCTCTCGTAGCTTGCTCTTGGCTTGCGAGGCGGCTCCTGCGCTTCTCCTGCGCTGCCGGCTAGCTCCTGCGCCGTCGACTTGCTGCCGCCGGGGCGAGCGATGTGCTGTGCCATCAAGTCTCCTTGTTAGGTGTGGTCTATCGCGGACGCACCGTCGGCGGCGGGCCCGCCGCCGACCGTGTATTCGGTTGTTAGACGCGCGGGTCGCTTCGTCTCGATCGCTCCTTGCGGACTCTCGGAGACTTCGCGCTCATCGGTGAGTTCTGCAGCGGACGCGTTTTGGGAACCGCCGCTTCTCGACTACCGGCTCTCATGCAGGACGACTCGTGCTCGCTCTCGGAGATTCGGGCGACTGCGTGACGACGTTGTGTCGGTGATCGGCTCGCGCTAGGCGGATTCGCGGTGCGGGAGGCGTTGACGTCGGTACGACTACTGCGCGGCGCCGCGCCGTTCGCGCTCGGTTAACCGCGCTTCGGATCCGGGACGGCTCACCGCCTCAGCGCCGCGCCGGGCGAAGTCGTACGACGCCGAGCCGTCTCGGACTCAGGCCAGGGCGAGACGACCCGGGACAAGGAACCCGAGACGCCCCAGCACGCGGACGCGCGCCGCGGCCGCGGCGGAACGCTGCTTGCCCTTACTCCTCCTCGTCCCGACGACCCTGGCGAAAGTCTTCGACCCGCTCAGGATTATCTGCGGACCTACGCCCTTCCTCGTACGCGCTGGTGCGGCTGGCGCTGGACTCGCGCTCGGCGCCAAGGTCCTCCTCCCGCACAGCAGAGGTGCCGGCGAATTCTTCGCGCTCGTGATCGTCCACCAGCTCGTGGTCGGCCATTCCGCGCTCATGCATGGTGGCTTGCTCCTGGTGGAGCTCCGCCGCGGCGCGCTCCCGGCGTGCCTCCTGCTCGGCGATGCGCGCCCGCTGCTCCGCCTCCTCGGCCCGCCTCGCCCGGGCATCCGCCTCCTCGCGCTGCTCCGAGACCGCCTGCTCGCGGCGCCGGCCGAGCTCGCGCTCCTGCTTGCGCACCCGGGCCTTCTCACGCGTACGCGGCAGCACGGCCACGAGCGCGACCAGGATCAGCACGACAACGACGACGATGACGATGATCAGCCAGATAGGCATCTAGTCTCCTTGCCTCGTTTCAGTCCGACGAGTCTTCGCCGGGCCAGGTACCGGTCAGGCGGGCAAAGCCGTGCCGGCTCGCGTGATCGAAGCCACCGCGAATCAGCGCAACGAGCGCCCCCTCGAGCACAAGTGCGGCCGCGAGCTTGGCGTGGCTCTCGACGCGGTTTTTCCCGTCCGGGGGCTCTTGCCCGTCGATCGTGCTCCACATCCAGGCGAACAGCTTCTTGCTGAGGAGGCCGGCAAGCATGCCGGCGAGCAGGCTGACCGGCATGAATAGCGCCTTCACGGCCTCACTTCTCCTTCGCGGCCATGCGCGGCTCGACGTAGGGCTCCTCCTGGGCCGCCTGCCCGGCTTCGAGTCGCCGGCCGCGTTCGAGCTCGGCGTTCAACTCGGCGCCGAAGAGCACGACGACGTTTGAGAGCCAGAGCCACACCAGGAACACGATCACGCCGCCGAGGGCGCCGTAGGTCTTGTTGTAGCTGGAGAAGTTCGCCACGTAGAAAGCGAACGCCAGCGAGGCGACGATCCACAGCACGACGGCCACGGCCGCGCCGGGCGTGAGCCAGCGAAAGCCGGCATGGCGGACGTTCGGAGAGGCCCAGTAGAGGATCGAGAACATGAAGCTGACGATCAGCAGCAGCACTGGCCATTTGGCGATGTCCCAGATGCTCACGGCGCTCGAGCCAATGCCGAGCACCTTGCCGACCTGGGTCGCGAGGCCGCCCGTCAGCACGACCGCGACCGCACTTACGGCGAGCAGCAAAACCAGCACGAACGTGACCGCCATCTGGAGCGGCCGCTTCAACCAGAAGGGGCGCCCCTCCTCGATCTCGTAGATCGCGTTGGACGCGCGCATGAACGCGCCCACATAGCTCGAGGCGGACCACAGCGCGAGCGCGATTCCGACGATCACCAGCACGCCGGCCGCGCCCTGACTCTTCTGCAGGTTCTGGATCGCATGAGTGAAGATCTGCTGCGCGGGACCGGGTGCGATCTTGCTGAGGTTTTGGAGCAGCGGCTCGGTCGCTGACTTTCCGATCAGCCCCAGAATCGAGACCAGCGCCAGCAGGGCGGGGAAGATGGCCTGGATCCCGTAATAGGTGAGCGCGGCGGCCCAGTCGGTCAAATTGTCGGCGCTGAACCCCTTGGCCGAGCGTTTGAGCACGCCAATCCAGGAACCACCGCTCAGCTTCGCCGGGCCCTCGGGGGCCTCGCGCGTTGCGCCGTCTCCCTGGCGAGCATCCTTTTGCTGAGTTGCCATCACATCACCTCGCTCTCCGCCGACCGAACAGATAGCCGAGCAGGAACGCGCCAGCCGCGGCCAGCGGCAGCGGGTTCTCCTTCGCGCTGCTCGTCACCTGCTGGGCCCCTGCACTCGCGCTCTCCGGCGCCGCGGCTTTGACCTTGGCGGTCAGCTCTTCCTTCTTCTGCAGCGCGGCTTGGCGAGCGGCCGCGGCCCGCTGCTTGGCCTGAGCCTTGACATCGGCCTTCTCGGCCAGCGCCTCGACCGTGTCGCCCAGTTCCTCCCGCGTCCCCTCGATCTCGCGACGCAGCTCCTCCGGTGATTGCGGCTCGGCGGTGCTCATTGCCGACCCTCCTTTGCCCGTGCCTTGGCCACTTGAATGTCCTCCTTCACGCTCTCGATCGCCTGTTCAGGCGCCGGCGGCGTGCCCTGTTTGACGTTGCGGGCGCCACTCAGCGCCAGCACTCCCGCGATCGCACCGAGCAACGCGGCGACGATCAGCGCCGCAAGCCAGCCCTTGACGGCGAGCGCCAGGGCCAGAATCGCGCAAGCAGTCAGCGCCCCGAGCGCAAACACGCCGAAGAAGGTCGCCCCTCCGAACATGCCCGCTCCCAGGCCGACTCGCTTGCCCTTCTCGGTGACCTCGGCCTTGGCCAACTCGAGCTCCTGGCGCACGAGCGTGGACATCTGGTCCGACAGACGTCTCATCAGCTCGGCCGCAGAGCGATCGCTCAGGTCCGCATGCGCATTGGACCCCCGAGCCTCCGTGTCGCTGGCACCCATGTCTGCCATCTCCTAGCCTTCGTTTGAGAGCACCTGGGGCGCTCAGATTTGATCCGCTTCGTCCCAGTTAAGGGCGGTGGGGGACGGATACCCTCTGAAACTGGCTCCCAATCAGCTTTTTCCGACCTAAATGAGACAGGCCCACGGAGTCCCGGGGTGGGAACTGGCACACAGCCCCCTAATCCGTGATCATCAGCCGCTTCGGAATCGAGGTCAGCACGTCGCAGCCGTCCTCGGCCACGGCCACGAGATCCTCGATGCGCACGCCGAATTTGTCGGGCAGATAGATCCCCGGCTCGACCGTGACCACATTGCCCGCCCGCAGCACGGCGCGCGAGCGAGGGGTCAGGCGCGGGCCCTCGTGAATCTCAAGCCCGACCCCGTGACCGAGCCCGTGGCCGAAGCGCTCCCCGTAGCCGCCCGCTTCGATCACGCCGCGCGCCACACCGTCCACCTCGCGTGCCACGCGGCCCGCCCTAACGGCTTCGACGGCGGCCACCTGGGCTTCGAGCACCAGCTCGTAGACATCCCGCGCCGCCTGCCCGGGGTCGCCGGCCGCGACCGTGCGGGTGCAGTCTGAGCAGTAGCCGTCGACCTCTGCGCCCCAGTCGATCACGACCAGATCGCCGCTGCGGATCTCGACGTCGCGCGGCGCCGCGTGGGGCCGGGCGCCATGGGCGGCGGCGGCGACGATCGTGTCAAACGCGGGGCGGCGCGCGCCGCGCGCGACCATGTCGTACTCGAGCGCGGTCGCCACCTCGCGCTCGGTGCGGCCCTGAAGCCCCTCGCGCAGGAGCCGCTCGAAGGACGCGTCGGCGACCGCCGTAGCCGACCTGACGGCCGCGATCTCCTCCGCCTCCTTGACCTCGCGCAGAGATTCGACCAGCTCGGCGGTGGCCACCAGCTCGACGTTCGCGGGCACCCGCTCGCGCAGCTCGCCGTGCTGATGCACCGTGACGTGATCGCCCTCGAAGCCCAGCCTGAGCTCGCCCGCCGGCAGCGCCTTGACCGCCGGCTCGAAGCAGGTCGACCGAGGGCGCGAGCAGCCGCTCGAAGGAAGCATCGACCTCCTCGCCGGCCTGCTCGAGGTAGCGGAAATCGGTCACGAAGAGGCGCAGCTCGCTCCCGACCAGCGCGATCCCGTTGGAGCCGGTGTAGCCAGTCAGGTAGCGGACGTTGGTGAGGCCGGTGACGAGCATGCAGTCGAGCTCGGCCCGGGCGACCAGCTCGGCCAGCCGCGCCGAGCGCTCCCCCGACCAGGGCGCCGAGCTCACGCGAGCTCCTCGCGCAGCCGCTCGAGCGCCGTTCGATAGCCGTCGGGGCCCTTCCCCGCCACGCGCGCGAGACACAGATCTTGAAGCACCGACTGGCGGCGCCACTCCTCGCGCGAGCTGACGTCGGACAGATGGACCTCGACGGCGGGCAGCGCGGCTAGCTCGAGCGCGTCGTGAATGGCGTAGGAGTAGTGGCTCCAGGCCCCCGGGTTGAGCACGAGCCCGTCGGCGAGCCCCTCGAGCCGGTGTAGGTGCTCGACGAACTCGCCCTCGTGGTTGGTGTGGAAGAAGCGCGTGCGCAGATCCAACTCGGCGGCTTGCTCGGCGATCTGGCGCTCGAGCGCCGTCAGGCCGATGCCCCCGTAGTGGGCGGGGTCGCGACGGTGCAGCTGGTCGAGATTGACGCCGTGCATGACCTCGATCCGGTTGCGCACGCCGTCGGCGGAGGGAGTCGCGTCGCTCACGGGGACGCGAACTCTCTCACGGCGGCGCGCACCTCGGCCGCCTCGACGCGGCAGCCGGCGCGCGGCCGGCCGGGGCGCTCGAGCAGCACGAACGGGACGGGCCCGCTGTCGAGACGCTTCTTGTCGGCCGCGGTGGCGGCGACGACGGCGTCGGGGTCGGTGCCGTCGAGGCGCGTGGGCAGTCCCTGAGCCTCGAGCAGTGCCTGCACCTCGGCCCGCAGCTCGGAAGCGCCGGAGAGCCGCAGCGCCGCCAGCAACCCGAGCCCGACCGCCTCACCGTGCCGGTAGCGGCGGTAGCCGGTCGCGGTCTCGAGCGCGTGCGCGACCGTGTGGCCGAAGTTGAGCACCTGCCGCACGCCGGCGTCGCGCTCGTCCTGGGCGACGATGCGCAGCTTGGTGAGTGCGCACGCGACGACGATCTCTGGCGAGCTCGCCGGTGCGCCGCTCCGCACACGCTCCCACAGCTCGCCGCCGGCGAGCAGGGCGGTCTTCACCACCTCGGCGTAGCCGGCCGCGAGCTCGGCGGCGGGCAGAGTGCGCAGCGCGCCGGGGTCGGCGATCACGGCGGCGGGCTGGTGGTAGGCGCCCACGTAGTTCTTGCCCTCGGGCAGATCGACGCCGGTCTTGCCCCCGTAGGCGGAGTCGATCTGTGCCACGAGCGTCGTCGGCACCTGCACGCAGCGGATCCCGCGCTGGTAGGTGGCCGCGCAGAACCCGCCCAGATCGCCGACCACGCCTCCGCCCAGCGCGACCACGAGATCTCCACGGGTGATCCCGGCCCGGGCCAGCGCGCGCCACACCCGTTCGGCCTGGGCGATCGTCTTCGACTCCTCCCCGGGCGCGACCACACAGCGCTCCAGCACGGGCCCGAGGGAACCGCCGTAGAGCTCGGCGACGCGCTCGTCGGTGACCAGGAAGCGACGTCCCTTCACGGTCGCCGGCCAGAACCCAAGCAGGCCGGTCCCGATGTAGGCGGGGTAATCGCCCGAGGCGCTTGCGGCCCACAGCAGCTTGGCCCCGGCGGGCAGGTCGCTCAGGGCCTCGAGCACCTGCGCCATCGACGTCGACCGCACCCCGGGGACGATCGCGTCCGCGAGAGCCGCGTAGATCGGCTCGCGCTCCGCGTACAGGCGCTCGAACTGCTCCCGGTCCCGCGCCAGCGGCCGACCGCGCGCCGTGACAACGGCGCCAGGCCAGGTCGAGTTCGACGTCCATCCACACGACCGCGAAGTCCGACTGTGCGAGCGCGTCACGGACCCGCCGCGAGCCGACGGCGCCGCCGCCCAGGGAGAGCACGGAGGTGTCGGAGCGCGCGAGCGCCTCCAGGACGGCCCGCTCTTCGCGGGCGCGAAAAGCCGCCTCGCCGTCCTCGGCGAAGACACGCTCGATCGGCTTGCCAAATGCCTGCTCGAGCTCTGCGTCGACATCGACCGGCGCGGTCCCGAGCGCGGCCGCGGCGCCCGCGGCCGCAGTCGTCTTGCCCGACCCCATGAAGCCGATCAGGGCTAGCCGCGTCACCTCTCCGGGAGCGCGGCGACGACGCCTTCGCGCCAGCCGATCCGCTCCTTGTAGGCCGCTACCGCCGCGCGCAAGTCGTCGATGTGGTCGCCGCCGAACTTGCGCCGATAGGCGTCCGCGAGTACGAACGCGACCATCGCCTCGCCCACCACGCCCGCCGCCGGCACGGTGCAGGAGTCGGTGCGCTCGCGCAGCGCCTCGGCCGGCTCGTGCGTGGCGATGTCGACCGAGCGCAGCGGCTTGGTCAGCGTAGGCAGCGGCTTCATCGAGGCGCGGACCACGAGCGGCGCGCCGGTGCTCATGCCGCCCTCGACGCCCCCCGCGCGGTTGGTGGGGCGGAAGTAGCCCGACTGCTCGGAGTAGAAGATCTCATCATGAGCCTGTGACCCCGGGAGGGCCGCCACCTCGGCCCCGTCGCCGATCGCGACTGCCTTGATCGCCTGGATCGACATGACAGCCTGCGCGAGTCGGCCGTCGAGCCGCTCTTCGAACGAGACGTATGAGCCAAGTCCCGGCAGCAGCCCGAAGGCCTGCACCTCGAACACCCCGCCGAGCGACTCGTTGGCCTTCCGCAGCCGGTCGATCTCCGCCACCATTGCCTCGGCGGCGGCCGCGTCGAGACAGCGGACGGGCGACTCGTCGACCGCGGCGAAGTCCTCGGGCCGGAGCTCCTCGCCGCCTGACGCGGCGACGCCCGCGATGCGGATCACGTGCGAGTAGACCTCGACCCCGAGCGCGGCCAGGAAAGCCTTCGCCACCGCGCCCCCCGCCACGCGCGCGGCTGTCTCCCGTGCGCTCGCGCGTTCGAGCACGTCGCGCACGTCCGAGGTGCCGTACTTCTGCGTGCCGACCAGGTCGGCGTGGCCGGGGCGGGGCAGATGGACCTCGGCGACTTCCCCGTCGACCGGCCATGGGTTCATGCGCTCGGTCCAGTTGGCGTAGTCGCGATTGGCGATTTGGAGCGCGATCGGGCTGCCGAGCGTGTGGCCGTGCCTGAGCCCGGCCGTCACCTCGACGCGGTCTGACTCGATTTTCATCCGCCCGCCGCGGCCGTAGCCGAGCTGGCGGCGAATCAGGTCGCGGTCGATCGCCTCACGCTCGATCGCCAGACCTGCGGGCATGCCCTCGACGATGCAGGTCAGCGACGGACCGTGCGACTCGCCGGCGGTGATCAGGCGCAGCGCCATGCCCAGAAAGTAACGGGGCTACGAAGCCGGCGCCGCGTCGGCCGGCCCGGCCTCCTGGGCGTCGCGCCCTGGCGTGAAGCGGCCGCTGCCGCCGCACCAGGGACAGGTGACCTCGTGCGGCTCGCCGCCGAGCGCGCTCGACAGCTTGCCGGTCCCGCGGCAGGGAGTGCAGCCGCCGCGGTCCTCGGACCCGCCGGGCGGGCTTCGCCTCGGCGGAGGGCTCACCGTGCGACCGCGACGAGCACGCCGTCGCCGACCGGCGCGATCGTGCCGATCAGCCGCTCGTGGCCCAGCAGTCGCTCGTTGAAGGCGCGCATGCCCGCGATCTGCTCCTCCGACCAGTGGCCATCGCCGCGGCCCTCGGCGACCGTGCCCGACATGAGCACGTTGTCGACCGCGAGCAGGGCCCCGGGGCGGAGCAGAGCGAGCAGGCCGTCGAAGTAGTCGCTGTACTGCGTCTTGACGCCGTCGATGAAGGCCATGTCGAAGTCCCCGTCAAGCTCGGCCAGCCCCTCTCGAGCGTCCTGCAGGCGCAGGTCACAGCGGTCCGCCAGCCCCGCGCGCTCAAGGTAGGAGCGGGCGGCGGCATGACGCTCTGGATCGACCTCGAAGGAGACGATCGTGCCCTCGGGCGGCAACGCCCGGGCCAGGTAAAGCGTCGAGACGCCGATCGCCGTGCCGACCTCGACGATCCGCCGCGCGCCGCACGCGAGCGCGAGCACGCTCAGCAGCGCCCCGGTCTGGGGGACCACGATCGGGACGCCGTCTCGCGCCCCGTGCTCCTCCATCTCTGCGAGCACGGGGTCGGAGGGCTCGCGCAAACCATCGAGATATCGCTCGACTGCCTCGGTAACGATCATCGCCGCGCCACGATAGCGGCCGCGCGCATCGTCTCGAGCGGAGCGGGCCGGCCGGTGAACAGCTCGAAGCTGAGCGCGCCCTGGCGCACGAGCAGCTCGAGCCCGTCGACCGCCGGGATGCCTGCCGCCCGTGCGGCGGCGATCAGCGCCGTCTCGCCCTCGCCGTAGGCGAAGTCCACCACGCACTCGTAACGGGTGACATCGATCGGGAGCTCGTGCAGCGCCGCGGGCGTGCAGTTGACGAGCAGGTCCGCAGCGCCCGGCTCGCTCGCAGCCCGCCCACCGAGCTCTCGTGCCTGCTCGCTGCGGCGGCTCCACACGAACACCTCAGCCGCCCCCGCCTCGAGCAGGGCCCACACTGCCGCGCGTGCGCTCCCGCCCGCTCCCAGCACAAGGGCCGTGGCACCGGCCGGCGCCACAGGCAGGGCTGCGATCAGGGCGGGCGCGTCGGTGTTCTCCGCCCACGTCCGGCCCTCGTCGAACAGCAGCGTGTTGGCGGCCCCGATCGCCACCGCGCGCTCGCTCGCCGCGTCCGCCAGCGCGAGCGCCGCGCGCTTGTGCGGGATCGTCACGTTTGCGCCGCGAAAGCCGGCTCCCGGCAGCGCTGAAGCCGTTTCCGCGAAGCGCTCGGGCGCCACCGGCAGCAGCTGGTAGCGCCAGCCCCGTAGCCCGACCTCTTGCAGAGCGGCGTTCTGGATCGCGGGCGAGCGGCTGTGGGCCACGGGCCAGCCGAGCACGCCCAGGCGGGCGTTGCTCAGCAATGGGTGGGTGAGCGACCGAGCTTCGCCCGCTCGGCTTGGTAGGCAGCCGAGTCGTTGAGGAACTGCTGGTAGTTCGAGGTGAACTCGAGCGCGCCATTGCCGCAGGGCTTGACCACGAAGTACAAGTAGTTGGTGTGCGCCGGGTGGGCGGCCGCCTGGATCGCCGCCAGCCCGGGGCTGTCGATCGGCGTCGGCGGCAGACCCGGGTGAATGCGCGTGTTGTACGGCGAGGGGGAATTGAGCTGCGACTGGGTGAGTGGCTGGGTGTAGTTGCCGGTCGCGTAGCGGGTGGTGGCGTCGATCTGGAGCGGCATGTGCTGCGCGAGGCGGT
The DNA here is from genome assembly GCA_963738195.1 of uncultured Solirubrobacterales bacterium. GTDB lineage: Bacteria > Actinomycetota > Thermoleophilia > Solirubrobacterales > Solirubrobacteraceae > Palsa-465. The sequence continues at coordinate 971,678 of CAVTVF010000002.1, forward strand.
TGTAGATGACCGAGGCCACGAGCGCCTGGTCGGATGCCTTCTGCGCCTCGCCCACGATCATCGAGGCGATGATCAGCACGTCGTAGGGGGTCAGGTGGTGCGCGCGCGCGTAGGAGACGTTGACCGTCGAGAAGTGCTGCTTGAAGTCCTCGAGCTGGTAGGTGACGAGCTTTGAGATGCTGATCGGCTCACGCATCTGGAAGGTGTCCGGAAACAGAAAGCCCTCGAGCGAATGGATGTTGGACGGCGCGCCATATGTCTTTGGGTTCAGCAGCGGCGAGCTGCGGGTGGCGGCGTAATAGCTGCCCGCGACGCCCTGCTGGCGCAGCAGCGTGTCGAGGTGCCTGCGGGTCTCCCCCGGAATGATCGTCACGCCCGTCAGCTTCGGCGGTGGGGGCCCGGCCGTGAGCGCTGAGAGCACGGCGCTGTAGCTCATGCCCTGGCGCAGCTTGTAGGTGCCGGGCTTCAGCTTGCTGCCGTCGCCGGCCAGCCTGACGCGAAGGTCGAAGAAGAAGGTCGAGCCGATCACGCCCGCGCTTGAGAGGTGATCCCCGACCGTGCCGACGCTCGAATGGGCGGGAATCGTGACCAGCACCGACTTGCCTCCCGAGCCGGCGAACGGCTGCCATAGCTCGACCAGGAACCAGATCGCGAAGGCTGCGAACAGCAGCGCGGCCACCGCCAGCACCCGCCTGCGGCGGTGATGGACCGGTCGGTCGCGTCGAGGCTGCCCGCGCGAAGGCGCCCCGCGTGTGGGCGCCCTGCTCGAGTACGTCCTGTAGGTGAGCGGGGCCAGAGCCTCACCATCGTCGCCGTCCAGATCGCTGCGGCGTAGCTCGCGCGCCCGTCTGGCGGCCTCGCGTTCCTCGGGGCTCCGATTAACCACGCGTGGGCGCCTCCAGCCAGTGGCCGAGCAATACTGCCGCGGCGCGCGAATCCTCGCTCGCACTCCCGCCGAGGCGCGCCGCGAGTCTCGTCGTGAGCCGCTCGTCGTGGAGCTCGACCGGGACCTCCACCGCGTCGGCGAGCGCCTCCGCGAACGCGCGCGTCTCCGCGGTCTGGGGGCTGTCATCGCCGGAGAGCGAGAGGGGAAGCCCGACGACGATGCGCTCGGCGCCGAGCTCCCGCACCAGCTCGGCGAGCCGTCTCAGACCCCGGCGGCTGCCGGGCTGGGTGACGGGTTCGAGCGGCGTCGCGATCGTGCCGCTCGGGTCGCTGACCGCGCACCCGCAGCGGGCTGAGCCGTAGTCGAGCGCGAGCACCCTCACAGCGCGTTCCTGCGGTGTTCGGGTGCGCGCATGCGCGCACCCGCCGGTCCGCACATGTGCGGACCGGGGCCGGCGCACATGTGCGCCGGCCAATTCATTTAAGGGCAGCCTCGATCGCATCGCGTGCGGCGTCGAGCGCGTCGGGCAACTTGGCCGGGTTGCGGCTCCCGGCGCGGGCAAGCGTGTCCCGCCCGCCGCCACCGCCACCGGCCGCCGCTGCGGCCGCCTTCACGATCTGCCCCGCGTGCAGATCGCGGGCGACAAGAGCTGGGGCGACAGTCGCGACAAGGTCGACGCGGTCCTCGCCGGCTGCGCCGAGGACGATCGCGGCGTCGCCGAGCCTCGCCCGCAGCTTGTCGGCGAGCTCGAGCAGCGATTTCTCGTTCGGAACCGTGACCGCGGCCACGAGCACGCGCGCGCCGTCGCGCTCGACCGCGCTCTCGAGCAGCCGCTCAACGTCGACCGCGCCGTGCCCGTCGATCTGCTTCTGGCGCGGCTCGCCCCGGCGCTCGGAGACCTCGTCGGCCACGCGTTCGGGAGGCACGCGCAGAAGCTCTCCGGCCCGCGCCAGCACGCGGCCGTGTTCGCGCAGCAGCTCGATCGCCGCGGGTCCCGTCAGCGCCTCGATGCGACGTACGTTACGGGCGCTCGCGGTCTCGCGCGTGAGCAGAAAGGCGCCGATCTCGGCCGTGTAGCGGACGTGGGTGCCGCCGCACAGCTCCCGTGAGAAGGAGCCGTCGCCGACCTCGACCATGCGCACGACGTCGCCGTACTTCTCCCCGAACAAGGCCATCGCGCCGAGGCGTCGCGCCTCGGTGAGCGTCGTCGTCAGCGCCCGCACGGGCTGGTCCTCGGCGATCCAGCGGTTGACCTCGTCCTCGACCTCGGTGAGCTCCTCGTAGGTGAGCGCGCGGCCATGGGTGAAGTCGAAGCGCAGCTTGTCGGGTCCGACGTAGGAACCAGCCTGGCGGACGTGGCTGCCGAGCCTCCGGCGCAGGGCAGCGTGGAGCAGGTGGGTGGCCGTATGGTTGCACTCGGTCGCGTGCCGGGCGGCGCGGTCGACGTGGGCATGGACACGTTCGCCCAGCTTGAGCTCGCCCTTTTCCGGGACGAGCGCGAGCACCTGGTCGTCGCCCAGCCTGAGGACGTCGTCCACGCGCGCGAGGCAATCCCCGTCGGAGCACTCGAGGTAGCCCGAGTCGGCTACCTGGCCGCCGCCGGTGGCGTAGAACGGCGACTCGACGAGCTTGGCCAGGACGCGCCCGTCCGCGGGGGTGAGCGCGCCCACGGTCGTGTCCTGCTCGGTGGCGCGATAGCCGACGAAATCGGTCTGAAAGCCGGCCTCGCTGGCCAGCGCGGCCGCCCTTTCGCGGGTCGCGTCACGCCCGGGCTCGGGGCGAGCGCGCGATCGCACGCGCTGCTCCTCCATCAGCCCCTCAAAGCCCGCCTCGTCGACGCCAAGCCCCTCCTCGGTGACGAGCTCGAGCGTCAGATCGAAGGGGAAGCCGTAGGTGTCGTGGAGCAGGAAGGCGTCCTCGGCGGAGATTCCCTCGGCTTGGTTCTCGCGAGCACGGGCGATCAGCTCGTCGAGCATGCGCGTGCCCTGCTCGAGCGTGCGGCCGAAGCTCTCCTCCTCCGAGGAGAGCCACATCGCGACCGCCTCACGCTGCTGGTGGAGCTCGGGGTACTCCGAGCCCATGAGCTCGGTGACGACTGTCGCGTAGCGGTTGAGGAAGCCGGGCTCGAGCCCGAGCTGGTGGCGGCCGCGCAGGATCGCGCGGCGGATGATCCGCCGGAGCACATAGCCCCGATCCTCGTTCGAGGGCACGACGCCATCGGCGATCAGGAAGCTCATCGCGCGGCCGTGATCGGCCAGCACGCGCATCGCGAGGTGGTCCTGTTCGCTGTCGTCGTAGCCGCGCCCCGAGAGCTCCTCGCCCAGCTCGATCAGGGGCCAGAACTGGTCTGTCTCGAACACCGAGGGCTTCTTTTGGATGATCGATGCAAGCCGGTTCAGCCCCAGGCCGGTGTCGATGTTCTTGGCCGGAAGCGGGGTGAGGCTGCCGTCCTGATGCAGATTCATCTCCATGAAGACGAGATTCCAGTACTCGAGGAAGCGCTCATTGTCGCCGCCGGGCAGGTCGCTTTCAGAGCCGTGGTCGAGACCGCGGTCGAGGTAGAGCTCGGAGCACGGGCCGCAGGGCCCGGTCGGGCCCATCTGCCAGAAGTTCTCAGAGCGCGGGCACTCGACGATCCGCTCCCGCGGGACGCCGAGCTCGAGCCAGGCGTCGATCGCCTCCTCGTCGGCGTCGAGGCCGAGCTGCTCGTCGCCGCCGAAGACCGTGATCCAGATCTGCTCCTGATCGAAGCCGAAGCCCTGCTCCGAGAGCTCCCAGGCGAAGCGACTCGCCTCGCGCTTGAAGTAGTCGCCGAACGAGAAGTTGCCCAGCATCTCGAACAAGGTCAGGTGCCTGGTGGTCGTGCCGATGATCTCGATGTCGGCCGTGCGGAAGGTCTTCTGGCAGCTGGTCGCGCGCGGGTGCGGCGGCTTCTCAGAGCCGAGGAAGTACGGCTTCAGCGGGTGCATGCCGGCGACCGTGAACAGCGCCGAAGGGTCGAGCTCGGCGGGGATCAGCGGCGCCGATGGCACCTTCAGGTGGTCGCGCTGGGCGAAGAACTCGAGGAAGGTGCTCCGGATCTCGTCCGAGGTCATGGGTTCGTCGGAGTGTAAGCGTGCACCTGCGAGCGACAGTGACGACAGCCGCTGAGCGCGCGGGCGCGTTCGAAAACGCTTATGAGCCAGCGGACAGGCTCGCGGCCTCGCGCCCGGCACCTGATACGTGCTCCACGCGTTCCGCCCACGGCTTCGCTTCGAGGCGCTCGAAGATCTCCCGCGCTTCGATGAGCAGCGGTTGCGCCTCGTCGGCCCGGCCCTGTGCTTGGAGCCACTCGGCGTGCTCGAGACGCGTGACGGCGAGGTGGAACGGCATCGCAAGCTCATGAAACAGCCCTCCGGCGCGCTTGAACAGGCGGTCGGCCTCCTCCGCGTTGCGCTCCCGCGCTGCGAGCTGGGCGCGGAAACGCGCGGCGGTCGCGTTCATAGATTGCGGTCGGCGGCCCGGCGGCAGCTGCTCGAAGATCGCCAGCAGCTCGCAGGCTTTGCCGCGCTGGTCTAGCTCGAGCGCCGCCTGAAGCGCAAGCGCGAACGTTTCTTTGACGGCGTCGTGCTCGATGCCTAGTGCTTCACGTTGTGTCAAAACCCACTCGGCAACTTCAAGTGCTTGAGCTTGCTCCTCTTGGGCGAGAAGGATCTGCGCCCTGGCGGCGCCATAACAAACGCGCTCTTGTACATCGGCGGAGCGTTCGAGCTCGGCCAGCGCCGACGTCATCTGTGTTGCTTCCCGCAGGTGGCCTCTGTGGACATATACGGCAACCGCCAGCGGAAGCGCCGTTCCGGTCGCGATGCGGGCCTGAGTCCAGTCCTCGCGCGGGAGCTGATCTCGCATCGCGAGCACGTCGTCCCACGCGCCCAGGGCATAGAACGGATAGCTGGAGCCAAGCAGAGACCACTCCCAATAGCGGTTGCCGACCTTGCGGGCGTAGGCCACAGCTTGTCTGAGCATGTCCGCGGCTTCTTCGTACCGGTCATTTCCGCTGAGCAGGTCCGAGGAGAGGTTGTTGTAGGCCCTCAGGGCTGCCGAGGGCTTGTCGTGCTCGAGAGCCAGTTCGAGTGCGGCACGTAGCAATGCCCACGCCTCATTCCGGCGTCCCAGCGCGCTCAACAGGATCGCCTTCGTGTTCAAGGCCTGCGAGAGAACCTCGGGCACAGACAGTGCCTCCGCGAGTCGTAGCGCCGTCTCGGTGCGCTCATAGGCGACCTCCATGTCCCCGGCGAAAAACCTAAACCGGGCGATTTGCGCGGCCAGCGCCGCCACGTTCTCATCCGGTTCATCGGCGAGGAGTACCGCGAGCGAGCGTTCCATGCTGTCAAGCGCGTCTTCTAACCGTCCTCGCTCCCACAGGATCTCCGCACGCCGAGCGGAGACGCGAGCGGCCGGATGCGCTGCGTCTGCTTCCTGGAAGAGCTCGATCGCTTGCTCGAAGTGGGCGTTTGCCGCCTCGGCGCGGGCTCCGGTGGCGGCCGCGATCCCGGCGCGCTCGTGCAGATCGGCCCGGGCGAGCGGATCGTCACTTAGTTTGATTGCACGCTCGAATGCCTGCTGGGCTTGCACAGGCGCAGCCAGCGATGCCGCGCGCTCACCGGCGCGGCCGAACATCTCGCAAGCCTTCACGCGGATCTCACCCGCGTCTGGGTCGTCGGGTGCGGCCGTATACGCGTCGAGGTAATGAGAAGCCACGACCTCGGTCGCCTCGCCCTCCTCCGCGCCCGAGAGCGAGAGCAGATATTTGGCCGCCGCCAGATGCTTGGCCTTGCGGTCTCGCTTTGAAATCGTCTCGTACGCGACCCACCTGACAAGGTCTTGGAGGAAGGAGTACTGGCCGTGCTCGGGCGACCGGGGGTCGGCCTGGATCGAGAGCATCTCCTTGCGCACGAGCGTGCCGAGTAGGGGATCGAGCTCCGCGGTGGGCGTGGCCGTCAGCGCCTGCAGACCGCGCTTCGTGAAGACCTTGCCGAGCACCGATGCCTCCTGGAGCAGGCGTCGCTCTTCGGCTGTGAGGTTGTCGAGCCGGGCGGCGATCAGTGCCTGGAGGGTTTCTGGCACCTCGAGCGTCTCGACGGGGCCGATCAGACGATAGGCCTCGCCCTGGCGCGCGAGGAGGCCCCGGTCAAGCAGCATGCGGACGGTCTCGACCGCGTACAAAGGAATGCCCTCGGCCCGCGAAAGGATGCTCTCGCGTAGCTCTTGAGGAAGGCCCGGCACGAGTCCGGTGAGCAGCTCGTTCATCGCGCGCGGCCCGAGCGGCTCCAGATACAGCGAGGTGAAGCTGCGCCGACCAGCCCCCCACGAGGGTCGCATGTTGGCGAACTCGGGCCGCGCGAGTGCGACAACGAATAGAGGCAGATTGTGCGACCAGTCGAGCAGGTACTCGATGAAGTCGAGCAGTCCCGCGTCGGCCCACTGCATGTCTTCGAACACGAGCAATGTGGGCGCTTGCTCGGCGAGTCGCTCAAACAGGACACGCCAGGCGGAGAAGAGGTTTTCCTGATCGCCCGCGGGCGCCGTCTCGAGCGCGAGCAGATGGGCCAAGCGGGGCTCGACCCATTTCTGCTCGTCGGGATCGGAGACGTGCTTGGCGAGCGTCTGCTGAAGCTTCGCGCGCGAGGATTCCGGGTCCTCGTCCTCGACGATTCCGCAGCGCATGCGCACCATTTCCGCGAGCGCCCAGTACGCGACCCCGTCTCCGTAAGCAAGGCACCGGCCGCGGTGCCACCAGACGTTCTCGACCAGCCCGTCGATGTACTTCTCGAACTCCCAAGAGAGGCGCGACTTGCCGATCCCGGCGATGCCCCCGATCGAGACGAGCTGGGCCCGTTTCTCGTCGGCGGACGCATGAAAGAGCTCCTTGACCAGCCGCAGCTCGCGGTCGCGGCCGACAAAGGGAGGCTCCAGACCCTCGAACTTGAGCGCTCCCGCGCGGCCGGCGGTGACCCGGAGGGCACGGAAAAGTGCAACTGGTTCGAGCTTTCCCTTGAGCTCGTGAAGGCCCGCGTCGGCGTAGGCGACTGCGGCCTCGCTGGCGCGCTTGGTCGACTCGCCAACCAGCACCGTGCCGGCCTCCGCTGCTGCCTGGATGCGCGAGGCGGTGTTGACGAGGTCCCCCGCGACCATCCCTTCGCCCTCGGCTCCGAGCGTCACCGCCGCTTCGCCGGTGAGCACGCCAGCCCGCGCGCGCAGCCCCTCCGCCCCGACCTCGTCGCCGAGCGCGGAGACCGCCGCGACCAAATCGAGCGCGGTGCGAACGGCGCGCTCCGCGTCATCCTCTTGTGCCGTGGGCGTTCCCCACACGGCCATCACAGCGTCGCCGATGAACTTCTCGACCGTGCCGCCGTAGCGCGAGATCAGGCGCTTACAGGCCTCGAAATAGCGCGAAAGGAGCTCGCGCACCTCCTCGGCATCGCGCGTCTCGGAGAGGGTTGTGAAGCCGACGAGGTCCGCGAACAGGACCGAGACGAGCCGGCGCTCGGCAACCGGAGCGGGCTGTGCAGGGCCTGGCGTGGCGGGTGCCGGCGCGTCGCCCGGGAGAGCCGTCCCACACTCGCCGCAGAACTTCTGACCCGGCGGGTTGGCTGCGCCGCAGGATGGACAGACGGCGACGAGGGCTGTCCCACACTCGCCGCAGAATTTCTGCGTCGCCGGGTTCTCGGCGCCGCAGTTCGAACATGTGGTCACTGCGCCGGAATTATGACCGTGCGATCGTGGCCCAGCCGATGATGAGATCGCCGTCCATCAGGCAGGCGAGCTGGCCGGGCGCGGGGCCGAGGGCGGTGTCGGTGAGCTCCAGGCTGGCCTTGGCGTGATGGCCGGCGGGGAGATCTTGATCGAGGCGCGCCCGCAGCGGCTTCGAGCGGTAGCGGAGCTTGACCTGGTCCACGCGCGCGCCCGGACGGTGCAGGCGGACGCCGCGGAGCGCGACGGCGCGGGTTTCGAGGGCTTTGCGGGGGCCGACTGTGACCCGGCGGCGGGGGCCGTCCTTTTCGAGCACGTACAGAGGCGCTGAGGAGGTGAGCCCGAGTCCGCGGCGCTGTCCCACGGTGAAGTTGTGCTGGCCGCGATGGCGGCCGACGACCCGGCCTGCTTGGTCGACGATCTCCCCGGGGTGGTCATTGATGGCCCCGTGGCGGGCGAGGAAGCGCGCGCGGCTCGTCCCGGCCAGGAAGCACAGATCCTGGGACTCGACCTTGGATGCCACCGAAAGGCCGGCTTCGGCGGCGATTCGTCGGACCTCGGGCTTCGTGTATTCACCGAGCGGGAAGCGCATGCGCTGCAGGGACACGGGGTCGAGGGCCGCCAGCATGTAGGTCTGATCCTTGGCGGGGTCGGCGGCGGCTCGCAGCAGCGGGCCGTCCTCGTGATCGGTTTCCGCCACGCGGGCGTAGTGGCCGGTGGCGAGCGCCTCGGCGCCGAGCTTTGCGGCGAGGTCGAGCATCGCGTCGAGGCGCACGTGGCCGTTGCAGCCCACGCATGGGTTGGGCGTATCCCCCGCGGCGTAGCCGGCGATGAACGGCTCGACGACCCCCGTGCGGAACTCGTGTTTAAGATCGATCGTGAAATGGGGCAGTCCGAGCGAATGGGCGAGCGCTCGCGCTTGGGCAACTGCCGTGGAGGAGCAGCAGCTGCGCTCGGCGTCGTTCTCGGGGTCGGCCCACAGCTCGAGCGTGACCGTGGCGGTGTCCGTTCGGCGGCTGGTCAGCAGCGCGGCGACGGCGCTATCGACGCCGCCCGAGAGGGCGACCAGGGTGCGCTTCGTCGCCGTGAGCGAGGCCCGCGCGCGCACAGCCCGGCCGAGTGCCCGCGCGAGTGCGTCAGCCGCCAGCTCGGCGGCGTGGTATTTCATTGGGCTGAGGCCACCGAGCTCGTCGGCGATCTGGCGCGCGCCAATGCGAGCGGCATCTAGAACGGATCCGTGGCGAGCGAGCGCAACGGCGGCGCTGCCGGCCGCGATCGAGGCGCCGCACCCGTGGGCCTCGAAGCCCGCGTCGGCGACACGGTCGCGGTCGATCGAGATCGAGAGCTCGATCTCGTCGCAGCATGCGTGGCCGCCGACGAGGGCGGTGTACGCGTCCGCGGGCGCGTGGCGATAGCCCTGGGGCGAGTTCAGGTGGTGTTCGAAGGCAGCCTGATCCACGGGCAATCAGCCTAGCCGCAGACCGAGCTCCCTCAGCTGTGCCCCGTCGACCGACGCGGGGGCGCCGGTGAGCGGGTCGCCGCCGCTCGTCGCCTTGGGGAAGGCGATCACCTCGCGGATGTTGTCGCGTCCAGCGATCAGCGCGACGATGCGGTCGACCCCCATCGCGATGCCGCCGTGGGGCGGGGCGCCGTATTTGAGAGCGTCGAGCAGGAAGCCGAAGCGGGCCTGCGCCTCTTCGGGGCCTATGCCGATGATCTCGAAGATCCGTTGCTGCACGTCGGCGCGGTGGTTGCGGATCGAGCCGCCGCCGATCTCGGCGCCGTCGAGCACGAGATCATAGGAACGCGAGAGCAGTCCGCCGGGGTCGTCGAGGTCGCCCGTGGGCGCCGTGAAGGGATGGTGCTCTGCCTCCCAGCGCTGCTCCTCGTCGTTCCACATGAACATCGGGAACTGCACCACCCAGCGGATATCGTGCGTCTCGGGCGGGATCAGCTCGAAGCGCTCTGCCAGCTCGGTGCGCAGCGCGCCGAGCGACTTGCCGGTGGTGATCGGGCCACCCGAGACGATCAGCAGCAGGTCGCCTTCGTCAGCGGCAAGCAACTCGTTGACAGCACCCATCTCGGCTGCTGAGAGGAACTTCGCGACTGGCGAGCGCCAGCCGTCGTCCTGAGCGAACGCCCACACGAGACCCGCGGCCCCGTGCTGGCGGGCGAGCTTGGTCAGCTCATCGAGCTCCGAGCGGGCCAGCTCCCGGCGGCCGCTGTTGATGCCCCTGACCACCCCTCCCTCTTTCAGTACGCGAGCGAAGACCTGGAATTCGGTCGAGCGCAGCGCGTCGCCGATGTCAACCAGCTCAAGGCCGTAGCGAGTGTCGGGCCGGTCGGAGCCATAGCGGCTCACGGCTTCGGCGAAGGTCATGCGCGGCCACGGCGGCGCGGGGACCTGGACACCCTCGCGCTCGAACACGGCGCTCATCACCGCCTCCATCGTCTCGAGCACGTCCTGCTCCTCCACGAAGCCCATCTCCAGATCGAGCTGGGTGAACTCGGGCAGCCGGTCCGCGCGTGAATCCTCGTCGCGGAAGCAGCGCACGATCTGGAAGTAGCGCTCGAGACCGCCGACCACCAGCAGCTGCTTGAAAAGCTGGGGCGACTGGGGGAGCGCGTAGAAGGAGCCTGGCTGCTGACGTGCCGGCACGAGAAAGTCCCGCGCCCCCTCCGGTGTTGAGCGGGTGAGGAAGGGTGTCTCGATCTCCAGGAAGTCGCGTTCATCGAGAACCTGCCGGATCGTCGCGCACACGCGGTGGCGCAGCTCGAGCGCGTCGCGCATCGGCGTGCGGCGCAGGTCAAGCGCGCGGTGGCGCAGCCGCAGCTGCTCGTCGACCGCCACGTCCTCGTCGATCGGGAAGGGCGGCGTCTCGGAGTCGGCGAGGATCTCCATCTCGGAGACGGAGAGCTCGATCTCGCCCGTCCTGATGTTCGGGTTGACGTTCTGCGGCTCCCGGCGCGTGACGATCCCGGCCGCGGTGAGGACGTCCTCGCTGCGCAGACGATGGGCCTCCGTGTGAGCTTCGGGGGCCGTCTCCGGATGGAAGACGAGCTGCACGATCCCCGAGCGGTCGCGCAGGTCGATGAAGATCAGGCCGCCGTGGTCACGCCGGCGGTTGACCCAGCCCGCGACTCGGGTCTGAAGTCCGGCGCGCTCGGCGGTAAGCTCGCCGCACCAGGCGTCGCGATACAGGTTCGGGCGCGGAGGGAGCTTCACTGGGCGGCTCGCTTGATCTCGGGGATGACAGTGGCTCGGTCAAGTTCGCGCTGGTCGCCCGTGGCCATGTCCCTGAGGCTGGCGCGGCCGTCGCCGTCGACGATCGCGACGTACCGCGCGCCGATCCGGTCGGCGTGCCTCAGCTGGCCCTTAAGCGAGCGGCCTGCGAGCTCCTGCTGGGCGCTCAGGCCGGCCCGACGGGCCTCCTGCGCGAGCGCGAAGGCACTGGGAGCGCCGGCCTCGTCCGCGATCGCGATGAAGAGGTCGACCCGCTGCTGCGACGGGGCGGCCTCGTCGGATGCGAGCAGCATGCGCTCGACCCCCGCCGCCCAGCCGGAGGCGGGGGTGCGGGGTCCGTCGAGCTGCTCGATCAGGCGGTCGTAGCGGCCTCCCCCGCCGACCCCCGACTGCGCCCCGAGCCGCTCGGAGACGAACTCATACAAAGTGCGGGTGTAGTAGTCGAGGCCGCGCACGAGGGTGGGATCGAGCTCGTACTGGAGGCCCGCGTCGTCGAGCAGCGCGCGCACGCGCGCGAAGTGCTCGGCGTCCTCGCCGTCGAGGCGCTCGAGCAGCGTGGGCGCACCGCTCATGACCTCGCGCGTCGAGCGGTCCGTGGCGTCGAAGGCCCGCAGCGGATTGGCGTCGATCCGCTCGCGCACCTCACTCGCGAGCCGGTCCTGGTTGGCACGGAGGTAGGCCTTGAGCTCCTCGCGGTACTCGGCGCGCGTCTCCGGGTTGCCGAGACTTGAGAGTTTCAAGGTGAGCTCTTGGACGCCCGTCGCCTCGAGCAGCTGGGCGAGCAGCAGGATCAGCTCGGCATCGGTCTCGGGCGCGGCCGAGCCGATCGCTTCGGCGCCGACCTGCCAGAACTGGCGGTAGCGGCCGCGCTGCGGGGCCTCGGCGCGGAAGAAGGTAGAGAGGTACCACAGCTTCACCGGCTGGGGCAGCTTGTGCATGCCGTGCTCGATGTAGGCGCGACAGACCGGTGCGGTCCCCTCTGGGCGCAGGGTGAGCGAGCGGCCGGCGCCGTCGTCGAAGCTGTACATCTCCTTGCGCACGATGTCGGTCGCCTCGCCCACGCCGCGGGCGAACAGCTCGGTGGCCTCGAAGGTCGGCGTCTCGATCCGGCCATAGCCCGCGGCGCCGAGGATTCTGTGTGCGTGAGCCTCGAGCGCTGCCCTGCGGGCAGCGTCGTCGGGGAGCACGTCGAACGTGCCGCGCGGAGCCTGGATCACCGGTTCGCGGCTAGCTCGCTCAGAAACGGGTTGGTCGCGCGCTCGCGCGCGAGCGTCGTCACACCCATGTGGCCGGGGTAGACGGTCGTCTCGGCCGGGAGCGACTCGAGCAGGGTCTCGATCGACGCGCGCAGGGTCGGCCAGTCGCCGCCGGGCAGATCAACACGCCCGACCGAGCCCTGGAAGAGCACGTCGCCGGAGAACATCGCTTCGTGTGCGGGGAGCGCGTAGGTCACGTGGCCGGGACTGTGGCCGGGCGTGAAGACCACCTCGAACTCGAGCCCCGCCAGAGTCAATCGTTCGCCCCCGGCAACGGTGTGATCCGCCTCGTAGCTCTCGAAGGGCCCGAACCCAGGCCAGGGCACGTAGTCCATGATGTTGGCGAGCACCTGGGTCTCGAGCTCCGGGCAGAAGACAGGCGCGTTCGTGGCCCTCGCGATCGGCGCCACGGCGCCGACGTGGTCGAAGTGAGTGTGGGTGATCAGGATCGCCTCGAGGGTCTTGATCCCGAGCGCGTCGAGGGCCTCGAGCAGACGCTCGGCCTCTTCCCCGGGGTCGACGATCACCGCGCTGTCCGAGTCCTCGACGCGCACGATGTGGCAGTTCTCCTGCACGGGCCCGACGGTGTAGGAGCGGACGTCGATCACTGGCGTTTGCGTGAGCCGGAGGTCGTCGGGTTGCGGCGCTGGCGGCGGCGCCACAGCAGCATCTCGATGTAGTAGCCGAGGGGGACGTAGATCGCGAGCGCGATCGCCGTGAAAACGAGCGCCACCAGGAACCGATTTGAGCCCTTGGTCGTCAGCAGCAGCAGGATGAACAGCAGCGCCGAGGCGAACCCCGCGCGCGTCAGCGAGGACTTCCACGTGGGCTTCGTCTGGAGCCGCTTCTCTCGGGCCTCCACCCGCGCCTGCTGTTTGCGCTCCTTCTCCGACAGCGGCCGCGATGTCCGCCCTCGCCGCTCGACGGTGCCCGCGGCCGTGCCGCGGTGCTTGGTTCGGCGCTTGCGCTTCGTCTGAGCCATTGCCCCAGGGAGCTTACGCGCTGTTCCGCAGCGCGTCCTCGATCGATCTTCGGTTTTGCACGGGAAGGTCGGTTGGGAGGGTCGCGAGGGCGGATTCCGGCGCCAGCCCGACCAGTTCGACGGCAGCCACTGAGGCGTGGTGAGCGACCGCCTCGATGACCTCGTTGGGGGAGGTAACGGTGTGGTCCTCGATGTTCGTCGAGACCTGCGCGATACCGCGTCCTTCCAACCACAGCCCGAGCGCGCGCACGCTGCCGAGGCCCTCCTCCCCGCCCTCGCGGATGCGGCGGGCGATCTGTTGGGCGTCCTCGAGGGTCGCAGGCGATGCCAGCTCGAGGTTGAAGGCGATCAGCGGCGGACGGGCCGCCACGAGCGTCGCGCCGGTTCGCGCATCAACCGCTCGTGGCCCGAAGTCCGGTTTGAGCTCACCGGTCGTGACGCGCCGCGCGAGCTCGTTGGGGCCGCCGCGGCGAAGCTCGGCGCGGGTCCGGCCGGCGGCCAGTTCGCCGTAGAGAAAAACCGGCATCCCGAGCTCGTGCCCGAGCAGGTCGCCCAGCAGCAGCGCCTCCGCGCAGGCCGCACCCCGCGCACGCTCGGTCAAGTAGACGATCGGGGCCACGTCGAGAGCACCGACGCGGGGGTGGATGCCCGCGTGGGAGCGCATGTCGATCCGCGCAAGGGCCTCGCGGGCGCCGTGCAGCACGGCGTGGGCGAGCTCGCCGGGGACCCCGGCGAGGGTGAATACCGAGCGGTCGTGGTCGGGGTCGGAGTGGGCGTCGAGCAGGCGCGCGTGCGGGGCCGTGTCGAAGGCTCTGGTGATCGCCGCGACCGTCTGCGCGTCACGCCCGGCGGAGACGTTCGGGACCGCGAGCAGCTGGCTGCCGGTGACGGTATCTGCGGTGACAGGCACTCAATCGAGCAGGAAGCGACCCGCCTCGAGCACGGCCTGTCCGTCGATCTCGAGCGAGGCCTCAAGCACCACCACGTCCAGGTGGATCGGCACGGAGACGGTTCCGCCGATCGGCGCGCTCGCGCCGAAGGCTACGTGCACGGTGCCGAGGATCTTCTCGTCCTCGAGCACGTCGCCAGTGAGCTGCGCGCAGTCGTTGGTGCCGACGCCGAGCTCGGCCAGGTTGGTGCCGTTCTCGCCATGCACCTGCAGGCGTTCCAGCAGCTCGGGGCCGAGCCCGGCCTGCGCGTCGACGAGCCGGCCGTCCTGCATCGTGAGAATCGCGGGCTGCTCGCTGATCCCGAGCGAGCCGACGCTCGAGGCGACGATCGTCCCCTCTCCCGAAAGGGGGGCGATGAAGCCCTCTCCGCAGGGGAGGTTGCCGAACGCTCCCCGTGCTCGCAGGTCGCCATCGTCGGCAATGCCGGTCCTCGTGCTCAGGTCCAGCGTCGCGTCAGAGCCGCGCGGGCAGGAGATGTGCGCCTGGCTGCCCCGGTCGAGGAGCTCGGCCACTGTGCGGGAGCGCTCGGCCATGCGATCGAAATCGACCGCCATCACGCGGGCCAGCATGTCGGCGGTGACCCCAGGCATGGTCGCTCCGCGCGCGCCGGCGTCGCTGGCCTGCTTGCGCGCGCTGGTGTGGCTGAGCGAACGGGTGGTCGGCGCCAGGAAGACGTCAGCGCTCTGGAGCGCGGCGGCAAGCGTATGGGGCGGCTCGCTGCCGTCGGTGGCGCGCTCGTCCATGAGCGCGAGCACGCAGTCCGCGCCCGCTCGGCGTGACTCTTCGAGCAGCGCTTGGCCAATCGCGAGCTTGGGCGGATCGGTGATCACCAGCACCTCCTCGCCTTGGCCGACGCCGAGACAACGGTGCACAACCGTCGTCACGGCGGGCGCGAGGTCGGGCATGAGCGGATCATATGGAGCCACGCACCTCTGCCGCCGTGGAAAGATCTGCGTTAGTGGCACGGCTGGTCGGGATCAATCACGTGGCGCTCGAGGTGGGCGACATCGACGAGGCTCTCAGCTGGTATGGGCGCCTGTTCGAGTTCGAGCTGCGTGGCCGCGGCGGCCGAATGGCCTTCATCGACATGGGCGACCAGTTCATCGCGCTCTCCGCGGGGCGTAGGCAACCCGCCGACGACTCGCGTCACTTCGGGCTGGTGGTCGATGACAAGGAGGCGGCGCGGGCGGCGCTGCAGGATGCGGGAGTCGACGTGCAGCCGTCCGGGTCGGTCGACTTCCGCGACCCGTGGGGCAACCACATTCAGGTCGTCGACTACCGTGAGATCCAGTTCCTGAAAGCGGGGTCCGTGCTCAGCGGCATGGGCCTCGAGGGACTTGCGAAGAGCGAATCGGCGCTGGCTGAACTGCGCGCGAAGGGGCTTGCTGACTGAGGGATCGGGGCTCGGTGACTGATGAGGCCGCGGCTAGGCCGACTGATTGGTGATCGGGGCTCGGTGACTGATTGACGTCGGCCCGACACTCGACAGCGCCCTCGCGCGGGCGCGCCTACACTCCCCACGACGCCGCCGGAGTAGCTCAGTCGGTTAGAGCAGCGGAATCATAATCCGCGTGTCGGGGGTTCGAGTCCCTCCTCCGGCATCAGCGCTATCACGGGGTTTTCCCTGCAAATCTCCTTATTGCGCGTGCGCTCGCCGAGGACGCGACAGTGTCCTACGAACGCCTACAAACGCCGGATCCTCGAGATCATCTCCCCCGCGGGATTCGAATGCTTCTTCGCCGAGCTCGTCGACCTCGGCGGCGTCGCTCAGGCCCGCCCCGAGCAGCTCGGGGAGCTACGCCAACGCTTCGCTCTCGAGATGGACCTCGACAGCGTGCCCGATCTCATCCAGCGCTTCGGAGTCCGCTTCCCAGCAGAACCGCTTTGACTAGCAAGCTGCGCATGCCGGGCCGTCGCCGAGCTGCACCGCCGCTCGGAGGCCCCGAGAGCTGCCTTTCGCGCGGTGCGCGGGAGCCGCGGAGGATCGCGTCAGCCTTCCGAGATGTGCCCTTCCCGCAGCGGCCCCCGTTTGAGTCAGCAGGCGTTGACGCAGGGGGGTGCGGTCGTCCAATTCGGTGTCGGTGGTCGCGAAGGGCGCGCCCGGTTCCGCTCATCGCGGAGTTGTTCGTCGGCCCCCGTCGGTCAACGGGTCATAAAACCGTACCCAGCGTTCAGCTGCGGCACGCGGCTGCTGGCGCATTGGGAGGCCACGGTCGTCGAATTCGAGTGGGTGGGCAGGGAGGCGACCACCCCGGTCGCGGCCCCACGCGCGGGAACGCAGCTCGCTGCGCACGACACGTAACCGTGCGCGGCGCTCCGCGCTGGGTAGCTCCGGCGACGCTTGCATCACCTGCTTCCCCATCCGTCGGCGCTGATGGCGGCGAGCAGGAAGCGGGCCTCCTGTCGCTGTTCGACATGGTTGCGGAGCGACCAGGCGAAGAGCCACAGCGCAGCTTTGTGTTCGGTCGTTAGCTCCGCAATGTCGATCGCATCCTCGACGTCCGAGAACGACGTCCCCTGTTCCATCATTGCCTCGACCCGCGCCTGACTGGGGTCGAAGGTGAGCGGGGCGCTGGCCAACATGGGCGCGCGCCTCCTTTCCTGGGTCCCGCCCGGCTGCCCTTAATGTGCAGCTCGCGGTCCCACTTGAAGAAGACTCAGGCTTACCACGGATCGACCCGCTCCGCCACTGCAGAGTTCGCAGTTTACGAGCAAAACGATCGCAAACCTCTCCTGGCCCTTCTCCACCGAGTAAGCTAAGCGCAACTGCTGGCGGGCTCCTTACGCTTCCTCTCCCTCTCGTGGTGCTAACGCCCAACCGAGGATGCGGCTGAAAGGCATAGCCATGGACGCGCAGCACGAAAGCCAAAGCCCCCCTGCGAAAATTGCCACCTCGGCGGTTCAGGTGCTTCACGAGTACACCGGACGCGGCCCAACGAAGGCAAAGACCACCATCGACGAGAACCTGGTGACTATCGTGCTCGCGGACACGCTCACCAAGGGCGAGCGCACACTCGTTGACCACGGCTATTCCGATCGCGTCCTGCAAGTCCGCCACGACTACCAGACAGCCATGCGCGAGGCGCTTGTAGGAATCGTCGAGCGAGAGCTCGATCGCAAGGTGGTCGCGTTCATGAGCCAGAACCACCTCGATCCCGACGTCGCAGTCGAGATCTTCGTGCTCAAGCCTCCACGCGCGCCTCGCCACGCCAGCCAGCAACCCAACTCGTGACGCTGCAACCGGACGCCTATCCCTCGCAGCACGATGCAAGGAGATTCCCATGGCATTTATGTCTAGACGTAACAAAAACAGGGTCGACGACGCGGAACCGCTTGAGCATCGCGGAGATTGGTACGCAGATCCATACGGGACTGCGGCCCGACGCTGGTACGACGACGTCACGGGGTGGTCGGACTGCGTTCAGGAAGACGGCGAAGCGCCCGATAAGACGGGACTCGCGCGGATGGATGAAGCCGCCGTACGTCCAGATCACACGCCGAAGCCCATTGGCGAGGATGGCAAGCCCGTACCCCTGTCAAGGCCAGTTGACTCCAACCACATGGCAAACGCACGACCCGTTCGCTGAGGACAGCCGCCACGGCGGACAAGCCGGCGTGACTGGACGTTCCTGCTCGGCCCTGGCTGGGTGGTCGGCCAGGGGAACGGGCTTATCGTCGGCTACTTGATGTACCGCTCCGAGCTGGTACCGCGAGGGCGGCGTGGCTCGGGCTCATCGGCGGGCCTCAGACAGCGGCGCATCCCTATTGGTGGCTGCGCCGGATGGGCCGCCTCGCCCAGCCCATTGGATGATTAGTGCTCACCGCTGCAGCAGCGCGGGATCAGCCCTGTTATAGACGCGATGCAGCTGACGGGTGGCCAGCGCTGACAGCCGCGTGTGCGGCTCTATCAGCCGAAGCAGTCGCTACTGACCCAGCGCGTCGAGCGGTATCGCGGCCGGCTGGCCTTGTCATCCTTCGCGCCTGCCTGATCTCTTCGTGGTCGAACCGCACAACGCGCGTGAGCCACTCGTGGGTCTCGTGCGGTGCATCCGGCGAGTCATCCTCCAGGGCGTCGGCGGCGAGCATCATCGCGGAACGCTACGTCTCCACGACGGTCGGCGTCAGGACCGACGGCATCTCCGGCGGTGCCATGACGGCGCGGCGGCGGTTGGCGATGCTGTCGGTGGTCGCCCAAGCGGCGAAGATGAGGGAGCCGATGATGCCAGTGAGGGTCACCAGCACGCCGGCGGCGGCGGCGGCGGCGACACCGTGCGCGCCGAGGATGAGGACGGCGGCCGCCGGACCGGTACTCGGGCCGATCGGGAGCTGGCCGACGGTGAACGTGACGATCAGGAGCGCCATCGAGTCGAAGATCGAGACGTGCACGCCGATCGCGTGGAGCATCAGCCAGTTGCGCAGCACCTGGGCGCACACCGCAAGCAGGGCGAACGTGATCAGGCGGCCACGGCTCTGCATGCGCAGGACCGCGAGCCCGGCCCCAAGCCCGGTGCGGTGCCGGTCCGAGACGCGTCTCAGCAACGCGACGAGACCGAGCATCAGCATGATGATGATCGCCGGCACCCACAGCGGGACGCCGAGCGGCGCGACCAGCGTGAACGAGAACAGCGCCACGAGCGCCAACTCGACCGTGATGATCGGCACCTCGGCGGCCACCAGCGCCGGCGCCCGCGGGGTCGTCAGCGGCGCGGCCCGGCGCACCGACGCGATCCGTACCGCCATCCCAACCGAGCCGTTGACAATACTCGCGACGCAGCCGAACGCGGCCGAGCGAAACAGCACCCGGCGGCTGACCGTGCCGCCGGCGGCCCGCACGCAGATCGCCCACGCCTCGGCGCGGGTCAGCAGCGCGCCGATCTGGAGCAGCACCGACAGCCCCACGAGGGTGAGTGGGGCTGTCCGCAGGGCCGCGCTGAACTGCGAACCACGCCCGGCGAGCACGTAAACCAGCAGGGCGGCGACGGCGACGGCTCCGCCGACGCTGACCACGATCCGGCGGCGCATCGAGGAGACGCGAAAGCCGCGCTCCACGCCGTCATCACAAGCGGAGTCCGGCGGGTGCAGCTCAACGCTCACTCGGGTGGTCTACGCGGTAGCGGTGCTCAAGATGGGCTAAGCCGCGAAGGTCTCGTGAACCGAGAATTGCCTGATGTCCGGTGGTCCCTGCAGCTGGGCGCCTGCGGCAGCCACCGCGGCTTCGATCCGTGGCTCGAACGCGTCGAAGTCTTGGCGTGACTCCCAGAAGTCGATCACGCCCCACCCTTCGTCGATCGGGCCCGAGGCGTGGAACAGCAGCCCCTTCGGCGGGTCCCCTGCCGGGTCAACGTGCTTATTCACTGCGTCGAACTGTTCCTCGGTGACTCCTGCGAGCTTGATTCGGATTCCTACGGCCATGATTGGGCCCCTTCCTGTTGTGGATGCATACGGGTACGCTGTGTGACCAATGGCTGTCCCGTCCCGGGGCGCCGCCGGCCAGTCGAACGATCGGGTCAGCTAGGCAAAGTGCGGGTCGTTCGAGCTGTGTTGGTGTGTTTGGTCGTTGTGTCGTCCGCGTGGTGGGCGTTTTGGCTTGCGCGTTCGGCGCGACGCTCCGGAGCTCAGGACACGTGATCCGACGATCGACCCGATCGCCATCGCCAGCCCCGCGATCATCGGCTCCTTCCTGTGCGATCGAGCCGTGGTTTGAACGCGTGGCTCGCGGTCAGGATCTCGAGCAGCGATCCTACGTGTTGCTCGCGCGCGATCGGGTCGGGGAGCGGTAACTGGCCGTTGATGGCGTAGTGGTTGCGGCGCCCATTTCGTTGGCGCGTGATGTACCCCGCGGCGGCGAGTTCCGTGACGATGCGATGCGCGGCCCGCTCGGTGATCCCGACGCGCTCGCCGATGTCTCGCAGGCGAACGCCGGGATCGTGGGCGATACAGACCAGCACCTGGGCATGGTTAGTCAGAAACGTCCAACCAGGTGCCGCGCTCTCAGCCATCCACACTAGGCTAGCATTTCTGGATTTATATTTCATGCTATAGTAATCAAGCGTGTGACGAGGGGGACACGAAGATCCCCTCGCACTACCTGACAAGGTCCTCACCATGCTCTCCACCTCACCAAGCTCGCCGGTCCGCTCCGCCGCACCAGGAGTGATGCCCGACCCGATCACGGGCCCGGTCAGCAACGGGTCGGTCGCGACCGCGTTTCACTGGCGCACCCGCACGCCGCGTCAAGGCGCTGGCAACTCATGACCCACCCCGCGCAGGCACCCGAGCCCCTCACGGCGAAAGAGAAGGCTCGGGTGGCGGCAAGCGCTCTGTCCAGGCCGGCGCCGACGAGGTTCCTCACCTTTGAGGAGAACGGCGGCGCCTATCACTGGATGATCGTGGCCCGCAGCGGCGAGACGCTCGCGCGGTTCGCAAGCCTCGCCAGAGACGACGAGGCCAGACAAGCCGCTCGCATCGTGCAGGCCGGCGCTGTCTCAGCGTCGATCGAGCACGTCGGGGGAGATGCGAACGGCTTGTCTGGCCTCGCTTACCGCCGCAAAAACGCGGCGGTGCGAGACCATCTCGACGCAGAACGTTGGCTCGATGAAGGCGGCAGCTTCAGCAGCGAGCCGGTGACATGATGGCCAGTTCAGCCCCGAAAAGTACGTGGCTCTCGATCTGCGTCGAATGCCGCTCTCTTGTCAGGCGAGACCTGAAACGCCCCATGCCGGGTGTAGGGCGAGAGCACCGCGGCCACGTGCGGCATGTGCGCGAGGCGGGCGATCAGAGGGCCGACGGCTCCCCGCACCCCGCGCTGTAGACAGTTCCCTGCGAGTAGTGGCGCCCTGCCGCCTGGGCCAGGACCGTCGTCAAGACAGCGGTCACGACCCAAATCGCGACGACGCTTCGACGGTGATCGAGACACCAGCGGGCAGCTTTGAGCAACTCGTAGTCCTTACGAATGCCAGACCGTGGCGCCCCGTGCGCAACCCGATCTTCGCGCCGAGCGCCTTCGGTCAAGCTGATGAACGCCCCAACCGAATCCTGATTTGCACCGTACCCAACCGCGTTCGCGGCCCAAGTGGCTCTCGAGCCGTCCCGATTCGTCGCCCGAGCACCGGGTAGGAGAGCCGCATGACAGACGAACGCGCAGACGACGAGCCACGCGAGCAAGAACGCGCGCCCGAGGACGTTCCGGGTGAGCCCGGCGCCCAGGGCGGCTCGCAGAGCCCGGCCGCCGACAAGCTGCCCGGCGCCCCCGCGGACGACGACTCACCGCTAGGCGACACCGACCAGCACTCGGACGCCACGGCTTGACGGGCTAGGAGGCTGCGACAGCGGTTGGACGAGTAGCAGCGGCCGCCTGCGCGTCGTCGAGATGTGCGTCGAGCGCCGTGACTTTCTCGGTGTCGAGATGGACACGGATCTCCGTGATTAGGCCCCCGCGAATGCGGAGGTACTCCATCCCGGTGTTCTCATAGACATAACCGTTGGGGGCCACGATTCGATCGTGGAAACACATCGAGACGCGCATGTTCCACGGCGGCCCCGCGACGGCAACGTCGTCGACTACGAACTCGGGGTGTAGCGATGCGAACCGACGCATCCAAGCCGCGATCGCAGGCTTGCCCGCATACTCTCCACCGAACGAGCTCGCCCCCGGGAAGGAGAATCGAGCGTCCTTGGCAAGCCCCAGCAAGGGCAATCGCAGGTCACCGTTGCTGACCTTGCCGTAGAGGAACCTCACGATCCGGCCAATGCTCCACGAGTACATGGCTACCTCCGCGCTTGACGATCTTCAACCGGCGATTATCGGCGCCTGGCGCCGGCGCGACGGTGACGCACAGCACACATGAGGTAGTGAAAGGCCCGCATGCAGGAGGTCAAGTCGCCGCAGACCGGACTAGCGGAGGCGGCCTTGCGTTTACGCGCGGCCAGCCTCACCCTTTGAGCGTGGTCCTCGACGAGCTCCGCGTACCGATCGTTCTGGCGCCGCTGGCGGGTGGGCCCTCAACGCCAGAGCTCGCCGCCGCTGTGGCGTCGGCAGGCGGGTTGGGCTTTTTAGCGGGCGGCTACCTGAGTGCTCCCGAGCTGGCTGAGCGGATCGCTCGTGCGCGGTCCCTGACAACGGGGTTGCTCGCGGCCAACTTGTTCGTGCCGGGAACAGGTCCGGCTGATCCGGCGGGATACACGCCGTTCGTGCAGCGCCTGGCGCAGTGGGCCGCCCAACGGAATCTCCCCATCGGGGAGCCGCGCTACAGCGATGACGAGTGGGGTCCCAAGATCGAACTGCTGCTGCGGGAGCGACTGCCGGTCGTCTCCTTCACCTTCGGCTGTCCCGACCGCGAGGTGATCGAGGCGCTGGCCGAGGTCGGCTCCGAGGTCTGGGTGACGGTCACCAATCCAGATGAGGCAGCCGAGGCCGAGGCGGCCGGAGCGGCCGCCCTGGTGGTGCAGGGAGCCGAAGCCGGCGGTCACCGAGCCTCGTTCGCCGACAGACCAGGCCTACCGCTGCTTCGGCTGTTGCCGCTGCTCGCGTCGATCGGCAACTCGCGGCTCCCTCGCGTCGCATCGGGCGGCATCGCCACCAGCACCGATCTCGAGGCCGTCTTGCGAGCTGGCGCGAGTGCGGCGCAGCTCGGGACTGCGTTCATGCTCTGTCCAGAGGCGGGCACGAGCGAGGTCCATCGCGCCGCGTTGCGTACGCGCGCCGATACTGCGCTGACCAGAGCCTTCACGGGACGGCTCGCCCGCGGGATTTGCAACCAGTTCATGGCCGAGCATGGCGCCAGCGCGCCGCTCGCCTATCCCGAGCTCCATTACGTCACAGCGCCGCTGCGTCGGGCTGGGCGTGAGGAGGGCAATGCAGACCTCGTCAACCTCTGGGCCGGCGAGAGACATGCCCAGGCGCTCGAGTTGCCGGCGGCAGAGGTGGTGCAGCAAGTCGCCGGTCTGTAGAGCGGCCAGCGCTACTGGAACAGCGAATCCACCGATACCTCGATCCGCCGCATCGCACGGCCGTCTCCGGGCTCGAGCCCGGGGTCGCCCTGCCGGATGACCTCGCAACAGCCCTGGACCTCGGCGGTCAGGAACCGCGACGCCTTGCCGTAACCGTGGGCGTCGTCTCTGGCGCCCGGGCGGTGGTAGTAGCGCAGCGGGACGTACAGGTGAAGCTGGCGTCGCGCGCGCGTCATCGCTACATACAAAAGGCGGCGCTCCTCGTCGATCGTCTCGCTGTTTCCCGCGGCCATGTCGGCTGGGAAATTGCCGTCGTAGACGGCCAGGATGTGGGTGGCCTCCCATTCGAGCCCCTTGGCTGAGTGGATCGTCGAGAGGATCAGATAGTCCTCGTCGAGATGCGGGGGTCCCGCCAGGTCGGCGCTCGATGAGGGCGGATCGATCACGAGCTCGGAGATGAAGTGGCCGAGCGCCGAGGCGTCGTGCGCGGCGGCGACGAGCTGGTCCAGGTCCTGCATCCGCAGCGCGCCGTCCGCATACCGGGCCTTGATCAGCGGTGCGAGCGATTGGCTCAGACGTTCCGCTCGCACGCCGGCTTTGCTCTCGTGGCGCGCGTAGTTGAGCGCCGCGACCAGCTCGTCGGCGAGTGGCCGGGCACCGGCGGGGAGCAACTCGCGCGCGGCGGGCCAGGCGGCGAGTCTGTCGCCTTCGGCCGTGACCAGCACGTCGAGCGCGCGGCGGGCAGTGGCCGGGCCGACCCCGTCGAACAGTTGGAGCACGCGAAACCACGAGATCTCGTCGACCAGATTGTCGGCGAGCCGGAGGAGTGCGATCAGATCCTTGACATGGGCCGCCTCGAGATAGCGCAGCCCGCCGTACTTGACGAACGGGATGTCGCGGCGGGCCAGCTCGAGCTCGAGCAGGGCGCTGTCGTGCGAGGTACGCGTCAGGACGGCCTGGCTGCGCAGCTCCATGCCTCGCTCACGGGCCGACAGCACGCGCTCGCAGACCTCGCTCGCCTGGGCGGATTCGTCGCGGCAGAAGATCAGCTCGGGGGCGCCGTCGCCCTCACGGTCGGTACGAAGACGCCTCGGGAAGGCGCGCTCGGCCTGGACCGAGAGCGCGTTTGCGGCGTTGAGGATCGGCTGTGTCGAGCGGTAGTTGCGTTCGAGGGTGACGACCGTGGCGTCGGGGAAATGTTCAGGGAAATCCAGGATGTGCTTGGCCGAGGCGGCCCGCCAGCCGTAAATCGCCTGAAAGTCGTCGCCCACGACAGTCAGCGCGCGGCAGGTGGAGCGCAGCCGGCGGACGATCTCTACCTGCAGACCGTTGACATCCTGGTACTCGTCGATGAGGATGTGATCGAAGCGCTGCTCAAGCTCGGCTCCGATCACCTCATCGCTCGCCAGAGCCCGCCAGTACACGAGCAGATCGTCGAGGTCGAGCATCCCCCGGGCCCTCTTTCGCGCCGTGTAGGCCCTGAACAGCCCCGCGATGTGTTCCAGGTGCTCCTCACACCAGGGAAACGCCGCGGCCAGCAATTCCGACAGCGGCTGCTGCGCGTTCACCGTGCGCGAGTAGATGTCGAGCAAGGTGCTTTTCTTGGGGAAGCGCCGCTGGCGCTGCGCGTGACCGTGTTCCTCGCGCACGAGGTCGAGCAGGTCTGCGGCGTCGCCGGCGTCGAGCAGCCCAAATCCCGGCGGCAGGCCAAGCGCGCTCGCGTGCTGGCGAATCAGGTGGTGTGCGACCGAATGAAAGGTCCCGCCGAGGACGCCGCGCCCGCGGGCCGCCAATGTCACCATCGCCCGCGTCCGTTGGAGCATCTCCCGGGCCGCGCGGCGGGTAAATGTAAGCAGCAGGATCCGCTCCGGAGCCACCCCTTTGCTGACCAGCCACGCGACCCGGGAGCAGAGCGTGGTCGTCTTCCCGGTCCCCGCTCCAGCAAGGATCAGCAGCGGTCCGCCGTCATGGCGCACCGCGCGCAACTGCTCCGGGTTTAGGGCGGCGAGCCAGCGCTCCTGTGGGCGCTTTTCAAGCTCGAACATGCGTTCCTACCGTAAGGCCGCCCGCGGACGGTGTGGCCGCGCCCGCGCCGCCACGTGCCGGAGGCCTCGCCCCCCGGCCCCCAGGCTCAGCTCACGCTATCGAGGCGGCGACCGTCCTCGAGATACACGCAGCGGCCCGCATCGAGCGTCGCCTCCACTCGCCTCCCGACCGGCCCGGTGAGCAGCTCGATCGCTTCACGCGGTGCGACGAGGCGGTGCTGCTCGATCTCCTCAGGCTGGAGCACCACGGTCTCGAGCCTTCGATCATCGAACGTGCCGCAATCGAACAGGAAGCGGAGCCCTCGCTCCCTGCCCGACTTGGCCGGAAGGAAGTCGACGCACACGAGCCTGCCATGTTCGACGCGCAGACCACACTCCTCGAACGTCTCGCGCTGGCAGGCCACCCAGGGCGACTCGCCATCTGCCTCGACCTGGCCGCCGGGGAGCGACCAGCCGCGCTTGTAGGTCGTCTTCAACAGCAGCAGCCGCCCCGAGGTGTCGAAGATCAGCGCCCCCACGGAGGCCGGGATTCGCGGCGGTTCGGCCATCGATCTTCGCAGCCCGCCTGTGGCTAGCAACCGTCCGCGGCCGGCTCGAGACGCTCGCGGACCTCGCGCCACAGATCGCGGTATGCGGCCGCCGCGCGACCGCTCGGCGCGAACTCCTGCAAGGGCGCCCGTCTCGAGCCCATCCGCTCTACGTCGGCCGCCAGCGGCACTGCGGTCGGCAGCAGGTTCGAGTGCTCCCGGCCGATCTGCTCCGTGATGTCACGGTGGAGCCGCTTGCGCAGATCGACCATTGAGAAGAATGCGAGCAGGCGGGCGTCGCCGTCGACGATTCGTTCGATCTGCTCGAGCGTGCGGGCCGACAGCGTCGCCGGGATGAGCGGCACCAGCAGCGCGTCGACGGCCTTGAACACGCTCTCGGAGACGAGCGAGATGCTCGGCGGACAGTCGAGGAAGATGTAGTCGTACTCCGAGCGCAGCGGGGCCAGTACGCGAGCCAAGCGACGCGTTGGCCGTTTGACGGCGTTGAGCGCCAGGTCCATGTGGCGGTAGCTGAAGTCCGCGGGAAGCAGGTCAAGGCGCTCGAAGTCTGTCCCCTTGATGCGCTGCGCGGCGCTCGTGCGGCCGCGAACGAGCTTCTCGCCGCCGCCCTTGACCTTCGGCTTGACGCGGAAGACGAACGTGCTCGCCCCCTGGGGATCGAGGTCCCAGAGCAGCGTGCGACTGCCTTCGCGAGCAGCGAGATACGAGAGATTGACGGCCGCCGAGGTCTTGCCGACGCCGCCCTTGATGTTGTAGCTCGCGATCACCCGCGCCAAGCGAACGTCTCCCGCACCAGCGCGCGCTGCCCGGGGGCGGCGAAAGCCCGGAAGCGCTCGGTGAAATGAGCGCGGGCCTCGAGCTGCTGCTCGTCGAGCCGCGTCAACAGCTGGCCCATCGCCAAGAGCGCGGTCGGGCCCTGCTCAAGCGCCCCCACGTCGTCACCAAGCGATCGCAGCAGCTCGGCCTGCACCTGGCGGTCCTGAAAGCGCCCGAGTACGTCCTGGAGACCCTTGAGCGCGCGCACCATCGACGTGGTCACAGGCGCTGGATAGAGCTCCGAGAAGAACTCGAGCAGGTAGCGGAGCTCCTTGCCCTGCTTGCGCAGGTCGTGCAGCGCCTCCGCCGGGCTGTAATCGTCGATCTCATCCCCGGCCTTCACCATGCGCCGGTACACGGTCGAGATCCGGCCGCCGGCCACCCGCTCGATCGGCCTCCTCGCACCGGGCGCCGGGATTCGCTCGAGCCCCTCGAGGAACTCGCCCCAATCGCGCAGCACGGTCGTCGTCCGCGGCGAGCCCAGCACACCCGCCATCACTCGCCAGGCGCGGTCACGACGGCGGGTGAGCAGCTTCTGCAACGGTTGGAGGTCCCGCCGCTGGGGCTCACCGAGCAGCGTGCTCAGGTCTTGGAGCTCTAGTAGGAACACGTCCAGGTCACGGGTTGGCCCCGTGACAGCCTGCAGCCAGCGAAACTCGCGGCGGAAGCGGCCCAGCTCGTCCCTTGGAAAGACCTGACGTAACTGCCGCTGCAGCGATCGTGTGCGACGCACGCCGACGCGCACGTCGTGCAGGAATTCAGTGTCGATGTCGGCCAGCACGCCGGCCAGATTGAGCTCGATCACCTCCAGCAGCCGGCGCGAGATTTGAGCTGCCGCACGAGTGGCGTCCTCTCCCGGGTCGAGGCCGGCCCCGGGGTCGGACGCCGCGTCCGTCGAGGCGGCGCGCGAGCGGAGCAGCACGAGTTCGAGCAACGACTGTTCCGCGCGGGCGACGCCGAGCCCGGCTTCGATCAGCCTGCACACACGGGCAAATTCCTTCTCGTAGCCACGCACCTCGAGCACCCGCAGACGCGGCGCGAAGCCTCCGTCCCGGGCAACCGCCCTCCCGTGCTCGATCATCAGCCGCACGACCGTTTTGCCTTCGCCGTCGAGGACCTTCGCTGGGCGTTGCGTGCTGCGCAGGGTCGCGAGCGCCATCAGCGCGCGTACATCGGTCACGGGCAGGAGTAGATCGCGCAGCCTCCCGGCGGGCAGATCGCGTGCGAGGATCCGGTCGGGCACGTCGGTCAGATCGGCCCCGGCGGACTCCACCGAGGAGCCGTTCAGCAGCGCAAGCCGTCCGTGCGCGTGCACCAGCGACATCCCCGCCTGCCGGAGCCGCCGATCGAAGGTGTCGTAGAAGGTCTGCTCCACCGCACTGCGGCGGCCTACGTTGAACGAGAACGAGGGAGCAAGGGCCTCGTGGAGCTCGGTCGCCTCGACTTCGCGTGAGAGAACGTATTCGCGGGCCACGTCAGCGGGCTCAACGTAGCACCGCGGCCGGAGTGAGGACCGATGGGGTAAAACCGTCGTGTGAGCGTGTTCTCCGAGGCCGAGCTTGGCTATCTGACGGGCGGCCGACGGCTCGGTCGGCTGGCGACGGTGGGGGCCGACGGCACGCCCCACGTGGTGCCGGTTGGGTGGATCTACAACGCCGCGCGCGACACGATCGACGTCGGCGGCTACGAGCTCGAGCGCTCGAAAAAGTTCCGCGACGTGGCGCGCAGCGGACGCGCGGCGATCGTGATCGACGACCTGGAAAGCGTCGACCCGTGGCGGCCGCGGGCGATCGAGATCCGTGGCCGCGGAGAGGCGATCGCGATGCCGACGCCGCTGATCCGCATCCACCCCGAGCGAATAGTCAGCTGGGGACTCGAGCAGGGGCGCAGCGCACGCTCAGTTGAGAGCTAGTCGTTACTCAGCGGCCGCGCCGCTCGGCCTCCCCCAGCCGCGCTTCGAGAAGCTTCCGCACAAGCGACTCGGGAAGCGGACTGTCGAGCGGGAAGTGCAGCGCGCTCTTGGTCATCGAATAGCCCCGCAGCTCGTCGGCGAACTGCCCGAGCACCGAGCCGCTGAAGGGCAGGTAGCTGAGGTGGTTCTTGAAGGCCGCGAACCCGGCAATGGTCTTGCCGCCCACTCGGAAGGCGGGCACCCCGTAGGAGATCACCTCGTCCGCTTCGGGGACGATCTCGAGGATCGTGCGGCGCAGGTTCTGGAGCGTGCTACGGCCGGGCTCGGCCACCCCGCTCAGGTAGGCGTCTACCTCCTCAGCTGACATTCACCACCTCGTACTTGATGTGAGTGACACCCGGCGCGTCCACGGCGCGGATCTGATTGAGCTTCAGCGCGCCGCGCTCGAGTCCCTCGAACAAACGGGCGCCCCCGCCCAGGAGCACGGGTGCGATCGATAGGTCGATCTCGTCGACCAGTCCCGCGGCCAGGTACTGGTTGACCGTGGCCGCGCCACCCGCTAGCCAGACGTCCTGGCCACGCGCCGCTGCCCGCGCCTGAGCGAGCGCCGACTCGACCCCTTCGCTGACGAAGTGGAAGGTGGTCCCGCCCTGCATCTCGAGCGGATCGCGCGGATGGTGCGTGAGCACGAACACCGGGTGGTGATAGGGCGGATCCTCGCCCCACCAGCCACGCCACGACTGATCCGGCCATGGTCCGCGCACGGGTCCGAACATGTTGCGGCCCATGATCGTCGCGCCGATGTTGGCCCGGCGCTCCTCGACCACGGCCGAGCTGGCGTTGACCTCCCCGCCCTGCTCACCGTGCATCTCCCGAAAGGCCTTGAGCGGGAAGAACCACTCGTGCACCTCCGTCCCCCCGACCCCGAGCGGGTCCTGCTCGGTCTGGTCACGCGCTGCGACATACCCGTCAAGCGACATCGTGATGCTGACTCTGAGCCTGCTCATGACTGTCCTCCGCGTCTCGTCTCTGATCCTGCCGATTCAGACGGCTCGCGAGGAGTTAATTCATCGGTCGATCTCGGCGAGCGCCGCTCGGACGCTCCGCCTGGCCGCGACCGTCGACTGCCTGTGGCTCGCGATCGCTGCCCAGGGGTCGCCGCCTTCCTCCAGGCGCTCGAGCACCGTGCGCAGCGTCCAGCCGTCCGGTCGCGTAGCTGGGTCTTCAAGCTCTTCTGGGTGCAACGGCGTCGCGACCGGCGCGTGCGGCCGCGCCCGCACCGCATAGGGTGCGACCGCAGTGTGGGCATAGCCGTTGCGCATGATGTCGATCAGGATCCGCGCGCCGCGCTTGGCTTTGCGCTGCTCGACCGTGAACAGCCGCGGCTCGCGTCTGCTGGCCAGCTGGGCGATATCGCGCGCGAGCGCGCGCACGTCATCGAAGTCGGCGCGGCGAGTCAGAGGCACGGTGAGGTGGTAACCGCGCGAGCCACTGGTCATGACCCACGGCTCGAGCCCGAGCTCACGCAGCAGGGCGGCCATGATGCGCGCCGCGCGCAGAACCGCGGCCTGGTCCTCGTCTGAGGGATCGAGGTCGAAGATCATCCGGTCGGGGCGCTTGAGGGCGTCCCTGCGGCTGAGCCACGGATGCAGCGTGATGCAGGCCTGGCCAGCCAGGTAGACGAGCGTGGCGGCGTCGGAGGCGCGTACGTGCTCTACCGTCCCGCCTCGCTTGGGGACCCGGACCCGCCCGATCCAGCTGGGGAAGTAGCGGCTCGCGCTTTGCTGCATGATCCGCTCTGCCTCGATCCCGTCGGGATAGCGCTCGAGGTTGAGCGGACGGTCTCTGATGTGCGGCAGCATCGCGCCCGCCACCTGCTCGTAGTAGCGGGCCAAGTCGGCCTTGGTGATGCCGCACGGGAAGAGCGGCTTGTCGGGGCGCGTGATCTCGACTCGCCTGCGCCCGGCCTGGATTGTGGCGCTCATCAGCTCGGTCGCTCGCGCACGACCTCACGCGCGGGCTTGTCGTAGCGGAGGCCCTGATAGCGGGGGTGGCGGAGCTTCCCGTCGCGGGTCCATTCGGAGAAGGCGAACTGCCCAACGAGTTCCGGTTCGGCCCACCGCGCCGCGCGCGGCAGATCGGCCGCCGTGAATGGCGGCGAAGAGCGCTCGCGCCGCTCCAGCTCGTCGCCCAGCATCTCGAGCGTCCGCTGATCAAAGCCCGTGCCGACCTTGCCGGCATAGCGGAGCTTGCCGTCCTCCCAGTAGCCGACGAGCAGCGCGCCCAGCCGCTGGCGCGCGCCCTTGGGCGCCGTCCAGCCCCCGATCACGAGCTCCTGGGCGTATGAGCACTTGAGCTTCAGCCAGTCGCGGGAGCGGCTCGCGACATAGCGGCTCGCGACCCGCTTCGCAATCACGCCCTCCCACCCCTGTTCGCACGCATGGCGATAGGCGGTCTCGCCCGCGCCGTTGCGGTGGGTCGTAAAGCGCAGCGGCCCGCCGAAATTCACGGCTTGGCGCAGCTTCGCCTTGCGCTCGCGGAGCGTCAGGCCGCGGATGTCTTCGCCGTCGAGCTCGAGCAGGTCGAACAGGTAGTAGTACACGGGCACGCCGGACTGCCGAGCGCGCTGCGCGTTGCGGATCTGCATACGCCGCTGGAGCCTCTCAAAGCTGCGTCTGATGGCCCTTGAATGCGACCACCTCGCCGTCCGCGAGCAGGTCAGGGCCGCCGCCCTGGAGCGCGTCGACCAGTTCGGGATAGGTGTCATTGAGCAGCTGGCCGCTGCGCGAGAGCAACGTCACTTGCCCCCGCTGGCGGAGAGCGCCGCAGCGCTCTCCATCGAGCTTTCGCTCGAATAGCCACTGGGGGTCTGAGAAGGGCTCGTCCGAGAGGACAGCCTTCATCGGCTGGTACCGGTTCATACGGCTAACCGGCCAGCACTATATGGGGCCGCTTGCGCTAGCTGGTGCGGCTGAGCCGGCTCAGCACGTCACCGGCGTCGCCGCGGATCGCGCTCAGCGTGGAGCGTCGCGCCCTTCACAACCTCGTGGTGAGAGTTACCGGGCCGGCACATGTGGCAAAGATCACTAGAGCGCGGGACGTGGAGGGTCACTCGAGCGCGCGATATGTAGGCTCGGGCACTCGTGAGCGCTGACATGGATCTGTTTGCTCATGAGCTGCGACCTGCCAGCCGGCCGCCGATCGGCGCGCTCGTGCTGCTCCACGGCCGCGGCACCAACGAGTTCGACCTGCTGCCGCTGCTCGACGAGCTCGACCCCGAGCGGCAACTGGTCGGAGTGACGCCCGCGCGCCGCTCGAGCTCACCCCGGGGGGCTTCCACTGGTACATCTCGCGTCGGGTCGGCTATCCCGACCGAGCGACCTTCCTCGAGCCTACGCACTCTGGCGCGCTGGCTCGACGCGCTCCCGGAAGCGCGTGGGCGTGCCCTGGTCGCAGACGGTGCTGGGTGGCTTCTCGATGGGCGCCGTCATGTCCTATGCGCTCGGCCTCGGGCCGGGCCGGCCGGCGCCGGCGGGGATGCTCGCGCTGAGCGGCTTCATGCCGACGGTCGAGGGTTTCACGCTCGACCTATCGGACGCAGGGGCTTTCACGTCGCGATCGGGCATGGCACCCAAGATCCCGTGATCTCGGTCGAGTTCGGTCGCGACGCCCGGCAGCGGCTCGAAGAGGCCGGGGCTCACGTGCTCTACCGCGAGTCGCCGATGCCGCACGGCGTCGACCCCCAGTTCCTGCCGGTGCTGAGGAGCTGGCTCGCACACCTGCGGAAATAAAATCAAATGGTCCGGCCCGCGCATGCGCGGCCAGTCGGTCCGCAAAGGCGGACCGGGGCAGCGCACAGGCGCCGGCCTACAGCGGGTTGACACAGCCGTAGATCGTGTACAGAGGGTTGACCACGTTCTTGCCGTGCTTGTTGCGCATCGTCTGCGGCCGATGAACGCCGGAGGCGACTGCGCCTTGTAGCAGCCGTCCCAGTTGACGCTGACGTCGTAGGCGATGTGATCGGCTGCGGCGGGCAGCGCGCCGCCCGAGGGCGGGATGATCTGAAGTCAGCAGACCCAGTCCCCGGGGCCATCGGGCCGCGCCGCGGCGATAGCAGGTCGGCAGCGCGAGCTGCAGCTTCAAGCCCTTGGGCACGTGCCGGCCGAGCTCGAGCTGTTGCATCACCGTGAGGTGGTTGAAGTTGGGGATGAGGTTGCTCGTCAGGCGGGCCGGCGTCACGCCCGCTGGGCCCCAGTTGCCGGCGATCGCGATCAGCGCGATCGCCGCCGCGATCGCCGCCACGACGCGTACCGGCTGCCCCACCCCTGCCTGCGCGTCACAGGCGTACCGGCGAAGTCGCGACGGCGCAGCAGCGCCCAGGAGACGTCGATGCAGACGACGATCCAGAGCACGCTGACGGCGATTCCCACGATCAGCGGGCCGAAGTACGGCTGCACGTTGAAGAGGCCGTGCCACGAGTCGAACGCCGCGCCCATCAGCAGCAGGTGGGCCCAGATGCCGGTGCCGACCAGCAGCAGCAACTGCATCGCGAGCGCGGCGACGAACGGAGCGATCACGCCCAGGATGCCGTTGCGGGTGGCGATCGAGAACAGCACCGCCAAGCGCGGTGAAGGCGAGCGCGGGCGGGATGAACGACAGCCAGCTGGCGAAGACCAGCAGGGCGAGTGGCCGGGAGAGAACAGCGTGCCGTTCAGGTTGACCAGCGACTGGGCGCCGACCAGCACCACTCCCGCGATCAGGCTGGCGATCGCGGTCAGCAGCAGCAGCCCGAGGACGAAGGTCGCCGCCGCCAGCAGCTTGCCGACGAAGACGTCGCGGCGCGTGCACGAGCGCGTGAGCACCAGCTTCCAGGTTCCGTAGCGCTCCTCGGAGGAGAAGAGGTCGCCCGCCACGGCCCCTGCGATCAGCGGGAAGCCCCACGCTGCCGGCCGACGCGAGCACCACGAGCGAGACGGCGAATCCCGACGAGTGCACCCAGACGCCGTACAGGGTGTCGGTCGGGGCGCCGCTCTGGATCTTGAGCAGCGCGCCGAAGATGAACGGGCACCACGAAGCACAGCAGCGCGACCACGCGGATCAGCGACCTGAGAGGAGAGCTTGCGCACCTCCGCCCGGTAGACGCGGCGCACGCCGATGTTGCGGCGCCGCGCGCCGCGGGGCCGGGCCAAGCGCCCGCTGGGAGGGCCGAGCGCGGTCGCTCATGTCCCGGCCGGCGCCGGCGGTCGAGCTCGGTCAGCTCGGCGGCTCGCGACGTGCCGACTCGCCGGTGAGGGCGAAGAACATCGACTCCACGGGACTGGTGAGCAGCTCGAGCCGACGGACCGCCACGCCGGCTGCATCCGAGCGCCAGCACGTAGGGATCCAAGCGACTGTCGTGCTCGACCGCGAGCGCGAGCCCGCCGCCGTCGTCGAGGGCGCGCCCGCACGCCGCGCTGGCGCATGCGCGAGCTCGAGCGCCCGCGAATCGTCACTCGTGTCGAGCCGGTAGGCGGAGGCCGGGGCCTGCTCGCGCAGCTGCTCCGCGGTGCCGTCCCACACGACGCGCCTGCGACGAGACCGTGAAGGTGTCGCAGATCCCTTCCACCTCCTCGATCTGGTGGCTCGAGAGCAGGATCGTGACGCCGTCGGCCGCGAGCTGGCGCACAAGCGCAGCCATGTCCCTGACCCCGGCGGGGTCAAGCCCGGCGGTGGGCTCGTCGAGCAGCAGCAGGCGCGGCTCGCGCAGCAGCGAGGCGGCGATGCCGAGCCGCTGCTTCATCCCGGTCGAGTAACCGTTGACGCGGTCGCCGCCGCGGCCGGCCAGGCCCACCCGCTCGAGCGCGTCGTCGATCTTGGCGGTGCCGCGCGCGCCCGTCGAGCTCCGCCAGCAACTCGAGGTTCACGCGCCCCGAGAGGTAGGGATAGAAGCTCGGGTCCTCGACGAAGCCGGCGACCCCGCTCGAGCGCGTCGACCTCGGACCAGTTGAGCGTCCGATCGAACAGCTCGACGCTGCCCGCATCGGCCTGCACCGAGCCGAAGAGGATCCGCAGCAGCGTCGTCTTGCCCGCCCCGTTCGGGTCCGAGCAGGCCCCGCACCTCGCCTTCCTCGACCATCAGGTCGACGCTCGTCGAGGGCTTGCGTCGTCTCAAAGCGTTTGACCACGTCGCTGGCACGTACCGCCGCCACTGCGCGACAACTATACGGAGAGCTCCGTTTGCCCGGCAGCTCTCGGAGCCGAACTCACTTCGTCTCCTCAACCCGCGCTCAGAAGCGCTCCCAGCGAACGCTGGTTGGATCGAGTGCGCAAGCAACGAAAGGAGGTTCCGGTGTTCAAACGCACCACCCTCGCCACAGCGGCCGCCGTACTGGCCTTGATCGGCGGAGGCGGCGTGGCGGTGGCAGCCACCCACGGCAGTTCGACGTCCGCGGCAAGGGCGCCGCCCGTACGCATCACAGCTCGACCACGAGCACCGGCTCGGCCGCTAGTAGCCGGGCACACCACAACTGCCCGCTTCATTAGCGAACACGGCGGCGTCCGCTCACCTGAGCGGGCGCCGCTGCCGGCGGTGCTACGGTGCCCTCAAGCGGTGAGCGCCACCCGTACCTCCGCCCGAGCGCAGCCAGCGCCCGGGCCCTCAGCGTCCGACCCCGCGCCGCCGCGACGCGCGATGCTACGAGCGCTGGCCTTCGTGGTCGGCTCGGCGAGCCTCGGCGCCGAGATCGCCGCGGCGCGCGTCTGCTCGCACCCTACTTCGGCGCCTCGACGATCATCTGGGCGAACACGATCGCGACCGTGCTGGTGGCGCTGGCGGCCGGCTACGCGCTCGGCGGGCGGCTGGCGGACCGGCGCGCCGACCTGCGCGGTCTGTGTCTCGATCGTGTTCGCGGCCGCGGTGCTGCTGGCACTGGTCCCGTTCGTCGCCGATCCGTTCCTGAGCCTGTCGGTCAAGGCGCTCGGCGCGCTGTCGGTTGGCGGCTTCCTCGGCTCTCTGGCCGCGGTGCTCGTGCTCGTGGCGGTGCCCGTGCTGCTGTTGGGTACGGTTGCGCCGTACGCCAATCGGCTCGCGCTCGGCGCGCGTCGAGCGAGGCCGGCACGGTGACCGGTGGCCTGTACGCGATCTCCACCGCCGGCTCGCTGGACGGGCACCTTCCTGGCGGCGCTGCTGCTGATCCCGCTGATCGGCACGCACCGTACCTTCCTGCGTGTTCGCGCTCGCCCTGGCCCTGGTGGCGGCGCCGGGCATGCGCTCCTGGCGCTTCCTGCGTCGTCCCGCTCGTGCTCGCCGGGCTGTTGTTCGTGCCGCCGCCGATGATCGGCACCGACGTGGCGGGCGCCCAGGTGATCTACGAGACCGAGACGCCCTATCAGTACGCGCGCGTGCTCCAGCTCCGCACGCGGCGAGCGCTGGCTCGAGCTGAACGAGGGTGTCGCGATCCACTCCGAGTACAAGCCCGTGGTCAGCTACCTGACCGGCGGCTACTGGGACGACTTTCTCGTGCTGCCGCTGGCGGGCGTGCGCGGCGTCCCGCGGGCGGATCGCGATCCTCGGCGACGCCGCCGGCACGGTCGCCCGCGCATATGGCCACTACTTCCCGCGCACGCGCGTGGATGCCGTCGAGCTCGACGGCGAGCTGACCGCGATCGGCCAGCGCTACTTCGACCTGCGCGGACCCGACCTGCACCTCTACACCGCCGACGCGCGCCCCTGGCTCGAGCAGAGCACGGCGCGCTACGGCGCGATCTTTCTCGATGCCTACCGCCAGCCCTACATTCCCTTCTATCTGATCGACACGCGAGTTCTTCGCGCTCGGTCGCGGCGCACCTGCGCCCCGGCGGCGTGTTCATCGTCAACGTCGGCCACATGCCCGGCTCCGAACTCGCTCGAGCAAGTAGTCACGGCGACGCTGCGGCGCGGTCTTCCCGGTGGTCGTCCGCGACCGCGTGAGCGATGCCAACTCGCTGCTGCTGGCGAGTGTCGCGCCCGTGACTAAGAGCCGCATGGTGCGAGCGAGCCGCACCCTCCCGGGACCCGTGCAGACGCTCGCCAACAAGGTCGCGTCACGGATCGAGAACCCCCTGACCGGCGGCACCGTCTACACCGACGACCGCGCACCGGTCGAGTGGCTGACGGATCTCTCGCTAGTGCAGTACGCGGCCGGGAACCGGTAGCGCGGGCCGCGCGCCGCCGCCGAGGCGGCTCGCGGCGGGGATGCCCACGGCCAGGCAGAGCCCGCAGCCGATCAACAACGAGATATG
This sequence comes from uncultured Solirubrobacterales bacterium, assembly GCA_963738195.1. Taxonomy (GTDB): domain Bacteria; phylum Actinomycetota; class Thermoleophilia; order Solirubrobacterales; family Solirubrobacteraceae; genus Palsa-465. The sequence goes on from CAVTVF010000002.1 coordinate 1,008,257, forward strand.
GACCGTCGAGGCGTCGACGCCGCCGGCGAGCGCGATCCCGGCTAGGCCGGCGCCGACCGCCGCTCCGAGCAGCCGTCCCATCGAGAGCACGGCCGAGGTGCGGCCGTGCGATGCCAGCGGAGTCGCGTTGAGCGCCGCGCGCGAGGTGGGCACGAACAGCATCCCCAGTCCCAGCCCGACCGGGATCAGCGGCAGGATGGTGAGCGGGCTATTCAGCGGCACGCCGGGGATGCCGAGCGCCAGCAGCCCCACGGCCGCCGCCAGAAAGCCGGCGATCGCGGGCAGACGCTCGCCGTGCTCGTCGACGAGCCGGCCCGCGAGCGGTGCGGCCGCGCCCACCAGCAGCGCGACCACGACCAGCACCGCCGAGGCACCCAGAGCGGAGAAGCCCGCGGCCCGCTGAAGGTACTGCTCGGCCAGGTAGAAGCTGCCGATCATGACCGCGAAGGTGAGCGCCGCGACAAACGAGGCGGCCAGCACCGTCCCGTTGAGGACCGGGTGGCTCGTCTCCTCGCCGTGGATCGTCGCGGGCACCGAGCGGAGGATGCCGGCGGCCGCGATCAAGGCCAGCGGCACGAGCGCCCACCAGTCGGCGCGCCACCCGAGCCCGACGGTCAGCAGACCGCCCAGGACCGGGCCGAGCAGGTTGGACATGCCCGCACTCGCGCCCCAGATCCCGAGCGCGGTGCCGCGGCGCGCGGCGGGGAAGCCGCTGACGGCACCCGCGAGCGCCGCCGGGCTCACGAGCCCGGCGCCGATGCCCTGGAGGACGCGCATCGCCACCAGCACGCCCATCGTCGGCGCCACGGCCCCGCCGCCCGCGCCGGCGGCGAACACCACCAGCCCGAGCAGCGCCAGGCGGCGCGCGCCGAAGCGGTCGACCAGCGAGCCGCCGGGAAACAGCGCCAGCGCGTAGGCGATGAAGTAGGCACTCAGCACGACCGCCGTCGATCCGCTCGAGACCCCCAGGCCACGGGCCACCGAGGGCAGCGCGACCGTGATCAGGGTGCCGTCGAGCTGGAGCAGCGCAGCTGCCGCGGTGCACGCTGCAAGCCTGCTCCAGGCGCCCGGTGGGAGCGGCTCGCGGGCGCGCTTCGCGCGGGGAGCTTGCGAGCGACGCAGAAAAGGCACTACAACCCATTATGGCCAGCGCGCATGCGCGCTGGCCCCGGCCGGAACATGTTCCGGCCGGCCGGGCCGATCATGATCGGCCCGGGACACGAATTCAGCGCAGCGGTCCTCGAACAAACACGTCCGCCTCGCCGTTCGTGTCTGCCGGGACGAGGTTGCTGCCGATCGAATCGAACGCCACATAGGCTCCGTCGGCGGTGATCGATGGCTCGAAGCTCGGCCCGTTTGCCTCGTGGCCCGAGGAGCTCTGGCTGATGAGTTGCGTCTTCCCGGCCTTCACGTCGCGTAGGAAGATCTGCTCGAAGGTGCTCGTCGCCCCGGGGCCAGGTTGGTGGCGCGCGAGATGAAGACGACGAAGCGCCCGTCCGGGGTGATCGCGGGGTCGACCAGGAAGGACGCGTTGTTGCCCTGATGGCCCGACGAGCTCAGGCTCGCGCGCCGGGTCGTGTGGTCTTTGCGGTCGCGCACGAAGACGTCGTCGACGGCGTTCGTGTCTCCGCCGACCAGGTTGCTGGCAGCAGAGGCAAAGGCGACGAAGCGTCCGGTTGCGGAGATCGAGGGGGTAAAGCTGTTGCCATTGCCCTGAGCCCCCGAGGAGCTCACGCTCACGCGGCATGGTCTTGTGCGTCTTCAGGTCGCGCACAAAGAGTCCGCGGCGCCGTTGGTGTCGCTGCCGACGAGATTTGTCGCATAGGAGGCGAATGCGACAAAGCGACCGTCCGCGGAAATCGACGGCTCTTGGCTCAGGCCATTGCTCTGCTGGCCAGCGGAGTCGACGCTCACGCGAATCGTCTTGTGTGCCTTCAGCTCTCGGACGAAGATGTCGCGGGCGCCGTTGGTGTCGTTCGCAACCAGGTTGGTGGCCTCAGAGGCGAAGGCAACGGAGCTACCGTCGGCGGAGATCGCCTCCCCCGTGTCGGCAAAGCTGTTCCCGCCGGTCGCCTGAGCACCCGATGAGCTGACGTCGACGCGGATCGTCTTGGGCTTTGCTGCCGCGAGCGCGATCGGCACGGCGATCGCGAGTGTCGCGAGCATGCCCACTACCCATATCAGGCCCCTCAGGCGTCCAGTCCCGGTCACCGTAAAGCGAGCCTAACCCGTCTCCGGGTCAGTTCAAGCGCGCCCGAGCGCCAACACGAGCTCCCGCACCCCGCCCGGATAGCGGTAGGTGATGCCGCCGTGGGTGCCGTCGAACAGCTCGAGCGTGTGCTCGACCCCGAGCCGCTCGAGCTCGGCGGCGAAGGCCTGCGCGCCCAGGTCGAGGAACCACTCGTCGCTCTTGCCCGCGTCGAGGTAGATGCGGCGCATGCTGCGCAGCGCCTCCGCGCAGCGGGGCGCCATGCGCACGGGGTCCCACTCGAGCCAGCGCTGCCAGACCTCGTCGACCAGCCGGCCGGTCTGGATCTCGAACGGCAGCAGCACGCTCGAGGCGTCGTCGGGGTCCGGTGAGTAGGCGGCGGCGTAGGCGTAGGTGCTGAAGGCGCCCCCGAACTTGTCCCAGTCGAAGTGGTCGCTCTCACCCATGCGCCTCAGCAGCACCTCGAACGAGCCGTCGAAGTGATCCCGGAGCGTGCGCGCGATCTTGGGGAACTCGGGTATGTAGCAGCACTCGAACAACGCGTCGCCAGCGTGCGAGGCGAGAGCGCCGAAGACCTCGGGGCGGCACATGGCGAGCACCATCGCGCCATAGCCGCCCGAGGACTTGCCCGCCACACCGCGGTGATCGCGGCCCTCGAGCGTCGGGTAGCGCTCGTCGATGAACGGGACGACCTCGTCGCAGACGTAATCCATGTAGCGACCCGTGGCGGGCGAGTTCAAGAACTGCGAGCCGCCGAGCGAGGTCCAGGCGTCGACGAACACCACGATCGCGGGCGGGCACTCACCCGCGCCAAACATCGCGGTCGAGCCGCTCGACGAAGTTCGGCTCAAAGGCCGAGCGCGCCAGCCACATGTCGACCTGCCCGCTGTAGCCCTGGAGCACGTAGACCGCGGGGACGACTTTGCCCAGCGAGCCGGGCGCGCGGTAGACGTAGAGCGGGCGCACCGGAGAATCGCCCAGCGGGTTCTCTGCCAGCGCCTCGGAGGAGACGACGAGCCGCTCGAGAGTTCCGTGCAGGGGCTGCTCCCAGGGCGGCCCGGGAGGGTGGTCTTGCAGTTCGTGGAGCGCCACAGACCCGAATGTATAGTGAGCGCGACGAGGAGGGATACACCAACGCCGCCCGCCGAATGACCACGGAACGCGTTCAAAGCATGGGCCACAACGGTGCCGGGACCGACATCGACTCGCTCGAGACGAGCGAATGGATCGAGGCTGTCGACGCTGTCGTCGAGCACGACGGGCCGCCTCGCGCGAGGGAGTTACTGCGGCGCGCAATCGAGCGTGCCCAGCACGCGGGCACGGGCCCGATCGCGACCCTCAACACCCCCTACGTCAACACGATCCCGCCCGAGGAGGAGCCCGAGTTTCCCGGTGACCCTGAGCTCGAGCGGCGCCTGCGCTCGATCGTGCGCTGGAACGCGATGGCGATCGTCGTGCGGGCGAACAAGACCTCGTCCGAGCTCGGCGGCCACATCGCGACCTATCAATCGGGGGCGACCCTGTACGAGGTCGGCTTCAACCACTTCTGGCGCGCGGCGAACGAGGACTTCGCGGGCGATCTCGTCTACTTCCAGGGCCACTCGTCGCCGGGTATCTACGCGCGCGCGTTCCTGGAGGGACGCCTGAGCGCCGAGCAGCTCGACGGCTTCCGCCAGGAGGTCTCGCGACCGGGCGGCCTGAGCTCCTACCCCCACCCGTGGCTGATGCCCGAGTTCTGGCAGTTCCCGACGGTCTCGCTCGGCATCGGCGCGATCACCTCGATCTACCAGGCCCGTTTCATGAAGTACCTGCAGGCGCGCGGCATCGCCGAGACTGAGGGGCGCAAGCTGTGGGTTCACCTCGGCGATGGCGAGATGGACGAACCCGAGTCGGTCGGCTCGATCTCGCTCGCGGGGCGCGAGCACCTCGACAACCTGATCTGGGTCGTCAACTGCAACCTGCAGCGGCTCGACGGGCCGGTGCGCGGCAACGGGCGCATCATCGACGAGCTCGAATCGGACTTCCGCGGCGCCGGCTGGAACGTGATCAAGGTCGTCTGGGGCTCGCGCTGGGACCCGCTGCTGGAGCAGGACACCGACGGCCGCCTGGTGCGCGTGATGAGCGAGGCCGTCGACGGCGACTACCAGACCTACAAGTCACGCGACGGCGCCTACGTGCGGGAGCACTTCTTCGGGCGCGACCCCGTGTTGCTGAAGCGGGTCGAGCACATGTCCGACGACGAGATCTGGCTGCTCAATCGCGGCGGCCACGACCAGCAGAAGGTGTTCGCCGCCTACGACGCGGCCGTCAAGCACACCGGCCAGCCGACCGTGATCCTCGCGATGACGATCAAGGGCTACGGGATGGGTCGCGCCGGCGAGGGCCAGATGATCACCCACCAGGCGAAGAAGATGACCGAGGAGGCGCTGCTCCAGTTCCGCGACCGCTTCGAGCTGCCGCTGACCGACGAGCAGGTGCTCGCGGCCGAGTACTACAAGCCCGCCGAGGACTCGGACGAGATGCGTTACCTGAGCGACTGCCGCGCGCAGCTCGGGGGATCGCTGCCCGCCCGGCGCCGGCGCGCCGAGTCACTTGAGGTGCCGCCCCTTGAGACCTTCAAGGGCCAGCTCGAGGGCACCGCCGAGCGTGAGATCTCGACCACGATGGCCTTCGTGCGCATCCTCGCGGCGCTGCTGCGCGACAAGCGGATCGGGCGCCGCGTCGTGCCGATCATCCCCGACGAGTCCCGCACCTTCGGCATGGAGGGGCTGTTCCGGCAGATCGGGATCTACTCGCCCGTCGGCCAGCTCTACCAGCCCCAGGACGCCGAGCAGCTGATGTTCTACAAGGAGGACCAGCACGGCCAGATCCTCGAGGAGGGGATCACGGAGGCCGGCTCGATCTCGTCCTTCATCGCCGCCGGCAGCTCCTACTCGACCCACGGCGAGCCGATGATCCCGTTCTACATCTACTACTCGATGTTCGGCTACCAGCGCGTCGGCGACCTCGTCTGGGCCGCGGCCGACGGCCGTACGCGCGGCTTCCTGCTCGGCGGCACGGCCGGTAGGACCACTTTGAACGGGGAGGGGCTACAGCACGCCGATGGCCACAGCCACGTGTTGTTCTCGGTGGTGCCCAACTGCGTCGCCTACGACCCCTGCTTCGCCTACGAGCTGGCGGTGATCATCCACGCCGGGCTCGAGCGCATGGTCGCCCGTCAGGAGGACGTCTTCTACTACGTCACGCTGATGAACGAGAACTACCGCCACCCGCCGATGCCCGAGGGCGCGGAGGAGGGCATCCTGCGCGGCATGTACCGGGTGCGCTCGGCGGAGTCTGCGCGCGTACGCCTTCTGGGCTCAGGCACGATCCTGCACGAGGTGCTGGCCGCGGCGGACCTGCTGGCCGAGGACTTCGGCGTGCAGGCGAACGTGTGGAGCGTGACCTCGTTTGCCGAGCTGCGCCGCGACGGCGTCGAGACAGAGCGCCACAACACCCTGCACCCGACCTCGGAGCAGCGCCGGCCGTACGTCGCCGAATGCCTGGGCGACGGCGAGGGCCCGGTGATCGCCTCGACCGACTACATCCGCACCTATGCGGACCTGATCCGGGCCTGGGTGCCGGGGACCTATCGCGTGCTCGGGACCGACGGCTTCGGCCGCTCGGACTTCCGCCAGGCGCTGCGCGGCTTCTTCGAAGTCGACCGCCGCTACATCGCGGTCGCCGCGCTCAAGGCGCTGGCGGATGAGGGCAAGCTCGAGGCGGCGCGGGTCAAGGAGGCGATCGACCGCTACGAGATCGATCCCGAGGCGCCGATGCCGACGACGGTATGAGCACCGGGTCGGCCGAAGCGGCGCCGGTCGAAGTGCCGGACATCGGCGACTTCACCGACGTGCCGATCATCGAGATCCTGGTCTCGCCCGGCGATGCCGTGGAGGCCGAGGACCCGCTGGTCACACTCGAGTCGGACAAGGCGACGATGGATGTGCCGGCGCCCTTCGCGGGCACGGTCAAGCAGCTGCAGGTCAAGGTCGGCGACCGGGTTTCGGAGGGATCGCAGCTCTTGACGCTCGAGCGCGCGGACGGGGCGCCGAGCTCCGAGCCCTCGGAGCTCGGCAAGGTGGCGCCGGCGGCGGTCGAGGACGAATCCGCGGCGGAGGCGGAGCCGGCGCCCGAACCGGAGTCGGCGCAGGAGTCGGAGTCGGAGTCGGAGCGACGGGTCGCCGGAGTCGGAGTCGGAGTCGGAGTCGGACGGGTCGCCGGAGTCGGAGCCGGGGTCCGAGGCGGACGGAGGCGGTCCGGTCTACGCGAGCCCCTCGATCAGGCGGCTCGCGCGCGAACTGGGCGTGAACCTCCAGTCCGTCCATGGGAGTGGCCGCAAGGGCAGGATCACGCGCGAGGACGTCGCGGGCGCCGCCGGCGGAGACGGAGGGGCGGCGGCTCCGTCCGGGCCAGGGGCGGCGCCCGGGCTCGGGCTGCCGCCGTGGCCGTCTGTCGATTTTGAGAAGTTCGGCCCCGTGGAGCGGGTCGAGCGCTCGCGCATCCAGCGCATCTCCGCTCCCAACCTGGCTCGCAACTGGGTGATGATCCCGCACGTCACCCAGAACGACGAGGCCGACATTACCGAGCTCGAGGCCTGGCGCAAGCAACTCAACCAGGAGCAGCAGCGGAACGAGAACGGGGTCAAGGTCACGATGGTCTCCTTCCTGGTGCTCGCGTCGGTCGCGGCGCTGAAAAAGTTCCCGACCTTCAACTCCTCGCTCGACGGCGAGCAGCTGGTGCTCAAGCGCTACTACAACGTCGGCTTCGCAGCCGATACCCCCGGTGGCCTGGTCGTGCCGGTGATCAAGGAGGCCGACAAGAAGGGGCTGCTCGAGATCGCGCGCGAGCTCACCGAGCTCTCCGCCAAGGCGCGCGCCGGCAAGCTCGCGCTCGGCGACATGCAGGGCGCGAGCTTCACGATCTCCTCGCTCGGGGGGATCGGAGGGACCTCGTTCACGCCGATCATCAACGCCCCCGAGGTCGCGATCCTGGGCGCGACGCGCTCGGCGATGAAGCCCGTCTGGAACGGCTCCGAGTTCGTGCCGCGGCTGATGCTGCCGCTGTCGCTCTCCTACGACCATCGGGTGATCGACGGCGCGGCCGCCGCGAGATTCCTGGTCCACCTCGTCGGGGTGCTCTCAGACCTCCGTCGGGTGCTCCTGTGAGGGACCTGGTGCGTGCTGCCGTGAGGGATTTGGGGCGTGGCTGAGCAGAGCGAGATTCGAGTCCCCGACATCGGCGACTTCACCGACGTGCCGGTGATCGAGATCCATGTCGGGCCTGGTGATGAGATCGCGCCCGAGGACCCGCTGGTCACACTCGAGTCGGACAAGGCGACGATGGATGTGCCGGCGCCCTTCGCGGGCACGGTCAAGCAGCTCCAGGTGAAGATCGGCGACCGGGTCTCGGAGGGCAGCGTGCTGCTGACCGCGGAGCAGAACTCGGCGGGAGCGTCTTCTTCTGACGGGGAGACCTCGGCTTCGGTCGAGCGCGAGCCGTCCCCGCCCGAGGCCGGGGACGGAGAGGGCTCCGAGCGCGATGCCCAGGTGGTGGTGCTGGGCTCGGGTCCCGGCGGCTACAGCGCAGCCTTCCGGGCGGCCGACCTGGGGCTGCGCACGATCCTCGTCGAGCGCTACGACACGCTCGGCGGCGTCTGCCTGAACGTCGGCTGCATCCCGTCGAAGGCGCTGCTGCACGCGGCGCGCGTGATCGCCGAGGCCGACGAGATGGGCGCCCATGGAATCTCGTTCGGAAAGCCCAGGATCGAGCTGAAGCCGCTGCTGTCGTGGAAGCAGGAGGTCGTCGGCAAGCTCACCGGCGGGCTGCACGGACTCGCTCGCCAGCGCAAGGTCGAGGTCGTCACCGGGATCGGCGAGCTCACCGGCCCCCACACGCTGAAGGTCGGCGAGCGCGAGATCAGCTTCGAGAACTGCATCATCGCCGCCGGCTCTGAGGCCAGCTGGCTGCCCGACCTGCCCGAGGACCCGCGCATCGTCTCCTCGACCGGCGCGCTCTCGCCCAAGGAGATTCCAAAGCGACTGCTCGTGATCGGCGGCGGGATCATCGGCCTCGAGATGGCGACGGTGTACGCGGCGCTCGGCGCCAAGGTGACCGTGGTCGAGCTGCTCGAGCAGTTGATCCCCGAATGCGACGCAGACCTCGTGCGCGTTTTGCAGAAGCGGATCGAGCCGCGCTACGAGGCGATCAAGCTCGGCACCAAGGTGAGCTCGGTCAAGGCGCAGAAGAACGGCCTCAAGGTCGAGTTCTCGGACGACTCGAGCGCGAGCTTCGACCTGGTGCTCGTGGCGGTAGGCCGCACACCGAATGGCCGCGCGGTCGGCGCCGACGCGGCCGGCGTGGCCGTCGATGACCGCGGCTTCATCCCGGTCGATCACCAGATGCGCACGGGGGTGCCCGGGATCTACGCGATCGGCGACATCACGGGGGCCCCGATGCTCGCCCACAAGGCCTTTCACCAGGGCAAGGTGGCAGCCGAGGTGATCGCGGGCGACAGCGCCGCGCTGTTCGATGCGCGCACAGTCCCGTCGGTCGCCTACACCGATCCCGAGGTGGCCTGGATGGGGCTGACCGAGAAGGAAGCCCGCGCCGAGGGGATCGAGTACGAGAAGTTCGTCTTCCCGTGGGCGGCGTCGGGCCGAGCGCTCGGACTGGCGCGCGACGACGGCTCGACCAAGCTGCTGTTCGAGCCCGAGTCAAAGCGGCTGCTCGGCGCCGGCATCGTCGGCGTGAACGCGGGCGATCTGATCGCCGAGACCGTCCACGCGCTCGAGATGGGAGCGAACGCCGAGGACATCGCGCTCAGCATCCACCCCCACCCCACGCTCTCCGAGACGGTCGGGCTGGCCGCCGAGATGGCCCAGGGGACGATCACGGATCTGATGCCGCCGCGGGCGGCCGGCGCGCGGAGCTGTAGCGCGGGTCCAGGGCGGTAGGCGCTCGAGTCTACGGGCATCCCGGCGTGCTTCGGCGGCCGACCTCGCCGCTCAGCGACCTGCGCGCGCTCGCGCTAGTTCCGGCGTGATCGCCGGCCGCGGCGCAGCCGGGATCGGGAACTCCTCGGCGGCCAGCACGTCGTGCGGCTCCGGGATCCCCGTCGGGTCGGGGGGCAGCTCACGGGCTGGTGATGGTGGAGCTCCGGGATCCGGGGCCGGCACCGCGAACTCCTCGGCCGCGAGGATGTCGTGGGGCGGATCGTTTTCGCGAGCCTGTCTGTTCTGTGGCGCGAGGGCTGCCGTCGTATCCATGGCCGCGGAGTGTCTCGCGCACGATGGGGCTGTGCGCATGCTGCCGAGGGCATCTCGTCGCGCTCGCGTGGCGCCGACTGCGCCAGGCGCCTGTGCGCCGCTGAGCGGACCTGACGGACCCGACCCCGGGGTCCGGACAGAGGTGGGGTTCGTAGGGTCCGTTATGCGGACCGGTGGGACCCCACCCCGACTTACGCCTGGGGGTCGGGTCCCTGGGGTCCGCAAGAGCGGCGCGAAGGACCGCTGGGACCCCGTCTCGGCCCGCTGGGCGCCCCCCGCCGACCGCGGCCGCACGCTAGGATCTGAGTCAGATCGACTGAGATTGCCGCCCTTGCGGCCTTGCTATCCTCCACTTACACATCGTAAGAGACTATTGAAAGAATAGGAAACGCACTGATGTCCACCACCCGTCTTCTCCTCGTCCCGCTCGACGACGTCGTCGTCTTTCCGGGGATGTCGCTCACGCTCGCCGTCGACACGGGCGACGAGAGCAGGTGCTGCTTGTGCCGCGGCACGAGCAGGATTTCGCCAACGTCGGCACCGTCGCCGAGGTGAGCGAGAAGGTTCGCCTCCCGGGCGGCGCGCCCGCGGTCGCGCTTCAGGGCCTGCACCGGGGTATCGCCGGTGCCGCCCACACGATGCCCGACGGCCGGCTCTACGTCGAGGTCGAGGAGCGACCCGATGAGACCGGTAAGACGCTCGACGGGCATACACGCAACCTCGAGCGCGAATACCGCGCGGTCGTCGAGGAGATCCTCGAGCTGCGTGGCGACGACGGCCGCGTGTCGGCGTTCGTTCGCAGCATCACCGAAGCCCGGCACGTTGGCGGACACGAGCGGGTACTCGCCCGATCTCTCCTACGAGCAGAAGGTCAGGCTGCTGCAGACGGTCGAGGTGACCGAGCGGCTCGAGCTCGCGCTCCAGTTCCAGCGTGAGCGGCTGGCCGAGCTTCAGGTGCGCAAGCGCATCCGCGAGGACGTCGAGTCGGGCGCCGAGCGCCAGCAGCGCGAGTACTTCCTCCGCAAGCAGATGGACTCGATCCGCAAGGAGCTCGGCGAGGACGACGCGTCGATCGTCGAGGAGTACCAGACCAAGATCGAAGAGGCCGGCATGCCCGAGGCCGCCCGCGAGCAGGCCGAGAAGGAGCTCCGGCGGCTCGAGCGCATGGGCGAGCAGTCGGCCGAGTCGAGCGTGATCAGGACCTACCTCGACTGGCTGATCTCGGTGCCGTGGAGCGAGCGCTCAGAGGAGCGGCTCGACCCCGAGCATGCGCGCGAGGTGCTCGACGCCGATCACGCCGGGCTGCAGGACGTCAAGGACCGGATCGTCGAGTACATCGCGGTCAAGAAGCTGCGCCGCGAGCGCGGGATCACCGAGGACCCCAAGACCTCGGGCGCGATTCTCACCCTGATCGGGCCGCCCGGCACGGGCAAGACCTCGATCGGCGAGTCGATCGCGCGGGCGACCGGACGCAAGTTCGTGCGCATGTCGCTCGGCGGCGTTCGCGACGAGGCCGAGATCCGCGGCCATCGCCGCACCTACATCGGCGCCCTCCCGGGCCGCCTGGTGCGGGCGCTGCGAGACGCGGGCACGATCAACCCGGTGATCATGCTCGACGAGGTCGACAAGGTCGGCGCCGACTGGCGCGGCGATCCGAGCTCGGCGCTGCTCGAGGTGCTCGACCCGGCTCAGAACCACAGCTTCCGTGACCACTACCTGGACGTCGAGCTCGACCTGAGCGGCGTGCTCTTCATCGCCACCGCCAACGTCGCGGACACGATCCCCGGCCCGTTGCTCGACCGCATGGAGGTGATCCGCTTCGACGGCTACACGACCAGCGAGAAGGTCGCGATCGCCCGCGGATATCTGTGGCCGCGCCAGCTCGAGCGCAACGGTCTGAGCCCGAGGAGGTCGAGATCTCCGACGAGCTGCTGCGCACGATCGCGACCGAGTACACGCGCGAGGCCGGCGTGCGCCAGCTCGAGCGCGAGCTCGGAACGCTGCTGCGCAAGACCGCGACCCGGATCGCGTCGAGCGAGGCGAGCGCCCCGGTGTCGATCGAGCTCGAAGCAGTGCGCGACGCGCTTGGCCGGCAGAAGTACTTCCAGGAGTCGGCGATCAGGACCGCCGTACCCGGCGTCGCGACCGGCCTGGCTGTGACCGGCACCGGCGGCGAGGTGCTGTTCGTCGAGGCAACGAGCATGAGCTCGGGCAAGCACGGCGGCAACCTCACGCTCACCGGCCAGCTCGGCGACGTGATGAAGGAGTCCGCCCATATCGCGCTCTCCTATGTGCGTGGCCACGCCGACGAGCTCGGCATCGACCCGGCGGCGTTCGAGGACCAGTGCTTCCACGTCCACGTTCCCGCCGGCGCCATCCCGAAGGACGGTCCGAGCGCAGGCGTGACGATGGTGACCGCACTCGCGTCGCTGCTGTCTGGGCGCCCCGTGCGCCACACCGTGGGCATGACCGGCGAGGTCACGCTCCAGGGCCGGGTGCTGCCGATCGGCGGGGTCAAGCAGAAGGTGCTCGCGGCCCACGCGGCCGGCCTCACTGACGTGCTCCTCCCCGAGCGCAACCGCGGCGACCTCGACGACGTTCCCGCGGAGGTGCGCGACGCGATGTCGTTCCACTTCGCGATGACGATCGACGAGGTGCTCGAGAAGGCGCTCGAGCCGGCTCCGCTGGCAGCGGCTGCTTAATTTCGGTTTGCGCGGACCTGCTGCCCGTGGGGTAGCGTGAGTGCCATGAGCACGATCACGCAATCCCAAGAGCAGCAGGTCCTCGACGCAGTTCCCAAGCAGCTCTTCATCGGCGGCGAGTGGCGCGACGGCGCCGAGGGCACGCTGGCGGTGGAAGACCCGGCCACCGGCGAGACGCTGGTCGAGGTCGCCGACGCCTCCGTCGAAGACGCCCGGGCGGCGCTCGACGCAGCCGTCGAGGCTGGATCTGAATTTGCCTCCTGCCCCCCGCGCGAGCGCGGCGAGATCCTCCGCCGTGCCTTCGAGGCGATCGTTCCGCGCACGGACGAGCTCGCGCTACTGATGACGCTCGAGATGGGTAAGCCGCTGGCCGAGTCGAAGGCCGAGATCGCCTACGCCGCCGAGTTCCTGCGCTGGTTCTCCGAGCAGGCGGTGCGGATCGACGGCCGCTATGCGGTCGCGCCCAACGGCCAGGGTCGGCTCTTGACGATGAAGCAGCCGGTCGGCCCGTGCCTGCTGATCACGCCGTGGAACTTCCCACTGGCGATGGGCACGCGCAAGGTCGGGCCGGCGATCGCGGCGGGCTGCACGATGGTCGTGAAGCCAGCCCAGCAGACGCCGCTGTCGATGCTGATGCTGGCCAAGATCCTGGAAGAGGCCGGCCTGCCCGACGGGGTCCTCAATCTGATCACGGCCTCCTCGTCGAGCAAGACGATGGCTCCCCTGATTGAGGACCCGCGCTTGCGCAAGCTCTCCTTCACCGGCTCGACCGAGGTCGGCCGCAAGCTGATGGAGCAGGCGTCCGGAAACCTGTTGCGGCTATCGATGGAGCTCGGCGGCAACGCGCCCTTCGTCGTGTTCGAGGACGCCGACCTCGACGAGGCGGTCAAGGGCGCGCTGATCGCCAAGATGCGCAACATCGGCGAGGCGTGCACGGCAGCCAACCGCTTCCACGTCGCGGCGCCGCTGGCCGAGGAGTTCGCCTCGAAGATGGCCGAGCGGCTCGGGTCGATGCAGGTCGGCCGCGGGACCGAAGACGGCGTCGAGGTCGGTCCATTGATCGATCAGAACCAGCGTGAGAAGGTCTCAGAGCTGGTCGAGGACGCGGTCGGACGTGGGGCCCGCGCGCTCGTCGGCGGCCACGCGCGCGACGGCGCCGGCTACTTCTATGACCCGACGGTGCTGGCCGACGTCCCGGCGGACGCGCGCCTGTTGCGCGAGGAGATCTTCGGCCCGGTGGCGCCGGTCGCGCGCGTTCGAGTCCGAGGATGAGGCGATCGCCGCCGCCAACGACACCGAGTTCGGGCTCGTGGCCTACGTCTACACGCGAGACGTCAAGCGGGCGCTGCGCGTGGTCGAGGGGCTCGAGACTGGCATGGTCGGCCTCAACCAGGGCATGGTCTCCAATCCCGCCGCTCCCTTCGGCGGCATCAAGCAGTCGGGCTTCGGCCGCGAAGGGGGCCCCGAGGGGATTGAGGAGTACCTCGAGACGAAGTACGTGGCGGTGAATCTGTAGGGGGGATAGCGGATAAGGGCCGGCGAAACCGAACACCCGCGAACACCCTGGGTCGTCGGCGAATACCCGGGGTAGGCGGATATCGCGACGGTCCGCGGGGGGCGGGGCAGATGTCATCTGGGCGAACCGGGCCGAGGACTACGAACCGCCGCTTAGCAATTGCCGCCAGTAACGTTTAGGAACGTCTGATCTGCCCAGGCATGGAGGTTGGACACAGCGATGGCAATGCCGGCGTCGTAGGTGTCGCCTCCGCCCGCCAGCCTTCCGAAGCGGATATCAGACGTCTTACGCGAATTTGTCGCAGGATTCGGGTCGTACACTGATGGCGCCGTCGGATCAGCTGCAATGTCCTGTATCTGAGTGACGGACAATGGCGTCCAAAACATTCCGGAGTATGTACTCGCCATCAGGTACGTGACCATTGCCCTGTCCATGATCGGCACCGCCTTCGCGGCATAATTCGCAGCCAGCTCATAGCCACCAGAAAGCCGTGGTAGCCGAGCAGCTGCGCGAGCGACGGTACAGCTCCCGCGACGATCTGCGCCAGTTCGATCGCAGCAGCCCCATGGGCCCTGTGGCGAAGCCGGCAATCAAAAGCCCGTTTTGCAGCTCTGAGTCGGTGACTTTCAATAGGTTGTCGGCTTCCTCAAACAGAGCGGCCATGTATAAGCCTCTGAAAACACCAACGCTGTGACCAAACTGCGCCAGCGCTTGAAATGTAAGTGGTGGTGGCCGCGGCACGTGACCATTCGAAACGGGAGGAATCCCGATCGGACCTTCGAGGCGAGCGAGAAGGGACAGCAAGCCCGACGGGTACCCAGCCCACGCATCATCAAGCTCCTCACGTTTGTCTGCAGGACGACCGCAAGGGCCTTCGCTATCACCGTTGGTGACTCCTGCGACGGGTTCGAACAGGACTCGAGCGCAGGATCGATGAGCAGGTTGATGCCGGCCTCGGCGTCTTGCTCTGGAAGCTCATAACGTCAGCGATGGCCTGACCAATACCGTCGTTTATCGTCGCGCCAGCGCTGTCATGGTCGAATGCGGCCGCCGCCTGGCCATAGAGCGACTCTGCCGCTTGCGTATAGGACTGGCCCGACCCCCTGGCCGCTACACGTATGACGTGGGCGAACTGTTGTCGACCACTTGCGCCCCAATAGAAGGAGTCGACGAGCCCAACAGGATCGGCGGTTTCTGGCCGCGGCGCGAGAGTCTCCACAAACTTCTGAGATGCAGAGACGCTTCGCGACAGCGCAAAGAGCGCCGCTGCCACGTTCGCGTCGTCGGCGGACAGCCTCCCGGCCGTCCAGTCACTCGGGTTCACGATCGCGCCAGCGACCGCGAGCAGGAACGCGTCCGACGGCCGACCGTACGCCAACAGGTTGAGCACTCCATCCTCATAATCCTGGACGTTGTTGAGATCGCCGCCATCGACGATCTGTAAACGTTCACGCCGGGATCCCACCCCCGCGATTTGGTTGCTACATCAAGCGCCCCATCGAATGCGCGAGGAGATCCGGCAGCATCACCGACTCCGTGGAGATAGCCCGCCACATGCTGCTAGGGCCAATCGGCGCGAGATCCTCAACATATGTACGTCGAACACGGAGTCCGAGAAGCATGACTTAATGTCCTCGGTATCGCGCAGAATGGAATCCCGGTTTCGCCTCGTTATTCCAGGTACGTGACAGAGTCGTCTAGAGGTCCGAGATCGGGTCCTGAAAAAGTGAACTACTTCACGGGAACTGTTCGGCGGCGGCACCATTTGCATTGGGTGACGCTCAGCCACCTCGCGCAGACGACGATGAGTTCAAGGACACCGCGACTATTCGGATCTATCCCCTTGGAAGCTAGGGGTGACCCCGTCGCATGCGTCGGCGTCGCGGCCTATCGCTGCCTAGAGCATCGGGTAAGAAATCGAGCCACCTCCCCATGGTGCAGAGGCGGCCAGCTGTCCGTCCAATGTAGATATTGACGGTTCGTGCCGTCGATGGTCCCGCAGACATAGTGCCATCGACCATCTGCGACGGACGGCCCAGCAGCGCTGGAGGTCGTCCGGGGATCGCCAGCGAACTCGTCATGCCGCCGGCTATAGCCGATAGCCGTAGTTTCTCTCCCGGAAGACGGTCAGTTCCGAGCTGAAGTCTTGACCACGCTTCGACCGATACCGCATTGGGGGGCTGAAGACTTGCGGCAGCTCGTGGCGTCCAGGTTGACCCGGTGCAGTTCGCCCCGTCGAAAAGCATCGCGCCGCTGCCCGAAATGGCCCCGGCTGCCAAGAGTCACTCCCCCCTCGATCGTCCCGTTAGTCGTTGCCGGTCTGAGTCGGTGGCCGTCGTGCCGTGGTCTCATTGGAGAAGAGCCAGTAGGAGATTGGATGGTCTCCCAGAACGGCGGCGCGATAGTTCGATTGGGTATCGGCACGACTCTGCGCGGGCAACAAAACAAGCACGCAGGGAGTGTGGCTGCCACAAGCAATCAAACGAGCCAATCGTACTGGCTCTGTGGCCGACGACCGGGCAGACAAAACACGACGCGGGAGACATCGAACAATCCCGTCGTCATCCTCCTCTCTTCGAGCCCTTGTTCGCCCGGCCCCCCTTCCGGATTTCAGCTCCGATCCCGGAGTGACCGGCCCGTTGAGCACCCTCGGCCGGCAGCGGGTTGGGGCCTCGGCCAGTCGGCCGACTCGGTGCAGCCAGACAAGGTGCGCCCGACAGCCTGAGCCATTTGCCTCGATGCCGCTCGGCTGTACCCCGCGCCTGCGGCCGCGCTCGTCGTCAGTCAAATCCTGACCTACGGCTGCCTCCATTCGATGCCCCCACGCTCGCAAATGAAGAACGCACATTCAGTATGGAGAAGCGGGTATTCGTTCGCCCTGGGGGCCTACCCGATTTCCCGTTGGTCAGTTTTTCGACAAACTCCCACGTAGGCGTGCTCCCGCTCGTCGCGAGATCGAGTGCAATCTCGATGGGCTCTTTGCCTCTACTGGGCCAGACGGGGCAAGCTCAGGTCACAGCACTCCCCAGTGCCGCGGATGCGGCACCTTCTTCCCGAGCCGGTCAGCGAGCAGTAATGATGGACGAGTCCGGTCCGCTGACCAGCTCAGCGATCGGCTTGGCGTTTTTTCCGCAGGGACTTGGCGCCTGGAATCTCGCGACGTCGGGGCGCTCTGTGAGGAGCGTTGGTCAGGTGTGCCTGAAGATGGTGCTAAATCCGTCACCGCTGGTGAGAGCGGCCGGTGGTGATCTCTAGCGTCCCGCCGGCGCGGCCCCGGGACCACAGAAGTTCGCGAGTCAGCGCGGGAAAGGTGCTGAGCGACTTACCGTTCACCTTCGACGCCGTGAACCTCAGCGTGCCGAAATTCGGACGCCCTCCGTAGCGCCGGTGGGGCTTACCCACGAGCCGACGGCGATGCCTCCGTAGCTGAGGTCGGTGCGCCCCGTGCCGCTTAGCGTACGTGTGACGCTGCGCGTGTCGTTCACAAACGATACGACAGTGCCATTACTGTTCTCAGAAGCTGAGAGCTTGACGCGGTCGCCCGGAAACACAATCGACCGGCCATGGACGTTGTAGTTCACATACCTCCCGTTGACTGTCAGCTCGGCAAGTAATAGCGGCACCACCATAGCAGCCGATGAAGATGGACGCGGATAAGATTGCGAGAACATCGCGCGCGGGTTGCATAGATAGCGGGGCCTGGGGCGATGGCGACGGCCGTGCTACCACAGCTAATACGCGGCACGACAAAGGTAGTGGTGACATCGAAGCTGCTACTCGTGCCGCTGGTGTAATAGCCCGCCTCATTCCGGGCCACTGTATGTATCGTGGGCGCAGGCCTCCGAGTAGGAGTTTTGTGCGTAGGCGTCCGAGGGTGAGTCTCGGGGGTGAGTCCGGTTGGCGACTTGGTTGGTCGTGCGGCCCCCGCTTGTGAGGCCGAGCACGATTCCGATCGCTGCCGCGATAGCGATCACGAACGCCCCGGCGATTATCAGCGGCCGCCGGAGAGAAGGACTGTCGGGAAGCGATTGCGGCACGCCGCCGACAGCTTCCGATTCGTCGCCGGGCGCTGTCAGCTGACGGCGATATCGGCGATAGTCGAGGCAGCGTCGCGCGGCGGGAGAGGCTTTCCAGCTTGGCCGGTGGAGGGTAGGGCGCCTGCCATCTCGGCCACTCGCTCATGGGAGTCGGTCCTGGCTTGCGCCTCCCGGCTGGCCGAGGTGCCGGGCTCAGGCGCGTCTGGCCCGATCGCCACCGCGGGCTCGGAAGAGGCCGGCTGACCCTCCGCTGCCGCCAGCGCTGCCAGCCCGAAATCACCCGCTGAGGGGTAGCGCTGGTCCGGGCTTTTCGCCATCGCCCGCCGCACCACCTCGTCGAAGTGCTCCAGGCCAGCCACCAACTCCGAGACCGCTGGAGGTGGCTCGGTCAGGTGCGCGAACATCATCGCCGGCTCGCTCTCGCGCCTGTAGGGAACCCGCCCGGTCAAGGCTTCGAACAGCACACAGCCAAGTGAATAGGTATCCGCTCGACCATCGATGTGCTTGCCCTCGAACTGCTCAGGAGCCATGTAATTCATCGTCCCCACCAATAGGCCGGTGCGTGTGAAACGGGTACCAGCAGAGCGCTTGGCCAAGCCGAAATCGGTCACGTAGGCATGCTCACCGCGACGGCTCGCTTGGATCAGCACATTGCCCGGCTTGACGTCCCGGTGCACAAGCCCCAGCTCGTGCGCCGCATCCAGCGCGTCGGCGACCTGATCGATGATCCGCGCTGCGCGCTTTGGTTCAAGACGACCCTCAGCGTCGATCAACGACCCCAATCCCGGCCTGGGATCAACCGCATCGCGAGGAACACACTCCCGCCCTCTTCCCCTACCCGCAGCACCCGCACGACGTTCGGATGCTCGATCGACGCGGCAACCTGCGACTCATGAAGGACCGCTCGCGAAATCCCTCGTCTGCCGCCAACTCCGGCGCCACTACCTTGAGCGCCACCGTGCGGTCGGGACGCGCCTCCCTCGCCCGGTCAGACCATCCCCATCCCGCCCCGAGCGAGCACACCCTCGATCCGGTAGCCACCGACATAGCCCCCACCGCCAAACCCTCCATGCCGAGATTTATAGGGACCAAGACCGTTATTCGCCCCAGGGACCCACCCGAGTATTTCCAGGCAACTCCGATGCAGGACACGGGCCAGCTCTCCCCGATACCTCTCGGAGTGCCGCCCAATGCCGCGCATGCGGCATTTTGTTTCCGAGCCGGATGAGCGAGCAGTAGTGCTCGGATAGTCCGGTCGCGGCGAACTGCTACGGTCGCCGGGCTCGACATCGGCTATACCGACTACATCGGGACGGGGTGGAGTCCGTCTTCCGGCGCACCTGCCAGCGTGGGGGTGGTTCTGCCGACCCCTCCCGATCTGATCTGCCGACCGCGTACGGTCTGATGGCCGTGCGCGACTCCCCTATCCGCCGCCCTTCCAGCGCTCCGCCAGTGTCGGAGTCCGGCTGGCCGTGAAGTAGTAGCCAACGGCCGTACATTCGCGCACCGAGGCACACGACACGCCCTGTAGCCAGACGTCTGTGGCGCCGGTTGGGTTCGGAGTGACTTGGGTCGACCACTTGGTGCCATTCCAGCGCTCCGCCAGCGTCACCTGCGCGGAGCCGTAGTAGTCGCCCGTGGCCGTACAGGCGTCCGCAGCGGTGCACGACACGCCGAGCAACTCGCTGCGCGTGGCTCCCGTTGGGTTCGGGGTGGCTTGGATCGACCACTTGGAGCCGTTCCAGCGCTCAGCCAGCGTCACCCTGGAACCGTCCTCCCAGGAGCCGACAGCTGTGCAGGTGTGCGCTGACAGGCACGACACCCCGGCCAGCACAGTTTGCGCGGAGCCCGTTGGGTTCGGGGTGGGCTCGATCGACCACTTGGTGCCGTTCCAGCGCTCCGCCAGAGACGGGTAGCTGGAGCCGTTGTAGTAGTAGCCGACAGCCATGCAGGCGCGCGCCGCCGAACACGACACGCCGAACAGGTCGATGATGCCCACGACGCCCTTCGGGTTCGGAGTGTGCTCGATCGACCACCGGGTGCCATTCCAGCGCTCAGCCAGCGTCGCGACGGTGCTGCCTTTGAAGTAGAAGCCAACGGCCGTGCAGGCGCGCGCCGACCTACACGACACCCCGTCGAGCTCGATGGTCGAGCCGCCCTTGGGGTTGGGGGTGTGCTCGATCGACCATTTGCTGCCGTTCCAGCGCTCGGCCAGCGTCACCTGGCGGTGGGACGTGAAGTACTCGCCGACAGCCGTGCAGGCGCTTGCCGACACGCACGACACGCCGTTGAGCTGGCTGCCTGAGGAGCCCTTCGGCTTCCGGGTGGTTTGGATCGACCACTTGCTGCCATTCCAGCGTTCCGCCAGCGTCCCGGGGGTCATGAACGCGTAGTAGGCGCCAACGGCAATGCACGCCTTCGGCGAGGTACAGGACACGCCGAACAGGCGGGAGTCCGAGAAGCCTTTGCGGTTGGGGGTCTTCTCTATCGACCAGCCCGACGCGGCCGCGACCGCCGCACCCGCCAGCAACAGCGCCACGAGCGCCGCGCCCGCAATCGCCAAACGTCTCATCGAAAACCCCCTCCGCATCACCGCTCTGCCGGACCAATCGCGGCGCCGTCCGCGGCGCCGACGAGACGCTACACCCGTCGATCCGGGAACACAAACACACCTTTGCGAGATCACCCTTTTAACTAGGGTCCCACCCTGGGGCGAAGGCGTCGCGTGCCCGCGATAGTGTGCCGGTCAATTGGCCACGGGTGGCTCGCATCGACCCGGGGCTACTCGTGAGCCACTCGAAAGGGGCAGTTCGTGCGCAGATTCATCACCGCAGGGGTCGTCGCGGGCCTGGTGGCCTTGGGCATTGCCGCCGCGCCAGTTCTGGCATCTGGCGGTCACACCGGGAGGCTTGGCCCCAACGTCCAGGTGATCAATCTGCACGCCGCCTACCTGGCTCACCTCGGCCACACCAAGCCCGGCAAGATCTCGGGGATCACTTACCCCAGAGGCAAGGGGCCCAAGGTCGCGCCGCGTAGGAAAGCCACTTGCACCGAGCCCAACTGCCCCATGTCTTACAACGGCGGCCACGTTCAGCACAGCCCGCACGTCTACCTCCTCCTCTGGGGACCCGCCTGGTCCTCGGACTCCAGTCAGGCGGCCAGCGCCTCATATCTCGAGAAGTTCTTCAAGGGGCTCGGCACGCAGCCGGCCGACAACTGGTCCACCACGACCGACCAGTACAACGACGGGAGCGGTCACCCGAGCTTTTCCAGGACTGTCTACAAGGGGGTGTTTCACGACACCAGTACCCCGCCCTTCGGCGTTGATCAAACGCAGCTCGCGGCGGAGGCGGACGCCTTTGCTTCCGCTCACAAAATAAAGGACCTGACCGACGCGCAGATCGTGATCGCAACTCAGTCGGGAACGTGCCCGCAGGGCTTCGCCTGCGGAGGAAGCGGCAGCTACTGCGCTTGGCATTCCTCCAGTAATGAGCCCTACACCAACCTCCCGTACATGCTGGACGCGGGCACGGACTGCGGGGAGAACTTCGTCAACTCAGGGAGCGCGGGCATTCATGACGGGTTCTCGATGGTCGGAGGCCACGAGTACGCCGAGACGATCACCGACCCCTCCCCGGACTCGGGGTGGATCGACTTCAGCGATCCCTACGGCGGCGAAATCGGCGACAAGTGCGTCTGGGGCGGCGAGCTCTGGGGCGGAAGCGACCCGTACGGCAACGTGACGCTGTCCACCGGGACGTTCGCCATGCAATCGCTGTGGTCAAACGCGGCGTTCACTTCCACGGGGAACGGCTGCGTCATGTCCACGCAGGTCAAGTCGCTGAAGGTGACCAAGTCCGGCACCGGCGCGAGCGCTGGAAAGGTCACCAGTAGTCCCTCCGGGATCAGCTGCGGGAAGACCTGCTCTGCGAAATTCGCAGGCGGCACGGTGGTGACACTGACCGCGGCTCACGGCAAGGGAGCCATATTCACCGGCTGGAAGGGTGCATGCAGCGGCAGCAAGACTTCCTGCAAGGTGACGCTGAGTGCGAACAAATCGGTCACGGCGTCGTTTCGCAAATCCTGATTTGACGTGGCGGGCCCGAGGCCTCCAGTGAACGCTCGGGCCTCGGGCAGCCGCTGACCCCTTAGCGGGCGATGTAGGCAAGCACGTAGTAGCCGAAGGCTGCGAGCCCGATCCCGAGCGGTATCGACCCGATCAGAATCCAGGTCACCCACCGGTCGTGCTTGTCGACCGCGGCGCCCGCTTCTTCGACCGTGATGCTGTTGTAACGGGCGGCAAAGGTCGGAACCAGCTTGTGGTAGAAGGCGAGCGGCTTGCCGGACGCACGCCGGCGCTCGGCGAAGAACAGCTGCACGTCGTCGTAGACGCCGCGACCGACGCGGCGTGCGAAAACGAACGAGGCGAACAGACCGACCAGCTTCTGCGACAGGTGCGTGGTCCATAGGTTCTGCACGACCTTGTTGGAGGAGACCTGATGCAGGTGCACGTGGGTCACGTCGTGCTGAATCAGGTGGGCGACGCCAGCCCCGATCGCGAAGCCCGGTATCGCGTACAGAAGGATCAGCAGCGGCAGCGCGAGCAGCTGCCAGCCCGACGTTCGCCGGTTGTCCTTGAGGTTGGGGATGTGAAGCTTGATCTCAAGCCTGTCGAACCAGTTCGGGGGAGCTGGGTTGGCCACTCGCTTCTTGAAGTGGTTCCAGATGATCGCCTGGCCCAGCACGCCGCCGAGAAGCCCTTCGCCCACGTCGCGCACGAGGTGACGCCACTGTGCCCAGTGAGCTTTCGAGAGCAGAGTGATGCGGACGTGAACGCTCCAGAAGTGCAGTCCACCGGTCAGCAGGTGATCCCAGTCGTATTTGACACCGGGGATCGTCTGGAGCGCGAGGTAGTAGATGGCCACCACGATCAACGTCCCGATGTGAACGAGCGCGAGGCCGCTGATCACGCGCAAGGCTAGATTCTTCAGCCACCTGAGCGGATGACGGAACAGCGTTGCGTCGAGCGGTGGTGGACGCTCGTGCTTCGGCTTGCGGTGCCAGAGGCGATGGCGGGGCTCGGCTGCTGTCGTGCTCATGGAGCTGTGCCGAGAGTACGGGACTGACGCGCAAGCCTGGGTCTGTAACCATTCAGCCGGGAGCCGGAGTCAAGAGGCGCGCAAGCGCGCCGAGGTAGGAGGAAGCCAACGTGCCACGCCGTCCACAAAGCGCGACGACACTTCGTCTTGCGGCAGTTCTACTGACGGCCGGGCTGGCCGCCGTGCTGACCGCGTCGAGCACTCTGGCCTCTCCGCTGCACGCAGCGGCCAAGAAGTGGTCGGCCCCCAAACGCGTCGATCCGGTGTTCGTCCCCCGCGGCGTCTCCTGCACATCGACCAGCTTCTGCGTCGCGGCCGGAGGCGCCCAGGTGCGCTACTACGACGGCAGCAAGTGGAGCGCGCCGCAGTCGGTCGACCCGCAGGGTGGGCGGACCGGCATGACCTCAATCTCGTGTCCGACGAGCGCGTTCTGTGCCGCGGTCGACGCCAAGGGCAACGCGCTCATCTACTCGAGCGGCACTTGGAGCTCGCCGAACAAGATCGATTCGAAGCGACTCGTTTCGGTCTCCTGCGCGTCGTCATCATTCTGCGCCGCGATCGACTCGGCCGGCAATGCGCTCACATACGGCACGAGCGGCTGGAGCGGGACCCACCACATCGACTCGCATCGGCTCAGCTCGGTCTCGTGCGCCTCGAGCTCGTTCTGCATCGCGGTCGATTCGAGCGGAAACGCGCTGTCCTACAACGGCAGCAGCTGGGGCTCCCCCCACCGGATCGACACGCACGGCGCGCTGACCTCGGTCTCGTGCGCGTCAGAGAAGTTCTGCGCCGCGGTCGACAGCCACGGCTACACCGTCGACTACGGGGTCAGCGGCTGGGGGGCACCCCAGTCCCACGACCCGACCGGCAACGGCCTCACCGCGGTCTCCTGCGGCTCCACCGCTCTGTGCGCCGCGGTCGATGGCAAGGGCCACCCGCTCACGTTCGTCAAGGGCAGCTGGAGCGGGCCGAAGTCGATCTACGTCTACGGCGGGCTGACGGCGGTCTCGTGCGCCCCCTCGGCGCTCTTCTGCATCGCGACCGGGGAGGGCGGTGCGGGACTGTCGTTCAGCAACTACAGCTGGTCGTCCGCCCTCATCGGCGGCGGCACGCTATCGATCTCGTGTCCCGCGACGTCGTTCTGCATGGTGGTCGATTTCGGCGGCAACGCGCTGACCCGCAAGGGCAGCAGTTGGGGCAAGCCGCAGTCGATCGACCCCAAGGGCGGCGGACTGACGTCCGTCTCGTGCGCCTCGGCATCGTTCTGCGCGGCCGTCGACAACAACGGCAACGCCCTCATCTACCAAAGCGGCAACTGGGGCTCGCCGAACTCGATCGATGGCGGCGGCGGGGGCCTCACCTCGATCTCGTGCGCGCCCCACAGCAGCTTCTGCGCGGCGGTCGACGCCAAGGATCGCGCGCTCACCTACAACGGCGGCAAGTGGAGCTCTCCCAAGACGATCGACCCGGGTGGAAACGTGCTCACGTCGGTCTCCTGCGCGACTCGCACCTTCTGCGCCGCGGTCGACCAGCACCACGGCATCATCTTCAAAGGCAAGAGCTGGGGCTCGCCGAAGACCGTCGACACCAAGGGCGGCACGATGCAGTCGATCTCCTGCCCGTCCACGAAGTACTGCGTCGAGGTCGACTACGAGGGCGACGCCCACTACTACATCAATGGCACCTGGAGCCCGCCGCGGGGCCCCAACAAGGGCGCTCTGTTCCACTCCGACTCGTGCACCTCGAGCACGTTCTGCGCCGGGGTGGGGCAGCCGAAGGCGCTGATCTACTTGGGCAACGAGGACTGGTCGACGCCGAAGAAGCTCGACCCCAAGGGAATCCTCAACTCCGTCTCCTGCGCCTCGAAGTCGTTCTGCATCGCTGTCGATCTGATCGGCAACGCGCTCACATACGGAGGCTGAGCGGGTAGAGACGGAGCATCGCCTCAGATCCGCTCCGACTTCACCGAGCTGGTCTCCCAGCTCGATTACTCGCTGTTCATCGTGACCGCCGCCCGCCGAGGCGAGCCGGCCGGCTGCCTGGTCGGCTTCGCCTCTCAGGTCTCGATCGATCCGTCGCGATTCCTGGTCTGCCTGTCGGTCAAGAATCGGACCTTTCGCCTCGCCCGGGATGCCGAGACGGTGGTGGTCCACCCCTTGCCCGCTGATGCCGAGGAGCTGGCAGAGCTGTTCGGCGGCGAGACCGGCGATGAGCTCGACAAGTTCGCCCGCTGTGAGTGGACGCCCGGTCCGGGGGGAGCGCCCGTGCTGGCCGAGCTCCCGAACTGGTTCGAGGGTCGAGTGCTGAAGCGCATCGACTTCGGCGACCACCTGGGCTTGCTGCTCGAGCCGACGCACATCCACCAGGGCGACTCCCAGAAGCCGTTCACGTTCCGGCGAGGCCGCTGGATCGACCCCGGCCACGAGCCGTGATAAACCGAACCGACCACCTAAACCCAAGCAACGGAGGACCGATGACCGCTTCAACGCCCTTTAGACCGTTCGTCGACGCCCTCGAGCGCGCCAAGGCTCTCGATCCGGTGGCAAAGCTCTATGGCAAGGGTGTGCGCGCCGCCTGGGGCCAGGGCGCCGCCAAGGACGCCATCAGCGGCACCTGGCTGGGGCACGCCGTACATCCGCCTCTGACCGACGTGGTGATCGGCTCCTTCCTCGGTGTTTCGCTGCTGGACCTGCTCGGGGGCGAGGGCAAGTCCGCCGAACGGCTGCTGGCGGTGGGGCTGGCAGCCGCGGTGCCGACGGCGGCCACCGGCGCCAACGACTGGGCCGACACCGAGATCGCCGACGAGGCCGTCCGCCGCGTGGGGCTCGTGCACGCGAGCATGAACGTCTCCGCCCTGGCGCTCTACGGCGCCTCGCTGCTCGCTCGGCGACGCGGCTCGCGCCCCAAGGGCGCCGCGCTCGCGCTCGGCGGCACCGCCGTCATGACGATCGGCGGCTATCTCGGCGGCCACATGTCATACACGCGCGGGGTGGGGCCCAACCAGACGGCTTTCGACTCCGGCCCCAGCGACTG
The DNA here is from genome assembly GCA_963738195.1 of uncultured Solirubrobacterales bacterium. Taxonomy (GTDB): domain Bacteria; phylum Actinomycetota; class Thermoleophilia; order Solirubrobacterales; family Solirubrobacteraceae; genus Palsa-465. Next base: position 1,034,160 of record CAVTVF010000002.1, read on the forward strand.
GACCGCGATCGGCAGCACGAGCGATTTCGCCGACGGAGAGGCGCGTGCCGCGCTCGCCGACGACACGCCGCTGCTGGTGCTGCGGCACCGCGAGGGGATCCACGCGATCCACAACCGCTGCTCGCACCGAGGCTGTCTGCTCAGCGACGGCGAGGTCGAAGGCCACGTCGTCACCTGTGCTTGCCACGGCTCCCAGTTCGACGTGCGCGACGGCTCGATCATGCGCGGCCCCGCGAGCGCCGCACAGCCGGCCTTCGAGACGCGCGAGCGCGAGGGCAGAATTGAAGTGAAAATGAGCTCGCGCGGCTGACATACTCTCCCCGTGGGCCAGCAGGTTGCAGCGCAGGCCTTCAGTCGGGAAGACCGCCAGCGCTACAGACGCAAGGTGCGAGCGAACCTCGATGTGTTCGCGCGCATGCTGGCCGAATCGCGCTTCCACCCTGAAAAGCGCTCCTTCGGACTCGAGATCGAGCTCAATCTGACCGACGACCTGGGCGAGCCGGCGCTGGTCAACGCCGCCGCGCTCGAGGCGATCGCCGACCCGAACTTCCAAACCGAGCTCGGCCAGTTCAACGTCGAGATCAATATCGCGCCGCGGCTGCTCGAGGGGGACGTGTTCCGCGACCTCGAGCGCGACGCCCGCGCGAGCCTCAACGACGCCGAGTCCCAGGCCCGCACGGTTGGCGCGCACATGATGCTGATCGGGATCCTGCCGACGCTCACAAACGCCCATCTGAACGCCGAATCCTTCAGCGCCAACCCCCGTTACGCGCTGCTCAACGAGCAGATCTTCGCCGCCCGGGGCGAGGACCTGGAGATCTCGATCGCTGGCATCGAGCGGCTGAGCACTCACGCCGACACGATCGCCCCCGAGGCCGCCTGCACGAGCGTGCAGCTGCACCAGCAGGTCGACCCCGAGGCGTTCGCGAGCTACTGGAACGCGGCCCAGGCGATCGCCGGCGTGCAGGTGGCGGTGGGCGCCAACTCACCGTTCTTCGTCGGCAAGGAGCTGTGGCGCGAGACGCGGATCGCGCTCTTCGAGCAGGCCACAGACACCCGGCCCGAGGAGCTCAAGAGCCAGGGCGTGCGCCCGCGCGTGTGGTTCGGCGAGCGCTGGGTCACCTCGATCTTCGACCTGTTCGAGGAGAACGTGCGCTACTTCCCGGCGCTGTTGCCGGTGTGCGAGACCGAGGACCCGCTCGAGACGCTCGAGCGCGGCGACGTGCCCCACCTCGGCGAGCTGCGCCTTCACAACGGCACGATCTACCGCTGGAACCGCCCGATCTACGACGTCGTGCGCGACCAGCCGCACCTGCGCGTCGAGAACCGGGTACTGCCCGCCGGCCCGACGGTCGTCGACATCCTCGCCAACGCGGCCTTCTACTACGGCCTGCTGCGCGTGCTCGCCGCCGAGGAACGGCCGTTGTGGTCGCAGATGTCGTTCTCGGCCGCCGAGGAGAACTTCCACGCCGGCGCCCGCGACGGAATCGACGCGCGGGTCTACTGGCCGGGCGTCGGCGAGGTACCGGTGGCCGAGCTCGTGCTGCGGCGCCTGCTGCCGCTGGCGCGCGAAGGGCTGCGGGAGCTGGGGCGTCGACAGCGGCCGACGCCGATCACCTGCTCGGGCCTGATCGAGCGCCGCTGCGTCGAGCTGCGCAACGGCGCCTCGTGGCAGAGCGAGGTGTTCCACCAGCTCTACGACCGGGGCGTCGACCGCGCCGAGGCGCTGCGCCAGATGACGCGGCGCTATCGCGAGCACATGCACTCAAACGAGCCGGTCCACGCTTGGCCGCTCGACTGAGCGACCGCTCGGTCGAAGAGCTCGACTACTTGTCCTGAAACTCGTAGGCGCCGATGTCGCAGGCCTGCTCGCCGTCGTCTGGGCGCGGACGCCCGCGCTCGTCGGTCTTGATGGCTGAGGGGCACTGCGCCTTGGGAATGAAGTCGATCAGCGGGCTGCCCTTCGCCAGCGCCATCGTCGGGCCGGGGCCGCCGTTGCTCTTGAGCTTGCCGAGCATGGGATTGCCATGCGTGCGATCGTGGCTGCCGGTCAGGGAGCAGGAGGAGTCGTCTGCGAAGTTGTAGCCCTGAGAGCTGCTCGTCCCGACGATGCGGCAATCGGCTTGGCCGCTCGGAGCGAGCGCGAAGACGGAGCCGAACGGTTCAAAGACGGCGTTGCTGCTGACAAGGTTGGCCGCCGCTCCACCTGAGTTATGCGCGAGCGTGACGTACATGAACTTGCCGGTCCCGCCCCCGTCGTTGTTGAAGCCGCCCGCGTTGAAGTTCCCCGGGCCCTGATCTTTGTTGCCCGCGATGGTGACATTCGTGAGCGTCGCCGGGCCGCCGTCGGACAGGACACCACCGGCCCCGTCTGATTGAAATGAAACGTTCGTCGCGTTGGCGCTGTTGTTGGCGACCGTGGAATTCGTGATTCGCAGCGAACCACCTTCGGAAACCACCCCGCCCGCGATGATCGGCTGAAGCCCGTTCATCGTGGCCTTGTTGGCGGTGATGTTCGAATCGCTGATATGGAGGAGGCCGCCCTCGCTCACCACCCCTCCGCCGCCGACGGAGCCGTCGGAGCTGGTGTTCATGTGGTTGTTGGTGATCGAGCAGTGCGAGATCGTCAGGTTTCCACCTTCGGAGTCGACGGCACCGCCCACCACCGATGAGGGACTGGTCGGCGCGCTGGCGGCGTTCTTCGTGATCACGCAGTTCGCAAGCTTCAAGCCGCTGGCCTCGTTGACGATCGCTCCGGAATCGGTATGGGATAGCGGCCCGGTCGCATTGGAACCCGTGATCGTCACGTCCTCAATCGTCAGCGCCGCCGAAGAACTCGACGCGCCCGTCTGAATGAAGACCCCGTTGCTGCCGTGTCCATCGATCACCGTCGTCTTGGCCCCCCCACCGCGGATGGTGATTACCTTGGCGAACACGATCGGTCCGAGCGTGAGCACGTAGCGCTGGTGCTTGTTCGAGGGAATCGAGACGGTATCCCCTGAAGCCGCCTTGTCCACCGCCTGGCGCAGCGAACATCGGTTATGACCGCTGCACTCCCCGGCAGTCGGGGCGGCATCCTTGGTCGTGGTGACCTTGATCGTCGCGGCGGCCGCGGCGGCGGTCCAGAAGAGCGAGACCACGAGCGCCAACAACGCAGCGCGCCCCAATCGAGCGATGGTCCTGCGACTCGCGTCGCTCAAAGTGGCGGTCCCGATCATCTGCCCCGGTAGGGACTGTACAGAACGGCTAGCGCGAGGCGCTGCGCCGCAGCTCCTCGACCCCGTCCCAGACGTCGATGAAGCGCGTCGTGAGCGGGCCGAAGCCGAGCCTGATCACGTTCGGACGGCGGAAGTCGACGATCACTCCGCGCTCGATCAGTCGCGCGCACAGCCGCTTCGCATCCTCGTGCGCCACGGCCAGGTGCGCCCCGCGTCGCGCGGAGTCCCGCGGCGAGGCGAGCGAGAAGCCGCGGCCCTTAAGGCGCTCGTCGAGGAGCGCGATCGCGAACTCGGTCAGCGCGATCCCCTTTTTCCGTATCGCCTCGATGCCCGCCTCGGCGACCAGCTTGACGCCCTCCTGCACCGCCGCCAGCCCGAGCACCGACGGCGAGCCCGACAGCAGCCGTCCGATCCCGGCGGCGGCCTGGTAGCCGTGCTCCATCGCGAACGGGTCCTCGCGACCGAGCCAGCCCCAGATCGGCTGGGCCAGCCCGTCGATCAGATCCGCGCGCGCGTACATGTAAGCGGGCGCCCCCGGCCCGCCGTGCAGGTACTTGTAGGTGCACCCGACCGCCAGGTCGGCTCCGTCTGCGTCGAGCGCGAGCGGCACCGAGCCGGCGCTGTGGCTGAGATCCCACAGCGCGAGCGCGCCCGCGTCGTGGACCACGCGATTGATCGCGGCCATGTCGGCGATGTGCGCCGAGCGGTAAGAGACGTGCGATAGCGAGACCAGCGCGGTCCGTTCGTCGACGGCGTCCGCCACCTCCTCGGGCCGCGGCCCGAGCGAGGGCTCGCCACGCAGCCAGCTGATGCGCCCGCCCCGCGCTCGCGCGATCCCCTCGAGCGCGTAGCGATCGGTGGGGAAGTTGTCGAGGTCGGTCACGATCCCAGATCGCCCCGGGCGCAGATCGAGCGCGGCCGAGGCGAGCTTGTAGAAGCAGACGGTGGTGGAGTCGCCGAGCACGACCTGTCCCGGGGCGGCGCCGAGCAGCGGGGAGAGTCGCTCGCCGACAGTCAGCGGCAGCTCGAGCCAGCCCTCGTCCCAGCCGCGCACCATGCGCTCGCCCCACTCCCCCTCCACCAGCCCTCGCAGCCGCGCCACGGTGCAGCGCGGCAGCGCGCCGAGCGAGTTGCCGTCGAGGTAGACGGCCCGCTCGTCGAGCACGAAGCGCTCGCGGAAGCCGCGGAGCGGATCCTCGGCGTCGAGCTGCTGCGCGTACTCGCGTGAGGCCGCCGGTGAGCTCACCGCTCGCGCGCGCTCCACCCGCTCCAGCGCTCGACGTCGATCGCCAGCACGGCGCCCGCCGCCCGCTGCTGGGGGTAGCGCTCGCGCAGCAGCTCGAGCGCGCGCTGCGCCTCGGGATCCTGCGGGTCAAGCACACGCCCCGAGCCATCCGCGCGGGCCCACCAGAGCGCGCTCCAGTCGTCCTCGTAGTGGTCGACGAGCAGCGTCACCAAGGGGTTCTCACGCACGTTCTGGAGCCGCCGCAGGGCGGTGGTGCGCTTGGGCTTGTCGTCGACCGCGGTGTAGAGGTGGTCGCCCTCGAGCGCGAACACGACCGGCACGAGGTGGGGTCGACCCGTCGCGTCCACGGTTGCCAGCCGGGCGACGCGCGCGGCCGCGAACCACTCGCGGGCCTCTCTGCTCTCACGCCTCGCCGGTCAGCTCGGCGATCGCGGACTCCCAGCGCTCGAGCGCGGGCTCGACTGTCGAGAAGATGCCCCGACGGCAGCCAATGCACGACGCGCTTGCAGCCGCCGTCCTGGAGGCGCTCGAGCGCCGCCGGATCGGGCGGCACGCCCATGACCATCAGGTCGATGCGGCGATCCGCGCGGCTCCTCAGCTCGGCGAAGCGCGCGACGATGTCACCTCCGCCGCGGGCGTGGTTCGGGAACCAGGCGTCGCCGAAGCGCGAGCACGCGGTCGAGCACCGTCGGACCGTTTCCGCCGACGAGAATCGGCGGGTGCGGGCGCTGGAGCGGCTTGGGCCACGACCAGATGCGCTCGAACTCGACGAACCGTCCCTTGTAGCTGGCCTCGTCCTCGGTCCAGATCGCCTTCATCGCCTCGATCCGCTCCGCCATCAGGCGCATGCGCGTGCGCGGGTCGGTGCCATGGTTGCTCATCTCCTCGCGGTTCCAGCCGGCGCCGACCCCGAACTCGAACCGTCCACCTGAAATGTGGTCGATCGAGGCCACCTCCTTGGCGGTCACGATCGGGTCTCGCTCGACCACCAGGCAGATGCCCGTGCCCACGCGCAGGCTCGAGGTCGCCGCGGCCGAGGCGCTCAGCGCGACGAAGGGGTCGTAGGTGTTGGCGTACTTGCGCGGCAGCTCACCGCCGCCGGGAAAGGGGCTCTCACGGCTCGCGGGGATGTGGGTGTGCTCGGCGAAGAACAGCGACTCGAAGCCGCGCTGTTCGGCCAGCCGAGCGATCTCGCCCGGGCTGACGCCGTCGCCGGTGGGGAAGTACCCGACCCCGAATTCCATTGACCGGAGCTTATTGATGATGTTCCGGCCCGAACATGTTCGGGCCGGCCGGGCCGATCATGATCGGCCCGGGGCCGGGGCGCATGCGCCCCGGCCAAATGCCTAGGGGAGTCGGTCAGCCAGCCGCGCGAGGCGCTCGTCCCAGCGCGCGCCGGCCGCCGCCATCCAGCTCATCGCGCCGGACAACGGCTCGGGCGTGAGCCGGTAGCGTGCCTCGCGTCCCTCGTGCGAGACCGTCACGAGGCCGGCTTGCTCGAGTGTCACCAGGTGCTTGCTAATCGCCTGTCGGCTGATCGGCAGCTCCTGGGCGAGGCCCGAGGCGGTGACCGACGGCTGCGTCGAGAGCACCTCCACCACCCGCCTCCGCGTCGGGTCCGATAGGGCGCCGAAGACCGCGCCCACGGTTGGCTCCGCGCTCATACCGCGGCCAGCATTCGTGGGCCCTCGATCACGTGCGGCCCCTGCTCGAGCAGCACGCCGACCGCCTCGAGTTGGCCCGCCGGCAGCTCGAGCACCGTCAGGCGCGTGCCCTCGGGCGCGTCGTCGAGCACGAGCTCGACGATCGTCTCGGGGCCGCCGTGGTCGGACCAGCGCAGGACGAGCCGGCGCTGCTCTGAGATCTCCTCCACGGTGACCGGGATGCGTTCATCATCCGCGGAGCGCAGCCACCCCTCCGCGCCGACCTCGAGCTCGAGCTCGATCTCCTCCGCGAGCCAGCCGAGCTCGGTGAGCGCCCGCCACGCGGTTTCCCGCTCGACAGGAAGCGATCACCTCGCGCCTGATCACTGCATCCTCGATCGCCATCTCGCCTCCTGTGTCGACACGGACACGCAACCTATTGGTTGCGCTTCTGCTAAGCTCATGCAACTTCCGGTTGCACTTTACAGGAGGATCAATGCCGCTCGTACCGATCGTCGTCGAACAGAGCCCGCGCGGCGAGCGCTCGTTCGACATCTACAGCCGCCTGCTCAACGACCGCGTCGTGTTCCTCGGCTCGGAGATCGACGACCAGGTCGCCAACCTGGTCGTGGCCCAGCTGCTGCATCTCGAGGCCGACGACCCCGACAAGGACATCGCGCTGTACATCAACAGCCCCGGCGGTCAGGTGTACGCGGGACTCGCGATCTACGACACGATGCAGTTCATCAAGCCGGACGTGCAGACGATCTGCTGCGGGATCGCGATGTCGATGGCGCGCGGTCATCCTCGCCGGCGGAGCGCCCGACAAGCGCTCGATCCTGCCCAACGGCCGCGTCCTCATCCACCAGCCGACCGGCGGCTTTCAGGGCCAGTCGACCGACATCGAGATCCACGCCCGCGAGGCGCTCGCGCTGCGCGCAGCGGATCGAGGAGATCGTCGCGAGCCACACCGGCCAGGAACCCGAGCGCGTGCACGCGGACATGGAGCGCGACAACTACATGACCGGCGCCGACGCGGTCGCCTACCGAATCGTCGACCGCATCCTGCACGAGCCGCGGCGGGGCTGCGGTCGAACGGCAGGCGGCGCGCGGGCGTCGCTTCAGCCGGTACAGCGCGGAGCGGTCGACCTCGGCGATCGAGGTGCGGCCCGTGAGGCCGAGCGCGACGTCGATGTCGGCCCTCATGCACCTCGAGCACGTGGCGCACGCCCTGCTCGCCGCGCGCGGCCACCGCCCAAGCCCAGGCGCGCCCGATCAGCACCGCGCGGGCGCCGAGCGCGACCATCTTGACCACGTCGAGCCCGGTGCGGACGCCGCCGTCGGCCAGCACCTCGACCTGGTCGCCGACCGCGTCGACCACCTCGGGCAGCGCCCGCGCGGTCGAAGGGACCGAGTCGAGCTGGCGGCCGCCGTGGTTGGAGACCACGATCCCGTCGACGCCGGCTTCGACCGCGCGGCGCGCGTCCTCGGGGTCGAGCACGCCCTTGACCACCAGCTTGCCGTCCCAGTGCTCGCGCACCCAGGCGACGTCGTTCCAGGTGACGCTCGGGTCGAACTGGGCGTCGACCCAGTCGCGGAACGCCGCCGGCGTGCGCGCGCCCGGCACCGCCCGCTCGAGGTTGCCGAACGTCAGCGGCTTGCCGGCGAGCGGGACGTCGCGGATCCAGCGCGGATGGGCGGCGATGTCGAGCCCGCGCAGCAGCTTGGCCCACGCAGGCGGCGTCGCCCGACGACCGCGTTGCGCGTGTCCCGGTGGCGGGCGCCGACCACGGCCAGGTCGACGGTCAGCACGAGCACCGGCGACGCCGACCGCCTGCGCGCGGGCCATCAGCTCCTCGGCGTAGCCGCGGTCGCGCATCACGTAGAGCTGGAACCAGGGCGGCCTGCGTGGTCGCCCGCGCGACCTCCTCGACGCTGCAGATCGAGACGCGTCGACTCGACGAACGGCACGCCGGCCGTGCTCGGCGGCCCGCGCCGCCTGCACCTCGGCCCGGCGCGCGAACATGCCACCGAGCCCGACCGGCGCGAGGATCACCGGCAGCGCCAGCCGCTGCCCGAGCACCTCGACCGCCTGCTCGCGCACCGAGACGTCGCGCATCACCGACCTGGCGCAGCAGCACCCGCTCGAGGTCGGCGACGTTGGCGCGCATGCGTTGCCTCCTCGTAGGCGCCGCCGTCGATGTAGTCGAACAGCTGGCGGGGCAGCCGCCGCCGCGCGAGCTCGCGGTAGTCGAGCACGGTCGCGGGCGCGAGCGCCATCGGTCGATCGGCTCTCAAGCGCACGACGCGCGAGCGTAACGAGTCGTCGTCGCATATCGTGCGCGCGACCTATGAACGGCGCCCAGGCCCTGATCCGCACGCTCGTCGCGGCGGGCGTGACGACGTGCTTCACCAATCCGGGCACCTCGGAGATGCACTTCGTCGCCGCGCTCGACTCGGTGCCGGAGATGCGCGCGCGTGCTGGCGCGTGTTCGAGGGCGTCGCCACCGGCGCGGCCGACGGCTATGCGCGCATGACCGGCGCTCCGGGCGCGACGCTGCTGCACCTCGGGCCCGGCCTCGGCAACGGGCTCGCGAACCTGCACAACGCGCGCAAGGCCAAGGTGCCGATCGTCAACATCGTCGGCGACCACGCCACCTACCACACCAAGTACGACGCCCAGCTGCAGTCGGACATCGAGACGGTCGCGCGCAACGTCTCGGCCTGGGTGCGGACGTCGAGCAGCACCGCGCGAGCTGGCGGCGACGCGGTGCAGGCGATCGCCGCCGCGCTCGGGCCGCCGGGCCAGGTCGCGACGCTGATCCTGCCCGCCGACGTGTCGTGGAGCGAGGGTGCCGAGCCCGCCTCGCCGCCGTCGCTCCGGCGCGCCGCCGGTCGCGTCCGACGAGACGGTCGCGACGGTGGTGCGGGCGCTCGCGGCGCGGCGGGCGGACGCGCGCTGCTGCTGGGCGGCAGGGCGCTGCGCGCCGACGCGCTCGTCTGGCGGCGGCACGGTTATCGGCGACGACGGGGGTGCAGCTGCTGGCCGAGGTCTTCCCCACGCGCTGCGAGCGCGGAGCGGGGCTGCCGGCGATCGAGCGGCTCGCCTACGTGCCCGAGCTCGCCTCGGTCCAGCTGCGCGGCCTCAAGCATCTGGTGCTGGTCGACGCCAAGGCGCCGGTGTCGTTCTTCGCCTACCCGGGGCGCGAGAGCTACCTCGTGCCCGACGGGTCCGAGGTGCACGAGCTCGCCTCGCCCGACCGACGACGCGCTCGGCAGCCTCGAGGCGCTGGTCGCCGCGGCCGGTCGACGCAGAGGCGCCGAGCCTGCCGCTGCAGGAAGCTGTCGCGGCCGCCGCGGCCGAGCGGGCCCGCTCACCGCCGAGAGCGCGTGCCAGGCGATCGGCGCGCTGCTGCCGGAGGCACGCGATCGTCTCCGAGGAGTCCCAGACCTCCGGGCGTCACGCTGGCCGCGTGCACCGCGGGGCCCCGCGGCACGACTGGCTCGCGCTGACCGGCGGCGCGATCGGCCAGGGCCTGCCGGTCGCGGTCGGCGCCGCTGTCGCCTGCCCCGACCGGCCGGTGTTCGCGCTCGAGGCCGACGGCTCGGCGCTCTACACGATCCAGTCGCTGTGGACGATGGCGCGCGAGCAGCTGAACGTGACCGTGGTGATCTTCAACAACCGCTCCTACGCGATCCTCAACATGGAGCTCGCGCGCGTCGGCGCCAAGAATGCCGGCCCGCACGCCAAGGCGCAGCTCGACCTGCAGCCGGCCCGACATCGACTTCGTGCAGATCGCGACGGGCTTTGGCATCTCATCGGTGCGCGTCGACGACGGGCGGAGGACCTGGTCGAGGCACTCGAGGTGGCCGATCGCGGAGCCCGGGCCGCACCTGATCGAGGCCGTCGTCCCCACCACCTTCACGCCCCGCCCAGCTGCGGGCGATGCCGTACGCGCTGCGCGTGCTTGGAACGGCTGCCGCCGCCGATGGCGGCGGCTGTCAAGAAGCGGTTCTACCCCTGAGCGGTTCTACCAGCCGATGCTCGTCGTGGGTGTCGAGCTTGCGCCAGAAATTGAACGCCGGCTCTGAGGTGACGCCGGCGGCCTGCATCAGGGGCCCGATCTTGTCCTGGTGCTCCTCGAAGAACGAGTGGAAGCTCTGCTCGTCGGGCCATTCGTCGACGACCATGATCTGGCCGCCGGTGCCGTAGAAGCGGTGGGCGATCAGCCCGTGCTGCTTGGCCCCCTCGATGATCGAGTGCATCGTGTCGGTGTTCTCAGCCGCGTACTGCTCGAGCTTGTGGGGGTCACCCTGCATCCACCCCGTCATGATCACTGACACTTCTTGCCTCCTTGTGGATAGCGGCCGGCGCCCCTACTTACGGACGACCTTGTAGTGAATGGTCTTGGTCGTGGTGTTACCGGCTTTGTCGGTCGAGGTGACCGTGAACGACTTGGTGCCGAGCGACGAGGTATCGATGCGCTTGCCGTCCGGGACCGTGCCGGTGCAGGTCGAGATCGGGCTGGTGATGCCGCCCTCGGTGCACGTGTAGGACGCGCGCACCCTGGAGCCCTGCTTGTACTTGGCACCGTTCTTCGGCGTCGTGATCTTGATCTTCGGGACGGCGAATTCGAACGCGCCGATGTCGCAGGCGCTGCCCTGCGGGCGGCTGACTCCGCGCTGATCGGTCGCGGGGCAGCCGGCGCCCGAGACCGGCACCGCGTTGATCGCCGGGCTGCCTGGCTGGAGCGCCATCGTGGCGGTATATCCGCCGTAGTCGCCCAGCGACATCAGGTCCGGGTTGGCGAAGATCACCGCGGGACAGGTGCCGTCGGTGCTGAGGTTGTGGCCGCCGTCGGTGATATTGGTGCTGGGCGCGCAGTTGGTGGTGCTGTTGGCGGCCATGATCGTGTTCTGGAGGTTCAGGTGGTTCGCGGACGAGGAGGCCTGCACGTAGGCTCCGCCGCCTGAGCCGGACGCGCCACCAGTTCCGCTCGGCGAGCCGCCGCTGCCCCCGGCGCCGATGCCGTTGCCGGCCACGGTCGCGTTGAGCAGGCTGTTCGGAGCGTTGCTCGCGGCGGTCGCGCCGCCGTTGCCACCGGCTCCGCCGGTGCCGCCGGTGCCGCCGCCCGCTCCGGCGCCGCCGGCGCCGCCGGCGCCCGCCGAGTTGCCGGGAAGGGTCGCGTTGGTCGCGCCGAGGTTCGCTCCGTTCGTGAAGACGCCGCCGCCCCACCCGCCGGCGCCCCCCGTGCCGCCGTTACCGCCGCCGCTGCCGCCCATCCCGCCAGCGCCGCCGGCGCCTGCCGTGTTGGCGGCGAGGGTCGAGTTGGTGAGGCGCAGGAAACCGGCATTTGCGGCGCCGCCGCCATTACCGCCGCTGCCGCCGGCGGCGCCTGCGTTGCTGCCCGTCCCAGCGCCGCCGCTGCCGCCCGCGCCGGCGGTGTTGTGCAGGAGCATCGTGTTGTTGAGCAGGGCCGTGCCGTCGGCCGCGTTATAGAGGGCGCCGCCGTCACCGCCGGGGCAGCCGCTTGCCCCCGGGGTCCCACTCGTGCCGGCGCCCGCAGTGTTGCCTTGAAGCGTGACGACGTTGGTGGCGAGCGTGCCGTCGTTGTAGATCGCGCCGCCGTCGAGCGTCGCAGTCTCCGCGGAGCAACTGGTGAATGTCGGCGGTGCGGTCGGATGGCCGCCCTCGAGCGTGAGTCCGACAAGCTCGACGTCGGAGGCCGAGGAGACGCTCAGGAGGCGGTCCTGGAGAGTGCTCAGGCCGGCGACCGCCGTGCTCGGCGGGCCGGCGCCGGTGATCGTCAGCGCGGTGCTGCCCGTCACGTTGAGGTCGCCGGTCGAGTTGTCATCACTGCCCGCTCGCGGGATCGAGAGCGTGTAGGTCCCTGGTCCGAGCACGATGATGTTCGAGGCCGGGTCGGCGGGGCCGCAGGGTGTGCTCGTGCCCGGGTTGTCGACGGCCATGATTGCCTCGCGCAGCGAGCACGAGGCCAGGGTGTCGGTGGTGGTCGTGACCGTCAACGTGGCGGCGGCCGCGGATGCCGCGCCCAGCAGCGAAACGGAGGCGAGCGTGAGCAAGGTCACGCACATCGCCAGCAGCAGCCGATGGCGAGTCAGGCCTTGGACGGGTCCAGCGAGCACCAAAGCAGACACTAGCGGCGCGCTAGCGCCCTTCGCAACGGGGTGCCCACCCGAGGGTTTTGGGGGCGGGGTCGGGAGCGATCGCCGCGGGGACCGACCCCTACGTGGCGCAAACCCCTACCGGTTGGGCGCAATGGGTTTTCACGCGCGCGAGCCGCATTCCGTTACAGTCGCCGCGTAAGTAAGGAGGGTGCAGTGCTTCGGGGAAAGTGGTTCGGGGTCGTTGCTAGGCGCGCGCGGATAGCGCTTCTGTTTGCGGGCGCGATTGCCACGGCGGCGCTCGCAGCGAGCGCCGCGCTCGGCTCCTCCGCCCCCACCGAGCCCAGAAGTTGGCTTACCTACGGCTTCGACGCCGAGCGCACGGGCTTCAACCCGCACGAGACGGTCGTGCGCGTGGATAACGCACACCACCTCCATAGGCTGTGGAGCCGGCGCCTGGGCGGCGTGATGATCGCCCAGGCGGTCGAGGCGGTCGGCGTCAAGGTCCGCGGAGCCGCGACCAAGGTCGTCTACGAGGGCACCGAGGACGGCGACTTCGACGCGCTGCGAGCGACAGACGGACACGTGATCTGGCACCGGAGGCTTGGGTCGACGATGTCCACCTGCAACTTCTTCCCGAACGGCAGGTTCGGCGTCGGCGGAGCCGGAGCGATCTCGATGCAGCGAGATGGAACAGGGGTGATTTACGTCGCCGGCGGCGACGGCTCCGTGCATGCGCTCAGCCTCGCCTCGGGCGCGGAGCGGCCGGGCTGGCCGGTCAGACAGGTCTTCAACCCGGCGCAGCTGCAGGTCTATGGCGGCCTCACCCTGGTCGAAGGCCGGCTCTACATCACGGATGCAGGGCTCTGCGACATCCCTCCCTACCACGGCGGGGTGGCCGAGATCGATGTCGCCAGGCACCGTGTTGTGCACCGCTTCTATCCGGCCGGACCGCCCTCCCAGCGGGTCTCGGGCGGCGGCATCTGGGGCCCCGGCGGCGTGAGCGTCGACCCGGCGACGGGAGATGTATACGCAGCCACCGGAAACGCGCTGACGAATCCCCAGAACTACGCCTACTCGGAGGCGATCGTCAGGCTCTCGCCCACGTTGCATGTACTCGGCTATTCGCGTCCCGAGCTCTCCGGGCAGGATGTCGACTTCGGTTCAACACCTGTCCTGTTCAAGCCCGCCGGGTGCCCGAACACATTGCTCGCGGCGGAGAACAAATCCGGTGCGCTTTTCACCTACGGGATCGCGAGTCTCGACGCCGGCCCGAAGCAACGGCTACAGCTCGCCGGTGTCACCCACGGCGGGTTCGTCGGCGCGGCTGCGTGGGACCCGGAGACGAACATGCTCTATGTCGGCAACTCGTCGGACTCGAGCAGTGGCCCGTTCCTGCACGGTCTGGTCGCGCTCAAAGCGGGCGCCGACTGCAAGCTGCGGCTTGCGTGGCAGCGTGCGGTAGGACGGTCGATCGAGATCGTCTCGCCTCCAACCGTCGCGGGCGGAGTTGTCTACTTCGGAGACGGACTCGGGCACACCGAGTTCGCCTTCAACGCCGCGACCGGCGCAATCCTTTGGCACTCCTCGATCATCTCGGACCGGATTGTCGCCGCGGCCACCGTGGTCAACGGGATGTTGTTCGTCCCTGCCTGGGACGACAACCTGTACGCGTTCGGGGTCTGAGCTGCGCGCTCGGCTACGTTTACGGAGTCTGAGCCGCGCGCTCGGCTGCGTTTACCGGCTCTGAGATCGGGATAGAGACGATCCAGACCCTGCTCGCAGGGACTGTCGGGGTTTCCCTGGACGCCGGGTAACATCACTGGAGGCACACGATGGGAATCGGCACATCACTCCTACTGATCGCCGTCGGGGCGATTCTCCGCTTCGCGATAACGGTTTCGATCAGCGGCTTCAACCTCCAGACGGTCGGTTTGATCCTGATGATCGTCGGCGCGGTCGGGCTCGTGATCTCGCTCATGTGGATGTTCGTGTGGTCGGAGCGCGGCCGCCCGCGGGATTACGACGGGACCGGGCGGGACGTTCCGCCCACGCGGACCTACCGCTGAGGTCATAGCCCGCTTCGCCTGGCCGGGCGGTTTCGGACGCGCCGTTTTGCGTGTGGACGGATGGATGTGCCTATGCAATGCTGTGGTGAGTGGCGGAGGACCTCACTCTCGGTGAAGCGGCTCGCCTAATTGGTGTAAGCCAGGACACGCTGCGTCGGTGGGAGCGTGCCGGCAAGCTGCATATGCAGCGGGATCAGCGCAACCGCCGTCTCGTCCCGCTCGAGGAGGTACGGCGGCTGCGCGCGGCGCCCGAGCGGCACCGCACCGGCAAGACGCTCTCGGCCCGCAACCGGATGGCGGGGCGCGTCCTGTCGGTCGAAGCAGACGGAGTGATGGCGCTGGTCGAGATCGAGGCTGGGCCGTACCTGCTCACGGCGGCGGTCACACGCGATGCGGTCGAGGAGCTCGGCCTGCGCCAGGGCGACCCGGTCACGGCGACGGTAAAGGCGACCTCGGTGATGGTCGAGCGGAGCGAGTGAGGGCGATGCCGCGAGCTTTGCGAGCCGTCGCAGCGGCGCTGGCCGTCGGCATCGCGCTATCGGCCTGCGGTTCGAGTAGCGGCAAGGGGAACGTCTCGGTCCTGTATGCCGGGTCGCTCACGAGCCTGATGGAGCATCGGCTGGGACCGGCGTTCGGCGCACGCGACCGGCTACGCATTTCAGGGCTTCGGGGCGGGCTCGACCGAGCTCGCCGCCGAGATCAAGGGTGGGATCCGGCGAGGCGACGTCTTCATCAGCGCAAGCCCGACCGCCAACAAGCTGCTCGAAGGAGGCGCGAACGGAAACCACGTCAGCTGGTACGTGTCCTTCGCCACGGCGCCGCTGGTGCTCGCCTACAACCCGAGCAGCTCATTTGCAGCCCAGTTCAAGAAGAGGCCCTGGTACGACGTGATCACCCAGCCCGGGATCAGAGTCGGCCGCACGGACCCCAAGCTGGATCCGAAAGGCAAGCTGACCGTCGAGGCGATGGACGCGGCTGCCGGCGCGCTGCACCGCCCGAGCCTGAGGAGCGCCCTCTCACGGTTCCAGGTCTTCCCCGAGGAAGATCTCGTGGGCAGGCTCCGGGCAGGGCAGCTCGATGCCGGCTTCTTCTACACGGTCGAGGCCGACGCGCAGCACATCCCCAACGTGGCGATCACGCCTGCCCACGCGAGCGCGACCTACACGATCACGATCCTCAAGGGGGCGCCCAATCCGAAGGGAGCCGAGGCCTTTCTCTCCTACTTCCTGGGGCCGCGCGGGAAGCCGATCCTCTCAAGCGGCGGGCTCACCCTCACACCGCTCACTTTGACCGGTCCAGCATCCGCCCCGCCAGCCGGGGTCCGGCGCCTGCTCGGCGGCTGATCGCCGGTGCCCGCGGTGCTCGCCGACCGGGCGCCCGGCTACCGGCGCCGCCGGGCGTGGGTCGATCGGACCCGCGACCCGCTGCCATGGCTGGGCGCGCTGCTCGCCATCTATCTGGTGGCGCCGCTTGCGGCCTTTGCCGTCCGCCTCTCTCACGGGGCCTCGAGTGCGCCGGGGCTGGGCGGCGCGCTCGCCACATCGCTTCTAACGGCCACGATCTCGACGGCGATCATCGCCCTGCTCGGGGTGCCGCTCGCATACGTGCTGGCGCGCGTGCGCGGAGCCCTGGGGGGGCTCGTCACGATCGCGGTAGCGCTCCCGCTCGCGCTCCCGCCGCTGATGAGCGGCATCCTGCTGCTGTATCTGATCGGGCCGTACACGGCTCTGGGGCGGCTGTTCGCCGGCGGGCTCACGGATACGCGCGTGGGGATCGTGCTCGCGCAGACCTTCGTCGCGGCCCCGTTCCTCGTGATCGCCGCGCGCGCCGCATTCGCGGCGGTCGATCCGGAGCTCGAGACGGTCGCGCGCACGCTTGGCTACGGCCGCGCCGCCCGCTTCCTCAAGGTCGCGCTGCCGGTCGCGTGGCCCGGGGTTCAGGCGGGCCTGCTGCTCGCCTGGCTACGAGCCTTCGGCGAGTTCGGCGCGACCGTCATCGTCGCCTACCACCCGTACTCGCTGCCGGTCTTCACCTTCGTGCAGTTCGACAGCACCGGCCTCGGGGGCACGATGGTCCCGATCGCCGCCGCGCTCGCGGCAGCGCTGCTCGTGCTCCTCGCAGCCATGCTGCGCGTGCGCCCGCCCCGGCGGCGGCGGGTCGTCCTCCCGGCGGCGGTGGCACCAGCGCCGGCGGGCGCTGCCCCGCTACGGTTCTCGCTGAGCAAGCGACTGGAAGGGTTCGAGCTCGCGTTGGACCATCGAGGGGCGACCCGAAGGCTCGCCCTGCTGGGCCCGTCGGGAGCCGGCAAGACGCTCACCCTGCGCCTGCTGGCCGGCATCATGGCGCCCGACCGAGCGGAGATCCTCGCCGGCGAGCGCGCGCTCCAGGAGCTCGCCCCCGAGCAACGCGGAGTGGGATATCTGCCGCAGCACTCCGCCCTGATGCCGGGGCGGACCGTGTGGCAGCAGGCCACCTTCGGAGTCGATGCAGATCCGGGCGCCGCGGCCTGGTGGCTCGAGCAGCTCGGGCTCGCGGGGCTCGAGCGACGCCTCCCCGAGGAGCTCTCAGGAGGCCAGCAGCGGCGCGTTGCGCTTGCGCGAGCGCTGGCGCGCAACCCGGCCTTGCTCCTGCTCGATGAGCCCTTCAGCGCCCTCGATACCCCGGTGCGCGCCCAGCTGTCTCGCAAGCTGCGCGCAATCCAGCGCCAGACAGGGCTCTCGACGGTGCTCGTCACCCACGATCCCGAAGAGGCCGCGCTGCTCGCCGACGAGCTGATCGTGATCGACCAGGGCAAGGCGCTTCAGCAGGGGCCCGTGGCAGAGGTGCTCGAGCGGCCCGCCTCCCCCCAGGTGGCCGCGCTGCTCGGGATCGCGAACACGCATGCGGGCGCGGTTGTGCGGCCGGGCCTGATCCGCTCCGGAGCACTCGAGCTCGCCGCGTTGACCGGCAAGCTGGCGCCGGGCACCGAGGTCACCTGGGCGGTGCGCCCCGAGGACATCGTTCTGGATCACGCCGGCCGGCACCGGGCCACCGTGGTCGACGTCGTCTCGCTTGGTCGCGTGTCGGAGCTGACCCTCGAGCTCGAGGGTGTCGAGCTGACCGCCAGGTCAGCCTCCGCTTGGCACCGGATGCACGACATGCAGGTTCAGATCGCCCTGCCGGCCGAGACGATCACGGTGTGGCCGGCAAACGGTGCCAGCCGCGCCACCTGATCAAATCTGCGCTGTACTCGGCGGTTTCGAAGTCCCCAATGGCACTCCAAGACCCCCGCGTGCAGACCAAAGGAGATGAGGATGCGTTACGGCAGGTGCCGATGAGCAGCCGACCGGAGCGGAGCGAGCCGGCGCGCGGCGGCCGGCAACCCGAGCCTGAGCTCGCGACGCTCCAGCACCCCGAGGGGCTGAAAACTCTTCCCGATCCGCCGGAGCCGGCGCCGCTCGGCCCGCGCGCTCGCCTGATCGTCGCCGCTGCGGCCATGACCGACCTGCCCGTCAGGACCGCGCTCGCATCGGTGATGTTCGCCTCCGGCGCGCCCTGGGTGCTGTCCGGCGACGGAGAGAGCGAGCGCGAGCAGCTCGCCTTCTACCGCGAACTCGCCGAGCAGGGCGACCCCGGCCTGGTCTTCGAGCGGCCCCCGAGCGGCGTCGAGATATACAGCAGCGATCCCGGCCGGCTGGCGTTCCACGCCCCCGCAGGCAAGGTTTCGCTGCTCAAGTTCGACAGCCCGTTCCGCGCGCTCAACCCAGCGGTGCGAGAGCGCTATTCGGCGCACACCCGCAACGGCAGCGCCTGCGCTCAGTACTGGCGCCACGACGACGGTCCGCGCCCGACGCTCTGCGTGATCCACGGCTTCGGCGCCTCGACGTATCTGCTCAACAGCGGCTTCTTCGCGCTGCCGTGGCTCTACGGCAAGGGCTATGACGTCCTGCTGTACGTGCTGCCGTTCCACGGCGCGCGTCGCGATCTCGGCTCGCTGCTGAACGGCGCCGGATTGTTCGCGCACGGACCCGCGCAGTTCAACGAGGCGTTGCTCCAGGCCGTGTACGACTTTCGCGTGTTCGCCGATCACCTCGAGGCGGCGGGGGTCGAACAGATCGGCGTGACGGGCATTTCCCTCGGCGGCTACGTGAGCGCGCTGCTGGCGGCAGTCGAGCCTCGTTTGCGGGTCGTGATCCCGAACGCCCCCGTGACCTCGATCCCGCGCCTCATGCGGAGCTGGTTCCCTGCCAACGCGGGCATCGGCATCGCCTCGCTGATGCAGGGAATCCCGGTGGCGGAGGCGGCAGCGGCGACGGCGATCCACTCGCCGCTCAGCTATCCAACGCTGCTGCCACGGGAGAGGCTGATGATCATCGGCGGGCTGGGCGACCGTCTGGCGCCGCCCGAGCAGACGCGCATGCTGTGGGAGCACTGGGAGAGGCCGCGGCTGCACTGGTACCCGGGCAACCACATCCTGCACGTCAACAGAGCCGCCTACCTGCGGGAGATGCGCGCCTTCATGGCAGGCGTCGGTTTCGTCGCGTGAGGCGACGTGGTGCTGGGGGCGGACTGGCCGGCGCGGTGTTCCCCTCTGTCCCGCTCGAGCGCGGTCACTACGAGTCCTACTACCTTCGCGCCGTCGCGCCGGACCGCCCCGCGGCCGTCTGGATTCGCTACACGGTCCACAAGCGACCGGGTGCGGAGGCGTGGGGATCACTGTGGTGCACGCTCTGGGATGGCGCATCCCCGCGCGCGATCAAGCAGACGATTTCAGGCCCTCGCTTTGACGGCGGCGGGATCGAGATCGGAGCCGCGCGGCTGGGTCCCGCCGGCGCCGTGGGAGGTGCGCGCGCGGACGGCCGCGAGGCGGCGTGGGAGCTGCGCCACGATGAAGGCGCCGGCATCGTCCAGCACCTGCCCTGGCGCTGGCTCTACCGCGCTCCGATCCCACGGACCAAGACCGCATCGCTAGTTTCCAATGCCCGCTTCAGCGGCTCGGTCGAGCTCGACGGCCATCTATTGAAGGTGGAGGGGTGGCGCGGGATGGTCGGCCACAACTGGGGCACCGAGCACGCGGAGCGCTGGATCTGGTTGCACGCCGTCGATTTCGAGGCGGCAGCGGACGCCTGGTTGGACTGCGCGCTGGGTCGGGTGCAGGTCGCGGGCAGGACAACACCCTGGATCGCCAATGGCGTGTTGTCGCTCGGCGGAGAGCTGATCCGGCTCGGAGGGCTCGGCCGGCGTACGACCAGGGTGTCCGAGGAGCCGACCGCGGCCAAGGTGTCGGTGCCGTCGAGCATCGGCACGGTCGAGCTCGACGTCTCCTCGCCACCCGGCCAGACGGTGGCCTGGGTGTATGCGGATCCCAGCGGCCGGGAACATCACTCGCTGCACTGCTCTGTCGCCGCGATGAACGCGCGGGTCGGAGACCGTGTTCTGCAAACCCCGCACGGTGGCTGCTACGAGCTCGGCGTGCGAGAGCGCGATCATGGGATCGCAGTACAGCCGTTCGGGGACGGCTGAGGTTCTTTCCAGGCTTTGAGCGGAGTCGCCGGGGCTCGTTTGTCGCCGAGGGCTACTGCGCCGCCGGCACAGGCTCGCGCAAGGCCTCGAATACCGGCCGCCAGCGCTCAGGGTCGGCGTCGTCCGGCACATCCAGCGTGATGCGAGTCGCGACATCGCCGTAGCGGCGGCGGATCTCCGCGGCCGCCTCCTCGGGCGTGGCCACGATTCCGAACGTGTTCACGACCTCATCGTCGACGAGCCCGGCGAGCTGGTCCCACGCGCCCTGCCTGGTCAGGGCGTTGAGCTCTTGCTGAAGCTCACCCCAGCCATGCAGCTCGAGCACGGGGCGGTAGGCGGGCGTCGAGCCGTAGAAGCCGATCTGGCCGCGCACGAACTCGACTCCGGCCGCCCGCTCCTCCTCCGAGTCGCGGGCGACCACGATACCTGGGGCGGTGATCTCGAAGCCCTCCAGCGAGCGGCCGGCGCGAGCCGCGCCGCGCTGGAGCGCCGGCAGCGTCACCTCGCGCAGATAACGCTCGGTGCCCAGCAGGTGGCAGAAGACGCCGTCGGCGACCTCGCCGGCGACCTCGGCCATCTTCGGTCCGACCGCGGCGAGGATGATCTTGGGGTTGCCGCGGGGGTTCGGGCCAGGGTTGAAGAACGGCGTCATCAAGGTATGGCTGTAGAAGTCGCCGCGGAAGTCGAGCTTGTCTCCCGTCTCCCACGCTCGCCAGATCGCGCGGATCGCGAGGATGAACTCCCGCATGCGCGGCGCCGGGTGCGACCACGGCATGGAATACCGCCGCTGGATGTGGGCCTTGACCTGCGAGCCGAGCCCGAGCAGGAACCGGCCGCCTGAGAGGAGGTGAACATCGTTGGCCTGGAGCGCGATCGTCATCGGGTTGCGCGCGAAGGCCACGGCGATCCCCGTCCCGATCTGCACATCCTCGGTGGCCTGCGCAGCGAGCGCGCAAGCGATCAACGGGTCGGCCTGCGTCTCGGTCGTCCAGAAGCCGTCGTAGCCGAACCGCTCGGAGGCGGTGGCGGCCGGCCCCGCCTGGGGTACGGCCGAGACGTAGACCATCGCGTCAACCTTCATCGGAGCGTTGGATCGTATGCGTGACGGCCCTACGGCCGCGCCCCGGTCACGTGCGGGTAGTAGTCCAACGGGGTGGTGGGCGCGACCTTGTTCCAGGGATACCTGGGCTGGAGGCGGCAGGGCACGTTGGAGGCTGCCGGGGATCCCGAGGTCAGGGTTACCGATGTTGTTGCAGTCCGAGGAGAGCAGTCCACCCTTGCCGACGTAGGCGAGCTCGCCGGGCGAGATGTAGGCGTTGTGGCGGTTGCTGCCCGGCCTCTGTGTCTGGCCGAACAGCGACTCGTTGTTGAGCGCGAACATCGCGCGCAGGTACTGCCTCGTGACTCCCCCTCCAGCTGGGGCGCGCGCATTCAGGAACGCGGCCAGGTTGGACATCCCCGCGGTCACCTCGCGCGGGTAGAGCTGGATGAAGTTGATAATGGGCACCACCTGGCGCGCGGCAGCGAGCAACGGCCCAACGGTGCGGTTGAAGGCGGCAGTGAATGCGCCGATCGCGGGCAGCGCCTTGTCCGAGTCTGCAAGCAGCGTGGGCGTCTCGTGCAGCAGCTTGACCGCCGGCCCCGAAAGCGCAACCACCTCCGAGAGGGCCGGACGCAGCAGCGGCGCGACCGGCATCAGAGCCGCGAGCGTCGGGCGCGCGATGCCGAGCGTCCCGTTCAAGGTCAAGAGCGTCCTGCGCAGCTGGGCGAGGAAGGGCGGCAGCGAGTCGACCGTCCGCGTCAGCTGCAGATTGCGGGCCGCCGTAGCGGAGAGGACCTGGTTGCCGGCTCTGACCAAGCTCTGCACGTCGGCTGAGCGGTTCCCGAGAGTGGTGAGAACCGATCCCAGGTTCGAGATAACGCTACGGACGTTGGCCTGCTGCTCGTTGAGAACGCCAACGACTGCCGCCAGCTCGGTGGTGGTCGGGTCGAGATTGCCGATCGCGTTGTTGAGCGCCTGGCCCTGGCCCGAGAGCGCTGAGCGAGGTTCCGTTCAGGAACTGCTGGAGCGCATGCTGCACCGGCGGCGTGAACGAGTTCAGCACCTGGTCGAGCGCCACCGCCTTCTGTACGTGGCTGGAGGGAATCGTGCCGCCGTCCGCCAACTTCGGCCCGCGGCCGTCGCCCGGCGAGAGCTCGATGAATCCCTCGCCGAGCAGCGTCTTGAGGCGCAGGATCGCGCGCGTGTCGCGCGGAACGGGCGCGTACTGCTGGTCGAGCTCCATCGTTACAAGGGAATTCACGCCCTGCGGTGCGATCGCGCTCACCTTGCCGACGTTGATGCCCGAAATGCGAACGTCAGCTCCCGCCACGAGCTGGCCCGTCTCAGGAAAGTCGGCGTGGATGACGTATCCCTGGGCGGCAAACGGAAACGGCCCGCGGAACGAGGTCCACACGAGGATCGTGAGCCCGACGCAGGAGAGCACGAAGCAGAGCGCAATCACGACGGCCGAGCGCTTGGGTGCCTGGGTGACCATGCGCCGCTAGCTCCTCACTTGCACCCGAGCAGCGAAGACAGGCCGGTCCCGAGCAGCTGCTGGAGGTAGGAGCCGAGGCCGCCGTTGAGGTCAGAACAGGAGAGGCTGAGCAGCAGCCGCCAGCCGCCGCCATTGGCGTCGTGGGTAGAGAGGAACGAGTCACCGTTGTGCGCGAACCAGGCAAGCCAGTAGAGGAACCCCGGGTTGCCGTGTCCCGGCGCATAGGCGATCTCGTTGGTGACCGCGCCGAGCACCCGGAACGAGCTCTCGAGCGGAGGCACGATCTGCTTGAGGTTCGCGATGGTCGGCTGTAGCTGGTCAGCAAGCGGCAGGACCGCGCTTACGAACGGTGGGATCTTGTTCAGCGGCAGCAAAGCAGCGCCCTTGAACAGCGTCTGCGAGTGGCGAAGCGTCGTCGGCAGCCGGCGCGCGGTGGGAACCAAGGCGGTGGCGGTGGGCCCCAGAGCATTTGAGAACGGGACCAGGTCGGCGAGCGTCTGCTCGCGTCGTCTGCAGGGTCGCGGGCAGGCGAAGGATCGAGGCGCGGAGCGCCTGGTCTTGGCTCGCGAGAGCCTGCACGGTTCGGCTCCCGGCGCCCACCACCGTGCTGAGCTGAGCGTCCTTGACGCTGACAGCTTCGGTTAGCGTGCCGAGGTTGTGAACTATCAGCGCCAGCTCTTGCCGGCGAGCTGCGAGCAGGTCACCAATCTGGCGCAGCTGAGACGTGGTCGGACCGAGGTTTTGGAGCAGCTGCTTGATGTCTTGACCGCGACCGTTGAGCCCCTGGTTGAGGTCGGTGATCAGGCTCGTGAGCCAGGTGCGGGTGTCGGTGTCGAGGGCGGCTGGTGAGCTCGTCCGAGTCGGTCGGGATGGTGGTCTGGCCGACCGGGATCGTGCCGCCCGCTCGTAGGCGACCCGGCCTGCGGGGTGCCCGGGTCGATGTTGATCTCCATGTCCTTGAGCGGCGTGTTCGGGAACAGCGTCGCGCTCGCGTTGCGGTACAGGTCGTTGCCGGGGAGCTTGCGTCGGATCGATCTGCATGTGGATGATCGCCTGACCATCGTGCAGCGACGTGCCGGTGATCTGGCCCACTTTCACGCCCGCGACGTTGACCGGCTCGCCGAGCCCGGGCACGACGCCCGCGGCGCTCTGGAACGTGCCGTTGACCGGCACGAAGGACGAGAACGGGTTCGGCAGCCGCTGCTGCAGCAGGATGTAGACGGCGGCCGCGAGCCCGGCCACCCACAGCGCCAGGAGCACCGGAAGGAGCGGCCGTAACGCCTGATCTGGACTTTGAGCCGATCCATCAGCACGCCCCCGGAACTGGCGAGTGGGGAGCGCCGGCACTGGCGCGTGAGGCGATCATCGACCCACTCCGCTTGCCGTCTGAAAGTGGCACCGGCTGGCTCGAGATTTCACGTCCGGCCTAAGTCGCGGGAGCGATCGCCGCCGTGCGGGCTCGCGCCGGTAAAGCCCCGCCGGAGCGCGAACCCAGCTTGGTGACGCTGAGGAGTTGTCCCGACCGAGCCGATCACGCGAATCCAATAGCCGTTTCCATCGAAGTTCTGCACGGCGTTGGTCGAGACCGCCCAGCAGGTGGACGAAGTCCTTCCAAACCGGCTCGCCGGTGGAGAGCGATCCATCCGGGACCATTGTTTCAGGATCGGCGTCACGTGCGTACGCAGGCAGTCGGTCACGCCCTTGGTGATCGGGAACAGCGTGCCCATCTCACGGACCGTGATGGGGAAGCTCACGAAGGTCGTCTTGAGCGCCTTGATCAGCGTGGCTGCGCTCCGCCGGGCGCAGCACAGACGCGAGCTTCGACCACCGCGCGCGTGAAGCCGGCGACGATCGGAGGTGCGAGCCGCAGCGAAGGATCGAGCACCACGGCGAGATGGAGAGCGGCGGCAGCGCGCGGTCGACCGCGGTGAGCGCCGGCGGCGCCGCGCGCAGGGTCTGATCCACTCCGACGATCGAGCTGCTCGAGCGCCCCATCGGTGGACGCCAGCGCGCCCGAGGTGCGGTCGAGACCGCTCACCAGGCCGGTCAGCTGAGCAGAGCTGGAGGCGAGTGTGGTCGTGACGCTCGAGGCCGGAGGCAAGCAGCCGCTCGAGGTCGCCGGGCTGGGTTCCGCGCAGGCCCTGAGTAACCCAGGCGATGTCCTTCAGCGTGGGCGTCAGCTCGGGATCGCGGCTTTCAGGCCGCCCGCGCCGCTGTTGCCCTCGGTCGGCGCCTGGCCCGATGGCGCGCGAAGCCGGTGTTTAGGTTCGTGAGCGTGTTCTCGAGACTGGTCGCGCGCAGACAGATTGAAGGTCGAAAGGACCTGGTAGAACTGCACCGGGTAGGCGGTGTTCGAGACCGGGATCGTGAAGCCGCTGTGCACGCTCGGCGCGCTGGGGCTGCCGGGATCGAGCTCGACGTAGTAGCCCCCCTCGAGGAACAGCCGGTCGCGGATTGTCGCGGTCGCGTCGTTGTGGACCGGCAGGCCTTGGGAGTCGACTGTGAAGGAGATCTTGGTGAGGGCCCCTTCGGACTGGGTGCCCGTCACCTCGCCCACATCGATCCCGGCGATGCGCACGGGCGAGCCGGGGATGATGTCGACGCTGTTGCGGACGACTGCGTACATGGTGAACGGGTGCGAGAGGAACGGCAGCGTGCGCGCGAACGCGTAGTAGGTCCCGAGGGCAGCCAGCAGAATCACCACCGCGGAGACCACGAGTGGGTTGACCGGTTTGCGTCGCTTGGCGCCGGTCGCGCCCCGGCTCTGCGCCCTGGTTGGATTGCTGGCGCCGCGCCTCACCGGTAGGTCCCTTCGAGCCCGGCCTTCTTGTAGAGCTGGGTGACCCCGGGAGGGGGCGCGGTATGCGGGACGATGCCGCCCGAGAAGCCGCGTGGACTGCCGATCTGCTGCCCGGGGCGGTAGGGGAGATTGCCGGCATCGCAGTGGCCGGCACGCTCGGTCGGGTAATAGTTGAGGTGCAGCGACGACGACGGCGCGCTGGCCTCGGACGAGAGCTGGGGCACGATCAGCGGTGACGTTCGCAACCACGAACCGAGCTTGTCGCCCTGGGAGAGGGAGTTATCGGGGCCGCCGAAGTTGTTCGCCCACATGCCCTCGACGTTGCAGCCGAGCTGCGCCGGGGCCGCGGCCTCGAGCACTGCGCCGAGTCCGACGAAGGCGGAGGCGCCGAAGGTCGCGAGGTCGTTGTTGCCCAAGACCGTGAAGACCTGGGTGGCGGCCGGGTTGCGCGCCAGTCGCTGGACGTCGGCGAGCGCCTTCTGGAGCGCCGAGGCGAGTTGGGGCACCTGGCGGTAGACGGGCGTTGCGGCGCGGATGATCTCATCCAGCCTGCGCGCCGCGAGAGGCAAGAGGGCGGCACCGGGCTTGAGCGCCTGCACCAGGCGCGCCGCGTCCACGAGCACTGGACGGGCGTTCGTGAGCACCGTGGTGGCGACCGACTCCGTCGGCGGGAGCTGATCGATCGCGCCCGCCAGATTGGAGCGCGAGAGCGCACCCAGCGTCACTGCACCATTGCTGAACAGGGCGGACAAAGTGGGCGCGACCGGTGCCAGGGCGCCGGTCGTCGCGGCAGCCCCGGAAATGAACTGGGCCAAGCCGGTACTCGGCGCGGCGAGCATTCGCAGCAGGCGCTCGAGCGGAGGAACCAGCTGGCGGAGTTGACGGATCGTGTCGTTGAACTGGGCCCCGCGGCCCGCGACCGCATCGCCCAGGCCGTAGACCGCGTTACGCAGTCCGCGCGCTGTACTTGGGCCAAACACACGGAAGGCGTCGGATAGATCGACGATCGTGATGTTGTGGCTGAACTTCGTGCCGAGGCGGAAGGTGCCCCCATCCGGGAGCGAGGGTGTGGTGCGCGTGTTGCGGTCGTGCCCCGGTAGCAACTCGAGGTACTTGCCGCCGAGCGCGGACTGGGTGCGGACCACGTACCGGGTGTCGTAGGGCAGCGGCTCGAGACTCCTCTGCAGCCGCAGCTGCAACCGCGCGAAGGGATGGTCGTAGCCACGATCGGTGCCGGCGGGCTCTGGAGTGACCGTCAGTACCTGGCCCACGAGCGCGCCGCCGATCCGGACCGGCGCGTTCTTCACCAGCTCGGCGGCGTCGCGAACGTCGGCGTTGACGGTGTAGGAGGGAACGAACGGGAGACCGTTCTCGGCGATGTACGACAGGTACACCGCGATCACCATGATCAGAATCGTGAGCGTCCCGATCAGGATCGGGTTGTCGAAGATCTCGCTCGCGAAGGTTCGTCTGGTTCTCATCGGAGCAGGTAGCCGATCAGGCTCTGGAGCGAGCGCGACGTGGCGGTGGATGCTGTATGGGGGCTCGCCTGGGCGGCGCTGCGCGTCTGGGCGGAGGCGCTGCGCGTGTGGGCGGAGGCGGGCGAGGCGGAAGTGGAGCCGTAGTTGGCGCTGCAACCTGCCACGGGCGTCGTCGCGTAGGTGAGGCAGGCCCCGTTGTGGATGTCCTCGAGCGCGATGTCGAGCAGGTGCGAGGTCGAGTCGTAGTGCGACAGCGACGCCCCGACGTAGTACATGATGCCGAGGAAGTTCTCGAGGAAGCCGGAGTCCTGGAGGCTCGTGAAAAGGCGCCCGGAGAGCTTGGTCTTGGGCAGCGAGCGGTGCGTGTAGGAGCGCAGCGTCCCGACCAGCGGAGTCACCTGGCGGATCGCCGGGATCGCGCGGTCGAGCGCCGCCGTGAGCTTGGCAACCCGGGTTTCGCGGCGGCCACAAGCGGGCGAGGTCGAGTGCGACGCGGTTGAGCCAGGGCGCAGATCCACGAAGCTGCTGAAGCAGCGGCGTACCGTCGCGCGCGACCACGTCGAGTTGTTGGAGCGAGGGCTGCGCGGCGGCCAAGAGCGCCGGGCAGGCGGTGGATCGCAAGCGCGAGGCTCGAGCGATGGGCTGCGGTGGTCGAGGAGACGAGGCGGCGCGATCGATGAACTGCTGCGCAGCGCCGGTATGCGTCGCCGCCTGCGGCCGCGATCGTGTTGGTCGCGTCGATGATCGCGGCGAGCTGCGCCTTCTGGCGGGCGAGGATCGCCGATCACCTGGCGGGCGAGAGCCAGCGCAGGGTTCGCGCGGTACAGGATCGCGTTGAAGTCCTGGCCGCGGGCGGCGGTGCCGATGCCGAGCTCGTCGATCAGCATGGCCACCCGCTCGCGCGTGGGGAGGTTGAAGATGTTGAACAGGTCGAGCAGGCTGACGGGCTCGGACGTGTTGCGTCACCGGGACCGTGGGTGGCTGGCCGTGTACACCCTTCAGCACGGGCGCGGGAGGGCTGCCCGGATCGCACTCGACGAAGTTCTCTGCGATCAGCCCCTGCGGCTTGATCGTGCAGGTCGCGTTGGTACGGAACGGCATGAACTGAGAGCCGATCGTGCCCACTACTCTCGCCTTGAAGGACGTCTGCGCCCCGCTGCCCACCCTGATGACCGAGACGTTGGAGATCGAGCCCGCCTGCGCCCCCGCGATCTTCACGAGCTGGCCGGGGATCAGCCCGCGGGCGTCGTCGAAGATGACTGCGAAGGTAGCCGTGGAGGATCCCTGCGCGCGCGTGTCATGAACGACGACGGCGCCGGCGATGCCGGCGAGCAGGACCGCGAGCAGTGCGGCGAGCCGTCTCACTGGTTGTTCTTGGGATTGCAGACGGGCAGCTTGCTGTCCGGGTGGTTCCACGGGTTGCCGCCGTGGGGCGAAGCGTCGGTGGCGCCGCCCGGGCACGGCGAGAGCTGCCCGTAGCGCGTGCCGTTGAACGGCGGCAGCTTGTTCAGGATCCCGTTGAGAAGGCTGAGGATGCTTGAGAAACCGCCGGGCCCCAGCTCGAGACCTGTGCGCAGAAACTGTCCGTTGGCGTCGTAATAGCCGCCGCTGTAGCCGCCGACGCCACCGAAGAAGCCCGAGACGACCTCGGGGGTGTACGGGCGCAGGCCGGAGAGGATCGGTGTGATCGGCGGCAGCGCTCGGCGCAGCGAGTTGATCGCCGGAAGCGCCTTGTGTACGACGGGGGGCAGCTCGGTCAGCACGCGCTCAGCCGGCGCGACGAGCGCCTGCACGTCGGTGATGGTGGGTATCGCGTTATGGGCTGCGGGCACTAGCGCCCGCAGCAGCGTCGCCAGTTTCGGCGCGAGTGGACGGAGTGCTTTGAGGGTGGGGTTGAGCACGGGCAGCGTCGAGTTGACGTCCGCCAGCACTCCAGTGCCCTGCCGCAAGACGGCCGGCGCTCGATTGAGCGAGTCTTGTAGCGCGGCGCGCTCCGCCGCCACCTCGCGCAACGTTGCGGCGGTGTGCGACACAGCTCCCGCGAGCGCGGGGTCGTGACTGGCGAGCGAGCTCGCAACCTGGGCGGTCGAGGAGATGAGCCGCTGTAGCGAATATCTGTCGGCGACGATCTCTGACCCGAGCGCACTCGTCTGGCTGAACGCAGGATTGAGGTATGCGATCGCGTGGTTGGCCTGAGAGGGCGTTTTGCCAGACATCAGATAGGCGCCCGTCTCGATGACCTTCTGCAGCGAAGCTCGCACCGGCGGCGTGAGCGAGTCGAGCAGCGTGTCGAGGTCGACGATTCCGCGCGTCTGCGTCGGCGGCAGCGTGCCCCCGGAAGAGATCGGGGCGCCCGCGCCGGGATAGAGCGATACGAATCGGTTCGACTCGCCGGTCAGGGACAGCTGACCGATCTGCGCGATCGTTCCTTGCCGCAGCGGGGTGATGCTCGAGTCGGAGATCGAAATGGTCACCTCGGCGAGACCGTTGGGCGTGAGGCTCAGCCCGGAAACCGAGCCGACCGGGTGACCGGCGACCGTCACGAGGTCACCGTTCACGAGCTGACCCGCGTCGGTGAACTCGGCGTGGAGCGTGTAGCTGGAGCCCCCGGTGACGAGGATCACGACGATTGCGACGATCGCCACGGCAAGCGCCGCGAGCGCAACGAGGCGCGCGAGCTGCTGGCGGGCCATCAGCCGCCCAGCCTCGAACGGTCGAGCGCGCGCACGGCTATCCCCCGATCGGGGCGTGGGCGTTCCCGCCCCAGAACAGCTGCGTCCCCACGAGCCCGATCGCGTGGATGCCGAGGATGTTGGCGACCATCGACTGGGCGGTGGCCTTCCCCACTCCCACCGGCCCACCGCTCACGTGGTAGCCGTAGTAGATGCATACGAGCACGATGAAGGTCGCCATCGCCATCACCTTGATGAGCGCGAAGACGAAGTCCTGGGGCGACTGGAACTCCCAGAAGAGTTGTAGGTATCCCCCCGGTGAGACCTGCCCGAGCTGGACAACGACAGCCAGGTAGGAGGCGACGTAGCCGACAGCCACCGCAAGGAAATACAGGAACGGCAGCACCAGCCAGGTGCCGAGCAGGCGCGTCGAACCCAGATACAGGACCGAGTCAAAGCCCATCACCTCGAGCGCGTCGATCTCGTCCGAGATCCGCATCGAGCCGATTTCGGCCACGAAACCCGTGCCCACCTTGGCGGCCATCATGTAGCCGAACGCGTACGGGATGATCTCGCGCAGGTCGCAGATCGCGACGATCGCCCCCGATGCCGAGGTCGCGCCGACCGACTGGGCACCGTAAGCGCCCTCGATGCCGCACTGGAGCCCGAACACGAACACCAGCCCGAGCACGATCAGGGCCGAGCCTGTGATCAAGATCCCCGCCTGCCGGACGGTCTCGCCGACGAACTTGAGCACGCGGCCGTTGAAGACCTTGACGCAGATTCGCCAGCAGAACCACGAGGCCTTGCCAAAGGACTCGAGCGCCGAGAGAGGCTTGCCGAGCGCGCTCATCTCGGGGTATTGAGGGCCGGATGGGTGGCGAGCAGCGTCTGCGTGAAGACGTAGTCGATTGCGCCGATCGCCATGAACGCGAGCACCACTGCCTGGTTGACGGCTCGCCCCACCCCCTGCGCGCCGCCCGAGGCCGAGAGGCCCATGTAGCAACAGACGATCGCGATCACCCCGCCGTAGAAGGTCGCCTTGATGAACATGGCGGTGAACTCGATCGTGGTCGCCTGAGCGAAGAAGTCGCTGAAGAACGGACCGACCTGGCCGCCGTTGGAGACCGTCACCAGCACGCCGCCGAGCGTTCCGAACATCAGCGCGTAGATCGTGAAGAGCGGCGTGAGCAGCATCAGCGACAGGAAGCGAGGGACCACGAGACTCTTGATCGGGTCGACGCCGAGCACCATCAATGCGTCGAGCTCCTCCCTGATCTTGCGCGCCCCGAGATCGGCCGTCATGGCGGTGCCGGCGACGCCGGCCATCACGATCGCGCAGATCAGCGGCGCGAGCTCGCGCATGACGACGATCACGAACAGCTGCCCCAGGCGGTCAAGCGCTCCGACGAGCTTGAGGAAGTCGCCGATCTCGATCCCCGCAGGCCCGTAGGTGAACGCGAGCGACGCGAGAATCATCGGGAACCAGCCGAGCCTCAGCCCGAACAGGAACTGATCGACCAGCTCCGGGCCGTAGGTGTACGGCGGCACCACCGCGGCGACGATCGTTCGGCGCAACAGCAGGACCATGGCGCCGACGGTCTCGATGAAACCCCGCATCGGCCCATAGCCGAATCTCAAGATCGCCGTCATCCCGCCGCTCGTCTCCCTCTGCCGCGCGCCTGACCGCGCGACGTTGGCGTCGCGCTCCTGGCCGCGCGACCGCGCCATCATATGTCGCCTATACGCCCTCTGGCAACGTGGAACCGTCGACAGACGGGCGCTGTTCCCCTAGTCCACGCCGTCAGAGATCGAGGCGACTGTAAAGCGTGTGCGCGGCGGCAATCAGCACTCTGAGGCCGACCTCACGCCTACATGTCAGTGGGGCCATCCGTGGTCCTCTCCCCGCCCTGTTCTGCCGCCCGCGTGGCGCGGCGATCGCGCAGCTCGTCGCGCTGCTCCACCAGCTGGCGGTCGAGGGCCTCGAGCCTGGCGCGCTCCCATTCATCGATGCCCTCGATCCGGCCTGTGAGAGGGGAGAAGATCGCACGAATAACTCGTCCCAGCTTCTGATCCCAGGTGGCGCGCTCCGGAGCGGGCATCAGGCCTCACACCTCCAAACTCAGGACGGGCCTGACCACGTCACCGGACCGGGGTTCTTCGCTCCATTCGCGTTTGCCAATTGTCCGGGCTCCGCATCCGCAGGGCAAGGTCTGCGAGGCGCTCGTGCGTCTCTGCGAGCTTCGGCAGCCCGGCGCGCTACCACCGCCTCTCTTGCTCCGCGCTCCCGGAAGCAGTAAAACGAACTGATGGGAAGGCAAGTGGCGGTCGTCGTATACGTGCTCGTGATGATCGCCACCGTGGTTGGCGTGGACATCCTGTTCTTCCGGCACGACTTCTGGGGACGGCTGCTGGTGAATGTCGGAATCGTGCTGGTCTTCGCCGCGTTCTATCTGAGGTTCCTCAAGCAGCCGTGAGCCCAGCCACGGCGAGCCGGACCGGCTAATCAGCCCACCAGTCGCGCTGGCCTTCCACTTCCGCCCGCGGAGACGCGCCGAGATTGGGCGCGCCGACCACGAGCATCTCGAGGCCCTGCGGCCCAGCCTCGTAGCCTCGCCACGTGCCGGGCGGGACGCGCACGGCGTCCCATTCCTTGACCTCGACGATTTTGTCGTCGAGCTTCATTCGCCCGCTCCCGCGCTCTGCTGTCGAGCGCCGCGGCCAGGCACGAAGATCGCGGCGTTCGATGCCGATCATGGCGACGAGCGCCAGCAGCATGGCGAGAGTGCCGAGTGTGAAGTGCGTCGGGAGCGCATCCGGCTCAGGCGGCGACGGATAGACTCGCGATCCGTTGAGGCCTGCCGCCGCGCCGGGTGCGTGGGAATCGCAAATTCGCTGAATGGCCTCATTACCCGATTAGCGCTTTGCGATCACCGCTGTCCAGACACCGGCCATTCGGCCCCTGCCCAGCTTTGGCCCGTGTGTGGCACTGGTGGCGTCTGCTCATTTCGGCTCCGATCGTCGCGGTGCTGGTAGTGGCCTGCGGTGGATCCTCCGGCCCGCCTCCGCACGCGATCCGCTTTGAGCACAACTTCCATAAGCGCGACGTGATCCCGCCGGAGATTCACAAGATCAAGCACGTCGTGGTGATCATGCAGGAGAACCGCTCGTTCGACAGCTACTTCGGCACCTATCCCGGAGCGGACGGGATCCCTGGGCTGGCCGGCAACCCGGGCACCTTGCCGTGCGTGCCGAACTCATACCCGTCCGGCCGGTCTAAGGCCGGCCGCCGTCGCAGGCACGAGTTGCGGGTCCCTGCGGGGCCGGCCTGCATCGCGCCTTTCCACGACCGCTACGACGAGAATCACGGAGGGCCGCACAGCTACGGCAACGCGACCGCCGACATCCATGCTGGCGCAATGACCGGCTTCGTCGGGCAGGTGCACAAGGCGCTCAAGAGCTGCGCCTCGACGCTCAACCCCGCCTGCACCGGAAGCTCCGCCACCGGGCAGACCGACGTGATGGGGTACCACAACGGCGCCGACATCCCCAACTACTGGGACTACGCGCACAACTTCGTGCTCCAGGACCACATGTTCCAGTCCGACCTCTCCTGGAGTCTGCCCTCGCACCTGTACATGGTCTCGGCGTGGACAGCCCACTGCACCACCACCGGGGATCCGTGGAGCTGCACCAACGTCCACGACCATCCCGGTGACCCGCCCGGCTTCGGACACGGCAAATACAAGTCGACGAGTCCGCCGAGCTACGCCTGGACCGATATCACCTACCTGCTCAACCGACATCACGTCAGCTGGCGCTACTACGTCTTCAAGGGCTCGGAGCCCGACTGCCTCAACGCCAACGCAATGGCCTGCCCCGCGGTGCCGCAGAACGCCAAGACGGCGAGCATCTGGAACCCACTGCCGTACTTCACCGATGTCCAGAAGGACCGCCAACTCGGCGACATCCAGTCGATCGGCAATTTCTACACAGCGGCCCACGACGGGACACTGCCAGCCGTCTCCTGGATCACGCCGACGAGAACCGTCTCAGAGCACCCGACAGCGCTCGTTTCCGCAGGTCAGTCCTACGTCACGGGTCTGATCGACGCGATCATGCGCGGCCCCGACTGGAACTCGACCGCGGTCTTCGTGACCTGGGACGACTGGGGTGGCTTCTATGACCACGTCATACCTCCTCTGGTGGACCAGAACGGCTACGGTCTGCGCGTCCCCGCACTCGTTATCAGCCCATATGCCAGGCAGGGCTTCATCGACCACCAGCCGCTCTCGTTCGACGCCTATCTCAAGTTCATCGAGGACGACTTCCTGAACGGGGAGCGCTTGAACCCACTCAACGACGGGCGGCCCGACCCGCGCCCCGACGTGCGCGAGAACGCCCCCGAGCTCGGCAATCTGGTCAAGGACTTCAACTTCAACCAAACGCCACGGCCGCCAATGATCCTCCCCATCCATCCCCACACCGACATGATCGAACCCTCCCCGTTCAGCTCCGTAGGTCCAGGCTGAGCCCGTGCGATTCGCGATCTCCATCCCCCAGTACGCGCGCGAGGGCCACTTTGACGAGGTCGCTTTCCGTGCGCATCTGGGCCGCGTCGAGGAGCTTGGCCTGTTCGAGAGCGGATGGGTGCAGGAGCAGGTGATCGGGAGGGCGGGCAGCCTCGCGCCTCTGCAGGCGCTGACCTACGCCGCGTCGTGCACCGAGCGCCTGCGGCTGGGGTGCGCCGTGTTCGTGCTCCCGCTGCACAACCCCCTGCACCTGGCCAATGCGATCAGCTCACTCGATTGCCTCAGCCATGGACGAGTCGAGGTAGGCGTGGCAAGCGGAGGGCGGGGACGTCCGTTCGAAGCCTTCGGCGTCGACCCCGACAAGCCCGTCGCCCGGTTCAACGAGGCCCTGGCGCTGATGAAGGCGTGCTGGACGGAACCCGAGATCAACTTTGACGGGCGCTTGTGGAAGCTCCAGAACGCTGCGATGGAGCCCAAGCCGGTGCAGAAGCCGCATCCGCCTGTGTGGTTCGGTGGCAGTGCGCCCGCTGGGATGCGCCGCGCAGTACGCCACGGCGATGGGTTCATGGGCGCGGGCTCCCAGACGACGGCTCAGTTCGCCGAACAGGTAGAGGTCGTGAAGAAGGAGCTGAGCGCCCAGCGGCGCGACCCCGACACCTTCAGGATCGGCAAGCGCGTATATGTGCACGTCGAAGACGATGCTGCGCGCGGGCGCCAACAACTCGAGCAGGCGCTGAGGCGACACTACGGCGGCGGCGACTGGTCTGAGCACCTCCTCGCCGGCCCCGCCGAGACGTGCGTCGCCGGCGTCCGGGCGGTAGCGGACGCCGGTGCGGAACTGCTCCTGCTCAACCCGCTGCTCGAGGACGCCCAGCAGCTCGAGCGGCTCGCGACCGAGGTGATCCCGGCGCTCACTTGAGCCCGCGGCTGCGAAACCGTGACGGCGACCCGCAGCACGGGTGGTACGGTGGCTCGCGGTGGCACGAACTCCGCTCCGAGAAGCCGCTGATCTCACCGTCGCAGACGTCATCCACAAACGCTTCAGCGCGTTACCCGCGGACGCCACGATCGCCGAGGTCCGCGCCTGGTTCGCCGCCAGCTCCCATCGCAAGATGGCGTTCCTCGCCGAGGGCGGACGCTACGCCGGGTCGCTCACCCGCGGCGATCTAGACGGCGACCTCGACCCGACCCGTGCGGCCGCCGACCTCGCCCGCCCCGGGACCACGGTCGCACCCGACGCGCCGGCGCGAACCGGCTATGAACTGGCTGTCTCTGGCGACGCCCTCCGTGTTCCGGTCGTCGACGGCGACGGCACCCTGCTCGGAGTCGTCGGCGTCACGGACGACCTCGGCGGTTTCTGCGGCACGGGCTAGCGGCCGACGACCCCTATGTCTTCGGGCATCTCCTCCAGTTCGACGCCCTTGGTCTCCGTAATGAAACGAAGGACGAAAAACAGCGACAGCAGCGCTGACGCCGCGTAGATCCCGTAGGCGAGTCCCAGCCCGGCGTTCTTGAGCACGGGGAAGGTGGTCGAGATCACCCAGTTCGCGATCCATTGCGCCGCCGCCGCAATCGATAGCGCCGCGGCTCGGATCCGGTTGGGGAACTTCTCGCCGAGCATCACCCAGACCACGGGGCCCCAGGACATGCCGAAGGCGAACACGAACATGTTCGCGGACACCAGCGCGATCGGCCCGGCCAGTCCGTGAAGAATCGGCTCCCCATGGCTGTTCAGCGGCGCCAAGCCAAAGATGAGCGCCATCACGCCGAGCGTCACGGTCATCCCGACCGAGCCGATGATCAGCAGGGGCCTGCGTCCTAAACGGTCGATCCGCGAGATCGCCACCAGCGTCGTGACGATGTTCACGACGCTCGTGATGACCGTGATCACCAGCGAGTCGCTCTCGCTGAAACCGACCGCGTGCCACAGCACGCTCGAGTAATAGAAGATCACGTTGATCCCGACGAACTGCTGGAAGACCGACAAGCCGATGCCGACCCATACGATCGGCAGCAGCCCGAGCGCCGGGCCCCGCAGATCCCGGATGGACGGTTTGGCCTCTCGCGCCAGGGTCTGCTGGATCTCCCGCACCTTCCCGGGTATGTCGATGTCACCCAGCACCCGCCGCAGCACGTCGCCGGCTTCCGCGAGCCGCTCCTTGAAGATCAGGTAGCGCGGCGACTCAGGGATGAAGAGGGCCCCGATGCCGTAGACCACGGCGGGAACGACCATCGCCAGGAACATCCAGCGCCACGCTGGAAGGCCGAGCGCGAGCTTCTTCTCCGGGCTACCCGCGATCGTCGCGAGCACATAGTCGATCAGCAGCGCGACGAAAATGCCAAGCACGATCGCCAGCTGTTGAAACGACCCAAGCCTTCCCCGAATCCGGGCTGGGGCAATCTCCGCGATATACGCGGGTGCGATCACCGAGGCGATGCCGACACCTACTCCGCCGATAACGCGCAGCACGATCAGCAGCGCGAGCGAACCGGCCAAGCCCGTGCCCACGGCGCTGACCAAGAACAGCACGGCGGCGGCCCGCATCGCCCACAGGCGGCCCCACCAATCGGCCACCCGGCCCGCGGTAACCGCGCCGGCAGCCGCCCCCAGCAGCGCCGAGGCGACGGCGAACCCGAGCGTGCCGGCGGCGGTATGGAAGTGATCGCCGATGGCCTGGACCGCCCCGTTGATCACGGCAGAGTCGTAGCCGAACAAGAAACCGCCGAGCGCTGCCACCGCGGCCAAGCTCGTCACCGCCGCGTTCGATCGGCCCGGCTCGAACCGCTCGACCGAGGCCCACTGCTCGACCACCCCCGACACCGGCTCCGCCGACGGATCGCTCATGCGCGCTTCCTCCCTGCGCGAACGTAACAACTGCAACGAACAGTTTACGCCACCTCGGCGCCAACTGGGCGGTTTTGAACTAGCCGGCGGTCCGCTATCTGACCGAGGGAGGGGCGACGTGCTGCGCACGACGCCCGACCGCGGTGACGACGGTCACCGGCAGTCCCAGCTTGCGCGCGCGGCTCGGAAGGTCCCGCTCGACCCAGCGGGAAACCCCCAGCGGCAGGGTCGAGATGATCACCTCCTGGTACCGGCCGGTCTCCACCGTCTGTTTGAGCGCCTCCCAGGGATCGCTGCCGCGCTCGCTGAACGCCTCGAGCGGCCCGCCCGCAGCCTCCTCGAGCAAAGGCAGCGCCAGAGCGAGAGTGGCTTGCGGATCCTCCCCCTCCTGGAGATCGGGCACCAGCAGGTCGAATTTGAAACCCTCCTGAGCCCGCCGGCGGACCTCACCGAGCAACAGAGGCGTCGCGGCTGTGCGGTGGGCTACCACCAGAATGCGGCTAGGCTCGCGACCCTCGATGACTTCCTCCTACGTAGCAGCTCGAGTTGCTGGATCTTCGCGCGAACGGGCGCGAAAGTCCACCACTGCCGCTCTAGCCAACCCGGTAGCGCATCGGGACGAACCTTTGGTCGCTCTGCGGCGGGCGGACGTACGCTCTGCTCTGCCGCGGCGGGAGCCCGATCCGCTCGCG
The DNA here is from genome assembly GCA_963738195.1 of uncultured Solirubrobacterales bacterium. GTDB lineage: Bacteria > Actinomycetota > Thermoleophilia > Solirubrobacterales > Solirubrobacteraceae > Palsa-465. The sequence goes on from CAVTVF010000002.1 coordinate 1,071,523, forward strand.
CGGGACATCCCTGTAGGGGATGAGGCTCAGCAGATGACTCATGAGGTTCAGCCGTAGGGTCCGCTTGTCGTCGGCCTCGACGACGTACCACGGTGACTCTGGAGCCCGGATCGGCGGCGATGCCGTCAGCGTGCCCGGCGACGTCCCATTGCTTGACCTTCGAGCCCGAGCTCGAGAACTCGACGATCGTCGAGGTGTTGACGCCGGACATCGTCTCACCCTGGGGCCCGACGCCGTTCTGGAAAGCGACGAAGATGTGGCTGCCGAGTTTGGTGAGGTCGTCAGGCTGGAAGACCGACTGCTTACCTTTTGCGGTGGGGTGCTGGATTGGCACGCCCGCGGCGAACAATTGCGCCGTGTAGCCACCCGAGGTGATGCTGCTGCTCTTGGCCGAGGTGGTCGTCTTGGAACTGCCCCCGCAGCCGCTCAGCACGATGGCGACGATCGCCGCCGCGGCAGCGAGCTCGCCGATCGACGCGGACCGCGTGACGGCGCAAAGCGTGACGATTTCATTGCCGGACGATCTCCTTGATCTGGGTGGAATGGCGCGTGGGAACGCAGGGTGCACTCGTGCGGCCGCGCCGGAAGCGCCGCTACACCGTCACCCTCGACACGCACGCGCGACGAGCCACGTGCGCCACGCCTTCAATGGCGCGCGACTCTACCCCCGTCACAACGCATACTCGTGAACAAGTCGTGAAGGACCAAGTTCACAAAGATTCGAAGCGAGCAGTGAAATGTCGTAGCGCCGGCGGTTCGTCGAGGATGCGGTAGCCGCGCAGGGCTGCGGCATTCTCCGCCACCCTCGCGCACACCTCGATCACGTAGTCGATGTGGCTCTGGGTGTACGTCCGCCGGGGAATCGCGAGTCGCACCAGCTCCATCGCCGCCGGAGTCTCGGTTCCATCGGGATGGCGCCCGAACATCACCGATCCGATCTCACAGCCGCGTACGCCGCCAACCTCGTAGAGGGCAACGGCCAGCGCCTGTCCGGGGTACTCGAGCGGGGGAATGTGGGGCAGCAGCGCGCGAGCGTCGATGTAGATCGCGTGGCCGCCGGGTGGGCGCACGATCGGGATGCCGAGCCGCACGAGCGCCTCGCCCAGGTAGGCGGTCGAGCGCACGCGGTAGCGCAGGTAGTCGTGCTCCACCACCTCGCCCAGCCCCTGGGCGATGGCCTCAAGGTCGCGGCCTGCGAGCCCGCCGTAAGTGGGAAATCCTTCGGTCAGTATCAGCAGATTGCGGCAGCGCTGGGCGAGCTCCGCGTCGCCCATCGCCAGCCAGCCGCCGATGTTCGCCAGGCCGTCTTTCTTCGCGCTCATGGTCATTCCATCGGCGAGCGAAGCCATCTCGAGCACGATCTCGCGCACGCTCCGCTCCGACTGCCCCTGTTCGCGCTCGCGGATGAACCACGCGTTCTCGGCGAACCGGCACGCATCGAGAAATAGCGGCACGCCGTGGCGGCGCGAGACTTCACTGGCGGCGCGCAGATTGGCGAGTGAGACCGGCTGGCCGCCGCCGGAGTTGTTCGTGATGGTGATCATCACCGCGGGCACCGATCCGGGGCGCTCACGCAGCAGCGCCTCCAGCCGCTCAAGGTCGATGTTCCCCTTGAAAGGGTGCAGCGCGCCCGGATCTCGGGCTTCGGCGCACGGTAGATCGATCGCCTCAGCCCCCGTCGCCTCGACGTTGGCGCGCGTGGTGTCGAAGTGCGTGTTGTTGGGGACGATCTGACCCGGACCGCACAGCGCGGTGAAGAGGATCTTTTCCGCCGCCCGACCCTGATGCGTGGGAATCACGTGCTCGAACGGAAACAGCCGCTGGACCGCGTCGCGAAAACCGAACCACGACGGCGATCCCGCATAGCTCTCATCGCCGCGCTGGAGGCCAGCCCACTGATCGCTCGACATCGCTCCCGTCCCCGAATCGGTGAGCAGGTCGATCAGCACCTCCCTCGATTGCAGGGCGAAGAGGTTGTAGCCGGCGTCGCGGATCATGCTCCCGCGCCGTTCGGGCGTCGTCATGCGCAGCGGCTCGACCGAATGGATGCGGAACGGCTCGATGATGGTTTGGAAGTTCACGCTTGCCGCCTCAGCGCCGCTGGCGCCCCCGCAACCCCTCAGTACGACTTCGGTAGCCCCAGCGAGTGCTGTGCGACGTAGTTGAGGATCATCTCGGCGCTCACGGGCGCGGTCCGCAACAGCCGCGCCCCCCACCACAGGTCCGATACCCCGTACTCCAACGTGAACCCGTTGCCGCCGTGAGTCTGGATCGCGACGTCGACACAATCGACCGCGGCCTCGGCCGCCGCGTACTTGGCGAAGTTCGCCGCCTCCCCCACGCCGGGCGCCCCGGCGTCGTGCAGAGCTGTCGCCTTGGCCGTCATCAGCCGCGCCAGCTCGAGCTCGATCTTGGCCTTCGCCAGCGGGTGCGCAATCGCCTGGTGCGTACCAATCGGCGCGCCCCACACAGCCCGCTCGCGCGCGTAGGACGACGCCTTCACAAGCGCCCGCCGCCCCGTCCCGGTCGCGAACGCCGCGAGGATCATGCGCTCGGGGTTCAGACCGTCGAAAACCGCGGCCAAACCACCGCGCTCTCCCCCGATCAACCGCTCGCGCGCGATCTCGACGCGATCGAAGAACAGCTGCCACTGCTGGTCGGGCCCGATGAACGGCATCGGGATCACGTCGCGCGTGAGCCCGGGAGCGTCAACGTCGACGACGCACATGCACAGCGGCCCGAGCGCGCCGTCGGGCTCGCGCAGGCGCGCGACGACGAGCACCGCGTCCGAGTCCTCGACCGCGGAGATGAACACCTTCTGGCCGCTCAGCAGATAGCGATCGCCCTCTCGCCGCAGCTCGGTCCGCAACTGATGAGAGTTAGTGCCCGCGTCGGGCTCGGTGATCGCGAACGCAACGCATGTGCTGCCGGCCGCGATCCCGCGCAGCCACCGGTCCTGCTGCTCCTCGTTGCCGTGCCGAATCAGGATCGAGCCCGTGATCGCCGAGGAGACGACCAGCATCAGCATGCCCACGCCGGCGGCCGAGCACTCCTCCGCGACCCAGTTGAGGCCGGTCATGCCCATGCCGCCGCCGCCCCACTGCTCGGGGATGTTGGCGCCGGCGAACCCCTTGTCGGCCAGCTCCCGCCACAGCTCCCGCGGCGGCTCTCGCCGCTCGAAGCACTCGCGCGCGTAGTGCTCACCGAACCGTGAGCAGATCCCCCGGACCGCCTCGCGGATTGAGCGCTCCTCGTCGCTCTCGACGAGCGGGAGGAACGCCTCAACCCCTGAGGTAGCCGTCATCGCCACATCGGACTATGGCACCGCCACAGGCTGCTCGGTGTCGATATAGGTCTCGCCGCGCTCGGCTCGCTCGACCAGTGAGGCGGGAGGCTCGAAACGCTCGCCGTAGCGCTGCGCCAGTTCACGCGCGCGCGCGACGAACGCCGAGGGACCGTCGCCGTGCACGGGGTGCTGATAGCCGTTGATGTACTGCAGCACACCTCCGGTCCAGCCCGGGAACCCGATCCCGAGGATCGAGCCGATGTTGGCGTCGGCGACCGACTCGATCACGCCCTCCTCCAGGCACTTGACCGACTCGAGCGACTCGGCGAACATCATCCGCTCCTTGAAGGTCGCGCAGCTCGATCTTCGAAGGGTCGTCGACCGGCGGGAAGGCATCACGCAGCCCGGGCCACAGCCCGGTCCGCTTGCCGTCCGCGTACTCGTAGAAGCCACGGCCCTCGAGCCGGCCCGGACGATCGAACTCGTCGAGCATGCGCTCGATGACCTGCTCCGCAGGGTGCTCGTCCCAGCCGCTCGAGCTCGCCTGGGCGGCCGCCTTCGACGCGTCGCGGATCTTGCGCATGAGCTTCATGTTGAGCTCATCGGAGAGCTGCAGGACGGGCGCCGGGTAGCCGGCCTGCGAGGAGGCCTGCTCGATCGTCGGCGCGGGGACGCCCTCGAGCAGCATCGCGATGCCCTCGTTGATGAAGTGGCCGATCACGCGGCTGGTGAAGAAGCCGCGCGAGTCGTTTACGACGATCGGCGTCTTTTTGATCTGCTTGGCGACGTCGAGCGCGCGGTACACGGTGCGCTCAGACGTCTCGCGGCCCTTGATGATCTCGAGCAGCGGCATCTTGTCGACCGGGCTGAAGAAGTGCAGCCCGATGAAGTCCTCGGGCCTCCTCACCCCCTCGGCCAGCTCCGAGATCGGCAGCGTCGAGGTGTTCGAGCCGAGCAGCGCGTCGGGGTCGAGCTGCGGTTCGGTCTCGCCGTAGACCTGCGTCTTGAGCGAGGGGGCCTCGAACACCGCCTCAATCATCAGGTCGCAGCCCGCCGCGTCCTCCGGCTTTTCGGTCGCGTGGATGCGCGCCAGCAGCGCGTCGCCATCCTCGCGCGACTGCCGGCCGCGCTCCACCGCCTTCTCGACCAGCTTGACCGAGTAGCCCTTGCCGCGCTCGGCCGCCTCGAGCGAGACGTCTTTGAGCACGACCTCAAGCCCCGCCTTGGCGCACACGTAGGCGATCGCGGCGCCCATCATGCCCGCGCCCAGCACGACCACCTTCGAGGCGCGCCATGGCTCGATCTCCTCGGGCCGCCCGCGGTCGCCGTTCACGCGCTGCAGGTCGAAGAAGAACGCCTGGATCATGTTCCTCGCCACCTGGCCGGTGACCAGGTCGACGAAGTAGCGGCCCTCGATCTCGAAGGCCGGCTCGAGGTCGACCTCGGCCGACTCGACCGCGGCGGCCAGGATGTGGTGCGGCGCCGGATAGTTGGCGCCCTTGATCTGCTTGCGCAGGTTGGCCGGAAAGGCGGGCAGGTTCATCGCTAGCTTGGGGTTGGACGGCGTGCCGCCCGGGATCTTGTAGCCGTCCTGGTCCCAGCGCTGGACCGAGTCCGGGTGCTCCGCAATCCACTTCTTGGCCGCGGGCAGCAGGTCATCGACGGTCGGGACGATCTCGTCGACGAGCCCGATCTCCTTGGCCTTCGCGGGCCGGTGGCGCTGCGCCTGGAGCAAGACCTGCATGAGCGCGTTGGCGATCCCGAGCAGCCTGACGGTGCGCACCACGCCGCCCGCGCCGGGAAGCAACCCCAGCTGGACCTCGGGAAAGCCGACGCGGGCCGAGTCGTCGTCGACGATCACGCGGTGGTGGCAGGCGAGGCAGATCTCGAGCCCGCCGCCGAGCGCGGCGCCATTGATGGCCGCCACAACCGGCTTGCCGAGCGTCTCGATGCGCCGCAGCAGCGACTTGATCTGGCGCACCATCTGGGCGACCTGCTCGGCGTCCTCGGCGCGGGCCTCGCGGAGCTCCTTCAGGTCGGCGCCCGCAAAGAACGTCTGCTTGGCGGACGTGATGACCACGCCCGCGATCTGCTCGCGCTCTGACTCGAGCCGCTCTACGGCCTCCTCGAGCGAGGCGATGAAGCGCTGGTTCATCGTGTTGACCGACGCCTCGGGGTCGTCGAGCGTCAACACGACGATGCCGCCATCAATCCGCTGCAAACTAACCGAGTTCATCTAGATCGCCTCCACAACGGTCGCGATGCCCATGCCGCCGCCGACGCACAGCGTCGCCAGTCCGTAGCGGCCGCCGGTGCGGTGGAGCTCGTCGACCAGCGTGCCGAGGATCATCGCCCCCGTCGCGCCGAGCGGGTGACCCATCGCGATCGCGCCGCCGTTGACGTTGACCTTCTCCATCGGCAGCCCCATGTCCTTGACGAAGCGCAGCACGACCGCCGCGAAGGCCTCGTTCATCTCCACGAGATCGAGGTCGTCGACGGTCAGCCCGGCCTTATCGAGCGCCTTGCGGCTCGCCGGCGCGGGGCCCGTCAGCATGATCGTAGGGTCGGAGCCCGACAGCGCGGTCGCGAGCACCCGCGCGCGCGCCTTCAGCCCGAGCTCGGCGCCCGTCTTCTCGTTGCCGACCGCGACCAGCGCCGCGCCGTCGACGATGCCCGAAGAGTTGCCCGCGGTGTGCACGTGGTTGAGGCGCTCGACCCAGTGATAGCGCTGGAGAGCCACCGCGTCGAAGCCGCCGAACTCGCCGATCGCCTTGAACGAGGGCTCGAGCTTGGACAGCGTCTCGACCGTGGTGCCGGGGCGGATGTGCTCGTCTCGGTCGAGCACAACCTGGTCGTTCAGGTCTCGTACCGGCACGACCGAGCCGTCGAACTTGCCCTCCTCCCAGGCCGTGTGCGCTCGCTCCTGTGAGCGCGCGGCGAAGGCGTCGACGTCGTCGCGGTCGAACTGCTCGATCGTCGCGATCAAGTCGGCGCCGATGCCCTGGGGAACGAAGTAGGTGTCGTAGTTGGTCTCGGGGTCGGTCGCCATCGGGCCGCCGTCGGAGCCCATCGGCACTCGCGACATCGACTCGACGCCGCCGGCGAACACGAGGTCCTCCCAGCCGGAGGCGACCTTCTGCGCGGCGAGGTTGACCGCCTCGAGCCCGGAGGCGCAGAAACGGTTGACCTGGACGCCGGCGACCGTGTCCGGCAGCCCCGCCTTGAGCGCCGCGGTCTTTGCGATGTCCATGCCCTGGTCGCCGATCGGCGTGACGCAGCCGAGCACGACGTCGTCGACCCGCTCGGGGTCGAGGTCGGGGTTGCGCTCGAGCATCTCGTCGATCAAGCCAACCACGAGGTCGACCGGCTTGACCGTGTACAACGAGCCGTTGTGCTTGCCCCGGCCGCGGGGCGTGCGAATGGCGTCAAACAGAAGAGCTTCTGAATTCATTGTCATGTTCCTCAGTCTATTTATCTTCCCGGGCCGCGCATGCGCGGCCCGGCCGGTCCGCACATGTGCGGACCGGGGCCGGCGCACATGTGCGCCGGCCACTTACTATATTTTATGAAGCATGAGTACTTTTAGGCGTCTGCTCGGCTTCCTGGCCCCCTACAAGAAGGGGGTCACTGTTTCGTTCGTGTTCGCCGGCGGCGCCATGGGGATGACCGTCCTGATCCCCCTCCTGACCGGCTTCACGATCGACTCAATCCACTCGCGCGACCGCCACATGCTGTGGATCTGGGTGATCGCCATCGTCGTGGCCGGGCTCGGGCGGCTCGTGCTGAGCGCCTCGCGACGCCTGATCGCGGGCCGCGTCTCACTAGGAGTGGAGCTCGATCTGCGCAACCGGCTGTACGAGCACCTGCAGCGGCTCGAGCTGTCGTTCTTCGACCGCCAGCAGACCGGGCAGCTGATGTCGCGCGTCACGGTCGATCTGCAATCGGTGCGCTTCTTCCTCGGCTACGGGCTGATCTTCATCGGCCAGTCGGCGCTCACGATCCTGCTCGCGGCGATCGCGATGTTCATCCTGCGGCCCGAGCTGGCCGCGCTGTCGCTCGCTCCCGTGCCATTCGTGGTGCTGATCGCGCGCAGCTACGGCCGGCGCTCGCGGCCGGCGCTGCAGGAAGCCCAACAGCGCATCGCCGAGCTGACCGCCGATGCCGAGGAGAACGTCTCCGGCGTGCGGGTTGTCAAAGCTTTCGCCCAGGAGCAGCGCCAGCTCGAGCGCTTCGGAACCTCGGTTACCCGCGTCTTTAACCAACAGATGTACGCGACCCGGATCCAGGCCCACTTCGGCCCCATGATCAGCTTCCTGCCGAACCTCGGCCTGGCGGCGATCCTGCTCGTCGGCGGCCGCGAGGTCGTCGCGGGCAGCCTCACGCTGGGCCAGTTCACCGCCTTCTACGCCTACCTGTTGATGCTGATCTCGCCGATGCGGACGCTCGGGTACATGCTCTCGGCCGCGCAGCGCTCGACCGCCTCCGGGGCGCGCATCTTCCAGGTGCTCGATCGCCAGGAGGGGATGCCCGTCGCGGCCGACGCGCCGGCGCTGCCCGACGGGTCCGGTCATGTCTTGTTCGAGGGCGTGAGCCTGACGTTTGAGGGTGCGACGCGGCCCGCCCTCACGGACATCGATCTCGAGGTGCCGGCCGGCCAGACGGTGGCGCTCGTGGGGGCGATGGGCTCGGGCAAGACCGCGCTCGTCTCGCTGCTGCCGCGCCTCTACGACGTCAGCGCGGGCTCGGTGAAAATCGACGGCGCCGATGTGCGTTCGGTCGACCCAGCCTCGCTGCGGCACGCGATCGCGATCGCCGCCGACGACCCCTTCCTGTTCTCGGCCACCGTGCACGACAACATCGCCTACGCCCGCCCCGACGCCAGCCGCGCCGAGGTCGAGGAGGCCGCGCGGGCGGCCCAGGCGGAGGAGTTCATCTCCGAGCTGCCCGACGGCTACGACACACTCGTGGGCGAGCGAGGCTTCACGCTCTCCGGCGGCCAGCGCCAGCGGCTCGGAATCGCGCGCGCGATTCTTGCCAATCCCCGCATCCTGATCCTCGACGACGCGACCTCGTCAGTCGACGCCTCGACCGAGAACCGGCTCAAGCTCGCGCTGCGGGGCGTGATGGCCGGCCGGACCACGTTCGTGATCGCCCACCGGGCCTCGACGATCGCGCTGGCGGATGAGATCGTGGTGCTCGAGCACGGACGAATCGCAGCGCACGGCACGCACGACGAGCTGCTCGAAAGCTCTCCGCTGTACCGCGAGATCGTCGAGAAGGGCATGCCCGACCAGGTCTTCCTGACCGAGAAGACGGCCGAGGCGGTGGGGCTGTGAGTAGACGCTCGGCGCGCACCAGGCACCAATCCGCTCCCGGGCGACGCGAGTTTCGCGGCTCGGCGCCCGGCGGTTCGCCTCGCTTTGAAGGGGTGCGTCGGCGCCTGGCTAGTACGTCCGGTCGGGGCCGGAAGCTGCGAGGCCTCGCCGAATTGCTATCCCCTTATCGCTGGCGGGTCGTGGCGATGCTCGTCTCGCTGATCGCGGCGACGGCTGCGGCGCTTGCCCCGGCGCCGCTCGCCAAGCTCGCGATCGACGACGGCATCCGCCCCCACCACCTGGGCGCGCTCGACTTGATCGTGGTCGCGTTTCTCGTCTCGGCGCTCGTCTACGCGTTCGCGTCCTATGCGCAGACGTACCTGGTCGGCTGGGTCGGGCAGCGGGCGCTCCAGGACCTGCGCATCAAACTGTTCGCCCACCTGCAGCGGCTCTCGATCGGCTTCTACTCGCGCAATCGCGCGGGCGTGATCATCTCGCGCCTGACGAACGACGTGGAGGCGCTCGACCAGCTGGTCGAGGACGGGATGGCGACCCTTTTTCAGTCGGGGCTGACGCTGCTCGGGGTGGTGGCGATCCTGATCGTGCTCGACTGGCACCTCGCGCTGCTCACGTTCCTGGCGCTGCCGTTCCTGTTCGTGGGCGGGGTGCTGTTCCGCATCGCCTCTGCCGACGCGTACCGCATCACGCGCGAGCGGATCGCGGCGATCACCGGCTACCTCCAGGAGACGCTGTCTGGCATGCGGGTGGTGCGCGCGTTCGCGCAGGAGCGGCGCCACCTGCGCGAGTTCGCGCAGCTCAACGAGGACAACCGCGCGGCCAACATGAAGACCGTCAACCTGAACGCCGCCTACTTCCCCGCCGTCGAGCTGCTGTCCGCACTGGTGACCGCCGAGATCCTTGTGATCGGCGGCATCGAGGCGATCACAGGCCATACCACGGCGGGGGTCGTGTTCGGGTTCATCGCGGCGCTGAACAATTTCTTCGACCCGATCCAGCAGCTCTCCCAGCTGTACACGACCTATCAGTCGGGCATGGCTGCGCTCGACAAGATCTTCGAGCTGCTCGACGAGCAGCCCGAGCTGGTGGACGCTCCCGATGCGCTCGAGCTCGAGCGGATTCGCGGCGAGCTCCGCTTCGACGGGGTCTCGTTCCGGTATGGCTCGGGTCCGGATGCCGCGTACGCGCTGCGCGACGTGGACCTGGATATCCCCCCGGGCAGCACGATCGCGCTGGTCGGCGAGACCGGGGCGGGCAAATCCACCTTCGCCAAGCTGGTCGCGCGCTTTTACGACCCGACCGAGGGGCGCGTGCTGATCGACGGCCACGATCTGCGCTCGGTCAGCGCCCACTCGCTGCGCTCGCAGATGGGCATCGTGCCGCAGGAGGGGTTTCTGTTCTCCGGCACGGTGCGCGAGAACATCGCCTTCGCCAAGCCCTCGGCCTCGCTCGATGAGGTCGCGGCGGCGGCACGTGCCGTCGGGGCCGAGGAGTTCATCCTGGCGTTGCCCGATGAGTTCGAGACCCAGGTCGGCGAGCGCGGCGTCCAGCTCTCGGCCGGTCAGCGCCAGCTAATCGCGTTCGCGCGCGCCCTGGTCGCGGACCCGCGCATCCTGGTGCTCGACGAGGCCACCTCCAACGTCGACGTTCACACCGAGGGGCTGATCGAGCAGGGTTTGAGACGCCTGCTCGCCGGGCGCACCGCGATCGTGATTGCGCACAGGCTCTCGACCATCCGTCACGCCTCGACGATCCTCGTGCTCGACCACGGCGGGATCGTGGAGCAGGGCAGCCACGACGAGCTGCTCGAGCTCGGTGGGCGCTACTACGAGCTTTATCGCGACTGGGCCGAGCGGGCAGTGGCGGCCTAGCCGACGCTGGAACCTTTCGGGGTCGGGCCCCCGTTTATCCAGACAGAGATGACTCGGCCCGACACCGGATTCGAGTTCGACCAGTTCGTAGGCGACCTCGTCGACGAGCTGCTCCGGACCGCGTATCTGATCGTCTGGGACGAGGCGGAAGCCGAGGACCTCGTGCAGGAGAGTCTGCTCAAGGTCGCCAAGCGCTGGCCGCGCGTGAGAGCCATGGATCACCCACGCGCCTATGCACGCCGGGTGCTCGTGAACCTCGCGCTGGACGGGCGCGCACGCCGCGCCCGCCGGCGGCAGGAGCTGGGTGACACGCCGCCCGCCGAGCCGGCGGACCTCGGCTCGGCGCGCGAGTTGTGTCTCATCGACGCGCGCGACGAGCTGCTCGGCGCGCTCGCGACGCTTCCGCCTCACCAGCGAGCGGTGTTGGTGCTCCGATATTTCGCAGACCTGCCTGAGGCCGAAGTCGCCGAGGCGCTTGGCTGCTCGATCGGAACGGTCAAGAGCAGAGCCTCGCGCGCACTCGAGCGGCTACAGCAGGCGCTTTCACCGGTTCGCACCTGACAAGGAGGATCACATGACACCGACGCAACTCGAGTCCGACGTTCGTGACGCTTTCAGGGCGCGCGCCGAGGAGCTCCCTCCCGACGCCGCCATGCGGCTGCGGCGGCTCGACTATCACCCCCGCTCGCGGCGCGTCCGGCCCCAGCTTGCGGTCGGGGCGCTCGCCGGCGCTGCGGGCGCGACCGGCGCCGCCGTTGCGATCGTAGGTCTCGGCACTGGCGCCGCCAACGCGTTCGCCGGCTGGAGCGCGAGGCCGACGGCGGCTTCGCATGCTCAGGTCGCGGGCGCGGTAGCGGCCTGCCGACGCGGCTGGCGCACGCACCGGCGCCTCCGCCGGGTCGGCCCGAAGGGGGTCGGGCTCGATCCCGTCCACCTGCCGGCGCGACTGGTCGACACTCGCGGCCCGTTCACGTTCGTGATCTTCGCCGACGCCCGCGCCAACGCCTCGTGCATCACGGGGCCGGGTTTCGTATCCGTCAACGGTCACGCGCCTCGACGGGCCAGACAGCCCGCCGGCCGGCCAGCTCGAGTTGTCGATCTCGCATACGAGCCGCAACGGTCACCCCTACACACTCATCGAGGGCCAGGTCGGCGCGAAGGTGAAGGCCGCCGCGCTCAAGCTGAGCGACGGCCACACCGTGCAGGCGACGGTCGAGCACGGATGGTTCGTGGCCTGGTGGCCGGGAGGGAGCAATGTGAGGTCGATCACGATCACGACGCCGGCCGGGACCCACACGGAGGGCGTCGGTCGCCTGTCCGCACCGCCGGCGAGCGGGTTCGGATTCGCTCACACGGGCGGGCGCGCCCAGCACGGTAAGCGAGTCGTCTCCCGCCAAACGCTCGAGTCGATCCGTCCGTAGGCGGGCTGCGAAGGGTCGGCGCGGCCGCCGCCTTGTCGAGGTGTGGTGGCCGCCCTCGTGCGCGCGACGGTCCCTGCCGCCGTAATAGTCTCGTGCCCGCGATGAGCGAGCAGCGCGTGAAGATCGACGTAACCGAGCACGTGGCCGAGGTGGCGCTCACGCGACCCGACAAGCACAACGCGCTCGACGTGGAGATGTTCGACGCGTCTGATCGCCGCCTCCGACCGGCTGTCCCGGGAACGCGGAGTGAGGGCGGTGGTGCTGCACGGCGAGGGACCGAGCTTCTGTTCGGGGCTCGACCTCGCCGGCTTGATGTCCCTCGGCGAGGGCCTCGAAGGGCTGGTTGAGCGACTGGGCGAGCAACCACCGAACTGGTTCCAGCGCGCGGCCTACGGCTGGGCGACGCTGCCGATGCCGGTGATCGCGGCCGTCCACGGCGCGTGCTTCGGCGGCGGACTCCAGATCGCTCTGAACGCCGACATCAGGATCGCCGCCCCGGAGGCCCGCTTATCCGTGATGGAGAGCAAGTGGGGCCTGATTCCCGACATGTCGATCACGCGCACGCTGCCGCGGCTCGTCCGCATCGACGTCGCTAAGGAGCTCACCTGGACCGGCCGCGTCCTGAGCGCAGCCGAGGCGGAGCAGCTAGGCCTCGTGACCTGGGTCTCGGGTGACCCGCTGGCTGCGGCTCGTGCGCTGGCGTTGGAGATCGCATCCCGGTCACCCGATGCCGTGCGCGCGGCCAAGCGCCTCTACGACGAAGGTTGGACAGGCTCGCCCGAGGAGACGCTCTCGCTCGAGGCCCGGCTTCAGCGCAAGCTGATCGGATCCCAGAACCAGCTGGCCGCGGTCGGCGCGGGGTTCAGCAAGGAGCCGGCTGAGTTCGTTGATCCGTAGGGACGCTTGGACCTGGCACCGCAAGACGTGAAGTGAGCCCTCTGGTCCGACCAGCTATCCTCGTGGCGTCGCCATCTGGAGCGCGTCAGGCCGATCTATAGGCAACTTACATCAACCGGGGACGGAGGATTTGAACCTCCAATACCAGGGCCAGAACCTGGAGTGCTGCCGTTACACCAGTCCCCGGGTTCGAACAGTCGGCGAGTATAGGTGCGGTCAGAGGGCTGGAGCCGTGGCGGACCCCAAGCGTTCCGTCCGGTCGCAATGCGAACATATGTTCGTGAGCGTTCTTGGGCGATACAGATCAGTCGAACTTCACCTGCAAGGAGTTCCCGTCCCTCGGCGATCGCCCAGCGGTTGAACGTCGCTCAGGCGACGGTGCACTACCACCTTCGACAGATGCGACGGAAGGCGGCGGAGTGCAACTCGCCACCGGCTCGCGCTTCGGCCACAGGAAAGCGCGATCCACGGTAGACACCCGCGAACGAGGTGGCTGCGCTGTTGGCAGAGGGAGTAAGCCGGGTGGACATCGCTCGCAAGCTGGGAATCGCGAAGCAGACCGTCTCCTATCACGCGCGCCGGCTGGGCGCGCCCATCGACGAGAGATTCGCGCAGGCGCTACGACTGGAAGGTCGTCCAGGAGTTTTATGACCAAGGCCACAGCGTTGCGGGACTGCATCCGCGAATTCGGCTTCAGCGGTCAGACCTGGCACCAGGCTGCGATCCGTGGTCTTGTTACCCCGCGGCCCGCGTTCATCCCGGCGGAGGAATTCTTCGCCGTGGGCAAGCCTCGGAACCGCGGACACGTCAAGCAGCGACTGCATACGCATGGGACTGAAGCAGAACAGATGCGAGCGCTGTGGGATCGCCGAATGGCTGGACAACCCGCTCTCGCTTTCGCTCCATCACATCAACGGCCAGCGCGACGACAACCGGATCGAGAATCTCCAACCTGAGTTAGTGTCGGTTCATGCGTCTCTTCGGCATCCCGATCGAGTCGCCGCAAACGGTCATCAGCCGGGCCCTCTCCGACATCGCCGCGATCGCGCGGCTGGCGCGGACTGCACCGGGCCAGTTTGACCGCATGCTGGCGATCGGCGAGGACATCGCGTACACCGGACGGGCCGTGCTCGAGATCGCCGAGCGGCTCGACCGGCGGGCGGAAGCGGTGCTGTCGCTCGGACAACGGCTCGATGCCCGTGCGAGCGAGCTCGTCGACCTCGGCGGCCAGATGCAAAAGGTTGGTGAGCAGGTCGACAAGACTGGCGCGGCGATCGTCGAGCGCGCGACGCTGGTTGTGGAGACGGGGTCGGAGCTGATCGGGGTGCTGCCGGCGCTCGAGCGAGCGCTCGAGATGGCCAGCCCGCTGGAGGGCGCGATCGATCGCTTCGGGCGGCTGGTAGACCGGCTGCCGGGCGGTGCAGCGAGACGGGTGACCTCGGAGGCCGGCGAACCGGCCGGTGCGGAGCCTGCGGCGACGAGTGGCAGCCAGCCACGGTCCGCCGAGGGCTGACAGCAGCGCTTTTCGCGGCCTCTTTACGAATTCTCTACGCGCGAGGGCGGATCTTTAGCGCGGCCTTGACGCGGCGCCATCTAGCTTCGATGACAGGCAATGAAGCTCCTCCGCGGCAGTGCGCGCCACGTCGGCGATATCGATGGCGAGGCGACTCGCCAGCGTCCGACGCTTAACGAAGCTGCCCATAAGACCGCCGTCATCGCGCCGGATGGGAACGGTGACGCAGCGACGAAGGGAAGAACCTTCAACGAGGCGGCGCACAAGCTCGAGGATTGGCCCGCCTACGGTGAACCGGACGAGCGAGATCGAGCTCCGGCCGCACCGCCTTTGGCGGACGATGAGAACCGAGACGTCGTTGCCAGCGCCGGCCGTCTGGTCCTGGCGCTCGGCGCGCTCGGGGTCGTATACGGCGACATCGGGACGAGCCCGCTCTATACCGAGCAGGTGATCTTCACCAACAACCGCGCCGCGGCGCACGCCACCGTGGCTGGCGTCTACGGAATCGTGTCGCTGATCTTCTGGGCGCTGATGATCCTCGTCACCGTCAAGTACGCCGGGATCATCATGCGAGCGCACAACCGCGGCGATGGCGGCATCATGGCGCTCACCGCGCTGATCAAGCGCCGACGCATGATGCGCGGAATGGTGCTGGTGATGCTCGGGGTGTTTGGAGCGTCGCTGTTTTTCGGCGACGGCATGATCACCCCGGCGATCTCCGTGCTCAGCGCCGTGCAGGGGCTTAATGTCGTCTCGCCCACGCTCGCGAACCTGGTAGTTCCGATTTCACTTGCGATCCTGGTCGGCCTGTTTCTGATTCAGCGGCGAGGGACCGGCGCCGTCGGGTGGCTGTTCGGCCCCGTCATGCTCCTCTGGTTCGTGGTCATAGGCGGCCTTGGCGTCGGCGAGCTCGCCCATCACCCCGGGGCGCTGGCCGGACTCTCGCCAGTCTGGGGCGCCCGCTTCCTCGCTGACCACGGCGCCGCCGCGTTTCTGACGCTGGGCGGCGTCGTATTGGCCGTGACCGGCGCCGAGGCGCTCTACGCAGATCGCGGCCACTTCGGCGCGTGGCCGATCCGCTGCTCCTGGCTCCTGATCGTATTCCCCGCCCTGGTTCTGAATTACCTCGGCCAGGGAGCGTGGATTCTGGCCCACCCGCGCTCGGTCAACTCGTCCTCATTCAACCCGTTCCTGCTGCTCGTGCCCTCGGCCTGGCAGCTCCCCATGGTCATCCTTGCCACGGTTGCAACGATCATCGCCTCACAGGCCGTGATCACCGGGTCCTATTCGGTCGCGCGGCAGGCGATGCAGCTCGGCTTCCTGCCACGCCTGCGGATCAAGCACACCTCGAAGATGGAGGGCCAGATCTACGTTCCGATCATCAACTGGATCCTCGCGTTCGGGGTCGTCGCGCTCGTGCTGGCCTTCCAGTCCTCGAATCGACTCTCCTACATCTACGGCGTCGCGGTGACTGCGACCTTCGTGCTGAACACCATCCTGTTCCTGGCGATCGCTCGCGGGCTATGGCACTGGACCAGGTGGAGGCTGATCGCGGTGGGAACCGTGTTCCTCACGGTCGAGGTGTCGTTCTTCGGCGCAAACATCGTTAAGGTCACTCACGGGGCGTACCTCTCGCTGGCGGTCGGCCTGGTCATCTCGTTGCTGATGATGACCTGGTGGCGGGGACGCGTGATCGTGACGCGAAACCGGACCGCTCAAGAGGGCTCGTTGCAGGAGTTCCTGCTCGAGTTGGGCCGCGCCAAGCCCGCGATCGCGCGCGTGCCCGGCACCGGTGATCTTTCTGAGTCCCGGCAAGGAGACGACGCCGCTTGCCCTTCGAGCGGAGGTGGAGCACAACCACGTCCTGCAAGAGAAGGTCTTGATCGTCTCGCTCGACGCGGTTGGCATCCCGCAGGTCGGCCCACGGGAGCGCTTCACAGCACAGACACTTGGCAGCGGGCGCTTCAAGGTGACCCACCTCACTGTGAGAGTCGGCTATCAGGACAGCCTGAACGTGCCTGAGCAGCTGGCGCTCGCGCGCAAGGGCGGCTTCCTCGCGCGCAACTTCGACCTCGAAGACGCGTCGTATTTCCTCTCGCGCATCACGATCGCACCCGAGGACAACGGCACCATGCCGCCTTGGCGCAAGGCGCTCTTCCTGGCCATGGCGCGAAACGCCGCGAGCCCGATCGACCATTTCGGCTTGCCCCAGGCGCGCACCGTGGAGATGGGTTCGCAGGTGAAGTTGTGAACGGCGGCTAAGCCACCGAGTCGCGAAGCCGGTACCCGACGCCTGGCTCGGTTATGAGATAGCGCGGCCGCGCGGGATCGCTCTCGATCTTCGCGCGGATGTGCGCGATGTGGACCCGGAGGTAGTGAGACTCATCGACGTACTGCGGGCCCCAGACCTCTTGTAGGAGGTGGCGCTGGGTCACCAATCGACCCGGATGCTGGGCTAGCACGCGCAGCAAGTCGAACTCGATCGGGGTCAGGTGCACCTCGTGCCCGTCGGCCAGCACCTTCCGGTCCTCGAGGTCAACCGTGAGCTCGCCGATCTCGATCTGTGAGGCGTGGCCCAGGTCGGGCGACCGGCGTAGGACCGCGCGCAGCCGCGCCAGCAGCTCGTCGGTCCCGAACGGTTTCGTCACGTAGTCATCGGCCCCGGCGTCGAGCGCGCGCACTTTCTCGCGCTCATCGCCGACGGCAGACAGGACCAGAATCGGAAGTCGGCTCCAGCTCCGAACCTCCTTGCAGATCGAGACGCCATCGCCGTCGGGGAGAACCAGATCGAGCACGAGCGCTTCCGGCGGGCGGGTGGCGAGCGCGGCGAGCGCCTCCGCCTTGGTGGCGGCCGCGTCGACTGCGTACCCCGCCTCGCGCAGAACGATGGTCAGTCCGCGGACGATCTCCGGTTCATCGTCGACGACGAGAACGCGCGTGGCGTGGGCGCTCATCGCTCAAGCTTCGGAGCCGCCGGGCAGGAAGACGTGCTCCCGCTTGTCCTGTGGCTGCTCGACGACCGGGAAGCTGACCGCAAACGAGGTGCCCTGACCGACGGCGCTCTGAACGCTGATCTGGCCCCCGTTCGCTTCCGCGAAGCCGCGGCAGATTGCGAGCCCGAGGCCGGAGCCGCCTGCGCTACCCCTGCTGCGGAAGAAGGGCTCGAAGATCTGGGCCTGATGCTCCAAGCGGAATGCCGCGGCCGTGGTCGATGAATCGTACGGTCACGAACCCCGGGCCCGCACCGCCACGGATCTCGACCGGCGCCTCGGGCCCGGAGAACTTGATCGCGTTCTCGATCAGGTTCGAGAACACCCGCTCGAGCTGGGCGGCGTCCGCGCGTACGAGCGGCAGGTCAGTGGGCAGACTGAACTCGATCGGGTGCTGACCGTGAAAGCGACCGGCGGCGGAGGCGGCGACGTCATGAAGATCGCACCAGTCCGCCTGGGGTGCGAGCGCACCGGCCTCGATCCTCGACATGTCGAGCAGGTCGTCTACGAGCTTGGCCAGGCGGGCGCTCTCGGCGTCGATGGCGGCGATCAGCTCCGACCGCTCGCGCGCCGAGATACCGGGGCTTCGCAGCGCCGAGCCGGCCGTCGCAATTGCGGTGATCGGTGAGCGCAAGTCGTGCGATATCGCGTGCAGGATGGCGGTCTTCACGGCCTCCGTGCGCTTGGCCGCCTCTGTCTCAGCCGTCCGCCGAAGGGCTGCTTCGCGTTCCACGGCGATGTCGATCAATGCCGCGACGGGGGCGGCGACCCGTTCGACGAAGGCCTCGTCGTAGGCGCCGTCGGTCGCGAGGCGCAGCCAGACGTTGCTCGAGACGCGACGGCAGCTCTACCGTCCGCTCGCCCGCTTCTGTCACAGGTGGCTCGAGCACGACCGCGCGCGGTCTTGGCGCCCGAGGCGGCTGCCAAGCGATCGCCGACGCTCTCGAGCTGTGCGGACAAGCTTTCCCCCGTGAGGATCGCGGCGGCTGTGTCGGCCGAGCAATTCGGCTTCGCGCTCGTGGGCGGCGGCGACTCCCGCCCTCCGTTCCGCCTCTGCCGCTCGCTGCCGCGCCACCGCGGCCAGGCGTCCCACGACCACCGAGGCGATCAACAGAACGATCAGCTCGACCAGGTCCTGAGAGTGGGCGATCGTCAGCTGGTGACGGGGCGTGATGAAGAGGTAGTTGAGCGTGAGCACGCTCAGAAGAGAGGTGACCAGCGCGGCGAGCTCTCCGCGGCGGATGGCCAATGTCAAGACCGCCAACAGGTAGACGATCCCGAGGCCGGCGGCGGGCGCCGTCGACTGGAGAGCTGCGATCGCCGCAGTCGCCAGGCTGACAGCGACGACGATCTCCAGCCCGATCAAGGTGGTCACGCCGGGGCCGGAGCTCCGACGGTTGAGTTGATCACGAAGGCGAGCGATCACACCGCTAAGGCTAGCCCCGCGCAGGCGGAATCCGGGCGATTGCGCTGACGCCGGCCGCTAAGGCGCTTTGGTCGGCCGAGGCGGTATCAACCGCTAGCCCCGCGCGCACGACGGCCGATGCGCCGCAGCGCCGGTTTTGTCGCCATTCTGAGCGAACTGAGAGGTGATCCGGTCCTCGAGACCGGGATCAAGGATCAGGAGCACCTGGTCGCCGGCGTGGATCACCGAGTCCGACTTGGGCACGAAGCCGCGACCGCCCCGGAGCACCGAGATGATCAGCGAGCCCTCGGGCAGAACGACATCCCTGATCTGGTGTCCTGCGGCGACCGAGCCCTCCCCGACCTCCAGCTCGATGATCTCGAGCCGTTCTTCCTCCAAGGCGAGCAACTGCACCAACCCGTAGGCGGGAACCTCATGCTCGATCAGGCGGAGGATCAGATCCGTCGCGGAAACCGCGGGCTGGACGCCGAGCAGCTTGAAATGCTGGAGATTGCGCGGGTTGTTGACGCGGGCCACGATTCGCTCGACGCCGTACTTCTCCTTGGCGACCTGGCAGATGATGATGTTGTCCTCGTCATCGCCGGTCACCGCGATCACCAGATCGGCGCGCTGGATTCCTGCGCGATCGAGGATCCAAAGTTCGGTGGCGTCGCCGTACTGGACGGCATGTTCCAACTCCTCCTCCACTACGCGATAGCGCCGGTGGTCGGATTCCAGCAGGGTCACTTCCTGGTCGTTGGCGACCAGCTCACGGGCCAGGTTCCAGCCGACCTTTCCCGCTCCGGCGATGATGACGTACACGGTCCCTGCCTCCCTTACGGTCCGAGCGCCGTGCTGGTCGCTTGCTCGATCGCCGCCTGCGTGGGGCTGATCGTGTGCAGTCCCTGCTCCGAGTACCACGCAGCGCGACCGGGATCGGCGACGCGAACCACCACGCGTGGCACCTTGTACCGACGCTGCGCGATTTGTGCGATCACCAAGTTCGTGTTGTCGCCGCGGGTGGCCGCCAGAAACACTTCAGCGCGTTCGATTCCGGCTGCGATCAGAGCATCCAGCTCGAGCGCCGCACCGACCGTGAACCTACCCCCGGCGTCTTCCCAGGTGGTCAGTTGATCTTTATCCAGCCGCTCATGCGAGAGCGGGTCCGAATCGATGACCGAGACCTCGTGGCCAGCCTCGAGGGCACGGCTGGCCACGGCCGAACCCACCCTGCCGGCACCGACGATCAGAATGAACATTGGACGGGCACTTTAGTCCTCTGCCAGATCGCGCGCGCGAGCCACCGACTCTCCGCCGGCGGATCGTGTCATCGGACTGAACCTCTTCTGTACCGGCCGATGCGCGGCTACCCTGATATGGACGGGAACGAAATTACTTGCTAGGTGTATGGCCCCCATGGAGGTCATCGGGTGACGCCGCGTACGCTCTGGCGCGGCCGCAGCTTGCGCGAAAATGCTCACAAGGTCGATGAGCTCGACGCGGCACCGGAGGAGGACGGCGGCCGGTCGCTCTTGACCGGCGGCAGCCAGCGGCGTGTGCTGCACGAGGCCGCGCACAAGCTGGAGGCCCCCGCTGGGGCGCCCGATAAGCCTGCAAAGCCACCTCCTCGCGTCTTCGAAGCGGACCGTGACGTGGTCGCCCACGCCGGCCGGATGGTGCTCGCGGTGGGTGCACTCGGGGTCGTCTTCGGCGACCTCGGCACGAGCCCGCTGTACACCGAGCAGGTGGTATTCACCGCGCACAAGGTGCCGACGACCTCGCCGGGGGTCTACGGCATCGCCTCGCTGATTTTCTGGACGCTGTTGGTGGTCGTGTGCGTCAAGTACGCCGGCCTCATCATGCGCGCCCACAACCGCGGGGACGGTGGCATCCTCGCGCTGACGGCGTTGATTAGACGCTGCAAGGTCTCTCACAGCGCTCTTTTGATCACGCTGGGAATCTTCGGCGCCTCGCTGTTTCTCGGCGACGGCATGGTCACACCCGCGATTTCGGTGCTGTCCGCGGTGGGGGGTTTGAACGTGGCGACCCCGGGGCTCTCGCACCTCGTGGTCCCCATCGCCCTCGCGATCCTGCTCTCGCTGTTCCTGGCTCAGCGCTGGGGCACAGGCGCGGTCGGAGCGCTGTTTGGACCCGTGATGCTCTTCTGGTTTGCGATCCTCGCGATCCTCGGCGGCCACGAGGTCATCCTCCATCCGGGCGTTCTGCAGGGACTCTCGCCAACATATGCGGTGCAGTTCTTCGTCGACAACGGCGGCGCAGCATTCCTGACGCTCGGCGCGATCGTGCTTTGCGTCACCGGAGCGGAGGCGCTCTACGCCGACCGCGGGCACTTCGGCACCGGGCCGATCCGGCTCGCCTGGTACGGGGTCGTCTTTCCCGGCGTGCTGCTCTCCTACCTCGGCCAGGCGGCGCTGATCCGCGCTCACCCCTCCCTTGTCCACAACTCCAACTTCATTCCGTTTTTCCAGCTCGTCCCCTCCTGGGGCCGTGTCCCCATGGTCTTCCTCGCCGCCGCGGCGACAGTCATCGCGTCGCAGGCAGTGATCTCGGGCTCATATTCGGTGGCGAAACAGGCGGTCCAGCTCGGTTTCCTGCCGCGGCTGAACATCAAGCAGACCTCGCGCGAGCAGGGCCAGATCTATGTGCCTGCGATCAACTGGGCGCTCTGCTTCGGCGTCGTCGCGTTGGTGCTCATTTTCCAAAGCTCAAACCGGCTGGCGGAGATCTACGGAGTGGCGGTGACTGGCACGTTCGTGCTGGACACGGTTCTGTTCCTCGTAGTCGCGCGGATGATGTGGGGTACTTCAAAAGCGAAGCTGATCCCCCTCGGCGCGGTGCTCCTGACGATCGAGGTCGCGTTCTTCAGCGCGAATGTCATCAAGGTGACGCACGGCGCCTGGCTGCCGCTCGCGGTCGCCGTGGTCCTCTCGACGGTGATGCTCACCTGGCTCACAGGTCAGGTGATCGTGACGCGAAACCGCACAAAGAAGGAGGGCTCGCTCGAGGAGTTTCTCGACGGCCTGGCGGCTCGCGACCCGGCCCTGCGCAGAGTCCCGGGCACGGCGGTCTTTCTGAATCCGAGCAAGGACACGACCCCGCTCGCGCTTCGCGCCGAGGTGGAACATACGCACGCGCTGCACGAGAGAGTCGTGATCGTCTCGATCGAGCGGGTCAGCGTGCCATACGTCGACCGCGACGATCGCTTCGTCGTCACGCGCATGGGCCGCGGCCTCTTCCGCGTCTACCACGTGATCGATCGCGCCGGATATCGCGACAAGCTGGACGTGCCGAAGGCATTGGCTCTCGCGCGCAAGCTGGGGCTGCTGGAACGCAACCTCGATCTCGAGCACGCCTCCTACTTCGTCTCACGCATCACGATCACGCCGACCAACGCGCCCGGCATGCGGATCTGGCGCAAGAAGCTCTTCGTGGCCATGGCCCGCAACGCCGCGAGCCCAATCGAGGCGTTCGGGCTACCGGCCGAACGGACCGTGATGATGGGCTCACAGGTGGCCGTGTAGCCACGCCATGGCGTGGGCGCCGGCCGTTAGCTCAACCCAGCCGCCACTGGACGGGTCCGAGGCCAGGGAAACGGAGCGCCTCAGCGGCCGCGCCCGAGAGATCCCACATGCGGCCGGGGATGTATGGGCCTCGGTCGATGACGGGCACGCGAATCGCTCGATTCCCGTAACGGAAGGTCACCTCGGTTCCGCACGGCAAGGTCTTATTGGCCACACCGAGCTCGGGCACCCGGAGGATCCCCCCGCAGGCGACCGCGTGACCGTATGCGGTCTCCACAGAGGCGATGCTCGTGTTCCAGACACCCGGAGGTAGCTGCGCCGGGTTCAGCAGTACGCCTGCGAAATTGAGCTGATTGAGGTGGTAGCGGGAGATCGCGGCCTGGAACCGCGCGATCTCAGCGCGAATCTGAGCGTCGGTCGGCGCACCCGGGGACGGCGCGCTTATGTTGCTGGCAGGCCCCGTGGGAGTTGGTGCGGGACCAGTCCCACCGGTTGCTGACGGAGGACTCGGAGCTGTCGTCCGGGTTGGAGCGACGCCGCCCGCCACAGGCTGGACCACATGAGCGTGCGGAACAGGAAGTTTCGGCACAGTCGCCTGGGTGATCCGATGGGTGCGGGACGAGCTGGAGCCGCAGCCGACCAGGACCAGTGCACTCATCGCTATCGCCAGTCGCGCCCGGATCGCACAACAGTAGTGCCCGCATCGCCGCTGGGCGGCGCTGGGTGGGGTTCCGGCGGCGGACCTGGTGGGTGCGCCCGGCAGCGGACTCGCTAGTCGCCGCGCCAGACAGGAGGGCGTTTTTCCAGGAAGGCGCTCATTCCCTCCTGTGCGTCATGGGCGAGCGCGTTCTCGCTCATGACCACCTGGCAATGCTCGTAGGCGTCGCTCTCACTCCGATCGATCTGGCGATAGAAGGCGAGCTTGCCGGTGGCGACTGTGTAGGAGCTCGAGCGAGCGATTGCTTCGACGAGCTCGAGAACCGCGCTTTCGAGCTCCTCGGCCGGCACAACGCGGTTGACGAGACCCCATTCGAGTGCCGTGGCGGCGTCGATGGGCTCGCCGGTCAGCAACATCTGCATCGCCCGCTTGCGTCCGACGGCTCGGGAGACCGGCACCATCGGAGTCGAGCAGAAGAGCCCGATCTTGACCCCTGGGGTCGCAAAGCGCGAATCGTCGGTGGCAATCGCGAGGTCACAGGCTGCAACCAGCTGACAGCCGGCCGCCGTCGCGATGCCGTGGACCTTGGCGATCACGGGCTGGGGGAGCTCGTGGATCGACTCCATCAAGCGGCTGCAGCGCTCGAATAGTTGACGCAGAAACGACTCGTCCGCGCCGATCATCTCGGAGAGATCGTGGCCGGCCGAAAAAGCCGGACCCTCGCCTTCGATAACGATCGCCCGCGTGGAGTCCCACTTGGAGGCCTCCTGCAGCGCGCTGATCAACTCATCTATCAACTCCAGCGAGAGCGCGTTGCGCCTCTCAGGGCGACCGAGCACGATCCGCGCCGCCGAGGAGTTTCGAGCGAGGCTCAGATTGCGGTACTCGGTGCCCGGTAGGGAGCTCATGCGAAGACCGTACTGCGGCGCCGGGCAGGAGACAAGCGGGGGAGCCTGGTTTGCGACGCGGCTTGGACGCGGCGGTGATAATCCAAGCGAGAGGAGGCACGTCGCGGTGGGTGGACCCCCAAGTCATCGGAGAGGAGGGGCATGACGAACGAACTGGGCACGACCGAAGGTGCACCCGGGCACGGGCCGGCAGGCGAGGTCTTTCGCACAGAGCTGAACCCGGTCGATTTCCTCCGTAGAGCGGCCTATCTGTATCCGGAGAAGATCGCGGTAGTCGATGGCGAGCGGCGTTACCGGTACCACGAGCTAGCGGGGAGGTCCTGGCGCCTGGCCAATGCCCTCAGGTCGGCGGGCCTGCGCAAAGGCGACCGTGTGGCGACATTGCTGTTCAACTCAGCGCAGATGCTCGAGGCCCACTTCGGCGTGCCCGCGGCCGGCGGAATCCTCGTCGCGATCAACCATCGTCTCGCGAGCCCCGAGGTCGGGTACATCCTGGAGCACAGCGGCGCCCGTTTCCTCCTGGTCGATGCCGAGCTGGAGCACCTGATCGCGCCACTCGCCGGGTCCGATGCGATGGTGATCGCCACCTTCCAAGGGAGCGAGGCCGAGGATCCCTACGAGCGGTTCCTGGCCGGCGCCTCCTCGGAGATGCCCGCGAGCTGGCTCGAGCATGAGGAGGAAACGATCTCGATCAACTACACCTCCGGGACCACCGGCCAGCCGAAGGGGGTGCAGTACACCTACCGCGGCGCCTACCTAAACGCTCTTGCGGAGGTGATCGTGGCCGGAATGAGCACGGAGTCGGTGTATCTGTGGACCCTGCCGATGTTCCACTGCAACGGCTGGTGCTTTCCATGGGCAGTGACCGCGGTTGGCGCCCGACATGTGGCTCTGCGAGCGGTGGATCCGACCGCGATCTGGCGACTATTCGACGAGGAGCGTGTAACCCATTACAGCGGCTCTCCCACCGTCCAGCTGATGGTCATCAACGAGCCGAGCGCGCACCGCCTCGATCAACCGGTCACGGCGCTGGTGGCCGCGGCTCCGCCTTCGCCGACGCTGCTCGGTCGCATGGCCCAGTTGAACCTCCGCACCGTGCACGTCTACGGCCTGACCGAAACCTATGGTCCGATCACCGTCTGCCCGACCCAAGAGGAATGGGACCAGTTGCCCCTCGAGCAGCAGGCAAAGCTGCTCGCTCGCCAGGGCCAGGCCTATCCCTCGGCCGATCTGGTCCGAGTGGTCGACGAGAGCCTGAGCGACATCCCTCAAGACGGCCACACGATGGGTGAGGTGATCATGCGCGGCAACAACGTCATGAGTGGCTACTTCAGGGACGAGGCGGCTACGGAGAAGGCTTTCCGCGGGGGTTGGTTTCACTCTGGCGATCTCGCGGTGTGGCATCCGGACGGCAACGTCGAGTTACGAGATCGCGGCAAGGACATCATCATTTCCGGCGGCGAAAACATCTCGAGCATCGAGGTCGAACAGGCGATCGCCGCTCACCCAGCGGTGCTCGAGTGCGCCGTGGTGGGGATTCCGCATGAGCGCTGGGGGGAGCGACCGAAAGCGTTCGTCACGCTCAACGCCGGGGCCGCCGCGACCGCCGAGGAGATCATCGCCTTCTGCCGAGAGCGGCTCGCCGGCTACAAGTGCCCAGATGCAATCGAGTTCGGTCCGCTGCCCAAGACCTCGACCGGGAAGGTCCAGAAGTTCGTGCTGCGCGAACGCGAGTGGTCCGGGCGAGAAACCAGGGTCGGCGCGACGTAGACGGACGGAGATCAGTGACCCGTCGCGACGGCTTCTGGCTGCCCCGGGTGGGCCGGAGGAGCCGGATCAAGCCGACGTGACAGGAACAGTCCCGCGATCGCGGCCGAAGCTCCGAGCCCGACTGAGGCTCTGAACGCGTTCGGCGGCATCGAGTCGCGCGCGAGGACGCAGGCGACGCAGTCGACCGTGTCGGCGAGCGCGGCGCCTTCAAGCCATCCTCGCACGGGCTTCCCGCGATCCAGCGCGATCACGGTCCCCAGTCCGAGCGCGACGTCGCGGCCGCCGAGCATGCGCGCGAAGAGCGGGCCGATCCCTTTGGCGTCGCGTCCGCCACTCATCACGCGGGCGGCGATGCCGGGGACGAGAACCGCTGCCAGGCCGATCGCGATTCGACAGCGTGCTACAGCGATCGCCAGCGCCGCATCATCCATTGCCGCGATCGTATCCGAGTTGGCGGGAGTCCAAACCAAGGCCGATAGAGTGCGTCCTGCGCACGAGGGCGCACCCGGTCCGCGGGCAGGGTCCCAGACCCACCTTGGACGTTCGAACGGTTCTGAGCGATCAACCTCGGCTCGGCGTTGCGGACCGCGAGCGATCTGAGAGGTGATCGTGATGGGAACTCGGCGAATTGACCTTGACCGCGCTCGTCGCGAAGCCAAGGCTCTGTTGCGGGCAGCACGCGCCGGAAACACCGAGGCGCTCGGCCGCTTCCGTGGTGACCGCGAGCCGCGGCTTGCAGACGCCCAGCTGGCGGTTGCTCGCGACCTGGGCGAACGCAGCTGGCCTGCGCTCGTGCGTCACGTCCAAGCGCGCGGCGCGGCGCTGCGCTCAGCGGCCCGCGATGGCGACTCGCAGGAGGTCTACCGGCTGCT
Source organism: uncultured Solirubrobacterales bacterium (assembly GCA_963738195.1). Classification (GTDB taxonomy): domain Bacteria; phylum Actinomycetota; class Thermoleophilia; order Solirubrobacterales; family Solirubrobacteraceae; genus Palsa-465. The sequence continues at coordinate 1,097,989 of CAVTVF010000002.1, forward strand.
CGAGGACGGTGCGCCCCCCAACGCCCGCGATCCCCAGACCGGGGAAGCGGCGCTGCATGTGGCCGCGGCGAGAGGACGGCTCGATGTGGTCGACTCCCTCGTGGGCTGGGTGCCTGTGGACAAGCATGCTCGCGACGGAGCGGGGCGCACGGCGCTCCAAGCGTGCGTTGATGGCTCGGGCGACCTCGTCGTTGCCAAGGTGCTGGTGTCTGCGGGCCTCCGGCCAGAGCCGGCGATGCTCGACGGCGCCACGGGAGAGCTCGCGGAGTGGCTGCGTGAAGCTATGCAGCGGGCTGAGCCCGCGCCGCTGCCTGAGCTATTCGGCGAGCAGGCGTGGGCCGCTCAGGTCGCGATGCTCGAGTCACTCGCACAGTCGTCCTTGGCGGCGACTCGCAAGGTCGGAGACGGATTTGCCGTCGCTACCGGGCAGCCGGACAACACGTACAACGGTGTGGTCTGCAGTCGACTTCCTGCGGCCCGCGCCGACCAAGAGATCGAGTCCGTCCTCAACTGGCTGGCCGTGCGTGATGCGCCCGCACAATGGCTGGTGCGAGCGGAGACAGACCCCGCCGACCTCGGTGAGCGCCTGCAGAGAGCACGGTGCAGGCCCGAACGCACCGGGGTGCACATGGGCGGGCGGCTGGTTGAGCTGGAGCTATCCCCGGCGGCCGCGCCGAGCGGCCTCGACGTTGTTCGGATCGGAGACGAGGCGTCCCTAGCCGCCGCGCTCCACAACCTCCGGCAAGCCAAGCTTCTGGCCTCGCTCGGGCTCCGGGAAGACGCGCCGGTCAGACACTATTCCGCGTTCCTTTCGGGTGCCGTGGTCGGCGTGGCCAGTGTCTTAATTGACGGAACAACGGTCGATGTCCTCGAACTCGAGGTGTCCCCTCCCGCACGACGGCGCGGGATCGGCCGTGCGCTGCTTCTGCATGCGTTGCGCGAAGGGCTTGTGGCCGGGTGCTCGGTGGTGGTATTGGCGCCGACCCCGGCCAGCGTGCCGTTCTACGAGGAGCTCGGACTTACGCTCGGCCGCTTTCCACGCGATCGCGCGTTCTACACGCCGCTCGGCTGAAAGGCCGGCTTCAAGGCGATGTGCCGAGTAGTTCGGCGTGTGCTTTCTGGATCGCTCGGCCCGGAGTGATTCCAAGCTCTTGGCCGAGCGTGGTGCGAGCGAGGTCGTACACGCGCATGGCCTCAGCCACGTTGCCCTGAGCGGCTAGGGCGTTCATCAGCAGCGCATAGCCGGTCTCTCTCAGGGGTGAGCGCTCGAGCAGGCGGCGGGCGCTCCGCTCGGCGCCTGGTAGCTCAGTGCCACCGATGCCGAGGCAACTGGCAGCGTAGGCCTCGAGCGCCTGGTCGTGGACCTCGTCAAGGCGGCGCCGCCACTGGGCGAGCCATGGGCTGTCGTGCTCGGGCAAGAGCGGTCGGCCCGCTATGAAATGGGCGCGCAGGGCCGGACCCCACGCTCGCTTCCAGCTGCCGAGGGCGACGGCGGACTGCGCCGCGTGGACTGAGCCGAATGCGTTCTCGACATCGATCTGAGCGTCCGAGGGAAGGTTGAGCCGCAGCTCGCTCCGTCCTCCGAGCAGCTCGGCCCCCAGAGCGGATCGCAGCTTTGAGACCAGGACGGTGAGCGCCGAGGGCGCAGCTACCGGCGTGGCGTAGGGCCAGAGCGCCTCGATCAGATCCTCGCGCGTCGTGGCATGGTCGCGATTCAGTGCGAGATAGGCGAAGAGCAGTCGCCCCTGGCGGCTGGGCAGCTCCGCCTCGACGCGCCGACCATCGAGCTCGAGCACGAAGCGACCGCATAACTGGATTCGTGTGCGAGCGCCGGACGGCATCCAGGTTTCAACCTTTGCCCAAGGTTGCTGTCAAGATATGAGAAAGGACCGGCTTTCACAATCGCCGCGACAAGAACATGTCCAGGCAGATCAAATGCGAGTGCGGCTTCGTCGCACGGGGCGAGACAGACGATGAGGTGGTCGCGCAGATCGAGGCCCACATCCGGGACGACCATCCGGATCTCGTCGAAGCACTCACCCGCGACGAGATCGCTGGCTGGGTCGAAGTAGTCGACTGACACAGCGCACTCGACTCGCCCTGCCTGGCAGCGAGCGAAGAACGGAGGCCGACAATGCGAGTCGACATGCCGCTGATCAGCAGCGGCGAGTTGTCCGCGCATCTGCGCGACGAAGAGCTTTTGGTGTGCGACTGCAGGTTCGCGGGCGACGCGGAGAGATCGCGCGCTCAGTACCTGGACGGCCACATTCCCGGCGCGATCCACGCCTTCTGGCTCGAGGACCTGTCGGCTGCCGATACGACGGTGACCACGTTCCTGCCCACGGCTGCAGAGGCCGCCGAGCGGCTCGGCCGACTCGGGGTGACCCAGGACAAAGTCGTGATCGCATATTCGGACAGAGGGAACCTTTACGCCTCACGGCTGTGGCATGTCCTGGTCCACTACGGCCACGAGCGTGTCGCGCTGCTCGACGGCGGCATCGAGAAATGGCAGGCCGAGGGCCGGGCTCTCGAACGCGGCGCACTAGCACCCGCGCCGGCGCGCTTCGAGCCCCGAGAGTCGACGCAGATATGCGGGATCAACGCAACGGAGATTCTCCAGCGGCTCGACGACACGAGCATGCGCGTCGTCGACGTGCGAAGCCCGGCGGAGTTCGCGGGCGAGCAGGCGCGGGCCGCACGGGGCGGGCATATTCCCGGCGCAGTTCTGTGGCCGTGGGAGGAGAACCTTCGTCCTGACTGCACTCTCCGGGGCCCCGCCGAAACCAGAGACCGCGCGGAGGCGGCAGGGCTGTTCGAAGAGCACGAGCTTGTGACCTATTGCCAGGGTGGAGTCCGTGCCGCTCACGCTGCCCTCGCCCTACGGATCGCCGGTTACCCGCGGGTGCGGATCTATGACGGTTCATGGGCCGAATGGGGCAACGATCCGGCGCTGCCGGTCGAGTCCGGGATGACCGCAGCGGCTCTATAGGCGCACCCAACGCCGGCCCTGGCGGGCCGACGCTCGCAGCGAGGGCAACCCCCTAGCGGCGCTCGCAGCGAGGGCAGCCCCCCCGGCGGGCACGACACTTCCCGCGAGGGCGCCAGTCCCTACGTAATGATAGGAATGATCAGCAGCGCGACGATGTTTGCGACCTTGATCATCGGGTTGATCGCCGGGCCGGCCGTGTCCTTGTAGGGATCGCCGACGGTGTCACCCGTGACCGACGCGGCGTGGGCTTCTGAGCCCTTGCCGCCGTACGCCCCGTCCTCGATCAGCTTCTTCGCGTTGTCCCACGCGCCGCCCCCGGAGGTCATCGAGATCGCGATGAACAGGCCGACGACGATCACGCCGATGAGCAGGCCGCCGAGAGCCTCGACGGAGATCAGGCCGACGATCAGCGGGACCAAAATCGGAATCAGCGCCGGCGCGATCATCTCGCGCTGCGCGGCTCTGGTCACCAGTCTCACCGCGGTCCCATACTCCGGTGTCTCGGTGCCCTCCATGATTCCCGGCTTTTCACGGAACTGGCGCCGTACTTCTTCTACCACCGCTCCGCCGGCGCGGCCCACGGCTTCCATCGAGAGGGCCGCGAAGAGGTACACCATCATGCCACCCACGAGCAGCCCAATCAGCACTGGCGGGTTGCCGAGCGCGAAGTTGAACTTACCCCCCAGCTCCCGCTGGAACGCATCGAAGAGCACCAGCGCGGCTAGCGCGGCGGAGCCGATCGCGTAGCCCTTGGTCACGGCCTTGGTCGTGTTGCCGACCGCGTCGAGCGGGTCGGTGACGTTGCGCACCTCCTCCGGGAGGTCCGCCATCTCAGCGATCCCGCCGGCGTTGTCAGTGACGGGACCGAACGCGTCGAGCGCGACGATCAGACCCATCAGCGACAGCTGCGCCATCACCGCGACGCCGATCCCGTAGATCCCCTGGGTCCCCCCGCCGGCGAGCTTCCACGCGCCGAGGATCCCGAGCGCGATGACGATTGCCGGCGCCGCGGTCGCCTGAGAGCCCTGGGCCAGACCCTGGATGATGTTGGTCGCGTGACCCGTCTGCGAGGCGCGCGCGATCTTCTTCACGGGCGAGAACCGAGTCGAGGTGTAGTAGTCGGTGATAACGAACAGACAGAAAGTGACGCCCAGCCCGATCGCGGAGCAGAGGTAGAACTTCCACCAAGCGGGACCTGCAACGCCGCTGTGCAGCGTGATCCCGTTCATCAGCCAATAGGTGATCGGCGCGAACGCCGCTGCGGCGAGCACGCCGGAGAGGATCAGACCCTGATAGAGGGCCCGCTCGACGTTGCCGGAGCGCGAACGAACGGCGTAGGTGCCGATCAGCGAGGCGACGATCGAGAGGCCGCCGAGTACCAGCGGGTAGACCGCCACCGACGTCTGCTGACGGAACAGCAGGACGCCGAGGAGCATGACCGCAACCGCGGTCACCGCATAGGTCTCGAACAGGTCCGCGGCCATGCCGGCGCAGTCGCCCACGTTGTCACCGACGTTGTCGGCGATCACCGCCGGGTTGCGCGGATCGTCCTCCGGGATGCCGGCTTCGATCTTCCCGACGATGTCTGCGCCGACGTCGGCGGCTTTGGTGAAGATGCCACCACCTAGCCGCGCGAACACCGAGATCAAAGAGCCGCCGAAGCTGAGACCGATCAGGGCGTCGACCGCGTGGCGCTGGCTCTCGCCGGCGATAGCGGTCAGCACGCCGTAGTACCCGGCCAGCCCGATCAACGCCAGGCCCACCACGAGCAGACCCGTGACCGCGCCACCACGGAAGGCGGTCTGGAGCGCACGTGAGACGCCACCCCGCGCGGATTCCGCGACGCGGGCGTTGGCACGCACCGACACGTTCATGCCGATGTAGCCGGCGGCCGCCGAGAACAATCCGCCGATCAGGAAGCCGACAGCGACACGAATGTTCTGCAGCGGGATCAAGAGCACGAACACGACCACGCCGACGCCGGCGATCACCGCGTACTGACGGTTCAGATAGGCCGAGGCGCCCTCCTGAACCGCCAAAGAGATAGAGCGCATCCTCTCGTTGCCGGGCGATAGGGCCAGCAGCCCGCGGGCGGTGAGGACGCCGTAGACGATGGCGAGCGCGGAGCACACAAGCGCCACCACCACACCGTGGTGCGTCAGGAAGCTAGACAAGGAAGATCCTCCGAGAAGCTCTCAGGTTCAGCCCGGCGGCGAGAATGCCGCCAAGCAACTACAAAGGGCCGCCACCCGCTCAGGCGGGCAGGGCCCCACAACAAGCGCGGCCGAGTCTAGCGCGCGAACAGCCGTTCCGTCGGGTACGCGGGTCTAGCGCTGACCGGGCACCCAGAGGCGCCCGCTGCGCTGCGCCGGGCCCGGCTCGCCGGGACGCGGTGGCTCGGTGGCCTGAGCCGGACCGGTCGCCTGCTCGCCAGCGGGCGCAGCTGAGGACTCGCCTGATCCCGACTCCTCCCCAGCCGGAGTCGCCTCCGCGACAGCACCCGGGGCGCCCGCAGCAGCGCTCCCGCCAATTCTCACGAAGGCCAGCTGGAGCTGCGAGAGAGCGTCACGGACCGGGACGACCTGCTCGGGGGCCGCACGCTCGAGCAGCGGCAACAGGGCACGGATCGCGTCGACCGCAATCCTGACCTGCTCGACGTCACGTTCGTCCTCGGTTCCGGGTTGGAGGCCCGTGCGACGCATGCCGAGGTTGATCAACGTGACGACCTGGTCGAGCAGGATGTGCTCGACGCGGAGCTTCTTGATCTCGGCCTCATAGGCTGCGCGCAGCTCTTCCTCGCTCGGCTGCGAGCCGAATTGACCGCCCGCTTCCGTGCTCACCTTCTCACCTCCGCCGTAGCTCGGATGCCGGCATACGTATCACGTGTCTCCTCGACGGATGCGCCGAACACCTCGCACAGGCTCGCGCCGCTCTCGAGCATCCGGCGCTGGCGCTGAGCACCGTTCATTTCGGCCAGCGCCACGTCGATCCCAAGCTCTTGCCGCACCGGGGCCGTCCAGGCCAGAAGACGCTCAAGGGCCTCTTGGGCGGGGTACTCGCTCCGTGTCTCAAGGTCGATCAAGTCGCCGTCGAGACCATGGCGGATGGCTCGCCAGACGTTCTCCTCGATCTCCCGCCGGGGCACGGGCTCGACCGCAAGCCCGGCGTCGATGTCGCGCGCCGCCTGGGCCACACAAGCGACGATCAGCGCGGCTAGAGCCTCGGATTCGGCGGCAGTCGACTGCGCGTCACAGATCCGCATCTCGACCGTGCCGAAGGCAAGGTGCGGACGGATGGACCACCACACCTGCGTGTACTCGACGATCGAGTTCGTGCGCACGAGCAAATCGATGTAGTCGGCGAACGCCGCCCAGCTGCCGAAGTGATCCGGAATTCCGCAGCGGGGAAAGCTCTTTGTGAAGATCTGGCTGCGAGCGGAGTGAAGGCCAGAATTGCGGCCGTCGAGGAACGGCGAATTGGCGGAGATCGCAAGCAGCAGAGGAGCGATCGGGCGCAGCCGATCGCATACCAGCACCGCGCGGTCGGCGTCTCGGATTCCGACGTGCACGTGCAGTGAGAAGGTGTTGTTGCGCCACGCGACGTACTTGAGCCCCTGCTCGACCCGCTGGTAGTGGGGAGTCTGGATGATGTGCTGCTCGCGGTAGTCAGCCCACGGGTGGGTGCCGGTGGCGGCGAGCGCGGCTCCGCACTCGGCCGCAACCGCAAACAGCCGCCTGCGGCGGTCGCGCTGTGCGGCGACGGCGGCGGCGAGATCGGAGCCGCGACCAGACCGGATCTCGATCTCCGAGGAGATCAGCTCGCCCGTGATCGAGTCGGCGAGCACCCGATCCGCGGTGGCGGCGTCGCGAAGCTCGTCGAACCGCTGAGCCAGCCCGAGGTCCCCTGGGTCGAGAATGGCGAACTCCTCCTCCAAGCCGACCGTGAAATCGACCGAATCCGCGAACGCAGCGCGGGCGCTGTCGAGGTCAAGCTCCACAGGGGTCAGGTCAAATAGAAATAGAGGGCGTAAAGCAGGTCGACGGCCGGACTCGAGGTATGAACCGTGACCTCCGGCGGGACCCGGATGAGGGCGTCGGAGTAATTGAAGATGATCTTGACCCCGGCCTCAGAGATCTCGTCTGCGAGCTCCTGGGCGGCGGAGGTCGGGACCGCGAGCACGGCGACGACTATCTCCTGTTCCTCGATCACGCGGCGTAGCTCGGAGATCGGCTTGACCCTGAGCTGGCCGATGCTGGAGCCGAGCTTGCGCGGGTCGGAGTCGAACACGGCCACGACCCGGAAGCCGTGGTCGGCAAAGATGTCAGACGTCGCGATCGCCGTGCCCAGATGGCCCGCACCGAAGAGGGCGATGTTGTGCTGACCCGAGGTGTGAAGGATCTTGCGGATCTGGGACAGCAGCGAGTCGACGTTGTAGCCGACGCCGCGCTTGCCGAACTTCCCGAATCCCGACAGGTCCCGCCGGATCTGGGTCGAGTTGACGTGCGTGTAGTCCGCCAGCTCCTGCGAGGAGATCGTCAGCTTGCCCATCTTGCGCGCCTGCGTGAGGACCTGCAGATAGCGAGACAGGCGCGCGGCGATCCCCAGCGAAAGCTTCTCCCCTGGCTTCTCGGCCCCCTGCTGGGGGATAGCGCGATCGCGACCGACCGTATAGCTCATCCCGTTTGCACTCTACTTCAGCGGCGCCGTGGCGCTTCCGGCTAGCGCCCGTTCGAGTTCTGCTTCGTCTACCACGAGCTCAAAGGCCTCCACGCCGTTTATCACCACCACCGGAATCCGTTCTAGATAGAGGCGCAATAGTCGCTCGTCGGACTCGATGTCGCGCTCCTCGAGCGTGAACGGATGGCGGTCTTGCAGCCGCAAGAGCGCCTCACGCGCTCTGTCGCACAGGCAACAGCCCTCACGACCGTAGAGCACCACCGCGTTCATGCCGCAAGCAACCGCTCGCCGCTAGCGTAAACGTCGAGGTCGAGATAGAGGGGATAGCGCAACGGCTCCACGTATCTGGCCGCGCTGGCGATCATCGCCGCGTTATCGGTGCACAGCGCAGGCTCGGGCACGTCGAACTCGACCCCGAGCCTGGCGAGCCGCGCCCTGAGGGGTCCGTTGGCGGCCACTCCTCCGCCCACGGCTAGGCGGTCGATCGAGTGCACGCGCAGCGCGCGCTCGACGCGGATCGCCAGCGACTCCACGATCGCGTGCTGATAAGCCGCCGCGAGGTCGGCGCGGCGCCGCATCGCCTCAGACTCACCGAGCTCCCGAATCCGGTAGAGCAGAGCCGTCTTCACACCGGCGAAGGAGAAATCGAGGCCGTCGAGCCGGGCGGCAGTCGGGAACTGGAACGCCTCCGGGTCCCCCTCGCGTGCGAGTCGCTCCAGCGCGGGCCCGCCCGGATAGCCGAGCCCGAGCAAACGCGCTCCTTTGTCGAAAGCCTCGCCGGCGGCGTCGTCGAGGGTTTGGCCGAGCAAACGCGGATGCGGACCATGGTCGGTGACGTGGGCGAGCAGTGTGTGGCCGCCTGAGGCGATCAGGCTCAGGAAAGGAGGCTCGAAGGGGCTCGGGGCGAGGAACGCGGCCGCGATGTGACCGTGGAGGTGGTCGACCGGCGCGAGAGGCAACTCGTGCGCGGCGGCGAGCGCCTTGGCCGTCGCGACTCCGACCAGCAGAGCCGCCACCAGGCCGGGGCCGCGTGTGACGGCCACGATGTCAACGTCTTCGAGCGACACCTGCGCGGTACGGAGGGCTTCGTCGACTACGCGCCCGACCAGCTCGAGGTGGTGGCGGGATGCAATCTCGGGCACGACGCCGCCGTAGCGGTCATGGATCCCCTGCGAGGAGATGACGTTGGCGGCGATCGCTCCGTCCGCTGTGACAACCGCTGCGCAGGTGTCGTCGCAGCTGGTCTCGAGCGCAAGGATCATGAGACTGTGGGCGGACCGTCGCTCAGCGGGGTGCCCACGGACTCGACCCCGCGCAGCCGCCACATGATGAGCGCGTCCTCGCCGGTGTCCTGGTAGTAGCGCGTGCGGGCTCCTGCTGCGCGGAAGCCGAAGCGCTCGTAGAGGCGGATGGCCGGAGCATTGGAGGGCCGTACCTCGAGCGTGTACGCGGCGTCCCGGCCGGCCCGTACTGAAGAGCTCCTCGAGCAGCGCCGTTCCGATCCCCCGCGGCGCGCCGACGGGATCGACGGCAATGTTCATGAGATGCCACGAATCGACGTAGCGCGAGCAGATCAGATAGCCGAGCAGGCGTGGGCTCGCACGCCGGAGCCCGCGGCCGTCGATGTGGTTCCCCTCCTCGACGGCCGCCAGGCACACGCCGGCCGGTCGCGAGAGTTCGAGCACGAACATCGACAGCGACCACGGGGTGGGAAAGGATCGTCGCTCGATCGCGATTACCTGCGGCAGATCGGCGTAGGCCAGAGGCCGAATCTTGTGGTTGTCCTCGAGAGTCATCGTTGTATCTGGATTGAAGTCACCCCGTGGGCTGCTCGCCGCTTCGCCGCGCATGCGCGGTGTTGGCCGGGGCGGTCGGGCATCGGGCGAGCGCAGATAGCAGGGCTGGATCTGGTCCGGATGCCGGGGGTCAAGCGAGCGCGCAAGCCGCAAGTGGTTGGCGGCGGAGACCAGGTGGAGCTCCGAGTCATCGCCGGGAACTAGCACGCCTGATTGCTCGACGACTGCCTGAATGCTAATGCGCCGTCGCCAAGCGCCAGCGTCTTTGCGGGCTCGAAGCCTCTGGCGACAAGACGCTGCGCTAGCGCTTCGGGCGCTAACGCGCTGGGGGTCACGAGAGGCTCTTGCTCGAGCGCTCCGGCCGACCAGGCGGCCGCGAACACCTCTCCGCGGCGAGCGTCGATGAGCGGGCACACGGCGATCTGTCGCGTCGACCGGCGACGAGCTGCCCGGCCGTTCAAGGCGAGCGAGTGGAGTGTCGAGACACCCACGAGTCAACCGAGCGCGCCTGCGCGAGGGCCCGCGCGGTAGCGATCCCTATTCGCAAGCCTGTAAAGGTTCCCGGGCCCACGCCGACCGCGATCCGGTCGAGCTCTGACAAAAGACGTACCTGCTTGCTCTAGCAGCCCGGTGATCAGCGCCAGTAAGCGAGTCGTGTGCCGCGGGCGCTCGTCCTGCTGGCGGATCGTCGCGAGCCTCGAAAACAGGTTCCTGGTCGGACATCGAGAGCGCCACGGACGTCGCCCGCGTCGCCGTGTCAAAGGCCAGAATCTTCAGCTGCGCGCTCCTCACGCGACCTCGTTCAGCGCGCTGGTCGTCCGCCGCGTGCTCGATCGTGACCCGGCGCCGACGCGTGTGATCCGGCGCCTGGATCTGGGCGCCGAGCCGCCGCTCCAAAGCCCTCCGGCGGCCATTCCACGAACGCGATCGTGCGAGGGTCGAGATAGTCCGCGAGCAGCTCCGGCTCCTCGCGTCGAGACCGCCGAGGCGAAAAGATCAAGGTGTGAAATCGGCACAGAGCCCACATAGCGCTGTCCGATCGTGAAAGTGGGACTGGTGACCGGGCACGGTCACTCCGAGCGCTCTGCAGGCGCCACGCACGAACGTGGTCTTGCCGGCGCCGAGCTCGCCCGCGACCAGCACCACGTCGCCCGGTTCAGGTCGCGGCGAGGCGCGCCCCGAGAGCCTCGGTTTCGGCTCGGCCGTGGTGGTGCGGATCCGCTTGTCCGCGGGCGACTTGTCATCCGCCCTGTCGGCTCATCTATCGTCCTTGCAAATCCACTCAAAGAGACTTTAGGAGCTTCTCGCTGAACCCACTGACGCGTCCAGTACCGTCATCGGGGACGTGAGTCCTCGGACGACAGGACCGGAGCTCAGGGGAGATTCGCACACGGCGCCTGGTCGCCTGCGGCAGCGCTACGAGCCCGGCGCTGTGTTCATGCGCGGTTCGGACACCGCCAAGGCCGCTGGGCTGGCCGGGGCGATGATCGCCAACAACGCGCTCGCTCTGGTGGCGACGGTCGTCTTCGCGCGTCTGATCGGCGACTACGGCTCACTCGCGGCACTCGTCGCCTACCTCTTGATCCTGACGGTTGCCGGCCAAGCGATGCAGGTGGCGACGGCTCGCGAGGGCGTGCTCGGTCACCTCGGCGTCGGCGAGGATCTACTGGCGACGCTCGAAGCTGGACCGCTCGATGGCCGTCTTCACGGTGGTGGTGACTGTCGCCTCGATCGTCTTCCGCCAGCCGATCGCCAACCTGGTCGGCGTCAGGAGCACGCCTGGGCGGCTGCTGCCGGCCTGCCCGCCGGGCTGCGTCTACCTGGAGCTGTCGTTGCTCCGCGGCGCGCTCCAGGGCGTGGGTGACTACAAGACCGTCGGCCTCAGCCTGATCGGCGAGCAGGGGGCGCGGCTCGTTTTCGGGACGCTCCTGGCGCTCGCGGGACTCGATCTCGCCGGTGCGTATCTGGGATCGCTTGTCGCCTATGTGCTGATGGCCGCGTATTGCGCGGTCGAGCTGCGGCGCGACCAGTGCGTTCGGCCGTCGGGCGCGGCCCCAGCGCGGCGCCCCCGGCGCTTGGATTGTGGACTCACGTCCGCCACGCCTGGGTGCCGATCGCGGGACTGGCCATCATCCAGCTGCTGCAGAACATCGACCTGATCGCCGCCAAGCACCGCTTCCCGACCGACCTGGCAAGCTCCTACGCCGCCACTGCCGTCGCGGCCAAGGTCTTGATCTGGGTCGCGATGGGAGCCGGTTTCTATCTCGTGCCGGAGTGCTCGCGGCGGCGGGCTGAGGGCAAGGACACCCGCGGCGGTGCTGCTGCAAAACGCTCGCGATCATCGGCGTCTGCGCCGTTCCCTGCTTGCTCATCTTCGCGGTGGCGGCGCACCCGCTGCTGGCGATCGTGTTCGGCTCGCACCGCGCCACCGCTTCAGCGTCGCTGCTGCCGCTGGGCGCCGCCTTCACGGTGCTCGCGGCGACCTACCTGGCAGTTCAGTACATGCTCGCGCTGAAGCGAACCGCGTTCCTCGTGGTGCTCGGCGCGGTTGCCGTCGCTGAGCCCGTTCTGCTGCTCCAGGCCTCGCGACATCCGGCGGGATTCGCGGCGGTGGTGCTCGCGGTGCAGGCGGTCGGTGCGTTGCTCGCTTTCGCGCTCGCGTTGCGCAGCGGCCACCTGCGGACGCCTCACCAGGCCGTGGCGGGCAAAAACGCCCCTCTTCGCGGCCGCGGCGGAGTCAATTTCCGGGCTCGTCACAGGTGAAGATCTCCGGCCTTGCGCTCCGCCGGCTCGGGTGCGGAGGAGAACGAGAGGAGGTCAGATGGCAGTCGTAAAGATCATCGAGCTGGTGGGGAGCTCGCGTCGAGCTCAGATGAAGCGGTCAAAGCTGCGCTCAAGGATGCGCAGGCCACGCTGCGCAACATCAAAGCGGTGGACGTGGTGTCGGTCGGTTTGCGAGGCGACGAACTTGACGAGTGGCGGGCCCACGTCCGCGTCGCGTTCCTGATCGAGCGCGTAAGCGAGGATCGCCGGGCGCCGGCGCTCGCGGCGAGGCGCAGGACCTCAGAACAGCCCGAGCTGCGCCGCCGGCTCGAGCTTCGGGCGTCGGCGGATCTGCCGGCATCCGGACTCGGCATACCTCGATCTCCGGCACCTCGATGATCGGCTCGGGCTGCGGCGGGGCGCCCTGCGCCAGCAGCTCCGGGATAGCGATGGAAATCGGCCCTCAGCGCCTCGAGCGTCGAGCCCGGTATAGAGCGCCGCCGCGGGGTGATACAGCGGATAGAGCCGGACGGCGCGCGGACCGACCACTCGGATTTCCTCGCGGCCGTGCAGGCGCGAGAATCCCGGTCACATCACCGCGCAGCAGCTTGGTGGAGAAGTTGCCGAGCGTGCAGATCATGGTTGGCTCGACAAGCTCGATCTGCTTATGCAGATATCCCTGGCAGGCCTCGATCTCGCTTGGATGCGGGTCGCGGTTGTCGGGAGGGCGGCACTTCAGACATTGACCATGCACACGTCGCTCGCGTCCCATCCCGATCTCGGACAGCAGCTGTCGAGCAGCTTGCCCGCCGCCCCCACGAACGGCAGTCCCATCCGGTCCTCGTTGGCCCCCGGGCGCCTCGCCGACGAACATCAGCTCGGCATCCGCGTTGCCCGTGCCAAAAACGACATTGGTGCGCGTGTGGTGCAGCGGGCAGCGGACGCACCGCGAAGCTTCGGCATAGACCTGCTTGAGCTGATCGCGGCGCTCGGCGGCGGTGGTCACGGACTCTGATGGTAGAAGGGTGCCGCCGACGTCGGCCGCGGGCGAACCCGCAATATGCGGGCACAAATGCCACGCTAAAGTGACCGGTCGCACAGAGCGGGCCTAGGAATGACGCTCTAGACAGCCGGGTATCATCGGCCGTAGGCCGTCACCGCGCTGGGGCGGACCACTAGACCTTCATTTCACCTCAAGCCGACCGGTACCTCAAATGCGGGAACTGGAACGGGATTCCCTCGAACGACGACCCTGCCCGGCACCGCGGCCGCGCCTACGCGGGCTCCCGCCGGGCAAGACGACCCAGCCGCGGCCGTCGAAGCTGAGTCGCGCGGCGCAGCCTGGTCGGCGGCCGGACATCCTCGCGCTCGTCGGACAGCGGACGCTTGGGCACAGCGCTTGCCGCGGCGCTGGCGACAGCGCTCCCCGGTGGACGCGGGGCTCGCGGGGCCATTCGGGCGCGGCTACGACGGCGCGGGGCCGACGCCGTGCTGCTGTGCGTGCCCGACGGCGAGATCGCCGGCTGCCGCGCTGCGATCGCGCCCGGCCGCGCTCGTCGGCCATTGCTCGGGGGCTACGCGTCTCGACGTGCTCGCCCCGCACGAGGCGTTCTCCTTTCACCCGCTGTTGCCGGTGATCCCCGGGCGCAGACGAGCTTTGCAGGCGCGGGCGCCGGCGATCGCGGGAACGCAGCCCTCGGGCGCTTGATTTCGCCGCCGTCGCTCGCGCGGGCGCTCGGGCATGCGCGCGGTGGAGGTCGAGGAGCAGATCGCGCCGCGTACCACGCGGCTGCGTCGATCGCCTCGAACTTTCTGATCACGCTGGAGGCGGCCGCCGAGCAGCTCGGGGCCACCGCCGGCGTCTCGCGTGAGCTGCTCGTGCCGCTCGTGCGCGCCACGGTGGAGAACTGGGCGGCGCTCGGCCCCGAGCGAGCGCTCACCGGACCCGTCGCGCGTGGCGACGAGGCGACGGTCGCCGCGCAGCGGCACGCGGTCGCCGAACGAACGCCGGAGCTGCTGCACGCTGTTCGACGAGCTGGTCGACGCCACTCGCGCGCTCGCGGCTCGCGCGACGCCCGGTCAGCTGGAAGCCCGCGGCGCCATGAGGACGATCCGCACCATCCCCGCGCTACGTGACGCTCTCCAGCCGCACCGCGACGCGAAGGCCCACGATCGGCCTCGTGCCGACGATGGGCGCGTTCCACGACGGGCCACCTCTCGCTCATGCGCCGAGCGCGAACTGAGTGCGACGTCGTGGTGGTCTCGCTGTTCGTCAACCCGACGCAGTTCAACGATCCGCCGGACCTCGAGGCATATCCGCGCGACGAGCGCCGCGACGCGGCGCTCGCCGAGCGAAGCCGGCGTCGACTTCCTCTTCGTCCCCGCGCATGGACGAGCTTTACCCAGACGGGTTCGCGCACGCGCGTCTCGGTCGCCGGGCGTCGGCGAGGTGCTCGAAGGGGCCCACCGGGGCGCCGGCCACTTCGCGGGCGTCGCCACGATCGTGCTCAAGCTGCTGAACATCGTCGCGCCCGGACGTCGCGTACTTCGGCCAGAAGGACGCCCAGCAGACCGTCGTGATCAGGCGGCTCGTCCGAGACCTTGACATTCCCGTCCGGATCGAGATCTGCCCGACCGTGCGGCGCCCGACGGGCTCGCGCTCTCAAGCCGAAACGCGCGGCTTGTCCGCCCGCCGACCGCGAGCGGGCGACCGCGCTGTACCGATCGCTGCAGGCCGCCGAGCAGGCGATCGCCTCCGGCGAGCGCGAGAGCCGGCGGCTGTGATCGCGCTCGCACTCGCGGAGCTGGCAGCGAGCGGAATCGAGCCCGAATACTTCGTGCTCGTCGACCCCGACAGCTTCGCACCTGTCGAGCGCACTCGAGGGCGACGTACTCGCCGTCGTCGCGGCCTCGATCGGCGGGACCCGCCTGATCGACAACCACCCGATCCACGTCCCTGCCGCCGTCGCCGACGCGACGAGCCGTCGGGCGACACCGACCCGCGCCACTGGTCGCGGCGCCCCCCGCCTAGGAAGGAAGCTATGTCCGCTACACCCCAAATCCCGATACCCAAGGACCTGAGCGGCCAGCTGCCGATGACGCTGCCGCGACTCGCCGAGAAGAAGCGCCTCGGCGAGCCGATCGTGATGGTGACCGCCTACGACTATCCCTCGGCCCAGGTGGCCGAGCAGGCGGGCGTCGACCTCGTGCTCGTCGGCGACTCCGGCGCGATGACCGTGCTCGGATATCCGTCCACCGTGCCGGTGTCGGTCGAGGAGATGCTCATGCTGGCCGCGGCGGCCCGCCGCGGCCTCAGCACCCCGCTGCTGATCGGCGACCTGCCGTTCGGCTCATACGAGGTCTCCGACGAGCAGGCGATCGAGACGGCTCATCGATTCGTCAAGGAGGCCGGCTGCGACGCGGTCAAGCTCGAGCGAGGAGGAACGAGCGCCGCAGCGCGCGCGGGCGATCGTCGAGTCAGGCGTTCCGGTCATGGGCCACGTCGGCCTTACGCCGCAGACCGCCACGACGCTGGGCGGCCACCGCGCCCAGGGCCGGACGGCGGAGCGGGCGCTCGAACGTCGCGCGCGACGCGCGTCGCGCTGCAGGAGGCCGGGCTGCTTCGCGATCGTCTTCGAGGCGATCCCAGCGGCGGTTGCCGAGGAGCTGATGGCGGTCGCTCGAGATGCCCGGTGATCGGCATTGGCGCCGGCGAGGCGACTGACGGGCAGGTGCTGGTCTTCCACGACCTGCTCGGGATATACGATGGGCACGTGCCGCGGTTCGTCAAGCGCTACGCCGAGGTCAGGGCGCAGATGGTGAGCCGGCGTGGCCGAGTTCGCGGACGAGGTGCGGGCCGCGCACTTTCCCGGGTCCGGAGCACTCTTACACGATCGACGCCGACGAGCTCGCGCGCTTCCGCGCAGCAGTTTGAGACAGGGGATGGGCGCCGTGCGCGCTGGTTTCGGCGCCGTGACGCCCGCTTCGCCGGCGTTCTCGTTCCCAACGAGCGGGTCTACTTCGAGCTGTTCGAGGAGGCCGGGCGCAACGTGCTGCGCACTGCCGAGCTGCTCGACGAGATGCTCTCGAACTATCCCCGACAGCAAGCATCTCGCCGCAGAGATCAGGCAGCTGTGAGCACGAAGGCGACCGCATCACCCACGACATCATCAATCGCCTCAACCACACCTTTGTCACGCCGATCGACCGAGAGGACATCCTCGCGCTCGCGTCGGCCCTCGACGACATGGTCGACTACACCGAGGAGGTCGCCGACTACCTGGGCCTGTACCGGGTCGAGGCCCCAATGGAGCAGGCGATCGAGCTCGCGCGCGTCCTGCATGGCGCCGCCCGGCAGGTCGCCGAGGCGATCCCGCTCTTGCGCGGTTTCCGCGATATCTCGCGCTACACGGTCGAGATCAACCGGCTCGAGAACGAGGGAGACCGCATCACCCGAGAGGCGATGGCCTCGCTTTTCGATACCGGGATCGATCCGATGGTGGTGATCCGCTGGAAGGACCTGTTCGAGCGGCTCGAGGCTGCCGTCGACTCCTCCGAGCACGTGGCCAACATCCTCGAAGGGATCGTGATCAAGAACTCGTGATGCGGGTTCCGGCGGTTGCTTTCAGTACTCGATCCGCCTGAGCACCCGCGCCGGAGCACCCGCCGCCACTGAGAACGGCGGGATGTCTCCCGTCACGACCGAGTTGGCACCGATCACGGAGCGTTCGCCGACCGTAACCCCGCCGGTGATCACGACGTGAGCTCCGCACCACACGTTGTCGCCAATGCGCGTCGGTCCCTTGGGGGCGAAGCCCTGCCACGGCACCGGCTTGTCCGGATCGTCGAAGCGGTGGTCGGCGTCAGTCACGAAGCAGCCGTTGGCAAACATGCAGTGCTCCCCGATCTCGACCAGCTCGGCCGCAGCCACCATCACACCGATATTCAAGAAGCTGCCCGAGCCGATCACGATCCTGGCCGGCGCCGGAGCGGTCAGCCACACGTCGGGTTCGAATAGGACATGACGGCCGATCACGAGCCGGCCGTCGCGCATCGCCTCGAGCACGTTGCCGTGCACCGGCCAGCGCGCGAACGCCTGCCGCCGCATCAGCTCCCAGTGGATCCGTGCGCGGTTCCAGGGCAGCGAGTTGCGCTCATAAAAGCGCCACTTCTGAAGCCAGAGACGTAGCTGGGGGATATCGCTTCGCATCTTTAGAGGTGATATCCCACACGATCGGCGCCCGCGCTGCCGAACTCGCGCTCCGCCCGCCCCCCGCGCTCGGGCCGCCGCGCCCCGCGGCGCTGCAGCGCTAGGACACTGACGCGGCAGCCTTCACGGAGCTGAGCCGCCGGCCGTTCGCACTACGCGGCCCCTCGAGACGAGGTAGGACATCTCTAAGAACTCGCCCGTGTAGGAGGCCTCGACCGCCGCGACCTGCTCCGGTGTTCCCGTCGCGATCACCCGCCCACCCTCGTCGCCGCCCTCGGGACCCAGATCGATTATGCGGTCGGCGACCTTGATCACATCGAGGTTGTGCTCGATCACGATCACCGAGTTGCCGGCCGCCACCAGCCGCTCGAGCACCTCGAGCAGCCGCTGGATGTCGGCGAAATGCAGCCCGGTGGTCGGCTCGTCGAGGATATAGAGCGTGCGGCCGGTGGCCACCTTGCACAGTTCGGCCGCCAGCTTGACCCGCTGCGCCTCGCCGCCTGAGAGCGTCGTCGCGGGTTGGCCAACGCGCATGTAGCCCAGCCCGACGTCGACCAGCGCCTGGACGCGGCGGCGAATCTTCGGGATGTGGGCGAAGAAGTCGAGCGCTTCCTCGATCGGCATCTCGAGCACGTCCGAGATGGTCTTGCCCTTGAAGCGCACCTCGAGCGTCTCCCGGTTGTAGCGCTTGCCATGGCATTGCTCGCAGGGCACGTACACGTCAGGGAGGAAATGCATCTCGATCTTGATCTGGCCGTCGCCGCGGCACACCTCGCAGCGGCCGCCCTTGACGTTGAACGAGAACCGGCCTGGCTTGTACCCGCGGGCGCGCGCTTCCTGTGTCTTGGAAAACAGGTCACGAATCTGATCGAACAGGCCGATGTAGGTGGCCGGATTCGACCGCGGCGTGCGACCGATCGGCGACTGGTCCACGTAGATGACCTTGTCGAGCTGCTCGAGACCGGTGATCCGCCGGTGCGCACCCGCCCGCTGGCGCGTGCGGTGCAGCCGGTTGGCGAGCGCCTTGTGGAGCACCTCGAGGATCAGGGTCGATTTGCCCGAGCCTGAGACTCCCGTCACGCAGCACATCACGCCGAGCGGCACCTTGACGTTGATCTCCTTCAGGTTGTGCTGGGCGGCGCCCTCGATCAGCACGTAACCGCTCGGTCGCCGGCGTCTCCGGGGCGTGGCGATCGTGCGGACACCTGAGAGGAACTGCCCGGTGAGCGACTCCGGCATCTGCTCGACCTCCACCGCCGTCCCCTCACCCACCACGTAGCCGCCGTGCTCGCCGGCCCCCGGGCCCATGTCGATCAGGTGGTCTGCCGCGCGCATGGTGCCCTCGTCGTGCTCGACCACCAGCACCGTGTTGCCGAGGTCGCGTAGCCGCTCGAGCGTGCCGATCAGCTTGGTGTTGTCCCGCTGGTGCAGGCCGATCGAGGGCTCGTCGAGGATGTAGAGCACGCCCACGAGCGAGGACCCCACCTGGGTCGCCAGCCGGATCCGCTGGGCCTCGCCGCCAGACAGGGTGGCCGCGGCGCGATCGAGCGTCAGATAGCCGATACCCACGTTGTCGAGGAACTGCAGGCGCTCGGCGATCTCGCGCAGCACCAGTCGCGCGATCCGGTGATCGTGCTCGGACAGTTCGAGGCCCGCGATCCACTCGAACGCCGCTCGCGCCGACATCGCCGTGAAGTCGTGAATCGCCGTGCCCGCCACGAGCACGGCGCGGGACTCGGGCTGCAGCCTCGCGCCTCCGCACTCGGGGCACGGCCGCAGCGTCATGTACTCCTCGATCTTCTCGCGCGCGAAGTCGGAATCGGTCTCCCGATAGCGCCGCTCGAGGCTTGGGATGATCCCCTCGAAGCGGGTCGCGTACGAGCGGCGCCGGCCGAAGCGGTTGCGATAGGTCAGCTGCACGCGTTCGCCGTTCGTGCCGTGCAGGAAGAAGCGTCGCTGGCCGGCGGCCAGCTTCTCCCATGGCGTATCGAGATCGACGCCGTAGCGCTCGGCGATCGCCTGCGTGAGCTGCTCGTAGTAGTCCGACGCGCTCGCCGCCCAAGGCGCGATCGCTCCTTCCCCGATCGACAGCCCCGGGTCGGGGACGACAAGCTCCGGGTCGATCTCCATCTGCGACCCGAGCCCGGTGCAGCGCGGGCACGCCCCGTGCGGCGAGTTGAAGGAAAAGATCCGCGGCTCCAGCTCGACCAAGCTCGGACCGTGGACCGGACACGCAAACCGCTCGGAGAAGATCAAGCTCCGTTCCTCGTCCACCAGCTCGATCTCGACCAGCCCGGTCGCGAGCGCGACCGCCGTCTCGACCGAGTCCGCCAGCCGCTTGCGCACCTCCTCCTTCATCACCAGCCGGTCGACCACGACCGAGATGTCGTGCTTAAACTTCTTGTCGAGCTCGATCGGCTCCTCCAGCCGCCGCAGCTCGCCATCGACCTTCACCCGCGCGAACCCCTCCGCCCGCAGCTCCTCGAGCTGCTTGCCGTATTCGCCCTTGCGGCCGCGCACGATCGGCGCGAGCACCATGAAGCGCGTGCCCGGCGGGAGCTCCATCACCTGGTCGATGATCTGCTCAGCCGACTGGCCCGAGATCGGCCGGCCGCAGATGTGACAGTGGGGATGGCCGATCCTCGCCCACAGCAGGCGCAGGTAGTCGTAAATCTCGGTCACGGTCCCAACCGTCGAGCGGGGATTGCGCGAGGTCGTCTTCTGGTCGATCGAGATCGCCGGCGAAAGGCCCTCGATCGAGTCCACGTCCGGCTTGTCCATCTGTCCCAGAAACTGGCGCGCGTACGCCGACAGCGACTCGACATAGCGCCGCTGCCCCTCGGCGTAGATCGTGTCGAAGGCCAGCGACGACTTGCCGGATCCGGACAGCCCGGTTATGACCGTCAGCGATCCCCGCGGAATCGCGACCGTGATGTTCTTGAGGTTGTGCTCCCGGGCGCCCGAGACGATCAGCTGCTGACCCACTGGAACGAGTCTAGAGGGCCGAACAGACGTTCGGACGCGCCGTTAGCCCTCGACGCTGGCGTAGACCTCGTCGAGCAGTGTCTTGCGGTCCGCGAGCGAGAAATTCTCGGCCAGATAGCGGTCGGTCTCGTCGCGAGAGGTGCCGTTGAGCGCCATGTTGAGGGCGATCAGGCGCGCGCCTTCGCTGTCGTCGTCCGCACCAGAGCCGCCGGTCTCGGCTGCCGCGGCCGGCTCCGCGGGGGACACCTCCGAGGACTCCTCGGCGGATGCCGGCTCGGCTCCGAGCTCCGGAGGCGGATCGCCGAGCTTGGTCGGCGCGTCGGCCGCGAGCGCGGGCTCGTCCGGGACGAGCTCTGTCGACCGCCCTTCGGCGGCCTGTGGCGTCGGGCCGGGCTCCGGTTCCCGGGCCGACCCGGGCTCGCGGCTCGTCAAGGGTCTCGGTGTCAGGGGTCTCGGCGTCAAGGCTCTCGGCGTCAGCGTCGCTGACTCGGCTCGCGACGCCCAGACCCCCGAGGTCACCTTCGAGCTGCTCGAGCTCGTTCTGGAGCCGCTCCACCACTTCCTGCACCGAGGAGGTGAGCCTGCTCAGCTCGCCGTCGATGTGCTCGAGGCGCTCGAGCATCTTCGATGTCGACTGGGTGACCTGCCCCACGTACTCGCGCGCGCTCTCCGCGGCCTGCTCGCGTTCGCGCTTGGCCTCTCGCGTCGCCTCCTGACGCTCGCGCTTGGCCGCACGCGTCGCCTCCGCCTTGATCTCGCGCGCGTCCTGCTCGGCGCGCGCGTGAATCTCGGTCGCGCCCTTCTCGGCGGCCTCGACGATCACGCGCACCTGATCGGATATCGCCGCCGCCACCGGCTCGACGTGCCGTTGCGCACCGGCGATCGACTCCACCTCGTCGGCGATCGTGCTCAGGTGCGCATCGACCGCTGCAGGGTCATAGCCGCGGCGGCCGATGGGGAAATCACGCTTTTCGATCCTCTCTCGTTCCAGGGCCACGGTCACTGCCTCCCTCTAAAAAACTGGATCACCGGACCGGCGCAGGGTATCCGACGCTGCGATCGGGGCGGATCAGTTGGCGGCCCGGGTAACCCCTCGGACCGCCCTCAGCCAGCTGCGATCAGTCGCTCCCGCTGTCGGGTCAGGTCCCGGATCTCGTCGCGCAGCTTGGCCGCGTATTCGAAGCGGAGCTCCTCGGCCGCCTGCAGCATCTCCTCCTCGAGCTCGACGATCGTGCGCTCGATCTCCTCTGGCGTCATCCCGTCGGCCGTCCGGCGCGCTCGCCGGCGCGAGCGGGGAACCCTCGACTCGCTCTGCAGGAACTCGGCGATGTCGGAGATGCCCTTGACGATCGTCTCGGGCGTGATCCCATGCTCCTCGTTGTAGGCCGTCTGAATCGCGCGCCGCCGATCGGTCTCCTCGATCGCCGCCCGCATCGCGTGGGTCTCCTTGTCGGCGTACATGATCACTCGCCCCTCGACGTTGCGGGCGGTCCGCCCGATCGTCTGGATCAGCGAGGTCTCGCCCCGCAGGAAGCCCTCCTTGTCGGCGTCGAGGATCGCCACCAGCGAGACCTCGGGCAGGTCGAGCCCCTCGCGCAGCAGGTTGACGCCCACGAGCACGTCGAAAGACCCTAACCGCAGCTCGCGAATGATCTGGATCCGCTCGAGCGTGTCGACCTCGGAATGCAGGTAGCGCACGCGGAAGCCCATCTCGAGCAGATAGTCGGTCAGATCCTCTGCCATCTTCTTGGTCAGCGTCGTGACCAGCACGCGCTGTTCGCGCTCGGTGCGACCCCGGATCTCGTTCATCAGGTCGTCGATCTGGTTGCGCGTCTCACGCACCTCGACCGCGGGATCGACGATTCCCGTCGGGCGCACAATCTGCTCGACGACGCGCATTGAGCGCGAGCGCTCGTACACGCCCGGCGTGGCCGAGACGAACACGATCTGGGGCGTCATCTCGAGAAACTCCTGGAAGGTCTGGGGCCGGTTGTCGAGCGCGCTCGGAAGCCGGAAGCCGTAGTCCACGAGCGTCTGTTTGCGCGACCTGTCGCCTTCGTACATCCCGCCGATCTGCGGCACCGTCTGGTGTGACTCGTCGATCAGGCAGAGGAAGTCGTCGGGGAAGTAGTCGAGCAGACAGTAGGGCCGGTCCCCCGGGGCGCGCCCGTCGAGGATGCGTGAGTAGTTCTCGATCCCCGAGCAGAACCCCAGCTCGCGCAGCATCTCCATGTCGTACTGGGTGCGCTGCCTGAGGCGGTGCGACTCGAGCAGCTTGCCCTGGGACTCAAGCTCGGCGCAGCGCGCGTTCAGCTCGCGGCCGATCTCGGCCACGGCGTCCTCGAGCATCCCCTCGCGCACCGTGTAGTGAGTCGCAGGCCAGATGCCGATGTGCTCGAGGTCGTCGTCGAGCAGCTCGCCGGTGAGCGGGTCGAACCGCTGCAGTCCCTCGACCTCGTCGCCGAACAGGACCACGCGGTATGCCGTCTCGGCGTAGGCCGGAAAGACCTCGAGCGTCTCGCCCCGCACCCTGAACGTCCCCCGCCCGAGCGCGGTGTCGTTGCGCGTGTATTGGATCGAGACCAGCTTGCGCAGAAGGCGGTCGCGGTCGATCATCTCCCCCTTGCGCAGCGTCTGCAGGTTCTCGTCGTAGACCGTGGGCGAGCCGAGGCCGTAGATGCATGAGACGCTCGCCACGATCAGCACGTCGCGGCGCGCGAACAGGGCCGCCGTGGCCGAGTGACGCAGCCTGTCGATCTCCTCGTTGATGGCCGAGTCCTTCTCGATGTAGAGGTCCTTGCTGGGGACGTAGGCCTCGGGCTGGTAGTAGTCGTAGTAGGAGACGAAGTACTCGACCGCGTTGTGCGGGAAGTAGGTCCGGAACTCGTTGCACAGCTGGGCCGCGAGCGTCTTGTTGTGGGCGATCACCAGCGTCGGCTTCTGGACCTCCTCGACGACGCCCGCCATCGTCATCGTCTTGCCGGTGCCGGTCGCCCCGAGCAGGGTCAGGAACCGCTCTCCCCCGCGGACGCCATCGGCCAGCGAGGTGATCGCCTGCGGCTGGTCCGCGGTGGGCCGGAATGCGGAGTCGAGCTCGAACTTGGGCACAGATTGAGCGTAGCGAGGAAAAATCCTCCCACCCGGCGCACGCTCGGCGGTCGGGACGAATCTTCACCGCATACGGTGGAATTTTCCTCCCACCACTTCCGGCATCCGAAAGGTGGGAGGATTTTTCTCCCGGGGAGCGCGCGGGACGGCCGCGCTCCGTCCTCCGAAGGGCTACGTGCGCCAGTTCTCGCCACCCCATCTTGCGGCCCTCGCCGTGCTGGTAGCGGCGTCGGGCGCCTCGGTGGGAGCCGCGCGCCGCAGGGATGTGTCGGCCTATTCCCGCCTGCTCGCCCTAATCATCTTCGTCGCCTGGGCGGGCGAATATGTCGCCGATGCCGTAGGCGGCACCTACAGCGCCAAGTACACCCTCCCGCTCCAGCTGACCGACGTCGTCTCAGCGGTCTCGATCGTCGCGCTGCTCACCCGCCGGCAAATCGCGGTCGAGCTCGCCTACTTCTGGTCGCTGTCGGCGAGCCTCCAGGCGCTGATCACCCCCGACCTCGGTCAGAACTTCCCGAGCATCTTCTACTTCACCTACTTCGGCTACCACATCGGCGCGGTCGTGGCGGCGCTGATGCTCGTGTTCGGTCTGCGCCTATATCCGCGGCCGCGCGCGGCGTTCAGGGTCTTCGTGCTGACGCTTGCGTGGGCGGCGGTGGCCGCGATCGGCGACCTCGCCACTGGCGGCAACTACATGTACCTGCGCTCGAAGCCGGCCCACAACTCGCTGCTCAGCGTAATGGGGCCGTGGCCGTGGTACATCGTCAGCGCCGCCGCCCTGGCGCTCGCCCTGCTGCTGGCGCTGCAGCTGATCGCCGACGCCATCGGGAGCCGCGACCCCGCGCCCGCGTCCCTACCCGCCTAGCGGTACCCGAGCTGCTGGGCGTAGGTCTGGCCGGTACTCCTTTTGGGCCGTGAGCACCCGCTCGACATACAGGCGCGTCTCGCTGAAAGGAATGTCGCCGATCGCGAGCGCATGGCCGTGCGCGTGGGCGGCCGCCACCCAGCGATCGACGTTCGCCAGGCCGGCGTTGTAGGCGGCCACCGCGAGCATCTTGTTGCCGCCGTAATGGTTGATCAGGTAGCGCAGGTAGTAACTGCCGTAGGCGATGTTGACCTGGGGCGTGCCCAGGTCGGAGACGTGGAACGTGACCCCGCCCGAGCGCCGAGCCAGGAACTCCGCCGTCTGTGGCATCAGCTGCATCAGCCCCTGGGCGCCGGCGGACGAGGGCCGCGGATCGAACTTCGTCTCGGCGTAGATGACGGCGGCGATCAGCGCCGGGTCAAGGTGCTTCTGCGCCGCTTGCTGGCGGATGATGGAAGCGTTCGTGAGCGGCAGGCCGAGGTCGTTGATCGCCTTGCGCGCGAGCGGCAGCGTCATCACGACGGCGACGGTCACGACCGCGACCGCAGCGACGAACAGCAGCGCGCGCCGCCGCCGCTTCGCAGCACGCCGCCGCGCGCGCACGCCGGACCGGCGACGAGCAGCGACGCTTGCAGCCGGTGGGCTCATCGGGCGCTCACCCGCTGAAGCTTCTCAAGCACCCCCGACAGGTCAGCCTCGAGCTCGGCCACCTCGCCGTCGTTGACGACGACGTAGGTCGCCCGCCGCGCCTTCTCGTCCTGGGTCAGCTGGCGCGCGAGGCGCTCGTCGAGCGAGGCGTGGTCCCTGGTGGCCGCGCGCCGCTCCCTCACCGTTTCGTCGGCAATGACCGCGATCGTGGAGTCGAAGACCTCGTCCATGCCCGACTCGAACAGGAGCGGCACCTCCACCACCGCCGCGCGCGGCGGCGGCTCGAGCTGCTCGACCTGCTCGCGCCAGGCGGCCACCGCTCCGCCGACCCGCGGCCACACCAACTGCTCGAGCCACGCCCGGTCCGCGGCGGTCGCGAACGCGCGCCGCGCGAGCTCCTTGCGGTCTACGCGCCCCCCGGGAGCGACCGCTTCGCCAAACCGACCGATGACTGAAGCGCGGACTTCCGCGTCGTCGTAGAGGTCGTGTACCACCTGGTCGGTCGAGAGCACCACTGCTCCGAGACGCTCGAGTGCTTGGAGCGCGGTCGACTTGCCCGCGCCGATGCCTCCGGTAAGCCCGACGAACGGGACTACGACTGCTCCGGCTGGTCTTGGTCTTCTTCGGGAGGTTGGGGCGCGGCGGGTGCCTCCGCGGCCGGCTCGGGCTCGGCGGGCGCTTCCGCGGGCGTCGGCTCCGCGGGCGCTTCCGCGGCGGGCTCCGCTTCCGCGGCCGGCTCGGGCTCCGCGGGCGCTTCCGCAGCCGGCTCCGCTTCCGCGGCCGGCTCGGGCTCCGCGGCCGGCTCCGGCTCCGCGGGCGCTTCCGCGGCCGTCTCGGGCTCCGCGGGCGCTTCCGCCGGCGGTTCCGGCTCCGCGGCAAGCTCGGGCTCGGCGGGCGCTTCCGCGGCCGCCGCCTCGGGCTCCTGCGCAGGAGCCTCAGGCTCGGAAACCTCTGCGGGCGGAAGGCTTGCCTCCGTCTCGGCGAACACGTCCTCAGAGAGCCCCAGCTCGGGCACGTTCTCGAGGTCGGCGGTGGCCTCGCTGCGCGGCTTGAGCGGCAGCACCTGCCCCTCGACCCGCTTGATCGAGAGCGACAGCCTGCGCCGCTCGGAATCGATCTCGAGGATCTTCACGCGCACGGTGTCGCCGGGCTGGACCAGCTCGCGCGGGTTCTCGACGTGGTGCTGGGCGAGCTCAGAGATGTGGACGAGACCCTCGACTCCATCGAGGATCTCGACGAACGCGCCGAAGGTCA
The DNA here is from genome assembly GCA_963738195.1 of uncultured Solirubrobacterales bacterium. GTDB lineage: Bacteria > Actinomycetota > Thermoleophilia > Solirubrobacterales > Solirubrobacteraceae > Palsa-465. Next base: position 1,124,283 of record CAVTVF010000002.1, read on the forward strand.
CGACCTTGGTAACCGCGCCCTCGAGCTCGTCGCCGATGTTGTAGGTGTCGACCACCCGCTGCCACGGGTCTTCCTGGGTCTGCTTCAGACCCAGCGAGATGCGCTGGCGGTCGCGGTCGATGTCGAGCACCTTGACCGTGACCTCGCTGCCAATCGAGAGGATCTCTGACGGGTGGTTGACGTGCGACCAGGACAGCTCGGAGATGTGGATCAGGCCGTCGATCCCGTCGAGGTCCACGAAGGCGCCGAAGTCGACGATGTTGGAGATCCGGCCCTTGACCACATCGCCCGGATGGAGCCGGTCGAGAATCCGCTCGCGGTCCTCCTTGCGCTGCTCCTCGAGCACTGCGCGGCGCGAGAGCACGACGTTGTTGCGTGAGCGGTTGAGCTCGATCACCTTGCACTCGATCTGCTGGCCCATGTACTCGTCGAGGTTCGGGACGCGCCTGATGTCGACCAGCGACGCGGGCAGGAAGCCGCGCACGCCGAGGTCGATGATGAGCCCGCCCTTGACCACCTCGATCACCTGGCCCTCGACCGGCTCGCCCGACTCGGCAGCGCCCTCGATCCGGCGCCACGCCTTCTCGAAGCGGGCCCGCTTCTTGGACAGGATCAGGCGCCCGTCCTGGTCCTCCTTGGTGAGCACCAGCGCGTCGACGTTCTCGCCCAGCTGAACCTCGTCGGAGGGGTCGACCGACTTGCGGATCGACAGCTCCGAGGAGGGAATTACGCCCTCGGACTTGTAGCCGATGTCGACCAACACCTCGTCGGCGTCGATCCTCACGACGGTGCCCGAGACGACGTCACCCTCGCGGAAGGGATGCAGGGTGGCGTCGTAGTTGGGGACGATGCGTCCGTCGATCTCGAGCAGGAGCCCGTCCGAGCCTTCGACGACTTTCGCCTCGGGCGCGGGCTCTGTCATGGTGCTCACTTCAGCCATCGGCCCGGAGGGTAGCGACTCCCCCGTATCATCGAGCGCCGATGCCCAGGCGCGCCACCAAGCGAGGCGCCGAACGCACGTCGCTAAACCGGGACTGCGACGTGCTGATCTGTGGCGCGAGCTTCGCGGGCCTCGCCGTCGCGCGCGAGCTGCGCGGCACCGGCGCCGAGGTGATGATGATCGACCGCTACGAGATCGGCGAGCGGCAGACCTCGGCCTGCGGCATTCCCACCTCATGGCTGCAGGCGCTCGAGCTCGAGGGCGCGCTCCAGCAGACGTTTCCCGAGCTCGTGATCCACACCCCCCACGTCACTGCCCGCTTCGACCTCCCCTGGAGCTTCTCGACCTTCGACTACCGGACCCTGTGCGAGCTGCTGGCGGAGCGCGGCGAGTTCGAATTTGAGACCGCGAAGGTGATCGATAGGACCGGGCCGGCACATGTGCCGGCCCGCCGGTCCGCACATGTGCGGACCGGGGCCGGGGCGCATGCGCCCCGGCCAATAACCATAAATACCGACCGGGGCGAGATCCGCTCCCCGCTCGTCATCGACGCGCTCGGCTGGCGCAGGGTGCTGGGCGCGGGCGAGCCCGTGCAGCCGCCGGAGGCGTTCCTGTCCCGCGGTCTCGAGGTGCACCCGTTCGGATCCGGAGACGACCTCGAGATATGGGTCGACCGCTCGTACGTGCCCGCCGGCTACGGCTGGAGCTTCCCTGCCGACGGGGAGGTCCGCGTGGGCGTGGGCTCGTTCGATCCCCGCTTCCACGTCAAGGAGCCGACCGTGCGGCTGGCGGACGTCCTGCACCGCGAGGCGATCCGCTACCAGGGCAACTGGATCCCGCATCGCCTGCGGCCCGCCGGCGAGGACGGCGTGTTCTTCTGCGGCGACTCCGCCGGCCACTGCCTGCCCCTGACTGCCGAGGGGATCCGGACCGCGCTGTATTTCGGGATCGCCTGTGGGCGCGAGTTGCGGGCGGTGCTCGAGGGCCGGCTCGAGCGCGAGCAAGCGCTCCAGCGCTACGCCGCCTTCAGCGCCTCGCACCGGCGGAAGTTCGAGCTGCTGTTGCGCTTCCAGCGGCTGATCCCGCGCCTGGCGCCGCGGCTGCTGGCGCGCACGCTCACCGCCATGGAGCGCAAGCGGATCCTCGACTGGGCCTTCGGCCACTACCTGGAGATCGCGCACCCGCGTTTCGTGGGCCAGCTGGTGCCTGCGTGATCACGCCCGAGCGGGCCCTCGACGCCATCAACGAGCGCTTCGGCGCCCACGCCGGCTTTCGGGCGCTGCACGCCAAGGGCGCACTGTTCCGCGCCACCTTCACGGCCACGCCCGAGGGCGGCGGGCTGACTCGAGCAGCCCACATGCAGGGCCAGCCCGTCGACGCGCTGGTGCGCTTCTCGAATGGCTCAGGCGACCCCGAGCAGCCCGATTACGCGCCCGACGTGCGCGGCATGGCGGTCAAGTTCCTCCTCCCGGACGCCTCGCGCACGGACATCGTCGCCCAGACGGTGCCGCACTTTCCCGTCTCGACCCCGGAAGCCTTCATCGAGCTGCTGCGCCTGAACAGCGGCGGGGTCGCGCGGCTGTGGCGCCTGCCGCTGTTCCTCGCGCGCCACCGGCGCGTGCTCGCGACGCTGAAGGAGAACGCCGAGGCGCTGCGTCCCCCGTCGAGCTACGCGGCCGTTTCCTATTACGCGGTGCACGCCTTCAGGTGGCAAGACGCGCGCGGGCGCCGGCACCACGTGCGCTACCGGTGGGAGCCGGAGGAGCACGAGCCATCACTGGCGAGGCTCGAGGCGCGCGAGCGCGGGCCCGACTATCTCCAGGAGGAGCTGCTGGCGCGCCTGGGCGAGTCCGAGGTGAAGTTCACGCTCGTCCTCCAGATCGCCGCCGAGGGCGACCCGGTCGACGACCCGGCCGCCGAGTGGCCCGAGGACCGGAGGAACGTCACCGCCGGGACTTTGAGGGTGACCGCGCCCGAGAACGAGTACGAGCACCACCACGTGCTCGTGTTCGACCCGGTCCGCGTCACTGACGGGATCGAGACGACCGACGATCCCGTGCTGCTGTTCCGATCCGCCGCCTACTCAGAGTCGGTGGCGCGGCGAACGGCTTAGCCCCCTGTGTGGGCGCTGAACGGCTGCGGCTCTCCCAACCGCCCGTCGGCCCAGGCGATGTACAGCACCTTGCCTACGACGAGGTCGTCGATGTAGTCGCCGAAGTTGGGAACGATGTCCGAGGAGACGGCGTTCCAGTTGCTGGACACGTCGGTGATACGGACGTTGCTCGTCGGCGTCTTAGTCGCCGTGGCGCTAACACGGAGGGCCCCATAGACGTCGGTGCAGGCGTCGCACGACGGGCTCGAGTTGCGCCTGTCATACCAGACGATGTCGAGCAGGCCCGACCCGTCCGCGTTGCGCAGCGCGGGCATGAAGGCCCAGGTCGCGCGCCTGTTGTCGTTCAGCCTCACCGGGCCGCGCTGCACCGCCACGAAGCTCGTCGACGAGGGTCTCAGGAGGCGGTAGCTCTGCATGAGGATGTCCCCGGCGGCGTGCTTGCCCGCGTCATTCCACACGGTCGTCACCGTGTTCGACTTGTCGCTGACCGCGATCCGCGGGAAGTCGTTCATCGGGAACCGGTTGTAGCCGGGGATGAACGCCGAGTCCATCGAGTTGACGATGAGCGAGGTCTGCGGCTCGTTGGCGCCGCTGCAGGTGGTGCTCGGCAGCGTCAGGCAGGAGGAGGGCACGTACGCGAGCCTTTCCTGCGTGGGCGTGCTGAAGCAGGACGGGTTGAAGATGTTCGTCGCCCAATTGAACTCCCAAGCCACGTAGACGTCGCCTGTCTTCTGGCTGACGGCGGGGTAGGCGCCCTCGTGCTCGCAGTTGGGGTCGCCCGCCTGCACGGCGTAGTACGGCGTGGTGGAGCTGCCCGGGGAGCAGGTCGGGTTGGCCGCCGCGGCGCCGGAGATGTCGCACACGGCTAGCTCGATCTGGCCGTTCGCTTCGTGTCCGACAAGCGGGTTGAAGCGGGTGTACGTGGCGTAAAGCCGGCCCCGCACCGTGTCGATCGCCAGGTAATCCTTGTCGAGGAAGTCCTGAACCGAGAAGCAGTTGTAGGGCCCGCACTGCTGTTGAGCGCCGCCGGCCGCGACGAGCGTCGGCGTGGCGTTGCAAGACAGCGATGCCCTCGCGCCGCTGCCGCTGGCCGTGCAGACATCGAGCGCGATGTCTGATTTGCCGTTGTGGAGGTTGAGGTACAGACTCGAGATGTAGAAGTACGTCGTCCCACCGCTGCTCCAGCCGACCACACTCGGGTCGCCCTGGAAGAACCATCCCTGCGAGCAGGAGGCGTTGGGAAGCCCGCCCTGGTCCGGAAAGACTTGCCGCCGTTGCTCGAGAAGCCGTAGCCCGTCCCCTCTTCCTTGTACTGCGGCGCCCCGCAGCTGGCCTGGAAGCTGGTGGAATCGTTCCAGGCCTCGACCACGTAGCGGCCGACCGCCGCGACCGACTCCTCGCTCTGGCCGTAGCCGCGCGCGCCGTCGGGAGCGACGTCCTCTCGCGGGTTGGCCGCGTTGACGTTCGCCCGCGTGCGCAACACTTGCGCGAGCCTCGTGGCTCTGGATGCGCCGGGCTTGAAGGGGCCCTTGCAGTAGTTGTAGGCGCCGGCCGAGACGCCGAGCTGTCGCAACTCGTTACAGATCGGGTTCTTGACGCGATGGGTCGAGGCGTTGGCGACGGCGACGAGCACCGGGATCAGCACGGCGGCCGCGACCCCCGCGAGCACCAGCATGCGCTCGCGCGAGGCGCGCGAGCCTCCGGGAAAGTGAGTGTGGTCGGGCACCTGGCCCCCTCGATAGTTGAGTCGTGACCTCTGGGTCCGCCCCGAGGGCCGGATGAAAGCGCCGCACACATTGACAGGTTGTGACGGAAGTAGCAAGGCGCGGCCTTGCCGCGAGCGGCTGTTCGCGCGGGGCGCCTATTTAGCCTTCAGCCAGTCGCTGCCGACGCCCGCCTCGACCGCCAGCGGAGGGTCGATCTCGTACGCGTGGGACATCTCCCGGCAGGCGATCTCCCTGACCTGCTCGGCCTCTTGCGCGGGCCCCTCGAACAGCAGCTCGTCGTGGATCTGGAGGATCAGACGGGTCTTGAGGCCGGTGCTCTTGAGCGCGTGGTCGCAGCGCACCATCGCCACCTTCATGATGTCCGCGGCCGTCCCCTGGATCACCATGTTGACGGCGAAGCGCTCGCCCTGGCGGCGGATCTCCCAGCGCCGGGCGCGCAGCTCTGGCACCTGGCGGCGGCGGCCGAAGAGGGTCGAGACGTATCCGTGCTCGGTGCCCTGGGTGATCGTGTCCTGGATGAACTGGGCGACCTTCGGGAACCCGGCGAGGTAGCGCTGGATGAACTCGTCGGCCTCCTCCTGCGGGATGTCGAGCCGGTCGGCCATGCCCCAGGCCGAGAGGCCGTAGACGATGCCGTAGTTGATCATCTTCGCCTTTGAGCGCATGCCCGGGTCGATCTGCTCGGGCTGAACGCCGAACACGCGGCAGGCCGTCGCGGTGTGCACGTCCTCGCCGCGCTCAAAGATCTCTTTGAGCGCCGGCTCCTCTGCGATGTGCGCGAGCAGACGCAGCTCGACCTGGGAGTAGTCGGCGGAGACGAGCAGGTTGTCGGGCTCGGCCACGAAGCAGGATCGGATCTCGCGACCGAGCGGCGTGCGGATGGGGATGTTCTGGAGGTTCGGGTTGTTCGAGGACAGCCGCCCGGTGGTGGCCGCGGTCTGGTTGAAGGTCGTGTGCAGCCGGTGGTCGGGACCGAGCAGCTGCGGAAGCGCGTCCAGGTAGGTCTGGGCGAGTTTCGTCAGCTCGCGCCAGCGCTCGATCTTGGGAATCACCGGATGCTCGTCGCGGATCGCCTGCAGCACGCGCGCGTCCGTCGAGTAGCCGGTCTTGCCGCGGCGCTTGCGCGACAGGCCGAGGCGCTTGAAGAGAATCTCCTCGAGCTGCTTGGGCGAGCCCAGCATGAACTCCTCACCGCACAGGCTGAAGATCTCACGCTCGAGCGCGGCCGCCTCGTCCTTGACTCGCGTGGAGATCTGGGCGAGCCGCTCGGTGTCGAGCTTGCAGCCGGCGATCTCCATCTCGCGCAGCACTCTGACCAGGGGCAGCTCGACGTCAGCGAGCAGGTCGGTGAGGCCGCGCGCGCGGATCTCGTCGCGCTGCCAGTCCGCCAATGCGCTCAGCAGGACCGCGTCCGCTGCCGCCGGATCCTCAACGTCGGTGGTGAAGCCGCGCTCCTCCCACAGCTCCCGGAACGGGTAGGCGCGGCGCGCGGGCTCGAGCAGGTAGGCGGCGACCTCGGTGTCGTGGGTGAGAATTTTCGGGATCCGTCGCAGCGACTTTGCGTCGTGAGCGACCATCGGACGCTCGCCGAGTGCCTCCACGATGTCCTCGGGACCGCTCGAGGCGCCCGCTAGGACCCTGCTGTCCCCATCGGGGTGGACGCCGAAGCGCCACTCGGGGTCGGGGGCGAAAAGGGCGTCGGTCGGCGTGTCCGGCGCGCGCACGGCGAGGGCAACCTCGGCGATCGGGAGCGCCTTGAGGTCCGTGAGCGACGCCGCTTGCGTGCGGGCCGTGAGCGATTTCTCGCCGGCGGGGGCCGGCGCCGCCGCGTCGGCCGAGCCGAGCGCCTCCTCGAGGCGGCGCAGGGGCTCGCGCAGCTCGAACTGGCGGAAGACCTCCCTGAGCTTGGAGCGGTCGGGTTCCTGGCCCGCGAAGCTCTTTATGTCGAGCTCGATCGGGATGTCTCGCTTGATCGTCGCGAGTGTCTTCGAGATGCGCGCGTCGTCAGCGTGCTCTTCCAGGTTCTGCCTGCGCTTCGCGCCCGAGATCTCGGCCGTGTGCTCGAGCACTTGCTCGAGCGAGTCGAAGCGCTGCAGCAGGTCGGCCGCGGTCTTGTCACCGATCCCGGGGACGCCGGGGATATTGTCGCTCGTGTCTCCCTTGAGGCCGATGAAGTCAGGGATCTGCTCGGGCGCGACGCCGTAGCGATCGAGCACGCCCTCGCGGTCGTACACGCGCGTGTCGGTGATGCCGCGCGAGGTGGTCATGATGCGCACGCCGTCGTCGACGAGCTGGTAGGCGTCGCGGTCGCCGGTGACGACCATCACCGGCACGGGCGGCTCGCTGCTTCGGGCCTCCGCCACGATCGACGCGATCACGTCGTCGGCCTCGTAACCGGCGACGGAGTAGTTGCGATAGCCGAAGGCATCGACGAGCGGCTCGAGATGAGGCCATTGCTCCTTGAGCAGACCCGGCCGCGAGCTCCGCTGCGCCTTGTACTCGGAATAGAGCTCCTTGCGGCCCGAGCTGCCCGCGTCCCACACGACCACGGTCGCCTTCGGCCCATAGTCGGTCATGATCTTGACCAGCATCGAGGCGAAGCCGAAGATCGCGTTCGTCGGCTGACCGGTCGAGGTCGCGATCGACTCCGGGAGGGCGAAGAACGCCCTGTAGGCGAGGCTGTTGCCGTCGATCAGAAAGAGCTCGTCACCCATGGTTTGAGCCTAGTGGCTTGCTGGAGGCCGCCGGGGCCTGGCGAACCCCACCCACGGAATCTTTGAGGGGACGGGTCCGCGAGGGCCGGTGAGCGGCCCTGGCGAACCCCACCTAGGGAATCTTTGAGGGGTCGTGTCCCTGAGGGCCGGTAAGGGGGCGCCCTCGACGACGCGCCGTAAGATCCTTCGCCCAGTGCCCGCCACCCCCAGCGCCCAATACAGCCTCACGCTGCGCGTCGAGATCGACGAGCGCCCCGGAATGCTGGGCAAGGTTGCGAGCGCGATCGGCACCGCCGGCGGCACGATCGGTGCGATCGACCTCGTCCAGATCGACCACGATCACACCATCCGCGACATCACCGTCGCGACCGGCGCCGCCGATGATTGGCCACGGCTCACCGACGCCGTGGACGGGATCGAGGGCGCGCGCGTGCTCGACACCACCGACCGCACTTTCCTGGCGCACATCGGCGGCAAGATCGAGTTGCGCAACAAGAGCCCGCTGAAGAGCCGCGATGACCTCTCGATGGCCTACACGCCGGGGGTGGCGCGGGTCTCGATGGCGATCCACGACGATCCGGACAAGGCCTTCCAGTACACGATCAAGCGCAACAGCGGTCGCAGTCGTCTCAGACGGGACCGCGGTGCTCGGGCTGGGGGACATCGGCCCCCGCGCGGCGATGCCGGTGATGGAGGGCAAGGCGATGCTGTTCAAGGAGTTCGCAGGCATCGACGCCTTCCCGATCTGCCTCGATACCAAGGACCCGGACGAGATCGTGCGCACCGTCAAGGCCATCTCCCCCACATTCGGCGGCATCAACCTGGAGGACATCTCGGCGCCGCGCTGCTTCGAGATCGAGGACCGGCTCAAAGCCGAGCTCGACATCCCCGTCTTCCACGACGACCAGCACGGGACGGCAGTCGTGGTGATGGCGGCACTGTTCAACGCTTTGGAATTGACGGGCCGTCGGATCGAGGAGATCCGCATCGTCATCTACGGCATCGGCGCGGCCGGGATCGCGGTCGGGAGGATCCTGTTGGAAGCGGGCGCGCGCCACATCATCGGGGTCGACTCGCGCGGGGCCCTGCACTCCGGACGCGAGGACTTTGTGGACGGGACCATGCACCCGATCAAACGCTGGCTGGCGTCGGTGACGAACCTGGAGCGCCGCTCGGGCGGCCCGGCGGAGGTGCTTAAGGGCGCCGACCTGTTCATCGGCGTGAGTGGAGCGCGCGTGATTCCCGCGCAGGCGCTTCAGCGCATGGGCTCCGACCCGATCGTGTTCGCGATGGCGAACCCGGTGCCCGAGGTCGCGCCCGAGGAGGCCTCCAGGTACGCGCGCATCATCGCCACGGGCCGCTCCGATTACCCGAATCAGATCAACAACGTGCTCGCATTCCCCGGGATCTTCCGAGGCGCGCTCGACGTGCGCGCCTCGCAGATCACCGAGTCGATGAAGATGGCGGCCGCGCGAGCGATCGCCGACATTGTCTCCCCCGACGAGCTCCGCGAGGATTACATCATCCCCTCGGTCTTCAACCGTGAGGTGGTGCTGCGGGTCGCCGAGGCGGTGGGCGATGAGGCGCGCGAGAGCGGCACGGCGACCGCGGGCGCCGAGATCGGGTTCGCGCACACCGAGGAGTTCGGGGTCATACCGGGCCGATGAGAGTTGGGCTTACAGGCGCGACCGGGCTCGTCGGGCGCAGGCTGGTGGCAGCGCTGGTGGCCCGGGGCGACGCCGTCACGGTCTTCTCCCGCGGGGCCGCACGGGCGCGCGAGCAGCTGTCCAGAGTCTCCGAGGTGGTCGAGTGGGACCCGACTGTCGGGCGCCGCGCCCAGCTCTGCGCTTGCGGGACTCGATGCGGTCGTCAACCTGGCCGGCGAGCCAATCGATCAGCGCTGGAATGAGGATGTCAAGCGGCGCATCTACGACAGCCGGGTGTCGGGCACGCGCAATCTTGTCGCAGGCTTCGAGCACGCGGAACCCCGACCCGCGGTTCTCGTCTCGCCCTCCGCCGCGGGCTACTACGGCGACCGCGGCGACGAGCTGTTGGACGAGAACGCCGCTCCGGGCTCGGACTTCCTGGCCGGACTGTGCGTGGATTGGGAGGAAGCCGCCGACGCGAGCCTCGGCCCTAGGGGTGCGCGTCGTCAAGGTCAGAACAGGGATCGCGCTCGACCGCACGGCGGCGCGCTCGCGCGCATGCTGCTCCCGTTCCGGCTGGGGGTCGGCGGGCCGATCGCTTCGGGGCGCCAGTACATACCCTGGATCGCGCTCGAGGATCTTGTGGGGATCTATGTGGCCGCGCTGGACGGTGACGACTGGTCGGGGGCCGTCAACGGGTGCGCCCCCGAGCCGGTGCCCCAGCGCGAGTTCGCCCGCGCGCTCGGGCGCGCGCTTCACCGCCCGGCGGTGCTGCCCGTGCCCCCGATCGCGCTGCGGGTCCTATTCGGAGAGCTCGCCGACTCGCTGACCGGAGGGCAGCGCATGGTCCCCTCCCGCACGCTCGCGCTCGGGTACGAGTTTCACTACCCCGAGCTCGGGCGCGCGCTGGAGGCGGTGCTGGCGTAGGCCTCGGCGAACGGCTCCCTTATGGCCCTGTCGCCCGTGCGCGCGTCAGCGCCGCGGACGACGTACGCCACCACGATCATCGGCGACTTGAAGACCTGGTCCGCGCTGACTCGGTTGAGATCAACCAAGGCTGCCTTGAACGCGGCGTCTTTGGCGCGGTCACGGTTAAACGCGCTCCGGCTTTTGTGGTAGCGGAAGCCGTCCACTTCAAACGCGACCCGATGCTCGGGCCAGAAGAAATCGGCCGTGAAGCCCGCGATCGACACTTGCGTCCGGGGTTCAGGGAGGTTCGCCCGCCGCACCAGCTCGAGGAACCTCCTCTCGGCCTCTGACTGCGTGATGATGCCGGGACCGCGGTCGGCGAGCAGCTGCGAGACGATCCTGGCGCCCCCGCGCGCCGGTGTACGCCTGACCACGTCTTGGAGCTCCCTCATCCGGACGATCTGGCGCACGACGAGGCCTTCATCCAGCGCCCGCTCCACCGCGCGCGGCGCAGCGTCCTCGGCGTAGTCGACCAGCGCCTGCGCTGGGGAGGTGACGGGCAGCTGGCGGTGGATGCGGACATCCCTGGTGAGGAGCTGTTCGGTGCGGTGAACCTCGATGCCAGGCCGGCGTCGGCCGGTATCGACTCCGACAACCCTCACAACCACGGGACCGTCGGATGCGGGTATGAGCCCCCACAGGGCGGCGGCTGACCGGTGGCTGAGGACCGCCCGATCTCCACACGCGAGCAGCGCGGCGGTTTCGCGCCCAAGGGGCTGGTCGGCCTGGCCGAGAACGACGTAAACCCCCGCGTGCTCTCGGCTCAGGAGACCGCTCGTGATCATCCGACCCACGGCGGCCGGACTGATCCCAGCCGAGAGCAACTGTCGCCGCGCCGCGCGTCCGCGCTGAAGCCGGGCGATTGCGGCCACGCGCTGTTCGCGCGTTCCCGACGTGATCAAAAGATCCCGTCGCCCAAGGATGCTTACGGACCGCGGGCGATTTTGATCGCCTGGCGAGCGAAATCGCCCGCGCGGCGGCCGCGACGCGGGCTTGCGGGCGTTTTTGATCGGTTGCGACGGGCCCACCGCCCGCACGGTCGCACACGATCGGGCGGCCCAGCCCGAGGCGCGCCCACTTGTTGCGAAGTTGAGACGCCCGGGCGAGCAAGGCGTCTCACACGAGCCCAGGCCCCGAACGAGCCCAAGCCCCGATAAACCCCCTACGGCCTCGCCAGCCCTGCGAACACCGGCAGCCCGTTCGGGCCGACCTTGAACAGCCCGTACACCCCGAGAGTCGAGCCGCCGGTGCGTTCGAAGCTGTAGACCCCCAGCAGCGATTGGCGGTTGTGGACCGCGAACAGCGCTGCTCGCACCGCCTCTTTGTTGTCGCCGCGCGGCCCGAGCCCCGCGATCGCGTCGATCCCGAGCTCCATCGCCTCGTATCCGTACACGGCGAGCGGATCGGGCGGGATTCCGTAGGCGAACGTGAACGCCTTCGTGAAGGCGCGCCCGGCGACAGTCGCATCGAGGTCGCCGACGGGCGCCGTACACCTGAAGTTCGGTGCCGCGCCGGCTCCGAGGCCGCCGAGCTGCGGACTCGTGAACGACGAGGTGCAGACCCCGTAGGAGCCGAGCAGCAGCCGCAGGTGCGGGTTGGCGGCGGCGACGGCGTCCACCGTGGCCGCCGCGGCCGGCGAGGAGGCGCCCGCGTAGACGACGCAGTCGCTGCGGAGCGACTTGATCCGCGCGGCCACCACCGATCCCGGCGTCGAGGCGCTGAAGGAGTGCACGGCGGTGATCCCGTACTGCCCGTGCCGCGCCACCAGAGCAGCCGCGAGCTGCGTCCCCTCGGGGAGCGAGTCGTGGATCACCGCCAGGCGTCGGCAGCCCCTGTGGGCGAGCTCCTGGAGCTGCGCCGTGGCCTGGACCGCCTCGGGCGGCGCGAGCCGTAGGAAGGTCGGCCTGCGCGTCGGGTTGAGCGTCGGTGAGCCCGGCGAGAGGGCGGTGCTGAGCGGGCTGACCTGCGCCAGCCCGGCCACATTCAAGATCGGCGCGGAGACCTCACTCGCACCCGAGTCAAGCTCGCCGATGTAGTACACGGCCAGCGGATCCGTGGCAGCAGCGCGCGCCCCCGCGGCGGTCGCGAACGGGCTGAACCCCGAAGCCCCTGCGGAGGAGTCATCGCGGATCCTCAGGTGTATGCGCCAGGGGCCGGCGTGCCCGCCGGCCTGCGAGAGCGCCAGCTTGATCCCATCCTCGATCGCCGTCGCCTGAGTCGCGTCCAGGCCGCTCAACGGCAGGCTCGCGTACACGTCCACGTTCGTGTGCTTCTTGACCGGCGGCGCGGGGCGGGCGGAATGGTGGTCTCCACCCCCGCAACTGCCGACACCGACCCCGAGCGCGAGACCCGCCAACCCCACACGTGCCGCGCGGCCCGCCAACCCACACGTGCCGCGCGAGCGAGCTGCACTATCCGTGGATCGCCTTCCAGAACCGGAGGCTGCCGTCGACCGCCTTCCACACGCCGTACAGGGGCATGGTCGTGTTGCCGTCGGGCTGGATCGAGTAGGTGCCGAGCACGCTGTGGCGGTCGCGCGTGTGGAAGATCGCGCCGACCACGGCCGGGCGCCGCGCCGGCGCCGTCCGCCGTGGGTGGCCGTGCGGATCGCGCTCAGCATCAGCCGCATCGACTCGTAACCGAGGATCGCGTCGGGCTGCGGCGGGCCCGTAGCGGCGCGTGAAGGCGGTGAAGGAAACTCCGCGCCGCGGGCGGGTAGGCGCTGCTCGCCGAGCGCCGGCGAGGTGATCAGCACGCGCGAGTCGTCGGCCAGCGGGATGCCGCCCTCGGCCGGCGAGACGTAGGTGCTCTGGGCGACGCCGGCGCCGGCGAAGATGCGGGCGTGGGGCAGCGCGCGCCGCGATCTGCTCGGTCACGGGGACGGCGTTTGAGCCGCTGATCGCGCTGATGAAGCACGCAGTCGGCGCCGCTCGTGGCGATCGTCTGGGCGAGCGGCACGTAGTTCGTCGCGTGGGGGTCGAACTGCTGGGTGCCGAGCACGCGCAGACCCGAGCTGCTGGGCGGCGAGCCCGAAGCTCGTCGCAAGGTCCTCGCCGTCGACCTCGCTGTCGTCGAGCACGTAGGTCTTCGTGCACCCCGCGCTCTGCTGCAGCGTCACCTGAACCGCGGCCTGGACGGCATCGCTCGGCACGACGCGCGCGAACGTGCGCATATGCGTCGGGTAGTACTTGGCCGGCTCGCCGGGGCCGCGCCCAGCGCCGCCCGACGTCAGCCCGACGGCCGAGCTGCGGGGGCTGATCTGGGGGATGCCCGGCCGATTGAGGATCGGGATCGAGACCGCGCTGGCGCCCGAATCGAGGTCGCCGATGTAGCCGATCGTGGTGGGATCGGCCGCCGCCTGGACCGCGTTGACGGACGTCTGGCCGGGGTCCCACTCTCCCTGCGCGGCGGTGGCGTCGTTGAGCGCTTTGAGCACGACCCGGTAGGAGCCGATCCGCGCGTGGTCCTGCTCGAGCGCGAGCCGGGCGCCGTCGACCACCGCCCGCCCGCTGACGGCCGAAGCGCCCTCGCAGCGGCACGCCGGCGTAGATCGTCAGCTTCTTGCCCGGGATCTTGTCTGCCGGCCTGGGCGTCCACGTCCGCCACAGCCGGCCGAGCAGCGCGGCCACGCAGAGCGCCGCCAGTGCCAGCTCCTGAGCCTACGAGCCACCGGGCACTTGCACCGACCGGTACGGCATCAATGTGGTGCCGTGCACGCGCGCGAACACGAACGGGGCGATCGTGGGGTTGCCGAAGTGCATCGATCGAGTAGGACCCCAGCACCGAGGAGCGGTCACGGAGGCGCATGAAGTCGCGCACCACCGTCGCGCGCTGGTTGGCGCTCGAGCCCGCCTGCTGGAGCGACCGCGAGCACGGCCGAGACGGCCTCGTAGCCGAAGATCGCCGCCGGGAGCGGCGTGGCGGTAGTGGCCACGAACGGCGTCAGGAACTCGCTGCGGGCCGCGCGGGCAGCGTGGGGACCGCAAGGAAGCCCGGCGAGGAGACGTACAGCTGCGCCCGGGCCGCCGGCGAGAGGCCCTGCGACGAAGCCGCTCGAGTACAGCGCCGAGGGCGCAAGCAGCTTGACCTTGCCGACCCCGTCGAAGAGGGCGGCTCGCGACCTTGGCCGAAGTCCCCCCAAAGAACACCGCGTCGGCGCCCGAGGCGCTTGCCTGCGCGGCGCTGCGGCGGACCTTCAACCGCGCTCAGCGGAGCGCTCGCGTCGTGCGCGACGGCGATACGCGATCGCCTTCCCGTAGGAGGTGGAGTCGTGGGTCACATACACCTTCTTGACCCCCAGCGAGCGCATCTCGGCTGACCTGCGCGCGCGCCTCGGCGGCGCTCGTCGGCACGACCCGGGCGAAGGTGCGGCCGTAGGTGCCGCGTCGACTCGTAGTAGCTGCGGGGCGCGCCCTTCACCGCGGGGGTCGAGCGCGTCAGCTCGGGCGCCGTGTCGGTGGGGCTGACCTGGAGCAGGTCCTGCGCGTTGGTGATCCCGATCGAGTTCGCCGACAGGCCCGGCTCGGGCTCGCCGATGTAAGCGATCGCGCTCGAGTCCTCGATCGCGCTGCGAGCGTTGTCCGAGGCGCTGCGATGCAGCACCACGAGCTTCACGCGACAGCCTGCCGATCGTGTGCGGGCCGGCCGCGAACGCGAGCCGCTCGGCGTCGATGACGTCGGCGGGCGTGCCGGCGGGGTCGCTCGCGTAGACCGTGAGCGTTCGCCCGGAGACCTTGGGCGTCGTCGTCCCCTGCCGCCGTGCAGCCCGTCAGGACAGCGGCGATCGCGGCGCAGCGCCAGCAACCGTCTGGAGCTGGCGCATTACTCCCGCCGACCCGGCAGGAACGGGAGCAGGTTCCACAGCCCGTAGGCGACGAACATGATCGCGACCACGATCAGCATGCCATCGAAGGCCTTGACGTTGAGCGCCCACAGGACGATCCACAGGCAGAGGGCCGCGGTGGCGGTTAGAACCAATCCCATCGGCACGGGATCGTACCGGGCAGATCAGCGGGCGACGAGCGCGCGCGCGGAACTCCGCCACCAGTGCGCCGACCGCCGCGGCGGGGTCCTCCGACTCGGCCTGCGGCGCGCACCAGCCGGGTGCCGACGATCACGCCGTCGGCGCCTGCCTCGGCGGCCGCGCGGGCGTGATCCGGGGTCGAGATGCCGAAGCCGACCGCGACCGGAACCTCGGTATGGGCGGCGGTCCGCGGCCACCAGCTCTCGCAGGCCGCCGTCGACGCTCGCGCGCTCGCCCGTCGTGCCCCGTCACCGAGACCGCGTAGACGAAGCCTCGCGCCGTGCGGCCGATGCGCTCGAGCCGCGCCTCGGGCGTGGTGGGCGCGACCAGCGGCACCAGCGCGAGCCCGCGCCGCGTCGCAGCCTCGCAGCACAGCTTCGGCCTCCTCAAGCGGCAGATCAGGGACGATCAGCCCACTCGCGCCCGACGCGGCGAGCTGGTCGGCGAAGCGCTCGAGCCCGCGCGCGTAGATCGGGTTGGCGTAGCACATGACCACAACCGGCACGAGCTCGGCGAGCCGCGCGGCCAGACTCGAGCACCGCGGGCAGCGTCGCCGCCGGCCGCAGCGCGGCGCTGCCCGCGCCATGGATTACTGGACCGTCCGCGAGCGGGTCGGAGAAGGGAACCCCCAGCTCGACCAGCGCGGCGCCGGCATTCGGCGTACGCGCGGCCGATCGCGAGCGAGCGCTCGAGATCGGGGAAGCCGCCCATCAGGTATGGCATCAGGCGCGGCGCGCAGGCCGTCGGCCCGCGCCGACTCGAACGCCGCCGCGATCCGCTCGAGCCCGTTCACCGCTCGAGCAGCGCCAGCGCCTCGGCGAGGTCCTTGTCGCCGCGCCCGGAGAGGCACACCAGGTCGAGCTCGCTGGCCCCCTCCGCGAGCGCGAAGGAGAGCGCGTGGGCCGGACTCGAGCGCGGGGATGATGCCCTCGAGCCGGGCGCAGGCGGCAAAGGCCTCGAGCGCCTCGAGCGTCGGTCACAGCCACGTAGCGGGCGCGCCCCGAGTCCCGCAGCCAGGCGTGCTCGGGGCCCGTACCGGGGTAGTCGAGCCCCGCCGAGATCGAATGCGCCGTCGAGGATCTGGCCGTCCTCGTCCTGGATCACTGCCGAGAACGAGCCGTGCAGCACGCCCGGCAGCCCGGCAGCCGTCAGGGGGGCGCTGTGGCGACCGGACTCGATCCCCTCCCCCGCCGCCTCGACCCCGACAAGCTCGACCTCGCGGTCCTTCAAGAAAGGCCGTGAAGGTGCCGATCGCGTTCGACCCGCCGCCCACGCACGCGATCACCCGCTCAGGCAGCCGGCCGGCCCGCTCGAGCAGCTGGGCGCGCGCCTCGTCCCCGATCACGCGCTGGAGGTCGCGCACCAGCGCCGGGTAGGGGGCCGGGCCGACGCACGAGCCGATGATGTAGTGGGTCGAATCGACGTTCGCGACCCAATCGCGGATCGCGGCCGAGACCGCTTCCTTGAGCGTGCGCGCGCCCACCTCGACCGGCTCGACGCGCGCGCCCAGCAGCTCCATGCGCTCGACGTTGGGGCGCTGGCGGCGCATGTCCTCGGTACCCATGTAGACGACACACTCGAGCTCGAGCAGGGCGCACGCGGTGGCGCTCGCGACGCCGTGCTGGCCGGCGCCGGTCTCGGCGATGACGCGTCGCTTGCCCATGCGGCGTGCGAGCAGCGCCTGACCGAGCGCGTTGTTGATCTTGTGCGCGCCAGTGTGGTTCAGGTCCTCGCGCTTCAAGTAGATCGCGCGGCCCGCGGCCTCGCTCAGCCTGCGGGCGTGGTAGAGCGGCGAGGGACGCCCGACGTAGTCGCGCAGCAGACCGTCGAGCTCTGAGCGGAAGTCCTCGTCCTCGCGCAGCGTGGTCCACGCGCGCTCGAGCTCGTCGAGGGCGGGCATCAGCGTCTCCGGCACGTACTGGCCCCCGTAGGAACCGAAACGGTGCTCGACCACGTTCATTCCGTCGTTCCGGCCGGAACATGTTCCGGCCGGCCGGGCCGATCATGATCGGCCCGGGGCCGGCGCACATGTGCGCCGGCCACCTGTTTGCGAAAAGGCGAGCAACTTATCGGGGTCCTTGCGACCCGGTGCGGCCTCGACGCCGCTGGCAACGTCGACCGCGAACGGCTCCACGACTCGATCGCCTGGGCGACGTTGTCGGGGGTCAGACCGCCTGAGAGGATCATGGGCACCGGGCCGCGGTGGGCGCGCGCGAGCTCCCACTCGAACGTCTCGCCGCTGCCGCCCGGCCGCTCCGGGACATAGCTGTCGAGCAGGTGGAAGTCGGTGTGGAACGGGCGCAGCGCCTGGACGTCGGCGCGCGAGCGCACGCGCAGCGCCTTGATCACCTTGCAGCCGGTGCGCCGGGCCGCCTCCGAGCAGAACGACGGGCCCTCGTCGCCGTGCAGCTGGAGCGCCGTCAGCCCGATGCGCTCGCTCACGGCGGTCACGTGCTCGAGCGTGGCGTTGACGAACACGCCCACGATGTGCGCGCGGCGCTTCAGCGCCGCGGCGATCTCGGCCGCGGCGTCGCTCCTCGCAGCAGCGCGGCGAGCCCGGCCACAGCACCAGCCCGATCGCCCACGCGCCCGCGTCGAGCGCGAGGCGGGCGTCATCGAGGTTGGTGATTCCGCAGAACTTGACTTTGGGGGCGCTGGCTGGCACTCCCACATCGTAGGGACGGCTCGCACCCGGGGCGGCCGAGCGCCAGCTCGGCGAGCAGCTGCTTCGCGGTGTCGATCGGCACCGCGAACGCGATCCGCCCGCCGTCGCCGGCTTGGACCTGCGAGTCGACGCCGATCACCCTGCCGACGGCGTCGAGCAGCGGCCCGCCCGAGTTGCCGGCGTACACCGGCATCTGGGTCTGGATCACGTTGGTGATCGAGTTCCCGTCCGGGGTCGGCAACTCGACGCTGCAGCGCCGAGACGATGCCGCTCGTGAGCGTCCGATCGAAGCCGAAGGGGTTGCCCAGCGCGAGCGCCGGATCGCCCACTCGAACGGTCGCCGAGTCGCCCAGCTTGAGCGGCCGGATGTGCGGCATCGTGCGGGGGCTCACGCGCAGCACCGCGAGGTCGTTGGCCGGGTCGGCGCCGAGCACGACCGCGGGGACGGTCTGGCCATCGCCGAACTGGACCTGGATGCCGTCGTCAGGCTCGGCGCCGTCGACGATCGCGTAGCTCGTGAGGATGTCGCCGGCGTGGTCGATCACGAAGCCCGACCCGGTCGATAAGCCTGGCTCGCCGGCGCGAGCTGATAGCGAAGGGGTTGTCCACCGCCTTGGCCAGCGCGGCCTTCACGAACACGACGCCTGGAGCATTGCGAACGTAGAGCGCGTGCGGGGTGAGGGACGTCGAGGCGCTCGAGGACTGGGCGAGCACCGGCGACTCCTCGACCACTGTCTGCGTGCTGCGCTTGCCGGTCACGCCCAGCGCGAGGAACGTGCCCGCGACCACCAGCCCACCGACGAGCGCTGCGGCGATTGATTGGACTGACGATCTCATCGGGTCACGAGTCTTCGGCGTGGCGGTCAAGTGAAACTAAAGCGCGACAGGCCGCCTCGATGTCGGGCGAGCGCATCAGCGCCTCGCCGATCAGAACCGCGTCGAGGCCTGCAGCCGCCAGCCGGTCGAGCTGGCGGCGCTCGGATGAAGCCGGACTCCGCTACCACCACCGATCCGCGCGGCATGTGCGGCAACAGCTCGAATGTGCGCTCGACGTCAACCTCGAGCGTCGCGAGGTTGCGGTTGTTGATGCCGATCAGCTCCGCGCCGGCGGCGATCGCGCGCCCCAGCTCGTCGCGGTCATGGACCTCGACGAGGGCGTCGAGCCCGAGCTCGGTGGCCTCGGCGTGGAGCTCCTCGAGCTGCTCGGCACCGAGGGCGGCGACGATCAGAAGGACGGCGTCGGCTCCGGCCGCCAGCGACTCGCGCAGCTGGAAGCCGTCGATCACGAAGTCCTTGCGCAGGATCGGCAAATGGGTGGCCTTTCTTGCCGCCCGGAGGTCCTCGAGCGAGCCACCGAAGCGCGACTCTTCGGTCAGGACCGACACGGCTCGGGCGCCGCCGCGCTCGTAGGCGCGGAGAACGTCTTCGAGCGCCAGGTCCTCACGGATCGCGCCCGCCGACGGTGAGCGCCGCTTGTGCTCGGCGATCAGCGCCAGCCCGGGCCGTTGCAGAGCGGCGCGGAAGGGTCGGATCGGGTCGGCGCGCAGGCGCTCTGACTGCGCACGCTCAAGCTGCTCGTCGTCGAGTTGCGCGGCTCGCCGCGCGACGGCCGCGCGCGTGCTCTCGATCAGCTTGTTCAGGGCGCTCATTTCTCAGGGGCGAGTTCGTGCGTGCACGCGATGAAGCGCTCGAGCAGCTGCTCGGCGGCGCCGCTGTCGATCGCCTGCTCGGCCGCGCGTACTCCTTGCTCGAGGGTGGCGGCGCGGTCGGCGGCGTAGATCGCCGCGCCCGCATTCAGGACCGCGATGTCGCGCGGGGCGCCCTGCTCGCCCGCGAGGATCCGGGCCACGATGCGGGCATTGGCGGCCGGGTCACCACCGGGCACCGACGCGCCGCCTCTGGGCTCGAGGCCGACCTCTGGGGGTGAGACTGTGTATTGCTCGAGGGCACCGTCGCGGACCTCGACCACCCGAGTGGGGGCCGAGATGCTGAGCTCGTCGAGGCCGTCCTCGCTTGAGACGACCAGCGCGTGCTCGGTCCCGAGCCGCCCGAGCGCGCCCGCGATCGTCTCGAGATAGGTGGGATCGGAGACGCCGATCAGCTGCCTGGTGGCGCCGGCGGGGTTCGTGAGCGGGCCGAGGAAATTGAAGATCGTGCGCACCGCGAGCTGGCGGCGGACGGGAACCACGTAGCGCGTCGCCTGGTGATGGGCGGGCGCGAACATGAAGCCGAAGGAGACCTGCTCGATGCAGGACGCCACCGCCTCGGGCCGCAGGTCGATGCGCGCCCCGAGCGCCTCGAGCAGGTCGGCCGAGCCGGACAGTCCGGTGGCCGAGCGGTTGCCGTGCTTGGCAACCGTGCAGCCGGCGCCGGCGGCGATCAGCGCGGCCGTGGTCGAGACGTTGAAGGTCCTGCGGCCGCCGCCGGTGCCCGCGGTGTCGAGCAGGTTCTCGGCGCTGACCGTGACCTTGGCGGCCATCGCGCGCATCGTCTGCGCCAGCCCCGCGAGCTCGTCGACCGTCTCGCCCTTGGTGCGCAACGCGATCAGAAAGCCGGCGATCTGCACCTCGGAGGCTTGGCCGGCCATGATCTCCGAGAGCACGTCGGCGGCGTCCTGAAGGCTCAGGTCCCGGCCGGCGCAGAGGGCATCGATCGCGCGCGTGATGAGCTCATCGCCGGCGGTCATTGGGGCGGCTCGAGGAAATTGCCCAGCAACTCGCGGCCCTGCTCGGTCAGCACCGACTCGGGGTGGAACTGGACCCCCTCGGCCGGCAGCTCGCGGTGGCGCACGGCCATCACGATCTCGGCGGCCGACGCGCTGCATTCGAAGCTCTCGGGCAGCTCGGGGTCGACGATCAGCGAGTGATAGCGGCCGACCTCGAGCGGGTTCTTGAGACCGGCGAAGATCGAGCGGCCGTCGTGGTCGATCGTGGCGGTCTTGCCGTGCACCGGCTCGCCCACGACCACGCGCCCTCCCCACGCCTGCACGAGCGCCTGGTGGCCGAGGCAGACGCCGAGCGTCGGGATGGCGGCCAGCGGGAAGCGGCGCACGGCCTCCAGCGAGATGCCGGCGGCGTCGGGCGTGCAAGGGCCCGGTGAGACGATCAGGCGGTCGTAGCCGCGGATCAGCAACTCGTCGACCGTGGCGTGGTCGTTGCGCACCACCTCGACCTCGGCCCCGAGCTCGCCGAGGTACTGGACGAGGTTGTAGGTGAAGCTGTCGTAGTTGTCGAGCACGAGCACGCGCACCGGCAGAACGGTAACGCGGCCCGGGCGCGATACTTCCGGGCTGTGAGGGGCAGAAGTAGGGCTACCCCAGCTTTGGTAGGGCTTGTGGCGGCGACGCTGGTCGTCGCGGCGCCCGGTTTTGCGAGCTCGCCGGGCCACCCGAGCCCGTGCGCGCTCCACGTTCCGATCAAGCGGATCCCCAAGCGCGTGACCGTGATGCGGGGCGGCCACCGGCTGGGACCGGGTCGCCATCCGTACCTCGAGCTGGGCGACAAGATCCACGTGGGTCAGGACGCGAACCTCCCCTTCTCCTACGCGGGCAACGGTTACCGGCTGCACACGGGCCTCTTCAGCCTGAGCTGCCGCCGCCTGCTGGTGGCGGAGGGTTCGCCGCGGCGCACCGTGCTCGCGGTGAGCGTGAAATTCGGGCTGGTCGACGTGGTCCGCGTCGGCCGGAACCCGCGCACCGCGGTGGCCGTGACGCCCGAGATGGCCGCGCTCGGGACGGTCACGGGCAGCCGCTTCGAGCTCAGCCGCTCCTCCAAGCAGCATCAGACGAGCGCCTCGACGCCGTCTGCCTCGATGCTTGCCTTCGAGCCCGCCCATCCGAACGTCAGGGTCACTACCTACAAGACGTACACGGCGATCGGGGACCCGGCCGGACTGCGGCTTGACGTGTGGCCGTTCGTGGAGTCGCCGGCGCAGCGCCCCACCACAGCGGGCGACAAGCTGCCGCCGTTCTGGGCCGACGGCCGGCAGTGCTCGGTGGGCTGCCGGCCGGCCGGCATCCACCCCGGGTGGCCGCTCCAGCCCTTCCACACCCAGCACGCGATCCGCTCGGCGCTGAACGAGCTGCGCCCCTCGGGTTTTCACGTCGCGCTCGACATTGAGGCGACCAATCTCCAGCGCGTGTATCCGATCGAGTCGGGCTACGTGCACATCCGCTACGCCGGCACGCCTGACGTGAACGTCGACGTGGGCCACTTCGACTACTGGCACGTCCACCCGCTGGTCCACAACGGCCAGTACGTGACCGCCTACAAGACGGTGCTCGGCCCGATCCTCAACAACTTCAAGCACGTCGCGTTCTCCGAGATCGGGCCCTCGGGCCAGTATCTGAACCCGCTGCGGCCCGGGCGGCTCGCTGCTGCCCTACAGAGACACGCAGCCGCCGATCATCGGCGCGCCCCACATCTACTCGGGGGGCAAGGTGATCGTCGACGCCTTCGACCCGCAGAGCTTCATCAATGCCCACACCAGCTACGAGACCCCGGTGCTCGCGCCGGCCGCGCTGGCGTGGCGGATCTACAACTCGAGCAACCACGCGGTCACCGGTCTGGAGTGGGCGCTGCGCGGCTCGCAGCTCTACCCGCCGAGTGACATTGCTCGCGTGTTCGCGCCCGGCGCAAAGAATCCCGGCTTCAACTGCTTCGCCTTCCACCGCGTGTGCATCCCGCGCTGGAATTACTGGCTCGCGGGCGGGCTGACCGGACCGCTGCCGCTGGGGAGCCTCCACGGCCGCTACCGGCTGACGGTCTACGCGTGGGACTGGGCCGGCAACACATCGGCCCGCGACTACTGGTTCACGGTGCCGCTGAATGGTCGCCTCGCGCCCGCCCCGACAGGCAGGCCGAAGGCGAACTTCGATTACCAGTAGCGGTTCGGGGTTTGGGGTCCGGAGGTTCCGGGTTTGGGGGTCCGAGACGCTGGGGTCCCGGTTTGCTGGGTCCGTTTGCGGGGTCCGGGTTTGCTGGGGTCCGGGTTTGCTGGGGCGTTCGGCTGGGGCGCCGGAGCGCCCCGCGTCCGTCGCGCATCGCTCACCCGTGCACAACTCGCCAAGGTCGACCAGCCCCGCGGCCGTTGGCTAGAAAGCTGTTCTCACCGTGCGTTTGTAGCCACTAGTGGCCAGGACGGTGCAGCTGCCACATTAGGCACGGCCCGGGGAACCGACCGCCGGGACTATGCCCAGTCGGGCTGGGCGATCGCGAGCGCGATCGCCTCGAGCACCGCGCGAGCCTTGGCTTCCGCCTCGCGCTGCTCGAGCTCCGGCTGGGCGTCGGCGACCGTGCCGCCCCCGGCCTGAACGTGTGCGACCCCATCCTTGACCACGACCGTGCGGATGTGGATGCACGTGTCGAGGTCGCCGCCGTAGCTGGCCCAGCCGATCGCGCCCCCGTAGCCGCCCCGCTTGAGCGGCTCGAGCTCGTCGATGATCTGCATCGCGCGCACCTTCGGGGCGCCGGAGAGCGTGCCCGCCGGCAGCACGGCTCGGAGCGCGTCGAGCGCGCCCACCCCCGAGCGCAGCGTGCCCGAGACGTTGGAGACGATGTGCATCACGTGGCTGTAGCTCTCAACCCCCATGAACTCGTCGACCTTGACTGACCCGTAGGTGGCGACGCGGCCGAGGTCGTTGCGGCCCAAGTCGACGAGCATCACGTGCTCGGCGCGCTCCTTGGGGTCTTCGAGCAGCTCCTCGGCGAGCTTCAAGTCCTCCTCGGCGGTGGCGCCCCGCGGCCTGGTGCCCGCGATCGGGCGCGTCGAGACGCGGTCGCCGGTGACCGTGATGAGGGGCTCGGGGCTCGCGCCGGCGATCTCGAAGTCGCCGAAGTCGAGGAAGTACATGTACGGGCTCGGGTTGACAGCCCGTAGGCCGCGGTAGATCGAGAAGGCCTCGACCGGGACCGGCGCCGACCACCGCTGGGAGGGCACCACCTGGTAGGCGTCGCCGGCCCGGATGTACTCGATGATCCGCGCCACCGCGGCTTGGAATTCGCCCGGGGCCATGTCCGAGCGGAACTCGGGCATGGTGCGGTGTGCGACGGGCACGCTTGCCGGGGTCGGGACCGCCTGCTTGAGCCGCCGGCGGACGCCGGCGATCGTTTTGAGGGCGCTCTCGTATGAGCGCTCGAGATCCTCGTCCACGTACGCGTTGGCGAGCACGGTGATCGTGTGCTGGAGGTGGTCGAAGACGACCAGCGCGTCGGTGAACATCAGCGCCAGGTCGGGGAGGCCAAGGGGGTCGGGGTTGGGCGGACCGAGCGGCTCCACCGTGCGCACGAGGTCATACGCGAACAGCCCGACGGCGCCCCCCGCGAACGGAAGGCCCTCGTGGGGCGCCGGATGAAACTTGCCGAGCTCCGCTGCGGCGAGCGCGTAGGGGTCACCGCCCTGGTGCAGCGACCAGCGCAGGATGTGGCGCGGGCGGAAGCCGATGAACGAGTAGCGGCCGACGCGGCCGTGATCGGCGGACTCGAGCAGGAAGGCGGCTGCTCTCCCAGGCGCGCCGGGCTCGCTCACCTTTGGGGCGGTGGCCTCGTCCTCCCTCGACGCGGCCTCGCCCCCCGCCGTCGCGGGCTCGCCCCCCCACCCCCGCAGCTTCAGAAACGCCGACACCGGAGTCTCCGTGTCGTCGATAAAGGTCTGCGAGACCGGGATCAGATTGTGTCCCCGGGCGAGCTCCCGCACCTCCTCGAGCGTGGGCCGCACCTGGCCGGCGAAGCGCCCGCGCCGGCCCTCAGCGCTTGCGACGGCCATCGAGCACCCGCTCGGCGTGGGCGAGGGCGAGCCCGCGGCTGCGAAGGAGGACCGCCAGGTGATAGAGGACGTCAGCCGCCTCCTCGGACACCCGCTCGTCCGTCTCTTCGCGAGCCGCGCGCACGACCTCTTCGGCCTCCTCGAGCACCTTCTCACCGGCCGTCGCCGGGTCGCCGAGGAGCTCGGCGGTGTACGAGCCGGTCGGTCGCGCGCGCGCGCGCTCGTCGATCGTGCGCTCGAGCGCCGGCAGCACCTCGTGCGGAGCGGCCGGGTCGAGTGTGCCGCGGTGAAAGCAGGTGCGCTCGCCCGTGTGGCAGGCGGGTCCCCGTGGCTCGACAAGAGCGAGCAAAGCGTCGCCGTCGCAGTCGTAGCGGATCGCCTTGAGCGCAAGGGCGTTGCCCGAGGTTTCCCCTTTTCGCCAGAGGCGTTGGCGCGAGCGGCTGAAGAAGTGCACCTCGCCGGACTCGCGGGTCAGTTTGAGCGCTTCATTGTTCATGTAGGCGAGCGTCAACACCTCACCGGTGCGCCAGTCCTGGACCACGCAGGGCACGAGCCCTCGTTCATCGAATACGACCTCGGAGTCATCCATCGGAGACGCGATTCTGCCAGCCGGAGGCCTATCGCGGCTCCGCACCGTCATTGGACGCTCCTTCGGACCCGGAGCGAAGCGCCGTCGACCTCGATACCGGCAACAAAGATCCGGCCTACTCGATCCCCAACCTGTCGAGCAGCCGCTCGTCCGCGCGCCAGTGGCGGCGCACGCGTACCGAGAGCTCGAGGTGGACGTGGGCGCCGAGCTCGCGCTCGATCTCGCGGCGCGCGGCGATGCCAATCGCCTTCACCATGCGCCCGCCGGCTCCGATCAGGATCCGCTTTTGAGACTCGGTCTCGGTGAGGACGACCGCCTCGACCCGCACCAGACCCTCGCGCCGCTCGATTTCGAGCACCTCGACCTCGACCGCGTGCGGCACCTCCTCGCGCGTGCGGCGCAGCACCTGTTCGCGCACGAGCTCTGAGAGCAGGATGGGCTCGGGCTGGTCGGTGTGGCGGCGAGGCTCGAAGTAGAACGGCCCCGGCCGCAGCCGCTCGGCGAGCGTCCCCACCAGCGACGAGACACCCTCTCCGGTGCGCGCCGAGACGGGGAAGATCTCCTCTGCGAGGTCCAAGTCCTCAGCCGCCTGGAGCGTCGCGGCGGCCTGTTCACGGCTCGCGGCGTCGAGCTTGTTCACCGCGATCACGGTCCACACGGACGCTTTCGCCAGCAGCCCCGCGATGAAACGGTCGCCCGGGCCGAGGCCTGCCTGAGCGTCGAGCACCAGCAGTGCTCCATCGGAGTCATCGAGCTCGCGCTCAACGCGGCGCTGCATCCGTGTCGTGAGTGCGTCACGGGGCCGCTGGACGCCGGGGAGGTCGACGAGCACCAGCTGCCAGTCCGCACCCGTGGCGACTCCACGGATCGCGCGCCGGGTCGTCTGGGGCTTATCGGAGACGATCGCGACCTTGGTCCCAATGAGCGCGTTTGCGAGCGTCGACTTGCCGACGTTGGGACGGCCCGCCAGGGCGACGAAGCCAGAGCGAGTCTGCGGCACGTTCACCTTCGGCGCAGGAGTTCGGCTTGGAGCGCGAGCATCTCGCCGCTGTCGGTCTCATGGTCCATTCCGGCCAGGTGCAGGGCGCCGTGGATCACGGCCTCACGAATGTCCTCCGTGTGCTCGGGGCAGATCAGGATGTCGCCCAGCTCGCGCGGGCCGGGGGCCGGCCCGCGCTCGTCGACGCCGAACGAGAGCACGTCGGTCGGCTCGTCGAGGCCCCGATAGCGCCGGTTGAGATCGCGGATCCGGTCTTCGGGCACGAACTCGACCGCGACGTGCCCAGTGGTGATTCCGGTGCTCTGGAGCGCCCGCGCGCAGAGCTCCCGGAGCTCGGCGCGAGCGTCGTCGCGATCGCCGACGATCTCGACATCGAGATCGGTGTCGGCCTGCTCCGGCTCGGAGGGGAGGTTCACGCGCGCTTGCGAGCGTGGAGCTCGGGCGCGAGTCGCTGAGAGTGCTCGTTGTAGGCCGCCACGATGCGGCGCACAAGCTTGTGGCGAACCACGTCTTCCTCGCCGAAGCGCACGAACTCGATCCCCTCGACGCCGCGCAGGATGTCGGCCACGACGATGAGCCCCGAGTCCTGCTCCCGCGGCAGGTCGATCTGAGTGATGTCGCCGGTGACCACCATCTTCGAGTTGAAGCCGAGCCGCGTGAGGAACATCTTCATCTGCTCGGGGCTCGTGTTCTGCGCTTCGTCGAGGATGATGAAGGAGTCATTCAGCGAGCGACCCCGCATGAAAGCCAGGGGAGCGACCTCGATGATTCCCCGCTCCAGGTGGTGTGAGACCCGGTCCGGCTCGAGCATGTCGTGGAGCGCGTCGAACAACGGCCTCAGGTAGGGGTCGACCTTGGCCATCAGGTCGCCAGGCAGGAAGCCGAGCCGCTCCCCGGCCTCGACGGCGGGGCGGGTCAGGATGATGCGGTTGACCTCGCGCCGGCTCAGCGCGGCCGCGGCGAGCGCGACCGCCAGGAACGTCTTACCCGTGCCCGCGGGACCGATTCCGAACGTGATCGTGTTCTGCCGGATGGAATCCACATAGCGCTTCTGATTGACGGTCTTGGGCGACACCTTGGTCGCGCGATGGCGCCACACGACGTCCTCGAGGATCCGCGCCGGCGAGGTGTGCTCGTCGAGCGCGCGGGTCACCGCCTCGATCGTTCCGGGCGCGATCTCGTGGCCTTGGGCGATCAGCTCTGAGAGCTCGCGGACTACGGCGGCCGCGTCCTCGACCGCGTCGTTGGCACCGTCGAGCGTGAGCACGTTGCCGCGCAGGTGCACGTCGCACTGGAGGTGGCCCTCGAGTGTCTGCAGGACGGCATCCTCGCTGCCGGCAAGCTCGAGCGCGACCGCGTTGTCGAGCTCGATCTGTCTGCGCGCCACTAGCGCTCGTCCCCGCGGGTGAGCGCCTCGCGCACGCGGGCCGAGGCCCGCTTTCCGTCGACGCGGCCGCCGGCCTGGGCCATCACGGCCTTCATCACCTGGCCCATGTCCCTGGGGCCGCCCGCGCCGGTCTCGGCAATTGCGTCGTTGACGATCGCGTCGAGGGTCGCGTCGTCGAGCTCGGCGGGCAAATAGGTGTCGATCAGCCGTGCCTCTGCCTCTTCGCCGTCGGCGAGTTCAGGCCGACCCCCGTCGCGGAACTGGGCCGCCGCCTCGAGCCTGCGCTTACGTTCGCGGCGCAGCACGGCGAGCTCGTCGTCGTTTCCGTCCTTGGCCGCCTTCTGGAGCTCGGACATGATCATGCGCAGCGCGCCGACGCGCTGTGACTCGCGGGCCTTCATCGCCGAGGTCATGTCGGAGCGGACCTGCTCGAGGACGGACATCCGGTCTTGAGGATAGAGGGAGGTAGCGACGAGCCTGAGGGTTGGTGGTGCGAGCACCGACCCTCAGCAGCGGGGCTGCGGCATGAGATCTGTCAGTGGGCAAACCGGCAACATCACCGGCGGTCTCGGTGGCTGGGCGAAGTTGAAATCGTGGCTCAGGTCACCGAGCAGCGGCAGCGACTCGCGCACATCGGGCCGAGGATCTGGGCGGCCGTCGGTGTTGGGATTGAGCCGCTGACCGCCGAGGAAGTCGTCCTCGATGAACTTGTTGTACGCGTCGAAGCTGAGCGTCTGGTGGTCGACATAGCCGAGCCGGGCATACGGGCTGATCACCAGCGCCGGAACCCTGCAGCCCGAAGCCGTTCTGGTCGGCCGAGGGCGGCACGACGTTGTCGTAGAAGCCGCCCCAGTCGTCCCAGGCGAGAAAGATCGCGGTCGAGTTCCAGTCGGGGCTCTGCATGATCGCGTTGATCAGCCCCGTGACGTAGGTCTGACCCCGGCTGACGAGCGCGCGCGGATGCTCTGAGACGTCACCGTTGGGGTCGATCCAGCTGACCGCGGGCAGCCTGCCCGCCTTCGCCGCGCTGAAGAATTGGGTCAGCGATTGGACGTCGCGAAGCTGACGATCCTGGCCGACATCGGTGAACCAGGGCAATGGGTTCCAGATCCCGGGAGTAGTGGGGCCCTGCTTGACCGCCTTGCAGGTGAGCTGGGCATTCGACTCGCAGTCTGGCTCAGTGCCCTTGAACACGTAGTACCCCCAGCTCACGTGGTTGCGGTGAAGGAGATAGGTGATGTCGGTCCAGCCATAGTGCGGTGCCCCTCCTTCCGGGCGGGCCACGCGGTCAAGCGCGTTCTTGCACGAAGAAGGCAGCTGGGCGTTTGCACACAGCGCCGACCATTCGGAGACCATGTACAGGTGAGCCTGCAGGCTCCAGGAGTACGTCGACTCGAACATGTGGTCCTGCAGCACAAAATCGCGCGCGTACTTCCAGTAGTTGGGGATCTCGCCGGCGTCGTGATAAGCCATCACGTTCAAGCAGCTCGCTTCGCCGAACTTCCTGCACACGCTGCAGCCGGGGTGATACGGCCGGCACGGGGTTCCCCCGGTCTCCGCCTGCACGACGAACCCGTTCATGCGGCAGCCCGTGCGCTTACTCGGGTTGCTGCAGGCCATGTCGGCGGTCGAGTTCCAGCTGGCGTGCGGGCCTCCGAAGTCGCTGTTGAGGCGGTCGTGGAAGGGCCTCACACATCCGCCGCTGAGGCGACTCGGGAGGCAGGGGACCTTGCCCTGATGCCCGGCCAGCCCGGGAATGCCGACCGCGCCCGGAAATGTGCCGAAGTACTGATCGAACGAGCGGTTCTCCTGCATGATCACGACCACGTGCTTGATCTTGTGCAGCTCGCTGACGGCGAGCTGGAGCGGTGCCGAGTGCGATGCCGGGCGGCCGGCTGCCGACGGGAGCGCGGCACGGACGGTGACGACGCCGGCGACCGGGAAGGTATGGGGAATGGCAAAGCTCGAAGTTGCGCCCAAGCGGCCCGATGCGATCGTCGCCCAGGAGGCGCCGGCTCGCTCCTGGAGCAAGACACGTCCGGCCGGACGGGCTGGACTGACGCTGCCGCTGAAGATAAGCCGCTCGCCCGGGAGGGGAAGCGGGTCCGAGGAGGCGACTGTCACGGGTGCAGCCGACCGAGGCGCACCTGAGGGGACGAGGTGATCCACCGCCGCGACGACGATCATCGCCGCCAGGAGCAGAGCGAGCGCCGGACGTCGTGAGGCGAGTCCGGCAGGACGCCGGTTCAGAGACTTACGCATTTGACCCCGTGGCGATCAAGTCCCTGAACTCGCTCGCGGGGCGCTGCCACCGACCGCCGCGCGTCAAAGGTGGCCCGGCCGGGGACCGGTCATGGCAGGTCCCAGCCGAAATAGACCTCGGCCCTGCAGCCCGCGGCGAACGCCTCGCATATGCGAGGGGCCGCGTCGAGTCGGCCCCGGACGTCGCCGTCGCTCACCCTTAACGTCGCCGCCCAAAGAGGTAGTACGCGGCCGGCCCGACGACGTTCTGCGTCGCGATAGCTCGCCACAGGCCCTTTGGTCCGCGGATCGCATCCGGCGGCTGGCGCCCGATGTCGCGCTGCACGGCGATGATCAAGACCACCTCGAGCGCCAGCAGGAGCCAGACGGCCCGCCGCGCTCGGGGCGAGAGACCCGCATACAGCGCGACGACCTCCGCCGCGCGCCTGCGTGCACTCTCGCCCAGCTCAGGAGCCACTGCTTGTCAGCCCGCCCGATCGAGCCATCCGGGTGCTTCCCATGCTGAGACGATACGCAAGCCGGCGCACGGTAGGTGGCCGCCAGAGAGCCCGACATCGCCGAGGGTGAATGGAAGGGCCGCCCGGAGGCGGCCCTTTCGAGAGTGCTGAGGTCTATTCGGACCTAGTGGTGTTCTTCTTCTTGACCACGGTCAAAACCGCGGTCGTACCGGAGCTGTCGCTGCCACCACCAGTGAGCGTCGCCACCGTGTGGCAGCCCGACACGCTGTTCGGAGCCAGCGTGCAGGACTCGAGGTCACCGCCGAAGATCTGGGCGACGAACAGGTTGTTGCCGAAGACGGTGAGCTCGCCCGGGTAGTCACCGGAGTGGGCCAGCGCCGTGTCGCTCGTGTACGACATGCTCCGGCCAGGTTGTACCACCCGATCTGGCCGCTGAAATTGTCGCCCTGCGCAAGCAGGTGATTCGCCGCCGAGACTGCCACGGCCGCGCCATTGCGGCAGCTCGTCTCCGGGCTCGTCTGCGGGCTACCCTTCAGCGCCTTAAAGGCGGTGCCGCTGAAGCTGAAATTGCGCCTCACTCGAGCAGCAGCGCCGCCCAGCCCTCGCTATCGAGCCGAGCGGTCTCGCGCAGGCCGGCCCCCGCGAACGCCCGCGCGACCCGTCGGCCTCCTCCGAAAGCAGCCCGCCGGCGATGGTCCTGCGCGGCAACCCAGTGCGCCCACAAGCGCAGCCGCCCAGCGCTCGAGCAGCGGCGCGAGCAGGTTGGCGGCGACGGTGTCGCGGAGCCGGGCACGCTGCTCAGAGCGCAGATCGAAGCGCCGCACCTCGAGCTCCGACCCCGTTCGACCGCCGCGTTCGCGCGCGTCGCCTCAATCGCCGCCGGATCATTGTCCAGCGCCAGCACCGGCGCGAAGCCCAGCCGTGCAGCCGCGATCGCGAGCACCCCCGAGCCGCACCCCAGATCAACGAACGAGCCGCCGCCGTCAAGCGACAGCAGCAGCTCCAGACACAGCCGGGTAGACGCGTGCGCGCCCGTGCCGAAGGCCTGCCCGGGGTCGATCACGACCTCGAGCGGCGTCGCGGCCGGGGGCTCCCACGGCGGGCGCACCGTGAGCCGATCGCCGACCACCACGGGTCGGTGAAACGCCCGCCAGCGCTCGCCCCAGTCGTCCGCGATCTCGCTGGTCGAGATCTCGACCAGCGCCCCGCCGGCTGCGGCGCGCAGCGCCGGCAGCGCCGGCAGCTCCCCGGGCGCGCCGTAGACCGCGTACTCGACGACCTCCCCGTCCGCGACCTCCTCCACACCAGAAGGAGCGAGCTCGAGCAGCTCCGCGAGCACCAGCTCGGCGTGCCCGCGCCGGACGCGAATCGCGAGCCGGATCACAGGCTACGCGTGCGCTCCCCGGGCAATCCGACCGCCGAGAGGGCGTTCAAACCCCGAACGCGCGCCGCAGCTTGCCGAGCACGCCCTCCTCGGTGCGGAGGTTGTGTTCGCCAAGCGAGTCGGCGAGCTGCTCGGTCAGCTCACGCTGCTCGCGGTTGAGCTTCAGCGGCACGACCACGTTGGCGATCACGCGCAGATCGCCCTTGCGGCGGCCCCGCAGCGCCGGCATCCCGTGGCCGCGGACGCGGAAGTTGTCGTGGGGCTGCGTGCCCGCCGGGATCTCGAGCTCGACCTCGCCGTCAACCGTGGGGACCTGCACGGTCGTGCCCAGCGACGCGAGCGGCGCCGGCACGTCGACCACCGTCACGAGGTCGTCGCCGTCGCGCACGAACCGGGGGTCCTCGCGAATGTTGATCTCGACGTAGAGGTCTCCCGGCGGTCCGCCGCGTTCGCCTGAATGTCCCCGGCCCGCGAGGCGCATGCGCTGGCCGTCGGCGATGCCTGAGGGAACCTCGACCGTGAGCTCGACCGGCTCGACCTTGCGCCCGCGCCCGCGGCAGGTGCGGCAGGGAGTCGTCGCGACCCGGCCGTCGCCGTGGCAGGCGTCGCACACGGTAGTCCGCATCATCTGGCCGAACGGCGTCCGCGCCACCGTCCGCAGCTGACCCCTCCCTTCACAGCGCGGGCAGGCTTCGATCGGAGTGCCAGGCTCGGCGCCGTTGCCATTGCAGTGCTCGCACAGGCCGACGAGCTCGTATTCGATCGCCACCGAGGCGCCATGGGCCGCCTGACGTAGGTCGATTTCAGCGCTAACCGCGACATCTCCGCCCTGCATCGGCCCGGCGGCACGGGTGCGCCCACCGCCGAACAGGTCTGCGAAAGGCCCGCCCCCTCCGCCGCCGAAGAAGGCGTCGAAGATGTCCGCCACCGAGCCGAAACCCTCGAAGTTGGGCGCGTAGCCACCGCTGCGCAGCCCGTCGTGGCCATAGCGGTCGTAGATCGCGCGGCGCTCGGAATCGGACAGCACCTCGTAGGCTTCCGCCGCCTCCTTGAACTTCTCCTCGGCGTTCGGATCGTGGTCGTTGACGTCTGGGTGAAGCTCACGCGCGAGCCGGCGAAAGGCGCTCTTGATCTCGGACTCGGAGGCGTCGCGCGCCACACCGAGCACCTCGTAGTAGTCCCTTCGCGCCTGGCCGGTGCTCATCGTTCGTCGTAGTAGTCGGTCATGAAGCGCGACAGCTGCGCCGCCGCGTCGCGGACGGAGCTGATCGCACGGCCGTAGTCCATCCGCAGCGGCCCGATCACCGAAACCGTCCCCAGCCGTCTTTGCGGAACGCCATAGCTGGCGGCGACGAGCGCCAGCGAATGCAGTGCCGGAGTGTCGTTCTCGGCGCCGATCCGCACGAGCACGCCCCGCTCGGCGAGCGTCGAGCGCAGGACCGAGAGCAGCGTGACGCGCCGCTCGAGCATGTCCATCAACGACCGTAGCTGAGAGATATCCGCCACACGATCCACGTGTAGCAGACGTGCGGTCCCCTCCACGTACAGCGATTCCTGGGCCGATTCCTCGAGGTCGGTGAAGACCGGCGCCAGCGCGCGCAGAAAGTCCGCCTCGACGGCGGAGAGCGAGGGCTCGTGCAGTCGCTGCTGGATCATGCGAGCGCCGAGGCCAAGCCCAACCAGCTGTTCGTCGAGATAGCTCGCCGCCCAGGCGACGAGGCCTGGGTCGAGCGGGCGCGCGAAGGTGAAGATGCGCTTGGTGACGCCGCCGGTTGAGGTGATCACCACGACCATCAGCACTTGCGGCTGTAGTGAGAGCACCTCGATGTGGCGGATGGTCGAGGTCTCGATCGGCGGCGCAGTCACGATCGCGAGCAGGTTGGTCACCTGCGACAGGGTCTCGGTGGTGAGCTGCATGGCTTCGTCGAGCTCGCGGCGCACGAGCGAAATGGCCATCGTGGGACCCGCGTCCTCTCTGCTTGCCGGCAGCAGGCGGTCGACGAAGTAGCGATAGCCGGCCTCGGTGGGCACCCGCCCGGCGGAGGTATGCGGGTGGGCGAGCAAGCCAAGCTCCTCGAGGTTCTGGAGCTCGTGACGGATCGTGGACGCGCCCCACTCGGCCCCTGCCGCCAGTGCCTTCGAGGCGACAGGTGAGCCGGCGGCGAGGTACTCCTCGACGACTCTGCGCAGAACGAGCTCTTGACGGTCGCTCAGCTGGTTACCGGCGTTTAACACATTTCAATTCTAGGTCGGGTATACGCTGACCCCAGTGGGGATCGCCACCGCAGTGACCCGTCGCGATTTTGTTCGGGCCGGGGCCGCCTCCGGCGCAGCGCTCCTGGCCGGCAACGAGCTCATCGGCCGCGCGCTCGCGGCCGCGCCGCGCTGCGGGCGCTTGCAGGACATCGAGCACATCGTGATCCTGATTCAGGAGAACCGCTCGTTCGACAGCTATTTCGGATGCTTGCGGGGCGTCAGGGGGTTCGCCGACCCACATGTGCCGCGGCTGCACGACGGCAGCGGCCTGACGATCTTTGCCCAGCCCGGCTATGCGGGCGGCTACGAGGGCAATCACCTGTACCCGTTCCGTCTGAACTCCCACAAGAACGGCGAATGCACCAACGACATAAATCACAGCTGGGGGCCTCAGCACGCCTACTGGCACAAAGGCAAGATGGACGGCTTCGTCCGCGAGCACCTAGCCGTCGATGGGAGCGCCAACGGACCCCTGACGATGGGGTACTACAAGCGCTCCGACCTGCAGTTCTATTACGCGCTGGCCGACGCCTTCACGATCTGTGACAACTACCACTGCTCGGTGATCGGCCCTACCGATCCCAACCGCCTGTACTCGATGTCTGCCTGGCTCGATCCGGCGGGCAAGCACGGAGGCCCGATTCTCTCGACCAGCTCGACGCGCATCGACCGCTACGCGACGCTGAGCTGGACAACGATGCCCGAGCAGCTCGAGGCTCGCGGCATCAGCTGGAAGGTCTATGGCGACCCCACGGGCAACTTCGGTGACAACGTCCTGCCCTATTTCAAGCAGTACTGGAGCAATCCCACCCTGATCGAGAAGGCGCTCGTCCCGCTCTATCCGACCAACTTTGCTCTCGACGTCGCGACCGGGACGCTGCCGCAGGTGTCATGGATCCTGGCGTCGCTGATCGACTCCGAGCACCCGCCGGCGCCTCCGATCTTCGGCGAGTCGGTGGTGGCCGACGTGCTGAGCACGCTCGTGTCCAACCCCGAGGTGTGGGCGAAGACCGTTCTGTTCATCACCCACGACGAGAACGGCGGCTTCTTCGACCACGTCCCACCCACGACCGCGCCGGCCGGCACGGCCGGCGAGTACATCACCACGCGCCCGCTGCCCTCGGACGCGTCCGGGGTCGCCGGTCCGATCGGGCTCGGCTTCCGCGTCCCGCTGCTGATCGTCTCGCCCTTCGCGCGCGGCGGCTTCGTCTCCTCCGAGCGCTTAGACCACACCTCGCTGCTGCGCTTTATCGAGGCGCGCTTCGGCGCCGAGGTACCGAATCTTTCGAAGTGGCGGCGCTCGACCGTGGGCGATCTGACGGGCGCCCTGAACTTCGCCAAGATCGACAAATCGGTCCCGCGCCTGCCCCACCCCTCGGACACCGACTCGCGCGTGACCATGAGCACGTGCGCGACCAGCGCGCCGCTCGACCTGGCCACCGATCTCACCAACAGCCTCAAGGCGCTCGAGGAGACCGTGGTGACGCCCTATCCGGTGACGGTCAACAAGACCCCACCGCGGCAAGAGCGCGGCACGGCTCGCAAGCCGAGCGGGCCTGTCGCCTGCAAGCGCTAGCCGCCCGCTACTCGACCGCCACCTCCCCCACCCCCCTGCGGATGATTCGCCGGCCCCCCTGGTGCGCTTCGCTGTCGACGACAGCCACGCCCTCGGAGACCTCGCGCACGGTTGCCGTCACGGTGAGCTCCTCCCCCATCAGCCCCATGCCGCGAAATTCGACCGACAGCCGCCGCAGGCTCTCGGGGCCGCCACCGGCCTCGGTGTGAGCCCGCGCGACCTGGGCCATCGTCCACAGGCCGTGGAGGATCCGGCCGGGGAGACCGACCCCGCGGGCGAACGCCTCGTCGATGTGGATCGGGTTGAAGTCACCCGAGGCGCCGGCGTAGCGCACCGTCACGTATGGATCGGGCGTGACCGCCAGCTCGAACGATTCGCCCTCGGCGAGCGTCACGACGCACCTCTGACGATGTTCGTCCACACGCCGGTGCAGACCGTCTCGTCGCGCTGGTTGGTGGAGAGCGTCTCAAAAACATAGAAACGAAGCCCCACCCGCTCGGAGACATCCTTGACCGTCGCGACCGTCGTGATCTCGTCGCCCGCGATCACCAAGCGGCCCCCAGCGGAGCTCCTGGGCGCCGTGCACCAGCCGGGAGAAGTCGATCCCCAGCTCCGGATCGAAGATGCCCTGCATCACCGCCGGCCCGGCGTAGACGACCGCGAACATCGGCGGCGCGACGACGTCGGCGTGGCCCGCCTGGCGGGCGGCCTCGAGATCGAGATGGACCGGGTTGGTCTCCCCGACCGCCGCCGCGTACTCCCTCACCTTCTCGCGCCCCACCGCGTAAAGAGTGGCGGGGTAGGCCTTTCCGGAGACGGTCATCAGATGATCACCGGCACCGTGCCCCCGTCCACCGACCAGGCGGCGCCGGCCACGTTCGAGGCGCGCTCCGAGCACAGGAACGCGATCACGGCCGCGATCTCCTCGGCCGCGCCGAGCCGGCCCACCGGCGTGCGCGACGCCTGCTGGGCGAGCACTTCGTCGCGTGAGACGCCGCGCGCTTCGGCTGCCTGGTCGGCGAGGCCGCCTGGCGCGAGCCACAGGCGATCCGCGACTGGCCCGGGAGCGACGGCGTTGACCAGGACTCCCCGCTCCGCGTACTGCTCGGCGAAGGCCCGTGACAGCGAGAGCTCTGCGGCTTTGGTGACCGAATAGGCCATATTCGTGGACGACGGTCGCTTGCCCGAGGACGAGGAGACGTTGACGATGCGACCGTAGCCGCGCTCGGCCATCTCGGCGGCAGCCGCCCGCATGAGCCGCATCGGCGCGAGCACATTGATCTCCCACTGGCTCTGCCAATCCTCCTCGGTCAGCTGCTCGAGCGAGCGCACCGCGCTTGTGCCGGCGTTGTTGACAAGCACATCGAGTCGCCCGAAGCGCTCGAGGCACGCCTGCACGAGCTGCTCGCCGGACGTCACGGTCGGTGATATCGAGCGCGACAGGCTCGCCGCGCCCACCCGCCGCCACGCACTCGGAAGCGACCGGCTCGAGCGCCTCGAGCCCTCGCGCCACGAGCAGCACGGCCGCTCCCTCACCCGCGAGCAGGACCGAGGTGGCGCGGCCGATACCGCTCGAGGCGCCGGTAACGATGCAGGCGCGGTCTTTGAGTCCGAGGTCCATGCGAGGCCATGCCGCCGGGGACGGAGGCGGGCGCTAACGTTAACGGCGTGGCACGGCGCAGCATGGTGAGGGCCTCCGACGCGGACCGCGAGCATGTCGCCGAGCGCCTGCGCCAAGCAGCCTCGGAGGGGCGCCTGCTGGCCGAGGAGCTAGAGCAGCGCTTGGCCGCCGCGCTCAGGGCCCGGACCTACGGCGAGCTCGACGAGCTTGTTCTCGACCTGCCCAGCCAGCGCGCGGTCGTGCCAAGGTCGCGGGCGCTGACCTTTTTGCGCCCGCTGGCGATCGCATTCGCCGTCGTCATCTTGCTCGCCGCCCTGCTGGCCGCGCTGGCGCTCGTCGTCACCGGCACGATCGTGCTCGGCGGCGCGTGGATGTTCATCGCCATCTGCGCGTTCGGCTGGCGGCGCGGATACCACCGGGGCCGCTACGGGCGCCGCACTCGCTGGCAGAGCCCCGCCGGATACATCCGCTGGCAGTAGCTCCCTAGCCGTGCGCGCCGGCTAGCGCGAGGAACCCGCGCCCCCCAGCTCCAGCACGGCCAGGAACGCCTCCTGGGGCACCTCGATTCGGCCCACCTGCTTCATCCGCTGCTTGCCGCGCTTCTGCTGCTCGAGCAGCTTGCGCTTGCGGGTGATATCGCCGCCGTAGCACTTGGCCGTGACGTCCTTGCGGAAGGCCTTGATCGTCTCGCGGGCGATGATGCGCGCGCCGACGGCGGCCTGCACCGGCACGTCGTACTGCTGGCGCGGGATCTTCTCGCGCAGCTTGTCGACCATGGCGCGCCCCGCTTCGTAGGCCTTCGAGCGGTGGACGAGCATCGAGAGCGCGTCGACGGGATCGCCCGCCAGCAGGATGTCGAGCTTTACGAGATCCGACTCACGCATCCCGATCGGCTCGTAGTCGAGCGAGGCATAGCCGCGCGTGCGCGACTTGAGCTGATCGAAGAAGTCGAGCACGATCTCCTGCAGCGGTAGGTCGTAGGTGAGCTGCACGCGCTCGGTTGACAGATAGTGGATCGCGACGTGCTCGCCCCGGCGCTCCTGGCAGAGCTCCATGATCGTGCCGATGAACTCCTTGGGCGCCAGCAGCTGCGCGCGGATGAAGGGCTCGCGCACCGCCGCCACGCGAGCCGCGTCGGGCATCTCGTGCGGCGAATGCACGACGAGCCCGCTCCCGTCGGTGAGCGTCACCTCGTACTCCACGCCGGGCATCGTCTGGAGCAGTTCGAGGTCGTACTCGCGCTCGAGCCGCTCGCGCACGATGTCCATGTGCAGGAGGCCGAGGAAGCCGCAGCGGAAACCGAAACCGAGCGCGTCGGAATTCTCGGGCTCCCACGTGAGCGCGGCGTCGTTCAACGAGAGCTTCTCGAGCGCGTCGCGCAGATCCGGGTAATCGTCGGAGTCGATCGGATACACCCCGCAGAAGACCATCGGCTTGACCTCGCGGTAGCCGGGAAGGGGTGCCGGGGCGGGATTGCGCAGGCTCGTCAGCGTGTCCCCGACGCGCAGCTTCGTGACGTCCTTGATGCCGGTGATGAGGAACCCCACCTCCCCGGCGGCGAGCGACCCGGCGGCCGTCATGTCCGGCGTGAAGAAGCCGATCTCGTCGATGTCGGCGACCGTGCCGGCCTGCATCGCGCGCACCGCCTCGCCACGCGTGAACACGCCGTCGACGACCCGCACGTATGCGATCACGCCACGGTAGGGATCGAACTGTGAATCGAAGATCAGCGCCCGCGGCGGCGCCTCCGGGTCCCCGTGGGGCGGCGGCACGCGCGCAATCAGCTCCTCGAGGAGCTCCTCGACGCCCGCGCCCGTCTTCGCGCTGATGCGGGCCACCCCATCCGGCGGCTCGCCCAGCAGGTCCGCCACCTCGGTCGCGACCTCTTCCGGCTCGGCGCCCGGCAGGTCCACCTTGTTCAGGCACGGGATCAGCTCGAGTCCCGCCTCGACAGCCAGGTAGGTGTTGGCGACGGTCTGGGCCTCCACCCCCTGGGAGGCGTCGACGACCAGTAGAGCCCCCTCGCAGGCCGCGAGCGAGCGCGAAACCTCGTAGGTGAAGTCGACGTGGCCCGGGGTGTCGATCAGGTGCAGCTGGTAGGTGCGGCCGTCGCGGTTTGACTGGTAGAAGACGCGGACGGCTTGGGCCTTGATCGTTATGCCGCGTTCACGCTCGAGCTCCATCGTGTCGAGCACCTGGGCCCGCATCGAGCGTGGGTCGATCGTGTGCGTCAGCTCGAGGACACGGTCGGCCAGCGTCGACTTGCCGTGGTCGATGTGCGCGATGATCGAGAAGTTGCGGATGTGGTCCTGTGCGCTCACGTCTACCGCAAGCGTAGGGGGACCGCACGTAGCTGCGCCCCGGCGCCCGGCTCAGCTCTGACGCGGCCCGCCCTAGGCGGAGCGCGCCGCTACTCCGCGACCTCGCGCTCAGGCTTGACCGCGCTCATCACCCACGCCTCCGCGACCACGGGGTGCGCATCGACATCTTCGAAGCCGGCGTCAGAAGCAATCGCGATCCACGCCTCCGCCGGGAGCGGCTTCTCTTGGAAGCGAAGCATGAACCGCCATGCGTTCTTGAGGATGCGCCACCATCCGGCGAGGCCGCGCGCCGCCAGCGACCTCACTTTGGCGGCGATGATCTCGCGGTCTTCGCGAGTTGTGCCACGGCCGAACATCATGTCCCCGATCACGAGTCTGCCTCCCGGGCGCAGCCAGCCGAAGACGCGCGCGACCACCGCCCGCTTGTCGCGATCGCGGAGGTGGTGGAGCGCGTAGTTCGAGACGACGATGTCGACGCTGCCCGGCGGCAGCTCGAGCGTCTCGATTGGATTCGTCAGGGTGCGGATGTTCATGGCTCGCTCGCGGGTGGCTCGGCGCTCGAGCAGCGCTATGGCGCGACCGCTGACGTCGACTGCCAGCACATGGGAGCACTCGCGTGCCAGCGGAAGGGTGACCTGCCCGGATCCCGCGCCAAGGTCCACGGCGAGCGACCCCGCACTGGGCTTGGAGCTCGCCAGCACGGCGTCTACCACTGGCGCCAGCTGCGCTGAGCCCTCCTCGTCCCAGCTCTCGGCGCGATGCCGCCAGAGCAGCCTTTCCATCGCGATCGCCAGCGCCTCCATCACTGAAGGCCTGCGCGATCCCGGTTGTATCGGTCCCTCGGCGTACGAGCTTGTGAATGTGAGTGGTTGCGCTCATGGCAGTACGGCGATCCTCTCGCACGGGGCAGCGAGTGTCGGCGTGGCCATTGAAGTCCGGCTTATCGAGGCATGAGAAGACGCTTACGGCGACCTGCGCGCCGCCGCGTTTGCCGAGGCGACTCTGCCCGACCGAGGACTCTTAGGGATTTCTCATCGGTCCTTAAGCTCGACGTTTAACGGGCCGGGCAATCTGTACCACGGTGGGTCGCATCGTCTGCGCCACCGCGCCAGATCATGAATCGCTCAGGCTCAGCATTCACCGCTCGCGACAGAGGCCTCGAACTCGTCTCCCGGCTCAACCGCTGGTTGATTGTCGGAGCGGTGGTTGTAGCGGGCGGTATCTCCGCAGCGGCTGCCAATGCTTTTCACGGCCACACTCGGCAGACGAGCTCCACGGCGTCCTCATCCGGCTCCAGCGGACAGCCGTCGGCGCCCAGCAGCGGTTCCTCGACCGCTGGCGGGGGTGGCGGGCTGCAGCCGCCGGCACAGGCGCCCGCGCCCGCCCCGGCGCCTTTAAGCGGGGGCCCGGTCTCGGGCGGCTCCTGAGGCGCCGGGACCGCTGGAAAGATGATCGACGCGACCGCCGTTGGGCCTAGCGCCTACTGGTATCTGACGCGCGGCACTGGCACCGTTGCGCTGATCCTGCTGTCGCTCAGCGTCGCGCTCGGGATCGCCAACTCGCGCCGCTTGCGCACCGAGCGGTTCCCGCGCTTCGTCGTCGACGCCGTTCACCGGACCGTCTCGCTGCTCGCGCTCGCGTTCACCGCAATCCACGTCGTGACGTCATTGCTGGACGGGTTCGCACCGATCCGCGTGGTGGACGCGTTTGTCCCGTTCGTCTCGGCCTACCGCCCGCTGTGGGTCGGGTTTGGGGCGGTGGCGCTCGACCTCTTGCTGGCGGTCGTGATCACGAGCCTGCTGCGGCGCCAGCTTGGTTACCGGGCGTGGCGGGTGACGCACTGGACGGCGTATGGGTCGTGGCCCGTGGCCATGCTGCACACGTTCGGCACGGGCAGCGACGCGAAGATCGGCTGGATGCTGGCGATCGCGGCCGTGTGCGTGATCGTGGTGATCGCCGCGGTGGTGGTGCGCGCGCTTGCCGGCTGGCCGGACCACGCCAGCCCCCGCTTGGCGGCGATTCTTGTTTGCGCCACGTTCGCCCTCGGCTTGATCATCTGGCTTCCGGGCGGCCCGCTCGCCAAGGGCTGGGCTCGCCGGGCGGGGACGCCCAGCTACCTGCTGGCCTCAGCTTCCGCGCACACGAGCGGGCCCAGCGGAGTGACGCATGCAAATGCGACCGCCTCGTCGTTCACCGCCTCGGCCAACGGGACGGTCCGCGAAGGGCAATCGGGTAACGGCCTCGCAGTGGTGGAGATCTCGGCATCGCTCCACCACCAGCGACTGAGCGTGCTGGACATTCGGATCACCGGCCAACCTCTGGGTGGCGGGGGTGTACAGATGACCTCGAGCTCGGTCACTCTGGGAACCGCGGGCGCACCACGGGAGTTCCAGGGCGCGCTGACCGCGCTCGAGGGAACGAACCTGACCGCGGAGCTGCGCAATTCAGGTGGCCAGGCGCTGACCCTGACCGCCCAGCTTCAGCTCCACCCCGGTAACGGCGCCCTCAGTGGGACCGTGCACGTCGCGCCCGTCGGTGGGTGACCGCTGCACGTCGCGCGGGTCGGCTGCTAGCCCGTCACGACGCCAATCGGCTCTACTCAATGGTGATGCGACAAAGCACCGTGGGCGGTCCACGCCGCAAAATCCGGCAGCAGCAGGACCGCGATCACGAGCCCTACGACCAGCGCCCCACCGAGCGCGAGCCAGCGGCCGGGCGCCCCCCTCGGACATCTGGCAGCGTCGCGTTTTCCCGCTCCATGCGCAGCGCGCGCGCCACGCCCGGGAGATGACCCACGACATGAAGAGCCATGAACACGACCCAGACGATGAAGCTCACCTTGTGAATCGACAACCATTGATTGCGCGCCCGTGGTCCGTCAGCCAGGAGAACGAGGCCGCTCGACGAAGACCACGACCGTAGAGACGACCACGATCGGGGCGCTCAGCCGCATCACGAGGTCGGGCGGACCCTTCGCGCGGTAGACGAGATCTCTCGTGTAGAAACGCGCAAACCGGTAGCCGGTGCTTGCCAGCTTGATCGCCACCGGCCCGAGCAGCACCAAGCCCACGAACAGGTGCACGGAGATCAGCTGGCGGATCCGCAGGATCGTGACCCCGATCACGGCCAGCAGCACGATCAGCAGGGCCCCGTTTCGCCCTGTGAGCTGCTCGTTGCCCTCGGGCCCGCCGCCGACCAGGGCTTCCCACCGCGCTCGAGCTCGGGCCCGCGAGTCCGCCGAGGAAACCGATTGAGCCGGCTTGGTTGTGCTCACGGCGACAGTGTGACCGCGCCGAGTCAATCCCGCCTCAAACCTAAATGAGAGAGCTCCAATCGGACAAAGACCGTGAAGTGATCCTGGTGATCGAGGACGAGGCTGGGATCCTTGACTTTCTCGAGCGCGGTCTTGAAGCCCACGGTTATCGGGTGCGCTCGGCGCCCGACGGGACCACCGGAGCGGAACGCGCAATCAGCGAAGACGTAGACCTCGTGGTGCTCGACATGATGCTTCCGGGCCGCGACGGGTTCGAGATACTCGCGCAGATGCGCGAGGCCAAGCCGGCGCTGCCGGTGATCGTGCTCACAGCGCTCAGTGAAGTGGAGGACCGGGTTGCCGGGCTCGACTCGGGAGCCGTCGATTACCTGACGAAGCCGTTCTCCCTGAAGGAGCTCGCGGCGCGGATCCGGGCGGCACTCAGGGTCGCGTCGCAGACCTCGCCGACCACGCTGCGGGCTGCGGACATCGAGGTCGACCTGCTGGGTCGCGCCGTGGTCCGGGCTGGGCGCTCGATCCGGCTCTCCACGACGGAATTCGAGCTCTTGGTCTACCTGATGCGCAACCGCGGCCGCGTGCTCTCGCGTGAGCAGATCTTGCGGGCCGTGTGGGGCTATGAGCACGACCCGGGTACCAACGTGGTCGACGTCTACGTCGGCTACCTGC
This sequence comes from uncultured Solirubrobacterales bacterium, assembly GCA_963738195.1. Taxonomy (GTDB): domain Bacteria; phylum Actinomycetota; class Thermoleophilia; order Solirubrobacterales; family Solirubrobacteraceae; genus Palsa-465. Next base: position 1,167,636 of record CAVTVF010000002.1, read on the forward strand.
GCCGCAAGTTGGGCGAGCGCGGATCGCGCGCGCCGATCGTGACGGTCAGGTCCGTGGGCTACCGCCTTGACGCGAGCGAGTAGGGGTCCCGTGAAGCGGAGCCGAACCCTCGGCAGGCTGAGGCCGGTGGGGCTTCGCTTCAGGTTCGCGCTCTGGGTCGCCGGGGTGCTGCTCGCCTCGACCGCGGTCATCTTCTTCGTCGTCTACAACGAGACCGGCAGCGAACTGAGGGCACAGATCAATCGGAGCATCGCCAGCGACGCCGGACAGGTTTCGGAAGCACTCCGTCCGCTACGGGGAGCCGGGCCGATCCAGATCGAGGCGGCGGCTCGTCGCTACATGCGCGACCAGCCATACACTGCGAACTCGACCCTGCTGTTCGCCTTGATCCCCGGTGAGCCGACGGCCTCCAACCACCCTGAGGTGTTCGGCACCGGTGTCGCGGAAAACGGTGAAAGCGCGGGCGCGCAAGCGCAGGAGAACGCCGCCGGCCGCAGGCTCCTGATCCCGAAGCTCGGCAACTCGACAGAGCGGATCCCGGATGTCGGCGCGATGCAGCTCGACGAGCGCGCGGTGTCGCTCGGCTCGACCCGAGTGATCGCGGGCGCCGGCGAGCCGCTCGCGGTGGTCGGCGGTGCCCAGCATGACCTGGCCCGTGCGTTTCTGCTGTCCGCGCTGTTGGTGCTGGTGCTCGCGCTGGCCGCCTCGTATCTCGCAGGCGCGCGCGTGTCCGCGCCCTTGCGGCGGATGGCCGCGGTGGCGGCCCGCGTTGACGCCGGCGACCTCGAACCGCGCATGAAGGTAGCCCCCGGCCGCCGCGATGAGGTGCACGTGCTCGCGCAGGCGTTCAATCACATGCTCGATCGGCTAGGTCGGAAGCGTTCAGGAGCCAGCGAGAGTTCGTGGCTGACGCCTCACACGAACTGCGCACGCCGCTGACCGTGATCCGCGGTCAGCTCGAGGTCCTCGCCGCTCAGGACGCCCCCGACGAAGCTGAGGTTCGCCGCGTCGAGGGGCTAGTTCAGGCGGAGCTCTCGCGGATCAACCGGCTGGTCGACGACCTGCTGGTCCTGGCCCAAGCAGACCAGGCGACCTCGCTGCGCGTCCAGCCGATAGACCTCCCCGTCTTTCTGACCGAGCTCTGGGACGGCGTCAGCCTCACATCCGAGCGCAGATTCGAGCTCGGAGCGATCCCCGAGGGCGTCCTGCACGCCGATCCGGACCTGCTCGCGCAGGCGTTGCGAAACCTCGCGCGCAACGCGATCGAGCACACCACGGTGGGCACCGGCCGCGTCCGTTTAGAGGTCAGCCTCCAGGCCCAGCACAGGTTGCGCCTCGCCGTGCTCGACGATGGACCAGGGATCCCGCCAACTCAGCGCGAGCGGGTGTTCGAGCGCTTTCACCGAGTCGACGGCTCGCGCAGCCGCGCCGCGGGCGGCGCGGGTCTCGGCCTCGCGATCGTGCGCGCGATCGCCGAAGCTCACGGTGGTTACGCGCGCGCAGTAGACCCTCGCGAGCGGGCGGGCGCCAGGGTCGAGGTGGTGCTACCGGGCTTCGAGCCGAGCTAGCCGCACGGAACCTCGCTGCTCGCCGACGGGATTCACTCGTCCGGCGTGAGCAACAGCGCGAGCGTCGGGCATGCGTCGACGGCGCGCTCGGCGAGCTCGAGCAGCGCCAGCGGCACCTCGTCCTCCTCGATGATCGGGTAGCCCCAGTCGTCGAGGCGGATCAGCTCGGGCAAGAGCTCGGCGCAGAGGCCGTGCCCATCGCAGGCGATTGGATTGACTCGCAGGCGTTCTCTCATCGGCCCCTCCCGGCGGCCGCGACGTGCCGGACCGATACACCCCGCAGCGGCAGACGAGCGGACGGTGCGGCGCATCGCCGCCCGCGATGGCGCGCCACCTCGTGGCCGAAAACATGCAACGCGCTGGTGACAAACCTCGCTGCGCCGTCGGGGTGGTGACAGGCGCCGCGACCCCGCACCTCGCTCGTCCAGCGCAGGACCTGCTCGTGATCGCGGCTCGATCCGACTCCGTCGGCGAGCGCGCAGACGGCGTCGGCGATCGCGCGCAACCCGTGCGTGCAGGGACCGCACTGCCCCGCAGACTGCTCGGCCAGGTAGTCGATCACCCGCGCGCTCTCACAGAGACCGCACGCGCGTTCCCCTAGCGCGATCAGCACCCCCGAGCCGAGCGAACAACCGACGGAGCGGAGGTCGGCCCGCGCCAAGCGCAGATGGAGACATCCGCGAGGCCTCGACCCAGGTGCCGAAATAGCCGCCCACCAGCAGGGCTTGAACGGGTTCGGTCACCCCTCCGGTGGCCGCGAGCAGATCGCTCACGGGGGTTCCGAAGGAAAGCTCGTAGACGCCCGGGACCTCCACCGCACCGAGAATCGTGACCAGCGCCGAGCCCGGATCGGCGTCCGTGCCCAGCTCGCGGTACCAGCGCGACCCGAAGCGGGCGACGAGCGCCAGCTGAGCGAGCGTCTCGGGGTTCTGGATCAGCGTTGATCGGCCCCGGTAGCCGCGCTGGTAAGGCCGCGGAGGCACGAACGTGGGCAGCGGCCGGCGCGCGTTCAGGTAGTGGATCACGGCGCTCTCTTCGCCCGCCACGTAGCCCTCCGGGGCTTCTACGACCTCAATCGGCACGGGATCCCCGGCGCGGACCGAGAGCGCACCTGCGAGCGCCCGGATCGACTCGATCGCGCTCTCGCCGACCTGGATGATCACCTTCGGCGCTCCGACCGCCTTGGCGGCCAGGATCGCACCATCGAGCACGAGATGGGGAAGCCGCGAGATCAGCAGCTTGTCCTTCTCGCTGGCCGGCTCGGTCTCCGATCCGTTGACGACGACGGCGCTGACGCCTCCCCCCGCGCCAGCGACCGCGCTCAATTTGCGCGCAGTGGGAAAGTCGGCGCCGCCACGCCCGCGCAGTCCGCTGTCAGCGACCGCGGCAATCAGCTCGTGCGAACCGATTCCGGGCACGCGGGCCGTGAACCCGCTCGTGCTCAGCCATCGTCATCGGCTCGGGGTCCGGGTGCATCCCCGCCAGCAGCCGCGGAAGGCCGGGATGGCCCTCGAGCCAGGCCGTCATCGTGCGAGCTCCCGGGCGGACAGGTCATCACGCTCCGTAGGCCAGCCGCCTAGGTGCTGGACGGTCCCGTCGGTGCCGACCAGCCGGCTGGGAAGCCCGATCGACTCGAGCCACTCAAGGGCCTGGCCGCCGCGTACGAGCGCAGCCGTGCTGGCGATATTCGCGTCAAGGCACGAGCCGGCGGCGACGCTGACCGTCCGCCAGGGACCGTTTGCGGACCGGCCCGTGCCTGGAGCGACGAGGTGATGGGCTACGCCGGAGTCGGTCTGCCAGCGGCGCGTGGTGGTGCTCGAGGTGGCGAGTCCCCCAGAGCGGATCGCGATCCACTGCCCGGGCGCTTCCGGGGGCGAGCCATGGTCGTCGGTCACCCGGATGCGCCAACCGTCGGACGGCGCCGTGCCCGCCGCGGCCATGTCGCCGCCGAGCGAAACGAGCACGCCGCAGCCGGCCGCCGCGGCGGCTGCGACGGCTGCATGGTCGGCGGCCAGCGCTTTGGCGGTCGCGCCGAGGTCGAGCCTCACCGCGGGAGCGACCCGGACCGTGCAGGCGGCGCGGTCGACCGTGATCGTCCGCCAGCCGGGTACCGACGCGACTGCGGCCCGCCGTGGCTCGCGCCGCCGCGATCGCAGCGAAATCTTCGTCGTAGCCGAGCCCGATCAGTGCCTTGCCCGACGGTCGGGTCGACGTCCCCGTCCGTCAGCTCGGCCGCTCGCAGAGCCGCCGTGACCGCCTCCATGAGCAACGGGCTCACGCACACCGACCGCCCGGCCGCGGAGTTGAGCGCCGAGAGCTCAGAGTCCGGCCGAAAGCGGGAGCACGCGTTGTCGAATGCCTCGACGACCTCCTCGACGGCTGCTCGGGCGCGCTCCTCGCCCGCTGGATCTTCGGCGACGACGGTCGCGGTGCGTGCCGAGGGCCGGAAAGCTGATCACGCCCACGACTGTGGTGCAGCGCGATGAGCTACTTATTAAGAGAGGGATGAGAATCCGCACATCTCGAGCGGCGGCTATCGCGTGGCCCGCCCCAGCCCCAGCCGCCCCTGCACGAGCTCCTGGATCTGGCGCGCCTCAGGAATCCGCATCGCGAGCACCAGCCGGGCGTAAACCGTGGCGGCCACAGTGAAGGCGAAGCCGACCGCGACGATCTGGGCCACCAGCGAGACCCCGAGCAGGTGGTCGAGCACCAGCCACAACCCGCGCGCGATCGCGGCCATGATCACCGTCGCGACGACGATGCGCACCGTGATCATCAGCGTCTGGCGCCCGTCGAGTCGCCCGTTCAGCCCCGCGCGCAGGCGCGTGAGCTGGAGCCAGGTCATGACCGCGTTGGCGGCCGCGGTCCCGATCACCAGCCCGGCGATGCCCAGCGGGCGATACAGGGCGACGCTCACGATCACGTCCACGATCATGTTGAGCGCCGCCAGCCGGGTCGGAATCCAGGGCCGCTTGACGGCGAAGAAACTGCGCGTGAGCAACAGGTTGATGCCGGCGAAGGGCAGGCTGAACGCGAACCAGAAGAGCGCGATCGAGACCAGGTGGGTCGAGTGCGCGTTGAACTGGCCGCGCTGGTAGACGAGCCGCGTGATCGGCGTCGCCAGCACGATCAGGAAAGCCGCCGCGGGCACCAGCAACAGGGTGATCTGGCGCATGCCGTTGCCCACGGTGCGGCGCATGCCGTCGGCGTTGCGGTGCACCGCCAGACGGCTCAGGGTCGGGAACAGCACAGTGGCCACGGCTACGCTGAAGACCCCCTGGGGCAGCATGTAGATGCGAAATGCGTTGTCGATCGCGGCCGGCGCCTGGGACGACTGCCCGGGGACCAGTGAGCCGAAGGCCGAGTTGATGATCTGGTCGAGATTGACGATCCCCAGCCCGATCGTGACGGGCAGCATCAGGGCGAACACCTGGCGCACGCGGGGGTCGCGCCAGTCGACCGAGAGCTGGAGGCGGAAATCGACCCGGCGCAGCGCCGAGGCCACCAGCGCCAGCTGGACGACCGAGGCGACGAGCCAGGCGATCGCGAAGGCGTAGATGCCGAGGTGACTGTGGAAGTGCGGCCGCAGCGCCACCAGCAGCACGATGATCACCACGTTCCATACCGCCGGCGCGATCGCGGGCATCGTGAACTCGTCGAATGACTGCAGGATCCCGACCAGCAGACCCGTCAGCCCCAACAGCAGCACCACCGGGAAGAGCACCTGGGCGAGGCCCGCGGTGAGCGCGTTGCCGGCGTCGCTGAAGTGGCCGGTGAAGAGCGGCATGATCACTCCGGCGAGCGCGATCAGCAGCGCGGTGATCGCCCCGAGGACGATCAGGATGATCCAGAACAGGCTCGAGGCGAGCCTGAACGCGTCGCGCTTGCGACCCTTCTGGAGCAGTTCGGTGAACACGGGCACGAAGGCGGCCGACAGCGCCGCCTGGGCGAACAGGTTCGCGACCAGGTTGGGGATCTGGTAGGCGAAGGTGAAGGCCGAGCGCGCGAGACCAGTGCCGAAGAAGCTCGCGGCGATGATGTCGCGCGCGAGCCCGGCAACCCGCGAGACGGCGGTCGCGATCGAGAAGATGGCCGCGCTCGAGGCGAGGCGCCGCCGAGGTCTGGGGGGAGCGGTCGCGGTCATATATACGTCCCGGCCCGCGCATGCGCGGGCCGGCCGGCCGGAACATGTTCCGGCCGGGGCCGGCGCACATGTGCGCCGGCCAAAACAATGACGCTAAAGTAGCGGCCGCCCTCCGCTGATATGGCAAACATCCACTCACAGAAAAAGCGCATCCTGCGCTCAGAGCGAGAGCGGCTCGAGAACCGCCGCTACACGTCGAAGATCAAGACCTACTTCCGCCGGCTCGAGCGCGCCGTCGCCGCGGGCGAGGACGCCACCGCGGACAACGAGCACCGGGTGCTCGTGCGGACGATCGACAAGGCCGTGAAGCGCGGCGCGCTGCACCGCAACGCCGGCGCGCGGAAGAAGTCGCGCGCGGCTCGCGTACGCGGCAGCTAGCCCGCGATCCGCTCGATCGCGCGCACGACGGCCGCATCCTCGCTCGCGCCGCCCGGTCCTCCACCGCGAGAGGCGTACTCGAGGTCGGCCAGTTGCTCGAGCGCGCGACGGAGCTCCTCCGCGCCCACCCGGCGGGCGTCGGCGATCAGCCGGTCGGCTGCGCGTGATGGCATCCGCAGGCCGCGTTTGACCTGAGCCGGCGGCTCGCCCCGCTCGAGCCGCTCGGCGACCTCGACCGCCTGCGCGACCCGCTGCACCATCCAGTAGACGATCCCCGGCACGCGCTCCCCCTGGGCGCGCAGCGTCACATACAGCTGGGTCGCGGTCTGCGCCTCGCCGGCCACGACGGCGTCGGCCAGCGCCCACAGCTTGCGCTCGCCCGAAGGTGCTGTCAGCTCTTCGATCTGCTCGACCGCGAGCTGTGTGCCCGGACCGAACTCGAGCGCGAGCTTCTCGAGCTCGCGGCGCAGCCGCTGCTGGCGCTCGCCCACGTGCTGGATGAGCGCCCGCGCGGCGTCCGGCTCGAGCTCGAGACCGAGGCCACTCGCCTGGCCCGCGACCCAGCGGGGCAGCTCCCACGGCTTGATGCTCTGCTGCGCCTCGACCTGCGCCGCCGGCGGCGCGCACGGCCTCGTGCAGTCCGGCGGGTGCCTTGAGGCGCCCTTCCTCGCGCGCGAAGAAGGCGACCGTCGTGTCGGGCGCGATCGTCTCGAGCGCCGAGCGCAGCGGCCCGAGCTCGCCTTCGCGCCAACGCTCGACCCCATCGACGATGATGAACCTGCGCCCGAGCGCGAAGGTCATCGCGCGGAGCGCGCCAGCCACCGCCTCGGGCGTCGAGGCTTCGCCCTCGAAGCGCTCGAGCCCCTGCGCGCCGCTGGAGGACTCGGCCAGGCTGCACAGGCGCGCGCGGCGCTCGGCGATGCGGCCGTGGTCGTCGCCGTGGATCAGGTAGGCGGCCCTGAAGGTCGGCGCCACCAGTGGTCTACCGCACCACGACGTTCACGAGCTTGTCCGGCACCACCACCACCTTCGTCACCTCGCGACCGTCGACGTGGGCACGTACGCCGCGGGCCTCCAGGGCGAGCCGCTCAAGCTCCTCGCGCGCGGCGCCGGTGGGTGCGCGGACGCGGTCCCGCACCTTGCCGTTGACCATCAGCACGAGCTCGAAGACGTCCGTCTGGAGCATGGCCGGATCCGCGTCGGGCCACGGCTCCTCCCACACGCGGCGACCGGTCAGCTGCTCATAGACCTCGGCGCCGAGGTGGGGCGCGAAGGGAAACACGAGCGAGGCGGCGGTGGCGGTGGCAAAGCGGCGCGCGGCAGGGGACGCGTCCCGCTGGCGGTAGATCTCGTTGACGAGCTCCATGATCGCCGCGATCGCGGTGTTGAACGCGAACCGCTCGGCCAGGTCGGCGGTGACCTTGTCGATCGCCCAGTTCGCCTTGCGCACCAGGGTCTCATCAGAGCCCGCTTGGGCCACCGGCTGCTCTACAGCCCCGTCCTCGCCGCCGAGCTCCTCGCCCAGCCGGTAGAGGCGGGCGAGGAATCGGTAGACGCCCTCGACTCCCTCGTTGGACCAGGCGGCGTCCTGATCGGCGGGACCGATGAACAGCACGAACGTGCGCGCGGCGTCGGCGCCGAAGCGCTCGACGATCGGGTTCGGCATGATCACATTGCCCTTCGAGCTTGACATCTTGTTGCCGTCAGGGCCGAGGATCATGCCCTGGGTGAACAGTGACTTGAAGGGCTCCTGGACGTCGAGCAGGTCCATGTCGGCGAGCGCCTTGACGAAGAAGCGCGCGTACATCAGGTGCAGGATCGCGTGCTCGACCCCGCCGATGTACTGGTCGACGGGCATCCACCTTCTCAACATCCCGCGGTCCCACGCGGCCGCGTCGTTGCGCGCGTCGCAGTAGCGCAGGAAGTACCAGCTCGAGTCGACAAAGGTGTCCATGGTGTCGGTCTCTCGCGTGGCCGGGCCCCCGCACTGCGGGCACTTCGTGCGCACCCAGCCTTCGGCGCTCTGAAGCGGCGCGCGGCCCTTGGGCTGGTAGTCATCGATCTCGGGCAGCACCACCGGCAGCTCGTCGACGGGCAGCGGCACCATGCCGCAGCGCTCGCAGTAGACGATCGGGATCGGGCAGCCCCAGTAGCGCTGGCGCGAGACGAGCCAGTCGCGCAGCTTGTAGCTGACCGAGCCGTGACCGTTGCCCTGGCGGTCGAGCCACTCGACGATCGCCTGGCGCCCTTCGAGCGCGTTCATGCCCGTGAACTGGCCCGAGTTGATCAGCCGCTCGTCCTGCGTGTGGGCGACGAACGCTTCATCTTGCGGGGGCTCGCCGTCCTGTGGCGCGACCACGTAGCGGATCGGGAGCCCGAAGGCTTTGGCGAAGTCGTAGTCGCGCTCGTCGTGCGCGGGGACCGCCATGATCGCGCCCGTCCCGTACTCGAGCAGCACGTAGTCGGCCACGTACATCGGGATCTGCTCGCCGGTGACAGGGTTGGTCACCGTGCGGCCGAGCGGCACGCCGGTCTTGGGCTTCTCGGCCGCGCCCCTCTGCTCCGAGGACTCGCTGGCAGTGCGATTGACGTAGTCGTGGACCTCCTGCTCGCGCTCGGTGCCCGTGGCGAGCTTGAACACGTCGGGATGCTCGGGCGCCATCACGAAGAAGGTCGCGCCGAACAGCGTGTCGGGCCGGGTGGTGAACACGGGGTAGTCGATCCCCAGCTCCTCGTTGCGGAAGGTGACCTCGGCGCCCTCGCTGCGCCCGATCCAGTTGCGCTGCATCGCCTTGACGTGCTCGGGCCAGTCGATCTGATCGAGGTCGTCGAGCAGGCGGTCGGCGTAGTCGGTGATGCGGAAGAACCATTGCTCGAGCTGGCGCAACTCGACCTTGCAGCCGCAGCGCTCGCAGCGCCCGTCGATCACCTGCTCGTTGGCGAGCACGGTCTGGTCGTTGGGACACCAGTTGACCGCGGCCTGCTTGCGGTAGGCGAGCCCCCGCTCGAACAGCTTCAGGAAGATCCACTGCGTCCAGCGGTAGTAGGTGGGCTCTGCGGTCGAGAGCTCGCGGCTCCAATCGATCGAGATGCCCCAGCGGTGGAACCAGTGCCGGTAGGCGGCGATTGAGCGCTCGGTCGCTTCACGCGGGGGGACGCCGGTCTTGATCGCGTTGTTCTCGGCCGGCAGGCCGAAAGCGTCATAGCCCATCGGGTGCAGCACGTGGCGGCCCGTGCGGCGGTGGAAGTGGGCGATCGCGTCCCCGAGCGCATAGTTCTTCAGATGGCCGATGTGCGGCTCGCCGCTCGGATAGGGCAGCATCTCGAGCACGTAGGACTTCTCCGGCAGGGCCCTGTCGCCCTGCGCCGGGTTCGCGACCTCCCAGGTGCGCTCGCGCGACCACACCTCCTGCCACTTGGGCTCGATCAAATCGGGTCGGTAGCGACGGTCTGAAGCGGCCGGCGTGCTCATCGGTTTCAGGTTAGTTGCCTGGCTCTTGTTGCGCCCGACGGACCGAAGCCGGGGACGTTCGGGGGCGACCCAGGTGTACTACGCTTCGGGGACGCCGGGGCTATAGCTCAGCTGGGAGAGCGCCTGAATGGCATTCAGGAGGTCGCGGGTTCGAGCCCCGCTAGCTCCACCTCGGATTTGCCGTTGACCGCGGGTTTTCAGCTTTCTCGGCCCGCTAGCGCGCCGACATCGTGATGAAGTCGCGCGCCCACCACGCGTCAAAGAAGGTGTCTGGTCCCCGTACGGTTGCTGTGAGCTGGTGGCCGTTGGAGGGCGTGGCGAGGCCGTGTGGGCTTGCCGGATCGTAGGTGGCGAATATTGGCCAGTCGGGATTGATGTCAAGCTCCATCCCGCGGAGGACTCCAGCGCGCACGAGTAGGTCCGCAAGCTGTAGAGGGGCGAGCGCGGACCCCTGCACGTATACGAGCGCCCCGTCCGAGGTCACGCCGAGGCCAGAGCGCCATTGGTGCTCGATGCCGGGGACGCTTGCGGCGCACGAACTCGCGCCGCAGGTGTTGCCCCACGCCCGCCAGCCAGTCCTCGCGCGCGGCGTAGGTTGACCGCCTGCCACCAGCGGCACAAGATTCTGGCGGACCGCTACCACCGCAGAAGTCATGCTCACGTCGCGGCCCCAAGCTCCTACGTTGACCGAGCCGTCGGCGTAGATGACCAGCGAGGCAGCCCCGGGGCGGAGCGGATCGAGCACGCGGCCCTGGGTGTAGTAGCCGCCCCGGGCATCCTTCATCAGAAAGCCGCCGTTGAAGGCCGCGACCAGACGGCGCGCGCTCGCCAGCTTGATGGGCGCCGTGTAACGGTAGGGTCCGCCGCCGGGGCTCCTCGATCCTGAGTAGAGCCGCGCCGCCAGCAGGTGTGTGTCCATCCACGCGATCCCGGCTGGCTGCGAGCCGCCTGGCGGGACCAGCTTTGTCTCGTAGACGGCGGGCACGCCCCCGACGCGTCGCCCGGCGGCGCGCCATGTTCCTCGCCCCGCCACCGGCGGTCCTCCGAATGGGGCGAGGTTCGCCGGCTTCGGCAGCGCCGTCAACGACGCGTTCACCGGCCGCTTTGGCGGCAACGAAGCAGCACCCGACTTGGTAGCGCGCGCAGGCGGGTCGGGACTGTGATGGTCGGCACGGCCGCTTTGGCCGCTTTCCGCCCCGCAGGAGGCCAGCGCCACAGACAGACACACGGCCACGGCGATAAGGGCAGAATGGCCGATCTGAGATCTGAGCCGGAGCGCGTATCGCGCTTGAGGGCAGGCTCCTAGCACCGTGTCTAACTTTGGCACTCGAGCCTCGCCCCGCCTTAAGGTGTTTTTGGCAGCTAACCTACCTACCCACATGGTAATGTCCCACCCGTCTCACGGAACGACGATTGGGAGGAGGCATATGAGGGCGAAAATGTCGGTTATAGCTGCAGTCGGATGCAGCGCGTTGGCGATCGCTGGCGCCGCTTGGGCGGCCGGCGCCAAGACCACGGTCACGATCAAGGGGCCGGACCATGTCTACGGCACGATCAAGAGCTCAAGCTCGAGCTGCCTGGGCGGGCGCAAGGTCTTCATCTTCAAGCAGAAGGGGTCAACTCAGAACCCGAAGGTCGATCAAAAGGTGTACGGCCCCACAACCTCGACCCGTCAGGGCAGTAAGGGGGTCTGGGACGCGGGCAACCCCGGCTTGGGGCACGGGAAGTTCTACGCCGAGGCGACAAAGAAGTCAGGCTGCAAGGCCGGCTTCAGCCCGACTGTTCATTTCTAGTCGTTCGGTCGCGTCGGGGAGCGCTATCTGACGCACTCGCCGACGCGGCAATGGGTCACCATAAATGCAGGTTTCGCAGACCTAGTTGCACTATGGTGCCGCTATCTACCGGGTGATCAGCCGAGTCCGCCTCGGTTGATTCAGAAAGGGGCGTAGTGATGTTCTTCAAGAACAAGCGCAAGCTTGCCGAGACGCTGCAGTCGACCGGCTCGAAGGCGGTGGGCACCGTCATCACCGTGCAAGACACGGGTATGACGATCAACCAGAACCCGCGCGTCAACATGACGTTCCGGGTCGAGCCCCTCGACGGGGGCAGCCCCTTCGACGCCCAGAAGACGGCGACCGTGCCACGTCTTCAGATTCCGCGCCAGGGCGAGCGCTATCCGGTCTGGTACGACCCGCAGGATCACAGCAAGTGGATGTTCTCCGTGATCGTCGATGACAGCGGGCGCGCGATCCTCCGTGAGCAGTTCGGCGAGGTCGCCGAGAGCTTCACGGGGATGGGCGCACCCGCCCCTTTGGCATAAGGGCCGGGGGCAGCCGGCCCCTCGCGATCGTCGGAGCTCCCTGCTGCGACTCCCGCGCTTGCTTCGGCCTAGGGGCCAATACAACTAATTCTGGGGTGGCCCCCTGGGGCGAACGGCGGCGCTAGGGCGTACGTTGTGAATCGGGTCTTTTGGGTGACCCGGGGCTTACCTGGCGTGCCGATTCGAGAGGAGTCATTTCCGTGGGGGCAGTGACCGAAGCAGTGAACGGCCTGCTCGCTGAGGGCGAGCTGATTGCCGACTACGAGATCCTTGGAATAGCAGGCGCCGGGGGTATGGGCGTCGTCTACCGCGCTAAGCAGCACTCGCTCGATCGCGTGGTCGCTCTGAAGGTAGTTCGCGAAGAGGTCGCGAGCATGCCTGAGTACCGGGAACGGTTCCTACGCGAGGCGCGGCTCGCGGCATCGGTCGACCATCCCCACATCGTGTCTGTGTTCGATGTTGTCGATCACGCAGGACAGCTCGCGCTCGCACTCCAGTGGGTCGACGGAGAGGATTTTCGTAGCGTGCTCGTACGGTGCGGGCGGCTCGCACCCGAACGCGCGGTTGAGATTGTTTGCCAACTCGGCTCAGCCCTTGATGCGGTCAATCGAACCGCCGGTCTTGTGCACCGGGACGTGAAGCCGGCCAACGTCCTCATCCGTGAAGTCGACGGCAGCGAGCACGCCTACTTGACCGACTTTGGCCTCGCGAAGCCGGCGGGTACGGACAGCCACATGACCCAGAGTGGCTGGGCGGTCGGGACCCCCGGCTACCTATCGCCAGAGCAGATCAGGGGCGCCGAGCCGGACTCGAGGAGCGACCTATACGCGCTTGGGTGCCTGTTATACGAAGCCTTGACCGGACGAGCACCGTTCCCGGGCGACAACGAGATGGCGGTCCGATGGGCACACGCGAACGACCCCCGGCCACTGGCATCAGCAGCCGTTCCAGGGCTCGGGCAGCGCTATGACGGATTCATCGCGAAGGCGCTGGCGATCAACCCCGCGCAGCGGTACGTCTCCGGTCAAGCGTTCACGGAAGCCCTGTTGGCAGCTCACCGTGCCCCGAGAGCGCAGCCATCGCCGGTTCCGGTCAACCCCCAGTTCGAACCGACGGTGGTGGGGCCCTCGACGCCGCTACCGCCGGTCGTCCTGCAGCCACCCACCGCCCCACCAGTGGTCTACCAGGCGTACACCCCACCCCCGCCTATGCCCTCGGTGCCCCCTCGCGGTGGCAGTCCTCTCGCTCTCATTCTCCTCGCCGTCGTAGCGCTCGCGGGGATCGCCGTCGGCGCCCTCGTAGCCGCGGGGGTCTTCTCGCACCCACTCCCAACGCGCACTGTCATCTCACCCGCTTCGGCGCCCCGGGCCCTCAAGCGCGGATTCAGCCACCGTCGGGTTCCTTCGCTGACGACTGCCTCGACGGCGGCGACATCTCCGCCGGCGCAGACGACTTCGACCGCACCCGGCCCGCCGAGCACATCCTCGCTTCTCCCGGGTTCACCGGTCACGGGCCGGGACGCCAACGGATACAACGTCGGCCCCGGGTGCTCGGATGACCCTCAAGCCTCCCTGCCGGGGTGTGCCGATTCGCCGTCGGCTCCGAACGGTGATCAGGTGTCGTCCTGCACCGGAGGCGGCATAACCGTCTCTGTCTACTCGGCGACCACGTCGTGTCGTCTCGCAGCCGAGGTTTACGCCGCGTATTCGACGGACGGACCGCTGACGGTCCCGACCGGACGCGCGAGGACCAGGTCATTCCTTTGCCAGACCGGCGGACCAGGAACCACTGGTAACACGATCTGCATTGCCGGAAGCGGCCCAGCCGAGCGCTACGTGCGCTGGTAGGTCGGCAAGCCTTGGGACATCCGCAGATGGGCCGTCGTGGGCCGCGGTCGCGGTTTCGCAGGCTTGCCCGCAGCGGTGCAGCGGTGCGTGCCACACCGGCGAAGCACGTACTCGCCCTGGCAATCGGGAGCGCGTTGGTCGTTGCGGGGGTGTTGACCCTCGCGCTGACCCAAGCCGGACAGACAACGAGCCCCGTGCGATACGTGCGCGCACCTCCGCCAGCCGCGAAGCACTCCACCCATCATCAGCGCGCGATTCCTCGGCCGCACGCGGTCCAGACTGTCGTCCGCCCGGTCCACCGTGTCAGGCCCGCTCAGGTCGGGGTGCGAACGACGACGATCCATGTTTTCGACCCGGCCCGGACGATGGTGGTTGCGGGCCGGACCGTCCGCAGAAACTTCACCGTCGACGTCTGGTATCCGGCAAGCGCCTCGGTCAAGGCGCCACTGATCGTGTTCGGCCATGGCTTCGCCGTCACGCCCCAGCCGTATGCGCTGCTGCTGCGAGCGTGGGCCGAGGCGGGGTACGTCGTCGCCGCTCCTGTGTTCCCGCTCGAGAACGCAAACGCGCCCGGGGGTCCCAACGAGAACGACCTGCCCAACCAGCCCGGCGACATGAGCCTGGTGATCAGCGTGCTGCAGAACCCGCAAAACGCGCGGGAGGCGGTCATCGCGGCGCGGAGCGATCTGGGTCAAGTCGCTGTAGCCGGTCAATCAGACGGTGGCGACACCGCTCTTGCGGCTGCTTACGGCCCCGGACGTGACACGCGAATCACAGCCGCTGTGATTCTCTCAGGCGCAGAGGACCCCTTCGCGCCACGCTTTGCGATGCCGGCGGGTGGGCCGCCGCTATTGGCGATCCAAGGAACCGCGGACACAATCAATCCCCCACCCCAGACCTACGCCTTCTTCGCCCAAGCAGCCCCGCCCAAGTATCTGCTCAAGCTGCTGGGCGCGAGTCACCAGCCGCCTTATACGCAACCCGGCCCGGATCTCACAATGGTCGAGCACGTGACCTTGGCCTTCCTCAACCGCTATCTGAAAGGCCAGGGCGGTGCACTCTCGCGGGACGCGACCAACCGATCCGCAGGACCTGGCTCGGCGCTCGTGGCGGTTCCGTGACGGCGGCTAATCCGTGCCGGCGTGCCGGGATGTGCTCCTAATTACCACTCGGTTGCATTAGCAGGGCCGTCGGGGTAGCGTGGCGCTTCGGCCAACGCGCGAGGGAGAGGATGGCGGCGGCGACTGCGAGAACAGCGAGGCGGCGAAGCCTGCGGGCCTTCTGGGAATCGCTCTCGGGAAGCCAGCGGCGGACGCTCTTGATGATGGTCGCCGTCGTGGGCGCGCTGCACGCGCTCGGCTTCCTGACCTTGATCGCGCTGGTGGCGCCGAGGCACTACCAGCTTGGCGCTGCGGGGGCGTTCACGATCGGGATCGGCGTGACCGCGTACACGCTCGGGCTGCGCCACGCGTTCGATGCCGACCACATCTCGGCGATCGACAACACCACCCGAAAGCTCATGTCGGAGGGCAAGCGGCCGCTGAGTGTCGGGTTCTGGTTCTCGCTCGGCCATTCGACGATCGTGTTCGCGCTGGCATTCCTGATCTCGGTCGGAGTCCGAGCGCTTGACGGCCCGGTCAAGAACGGCGACTCGAGCCTGCACCAGGTGACCAACTCGATCGGCACGCTGGTGTCGGGCACATTTCTCTACGCGATCGCCGCGATCAACGTCGTAATCCTGCTCGGGATCGTCAGGGTGTTCCGTGAGATGCGCACCGGCCGCTACAACGAGCGTGAGCTCGAGCAGCAGCTGGACAAGCGCGGGCTGATGAACCGCCTGCTCGGCGGAATGACCAAGGCGGTAACCAAGCCGCGGCAGATGTACCCGATCGGGATGCTGTTCGGGCTCGGCTTCGACACCGCGACCGAGGTCTCACTGCTGGTGCTGGCGGGTGGCGCAGCAGGCGCTGGTTTGCCCTGGTACGCGATCCTGTGTCTGCCGATCCTGTTCGCCGCCGGCATGTCACTGATGGACTCGATCGATGGATCGTTCATGAACTTCGCCTACGGGTGGGCTTTCTCCAAGCCGGTCCGCAAGGTCTTCTACAACATCACGATCACTGGCCTGTCGGTCGCGGTCGCAGCCGTGATCGGCACGATCGAGCTCGGTGGCTTGGTCGCCTCGAAGCTGAATCTCTCAGGCTCGTTCTGGAACTGGTTCGAGAACATCGACATCAACCTGCTCGGCTTCGTGATCGTCGCCCTGTTCCTCGCCACGTGGGCGATCGCTCTCACGGTCTGGCGCTACGGCCGCATCGAAGAGCGCTGGAGCGCGCATCTGGGCGATACAGAGCCCGTTGCCTAGGGTCGGACTGCGCGACAATCGATGCGATGACCCTGTCTCCGAACGTCCGCCCGCCGGCGTTCGAAAACCTCGGCGACGCCATCCGGATCCTGCGCGCGGCCGGCCTCCGGCTCTCGACGCCGCGCCGGCTGGTCCTGCAAGCGCTGTTCGCCGCCAGCGGCCCCAGCACTGCGGCCGACCTGGCTCGCGAACTATCGCTCGACGAATCGTCGGTCTACCGCAACCTCGAGATGCTCGAGCAGCGCGGCCTCGTCCGCCACGTTCACCTCGGACACTCGCCGGGCCTGTACACGCTGGCCCGCGCGAACGAAACCGAATACCTGTACTGCGAACGCTGCGCCAAGGTCGTCACGGTCAACCCGGAGCGTCTCGACCCCATCCGCAAACAGATCAAGCGACAGTTTGGCTACGCGGCCCGCTTCACCCATTTCCCGATCGTCGGTGTCTGCGACCGATGTGGCAAGAGCGGCGCCGCCGACCCACATGACGCCTGACGACGCCCGGCAGCTCGCCCTCAGGCTGCCCGAAGCCGTCGAGGCGGACCATCACGGCCGACCATCGTTCCGGATCGGCGGGAAGATCTTCGCGACTCTGTGGGACCAGCGGACGATGAACGTGATGGTCGACGAACCCGGGATCCGGACCGCCACCGAGCGCCACCCCGAGTGGTGCAGCGAGCGCTATTGGGGCAAGCGACTCGCGGCAGTCGCCGTCGATCTCGAACACGCTCCGGCCGACGGGCTGGCCGAGCTGCTCAGCGATGCTTGGGAACGAAAGGCGCCGAAAAGGCTGACCGGCTGATTCAGGCGCCGTTCAGTGCGGCGGGATCAGGATCCAGAACAGCACCGCCTGGCTCTGACCCAGGTTGCGCCAGCCATCGACTCGGCGAGCGTCGGCGACGAGCACCTCTCCGTGGCGCACGGCGGGAGTCTGGCCGCCCACCCGCACCTGCACGAGGCCGGTGGAGACCGCGACGATCGCCGTGCCTCGGCGCTCACCCGTCGGTGAGCCGGACTCTCGAGCGCTCAGATGCACGAGGTCGATGCGCAGGTCGCGGTCGGTGTCGCCGAGCAGCGTCATCGTGCGCTCGAGGCCGCGCTCGGGATCGTCGGTGCGGCGACCGATCCGGTAGACGGCAGGGTCCTCGCCGCGGAGCAGCTCGTCGAGGGTGATGCCGAGCGCATCGCTCAGCCGCACGAGGGTCGCTAGCGATAGCCCGCGGTCGGCGCGTTCGGCCTGCGAGATGGCGCTTGCGGTGACCCCGGCGAGCGCGGCGAGGTCGTTCTGGCTGAGCTCGCGGTTGCGCCGTACGGCCCGCAGCGAGGCGGCGATCCGGCCGGCGAGCTCCGCCGGCGCGAGAACCGGTTCCCCGTCCTCCTCATGCCAGTGCAGCACCGACCCTCGGACCCGCTCGCCACGACCTTCTGCCTTGGCCACGCGGAGGCTGCGCTCGTCCACCCTCAGCACGCACTGAGTCACCGCCTCGACCGTGTCACGCACCGCAGCCGGCGTCTGCTCGCTCATCGACCAATAGGCGATAGCGCCGACTTCCAGCAGAAGCGGGCAGCAGCGGGCGAAGAATCCACGTGCGTTGTTCGCCCCCCAACTGCCCACCATCCTGTCCAGCGAGTCAAAGAGGAGCAGACGCCGCGCGCGGGGATGACAGATGCGCTGGATTTCGATCAGCAGATCGGCCGGCCGCGCCAGCTGCGTACCGGGCCCGGCATCGAGCACCACGAGCCCGACCGCGTCGTAGGACTCGATCGGCTTGCCGAGCGAAACCAGGATCCGTGTGTCGAACGCGTCGGCCTGCTCCGCGATTGCGTCGTAGAACGGCCTCGCCGGGGCGCCATCCAGCTGCCACACGACGTTGTCGCCCCAGTACAAGCCACCGAGCACGGCGTCGAGGGGGTCAAGGCCGGTGCTGACGCGGGGTTCGGCTTCTGGTTCGTTAAGCACTGCTTTCAAGTACATCACCGCAGCGGCGCTGCAGGTGCCAGAAACGCCTCAGACGCATGTTCCCGGTTTTAGCCACGCTGTCACGGATTCGCATGCTCAAGACCGCGGGTCTACAACCGATCGGCAGCGGAAGTCGTGCGACAGATCGGTTCACCTCGATGGCGATGATTTTGCTCAGCAGGCAGGGAGAAACCCTTTACATTCGGCCCCGTCGGATCCGGATACGGGATCGGATTGGCGCACGACTCGCGGCATGGCAGCTCGATCATGCGCTCGCGCGCGGCATGTCGCCCGACTCGAGCGTGACGCTCTCCCTGCACGCCCACCGGCTGCTCGGCCCGTCCGCGCGGCTGGCGCTGGCACGAGCGCTACGGGCCCTCCCGCGCGATGCTGTGCGCCAGCGAACCCGGCTGAACTCGGCTGTGCCGATCTGTTGGCGCCAAGTGCTCGAAGCGGGCGAGACTCTGAACAGGCTCGCCGATCGCCTGGCAGGCCGGGAACCAGTCGACGCGCTCGGGGTCGCGACGCTGAGAGTCCTGCTCAGAGACGGGCGCTCCCCGCTCTTCGATCCCCGCCGAGCGCAAGAGCTCGAGCTGACTCTGCACCGAGCGCTAGATGCGCTCGAGTGCGGCGTCGCGGCCTGACGACCGACGCGGCTCTGCGGGGCTAGCCCTGCAATCCTCGCGATCGCTAGCCTCGCTCCCGCCAGAACGGCACCAAAATGACGCTCGAGGAGGCTCAGATGAGTCGTTACACAGTCGCCAAGCTAGGTGACATCGGCGAGGTCGGCGACGATCGCTGCCCTTTCCGGCCGGTCAGACACCACTTGGGCATCACGTCTTTCGGCATCAACGCCTGGACCGGGCATGAGGCGGGCGACCGGGTCATCAACGAGCACGACGAGGCAGAGATCGAGGACGGGCAAGAGGAGCTCTATTTCGTGCACAGCGGCCGGGCGAGGTTCGAGCTTGACGGCGAGACACTCGAAGCGCCCGCCGAGACCTTCGTCTTCGTCCGCCCCGGCGTCAAGCGGACGGCGACAGCCGAGGAGGCGGGCACGACGATCCTCGTCATCGGGGGCTCGCCCGGCAAGATCTTCGAGCCCAGCGGCTTCGAGATCTGGGCGCCACTCTCCGCCGCCTACAACGCCGGCGAATACGCCGAGGCCGCCGACCGCGGTCTTGAGCTGGTCGACGCCTATCCCGAATACCCCATGCTGCTCTACAACCTGGCCTGCTGCGAGAGCCTCGCGGGACGGTCAGCCCAGGCAGTCGAGCACCTCCGCGACGCGATCGACCGCGGTGAGCGCTTTCGGTCCTTTGCAACCGAGGACTCGGACTTCGATCCGATCCGGGACGACCCCGCCTTTAAGAAGCTCGTGGACGAGGCCGCCAGTCAGTGATTTTTGTCCGTCGGGCCTCGCGCTCAGCCGCCCGGCCCGAGCGAGGGGCGCTCGCGCTTTGCCGCCTCGAGCGCAGCCGCTGGATCGAGCGCCTGCTCCCCGGAGGCGAGCAGCACGGCTCGATCCACTAGCTCGGCCGCCTCGGCTCCGCCCACCGACTCGTCGCGGAGCGCGAGGGCCAGTAGGACCTGGCGCATGAGCTCCGCGTTCTGAAGATCCGGAGGCGGCCCTGGGGCCGGCAGGCCGTGCGTCGAGGAGAGCAGGCGAGCGGCTTCGCCACCTCCCCCGAACAAGCGGCCGGGATGGCGATCGGGAATCGTCGCGACGATCGCTCCGCTGGCCGGGTTGACGACGTGCACCTTGCTGCGCAACCCATGTCGCTCGAGCGCGAACTTATAGCCCGAGAGCCGCAGGTAGCCGAGTTGGCCGGCCAGCTGGGTGAACGCCGAGACCTCGGCTTCGCTCTTGGCGCGCGACTGATGCAGCGCAACCTGCGTACCCGCGTCGGGCAGCGTGGGATCGGGATCGGGGGCGATAAGCAGAAACACCTGCGGGCCGAGACGCCCAGCTCCGACGCCGGCGATGTCGGCGAGCAGTTGGTAGCCCCCGAGCCCGAGTGCTCCGACGATTCCCGGAGGGAGCGGATTGGCCGCCAGGTGCCCGGACGGATGAGCCATCGAGCTCAGTTGCCGAGCAGGTTGCCGACTAGTCCGCCGACGATGTCCCCGCCCGAGCGCTGGGAGTTGCCGCCGGCGCCTTCCTGTACGGGCGGGTGGAAGTAGGCGCTCTGCAAGCCAACGCGGCCCGGCCCGGTGAAGCGGTTGAAGACGAGGTTGCCGCCGCCACCCAGAAGACCCGTCTTAAAGCCATAGACCTCCTGGCTCATCTGGACCGAATGGTCGCGGTAGACCCAGCCACCGGGCTCGATATCGATCGACTCACCCGACTCGAGCTGCTTCTCGAACACGTTTCCGTAGCCGTGGATCCAAACCACGCCCTCGTGGTCGGCCGCAAAGAACTCATCGACCCAGAAGCCGCCGCCGTAGAGCATGTTGGCGAAACCCTTGATGCGGCTGTAGTCGTACTGAACGCCGCCCGTGGCTGCGAGGAACTGGTGCTCCCGGACCACGATGCCGGCGCCGGGTGGGAGGTGGAGCGCCGCGATATGGCCCGGCGCGTCGCGACTGAAGGCGATCTCGCCCGCGGACTGCGCTTCCAGCAGAAGCAGCGGCATCCCTCCGAACACGCGCCGCTTCAGGCCCTTCTTCAGCGGATGGAGGCCGACCTGCATGTTCGGGTACTTCCACAGCAGCACGTGGTGCTCGAAATAGATCGGCACCTGCCCGTTGAGCGCCATGTGCAGCACGGGAACCAGCTCTCCCTCAAGCCTGTAATTGACACCCGGTGCGGCCCCCTCGGTGATCTGGGTCGGCAGGATCTGTGGCGCGGTTGGCATTTTTGTCAGCCCCTTTCTTTCCGTGTACAGCGCAAGCCTAATGGCGCGGCGCGAACGGTTCAGTTCCGTGGCTCTCAGCTTTAGGCGCTAAGAGGGGACGGCGTAGAGCTCGCCGCCGTGCTCGATCACCCGGCGCCTCGGCAGCGGCGTGATCGCGGGGCCTTGGAGGACGGCGCCCGTCGCGGCGTCGAAGATTGAGCCGTGACAAGGGCACACGAGCTGACCGCCGCTGTAGCCGACGGTGCAGCCAGCGTGTGTGCAGATCGCGCTGTGCGCCGCGTAGGCGCCGCTCGACTCGTGCACCAAGATGTCGGGAGAACCGTCCGCCGGGTCGTGGTAGTAGGCAGCACTGCCCGGCGGCAGCGATGCGGCCGAGCCGAGCCGGTGGGCCCCGGCGGGCAGGCTGCTGGAGGTCGATGGCGCGTGCCCGGAAGTTGTGTGCTGTCCAGAGCCATGCTGCTGAGCGGCCCCGGAGGAACGCCCCTTCCTCCCGCCGAGCGTCGCCAGCGCCGAGCCCCCTGTATAGCTGCCCTTGGCCAGCGTCGCGATGCCCGCAACCACGCCCGTCGTGAGCGCCGTTGCGCCGAGGCCGCGTGCCACCAGCGAGCGACGGGTCACGGCCTCCGGGTCGACTCCTGGAAGCGGCCGCGCCGTGGGCCGAGTCGCGCGCGAGCGACGCGCTGCGGCCTCCTCCACCACGTGGTCGAGCGCCGGCTGCCCGGTTGGACCCGTGAGGACAAACGGCAGCCAGGCGAAGACGAACACGATGTCCGAGCCGAGGAAGTACGGATAGGTGTTCCAGCTGTTGGTCAGGAACAGCAGCAGGTTCAAACACAGTCCGATCGACGCCGCAACCCGGGTCAAGAGGCCGAAGAGGGTGAGCAGCCCGACCGCGATTTCGATCAGCGCCACGGCGACGCCGGCCAGGCCGGGAGCGGGAAACGCAAACAGCCGCAGAATGAAGCCGCCGGGCGTCCCATTTGCGAACTGATGGAGCTGTGTGCCGATATACGTGGCAGCGCCCGGATGCAGAAACCCGGGATCGGACAGCTTCTGGGCCCCCGCGTAGATGAACGTGATGCCGAGGAACAGGCGCACAGGCAGCAGCGCCAAGCCGGGGGGCAGCCGCCTCAGTTGGCTCCGATCGCCTCGCGTCGCCGGCGCACGCGGATCGGGCCGCCCGGGGGCTTGCTCCCAGCTCCCCAGCCGATCCTCGATCTCGGCGATCCGGTCTTGCGGTCTACTCACGGGCGGGCGGCGTGAGCGAGAGAGCAATGCACGAAACGCGGGTCACGGACGAGCGGAGACGCTGGGCATGGAACCAGTCTAGGAAGGCCGCGGTTAGGGCCCGGTAAACGCTTTCGCCGACATGGCCCCGGGGGTGTTAGCGCTCGCTGAACGTTCGCGCCGACAAGTCGCGGCCGCCGGTCTGGGTCGCTAACCTCGGCTGCGTCGGTGGCGATTCAGGGATCCGCGCGTCGAGGTGGCAGGCGCGGCCGCCAATGGCGTCGCCGGCGCCGCCACGTCACATGATCGTCGCATTCGCGAAAGCCCATGCCCGCTGACCGCCGTGGTCATACACGCGGAAGCACAGCGCCCCCCGGCCGCCGAACCGGCGGGGAGGGCGGCCCACCGAGCGCTGCCCTGACGTCGAGTCGACGAGCCGCGGCGCACAGCCGCGCACGCTCACGTCAGATCGCCCGGCGCCGTGGTGTGGCGCTGGCCACGATCGTGCTCGTCTTCATCTTCGCCTTCCTCGTCGCTTCGGGGGGCGGGCGCCCAGCCCCCAGGCCGAAAAAAGTGGCCGACCCTCCTGTCTTCCGCGGCTTGCTCCTAATCGCGGACCGCGGCAACAATCGACTGCTGCTAGTCGATGCGCACAAGCGCATCCACTGGCAGTACCCGGCACCCGGTCGGCCCCAGCCTCCCGGTGGCTTCTACTTCCCCGACGACGCGTTCTTCGTCCAGCACGGAACCGCGATCATCTCCAACGAGGAAGACAACAACGCGATCGTCCAAATCGCGTACCCGTCCGGCCATCTGCTCTGGTCCTACGGGCATCCCAAGGTCGCAGGATCAGCCCCCGGTTACCTCAACCAGCCCGACGACGCCTACCTATTGAAGAACGGCGACGTCACCGTCGCCGACGCCAAGAACTGCCGCGTGCTCGTGATCGGCCCCGGCGGAAACGTCGTCTCGCAGATCGGCACCACCGGCTACTGCGTTCATGCCCCACCCCATGGAATCGGCTACCCGAACGGTGACACGCCCCTGCCCGACGGCAACTTTCTCATCTCGGAGATCAATGGCTCCTGGGTCAGCGAATACACGCCCGCAGGTCAGCTCGTGTGGACCGTCAAGCTCCCAATCGCGTATCCCTCGGACCCGCAGCAGCTCGGAGCGAACCTGTATCTGGTGGCCGACTACCACCGCCCCGGCGGTCTGTACGAGTTCGACCGCCAGGGGCACATCCTGTGGTCCTATCACCCCAGCCAGGGGCCGGGCATGCTCAACCACCCGAGTCTCGCCGAGCGGCTGCCGAGCGGTCTGATCGCAGTCAATGACGACTATCGCGATCGCGTGGTCCTGATCGACCCGAAGAAGGGACAGATCGTCTGGCAGTACGGCCAGACCGACCAGCCCGGCACCGCGCCCGGGCTGCTGAGGATTCCCGATGGCTTCGACCTCCTGCAGGGGAAGCTGACCCCGACCCATCCCACCACCGGGTAACCGGCCCGGAGCCCCGCAGCAATCGAGCGCTCCGGGGCGCGAGCCGGACTCGCCTAAGCGGACCCGTCTTCCAGCCCGACGCCGCTCGCTACGATGGAAGCGATGCTGCTCGAGATTGTCGTCCTGTTCGTGATGGGCCTCGTGATTGGTGGGCTGGCGCGCCTGGCGCTGCCCGGCCCAGACCCGATGGGTTTGCTAACCACGGCCGCCGTGGGGATCATCGGCGCGCTGGCATCGGGGTTGATCGTGCGTCTTGCCTTTCACCGCGTCGGCTGGAGCTTCGTGATCGCGTTCGTGATCAGCACGCTCATCGTCTACCTCATGCGCCGCGCCCGCGGCGGTCGAGTCAGCTCGGGGCCGAGCCGGCACTACCGCTGAGCGCATAGTGCCGCCCGGCGGCCGCCTACCCGCTCGCGCGTGCGGCGCGCCACACCGAGAGGGCGAGTATCGCGGCAGCCAGCACCGGCAACAGCCACCATGCCGTAGCGCCCAGGCCGGCCACCAGCGCAGTGAGGGCGAGCCCCAAGACCACGCCCGCTGCCAGCCGCCAGTCGTCACCGACGACGAAGTCCCAGATGAACAGAGCCAGCGCGCGCAGCTTTGCTCCGACCATGTCTACGCCACCGCGCGGCTCGGCAGCGCCCGGGCGCCCCGCCGCTTGAGGGTCGCCACCAGCAGGGCCGCGAACAGCAGCGTCGCCGGCACGAGCGCAAGCAACGCGGCGTCTCCACCCGGCCAGTGGGCGCCGGCCCCCTCCGCGCCCCAGAAGGTCCCGAACGAGGTGAGCATCACGCCCACGGCGAACTTGAGTGCGTTCTCGGGGACTCGCTGAAGCGGCGCGTGCACGGCCACGCCTGCAGCGGTGACGGCGAGCACGGCCACGCCGGCTGCCGCCGCGGCGAGACCGATGCGGTGTTGATTAGCGCCGAAGGTGAGCACGATGAAGACGACCTCGAGCCCCTCGAGCAGCACGCCCTTGAACGCGACCGTGAAGGCGTAGGGGTCGAAGCGCTCGGTGACGGCTCCGGCCCCGCGGGCGGCGGCGATCTCGTGCTCGTAGGCCTGGGCCTCGTCGTGGAGCGCCTTGGCGCCCGCGGCGCGGAGCACGGCCTTGCGCAGCCACTGGAGCCCGAATGTGAGCAGCAAGCCGCCCACGACCAGCCGCAGCGTTCCGATCGGCAGCGAGGTCAGCGCCGGCCCGAGTCCGCCTGTGAGCGCTGCAAGGCCGATAACCGCGGCGCCGACGCCGATCAGCGCTGAGCGCCAGCTGCGGGTGACACCGACCGCGAGCACGATCGTCAGCGCCTCGACGGCCTCGACGGCGCACGCGAGGAAGACCGAGATCGCGAGCCCCAGCTCTGGTCCACTCATGACCGCTCGACCGCGCCTCTCATCGCCACCCATTATGGCCGCAGGAGGTCCCGTCGAGTTCGCCCGCTGCGGATTGCCGCGACACCCGCGCTCGGTGCGAGTGCTCTCGGTCGCCCGCGGCGTCAGCGGCGATAATCGGCGTCCGTTGTCGACGATCTACGTCACGGGCCACCGCAATCCCGACACCGATGCGATCGCCTCGGCGATCGGCTACGCCCAGCTCAAGGGCCGGATCGACCGCGACAACCGCTACGTCCCGGTGCGGCTGGGGCCGTGCAACACGCAAACGGACTGGCTGCTGACGCGCAGCGGTGCCGAGGAGCCGCGGCTGCTGCCCCACGTCATGCTTCGCGCCTGCGACCTGATGCAGGAACAGTTCCCGGTCGCACACATGGAGGACCCGATCCGCGAAGCAGGGCTGGCGATGGCCCGGGCTGAACTCGACCTGGTCCCGACGGTCGACGATGAGGGCGCTCTGGTGGGCGTCGTGACGGAGCGGACATTGGCTCGCCGCTACGTACGCGAGTCGCGCGAGACCTCGACGCTTGAGGCGCCGACGCACATCAACGCCGTGCTCGCCGTGCTCGACGGCGAACTCGTCGTCGGCGAGGACCGGCGGCTCGCGGGCCGGGTGTGGGTTCACTCGATGGACGTTGGATCGCCCAGCGGCATCTCACGAGGCGACATCGTGGTCACCGGCAACCGTGCGGACGCCCAGCAGCTGGTGCTCGAGCTGGGTGCGGCATTGCTTGTGCTCTCGAACGGTTCGCGACCGACTCCGCAGGTGATCGAGCTGGCGCAGGGACGCGGCGCGGCGATCGTCGTCTCGCCGCTGGACACATACGTCTCTGGACGCATGATCACGCTCGCGATGCCCTGTCACGCCTTCATGGAGCAGGATCCGCTGACCGCGGCCGCGGATTTTCTTGTGGGCGACATCTCGGAGCAGATCAAGGAGATCCACTACGGCGCCGCCGTAGTGATCGACTCGGGTCGCAAGCCGATCGGGCTCGTGACCCGCTCGGACCTCGTGGCGCCCGAGCGCCGCCGGGTGATTCTGGTTGACCACGCCGAGCAGGCTCAGAGCGTGGCTGGAGTCGAACAGGCCGAAATCGTCGAGATCCTCGACCACCACCACATAGGCTCGATCGAGACGCGCGTCCCGGTGCTGGCCACCTTTGACCCTGTCGGCTCGACCGCGACGCTCGTGGTTGAACGCTTCCGACAGAACGGGATGGAGCCGACCCACGAGGTGGCGATGATGTTGCTGGGGGCGATCCTCTCCGACACCGTGATCCTCAACTCGGTGACGACAACCGATCGCGATCACGCAGCGGTCGCGTACCTCGAGAGGGTTCTGGCGGTTGACGCAACCGAGCTCGGGCGGGAGATGTTTGAGGCCAGCTCTGACGTATCCGGCGTGCCGGCGCAGGACATCATCTCGCGCGATGCAAAAGAGTACGAACTCGGGTCGGGCCAGATGATCGCGATCGCGCAGGTCGAGGTAGTCGGCAGAAGCTTGTTGGAACGCTCCGCTGAGCTGCTCGAGGCGCTGTCGACGGCGCGCGAGAACCGCCGCTTGCACCTGTTCGCCCTGATGGTCACCGACGTGCTGGCTAAGAGCACCGATCTGCTTGTGGCCGGTGACGTCAACGCCGTTGCCCGGGTGCTCGACGCCCAGGCTGAGGACTCGCGGATCGAGCTACCGGGGGTGATGAGCCGCAAGAAGCAGGTCGCGCCGAAGCTGTTGTCGGCGCTCTAGCGGCTCGATGTTGTCGGCGCTCTAGCGGCTCGATGTCGTCAGCGCCGGCTCGTCGATCGTCTGCGCTGGCGCTTCGGCCCACAGGTGCTCCAGGCGGTAGTAAGTGCGTGTCTCGGGGGTAAAGACGTGGACCACCACGTCGAGATAATCCATCAGCACCCAGTGCGCCTCGCTCAAACCCTCGACGCGCTGGGGCAGGAGCCCGTGCCCCGCCTTCATTCCCTGGTGGACCCCGTCATGGATCGCCTTGACCTGCCTGCTCGAGCGCCCGGTGCAGATCAGGAAGAAATCGGTGTATCCGATGATCCCGCGCAAATCGAGCTGCACGATCTCCAGCGCCTTGCGCTCGGCTGCGTGGAAGGCGATCGCACGCACGAGCTCCTCGGGCGACATCGTGCTCACCGGGGGGATCGCGCCTCCTTGTAAAGGCTGTGGCGCTCGATGTAGTGCGCGACGCCATCGGGGACCAGGTAGCGAATCGGCTGGCCGGCCCTCACCCGGTGGCGCACGAGCGTTGATGACACGGCGATCTGGGGCATCGTGAAGAAGCTCACCCGGCCCTCGGCCGGAACGCGAGCGAGGGCGGCCTCGACTGCGGCGCGCGCAGTCCCCGGACGGCCGACGACCGCCAGTGTCGCCAGCGACAGCACCCGTTTCGGTTCGCGCCATTCCGGTAACCCAGCGGCGATATCGCCCCCTACGATCAGGTACAGCTCGCTGTCTTGGACGGTTGCGTGCAGCTCCTGAAGCGTATCGACCGTGTACGACGGACCCTCCCGTCGCAGCTCGAGCTCCGACACGGTGAAGCGCTCATCGCCTGCGATTGCCTGCCCGCACAGCGCCAGCCGGTGCCCGGTGCCCGGGTCCTCGAGCAGCGTCTTGTGCGGTGGGAGGCCCACCGGCACGAGCACCACCTCATCGAGCTCGAGCTGGATGTAGGCCTCCTGCGCGCAGACGAGGTGGCCGAGGTGAGGCGGATTGAACGTGCCGCCGAGTATCCCGATGCGCGTCACGACCCGCGGTGTTGTCTATCGGGAGGTCCCCAGAACAGGCCCAGTTCAGGGCCTGACGTGGCCGTCGCCCTCGATCAGGTACTTGTAGGTGCAGAGTTCCTTGAGCCCAATCGGCCCACGCGCATGGAGCTTCTGCGTCGAGTTAGCGATCTCGGCACCCATGCCAAACTCGCCGCCGTCGGTGAAGCGGGTCGAAGCGTTCACGTACACGCAGGCTGCGTCGACTTCGAGCTGAAACGCGCGAGCCGCCTCGGTATCACGCGTGACGATCGCCTCGGAGTGACCCGAGCCGTGGGCGTTGATGTGGGCGATCGCGTCGGCGAGGGAGTCGACCACCCCCACCGCCAGCTCCAGCGCCAGATATTCGGTGTCCCAGTCCTCGTCGGTCGCCGGCTCCAAGCGCGCGCCAGACGCCGCCGCCCGCGCGCGTTCATCTCCGCGCAAGGTGACGCCGGCCGCGCTCAGCTTCGAGAGCAGGCCGGGCAGGAAGCGCGCTGCGACATCCGCGTGGACGAGCAGGGTCTCGGCGGCGTTGCAGACGCCAGGCCGCTGCAGCTTTGCGTTGAGCGCGATCGCGCGGGCCTGTTCAAGGTCGGCGCTCCGATCGACGTACACGTGACAATTGCCAGAAGCCGCATAGATCACCGGCACGGTCGCAACTTCTTTTAGGGCTGCTTTGAGGCCCTCTCCGCCGCGCGGGACAACCAAGTCGACCAAGCCGGTCTGCGTGGCGAGCTCGCCGATCTCGTCCCGATCTCCCTGAAGCAGTGTCACCGCCTGCGCCGGGAGACCCGCGCCAGCCGCCGCTGAACCCGCGATCTCCGCCAGAGCTGCGTTTGAGCGGCGGGCGGCTGAGGAACCCCGCAGCACCACCGCGTTGCCGGACTTCAGGCACAGCGCAGTTGCGTCGATCGTGACGTTCGGACGAGCCTCATAGATAAGCCCAATCACCCCGAGCGGCACCCTCACCTTGCGCACATCGAGGCCATTGGGGAGCCTGAAGCCCTCGATCACTTCTCCTACCGGGTCGGGCAGCGCAACGATCTGCCGTACCCCCGCCACCATCGAATCGACCCGCGCCGAGTCGAGTCTCAACTTGTCGAGAAAGGCGCCGGAATAGTCACCTGCACGGGCTTCTTCCAGATCGGCTGCATTGGCCTCGAGCACCTCATCGGCGCGCTCTGTCAAGGCGTCCGCGATCCGTTCGAGTGCCTCATTCTTGGTCCCCGTGGGCAATGCTTGAAGCGTGCGTGAGGCGCGTTTGGCGGCCGCGGAGGCTGCCGTCACGGAAGTTGTCAGAGCTGCCATCGCGCTTAAACGTTACGCGAGCACGAAGTAGTCGCGGTGGATCGCCTCTTCCGAGGCGCGAGGCATCAACTCCCGTACGTCTGTGGACTTGAGACCCTGGACGCGCCGCAGCTCGAGGGAGGAGTAGTTGCAGATCCCCTTGCCGATCGGTTCTGAGTCGTGGACCACCTCGACCGCATCGCCCGCCTCAAACGTGCCCTGCACCTCGACGATGCCGACCGGCAGGAGGCTCGTCCCTCCCTCGCGCAAAGCGCGAGCGGCTCCGGCGTCGACAATCACCTGCCCGCGGGTCGGCTTGGCGTACTTGAGCCAGAGCTTGAAGCTGGAGTAGCGCCCCTCCCTGGCGGCGAAGCGCGTGCCAACGGCCGCGCCGGCCGCCGCATGCAGGATCGTGCCCGGTTCGAGTCCAGACGCGATCACCGTCGGAATCCCGGCTGCGGTCGCCATCTCGGCGGCGAGCACCTTGGAGCGCATGCCGCCGGAGCCGAGCGGCGAAGTGTTGTGACCGATCTGGAGGCCCTCGAGCGAGCTCGGCTCGGCAACAGCGGGCACGAGTTCGGCCCCGGGCGTCAGGCGTGGGTCGGCTGTGAAGACGCCTTCGGCGTCGGTGAGCAGCAGCAGCAATTGGGCGCCCAACAGGATTGCGACCTGGGCGGCTAGGAAGTCGTTGTTGCCAAATGAGATCTCGTCGGTGGCAGTGGTGTCGTTCTCATTGATGATCGGCACCACGCGCCACTGGAGCAGCCGGTTCAGGGTGTGACGGGCGTTGAGGTAGTGGGTGCGAGCGCTCATGTCGAAGAACGTCAGCAGCACCTGCGCGGAGGGGAGGTCCCGGGCACGCAGCAGCTGGTCATAGACCTGGTACAGCTTGCCCTGACCGACGGCGCTGGCCGCCTGCAGCTCGTCTACAACCCTGGGTCGGAGCTCGATGCCCATCACGCCCATGCCTCGGGCGATCGCGCCGCTGGTGACGACTACTACCTGCTCCCCTGCGCGGTAGAGCTCCGCGAGCTGGTCACAGATACGCTCGAGCACGTCGAGACGAACCTCGCCGCGCTCGTCGGCGACGATGCTCGAACCCAGCTTGATGACGAGACGGCTCATTGACCCCCAGAGGTTAGGAGGCGACTCGAGCCGCCGCCCTACAAACTGCCAGCACAGGCGTTAGGCGTCGCGCACGCGTCCGGTCAACCCGCTTGCGGCCGGCAGGGCGTAGAAGAGCGCGATCGCGGCGCAAATCGCGAGCGTCGCATACTGGGAGACGAACGCGAGCGCAGTCGCAATCGCGTAGGGGACGAGTCCGGTGGAGAAGCGAGCCAGGATTCGCCGCCGCTCAACCTGCGGAATCTGCGTATGGAGCAGGTGCGTCCTGCGCATCAGGATGTGCGAGTTGAGAGCGAAGAACGCGAGCGACATCGCCAAGAACGCCCCCGCGTAAATCGCGGCCGCCAGGTGCTGGCCGTGCGGCTGGGTCAGATATGAGGACAGCAGGTCGGTCGCGAACGGCAGCAGCCCGACCGTCAACAGCAGCACGAGGTTGAGGATCAGAATCGAGTGATCGGCCTCTCGCAGCCGCCCGATCGTCACGTGGTGGTTGATCCAGATGATGCCGATGGTGATGAATGACGTTGCGTAGGCGCCGTACGACGGCCATGCGCGGCCGAGCTCGTGTGCGAGACCGTGAGTGTGAACCGCGGGCCCTCCCGGCACAGGCACGCGGATGTTGAGCACGAGCAGCGTGACCGCCACCGCGAGCACGCCATCGGAGAACGCCTCCAAGCGACTGATCTTCACGCACCGAGTTTCGGCGCGTGACCAGCGGCTCCTGTACTCGGCACCTCGCTCGGCGGATGCGCCGAGCGAACTCAGCTCACGGACACCACGGATTCTTGGGCACGCCGGCGCACGGGTTCGGCATCGTCGGTAGCTGACGCCGGCTCGGCAGGGGGTGCAGCCCGTTGTGAACGTCCTTCCAGTTGGGCCGTGGGTAATGGTCGGTCGGAGCGCAGGGCGTCTTGCCGGTGATCGGAAATTGCAGGTTCGAGTCGCATGCGACCTCGTAGGTGAAGACCAGCGATTGCGGATTCAAAACCATCGGCGGGACCGTCGTCCCATTGCACTTCGGGTACGCGGTCTGGGCGTCGCTCGGCGTCGCCGTCAGCGGCCCGCGGGTGTCCTTGTTGCGGGCGAAGCAGTCGGTGGGGTCGGCAAAAAAGCTCGTAACCCCGAAGTCACCGTTGGTCAGGTTTCCGTAGGAGCCGTTGCGGGTGAAGGTGTTGCCGATCAGCGCGTCGCCCCAGCCGTCCCATATGCAGAGCGTGTAGCTCGGCGGCACGAGTACCCCACCAGTGCACGGCGGCCCGCTGCCCGGAAACGGCACGTTCGCGATCCCCCAGGCGTTGTTGCGTACGAAGCGGTTGCCGATCACGGTGTCGTTGCGGGCGCCGGCGAGCGAGAGGCCGGTGCCGACAGGGCCGCCGGCCGACAGCCCGGCTTGCGGCACGTTCGGGTCGTTGTTGTCGTGGACGTAGTTGTGGACCATCACCCAGCACGTCAGCGCGCCCTTGACCCGGACCGGAGGCCTGACGCCCTTCGGACACGCTCCATTCTGGGGCGGAGGGTTGTCGCCCTCCTGGCTGTTGGTCGAGACCCCGGTGTCGTTGTGGTCCCACTGCGAGTTCTCGATCACGATGTCGCCCGAGTTCGAGCCCGAATACCCGAGATCGTTCCATTGAGACCACACGTGGTCGACGATCTGGTTGCACTGCTGCCCGCAGGCGCCGATGTAGTAGCCCGAGTCGTTGAAGTTGCTGGCGTACGCGTGATCCCACGTCCCGCCGCGCCAGTTGCTGGAAAAAATCCCGTACTCGGCAGCCGTGACCTCCGCCTTGGCGGGCGAAACGGCCGAGTCATACCAGGTGCTGGTCGCCGTCAGGTACGAACCGAGATAGCCGTGGCCGCCGATGTACACCTTCTTGTAGCCGCCCTCGTTCGCACCGCCGTTCCACCAGATCTCGTTGCCGGTCGCACCATCGCCGCCTGAGCCGCCCAGGAAGTTGCAGGCGGTCAGGTTCTGTACCCAGACATTGTTTGCCTTCCACACCATGATCCCGTTTAGCCCCGCGGGGCCCTTCTTGGTACGCGGACCAAAGTTCTGATCGGCTTTGACGTGGTTGCACGGCGGACCTGCCGTAGTGCCGTCGACGATCACCGAGTTGCGGTTCATCCCACGGAGGTAGACGCCGGGCTTGGTCAGGAGAACCGCTGCCGGGAACTGGCCGTGAGAATTGGACGGAATCTCGCTGGTGTGGGTCTTGTAGTCCCCGGGCGCGATCAGGATCCAGTCGCCGGGGCGGGCTGCGTTGGCGGCGGCCTGAATCGAGCTGAACTGACCGCGCATACCGTGATAGGTGCCGACGCGCAGGACGCGCGGGCGATGCGGACCGCTCGGAACGCTCGCTCCCCCCGCAGCGGGAACGTCGCCGGCCAGGGCTGCGATGCACGCCAGCACGCCAACCGCTCCGGGGAGCATCGCCAGTGGGATCCAACGCCGTAGGCTCTGCACGGGGCGGGAATCCTACTCCTCCGGATAGAGGTCGAATGCCACTCCCGCGATCTCGACCTCGTCACCGGACTGAAAGCCTTGTCGCTCGAGCGCCCTGATCAGTCCGATTCCTTGGAGGCGCCGTTCGAGGTGGGCCAGCGCTTCCTCGTTATCCAGGTCATACCGCTCAACTAGCCTCGTCAACCCGGCCCCGGTGACGCGCCAGCGGCCCTCGCCCACGCGCTCGACGTCGTAAGCGATCTCGGACCTGGGTCGATAGACGCGATGTTCGGCGAGCTCACCCGGAGAGTGGGCCGCCGCCCGGGGATCCTGCTGGGGCGTCTCGAGCTGGGCCGGAACGCGCTGCAACAGCTGGCGAGCCAAATCATCGAGCCCGGTGCCGGTAACCGCCGAGGTGAGGATCACCGGAACGTTTGAGCCGAGGCGTCGTTCCCACTGCCCTCGCACAGCCGCTCCAGCCGCATCGTCCAGCAGATCTGCCTTCGACAGCGCGAGCATGCGCGGCCTGGCCGCGAGCAGCGGATCGTGCAGCCGCAGCTCGCGTTCGACGGCCGCGTGGTTGGCTGCCGGATCTGAGCCATCGAGGGGCTGGACGTCGAGCACGTGCACCAGCAGCCGAGTGCGTTCGACGTGGGCGAGGAACTCGTGACCCAGTCCGGCGCCATCGCTCGCACCGTCGATCAGGCCCGGGATGTCAGCGATCACCAGCTGGCGATCGGCGCCCTGAAGCGTGCCAAGAACCGGCTCGAGCGTTGTGAACGGATAGTCGGCGACCTTCGGGTGTGCTCGCGTGATGCGCGCCAGCAACGAGGATTTGCCCGCGTTCGGAAGGCCGATCAGCCCGACGTCCGCCATCAG
This sequence comes from uncultured Solirubrobacterales bacterium, assembly GCA_963738195.1. Taxonomy (GTDB): domain Bacteria; phylum Actinomycetota; class Thermoleophilia; order Solirubrobacterales; family Solirubrobacteraceae; genus Palsa-465. Next base: position 1,201,154 of record CAVTVF010000002.1, read on the forward strand.
CTTGAGCCGCAGGACGATCCACGACTCCTCGCCGGCGAGCCCGCGCTCGGCGAAGCGCGGGGTCTGATGGGTCGGGCCGGCGAAGTGCTTGTTGCCACGGCCGCCGGGCCCTCCGCTCGCAACGACGGCCCGTTGCCCCGATGCCACTAGGTCGTGGCGGCTGCCGTCGCGTTCCACTAGCGCCTGCGTTCCCTGCGGCACACTCAGCAGCAGCGTCTCTCCACGCGCGCCATGTCGGAGCGCCCCGCGGCCGTGGCCTCCGCGTCCCGCTTTGAAGTGGGCGCGGCGGCGATAGCGCTCGAGATCGCGCAACGAGTCGTCGCACAAAAGCACGACATCGCCTCCCCTACCGCCGTCGCCACCGTCGGGCCCGCCCCGAGGCACGTGCGCCTCGCGCCGGAAGCTCACCGAGCCATTGCCCCCGGCACCAGCCGCTACGAAGATGCGCGCGCTGTCGAACACGCGTGCATTGTCGGGCACGCCACGCCGGAGCCGGCGCAGGGAGCGCCGTGGGGGTTACCTGTTGGGAGCGCCGATCGCTATGTCGCCGGGGCCGCTGCCACCGACACGCCGCAGTGCATGCACCTCGTGGCCGCCACCGGGAGGTCCGCGGACAGGCACTCGGGGCAGGTCTTGGTCGGCGCCGGATCGCCGAACACGGTCATCCCGCGCCGGCGCGAGTATGACCGGTAAGGCACCACGATGACGAAGTAGACGACCGCCATGAAGACGATGAAGTAGATGACCGCGGAGATGAAAGCCCCGAAATTGAGCAGTTGCCCATTGACGCGGACGCCCAGTCCGTTCGTGCCGCCGCCGCCGGCGGCGTTGACTAGCGGTGTGATGACGTTGTCAGTGAACGCCTTGATCAGCGTGCTGAACGCGAGCGCGATCACGAGCCCGACCGCGATCACGATCAGGTCGCCCTGCATGAGGAAGTTCTTGAAGCCTCTGACCACGGACACCGGCGCCTCCTTTACGACGATTTGCGCCGCCAGCCTATCCCTGGGGACAGACGCGTGGTGGTGATCTCCCCCGTCACTTAACGGAGATGACTCGGCCGCGGCGCCCGCGCGTGAACTCGACCGTCCCCGCGGTTCGCGCGTAGATCGTGTCGTCGCTGCCGATACCGGCGCCATCGCCCGGCTTGAAGCGGGTGCCGCGCTGGCGCACGATGATCTCGCCGCCGCTGACCTGCTGACCCGCGAACACCTTGACGCCGAGACGCTTGGCGTTGGAGTCGCGCCCGTTGCGAGACGAGCCTAGGCCTTTCTTATGAGCCATCGTCTTGCTCCTTCTGATCGGCTGCGCGCCGTGAGGCCGATGATCGGCGGGCGCCGGCGCTCTCGCCGCCCGCGCCGGTCTTGGCCTTGCTTCGCGTGCGGCGCGCCTTGGCGGCCGCTTCGATCGTCGTGATCTCGATCCGGGTGAGCTGCTGGCGGTGACCCGTGCGGCGCTTGTAGCCGCGCTTGGGCTTGAACTTGACCACGCGCAGCTTAGGTCCCTTCTCGTGGCCCACGACCCGGGCCTCGACCCTGGCCCCTGCGCCCTGATCGACCACGTTGTCGCCGTCGACGACCAGCAGCGGCTCGAGCGAACAGGTCTTGCCCTCGTCCACACGCAGCCGCTCGACGAGCAGAGACTGTCCCTGCTCAACGCGGTATTGCTTGCCGCCCGTTTTTACGATCGCGTACATGGTTTTAGAAGCGCACTAGCCGGCTCTGGCCTCAGAGCGGCGTCGGCCGCCCCTGCGGCCGCGGCGCTGGCGAGATGATGATAGGGAATCGCGCTCGGCAGCCGGCACGTCGATCAGCGTCGCGACCGCGCCGGTACGGCCGGCCTCCTCGATGCGGACCAGGTGCTTCTCGCCGACGTAGGGCGTACCGCCTGTCACCGTGATGACGTACCCGTCGATCTTGGCGACTGCGTCATCGGGGTTGTACATGTGCGGCTCGACGATCTCGACATGGACCTCCTCGCCGGCATTGAAGGGCAGCGCCCGTTCGAGCACCTCCTCGCGATCGCCCTCGAGCAAGACGGCGAAATGGTCCAGCGGAAAGCCCTCCGAACCCTCGAAGAAGAACAACTTGCCCGTGCGCTCCTCTAGCGCGGTGAGCGCCCGTGCGCCGTCCTGCGTGAACTCGGCACTGACCCGGGGGTTCATCTGCACGAGCACCGCCTCGGCATCGGTGTGCGCGGCGACCTCCGACATGCGCCGCTCGAGCTCGATCGCGATCGTCTCCTCAGACTTGACTACGCCCTCGCCGTGACAGGTGGGGCACGGCTTGGTCATGATCTCGCGCACGCCCTCGGTGATGTTCTGGCGGGTCATCTCGACCAGCCCGAGCGGCGAGATCTCAACCACGAAGGTCTTTGTGCGGTCCTCGTCGAGCGATTTGCGCAGTGTCTTGAGCACCGTGTCGCGGTTGCGCGCGCGCGCCATGTCGATGAAGTCGATCACGATGATGCCGCCGATATCCCGCAGCCGCAGCTGGCGGACGATCTCCTCCGCGGCCTCGAGATTTGTCCTCGTGATCGTGTCCTCGAGCCGCGCGCCCTTACCGCGCCCGGTGTAGGAGCCCGAGTTGACGTCGATGACCGTGAGCGCCTCGGCGTAGTCGATCATCAGATAGCCGCCGCTCTTCAGGTCCACGCGACGCTCGAGCGTCGACGAGAGCACCTTCTCGACACCAAAAGCCTCGAACAGCGGCTCGGGTCCCTCCCACAGCTCGACTCGGTCGACCAGCTCGGGAGCGGTGCGCGAGAAGAACGACACCAGCCGGTGGTGCTGCTTCGGGTCGTCGACGACCGCACGCTCGAACCAGGAGGAGAAAATGTCGCGCACGACGCGCACGGAGAGGTCGGCCTCCTGGAAGACCATGGCCGGCGCCGTGCTTTCGCTCACGCGGCGCTGGAGCACCTCGCCCAGCTTGAACAGGTACACGAGTTCGCGCTCGAGATCGGCGCGCTTCGCGCCCTGGGCGGCCGTGCGGATAATCGCACCCCCGCCCTTGAGATCCAGCTTTGCCGCCTCCTTGCGCAGGCGCTCGCGCTCGGGCTCCTCGAGCCGACGCGAGATGCCGGTGCCCTCGCCGTACGGGGCCAGCACCATGTAGCGGCCGGCGATCGTCAGGTCCATCGATAGCCGGGGGCCCTTGGTCCTGAGAGGATCTTTGACCACCTGGACGACAACCTCCTGCCCGGGAGAGAGCATGTCCGTGATCTGGCGACCCTCTCGCGAGGAGCCGCGACCGCGGCGCGGTACGTTCACGCCGGGGAGCACGATCTCATCTACGTGCAGGAAGCCATTCTTCTCGACCCCGATGTCGACGAAGGCCGCCTCCAGGCCGGGCAGCACGTTGTCCACCCTGCCCTTGTAGATGTTGCCCACAATCGAGCGGGCGCCACGACGCTCTAGGTAGAGCTCGGCGACCTGGTATCCGGAATTGGCCCCTGCCGGTTTACGGCGTCGGCCGTCAGGCTTGCTTGCGACGGTTCCCGTCGCCTCCAGCAGCGCCACGCGGGTTTCGCCCCGGTTGACGCTGACGAGTACTTGCTTCTTCAATTCTCATTAGTCCTTTCTCACGCTGCGCGCCGGCTTGGCGTCGCAGCGGATTTGCCGCCGCGCGCCCACGGGCGTCGCAGCGGATTTGCTGCCGCGCGCCCATACGCAGGTGCAGCGGATTTGCCCCCGCGCGCCCACTCGCGGGCCTCGCGGACAGGCTGCTACCTACGTTAGAGGCGCTGCGGTGCGCGCCCTGGAGTCGCGCACCGCAGCGGCGCGCGCAGTGGAATCGCGCAGTCATTACGAAATCAGTTGTCTGGCCTTGGCACGAGCCGCGATCCGCGCCTGGATGTGGATCGACTCGAGCAAGCCCACAGCTATGAAGGTCACAACCACCGAGGAGCCGCCGTAGCTGAGCAGCGGCAACGGAATACCGGTGATCGGCATGATCCCGATCGTCATTCCCACGTTGATGAACACCTGGACCATGAACATGGCCAGGATTCCTCCGGCGATCAGGGTTCCGTACAGGTTCTTCGACAGCGTCACGATCCGCAGTGTGCGCCAGATCATGAGCGCATAAAGCGACAGCACGACCGCCGCTCCCACAAAGCCGTAGGTCTCTCCCAGCGCGGCGAAGACGAAGTCCGTGCTCGGCGCCGACAGGTAGCCGAGCCGCGTCTGCGTGGCGTGGATGCCACGACCCATCTTGCCGCCGGAGCCGACGGCGATCAGAGACTGGTGGATGTTCCACGTTGCGCTCTGGGGATTCTGCGAAGGATGGAGGAACCCGGTCAGGCGCTGAACCTGATAGGGGGAGAGCACGTGCGTGCCCAGAGCCGGGGCCACGATCAGCACGAGCACGATCGCCGCGAGCGCGAGCACGACCAGCGCGAGCAGCTGCTTCCAGCCGGTGCCCGCCACGAACAGCACGACGAAGCCGACCACCGCGAACACGATGCTCGTGCCGATATCCGGCTGCACGATCACGAGCAGCGCCGGGATCAGCGTCAGCAGCATGATGCGCGCGGTCGTCGAGAACTCGTGCACGCGCCGTGAGCGGTCAGCCAGAAACGCCGAGATCGTCACGACCAGCAGCAGCTTGCCGAACTCCGAGGGCTGGACCTGAAAGAGCGGCAGGGGGATCCAGCGATGCGATCCGTTGACGGCAGGCATCCCCAACACGATCACGTTGAGGACCAGCATCAACCCGTAGAAGCCGTACTTGTACTCGCGCAGGCGGGTGTAGTCGATGCGGGCCACCACGAGGGCCGCGGCGATCCCGATGCCGGCGTAGAGAGCCTGCCGATCTACGTAGTACGAGCCCGAGTTCGGGGTGGCGCTGCGCAGCGTGATGAGCGAACACGCGAGTAGCCCCAGAGCACTCAGCGCCAGCAACGGATCGCAGCGGCGCAGCATCCGGAACCGCTCCGGCGCCTGCTCCTCAACCGCCTGGATGGCCGTCACGTTCATAGCGTCTTGGAGTTTCCGGGGACGTACCTGCCGGCGTTGCCGAAGAACCACTGGGAGAGGATCTCGCGTGCGACCGGGGCGGCCGCCACGGCACCGAAACCGCCCTGCTCGACATGGACGACGACCAGGATCGGCTTGCTGGTCGCCCACGAGGGCACGAAGCAGACATACCAGGAGTAATCCTGCTGGCCGATGTACTGAGCGGTTCCCGTCTTCCCGTACACCTGCTCCGGAAAGCTTCCGAACACCGCGTCGGAGGTGCCCCCCGGCGACTGGGCGGCCTGGTGCAGACCCGAGCGGATCGCCGAAAGGTAGGCCGGGTTGAGCTTGAGGTGACGCACCGGCGGCGGGTCGATCTTCTGCAGCACGGTGCCGTTGGCGGATTCGACCGCCGAGGCGACGTGCGGGCGCACGATCGTCCCGCCGTTGGCGATCGCCGAGTATGCGACCGCAAGCTGGAGCGGCGTCACCTGGACATCGCCCTGGCCGACGGCCAGGTTGACGTTGTCGCCGATCGACCACGGGCGGTTGGTGCCATCTGCGTACCCGCAGCCCCCTGGCGCGTGCTTGGGCTTGCCCTTGAAGGGGCCGGTCGCGTTGTCGCACTGGGTCTCCAGCTTGTTGCGACCGGCGCGCCAGGCGGGGGTCGGGAGCGTCCCCGCCAACTCGCCGCCGAGGTCAACGCCGGTGGGCTGTCCGATCCCGAACTTACGGGCCCATTTCTGGAGCGGTCCGCCCTGCGGCGCCTGCGAGTTGAGCAGCGCGCCGAGGTTGTAGAAGAAGACGTCGTCAGAGACCCTGATCGCCTGGACGAGGTTGAGCACGCCGTTGGCGACCCCCCCGGCGTTGTGGCGGCACAGCGTGCCCTCGCAGAATTTGCCCGTGTCGTCGTAGGTCTCATTGAGGCCCCAGCGGCCGCTCTGAAGCGCCGCCGTGGCCGTGATCGCCTTGAACGTCGAACCGGTAGGGCCCGGGCTCTGGATCGCGCGGTTGAGCAGCGGGAACCTGGACGTGGGATTGTTGAGCTGCCGATAGACCTGATTGGAGACCGGCTTGGTGAAGATGTTGGGGTTGAAGGTAGGCAGCGAGCCCATCGCGTAGATCGAACCGTTCTGGGGGTTCATGGCCACGAACGAGCCGGCGTCCGCCGGGAAGTTGGTGTTGATCGACTGCTGCAGGGCGCTCTGGCCCACCCGCTGCAGGTTCATGTCCAGCGAGAGCCTGAGCGAATGGCCTGGCACGGGCGCCCGGCCCCGCAGCGACCTGACGTAGTTGCCGGCCGCGTCTACCAGCACCCGATCGGCGCCATCGGCCCCCTGCAGGTAGCGGTTGTAATACCACTCGAGCCCCGACTGGCCGACCACGTCCTGCTGGGGGATCCCCTGATAGCGAGGATCCTTGAGCTCGGCCGGCGTGATCGGGCCGACGGTGCCGAACAGCTGGGCGGCCAGCGGGCCGAGCGGATAACTGCGCTGGTAGACCTCCTCGACCTGCACGCCCGGGTACTGGTTCTGGCGCTCGAGCAGGTAGAACTGCACGGCCCGCGAGACATCGGTCTTGATGGTCACGCTGGCGTATGGGATCAGTGCCTGCTGTTCGGCGACCGCACACGGGATAGCCGCCAGGTGCTCGATCGTCGGCTTTGCCTGACCGGGCACCGCCACCGGGCAGCGCCGCTTCTTGGTCGACATCTTGAGGACCGAGGCGAGCCGCTGGAACTCGACTGCTCTCGCGCTCGACGCCGTGGGTAGGGCGGGAACCGACAGCTGCACGTCAAGGGCACGCGTATTGTCGACCAGCAGGTTGCCGCTGCGGTCGAGGATGGCGCCCCGCGGCGCCGGGACCGCCAGCTCGCGAACGCTGCCGTTGACGCTCGCCTCGGCCAGATAGTGCTGGCCGGAGAGCACCTGCAGGAACCACAGGCGGAAGAAGAGGATCGCGAACATGGCCAGCGCAAACCCGCCCAGCAGGGTCACTCGGCGCGCGAGCTGAGGCGTCAGCATGGGCGGACGGCGCTGGTCTGAGGGGGGCTGGATCATTTGGCTGTCGAACGCGGAAGCGGCGTGATGCCGCCGGAGGGTCGCTGCAGCGGGCTGAGGCCACCGGTCGTGTACGCCCGGCGCCGGCGGCGGCGTGGGTCCTCGGGCACCGCTCCACCCAGCACCCGGCGCACGAGCGCGTACAGCGGCAGTGCGATCAGGCTGTTGATCAAGATCGTGATGAAGATCTGCTGCACGAGCAGCAGGCTGACGGGGGCATCCACGCCGAGCAGGAACTGGATCAGGGCCATACCCACCCCGGAGACGGCCGTCGCGGCGGCGCCGCCGGCCAGCGGCACGAGCCCGTGGGAGGGGTCATACAGCTCGCGCACGCGGCCCGACCAGTAGCCGATCACGATGTAGAGCAGCGAGGTCACGCCAAGGGTCTGCACGAAGACCAGGTCGACCAGCAGGCCGCTGCCGAAGCCCATCACCGCGCCGGCGGTGGAGCCGCACAGGAGACCGACCGACATCACGACGAGCGGCATCAGGTCGGCGGTCACGCCGAAGATCGTGATCTGCGAGACCGCCACCTGCTGAACGAGCACCGCCCCGAACGCGAGCGCCGCCAGGCGCACGATCAAGTTCGTGCGCTCGCTCACGGCACCTGCGCGCGGACGCTGCCCGCATGGGGCGCGGTCAGCACCTGCACGACCGAGAGGTGGCGCAGGTCCGCGGCCGGGGACACCTGAACCTCTTGGTTGTTGATCAGGCTGTTCTCGCTGGCATTGGTCACCTCACCGATCGGTATCCCACGCGGGTACAGCGACTCGAGCGGGCCTGCCTTGTAGCCGGCTGTCACCACGAGCTGGCCGATCTGGGGCCCCGGCTGGCCGGGCGCGATGCGAGGCAGATCCTCGAGCAGCAGCTCGTTGGGGTTGCCTATGGCCGGCACGAGCAGTCCCGTATCGCCGTTCTGATCCTGGACCTGAGCCGCGACGTTGACCGTGTGGTCGGTGATCAACTGCACGATCGAGACCCCCGAAGCCACGACCGACACCTTGCCCACCAGCGCGCCGTCGCCGACCACGGGGTCGTTGAGCTGGACGCCGTCGTTGGAGCCCCTGTCGATCTCGATCGTCTCGTACCACAACGTGGGGTCCCGACCAATCACGTCTGCGGTCACCGGCCGGTAGGAGTCGATGTTGAGGGCCGCATCGAGATGGACTTCCTTGCTCAGCTGGCGGTTCAGGATCTCGGCGTTCTGGGCCGCGGCGAGCTCGTCTGTGAGCGTCTGCACCTTCTTGCGCAGCTGGACGACCTCGGAGCGGGCGTGGAAGGTGTCCGAGAACCAGTTGGCCACGTCTCGGAACGGGGACAGGACCGTGCTCGCGCCCTCCTGGATCGGCGAGAGAACCTGGACGATCCCGCGCTGAACCGAGTGCAGCGGGCTATTCGGCGACTCGCCGAAATATGCAGTAAGAAGAATCAGGGAAACGCAGACGAGCACTGCCAGCACTGCTCGTCGGCGTCGCACTTGTTTTGATTGCAAGGGAGATCTCTCTCCAAGAGCTCGCTCCGCGCCGCTCTACCAGTCGGGCACATTAGACCCTAGTAGCGGCGGTGCCGATTACGTGAATTCTTGCTCGATCGGTGGATGGCCTCAAACTCCTCCAACGATCTTCCGGAGCCGACCGCCACGCACGTCAGCGGCGACTCCGCAAGGTGGGCGGGCATCTGCGTCTCGTGGCGCAGACGCTCGTCCATCCCCTGTAGCAGCGATCCCCCTCCAGCCAGCATGATGCCACGATCCATGATGTCCGAGGCCAGCTCGGGGGGTGTGCGGTCGAGCGTCTCCTTGACTGCATCGACGATCTGCGAGACGGGTTCCTCGAGCGCACCCCGAATTTCCTCGCTCGTGAGTACGACCGTCTTGGGCAGGCCAGAGACCATGTCGCGGCCCCGGATCTCGGCCTGAACCTCCTCCGCCATCGGAAACGCCGAGCCGATCTCGAGCTTGACCTCCTCGGCCGTCTGCTGGCCGATCAGGAGCTTGTACTCGCGCTTGACGTAGTTGATGATCGCCTCGTCGAGCTCGTCGCCGCCGACGCGAATCGACTGCGAGACCACGATCCCGCCGAGCGAGATCACGGCGACCTCGCTCGTGCCCCCACCCACGTCGACGACCATCGAGCCGGTTGGCTCGCCCACCGGCAGCCCGGCGCCGATCGCGGCCGCCATCGGCTCCTCGATCAGATACGCCTGACGCGCCCCGGCCGAGAGGCAGGCTTCCTCCACCGCCCGCTTCTCCACGCCCGTGACCCCGCTCGGCACGCAGACGACGACCCGCGGGTGGGCCCAGCGGTTCTGGTGGACCTTCTGGATGAAGTGACGCAGCATCTCCTCTGTCACCTCGAAGTCCGCGATCACGCCGTCCTTGAGCGGCCGGATGGCCTGGATCGTGCCGGGCGTGCGGCCCAGCATGCGCTTCGCTTCGATGCCCACAGCGTGGACTTCGCCCGTGCGCGAGTCGACCGCCACGACGCTCGGCTCAGAGAGCACGATGCCGCGCCCGCGGACATAAACGAGCGTGTTGGCAGTTCCCAGATCGACCGCCATGTCGCGGCCGCCGAATCCTGTCAGATACGTGAAAAAACCCATGTATACGGAGGTGGCGAAGACGCCAAACGAAGCGGCGGAATGACGGGGAGCCCCAACCAGGCTGCCTGCTCCGTTCGATCGCGAGTGTACAGGGTTGCAGGCAAAAAGCCCGACCCCCAGCCTCGGTGCGTCGGCCCGGTTTCCGATCGGGCAGTCCAGGATGCGCGAGTGGCTGGGGGCGGGCTTCTTTGCCTGCCGCCCGAGCCCTCCACGCGCGTTAGGAAGCGCTTAAACCGTTCCCGCCAGACGACCCGCAAACGGCCGCCGTCGTGATCAGCAACCGCCTACGACCTCTGATCAGCGGAGCTCACTCCACCAGCTCGGGCGCCAGCTCGAGCAGCAGCGCCACCGGCAAACCGACGACGTTGAAGTAGTCGCCCTCGATTCTGCGTACGAGCGCGGCGCCGCGGCCCTGTATCGCGTAAGCGCCCGCGCGCTCGCGCCACTCGCCGGTGGCCAGGTACCACTCGATCAGGCGCTCATCGAGATCACGGAACTCGACCGTCGTGGTGGCGGCCGACATCAGAGGCCGCTCGCCCTCGCGCAGCAGGCAGAGCCCGCCGACCACCACATGGCGGCGGCCCGAGAGCGCCTCGAGCGTTGCCCGCGCAGCTTCCGGGGTGGCGGCTTTGCCGTAGATCCGCTGCCCCACCGCCACCACCGTGTCGACGCCGAGCACGAGCTCGCCCGCGGCCGGGACCCCCGAGGCCTTGCGGTAGGCGTTCTCGACCGCTACCTCGTGCGGAGGCCCGGCCTCCAGCTCCTCGATCTCCGGCACCTGGACCGAGAACGGCACACCCAGCTGGTTGAGGATCGCTCTGCGCTGAGGAGAGCGAGAGGCCAGGATCAAGCGACCCGCTAGCCCAGCTCGGGGAAGAACAGACCCACCTCGCGAGCAGCCGACTCGGGCGCGTCGGAGCCATGGACCATGTTCTGGCCGACCGCGATCGCGAACTCGCCGCGGATCGAGCCGGCATCGGCCTTGAGCGGATCGGTGGCCCCGATCACCTGGCGGGCCGCCTCCACCGCGCGCTCGCCCTCGAGCACCATCGCCACCAGCGGGCCCGAGGTGATGAACTCAACGAGCTCGCCGAAGAACGGCTTGCCCGTGTGCTCCTCGTAGTGGCGCTCTGCCAACTCGGAGCTCATCGTCATCAGCCTGAGCGCCACCAGGCGCAATCCCTTGCGCTCGAAGCGGGCGATGATCTCACCGGTCAGCCCACGCGCGAACGCGTCCGGCTTGACGAGGATCAGCGATCGCTCCATGGGAGGTCTCGACGGGACGTCGGCGGCGGACTAAGCGGCCGCGCTATGGACGCGTTGTCTGAGGGCGGGTCGGCAGCGGCGTGCCGGGCGCTGGACCCCTGTCGGCCGGAGGCCGCGCAGCCGTCTGGCGACTCATACCCTGGCGGGCCGGCGTGGGCCGAGCCTGCCCGTCGTTGATCTGGGCGGGGGCCGCGTCTGGCGCGGACTCGCGCCGACGGCGCACCCGGCGCGCGGTGGGCGCCGAGAAGCCGGCCTCGGACTCGCAGAAGGGACAGATCTTCCAGCCCGGCTCGAGCGGCTTGCCGCACACCCGGCACGGGTCCTTCAGCTTGCGCATGCAGTTGGGGCAGCGCAGGAAGTCCTTCTCGACCGGGAAGTCGCAGTGCGGGCAGGTGTGGTAGCCGAGTTGCGCCAGCCGCGCCTCGGCCGCCTGCATCTCCAGGTCGCGCTCGCGCACGTCCTCGAGGTACTCGGGCGGTCGCACGATCGCGTACACGATCGAGCCCACGAACGGAAACAGCGAGGCCGCCGTCGCGCACGCCACCAGCAGGGGGTCGCCGATGCGGCGGCGAGCGTCGGCGAACGTCCAATAGACGAGCGCGAGCCAGATGATCACGAGGAACAGAATCAGCAGGTTCACCGCTAGGTTGAGCCCGCTGTTGTGTATCCCGAAGACGGCGAGGGCCATCATTGCCTGTGCCAGTGTAGTCGCCAGCCGGTTGTCGGAGAGTAAGGGTGTGCTACAGGAAGACCCGACCGAACAGGTACCCGATCCCGAAGAAGACCAAAATCGTCGTCGCCACGAGGAGCGCAACCAGACCGATCATCGCCAGAAACCGCGGCTGTTCGGCGGGCTTGTCGAATGCGTGTCTGGATGGTTCACCGCGCGAGGCCATGTTCCTTCCTTAGAGCGTCGAGGCGTGTTCTAGCCGCTCGGCGCCGAGCAGGTCCGCCGCCAGGTAGATCGAACCGGTCGCGAGCACGGCGCCGTCGCGCCCCGCCAGCACCCGCGCGCGAGCGAGCGCAGCCGAGGGTGCGCTCACGATCTCCGTGGGCGGCCCATCGAGCTGGCGGGCAAGCGACTTGAGCGTCGGCGGCGGCAAGGCACGGGGATTATGCGAGCTCGTGCAGATCAGTGCGTCGCAGCGGGGAAGCAGGGTGCGCAGCATCGCCGCCGCATCCTTGTCGTCGAGGATCGAGACCACGGCGACCAGCGGGCGCCGGCCGGCGGCGAGATCGGGCAGCGACTCGGCGACGGCGGCCATGCCCTGAGGGTTGTGGGCGCCGTCCAGCACTGTCAGCGGATGGTCGGCAACCACCTGGAGGCGGCCGGGGACGCGCGTCTGCGCGGCGGCGCGCGCGACGGCCCGCTCGTCGAGGTCGCCGAGGAAGGCGCGAGCGGCCTCTTTGGCGAGCGAGAAGTTGCGGCGCTGGAACGAGCCGAGCGCGGCGACCGGCACCCCCGGGTCTGGCGGCGCGGCGACGATCTGCGCTTCCCGCTCGGCCGCCACGTGGCGAGCCACCGCGAGGGCGTCGGGGTGCAGGCCGGGGCCGAGCACGAGCGTCCCTCGCTCACGCACGACGTCGAGCTTCTCGGCGGCGATGTGCGAGATCGTCGGTCCCAGCCAGCGCGTGTGCTCGAGCCCGACCGTGGTCAGCACCTGCACCTTCGAGGGGATCACGTTGGTCGCGTCGTAGCGGCCGCCGAGGCCGGCCTCGATCACCGCCACCTCGATATCACCGCGCGCGAGCTCGGAGTAGGCGGCGGCGGTGAGCGCCTCGAATTGGGTGACGCGATCGTCCTCGGGCAGGGAATGGTCAACGAGCTCGGCCGCCCGCGCGGCGCGCTGCACAGCCGCCCCGAATTCAGCCGGCGCGAGCTCGCGCTCGGAGATCTGGATGCGCTCGGCGAACGAGACCAGGTGTGGCGAGGTGTAGGCGCCGGTGCGCAGCCCGTGGCGCTTAAGGATCGCGGCGATCATGCGCGTGGTCGAGGACTTGCCGTTGGTGCCGACCACGTGGATCGAGGCAAAGTCCTGCTGCGGGTGGCCGAGCGCCGTCATCAGCCGCCGCATGCGGTCGAGGCCGAAGCGCATGCCGAACAGCTCGAGCGAGCGCAGGTAGCGCTCGGCATCGGCGAGCGTCCACGGCGTGGGCTGCGGGCGCGCGCTCACAGTGCCTCCAGCTCGGCCGTGAGCTGCGCGAGCTTGTCACGCTCGCGCTGAACGACCTCGGCGGGCGCCTTGCTGACGAAGGCATCATTCGAAAGCCTCGTCCGTGCGCGCGCGATTTCCTGCTCGAGCCGGGCCCGCTCCCGCTCGCGCTTTTCCGCCGCGGCCCCCGGGTCGAGGCCATCGCCGGAGAGGATCTCGAGGGTGCCGCCGGGAATCGGCACCGACACGACGGCCGCGGCGCCGTCCTCCACCAGTTCGAGCCTTGCCAGCCGCTTGAGGTGCTCGGCCGTCTGCTCGTAGCCCGGCGCCTCGAGCCGGGCGCTCACCTTGGCGCCCGCCTTGAGCCCGGCCGAGTCGCGCCAGCGCCGGACCGCCTGGACCGCCTCGATCGTGCGCGCGAGCAGGTCCTCGGCGCCGTCGTCGAGCGGCGGCGCCGGCCCCTCGGTGCGGGCCGCGAGCAGTCCCTCGGCTCCGGGCAGGTGCGAGTAGATCTCCTCGGACACGAACGGGATCAGCGGGTTCGCGAGCGCGAGCGTCTCGGTCAGCACGTAGAGCGCGGTCGCTTGGGCGTCGGGCTCGCCGGCGCGCAGGCGCGGCTTGACGAGCTCGAGGTACCAGTCGCACAGCTCGCCGTAGACGTAGTCGTACAGCGCGAGCGCGGCGTGGGCGAAGTCGAAGCGCTCGATGTAGCCCGCGACGTGCTCGCGCGCGCGCGGCTAGGCGCGAGAGGATCCAGCGGTCCTCGACCCGCGCCGGCCTCTGCTCCGCACGCGCCTCCGGACCGACCCCGAGGAGGATCAGCCTGGCCGCGTTCCAAAGCTTGTTGGTGAGCTGGCGGCCCTGGGCGATCTTCTCCTCGGAGAAGCGCACGTCCTGGGTCGATGACATCGCCAAGAGGCCCCAGCGCACCGCGTCCGCGCCGTAGGCGGGAAGTCCCCACCCTGCTCGAACACGGGCGGGCGACGGCCGCCCACGATCAGGTCCATCGGATCGATCCCGGTGCCGAGCGACTTCGACATCCGCCTCCCGTCGGGCGCCTGGATGATCGCGTGGATATGGACGTCGGTGAAGGGCACCTCGCCGGTGAACTCGAGTCCCATCATCACCATGCGCGCCACCCACAGGAAGATGATCTCGCGGCCGGTGACGAGCGCGTCGGTCGGATAGAAGGCGCGCAGCTCGGGCGTCTGATCGGGCCAGCCGAGCGCGGCGAAAGGCCACAGGGCGCTCGAGAACCACGTGTCGAGCACATCGGGGTCGCGCTCCCAGCTCTTGCCCGCGGGCGGCTCGACGCCCGCATATACCTCCTCGCCGCGGTACCAGACGGGGATCTGGTGGCCCCACCACAGCTGGCGCGAGAGGACCCAGGGGCGGATGTTCTCCATCCAGTCGAGGTACACGCGCGCGTAGCGCTCGGGGTGGAAGCGCACGCGACCCGAGCGCACCGCCTCGATCGCCGGCGGGGCGAGCTCGTCCATGCGCATGAACCACTGCAGCGAGACCAGCGGCTCGATGCGCTCGCCCGAGCGCTGCGAGAAGGGGACCGTATGCAGGTATTCCTCCGTGCGCGCGATCAGACCCTCTGAGCGCAGCTCATCCACGACCGCGCGCGCGGCCTGGGCGGCGGTCATGCCGACAAACCGCGCCGGCGCCTGGTCGGTGATGCGGCCGTCCTCGCCGATCACGGTTATCTGCTCGAGGCCGTGGCGACCTCCGATCTCGAAGTCGTTCGGGTCGTGACCCGGCGTGACCTTGAGCGCGCCGGTGCCGAAGTCAGGGCGCACGTGCTCGTCGGCGATGATCCGCAGCCTGCGGCCGACGAGGGGCAGGATCGCGGTCTCCCCCACCAGCCGCTGGTAGCGCTCGTCGCCAGGATTGACGGCGATCGCCGTGTCGGCCAGCATCGTCTCCGGGCGAACCGTCGCGACCGTGATCGCGCCCGAGCCCGAGGCCAGCGGGTAATCGATGTGGTAGAGGGTGTCGGTCACCTCGAGGTCCTCGACTTCGAGGTCGGAGATGGCCGAGCGCGAGCCCGGGTCCCAGTTGACCATGTAGCGGTCGCGGTAGATGTAGCCCTTCTCGTACAGCGCCACGAACACCTTGAGCACGGCGCGGGCGTAGGCGGGATCGAGCGTGAACCGCTCCTGCTCGTAGTCGCACAGGGCGCCCAGTCGCTTGAGCTGCTCGATGATCTCGCCGCCGTAGCGCTCGCGCCACTCCCACACCCGCTGGACGAACGCCTCGCGCCCGATCTGCTCGCGGCCCATTCCCTCGCTCTGAAGCATGCGCTCGACCTGCGTCTGAGTCGCGATGCCGGCGTGGTCGGTGCCGAGGATCCACTTCGCCCTCTGGCCCCGCATGCGGTGGTAGCGGATCAGGGCGTCCATGATCGAGTCCTGGAAGGCGTGGCCCATGTGCAGCGAGCCGGTCACGTTCGGGGGCGGGATCGCGATCGAGTAGTTCTCGGCTGCGGTCCCGTCCGGGCGCGGGTGAAACAGCCCCGAGGCGAGCCACCGCTCGAGCACGCGCGGCTCCGTCTCGGCGGGCTCGTAGCGCGTCTGACTGAGCATCTCGGACATCGGAAAATCAGTCTAAGTGGCCGGGGCGCATGCGCCCCGGCCCCGGCGCGCACATGTGCGCGCCGGCGGGCCGGCACATGTGCCGGCCCGATCCATATTGGGGGCTCCTCGGCGATCAACTGCGAGGACGCGTGGCGGTGCGCGCACTCGAACTGTGGACGATCCATTCCGGCCCGGCGCGCCCGAAGACGCTCCACCAGACCCCGATCAAGACCGCCTGGTTCTAGCTGGGCTTTGTGGCCGGCGCACATGTGCGTGGGCCGCATGCGCGGACCGGGAATCCATGATCACATATACGCTATTCTGCAGCCGTGGTGTCGGCCGGGATAGAGATCCGAAACGCGCGCCTCCGCGCCGGGATCAGCCAGCGTGAGCTGGCGCGCAGACTCGGCACTACTCAGTCGGCCATAGCACGGCTGGAGTCGAACGTATCGAATCCGACCGTGGCGACCCTGGAACGCGCGATGGATGCGACCGGGCACCGCCTGATGCTCGCCGCCGCTCGTAAGGAGTCAGGGCTCGACGAGACGTTGATCCGCAGGCAGCTCGAGCTTACGCCGAAGGAGCGGTTGCGGGCGTTCGAGGCTTTCAACAAGCAGGCGCGAACGTTGATGATCGCCGGCGCCCGGACTCGTGGCGAAGATCCCGCCTGAGCTAAAAGTCTCGGAGATCCTCACTCGGCTGACCGTCGCGCAAGTCGATTTCATCGTGATCGGCGGGATAGCCGTAATCCTTCACGGCTCCGCTCGGAACACGGTGGACCTCGACATTACCTACGCCACCACGCACGAGAACCTGATCAGGCTCGGTCACGTCCTGATTGAACTGAACGCGCGGCTAAGGGGCATCGAAGAAGGCGTTCCGTTCGTTCCCGACGCAGACACGCTCCGACGCGTATCGCTGCTTACCCTTGACACCGACGCAGGGTGGCTGGATCTACTGGCGGATCCGCCGGGGGGGCCGAGCTACGCGCAGCTCCGGGCTAAAGCGATGCCAGCGGACTTGGATGGCGCCGTGGTCCACGTCGCCAGCCTCGATGACATGATCGCGATGAAGACGGTCGCGGGGCGGCTCAGAGATCTCGTCGACATCGACGAGCTCGAGACGATCAAGCGCCTGCGGGCGCGCTAAGCCGCCGCTTCTTCCTCGGGCGCGGCGACCGTCACCAGCGTCGGCGGCACGTTCTTCTCGATCGTCTCGCGCGTGACGACGCACTTCTGCACGTCGCGGCGCGAGGGCAGCTCGAACTGGACCTCGAGCAGCACCTCCTCGACGATCGAGCGCAGCCCGCGGGCGCCGGTGTCGCGCTCGAGCGCCTTGTCGGCCACCGAGGAGAGCGCGTCATCGGCGAACACGAGCTCGATGCCGTCGAACTGGAAGAAGCGATGGAACTGCTTGACGAGCGCGTTGCGCGGCTCGGTCAGGATCTCCATCAATTCATCACGCGACAACTGATGAATTGCGGACATCACCGGCAGGCGGCCGATGAACTCGGGAATCAGGCCGTACTGGATCAGATCCTCGGGCAGGCAGTGCTCGAAGATCTCGCCCGTGTCGCGCTGGTCCTTGGATTGGATCGCAGCGCCGAAACCGATCCCCTGGTGGCCGATGCGCCGCTCGATCACCTTGTCGAGGTTGGCGAAAGCGCCGCCGCAGATGAAGAGCACGTTGGTCGTGTCGATCGAGAGGAACTCCTGGTGGGGGTGCTTGCGCCCGCCCTGGGGCGGCACCGACGCGGTCGTGCCCTCGAGGATCTTGAGCAGGGCCTGCTGCACGCCCTCGCCCGAGACATCGCGCGTGATCGAGGGGTTGTCCGCCTTGCGCGCGATCTTGTCGACTTCGTCGATGTAGATGATCCCGGTCTCCGCCTTCTTGACGTCGTAGTCGGCGGCCTGGATCAGCTTGAGCAGGATGTTCTCGACGTCCTCGCCCACGTAGCCGGCCTCGGTCAGCGCCGTCGCGTCGGCGATCGCGAAGGGCACGTTGAGGATCCGCGCCAGCGTCTGCGCCAGCAGCGTCTTCCCGCACCCGGTCGGCCCCAGCAGCAGGATGTTCGACTTCTGCAGCTCGATCTCGTTCTCGTCGGACTGCATCATCTGCACGCGCTTGTAGTGGTTGTAGACAGCCACCGACAGCGTCCGCTTGGCCTGCTCCTGGCCGACGACGTACTCGTTGAGCACGTCGTAGATCTCGCGCGGCTTGGGCAGGTTGTCGATCTCGAAGCTGGGGGCGGCCGAGAGCTCCTCGTCGATGATCTCGTTGCAGAGATCAATGCACTCGTCGCAGATGTAGACCCCGGGCCCGGCGATCAACTTCTTCACCTGGCGCTGGGACTTCCCGCAGAAGGAGCAGAGAAGCTGTTCGTTCGAGTCCGTGGGCCGTGCCATACGGTTTCCTCTCACACCGGCGACGGGGGCCGCCTGGTGCTAAGACTAGTGCCTCAGTGGTGCGAGATCACCCGGTCGATGATCCCGTACTCCTTAGCCTCCTCGGAGTTCATGAAGTAGTCGCGCTCGGTGTCGTGGCGGACCTTGTCGAGGTCCCGGCCCGTGTGGTGGGCGATGATTTCGTCAAGGCGGCGGCGGACCCCGATGATCTCCTGGGCATGGATTTCGATGTCGGTCGCCTGGCCCTGGAAGCTCGAGGAGACCTGGTGGATGAGGATCTTGGCGTTGGGCAGCGCCATGCGCTTGCCCTTGGCTCCGCCCGCCAGCAGCAGCGCCCCCATCGACATCGCGATGCCGACGCAGATCGTCTGGATGTCGGGCTTGATGAACTGCATCGTGTCGTAAATCGCGAGGCCGGCGTACACCGAGCCGCCGGGGGAGTTGACGTAGATCGAGATGTCCTTGTCGGGATCGTCCGATTCAAGGTGGAGCAGCTGCGCCACGATCAGGTTGGCGATCTGGTCATCGATCGGGGTGCCGAGAAAGATGATCCGCTCGTTGAGCAGCCGGCTGTAGATGTCGAAGGCCCGCTCGCCGCGGGAGGTCTGCTCGACGACCATCGGTACCAGTGGGCTCATGACTCTCGCTTCTTTCGCTTCCCTGACCGGAATCCTGCTGAAGGCCACCGTTGGCGGCCGGTCGGTCGAATGTAGCAATGCCGCTGGGGCTACTTGCGGGGCCTCCGGCGCGGCCGCTCGGGCTCTGAGCCGGGAGTCCACAGCTGCGCAGAGGAGCCCTCGGCGGCCTCCTTCTCCGGCGTCCAGAGCTTTTCTCGGGCGCGCGCTTGGTCCTCCGGGATCGCCTTGGCCTCTCGCACGAGCAGCGCCACAGCCTGTCGGCTCGCGAGCTCTGCGCGCAGAGACTCAAGCGTGCCGCGCTTGCGCAGCTCCTCGAGCAGCTTCTCCGGCTTGCGGCCGTCGCGCTCGGCGAGCGGACGGAGCTCTTCGACGAGCTCCTCGTCGGCCGGCGCGATCCCCTCTGCCTCGACCACCGCCGCCAGCACGGCCTCGCGGCGGAGCGCCGCCGCCGCCTCGGGCTCGGCCTCGCGCGCAAGCGCCTCCTCGTCGGAGCCGGCGATGCGCAGATAAGCCTCCTTGGAGATGCCCTGGTGCTCGAGTGCGTGCAGCGTCTCGCCCACCAGCTCGTGCGCGCGGGCGTGTACAAGCTGCTCTGGCACCTCGATCTGTGCGTGCTCCACAGCTGCGTCGACGGCGGCGCGCTCGAACTCCGCCTCCACCGCTCGCTCATCGCCTTCGCGCAGGCGCGAGGCGATGTCCTCGCGCAGCTCCTCAAGCGAATCGAAGCCCGCGTATTCGGAGGCAAAGTCGTCGTCGAGCGCCGGCAGCTGCTTGGCCTTGACCTCCTTGACGGTCACCTCGAAGTTGGCCTCGCGGCCGCGCAGGTGCTCGGGATGGTCGTCGGGGAAGGTGACGGCGACGGCCCGCTGATCGCCGGCGGCGGCGCCCGTGAGCTGCTCGTCGAACCCCGGCAGCAGCCTGCCGGTGCCGAGCTCGAGCAGCTGATCACGCCCCTCGGCGCCCTCTAGCTGCTCGCCGGCAACCGTGCCCGTGTAGTCGATCACGACAAAGTCGCCGCTCTGCGCCGGCCGGTCCACTTGCTCGAGCGTCGCGACCCGCTCGCGCAGCGACTCGAGCTCCTGGTCGACCTGCTTGGGATCGGCGTGCGGCTCGCGCCGGCCGACCTCGAGGCCCTTGTACTCGCCGAGGCGCGCCTCGGGCCTGACCCCGATCTCGATCGAGAAGGCGAACGGCTCGCCCTCGGAGGGGTGGCTCTCCAGCTTGAGCTCGGGGTCGCCCACGGGCGCTATGCCGGCGTGGTCGATCGCCTCTCTGTACCAGCGCGACAGCGAGCTCTGCAGAGCCTCGTCGACCACCGCGTCTCGCCCCAGCCTGCGGATCACGACGGGCGGCGGCACCTTGCCCTTCCGAAAGCCCGGGATGCGGAGCTGGCGCCCGAGCTCGCGGGCGGCTTGCTGAACCCTGCGCTCGACCTCGTCGGACGGGACCTCGGCCTCGACGCGGACGCGCGATTCGGGGAGCTCGGTGGTGGTCGTTTTGATCGTCATGGGGATCGCGGGGGCGGAACTATGGGAGGATCGTCGCACCCCCTGCGACAGAATGTCCAAAGTTCGGGGGGACGATAGCTTCAGTTGCGTGCGCGGCCGAGCCTCACGCTTCGCCGGCTGGCTCGTGACCAGCCCGGCGGCCTTCCTGGTGGCCTTCCTGCTCGACCTGGCCGCGTACTGGTGGGGCGCACTCAGGCGTCGGACGCAGGCGCCCTGACGAGGTTGCGGATCTCCCGCAGCGCCACCGGCAGCGTGGTCATGTCGTAGGTCCGCGACGCGCGGATGTCGGCCAGGATCCCCCGCACCCGCTCGAGCGCCGTCCCGTTGCGCTCGGCCCAGGCTCCGATCGCGTCCTCGACGCTTGCGTCCTCGCCGCCGGTCTCGATCACCTGCTGGGTGATCGCACGGTGGAGGCTGTAGAGGTCATCGCGCAGCGCTGCGCGCGCCAGTGCCTGCCAGCGGTTCGCGCGGGGCAGCTCGATGATGCGCTCGCGCAGCCAGGTGAGCATGATGTTCGAGCCGAGCGTGAAATAGGTCCCCGTCACCGACTCGATCGGGCGTGAGGTCACCTCCGCGACCTCGACGATGTCGAGCACCGCGGGCAGCACCGGCATCGCCGCGACCCGCCTGGCGAGCTTCGCGGGCACACCTGCCTCGGTCAGCTCAGCGATCCGCGCCGTCAGCGCCTCGAGGTCGTGCTCGTCGAGCACGCTCGGCAGGGCGTCGTCCACCACACTTGCGCCATCCGCAAAGCGCTGCGCCGTCGCTTCGATCTCGATCCCGCCCCGGTAGCTGCGCGCGAGCCAGCGGGTGGCTCGCTCGACCAGCCGCCGGCCCTCGATCAGCATCTGCAGCTGGGTCTCGGCGGCCACGCGGTTGTCGAGCTTCTCGACCGCCGCCCAGAAGGGCCGCATCTCGAAGATCTCGCGTGAGACCGTGTAGGCCCGCGCCAGCAGCGCCGCCGGGGCGCCCGTCTCCTCGGAGAGCCGGAACGTGAACGTGGTGCCCGAGCGGTCGACGAGCTGGTTGGCGGCGACCGTGGCGATGATCTCGCGCCGCAGGGTGTGGCTCTGCATCTGCTCGCGGTAGCGCTCGGGCAGCGGCGGCGGGAAATAGCGCTCGAGGTCGTGGACGAGATAGGGGTCCTCGGGCAGGTCGGACTCGAGCAGCTCGCTGTACAGGTTGATCTTGCAGTAGGCCATCATCACCGCGATCTCGGGCGAGAGCAGGCCCTTGTGAGCCGCCTTGCGTTCCGAGATCTCATCCTCGGAGGGGAGAAACTCGAGCTCGCGATCGAGCCCGCCCACCTGCTCGAGGTGGCGGATCAAGCGGTTGTGGACATCGAGCATGGGCTCGGCCTGGGCGAGCGCCAGGCTGAGCGCCTGCGTCTGCGTGTAGCTGCCGTAGAGCACCTGCTCGGCGACCGCGTCGGTCATCTCGAACAGCAGCTCGTTGCGCTGATCCCGGGTCAGCTCGCCGTCCGCGATCAGCTGGCCGAGCAGGATCTTGATGTTGACCTCGTGGTCGGAGGTGTTGACGCCGGCGACGTTGTCGATCGCGTCGGTGTTGATCGCGCCGCCCTCGCCCTCGGGACCGCCACCGGCCGCGTACTCGATGCGCCCGCGCTGGGTGAAGCCCAGGTTGCCGCCCTCCCCCACGACGCGGCAGCGAAGCTCTGCGCCGTCGACCCGCACCGCGTCGTTGGCCTTATCGCCCGCCTCGGCGTGGCTCTCGCTCGAGGCCTTCACGTAGGTGCCGATGCCGCCGTTGAAGAGGAGGTCGACGGGCGCGCGCAGGATCGCGCAGATGAGCTCATTGGGAGAGAGCTTGTCGGCCTTAAGGTCGAGCGCCTGCCTGACCTGCTCTGAGATCGGGATCGACTTCTCGGTCCGCGCCCAGACGCCCCCGCCCTCGGAGATCGCCTCGGCGGAATAGTCGCTCCAGGACGAGCGCCCCAGCTCGAACAGGCGCCCCCGCTCCTTGAAGCTCGCCTCGGGGTCGGGATCGGGGTCGAGGAAGATGTGCAGGTGGTTGAAGGCCGCCACGAGCTTCGTGTGGCGCGAGAGCAGCATGCCGTTGCCGAACACGTCGCCCGACATGTCGCCGATGCCGACGGCCGTGAAGTCGGACTCCTGGATGTCCTGGCCGAGCTCGCGAAAGTGGCGCTTGACCGACTCCCACGCGCCGCGCGCGGTGATCCCCATCGCCTTGTGGTCGTAGCCCTGGGAGCCGCCTGAGGCGAAAGCGTCGCCGAGCCAGAAGTCGTAGTCGGCGGAGACCTCGTTGGCGATGTCGGAGAAGAGCGCGGTGCCCTTGTCGGCCGCCACGACCAGGTAGGGGTCATCGTCGTCGTAGCGGACTACGTGCTGCGGAGGGGTGACCTCGCCCTCGACGATGTTGTCGGTGAGATCGAGCAGGCCGCGCAGAAAGGTCTTATACGACTCGATCGCCTCCTGCTGCAGCGCCTCGCGGTCGCCGCCCGCGGGCGGGCGCTTGACCACGAACCCGCCCTTGGAGCCGACCGGCACGATCAGGGCGTTCTTGACCATCTGGGCTTTCATCAGCCCCAGCACCTCGGTACGGAAGTCCTCCAGGCGGTCGGACCACCTGAGACCGCCGCGGGCGACCTTGCCGCCGCGCAAGTGCACGCCCTCGACGCGGGGCGAGTAGACGAAGATCTCGAACCGGGGCCGGGGCAGGGGCAGGAACGGGATCGAGGTCGGGTCAAGCTTGAAGGACAGCTGCTCGCGTCCCTCGCAGAAGTAGGAGGTCCGCAGGATCGCGAGCACGACGGTGAGGAAGCTACGCAGGATGCGGTCCTCGTCGAGGCTCTCGACCGCGTCGATCGTCTGTTCGAGCTTGCGCGTCAGCTGCTCGGCTCGCTGCTCGTCGTGGTCGTCGGGGTCGAGGCGCGCCTCGAAGAGGTCGATCAGGAGGGACGCCACGTCGGTGTGGCGCAACATGGTCCGCACCATGTAGGCGTCCGAGTACGGGATCGCCGCCTGGCGCAGGTAGCGCGCGACCGCGCGCAGCACCGAGATCTCGCGGCCGCTGAGCGAGGCCGCCAGTACGAGCCCGTTGAGGCCGTCGTCCTCGAGCTCGCCCCGCCGTACGCCGAGGAAGGCCTCCTGGAAGGCGTCGCGCAGATGCTCTACGTCATCGGCCACGCAGCGCAGGCCGAAGTCGTACAGCCACACCGGCTCGGAGTCGCGCGGCGTGAGCTCGTAGGGATGCTCTTCGACGACCTTGGCGCCCATGTGCTCAAAGGTCGGCAGCACGTCTGAGAGCGCGACGTCGGACGAGCTGAAGAGCTCACAGCGAACCGCCTCGTCGTCGGGACGCGAGCCGCCATCCTCCCCCTCGGAAGGCCGGTAGAGGTTGATGATCGGGCCGCCGTGGCGCAGCAGCCGCTCGAGCTGGCCGACGTCAGGGAGGGCCGAGCGGGCGCTGTGATCCTCACGGTAGGCGGGCGGGAAGGCCGACTCATAGCGCCTGAAGAGAGACTGGCCGCGTTCCTCGCCGTGCTCGTCGATCAGCGCCGCGCGGAGCTCGTCGGACCAGTTCCTGATCGCCCGCACCAGCCGGCGCTCGATAGTGGCGACGTCGACGTCGTTGGGAATGCCCTCGGCGCAGTGGACGATGTACTGCACGCGCACCAACATCGACTCGGTCAGGTGCAGCGTCCAGTCGACGTGGCTGCCGCCGAACTCCTCCTGCAGGATCCTGCCGATTCGCTCCCGGTTCTGCGTGTTGAAGCGATCGCGCGGGATCAGCACCAGGCACGCGAGGAAACGGTCGAGCGGGTCCCCGCGCACGAACAGCCGCAGCCGCTGGCGCTCACCCAGACCGAGGATGCCCATCGAGATCTCGAACAGCTTGTCGGTCTCGATCTGGAACAGCGAGTCGCGCGGGTAGCCCTCGAGGATCTCGAGCAGCTCCTTCTCGTCGTGGCTCGTGGGCGGAAACGCGGCGCGCCCCAGCACCCGTTTGACCTTGCCGCGCAGCATGGGGATCTGGAGCGGGCTCTCGCGGTAGGCGTAGTGGGTGAAGAGCCCGAGGAAGCGCCGCTCGCCCACGACCTCTCCCTCCGGCGAGAAGCGGCGCACGCCGATGTAGTCGAGATAGGCCGGGCGGTGCACAGTGGAGCGCGAGTTGGCCTTGGTCACCACCAGCAGGTGCGGGGCGCGCGCCAGCTCGAGCGCCCGCGGCTTGAGCGGCGTGAAGGTCCGCCGCGGCTTGCCGTGCAGGATTCCCAGGCCCGATCCCTTGACCGGCGAGAGTCCCCATTCGCCATCCCGCTGGACGAAGTCGTACTCGCGGTAGCCGAGGAAGGTGAAGTGGTCGTCGGCCAGCCAGTGCAGCAGCTGGATGCCCTCCTGAATCTCCTGGCGGTCGATCGGCGGCGGATCGGACTCGAGCTCGGCCACGATCGAATCCGTGTGGCCCCGCATCCGTCCCCAGTCGTGCACCGCCGCGGCCACGTCGGCGAGCACCTTGGCGATGCCCGCCCGCAGGCGCTCACGCTCCTCCGCCTCCGATTCGTAGGTGACCTCGGCGCGCAGGACCGACTCCTCGGAGGAGTCGGAGGCCTCGGCCCCAGGCTCGACCACCTCGGTCAGGCGGCCCTCCCCGTCGCGCCGGAAGCGCATCATCGGGTGGATCACGAGGTCGATCGCATACCCCTGGCGGCCCAGCTCCATCGTCACCGAGTCGACCAGGAAGGGCATGTCATCGGAGACGATCTCGATCACCGTGCACGGCGAGCCGTAGCCGTCCTCTGCCTCGTCGGGGTTGTAGACCCTGACCTTGGCCTCGCCGGGCTGGCGCTGCTGCGCGAGCCGCCAATGGGCAGCCGCAACAGCGAAGAGATTCTCGGTGCTGCGGCCGGCCAGGTCGTCGGGCGGGACCCAGTGGTAGTACTGGCGTACGAAGGCCTCGAAGCTCTCGGCCTCCTCGGTCGAGGTCTTCTTGCGCGCCTGGGCGCAGACCGAGTCGATCAGCTCAGACTCGAGGCCTTCGGTCTTGAGCGCCATGTCCGTTATCCCCTCGCACGCAATCAGTTTCCAGCGTAACGCGCGGCGTGGCTGGGCGCGGCGACTGGGCGCATCCGTGCGGTGGCTTTACCCTTGATCAGATGCGCCGGTCCTTCTTTCCGAGCTTGGCGGTTCTCACCGCGGCGGCGCTGGTGGCCCTGCTCGTTTTCGCCATCACCGGCCAGGGAGCGAACGACACGATCGACGCCCAGCTCGCGCGCGGTGTTCAGCCGCTCGCGCCGGACGCGCACGCCGCCCTGCCAGTGCTCGGCTCCTCGCGCCACGAGAGCCTCGCCGCCCTGCGCGGCAAGGTGGTCGTGCTGAACGTGTTCGCCTCCTGGTGCGTGCCATGCCGTGCGGAGGCGCCGATCCTCGAGCGTACCCAGCGTCAGATCGCTCCCCACGGCGCGACCGTGGTGGGCGTCACCTATCTCGACAACTCGAACGACTCCGAGCAGTTCGTGCACCAGGAGCACATCAGCTACCCCGTTCTGCGCGATATCAGCGGCAACTTCGTAACCGCCTTCGGCACGACGGGGGTGCCGGAGACGTTCGTGATCAACCGCGACGGCCGTGTCGCGGCCGTCAGACGCGAGCAGGTTTCGAGCCAGTGGCTTCAGAGCGCCCTGAAGCCGCTGCTCGGCGGAAGCGCGTGAGGCTGCTGCGCCGCCCACAGCTGGCCGCGGTCGCGGCGCTCCTGGCGCTCGCAGCCCCCGCCGCGGCGGCTCCGGCCGCGCACCTCGCTCCCGGCCGTCCAGGACGACCTCATGTGCGTCGCCTGCAAGGAGCCGCTGGCCGTCTCGCAGTCGCCCCAGGCCAACGCCGAGCGCGGGCTGATCCGCCACCTGATCGCGCTCGGCCACACCAAGGCTCAGATCGAGCGCGAGATGGTCGCCCAGTACGGCCCGGCGGTGCTCGCCAAGCCGCCGGGCGAGGGGATCAACGTCTCGCTCTACGCCCTTCCGCTGGTCGCGGTCGCCGTCGGCCTCTTGATCGTCGGCTACGCCGTGCGCAAGTGGCGCCCGGGCGCGGCCTCGAGCACCTCCGAGCGAGCGCCGCTCGCGGCGCCCGACGCCCAGCGCCTGGACGAGGATCTCGCGCGCTTCAAGGGCTGAGCTACATCGACTCGGGCGCGCTCACGCCGAGCAGCCCGAGCGCGGTCTCGATCGTGCGCCTGGCGGCGGCCGACAGCGCCAGGCGAAAGCTCTCGAGCGGCTCAGGGTCGGCGCCGACCACCCGGCAGTCCCGGTAGAAGGCGGTGAACTCCTGCGCGAGCTCGAGCGCGTAGGCCGCGATCCGGTGCGGGGCGCGCCGCGAGGCCGCCTCGGCGGCCTCGTCGGGAAAGGCGATGAGCGTCTTGATCAGGTCGCGCTCGGAGGGATCCAGCTCTGCGGCGCCCCAATCGGCGCCTGAGGCGAGCGCGGCTTTGAGCCGTTCCGGAGCTGCGCGGCGCAGCATCGAGGCGATCCGCGCGTGGGCGTACTGGACGTAGTAGACGGGATTCTCGGCCGACTCGCTGCGCGCGAGCTGGAGGTCGAGGTCGAGCGTGCGGTCGTGCGAGGAGCGCAGCATGAAGAACCTGGTGGCGTCGACGCCGATCTCGTCCAGGAGCTCCTCGAGGGTCACGAACGCCCCCTTGCGCTTGGACATGGCCGCGCGCTCGGACCCCTCGACGAGGTGCACGAACTGGATGATCGGGGCCTCGATCACCTCCGGGTCCCCCAGCAGCGCCGCCGCCGCTGCCTTGAGCTCGCGCACGTAGGCGTGGTGGTCTGCGCCGAGCGGATCGAGCTGGCGCTCGAAGCCGCGCTCGTGCTTATTGACCATGTAGGCGAGGTCGGAGGCGAGGTAGGTGGGCTCGCCGTTGGAGCGCACCACGACCCGGTCCTTGTCGTCGCCGAACGCCGTCGTGCGCAGCCACAGCGCGCCCTCGGAGCGGTACAGGTGGCCGTCGCGCTCGAGCTGGGCAAACGCCTCGTCCACGGCGCTGGGCGAGCCCTCGTGCAGCACGCGCTCGAGGAAATAGGTGTCGAACTGCACGCGGTAGCGCTCGAGCGTGCCCTGGATCTGCGCGAGCAGCGCCTCGACCGCCGCGTGCGCGAGCTCGCCCGCGTCGCGCTCGGCTGCGTCGGGGATCGAGCCCGCCAGCTCGACGATGTAGTCGCCCTCATAACCCCCCTCGGGCACATCCTCGCCGCGGGCTCGCGCCAGAACCGACTCGCCCAGCAGCTCGATCTGCCTGCCGGCGTCGTTGAAGTAGTACTCGCGTGAGACCGTGTGGCCCTGGTGCGTGAGCAGGCGCGCGAGCGCGTCGCCGTAGGCGGCGTGGCGGCCCGAGGCGGCCACCAGCGGCCCCGTCGGGTTGGCCGAGACGAACTCGATCAGGATCCGCTCACGCGGCTCGGCCTGGCCCGCTCCGAAGCGGTCGCCGGCGGCGATTACGGAGCGGAGCGCCTGTCGGTACCAGTCGTCGGCGAGGAACAGATTGAGAAACCCGGGGCCGGCGACCTCGGTGCGCGCGAGCAGCGGTCCGAGCTCGCGCTCGAGCGCCGCCGCCAGCCGCTGCGCGATCTGCGGCGGCGCGGCACGGAGCACCGGCGCGAGCAGCATCGCGGCATTGGTCGCATAGTCACCCTGGCGTCCGTGCTTGGGCCGCTCCAGCTTGAGCGCCGCAGAGGCCTCGCCCCCGTCTCCCCGCACCGCTGCCGATGCGGCGCTGACTGCGGCTCGGAGGTCGTTGATGGGGTCGGCTCGGAGCTCTGTGAGCGGGTCGGACATCGTCAGTGGTGGTATGGCTCGCCGGCCAGGATCTTGTGCGCACGGTAGAGCTGCTCGAGCAGGATCACACGCGCGAGCTGGTGGGGCAGCGTCAGTTGCCCCAGCGAGAGGCGGTGCTGAGCCCGCTCGAGCTCGAGTCCGAATGGGCCGCCGACCACGAAGCACAGGTCCTCGCCGCTGTTGCGGCGCTGCTCTAAAAAGCGGCTGAAGCGGAGCGAGTCCATGGTTTCACCGTCGGCGTGCAGCAGCGAGACGAACGCCCGTGCGGGCACCCTGCGCGGGGCCTGCTCGTCCTCGCGTACCTCGATCAGCTCGAGGCGCGTGTAGCGGCTGAGCAGCTTCCGGTAGTGCTCGACGTCGTCGGCGAACGGCGGGCGCAATCTGCCCACGGCCACCACGACGATGCGCACGATGGGATACTAAGCACCCATGGATGACCCAGGCACCTCGGATCGGCGCATCAACATCCACTTCTCGCCCGAGCACATGGGCGGCTCGTACGCGAACTTCGCCAACGTCAGCCACTCCGACTATGAGTTCACGATCACCTTCGCACGGGTCGATCACGAGGTCGAGGAGGACGAGGTGCCGGGCGTCGTGGTCTCCCGCATCAACCTCTCGCCTCGGTTCATGCGCGAGCTGATCGACGCCATGCAGGACAACTATTCGAAGTGGCAGACCCGCGAGGGGATCAAGAACCTGCCCGAGTACGGCGGCCGTCCGGAGCCTCCCGAGCAGGAGTAGCCGCGAACGCGGCCGCTGCGCCGATGCGCTCGGCGGTGGACGGATGGGTCGCGAGCAGTGCCTGCAGCAGCCGCGGAGGATCGATGTCGATCAGGTTCTGGGTCGCGATCCGCTGCTCGAAAGCGATGAACGCCTCCGGGGCCTGCGTGAGCTCGAGCGAGTGCTGATCGGCGCGACGCTCGATCGCGCGTGAGAGGCGGGCGGCGATCGCTCCGACCGGGGCGGCGACGATTGCGCTCGCGAGCGACAGCGCGGGCAGCGCGTCCGGACCCGCCTCATCCGCGCCCAGGGCGCGGCCCACGCGGGCGATCGACCGCGCCGCCGGCGCCGCCACGATCGCCGCGTAGGCGAGCCCTCGCAGAACGTCGCGGTCGCGCACGTGGGCCAGCTCGTGCGCGACCACGACCCGCACCTGGTCGCGGTCATAGCGGTCGAGCAGCGTGTCGAACAGGACGACCCGCTTGCTCGGCCCGAGCCCCGTGACATAGGCGTTGGCCGCCGTCGTGCGGCGGCTGGCGTCGACCGAGTAGACCTCCTTGACCGGGATGGCGGCCGCGCCCGCGAGCTCGAACACGTCGGCGCGCGTCGGTCCCTCTGCGAGCGGCTTGAAGTCGTTGAAGATCGGCTCGAGCAGAACCGGTCCGAGCAGCCCGAGCGCGGCGCCAACGCCGACCGAGCCGCCGGCCGCCATCAACCACCAGTCGCGCGGGAAGCGGCGCATCGTCGCCACCAGCGCGGCTCCGCCCGCGGCCGAGAAGCCGGCCTCCAGGGCGCTCGCCTTCAGCAGGTCCGCCCCCCAGCCGCGCCATGACTGGGTCGCGAGCCCCGCGGCCAGCGCGCGCCTGCGAGCGAGGGCCGAGATCGGCAGCGACAAGACGCGGCCGCCGAGACCGAGCCCGGCGGCCACCGCCGCGCTGCTCAGCAGCTGCGCCGAGTCACGGCGGCTTCGCAGATACGCGGCGGCCGCAAGGTGGTGAGCGCGAGGGCTGAGAGCTGCAGCGCTGAGGCCGCGACCGACAGCGCGAGCTGTGGCCGGGCGAAGCGCGCGCCCCGCGCGAGCTCGGCGGAGGAGAAGTACGCCCGCAGATCGGCGGGAGCGGGACGGGGAGGAGCCGGGCGCGGCCGCAGCAGCCGCACCCCCAGCTCGGCGGCGAGACCCACCGCGGCAAGATCCCGAGCAATCGCGGCGCGCATCGGAGAGACTGTAATCAGGTGCACGTCGCGATCATCTCGGACATCCACGGCAACCGTCATGCGTTCGAGGCGGTACTGGACGCGATCAATCAGACCGATTGCGAGGAGCTGTGGTGTCTCGGCGACCTCGTCGGCTACGGCGCCGAGCCGGACGCGTGCGTCGCCCTGGCGAGCGAGCATGCCGCGATCTGCCTGGCTGGCAACCACGATCTGGGCGTCCGCGGCGAGCTGCCGCTCGAGGACTTCTCACGCGGAGCCGCGATCGCCGTCGAGTGGACCCAGAAGACGATCAGCGCGCAGACGCGGGCCTACCTAGATCAGCTTCAGCCCTCCTTTTTGGAGGAGACCGTCGGGCTCTACCACGCGAGCCCGCGCGATCCGGTGTGGGAATACGTGCTCTCACCGCTCCAGGCGGAGCTGTGCCTGGACGTCCAGCGCCACCGCATCTGCCTGATCGGCCATTCGCACGTCGCGCTTTCGTTCTTCCGCCGCGAAGGTGAGGCGGCCACGGGCGAGACGCGCCACGCGGATGAGGAGCTCGATCTGGACGGCGGTGAGTGGCTGATCAATCCCGGCAGCGTCGGCCAGCCGCGCGACAGCGACCCGCGCGCGGCATGGCTCGAGCTCGATCTCGATCGCTCCAAAGCGACCTATAGGCGCACCGAGTACGACATCGCCGGGGCGGCGGCGGCGATCCGCGCCGCGAGACTGCCGGCATCGCTGGCCGAGCGGCTCGGCTACGGCCTGTAGCCGCTCGGCTAACGGGATGCAAACGGGGGCAGCGTCTAAAGTCAGGGCGCGGATGCGCCGCGCGCCCCGCGCACTTCTTGGCGGTTTGCTCGCTACCGCCGCGCTTGTTCCTGCCGCCTGTGGCGGCAGCAGCGGAGGGCTGCTCTCGAGCCAGCAGGCCGCAGAGCTGAACGCGGCGCTCAGCCAGATCCGGACCTCGCTCAACCGACATCACTGCACGGCCGCCCAGTCCGAAGCGAGCGCCCTGCGGACGCGCATCAAGCGGCTGCCGAGCTCGGTCTCATCGACCGTCCGCGACAGCATCGAGCAGGGCGTGGGGACCGTGCAGAACCTGCTCGCACAGCGCTGCATCCAGCAGTCGACGACCCCGACGACTCCGGTCACCCCGACTCCGCCCTCCACGACCACGACGCACAAGCCGAAGCCCCCGCCGCCACCCAAGACCACGACCACGACGACCAATCCTGCAACTCCACCCGCAAACCCGGGTAGTAACCCCCACAAGCACGGCCACGGACAAGGCCCCAAGAACGGGAATGGGCCGGGCAACGGGAACAGCCCGTACAGCAGCGGGGGAAAGCCAGCCAGCTAGCGAATACAGAAGGGGAATGGCCACCAGCACGACAACGATTGCCGATCGCTACCGGCTCGAGCGCCGTCTCGGCGTGGGTGGGATGTCGACCGTGTACCTGGCCTTCGACCAGCGCCTCGAGCGGCTGGTGGCGGTCAAGCTGCTGGCCGAGCACCTGGCCGACGACCCGGCCTTCGTCTCGCGCTTCCGCCGCGAGGCGCTCTCAGCGGCGCGGCTCGTGCACCCGAACATCGTCCAGGTGTTCGATTTCGGCTTCGACGAGGCCCAGCACCAGCACTTCATCGTGATGGAGCACGTGCCCGGATACTCGTGCGCGGAGCTGCTGCGAGACCGCGGCCGGCTCGAGGTCAACCAGGGGGTCGAGATCATCTCGCAGGCGTGTCGCGGCCTCGATTACGCCCACCGCAACGGAGTGGTGCACCGCGACGTCAAGCCCGGCAACCTGCTCGTCTCGGACTCCGAGGTCGTCAAGCTCGCGGACTTCGGCATCGCCCGCGCCACGGATCAGTCGAGCATCACCCAGATCGGCTCGGTGCTCGGCACGGCCGCCTACCTGGCGCCCGAGCAGGCGCGCGGCGAGGAAGCGGGTCCGCGGGCGGATCTCTACTCGCTCGGCGTCGTCACCTACCAGCTGCTCTCCGGCCGCCTGCCCTATGAGGCGTCCTCGCTAACCGAGCTGGCGCTCAAGCAGCAGCGCGAGTCGCCGCAACCGCTGCACCGCTTGAACACCCAGGTCCCGCTCGCGCTCAGCCAGGCCGTGGCGATGGCGCTCTCGCTAGACAAGCATTCCCGGCCCCAAGACGCGATCGTGTTCGCGGGCGCGATCCAGGAGGGAGCTCGGGGGATCGAGCCCGCGACCAGCGCGTACGGCGGCGCCCACATCCCCGCCGAGGCGCCAACCTCCCACATCGGCACCTCGGAGACGTCGCACATGACGCCGCGCACCGCGCTGCGCCCCCAGCCGCCGCCCGAAGAGCGCACCGCCTCCACGCGGTTCGTCCCCGCCCGACCCGCTCCGCCGCGGCGCTGGGAGCCCCCGCCCAAGCAGAAGAAGCGCCGCGGCCGCCGCTTCCTGCGCTTCCTGCTGGTGCTCATCCTGCTGTTGCTGCTGTTCGTAGGCGCGGTCGTGGCGGCGGTGCTGATCTCATCGAGCTCGCAGACCACGATCAACTTTCAGAGCGTGGTCGCCCGCGATGCCCACCAGGCGATCAGCCAAGTCCAGCACATCATCAACGGCTTCACGAAGTAGGTGTAACCCCCACTCGTCGGCCCCCTGAGCTTCACTCGAGGGGCCTCCGAGCGGGAGTCACACCTCAAGCATTCCGCCCGTGGCCGGTGAAGCCGTACCTGGAGCGGCGCCGGCCGCAAGGCGTCTGGCCTCTCGCGAGCTTGCCCGCCGCGATCGCGGCTCGCAGGTCGGACATCAGCCCGTGCGACGAAGGTGAGGTTGTGGAGGGTCAGGAGGCGGGCGGCCGTCAGCTCGCCGGCGCGCAGCAGGTAGTGCAGGTATGCGCGCGAGTACGCGCCGGCGCAGGCGGGACAGGGGCAGTCCTTGAGGATCGGCTCTGGGTCGGTGGCGAAGCGCCCCTTGGCGAGGTCCAGGCGGTAGCGGTTATCGGGGTCTGGCACGAGCGCCACGCCATGGCGCCCGAGGCGGGTCGGGATCGCGCAGTCGAACGTGTCGATGCCGAGCTGCACGCCGGCGATCAGGTCCTCGACGTCGCCGATGCCGAGCAGGTGCCGCGGGCGCTCCGGCGCGTGGCGCTCGAGCTCGCTCGTCGCCCACGAGACGACCTCGCGCATCTGCTGCTCGTCCGCGCCCAGCGAGCCGCCGATCGCGATGCCGGCGCACGGCGCGGCCGCGACGGTCTGGGTCGAGGCGCGGCGTAGATCCTCGTGCACCCCGCCCTGGACGATCCCGTACACGGCCTGCTCGGAGGGGCCATTGGCCTCGTGCCAGCCCAGGCAGCGCTCGAGCCAGCGGTGGGTGCGCTCGGTCGACTCGGCGGTGTACTCGCGCGTCGCGTGGAAGGGCGTGCACTCGTCGAAGACGAGCGCGATGTCCGAGCGCAGCGCGGCCTGCATGGCCATCGACCCCTCGGGGGTCAGGAAGCGCTCCCGACCGTCGACGTAGGAGCGGAAGCGGGCGCCGTCCTCGGAGATCCCCAGCAGGGCACCCGTCCGGGCCCGGTTGCGGCCGCCGCGGCCCTTGATCTCGTCGGCCACGGTGCCGTGACCCATTGAGAAGACCTGAAAGCCGCCCGAGTCGGTGATGATCGGGCGCGGCCAGCGCATCAGCTCGTGCAGTCCCGAGAAGCGCTCGACCAGCTCGGGGCCGGGCGCGAGCAGAAGGTGGAAGGTGTTGGCCAGCAGCAGCTCGTAGCCGAGCGCCGACAGCTCCTCCGACTGGAGACCCTTGACCGCGCCCCTGGTCGCGAGCGGGACGAACGCCGGCGTGCGCACCTTCCCGTGCGCCAGCTGGAGCGTCCCCGCCCGGGCCAGGGAACGCGGGTCGCGGGCCTCGATCGTGAAGATCGGTGAAATCGTAAGAGCTGGCGCCCTCAGACGCGCTTGTTTCGATCGTCTCCTGCTGAGCGCCGCCGACGGAGATCGCCACCTTGCGTGGCTTGCGCTGCTCGGGCTTGGGGATACTCACCTCGAGTACGCCCTTGTCGAAGCTCGCCTTGATCGCCTCGGGGTCAACGCCGTCGGGCAGCGTCAGGGACCGCGAGAAGGAGCCCGACGCGCGCTCGACGCGGTGATAGCCCTCGCCCCGCCGCTCGTGCTCGGACTTGCGCTCACCGGAGATCGTGAGCACGTTGTCCTCGAGCTCGATGTTCACGTCCTGCTCGGAGAGGCCGGGCAGATCGGCCCGCAGCACGAAGTCCTCCTCGGTCTCCACGAGATCCATCGGGGGCAGCCAGCGTCGGCTGAGCTGGGCGCCGTTCGGGGTGTCGAAATATGTATTGAAGAGCCTGTTCATCTCGTTCTGAATCGTGTTCAGCTCGCGCGCAGGCTCCCAGCGGATGAGCGGCATGTCTCAAACCTCCCTGTGGGTTTCTGGTGCGCTCACAAGTATAAAATCTAAGTCAAGCTGTGTCAAGTCTATGCTGTTCCGGGTCGGCGCATGCGCCGACCCGCCCTGCCGAACATGTTCGGCAGGGGCCCAGCGCTCATGAGCGCTGGGCTACTTGATCAGTGATTTGCCCGTCATCGCGGGCGGCTGCTCGAGGCCGAGCAGGGCGAGCACCGTCGGCGCCACGTCGGCGAGGATCCCCTCCTCCCGCAGCTCGATGCCCTCCGCCGTCACGATCAGCGGCACGGGGTTGAGCGAATGGGCCGTGTTGGGGCTGCCGTCGGGCTCGAGCATGTGATCGGCGTTGCCGTGGTCGGCCGTGACAACCCAGGCACCGCCCGAGCCGTGCACCGCGGCCACGACCTCGCCGAGGCAGCCGTCGACCGTCTCGATCGCGCGCACGGCCGCCTCGATCACGCCCGTATGGCCGACCATGTCGGGATTGGCGAAGTTGAGGATGCCGAACGCCGGACGCTGCTCCTGCCATCCCTCGATGAACGCCTGCGGCAGCCTCGCGCGCGCTCATCTCGGGCTTGTGGTCGTAGGTGGGCACCTCGCGCGGGGAGTCGACCAGCTTGCGCTGCTCGCCCTCCTGCGGGGCCTCCTCGCCGCCGCCGAAGAAGTAGGTCACATGGGGATACTTCTCGGTCTCGGCGACATGCAGCTGGCGCAGGCCGCGGGCTGCCAGCTCGCGCGGCAAGGTGCTCGCCGGTCGCGCGGGCTCAAACGCGACGGGATAGGGCCACCCCTCCTCGTAGCGCGTCATCGTCACGTAGTTGCGCACCGGGGCAGCGCCGCCGCGGTCGAACTCGTCGAAGTCCGGGTCGGCCAGCGCGCGGGTCAGCTCGCGCATGCGGTCGGGGCGGAAATTGAAGGCGACGACGGCGTCCTCCGGCCGGATGCGGCCCTCCTGCCCGACGAGCACCGGCTCGATGAACTCATCCGTCTCCCCGCGGGCGTAGGCGTCGCGCGCCGCCTGCGCAGCGCTATCCGCGCTGTGCTCGGCGCGGCCGTGGACGAGCAGGTCGTAGGCGAGCTTGATCCGCTCCCAGCGCTTGTCGCGGTCCATCGCGTAGTAGCGCCCGACCACCGAGGCGACGCGGCCGGCGCCCGCCTCGCGCATCCACTGCTCGACGGTCTCAAGATAGCCCGCGCCCGACTCGGGTAGCGTGTCGCGGCCGTCGGTGAAGGCGTGCAGCACGAGGTCCTCGACGCCGGCCTGCGCCCCGAGCTCGATCAGCGCCCGCAGGTGGCTGAATCCCGAGTGGACCCCGCCGTCGGACACCAGCCCGATCAGATGGACGCGGCGGCTGCTCGCGAATGCCTCGCCCAGGACCTCGTTGCGCGCGAGCGCCCCCTCCTCCACGGCCTCGTCGATACGCGTCAGGTCCTGCTTCACGACCGCTCCGGCGCCGAGGTTGAGATGGCCAACCTCGGAGTTGCCCATCTGGCCCTCGGGCAGGCCAACAGCGCGGCCACCGGCGACGAGCGTGGTATGGGGATAGCGCGGCCCACAGCTCGTCGAACACCGGCGTCTCGGCGAGCGAGACCGCGTTGCCCGGGCCGGGGCCGCCAGGCCCCAGCCATCGAGGATGATCAGCGCGACCGCCGGCACCGGCAGCCGTGCTGGGCCCGGCGCGAGCGTCACCGGCGCGCGGCGGCGACGATCGCCGCGAACGAGGCTGGGTCGAGGCTCGCGCCGCCGACAAGCGCGCCGTCGACATCCGGCAGCGCGAGCAGCTCGGCCGCGTTGTCGGCGTTGACGCTGCCGCCGTAGACGATCCGGACGGTGCTTGCCTGCTCAGCGGAGCGGTCGGCGACCAGCGCGCGGATGAAGGCCACCGCCTCCTGCGCCTGCTCGGGCGTCGCGACCCGGCCCGTGCCGATCGCCCAGATCGGCTCGTAGGCGATCACGACCTCCGAGAGGCTGCCGGTGTCGACCTGGTTCAGGTCCTCCTGGACCTGTTGGCGCAGCTTGCGCTCGGTGTGGCCCTGCTCGCGCTCCTGCTCGGTCTCCCCCACGCACAGGATCGGCACGAGGCCGGCCGCGAGCGCGGCCGGGACCTTCAGTTGCAGCGCCCGGTCGGTCTCGCCGACATTGCTCGCGGCGCTCGGAGTGCCCCAGGATCACGCCGTCGACGCCGACCTCACGCAGCATCGGCGCCGACACCTCGCCCGTGTGGGCGCCCTCGGCGGCGTGGTGCATGTTCTGGGCGAACACCGCCACGTCCGAGGACCGCACCGCGGCGGCCACCGCTCGCAAGGACAGAAACGAGGGGCACAACGCGACCTCGACATCGTCGCTCGGCTCGAGCCGGGCCAGCAGCTGTGCGCAGAAGTCCTCGGCCTCGGCGATCGTCTTGTGCATCTTCCAGTTGCCGGCGACGAGCGGCGCCGGCGCGGCTCCGGCGCACTCACTCGAGCGCCTCCAGGCCAGGCAGGGCGCGACCCTCGAGCAACTCGAGCGCGGCACCGCCACCTGTCGAGACGTGCGTCAGGCGGTCCGCCAGGCCGTACTTCGCGAGCGCCGCGACCGAATCGCCGCCCCCGGCGACGGTCGTCCCCGGGCTGTCGGCGACCGCCTCGGCGATCGCTCGCGTGCCGGCGGCGAAGGGCTCGAGCTCGAACGCGCCCATAGGCCCGTTCCAGAACACCGTGGCCGCGGCCGCGATCAGCTCGGCGTAGGCGGCCGCCGTGCGCGGCCCGATGTCGAGACCAGTCATGGCCGCGGGCACATCGACCCCATCCAGCACCCGATTCTCGGCATCGGCGGCCACGCGGTCGGCGATCACGAGGTCGCGCGGCAGCTCGAGTCGCGCCCCGGATGGTTGATCGAGAAGCGCCTCTGCCAGCTGCACGTCCTCCTGCTCGCACAGCGAGTCGGCGACCTCGTGGCCCTGCGCGGAGAGAAACGGGAAAGCCATCGCGCCCCCGATCAGGAGCGTGTCGGCCACCTCTCTGAAGCGGGAGATCACGCCGAGCTTGTCGCTCACCTTGGCCCCACCGAGCACGACCACGAAGGGACGGCTCGGGTCCTCGAGCAGGCCGCGCAGGGCGCTCACCTCGCGCTCGAGCAGCAGGCCGGCGGCGTGTTCGGGCATCAGCCCCGCCACGCCGACGGTCGATGCATGCGCGCGGTGGGCGGCGCCGAAGGCGTCGTTGACGTACACCTCGCCGAGCTCGGCCAGGCGCCGCGGCGAGCTCGGGTCGTTCCTCGTCTCCCCCGGCTCGAAGCGGACGTTCTCGACCATCAAGACGTCACCCTCGTGCAGATTGCGGGCGAAGGCCTCCACCTCTTCGCCTACCACCGCCGGGGCGAATGTGACATCGGCGCCCGTCAGCTCCGAGAGCCGATCGGCCACCGGGCGCAGCGACAGCTCGCCCTCGCGGTCGCGCGGGCGGCCGAGGTGCGAGACGAGCACGATCCGTGCGCCGCGGCTGCGCAGCTCTTCGAGGGTTTGCAGGGAGGCGCGGATGCGGGTGTCGTCGGCGACCTTGCCGTCACTGAGCGGGACGTTGTAGTCGACCCGCACCAGCACCCGCCGGTTCTCGAGCGGGCCCAGGTCGCGCAGCGTCTTCACGGGCTATGGCTCATAGGATCCGTTGGACCAGATCCGCCACGCGGTTCGAGTAGCCCCACTCGTTGTCGTACCAGGCGATCACCTTGACCATCGTGCCGTCCATGACCGCGGTCAGCTGCGAGTCGAGGATCGAGGAGGCGGGATTCTTGACGATGTCGGTGGAGACGATCGGGTCCTCGGTGTAGCTGAGGATGCCCTTGAGCGGTCCCTCGGCGGCGGCTTGGAGGGCCGCGTTGATCTCCTCGACCGTCGTCTCGCGCTCAGCCTCGACCGTGAGGTCGACGACGCTGCCCGTGGGCACGGGCGCGCGGATCGCCATCCCATGCAGCTTGCCGTTGAGCTCGGGGATCACGAGGCCGATCGCCTTGGCCGCGCCTGTCGAGGCGGGGATCAGGTTGATCGCGGCCGCGCGCGCCCGGCGCAGGTCGCGGTGGGGCATGTCTTGGAGGCGCTGGTCGGCGGTATAGGCGTGGATCGTGGTCATCAGCCCGTGCTTGACGCCAACCGTCTCGTGGAGCACCTTGGCCACGGGCGCCAGGCAGTTGGTCGTGCACGACGCGTTCGAGATGATGCGGTGGGCTTCGCGGTCATAGGCCTCGTCGAAGTTCACGCCCAGCGCGACGGTCACGTCGGGGTCGGTCGCGGGGGCGGAGATGACGACCTTCTTGGCGCCCGCCTCGAGGTGCTTGGACGCGTTCTCGCGGTCGGTGAAGAGGCCGGTCGACTCGATCACCACGTCCGCACCGAGCTCGCCCCACGGCAGCGCGGCCGGATCGCGCTCGGCGAACAGACGGATTTCCTTGCCGTCGACGCGCAGGCCCGAGTCGGTGGCCTCGACAGCGCCCGGAAACGGCCCGTAGTTGGAGTCGTACTTGAGCAGGTGGGCGGTTGTCTTGGCGTCGCCGATGTCGTTGGCGGCGACCCACTCGATATCTGCGCCCTGCTCGTAGGCGGCGCGAAAGACGTTGCGACCGATGCGACCGAAACCGTTGATCCCGACGCGAACCGGCATGCGCTAACTCCCCTCGTCGTACGGATGCCGACTTGCCGCGGCGTCCGGAAGCCTACCGGTCACCTGCGCGCGACCACTTCGACCCTGAGCCCGTCCGGGTCGCGCAGATACGCCGCGTAGGTGCCCTCGCCGTACTGCGGCCGCGGGCCCGGCGGTCCGTCGCCTGTGCCGCCGTGGGTGAGCCCCTGGGCGTAGGCGGCGTCCACGGCGGCCTTGCCGCTGGCCGCGAGTGCCACGTGGCCGTAGCCCGGTCCCGGCGCGCGGCCGCGGACGACGATCCACAGCAACGGACTGTCGACGCCGTAGGCGATCGCGTGCTCGTTGGACAGCAGCCGTCGCGCCCCGAGCGGGAACATCACAGCGTCATAGAAGCGAGCCGAGCGCTCGAGGTCGGAGACCTCGAAGCCGATGTGGTCGATCACCCGCGCGATCGTACTGGGCGTACGGCGGGCGATTGTGCTGGGTGCGCCCCCGGAACTATGGCGATCTACTTCGCCATCCCGAGGTAAACGTCCAAAGTTCTCTCAGGCCGCCCGGCCGACGTCGCGGTTGACGGCCTCGACTAGGTAGTCGTCCGAGCCCCGGTAGCGGGCCGCGAGGTCGCGCGCGATCGCGACCGACCGGTGGCGGCCGCCGGTGCAGCCGAGCGCCACCACGAGGTGGGCCTTGCCCTCGTTCAGGTACTGAGGCAGGAGGAAGTCGAGCAGCGGGAAGAGGCGCTCGTAGAAGGCGTCGAGGGCGCCGTCGCGGTTGATGAAGTCGCGCACGCGGGCGTCGTGTCCGGTGAGCGGACGCAGGTCGGGCTCGTAGTGGGGGTTGGGAAGGAAGCGGACGTCGATCAGCAGGTCGGCGTCCCGGATCGGGCCGTACTTGAAGCCGAAGCTCTCGAACGTGATCGCGAGCCGGCCCCGGCGGGTCGGCAGCAGCTCCTCGGCGAGCTTGCGTCGCAGCATGGCCGCCGTCAGCCCGGTCGTGTCCATCACCACGTCCGCGCGGCCGCGGATCGGCAGCAGAAGCGCCCGCTCGCGGGCGATGCCGTCAATGATGCTGCCTGTCGGCGCCAGCGGGTGGCGGCGGCGAGTCTCCTTGTAGCGCGTGAGCAGCGTCTGCTCGTCGGCCTCGAGGAACAGGACGCGGTGGGCCACTCCCCCGGAGCGCAGGTCGTCGAGGATCGTCTCGAGGCCCTCGAAGTAGCTGCCGCCGCGCACGTCCGAGACGACCGCGGCGCGCATGACCTTCGAGCCCTCGTGCCTGAACAGCTCGACCAGCGAGCGGATCATCTCGGAGGGCAGATTGTCGACGCAGAAATAGCCCTCGTCCTCGAAGGCCGCCATCGCTGTCGACTTGCCCGCGCCCGAGAAGCCGGTGATGATCACGAGGTCCTTGAGCGCGTGGCGCGGCGCCGGCGCGCGCTCGGCTTGCAACTCGGGCTCGGGCACGACCTCCGCGGTTGGGTCGGGAGCCGGTGTCGTCGTCGTCGGTTTCACTACAGACAGCTTGACGGGTGCGCGCCGTGAGCGCCACCCCCGCAAGCTGCCGGCCGCGCCCTACGAAGCGGCCAGGACCCACCTCGATACCCGGTCCATCATCTGCTTGCTCGGGTAGCGCACCTCCTCGATCTTGGTCAGGAGCATGTCAACGTATTCGTCGACGTGCTCCTGATCGAGCAGGATCTCGACGCGGTCCATCATCTCGCCGCTCGGAAAGCGGTCGGCATACAGCTTGTCCAAGAGCGCCTGCATGTAGCGGTCGTGTGCCTGCGTGATCGGCATTCGTTCCTCCTTTGTGGCTCGCTCAGAGCAGGTTTCCCAGGGGTCCCAGGTCCAGGTTCAAATCGCGGTCCGTCAGCCCGAACTCCTCCTTGAGCTCGTCCATTCGCTGCGCGAGCGCCATGAACGTCTGCCCCAGCCGCTCGACTTCTTGCTCGCTCAGGGTCCCTCCCTCGATGCGGTGCAGCGCCTGACGCTCCATGAGCTGGCGCAGCAGCTCGACGATCGTCAGCACGAGCTGCGCGAGGCCCTTCTCGAGTTTGTCCGGATCGGCGTTGAGTCGCCGCGAGAGCGCGTTCTCAAGCGCCGGTGGCTCGCCAAGCGCGCGATCGTCGGGAGGTCGCACGAGCACCTTGTCGGTGGTCATGACCCCGCCTCGTCCACGAATGAATACGGCCCCCATGGGCCCGTGCAACTGAGCGACAGGCTCTGGTTGCGGGCCTGCAGCTCGGTCACGCGGTCGACGAATGGCTTGACGGCTTCCCTGGCGACGAGGTAGCTCTCGCTGACCGTCCCGCTGCTCGCGCGCGCTTTGCCCCGGCTGCTGGCGTTTGCGAGCTCTCGCAGCGGGCTGAGCACGCGGTCGGCGGCCTCTTCGCGCACGCGCTGGTCGGCGAGGCGCAGCCGCATGTACTCGGCCCCGTTGCTCACCGATCCTTCGGCTGCGGGTTCCACTCCGACCCTGACGGCAAGCTCGACGCAACCGCGCACGCGATCGAGCAGGCGCCGGAAACGGGCGCCCTGGCCCGTCAGGGTGCTGCGCAGCTCCTCCGGGTCGGCGAGTTCGGCGCCGAAGCGCAGCGGCAGGACGGCGCCGAGGTCCATCAGCTGCTCGACCACCTGGTCGTGGCGCCACAGCAGCGGCGGCAGCGGGGCGGCGTCGAGCTGGTCGTGGGTCGAGTAGACACCGCACACGCCGCCCGCCTCGAGAATCTCGAGCGGGGCGTCTTCGAGGCCGCTCGCTTCCGGAGGAAGGCGCAGAGAGTCGGTGATCGCGTAGAGGTAGATCATCACGGCAGGGGCATGTTGTTGCGCTCGGCGGCGGCGACCGACGAGATGAGGGCACGGAGACCCACATACACAAGATCGACGTCGGCTGCCGCGAGCGTGATGTCGCCTGCGAGGACGACCCCGTTGTTGAGCAGGCGGTCGACGAGATCGACCAGGGCGACGTCCCGCTGGCCGATTGTGCCTCCCACCTGCGCCGGCCCTCTTGTCGCGGCCGTGCGTCCCACCTGCTGCGGCCCTCTTGTCGTGTCGCGGTCGCTCACGGCATCACCATCGCCGAGGTCGAGACGAAGTTGTACGGCGGCCAGGGTCCGGTCAGCTCGAGCTCGAAGCCGCTCTCCTGCCGCTGCTCGCGCAGCGAGGATACGAGGTCCGCAAAATCGTCCTCCCGCTCGCGCGGGACCAGATAGACGCCGTTGAGCAGCATGCGCCCGTCGCGGCCGTGCACCTCCTGTCGCTGGGGCGCGTTGGCGCGGGCCGCGTCGGCGACCTGCTCGAGCCGGGCGTGGATCTCCTCGGCGATCTCGTCGCCGAGCTCTTGCGCGCGCTCGCTGAGCTCGCGCTCGCGCTGGCGCCGCTGCATGTACGCCGTGCCCGAGGCAGCGCCGGCCGAATCCGGGCTCGAGCGCTCGGTGACGGCGTCGAGTAGGCGGTCGGGGTCGGCGAACAGTTTGACGCCCCATTCACGGCGACCTCTTAGGCTTGCGAGCGCCTGGCGCAGGACCGGCTCCTGCTCACGCAGCATTCGCGCGACGCCGTCGCGGTCCGTGTACAACGTGCACAGGCGCAAAGGCACGAGCGTCGCCCGCTCGAGGGTCTGCTCGAGCACCCGCTCGTGCAGCCGGGCAACTCGCTCGACCCACTCGATGTCGTTGAGGTGCTCACGCAGGCGCTCGTCGCTGAACTCAGTCAGCGGCACCGGGCTGACCAGCGCGGCGAGCTCACCCTCCTGCACGAGCTCGACCGGACCTGGTGGCTCGATCCCAGGCGCTCCGACCGGCGCAGCCTCGCGCTCGCCGGCGTCAATCACGCAATACGCCCACCATCCGTCTGCGCTCGGCGCAGCGGCCGGCTCTCGGCCGGCCGGCTCACCCTCGCGTGGCTCCTCGCTCTGCGGGCCGGGATCGGGGGCAGGCGAGGGCTGCGTCTCCGCGTGCCGTCGGGGCACCCCTCCAGCCGGGCTCCTGTCGGCGACGCGCTCGCCTGCGACGGCGCGCAGCAACTCCTCGACGATCGCGTCCTCGATCAGCGCTCGCGCACGCACTCGCGCGGCGAGACGGGCCTCCGCCAGGAGCTCCGGCGCGTCGGCGCTTGCCAGCTGTGAAAGCGCCTTCCGCAGTGCGTCGTCTGCCCGCGGGTCAAGCAACGCTAGCTCCCCTTGTCGCTCTTTTTGGGACTGCGCGTGCGCTCAGAGCCAGAGGAGACTCCCATCTCCTTCTCCAGGCGCTGCAGCCTTTCGCCACCCGCGGGCAGCACCATCTGTTCCAGTCGCTCCAGCCGTTCACGCAAATCGGCGTTCTCCTCTTCGAGCTCTTTTGCGCTCGTGCTCAGCGAGGAGTCGCTCTCCCACCAGTTGATGCCCATCTCGCGAGCCCGGTCGACAGACGCGATCAGCAACCGCAACTTGATCGTCAGCAACTCGATGTCGAGCAGGTTGATCTGGATGTCGCCGGCGATCACGATGCCCTTGTCGAGCACCCGCTCGAGGATGTCGGCGAGGTTGCTGGGCCCGACCTGGCCGGGCGGACGCGCGATGTCCCGCATCCCGGGGCCTCCGAAGCGCGCTAGCTCACCACTCGACATCACTCACCACCTCCTGCCTGCGCACGGATGTAGCGTCCCTGCCGCTCGTAGGAGACGAGCTCGCCGTCATCATCGAGCGTTACGAGGTAGGAGCCGATCACGTCGGTCGAGCGCGGAACCCGCGCGAGCTCGACGACCTCCACTGTGACCTTCCAGCCATCGTCCTCCTTGCGTAGCCCGAGCACCGACTCGGGCCGGCGGCCGGTGAGCTCGCCGAGCAGACGTCCGGCCGCGCGAACCAGCTCAGCCGGCTCCACCTTGCCGCCGTTCTTTTTCTTCCGATCCTCAGCCAAGACTTCCTCCTCGTTCGAGTTGGAGTTGCCGGCCCAGCTCCAAGCGCTCGAGCAGCTCATCCACAGAGGCGTTGAAGTGCTCGTCATCGAGCTCACCGGCGTCATGGGCGCGCTCGAGCTCAGCGAGCGCGGCCATGATGCGGTTCTCGTCGTATAGCTCCAGCTCCGCCTGCTCGCCCACCTTCTCGGCGACCCAGGCTACCCCCCGCACGGGCGCGAGCGGAAGCGTAAGCAGCCCGGTGATCAGCCCCATCGGCTAGCTCCTCCCGGCGGCAGCTGCCGTGGGTAGGTCACGGTCGGCGAATGAGTGAGCCGGCATGGGGCCGATCAGCTTGAACGCCATCAGCGCATGCCGCTGCTGGGCCAACCCCTCGACCGCCGAATCGAAGCGATCGAAGCTCTCGCTCGCGACCAGGAAAGAGGCGTTGAGGACCATCATTGGTTGCTGCAGGGCGCCCACCTCGACCATCAGGACGAGCGGTTCGAGCTCGGCCAGCAGCGCTTGTGCGTCTTGTGCGCGCCGTACTTCGACCGCTGCGTTGACCCGCTCGCCCATGCCGATCCGCTGAAAGTGCGACGCCGCCGGCGACATGCCACGCACCGCCTGGGAGGTGCGGCTGAGCGCAGGGTCATCCTTGACGATCGAGCGCAGCATCGATTCCTCGTGGTAGGTGACCTTGAGCTGGAACTCCCCCT
This sequence comes from uncultured Solirubrobacterales bacterium, assembly GCA_963738195.1. Classification (GTDB taxonomy): domain Bacteria; phylum Actinomycetota; class Thermoleophilia; order Solirubrobacterales; family Solirubrobacteraceae; genus Palsa-465. Next base: position 1,245,653 of record CAVTVF010000002.1, read on the forward strand.
TTCCGGCCAACGCTTCAAGCCGAGTGACCCACTGGCTCCTCTGGGACGACAGCAGGTCGCGGTCGAGCTGCTCCTCGTCAGCGACGACCGTGCCGAACCGAAAGGGCAGCACCGGCCCTTGCTCGAACGCCCGCTGGAGCACCTCGCTGTGCCCCATCAGCGCGTCGCGCTGCAATCGCACCGACTCGCCCGCAACCTCCCCTACGAGCGCCGCCAGTCGCTCCCTGACGAGCACTTCGACGGGCGGCAGGCGTTCGGCGGGCCCGAGGTCGAGCCCGCCGCGCACGTCATCGGCCCGCATCAGGCCGTAAACGTACAACGCCATCGAACCGGTGGCTAGCGGCCGCGCGAGCGCGAGCCCGAGCTGAGCCCGAACCAGAGCCCGACCCCGAACGCGAGCTCGACGAGGACCTTCTCGAACGCGAGGATCCGCTCCCGCTCGAGCTACGAGAGGACCCACTCGACCTACGGCGGCTGCTTCCGCCGGAGCTGCTGGAGTCGTCTTCGTCCTCGTCGTCACCGCCGCCGAACAGCGCTTCCTTGGCTCCCTCGAGCACGCCCTTGGTCTTGCCGCTGGCACCTCCCTCGCTCATGCTCTCGACCATCTCCGGCAAAGTTTCCTGGCTGCCGACTTGAGTCAGATCAAGCCGGTTGACGGCCTCGGCGAAATGGAGGTAGGTGTCGACGCTCGCGATCACGATCCGGGCGTCGATCGTCAGCAGTTCGATTCCCACCAGTGCGACGCGCACGAAGACATCGATCACGATGCCCTTGTCGAGGATTACGTCCAGTACTTCGGCGAGCCCACTCGGGCCTGAGTGGCGCTGCATCACGCTCATAGGGGTGGGCTGTGCGCTGGCGACGGCCATCAATCCTCCTTGGTCGACTTCGAGGTCTTTTGCTTCCTTGATTTGACAGACGCGGGGTATGCGTCCGGGTTGATCATCTCTACTCGCGATTTGAACCGGCGCAGCTCGGTCTCGGCGTGCCGGTCCGCAAGACGGAAGGAGAGCGAAACCGCCTCGGTGACTCGCACGGGAACGACATCCAGCTCTACCTCGAGCCGCGTCAAGCGCTCTGCGAGCCGATGGAAGGTGATCAGGCCCGCGACATCGGAGCCGCGCGTCGAGCGCCAAGCGAAACTCTCGTTGGGACGCTCGTCGCGGATCTCCGCCTCCCACTCCTGCGCTTCACCCAGGCCATTGATGGCGCCAATCAAGGCTTCATCCTGGCGCTCAATGTCGACGACCTCGTGCGCACCCTCCGGCAATGAGTCGAGTTTCATCCACTCGTGATATGCGATCTCGAGCGGCACGGCGACATCGATCGACAGCTGTATTGGGGCCCGGCGGACGTGTTCAGGCAGCTGCTTTACCGGCACCTTCCGGACGGCCTCGGCAAGGGGCCTGAGCGGAGCCTTGGGGGCTTTCGCGGCCAGTGCCCTGGAAGCGTTTGCAGCCACTGCTTTGGGGGCTTTTGCGGCCAGCGCCTTGGCGCCGACCTCGGTTGCTGAAGACGCCGCTTTGCCCACCTGCTTCGCCTTCGGTCGCTTGCCTCTCGCGACCCGCCACGCAAGCCGTCCCACGCGCCAGACCGCCGTCAGCGTCTCGAGCTTGCCAGCACCGGACCCGTCAGTCTTCGAAGCCGCCTTCAGCGCCTGCCTAACCGGCCCAGCGCGTCCGGCCCCGTCCTCGGAAGCCGGACGCGGTCGGGCTTTTCTCCCGCTAGACCCTACGGCTCCGGCCCGCCCATCCCCGGCGCCTGGCCTTCGCTGACCGGCGCGGGAACTTCCCGCACGTTGTGCGCCGCTCCCGTTGTGCCCGTTCATATTGCGCGAGCGCTGGGTGGTGCGTTTGGATGTGGTCGCCGTGGCCATGTCTCTCTCCCTCTAGCTGCGGCGCTTGGGGCGCGAACCCGCTCTGGGACGCCGGCGCGTCGCTGACTCCTCCTCTAGGTCCTCGTCTTCGTCGTCGACCTCTTCATCCTCATCTTGTTCGAGGTCCTCTTCTTGCTCAAAGTCCTCGGCGCCCTCGGCGTCGTAGTCCTCACCCCCCTCTGGCTCGTCGAACTCCTCGCCCTCCTCGTCCTCCACGAAATCCTCGCCGGTTTCGTCCTCGGTCGGAACGTGGTCATCATCGAAAACCGACAGCCGTTCCTCGATCGAATCAAGCAAACCCCGGCCACGGCCGCTCCAGGCCAGCCGCCCTGCGGTCATCAGCGCCGCTCCCGCAAGCAGGGCGCGCTTCGGCGCCAGCAACCTCGCCCGGCGCTTCTTCTTCTGCTGCGACTGCTCGACCTGATCGAAGGCCGCGTCGACCGCGGCCTTCGCAATCTGTCGCATATCAACCGCCATCGTCAGCCATCCTCACGCTTTGCCGTTCGACCGCGCAGCCTGCGGACGCGAGCGCGTGGCCGACCGCGATCGCCCCGAAGCCCCGCTCGATCGCCCGGAGGAATTAGATCCGCCGACAGCGGATCTCGAGCGGCTGGCGGAATCCGATCCATTACGTGAAGAGCTTGCTCGACTCGAGGTGCTACCAGATCCCTGACCGCGACCCGACGATCTCTGCGCACGGCCGGAGGATGACCTGCTGCCGCTCGACCCCTGGTTGCGGGCCGCCGATCCCCGACCGCTCGACCCTCCTCGGCCGCCGCTCGACGCACCCTTACTGCGGCTCGAGGACGCGCGGCTGCCACTCGACGAACCCTTACTGCGGCTCGAGGACGCACGGCTGCCACTCGACGAACCCTTACTGCGGCTCGAGGATGCACGGCTGCCACTCGAGGATGCACGGCTGCCACTCGACGATGCGCGGCTACGACTCGACGAACCCTTACTACCGCTCGACGATGCGCGGCTACGACTCGACGAACCTGTACTGCGGCTCGACCCTGATGCCCGGCTCCGGCCAGTGCTCTGACTCCCAGACCGGCTGCGCGAGCGGCCGCCGCCACGGCTCTGCTTCTTACCAGCGCCCCCCGACCCTGACTCGAAGTATTCCCGTTGCTTGTCGTAGCTCGGGTCGTGCTTCTGCACGACTTCGCCTTCCTCGATAACCCCGCGCCAGGCGCCTGTCTCACGCTCTTGCATCTCGATGAATGCTTTGAATCGATGCAGGTCACCCCGCGCCGCGCGCTTGATGTGACGGGCGCCACGGGCGAGCTTCTCGAGCGGACCGCCCGGGTCCACATCAAAGCTCAGCATCAAACGCGTCAGCTGCGGGCCAAGCTCGTGGAAGGTGACCACACCGCTGTGCTTGATCCCCTCGCTGACTCGCCATTTGATGCGTTCGTCGGGGTGCTGAGTTTCGATGTCGGCTTTGAAATCCTTGCTCTTGCCCCAGATCTTGGTTGCGAAGGAAACCGTGGTGTCGTCATCCTGGGTGGCCTCGGTGATCCGGTGCATGAAGCTCGGCCATTCCTCGAACTGCGTCCACTGGTTGTAGACGGTCTCGAGCGGCAGTCCGATATCGATGCTCTGTTGGATGGGCATCCGACGGCCCTTGCCGACGCCGGCCACCTCGCCGTTGGCTCCGCCCTTGTCCTCACTGCCGCCGCCAAATGGCAACGCGCTCTTCGCCGCGTCCTTGAGGATTCCTGACGGTCCACCGGCGTCGTCGAGCTTCTTCGAAAGCTTGTCTCCGACCGCGCTGCTGACGCCGCTGCCAACCTTTTCGGCTGCCTTACCAGGCGCCGTCGCGATGGTGCTGCCAACCTTCTCGACCGCTTTGACGGGTCCGGCTGCAACCTTGGAGAGCCCGTTCAATGCAGCTCCCTTCGCGAGCTTCGCCGCGCCTTTCACCGCCACCGGCGCGAGCGCTGCCGCACCAGCTCCGACGAGCAGGCCGCGCGTACCCGAAAGCGGCCCGTTTGACGATGCTCCGCGTCCTGGAAGCGCGGCGGCGACCGAACGGGCGACCGAGTTTTTCTTCGTCCTAGGCGTGGGCACCGTCCGGCTGTTGGCCCCCGCGCTCCTTGCCGCTTCCTCAACGGCACGACTAAGGATCACCCGTAGGTTGTCCTGAAGAGCATTAGCCATCCTTGTGCCTCCTCTTCTCCACTTCGAATCGTTCCAATTGGGCGCTACCCACCGGGTGGAGCAGGAAACTTCGGCAGATATGTTGCAGAAGCCACCCACGCGCTCAAAATGGGGCGTGACTGCGGCTTCTTTGGCGCGCTCAGACGCCGGTCCTATGCAGCTCCCGGTAGACCTCGCGAGCGAGCTTGCCGGGCAGTCCTGGCACCGCGGCGAGCTCCTCGCTGGTTGCGGCCAGGACGGCGTCCGGTGAACCGAAGTGCGCCAGCAGCGCGCGCTTTCGCACGGGCCCAATGCCCGACAACCCGTCGAGGATCGAAGCGGTCATCGCCCGGTCGCGCCGGATGCGATGGTGGCTGACCGCGAAGCGGTGAGCTTCATCGCGGACTCGCTGCAGCAGCTGCAGCTCCGTGGTGTCGTGCGCGAGTCGAAGCGGCGTTCTGCGGCCCGCCATGAACACCTCCTCGATCCGCTTCGCCAGCGCGACGATGACCACCCCGCGCTCCCGAAAGCCCTCCAACGCGCGCAACCCCGCCGCCAGCTGGCCCTTGCCTCCGTCGAGCACGACGAGGTTGGGCAGCGCTGCAAAGCTCGCGTCGTAGTCCTTGTCGTGGGGTGAGATCTCGCGTTGTTGCTGCCAGCGCGCGAGCCGCCGCTTGAGGACCTCCTCCATGGCGGCGAAGTCGTCGGGCTGGCCGATCGTTCCGGCGCCGTTGCCGCCCGCGCGCGTGAACACCTTGAAACGGCGGTAATCCGAGCGCTTCGGCGCACCGCCTTCGAACACGACCATCGACGCGACCGTGTTGGTGCCCATCAGCGTCGAGATGTCGAAGCACTCGATCCGCATCGGAATCGTGTCGAGCTCGAGCGCCCGCTGAAGCCCATCCAGCGCCTCTACGCGTTGCTGGCGCCGGCGCTCGGAGCGCAGCCTCTCCTGATCCAGCGCGAGCCTTGCGTTGCGCCCAGCGAGCTCGAGAATTCGTCGCTTGTCCCCGCGCTCGGGCACGCGCAGCTCGACCGGGCCGCCGCGCCGCTCAGACAGCGCCTTGGCGAGCGCCGGCGCCGCGGGCAGGTCCTCCTGCACCGCGAGCAATGGCGGGATCGACATCGAGCTCGAGTAGTACTGCAGCAGGAACGCCTCGGCGACCTCAGCGACGTTCCCGCCCGCGGCGTTGTCGAGATAGAAGCTCTGGCGATCCGAAAGCACCCCGTCACGGACCTGGAAGACCTGGGCGTTGGCCTCACCATCGCTGACGGCGACTGCGATCGCGTCCAGTGTGCCGGCGGCCTCGTTGGCGATCCGCTGGCGCTCGAGCAGCGAGCGCACCGCCCGCAGCCGATTGCGCTCGCGCGCGGCGTCTTCGAACCGCTGCTGCGCGGCCGCCTCGCGCATCGCCCGCTCGAGCTCTCGCTCGATATCGCGGTAGCGGCCCGAGAGGAAACGGATCACCCCGTCGATGCCGCGGCGGTACCCCTCGCGGCTGACGTAGCCCACACATGGCGCCTCGCAGCGCTTGATGTAGTAATCGAGGCAGGGCGACCCGCTGCGGCGGCCGGGCACCGGTCCCTCGCAGGTGCGAAACATGAACACCTTGCCCAGCACCTCGAGCGTCGAGCGCACCCGCTTGGCATTGCTGTAGGGGCCGAAGTAGGCCCGGTCGCGACGATGGCGCTCGCGCGTGAAGTAGACGCGCGGGAATTCCTCATCAAGTGAGATCGCGATGTAGGGATAGGACTTGTCGTCGCGCAGGCGGATGTTGAACCGCGGCTTGTACTGCTTGATGAAGTTCTGCTCCGCCAGCAGCGCCTCGGATTCGGTGTGCACAACGAGCGCCTCGATGTGGTCGATGGCCGAGGTGAGGTCCCGGCCGGCACGCGTGCTCGGGTTGGAGAAATGCGACGCGACGCGCTTGCGAATCGACTTCGCCTTGCCCACATAGAGCACCCGGCCGCCCGCATCGCGGAACAAGTAGACACCGGGCTCGTCAGGTAGCTTTGAGCGGCGCTCGGCGGCGACAGTGGACACGGCTTGAGGATAGGCATGGGCGTGCGGGTTCAGTCGGTCGTGAGCGACAGGGCCAAACCACCGAGCGCGAGCAACAACCCGACCATCGCCACGGTCTCGCCACTCCCCGCGCTCGTGCCGAGCGAAGTCAGCTGCGGAACGCTGTAGGCAGGATTGAAGATCGCGCCCACGCTCGTCGGCGGATCGATCATCGCGTGCACTGTGAAACCGAGCCCGACGACCGCGGCAATCAGGGCCCCCACGCGCACGAAACGGTTGCCGGCGAGGGCCGCGGCCACGATGGCCAAGGCCAGCAGCGCGAGCAGCACGTCGGCGCTCGAGTAGACCTGCCACGCGTTGGGTGACAGCACCACGCCTTGGCCGGGCCGTCCGAACAGTTGCAGGAAAGAGGCGGAGAACTGGTGGCTCCAGACCATGAACAGCGACGCGAAGAGGACAACTCCGCCGATCGCCGTGAGCCAGTTGGCGAGGGCCTCTCGGTCCGCCCTGCTCACAGTGTGAAGCGCTAGGCGCCGCTCCGGTCCGGCGGCGGCTTAGAAATCGAAAGGCTCGTCGCTGGGCGGGCGTCTGCGCGAGGGCGGGCGCTGCTCGCCGTAAGGCTGGTCGGGATCGATGCGCCGCCTGCGCCTCGGCGAGGGCGGCTCTTCATAGGACTCATCGGGGAACTCCCCGAAAGGCTCGTCGGGCTGTGGCACCTGGAAACGGCGCGTCGCCTCACGCTCCTCGTCAAATGGGTCGTCGTCTTGCAGCCTCGGCGCCCTCCGCGTCGGCTCGCGCGGCTCGTCGAAAGGCTGATCCGGCTCTCGCCGCGCCCGACTGCGCCGGGATGGCGCACGGGTCTCAGCGCCGCGTCCGCCGCCCATGCCGCGCAGCGCTCCGGCGCTACGTCCGCCGAGCCCCGACAGGGCGCCGGCACCGCGCTCGCCCAGCCCCGATAGAGCTCCGCCCCTCCGCCCACGCTCACCAGGTGCCCGGTCCGCCGGGCCGGCCATGACCCGCTCCTCAGGACGTGTGTAGAGGAAAGCGAAGGCGGCGGCCACGCCACCGAGCAAATCGGCGAAGAAGTAGATCCAGTAGTGGCTCCACGGCAGTAGGCCGCTGACGCTGGCGCCGAGAGCGATGGCGGGATTGAAGGCAGCGCCCGAGATGGCACCAACAGAGAACGCCCCCACCATCACGATGAATCCAATCGCCAGACCGAAGTACGAATTGCCCTCCGTCGCCTTGGCCGTGGCTACGTGAAGCACCGTGTACACCAGGGCGAAGGTGAAGATGAACTCCGCCACGAGCGCCTTGCCCGTACCCAAGACGTGGGCAGGGTGCTCTGCTCCCCCGATGGCCCGCACCAGTAGGCCGGCGAGGACCGCCGCCAGGACCTGCGATACGACGTAGGCGACCCAGTCGTCGACGGACAACTTGCCGCGCACGAGGACACCAGTCGAAACCGCGGGGTTGAAATGACCACCTGAAATGGGACCGCCCGCATACACCATCGCCATCAGCACGGAACCAACCGCAAGTGGCGCCAACACGCCCGCGCCGGTGGCCTTTTCGGAGACCATGCCCACCGTGAACATGAAGATGAACATGCCGATGAACTCGACAGCCAGCCTTCGGTTGCGCTCCACGTCTCTCCTTACGGTCGCGTGTGGGCGAGAGGCTATCGAGCGCCGGGCCTCACGGCTAGGGCCGGGCGCGCTTTCTCAGTGATACCGGCGCGCAGACCACACGACCGCAAAGGTCGCGTACGCCGCCGCAACGAGTAGCAGCAGCCACACGACCTTGCCGGCCGTGCTCGTGAACAAGCGCGACGTCGCCGTCAGCGTCAACACGACGAGTCCCGCCGACGCGTAGAGCACCGCCCGTCGCCGCCCACCGAGCGTGTACAGAGCCATCCTGTTCTGGCGATACATGACGTAGACGAACCACCCTACGACGACAAGGAACAGAACGGAGAGGACCTGCAGCGCAAAGTTGGCGCCGGTGCCGCCCCCGGGAAGCAGCACCACGAGAGCAGCCAGCGCCATCACGATCGCGATGTTGCGGAGGTTCGTGAGCACGGGTAAGCAGGTTAGACGCCGGCGGCCTTTTTCCCACGAAACTTTGCGGATTCTCGCGCGGGCGCGGTGGCAGGTCCCCGCCGCTCAGCGCCCCGCGGCCACGCCGCTCCGCTCGCGCTCGTCACGCAGCCGCAGGTACTCGGCCCAGCCGCCGCTGTAGCTCCGTAGCCCTCCGCTCTCGAACGCGATCGTGCGCGTCCCCACCGCGTCCAGCAGTGCTCGGTCGTGAGAGACGATCAACACCGCCCCACCAAACTCCCGCAGTGCCTCCTCGAGCGCCTCACGGCTGGCGAGATCGAGATGGTTCGTCGGCTCGTCGAGCACGAGCACATTCGATCCCGAACCGACCAGGATCGCGAGCGACAAGCGCCGGCGCTCGCCGCCGGACAAGCCCTCGAGCGGCTTCTCCGCATCCTCGCCCGAGAACAGAAAGCGGCCCAGCAGCGCGCGTGCCTTGCCTGGAGTCAACCCGGTCCCTCGCTGTGCCGCCTCGAGCACGGTGCGCGCCGTGCCGGCGTCGAGGTCGTCGTGCTGCGGCAGAAATCCGAGCTTGACGTTGTGGCCGGTCCGCAGCTTGCCCTCGACGCGAGGACCGCCGCCGGATGCGCCCCTCTCGGACCCGCCGCGCGCGGACTCGCCACCGAGCTCGCGCTGGCCGACCAATGTCTCCACGAGGGTTGTCTTGCCGGCTCCGTTCGGCCCGACGAGCGACACGTGCTCGCCGCGCTCGAGCCACAGCTCGCCGCCAGTCAGCAGCACGCGGCCATCGATCTCGACCCGGCCGTCTACGAGCTCGAAGACGACCCTGCCGCTGCGCGAGGCGGGCTCGAATTGAAAGCTGAGCGCTTTGCTGGTCACACGCCTGCGCCCACTCCCAGCAGGGCGGTCCAGCTTCTCGAGCCTGCGAGCGCGCGACTTCGCCTGTCGCGAACGGGTGCCGGCACGAAAGCGGGTGACGAACCGCTCGAGCCGCTCGACCTCGGCCCGCTGGCGCTCTTCGGCGCGTCCCAGCGCGAGCTCGCGCACCGCCTTCTCTCTCCGCCACGTGTGCCAGGGACCGGGGAAGAACTTGCCGCGGCCGGCTTCGAGCTCGAGTACCGAGGTCGCAACCGCCTCCAGGAACCACCGGTCATGCGCCACGAGCACGATCGCTGCGTCCAGCCCCGTCAACGTCTGCTCGAGCCACTCGAGCGCCTCGATGTCGAGGTGGTTGGTGGGCTCGTCCAGGAGCAACAGGTCCGGATCCCCGGCCAGCGCCCGCGCTAGCGAGGCGCGCGTCACCTCGCCGCCGGAAAACGTCGAAAGGGGGCGATCGGCGTCCTCCTCGACGTGAAAGCCAAGACCGTGCAGGTTGGCCGTGGCGCGCTCGCGCCAGTTGTAGCCGCCGGCGTGCTCGAGCCGCGCCTGTGCCTGGGCGTAGCGGCGGAGCGTCGCGGCGTCGTGGGCGCCAGCGGCCATTGCGTGTTCGAGCCGACTCAACTCGGCCTCGATCGAGACGAGCTCGCGGGCGCCCGTGAGCACGTACTCGCGGAGCGTCAGCGCCTCGCTCCGCGACGGCGGGCGCTGGTCTGCGAGCGCGACGCGTACGTCCTTGCCGACGACCAGCTCGCCGCCGTCGAGCGACTCCTCGCCCACCAGCATGCGCAGGAGCGTCGTCTTGCCCACTCCATTGGGACCGGCGAGCGCCATGCGGTCGCGGCGCTCGAGCTTGAACGAGATCCCGCGCAGCAGGGTCCGCCCAGCCACGTCCTTGGCGAGGTTGGAGGCGATCAGCACGGCCACGAGGGCCGATGGTAGGGCCAGCGCCACCGACCTCCGACAGGGTCCACGGCGGTGGATCCGTAGCATGCCCCGGATGCGCCGACTCCGCCTGACCGAGCTTTCGGGCCGCACGCGACGCCGCTCCTGGCCACCGGTACCGCCCTTCGACGCTCCGCCGGCGAGGACGCTGAGGATCGCAGACGTGGGCGAGCTGTTCCTGCGAGACACCGGCGGCAGCGGCCCCGCGGTGATGCTGCTCCACGGTTGGACGGCGAGCGCGGACCTCAACTGGTGGGGCGCCTACAACGATCTCTCAGCCGCCGGCTATCGCGTGCTGGCAATCGATCATCGTGGGCACGGGCGCGGCCTGCGCACGGCCGAGCCATTCTCGCTCGCGGCCTGCGCCGCCGACGCGGCCGCCGCAATTGAGGAGCTCGGCTGCGCCCCCGCGACCGCCGTCGGCTACTCGATGGGGGGCGCGATCGCCCAGCTCCTCGCCCGCGATCACAGCCGGTCGATCTCTGGGCTGGTGCTGAGTGGTACCGCCCAGCACTGGCAGGACCCCGGGCTGCGCCGTTATTGGCGCGTCATGGGACCGCTGTCCCTGGCCCTGGCGCTCGCCCCGCGCGCGAGCTGGAAGTGGGGCATGGCATCCGCCGGGCTGCGGGCGACGCCCGAAACGGCCTGGTTGATGGCCGAGATGGTCCGCCATTCCGCCCGCGACATAGCCGAGGCCGGTCGTGAGCTCGGGCGCTTCGACTCGCGGCCCTGGCTCTCGACCGTGACGGTTCCCTCAGCGGTGGTCGTGACGACCAAGGACGAGGCCGTGCCGCCGAGCAAGCAACGCGAGATGGCGGCGGCGCTGCGAGCTCCCGTGTTCGAGGCTCCGATCAACCACATCGAGATCACCACCCGACCCGGGCGCTACAACCCGGCGCTGCTCAAGGCGATCGAGGCAGTCAGGTCGGCGTCTCCGCTGACGGCTCATCCGGTCCGGCCGGAGGCGCGCGCGGTCGGGTACGCTTAGCCCGCGATGCGCGCAGCCAGAGGTATTGCCGCCCTGAGCGCCTCTCTTGCGGCTGTACTGGTCTGCGCCCCTACCGCGCTCGCCGCTGCCGGCCAGGGGTGGTTCGGCGAGACGAATGACAAGGCCGTCACCAACGTCATGTTCCTGACGATCGCCTTCTTCGCGGTGGTCGTGACCGTGTTCACATTGATCCAGCTGCGGCTGGACAAGCGCAAGCACGCCCGCCTCGAGGCGAAGAAGCGCCGCGCGGTCAACGCCGACTGGCGCGGCGGCTGGTAGCACCACCACGGCGATGGGCTACCTGGTCACCGGTGCGACCGGTTTCATCGGGCGCCACCTAATCGAGCGGCTGCTCGAGCGCGAGGGCGACATCTACGTACTCGTGCGGTCGAGCTCAACCGACAAGTTCGAGCACCTGAGCGCCGGCTGGGGAGAGGCCGCCGGCCGCGTGCACACCCTGATCGGCGACCTCGGCAGCCCCAACCTCGGCCTCGACGACCAGAGGATCGCGGAGCTCGACGGCAAGATCGACCACTTCTTCCACCTCGCGGCGATCTACGACATGGCGGCGCCCGAGGAAAGAAATCGAGTCGCGAATGTGGAGGGCACGCGGCACGCGGCCCAGCTCGCCAACGCCCTCAACGCGAGCCGCTTCCACCATGTCTCCTCGATCGCGGTGGCCGGCCTCTACAAGGGGCTGTTCCGCGAGGACATGTTCGACGAGGGCCAGCGCCTGGACCATCCGTATCACCGGACCAAGTTCGAGGCCGAAAAGATCGCGCGTGACCACTCGCAGATGCCCTGGCGGGTGTACCGCCCGTCGATAGTGGTCGGCAACTCGCAGACCGGCGAGATGGACAAGATCGACGGGCCGTACTACTTCTTCACCGCGATCAAGCTCGCCCGCCACTACCTCCCGGGCTGGTTTCCGCTGGTCGGCCCCGAGTTCGGCTACACGAACATCGTCCCGGTCGACTACGTGGCCGCCGCGCTAGACCACATCGCGCACGAGCCCGATCTGGACCGGCGCGCCTTCCATCTGTGCAACCCCAAGCCGCAGCGGGTCGGCGATGTTCTGAACACCTTTGCGCGCGCCGCCCACGCGCCCCAGCTCACCATGCGCATCGACGCCGGGCTACTGCGGGCGTTGCCCAAGGGCACGCTTGGAATGCTGATGCAGCTGCCCGCCGCCCGCGGCGTGCGCCGAGCGGTGCTCGAGGACATCGGGGTCCCCGAGGAGATCCTCGGCTACCTCGGCCTGACGGCCGAGTTCGACACGCGCGACGCGGAGCGGGCGCTCGATGGCTCCGGGGTCGTGGTGCCGCCGCTCGACACCTATGCGACCAAGCTCTGGGACTACTGGGAGCGCAACCTCGACCCCGATCTGTTCAAGGACCGGAGCTTCGAGGGCGCCGTCGGCGGCAAGACGGTGCTGATCACGGGCGCCTCGAGCGGAATCGGGCGCGCCGCCGCGCTCAAGATCGCGAAGGCGGGCGGGATTCCGATCCTGGTCGCGCGCTCCGCCGACAAGCTCGAGGAGACCCGACAGGAGATCGAGGACCTGGGCGGGAGCGCCTACGCGTACGCCGCCGATGTCTCCGACCCCGATTCGGTCGAGGACCTGGTCCGGCGCGTGCTGGCCGACCACCCGGCACTCGACGTGGTCGTCAACAACGCAGGCCGCTCGATTCGCCGCTCGATCGCTCTCTCCTACGACCGCTTCCACGACTTCGAGCGCACGATCAAGCTCAACTATCTAGGCGCGATCAAAGTGATCATGCAGGTGTTGCCCCACATGCGGGCCCGCAAGTCAGGCCACGTGGTCAACATCTCCTCGATCGGCGTGCAGACGAACCCGCCACGCTTCTCCGCCTACGTCGCGTCTAAGGCCGCGCTCGACGCGTGGACGCGCGTCGTCGGGTCCGAGACGATCGGCGACAACGTCCACTTCACCACGATTCACATGCCGCTCGTGCGCACACCGATGATCGCGCCGACCAAGATCTACGACTCGTTCCCCACGATCTCGCCCGACGAGGCGGCGGATCTGATCTGCGAGGCGATTCGCACCCGACGCAAGCACATCGGCACGCGGCTGGGCACCTTCGGCGAGATCGCCTACGCGCTTTTCCCGAAGGCCGTCGACCAGATCCTCTCGACCGCCTACAAGGTCTTCCCCGACTCGGCCGCGGCCAAGGGCGAGCGCGGCGTGGAGGAGCACGCCTCGACCGAACAGGTGGCGCTTGCCCACCTGATGCGGGGCGTCCACTGGTAGCAGCGCAGTGGGCCCGTGACGGGCGGCACGGGCCGGAGCGCAGAGTGGCAGGATGCATTGACCTCCTCCGGGCCGGGTAGCCATGCAGCATGGTTGACCGCAGTTCAATCCTGGTAGAGGACCCGTCATTGGCAGAAGGCCTACACGGGAATAGGCTCGCCGCCGCGGTCCGCGACTGTGTCGCCGCCACGATCCGCATTCCGCGGGGCGTCTGGACGCCCGGCGACGAGATCGACGGCTCGCGGCCCGGGCTCGGCCTGCTCGTTCTCGACGGGCTGCTCGTGCGCCGTGTCGGACTGGCGCTGCGCTTCGGCGCCGAGCTGCTCGGGGAGGGAGACCTGCTCCGCCCCTGGCAGCAGGAGGACATCGCCACGACCCTGCCGCGCAAGGGCGGCTGGCGGGCGCTCGAACCGAGCCGGCTGGCGGTGCTCGATGAAGCCTTCACCGCGCGCGCCGGGCGCTACCCCGAGTTGATCTCGGCGCTGTTTGCCCGGGTGCTGCGACGCTCGCGAACGCTGGCCACGACGATCGCGATCGTCCACCACACGCGTGTCGACGTCCGCCTGCACATGCTCTTCTGGGAGCTCGCCGACCGCTGGGGAACGGTGCGCCGCGACGGCGTGCACGTGCCTCTGAGGCTGACGCACGCGGTGCTCGCCGATCTCGTGGCGGCTCAGCGGCAGACGGTGAGCAAGGCACTCGGCGAGCTCGCTGAGCAGCGAGCGGTCGTCTGGACCGGCGATGCCTGGCTGCTGTCGGGAAGGCCACCTGCCGAGCTCGAAGGCCTGTCCTCGTTCGAGTTCGCCGGGGCCCCCGGCGCTGAGACGGGCCTTCGCACGGCCCAAGTTCAGCCGCTCAGCGGCTGAGCCGAGAGCAGCACCCCTTCACGCAGACCACCGGTCCCGATCACCAGCGCAGAGCCGAAAAGTTCGGCCGCTGCGCGCAGGATTAACAGTCCCGCTGGCAGCAGGCGCACGCGCTCCTGGTCGAGGCCGAAGCGCCGCGCCAGCTCCGCCGAGGGCGCTTCGCAGAGGAGCGCCAGAGCCCGTCGGAACGAAGCCGCGTCGAGGCTCGGACCCGCCAGCAGGCGCACCGAGGTCGCGCTGCCGCCGACCGCCACGGCCCCACCCGGGCGCGGCGGCTCGAGGCCCGCAAAGGCGGCCGCGACGTGCTCGCTCGCGGCAGCGAGCTCCAACTCCGTCGGGGGGTCGGAGGTCGGCAGCCGGTGAGCAAGCTCCCCCGACCCGAGCGCCAGCGACGCGTACCACCAGACATCGTCCGGAGCACGACCGACCACCAGCTCGGATGAGCCGCCGCCGACATCGACCACTCCAAGCGGCGACCGCGAATCTTCGACCTGGGACGCGGCGCCGATGAAGGCCAGCCGTGCCTCCTGCTCGCCCGTCAGCACAGAGACTTCCAGGCCGCAGCGCTCGACCAGCGCTGCGAGCAGCTCATCGCGATTGGCAGCCCGCCGGATCGCTGCCGTGCCCACCGTCCTCAACTCGAGCGCCCCGAGCGCCTGCGCCTCGGCCCGCTGGGCGCACACGGCCATGGCGATCGCGGCGATTTTTACCTTGGGGATCACCCCGTCCCGCGCCAAGTCGGGGCCGATGTGCGTGAACACCCGCGACTGATGGACGGCTCGCAGTGAGCCGGGCTCGCAGTCGGCGACCAGCAGCCGCGTGGTGTTCGAGCCGATGTCGATGCAGGCGCGGCGCATAGCGCGGCGCCTACCGTATCGCCGGGCGGCGATCGCGCCCAGACCATGCGCCTGCAAGCCGCCCTTCTTTCACACGAGCTTTTTACGTAAACGTAAAGTTGCTACGATCAAGCTCGTGAGCGCAGCCGCGGCCAGACTGACTTCTCGGGTGACGGGGCACCTGAACGCCAACCCCGACCACTACAAGTGGATTGCGTTGTCCAACACGACGCTGGGGATGCTGATGGCGACGATCAACTCCTCGATCGTGATCATCGCCCTGCCCGACATCTTCCGCGGCATCCACCTCGACCCGCTGGTTCCCTCGAACACGAGCTACCTGCTGTGGATGCTGCTCGGCTTCCTCGTCGTCGGCGCGGTGCTGGTCGTGAGTCTGGGGCGCGTGGGAGACATCTTCGGCCGCGTGCGCATGTACAACCTAGGCTTCGCGGTCTTCACCGTCGGCTGCATCCTGCTCTCGGTGACCTGGATGCAGGGCTCCGCCGGGGCGATGTGGATGATCATCATGCGCATCGTGCAGGGGATCGGCGCGGCCTTCCTGTTCGCGAATTCCTCGGCGATCCTGACCGACGCCTTCCCGGCCGGCGAGCGCGGGCTGGCGCTCGGCATCAACATGGTCGCCGCTATCGCAGGCTCTTTCATCGGCCTGGTTCTGGGCGGAGTCCTCGCCCCGCTCGCCTGGCGGCTCGTCTTCCTCGTCTCGGTCCCCGTCGGAGTGATCGGCACGGTCTGGGCCTATCTGGTGCTCGAGGAGCGCGGCGTGCGCTCGCCGGCCAAGATCGACTGGCTCGGCAACGTGACCTTCGCAGTTGGCCTGATCGCGGTGCTCGTCGGCATCACCTACGGCATCCTCCCCTACGGCGGCCACGACATGGGCTGGACCAACCCGTGGGTGATCGCGGCGCTCGTGGGCGGTGCGGCTGTACTGGTGGCCTTCGCACTGATCGAACGGCGCGTGGAGGCCCCCATGTTCCACCTGCAGCTGTTCAAGATCCGTGCGTTCAGCGCCGGCACCGTGGCCACACTGCTCTCCGCCCTCGCTCGCGGTGGCCTGATGTTCATGCTGATCATCTGGCTGCAGGGCATCTGGCTGCCGGAGCACGGCTACAGCTTCGCCTCGACGCCGCTCTGGGCGGGCATCTACATGCTGCCGCTCTCGGTCGGCTTCCTGATCGCCGGACCGTTCGCCGGCCGGCTCGCTGACCATTTCGGCGCTCGTCCGTTCACCACCGGCGGGATGGTCCTGGCCGCGGGCTCGTTCCTGCTTCTGATCGCGTTACCCGTCAGCTTCTCCTACTGGGCCTTCGCGCTCGTGATCTTCCTCAACGGCTTCGCGATGGGTCTCTTCTCCGCCCCCAACCAGACGGGCATCATGAACAGCTTGCCGCCCGATCAGCGCGGCGCCGGGGCCGGCATGGCGGCGACCTTCATGAACTCGGCCATGGTGCTCTCGATCGGCATCTTCTTCAGCCTGATCATCGTCGGGCTGGCCGGCACTCTGCCGGGCGTGCTCTACCACGGGCTGAGCGCGCACGGCGTTCCGCCGGCGTACGCGGCGCGAATCGCCCATCTCCCGCCCGTCGGCAGCCTGTTCGCGAGCTTCCTCGGCTACAACCCGATCGGCACCCTGCTGCACCCGGTCCTCGGCCACATGGCCCCGGCCAAGGCCGCCTTCCTGACCGGTCATCGCTTCTTCCCCACGCTGGTCTCGCAGCCATTCGCGACCGGAATCCACGAGGTCTTCTACTTTGCGGCCGGCTGCTGTCTCGTGGCCGCGATCGCCTCGTGGATGCGCGGCGCCAAGTACGTCCACGTGGCCGAGGCGCCCGACCAGCTCCCCGCCGAGGCAACGCCGAAGACGCCGGCCGCCGAGGCCGCGCGCGCCGCGTAAGCAGCCTGCGCAGGGCTGAGCGCACACGGTCGAGTTAGGCCCCGAGGCGTCATCCTGTGCCGATGGACGCCGGCGGCTGGCAGCGGTCAAACAGCTTCCACCACGGGCTCTTTCCCGCCTCGCGGCTGATCGAGGCCCGGCGCCGCGCGGCAGAGCCTTCGTCCATCTCCGTCTGCCTGCCCGCGCGTAACGAGGAGCGGACGATCGGCCCAATCTTGGAGAGCCTCGCGCCGCTGCGCGAGCTCGGCCTGATCGACCAGGTCGCGGTCGTCGACGGCTCCACCGACGGCACGGCCGAGATCGCCCTCGGCCACGGCGCGGACGTTTATCGCGAGAACGAGCTGATGCCCGAGCTGGGCGCGACGCTCGGCAAGGGCGATGCGATGTGGCGGGCGCTAACCGTGCTCCGAGGCGAGATCGTCTGCTTCCTCGACGCCGACTCGGAGCAGTTCGGACCCCACTTCGCCTGCGGCCTGCTCGGGCCGCTGATCTGCGACCAGCGGATCGGGTTTGTGAAGGCCTCCTACCGCCGCCCCTTCCGCGCCGGTGAGGTGACGCTGCCGGAGGGCGGCGGGCGCGTGACCGAGCTGACGGCGAGACCGCTGCTCAACATGTTCTATCCCGAGCTGGCGGTATTCGCGCAGCCGCTGGCGGGCGAGGTCGCCGCCCGCCGCAGCCTGCTCGAGCGACTTCCGTTCGCCACCGGGTACGGCGTCGAGATCGGCCTGCTGATCGACGCGTATGGCGCCGTGGGCCTCGAGGGCCTCGCCCAGGTCGATCTCGACCTGCGCCAGAACGCCCACCAGCCACTGCACTCACTCGTACCCATGGCCGCAGCAGTGCTGCGCGCGGTCGCGGTCCGCCTGCAGCGCGAGGGGCGCTTGGCCGGTCCGCTGCCCGATGAGCTCCTGATCCCCGAGCCCGCCGGCCCCCGCCGACTGCCGACCACGGCGCTCGAGCGCCCTCCACACCGTTAGGCCCGAGCCTGACCCCCGCACAGCCGATGACGGCGCGCCTCCCGCCGCAAGCTGGTGAACTACGCCACGGCATGCGCTTCAGACGACGGGCACCGGTTGCAGCAGCGGTGGTGAGCTTGCTGGCCGCCGCGTGCGGGTCGGGCGGCGGTCACACCGTCAAGGCTCAGCCGGCGGCCTCTCACAATCACAGGTCCAAACGCAGCAGCGGGCTGCATTTCCATCCGCAGGCGATCCAGCCGTCGGTCGGGACGCCCGCGCCCTCCTACCCGCAGCAGACCGTGAACCCGGTCGGAGACCCCAGCGCCCACGCGACGCCGCTCGCCGAGGTGAAGCGCGAGCTGGCCGTCGAGCAGAAGATCGTCGCCGAGCTCAACTCGCTCAGCTCGGGCCAGGGGTTCGTGTTCCCGATCCAGCCGTTGTCGGTGGTCGCGCCCCCGAGCACCTGGTCGCCCGACCAGGGGGTCGACATCTCCACCGCCGGCGCCGCATGCGGCAACGCCGCGGTCGAGGTCGCGGTCACCAACGGCGTGATCGTGCAGGAAGGGATCTCCGGCTTCGGTCCCTGGGCGCCCGTGCTGAGGGTGGTCGGCGGGCCGCTCAACGGTCGCTTCATCTACTACGGCCACGCCAAGCCCGACCTCGTTCCAGTGGGAACTGTGGTGCGAGCGGGCCAACCGATCGCCGAGGTCGGATGCGGCATCGTCGGCATCTCGACGGGCCCCCACCTCGAGATCGGCATCAGCGCCGTCAACGGCCCCACCTGCTGTCCCGGCAACCTCGTCACCTCGCCGGCGATGGAGAAGCTGCTCGTGCGGATCTACGCCGCCACCGTCGGTCACCCTTAGGGGTCCTCACCGCGCCGAGCGGCCGCCCGCACTGCCGCCAGGTCAGCAACCGTGTCGACGTCGCGGCTCGCGGCGAGCGCGCCGCACTCGAGCGTCGTGGCGCCCGCGAGCAGCTCACGCGCCCCGTGGTCGCCCCGCAGATCCCCGACAGCGCGGATGTGTTGCGGACCGAGCACGACCGGGTGACCGGGCCGGCCCCCATACGTCGCACGGGTGCCCGGCGCAAGCCGGGAGAAGCGCGCGATCAGCTCGGGCGTCATCAGCGGCTCGTCGCCCAAGGTGACCACGACCTTGTCCGAGTCGGCCAGCGCCTCGACCCCGCACCGCAGCGAGGCCGATAGCCCTTCCTGCCAGCGCTCGCACACCACCGCCTCGGCGCGCATCAATTCGACCCGCTCAAGGATCTCCTCGGCGCTTGCGCCCAGGACCACGACGACCCGTTCGAGTTCTGCGACCTCGCACTGCGCGGCGATCGCGTGCTCGAGCAGTGGCCGGCCCCGGAGCTCGGCCAGCAGCTTTGGCTCGGCGCCGAACCGGCTGCCCGCGCCGGCAGCCAGCACGAGCCCAGCCGGCACCGATCAGCTCCGCGAACCCGAGCGGCCGAAGACGAACCCGAGCACGAACGACGCGGCGGCGATGAGCCCAGAGACGGGGTCGCGCAGACGATTGCCCACTACGCTCGAGAGGATCTGACCGGCGTCGAGCGCGGCCGGGGAGGAAGGCGGGGAAGGCGCGCTCTCGTCGGCCCCGGCCGTCGCGCTCGGAGGAGGAGAGGCCGGAGGAGGAGAGGCCGAAGCCGCCGCGCTCGGAGCCGCCGTGCTCTGATCCGCCGATGCCGGAGCCGCCGTGCTCTGATCCGCCGAGAGCAGTCCCTCGAGCCTGCCCGCGAACTGCGCCAGCAGCGCCTCCGACACGTCCCCGATCACGCCGCGGCCCATCTGCGCCGCGCGACCGCTCAGGCGCAGGTCGGTGGCCATCTCGGCCGTGCTCCCGGTCCCCTCGGCAGAAGGCGAGACCTTGACCTCGACAGTCGCCGTCGCGTTGCCCTGGCCGCGCGTCTCGCGCGCCTGGACTCGCATCGTGCCGGTGAGCGCCTGCTCGTCGCGGTCGGTGACCTCCACCTGGCCGCGGTAGGTCATCGACATCGGGCCGACCTTGACTCGCACCTGCACCTTGTAGGCGTTCTCTCCCGTCTGCTCCAGCACCTCGGCGCCGGGCATGCACGGCGCGACGCGTTCGACATCCATCAGCGCCTTCCACACCTCCTCCGGCGGCGCCTCGACGCTGAAGCTGTTGTCGAACTTCATCGCCCTGACCCGGCGCCGGCGGACACCAGCTCGTGGATTCGCCCACGCGCCTCCGACAGCCTGCCGCCCGTGTGGCCGTGGCGGGCCGCGACCACTTCCGCGAGCACCGACAGCGCCGTCTCACCGGCCGTGATGCCGCCCAGGTCGAGCCCCAGCGGCGCCGACAGGCGCGCGAGCTCGCGCTCGTCGAGACCGGCCGCCAGCAGTCGCTCGCGGCGGCGCTCCTGGGCCCGGCGCGACCCCATCGCGCCGACGAACCGTGCCTCGGAGCGCAGGGCGATCGCGAGCGCTGCGTCATCCAGCTTGGGGTCATGCGTCAGAACCACGATCGAGGTGGCCGGGTCGATTCCTCCGAGCGCTGCGAAGGCCTCATCGGGCCATGCGGTCAGCACCTGCTCGGCATCTGGAAACCGCTCGGCGGTGGCGAACCTCGCCCGAGGGTCGACCACATAGGGACGGAATCCAGCCGTGCGAGCAAGCGTGCACAGCGGCGCCGCAATGTCGACGGCGCCAAACACGATCAGGCGCGGCGCCGGCGCGGTGATGTCGAAGAACAGCGAGCCCTGGCGCTCGCAGCGCTCGCTCCACAGAAGCTCGCCGGCCACGCGGAGCGCCTCGTCGTCGAGCTCGGGCGCGCCCAGCGACCCCGCGCGCGACCCGTCGGCGTCCAGGACCAGTTTCGCCCCCGGCAGAGAACCCTCGAGCAGCGTCACCTCGGCCGCGCGGCCACCGGCGCGAGCGACCTCGGCGAACCGCCCCGGCAGGTACTCCTGCACCCACACGTCGATCTCGCCGCCGCACGGCAGACCGACCTCCCAGGCCTCGGAGTCGGCGATGCCGAAGCTCTCGAGCTTTGGCGGAGCGCCGGCGAGCACCTCGTGGGCCGTCACCACGACGGCGCCCTCGACGCACCCACCCGAAACGCCACCGGCGATCTGCCCATCCTCGCTCACGGCCATCTTGGCGCCGGGCGGCCGGGGCGCGGAGCGTCTCGCGTCGACCACCGTCGCGAGCGCCACGCGCCTGGCCTACCGATGTCCACTCATCTATTTCCCGCAACACGTCTCTCACTGGAACCTCCTACCGATCACATCTCCTCCAGGATGGCAGCTAGCTCCTCCAGCGAGCTCAGCGAGTTGCCGGGCAGCAGCCGATCGGTATGCGGGACCGCCGCCCGCATCCCCCGCGTGAGCGGCTCGTAGCGGGGGTCGGCCGCGAGCGGATTCAGCCACACGAGCTGGTGCGCTGTGCGGCGCAGACGTGCGATCTCGGCGCGCAGCAGCTCCGGGTCGCCGCGGTCCCACCCGTCGGACAGGATCACGACCACCGCGCCGCGTCCGAGCCGGCGGCCGTGGACGGTGTTGAGCTCGGCCAGCGCGGCGCCGATCCTGGTGCCGCCGGCGATATCGACGACCGCCGCCGTGGCCCGCTCAAGCGCGCGATCGTGGTCGCGGCCCGCGAGCTCCTGGGTGACCCGCGTGAGCCGGGTGCCGAGCGCGAACGCCTCCACCCGCCGGCGCGCGACCACGCATGCGTGCAGGTACTGGAGCAGCATGCGCGCGTAGGGCGCCATCGAGCCCGAGACGTCGCACACCAGCACGAGCGGGCGCGGGCGCATCGTCCGCGCGCGCCAGCTGCGGTGCACGGGCTCGCCGGCGGTGCGCAGCGAGTCCCTGACCGTACGCCGCAGGTCGGGCACGTGAGAGCGCCGGCGCCCGGCGCGCGTCCGGCGCGAGATTCGCTGCGGCCCTCGTGCCGCGAGCCGCTCGATCAGCTCCCGCGCGAGCGCGCCCTCCGCCTCGCTGTAGTGAGCAAAGTCCTTGTGCCGCAGCAGCTCGACCTCGCTCCAAGCCGCGGGCACCGTCATGGCTTCGGCCTCGACCGGCGGCGAAGCGGCGCCGGGCACCGCGACGTGCGGCAGCGCCTCCCGCTCGATCGTGCCGAGCTCGCGCAGCGCCCGCGCGCCGGCCGGCTCGAGCAGACCGGAGCCGAAAACCGCCACAAACGCCTCCTCGAAGCGCTCGAAGTCGCCGGGCGCCGAGCACAGCACCGCTCGCAGCGCGAGCCGCACGTCCTCGCGCGAAGCGCAGTCGACGCACGTGAGCGCCCGGTGACCCGCGAGCAGCTCACCGATCCCGGCCCGGCCACCGCGCGAGCGGAGCTCCCGCACCAGCGCGGTCAGCTGGGCCGAGACCCCCTCGCCGAGGGTCTCAGACACCCTCGAGCACTCCGCGCTCACGCACGCGTACCAGGTCCTCGTGCACCTTGAGCACCGCGCCCAGCGTGTCATCGAGCGCCACGGGCGAATCGAGCGCCAGCAGCGCCCGCGCCCACACGATCGTCTCCCCCACGCCCGGCAGCTTGTAAAGGTCGCGCTGCTCGCGCAGCCGTCCCACCGCCTCAACCACGCGCGCCGCGATCTCCTCGGGCACACCCGGCACTCGCACGCGCACGATCTCGCGCTCGCGCTCGCGCTCGGGGTACTCGATCCAGTGGTACAGGCAGCGCCGCTTCAGAGCGTCGTGGAGCTCGCGCGTGCGGTTCGAGGTGAGGATCACGGGCGGCGGCTTCACCGCCGTGATCGTGCCGAGCTCGGGGATCGTGACCTGGAAGTCGGACAGGAGCTCGAGCAGGAAGGCCTCGAACTCCTCGTCGGCGCGGTCCACCTCGTCGATCAGCACGACCACCGGGTCTTCGGTCTCGAGCGCCTCGAGCAGCGGGCGGCGCAGCAGGAAGCGGCGCGAGAACAGCTCGCCTTCGTCGATTCCGCCCTCGGCGGCGCGCAGCGCCAGCAGTTGGCGCGCGTAGTCCCAGTCGTAGAGGGCGTGGTGGACATCGATGCCCTCGTGGCACTGGACGCGGATCAGGCGCGCGCCGGTCGCTCCCGCGAGCGCGCGGGCGACCTCGGTCTTGCCGACCCCGGCCTCGCCCTCGAGCAGCAGCGGCTGCGCAAGCGCGAGCGCCAGGTGCACGGCCAGCGCCAGTGCACGGTCCGCGAGGTAACCCTGGCCGGCGAGCGCAGCCTCCGCGCCATCGACCGACCCGATCGGATCAAGGCTCACTGAATTCCGGCGGCCTCCTCGAGCGCCCGCCGGCACAGCACCCGCGCGAGGTGGCGCTTGTACTCGGCCGTGGCGTTCAGATCGGAGGGCGGGTCGGCGCCCTCCGCCGCGTTCTCGGCAGCCCGGGCGATCGACTCCCTGCTTAGTGCCTGGCCGCGCAGCGCATCCTCGACGGCGCGCGCGCGCAGCGGCGTGACGCCCATGTTGGTGAGCCCTACGCGCACGTCCTCGCAGATGTCGCCGGTCTGCTTGACGAGCGCCGAGACCCCCACCATCGCCCAGTCCTCGCTGCGCCGGTTGAACTTCTGGAAGCCGAACCCGAAGTCGTCGAGCGCGGGCAGCCGTACCTCGGTCAAGACCTCGCCAGACTCGACCGCGGTCACCAGGTAGTCGCGGAACAGCTCGTCGGCCTCGATGGTGCGCTGACCGCCGCTGCCCTGCAGCGTGACGCTGCCCTCGAGCACGAGCATCACCGCGGGTAGGTCGGAGGCCGGGTCGCCGTGCGCGAGCGAGCCCCCGATCGTGCCCCGGTTGCGGACCTGCGGGTCGGCGATCGTGCCCGCCGCGCGGGCCGCCAGACCCAGCTCGGCCGTGTGCTCGAGCACCCTGTGGGGGGTCATCGCGCCGATCCGCCAGTAGCCGTCCTCGCGCTGGATGCCGTGGATGCCCTGCACCTTGCGCAGGTCCACCAACAGCGACGGCGCCGCCAGGCGCAGCTTCATCAGCGGGATCAGCGAATGGCCACCGGCAAGCAGCTTCGCGTCCTCGCCTCCCCGCTCGAGCGCTGCGATCGCGTCCTCGAGCGTCTCGGGTGCCGCGTAGTCGAAAGCGGACGGGATCATGCCCTCACACCTCCTTTCGCCTGCTCGATCGCGTCGAACACGCGCATCGGCGTCAGCGGCATGTCGATCGATCTCACTCCGAGCGGTTTGAGCGCGTCGAGCACGGCGCTGACGACCGCCGGCGTGGCGGCGATCGTGCCTGCCTCGCCAACGCCCTTGACCCCCAGCGAGTTGACCGGCGAGGGGGTCTCGGTGCGGTCGGTCTCGAACGACGGCAGCTCCGCGGCCGTGGGCAGCGCGTAGTCGACGAACGTGCCTGTGACGAGCTGCCCGTTCTCGTCGTAGTGGATCTGCTCATACAGCGCCTGTCCGATCGCGTGCGTGACGCCGCCGTGGACCTGGCCCTCGATCAGCATCGGGTTGATGGCGGGGCCGCAGTCGTCGACGGCCACGTAGCGGACCACCTTCACCTTGCCCGTCTCCGCGTCCACGTCGACGACGCACGCGTGCGCGCCGAACGGAAACACGAAGTTTTCCGGGTCGTACATCGAGGTCGCCTCGAGCCCAGGCTCGATGTCGGTCGGCAGCTCCTGGGGCGGGATATGAGCCGCGCCCGCGATCTCCGCCATCGTCTTTGACTTGTCGGGCGAGCCGCGCACGGCGTACTTGCCCTCGGACAGCTCGATGTCGGCGGGGTCGGCCTCGAGCAGCGCCGCGCAGATCTGCTTGGCCTTCTCCTGGACCCTCAGCGCAGCCCGCGCCACAGCTTCGCCGCCGACCGCGAGCGAGCGCGAGCCGTAGGTGCCCCAGCCCCACGGGCCCTCGTTGGTGTCGCCGTGGATCACCTCGATCCGCTCGGGATCGATGCCGAGCCGGTCGGCCGCGATCTGGGCGAAGCCGGTGTCGTGACCCTGCCCATGGGGCGAGGTGCCGGTGAACACGGTCGCCGACCCCGACGGGTGCACCCGCACCATCGCGGACTCCCAGAAGGCGGCTTGGAGGCCCACCCCCTGGGGTCCGACGGCGCGCGAGGGCGCGAGCCCGCAGACCTCGACATAGGTGGAGAAGCCGACGCCGCGGTAGACGCCCTGGTCGCGCAGCTCCGCCTGCTCGCGGCGGAACGCGTCGAGGTCGAAGCGCTCGAGCAGGCGGTCGAGCGTGCCGTGGTAGTTGCCCGAGTCATATGTGATGCCGAGCGCGGTCGTGAACGGGAACTCGTCCTTGGCGATGAAGTTCTTGCGCCGCAGCTCGAGTGGGTCCATGTCGAGCTCGGCCGCGAGCTTGTCCATCGTCAGCTCGATCCAGTAGGTCGCCTCGGGCCTGCCCGCGCCGCGGATCGCATCCGTGCACATCTTGTTCGTGAAGACCCCCTCGAAGGTCAAATCGATCGCGGGGATCTTGTAACAGCCCCCCATCACCGGAAAACCGAGCTCGGGGATGAAAGGAGTCAGCAGCAGCTGGTAGGCGCCGAGGTCGGCGACGATGCGCGCACGGCAGCCCGTGAGCGTGCCGTCGTGGTTCGCGCCCAGCGTGATGTAGCTGATCTGGTCGCGCCCATGGTGGGCGGCCATCATGTTCTCCGAGCGCGTCTCGATCCACTTGACCGGCCGGTTCAGCCGCCTCGCCAGCGCCACCACGAGCGCCTCTTCGGGATAGATCTGGAGCTTCGAGCCGAAGCCGCCGCCTACGTCAGGCGCGACGACGCGCAGCCGGTCCTCGGGAATACCCAGAATGCCGGACAGGATGAAGCGGGCGATGTGCGGAATCTGAGTGGAGGAATAGAACGTCATCTGCTCGCCGTGGGGGTCGGCGAGCGCGCCGCGTACCTCGATCGCGCCGCCGGCCGTGCGGTGGTTCACGAACCGCTGCTCGACCACCACATCGGCCTCGGCCAGCGCGGCGTCGATGTCTCCGCCGGAGACCTTCCACTCGTGCGTCTTGTTGCTGCCGAACTGCTCCCATACGAGCGGCGAGCCCTCTTCGAGCGCGCGCTCGGGATCAGTCACGACCGGCTCGGGCTGGTATTCGACCACCACGCGCTCGGCGGCATCCACGACCGAGTAGCGGTCGCTGCCGACGACCACTGCGACCAGGTCGCCGACGTACTTGACCTCGCCCGACTTCAAGGGCCAGTGCTCGGGCGTCTTGATCTCCACCCCGGGCGGGCTCCACGCCATCGCCAACGGCGAGGCGAATTCCTGACTCAAATCCTCGGCCGTGAACGCCGCCACGACGTCGGGGTGAGCCTTGGCCTCGGAGGTGTCGATCTGAGTGATGGTGGCGTGCGCCTCGGGCGAGCGCACGAAGGTCGCGTACAACATGCCGGGGACCGCGATGTCGTCGATGTAGCGGGCGCGCCCGGTGATCATGCGCGGATCTTCCTTGCGCCGCATCGAACGGCCGACGTGGCCGCCGTTGGTCGCGGTCACGTCCTCACCTCCCCTTCGGACCCGACGGTGGCGCTCTTGACCTTGGCCGCGTCGAGCACCGCGCGGACGATGTTGTGATAGCCGGTGCAGCGGCACAGGTTGCCCTCGAGCGCGTGGCGGACCTCGGCCTCGGTGGGGGTCGGGTTCTCCTGCAGCAGCGCGGCCGCGGCCATGATCATGCCGGGGGTGCAGTAGCCGCATTGGAGGGCATGGTCGTTCCAGAACGCTTCCTGGACGGGGTGCAGCTCGCCGCCCGGCGCGAGCCCCTCGATCGTGGTCACCTCAGCTCCGTCGGCTTGGACCGCGAGCACCGTGCACGATTTGACCGCCTCCCCGTCCAGGTGGACGGTGCAGGCGCCGCAGTTCGAGGTGTCGCAGCCGACGTGCGTCCCCGTCAGGCCGAGGTGGTCTCGCAGCGCGTGGACCAGCAGCAGGCGGGGCTCCACCTCGAGATCATGGCCGGCGCCGTTTACCGTGAGGCGCACGGATACCTTTGCGCTCATGTCTCTCTCCTCCTAACGTTGTGGAGCTGGGCCCAACCTACTCCTCTCAAAGATCGATGTCGAGTGTTCCCCACCGCCAGTTCATGGCCGCCGCGATCGAGCGCGACGGTGAGGCTCAGCGGGAGCTGATGGGCGGTGACCCGACGGCCGCGCGGACGGCGTTTGCTGCAGCCGCGGAGCTGTATCGGCGCTCGTGGGAGCAGGCTCCGCCGCAGGCCTACGGACGGCTGGTGGGGATGATGAAGGCGGCGATCTTGGCCGGAGAAGCGCGCGAGCAGGGGGCCTACGTGGAGCGGACCCTGACCGATGAGCAGGCGACGCTCCGCTCCCCAACCGCCTCCTATGCACGCGCACTCGCGGCGCTGGTCGCGGGTGAGGATCAGGAGGCAAGCCGCTTCAGCGAGGCGATGGCCGCCGGCGCGGAGGCGTTCGAACGGACCGCGCGGGCGCTCGCGGCGCTGGCCGCCCGGGACGAGCGGCGCTACGCGGCTGCGCTCACCGAGGTCGTGCGCGACTTCGAGCAGCGGGCCGGGCACCTGACGGGCGTCGCCATCGCCGATACGGCCTTGATGCTCGAGCGGCTCGCTGGGCAGCGCGACATGGCTGCCGGGATCAAGAGTCCGCTGCTGCCCTCAATATGACCGGGCCGGCACATGTGCCGGCCCGCCGGTCCGCACATGTGCGGACCGGGGCCGGGGCGCATGCGCCCCGGCCAAACTTGATCTTTTAGGAGGCCATCGCCGCCTCCGCCTCCGCGGTCTGTGCCGCCGAGTCCGGGGGTGGGGCCGGCTGCGGGGATGCGTCAGGCGCCGGCTGGCTGGCTGCGTAGGCATGCGCACCCGCGGCTCCGAGCGCGCCGGCGGCGAGCGCTGCGCGCGCCCAGCCCGGGCCGTGCATGTTCATGCCGAGCGCCGAGTCAAGCGACGGGTTGCCCGGGCCGACCTCGGCCAGGGCCAGCGCCCCGCCGATCAGCGCAAGATTGAACTCATAGCCGCCGTTGGCGTTGAAGAAGCCGTTCTTGGCGTGCACGCGGTTGATCGCGGTCAGCATCGTGGCGGTGATTCCCGACGCCGCCACCGGGGTCGCGAGACCGAGCAGCATCAGCGCTCCGCTGCCGACCTCGGTCGCGCTGGCGGCCAGGGCGTTGACTCTCCCGGGCCGCATACCCATCTTCTCGAAGCCCTCGGCAGTCGCATCGAGGCCGTGTCCCCCGAACCAGCCGAAGAGCTTTTGTCCGCCGTGGGTGACGAACACCGCGCCGACGGCCGTGCGCAGGATCAGGCGTCCAATTTTCATAGAGCTTCCCTTCACTCGTTGATGTTGAGTAATCAACAATACCCAACGTCAACCGTCGTCAACCAGGCCCGTCAGAGGGCCGAGCAGACGCCGGGAGCGCCGCGAGATTCCGGGCAGCGCGAGCAGCCGGTGAGTCGGACGCTCGCCTTTGTGCAAGCGCTCGAGCTGCTCCATCGCCAGGGGGCGCCAACGCTCATCCACGAGCGCACACGGATCTGAGCCCGCCACGGTGTCGGGCTCGAGCTCGAGGTGCTCGGACCACAGCCGCACGCGTGTGTCTCGGGCCAGCTCGGGGTCGTCGCAGACCATGTTCATCTCGGTGTCGTTCAGCAGCGAATGCGCGTTGAGGTTGGCCGACCCGATCGTCAGCCAGCGGTCGTCGACGATCCCCACCTTGGCGTGCACGTAGAGCGGGTCGCCGCGATCGCCGGTGCGCGACCGCACGCTCGCCGCGAGGAAGCGGTGCTTGCCGTCGTCGGCGGCCGAGAGCCTGCCGAGCTGGCCGGCGGTGTCGTCCTGACCGTTGTTGGCGCGCGCGGGCACGAGCACGACCAGCCTGAAGTCCTCGCTCGGGGGGTCGCGCAGCTTGTCTGCCAGGATCTCGACGAGCTCGGGCGCCCACAGGAACTGGTTCTCCAGGTAGATCAGCCGCTGCGCCGAGTGCAGCGCGTTGACATAGCTCTCGAGAATGCGGAACTCGCCCCGGGGCAGCGCCTTGTACATCCCATCGGCGACCGTGCGCACGATCTGGACGGTCTGCTCGCCGCTTGGAGGCGGCGGCTCGCAGGGCTCGAGCCGCTCCCCCGTCACCTCGTGCCAGCGCATGACGAAGTGGTCCTCGACATCTTTGACCGCGGGCCCGGTGATGTGCGTGGCCACGTCGTGCCACCCCAGGCGGCGCCGCGCAGGGTGCGACTGCAGGTCGAAGCGGTCGCCGCCACTGTCGGTCAGGTCGATGCCGCCGACGAACGCAACCTCGCCGTCGACGATCACTGTCTTCTCGTGGTGGCAGTGGAACGGATGCTCGCGCGGATCGGTCACGCAGCGGATGCGCGTATCCCTGACCAGCGTGCGAACCGTCTGGCGCACCTCGCTGCGGGTGGGGTGGAACAGCGGTACGGGGGCGCCCGCCCACACGAGCACACGCACGTCCACCCGCTCCGCGAGCTCCGCCAGCAGCTCGCCGAGCACGAGCGGGGAGGGGCCGCGCTCGAGCTCGAAGTGCGGCTCCAGGTGCCAACCCGTGATGTGCACCGAGTGGCGGGCGCCCTGCAGGACCTGGGCGAGCTTGGGCAGCGCGGCGGCGCCGTCGATCAGGACCTCGACCGAGCAGCCGGGGCGCGGCGGCGGCGATCCCGAGGCCCATAGCTCCCCGGTGGCCGGTTCGAGTGCGTGCAGCCACCCGAGCCGCTTGAGACGAACGCGATGCTTCGTCATCACAGCCGTCTCGATGCCATTGCCGATGAGGGCGTCGAGGCGGCCGATCAACGGCTTAGCCACGGAAAGCGCCCCCTTCCGATGCTGACCAGTGGTACGTTCCGCCGCGGGCAACTTGACACTCGCACGCTTCCTTCTCCGGCCGTTTGGCTATCTCGCCTTTGTGATGGCGCTCGGCGCGATGTCGGCTGCGGCGTGGCTGCTCGGAGAGGAGCACGAGCTCGGCTTCTTCTCGGGCAGGGTGGCGCACATGATCTGGCGCTACCCGGAACTCACCCGCCGCGGCGTGCAGATCGCCTGGCTGGCGTGGGCTGTGCTGTTCGTGGTGGCCCTGAGCCCGATCTCGCCTACGCACTGGGACGAGGTCGCGCTTGGCGCGCTGGCGCTCGGCGTGCTCTGGCGCCGCTTCGCCGCGCGCCGAGTCGCGCGTTGAGGTTTTCAAGCGCCTGCTCGAAGCCGACCTCGGCCGGGTCGAGCTCGCGCATGGCGACCACCAGCCTGTACTCGACGAAGTAGTCCGGTTCGACCCCGCACACGGCGGCGATCAGCTCCATCGCGCGGCTCGAGGGCCGGTCGTGGCCGTTGGCGAGCATGTTGATGTGGGCGTGGGTCATCCCCCTGCCGTCGAGCTCGCGCGTGCGCTGCGCCAGCTCGCGATAGGTCAGGCCACGCGCGGCCATCAGCTCGCGCAGGGCGTCCCCGAAGGGTCTGTTGCTAACGCTGGCCATCTGAGCTCATGTTCGCTCCGGAACTTACCGGTCCTACATGATCGTGAGATTAATCGGGGTCCCCGTCGCTGCGGGCTGCCGCCGCCAACTCCGCTGCTTCGCGATCGCGCCGTACGACCTCCGCCGCCGCGCTGAGCTCGGTCTCGGGGCGCGGCCCGGTCCAGTCGAGATACCAGTGACGGTTCATGGTCGCGAGCCACACGTCGCCCGTCGGCATCAGCGCAAACCGCGAGATCGTCCGCTGATGGCCGACCTGGTCGCTGTAGAGCAGGTCAAGCCATAGCGGCTCCCCGGCATCGATCGCCTCGGCGACCCTCGCGCGGAGCTCGTCATCCGGGTTGCGGAGGGCCCCCTGCCACATGCCGATGTCTCCCGCCGGAACATAGAGATCTCGTACCTGGCCCCGGAACTCGTCCTCGTTTGGGCGCTCGGCGCTGTCGGCTTGGCCGCGCACGTTTGGTCTCACCCTCCAGGCTCGGCAGACGCCGATGCCGGCGCCCACGTTGCGCAGACTCATCGCCAGGTAGACGACACCGTCCACTTGCTCGGCGGCAGCGTGACCACCTTCCGCTGCTACCCAGTGACCCTCGACGAACATGATCTTCTGCACCGGGTCTTCGAGGCGGGAGGGCGTGAGCAGCGGCCGTCTCTGCTCCTGCAGGGCGATCTCCGCGATTCGCGCCGAACGGTTGGCCGAGCGCACCGACATGAAGGTCGCGATCGCCAGCACGAGCGTGCCACCGGCGGTGCCCAGCGAGGAGATCGTCGCCCAGTCGGTCGCGAGGGGAATCACCGCCGCTCAGTCTGTCACGCGGCTGCGCGGCGGCTAACCGCAGACGTTGTCGCCTGCGATGAGCTCCGGGACGACCTGGTTGATGCGGTCGACGCCGATCGCGTAGTTCTGCGCCTGCACACCCTCGCGGAAGGCCGTGTTCATCCCGACCAGCTGACTCTGATAATCGACCAGCGGACCACCCGAGTTGCCGGGGTTGATCGGCGTGTCGGTGAGGATGACGTTGTGATACGGGCCGGTGGTCGGGCGGCCGGCAGGGCCCGGAATCGCCGGAAAGGTCGTCCGCGGCTGGGAGACGACGCCGGTATCGCCCGTGAGGTTCGCGCCGAACTGCGGGTTCTGGAGCAGGCTGACCGTGGCCGGATAGCCGAGCGCGATCACGCCCTGGCCGATCCTCAGCTGAGACTGCGAAGAGAGCCGGGTCATCGTCCTGAGCCCGGCGGTATCTGAGGTTTTGAGCACGGCGATGTCCTCGCACAGCGCCTGTCCGATCAGCCTCGCTGGGCGTGAATGGGGACCGGCGACGATGTTGCCCTGCCCATCGCTCTTAAGGTTCATGGTCTGGCCCTGGCCGATCGTGTAATGGATCCCGCCGGCGGTCACGTGCGCGTTCGTGACGATCAGCCCACGGGAGGCGTCCCACACCCAGCCGCTGCCGCGCTCGCCGCTGCCGAAGCCGTCGTCGGCAACCACCAGCACGGTCGAGGGAGCAACCCCGGCGATGACTTGAGCCGCCGTCGGCGGCGCGGATTGGCCTCCGCCGAGCGTGCCGGTCGCGAACAGGACCGCCACGGCGATCGCGACCATGATCGCGACCACGCCGACGATCGTCGTCCGCCGCAGGGAGCGCTGAAGCTTGATCCGCTGGATCGTCGACGCGCTCGGCGGGGGGTCCAGCGGACGGCCGGGGGGAACCGGGGCGTCGCGTTGTGCGGTGCGCTCGATCGGCGCCGGAGCGGCGGGCGGGATCGGCGCGCTCAGCTTGGTGGCCGCGAACGCCGCCTCCCGGCTCTGCGCCGGCGGGGCGGGCGTCGCGCCGTCGGCGAGGACCACGGTGTCGCCGAAACGCAGATGGTCTCCGGCGTTGAGGACGGCCGAGCGCACCTGCTCACCGTTGACGAACGTCCCGTTGCGGGAATCGAGGTCGCGCAGCACGGCGCGCCCCTCTCGATCCAGCTCGACAACCGCGTGCTTGCGCGAGACCTTGTCGTCGCTGATCGCCAGATCGCAGCTCTCGTCGCGGCCGATCGTGAGCTGCCCGTGCGCGAGCTCAGCTGATTTGCCCGGCTCCTTGCCGGTGCGGATCGTGAGTCGAACTGACACGTGCCGTCCTTCCCGCCTGGTTCCGATCCTTCGACCCGCTCGTCTGGCGTTCAGCCTGCCGCTAGGACTTGGTGATGAGGTCGATCAGCCAGGAGCCGTTCGACTGCTTGGAGGTCTCCATCTTCCAGTGGGAGCCGCCGTTGAGACTGAAGGTGTCGACCGCGGAGGTGGGCGTCGACTGATAGACCACCGTCTGGGTCCCGCTGATGGTCGCCGCGGCGTTGTTTTTCTGGGCGGCCTGGCACGCCGCCAGCGAGCCGTGGTAGTGCGTGTTGATGTTCTGCGGCGAGAAGTAGTTACAGACGTTGCCACCGACCGCCCCCGCCCAGTTGGTGGCGAGCGTCTCGATCGCGGCGGTGTCGAGGTTTGCACGGAAATCGATCAGCCACTTGTGGCCCTGCTTGACGAGCGAGAACTTCCATGGATGCTGCGCGGCAGTGAAGCCCGAGTCGGTCGCGGTCAGACCGTTGATTTGCACTTGCTGGGTACCGTGAACTCGAGTCGAGGTGTCCTGCGCGAAGGCCCTCGCGCAGCCGGCGAAACCGCCCCAGTTTCGGTTCAGCTCACCCGAGGAGAGGTAGTTGCACGCGCCGGACCCAGGCGTCGTCCAGTACTTGCTCACGGTGTCCTTGACGAGCTGCACGCTGCTCGTGCCGCTGTTGCTCGAGCCGCCCATGGCCACGACCACGACGACGACGGCCGCGATCACGAGCACGCCGACGCCGATGAGCACGGGTATCAGCGGCTTGCGCCGCTTCGAGGCGGGCGCCTGCGGCGGCGCCGCGTACGCACCCGGCGGGCTGATTGGTTGTCCATAGCCGGCCGGTGGGCTCACAGGTTGTGCGTAGCCCGGCGGCGGCCCTCCGGGCTGCCCGTACCCGGGCGGCGGCGTGCCCGGAGGTGGCTGCTGGCCGGGACCTTGCGTAGGCGGTTGTGCGAGCGGCGCTGCACCGCCGGGCGCGGTCACCGCCGGCCCTGCGCCGTACCGATTGGGGTCGTCGATGCGGGTCGCTCCTGGGTCGTTGACGCCCGACGGTGCTGCAGCTCCGGTGGCGACGGAGTTGCTGCCGACGTCGATCGAGCGCATCTGCGCCGCCGCGACCGCGGCCCGACCGAGGTCGCCGGCGGACGCGTAGCGGTCGTTCGGGTCCTTGGCCAGGGCCTTCTTGATCACCTCGTCCAGCAGCGGAGAGACGAGCCCGACGGAAGGCGGCGGCTCGTTGAGGTGGGCGAAGATCTTCGACACCTCGGTGTCGCGGTCGAAGGGCACCTTGCCCGAGACCAGCTGGTAGAGCACGCAGCCGAGCGAGTAGACATCCGAGCGGGCATCGATCTGCTCGCCCCGGATCTGCTCGGGGGCAACGTAGTCGACTGTGCCCACCCAGGTGCCCGTGCGGGTGAATTGCGCCGCCGCCGAGGACTTCTTGGTGAGGCCGAAATCGGTCAGGAACACGTGGTCCTCATCGCGCTGCTGGGAGAGCAGGATGTTGCCCGGCTTGATGTCGCGGTGGACGAGACCTTGGGCGTGCGCGGCGTCTAGCGCCTTGCCGACCTGGAGCACGATGTCCGCAGCGCGAGCCGGGGGCATCGGGCCGTTTTTGACCAGCCACTCGCGCAGGTCGGTGCCGTCGATGTAACGCATCGCCAGGTACAGCAATCCCTGGAACTCGCCGGCCTCATAGATCGGCAGCACATTCGGGTGCTCGATCGAGGCGGCTGAGTCCGCCTCGTGCTCGAAGCGACGGCGGAACTCGGGATCGGCGGCCAGGTCCGGCCTGATCACCTTGAGCGCCACGGTCCGCAGTGGGCGCCTCTGGGCTGCGCGATAGACGACTCCCATCCCGCCCCAGCCGGCGACCTGCTCGATCTGGTAGCTGCCGATCACCGTGCCGGGCGGCAGTTCCTGCGAGTCGGCCGTGCGCATGCCGCCCGTGCCGCCGATTTCACCAGTCATAGCCACAACCCCTTAGGAACAGAAATTAGCGCGCCCCAGCCGCTGACCTGCGCCCGAACCCCGGCGCGACACAACGCTTCAGCCCATGCGAGGGCCCCCACCGGCGGCACATTATTCACGCCACTGGACAGTGTCAAGCTCACGCGAGTGCCTACACCCGCCTGCGATGGAGGCCGACGAAGACCAGCAGCAGGAAGACCGCGATGAAGCCCGCCAGGATGCCCAGCGCCGGGCCGAAGCCGAGGTTGAAGAAGGACGAACCGTAGTTGAGTGCTTGCGCCTGTCCGTTGGCGTGGTCGAGCGCAAACCGGTGGTAGAAGTGCAGGGTCCCGCCGAGCCCCGCGAACGACCAGCGGGAGAACATCACGGCGGCGATCCCCCGCAGCACCCCCGGCATCTCGCGCAGCGCCCGGAGCTGGCCGCCAAACAGCAACTGCGGTATCAAGGCAAGCGGGATAAGGCTCATGGCCTGGTTCTCCGTGCTCACGAAGGCGGAGACTGCGAGCCCCATCGCGACCGCGACCCAGCTCGTGACAATGACCAGGCCGACCACCTCGGCGTAGGTCTGAAGGGGTGCGTCGAGCCGCCGCAGCCCGAGCACGATCGCGCACAGGAGCAGCGTCTGGATCGTCGCCAGGGCAAACAGCACGAATGTCTTGGACACGAGGTATGCGGACGTGCGCACGCCGACCGCGCGCTCGCGCGTGAATACAGGGCGGTCCTTGATCACCTCGCGCACAGCATCGATCGAGCCAATCCAGATCGCGACCACGCTGAGCAGGAAGATCAGCTCGACCGACGCCCCTGATTGCATCGGCGCACCGAGCCGGAAGACATGTGAGGGGAACAGTGCGGCGATCAGGATCGCCAGGATCGGGACCTGGCCGAGCAGGATGAGGAGGTTGCGTCGATCCCGTGAGATCAGGCGGATGTAGCGGGCAGCCAAAATTGCCGCCTGCGGGATCATGCTCCGGTCGACCGCTGGTCGCGTGCTGACCTGGGCCACCGCCGCGGCCTCCGCCGTGCCGGGGGAACCGTTGCCCTCACGCACCGTCTGCCAGCGCTGGCGCCATTCCGCCGCCGGCGTCCGGTCGAGCGCGAGGTAGATCCCGTCGTAGTCGCTCGCGCCGAAGAACTGCAGGGCGTCATCGGGCGTGCCGTAGAAGCACAGCAGGCCGCCCCGGCCCATCACGACGATCTTGTCGCACAGGCCGAGGTTCTTGGTCGCGTGCGTGATCGTCACGACCGCCCGGGTCTTCGCGAGATCGCGCATCAGCTGCATGATCCGGGTCTCGAGACCGGGGTCGAGGCCGGTCGTCGCTTCGTCGAGGTAGAGGATGCCCGGGTGGTTGACGAGCTCGGTGCCGACGCCCGCACGCTTGCGCTGCCCACCGGACAGCGACGCGACCCGAGTCTCGGCGTGCTCGCTCAGCCCGAGCTCCGAAGTCACGCCGTCGACGACGGAGCGGATCTCAGTGACCTGGCTGTCCTGTGGCAGCCGCAGGCGAGCTGCGTAGGTGAGCGCCTCGCTCACGGTCAGGTCGCGGTGGACGATCTCGTCCTGCGGGACGTAGCCGATCTCCGGCAGCCGCGAGGAGATCGGTTCGCCGTTTACGGTGACAGCACCCGATGAGGGCTCGGAGACGCCGGCCAGCGCCTTCAGCAGCGTCGTCTTACCGGCGCCGCTCTCGCCGATGATCGCCACAAAATCGCCGGGCTCGATTTGAATCGAGACGTTGTCGAGGATGCGCTTGCCTCTGACTTCGACGGTCAGCTGCTCGGCGTCGAGTCGCAGTGAGCCGCGATCGTCACGCGCCACAAACGCGGCGCCGTCGAAGATCAGGCGGAAGGGGCCGATCCCGATTTCGGATCCCGTCTGCATTACGGCGCGATCGCCGATCAGCTGTCCGTTGATTCGCGTGCCGTTGCGCGAGCCGAGGTCGCGCAGCTCGTAACCGCCGTCGGCGGCGATCACCTCCGCGTGAAAGCGCGAGACGTTCGGGTTGGTAAGCACGACGTCGTTCGAGGGGTCGCGCCCCAGGGTGAGCCGCGTACCGTCAAACTGGACCGTGCGCGTGCCGCTGATCTGGACCTGCGAGAGCTGGCCGCCGAACCGGGTTGCCTCCCCCGCCAGGAATCGGATCGGCTCCCCGCCGACCGTCACCGTGTCGCCGTTCGCGAGCCTACGGCTCTCGCCGACCAGCCGCTCCCCGTTGAGGTAGGTGCCGTTGGTCGAGCCGAGGTCGGTCACGTAGTGGCCATCCGGCTTGACCTCGAAGCGCGCGTGGTGTCGCGATGCGAGGTTGCTCGCGATCCGGATCGTGCTGTCCTCCGCGCGCCCGACCGTCACGCCCGCGTCGGCGAACCTGATCCGCTCGCCCCCGTGCAGCAGGGTCGCGTCGGTGTAGGACAGGGCGCGGGGGGTCGGCGCCGGGTCGGCGAGCGGCGCGGGGCTCGGCGGTTGCCTGTCTGCAGGGCTCGGTGGTTGCCTGTCTGCAGGGCTCGGTGGTTGCCTGTCTGCAGGGCTCGGTGGTTGCCTGGGGGTGACCTGCACGCCGGTCCGCAGCGTGAGCTCGGTGTGACCCAGACGGATCGCGTCCCCGTCGCGCAGCACACCGGGCCCGGCCAGCTTTACGCCATTGAGGTAGGTCCCGTTGCTCGACTGCAGGTCCTCGACGACGATTTGCCCGTCGCGCGTGCGAGCGACGCGGGCGTGGCGGCGCGAGATGTCCGGGTCGCCGCCCAGCTGGCCCGCTCCACCGACCGCGCGGCCGAGGATCAACTCACCGTCGACCGGCAGCGCGCGACCGGCGCCCTCGCCCTCGACGACGATTAGCGAAACGTCGCTCATATGACCTTCAGAGGTGATCCGCTCCCCGAGATTAACCGTGCCCCAAGGGGCGCCAGTCTAACGATCGGGGGCGGAGCTTGCTCAGCGAATTTGGGCGCAGTAGGATCGCGTCGGAGGGCGAGATGGGGTCTGGATCACAGGGGCACGACGACGCGCGGGCGCGACTGATGCTGGTTACAGGTCCGCGCGCGGGAGAGACGATCGAGATCTCCTATAACGCGGTGATCGGCCGCAGTCACGCGGAC
Organism: uncultured Solirubrobacterales bacterium; assembly: GCA_963738195.1. Lineage (GTDB taxonomy): Bacteria > Actinomycetota > Thermoleophilia > Solirubrobacterales > Solirubrobacteraceae > Palsa-465. Next base: position 1,282,984 of record CAVTVF010000002.1, read on the forward strand.
ATCATCATCAGCGACCCCGAGCTCTCACGACAGCACGTCGCGATCCGGCCGGTGGCCGGAGGTGTCGAGCTCGACGACCTCGGCTCGCTCAACGGGACGTGGGTCGACGAGCGCCGCATCAGCTCGCCGATGATCGCGGGCGCCGGAGCCCGAATCAGGTTCGGCACCACCGTGGCGGAGGTTGTGGGGGAGTCGGCGGGAGCCGTGACCGCGGCGAGGCAGACTGCTCGGCCGGGGGCGGGCGATACCCGGGCGCGGTGATGCGACCCAACGCCGTATTCAGCTCCAAGGCATCCGCACTCCCCTGAGGAGATCTTCAGATCGGCCAGGCGACCGATCGAGGATCGCGCGATATCGCCCTAACCCGCCAGGAGGAGGCGGCGCAGCGAACCGTTTCGCGCCGCGTCCTCGCAAGGTGTCAGAGTCACGTCCCCCGTCACAAGGTCTGACCCCGTGCGCGGTACGCTTGAATCCTTCGTGCGGGCAGCCACGGGAGGCGAGCCAACAAGCTAGATCGGAGGCGGACCGGAGTGGTTATCGCTGCGTCGTATCCCTTTCTGGGAGTCCTTTGGGACATCCTCATCTTCTTCGCGTGGGTGATCTTCATCTGGATCGCGATCACCGTGCTGATCGACGTCTTCCGTCGACACGACATATCTGGCGTGCAGAAAGCGATCTGGGTCGTGTTCGTCGCCATCGTTCCCTGGATCGGCGTGCTGACCTATCTGATCTTCAATCACAGTGGGATGGTCGAGCGGAGAGCCAAGGAGACTCAGGCAGCACAGGCTCAATTCGACAAATACATCCGCCACGCGACCGGGACCGGCGGCCCGGCGAGCGAGATCGAGAAAGCCAAGCTGCTACTCGACAACGGCACGATCTCCCAGGCCGAGTTCGACGCGATCAAGGCCAAGGCGTTGGCCTAACCCGGGCGGTCGCGCGGGTTGAGAGCTGGCAGTTCGGGCGGCCGGCGCACAGGCCAAGCCGCGGGAGGTACAGCTAGCGGGTCCGCGCGCGGTGAACGCGCGGCGGTTATCTGGTGGTGGCTCACAACGACAAACCCGCCAACCGGCGTGCGAAGTCAGTCACCCACTCCGCGGTGCGAAGCGGGTGAACCTTCACCCAGACCTCCCCCCGCCACTCGCTCAACTCCAGCGTTCCGGCGCGACCAGGAATCCGCAGATGCCAATGCCTGCTCCCCGGCCGCCCGCTGAGCTCGCGCTCACTGGCCACCACAAGACCGTGTCGCTGACACTCATCGAGCGCCTGCTCTGATGTCAGCTTGAGAGGAAGCTCGAACAAGCCTGCTCGATCCTAGGGCCGCCGCGGCGCTCTTCCAAACGACGACTCGGCGGCGCGGACTCCTGGTCGCGGGCGGTCACCAAGGTGGATGGTGAGAGTGCCTCAGCGCTTGATCCGGTGGTGGATGTGGGTGACTCCGCTCTCACCTTCGAGGATTCGGGTGCGCTCCAGCTCGATTTGCTCGGCGGCTAGGCCGTCGAACAGTCGGCGCCCTTGGCCGAAGAGCACCGGGACAACGTGCAGTTCGATCTCGTCGAGGGCGCCCGCGGCGAGCGCGAGTTGCGTGATTCCGGCCCCGTGGACAAGTACGTTCTTCTCGCCCGCAGCTTCTTTGGCTTGAGTCATTGCGGTCGTGATGTCGTTCACGTAGGTGACAAGCGGCCACTCGTTGAGATTGGCGGGGTCCTGGCGGGTGAGGATGAAGATCGGCACGCCATCGTGGTGGTCACCGCCCCAATAGCCGGCCGGCTCGACTGTTCCCCTGCCGGCGACGACCGCGCCCGTGGACATGAATTCCTCGACGATCTGGCTGTTGACGCGAGGCCGAACGAGCTCTTCCTTGGGATCGGCCTCCGCCCCCGTCAACCATTCGTGCAGGCGGTCCCCGCCGTCACCAAGGCCGTTGTCTACTCGCTCGTTGGGCCCGGCGATGAACCCGTCAAGAGAAATGGACATGTAGAGAACGGTTGCGGACATGGCCTCTCTTCTTCTCGACTATCTGCTCGTTGACGCCGCAGCGTGATGGTGTTCACACGCTTCGGTACATCCGAAGGTGGGCGCTGTCAAACGTTGTCGCGTCCACGAGCTCCAGGCGTAGTGGCTTTGGCAAGTCTTTGAGCATTGGGAGGCCGGTGCCGTCTACTGGCGCTAGGAGGTCAGGTTCGACTGGCGCCGCGCTGGCGGCTGGCGCGGCGCCTGCTGTGCGACGTAGTTGCGGCGGGCGCGTGATCAGGTCTCAGGTGGCGGGGGTTGTGGGCGGAGAGGATGTGCCCCAGTCCTATTTGACCAGCAAGTTTGGTCGCCTCGCGGCGCTGGTCTGTGGAGAGCAACGTGATCCCGATGCCTTTGCGTCCGGCGCGGCCCGTGCGGCCTATGCGGTGGACATAGGTCTCGCCGTCGGCGGGCAGGTCGAAATTGATTACGTGGGAAATCCCATCCACATCGATGCCGCGTGCCGCGACGTCGGTCGCAACGAGCGTGTCGATCGCGCCGGCCTCGAAGCGGGCGAGCGCCCGCTCGCGTTGGCGCTGTGATTTGTTGCCGTGCATCGCCACGGCCTCGACGCCGCGTGCCGCGAGCCGCTTGACCAGCCGGTCGGCTCCGTGCTTGGTCCGGACAAATACGAGCGTGAGGCCACGGTCATGCCGTAGCTCGCGGACGAGCGCCTCGACGCGGTGCTCGTGGCCAACCTGCACAAATCTATGCTCGATCTCATGGTTCGCGCGTCGCTCCCGGGGCCCGTGCCGATGCGTTGCCGGGTCACGCGCGTATCGTTTGGCGAGTCGGCCGGCGTCACCGTCGAGGGTGGCGGAGAAGAACAGCGTCTGCCGCTCCTTTGGGCACGCGGCGATGATGCGGTCGATCGCCGGGCGAAAGCCCATATCCAGCATCCTGTCGGCCTCGTCGAGGACGAGCATCTGAATGCGGTCCAGCGTGAACGCGCCGCGTGCGAGAAGGTCCTCGAGCCGTCCCGGTGTGGCGACCAGCACGTGCGAGGTGCCGGCCTGTTGGCTCTGCTTCACCAGGCCAGCCCCGCCGTAGACGGCGGTAACTCGTAGCGCTCGAGCGTGCGCGATGCCGCGGATCTGATCGACGATCTGCATAGCCAGCTCGCGCGTGGGGGCAAGCACCAGCGCCGCCGGACGCGGGTCGGTGGCGCCGATGCGCTCGACGAGCGGGATCCCGAACGCAAGCGTCTTGCCCGAGCCGGTGGGGGATTTCGCAATCACATCCCGGCCGCTCAGCGCGTCACCGATCACGGAACGCTGAATCGCGAACGGTTCGGTGATACTCGCTGCGGAAAGCGAGCTGATTACGGCGTGCGAGACACCGAGATCGGCGAACGATTCTGTTGACATGCACAACTCCTTGGCGGCGCACCTTTGTGCCGCGGACGATTCGGGACGCTAAGGCTGACCCGAACCGCTCTGAGCGGGACCCAAGCAAGCTGCGTCGCGGTCGACGGCGCCGACCGCTCACACCAACGTAGCAGCTCGCCGCCTGGTCGCTGCGATCAGGCAGGGATGAGAACGCTGTCACAGCTACAACCCTCGCTCGCGAGCGTCGCTGCTCACAGCGCGGCTCAGCGCCGCTGGCTCGGTGCGAGCCTCGACGGCTGCGATTCGCTTGCCTTGTCGCCGCGCCTCGCGGTCGACAGAGTCCTGAAGGCCCTCTAGGAGCTGCTCCAGATGTGTGATCCGAGCTTCAAGCGCGTGGAGTGCGTGTCGTTCTGGAGCTGTACTGCCAGACCCTGCTGTTTCGTGCGGCTCGGCGCTTCGGCGGATCTGGCGGATCCGCGCAATCAGTCGCTCACGCTCGCGCACCGCTCACCACCGTTTCGGACGCTTTGGCTGAGCCGGCCGCGGGGGGTACCGGCGGCGTTCCTCATCGGTCATCGGGCGGATCACCAGCGAGCCGCTCCTGACCTGTTGACGGACCGAATCGAGCTTTTCCGCCCGCTTCTCCTCGGCCCGCTCGCGAGGCGTTTTCATGCCCTGACCTTGCGGCAGTTCACGATCAATCCCATCACGCCCCCCGAGCCAGACCCCTTCTTGACTCCCGGGCCCCACGTCTCCCGCCACGCGCCGCGCATTCGCAGCAAACGCTGCATTTGAGTCTCCTTCCTCGCCGGCGAAGTCTCATTATGAAGGGGAGAATCGGCGCGTCGGCACGGAGAACCTCGCGGGCCAATATCACCGCACAATCACCGTAGCACCGAGACATCGTCCGACTTTCGCGCCCGTTCGGCTCTCAGGCGCCCGTCCATCCCGCTGAACTTGCATTGGCGTTTCCCGCCGCGGCTCCGCCCTGCACCGAGGGATCTTCTGAGGTCTGCTTGCGCGCCTCTTTCTTGGCCTGCTTCTCGATCCGGCGCTCTCGTAGCCTGCTCTCGCGGGCGAGCTTCGCGAACGTCGTCTTCTTCTTGCCGCGTCCGGCCATGTATGTCCATCCTTTCGTTTGTAGAACACCACCGCCGAGGACACGCGCAGCGCCCTCGCGCGGGGTCGGCAACCGCCTGCCCGGCACCCGCCGCTGACCGGCTGACCTCGGCCAGGCCGAGCGGTTGAGACGGCCTACAGCGGCCGTACCTCAGCGCCCGCCGGACCCTGCTCGGTGACGTAGGACCGCGTGTGCGGCCTGACACGCGCCACGGCTCGACCTGCGAGCCCGAGCCGCTGCTAAGAATCCCATTCGCGCCGGTGTGCGATTTGTTGCCGCTCGCGTTCTGCCCGCAGCTTCCGCGCCGCTTTCTGGGCCTCCTCATTCCGGCGTGCGATCTCCTTCTTTAGCTCGCTCACCGCCGCCTCGGCGGTAGATCGTCCCGGTCCCGGCCTACTCGACTCTGCTGTCATCGGACACTCACATTCCGGCTCTCTCGGATTGGGCCACAGGAGAATGCGAGAGCTCGGACACTCAGCGGTGGACGCTTCTAGTTCGAGCGTAGCGCGCTGCGCCCCCGGTATCACACCCAATGCGGACCCTAAATCGGCCTACAGCGCCGATCCTCGGCCCACCGCAACGAGGCGCCCGTAGCTGGAGCGGCTTTCGGCGAGTAGGCTCGAGTTCCATCGACGCACGTCACCATGACTGATACGACTCCCCTTATCACCGGCGTGGACTTCGTCTGCATCCCGGCACAGGACTTCGATGCTATGACGGCCTTCTACGGAGAAACTCTCGGCCTCCCGTTCGTCAAGCGCTACGGGAGCCGGCCAGGAGTTGAGTACCAGGCCGGCAATCTCACGCTGGCGATCATGCGCACCGAGGACTTCGGCGGCACGTTCTCGCGCAACGCGATGCCGATCGCTCTGCAGGTCAGTGACGTGGCAATCGCGCGGGAGCGACTGGAGGCCGGGGGCGTGCGCTTCGTCAGCGAGACGTTTGATTCTGGCGTCTGCTGGCAGGCGATCTGCCTCGACCCGGACGGCAACCCGCTGTCGCTGCACCACCGCTACGCGCCGAAGGACGAACGCCTCTCCGCGGCTTAGCCGATCGCGGCGCGCGCCTGCCTTCTCAGCGGGTTTCCGCGCGAAGCGAGGCTGCGGATGAGCCCGCCTTGCGGCTCGTCCGGCGTCAGAGGTCGGGCACCATCGACTACCCCGACACGTTCTCGATCGCGGTGTTTGCGGCGGGACGGGGTCGGTAGCGGACGTTGATGGCCGAGGTCGGGTCGCCATCGCCGATTCGCTCCAGGCGGATCGGAGTAGCGCCAGGGTTGTCGTAGAGCCTGATGCCGTCGCCGAGCAGGATGGGCGCGATGTGCAGGTCGATCTCGTCGATCAGCCCGAGCTGGAGCAGTTGACGGCCGATCGTCGGCGAAAATACTTCGAGGTTCTTGCCGCCGGCCGCCCGCAGCCCGATCCGCACCGCCTCTGCCGGGTCGCAGCTCAGGAACGTGACCCCGTCGGCCGGTGTCGCGTCCTCGGGGTTATGCGTGAGCACGAACATCGGTCCCTGCCAGGCGCCGCCGTACGGGCGGTGGTCGCCGATGGCCGCGTCCCAGCCGGCCCGGCCTCCCAACACGGCGCCCGTGGTCTCGACGTACTCGCCGACCAGTCCCGGCCGGAACGTGATCCCCGTCATCCATTCCATCGAGTGGTTGGGCCCTGCCACGAACCCGTCGAGGGACATCGTGAAATGCCAGAGCACCTTTCCTGCTGCGATCTGCGGACGAGGGTCGACCATCAGCGCCGTCTCTCATAGGAAGCCTGTGTCACCACTTCATAAGACCGTCGCCGCAAGGCAGAGTCATCGACCTCGGTTGAGAGCAAGTGAGTCAGCGACGGAGCCAGGCTGTACCCCCCGCTCAATCGCCAGAGGCACGTCTCACCCGACGAATGCTCGCTGGCCAAGGCGCTCGTGAACCCAGGGATCGCTCAAAGAGTAAAAGCGATCGCCGGCGACTTGCATGGTTTCCGCGCGTGGCAGGGTCGATGGCTTAGGCCCTGGATGCACGCGGGGCAGGCCGGTTGGCATGCCGATGGTCGCGTGCTGCGCTTCACACCTAGAGCATTCGTCCGCGCTCCGTCTGCTGGCGTTTACGCCGGCGGCATTTTGGATTCTCCAGTCGCCAAGAACCCGAACGCCGGGGCGGGCGGCTAGAAACACGCCTTGATCGTCGCCGACCCCGAGGTCACCCGCCGCAAGTTCCGCGCGCCCGTGGGCGACAGGCCGCCGTGGCGGCTCAGCGCCGAAGCGCACCTCTGCTAAGTACAAACCCGCCCGCGACGCCGACTGCCCCGGTCACGACCGACAGGCCGATCCGTGATCGGGCACGCCTGCGCGGCCGATTGTCGCTCGCCCTGCGCTTGGCCTCCGCGGTCGACGCATCACCCTCGCGACTCGATCCGCTCCCCGGATTCTTCCGACGTTGCTGGCTTCTGGCGCCGGCGGCCTTGCGGATATCTCCGGGCCTGACGTCAGGAGAGCGTCTGGATGTCCCGGCTGACCCGTTGGGGGCCATCGGTGTGCTCGCGCGAACGGTCGATTGCTTGCCGCTTGAGCCATTCCGGCCGCTCGTGTCCTGCCTCTCGGGCGTGCTTGCCGAGTGTCGCCTAAGGGTTGTCTTTGCCCCGCGCCGCCTTGCCGTGCCGCCGGAATGCTTCGCCTTGCTCGCTCCCGCACGCGCAGCTTCCGCGGGCACCGCGGCGCGGCCAGTCGCGGTTCCACTCACACGTTTGGACGCGAGATCGGTGAGATCCACAAGCCCCAGCTCAGAGACGGGCCGGAGTGGCACTATGCCGCCCGCCTGGTCGTCGCTGCGCGGGCGCTGGCCCTGCGCCGGAGTTTGATTTCGCTGGGGGACGGAAAGTTCACCCGCGGCCAGAGCTCGTTTGCTAGTCGATAAACGTCCGCTTGCGCCTCGCGTGTCCCCCGGTCTCGTCCCTCGAGCAGGATGAGTGGAACATCCTGGGTGACTGCGGTTCGCCACGCGGCCCGGGCCCGCAACTCGGTCCGCGCCACCGGAACTCTTAGCCGCCGCGCGAGGCGCCTAAGCGCTTGAGAATTCAGCTGATAGCTCCGTTGCGAATGGTCGCTATCAACCCGCACTAGGCTTTTGATGCGCACCCGGACTTCTCTGCGGTTTAGCTTTTCAACCGTCTGTGTGAGTCGACTAAGGCCGCGAAGTGCATTGCTATCGCTCATCTTCACTGGACAAATGATTTCGTCGGCCACGAGCAGCGCCGAAACCGTCAACTCCCCAACGTTCGGCGGGCAGTCCATCACCACCCTGTCGTAATGACCTAGAAGCGGCTCGAGCGCGTCCTTGAGCTTGAAGACTCCCATCGTCTCTGAGCGCAGCTGCGTGTCTAGCGCCTCCGCACGCTCGTCGCATGGCAACAGATCGAGGTCAGGGACGCCGTGTACGCGATGCAAGACCACGTCTTCAGCTGGCACCGAATTGCGCGGTGCAAGCACGTCAACTACCGTCGCCTCCAGCGCAGCCGGATCGACGGCGAACGCGTAGGTCAGGTTGGCCTGCTGGTCAAGATCGACCAATAAGGTGCGCAAGCCAGCATAAGCCCACTGCGAAGCGAGGCTTCCGGCGAGCGCGGTTTTCCCGGTTCCGCCCTTTTGTGCTGCGATCGCTGTCACAACTGCGCGCGCCATCTCTATGCGTCGCTATTCGACAGCCAGCTCGGCACCTCCTCCCGGGGCCACGTCATTTCTAGTGAGCGGCAAGTGGTCGCCGGTGGTGTACAGACCACTGACGGGGGTAGCCGTAGAGAGCCACCGGGCAAGGAGGAATCATGGCAAGCACTAGCCAACGAACCGCGCGGGATCGCGCCGGCGCAAACGACAACAAAGAGAGCTCAACGGGGAAGCGCGGCGGTGCGAATCGGCGCGCGGCCGCCAGCAGCCCAACCAGCCGTGCAGCGCGCAATTCCAGCAGTCGTTCCCGAGAGCGCTCCAGCAAAGGTTCAAGCGGCAAGCGCGGCGCCTCAAGCAGCGGTTCCTCGCGCAAAAATGCGCAATCACGCTCGAGCGCGCGCTCGGGCTCCGAGAGCGCACGATCGAGTTCAGAGCGCGGAGGGTCAAGCGGTACCAGATCGCGGGCTTCGAGCTCGAACGGCAAGTCTCAAAGCGCCTCGGGTGTGAAGTCGGTTGTGCTGCCGGTGGCGTCTGCGGTGGCTGGCGCGGCGATCGGCGTGCTTGGCGGCGCCGCCTTGAACCGTAAGCGTCCGCCGAAGCGCAAGGTGCTAGGCGTCTCGATTCCTGGCATTGGACCGGATCTCGAACAGTTGGCGCGACAGATCGGCGAGGCGGCCGGCCAGTTCGGGCGACTCGCGGGCGAGGTCCACGCAGCGCGCGAACAGGCAGCGAAGATCGGCAAAGCCTTGTCGTGAGGCGTTGAGCGCCCAGGCGGTCGCCCGGCTGCACGATGCCGGGTTCGGCGTTCTCGGCTGCGCAAGAGGAAATCCGGCCGCTCAGGGACCGCCACAGCGATCCTCTCCGCGATCATTCAGGCAGACTTAGTGTGAGACTGGCCGTGGCCCGAATCATGGGTTTTCGCCCCGAGCGCTTTGGCGGCCTACGACACGATCTGGCGACCGCTCGCCCGAGCTATCCCGCTGCTAACCACCATCGGTCCGTCGCACATTCCGATCGCCCCGATCCGGGCCGACTGGTGTCTCCGCGCGGTCTCCGGTTTGCCCCAGACGCGTTCGTCCGAGCCGCCGGTGCGACGACTGCTCATAGGGCATTCTGTTGCGCCCTCGACCGCCGCCGAGAGAGGGCCTCGACTGCTTGCCCTCGGGTTGGAGGGCCCGCGGAAGCCCGGCCGCTGCCGTGCGGTGATGAGGTGCCGCAAGCGGCGATAGGACGTAGCCCCGGTTGAGGGCCTTGTCTGTAGCACCCGTAACCCGTAAGGGACGCGCTGGCGTCCCCCCTGCTGCCGCAAGCCTCAGTTCAACGCAGCGATATCGATACGCTGCCGGCGTGCTCGGTTCCTCTCCGGTCAACCCGATCCTGCCCGCTCAGGATCGCGCCCGCGCGGAGGCGTTCTACCGCGACGTCCTCGGTCTTCAGCAGCTCTCAGCTCAGGGGGCGGACCCGATGGCGTTTGCCGCCGGCAACGGCTCGATGGTCGTCCTGAGCGAGCTCCGCGACCGCAAGCCGCCTCCGTATCCGGTGGTGTCCTTCTTGGTCGAAGGCATCGATGATGTGGTTCACGCTCTCGCCGACCGGGGTGTGGAGTTCGTGGTCCCGGACGGGGACAGCTTTGCCGGGGTTCAAGGTGTGCGCGAGGGGCATGTGGTCGACTTCGGGTCCGTCAGGTCGACATGGCTGCGCGACTCCGAGGGGAACTTGCTGGCGCTCAACCAGCTGGCCGCCGCGTCCTGAGAATCTGCAGCGGGCGCGGTCAGAACCGGCTGTCGGCCCGGCCGCCGAGCCCCCTGCTCACCGCTCGTTGCGGCTTCTGATCTGCGGCGTCGAGATGCTCGTGCCGCGAGAAATGCCGGACCGGCGCGACTTCGGTTTGGCGCCGAGACTCCGGAGGCTGCTCACTGTCGTCATTTCCTTGGTCTCGTGTCGCGTCGGAGGAGCAGCCGCGCGAGCGCGGCCAGGGTCAGGGCTTCGGCCTCGTCCCAGCTCAGACCGTGACCCGTGGTGAGCGCGCTCCAGGCGTCGGGAGACAGGTGGATGTCAAGCAGTGCGGCGGCACTTGCCGGTGTGATGTTCGGTCGGAGTGCGTTCAACTGGGCCAGCCGATCCGCTGTCGCGCGCATCCCATCGCGGTGGCGCCGGATCCCGGTCGCGTAAGGCTCCGCCATCTCGGGCTCAACGGTCGCCGCCGAGCGCAACGCGGCGATGAGGTCGCCGGCGTGCTCGTTCAGTCTGCGGCTGAGCCGCGCCTGAAGCCGCAACATCTCTATGGGGTCGCGGCAGGCGAGCAGCTGCGGGATGAGTTCGCCTACGCCGGCCTCCTCGTCGATCCGATCGTTTAGCAGCTCCAGCAGGCGAAGCTTCGTTCCGACGCTTGCGTAAATCGTGGGCACCGCGACGCCGGCCTCCTCTGCGATCGCTGCGATCGAGGTCGCGCCGTAGCCCCGGATGGCAAACAACCGCCGCGCGGCATCGACAATCAGCCGCCGCGTCTCCGCCGCTTGCTGCTCCCGTCGTCCCAGTTTCGCAGCCTTTGACATTTTGATAGACTATGCTTCTATTCAGTATAAGTCATATCTAGTTTGCACGAAGCTACTCCGGAGGGGGACGAATGACAACAGTGGGGCTTCACACAGATCACCGTCGAGGCAGCGCGCGGACGCTCGCGTCCTTGCATCTTCTGGTGTGCGCGCTCTGGCTGATGGTGGCAGCCATCGAGACCGCGATCGCCGTGCCGGAACGTTGGCCGGCTCAGTTCGGTGGTAAGGGCGATCCCACCAAGATGGCCACGCAATGGATCACGAAGGGCACAGCCCTCTCGCCGCCGCTCTTCCTGTTGGTGGCGATGATGGTCGCGCTCGTGCTGGTCACCTTCGCGAGGCGCCGAAGCGTCGCCCAGGCCGGGACGGCGCTCGCAGGCCTCGTCGGCGTGATCGGAATCATCGGCGCGCTTGGCGAGTTACTGGCCGCGGCAACACCCGCTGTTCCCGGCAGCATCCAAGACGCCGCGGTAATCGGCGTTGCACTCTCGGCCGCCGTCGCCATCACTGCGCTCGCCGCTATGCGCACGCCACGACGAATCGTCGCGCTGCCGACGCGCGAGTCCGCCCGATCATGAATCTAAGCCCAGCCCAGCCTCGAGCACTCCGGATGTTTTGCGCAAGCGTCCTCATGGCCTACACGCGTGGCCTCAGAGGACAAATTCGACGCTCGGACCTGGCGCCTCGCAGGTATCCCAGAAGCGATGCTCACTCGTGCTCCACCGCGACCGGGAGCAGCAGTGTTGAGCTCGGGTCCCGACGCTACCGTGGGTCTCGTCCCCTTCCTTCCGGTCCACTCCCGTGTGGTTGTTCCGTACTTGCGCCTGGCAGCGAGCAGTGCTTCGCCGAGACGGACGACGAACTCGATGGAAGCGGACCTAAGTCCTTCGCGCGTACGGCTTCTCATCAGCGAACCCGGCGTCGCCCAACCGGCGACCGGAATCGGATGACTAGAGGCGTACGCTCAGCCGGATGAGCGCTGAGCAGGTCGCCGAAGGCGTGTCGTTGCTCACCGGGCCTCCGGAGCATCGGATCAATCAGTACCTCATCACCAATGTGCTGATCGACTCGGGTACGCCTGCCGCGGCGCGACGGCTGCTGCGCGAGCTGGAGGGCCGGACGGTTGTCGCCCACGCCATCACTCACGCGCACCCGGATCACTATGGGTCAAGCAGAACTTTGTGCCGACGACTCGCTCTGCCGTTCTGGTGTCCAACCGACGATGGCGGCGCCCTTGAGAGTCGGCGCCTTGCGCACTCGGAGGTTCTGCTGGGGCGGCTGATTGGTTTACCGCCCGGGCCCGCACCGCCGCCGATTGCTCGCCGGCTGAGGGAGGGCGATGAGGTCTCGGGCTTTCGAGTGCTCGACACGCCGGGCCACTCGCCGGGACATGTCTCCTATTGGCGGGAAACTGACGGTGTGCTGATCGTCGGCGACGTTGCCTTCAACGTTGCGCCGCTAAGCGGTCGCGTCGGGTTGCGGGAGCCTCCCGCGTTCATGACCGTAGACCCGGCCCGCAATCGCGAATCGATTCGACGCCTTGCTGCGCTGGAGCCGACACTCGCACTCTTCGGGCATGGCCCGCCGCTGCACGACCCGGCAGCGTGGCGCGCCTTCGCGACTAGCCTTCCGGCCTAGGGGGCTCTCGGAGGCAACGCCGCCGATCGTGTGGCTGCACGCAGTGATCCCAGGCACCCTGATCGTGGTCGCGGCAGCCACCGCAATCCCCGCCCGAATCGGCGCCCGGCGCTCCGTCGCCGAGGTGCGATGGGCCGGCGCGCGGCCATAGCTCCTCGATCGCCAGGGGTCAGCCCGGGAGCGCCGTCGGCCACGATCAGGCGGGGGGCCCCATCCATTGTCGCGGCCAGATCCCACTGCGTGGCGGGTGGACCGCTGGTGTTGTGTCTATCTCGCTCGCATCGCGTGACCGCTTAAGGAGCTGACTCGCCGACCAGTCCGGGTCGGTTGCTGCTATCTGGTCGGGCTCGTTTCTGGCCCTTCACCAGGCCGACCGATCGCGTGGATTGCGTCAAGCACATCTTTGATGCCCCCGGCGGTGTGGACGTCCAGGCGGTCGAGGATCGTCTCGGTGTCAGCGAACTCCTTCGCGGCTCGCGCGTCCGATGCGGCGGATTGCACCGACTGACCGACCATGATGATGCTCAATAGCACCAACTGCAGGAAGGTTTGTGCGATCCAGGCGACGATCACGATCACCTGTCCGGAGGTGATCGCGGCGGGCAGACTGATTAGTGCGATCGCCGCGAACACGTAGGCGCACGCCATCGTGCCCACACTGCGGGTGATCACCAGTGCGAGCTTGGCGTTGAAACCCTCGACCTCGCGGACCGCCTCCTTGATCTCCTTGGGATCGAAGCGCACCACGCGCGGCAGTTGCTCGCGGACTTTGACCGGTGCATCCATGTGACAGCCTCCAATCGGAACGAGCTTGCAGCATCGACGCAGAAGGCTACGGACGCCTCCGATCAAGCCCTCTCCTACAAATGTCACCACTCGATGCGCACGCGACACGTACATCACGTTGCGCATGGGCGATCCCGACAAGGCTCTGAGCGGGCAATCGACGACACCTACAGCTGGGCGATCGCTTTGCCCTCCGCGCCGGTTCGCGGCGCGCGAATGCTTCGGTGACCAGAGGATTGCGCCCTTCACGCCGGTCAGCGCCGGTCAGCGCCGGAGCGCACGATCGCCTTCCTCTTGATGTGCGCGGTGGCGAGACCCGAGATTGGCGAGGAGCGGGGTGGGCCGCCCCGACGATGCGACCTGCTTCTGTCGTCTCGCGAGGCTAGAAGGCGTGGGCCTCGAAGAACTCGACGGAGTCTGGTTCGACGCCGACTTTCGTGTCGTCGGGTCGCCTGGCGAGGGCTTCGCGGACATGAGCGAGCGCGTTCATGTCTTCGAAGATCGTCACCGAAAGCGCCTTCTGCGTCTTGGGGTCACGCAGGTGAAACCCAGCAACATAGCCCGGAGTTTCCCGAATCGTTTCGCGCAGCAGGTCCACCGCCCCGTCGTCAACGCCATCCGGAAGGAGGCTGAAGGTTGCGACCCGAGCGATCATGGTGTTCCTCCCGGTTAGGAGATTGGTTTCAGTTATACTGTAACGAATGTCGCACCATCGCGTCAAACGCAAGCCCTACGAGTCCCCCCTCCGGGTCGGCGCCGCGCGCGAGAACCGGCGTAGGATCCGCGCCGCCGCGAGCGAGATGTTCATCCGGAATGGTTTCGCCGCAACCACCATGACTGCCGTGGCAGCGGCGGCGGGCGTCTCAGAGCGAACCGTCTATCTCGCCTTCCCGACGAAGGCCGCGCTGCTCAACGAGTGCATTCGCGTCGCGGTCCGAGGGGACGACGGGGAGAGGCCGATGCTCGCACGAGTTGGCTGGCGAGCGGCGCTGGATACCCCACCAAATCGAATGCTTGGACTCGTCGCCGAGGCGTCCGCGCAGCTCATGAGCCGCGCCGCCCGACTCCTCGCGGTCGGCGAGTCGGCCGGCAACGACGATCTGGCACTCGCCGAGTTCCGAGAACGCGGCCACGCCGCCACCCGGGCGGACGCGTTGGCGATCGCCAAGGCGCTCAAGCGCGCGGGGGTGTTGCGCAAGGGGATGTCGGCTAAGCGCGCCGGGGACCTGATCTACGCGCTGGTCGCGAGCGAATCTGTCTATCTGCGGCTAAGCGAGCAAGGCTGGAGCAACAGCGCCTACGCGCGCATGCTCGAGCAGACGCTCGCGGGCGCACTCACCGGCTGAGCCGCCCACTCGGCCCGACACGGATGCCCTCCTTCACCGCCCGCAGGCACGCCCGCCCTTGCATCATGAAGCGTTTAGCACGAGCGTCTGGCCGCGGTCGGCGTAGGCGGGCTGGAACTCGATCGCCTCCTCGCGCCTGAGACCGAAGGCCGCTTGCGTTGCAGTGACATCGCGCGTGCTCGTCTTCGACTCGGGCGAGCGCCTCGGCGGGCAGCTGGGTGGCTTTGGAGTCCTCGGCGAGGAAGGTGCGTTGCTCGATGCCGTAGTGGGCGTTGTCGTTGGCGATCACTGATTGGCGTCCGACGTTTTCCGGCCACCAGCGCAGGTCGGCCATGCGGTTTTTGATCGTGCCCGCCGACAGTCCTGCCCCTGCCAGTGTTTGAGGAGCGCGTCGACGTGCTTGGGTTTGAGCGATGAGGCACGCAATGTCGGAAGCCGAGCTCGTTTAGCCACGCGCGATCAGCCGCAGGCGCTGCTCACGCTGGGCCTGGGTCATCCGCGCGCCGTCGCGGTTGCGTCGGAGGATCTGCTTTAGCTCATACTCGAGATCAAGCAGCCGACAACCCGCGCCTCGTGTCGCCCGGTGGCTCGGCGGCGTCGAGCAGCGCGTCCGCTCCAAAGCGCCTCGACTCGGACGCGTCGCTTCACGCATCCCGCGCAACGGTCGCTCGAGCCTCACGCCAGTGCGGGCCAGATCGGCGGCGACATCGCACCCGTCGACGCGTCTCGCCAGCGGATCGCGTCCTCTGCGAGGGCCGCGGCAGCCAGGCACTGAAGCCCTAGACGATCCACGCGCCGCTCAGACCTGCAGAGAGTCGCACGCTCGAAGGAGCCGGAAAAGGTCTTCAGGGTCGGAGCCAAGAGTGAGATCAGAAGCGCCTCGGGCTCGAGGAGCTGCTGAGCGCCGCATCCGCATGCAGCGTAGGCGCTCCGCACTTTCTGAGACGATCCGCTTGGAGCCCGTGGTGCCCGATATCGGCCGCCCTTTCTATCGAGCTGTTACGAGCCTTGATGCGCTGGCCCTCATCGAAACGCCCCCCGGCGATGCGGAGGGCAGTGCAATTTTTGAAAGGTGGAGACGCCGGGAATCGAACCCGGGTCCGCGGTCGTGTGGATGTGGCGTCTACGAGCGTAGCCGGCGCTCTGAATCTCGCTCTCGACTAGCCTCGCCGGCCGGGTTGTCGAGCGCCAGCTCCCTTGGTGTCCCCGGCGCGGCGGGAGCGGATCACGCCGGGCGAGCCTGCTGTTGATCCCGGTTCACCGCCGCAGGCGGGCAGTGGCCGGGACGACTCAGTTACCGACTAAGCAGCCGCGTAACCGAGATCGAAACTGTGCGAGTCCGCACTTATTTTTCTTCCGGGTGTTTTACGAGGCCGCCCGGAACCTCGGCTCGCAACCACCCCCACGAACCGACCACGTCGAAGCCTGTCGTCCCCAGGGGATATTGCTTCCTTCAGTTTAGAGCAGGTGGCGTCGCCGCATTGCGGGCAACGCTCTTCGCCGCGTGGCAACCCGCGCCGGCGCTGCCACAATTGAGAGTGCAATGGAAGCGCAAACGCCCTGGTTGGTACCCGAGCCACCGCCGCAGGCGGTGTCCGAGACTCCGCAGGCGCCGAGCCAGCGGCACCGCCGTGCACCCGGTGGCCGGGTCCCGCCGCGGCAATCTTTCGTCAAGCGAAGGCTGGCGCCAATCGGCGCCGCACTGGTGGCGCTGCTCGCCAAGCTGAAGGCGATCCTGCTCCTGCTTCCGAAGCTCAAGCTGTTCGTGAGCGCGGGCACGATGCTGGTTTCGATCGCCGCCTACAGCGTGGTGTTCGGCTGGACCTTCGCAGCAGGCTTCGTGGCGTTGCTGTTGGTGCATGAGCTCGGCCATGTGATCCAGCTCCGCCGGGAAGGATTGAAGGCCAGCGCGCCGATGTTCATCCCGTTCCTCGGCGCCGTGATCAGCGCTCGCTCGCTCGGAGAAAATGCGCTTGCCGAGGCCCGAGTCGGACTCGCAGGGCCGATCCTCGGCAGCGTCGGCGCGGCGGCGTGCGTTCTGATCTGGCATCTGACGGGCAACGACATCTGGCGTGCGCTCGCATTCACGGGCTTCTTCCTCAATCTGTTCAACCTGCTGCCTGTCGTCCCGCTCGACGGCGGCCGGGCGATGGCGGCGATGGCGCCGTGGATGTGGTTCCTCGGCTTCGCGGCGCTGATCCCGCTGGCCCTGATCTTCCCCAACCCGATCATCTTCCTGATCGTGCTGATCGGCGGTTTTGAGACCTACAAGCGCTGGAAGCTGCGCCGTGCGGGCGGCGCACAGCAACGCGACTACTACCGCGTCAGGCCTCTGCATCGGGCGATGGTCGCGACCGTTTACCTGTCGCTGATAGCCGCGCTGGTCCTCGGTCTGCACTTCATGAATCTCCCCCGCAGCTTCGGCTAGACGCGGCGGCGAGCACTTGCCCGTCCGGCGTAGAGCGAGCGCCCGGGCTCTGAGCCGTCCTAACGCGAGGCGTGCAGCTCGCGCTCGATCTCGCGCTGGACCTCCCGCCGGCGGATCGAGTCACGCTTGTCGTAGCGGTCCTTGCCCCGCGCGAGCGCGATCTCGATCTTGGCACGGGACCCCGAGAAGTAGATCCGGGTCGGAATCAAGGTCAACCCGCGCTCTTGGGTCTTTCCGATCAGGCGCGCGATCTCGGACTTGTGCAACAGCAGCTTGCGGTCGCGTTCGGGCTCGTGGTTGGCGCGGTTGGCGGGACCGTAGGGGGGGATGTAGCAGCCGATAAGCCAGAGCTCGGCGTCGCGCATGACGGCGTAGGCGTCCTTCAACTGCGCGCCCGTCGTTCGAAGCGATTTGACCTCCGTGCCGGTGAGCACGACCCCGCACTCGTACCGCTCCAGCAGCTGGTAGCGGAACGAGGCCTGACGGTTGGTGGCCACATCGCCTGCTGCGATCTTGCGCTTGCGTGTGCGAGGCATCGCTAGTCGCTTCCCACTGGGTAGAGATCGACCCTACCGCGCGCAGCATCGATGGTCCCGACCTCGACGCGGATCGGGTCGCCGAGCCGGATCGTATTGCCGCTGCGCGAGCCCCGCAGGATGGTCTGGTGCTCGTTCAGCTCCCACCAGTCACCGCGCAGCCTCCGCACCGGCACCATCCCCTCGAACCGGCCGCCGCTGCCGAAGGCGACAAACGCGCCGGAGCCGTGGAGTCCGACGACCTCGCCCTCGAACACCGTGCCGCGCTCTTCGCCGCCCAGCAGCCGCTCGAGCAGGAAACAGGTCGCGATGTCGTCGGCGTCTCGCTCGATCGCCATCGCGTCGCGCTCACGCGCCGAGGCCCAGGGCCCAGTCGCCGCCACTGCGGAGGCGTCGGGGGCCGGTTCGCCGGCGACCGCCGACAGAAGTGCCCGGTGGCACACGAGATCCGGATAGCGGCGGATCGGCGAGGTGAAATGACAGTAGCTCGGGGAGCGCAGACCGGCGTGGCCGAGGTTGTGATTGTCGTAGTAAGCCTGCTTGAGCGACCGCAGCACCAGGCTCTGCAGGCCTCGCCGACCCCGCCCCGTGCGAGCGCAGAACTGTTCGATCAACTGAGAGGCCTCGCCGACGGCACGGGCGGCTTGGTCGGGCGAGAGCGGTCCCTTGGGCAGCGGCGGCGTGGGCACATCGAGCGACGCGAGCTGATCGAATAGCCGCTCCACGGCGGGACCGTCCGGGCGCTCGTGCACCCGATAGAGCGCGGGAACGCCGCGGTCGGAGAGGAGCTGTGCCACCCGTTCGTTGGCGGCGATCATCAAGTGTTCGATCAGGCGGTGCGACTCAGTCTGCTTGACCGGCTCGGCATCGACGACGGCGCCGTCGGCGTCGAAGCGAAACTCGGCTTCCTCGCTGTCGAGCGCGAGCGCCCCGGAAGCTGCCCGGCCCTGGGCGAGTGCCGTGGCCGCCTCGCGAGCCGCGGCGAGCGGCGCTCCCCAAGGGGCCGGGGCGGCTTCGGCGCCCGCGAAGATGCGGTCGACCTGGTCGTAGTCGAGGCGAGCGTCGGAGCGGATCAGCGAGCGGTAGAACGACGCTCGGATGACCGCCCGGCCACTGACTGTGAGCTCGGCCGTGACCGCCAACCGATCCTGCGCCGGTACGAGCGAGCAAGCGTGGTTCGAGAGCACCGCGGGGAGCATCGGCTCGACCGCATCAGGGACGTAGACGCTGCAGCCGCGTCGGTAGGCCTCGCGGTCCAGCAGCGATCCGCTCGCGACGTGGGCGCTGACGTCGGCGATGTGCACCCAGACCCGCCAGCGGTCGCCAGCCTCGCGTTTGGCTGAGATCGCATCGTCGAAGTCGCGAGCGCTAACCGGGTCGATCGTGAACGTCGCGAGCGAACGCAGGTCGCGCCTCCCCGCAACGTCCTCACCGGCGGATGGCGCGACTGCCGCCTCGCGTTCCACCGCGGGCGCGAACGATCGTGCCAGCCCGCGCTCGATCATGAACGCCTCGATAACGTCGCGCGCGACGTCGGGGCGGCCCAGCTGCTTTGTGATCACCGCTCGGCCACCGCGACCGTCTCGGCGTGCCCGCTTGCTCACAGCTACTAGATCGCCGACGCGGGCGCTGCCGTCGCGGCTGACCGCCAGTCGCGGACCGGCCTCGAAGAATGGTTCGGCGACGAAGAACTTGCCGTGCTTGACGAGCACCGCCACGCGCGTCCCCGCGAGCCCCGCGCGGAGCCCGCGGACCGGCCGCGGCGGATGGCCATTCGCGTTCTGCGCAGAACGCGAACGTGACCGCGGCGCTGGGCTCACCGCAGCCCTGAGACCACCGTGCGCTCGGCGGTCTGCAGCGCCTCGTCGACGGGCGTGCGGGGGTTGTCGAGGGCATACACATTCGGGCTGATGCCGGCTCCACGGCGGACACCGCCACCGCCCAGGTTCTGGCCATCGGGCGTGAAGTACTCGCCGACCGTAAAGTCGAGCGCGCCTCCATTCGGTAGCGGCAGGATCTCTTGGAAGACGCCCTTGCCGTATGTGTGCGTGCCAACTACGAGCGCGCGATGGCGCTGCTGGAGCGCGGCGGTGACGATCTCTGCGGCCGAGGCAGTGCCGCGGTCGACGAGTACGACCATCGGCTGAGTCTTGGCGATCGCATCGCCCCGCGCGAGGTACACCTGACGCGGCTGGCTGCGACCGTCGGTCGACACGATCGTCCCGTCGGAGACGAAGATACTGGCCACGTTGACCGCCTCCTCCAAGAGGCCGCCGCCGTTCTCACGCAAGTCGAGCACGAACCCGCGGGCGCCCTGCCTCAAGAGCTGCTGGACCTGGGTGCGCAGCTCGTCACCGGCTCCCTGGGTGAAGCTCGTCAGTTGCAGATAGCCGATCTTGTCGCCGTGATAAGTGACGATCTTGCCACTGGCGACCGGGATCACGATGTTCTCGCGTGTGATCGTCACCTTGCGCATGTGCCCGCCGGTAAGCACCGTGAGCGTCACCTGGGTGCCGGCGGGCCCCTTGATCAGACTCGAGTCGTACACGGCCGAATGACCCGCCAGCGGCTTTGATCCGACCTTGATGATCTCCTCGCCGCGCACGAGGCCTGCGCGCGCGGCCGGCGAGCCCGGGAAGACGCCCTGAACTTGCAGGCCGCGAGAGGTCGGAAGCACGTCCACCCCGATGCCGCTCAGGTGGGGATTCGACTGGTTGAGGAAGGCGTGGTAATCAGTGGGGTTGAAGTAGTGGGAGTACGGGTCGTTGAGGCTCGCGACCGCACCGGAGACGCCCTGGTTGACCAGGTCGTTGCCATTCACGGGGCGGTAGTAGTCCCGCTCCAAGAGCGAGACCACGTCCTGCATCAGGCGAGAGCCCGAGTCGTTGACAAAGGCGCTGCGCAGTCCAGACGGCATCCACCCCGGGTGGCCCCCCAGCCACATCCCGATCGCGAGCAAAAGCACCGCGACCACCGCCGCGGCCGCCACTCTGCGCCCAGACGGGCGCCGCCGCTGGGACGATGCGGAGAACATCAGCGGGCGTTCGCGCTTGCGAGGTCGCATTGGATTGCCATCCACACGCAGGGTAGCCAGCGACCGCCGAGTCGCCGCCGCCAGCCCGCGCAACGCTGGCGGCGGACGGCCACCGACCCCGACCTGCCGAGAGGGATCAGACCCTCAGGTACCGGCGCAGCGACACGCCCGAACCCACGGCCGAGACCAGCACGCCGGCCCCCATCATGATCGCCAGCAACGCCGGGAACGCGATCGTGCGCACCGCCCCGAACAGCGCCCAGCCGGAGAAGAGCGGATCGAGCAGCGCGACCTTGACGATCGCCAGAGCCGCGACCGCCAGGATCGCCCCTGCCGCGCCGACCAGGATGCCTTCGATCACGAACGGCCAGCGAATGAACCACTTCGTCGCCCCGACCAGCCGCATCACCTCGACCTCGCGCCGCCGCGCGTACAGCGACAGGCGGATCGTGTTGGCGACCAGCAGTATCGAGGCGAGCGTGAGCAGTCCCGCAAACGCGATCCCGCCCCACTTCACCGCCGAGGTCAGCGCCAGTGCCTTATTCGTATAGGACTTCTTATAGGCCACGCTGTCGATCGACGGGTCGAGTACGCCGCCCCCCGGGGTCAGCTCCGCGCGGACGGCGGGTACATTCGCCGGGTTGTCGGGAAAGACGTGGAAGGCGTCCGGCAGCGGGTTGTACTGCAGCAGCGCATAGGCGGCGGGATTCTGCTTCTTCTGCTGCTCATAGGCCTGCGCCTTGGAGACGAACACCACCGTCTTGACGTGGGCAACCTGTCGCAGCTTCGCCTCGACGCGGGCGTTGTCGCTGGCGGTGGCGTTGGTCTTCATGAAGACCTCGACATAGAGGCGCCCGCGCACGCTGTTGGCGGCGTCGTTCGTAACTTCCACGGCGGGGATGAAGACGCCCACGACCAGCATCGTCACGAGCACCGTCGCGAGCGCGGCGAAACTCGGCGCCGCGTTGCGTCGCATGGCGCGGACCGCTTCGCGCAGGAAGAAGCCGAACCTCATCTGACGTCCTCTCGCCAGTGCATCAGCTGGGCTTGCGATTCGCCCTCATCAGCTGGGCGAACTCGCGCGTGCTCTGATCGGGGGAGTAGAACCCGGCGGTCTCGTCGCGCACGATCCGGCCCCGAGAGAGCTCGAGCACACGCCGGCGCATCTTGTCGACCATCGCCTGATCGTGGGTCACGACCAGCACCGTCGTGCCCGTGCGGTTGATGCGGTAAAGCAGCCGCATGATGTCGATGCTGGTGTCAGGGTCGAGGTTTCCGGTCGGCTCGTCGGCCAGCAACAGCGGTGGATGGTTGACGAACGCGCGTGCGATCGATACCCGCTGCTGCTCGCCTCCGGAAAGCTGATCGGGATAGTTGTGCAGCTTGGTCGAAAGGCCGGTCATCCGCAGGATGTCTGGAACCTTCTCGCGGATCTCGCGCCGGGTGCCGCCGGTGACCTGGATCGCATACGCGACGTTGTCATAGACCGTCCGACTCGGCAGCAGCTTGAAGTCCTGAAAGACGACGCCGATGTTGCGTCGATACATCGGCACCCGCCCTTTGCGGATCTCGGATACGTCCCTTCCGGCTACGCGGATCGTGCCTTCGCTCGGCTCCATCTCCTTGATCAGGAGCCGAATCACGGTCGACTTGCCCGAGCCGGTCGCACCGACGAGAAACACGAACTCGCCTCGGCGGACCGAGAACGTCGCCCCTTCGAGACCGACGTCGCCGCCCTCGTAGCGCTTGCTGACCCCCACGAACTCAATCACGGGGGCGGGGGCGACGGAGCGCGGCGGAGCGGCGCTCTCTGGGGCGGCAACCTGAGCTACATCTGTGGCCATAGGCGTTGACCAGCGAGGGTAGCGAGCTTCGTGGCGGTACGCGGGACCCAGAATTCCGTGCAACCCGCCTTGCGCAAGGTGGCGCCCAGCAGGCGGTTTTGCAGCATAAATTGCAGAACGGCCGCTACCGTTAGCGCTCAGGTGCCGACCATCACTCACACGACGCTTCGCAACGGACTGCCGCTCTATCGCATCGCGATCGAGGGCACGCGCGCGATCACGATCCTCCAGGCCTTCGACGCAGGCGCTCGCACCGAACGCCCGGAGGAGAACGGAATGGCGCATTTCCTCGAGCATCTGGTGTTCAAGGGAGGCGAGAAATACCCGACCTACCGCGACGTCAACGACGCCGCTGAGCGCATCGGCGGGGTCCTGAACGCCTACACGAGCCACGATCTGGTCGCCTTTCACATCACGGCCCGCGGCGAGCAAGCCGGCCCAGCAATCGACTTGCTCACCGACTTCGTCGCGCGCGCCCGAATCGACCCGGGGGAGCTAGATCGCGAGCGTGGTGTCGTGGCCCAGGAGATCGCCCGCGCTAACGACCAGCCGGCAGTGCTCGCCGAACATCTGATCGACGAGGCGACTTTTGGCGAGCACCCGCTCGGCCGCCCTGTGCTCGGCACCGTGGAGCACGTTCGCGACGAGTTCACTCGGGAAGCGATTGTCGCTTTCCGCGAGCGCCGCTGGGCGCCGGAACGCGGGGCCGCGTTCCTCGTCGGCAATCTTCAGTCGCTGCCACAGAACGGCGGTCTGGATGACCTCTTTGACCGCTTCAACCGCCGCCCGGACCCGCAACCGTTCGACCCAGCCCCGGCCCCCATGGCGCGTGTGCTGGTCCGTGAGCGCGACTCAAACCAGTCCCACCTGCGGATCACCTATCGCCCAGCCGTCGATATCTCAGATCCCCGCCGGCGGGCCGCCATGCAGGTCTATTCGACTGTGCTCGGCGGCTCCATGGGGTCGAGGCTGTTCGATGAGATCCGCGAGCAGCGCGGGCTTGCCTACTCGGTCTATTCCGCCGCCCACGCTCACGCTGACACGCCGGTGCTGGCCCTCTCGGCGGGCCTCGAGTCCGGCAAGCTGCTTGAAGCGCTGTCGCGCATGACTGAGATCGTGGATGAGCTCCGGGAACACGGGCCGAACAGTGGCGAGGTTGAACGGGCGCGCGCATTCGCGGCTGGTGCCCGCACGATCGCGTTCGAGAACACCGGCGCGGTCGCACGCCACGCCGCCCAGCAGACGGTCGTGTACCGCGAGAGCCCCGATCCGGATCGGGTGATCGAGCTGCTCGATGCGGTGACCCTCGACGACGTCGCCGAGATCGCGGCCGCGGTCCCGGAGGAGCACTCGCTCGCCTGCGTCGGGCCGCACACGGTGCAAGACCTTCAGTCGGTCTAGCGAACCTCGCGAAGGATCCGCCGCGTGCGGGACCATGCACAGATGCGGACAGTCGTGCGCGCAGTGCTCGCGGCTCTGGCTGCCGGCCTAATCGTCGCCTGCGGCAGCGGCGGATCGCATTCCGCCACCGCCACGACCGCGACCATCGCCCCACCCGCCGCGCAACCGACGCACGCGAAACGGCACCTCCCACCTGGGACGGCGGCGCTTCGCGCTGAGCTGCAGCGCGCGTTCAAGCGAGCCGGCAGGAACTCTGGCGCCGCGGTCTATGACCTCACCGATCACATCCCACTCTTCGCGTTGCGGGCTGGGATAGGCCGCCCGCCGGCATCGGTAGAAAAGCTGTACACGTCGGTGGCCGTTTTGCGCGAGCTCGGCCCAGCCGCGACGCTGGAGACCCGGGTCTTGGGCGCGGGCCACCTTGGGTCGGGCGGCGTCTGGCACGGCAACCTCTACCTGCGGGGTGGCGGCGATCCAACGCTGGGCGACGGAAGCTTCAACCGGATCTGGGAGCACGGCTACGGCCCTACGGCCGCAGAGATTGCCCGCCAGCTCAAAGCAGACGGCATCCGCCGCGTCACCGGCCAGCTGATCGGCGATGGGTCGCTGTTTGACGCCGAACGAGGACCGCCATCAAGTGGCTTCGCTCCCGACATACCCGATCTCGGCGGCGAGCTGAGTGGGCTCACCTATGACCACGGTTCTACGCGCCCGGGATGGAGCGCGGCTGCGTTCGCCGCGCACGAGCTGGCTCTCACGATGCGCCGGTTCGGCATCAGGGTCCAGGCGACGCAGCGGGCGGGGACCGTGCCTGTCTCCGCAACCTCGCTCACGGTGGTCAGCTCGCCGCCGACCTCTGTCCTGTTGCGATTGATGAACGTGCCCTCCGACGACTTCTTTGCCGAGATGCTCGCGAAACAGCTGGGGCAGCGCTTCGGCGGCGCCGGCAGCACCGCGGCCGGAGCACGCGTGATCGCGCAGGTGGCCTCGGATGACTACGGCCTTGTCCCGAAGATCGTGGATGGCTCGGGCCTCTCTCGCTCCGACCGATCTTCGCCAGAGCAGGTCGTCCGGCTGCTGCGCGAGCTGTGGGGAACGCCGGTCGGCGCCCAGCTGTACTCGTCGCTGCCGGTGCTGGGGGTCGAAGGAACCGTGCAAACGATCGGCGTCCACACACCCGCCAAAGGCGCGTGCGTCGCAAAGACGGGGACCCTCAACAACGTCACGAACCTCGCCGGCTACTGCCACAGCCGCGACGGCAAACGTGTCGCCTTTGCCCTCTTCGTCGACGGGCCACCGAACTCGCGCGCACTCGAGTATGAGTCCGCCATGGTCGGCGCGATCGCGCGCCTCTGAACGACGTTCCCGCGCCGCCCTGCGGCGCCGCCCTCCCTAGGAAATCGCCACCATCCGCTCGATCGGTATCCGAGCCCGATCGGCGATCTCGCCTGGGACCTTGACCTCATGCACGCCGTCGCGCAGGCAATCCCGCAGTCTGGGCAGCGTGATCATCTTCATGAACCGGCAATGGGCCGCCTCGTTGGCAGCCACGAACTCGAGCTCCGGGGCCGCCGCGCGGAGGCCGTGGAGCATGCCCGTCTCGGTTGCCACGACCGCCGCGGGTCGGCGACCGTTGTTCGGCGCGGCGGCATGCTCGCGCGCGTACTCGAGCATCCCCCCGGTCGAGAGCATGTGGACACCCTCGGCGCTCACATCGCCGGCTGCGACGTACTCCATGACGCTCGTAGAGCAGCCGCATTCAGGGTGGATGAGGAAGTCGGCTCCCGGGTGGGCGGCCCTCACCGCCGCAATGTCGTCGGGTCTGATGCCGGCGTGCACGTGACACTCGCCGTCCCAGACATGCATGCGGCGCCCGGTCACCCGCTCGACGTAGGCCCCCAGGAACATGTCGGGACCGAACAGGATCTCGGTGCCCTCGCCGTGCTCGCGGTAGATGTGCTCGACCACCTTGACAGCGTTGGCGGAGGTGCAGCAGTAGTCGGTCTCCGCCTTGATCTCGGCGGTCGTATTCACGTACATGACCACGATCGCACCGGGATGGAGTTTCTTCCAATCACGGAGCTGGGATGGCGCAATCGAATCGGCCAAGGAGCACCCGGCGTCTGGGTCGGGGATCAGCACGCGCTTGTCGGGGCACAGAATCGAGGCCGTCTCGGCCATGAAATGCACTCCGCAAAAGGCGATCGTCTCGCGGGCGGCGTTGGCTGCCTGCTGGGAGAGACCGAGCGAGTCGCCGACGTAGTCGGCAACGTCCTGGATCTCGGGCAGCTGATAGTTGTGGGCGAGGATGAGGGCCCCGCGTTCCTCCGCCAGCGCCCGTACCTCGTCTTGGAGAGCGGGAATGTTTTCGAGCATCAGCGGTTCGACCGTCGGTAGGCCCGCCATCGGCAGCGGCTCTGTCAGTAGGGATAAGTTCATCGCTCCAGCGGCTCGAGCATGAGGGAGAAGTCCAGTACGGGGGCGCTGTGCGTGAGTGCGCCCACTGAGATGAAGTCTACGCCGGTGCTAGCGATTTCCCGCACCGTCTCGAGCGTCACGCCGCCGCTCGCTTCGAGCTTCGCCCGTCCGGCCACCTGCGCCACCGCGCGCTTGAGCTCCGCTACCGAGAAGTTGTCTAGCAGGATGCGCCCGGCGCCGGCCGCGAGCGCCTCATCCACCTCGTCGAGGGTGCTGGCCTCGACCTCCAAGGGGAGCCCGCGGCGCCCGGCCCGCGCCTTCCGTACCGCTTCCCCGACGCCGCCCGCCAGTGCCGCGTGGTTCTCCTTGATCAGAATCGCGTCGTATAGCCCGGCACGGTGGTTGGTCCCTCCGCCCGCTGCAACCGCGGCCTTTTCAAGCGCCCGCAGTCCGGGGGTCGTCTTGCGTGTATCGAGAATTTCGGCGCCGGTCCCCTCCACAGCGGCGCGAAACTGCGCCGCCATCGTCGCGATGCCCGAGAGGTGACCGAGGAAGTTGAGCGCTGTGCGCTCGCCGCTGAGCAGACCGCGCGCGGCGCCCTCGGCGGCCAGCACCGGCCCGCCGTCGCTGAAGGTCCCCTCAGTCTTCAAGCGCTCGAGCGCAACGTGTGCGTCGAGCGCGCGGAAGGTCGCCTCGACGAGCTCGAGCCCGAACACGACTCCGGGCACTTTCTGCGTGATCAGCGCCCGGGCGCGCGCACCAAAGGGGACGAGCACCGTGGTGGTCACGTCCTCATCACCGAGGTCCTCGCGCAACGCCCGCGCGACCGCGTCGTCGATCACCACCGGGTCGAACACCGTCACCGCGACGCCCGTCAGAGAGCGCTCGCCTCGACCGCCGCCGGAGTCCGTGCCAGCACCCTGACGGTGGCGAAGCTCGGGTCCGCGGCGCCGTGCAGCCTCGCACCGGCGCTGGTGAGCTCGCGCAGGTAGTCGATCACCTCCGCCGTGATCCGCTCGCCGGGCAGCAGGGCCGGCACGCCGGGCGGATAGCCGGCGATCGACTCGCAGGAGATCCGGCCGATCGCCTCCGAGACCGGCACCGCCTCGCCGGCGCCGAGGAACGCCTCTCGCGGGGTGAGCACGGTGTCCAGCTCGGCCCCTGATGGGGCGGCGGGCACCTGCGGCAGCGACCCCGGACGGGCGAGCCGTCGCACCGTTTCGGTGAAGTCGTGCGCGAGCCGCTCGAGCGGCTCGACCGCCTGGGCCATCCCCAGCACGAACACGACCGTGGTGTGCGTGGCGAGTTCCGGATAGGTGTCGTAGGAAGCCTCAAGCGCTTCCGCGATCTGGTAGCCCGTGCACCCAGTACGTCGCACGTCCACCACCAGCCGTAGCGGATCCCAACCCGCCACGCCGGGGCGGCCGACCAGCGTACTCCCGACGACGTGGCACCCCTCGACGTCGTCGATTGCAGCCGCTGTCCGGGCCGCCGCCGCAATAGTCCGGCCGAGCAGAGCGTCGCCGTGCATGGCCAGCTGCCGCCGGGCCGCGTCTAGCGAGGCCATCAGCAACGCGCTGCGGCTGGTCGAGCGCACGAGGCGCACGGCGCGATCCACCCTCCCCGGATCGATGCGACCATCGCGCGCCAGGTGCAGCATCGCGGACTGGGTGAGGCTGCCGACGATCTTGTGGGTCGAGGTCAACATCGCGTCGGCGCCGAGCTCGAGCGGCGAGGGCGGCAACTCGGCGTGGAAGCCGAAATGGGCGCCCCACGAGTTGTCGACGACCAGCGCCACGCCAGCCGCGTGCGCCGCCTGCGCGCAGCCCGCGACGTCGGCCGCCATGCCGTAATAAGTCGGTGAGACGAGGAACGCCGCGCGGGCATCGGGCGCTCGGCTCAGCGCTTGCGCGATTGCCTCGGGCGTGACGCCGAGCGCCATCCCCAGCTCGCCGTAGTGCTCGGCGGCGACGTACGCGGGCCGACCGCCGCTGAGGATAAGCCCGTCGATCAGGCTCGCATGACTGTTGCGCTGCACCACCACCCGGTCCTCGGGCCCCGCCAGCGCCAAGCACAGCGCGTGGTTGCCCTGGGTCGCGCCGTTGGTCAGAAACCACGTTCGGCCGGCGCCGTGGGCCTCCGCCGCCAGCAGCTCGGCGAGCTCGTAGGGCGTCGGGGACGGGCCGAGATCGATGCCCTCGATGTCCTGGGGCACGTCCAGCAGCAATGCGCGCTGGCCGACCGCGGCGCGCAGCCCCGGATCGGCGCCCTCGCCCCCCTTGTGGCCGGGCACGTGAAAGCGGGTCGAGCCGCGAAAGCCGTAGGCGCTTACGGCGTCCAAATAGGGGGCCGTCGGCTGCTTGGAGAAGACGTTCACCGGCCTCTCGCTGTCACCGACGCTCACTGGGAGCCGCCCCTGTCGGCGCCGCCACTAGCGCTTTTGAGCAGCTGGGCACGGACGAACCCGTCGAGGTCGCCATCGAGCACGCGGTTGACGTCTCCGACCTCGAATCCGGTCCGGTGGTCCTTGGCCATCGTGTACGGGTGCAGCACATAGGAGCGAATCTGCGAGCCGAAGTTGACGTCCTGGGCCTCGCCCTTCTCACGGGCGATCTCCTCCCGCCGCCGCCGTTCCTCCAGCTCGAGCAGCTTCGAGCGCAGCATCGTCATCGCCTCCGCCTTGTTCGAGGATTGGGAGCGCTCGTTCTGGCACTGGACCACGATCCCCGTGGGCCGATGCGTGATCCGCACCGCTGAATCGGTCTTGTTGACGTGCTGCCCGCCGGCGCCGCTGGCGCGGTAGGTATCAATCTGGAGATCGTCGTCATCGATGTCAACCTCGTCGATCTCGTCGACCACAGGCGAGACCTCTACCCCGGCGAAGCTCGTGTGGCGGCGATGAGCGGCGTCAAACGGGGAGAGCCGCACCAACCGGTGAACGCCCTTCTCACTGGCGAAGAGACCGTAAGCATTGTCGCCGCGGACGATGAAGGTGGCCGACTTGATGCCGGCCTCTTCTCCGGGCGAGACCTCGAGCAGCTCCACCCGGAAGCCGCGCTTCTCGGCCCAGCGCATCTCCATCCGCAGCACCATCTCCGCCCAATCCTGGGCATCGGTGCCGCCAGTTCCGGCATTGATCGTCACGAGCGCGTCGCCGGTGTCGTAGGGACCTGAGAACAGACGCTCCTCCTCGAGCGTGGCAAGCCGCTGCTCAACATCAGCGACCTGCTCCTCGAGCTCCGCTGCCAGTTCCTCGTCCTCCTCGGCGAGCTCGGCGAGGGGGCCGAGGTCCTCGACGTCGCGCTCGAGCTCGCGGTAGGTCTCGAGCCTCCGCGTTGCACGGGCGTGGTCCGCTGAGACGCCGGCAGCACGCTCCTGGTCGTCCCAGAAGCCCGGCGCTCCCATCTGCT
The DNA here is from genome assembly GCA_963738195.1 of uncultured Solirubrobacterales bacterium. Lineage (GTDB taxonomy): Bacteria > Actinomycetota > Thermoleophilia > Solirubrobacterales > Solirubrobacteraceae > Palsa-465. Next base: position 1,312,495 of record CAVTVF010000002.1, read on the forward strand.
GCTCGAGCGCGTCGACGGTTGCAGTCAGGCGAGCCGGGTCAAAGATAGTCCGAAAGCAGCTTGAGCTGCTCGCGGATCGCCGCGAGTCGCTGGGGAAGCGTCTCTGGGGCTGCAGTGGGCATCGGTCCGTGAGCCTAGCGGACGGAGGCCCGGGCTAGCGCGCCGGCGATGGCAGCGACCGCGAAGTAGGGCCGGAACACAATCTGGTCGCGCGTCAGGCGATTCGGGTCGAGGGTAGCGGCCTTGAGTGCCGTGTCCTTTTCCCGGTCACGATCAAACGCGAACCGGCTCACGTGGAAGCGGTAGCCGTCGATCTCGAACGCGACGCCGAGACGGGCCCACAGCAGATCGACGGTGTACTCGCCGATCCTCACCTGAGTCTTCGGCTCCGGCAGCCCTGCTTTACGGATTAGCGCGAGACACTGACGTTCGGCCTCGGAATGGGTGATGTTCGACTTGCGCTCGTCCAGGAGCGCTCTCACAACTCCTGCACCCCGACGTCCGTTAGCGCGCTTCAACACGTCCTCGATCTGCCCCCGGCGGACGATCCGCTGCACCACGAGCGCCTCGTCGAAGGCGCGCTCGTAGGAGCGCGCGTCGAGGCAACTCGTCAGGTCCAGGAGCGTCCAGGCTGGCGAGGTGAGCGGCAAGCCCTCCTTGATCCGGACGTCGCGGCGAAGAAGATTGCGGCTGCGGTGCAGATCGATGCCCGGGCGGACGCGGTTGGTTCCAGCACAAGCGATCGTGACCGCGACGGGACCGTGCGGCTCAGGCACGATTCCCCACAACGCGGCTGCGGAAAGGTGGCTCAGCACCGCTCGATCGCCGCAGGCGAGCAGCGCCGAAGTCTCGCGCGTCAGCGGCCCTGCGACGTCGTGCACGACAGCGTAGACACCGGCATGCTCGGGACGTAGAAGCCCGCGGGCGACCATGCGATCGATGGTCCGTGAACTCACGCCGGCGGCCAGAAGCTGCCGCCGCGCAACGCGCCCGCGCTGACGCGCCGCGATCGACGCAACACGTTCGATCGCGCTCCCGGAGACGGGGAAAAGTCCGCCCACCCCGAGCACCCTCACGAGGTGGGACGAATCTTCACCGCATGAGGTGGAACTTTCGTCCCGCCCCCGTCGAGCCGTAAGGGTGGGACGATTTTTCCCCTCGGCAGCATTGCTCACCGCCCCAACATCGCAGACGGCGAGGCCTCAAACGCCGCGACGAGCCTCTTTGGAACAGACTTTTTACGCTGGCGGGGGCGTTCTGTGACGAGCCGCCCCGCCGCCCGTGACGTGCCGCCCCGCCGCGATCCGCCGCTCCGCACGCTGGCGGGGGCGTTGTGACGCGCCGCCCCCGCCGCCCCCGCCGCCCCACGACCCCGCCGCGAAACCGATCCGCGACCCGCCCCGAAAACGACCCCGACCCCCCCGACCTCCTACTCCCCCAGCCGCGCCCTCAGCACCTTCTTGTCGAACTTCCCCACCGAGGTCTTCGGCACCTCGGAGATGAACTCGATCTGGTCGGGGAGCCACCACTTGGCGACCCGGTCGCGCAGGAAGTCGCGCAGCGCAGAAGCCTCGAGCGTCGCCCCCGGCCGCAGAACGACGCACGCACACGGACGCTCGCCCCATTTCTCGTCGGCGATCGCGACCACCGCCGCCTCGAACACGTCCGGGTGGGCCATGATCGCGTTCTCGAGCTCGACCGAGCTGATCCACTCCCCGCCCGACTTGATCAGGTCCTTGGTCCGGTCGACCAGCTTGATCATGGCGCCGTGGCAGAGCTCGGCCACGTCGCCCGTGCGCAGCCAGCCGTCCTCGGTGAACTTCTCGGCCCCCGACTCATCTTCGTAATACGCAGCAGCCACGGTGGAGCCGCGCACCTGGAGCTCGCCGCCGGCGGCCTCGTCGACCCGGAACTCGACCAACGGCACCACGCGACCCTGCATGGCGCGAATCGCGTACTCCTCGTCCGAGTCGACCAGGCTCGGAGGCACGCGCGAAACCGACGCCATCGGGCTCGTCTCCGTCATCCCCCACGAGTGGATGATCGGGACGTCAAAGCGGTCGTCGTACAGCCTGATCAGGCTCTCGGGCACGGCCGAGCCGCCGGATACCAGCCGCGTCACCGAAGACAGGTCGGGAGCCGGCTCGAGTTGCGCGATTCCCTGCCAGATGGTCGGCACCGCCGCGGCGAACGAGACCCGCTCAGCAGCGATCAGCTCCGCAAGCGACGATGGATCCATCTTCGGGCCCGGTAGGACCAGCTTGCTGCCGGCCATCGCGGCCGCGTAGGGCAGCCCCCAGGAGTTGGCGTGGAACATGGGCACGATCGGCAGCACGACGTCGCGCTCGCGCAGCCCGGGCCCGTCGGCCTGATTGGTCAAAAGCGTGTGCAGGACGATCGAGCGGTGCGAGTACACCACTCCCTTCGGCCGGCCCGTGGTACCGCTCGTGTAACACATCGCGGCCGCTGCGTTCTCGTCCAGCTCGGGAAAGCAAAAACTCTCATCTCCGGACGCCAGCAGCTCCTCGTAGTCGAGCGCGTCCGGGCGCGAGGCGTCCGCATCGGGCATCAAGACCTCGTGCTCGATCTCCTCAAACCGCGGCATCAACGAGGCCAGCGACGCGTCCACGAACACGACGCGGTCACCGGCGTGAGAAACGACGTAGCGCAGGTCGTCCTCGAACAGGCGGATGTTGAGCGTGTGCAGCACGGCGCCCATCGAAGGCACCGCGAGGTACAGCTCGAGGTGGCGCATGGAGTTCCAGGCAAAAGTGGCCACGCGATCGCCCGGCCGCACACCGAGCGATGTCAGCGCCGAGGCCAGGCGGCGCGCGCGCCTGACGACCTCGCCATACGACGAGCGCTCCACTCCCGTCGAGGTCACGCTCACGACATCACGCGATGCGAACAGCTGCTCGGCGCGCTCGGCGATCCCGCGCACCAAGAGCGGCGAGCGCATCATGAGCCCGTCGAGCGGAGCTCCCGCGGAACCGGAACCGGCCTGCCCGACGCCGGCAGCCGGGGCGCTCACGCCCCGTGGCACTTCTTGAACTTCTTGCCCGAGCCGCACCAGCACGGGTCGTTGCGGCCGAGCTCGTGCTCGTGGTCGACACGCCGCTGCTCGACGACCGGCAGCGGCTCACCGTCGAAGCCACCCAGCCCGTCGCCCTCCATGCCCTCCGCACCGTACGCACCGGCGGCCGCCGCCAGCGCGAGAGCCCCCGCGGGCGCGCCGCCGCCCGAGTACGAAACGCTGCCGCCCCGCGTCGACGAGCTCGAGCTGGACGGACGGGCAGGCACGGCCGGGGGCAGAGCGCCGCCTCCGTCGGGTCCTTCGACCACCACCTGCACGTGAAAGATCATGCGCGCGAAGTCACCCCAGATGTTGTTCATCAGATCGCCGAAGAGGCGGAAGGCCTCGTTCTTGTAGGCGACCAGCGGCTCCTCCTGGGCCGCGGCGCGCAGGCCGATCCCCTGCTGGAGGTAGTCGAGATCGTAGAGGTGCTCGCGCCAGCGCTGGTCGATGATCTCGAGCAGCAGATAGCGCTCGAGCTGGCGCATGATCTCATCGCCGAGCTCGCCCTCCCGTTGCTCATACAACGCCAGCGCCTCCTCCTGGAGACCGGACGTCAGCTCCTCACGGTCCGCCCGCTCGGGCGCCGCCTGCTGAAGCTCATCGCTCGGCTCGAAGATCTCGCGAACCCGGTTGAGCAGCCCCTCGACGTCCCAGTCCTCGACGAAGTCAGACGCGGTGTATTCCTCCACCAGCCGCCCGAGCAGCTCCGCGATCTGCTCGCGCGCCGCGTCGCTCATGTCGCGGCCCTCGAGCACATCGTCGCGATAGCGGTAGATCACCTCGCGCTGCTGGTTGGCGACGTCGTCGTACTCGAGCGTGTGCTTGCGCATCAGGAAGTGCTGCTCCTCGACCTTGCGCTGCGCCTTCTCGATCTGCTTGGAGAGCATCTTGGCCTCGATCGGCTCCTCGTTGCCCTCGTCGTCGACGGTGCCCATGCGGTCGAGGATCCGGTAGATGCGGTCGCCCGCGAACAGCCGCACGAGGTCGTCCTCGGCCGAAAGGAAGAAGCGTGACTCGCCTGGGTCGCCCTGGCGGCCGGAGCGGCCCCGGAGCTGGTTGTCGATGCGCCGCGCCTCGTGGCGCTCCGTGCCGAGGATGAACAGACCGCCTTGCTCGAGCACCTGCTCACGCAGCTCCTCGACCCGCTGCTCGATCGACGGCAGCACCTGCCCATAGTGCTCCTCGTAGTCCGGGTCGCCCGGGCTCAAGCCGAGCTTCGCCACCTCGAGCCGGGCCAGGTGCTCGGCGTTGCCGCCGAGCTTGATGTCCACGCCGCGGCCGGCCATGTTGGTCGCGATCGTGACCGCGCCGGGGCGGCCCGCCTCGGCGATCGTCTCGCCCTCGCGCTCGGCGTGCTCGGGTTTGGCGTTCAGGACCGAGTGCTTGATGCCGCTCTTTGACAGCTGCGCCGAGAGCAGCTCCGAGATCTCGACCGAAATCGTCCCCACGAGCACCGGCTGGCCCCGTTCGTGGCGGTCCTTGATGTCGCGCAGCACAGCCGACCACTTGCCGTCCTTGGTCTTGTAGACCTGGTCGTTGTAATCCTGGCGGACCATCGGCCGGTTGGTGGGCACCTCGACCACCGGCAGCTCGTAGATCTTCATGAACTCGGTCGCCTCGGTCAGCGCAGTGCCGGTCATGCCCGCGAGCTTGTCGTACATGCGGAAGTAGTTCTGCAGCGTGACCGTGGCGAGCGTCTGGTTCTCCTCCTGCACGGCCACGCGCTCCTTGGCCTCGACCGCCTGGTGCAGACCCTCGGACCAGCGCCGCCCCTCGAGGATGCGGCCCGTGAACTCGTCGATGATCCGAACCTCACCGTCGATCACCGCGTAGTCGACGTCGCGCTTGTACAGCGACTCCGCCTTCAGCGCCTGGATCAGGTGGTTGACCAGGTGGCCGTTCTCGGCCCGGTAAAGATGGTCGATGCCGAGGAAGCGCTCCGCCTTTGCGACGCCGCGCTCGGTGACCGACACCGTCTTGTGCTTCTCGTCGAACTCGTAGTCGAAATCGGCTACGAACTCGCGCTTGGTGCGGGGGTCGAGCCCCTCGGGCGTCTTGCCGGCCTCCATCGTGGGCGCTAGCCGCGCGAAGTTCTTGTACAGGTCGGCGGCCTGCTCCGGCGCGCCCGAGATGATCAACGGCGTGCGCGCCTCGTCGATCAGGATGTTGTCGACCTCGTCGACGATCGCGTATGTGTGGTACATCGAGCCGCCGCTCTCGGGCTTCGGCCGGCCTCCGTGCTGGACCTTCTCTTCGAGTGACTTCGCCATGTTGTCGCGCAGATAGTCGAAGCCGAACTCGGAGTTGGTGCCGTAGGTCACATCGCAGGCGTACGCGGCCCGCTTCTCCTCATACGGCTGCATGTTCTGAAGCACGCCCACCTTCACTCCGAGCGCGTCGTAGATCGGCTGCATCCAGGCGGCGTCGCGGCGGGCCAGATAGTCGTTGACCGTCACCAGGTGCACACCTCGGCCACTCAGCGAGTTGAGCACCACAGGCAGCGTCGCGGTGAGCGTCTTGCCCTCGCCGGTCCGCATCTCCGCGATCGCCCCGTCGTGCAGGACCATGCCGCCAATCAGCTGGACATCGAAGTGACGCATGTCAAGCGTGCGCTTGCCGGCCTCGCGCACCAGCGCGAAGCACTCGTACATCAGCTCGTCGAGGCTCTCCCCGTTGCGCGCACGCTCACGCAACGCGTCGGTGGACTCGCGCAGCTCCTGATCCGAGTACAGCTCGAGCTCGGGCTCGAAGGCGTTGATCCGTCCGACACGCTGTTCATAGGCCTTGTACTTCTTGGCCTCGCCGATCCGAAGCGCGCGGTCAAGGAAGGACATCGAGGTCAGGATAGCGATGGGCACGAGAGGTCCCGCTCGGGCCACCGCTGACGCGAGTGGCCCATGCGAGACCTCCCGGCCCTACAGCGATCGCACTCCTCAGGAAGCCGGCGAAACTTCGCCCGGAACGCCCGGCGTGGGGGTCGTGGGCGGCACTGCTGCCGCGCGTGCCTGCCGCCGCTTGCGCCGCTTGTCGCGGTGGCGCTTGACCTGCACCGCGAGCTCGTCAGCCGCCAGGTTGATCGAGTGCAGCATGTCGGGCGAGCGATCGCAGGCGCGCAGCGTGGCGCGCTTCAGGTGAAGCGTCATCTCGACGACCTGCGAGTCGGCGATCGCCGGGTTGCGCTCCTCGAACAGCTCGACCTCGGCGTCAGCCAGCTCGGAGACCTGGCGCGCCACCTTCCTCAGGCGCGTTTGCACGTGCTCCTTCAGCTCCTCGGTAACGGGCAGGTTGCGGCCCTTGACCTCGATCCGCATCGGGCGGCCTCCTCGAAGGATGAGTGCTGGTGAGCCGCGGAGCTTAATACTGCAACGGGGGTTTGTCACGGGCTCCCGTCACGGTCACAATCACCGCTATGAGCCCGAAGCTCGCCTGGTCTCTCGAGCCGGCTGTGGTCGTGCTCGTCATGGCCGCAGGCATCGTGTACCTAACCGCCTGGCGGCGGGCCCGGCGGCCGGGAGAGCCCCATCCCCCAGGCGCCGGCAGGCTGGTCCTGTTCATCGGCGGGCTCCTCACCATCCTGGTCGCGTTGATCTCGCCGCTGGACTCGCTCGGCGACCAGCTGATGGTGATGCACATGGTCCAGCACATGCTGCTGCTCGACATCGCTCCGGTACTGCTGGTCCTCGGCCTCACCAAGGGCGTGCTGCGGCCGCTGACGCGCCGCCTGCATCGAGTCGAACGACGGGCGGGGTTCCTCGCCCACCCGGCCTTCGCCGTGCTGCTCTACGCGGGCCTGCTGTGGCTGTGGCACGTCCCGGCGCTATACGACAGCGCCCAGGGCTCGAACACCGTCCACCTGCTCGAGCACATCTGCTTCTTCACCGCCGGCATGCTCTACTGGTGGCACCTCGCCTCGCCCGTGCGCAGCCGCATGCGTCTGGGCGGCCTCGGCCCGGTCGGCTACCTGGTCAGCTCCAAGCTGCTCGTGGGCGTGCTCGGAATCGTGCTGGCCTTCGCGCCCGAGAACCTGTACCCCTTCTACGCCCACCAGCCTCACTACTGGGGCCTCACCCCTCTCACCGACCAGATGATGGCCGGGCTCGTGATGGCGCTCGAGCAGTCGGTCGTGATGGGCATCGCGCTCACCTATCTGTTCGTGCGCATGTTGGGCGAGGAGGAGCGCGCCGCCCAGCGCGCAGAGCGCTACGAGGTCGCCTAGCTAGGCGACCGCGCCCGCGAACATCGTTGTCAACCCTTTCCGGCCAGCAGCGAGGCGCCGATCGCGCCGCCGAGATCGCCGAGCGCGGCCACGTGCACGGCGGGCGGATGGCCGTCGTAGAAGAGGTGGGGCGCCATCGCCTTGGCGATGCGGTCGACCATCGGCTGACCGAAGCGGACGCCGAGCCCGCCGCCGATCACCACCGCCTCCACGTCCAGCAGGTTGACGGCCGAGGCGATGCCGGCGCCGAGCGCCTTGACGGCGTCGTCGATCAGCTCCGTCGCCAGCGCGTCTCCGTGGTCGAGCGCCCGCGCCCAGATGGCGCTTGTCAGCCGGGTGCGGTCGCGTGCCTTCATCAGCTTGAAGAGGTCGGTCGAGCGGCCCTGCTTGTGCAGCTTGCGCGCGCGGATCTCCATCGCCGCGCGGCCTGCGTAGGCCTCCATGCAGCCGCGCCGCCCGCACGTGCAGCGCCTGCCCCCGACCCGGATCACCACGTGGCCGATCTCCCCCGCCGCGCCGCGCCCGAGCCACGGCTTGCGCTTGAGGATCAGCCCGCCGCCGACGCCGGTGCCCCAGAAGACGCCCAGGATCGACTGGTAGGGCTTGCCGGCACCGAGCGCGAACTCGGCGTCGGTCGCGACCTGGACGTCGTTGCCGACGCGCACCGGCGTGCGCAGTTGCTCGCTCAGCACCTGGGCCAGCGGAAACGTCCCCTCCCAGCCCGGCAGGTTGCGCGCGTTCGCGACGGAGCCGGTGTCGGGATCGACGGCCCCGGGCGAGCCGACGCCGACGCCGCTCAGCGAAGCCGGCTCGATCCCCGCCTGCGTGGCCGCCTCCTTGATCGCGCCGACAAGCTGCGCGGCGACATCCGCGGGACTGCCCTGTGTGGGCGTCGGCCGCCGCGCCGAGCCGAGCACCTTGCTGCCGCGGCCGACGATCGCGGCCTCGATCTTGGTGCCGCCGAGGTCGATGCCGCCGCGGGCGCTCACAGCCATGACTCTCGGTACCCGGCCTGATCGGGGGTGGGCTCGTCGATCTTCACGCCGAGTGACCGTAACTTAAGTCGCCCCACCTCGCGGTCAATTTCTGCCGGCACCGGCAGCACCCTGGCCGGGAGCTCCGAGCCGTGGCGGACGAGCTCTTCGACGCACAGCGCCTGGAGCGCGAAGGAGACATCCATGACGGCGGCGGGGTGGCCTTCGGCCGCGGCCAGGTTGACGACGCGGCCGCCCGCCAGCAGATTGAGGCGCCGCCCGTCGCCGAGCACGTACTGCTCCACCAGCGGCCTCACGGCCCGTACCTCGCGTGCCAGCTCGCGCATCGCTTCGAGGTCGATCTCGACGTCGAAGTGGCCGGCGTTGGCGAGCAGCGCGCCGTCCTTCATGCGCTCGAAGTGCTCGCGCCGCAACACAGCGCGCGAGCCCGTGACGGTCACGAACACGTCGCCAGTGCCACACGCCTCGAGAACCGGCATCACCGCGTAGCCCGCCATCCGCGCTTCGAGTGCGGACAGGGGGTCGACCTCGCACACGATCACGGCGGCGCCTGCCCCCCGCGCCCGCTCGGCGATCCCCTGCCCGGCCCAGCCGTAGCCGATCACGACCACGGTCTGGCCGGCGAGCAGCACGTCGCTGGCGCGGATGATGCCCTCGAGGGCCGACTGGCCGGTGCCGTGGCGGTCGTTCAGGGCTCGTTCGGTGCGAGCCTCGTTGACCGCCAGCACGGGGCAGCGAAGCTTCCCCTCCTGCTCGAGCCGCCGCAGCCGCACGAGCCCAGTAGCGGTCTCCTCGAGCCCCCCGATCAATCCGTCGGCCTGATCCTCGGCGTGGGCCGTGACCAGCAGGTCGGCGCCGTCGTCGACGGTGATTTGGGGCGAGCCCTTGAGCAGCGCGCGCACATGGTCGGCGTAGGCGTCGAGATCCTCGCCCCGAATCGCGCGCACCTCGACCCCGTCCTCGACCACCAGCGCCGCCGCGACGTCATCCTGGACCGAGAGCGGATTGGCCGAGCAGAGCGCCATCCGCGCGCCGCCGGCGATCAGCACCCGCACGAGATTGGCGGTCTCGGCCGTCACGTGCAGGCAGGCGGCCAGAGCGACCCGTTCCAGTGGCCGCTCGCGCTCGAAGCGGCCGCGCACCTGGGCCAGCACCGGCATCTGCTCCCCTGCCCACTCGATCCGGGAAAGCCCCTCGGGAGCCAGGGCCAGGTCGGCTACGTCATATTTGTTTCGGGTCGGCGCATGCGCCGACCCGCCGGTCCGCACATGTGCGGACCGGGGCCGGCGCACATGTGCGCCGGCCATCTCTTAATACCTGTAGTGCTCGGCCTTGTAGGGCCCCTCGACGGGGACCCCGAGATACGCGGCCTGGGCCTCGGTCAGCTCGCTGAGCCGCGCGCCGAGGGCATCGAGATGCAGCCGCGCGACCTGCTCGTCGAGGTGCTTGGGCAGCGTGTAGACGCGCTTCTCGTACCACTCGGGCCGTGAGAAGAGCTCCATCTGCGCGATCACCTGGTTAGTGAACGAGTTGGACATTACGAAGCTCGGGTGGCCGGTGGCGTTACCGAGGTTGAGCAGCCTGCCTTCCGAGAGCACGATGATCGCGTGGCCGTCGGGGAACACCCACTCGTCGACCTGGGGCTTGATGTTGATCCGCTCGACGCCCTCCAGGCGCGCGAGCCCGGCCATGTCGATCTCGTTGTCGAAGTGGCCGATATTGCCGACGATCGCCTGGTGCTTCATCTGCGTCATGTGCTCGGCCCGGATCACATCGCGACAACCGGTCGCGGTGACGAAGATGTCGGCCGTCGAGAGGACATCCTCGAGCCGCAGCACCTGGTAGCCGTCCATCGCTGCCTGCAGCGCGCAGATCGGGTCGACCTCCGTGATCACCACGCGAGCGCGCTGGCCGCGCAGCGCCTCGGCACAGCCCTTGCCCACGTCGCCGTAGCCGCAGACGACGGCCAGCTTGCCGCCGATGAGCACGTCTGTGGCGCGGTTTATGCCGTCGATCAGGGAATGGCGGCAGCCGTACTTGTTGTCGAACTTCGACTTGGTCACGGAGTCGTTGACGTTGATCGCCGGGAAGAGCAGCTCCCCGCGCTCGGCCAACTGATACAGGCGGTGCACGCCCGTCGTCGTCTCCTCGGTCACGCCCATGATCCCCTCGGCCATGCGCTGGAAGCGCCGCGGATCCTGCTCGAGCGAGCGCTGCAACAGCTCGAGCACGACGCTGAACTCCTCCGAGTCGGCGCTGGCGGGGTCGGGCACGGCGCCGGCGCGTTCGTACTCGGCCCCCTTGTGGACGAGCATCGTCGCGTCGCCGCCGTCGTCGAGGATCAAGTTCGGGCCACCGTCGGGCCAGGTGAGCGCCTGGTCGGTCGCCCACCAGTATTCCTCTAGCGTCTCCCCCTTCCACGCGAAGACCGGCACGCCGCGCGGCTCATCGGCCGTCCCGTCGGGACCGATGACGACCGCGGCGGCCGCGTGATTCTGGGTCGAGAAGATGTTGCACGACGCCCAGCGGACCTCGGCGCCCAGCTCGACCAGCGTCTCGATCAGCACCGCCGTCTGGACCGTCATGTGCAGCGAGCCGGTGATGCGCGCGCCGCTCAGCGGCTTGTCCTGCGCGTACCTGCGTCGGGTCGCCATCAGCCCCGGCATTTCGTGCTCGGCGAGCTGGATCTCCTTGCGCCCGAAGGGGGCTAGCTCGAGGTCCTTGACCTTGAAGTCGGCCCCGGTTGTCGTGGTCGTCATGCGGTCTCCGTTCGCTATGCGGCGCGCAGCAGCCGCTCGTGTTTCTGTTGCTCGAAGCGCAGCCAGTCGGCGGCCGCGATGTGGTCGGGCTTGTGCGGCTCGGACTGGAGCCAGGCCCGGACGGCGTCGCGCAGCCCGGGGTCCTGTTCGAGGCGAGCCGTGAAGGCCACCTCCGAGAGGCTGATCTCGAACCGGGCCAGCAGCTCTTTGAGCGTCCTCAGCCGCTGCAGCTCACCCGGCCCGTAGACGCGGTAGCCGGCGCTCGTGCGGGCCGCCTCGAGCAGCCCCGTGTGCTCCACGTAGCGCAGCATGCGCGGCGACCAACCGGTCGTCTCGGCGGCCTCGTGGATCGTCAGCGTCTCCATCCGGAGACGAACCTTAGCAAGGGTATGTCAAGGTTTTCAGCCGCGCGAGAGCTCGCCCTTGAGCCGCTCGAGCAGCTCCACGGGCGATGGATCGATGCCCCGCAGGACGGCCAGGTAGAGCGATACCAAATCGCCCAGCAGGAGCAGCGAGACGAGCCGCTCGGTGCGGTTCTCGCCGGCGCTCTCGACCCTGTAGGTCGCGGCCGCGTGCGCGCCGATCAGTCCGCGCGTCAGGTCGATGCGCTGGCGCAGCCGGGGGTGCAGATCGGCGTCGTCGAGGAACACGGCGCTGAACGCACCGAGCTCGCCCGCGCCCCGCCAGCCCTCGATCTCGTTGTGATCGATCTCCGGCAGCTCACCGGCGAAGCACGGCGTCTTCGCGTTCTCGTTGATCTGCGTCTTCCAGCGGTAGGCGATGGGCGCGGTCAGTCCCGCGCCGACGATCTGGGGAATGGTCCCGTGCAGCCCCCGAGCCAGGCTCTTCGCGAGGCCGTCCTCGGGTCCGTCGGGGCTCCACTCAGCCGCCAGCCGTTCGGCGTGGGCCGCGGCCACGTCGATCTCGGCGTGCATCCTCTCACCCGCGCCGCACAGCCAGGCCACCTCGAGCGCGGTCACGATCGTGTAGGCGACGGCGGCGCGGGGCTGGAAGCCGCCCGGCAGCGGAATCACGGGCACGCCGTCGGCGCGCGCAGCCGCCGCCAGCTTGCCGCCGGTGGTGGCGGCGATTCGCTGGGCGCCGAGCGCCCCGGCGGCCTCGAAGGCCGCGAGCGTCTCCTCGGTGTTGCCCGAGTAGCTCGCACACAGCACGGTGGTGTCGGTCGCCGTCCACGCCGGCAACGCATACCCGCGCGCGAGCACGATCGGCCGCGAGGCGCTGTCGCCGAGCGCGGCCCGCGCCAGCGCGCCGCCGATCGCCGAGCCGCCCATGCCGGCGACGATCAGGCCGCCGGGCGTCTCATAGGGCTCGAGTCGCGAGGACTCGACCCGCCACATCGCGTCGCGAAGCTGGTCGGGCAGCCCGAGGATGTCGTCGAGCTGGCCCTCCGCGTCGATCGCGGCGATCGCGGCCCTCGACAGCTCCCCCCGCTCGCGCGTCGCGGTCACGACCTGATCGCTCCCTCGCTGTGCAACATGGCGGGGACGATACGCGCGCCGGATGAGAGGGCGCTGCCCGGGTCGATCACCGCGCCCTCGCCGACGACCACATCCTGCTCGAGCCGGCAGCGCTCGCCGATCTGCGCGCGCGGCGCGACGATCGCTCCGGAGATCTCGCTGCCCGCACCGATCGTCGCGTGGTCGAGCACGACGGATCGTTCGATGCGCGCACCTGCCGCCACCGAAACGGCCGGGCCGAGCACGGCGTAGGGACCGACGGTGGCGCCTTCGGCGACATCGGCACTCGAGTCGACGAGGGTCTGATCGGGGGCGAGCGAGAGAGTTGTCGCGACTCGGCCGTCGAGCAGGTCGAAGGTGGCCTGCAGGTAGCGCTCCGGGGTGCCGATGTCGATCCAGTAGCCGTTCGCCGGGTGGCCGAACAGGCCACGACCGATCAGGCGCGGGAAGACGTCGTGCTCGATCGAGCTCGGACTGCCCTTCGGGCCCACCTCCTCCAGCACGTCACGCTCGAGCACGTACACGCCCGCGTTGATCAGCGGCGGGGCGTTGCCGGTCTCGGCGGGCGAGGGTTTCTCGATGAACTCCTGCACCGCGCGGTCGGCCGATAAACGCACGAGCCCGTACGCCGAGGGATCCTCGACCTCGACCAGCGCGAGCGTCGCGCGGGCGCCGGTGGCGCCGTGTTGGTCGAGCTGGGCACCGAGGTCGATGTCGGTCAGCACGTCTCCGTTGAGCATCAGGAAGCGGTCGGCCAAGTGCTCCGCCGCGAACTTCAGCGCTCCGCCGGTCCCGAGCGGTTTCGGCTCCTCGACGTAGCGCAGGCGCACGCCGAGCTCGGCGCCATCGCCGAGCACCGCCCGCACGCCTTCCGCCATGAACCCGCTCGCGAGGATCACGTCGTCGACGCCGTGGCCGCGCAGCCAGTCGATCATGTGCGCGAGGTGGGGCCGGCCCGCGAGCGGCACCACCGGCTTGGGGATCGTCAGCGTCAACGGTCGCAGGCGTGTGCCTTCGCCCCCGGCCAGGATCAGGGCCTGCATCTAGCGGTCCCCTCCGTAGCTACGCACTTAACGACCGATTCCTTCGTAGGTGAGGCCGGCGCTGCGGACGGTTGCAGGGTCGAGCATGTTGCGCCCGTCGATCACGACCTTGCCCTGCATCAGCTCGGCCACCTCTCGCCAGTCGAGCTGGCCGAACTCGGGCCACTCGGTCACGATCACACAGGCGTCGGCGCCCTCGATCGCCTCCCGCGCCGAGGAGGCGAACTGGACCCCGGCCATCAGCTTGCGCGCCTCGTCCTCGGCGACGGGGTCGAACGCGCGCACGCGCGCGCCGTCCGCCAGCAGGCGGGCGGAGAGCACGAGCGAGGAGGCCTCGCGCATGTCGTCGGTGTGCGCCTTGAAGGCCAGCCCCAGCAGCGCCACCTGCCTGCCGGCCAGCGGGCCGAGGTGTTTCTGCAGCTTCGACATCACGCGCCGCTTCTGCAGCTCGTTGACCTCGATCACGGCGGTCAGCAGCTGGAAGTGGTAGCCGGTGTTGCCGGCGAGCTGCTTCAGCGCGGTGACATCTTTGGGGAAACACGAGCCGCCGTATCCCAGGCCGGCCTTGAGGAAGTGTTCTCCGATGCGGTGGTCGAGGCCCATGCCGTGGGCGACTTCGATCACGTCGGCTCCGGTCTGCTCACAGACGTTGGCGATCTCGTTGATGAAGCTGATCTTGGTCGCGAGGAAGGCGTTGGCGGCCAGCTTGATCATCTCGGCGGTGGGCACGTTGCAGCGGAGCAGCGGCGCGTCGAGCGGCCGGTAGAGCTCGATCACCGCGTCGCCGGCCCAGTCGCCCTCGTCGCCCACCACCACCCTGTCGGGGTTGAGGAAGTCCTCGAGCGCCGAGCCCTCCTTGAGGAACTCGGGGCAGGAGACATAGGCGAGCCCCTCCTTGCCAGCCTCGGCCAGGCTGCGTTTGATCGCATTGCCGGTGCCGACCGGGACGGTGGACTTCATCACGAGGGCGTGGCGATCGGAGCGTGGCATGGCCGCGACGACCTGCTCGACGGCCGACAGATCCGCGTCCCCGGAGTAGGTCGGAGGAGTCCCGACCGCGACGAACAGCACGCGGGCGTGCTCGAGCGCGGGCCCGAGCTCGGTCGAGAAGTGCAGCCGCTCGAGGTTGCGCTTCAGGCACTCCTCGAGGCCCGGCTCGTAGATCGGCACCTCGGCTCGCTGCAGCTTGGCGATCTTGTCCTGGTCGATGTCGACGCACCAGACCTCGCTGCCGAGCTCGGCGAAGCCGGCGGCCGTGACCAGACCGACATAGCCCGTGCCGATCACGGCGATCGGTTCGCGCGGGGAGCTCATCGGAGGCGAGAGGCTAGCGAGGCGGCTTCTGAGAGCAGGCGACCGCTAGCCGGCTCGGGTGAACGAAGCCGCGATCGCGACCATCTGGCGCATCGTCAGCGTGCTGGTGAGCGTGTTCGAGACCCAGTAGACGCCGTGGGGCGTGTGCCAGGCCACGATCATCGTCTTGCCGGCCGAGTTGTAGATCTCGAGCTTCTTGCCGTTGACCGTGCGCGTCTCCGATGGGCTGTTGAGAATCGGCGGGTTCTGCCACTGCATCCCCTGGATGCCGTAGTACTGGCCGAACACCTGATTGAGCACGAGCGTCATCCGGTAGGCCCGGTAGTTGTGGTCGCTGCGGTCGGCGATCGTGTAACTGCGCGGGTAGGAGCCGGGGCTCGGCACCTCCAGGTAGCAGGTCGAGGTGTCGTCGTAGCAGTAGTTGGACCCGTTCGCGACCTCGCGCGGGTAATAGACCGGCATGCCGACGTTGTGGAGCGCGGCGGCCTGGGAGCGGCCGTCGCTCGGATCGGCGGTCACCGCCGGCGGGCCGGGGCGGGACCTGCTCTTGCCGTGGGACGAGCTGTGAGAGGAGTTGCTGGTCGACGAAGGCTTGCTCTGAGTCGGGGTCATGAACTCGCGGAAGGCTTTCTGCTCCGCGCTCCGGGTAGCGGCGACGTAGCACGCGGGCAGGCACGGCGTGAAGGTGGCGGGGAACTTGACCTGCTTGATCGTGTGGCCGTCCATGAAGGCGACCAGGTCGAATAGGTTGATGAGCCCGTCGACCGTGTGCAGGTCGTGGTCGGTCTGGGTGTAGGAGCCGAAGATCTTGAGCAGCCGATCCCGGTTCGAGAGCAACGCCGACTGCGAGTACTGCTCCTTGGCCCAGCGGATGAAGTCCTGCTGACGGGCGGTGCGCACGAGGTCCGAGTCGGTGTGCCGGAAGCGGACGAAGGCCAGCGCCTTGGTCCCGCACAGCTTCTGATAGCCGGGCTGGATGTTGATGCTCGAGTAGTTGGTCAGCGCGGTGTTGTTGTAGTAACGGTGGTCGACGTCGGCGTAGACGCAGCCGATCGCGTTGACCAGGGCGCGGAAGCCGCCGAAGTTGATGTCGACGATGTGGTTGACAACCAGGCCGCGGAAGACCTGATCTTTGAGGATGCGGATCAGGAGGTTCGGACCCCCGATCGAGTAGGCCGAGTTGATCCTGCCCTGGAAGCCTCCCTGGGCCGGAATGTGGACCTCGAGGTCACGCGGCACCGAGATGACGTTGATCGTGCTCGAACTCGGGTTCAGCCGCACCAGCATCATCGTGTCGGTGTTGGAGGTCTTCCAGGGCGTGCCCGCGCGGTGATCGGAGCCGATCACGAGGATCGTCTGCGAGCTGCCGGGATTGGCGATCCTCACGTTGGCGTTCTTGAGGGCGGGGTTCTTCGACAGATCGATCGCCAGGTTCTTGAACTCCATCAGGCCGGCGACGGCGGTCGTAGCGGCCGTGAACAGGATCACGATCACCGCTGCGAGGCCGAAACGCGCGAGTGCGCCCCCTCGGGTCCGGGGAGTGAAGAAGGCCTTCACGCGGCCCCCTCGGCGTACAGCTGTTTGCGCTTGACGCGCGATCGCTCGAGCTGCAGCGGGAGCGAGCGGATGAATTGCTCGAGCGCCGCCCGGTAGTGGCGCAGTGAGCTCAGCGAAACCCATTCATCGGGTCCGTGGTGGCCGCCGCCGGCGGGGCCGAACTCGACCGCCGGGATCCCGGCCTCGATGAACGAGGCCGCGTCGGAGGCACCGTCGCGCCCGACGCTCAGCGTCTCGATCTCAGGCGCCAGGTGGCCGACCGCCTCGCGCAACGCGCTCACGTACGGGTCGGTGGGCGACACCGTGACCGGCGGGTGGATGAAGGTGCGTGAGATCTCGATTCCCTCCATCGCGCGGATCTCGGCCATGATGCTGACCGGGTCCTGCCCGGGCAGGTAGCGGATGTCGATCGCCATCGTGCAGTGGTCGGGGACTCTGTTGACGGCGTCGCCGCCGTGGATCCGGCCGAGGTTGATCGAGGGCCGGTCGAACAGCTCGGAGGACTCGCGTGAGAACGGCAGCGACTCGATCGCACGGAAGACGTCGATCGCCTTGAGCACAGCGTTGTCTCCCAGCCACGGGGTCGAGCTGTGTGCCGAGCGCCCGTCGACCTCGATGCGCATCGCGAGCACCCCCTTGGCCTGAACCCCGATGTGCAGGTTGGTCGGCTCGCCCGTGATCGCGAAATCTCCGCCGAAGCCGGCCCGCACGAGGTCGTCGGTCGAGCGCACATCGAGCTCCTCGGACTCCTCGTCGGGCATGCACATCAGCCGCACGCGCACCGGGCTCGAGCCCTCCAGGTCCTTGAGCGTGCACATCATGGCCGCGAGCCCGCCCTTCATGTCATACGCGCCGCGACCGATCAGCCGATCGCCCTCGACGCGCGGCGTGAACTGCTCCGGGCGCCCGGGCACCACGTCCAGGTGACCGTGAAAGACGACGCACGGGACCTGCTCCGACCGGGTCGGTCCGATCTCGGCCACCAACACGGGCAGCCCGTTGTGATCGTGCTCGTGCACCGCGATGTCGCGTGATTCGAGCCAGCCCTTGGTAAATCCTGCGGCGGCCACGAGCTCCTCCGCCCGCGAGGTGTCGTAGGACATCAGCCGTTCGGCCAGTATGCGCTCATCGACCATCGCCATCAGATCCTAGGAGCCGTGGTTCAGCGGAACCTCACGAGGCCCCTACGAGGAGGCCAGGCGCAGGAACGTTTCCAAGCGCTGCTTGTCGCGCAGCGCCACCCGCCGTCGCTCCGAGTCATCGCCGGCCTCCTCGAGCTCGCGCTCGGCCTGGCTGAGGCGGTCCTGGAGCTGAGACTGATTGAGCTCCGAAGGGGTGTGCGCCTCCTCCACCAGCACCATCGTGCGCTCAGCGGTGACCTGCATGTAGCCCTCGGCCTGGGCGAAGCAGACCACCTCGGACTCCGTCTTGTAGAGCCGCAGCTCGGCCGGCTCGAGCATGGCAAGCAGCGGCGCGTGGTGGGCGAGCACCCCGATCGAGCCGACGGTCGTGCGCGTCGAGACCATCTCGACCTCGTCGTTGAAAACCTCACCCTCGGGCGTCAGGACCTCGACAGGGAACTTGGTGTGGGCCACGGCGGGTCAGTCGCTGTTTTGGGCGGCGGGGGCTGCGGGGCGACTTGAAGCCGAGCAAAAAAGCCCATCGTTGACGCGCAGGCGGGGGTGGCGGGCGATCCTGCTCGCTATGCGATCAAAAAATCCGTCGCGGTCCACTGGACGCTGGCGCACGGGATTTTTTGCTCGGTTGGCCGCGGACGTGGCGGGCGTGGCAGCGGTCATTCGTCGCGGTCGGCGTCCTCACCGCCGTCCTCGCCCTCCTGAGAGGCGTCCCCCTGCGAGTCCTCCTCACGTTCGTCCTCGCCAGCCGACCCGCCGCCATCGCCTTCGGCCCGCGGGCCAAAGGCCTTCTCGGCGTCCTCCCCTTCGGGGACTTGCGCCTCATCGCCGCCGTCGCCCTCGTCCTCACGCCGCCCGCGACGACCGCCGCCCTCTTTGCCCGCGTCCTCGACGACCTGGTCGATCGTGCCCTTCATGAAGAACGCGCGCTCAGGCAGATCGTCGTGCTTGCCTTCGAGGATCTCCTTGAAGCCGCGGATCGATTCCTTGATCGGGACGTAGACGCCCGGCGTCCCCGTGAACTGCTCGGCGACGTGGAACGGCTGCGAGAGGAAGCGCTCGAGCTTGCGTGCGCGCGCGACCGTGACCTTGTCCTCGTCTGAGAGCTCGTCGATGCCGAGAATCGCGATGATGTCCTGGAGCTCGCGGTAGCGCTGGAGAACCTGCTTGACGTCGTTGGCCACCTTGAAGTGCTCCTCGCCGAGGATCTCGGCCTTGAGGATCGTGGAGGTCGAGTCGAGCGGGTCGACCGCCGGGTAGATGCCCTTCTCGGAGATCGCACGCGACAGCGTGGTAGTCGCGTTCAGATGGGCGAACACCGATGCCGGAGCGGGGTCCGTGAGGTCGTCGGCGGGCACGTAGATCGCCTGGATCGAGGTCACCGAGCCCTTGCGGGTCGAGGTGATCCGCTCCTGCAGCTGCCCCATCTCGGAGTCGAGCGTGGGCTGGTAGCCGACCTGCGAGGGCATCCGGCCGAGCAATGCCGAGACCTCGGAACCGGCCTGGACGAAGCGGAAGATGTTGTCGATGAACAGGAGCACGTCCTGTCCCTCGGTGTCGCGGAAGTACTCGGCCATCGTGAGGCCGGAGAGGCCTACGCGCATGCGGGCGCCCGGTGGCTCGTTCATCTGCCCGAAGACCAGCATGGTCTTCTCGAGCACGCCGGACTCCTTCATCTCGAGCCACAGGTCGTTGCCCTCACGCGAGCGTTCGCCCACGCCACAGAAGGCCGATAGCCCTTCGTGCTCCTCGGCCAGGTTGCGGATCAGCTCCTGGATGATCACCGTCTTGCCTACGCCCGCCCCGCCGAAGAGGCCGACCTTGCCGCCCTTGGCGTAGGGCGCGAGCAGATCGATCACCTTGATGCCGGTCTCGAACATCTCCGTCGTCGGGGTCAGCGCCTCAATGGTCGGGGCCTCGCGGTGAATGGGCCAGCGCTCGAGGTCGTCGGGAAGCTCATCGCCTTGGTCGATCGGCTCGCCGAGCAGGTTGAAGATCCGCCCGAGCGTCGCGGGGCCAACCGGGACCGTGATCGGCGCGCCGGTGTCGACCACTTCCGTGCCGCGTGCGAGCCCGTCGGTGATGTCCATCGCGACCGCGCGGATGCGGTCATCGCCGAGGTGCTGCTGCACCTCGCAGACCAGCCACTCGTCGCTGCCCGCGGCGACGTCCTCGTCCTCCTCGCGCCGGGTGGCTTCGGGACGCCGGACCTTGATCGCGTGGTTGATCTCGGGCAGCTTCTCGGGGAACACGGCCTCGATCACGACCCCCTGAATCTCTTCGATGCGGCCGGTGTTCTCCTCTTTGGATTCCGGCTCCGTCTGTTCCTCTTCCGTTATTGCCATGGGATTGCTCCAGTGTATGTGGCTCTAGCCGGCAAGGCCTTCCGCCCCGGCGACGACCTCCATGATCTCCTGCGTGATCTCCGCCTGGCGAGCGCGGTTCATCTCCAGCGTCAAATCCTCGATCAAGCTGCCGGCGTTCTCAGACGCGTTGCGCATGGCCGTCATGCGCGCGCCGTGCTCTGAAGCGGTCGACTCGAGCAGCGCCCGGTAGATCGAGATCTCGACATAGTCGGGCACGAGCCGCGCGAGAATCTCCTCCGGCCCCGGCTCATACTCGACCAGCGGCCGGGGCTCGGAATCGGATCGCTCTGAACCGTGCTGCTCGTCCTCGCCGGACTCCTCTTCGAGCACGGTCGCCTGCTGGAGCGGCAACAGAGTCTCGCGCGTGACTTTCTGGTTCAGCGGCGAGATGTAGGAGTTGTAGAAGATCTCGACGCGGTCTACCTCGTCGTCCACGTAGGCGGCCATCAGCCGCTCGGCGATGCGGCGGGCGTCGGCGTAAGCGGGGCGGTCGGTGAAGCCGGCGAAGCTTTCCTTGACCTCGAGGCCGCGGAAGACCAACGACGAGGCCGGGCGCCTGCCGGAGGCGAAGTAGGCCGCGTCGCGCCCCTCTCCGCTGTGCTCGCGGCCCGCCTGCACGCCGGCGCGCACGATGTTGGAGTTGAACGCCCCGGCCAGCCCGCGATCTCCGGCGACCACCAGGATCCCGACGGTCCTGACGTGCTCGTGCTCGGACAGGATCGGAAGCCGGGGCAGCTTCCCGGCGGCCGCCGCGGCCTCCCTCGTCATCCGGCGGATGGCCGAGGCATAGGGCCGCAGCGCTTCGATCCGCTGCTCTGCGCGGCGCAGACGCGCCGCCGCGACCATCTCCATCGCGCGCGTGATCTTCTGGATGTTCTTGACCGAACCTATGCGGTTGCGAACGTCGCGCTGTGAGGCGGGCATCGGGGTCTCGGCGCGCTCTAGGCCGCCTCGCGCTCCTCGGAATCGTCGCCCTCGTCCTCGCCGTTCGACTCGCGTCGCTCCTTGCGGGGCTCATCCTGCCCCTCTTCGAGCGGATGGCCCTCCTCGTCGAGGTCGAAGCCGAAGTCCTCTGCGTACTGGCGCACGGCGTCATCGACGGCGTTCTCGGTCTCATCGCTCCAGTCGCCCGCGGCGATCTTCTTCAGCAGCTCGGGCTCGTTGCCGCGGACGCTCTCGGTCAGCCCCTCGAGGAAGCGCTCGACCTTATCGACGACGATCCGGTCGAGATAGGCGTTGGTGGCGGCGTAGATCTGGACGACCTGATCTTCGACGGGGATCGGCTGGCGTTCGGCCTGATTGAGCGTCTTCACCAGCCGCTCGCCTCGCGCCAGGGTCTGCTGAGTGGCGGTGTCGAGCTCTGAGCCGAACTGAGAGAAGGCTTCGAGCTCTCGATACTGGGAGAGCTCGAGCTTGAGCCGCCCCGCCACCTTGCGCATCGGTGTGATCTGCGCGTTGCCGCCCACGCGTGAAACCGAGATGCCCACGTTGATCGCCGGTCGCACGCCGGAGTAGAACAGCTTGGGCTCGAGGTAGATCTGGCCGTCGGTGATCGAGATCACGTTCGTGGGGATGTAGGCCGAGACGTCACCGGCCTGGGTCTCGATCACTGGCAGCGCCGTCAGCGATCCGCCGCCGAGATCGTCGGAGAGCTTGACCGCGCGCTCGAGCAGACGGGAGTGGAGGTAGAAGACATCGCCGGGATAGGCCTCGCGTCCGGGCGGCCGCCGCAGCAGCAGTGACATCTGCCGATAGGCGACGGCGTGCTTGGTCAGGTCGTCGTAGATGACGAGCGCCGCCTTGCCGTTGTAGAGGAAGTGCTCGCCCATCGCGCAGCCGGCATACGGGGCCAGGAACTTGATCGGCGCGGCTTCGTCGGCGGCCGCCATGACGATGATCGAGTTCTCGAGCGCGCCCGCGTCCTCGAGCTCCTTGGCCAGGGCGACGACGGTCGACTTGCGCTGCCCGATCGCCACGTACACGCAGACGAGATCGCGGTCCGTGTTGTTGATCATCGTGTCGATCCCGATCGCGGTCTTGCCGGTCTGGCGGTCACCGATGATCAGCTCGCGCTGGCCCCGACCGATCGGGATCATCGAGTCGATCGCCTTCAGGCCCGTGAGCATCGGCTCCTTGACGGGCTGGCGCTGGACGACGCCCGGGGCCTTGTGCTCGGCCGGGCGCGTCTCGCTCGTGCGGAGCTCGCCCTTGCCGTCGAGCGGATTACCGAGCGGGTCGACGATGCGGCCGAGCAGCTCCTCGCCGACAGGGATCTCGAGCAGCCGCTCCGTCCGCTTGACCGTGTCGCCTTCGACGACCCTTTCCCACTCGCCGAAGAGCACCGTGCCGACATTGTCTGACTCGAGGTTGAGGGCGAGCCCCGTTACGCCGTGAGGAAATTCCAGCATCTCAAATGACATGCAATTCTCGAGCCCGTGGACGCGGGCGATGCCGTCGGCCACCGACAGCACCGTCCCGACCTCGGTCAGCTCCGCGCTGTCGCTGTCGAGGCCCTCGATCCGGCTTTTGAGGATGGACGTGATTTCGTCTGGATTGATCTGCATGTGGTCTCAGATGCTCCTTGAGGACGCCGCCGCCGTGGTTAGGCGCGCGCCAATTGCTTGCGAAGTTGTTCGAGTCGGCCCTTGATTGAGGCGTCGAGGATCGAGTTGCCCACTCGGACGACGACGCCGCCGAGGATCTCAGGATCGTCCGCGGTCGTGAGCTCGACCTTCTGTCCCGTCTGCTCCCCGATACGCTCGACGATCTCGTTGACGACCGCTTTGTCGAGCGGGATCGCGCTCGTGATCGACACGGGCAGCACGCGGTTGGCTTCGTCCCAGAGCTGCTCGTAGCGGGCGCGGAGACGGAACAGCACAGGCATGCGATGGGCATCGACGAGCGTCTCCAGGAAACGCATGAAGACCTCGTCGGCGCCCTTGATCACACGGCCAAGCGCATCCTTCTTTTCCCCGGTCGAGAAGTAGGGAGAGAAGAAGAAGATCTGTAGCTCGGTGATCGACTCGAGCGCCTCGACGAACTCGCCGAGCTGCTCGCGGATCACGTCGAGCAGGTCGCGTTCGGAGGCGACCTCGAACAGCGCTCGCGCGTAGACCTGGGCGATCTCTTCCATCACGCGGCCTTGATCAGCTCTCGTGTCCCGCGCCCAGGACCGTGAAGTCGAGCTCTCCGACGGCCTCCTCGACCAGCCGCCGCTGGTCGTCCTCGGTGAGCGTCTTGCGCGTGATCTTCTCGGTCGCGAGGACGGTCAGGTCGGCCACCTCGCGCCGGATCTCCTCGATCGCGCGGCGCGTCTCGGCCTCGATCTCGCGGCGGGTCTGCTCCATCATCTGCTCCCGGCGCCCGACCGCTTCCTCCTGAGCGTCACGGGCATGGACCTCCGCCGTCTGGCGGGCGCGCTGGACGATCTCTTCGGCTTGCCGCCGAGCCTCTCTGAGCCGCTCCCGGTATTCGTCGAGCAGCTTGTCGGCCTCCGAGCGGCGCCGCTCGGCGGCGTCGATCGACTCCTCGATTGCGTGTTGGCGCTGATCCAGTGCTTGCGTGATGCGCGGGAACGCGACCTTCCAGAGCACCACCAGCGAGATGATGAACAGGAGCAGCGTCCAGACCATCAGGCCCACGTTGGGCGAGACCAGGAACGACCCCCCCGACGAGGACGACGAGGCCGCGAACGGCGCTATGAGGGCGCCCGCAGAGATCACTTGAGCACGTACGAGAGCAGGCCGGCGACGAGCCCGTAGAAGAAGCAAGCCTCGGTGAGGGCAAAGCCGAGCCACTGGATGCTGGTGATCTCGTCACGCATCTCCGGCTGACGCGTGACCGACTCGATCACCTTGCCGAAGATGATGCCGATGCCGACGCCGGCGCCAACCGCGCCGAGGCCGCCGCCGACCGCGATTCCGAAGCCCGCGGTGATTCCCGAGGAGGAGGATGAGGAAGCCGCGAGCGTGAAGAGGTGTGCAAGCAACACTTTCAAAGCTCCTTGTCTTAGTGATGGGTCACTGCGCCACCGAGATAGATGGCGGAAAGGGTGGCGAAGATGAAGGCCTGGAGGGTCGCGATCAGCACGAGCTCGAACAGATAGACCGCGACCCCGACCGGCAGCGTGAACCAGCCAAGGAAGGACAGGCCAAGGATCACCGCCAGGCCGCCGGCCATGAACAGGATGATCATGTGACCGGCGAGGATGTTGGCGAACAGCCGCACCGTCAGCGAGATGAGCCGCATGAAGGTCGAGATCACCTCGAGCGGAAAGATGAGCAGCAGCATGGGTCCGTGCACGCCCGCCGGAATCAGGCTCTTGGTGTAGCCGATCGGTCCCTGGGCGCGGATCCCCTCCCAGTTGAAGACGACGAACACGACCAGCGCCAGCGCGAGCGGCACCGAGATGTTGGCGGTGGCCGCATAGAGCGCAAACGACGGCACGTGAACTCCGAAGAGGTTGAAAGTCTCCTGCGAGTTCGTGGGCAGCGGCAGATAGCCGATGATGTTGCTGAACCACAGGAACAAGAACAGCGCGCCGCAGAACGGAAACCAGCGCGCGGCCATCGAATCGGGCATGTTGCCCCGCGTGATGTTGTCGCGCATCAGCGAGTAGAGGACCTCCACCGCCGTCTGCACGCGGTTCGGGCGCTGCCTCATCCGCCTCGAGATCCAGACCATCGTGAGCACCGTCAGGAGCGCCGCCAGGAACAGGTAGACGACCGCGCGGTTGATGCTGAACACACCGAGACTCACCCAGTTGATCAGCTTGAACTCGTTCTGAATCTGAAAGGTCTTGTTCTTGTGGCCGAAGCCGAAGATCAGGACGAGCGCGATGATGCCGAGGATGTAGGCCCCGGTCGACCACAGCAAGATCTTGCGGCCCGTGCTCATCGCGACCTCGGCCGCGTGATTGCCGACACCGCCAGCTGGGTCGTGAACGCGACGACCATGAGCACGAGGCAGGTCAGCCCCGCGTCTTGACCGTAGGCCCTGCGCACGAGCACGACGGCAAGCGCCACCGCGAACAGCCGGCCGAGCATGTAGCCGAGCCTCACTCCGACCGCCTGGGTGGGCGCCTCCGCGGCGCCGGCGTAGCGCTCAACTGCAACACCTAGCGCGCGCAGCACGATCCAAGTGCCGGCACCGATTCCGTAGCCGGCCGCCGAGACGCCGATCAGCAACATGATCGGCGCGGCGACCACGAGCAAGGCCACGTCAAAGAACCGCAGCAGCGGCGGCGGCTCATAGGTCATGGAAGCGCTTAGCGACGACATAGATCCCCAGAAAGAAGCCGACGCCGAAGCCGGCCAGCGCCAATGGCACGATCGAGCCCGCAAGCGCGCCGATGCCCGCGCCGACCGCCGCGCACAGCGCGTTGACGGCGAGCATCAGCATGCCCGCTCCGGCGACGTCCTTGCCGGTTACACGGGGACGGCTGTTCGTCATGGCGTCGATGAGCTCTGGTCAACTGGATCGTGAGGGTCTCGGGGGGCGCCAAGGGTAGCGGCGCCATAACGCTGGCGCGTCCTGAAAATTCGCCAGCGTACGGAGTCGGACCACCGTGGTCGGCGGTCGTCCTCCAGTGCGTAACGTTAGCGCGGCGTTAGCGGCGGCGACGTCTCAGCCGGTGGCGGCCGAGGCGAGCGGCGGCTTCCACAGCTGACCCTCCGCCCACAGCGCCGCGATGCCGGTCCGCGGCAGGCCGAGGGCGCCCTCGTAGACGAGGTAGCGGGGCTCCCAGCGGGGGAAGAACTTCGCGTTGAAGCGATACAGGCTCTCGATCTGAAAGAAGCGGTTGCCCAGCGCGACGAGCCGGCCCAGCGCACGTTCCGATCGCTTCGCCGGGCTGTGCAGCCAGCGCGCGAAGGCGGCGAAGTTCAGCGACAGCTCGCCGATCCCGCGGTCGCGAAGCAGCTCCACCCCGGTGGCGACCATGAACTCCATCAAGCCGTTGGGCGTGGCGGGGTCGCGACGCATGAATGAGAGCGACACGGTCGAGCGCCCGTAGCAGGGCACGAAATGCAGTACGCCGCGGATCGTTCCGGACGCGTCCCGGGCGAGCAGCACCAGGGTCTCATCGCAATGGTCGCCGCGCAGTGAGTCCAGCGCCATCGAGAAGCCGCGCTCGGGAGCCCCCTGACGGCCCAGCTCGAGCACCCGCTCCACCGCGGCGAGCTCGTCGTCGCTCAGTGTCCCCAGCCGGTGCAGGCTGGCGGCATAACCCGCCTTCTGGAGGCGGGTGACCGACTGGCGCACCTTGCGGATGGGGCGTCCCTGGAGCGAGAAGCTGTCTATGTCGACGATCGCTTCGTCCCCGAGGTAGAGCGTGCGCAGACCGAGCGCCTCGTAAAGCGGGCACAGCCGTTCGCTCGCGCCGACCGCGCCCAGCTTCAGCCCTCTGACCTGGGCGAAGGCCCGGACCCCTGCGAGCAGCTCGGGAAACGATTCCGCGGCTCCCACAGGATCTCCAGAGCAGAGCAGCACGCCGTTCTCGATCCGGTAGCCGATGAATGCCCGGCCATCCGGGCCGAAGAGGTAGTGCTTGTCGCCTCGGAGCTTGAAGAACGAGAGCGTGTCGTGACCGTGAGAGCGGACGAGATCGGCGGCCGCCGCTCGCGCCGCCGCCGAAGGCAACGTCTGCGCCCCGGCGAGTGGCCGGAAGACGAGGTAGGCCAACATCAGCAGCGTCCCCAGCTCGAGCGCGTGGACGCCAAGCGGGATCCACGCGGTGGCGTGGTGGAAGTGGATCGGGCCTCGCGTGAAGGAGAGCAGGTCCCAGCCCTCGCGAGCGACCAGAGCCGGCGAAGGATGGCCCTGCGCGGCCCAGGTGACGAGCGCAACGGCCGCGAGCCCGGCGAGAGATACGAGCGGAAGGCGCCAGATCGCCGAGCGCAGAGTGATCGGGCCGTGGCGCACGCGGAAGGCGTCCCGGCCAAGGACCAGAACGAGTGCCACGCCCCACGTGATCGCCGTCTCCTCGAAGTCGAGCCCCTTGAGCAGGTCAAACGCGCCCAGCGCGACCATCAGCGCAACGGCGGTGATGAAGGCCCTGCGGCGTCGCTTGGCCAGATAGGCAGCGACCAGCAGCAGCGCCGCGCCGGCCGGCAGTGCCAGCGCGTGAAATAGCCGCATGGCCTCGACGGGCTCGTACCCGAGCAGCAGGTGACCGCGCCAGCGGATGTTGGGGGTGAGTGTCGAGGCGACGTTGACCGCCCCCACGACGGCTGCCGCCAGGGCGGCGAGCCACGGCAGCGCGGGCGACTCGGCCAGATGGGCGCGAGCGCGCGCAAAGCGGGCGCGGTTGGACGCCCCGGCCCCCAAACCGGGCGCGTGTTGTTCTGAGGTGGCGCTCACGAGTCGATCAAGTACCGAAGCTCCGGGGCGTTGGTTACGCCACCGCTTGCTCGGTTCCTCCCCCCACCTTGCTCAGGCCATGCCCCCTTTGCTCGGTTCCTGCCCCACCTATGCTCTGCGGACCGTGCCGGTGTACGAGTTCCGCTGCGGCAAGTGTGGTGAGGAGTTCGAGGCGCTGATCGCCCCTGGCGGCTCCGCCCCGTGCCCCAGCTGCGGCCACGCCCAGACGGAGCGGCTGTTCTCGGCGATCTCCAGGCCGCTCAAGTTCGGCCTCCGCGGTGGTGAGGCCAGGCGCTCAGACGCTGTGCGCCGCGCGCGCGAGGAGCAGCGCCGCGAGCGGCGTGCTAAGCGACAAGAGCCACCTCGCTAGGGGCGGCCCGCGCCGAGGACCCGACGCGGAGCGGCGGCATCTTCCAGCTCGGCCAGAGCCAACTCGACCTTCTCGCGGCGCTCGACCAGCTCCTGCTCGAGCCGCTCGAGCTCCTCGTAGCGGCCGCGCACCAGCTCAAGCTGGGTCGAGATGTGCCCGAGGGCACTCTCGAGGATGCGGCGTCGCTGGGCGGGTTGCTCGGTTCGGTGGTACTCCCGCCGGAGCTCCGCCCGCGCCGTCTCTGCCTCGAGCAGCTGTGAGAGCTGCTCGAGTGACAGGCCCAGCAGGTCCCGGAGTCGGAGGATCTGGCGCACGCGCTCGACGTCCGCCTCCGTGTAGCAGCGGTGCTTGCCATGCTCGCGCTCTGCGCCTTGGAGGAGCCCGATCTCCTCGTAGTAGCGGATCGTGCGCGGCGTCGTGCCGGTGAGCTCGGCCAGTTCACCGATGCGCAGCGGCTTGTCCGTCTCAGAGTTCACGTTAACGTAAGGTAGCAGTGCGAGGGCCGCCCGCTCGGGCCTCAGGCCTCGTACAGGGCGACGGCGGCGAGGATCACGAACACGGCCACCAGCGCCAACCCTTCGAAGACTGTCGCCTCGCCGTCGCCGGTGATCTGCCACACGATCACCGCCATCCCGAACAGCGCGCCGATGTACACCGGCGCCAGCGCGAACGTCAACGATGTGGCGGTCAGCAGCGAGACGAGCACGAGCGCTGGGTAGAGGAATGCCGCGATCTGGGCCACCGAGTTCTTCACGACCGAGATCGCAAGCTCGGAGCTGCCCTTGGCCGCGAGCACGATGCCAGTCACGTTCTCGACCGCGTTGCCGGCGATCGCCACGATCACCAGGCCGGCGAATGTCTGCGAGATGTTGAGGGTGTGGATCGCGGGTTGCAGAGCGTGTACGAACCAGTCGGAGACGAACGCCGATTGGGTTCCCGCGCCCGCCAGCAGGACGACCGTCAAAGCCAGCGACAGGCGCGGGGATTCGCGCGAGCTGGGCTGGTCCGAGCGCAGGTACTGGGTGAGCCAGAAGGAATAGGTGCCCAGAAGCGCGATTGCGCCGATGATCGAGATCGTGCGGGCGTGGTGAGAAGCGGGGTCGTGCGCGGCCTGGGCAAGACCGACCAGCACAATGATGAAGGTCGAGATCAGGAGCAGAGTCGCCGTGTCGTTCGGCAGCCGCGGGCTGAAGCGCATGACGCCGTCCTTGGCTTGGCGAGCGCCGGCGACGATCACCAGCCCCAGCACGAGCAGCGCGTTGACCAGGATCGAACCGATGATCGCGGTCTCAGCGACGATCCTTTGGCCGGCTTGGAGGGCGAAGATCACGACGAAGAACTCCGGGAGGTTGCCGAGCGTCGACTGGGCCAGGCCGGTGACTGCGGGCCCCGAGCGGTGGCCGAGCTGCTCGGTGGCGAGCGAGACGACCCACGCACCCCCAGCCAGCGCGAGTCCTGCGAGCACGAACGCGGCGACCGGCGTAAAGCCTGCGTAGCGCGCGACCCCGGCCGCGGCGGTCACCGTGACAACGACCCCGAGCAGCGCCAGCTCAACGCCGCTCAGGCCGCCCCACCTGCCGCGCCGGGAGGCGTGATCGGTCGCGCGCGGCGCGGGCGTTTTGCTTCTCGTGGGTTCGGTAGTGCTCAGAGGACCGCGCTCCGCGGTAGATGCAGGGCCAAGCTACCCAACCCGCTCGAACTCGCCGGTCTCGAACTCTTGGCGCACCCGTACGTCGATTTCGTGCTCGCTGGTGCCGGGCTCGAGCGTTTGCAGCTGGCGCATGCGCACGCGCTTGAACTTGAGGATCTCGAGCACGTACACGAGGTAGACGCTCGCCGCCAGAGCGGCCACCCCCAGCGCCACCACCAGCACGAGCCAACCGAGGTGATAGTGGTAGGGGTAGGTGTGGTCGTGGTAGGGAACGAACCGCAGGGCCACCGCCAGGCCCGCGAGCAGCACGGTCCAGCTGTACAGGTACGCGAGCGTCTTGCGCTGACTGAAGCCGATCCGCGCCATCCGGTGGTGGAAGTGGTTCGCGTCCGCAAGCCACGGCTTGCGCCGGTACTTGAGGCGTTTGGCGATCACGAATCCCGTGTCCAGGAACGGGACCGCGAGGATCACGAGCGGCACCACCAACGCCACCACCGCGGTCGACTTGAGCGTGCCGCCGATCGTCGCCACGCCGAGCAGATAGCCGAGCAGATTGGCCCCCGAGTCGCCCATGAAGACCCTGGCCGGAGGGAAGTTGTGGATCAGGAAGCCGAGCGCGGCCCCGGCGGTGAGCGCCGCCAGGGTCGCGTAGGAGCTCTGCACGTGGGGCAGGTCGAAGATGATGATCGCGAACGCGACGCCGTCGATCGCGCACAGCCCCGCGGCGAGACCGTCGACGCCGTCGGAGAGGTTGACGACGTTCATCAGGCCGACGAGCCAGAACACGGTCAGCAAGGGGCCCTCGTGGGGGAAGGCCAGCGTGCCGAGGAATGGCAGCGCCACCTCCTTGAGGCTGACACCGCCGGTGACGGCGATCACCGCGGCCCCGACCTGACCCACCAGCTTGAGCCATGGCGGCAGGTCGAAGACGTCGTCGATCGCGCCCACGGCTGTGATCGTGGCCGCCCCGATCAGGATCGCGTGCGTGGTGCCCGATCCGGGCAGCCAGATCGCCCCCGGGAGCAGCACCGCGGCAAAGATCGCCAGGCCGCCGAGCCTGGGGGTCTCCTTGATCGCGAGGCCCCGGTCGCGCGGCTTGTCAAGCGCTCCAACCCGACGGGCGAGGCGCGCCGCCAGCGGCGTCAGCAAAGCAGCCGCAGCCATGGCCACGAGCAGGGCAAACACCGCGTGCCAATAACGCATCGTGTGCCGGAAGCATGGCAGCAGCTAAGGACCTGTGGGGCCCGATGACTCCCAGACGGCGCGAGACCCGCGCCGCGACCTACGCCAGGGCCGCTGTGGCGAGCCCGGAGTACAGCGGATAGCGGTCGGCGACCGCGGCCGCGCGCTCGGCGAGGTCGGCGCGCTGGAGTTCGAACTGATCGCCGGCGGTCAGCGCCGCCACGATGATGCGCCCGACTTCGACGAAGTCCTCGAGCCCCAGCCCGCGCGTCGCGAGCGCGGGCGTGCCGATCCGTAAACCGCTCGAAACCGCGGGCGGCCGCGGGTCGAAAGGAACGGCGTTGCGGTTGACGGTGATGCCCACCTCGGCCAGCCGGTCCTCGGCCTGCTTGCCGTCGAGCTCCGATTCCCGCAGGTCGCAGAGCACGAGGTGGACGTCGGTGCCGCCGGTCAGGACGCTCACGCCGGCACCGGCGTCGAGCAACTCCCGCGACAACGCCCGGGCCCCGGCGACCGTGCGCTCCTGGCGCTCCTTGAAGGCGTCCGACATCGCGATCTTCAGGGCGACCGCCTTGCCGGCGATCACGTGCTCGAGTGGACCGCCCTGCTGGCCTGGGAAGACGGCCGAGTTGATCTTCTTGGCGAGCTCCTCGCGGCACAGAATCAGCCCGCCGCGACCACCGCACAGAGTCTTGTGGGTCGTGGTCGTGACGACGTCCGAGTAAGGCACCGGGTTGGGGTGCAGTCCAGCGGCCACCAGCCCGGCAAAGTGGGCCATGTCGGTCACCAGCGCGGCCCCGACCTCGTCGGCGATCTCGCGGAAGCGCTCGAAATCGAGGAACCTCGGATACGCCGACCACCCGGCCATGATCAGCTTCGGGCGGTGCTCGCGGGCGAGGCGCTGCACCTCGTCCATGTCGATCACGCTGGTCTCGCGATCGACGTGGTAGGCGACCACGTTGTACAGCCGACCGGAGACGTTGAGGCGCATGCCATGGGTGAGGTGGCCGCCGTGGGCCAGCTCGAGGCCCATGAACGTGTCGCCGGGGTCGAGCAGCGCCTGGTAGACCGCGGCGTTGGCCTGCGCGCCCGAGTGCGGCTGCACGTTCGCGTGCTCGGCACCGAACAACTCACACGCACGATCGATTGCCAGCTGCTCCGAGACGTCGACGTGCTCGCAGCCGCCGTAGTAGCGCTTGCCGGGATAGCCCTCGGCGTACTTGTTGGTGAGCACCGAGCCCTGGCACTCGAGCACCGATACGGGCACGAAGTTCTCGGAGGCGATCATCTCGAGCGTGCGCTGCTGGCGGGCGAGCTCGAGCGAGAGCACCTCCGCGATCTCAGGATCGACCTCGGCCAATGGCCGGTTGAAGAAGTCGGAAGGCAGCTCCACGCTCACCTCATCCGACGATATCAGCGCCGGTGGCCGCTCAGACGGCGACGACTACGGCCAGGTCGCGGTGCTCCCACACGACCCGGGGCTCGAGGCCAGCGGCGGCAAGCCATTCGAGCTGTTCCGCCACCGAACTGGGCCGATCGAAGTCGGGCGTGAGCGACGTGACCGCATCGGCCGGGTCCTCCGGCACGACCACATCCGCGAGCACGAACCTTCCGCCCGGTGCAAGCGCAGCGGCGATGCGGCGGAACAGATCGCGCTTCTCGGATGCGGTGAGGTGGTGCACGCAGAGGGCGCTCGCGACGAGGTCGAACGGGCCCTCGGGGAGTGGATCCTCAAGTCGCGCGACGCACAGCTCGACGCGGTCGCCGGGCAGCACCTGACGCGCGCGGTCGAGCATCTGCGCGCTCGCGTCGATGCCGATGACGGTTGCGGCCGGGTGGCGGGCCAACAGCCGCTGGGTGGTCTCGCCCGTGCCGGCGCCGAGCTCCAGGATGCGCCTCGCGCCGCTGCCAGTCGCGGCCGCGAGCTCCCCCTGGAGCCGCTCGTACACCGGGATGTCCTCCTTGATCGTCTCCAGATAGGTGGTCGGGTCGAAGTGAAACTGGCCCCCGGGGACGTTCGTCCGATATCGCACCTGCGCGTCCCCCACGCCGTCGAGCGCCGCGCTCACCTCCGCCGCACTCACCGCCCCCTCCCGCACGATCGACCACGACCCGTCGTCCGGCAGCGAGCGCAGATCAATCACGGTAGACGGCGTGCCCGGGAGCTCGCCGCCGTCGATCACGAGGTCGGCGCCGGCGCGCAGCAGTTCGGGCACGTCCTCAAGCCTGCGCGGATCGCTGCCTCCCGCAAGGTTGGCGCTCGATTGCAGCAGCGGCGCGCGCAACCCGGCGAAGCGCTCGATCGCAGGCA
Organism: uncultured Solirubrobacterales bacterium; assembly: GCA_963738195.1. Taxonomy (GTDB): domain Bacteria; phylum Actinomycetota; class Thermoleophilia; order Solirubrobacterales; family Solirubrobacteraceae; genus Palsa-465. The sequence goes on from CAVTVF010000002.1 coordinate 1,345,308, forward strand.
CGCGCAGGCCGAGCGTCGAGGGGTCATCCCCGCAGGCAAGCGGAAAGCGAGCGCCTTCGTTCGGGACCAGGGCGGTGACTGCGCCGGGCAAGAGCCGCTCGAGCGCCTCGCGCACAGCTGGCGGCAGCTCCGGCAGCGCCTCGAGCGCCGCCGTAAGCGAGAAGGACATGACCGCGCTGGCCTTCTCGCGCGGCCTGCGCTTGAGCAGGTAGAGCCGTTCGACAGCGAGCCTGTTGCTCGGATCGCACGCGAGCCCGTAGACGGTGTCGGCGGGGAAGACCGCCACGCCGCCGGCGGCCAGGCAACGCGCAAAGTCGACCACGAGCGAGCCGCCCGAGCCGGGGGAGCCGCCGCCGCTCACCGGCGCCCGAGAACCACGCGTTCGTGGCCGGCGAGGTCGCGGTGAGAATCGACCTGGCTGAAACCGGCCCCCCGCAGAAGCGCCCCCACCGCGGGCGCCTGCCCGACACCGACCTCGAGCGCCGCGCAAGCGGCACCGAGCAGCATCGGCGAGCCGGGCGGCCAGCCGCCTGAGGGCGTCGAGCCCGTCCGCGCCTGAGAACAACGCGTGACGGGGCTCATACAGAGCGATCTCCGGCCCGACCCGCTCACCCGACGCGACGTACGGAAGGTTCGCCAGCACGGCGTCGTAGCGGTCGGCGTCGAGCAGATCGGCCTGCACGAGCTCGACCGCGTGCAGGCCGAGGCGCTCGCGGTTCCAGACAGCGACCCTAAGCGCCGCCGCGCTCGAGTCGATCCCGGTCAGGAGCAGATCTCGCCGCTCGCTCGACAGTGCCAGCGCCACCGCCCCGGAGCCCGTGCCGACGTCAGCCACCGAGGATCCCTGCGGGAGCGTCAGCGCGAGCTCGACCAGTAGCTCCGTCTCGGGACGAGGGATCAGCACGCGGCGATCCACCGACAGCGTGACCCCCCGGAACGCTCGGCTGCCGAGGACGTAGGCGACCGGCTCGCGCCGCTCGCGCCGCTCGAGCAGCCGCTCAAAACCACCCCTCGTCTCGCTCGAGGGCACCAAGTCGCCGTCGATCACGAGGCGCGAGCGCGAGTCGTGTCCGAGCGCCCGCGCCAACAGCAGCTCGGCGTCGAGACGTGGCGTCTCGCACCCGGCGGCCGCCAAGCGCTCGGAGGCCGCGGCGAGAACTTCTTTGACGGTGGGAGCGGCGAGCGCCGTCTCAGGCAACAGCGTGCGCCTCCAGCTTGCGGCGCTTCTCGTCGTCCTGGAGCGCTCCGGTGAACTCGTCGAGCTCACCCATCAGGACGCCGTCCAGGTTGTGGGAGAGGACGTTCACGCGGTGGTCCTTGACCCGCTTGTCGGGGAAGTTGTAGGTGCGGATCTTCTCGGCCCGCTCGCCCGTCCCGACCTGGGCCTGGCGATCGGCCGCGACCGCCGCCTGCTGCTCTGCGCGGGCCCGCTCGAGCAGCCGCGCGCGCAGCACCCGCAGTGCCCGCTCGCGGTTTTGCAGCTGGGATTTCTCGTCCTGCATCGAGACCACGATCCCGGTCGGGCGGTGGGTTACGCGCACGGCCGAGTCCGTCGTGTTGACGGACTGCCCCCCGGGACCCGAGGAGCGGTAGACGTCGATCTGGAGCTCGCCGGGATCGATCTCGACCTCGACCTCCTCGGCCTCGGGCAGCACGGCCACGGTCGCGGTCGAGGTGTGGATGCGGCCCTGGGACTCGGTCTCGGGCACGCGCTGGACGCGATGCGTACCGCCCTCGTACTTGAACACCGAGTAGGCGCCATCGCCCTTGATCGCGAAGGTGTAGGTCCCCTCGCCGATCGACAGCGGCTCGACGGCGAACCCGCGGCGCTCCGCGTACCTGGTCAGCATGCGGTATAGATCGCCTGCCCACAGCGCCGCCTCCTCGCCGCCCGCCCCGGGCCGGATCTCGACGATCACATTCTTGGCGTCATTGGGGTCGGGCTCCACCATCGCCAGGCGGATCTCGTCCTCGAGCGAGCCGAGGCGCTCGCGCGCCGAGGCCAGCAGCGCCCGCAGCTCGGGGTCGTCGCCGTCCTCGTCCAGCAGCTCGCGCGCGCCTTCGGCATCGTCGGCCGTGCGCCGGTACTCAGCCGCCAGCTTGGCCGCCGGCTCGAGCTCGCTATAGGCGCGCGAGACCGCAGTGAACCGCGCCCGGTCGCCGATCACGGTCGGGTCAGCCAGGTCGCCCTCGAGCTCCGAGAAGCGCGCCTCGATCTGCGCTACTAGCTGGTCGATCATCGCGCTCGAGTGTAGGAGGAGGTCCGGGGCTCCCGGGCCCGTGCCGGCCCGGGCTCCGGACCTGGGACGAGCTCGAACTCGGCCGGGTCGAGCCGCGCAACGCTGCGCTCGTAGTCGCGCATCGATCCGGGCCAGTTGGCGACGATGCGCCCCTCCCCGCCGACCCGATACCAGGAGTTGCACTCGAGCCAGGCGGTGCCCGCAAAGCGGGACTGGAGCTCGCGGTTCGAGCACGCCTCGACCTCTGCTCGCACCTCGATCGCCGCCGCACCGCGCAGCGAGACCTGCTCGAGCGCCTGGCGTATGTAGGCGGCCTGGGCCTCCTCGTAGAGGATGATCGAGCCACCCGAGGTGTTGGTGTTGGGCCCGTAGATCAAGAACAGCGAGGGGAAGCCGGGAACCGTGATCCCCAGGTGTGCGTGCGGACCACCGGCCCACTCCTCGCTGAGCAACCGACCGCCGCGGCCCACCACCTCCATCGGCAGCATGAAGTCGTTGGTGCGAAAGCCGGTCGCGTAGACGACGCAGTCGACTTCGCGCTTGACCCCGTCGGCGGTCACGAGACCTTCGGCCGTCATGCTCGAGATCGGCTCGGTGACGAGCTCGACGTTCGGCCGCTGCAGCGCAGGCAGGTAGTGCGAGCTGAAGAGCACGCGCTTGCAGCCGAAGGTGTAGTCCGGCCACACCTTGCGTCGCACCTCGGGATCGCGCAGCTGCCAGCGCATGAACGCCGCCGACACGGCGTGGCCGACGCGCCCAAACGTCCGCGGGTGGCGGATCATGCGCGTCAGGGTCTCGGCGTACTCGTAGATGAACCGCCGCCGCCAGGCCTGGAGGCCCGGCAGATAGCGGATGGCGGCTCTCACCCAGCGCGGGTAGGCCCGATTGCGCCGCGGCAGGAACCAGTTGCCGGTGCGCTGATAGACGTACAACCGCTCGGCCTCGTCGGCCAGCGCGGGGATCAACTGAATCCCGCTGGCCCCGGTGCCGATAACGGCGATCCGCTTGCCGCGCGCATCGAAGCGCTCGGGCCAGCTCGCGGTGTGAAACGTCTTCCCGCCGAACTCGTCCGCCCCCGGGAAGTGCGGCATCGCCGGTTTGTGCAGCTGACCGGTGGCGATCACGACCGCGTCGGCGACCCAGTCGCGGCCATCGCTACTCGAAATCTTCCAGCGGCGCGCGTCCTCGTCCCAGCGGCAGGCGCTCACCTCGGCCCCATGGACGACCAGCTGGTCCACGCCGTAGGTGCGCGCGACCCCTTCGACATAGCGCAGGATCTCCTCACCGGGAGAGCAGATGCGCGACCAGTCGCGGCGCTGGGCGTACGAGAACGAGTACAGCTGCGACGGCACATCGCACGCGCACAGCGGATAGCGGTTGTACCACCAGGTGCCGCCCAGCGAGGGCGCCTTCTCGAGGATCGTGATGTCTGTGAAGCCGTGGCGGCGAAGCTCGATCGCCGCGCCGATGCCGCCGATGCCGGCGCCGACGATCACAACCGAGGGTCGCCCGGCCGCAGCCACGGAGGGTGCGCCCTAGGCCGGCGTGCGGGTGGCCCGGCGTCCCCTCGCGACCCGGCGCTGGAAGCGCTCGACGCGCCCGCCGGTGTCGACCAGCTTCTGCCGGCCCGTGTAGAAGGGATGGCAGGCCGAGCAGATCTCGACGTGAATCTCTGGCTTTGTCGAGCGCGTCACGAATTCGTTGCCGCAGGTGCAGCGGACGTGCGCTTCGACGTACTCGGGGTGGATGCCTTGCTTCATACAGACGAGCATAGCGACGGACTGCGGCACTCGATTCCGAGTCCGCTGCGGGCCGCGCACACAGTGGGGGCGACCTATGTCACCCGGTACAGCGGCCCGTCGCCACCCTCGGGCGGCGTCAGCCGCCCGCCCTTGGCCGTGATCGCGCCGCACTGCACGCAGTTGGTGTAGTTGACCGTCACGTCGACGGGACCCGTCTCGGGTGCGTCGTCGGGGATCTCATACACGCCGGCGGGGCACATCCAGCGCCACGCCTCGGCGATCTCACGCGGGACGGTGCGCCGCAGCCGGATGTGGTTCGGCGCGTCGTCGCGGGTCGCGTTGCCCGAGATGTAGACGGACGAGAGCTTGTCGAAGATGTACTTGCCGTCGGGCTTCGGATAGCGCTCGTGGGTGTCGCCCAGGAACACGGGCTTCTCGTCGTCGCGGTGCCACTGCATGCGGCCGCCGGGCAGGCGCCCCTTGGTCGCGATCGCGACGTTGACCATCGGGCCGCCCTGGATGAAGCCGCGCTGGAACGGCTGGCGCGTGTTGCGAACGAGCCACAGCTCCTTGCCGATCGAGGACTCCTCGACCGCCTGCTCGTACTGCTGCAGTGGCGCGCCCTTGGCGAGTGAGGCGTAGATCGCGTCGCCCGCGAGGATGCCCGACTTGATGCAGTGGTGCACGCCCTTGAGCGCGACCGTGTCGACCATCCCGCCTGCGTCTCCGACCAGCAGCGCCCCGGGCATCGAGAGCTTTGGCATCGACCAGTAGCCGCCTCCGGGCAGCGCCTTCGCGCCCCAGGCGACACGCTCGCCGCCGGAGAGAATCTCGCGCACGAGCGGATGGGTCTTGAACAGCTGCAGCAGGTCGTGGACCGAGGTGGTGGCGTCGGCGTAGTCGAGATCGACCACGAACCCGATCGAAACAAGATCGTCGCCCGAGCTCGCGTCCTTCATCGGGTAGAGCCAGCTGCCGCCGATCTGGCCGTACCTGGCCGAGATCTTGAGCGGCCACGGACCGATCGTGTGGATCACGCGGTCGAGCGGCTTGGGCACCTTCCAGACTTCCTTGACGCCCAGCTCCCAGACCTGCGGCTCGCGGCCCTCGGCGAGCCTGAACTCGCGGATCGCGGCGCCGGTCAGATGGCCCCAGCAGCCTTCGCCGAGCACGGTCACGCGCGCCTTGATGTCGGTCCCGGGCTCGAAGTTCGAGAGCTCCTCCCCGTCCTTGCCGCGGCCCTTGTCGCCCGAGCGCACGCCCACCACGCGGCCGTCCTGCACGATCAGCTTGGTGGCCGAGGTTTCGGTCAGCACGTAGGCGCCGCCTTCCTCGGCCTGCCGCTGCTGGTAACGGGCCAGAGCGGCGACCGAGACGACTTCGTTGCCGTGGTTCTTGAACGGCGGCGGCGGCGGAATGCGGAGCTTGGCCTTGCCGTTCGGCAGCATGTAGACCGCTTCCTTCGTGACCTCGCCGAAGGCGAAGCGCTCCGTGCGCCAGTCCTCGCGGCTGAGCTGCGGGAAGAGCTCCTGGAGCGGCCCCGGCCGCATCACCGCGCCCGACAGCGAGTGACCGCCGCAGGCCTTGGCCTTCTCGATCACGGCCACCGGCACCTCGCCGAGCTTCTCCATCGTCGCGGGGTCGTCCGCGAGCAGCGCCAGCAGCCGGTTGGCGCACGCCAGCCCGGCCGTCCCGCCACCTACGATCGCGACCCCGACCTCGATGCGGTCGTCCTCGGAGTCGAGCTCACGCTTGATGAACTCGTCCGGCGAGGAGACCGGCGGCGGGAACTCGCTCGGAGCGTGAGGGCTGCCGTTGGAGGCCGAGCTCATGCGCTCACGCCCCCCGCTTGGCCTTGATCGCCTCGGTCAGCTTGGGCAGGATCTTGTTGAGATCGCCGACGATCCCGAGGTCGGAGAACTCGAAGATCGGAGCGTTCGCGTCCTTGTTGATCGCGACGATGTTCTCCGAGGACTGCATGCCGACCTTGTGCTGGATCGCGCCCGAGATGCCGGCCGCGACGTACAGCTTGGGTGACACCGTCTTGCCCGTCTGCCCGATCTGGGCGGCGTAGGGGTACCAGCCGGCGTCGACCACCGCGCGTGTGGCCGCGACGGCCGAGTTGCCGCCGAAAGCCCCAGCCAGCTCCTCGGCCAGCTTGAAGTTCTCGGCCTTGCCGAGTCCACGGCCGCCCGCCACGAGGATGTCGGCGCCCTCGATGTCGACGTCCGCGCCGCGCTGCTCGCCGCGCTGCACCATCGTCGCCTGCTCGGACCAGGGCGAGTAGGAGACCTCGACGTCGACCACCTCCGCCGAGCCGCCGTCCCTGGAGACGATCTCGAATGCGTTGATGCGTCCGATGATGATGCCGAGCTCGCCGCGGTAGCGGGACACCGAGATCTGCGAGTCCTGCAGGATCGGCCGCTCGGCCACGAGCTTGCCATCCTCGGCGCGCACCGCGGTGACCTCCATCGTCACGCCCGCCTGCCGCCGCGCGGCGAGGCCGGCGCCGATCTCGAACCCGAGCAGGCCGCCGCCGAACAGCGCGTAGGAGTGTCCGTGTTCCTCGATCACCTTGGCGATCACGTCGATCACGGGCTGGGCCAGACCCTCGGGGCCACGGGCCCGGAAAACTTTGGTCGCGCCGTAGGCGCCGAGTGAGGAGCACAGCTCGTCGGTCAGGTCATCGCCCCCGACCACGACCGCGTGACACTCGCCCCCGATCTCCTCGGCGCGCGCGGCTCCCTCGGAGACCGCCCCGAGCGAGTTCTTGTTGAACGCCCCCTCGTAGTGGAGGACGTAGGTCAGAACGTCAGCCATTCAGATCAGCTTCCTTTCTTCAAGCCACGCGACGATCTTCTGGACGGTCTCGTCGGTGTCCTCGTCTTCGATCACCTGACCGGGCGCCTTGGCCGCCGGGTCGTGGAAGTCGTCGCACTGGACGCGCGAGCCCTCCTCGCCCACGAGCGAGGAGTCGATGTCGACATCGCCGGCGCCAACCTGCTCGAGTGGCTTCTTCTTTGCGCCCATGATCGCCTTCAGCGACGGGTAGCGCGGCTCGTTGATGGCGTCCCCGACCGAGATCACGGCGGGCAGCTTGATCTGGACCGTGTCGTAGCCGTACTCGGCCTGGCGCTCGCAGCGCAGCGCGCCCTCCTCGACGTCCATCTTGATCACCTGGGTCAGCGAGGGCATGTGCAGGTGGTCGGCCACCACGGCGCCGATCGTGTAGCACTCGCCGTCGTCTGACTGCTGGCCGAGCAAGACGAGGTCCGGCTGCTCTTTGGCAAGCGCCTTGGAGAGCGCGTAGCCGGTCGCCGCGACGTCGGAGCCGGCGAGCGCCGCATCGGTCAGCTGGATCGAGCGATCGGCGCCCAGCGAGACCGCCTTGTGCAGGGCTCGCACAGCCGACTCGGGACCCATCGTGACCGCCACGATCTCATCGACCTGGACGGTGCCGCCCTCGCGGATCTGCATCGCCGCCTCGATCGCGTGGGTGTCATACGGGTTGAGGTTCTTCTCACCCGAGCGGTCCATCCGCCCCGTCGACGGGTTGATGCGCTTCTCGACGGCGGCGTCCGGTACCTCTTTGACCAGGACGCAAATCTTCAACTGTGCCTCCTATTCGCTTGACGCGGGAATATTACCCAGGACGTTGACTGACTAGTCAGTCAGCACGGTGGTGCATCCTGGCGATCCGGGGGCATCCTGACCCGTCGCCCCTCGCAGTCAGTCCTCGCGGGCGGACCCGCGGATGAAGTCCACGATCTGCTGCGTGCCCGCCCCGGGTCCGAACACCTCCGCGACCCCGAGCTGTTTGAGCTCCGGTATGTCGTCGGCGGGGATCGTGCCTCCAACCGTCACCAGCACGTCGTCGACACCCTGGCCCCTGAGCAGCTCGAGCACCCGCGGCACGAGCGTCATGTGCGCCCCGGAGAGGATCGAGAGCCCGACGGCATCGGCGTCCTCCTGGATCACCGTCTCGACGATCTGCTCGGGCGTCTGGTGAAGGCCGGTGTAGATCACCTCCATGCCCGCGTCGCGCAGCGCGCGGGCGATGATCTTGGCGCCCCGATCGTGGCCGTCGAGGCCCGGCTTGGCAACCACCACGCGGATCTTCTTGTCTGGGCTCATGGTCGCGTTCAGAACTATATGTGGGCGTGTTATCTTGCCGCCGGGGCCGGCAACGGAAGTCGAGGAGACTATGAGGATCATCAGGGGAACAGTGCTCGCCGTCGCGGGTTCGCTGGCGCTGGCGGCCCCGGCCGCAGCCACCATCACACACACGCACATCACCAAACCGGCCAAGAGCCCGAGCTACTTCACCTACAACTACAACAACCCCAATACCTTCGCCGTGGCCGGCAAGACCGATTCGACCTCCCCCTCCACCGACACGGTCGACATCCTCTGCTTCTACGGCACCGGGTACTCGACCGTGGCGACCGGGGTGACGCTCAACAGCAAGGGGTCCTTCTCCGTAGACGCCCCGCTTAATAACGTCAAGGACGAGACGTGCCATCTGGCCGCGTTGCCGTCCGGCCAGACGACCCTCACACCCGCCTTCGCCGGCCCGCACATCGACGTCGGCGAGCGGCAGAACGACCGTCTCACGGGCGGCCCCAACAACGGCAAGCGCTACGACTACTACGCCTGGGGCCAGCAGCCGCGCTTCGCCAACGACTACGACTCGATCAGCTCGTGCGGGCTGTGCGACTCCTACATCTTCGACGCGACGGGCGATCAGACGACGACCGTCTTCTACGGCAACGCCTTCTTGAACACTGGCAACGAGAACGGGTCCACAAGCACGCGCTCGGACATCCAGGTTGACGGACGCGATGCCTACGCGGCGTATACCGCCTACAACGTGTTCAGCGGCGCCAGAAACGTGCCCGGATTCCCGAGCCTCAGCTGGCACTTCTCGCAGAATGCCAAGACCGGCGACGTCACGATCACGGAGACCGATCAGTTCGTCCGCTGCAACACCCCCACCTATCCGCCCACGATCACCACGTGCACCAGCTACAAGCCGACCGGGGTCGAGGTCAGCCGCAAGATGGTCCAGAACGCCTCGGGCCAGATGGTCTGGATCACCGACACGTTCAAGAGCACCGACGGCCACGCCCACAAAGTCGACCTGCTCTACGACAACTCCCAGTGCCTGACGAACAACGCGTGCAGTGCATCGACGATCGGCTATCGCTTCCCGGGCAAGCACGGCTACGCCGCCCACGCCCCCGGCGCAGTCGTACACGTGTCCAAGGGGGTGGGCTCGATCTACGTCAAGGTGCTGGGCGCTCCCAACGGCGATTTCTCGACCGGGCAGGGCGCGATCACCTTTGCCCAGGCGCCGACCAAGATCGTCTTCGCTCCCCCAGCCTTCTCGGACGACAGCAATTTCACGATGCACTACGCCGCCAAGGTGGCGGCCAAGGGAACCGTCACCTACCGGTTCGTGTACTCGACTGACGCCTTCTACGCCCAGGTGCACAAGGACGCGCTCGCGGCGCAAAAGGCACTGAGCAAATAGAGCAATAAGGCCGGGGCGCATGCGCCCCGGCCCCGGCCCGAACATGTTCGGGCCGGCGGCGCCGCACATGTGCGGCGCCGGACAGATATTTAGAAGACGGGCGCCTCGGTGAACGAGCCGAAGACGGTCTGGAGCGCCTGGACCATCTCGCCCTCGGTTGCCTCGGCGCGGGCGCACTCGACCAGGTAGGGCATAAGGTTCTCGCGCGCGTCCCGGGCGGCCTCGGTGAGCCGCGCGAGCGCCCGCTCGGTGGCCGCGGTGTCGCGCCGCTCGCGCACGGCACGCACGCGCTCGATCTGCTTGGGCTCGAACTGGGGGTCGATGCGGAGGATCGAGATGGCGCCGTCCTGCCCGCCCTCGGTGTAGGCGTTGACGCCCACGAGCCTGCGCTGGCCCGACTCGACCTCGCGCTGGTAGCGGAACGCGGCATCGGCGATCTCACGCTGCGGGAAGCCCCGCTTGACGGCCTCGACCATGCCGCCGAGCTGGTCGATCTTGTCGAAATACTCGTAGCAGCGGGCCTCCATCTGGTCGGTCAGCGCCTCGACGAAATAGGAGCCGCCGAGCGGATCGATCGTGTTCGCGACGCCCGTTTCCTCGGCGATGATCTGCTGGGTGCGCAGGGCGACGCGCACGGCTTCCTCGGTCGGCAGCGCCAGCGCTTCGTCGAAGCTATTGGTGTGCAGCGATTGCGTGCCGCCGAGCACGCCGGCGAGCGCCTCGATCGCGGTGCGCACGATGTTGTTGAGCGGCTGCTGGGCGGTGAGCGAGACGCCGGCCGTCTGTGTGTGGAAGCGCATCCGCAACGACTCGGGCTTGCGCGCGCCGAAGGTCTCGCGCAGCTCGCGCGCCCAGATCCGGCGGGCGGCCCTGTATTTGGCGATCTCCTCGAAGAAGTCGATGTGGGCGTTGAAGAAGAACGACAGCCGGGGGGCGAAGTCGTCCACGTCGAGGCCGCGCGCGACCGCCTGCTCGACGTATGTCAGCCCGTCCTTGAGCGTGAAGGCGAGCTCCTGAGCGGCCGTCGAGCCCGCCTCGCGGATGTGATAGCCGGAAATCGAGATCGGGTGCCAGCGGGGCATGTGCGTGGCGCACCACTCGATCATGTCCCCCACCAGCCGCATCGCGGGGTCGACCGGGAAGCACCACTCCTTCTGCGCGATGTACTCCTTGAGGATGTCGGTCTGGATCGTCCCCGACAGCCGCTCGGGCGCGATCCCGTGCCGCTCGGCGGCCACCACGTAGAAGGCGAGCATGATCGCCGCCGGGGCGTTGATCGTCATCGACACCGACACCCGGTCGAGCGGGATGTCGGCGAATAGCGCCTCCATGTCCTCGAGCGTGTCGATCGCGACGCCCTCGCGGCCGACCTCGCCCAGCGACCGGGGATGGTCCGAGTCGTGGCCCATCAGGGAGGGCATGTCGAAGGCCGTCGAGAGCCCGGTCTGGCCCTGGTCGAGCAGGTAGCGGAAGCGCGCATTGGTCTCAACAGCGGTGCCGAAGCCCGCGAACTGGCGCATCGTCCACAGCCGCCCGCGGTACATCGATCCGTACACGCCACGCGTGAACGGGAGCTCGCCCGGCAGCCCGATCGCCTGCTCGGGGTCCTCGGGCAGGTCGCTCTCGGTGTAGAGCGGCTTGACCGGCTCCCCGGAGATCGTCTCGAACAGCTGCAGACGCTCCGGAGCGCTGCCGTATACCTCGCGCTCCCAGCGCTCGATCGCGCTCAGCTGCGCATCCGTGGCCACCGGGCGAAGTCTACGCGCGCATCAGGGCGTCGATTTGCCGCTTGAGGAAGCGCCGTTCGGGATCGGTGTTCGCGAGTGCGAGCGCGCGCTCGTACGCCTCGCGCGCCTCGGCGGCGCGGCCGAGGCGGCGCAGCAGCTCAGCCCGCGTGGAGTGCAGGTACTGGTAATCGTCGAGCTCGAGTCCCTCCACGAGCTCGAGCGCCCGCTCGGCCTCACCCGTCTGGGCGACCGCGACTGCGCGGTTGAGCGCCACGACCGGCGATCCCGTCAGGCGCTGGAGCTCCTCGTACAGTGCCGCGACCTCGCTCCAGTCGATCTGCGGATCGGCCTGCAGCGAGGCGATCGCGGCCTGGAGCACATAGAAGCCGCGGCCGTGGAGCGCCAGCGCGCGGTCGAGCGCGGCGCGCCCCGCGGCGATCTGCGCGGCGTCCCACAGCGAGCGATCCTGGTCCTCTAGCAGCACCAGTTCCTCGCCGGCAAAGCGCGCTTCGCGCCGGGCGTGGTGGAGCAACATCAGCGCGAGCAGCCCGTGGGCCTCGGGCTCGTCGGGCATCAGTGTCGTCAGCAGGCGGCCGAGCCGGATCGCCTCCTGCGCGAGCTCGGTCCGCCCGCCGTAGCCCTCGTTGAAGATCAGATAGACGACCGCCAGAACGGCCGCGAGGCGGTCGGGCAGCAGATGGTCGGCCGGCACGGCGAACGGGATTGCGGTCGCCTTGATCTTGGCCTTCGCACGGGAGAGGCGCCGCTTCATCGTCTCCTCGGAGACGATGAACACGCGGGCGATCTCCCCGGTGCTGAGGCCGCCGAGCGCGCGCAGGGTGAGCGCCACCTGAGCCTCGAGCGCGAGTGCCGGGTGGCAGCACGTGAAGATCAGCTCGAGCCGCTCGTCCTTGATCGGCGTCTCGTCAACAAGCTCGTCCACGGTGGCCTCAGGGATTTCGAGCAGCTTGGTCTTGGCGGCCAGCGTGCGCTCGCGGCGGATGCGGTCGATCGCGCGGTTGCGGGCCGTGGTCACGAGCCACGCTCCGGGGTTGGCGGGCTCACCATCGCGCGGCCAGCGCTCGGCGGCAATCGCGAACGCGTCCTGGGCGGCCTCCTCGGCGAGGTCGAAGTCGCCGAGGAAGCCGACCAGCGAAGCCAGCACCCGGCCCCACTCGTCGCGGAAGACCTGCTCGATCAGCGCTAGCGCTCCATCACCGGCCTCACCTCGATCGCGCCACCCATGCGCGCCGCGGGGATCCGGGCGGCCAGCTCGAGGGCCTGATCGAGGTTGTCGGCGTCGTATACGTAGTAGCCGCCGAAGACCTCTTTCGTCTCGGCGTAGGGGCCGTCGGTGGTGAGCGTCTGGCCGTCCTGGACGCGGACCGTGGTGGCGGTCTCGACCGGCTGGAGCCCGGCGCCATCGAGGCAGCGCGGGTCCTCGCGCAGAGCCATGTACTCGGCGAACACCGACTTGGACTCGTCCTCTGGGAGCTCCTCGTGTGAGCCGGGCTTGCTGTAGATCAACAGGGCGTACTTCATCGCGACCTCCTTACGGGCCAGAGTGGGGATGTTGTGCCCCTACGACGAACGGCCGCGCTGTGAGGGGACAACCGCCCACGCCGACCCGCGCGGCCGCTTGCGATCGCGGCGCTGCCCATCCCTCCCGCGGCCGCGGCACCCGCCAGCGCGACCGCTGCCTTGAGCCGACGTCCGAGGCGCTCGAAGCGCAGCACCTCCCACCCTTCCTCCCGCGCGATCCGGGCAAGCTCCGGGTCGGGGTTGACCGCCACCGGATGACCGACCAGGCGCAGCATCGGCAGATCCGATTCGGAGTCGGAGTAGGCGTAGGAGGCGGCGAGGGCGATCCCCTCGCGCTCGGCCAGCTCCGCGATCGCCTGTGCCTTGCCCTCGCGGTAGGCGAACAGCAGTCCGTCCGTATCGCCCGTGTAGACGCCGTCCTTGACCGCGGAGAAGCGCGAGCCGAGGCCGCCGTCGAACGCCAGCACCCGCGCGAGCGCCTCGGCCAGCTCTTGCGCGGCCGCGGTGATGATGTAGACGCGCCTACCGGCGTCCTGGTGGTCATAGCCGAGCTCGAGCATCTGCGGATAGATCCGCGGCAGGACCCGGGCGAGCAGGTCAGCTCCCAGGCGCTGCACGTCGCGCACCCGCACTCCCTTGATCTCGCGCGAGATGCGGTCCCGCAGCGCGGTCGTCCCGGCCTCGGTCGATCCCCGCAGGCGGAAGCGCAGATTGTCCCATGCGTCGGCGGCCAGCCGGCGCCGGGAAACGAGCCCCGCCTTGTAGGCGACGCGCACGAACTGGAAGGCCGAGGAGCCCTCCATCAGGGTGCGGTCGAGGTCGAAGAAGGCGGCAGCTTGGGAGTTGGTGCCGCTGGCGCGATCGCCGCTCAGCGGCCGTTCACCTCCACGATCACGGCGTCGCCCTGTCCCCCGCCCGAGCAGATCGCGGCGCACCCGAGGCCGCCGCCGCGGCGCCGCAGCTCCAGCACGAGCGCGCCGAGAATGCGCGCGCCCGAGGCCCCGATCGGATGGCCGAGAGCGACCGCACCGCCGTTGATATTGACGCGCGCCTCGTCGATCCCGAGCATGCGGATCGAGTTCAGCACCACCGAGGCGAAGGCCTCGTTGATCTCCCACAAGTCGATCTGGTCGGCTTTTAGACCGGTCTGCTCGAGCGCCTTTAGGGCAGCCTTGGCGGGCGTGCGGGCGAGGTAGGCGAACTCGTCGGCGATCTGCGCCTGGGCGACGATCGCCGCCAGCGGCTGGCGCTGGTTCCTGCGCGCCCACTCGTCGCTCGCCAGAACGAGCGCGCCGGCGCCATCGTTGACTCCGGGCGAGTTGCCCGCGGTGTGCGAGCCGTCCTTGAGGAAGATCGGCGGCAGCTTGGCGAGCCGCTCGAGGCTCGTGTCGCGGCGTGGAGCCTCGTCGACCTCGATGCTGTGCTCACCCTTGCGATCGCTGACCACGATCGAGGTGATCTCCTCCGGCAACCTCCCCTCGTCGGTCGCCTTGATCGCGAGCTCATGCGAGCGCAGCGCCCAGCGGTCCATGTCGGGGCGGGTGAGCTCGAGCTCGGCCGCTACCTCGGAGGCCTCCTCCACCATCTGCTTGCCGGAGAACGGGTTGCGCAGCCCGTCGTTGACCATCGCGTCGAGCGCCTGGCCGTCGCCCATGCGATAGCCGAAGCGCGCACCCTTCAGCAGATAGGGGGCGTTCGACATCGACTCCATGCCGCCGGAGACCGCGAGCTCCAGATCGCCGGCGCGGACCGCGGCGTCGATCATGCCCGCCGCGCGGATGCCCGATGCGCACACCTTGTTGATCGTCTCGGAGCTGACGTGCTTGGGAATCCCGGCTTTGATTTGGGCCTGGCGGGAGGGGATCTGGCCCTGGCCCGCCTGCAGCACCTGGCCCATGACGACGTGCTCGACCTGCTCGGGCTCGATCTCGGCGCGCTTGAGCGCCGCCTCGATCGCCCGTGCCCCGAGCTCGGTGGCGTCGAGGGTCTTGAGCGCGCCGCCGAGCTTGCCGATCGGCGTGCGCGCGGTGGACAGGATCACTGTCTTTGGCATGACTTGATCGTAGTGATGCGGCTCCGGTGCGGCGGGGGCCTCAGACGCGGATCAGCGCGAGCAGCCGCCGCATCAGCCCGAGGCGGCCCGACACGCGCACGCGGCCGAAGGCCACCATGCCGAGCGCGGCGCGGCCGTGCGCGTCGATCGGGACAGGCAGCCCGCCCATCAAGGGCGCGACCATCATCTTGTTGAGGTTCGAGAGCGTGCCGCGGATGCGCAGGTCGGGGTCCTCGGCCGGGCCATCCTGCACCAGGACGCCATGATCTCCGAACACGATTCGCACGGGCGGATGACCGTCTTCGAAGACGAGTTCGACCTCGGCCCTGATCGTCTCCGCGAGCGCCGGGCGGCGGCTGACTCCGCGGTCGACGATCGCGAACAGCGAGGGAGCGAGGCCGCCTTCCGCCAGCGGCCCGAGCTGCACGCGGGGCGCGGTCACTTCGTTCCGGGGCGCGCCTTCAGGATCATGCCGGCGGCGCTGGCCGGATCGAGCTCGCGCGAGACCACCCGATCGAGCAGCCGCTTGACCTCGGCGTCCTCGCGGACCGACTCCTCGAGCGCCCGGCGCATGCGGAAGGTCGCGATCGCGAGCACCTCGTTCATCAGGTTGCGCCGCCGTCGCGCCGACAGGGTGCCCTCGGCTTCGATGAAGTCGCGGTGCGCGGCGAGCTTTTGCGCCAGCTCGGAGACGCCCGCGCCCTTGAGCGCCTCCGTCCTCACGACCGGCACCTGCCAGCCGTCCCTAGGCCCGAGCGCGAGCACTCCCTTGATCTCCCGCACCATCGTGTCGGTCAGCGGGTGGTCGGCCTTGTTGACCACGATCACATCGGGGATCTCCATCACCCCCGCCTTGAGCGCCTGGATCGAGTCGCCCGAGCCCGGCATGAGCACGAGCACGATCGTGTCGGCGTGATCGATGATGTCGACCTCCGCCTGGCCCACGCCGACAGTCTCGAGCAGGATCACGTCGCGGCCCGCGGCGTCCATCAGCAGCGCCGCCTGCAGAGCTGCCTCGCTGAGGCCGCCAAGCGCGCCGCGGCTGGCCATCGAGCGGATGAAGACGCCCGGGTCGAGGAACAGGTCGGCCAGGCGGATGCGGTCGCCGAGCAGGGCGCCCTGGGTGAAGGGTGAGGAGGGGTCGATCGACAGGACGCCGACCGTGCGCTCATGCTCGCGCTCGTGCTTGGTCAGGGCGCCGAGCAGGGTCGACTTGCCCGACCCGGGGGGTCCGGTGAAGCCGACGATCGCGGCCCTGCCCGTGTGCGGGTAGACCTCGCGCACGAGCTCGAAGCCGCGCTGATCGTTGTCCTCGACGAGCGAGATCGCGCGCGCCAAGGCGCGCTTGTCGCCGTCCATCAGCCGCCGGGCGAGCTCGTTGTCCTTCTCCGCCATCGCGCAGGCAATCATGCCAACGTGGTTCCCGTCCCGGGTAGTAGCCCGGGTACTGGCCCGGGTAGCTGCCCGGGTGCCTGGGCGCCGCCCCCGCCCCAGACGCGGAGGACCTACGATGGCTGCGTGACGGAGGCCACGCTCGAGCCCGGGACCGCGGCTGCGCCGGTCGCGCGCATGCCCCCGGCGCCGCTGCACGGAAGCCCGTGGACGCTGCTTCGCTTCATGTGGCGCCACGGCATGCTCAAGCCGGCCTATCTGAGCTCGGCACTGCGCTGGCTGTGGTTCAAAGCGCGCTTCAGAGGGCGGCTGAGGACCGACGGCCTGTGCTTCATCTGCGCCGGAGTGAAGTTCGAGATCGGGCGCCACGCCCAGATCGTGCTCGGCCGCTGGTCGTGGGTCGGCCGGGGCACGAAGATCCGCGCCCACGAGGGCCGCGTCGTGGTCGGGGCCAAGTCGGTGCTCGGCCAGGAGTGCACGATTTCGGCCTACCAGCGGGTCGAGATCGGGCGCGAATGCATCGTCGCCGACCGCGTCATGCTGATCGACTTCGACCACGGCGTGGTCGACGTCGAACGGCCGGTTCGCCTCCAGGGCATCTACAAGCGCGACGTGCGGGTCGGCCACAACGTCTGGATCGGCTACGGCGCGTGCGTGCTGCGCGGGGTCTCGATCGGAGACAACGCGATCGTCGGCACCTCCGCGGTGGTGACCCACGACGTGCCCGCCAATGCGGTCGTGGCGGGCGTGCCCGCGAGGGTCATACGGACGCGAGCGACACCGAAGACGTTCGCTTGGGGGGAGTGAGGGGCGGGGCGTGCGTGCGGGGCGGCGCGGTGCGTCGGTTCCCGCGCGTCGGCGAGGGCGGGGCCGTGGTGGCGCTGTCCGCCGGGCCAACGCTCGTGCTGCCGCGCGAGCCCGAGCCCGCGGCCCGGGCCCGCGGCCGCGGCCGCGGCGAATCTTCAGCGACCGCGGCGAACCCTCCCGGCCGCGGCGGACCTGCTGCTCATCCGACAGGGGAAAAACCGTCCCACCAGGCGCACCGTCGTCCGGCCGGACGAATCTTCACCGCATACGGTGGAATTTTCCTCCCACCACTTCCGGCATCCGAAGGTGGGACGATTTTTCCCCCGGCGTTCGCGGCGCCCGCAGCAGCCCGGGGCGTCCGCGCGCGTCCGCGACACCCCACGCGCCCGTCCGCGCCACCCACTCCGCGGGCGCCCCGGCCCTCAACGGCCTCCAACGCCCCTGCGGCGCAAGCCCCTTGGAACCAAGAACCTACCCCGGCCACGGCACCAGATCGGGCGCCAGGTTCCGCACCTCCGGCGCCATCCCCGGCGTGCCTTTGAGCGCGAGGTCAAGCTGGTGCGCATGACCATCGACCCGCTCCCGCGGGTAGTCGCCCGCCAGCCCGCGCGTAGCGAGGAAGGGCCAGTCGCTGGCCTGGAGCGCGAGCAGCTCGCGCACGGCTCGCGCAGATGGCTCGCGCGCCCGCAACACGCTTAGCTCGGCCGTCCGCGCGCGCCAGACGAGGTCCGCGACCTGCGGCCCGCTCCAGGTGCGCAGGTCGCCCCCCTCGCCCCAGCTGATCGGGGACGGGCGCTTCAGCTGGGAAGGCAGCGGCCGCGGCTGGTGGCGCGCGAGCGCGTCGTCGAGCGCAGAGAGCTCGAGTCCCTGACGCGCGGCCTCTTCGACCACGGCCCCGAGCCACGTTGGTCCCTCGAGCCACCAGTGGCCGAGCAGCTCGGTGTCAAGCGCGCACACGCACACGCCGCCGTCCGCGACGCGCGCCTTGACCCTGGCGACGAAGTCCTGGGCGTCGAGCAGCGCCTGGGCCGCGGCCGCAGTCTCGTCGTAGGGCCGTCCCTCGTTGCTCCACGCGTGATGGTGGTTGGTGGTCAGCCGGTGGCTGTCGCGATAGGGGCCGGCCGCCGGATAGCCGCGCGGGTGCCACACGAGTGAGACCGTCGCGCGGTCAAGCGGCCAGATCACGACCCCGGCATCGGTCACCAGCGGATGGAGATTGGCCGGCGCGCCCAGCCCGAAATGGGCGGTCAGCTCGAGGCAGGTGGCGCGCACGCCGGCGTCGGCGAGCAGCGGATCGAGCCACTGCGCATATCCGCATTCGGGCAGCCACAGGCCGCCGCCCCAGCGACCGAAACGGCGCCTGTGAGAAGCGACGCCGGTACCTAGTTGGACGGCGATCGCGGCGTCGCTGACGAGCAGCGGCAGCACCGCGTGGGTCGCGGCCGAGGTCCAGCCCGCATACGGACGCAGCGCGCCCAGCAGGCCATCCGGCAGCGCCTCGAGCCGGGCGGCGGCTGCCGCGTAGGCGGCTGCCGAGCGCTTCAACGGCGGGATCAGCTCCTCGTCCCCCGCCGCCCGCATGCCCTCGATGTCGGAGCGGTGCGACTCGGATCTGATTTCGGTCAGGAAGCGAATACAGCGCGGCAGGCTCCCCGGGCTCTCGAGCTGGTCGGCCAGGACCGGCGTCAGCGAGAGCGTGATCGGCGCCCGCGTGAGAACGTCGAGCAGCGGCAGATACGAGGTGGCGACCGCCTCCCAGAGCCACTCCTCGCCGAAGGGCCAGGTGCCGAACCCCGGAGGGTTGAGCTCGTCGCGGGGACGAGGCCAGGGCGCGCCGCCCTCGACATAAGGCATGTGCGAGTGGAGCACGAGCGCGAGCGAGCGCGCTCTCCCTCGCCGGCGCCGGGTACTCACCGCCGCCGGCACACGGCGAGGAAGTCGAGGGCGCGCTCGAGCCGCCCGGGGCGCACAGCGAAGTCGGCCGCCGCGATCGCGGGTGTGAAGCGGTCATAGAAGGGGCCGGTGAGGCGCAGGGACCGGTGAACGCGATCCCAGCCGAGCTTCAGCGCCAACTGGTGAAGGCGCAGCTTGCGGGCGTGAAAGACGCCGATCACCGTGACCTCCTCAAACGCCGATTCGCACAGCGCGCGGAACTCCTCGTGGCGGTACTCGATCAGATGCCACGGGTTGCCCGAGTGCGAGGCGCCGGGCGGCGCGAGCGTCAGCACGTTGGGCGTCGAGACGTAGGCGACGCCGCCGGGAACGAGCAGCTCGCCGAAGCGGCTGAGCACCGCGTGCGGGTCGCGCACGTGCTCGATCGTCTGTAGGAAGACGATCGCATCGCAGGAGCCCGGCTCGCCGAAGCCCTCGACCAATGTGCGCTCGAAGCGGAGGTTCTGCCGGCGGTAGCGGCGCCGCGCGTGCTCGTGCGCTTCCGGGTTGGCGTCCACGCCGACGACCGTGGCCGCGCTCTCAGCGAGCAGGTCTGAGCCATAGCCCTCGCCGCAGGCCATGTCGATCACGCGCAGGTCCTCGACGCGCGCCGCGATCCACTCATACACGGCCAGGTGGCGCCGGTACCAGTAGTTCTCAGCCGGCACGTCCGGCAGCGTGCGCTCGCCGGTCAGCTCGAGCGGCGGCACCCCGGCGGGCTGGTTCTGCTGCACGTAGGAGGTCATGGGATGCGAAGCCGGGACAGGCTAGAGTGCCGCCGTCATGTCGGCGGTGCGAAGCGCGGAGGAGATCCGCGATGTCAACACCAGATACCACGACGTGGCCGCGCCGACATACGACGCCAAGTGGGGCATCGACTTCGGCCCCGTCGGTCAGGGCCAAGTGATCGGCAAGCTGCGCAAGCTGCTCGGTCCGGAGCTCGCCGGGGGCTACCGGCGCTCGCTCGAGATCGGCGCCGGCACCGGCTACTTCAGCCTCAACCTCGTGCAGACCCGGACCGTGCGTGAGGCGACCTGCACCGACATCTCGCCGGGCATGGTGGCGACCCTGAACGCGAATGCCCAGCGGCTCGGGGTGCAGGTACGCAGCGCGCGCGCCGACGCCGAGTCACTTCCGTTTGCGTCCGAGAGCTTCGACCTGGTACTGGGCCACGCGGTGCTTCACCATCTGCCCGACCTGCCCCGCGCGTTCGCCGAGTTCGAACGCGTGCTCGCGCCCGGCGGAAGAATCGCCTTCGCGGGGGAGCCATCGCGCATCGGTGACGTGCTGGCCTCGATCCCTAAGCGCGGCGCCGCGGCGGTGGCGCCGATCTGGCGGGCGCTTGTGCGCGCGGGCGCCAACCCGCCCCACACGCACGGCAACGAGGGTGCGCTCGAGCACTTCGTCGACATCCACGCCTTCTCACCGCGCGAGCTCGCGCGCCACGCGCGGGCGGCCGGCTTTCGCGATGTGGCGGTCCGCGGCGAGGAGCTGTCCTCGAACTGGTTCGGATGGTTCAACCGCTCGCTCGAGGCGACCGCCGACCCCGACGAGGTGCCGATGCTCTGGCGCCGCTACGCGTACGGCGGGTACCTGCTGCTGCAGCGACTCGACGAGCGCGTGCTCGAGGGACGCCTGCCGCCGGCGCTCTTCTACAACCTGATGCTGACGGCGCGCAAGTACTGAGCGCGGGCGATCGGCGCACGGCGAGCGCCCGCGCCGTCCATAAACTGAGCCGCGGTGCCCGAGCCTCATACCCGCGAGTTTCCCCTCTTCCTCCTGCCGCTCGTCGCGTTGCCAGGGGAGCTGATTCCGCTGCACGTGTTCGAGGAGCGCTACAAGACGATGATCGGCGAGTGCATCGAGTCGGAGCGCGAGTTCGGCATCGTGTGGCTGTCCGACGAGAGCCTGCGTGAGGTGGGCTGCGCCGCCAGCATCGAACGGGTGCTCGAGCGCATGGACGACGGCCGCATGAACGTGCTCGTTCTTGGCACGCGCCCGTTCCGCGTGCTCGAACGCCAATCACATCTCCCCTACCCCGCCGGGGTTGTCGACTTCGTCGAGGATCGAGGCGAGGAGCCCGATCAGGAGTTGCGGGCGCAGGCGCACGAGGCCTATGCGGAGCTGGTCAAGCGTGCGACCGACCGCGACATGGATCAGGCCGAGCTTGACGAAATGGGCGCCTACGCGATGGCGGCGACGGTCGACTTCGGGCTCGACGCCAAGCAGGGCCTGCTCGACATGCGCTCTGAGAACGCGCGCCTGCGGCTCGTCACGCGCCTGTTCCGGGCGGCGATGAAGCGTCTCGACCTGGTCGAACGGGCCCACGAGCGCGCCCAGTCGAACGGCAAGATCAGGTTCGGCTGAGGCCAGCGGCCGGCGCCCGCTCACCCTAACCCGAGTGCGACAGTCCCTGGCAGGGGCCGCTCAGGATTTGGACCGAGAGCAGCTCGAGCTGCGCCAGCTCGGGATGCGTGCGGGCCGCCGTGTCCGGAAACGTGATCGTGCCGGCCTGCAGGCGCACCCTGTAGGTGTAGACCGAGCCCGGGCCCGGCGCGATGCTTAGGTGGTGCTTGGCGTCCGTGTTGAGGCGGCCGGTCAGGTCGCGCGCCTTCAGCAGCAGCGCGTCCGGCAGCGGCTTGCTCTGCGAGCCGTTGCACTTGATCGTGCCGCCGCTGTTGACCAGCAGGGTCTGTCTATGTCCGCTGCCGCTCCGCGTCAGCAGGAACAGGTCGGGGGACTGAATGTTGAGCCCGCAGCCGGCGAGGACGGCGCTGAGCGCGGCCACACGGACCACCGCCACACACGCGAGCCGCCTCGACATCGGGCACATAGTGCCCGACGCGGGCGCGAGCGAAGCGGCTCGCCGCGGGAGCGGATCCGCAGGCGAGCCGCTTTGGGGGTCAGCTCGGGCTGTTGCTCTGCAGCTTGACGACGGTGCTCGCGGGCGGCGTCTTGAAGTGGTAGAAGTCGCCGGGCGTCTTGCCCTTCTTGCCGAAGCCGATGCCGGCGTCCTCAAGCGCCTCCACGATCCCACCGATCGTGTGGGTCTTGTAGACCTCGAAGCCGACGTTGTTGGGGAGCTTGCCGAGCGCGAACCGGGCAAGCGCGCGGTGCTCTGCCTCGACGCCGAGGATCTCCCCCGCGTAGCGCGCGAGGTCGGTCTTGTGCGCCTTGGCGAACGCCGTGATCGCGATCAGGTAGGCGTTGACGAACTGCGTCTCGGCGTATTCGATCGTCGAGAACACCGCCTTGCTCGAGGCGAAGAATGAGTTGGGCGCCCAGAACTTGGTCGTGAGCGGCTTCGCGCCCAGGCCACGCAGCGTCTTGTAGTGGTCGTACTCCGCTTGGTTTGCGGCCTTCAGCACCGGGACGAGACCGGAGGGAATGCCGATCTTCGAGGCGTTCTCGATCACGCCGGTGAGGAACGTCACGGCCAGAGCCTCGGCCGTCACCGCGTCGGTCACGAGCGTGTTGATCGAGTTGCCGCTGCCCTTGGCGAGCGCGGCCGGGATCGGCCCGAGGGCGCCAAGAGCGCCGACGGCGGCGGCGCCGGTCGCGGCGCGGCCGACGAGCGAGCGCCGGGTGAGGGGCGCCACCTTGGCGTCGGCTAGCACGCTGTCGAGCCTGCCGACGTCCTCGGCCTCGAGCTTGCTGAAGTCAGTCATGAACTTGTCCTTTCTGTTGGAAATGGCGGGACCGGTCGGTTCCTGCCCGGTGTTACGAGATGCGTTCCGAGTTGGATCACAGGTCGGTCAGTTCTCCGCCACGGCGAGCCTGCCGCTCGCCCTCCGGGCCCGCCGATCGGCGATGCTCGCGACCACGAGGCTGACTTCGAAGAGCACGTACAGCGGCACCGTCTCGAGCAGCATCGTGATCACGTCGCCAGGCAGCAGGGCCGCCACCAGCGCACACACGGCGATCGCGTAGCGCCGGCTACGGCGCAGCCGCCGTACGGAGATCAGTCCGGCGCGGGTCGCGCCGAGGATCGCTACCGGGACCTCGAACAGCAGCCCCATCGCCAGCAGGGTCGTGGCCGCGAACTTGTAGTACTGGCTCGCCTGTACAAGCACGTTGAACTGGGCGCTGTTGAAGTTCTGGAAGAACCGGACGGCGGCCGGCAGGACCGCGAAATAGCCGAATGCGACACCTAGTCCGAACAGCCCGGGTATCGCGACGACCAACGGTCGCAGCGCCCGGCGCTGTTCAGGGTCGACAGCGGGGGCGAGAAATCCGTACGCCTGAAGGAGCAAAAACGGCGAGCAGAGGATCAGAGCCATGATCAGCGACACCGTCACGGTGGTCGTGAACGGCTCACCGATCCCCAGCGTCACCGGCCGGTCCCCGCGTGGTGGCGCTGACAAGCGCGCCACGTCGGTCCTCAGATTGCGCCCGACGCGCGCCAGGGTGGCCTGGCTGCCAGCAGGCACATGCGCGCGCTCGAGCGTGCCCACGATGGTGCTCAGCGCCAGCGCGACGTCGCGCGCGCCGCGCTGGACCGAATAGGTCGCGCCCAGCGGACCATGTCCGTCGCGCACCTGTTGCTGAGTTTGATGCGCGAGCGGCTGGTTGATCAGCTCGAGCAGCCGGTGGTTTTGCCAAAAGCAGACACCAAACGCCACTGCGAGCGTGGCCAGCGAGACGAGCAGCCGGGTCCGCAGCTCGTCGAGGTGTCCGACTAGCGTCAGCTGCTCGTCGAAGCCGACCGGGCGCAGCCGGGAGCGGACGAAAGACCGCATCCGTCTCTTGCTGGCTTCGTTGGCGGCGCTGGCGTCTTGCGGGCGCTCGGGTCTCAGGCGGCCGGACGCGCTTCGAGCTCGTCGGCCCTGGTCGAGGCCTCGGCGTGTACGCCGGGAAGCTCAAGGGCCGGGGTCAGCTCGGGCGTGGGCTCGGTCTTGATCTCGGTGGCGATCGTGTCGTGGGCATCGCCGCTGATCGCTTCCTTGAAGCCGCGTAGCCCCGAGCCCAACGAGCGACCCATCTCGGGCAACCGTTTGGCGCCGAAGACGAGCAGGACGATGACGAGTAGGAAAAGGAGGTGAACCGGGTTGTCGAGTCCGACCATGTTGTGCTCCGATCGAGTGGTTGACTCTCCCTGTTACGAGCCCGGGCTCGGTTCGGATCACTCGTCAGAGCGTCAGGTCAGGGGCGCGACAATCACCGGCTTGTGGGTTGGAGCCGGGCTACCGCCGTCCGGCTCCGGAGTGACCATCACCTGCCTGACACCGCGCAAGTTCTCAGGCAGCCCCACGTCGGCGGAGCCGCTAGAGGTGACGCTGAACAGCACACCCGTCGGCGAGGGGGCGCTTCGGGGGCGCTGCAGCCAAACCTGGTAGATGTCGCCGCGAGGTGGCGGCGAGAGGTGGTGCACGATCAACTCACCGTGCGCCCCGGAGAGCCGCAACGATGCGCTGCCGGAGATCCCGGCCACCTGGGCGTTTATGACGCGCACGCCGCCGCCACCAGCCGAGATCTCCAACCCGACGACGAGGGCGAGCGCCGCAGCGGCGCACGCGCCCACAACAACGACCCCACGCCGAGCCCATGCCTGGCCCGCCGCCCAGCGGGGGCGACGCCAACTTGAGGCGGTCGGCTTGGCGTCCTCGCTCAGGGTCTGCAGCACCCGCCGGCGCAGCCTTTTTGGCGCCGCATGCTGTGGTGCGGCCATCGGCAGTGCGTGCACTACCTGCTGGAGCGCCGCGACCTCGTCGCGGCAGACCACGCATTCGTCGAGGTGCCGCTCAAAGGTCTTCGCCTCGGCCGGCTCGAGCGCGCCGAGCGCATAGGCGGCGGCATCGCCGCCGCATTCGTGGGTCCCGTGCATAAGTCTGCTCTCCATCATCCTAGGACTCCCGCCACGTCTCCCAGCAGGAAACGCAGCTTTGTCAAGCCAAGCCGCATGCGCCCCTTCACCGTGCCGGTGGGAAGTTCGAGCATCTCGGCTATCTGACTGTGGGTGAAACCGCCGAAGTAGGCCAGCTCGATCACCCGTCGCTGATCTGTGGGAAGCTCCTCGAGCGCCGAGCGCACGCGGCGCGCGTCATCGCGCCGCTCGGCTTCGGCCGCTGTCTCGTGGGGTGCGCGGAGCTGCTCGGTGACCCGCTCGTCGACGACATCGCGCGAGGTGCTCGACAGCTCGCGGCGTAAGGCGTCGATGGCGCGGTTGTGGACCGCGCTCAGCACCCATGAGCGCACGCTGCCGCGTGCGCGGTCGTAGCGGGCACCGCTGCGCCACAGCGACAAGAACGCCTCTTGGACCACGTCCTCGGCCCGGGCCGAGGATCCGCACATCCGGTAGGCAAGCGAGAAAGCTGGACCTGAGTGACGGTCAAACACGACCTCGAAGGCGCGCGCGTGACCGTCGCGAACGAGCTCCATGAGCTCCTCGTCGGCCAAGGTGGCGACCCTGCTGAAGGAATGCTGGCGGTTTGATCTGAACAAAGCGGCGCTTGGCTTTCAGAACTCGTTTGGCGTCAGCGGACCTGGCGCCCGCTGATTGTGTTCTACGCACCGGGACCGGCGCCGGATCATCTGACCGCAAGGTGATCCAACCACCGCGCGGCTCCGTAAAGGCCTCAACCAGTGCGGAGGCGCCAGGCGGCTATCGCCTGCGGCTGCCGAAGCAGTCACCAAGACGAAGGGAAACCGATGTCAGATCAGCACCCCGTCTGGCAAAGCGGCGAAGACGTCCAACTGCGGAGAACGCGCTTGCTGACAGCTCGCTCAGGTCGGCCTGATGCAGCCGCGCGGAGCGCCGGCGGGGGGGGGGGGGGGGGCAGCGTACGCGTACGAGCCCCGCACCCGGCGTTGCTGGTCGAACGGGCAGGTGCCAGCCTGCTGGCCGTCGGCGGCGCCGGCGCGCTGCTCGCTGCTTGCGGCGGAGAGGCTCAAGTTCGACAACCAAGTCGAGGAAGTCCGCTGCGCCGACCTCCGGAAGTGCCGCCGAAATCAAGAAGATCATCGACACCGCGGCGACCGCCGAGGCGCTCGCGGTCACCTACCTCACCGCGCGGTCACGTCGGAAGAGCTCCGCCGGGCACACCGGTGGCCAAGTTCGCGCAGGTATTGAAGGCCGCCAGCGCCCGAGCGCCATGAGGTCGCGCTGGCGGCGTTCAGGGTGGTCGACGCGCTGCTCCGGCGCCAGCCGCATCAACGACCAAGGTCTGGTGTCACACGATCCTCGGCAACGCCGAGGAATACCCCACCATCTACGGCTCACTGGTCTCGGCGCCCAACTGCTACCCCGACCGTCTGGGCCTGAAATCGCTATCTTCGGCTCCCAACTCTCGGGCGTCTTCCCCATTGGAGGTCGCCGCGCTCGTCAACGCCTACCTGATCGCGATGGCACTGGTAGGTGGCTGGGCGAAGGGTTCGGCGAGACCTTCGCCGGCAAGGCCAGCCTGGTCGCGCTACGCGTCGGAGCTCGCGGGCGTCGAGGCACAGCACCTCGCCCTGGGCGCGATTTGCGGCAGGCAAGCTGCCCAACAACCTCGGCTTCGCTGACTACTCGATCAGCGCGATCGACGGCGTCGTCGCGGCACTGCAGAAGGCCGGCGTCGGCTTCGGAGCCAAGGGCTCGGCGCCCGGCAAGTTCGTCACGTTCGCACCGCCACCAGGGAGCGCGGTGACGTCAGTCAAGTACGGCACCCCGCAATGAACAGCCGACGATCGGATCTGAAAGGAACGCGATGAACATCCACCACCCCATGACCCCAGACGACGTCCAGGTGCTCGACAACGTGCTTCGTGACACGCCCACGGACGGGCTCACGCGTCGCACGCTGCTGCGCCGCGCCGCGATCACCGCCGCGATGGCCTCGGTCGCGGCTCCCGCCGAGGCGCTCGCGCAGAGCTCCTCGAGCGCCATCACGCAGATCATCGACACCGCGATCACCGCGGAGGCCCTGGCAGTCACCTACCTGACGGGCCTGATCGAGCACGCCAACGCGACCGGCGTGACGAAGTTCGTCGACGTGCTCAAGGCAGCCAATGCCGCCGAGTACGACCACTACAAAACGCTCAAGGGCCTCGGCGCCAAGCCGGTCACGACCAAGTTCTGGGCCCCCGACGCGTTCTTCAAGCCCGGCGAGCCGTTCAAGGTGCTCGAGCGCGCCGAGACGCTGTTCGTCGATGAGAGCGGGCGCTGAATACGGGCAACGGCCGTGGCCGTACGCCGGGCGGGCGGCGGCGCGCCGCGCAAGATTCGCACTGGAACTTCAAGCCCAGGTGAAGGTGTTTGAGGCGCAAAACGCTGTGTATGCCTACCTGATCGCGGCGACCACGTTCGCCAGCGCGGGCAAACCGCCGCTGGCCCGCTACGCCGGCGAGATCGGCGCCGTCGAGGCCCAACATCTCGCACTGGCACGATTCGCCCTCGGCAAGCTCCCCAACGACCGCGCCTTCCAGGCCTACCCGATCTCGAGCATCTCGGGCGTCGTGGCGGCTCTCGAGAAGGCCGGCGTCGGCTTCGGCAAGCCGGGCGCCAAGCCGGGCAAGTTCTATTCGTTCTCGCCGCCACCGGCGCACGCGCTGGTGGCGATCGACAACAGCTCGCCCAAGTGATGAGCAGCGACCCGCCCGGTGGCGAGTAGCCCCGGGCGGGGCGCCGGCCAGGCCCCTAGCGGTCCTCGACCACGATCGCCGCCCCACCCCGGCGGGGGTCGCCGCCGCCCCCGAAGCTGCCGTCGGGCTCGCGCGCGACAGCCTGCACCCCGCCGAAGAACAGGTTCAACGCGCCGAAGCGGCTGATAGCGCGTCCGGCCGCCTCTAGCGGGCCGTCGTCGATGCCCGGCTCGACGTACACGACCCCGTCCTCGAAATGGACCCGCGGCGCCTCCACGGCGCCCGCCACCGGCAGGCGCTCGTCGATCACGCGCACGATCGTCTGCAGGATCGCGGAGCGGATCCGGTTTGACCCGGCACTGCCCAGCGCCAGCTCCGGCACCCCGTCGCGCAACACGACCGTCGGCGCCATCATGCTCGGCAGGCGACGTCCGGGTGGGTGGCGATGGAAGCCGAGCGGGTTCAGGTCCTGCTCGCCCAGCATGTTGTTGAGGTGGATGCCCGTGCCCGGCACGATGATGCCCGAGCAGGAGCCGCTCGAGGAGGTCACCGAGCAGGCCCAGCCGGCCGAGTCGAGCACCGCGACGTGGGTGGTGTTGCCGAGCGGCGCGCGCAACCGCTCGACGAAGCGGGAGACGAACTCCGGGTCGTCGAGCCCCTCGAGGAACTCCGGCGTGCGCTCAGCCTGAGTCCGCTCCATCGCCGCGACGATCTGACTCACGTCGGGTGGCGAGGGCCGAGTCTCGAGCCACGCGAGCGCGTGGGCGATCAGGATCCCGCCGGCCGAGGGCGGCGGGTTGGTCACGACCTCGCGGCCGCGGTAGGACACCTCCACCGGGTCGCGGTCGAGCACCGCGAACTGCTCGAGGTCGCGCGCGGTCAGATGGCCTCCCTGGGCGCCCACCCACTCGACCACCTTGGCGGCGATGTCGCCCGTGTAGAACGGAGCCGCGCCCTCCGCAGCGAGCCGCTCGAGCGCATCGGCGAGCTCGGGCTGGTAGACGACCTCCCCTTCCGCGAGCGGGCGCCCCTCGGGCGCGAACAGAGCCGCACACTCGGGCGTGGCTGTGATGATGTCCTTGAGAATCGCGGTCACGTACGCCTGCTGGCGATTGACCGCGACGCCATCGCGGGCGAGCGCGGCGGCGGGTGCCACGAGCCGGGCCAGCGGGAGGCGGCCGAAGCGCTCCGAGGCGGCCGCGATTCCGGCCGGAACCCCGTAGGTGCCGACGGACGCGGCGCCGATGTTGAAGACCTGGATCGCGTCGCCGAACGAGACCGCGATCGGGCGCAGCTCCGCGCGCCCGGAAGGATCGATCCCGCGCCCGGGCGCCTCGACGAAGAAGTCGAGCAGGACCGGCCGCTCGTCGGGCGCGATCACCAGCATGTAGCCGCCCGAGCCGAGGCTCGTCAAGAGCGGCTCGCAGGCGAACGACGCGAGCATCGCGGCCAGCGCCGCGTCGACCGCGTTGCCGCCGGCGCGCAGCGCGTCGGCCCCGGCCTGCGCGGTCCCCGGGTGCCCGGCGGCGACGACGCCCAGGTCAGATGCGGGCACTAGCCGCGCGGAATGAATTCCGGCACGTCGAGGGCATCGCCGTTCGAGGGCGGCGCGCCCAGAGGCTCGCGGTGCACGCGCGTGATTCGCGGCTCGCCGCGCGGCTCCCGCAGCCCGGCCACACGGGTGCGCTCCTCCGCCGGCTCGCGCCTGATCGGGCCGCGGGGGCGATCGCCGAAGCCGGTCGCCACCACCGTGACCCAAACCTGGTCTTCGAGCTTCTCGTCGACCATCGCTCCGAAGATGATGTTGGCGTCCGGGTGAGCGGCCTCGGACACCGCTCTGGCGGCCTCGTTGACCTCCCACAGCGAAAGATCGAGGCCTCCGGTGATCGAGAGCAGGATCGAGCGCGCGCCCTCCATGCTGGTCTCGAGCAGGGGCGATGAGACGGCCTTCTCGGAAGCGTCGAGAGCCCGCCGCTCGCCGGTACCCATGCCGATCCCCAAAAGCGCCGAGCCGGCCCCGGACATGATCGTGCGCACGTCGGCGAAATCGAGGTTGATCAGACCGGGGAGCGTCACCAGGTCCGAGACCCCCTGGACCCCCTGGCGCAACACGTCGTCGGCGACGTGGAAGGCCTCGACGATCGAGGTGTTGCGGTCGAGCACCGACAGAAGCTTGTTGTTGGGCACGACGATCAGCGTGTCGACCTCGGCGCCCAGCTCGCTGATCCCCGCCTCGGCCTGCTCACGCCGGCGCGATCCCTCGAACTGGAATGGCCGCGTCACGATGCCGACCGTCAGCGCGCCGAGCTCGCGCGCGATCTGAGCGACCACGGGAGCCGCGCCCGTGCCCGTTCCGCCGCCGGCTCCGGCGGCGATGAAGACCATGTCCGAGCCGCGCAGCATCGCCTTGATGCGGTCGTACTCC
Organism: uncultured Solirubrobacterales bacterium; assembly: GCA_963738195.1. Lineage (GTDB taxonomy): Bacteria > Actinomycetota > Thermoleophilia > Solirubrobacterales > Solirubrobacteraceae > Palsa-465. The sequence continues at coordinate 1,375,263 of CAVTVF010000002.1, forward strand.
TCGCGCGCGGCGCGGCGACCGAGCTCCGGGTCAGAGCCCGAGCCCAGCCCGCGCGTGACGCCCCCGCCGATATGCAGGGTGTCGTGCGCGGCGCTCGTCTGAAGCGACTGAAGATCGGTGTTGATCGCCACGAACTCGACGCCCTCGATCTCCGCTTCGACCATGCGGTTGACGGCGTTGACGCCGGCGCCACCGACGCCGATCACGCGGATGACCGGTTTGCCGCTGAAGCGGCCACCCTGGAGCGAGGGCGGCGCGTAGGGCGAGACCGAGCGCTCGGGACGGGCGTAGACGTCGCGCTCCGGAGCATGCTCGCGCTCGAGCAAGTTGTGCGGGATGTCGGCCGAGAAGGCGTGGCGGAGGCGCTCCTGCGGGGTCGGCACCTGCGCCGCCGGCTGTTCGGGCGCTACCGGCTCGGGCTCTGGCTCGGGCTTCGGGGGCGCTACCCGGCGGGTCCGTTGCTGCTTGGCTGCCTCCGGCGGCGGCTCGTCGGTGGTCTTGCGAAACAGGGCGGCGAGGGGGCCCTCACGCATGCTCGCGCGCTTACCGGTTGGCATTTGAGAGAACCTCCTTCGCGAGCTGCCGATAGGCATGGGCGGCCAGACCGTCGGGATCGTATTTCAACACCGACATACCCTTCACGGGCGCTTCGGCGAACCGTATCGTCTTGCGGATCCTCGAGGCAAAGACGCGTTCGCCGAAGTTCTCCTCGAGCAGCTCGATCGCCTCCTTGGCGTGCAGCGTACGGGTGTCTACCAGCGTGGGCAGGATGCCCTCTATGTCGACGCCTGGGTTGAGGTTCTCGCGGATCATCGCCAGGGTGTTCTGGAGCTGGATCAGGCCGCGCATCGACAGATACTCGCATTGGACGGGGACGATCACCTTGTTGGCCGCTGTTAGCGAATTAATCGTCAGCAAGCCGAGGCTCGGCGGCGTGTCGATCAGCACGAACTCGTAATCGTGCTTGACGTCGACGAGGGCCTTCTCGAGCGCCCGTTCGCGCCCGATCATCGTCGACATCGCGATCTCCGCTCCGGCCAGGTCGATCGACGAACAGGCGATGTCGATCTCGCGCCGCATGATCACGTCGCGGATCGGGACGCGGTGCACGAGCACGTCGTACATGGAGCGCTCGAGCGTGTCCGGGTCGATCCCCTGGGACATGGTCAGGTTGCCCTGAGGGTCCATGTCCACGCACAGCACCCGGTGGCCCTCCTCGGCAAACGCCACCGCGAGGTTGAGCGTAGTCGTGGTCTTGGCGACGCCGCCCTTCTGGTTGGCGAAGGCGATTACCCTGCAGCTGGTGGTCACGTGGCGCTCCCGTGGGTGGGGAAGGGCATACGCGTGAGTATTCGCACGTGCGCGTGGAAATCCTCCGCGCATGTAGTGTTTTGGCCGGCGCACATGTGCGCCGGCCCCGGTCCGCACATGTGCGGACCGGCCGGGCCACGCATGCGTGGCCCGGAATTCGTTTTCTATGAGCGCGCCCAAGCTGTTCGATAGGCGGTTGATCTTCGTCACCGGGAAGGGCGGCGTCGGCAAGTCGACCGTATCGGTCGCGCTCGGTCTGCTGGCCGCGCGGCGGGGCCTGCGCACGATCGTCGTCGAGCTGCAGAGCCAGGAGCGCGTCCAGCGCGCCTTCGAGCGCAGCGAGGGCAACTTCCGGGAGGTCGAGCTGGCCCCAAGGCTGTTCACGATCTCGATCGACGCTCAGCAGGCGATGGAGGAATATCTGCGCGTCAAGACCGGGCCGCTCGGCCAGGTGATCGGCTCGAGCAGGCTCTTTGCGGCGCTCGCGATGGCGACCCCCGGCATGCGCGAGCTGCTCAGCATCGGCAAGGTGTGGGAGCTGACGCAGCTGCAACGTCGGACGAGGGGCGCCGGCTCATATGATCTGGTGATCGTCGACGCTCCGTCTACGGGCCATGGCGTCGGCATCCTGCGTACACCCAAGACGTTCGCCGAGATAGCTCGGGTCGGCCCGATCGCCCGCCAGGCGCGCCACATTCAGGCGACGATCGAGGATCCCGAGCTGACCGCGATCGTGGCAGTCGCCACACCGGAAGAGATGCCAGTCAACGAGACACTGACACTGCGTGACGCGCTCCAGCGCGAGGGGTTCGCCCTCGAGCTGGTGATCGCCAACGCGGTCTACCCGCCGCGCTTTGAGGACGATCAGGTCACCCGGCTCGAGCAGGCGCTGTCCGAGGCCGAAGAGCCCCTCGCCCGCGCCGCCGTGCGCGCCGCGCTCTCGGAGCACGCCCGCAGGCAGAGCCAGAGCGGACAACTCGAGCGCCTGCGCGAGGGCGCGGGCTTCGACGGCCGCATTGTCGTGCTGCCATTCCTGTTCTCCGAAACCCTGGGGCAGAGAGAGCTCGAACGGCTGGCGGAAGCGCTCGAGGCGGCGCTGTGAACATCGCGCAGCTGCTCGAGGGCAAGCGCGTCTGCGTGTGCGGAGGGTCGGGTGGCGTCGGCAAGACGACCACCTCGGCTGCGGTGGCCCTGGGGATGGCCGCGCGTGGTCTCAAGGTGGCCGTCGTGACGATCGACCCCGCGCGGCGGCTGGCCAATGCGCTCGGACTCGAGCAGCTCGAGAACGAGCCGCGGCAGGTCGAGCCCGAACGCCTCACCGCCAGCGGCATCCCCATCGAAGGAGAGCTGTGGGCGATGATGCTCGACCCCAAGCGCACCTTCGATGAGCTGATCGAGCGCCTGGCCCCGGACGCGGGCAGGGCCGCGGAGATCAAGGCCAACCGCGTCTACCGCGAGCTCTCGGGCGCCGTTTCGGGCTCGCAGGAGTTCACCGCCATAGCGAAGCTCTACGAGCTCGACCAGGAGGGCGACTTCGACCTCCTAGTGCTCGATACGCCCCCGGCGCGCAACGCGCTCGACTTTCTCGACGCGCCGGGGCGACTGACCACGTTCCTAGAGGGGCGGGCGCTGCGCAGCTTCCTGCGCCCAACCGGACGCGGCATGCGCATCGTCGGACGGGGAGCGGCGCCATTCCTATCCGCGCTCCGTCGCATCACGGGCGTCGACCTGCTGGCCGACCTCTCGACCTTCTTCACCCTGCTCGGCGACATGACCGAGGGCTTCGCCCAGCGGGCGACGCGCGTGCAGGAGATGCTGACGGCGACGAGCACCGCCTTCCTGCTCGTGACCTCGGCCCAGCGTGGAGGCGATCGAGGAAGCGATCTGGCTACGGCGCAGGCTGGCGGAGGGCGGCATCCCGTTCGCCGGCGTGGTCGTCAACCGCTTCCACCACGACATGCTCGCCGGCCGCGAGCCGCGCGATTTGAACGGTTCGCTGGCCGCTCGAGTCGGGCCGGAACTCGCGCGCGCGGTGCTCGAGAACTTCCGCGATTACCACGTTCTCGCGCAGCGGGATGAACGCAACATCGCGCGCATCGAGTCCGAGATGGGGGACCGGCCGCTGCTGCTCGTGCCCTATCTTGACGACGATGTGCACGACCTGGCGGGACTCGCGCGCGTCCACAGGTACCTGTTTGCGACCGATCACGAGCGGGCAACGCTGATCGCGCAGGTGATCGCTTGAACGGAGCCCGGCGGAGCTTGTGGTGGTGGCTGCTGATCGCAGCCCCGATCCTCGCTGTGCTCGTAGTGGCGTGCGGAGGCAGCCAGCCGACGGGCCACGCGCACGTGAAGACGCGGGGCTTCACCGACGGGCACGAGCAGATCCCGGCCGGGATCCACAAGATCAAGCACGTCGTGATCATCATGCAGGAGAACCGCTCCTTCGACTCCTACTTCGGCACCTATCCAGGGGCCGACGGGATCCCTGGTCTGGCCGGCAATCCCGGCACCGTTCCGTGCGCGCCCAACCCGCAGAACTTCGGCCGGATCAAGGGCCACGGCAAGAAGCACAGGCACCACTTCCGAACCCCCTCGGGCCCCTCATGCGTGACCCCCTTCCACGACCGCTTCGACGAGAACCACGGCGGCCCGCACAGCCTCGGCAACGCGATCTCGGACATCAACGGCGGCGCCATGAACGGCTTCGTGGCCGAGGTGCACAAGTCGCTGAAGAACTGCACCAACTCACTGAACCCGGCCTGCGGGGGCCAATCGGGCTCTAGCTCCACAGACGTGATGGGCTACCACACCGGCGCCGACATCCCCAACTACTGGGACTACGCGCACAACTTCGTGCTCCAGGACCACATGTTCGAGTCGGTCGCCTCCTGGAGCCTGCCCGCTCACCTCTACATGGTCTCCATGTGGTCGGCGCACTGCACCGTGGCGGGCGACCCCTGGAGCTGCACCAACGCCGCCCAGCACCCCGGTAACCCGCTCGGCTTCGGCCACGGCAAGAACAAGGCGACCACGGCGCCGCACTATGCGTGGACCGACCTCACCTACTTGATGGACAAGCACCACGTCAGCTGGCGCTACTACGTGTTCACCGGCTCCGAGCCCGATTGCGCGAACGCCGGCGCCATGAACTGCGCCCCGGTCAAGCAGAACTACAAGACGCCGGGGATCTGGAATCCGCTCCTGTACTTCGACGACGTCCACCAGGACAACCAGACCGGCAACATCCAGTCGCTGTCACATTTCTTCAGCGCCGCTCGCAACGGCACGCTGCCCGCGGTCTCCTGGATCGCCCCCAACCGCCAGGTCTCCGAGCATCCCACGGCGCTCGTCAGCGCCGGCCAGACTTACGTCACCGGCCTGATCAACGCGATCATGCGCGGCCCCGACTGGAAGTCGACCGCGATCTTCCTCTCCTGGGACGACTGGGGAGGCTTCTACGACAACGTCGTGCCGCCGCTCGTCGACCAGAACGGCTACGGCCTGCGCGTGCCCGGAATGCTGATCAGTCCGTACGCCAGGCAGGGGTTCATCGATCACCAGACGCTCAGCTTCGACGCCTACGCCAAGTTCATCGAGGACGACTTCATGAATGGTGCGCGGCTCGATCCGCGCACCGACGGCCGCCCCGACCCGCGCCCGAACGTGCGCGAGAACGCCAACGTGCTCGGCAACCTCGTGAGTGAGTTCAACTTCAACCAGGCGCCGCGGGCTCCGATGCTGCTGCCGCTTCATCCCCACACCGACTTGATCGAGCCCTTCACCTACAAGTTCCTGAACCTGGGCGGAGGCTGACGGGCGGTCGGCCGGAGCGGCGCTGATGCGCCGAAACTCGGTATATAGTCCTGCGCGTGGGGCTGGACAGGTGTGGAAGTGGGCTCCTCGGATGAGGTCGTCGCGGCTGCTTGCGCTGGTGGCGGCGGTCGCTCTCGTTGCGAGTGCGATCGCCAGCGCCGCGTCGAGCGCGCACACGGCCAGCCATGCGCGCCCGCTCGGGATCCCGGCGGCGATCACGAAGATCAAGCACGTCGTGATCATCATGCAGGAGAACCGCTCCTTCGATAACTACTTCGGCACCTACCCCGACGCCCACGGCATCCCCGGCCTCGGCGGCCACCCCGGCAAGGTGCCGTGCATACCCGACCCCCAGCGGCACACCTGCTGGCACCCATACCACGACACCCGCAACCTCAACCACGGCGGCCCCCACGCCGCGCCCGACGTGGCGCCCGACGTCAACCACGGCAAGATGAACGGGTTCGTGGTGGAGATGGAGAAGCAGTACGACAACCATCTTCCGTCCCTGCCACCGGAGGTGATGGGGTATCACACCGGCGCGGACATCGCCAATTACTGGGCCTACGCCCGCGATTTCGTGCTCCAGGACCACATGTTCGAGTCGGTCGCCTCCTGGAGCCTCCCGTCTCACCTGTACCTGGTCTCGATGTGGTCGGCGTTCTGCAAGAAGCTCAACAAGCCGATGAGCTGCCGCAGCGCGGCGGCGCACCCGGCCGAGCCGCCGGGCGGCCCGCGACCGTCGAAGAAGCCGTTCACGTACGCCTGGACCGACCTCACCTACCTGCTCCACAAGCACCACGTCAGCTGGCGCTACTACATCTTCAAGGGGATCGAGCCCGACTGCGAGTCGGATCTCGCCAGGACGTGCGCACCTGTCACCCAGGGACCGCAGTCGAACGGGACCTGGAACCCGCTGCGCTACTTCACGGATGTCAAGCAGGACCATGAGACAGGCAACATCCAATCGCTCAACGGCTTCTTCGCCGCGGCCAGGAGGGGCACGCTGCCCGCCGTCTCGTGGATCGTGCCCAACCGCAACATCTCAGAGCACCCTGGCACCTCCCTGATCACGAAGGGCCAGACCTACGTCACGGGCTTGATCGACACCATCATGCAGAGCCCCGACTGGAACTCGACCGCGATCTTCCTCGCCTGGGACGACTGGGGCGGGATGTATGACAACGCGATCCCGCCGCACGTCGATCAGCTCGGCTACGGCCTGCGCGTGCCGGCGCTGCTGATCTCGCCGTACGCCCGCAAGGGGTTCATCGACCACCAGACGCTGAGCTTCGACGCCTACGCCAAGTTCATCGAGGACGACTTCCTCGGCGGCGCGCGGCTGAACCCGAAAACCGATGGCCGCCCGGACCCGCGCCCCGACGTGCGTGAGAACGCCTCGAAGCTCGGCAACCTGCTGCGCGAATTCAATTTCAACCAGCCGCCGCGCAAGCCGGTGATGCTGCCGGTCCACCCGAAGACGGACCTGAAGTAGACGTGGTGGCATCGTGAGCCGCCTGCGCACGGCGGGGGCTCTCTCCCTGGCGACGCTCGTGCTAGCCGCCCTGGCCAGTTCGCAGACGAGCGCCCAGACCGCCACCACGCGATCGAGCGCGCACGCGGGCAGTGTCGCCCCCACGACTGCCTCCGGGATCCCTTCCGGGATCCACAAGATCAAGCACGTCGTGATCATCATGCAGGAGAACCGATCCTTCGATAACTACTTCGGCACCTACCCCCACGCCGCCGGCATCCCCGGCCTCGGCGGCCACCCCGGCAAGGTGCCGTGCATACCGGACCCCAAGCGGCACAAATGCGTGCGGCCCTACCACGACCGCTACGACTACAACTTCGGCGGCCCCCACGCCCGCGGCGCCTACTTCAAGGACATCAACGGGGGCAAGATGAACGGCTTCATCGTCCAGCAGGAAAAAAATCGGCACTGGCCCACGATCAAGCCGGCCGACGACGTGATGGGCTACCACACCGCCGCCGACATCCCCAACTACTGGGACTACGCCCGCCACTTCGTGCTCGAGGACCACATGTTCGAGCCGGTCGGCTCTTGGAGCCTGCCCGCTCACCTCTACCTGGTCTCGCTGTGGTCGGCGCACTGCACCCGCCACAACGTCCCCCGGAGCTGCACGAACAACCCAGCCACCCCGGCCAAGCCGAAGCCCACGATCTACGCGTGGACGGACCTCACCTACCTGCTGCACAAGCATGACGTCAGCTGGGCCTACTACATCTTCAAGGGCATCGAGCCCGACTGCGAGTGGGACCTCACCAGGTCGTGCGCGCCGGTCACCCAGGGACCGAACAGCAACCCGATCTGGAACCCGCTGCACTACTTCGACACGGTCAAGAACGACCACCAGCTGCACAACATCCAATCGATCAATGGCTTCTTTTCCGCCGTGCGCAGGAACAGGCTGCCGGCCGTCTCCTGGATCGTGCCCAACTCGCGCGTCTCGGAGCACCCGCAGTCGACGCGCATCAGCCCCGGGCAGACGTACGTCACCGGGCTGATCGACACGATCATGCAGAGCCCCGCGTGGGACTCGACGGCGATCTTCCTCGGCTGGGACGACTGGGGCGGCATGTACGACAACCTGCGGCCGCCGAGTGTCGATCGCAACGGATACGGGTTGCGCGTGCCCGCCCTGGTCATCAGCCCATACGCCAAGCCGGGCTTCATCGACCACCAGACGCTGAGCTTCGACGCCTACGCCAAGTTCATCGAAGACGACTTCCTCGGCGGCGCGCGGCTCAATCCGAAGACCGATGGCCGCCCCGATCCGCGCCCCGATGTGCGCGAAAGCGTGCCTAAGCTGGGTGACGTGCTGGCGGCCTTCGACTTCAACCAGGCGCCGCTGAGGCCGGTGATGCTGCCGGTTCATCCGAAGACGGACCTGATCGAGCCGTGACGCGAAAGGCGCCCCCCAACCGAAGGCGCCGGGGGCGACGCTGGCCGGTATAGTCAGCGCCCCGTCTGATTTGGGGGGCTGATTGGTGTTGGGGCTGTCTAGATGAAATGGTCACGGCTGGTCGGCTCGCTCGCCGCGCTGGCGGTATTGATGGTGCTCGGGGCAGCCGCGAGTGCCAGCTCGAAGCCGAGCGCTCCCGCGCGCTCGGCCGCCTCCGCGATCCCGTATGCGATCCCCGTGGGGATCCACAAGATCCGCCACATCGTGATCATCATGCAGGAGAACCGCTCCTTCGATAACTACTTCGGCACCTACCCCCACGCCACCGGCATCCCCGGCCTCGCCGGCCACTCGGGCAAGGTCCCGTGCCTGCCCGATCCGGGCGAGCGCTGCCAGCACCCGTTCCACGACCGCCACGATCTCAACCGCGGCGGTCCGCACGACACCGCGCCAGCCCTCCTGGACATCGCCCACGGCAAGATGAACGGCTTCATCCTCTCCGAGGAGAAGGGGCGCGCGAAGGTCACAACCGATGACGTGATGGGCTACCACACCGGCGCTGAGCTGCCGAACTACTGGGACTACGCGCGCCACTTCGTGCTCCAGGACCACATGTTCCAGCCGAACCTCTCGTGGAGCCTGCCGGCTCATCTGGCGCTCGTGTCGCTGTGGTCGGCCTTCTGCCCCAACCACAACCCCACGTCGTGCCGCAACGCGCTCTCCCACCCGGGGCGCCCGCCGGATTGGGGCCATCCGCCGCAGGCCGAGAAGCCCCCCGTGTACGCATGGACCGATTTGACCTACCTCTTGCACAAGCACAACGTCAGCTGGCGCTACTACATCTTCAAGGGCATCGAGCCCGCCTGTGAGAGCAACCTCAAGGCCTCGTGCTCCCCCGTCACCAACGGCCCTATCTCATCGCCCTCTTGGGATCCGCTGCGGTACTTCGACACGGTCCACAACGATCACCAGCTCGGCAACATCCAGTCGCTCAACTCATTCTTCGGCGCCGTCCGCAGAAACCAGCTGCCGGCGGTCTCGTGGGTCGTGCCGAGCCAGAAGGTCTCCGACCACCCGCCGGCGTTGATCAGCGTTGGGCAGACGTATGTGACCGGGCTGATCGACACGATCATGCAAAGCCCGGAATGGAAGTCGACCGCGATCTTCCTCGCCTGGGACGACTGGAGCGGCTTCTACGACAACGCCATGCCGCCGCACGTGGACGCCAACGGCTATGGCCTGCGCGTCCCGGCGCTCGTGATCAGTCCCTACGCCAAGGCCGGCTACATCGACCACCAGACCCTCAGCTTCGACGCGTATGCAAAGTTCATCGAGGACGACTTCCTCAAGGCTCAGCGGCTCAACCCCAAGACCGATGGGCGGCCGGATCGCCGTCCCGACGTACGGGAAGCGGCGTCCAAGCTCGGCAATCTGCTGGCCGACTTCAACTTCAACCAGAAGCCGTTGGCGCCGCTGATGCTGCCGGTTCACCCGAAGACAGACATCATCCCCTGACCTTGGGCTGAGATGAGGTGGGCGCGGACCATTGGCCTGCTGGCCCTCGTCGCGTTGTTCGGCGCCGCAGCCGCCGCGGGCTCCACCCCGAGCGCGCATGCGCGCTCGTCCGCCTCGGCCCGAACCGCCGCGGCCACGCCGATCCGCCACGTCGTCATCATCATGCAGGAGAACCGCTCGTTCGACAGCTACTTCGGCACCTACCCAGGCGCAGCGGGCATCCCCGGCCTCGCCGGCAACCCGGGCCCGGTGCCGTGCCTGCCGGATCCCGGCGAGCGTTGCGTCAAGCCGTTCCACGACCGCCGCGATCTCAACCTCGGCGGCCCTCATGTGACGGCGAGCGCCTTCGCGGACATCCACGGTGGCGGCATGGATGGGTTCATCCCGCAGCAGGAGCGGAACTTCGCCGCCTGCGGGTGCGGTCCCTCGAGCCCCGCCGACGACGTCATGGGGTACCACACGGGCAAGGAGATCCCGAACTACTGGGCCTATGCGCACGACTTCGTGCTCCAGGACCACATGTTCCAGCCCGACATCTCCTGGAGCCTGCCCGCGCACCTGTACCTCGTCTCGCTGTGGACGGCGCACTGCTCACGCCACGTCGCGTCGAGCTGCAAGAACACCATCGGGGGACCCGGCGTTCCCCCTGGGATTGGGCGCCACCCGTCGCCCAAGCCGCCGATCTATGCCTGGACGGACCTCACCTACCTCTTGCACAAGCACCACGTCAGCTGGCGCTATTACATCTTCAAGGGCATCGAACCCGACTGCGAGTCAAACGCCACGCGCTCCTGCGCCCCGATCACCCAGGGCCCGCGATCCAACCCGATCTGGAACCCGCTGCGGTATTTCGACACGGTTCGCCAGGATCACGAGCTCGCCAACATCGAGTCGGTCAACGGCTTCTTTGCCGCTGCCAGGAGGGGAACCCTGCCGGCGGTCTCCTGGATCGTGCCGAGCCAACCGATCTCCGAGCATCCACCGGCGCTCCTCAGCCCGGGGCAAACCTACGTCACCGGCCTCATCAACACGGTCATGCAGAGCCCCGAATGGAACTCGACGGCGATCTTCCTCGCCTGGGACGACTGGAGCGGGTTCTACGACAACGTGGCCCCTCCGACGGTGGATCACAACGGATACGGCCTTCGCGTTCCCGCGCTCCTCATCAGCCCCTACGCCAGACCGGGCTACGTCGACCACCAGACGCTGAGCTTCGACGCCTATGCCAAGTTCGTCGAGGACGACTTCCTCGGCGGCCAGCGGCTCGACCCCAGCACCGATGGGAGACCCGATCCCCGCCTCGATGTGCGCGAGAACGCATCCCAGCTCGGAAGCGTGATGAACGATTTCAACTTCGCTCAGGCGCCGCTCGCGCCGGTGCTGCTCCCGGTCCACCCGAAGACCGACCTGGTCAGGCCGTGAGGCGCGCGACGCGGGGCCTTGCCCTTTCATAACCGGCAGCCGAACTCGACATCCAAGCTATATTTGCTGGTCAGTGGGGCTTCTCGAATGAGGTGGGCAAGGGCCTTCGCACTACTCGCCGTGGTCGCGGCGCTGGTCGGCGCTGCGACCGCCAGCTCCCAGCCAAGCGGCCACCTGCAGATCAACTTCCCGGCGAGCAACTATGCGGTCCCGGTCGGGATCCACAAGATCAAGCACGTCGTGATCATCATGCAGGAGAACCGCTCCTTCGATAACTACTTCGGCACCTACCCCGGAGCCGCTGGGATTCCGCTCCACAACGGCCAGCCGTCCGTGTGCCTCCCGGCGCCCAAGATCCATCGATGCGTGCGCCCCTTCCATGACAGGCAGGACGTCAACTATGGCGGCCCCCATGACTCGAACGCCAGCGCTGCGGACATCAACCACGGCAAGATGAACGGATTCCTCGTCCAGCAGGAGGCGGCCGTGGCGAAGTGCGGATGCGGGACGCCCAATCCGCCAAACGACGCGGTCGGCTACCACACCGGCAAGGAACTGCCCAATTACTGGACCTACGCACGCGACTTCGTGCTGCAAGATCACATGTTTCAGTCGGAGGCTTCCTGGAGCCTGCCCTCGCACCTCTACCTGGTCTCCCTGTGGTCGGCCCACTGCACCAGGAAGAACGACCCTCACAGCTGCGTGAACTCGGTCCAGAGCCCCGGCAACCCGCCGCACTGGGGCCACAACCCGAGCTCGAAGCCGCCGATCTATGCCTGGACCGACCTGACCTACCTGCTCTACAAGCACCACGTCAGCTGGCGCTATTACATCTTCAGGGGAATCGAGCCCGACTGCGAGACAAACGCGAGCGTGAGGTGTGTGCCGCGCACGCAGGGACCGCTCACCTCGCCAGTATGGAACCCGCTGCGGTGGTTCGACGACGTGCGCGCCGACCACCAGCTGGGCAACATCCAGTCGATCAACGGGTTCTTCAGCGCCATGAGGAGGGGCACGCTGCCGGCGGTCTCGTGGGTCATGCCCAATCAGCAGGTCTCAGAGCACCCCTTCACCTCGACCATCAGCAAGGGTCAGACCTATGTGACAGGGGTGATCAACGCGCTCATGCAGAGCCCCGATTGGAAGTCGACCGCGATCTTCGTCGCCTGGGACGACTGGGGCGGTTTCTACGACCACCTGAAGCCGCCCCGGGTCGACAAGAACGGCTACGGCCTGCAGGTGCCGGCGTTCATGATCAGTCCCTACGCCCGCCACGGCTTCATCGATCACCACGTGCTCAGCTTTGACGCCTATGCCAAGTTCATCGAGGACGACTTCCTCAGCAGCCAGCGGCTCAACCCGCACTCGGACGGCCGACCAGACCCGCGGCCCGACGTACGCGAGAACGCACCCCAGCTCGGCAACCTGATCAACGAGTTCAACTTCAGCCAGGCACCGAGACCGCCGGTTCTGTTGCCGGTCCACCCCAAGACCGACCTGATCCCCTAGGACGACCCCGGCTGTGAGGCCGCCGTCCTGACATGCGCCGCTCGAGATTGTTGAGCGCGCTGATGATGCTGACGCTGCTCGCCGTCTGGTTGGCGAGCCAGGAGCCGAGTGCGCGCGCGGGTGCTAGCTCCGCGCCGCGCAGCGGCGTCGCTTCGCCCTCCCTCTCGGGGATCCAGAAGATCCGTCACGTGGTGATCATCATGCAGGAGAACCGCTCCTTCGATAACTACTTCGGCACCTACCCCGGCGCCGCTGGGATCCCCGGCCTCGGCGGTCACCCCGGCACCGTTCCCTGCCTGCCCGATCCCGGCGAGAAGTGCGTCAGGCCATTCCACGATCGCCAGGACTACAACGACGGTGGTCCTCACTACTCCTCGGACGCGTTCGCGGACCTTAACAGCGGCAAGATGGACGGCTTCATCCCCCGACAGGAGGAGGCGCTCCGCGATTGCAAGTGCGGTCCCTCGCACCCCGCAGACGATGTGATGGGATACCACACCGGCAAGGAGATCCCCAACTACTGGACCTACGCGCACGATTTCGTGCTCCAGGACCACATGTTCGAGCCGAGCCTCTCGTGGAGCCTGCTCGCGCACCTGTATCTCGTCTCGTTGTGGTCCGCGCGCTGCAAGGTCAAGGGCGATCCACAGAGCTGCAAGAACACGCTCGACAACCCCGGCTTCCCGCCAGGCTGGCTCGGCACCAAGAAGCCCCCTAACTACGCGTGGACCGACCTCACCTACCTGCTCTACACCCACCACGTCAGCTGGCGCTATTACGTCTTCAAGGGAATCGAGCCCGATTGCGAAAGTGACGCGAAGCTGACGTGCGCGCCGGTGACCGGCGGGCCGCAGACAGTGTCGATTTGGAACCCGCTGCCCTACTTCACCACGGTCCAGAACGATCGACAGCTCCACAACATCCAGTCGCTAAACGGCTTCTTCACCGCCGCTCGCCGAGGCACGCTGCCCGCCGTCTCCTGGATCATGCCCAACCACGACGTCTCGGAGCATCCATTCGGACTACTGAGCAAGGGACAGACATACGTCACCGGCCTGATCAACCTGATCATGCAGAGCCCCGAGTGGAACTCGACGGCGATCTTCCTCGCCTGGGACGACTGGAGCGGGTTCTACGACAACGCCGTGCCGCCGCGCGTCGACGCCAACGGATACGGCCTGCGCGTGCCCGCGCTCGTCATCAGCCCGTACGCCAGAGCGGGCTACATCGACAACCAACCGCTGAGCTTCGACGCCTACGCAAAGTTCATCGAGGACGACTTCCTCGGCAGCCAGCGGCTTGACCCGGCGACAGACGGGCGCCCGGACCCACGTCCCGATGTCCGCGAGAACGTCTCCCAGCTGGGAAACCTTGTCAACGACTTCAACTTCGACCAGGCGCCGCTGAAGCCCGTGCTGTTGCCGGTCCACCCCAAGACCGACCTGATCGCGCCGTGATCTGTGACCGCTCTGCCGCAGTGGCGGGCAAGCGGCGCCGCGCGATATAGAGTCCCTGGCGTGGGGCTGGTGAGCGGGCTTCGATGAGCTGGACTCGAGTGGTGGCCGTCCTCACGACGGCCGTGCTGGCGGGGATCGGCTTGACGGCGGGCTCCGACTCGAGCGCACGCGCGCGCGGCAGCGCGCCGCCGAGCCCATACACGATCCCGGTCGGGATCCACAAGATCAGGCACATCGTGATCATCATGCAGGAGAACCGGTCGTTCGATAACTACTTCGGCACCTACCCGCACGCCGTTGGCATCCCCGGCCTCGGCGGCCACCCCGGCAAGGTTCCCTGCCTGCCCGATCCGAAGGAGCGTTGCGTGCGGCCGTTCCACGACCGGCGCGACTTGAACCACGGCGGCGCCCACTTCTCGGGTAACGCCTACTCGGACATAAACCACGGCAAGATGGACGGGTTCGTACGCAACCAGGAGCATTCCTGCCATCACTGCCACACGGTCCCCCCTGACGACGTGATGGGCTACCACACGGGTGCGGACCTTCCGAACTACTGGCGCTACGCGAACGATTTCGTGCTCCAGGACCACATGTTCCAACCGAATCTCTCCTGGAGCCTGCCCGCCCACCTGTACCTGGTCTCGCTGTGGTCGGCGCACTGCCGCAGTTCCGCCCCGTCGAGCTGCAAGACCTCCGTCAACCACCCTTCCCACTTCTCATGGACTGACCTCACCTACCTGCTGCACAAGCACAACGTGAGCTGGCGCTACTACATCTTCAGAGGTATCGAACCGGACTGCGAGTCGGATACGACGAAGTCGTGCGCGCCGGTGACCCAGGGGCCGAGGACCCAATCGATCTGGAATCCGCTACCCGAGTTCGAAACCGTCCGTCAAGACCACCAGCTGGCGAACATCCAGTCGCTGAATGGCTTCTTCGCCGCGGCCAGAAGGGGCAACCTGCCCGCCGTCTCATGGGTCATGCCCAGCCAACGCGTCTCCGAGCATCCGGAAACGGCCCTGATCAAGCCCGGGCAGACCTACGTCACGGGGCTGATCAACACGATCATGCAGAGCCCCGATTGGAAATCGACCGCGATCTTCGTCGCCTGGGACGACTGGGGCGGGTTCTACGACAACGTGCGGCCTCCACGCATTGACAAGGAGGGATACGGCCTGCGCGTGCCCGCCTTCATGGTCAGCCCGTACGCCCGGCACGGTTTCATCGACCACCAGACGCTCAGCTTCGACGCTTACGCCAAGTTCATCGAGGACGACTTCCTCGGCGGCCAGCGGCTGAACCCGCACACAGACGGCCGGCCCGACCCTCGCCCCGACGTGCGCGAGAAGGCCGGCCCGCTCGGCAACCTGCTCAACGAGTTCGACTTTCACCAGTCGCCGCGTCCACCGGTTCTGCTGCCGGTGCACCCCAAAACCGACCTGGTCGGGTGAGCGCCGCGGGCAGCGGCTCGAATCTCGCCGCTTACGCGACCAAGGCCGGCTCGCACAGCAGCTCGTCGGCGAGCGCGCACAGATCACCGTCTAGGTGGCCACAGACGATGTCGCGCAGCAGTGCCCTCAGGTGCTCTGAGAGCTCCAGCACGAGCGCGTTCATGCCAGGCTCGGGCGCGCACGCGCCGAGGATGAGAGAGCGCTCGAGCGCCACCGCCCTGGCCATCCGCTCGCGCACATCGGCGCGGGCGGTGGGATTCGCGCAGATCGCGGCGAGGCGCTCGGCCAGGCGGCCCGCGGCCGTACCCTCCGGCTCGAGCAGGGCCCGGGCCGCGAGCAGGTAGTCGGTCAGCGCTTCAAAGGGTCCGAGCCGCTCCGACCCCATCTCGAAGCGCGCGAGCGCCCAGGCCAGCGGGCCCCCCGACGGCGCGCGGCGGGCAATTAGGTTGAAAAAGCCGCGTAGCTCGTCCTCCTGGCGCCCGGCGATCACCGTCTGCAGGCGCGGACGGCCGCTGAAGGGCAGCGCGAAGGGACGCCAGATGCCGTTGTCGGGCCGCGTCCAGGCGGTCGGCCCCAGGGCATAGCCGCCGGGCTCGAACAGCCTCAAGGCACTCAGCACCCGGCGGAAGCCCGCGCGTGCGAGGGCCACCGGCGACGGCTCGTCGCGCTTCTGTACGGCCGAGAAAACCGCCAGCACATTGGGGCCGTAGCCATCGCCCCAGACGGCCTCGACCGGGGCATCGTCGAACGCCTCTCCCTGCACCAGCGACAGACCGTCACCGAGAGCGACCTCACGCGTGTCCGGGTCGAGCGAGGCACCGAGCAGCGGCGCCACCACGGTGTTGACGCAGCGGCCCTTGTAAACAGTCCGTTCGAGCTCGGCGAAGGCGGCCTCGAAGCGAGTGCGATCGAACTCGAACTGGTCCCGATCGGCGAAGGCGCGGGCGAGGAACAGCGCCAAGGCGGCCTGCGCGCTCGCGCGTGGATCGCTCGGCACCCGGGCCTCGCCCCGGTGGCGCAGATAGGCCGCGAGTGTCTCGATCCCCTCGAGCGCTCGAATGGCCGCAGCGTAGGTGGGAAGCGTGCACAGCAGCCCCAGGCGCTGGCTGATGAACTCGCCCGTCAGAGGCCGGTAGCAGTACAGAGGAACGCGGCCTCCGCTCTCCTCCACGACCTCGAAGGCAACCTCGGCGCCGCCGGCGGTCTCCGCCTGGAGGGCCCGAGCGACATCGAGCGTGAAGGCTTCAATGGTGGCGTGGAGGGTGCCGTTGCGCACTGACTGAGCGCTTTCTTCCTTCCCGCCAGCGGTCCTTCCCGCCGGGTCGAGCCTTGCAGTCTTGGGGCGGGTTCGGCGCCCGCGGTCCTGGCGCTCAGCTCGGCCGGGCGGCGCGCTCTCGCTCGAGCTCGTCGAGATGCGCGATGTTCTCGAGATCGTCGGCCTCGGAGCTCGAGCGACCCTCAAACCATGCGTCGAGGATCTCCTCCAAGGCCGCCGGGGAGGTCAGCCGCAGGCTCAGCGCGAGCACATTGGCGTCGTTCCAACGACGCGCTCCGGCGGCTGTCTGGGCGTCGACGCACAATGCCGCCCTCACGCCGGGCAGCTTGTTGGCCGCGATCGATGCTCCCGTTCCAGTCCAGCACGCGACCACCGCCTGGTCGGCGCGGCCCTCGGTCACGTCGGCCGCGGCGGCCGCGCTCGCCCACGCCCAGTCGTCGCGCTCCTCGCCCGTGTACGCCCCGTGGAGGATCGGTTCGTGCCCGCGGCGCCGGAGCTCCTCGGGGACAGCTTCGGCTACGCCGGTCAGCTCATCGGCGGCGACGGCGATCCGCACCGACGCTCACGCGGCCACGATTGCCGGCTCGCGATCGACGCCCTGCGACGCCGGCGCAAGCTCGTCGTCCGCGCACAGCAGCCATTCGCGGCCATAGCGGCGCATGTCCTCGATCAACGGGACCAGCGCTTGTCCTTTGGCGGTGAGCGCGTACTCGACGCGCGGAGGCACCTCGGGAAACGTCTGGCGCTCGACGATGCCCTGTTCCTCGAGCGCCCGCAGCCGCAGCGAGAGCGTCCGCGGGCTGATTCCCCGCAACGAACGCTCCAACTCACAGAAGCGTGAGCGACCCTCGGCGAGGTCGCGGATCACCAGCAGAGTCCACTTTCCGCACACGATCTCCGCTGTGCGGCAGACAGGACATGTCTCGTCGAATGCCATCGCAACCACGATTCTAGCGCAATGCTTCAGGAACTGAAGTAGGGATGGGCTCCAAGCCGTTGTGGGCGTCAGCCACCACTCCCACTTTTTCGATCAAGTCAACCGATTTGATTGGTATATTCCGCGCGGGGCTTTCTCCACAAAAGTAATCGACTACAAAGGAATGACTAGCTGATGACTCGCATCTCTGGGCAGTGGTCCCTACGCGTCACGCTCCTCGCCACGGTGGCAGCCGCCGCGGTGGCTCTGAGCGGCTGCGGCGGCTCGTCCGACGCGACCAACGCTTCCGCCACCACCGGTGGCGGCAAGCAGCTCTCGCTCGTGGCGTACTCGACTCCCAAGCACGCCTACGACGACCTGACCGCCGCCTTCGAGAAGACGGCTGCGGGCAAGGGCGTCTCGTTTTCCGAATCCTTCGGGCCTTCGGGTTCGCAGAGCCGTGCCGTAGCCGCGGGTCAACCGGCGGACGTCGTGGCCTTTTCGACCACCCCCGACATCACGCGGCTCGTGAAAGCGGGTCTCGTGTCGTCCAACTGGGACGCCAACCCCTACAAGGGCATCGTGGCGGACTCCGTCGTCGTGCTCGTGGTGCGCAAGGGCAACCCCAAGCACATCACCGGCTGGGATGACCTGACCAAGCCCGGCATCAGCGTGGTTACACCAAACCCGTCGACCTCCGGTAGCGCGCGCTGGAACGTCATGGCGGCCTATGGCGCGCAGCTCAAGGAAGGCAAGACGCCGGCACAGGCGCTCTCCTTCGTCAACACCCTGATCACAAAGCACGTCTCGGTCGAGGATCCGAGCGGAAGCACAGCCATGCAGACCTTCACCGGCGGCAAGGGCGATGTCCTGCTCTCGTACGAGAGTGAGGCGATTTCCGCTGTCAAGGCCGGCCTCCCTGTGCAATACATCATTCCCAAGCAGACGATCCTGATCCAGACCCCGATCGCGGTCACGAGCAAGGCGCCGAAGCAGGCGCAGTCGTTCGTAAACTGGCTGTGGTCGCCGGCGGCGCAGACGATCTGGGCATCGAAGGGCTATCGCCCGGTGGTCTCCTCGGTGGCGTCGCAGTTCGCCAGCAAGTTCCCCACGCCGGCGCAGCTGTTCACGATCGACTCGCTGGGCGGCTGGACGCAGGTCAAGGACAAGTTCTTTGCTCCTTCGACCGGCCTCATTACCAAGATGGAGCAGGCGGCCGGCTTCCCCACCGCGTCGAGCTAGGGACAGTTGAGCGCCTTAGAGTCAAGCGTCGTCTCGCGCGCGCCCGCCCGCCGGCGGGCGCGCGCACGCGCACCGCGGGGGACCCTCGGGCTCGGGATCTCGATGCTCTACATGAGCGTGATCGTCCTGATTCCGCTGGCCGCAGTCGTGGTAAAGGCGGTCGCGCAGGGACCCGGCACGTTCTTCAGCGCGATTACCAACAGCGTTTCGCTGGACGCGCTCGGGGTCACGCTCGCCGCGTCGCTGGCGGTGGCCGTGGTTGGCGCTGTGATGGGGACGCTCGTCGCCTGGGTCCTGGTGCGTGACCGCTTCTGGGGCCAGCGGCTCGTCAACGCGTTCATCGACCTGCCCTTCGCGCTGCCCTCGATCGTGGCAGGGATCACCCTGATCGTTCTGTACGGCCCGAACAGCCCCTTCGGGCTGAGCCTCGCTTACACGCGCGGCGGCGTCTTGCTGGCGTTGCTGTTCGTGACGCTGCCGTTCGTCGTGCGCGCGGTGCAGCCGGTGCTGATCGACCTCGACCCGGAGGTCGAGGAATGCGCCGCCTCGCTCGGCGCCTCCAACTTCACGACCTTTCGCCGCATCGTGCTGCCGTCGCTGCGGCCCGCGATCACCTCGGGAGCGGCCCTCGCCTTTGCCCGGGCGGTGGGCGAGTTCGGGGCGCTCGTCCTGCTCGCCGGCAAGGTCCAGATCGCCAGCATCGTGATCTTCGCCGACATCGAGAGTGACGCACCGCAATCGGCGGCGTCGCTGTCGGTCGTGCTGCTCGTCATCTCGCTGGTCGTGCTCGTCCTCCTCCGACTGCTCGGAAACCGCAGTGCGCGTTAGCCGGGGCGCGACCCTCTCGCTGCGAGCAGTCGTTCTGCTCTACCTGGGGCTGCTCTTGCTGCTCCCGCTCGGTCTGGTCTTCGGCCGCACGTTCGAGCATGGGTTCGGCCAGGCATGGGGCTGGATGACGACGCCAGCGGCCGTCAGCGCGCTGTCGCTGACGATCCTGATCGCGATCATCGCCGTCCCGCTCAACACCATCTTCGGCGTGGTTTGCGCTCAGGTTCTCGTCAGGGGTCGCGCCCGCGGCCGAGCCCTGCTGGACTCGCTCATCGATCTCCCCTTCGTGGTCTCTCCGGTGATCGTCGGGCTCGCGCTGATCCTCGTTTACGGACAGGGCGGATGGTTCGGGAACTGGTTTCTCTCGCACGGCATCCGGATCATCTATGCGCCGGCGGGCATGGTGCTTGCGACGGTGTTCGTCTCGCTCCCGTTCGTGGTTCGGGAGGTCGCTCCAGTTCTGCTCGAGGCAGGCGAGCAGCAGGAGGAGGCGGCAGCGACGTTGGGCGCCTCCAGCTGGCAGACCTTCTGGCGCATCACACTGCCGGCAATTCGCTGGGGGGTCGCCTACGGTGTCGTGCTGACGACCGCCCGGGCGCTTGGAGAGATCGGCGCCGTGCTGGTCGTCTCCTCGAACGTTGCGGGCTCCACGCTCACCCTCCCGCTGCTGGTCTACCAGCGCGACTCGCAGATCGGGGCCTCGGCGATTAGCGGCGCGTATGCGGCGGCCACGGAGCTAATCGTTCTCTCGCTCGTCGTGTTGGCGCTGATGACCCTGCTCGGGTCGCGCCGGGAGACGAGTTGATGCTGACGGGATCACGCAGGGCATGAGTCTGAGATCGAGATCGGAGTGACATGAGAATCGATGTCCAGCAGGTGGGGAAGCGCTTCGGAGCCTTTACGGCCTTGGAGGATGTTTCGCTAGAGGTGGCCGAGGGATCGCTGACAGCATTGCTCGGCCCGAGCGGCTCGGGCAAGTCGACGCTTCTGCGCATCATCGCCGGCCTCGAGCACCCCGACACCGGCAAGGTCCTGATCGACTCGGGCGACGTCACACGAGCCCGCCCTCAGGATCGTGGGATCGGCTTCGTCTTCCAGCATTACGCCCCGTTCAACCACATGAGCGTCCGCGACAACGTCGCCTTCGGTTTGCGCATCCGCAAGCGACCCAAGGCGGAGGTCCGCGACCGCGTAGACGACTTGCTGAAGCTCGTGGGTCTGACCGCCTGGGCCGGTCAGCGCCCCGGGCAGCTCTCTGGCGGCCAGCGCCAGCGGATGGCCCTGGCGCGCGCTCTGGCGGTCCACCCGCGCGTGCTGCTGCTGGACGAGCCCTTCGGCGCTCTGGACGCCAATGTGCGCGCAGAGCTGCGGGCCTGGCTGAGGCGGCTCCACGACGAGCAGGGCGTCACGACGATCCTCGTCACCCACGACCAGGAAGAGGCGATGGAGGTATCCGACACGATCGCGGTCATGCACGAGGGCAGGGTCGAGCAGGTCGGTTCTCCCCGCGAGGTCTACGACAACCCAGTCAACGACTTTGTGATGGGCTTCCTAGGCCCGGCCGTGCGTATGCACGGAGAGCTGGTGCGACCGCACGACGTGATGCTCTCACTGGAACCCAACGACGGTGCGGTAGAGGCGAAGGTCATCCGCGTCGTCCACCTCGGGTTCGAGGTGCGCGTCGAGGTCGAGCTGCCTGACAAGACCCAGGCCCGGGCCCAGCTGACACGGGCTCAAGCAGCCGAGCTCGAACTGGGTCAGGGCGACGTTGTGTACGTCAAGGCAACGGGCAAGGACCGGTCAAAAATCGCTGCGTGACGGTCTGCCAGAAGGCGGAGTCAGCGGGTGACCCAGGCGTCCGGATCGTCGCTCAGGCGTGCGACCGCCTTGGGCAATCTCCCGGAGGCCACATCGGCGACCGTGACGTGCTCGACCACCTCGCGCAGGTTCTTGCGCACCGCTATCCACACGCGCGGCAGCTCGCCGGCGGCGCCGGGATAGCTCGCGTCTTCGGGCGGGCCTCCGCGCACGCTCGCAAGCGGGCCCTCGACGGCGCGGATGATGTCGGCGATCGTCACCACCTCGGCGGGCTTTGCGAGCCGGAACCCGCCCTCGAAGCCACGCTGGCTGCGCACGATGCCCGCGTGCCGCAGCTCGCCCAGGATGTTCTCGAGGAAATTCAGGGGGATCCCCTGCGTGGTCGCGATCAGCTCCGCCTTGACCGGCTTCTCGCTCGACGCCGCCGCCAGCTCAAGCGCCGCGCGAACGGCATAGTCGGCCTTCGCCGAGATCCGCAAGCGCTACACCCCGCTCCGGCGCCAGCCGCTGCCGCGGGCTGGGGCGCGCTTGATCGAGCGAGTAATGATCATCTGGATCGAAATTGTGCAGTAAATGCCCGCCGGACGGTGCCACCTCGGTGGAAAGGCCAGCCCCGGGCGCCGGGCGGGAAGCGATCTCAAGCGGCGGCGTGAGGGCTCACGCGCGTATCCGAGGAGAGCGCAACTCAATCTCCTCGGCGTCAGCGGCGGCCCACCCCAGACGCTCGAGCAGCTGCTGGGCGTAGTGATAGTCGGCGAGGTTCTCGGCGATAACTCGCTCGCTGAACATCACGGGCGCGGGACTGTGTACCGAATCGTCGGCCAACACGATGATCTTTGCCATATCTCCCTCTCGCTAGCGGTGAGCTGTTGCCGCGGGCGGGCGGCGCTCCTCAGGTGAGCCTTCCTGCTCGGATCTGGGCATCGTCGCCTCGGAGCCGAGCCCCGGGCGACCGGAGCTGAGCCCTCGGCCCCCGGCGCCCGGAGCTCAGCATCCGCGCGCCAAAGTAGCAGTCAACCTATACTATTTCAAGTAATTAGATCGAAAAACTTTACTTTGCCCCGATGCCGAAATTCCCGCTCGGTTACAGGCTGGAAACACCCGCGAGCACCTCCGAGCCGGTTCGCACGCCTGCCCGCCGGTCCAAAGTGGTCGTCGAAAAGGCTGTCGACGACGCGTTTACAGGTTTTTCACATCCGGGTTACGGCTCGGAAACAAGATGCAGGTTGAGGACGGTCAGCATCCCCCCCATGAACCCAAAAATGAATCGCCCAAGCATGGTCGCGGCTGCGGCCGCCCTCTCCCTCGGGCTCGCGGCCTGCGGTAGCTCAGCCTCTGGCTCCACCTCGGGGACAGGCTCCTCGTCGACTCTCATCGGCGCAGGCAGCACGCTAGTGGCTCCGTTGGTGTCTCAATGGCAGCCGAAGTACAACGAGGAGCACAAGATCGCCGTCACCTACGGCGCAATCGGTTCTGGCGGGGGCATCGCACAGATCACCGCGCGCACAGTGGACTTCGGCGCCAGCGACGCCCCCTTGACCTCGTCGCAGGCGAGCGCCTGCAAGGGCTGCTTGATGGTTCCCTGGGCACTTGCCGCCACCGCGGTCGCCTATCACGTCACGGGAGTCCCGAACGGACTGCATCTGACCGGTCCGGTCCTGGCCGATATCTGGCTCGGCAAGATCAAGACCTGGAACGCGCCTCAGATCAAATCGCTGAACCCGAGCGTCAAGCTCCCGTCGACCAAGATCACTCCCGTCTTTCGCACCGATGGCAGCGGCGACACCTACGCTTTCACCAACTACCTCTCTCACGTCAGCCCGACCTTCAGCTCCCAGATCGGGACCTCGACCCAGGTCCATTTCCCGGTCGGTCTTGGCGGCAAGGGCAACTCGGGCGTGGGCGGAGTGCTCGCCTCGACCAACGGCGCCATCGCCTACATCGCGCTCGCCTACGTGGTCGAGAACAAGGTCGATGACGCCTCGGTCCAAAACGCGGCCGGCAGGTTCGTGCCTCCTAGCGTCTCGAGCATTTCCGCCGCCGCCGCCACGGTCACATCCATCCCGGCCAACAACGCCATCTCGATCGTCGATCCGCCGGCTTCTGCTGCGGCCGCCTATCCGATCTCCACCTTCACCTATGCGATCATGCCGCAGAAGAGCCCCAAGGCAAAGGAGCTCAAGCCCTTCCTGAGCTGGGCAATCACCAGCGGTCAGTCGTTCGGACCGAAGCTGGACTTCGCGCCTCTGCCGGCAAAGGTCGTCTCGGCAGACCAGACGACGATCGCCAAGATCGGGTCCTAGCTGGACCGTGAGGCGGGGCATCAGCCAATACGTAGCGAGGGACGCCGGGGGCGGCCGTCCCTCGCTAGGTGCGCCGCGTCTTCCGTCGCGCGCTGAGCGGGGGGCGCTGGCGCCGTTCGTGAGCCTCGAGCCGCGCACGGGCTGATGTCCGTATCTGCAGCCGGAGCACCGGGCGATGGCGGTCTATTCGCGATTCGCCCAAGACTCGCCGACCGTATCGGCGACCCCCTGCTGCGGGTTCTCACGACGCTCGCCGCCATCGCGGGCGTCGGGGTGCTCGTCTGGATCGCGATCACTGTCTTCAATCAGGCCAGTCCCGCGATCTCGCGCTTCGGCCTCGGCTTCATCGGCTCCCAATCGTGGAACCCGGTCTCGAGCCAGTTCGGGGCCGCGGACTTCATCTTCGGCACGATCGTCAGCTCGATCGCCGCGTTGTTCATCGCCGGACCGACCTCGATCGCGATCGCTCTTTACCTGACGGAGCTGGCACCCCGGGTGGTCCGCCGGCCGGTGGCGATCCTGGTCGAGCTGCTCGCCGCGATTCCGAGCGTGATACTCGGCCTGTGGGGCATCATCGTGATGGGGCCCTTCCTGGGCAACCATCTCGAGCCGGCGCTCCACAGCATCCTCGGATGGATCCCGCTGTTCGCCGGCACGCCGTCGCCGTACGGGATGCTGGCCGCTGCTCTGATCCTGACGATCATGGCCGTGCCGATCGTGACCGCGATCACCCGGGAGGTGTTCGAGACCACGCCCGCCGACCTGAAGGAGGGCGCGTACGCCCTCGGCGCTACCCGCTGGGAGATGGCGCGGATGGTGGTCCTCCCGTATGCCCGTCCGGGAATCGTGGGAGCGGTCATTCTTGGGCTTGGGCGCGCCCTCGGCGAGGCAATCGCCGTCACCCAGGTGATCGGGAACACACCCGGAATCCACGCGTCGCTGTTCGCACCCGCGGGCACCCTCGCCGCACAGCTCGCCTCCGAGTTCCAGGGGGCTACCACCAAGCTGCAGATCGCCTCGCTGTTTTACCTGGCCGCGATCCTGCTGGTGATCTCGCTGATCGTGAACGCCGTCGCACGGCTGATCGTGCGCCACGGGGTCAGAAGCGAGCACTGATGGGAGCGGTCAGACAGGAAGCCGGCTCGCTGTTCCAGTTCGGCCGGCGCGACCGCCGACGCAAGGTGGTCAACCGGCTGATGGAGACAACCGCGACGATCGCCGCGCTGCTCGCCGTGGCGGTGCTCGTGGTGGTCGTGGGATCCGTCCTCGTAAAAGGCATCGGGGCGATCAACCTTGACTTCTTGACGCACAACCCCGTGCCCTTCGGCCAGACCGGCGGGGGCATTGCCAACTCGATCGTCGGCACCGCGATCCTCGTCGCGCTCGCAAGCCTGATCGCCATTCCTATCGGGATTCTGATCGGCGTCTTCACGGCCGAATTCACCCGCCCCGCGCTCGCTGGCTGGATCCGGTTCGCGCTGGACATCCTCAACGGCGTGCCCACGATCGTGACCGGAATCTTCATCTTTGGCCTGCTCGTAGTCGGCCATCAGCAGAGCGGCTGGGCAGGTTCAATCGCGCTGTCGATCGTGATGCTTCCGATCGTCGCGCGCTCCGCTCAGGAGGTGCTCGCACTGGTGCCACGCTCGCTGCGTGAAGCCGCGCTCGCCCTCGGCCTCCGACGCTGGCGGATCGTGTTGCGAATCGTGCTGCCGACCGCAGCGGGCGGCCTGGTCACGGGAGCGGTGCTTGGCATCGCGCGGGTAGCCGGTGAGACTGCGCCGCTGCTCTTGACGTCGTCAATCTCCTCCAACCTGGGGCTCACCACCAATCCCGCCCAGGCATTGCCGAACATCCCCGTGACGATCTTCACCCTGTCCGAGTCCCCCAGCCCGACCGATCACCAGCAGGCCTGGGCCGCGGCTCTCGTCCTGATCTTCTTGGTGTTTGTGCTCAGCGTGCTCGCTCGCGCATTCCACGAACGCAGCCGTCGGCGGCTACGTGGCTGAAACAACTGACAAGGAGCTAGCTGGCATGATTTCTGCTCGATCGACCAAAGACGTGGACGTGCCACCCGACCCCTCGCTTGAACAACAGCCGGTCGCCAGCGCAGCACCGGACGGACAGAAACAGGCCGCGCGGGCAGGCCACGGCATCGACGTCGAGAAACTGAACGCCTACTACGGCTCAACCCTGACGATCAAAGGGCTGAGCGTGACCTTTCCTCCCAACGAGGTCAGCGCCATCATCGGCCCATCCGGCTCTGGCAAGTCGACCATCGTCCGCTGCATCAATCGTATGCACGAGGAAATCCCGGGCGCTCGCGCGGAGGGCAAGGTCACTCTGGCCGGCAACGACATCTATGACCCCAAGGTCGACGTGACCGCCGTGAGGCGGCTGATCGGCATGGTCTTCCAGAAGCCCAATCCATTTCCGACCATGTCGATCTTCGACAACGTCGCCGCGGGGCTCAAGCTGACCGGCTGGCGTGGCGAGGACCTTCGCGCCCGTGTCCACCAGGCGCTGCGTGGAGTCGGCCTGTGGGAAGAGGTGAAGAACCGCCTGGGGACGCCCGGGATAGCGTTGTCGGGCGGTCAGCAGCAGAGGCTCTGCATCGCCCGCACGATCGCGGTGGAACCCGAGGTGATCCTCATGGACGAGCCCTGCTCCGCCCTCGATCCGGTCGCAACCCTGCGGATCGAGGAGCTGATCGACGAACTCAAGGAGCGCTACACGATCGTGATCGTGACCCACAACATGCAGCAGGCGGCGCGGGTCGCCGACACGACCGCATTCATGCTCGCCGGGGAGCTGATTGAGCACGGACCGACCAGCAAGATGTTCACCAAGCCTGAAGACGAGCGCACCGAGCGGTACGTCACAGGGAAGTTCGGATAGAGGAGGCGAGGTGCACTACGAGGTTCGCCACAACTTCCGAGAGTCTCTCAAAACGCTCGAGCGGCAAGCGCTCGAGGGGCTCGACATCGTCCTGCGTCAGCTCGACCGTGTGCTCGAGGCCATCTCCTACCAGGACGTGGAGCTGGCGGCCATGGTGGTCGCTGACGACGACCAGGTCGACGGGCGCTATCTCGAGGTACACCAGGGCGTGCTGTCGCTGCTCGCCACGCAGACGCCGGTCGCCACCGACCTGCGGCTGGTCGCCGCGCTGCTTCACATCATCCGCTGCATCGAGCGGATCGGGGATCAGTGCGTGAACATGGCCAAGCTCGTTCCGCTCTCAGGCCACGAACAGCCAAAGGACAAGGACATCCTCGACACGATCGAGCGCATGGGCCGGCTGGCGCACTCCCAGGTCGCCCAGTCCAAGGAAGCGTTCGCCACCCGCAACGTCGAGCTCGCCAACGACCTCGTCCGCCAGGATGCCGAGATCAATCGGCTCAACCGGACAATCTTCAAGCGCGCAGTCGAGATCGGTGACGATGTCGAGATGCGCGAGTGGGCGATGCTGATGATCCTCGTTGCGCGCGCGCTCGAGCGGATCGGAGACAACACGGTCGATGTCGCCGAACAGGTCGTGTTCGTGGTCACGGGCCTGTTCAGGGAGCTCGCGGACGCATCACACCCGCCGGCCCCGCTCAGATCCGAAAGACCGTGATCAACCGCTCCTCCTGCTCTGCCTCGATGCTCGCGACAACCTCGACATGCTGCTCAATCCCGGAGCCACGAAGCTTCGTCGCGAGCAGCTCGTCGACCTGGAAGATGCCGGCGCTGTTGGACATGGCGATCTCGATCTTGACCGCCCGTTCCTCGCCCGGGCCGATCTTCACGTCCTCGATCGCGTACGCGGACAGAGAATGGATATTGCGGAAGCCGGCCTCGAACGGCACGCGGGAGCGTCCGCGCTCCATGTCGAGGGCGTCCGCCACGCGCACGATCCCTCCCTCGACCGTGAACGGCGAGCCGCCGCGGCGGTGGCCGATGATCGTGTGCATCGCCTCTGCTACGACGATCGAGCGCACAGGCTCCTCGTAGATGCCCTCCAGCAGCGCACCGAGCTTGTCGGCGGTCATGAACAGGCTGTAGGCCTCGTGGTCCACCCGATGCACGGCCATGCCTACGCAGTGAAAGAGGCTCCCGGCGGCCACGATCACCTCGGCGTCACGCTCCCGCAGACCGTGGTCTGCCACGACGCTCGGGGTCACGCCCCCGCGGAACAGCAAGCGCGCCAGGCGCAGCGAGATGTTCAACACGATCTGAATGTGGACCCACGAGTGGTCGGACATGTGGAGCCTCACGGCGTTGGTGGCGGCGGCGTGCCACCAGGCCTTGACCTGCTCGTCCGCGTTTACCGCCGCGATCAGTCGCTGCAGCGGGCGATTGCGCTCGGCTGGCGCACGGATGTGGATGCTTTCGATTGCCTCGCCAGGTGGCCGTACGACGGAGTCCTCGGGAGCGCCGATGTCGTCCGTGGCCACAGGCGAAACCTACCGCGCCGGAGCGGCCGACTGGCGAGGCGACAGCGCCCAGGCGCTGCTGCTAGGCGACGTCCCGCAGCTTCTGCGCTTCGGCGAGCGACTGAAGCTTCTTCAGCGACTGATTCTCGATCTGCCGGATGCGCTCACGCGTGACATTGAAGGTGCGTCCAACCTCGTCGAGCGTACGCGGGTGCTCGCCGCCGAGGCCATAGCGCAGCTCCAGCACACGCCGCTCGCGGTAGCTCAGATTCTCGAGTGCCTCGCGTAGCGCCTCTTTGGTGAGGATCTCGGCGGCCCGCTCGTACGGAGACTCGGCGCGCTCGTCGGCGATGAACTGCCCGAATTCGGACTCCTCTTCATCCCCGACCGGCTTCTCAAGCGAGACCGGCGCCTGCGCCGAGCGCTTGATCGACTCGACCTCTTCTGGCTCGATGCCGGTCACCTCGGCGATCTCCTCGGCGGTGGGCTCTCGACCGAGCTCGGTCACAAGCTTTCGCTCCGCCCGCCCAATCTTGTTCAGCTTCTCGACGACGTGCACGGGAATACGGATCGTGCGGGCCTTGTCCGCCAGCGCCCGGGCAATCGCCTGCCGGATCCACCAGGTCGCATAGGTGGAGAACTTGAACCCCTTGCGGTAGTCGAACTTCTCCGCAGCGCGCACGAGCCCCAGCGTGCCCTCCTGAATCAGGTCGAGGAAAGGCAAGCCCTGGTTGCGGTAGTTCTTGGCGATGGACACCACGAGGCGAAGGTTCGACTCGACCATCTTCTGCTTGGCATCGAGGTCACCGCGCTCGATCCGCTTGGCGAGGTCGACTTCCTCCTGGGCGGTGAGCAGTCGCACCTTGCCGATGTCCTTGAGGAAGAGCTGAAGCGAATCGGTGGTGATGTCGGGCTTGAGGTCAAGCGTGGTCTTGGGCTTACGCCGGCCGCGCTTGTCGGGCGCGCGCTCGACCTCGGCCCCGGCCAGTGCCGGGTCAGGCTCCTCAACGAGCTCGATCTCGGCCCGCTCGAAGAATCCGTGCAACTCCTCCACATCGGCCTCGTCGAGATCGAGTTCGGCTACGGCGCCCGCGATCTCCGCATAGGTCAACACGCCGAGCTGCTGACCTCGGCTCATGAGCCCCTTGATCTCTTCGAGTTCCTGCAGTTCCGCTACTGACATCTGGGTCCGTTTCCTCGTTTGGCGCCGGTAGCCTTGCCTTCCCGACACCATGAATCAGAGAGGGGACGTGCCGCTAAACGCGCACTTCCGCCAGTTAATCCGAGTCTAGTTACTATATTTTCTGAAGTCAAAACCACAGGACCGGCCTCCCATAGAGGCAGCCAGATGGTTCTGGACCAATACGTAGAACGCCGCGAGTTGTTTCAAGTTGCGGCGAACTTCTGTGTCCTTCGTCGCACGTTGGGAGCGAACCGCGAGTGTTCGTGATATGTGAGGCTAGTGCCCGATCGCCGCGACAGCAAAAAGCCGGATCGCCCGGAACAGCCCTCTGAAATCCTCGGGGCGCTGCCGCGGACGCGTCCGCAGCGGCGCAGCAGCAAGCGCGGGGCCGCATCCGCAGACGCCGGCGATTCGACAAGGCCCTCAGCCTCTCGGACCGCTCGTCCCTCTCGGACCGCTCGTCCCTCTCGGACCGCTCGTCCCACCCCGTCGCCTCGCCCCGCGAAGCCGAGAGCGAACAACGGGCGCTCGTCGGGCGCTGCCGCGGCTGGGCGCTCGGCACGCGCACGACCTGTCCCGAGGCAAGAGCCGCGAGCGCCACGACCACAACCTGCGCAGCAGCCGAGCCTGATGCGAACGATCGTGCAGGCCGGCGCCGAGCTGGCAGAGATCGGACTGTCGGTGACGGCGCGCGCGGTGCGCGACACGGTGTCCCGGCTGCCGAGGCCTTAGCTGGTCAAGCACACGATGCCAGCGGCTCTGATCACGATCGCCGAGGCGCGCGAGATCGTGCGCTCGACCGTGCGGGCGCTCGGCTCCGAGAGAGTCGCAATCGACCAGGCCCTTTGCCGGGTGCTCGACGAGGAGGTGCGGGCAAGCTCAGACGTGCCGCCGTTTTCGTGCTCGGCGATGGACGGCTACGCGGTCAAGGCCGGACCGGCGGCGCGGACGCTCACCGTGGTTGCCGAAGCGCGCGCGGGGTCGCCGGCTGAGCGCACGCTTGGCGAGGGCGAGGCGATCCGTATCTCGACTGGCGCGCCGGTCCCGAGCGGGGCCGACGGTGTCATCCGCCAGGAGGACGTCGAACAGGAGCACGGCCTGATCGTCACAGGCACGGCCACCGCAGCGGGAACCAACGTCCGCGCCGCGGGCGAGGACCAACGAGCCGGCGAGACCGTGCTGCAGGCGGGCGCCGTGCTCGGTGCGCCCGAACTCGGGGCGGCGGTCAGCGCAGGCGCGGGCTCCCTGCGGGTGCGGACACGGCCGCGGGTGAGCGTTCTCTGCACCGGGGACGAGCTGCGCGCTCCGGGAGAGCCGCTCGCTCCCGGCCAGATCCACAACTCGAACGGCCCCATGTTGCACGCCTTGGCGCAGCGATCGGGGGCGGATGCCCAGCCGTGGGGAGTGCTCCCCGATGAGGCGCAGGCGACGCGCGATGGGCTGGCCTCCGCGCTCGAGCAGGTCGACGTGATCGTCGTTTGCGGGGGCGTCTCGGTCGGCCCCCACGATCACGTGAAACCGGCACTCGCCTCCCTAGGTGTCTCGGAGCGCTTCTGGGGCGTGGCGCTGCAGCCGGGACGACCGACCTGGTTCGGCGAACGTGACGGAAAGCTTGTGTTCGGGCTGCCGGGAAACCCCGTCTCGGCGGTCGTAACGTTCACGCTCTTCGTCCGGCCCGCGTTGCTCGCGGCGCAAGGACTGCCGGCCCTTCGCCGGCTGGAGCCCACGGGCCGCCTGGCGGTAGCGGTTGCCCGCAACGGCAAGCGCGAGCAGGCGCTGAGGGTTCGGATCGAGCGCAGCGACGAAAGCCTTCTCGTCACTCCGAACGGGGCGCAGGACTCGCACCTGATCAGCTCTCTGCTCGGCGCTGACGCGTTGGCATTCATTCCCGCCGGCGAAGGCGAGCTGCGCGCGGGAACCGAGGTCGCGCTCGAGGAGCTTGCCTCTTAGCCGGCATGACCCGCTAACGCGCTCTGGGCCCACAGCGGTCAGAATCACGTCATGCCTGCGCTCGCCGCCTTCGTGCTCGCACTGCTGGCCGCGCTCGGCGGGCTGCTGTGGCGGCGCAGGAAGCTACCGGCGCGAGCCGTGATCATCACGCCTGGCCAGTCCACGGCGATCACGGCCAACGGCGCCGTCCGGTCGGCGCAGACGGCCGAGCTGTCGCTTTCGCCGGCCCGCCTCGATCAACTGTGGACTCCGGCCAACCTCGAGAACCTGGCGCGCACCTACTGGCGCTTCCTCAGCCGGGTCACGCTGGGGCTGGTGCGGGTCGTCTACGGCGACGGCGAGCGCCGCGTGGTGTTCATCGCCCGTCCCCTGACGTTGCTGCGGTTCGACAGTCCCGAGTACCTGCTCGAGGCCGAGCACGGCCAGGTTCGCTGGCGGATCCGCGACGGCTTGCTCGTCGCCCGCGCCGGCCGGGGCTCGGGCTTTCTAGCCCTCGACGTCAACCGCGAGCAGACCCTCAAGGCCGCGAAGCTCCGGATCGAGGTCGAGGTGGCGAACTTCTACCCGGCGATTGCCGCCGAGTTCAGCATGCCCGCCTACATGGCCACGCAGGCTTTCGTCCACGTGCTTGTGACGCATGCCTTCCTGCGCTCACTGGCGAAGCTCGAGCTCGCGGAATCGAAGGTCGGGGCGCTCTCGAATCTCGCCCCTGTCGAAGCGCCGCCACCGCCACACGCGGTGGCGCGCGGCAACGGGGCGCGCGGTACTCCTGCGCCGCCTCAGCCGTAACGAACGCCGCTCAGGGTCCTCAGTTTGCGCCTGTCGTGGCGAGCCGAGATCCTGCGCACGGTGCCCGAGCGTGAGCGCATCACAAGCGACTCGGTGGTAGCGCCGCGGCCCCCCTGATAGCGCACGCCCTGAAGGACGTCGCCGTCGGTGACGCCGGTGGCCGAGAAGAACACATCTTCCCCCGCCACGAGATCGTCGCACGAGAGCACACGGGCGATGTCGTAGCCGGCCGACTCGGCCGCCTCGCGCTCGGCGTCGTCGCGCGGCCACAGCCTCCCGAGCAGCTCGCCGCCGATGCATTTGATCGCCGCCGCCGAGATAACGCCCTCAGGAGTGCCTCCGATTCCCCACAGAATGTCAACCGGTGAGTTGTCGCTCACCGCCAGCAGCGCCGCCGACACGTCGCCGTCCATGATCAGGCGCACTCGCGCCCCCGCCTCTCGCACCTCCCGCATAGCGTCGTGGTGCCGGTCACGATCGAGCATCACCACCATCACATCGCGAATGTCCACCTGCTTGCGCTCGGCGATCAGGCCGACGGTCTCGCCCAGCGGACGATCGAGGTCGAGCAGGTCGGCGATCTCCGGCCCGCCCGCGATCTTCTCCATGTACACGATCGGGCCCGGGCTGAACATCGTGCCCCGTTCGCCCAGGGCGATCACGGCGATCGCGCTCGGCATCCCGAGCGCCGTCAGCCGCGTGCCCTCCAGAGGATCGACCGCGACGTCGACCTGCGGCAGGCTGCCGTCGCCGATCGACTCGCCGTTGTAAAGCATCGGCGCCTTGTCCTTCTCCCCTTCGCCGATCACAACCACGCCGTCCATCGAGACTGAGTCGAGCACCGCGCGCATCGCGTCGACCGCGGCCTGATCGGCCGCTTCCTTGTCGCCCCGCCCGACCAGCCGCGCCGCCGCGAGCGCGGCAGCCTCAGTCACGCGCACGAGTTCGAGTGCGAGGTTACGATCGGGCCGAGCGGGTCCGGTCAAGCCCTCAGAGAACGCCGGGTGGCTTGCGATGCGCGGCGCTCTCGCGCGAGCGCCAGATCGAGCCCGCGAGAATCAGCAGCCCGCCGATCAGCCCCAGGAACCAGCCGAAATCGATGCCGATCTGCCCACTCGGCGCACCGGGCCGGGCGATCAGGCCGCGGAAGATGATGAAAGTGAGCGCCGCCAGCGAGATGACCGCAGTCAGCTCGCCCCGCGGCCACGACAGGGCGTGTCCGCGGACAATGATCCAGGCGAGAATCGCGGGCGCAACCGCTGCCGCCAGCAGCGCGTAGCGCAGGATCGAGAGCGATTGCCAGGCCGTACACGACTGGTTAGGGCCTTTGCAGCTGTTGAGATGGGCGAGGCTGTTGCCAAGCGTGTACCAGCTCAGAAAGACCGAGATCGCCAATACCGCCCCACCGACGACGGCGACGATCTCGCCCCGATCGAGCTGCGCGAAATCGATCAGCGGCTTGCGTTTCGCCGGCTCGTTGGACGGAACTGGGCGCGGACCGACTGTTGGTTGAGTCGACACCGGAAAGAGATATACCGCATCGCCGCCCCTGAGGGGAGGTTGTGGTCCCTCGGCGGCGGCCTCGTCCCTCGGCGGCGGCCTCCTCCCTCGGCGGCGGCCTCGTCCCTCGGCGGCGGTGGACTCGTCGCCCCGCGGCGGGACTCGTCGCCCCCGCGCCGCCGGTCTTTCCGTCAGAGGCCGACGGCCGCCAGCTCCGGTCGCGCCGCGCCTGAGCGCTCTGCTGCCTCCCGCACGGCCTCTGCGACCGCATCGTGGACCAGCTGGTTGAGCACATCCGGGACGAGCTCGCCATCTTCGGCGAGGTCGGCGAGCGCCCGCGCGGCGGCGAGCTTCATTTCGACGTTGATCTCCCTGGCCCCCGCCTTCAGGGCGCCGCGGAAGATGCCCGGATAGCCGAGCACGTTGTTGACGCTGCGGCCGTCGGCGGCGAACGCGGCGCCGGCGTTCTCGGCCTCCTCGGGCTCGATCTCGGGATCGGGATTTGTGAGCGCGAGGATCACCTGGCCCTTGCGCACCATCGCGGGCTCGATCAGGCCGGCGCGGCCGGTTGTGGCCACGACCACGTCGGACTCGCGCATCACTGTCTCCATCGATGCCAGCTCGACTCCGTGCGCGTGCGCGCGCTCCCGCGCCGCCTCAAGTGGATCGAAGCCGAGAACCCGCTGAACGCCCTCATCGACCATCAGCGACGCGATCCCAAAGCCCGCCGCCCCCAGGCCGATCTGACCGACGGTCGCATTCTTCAGCTCGATGCCGGCATAGCGCGACGCCGCGATCGTCGCCGCTACCGACACAACCGCCGTTCCGTGTACGTCGTCGTGCATAACCGGCTGGGGCAGAGCATCGATCAGGCGCCGTTCGATTTCGAAGCACTCGGGTGCGGAGATGTCCTCGAGGTGGATGCCACCGAACGTGGGCGCGATCCGCAGGACCGTCTGCACGAACTCGTCGACGCCCGCGGCGTCGATCAGGATCGGCATCGCGGAGATGCCGGCGAACTGGCGGTAGAAGACCGCTTTGCCCTCCATCACGGGCATCGAGGCGACCGGCCCGATGTTGCCCAGCCCGAGCACGCGCGTGCCATTGGTGCAGATTGCGACGCTGCGGGAGATCATCGTGTAGCGGCCGGCCAGCTCGGGCCGTCGCGCAATCGCGAGACAGACGCGCGCCACCCCGGGCGTATACACGTCACGCATCTGCTGAACGGAGCGCACGGCGTGTATGGGGTCGATCTCGATCTTGCCGCCCTCGTGGCGAATCAGCGCGCGATCCTGGTGCCACACGACTCGCACCTCCTCAAGCGAGTCGATCAGGTCGGCGATCGTCTCCGCCTGGTCCGAGTCTCGCACCTCGACAGTGATCTCGCGGATCGAGCTGTCGTGGCCGACCGAGATCGTGACGACGTCGCCGATCAGCCCCTGCCCTTCAGCGATCGCCCCCATCACGAGGGCGAGCTGACCCGGCCGGTGTGGGATCTGGACGCGGTAGGTGCAGTCCAGCATGACGCGACTGTAGTCGGTCCGAAGCCGAGCTCGTGGAAGTATTAGGGCCATCTCCACGCCGGCGCCGATCAGTTTCAGAGAGCTTCTGCCCGAGCAACGGGCCCTCGGGCTGGCGCAGCTTCGCCAAGCTCTGTCCGAGCTCGGCCCGGTCCCTGCCGAGCGGCCGTACACGGTGGTCAACTTCGTCTCGAGCCTGGACGGCCGCGCGACCATCGGCGGTCGATCAGCGCCACTGTCGGACGAGGGAGACCGGGCGTTCTTTCATCTCCTACGCGAGTCGGTGGATGCGGTCATGGCCGGGACGAACACGCTCCGCATAGAGCGCTATGGCCGCCTCATCAAGAACGACGACGCGCGTCAGCGACGCGTCGCGCTGGGTCTCGACCCCGAGCCGCTGGCGGTGGTCGTCTCTCGTAGCGGCGAGATTCCTTACGAGATCCCGCTGTTCTCGGAACCCGCGGCGCGAATCGTCGAATTCACCGGGGCGACCGCGCCCCGCCCTGTCGCGGCCCAGCGCGAGCTCATCCCCCTCGACTCTGGCGACTTGGTGCTGACCCAGGCGATGGCAGCGCTGCGCGCGCGGTTCGGCGTGCGCACGCTCCTGTGTGAAGGGGGGCCCACCCTCTTCGGCGCGCTGGTCGCCGAGGGCCTCGTCGATGAGCTGTTCCTGACGGTGGCCTCGACACTCGTGGGAGGTGAGGACAACCCCGCGATCGTCAGCGGACCGCCGCTGCCGGAGCCGGCTCGGCTGCGCCTGCGCTGGCTGCTCGAGCGCGAGCAGACGCTCTTTCTACGCTTGAGCTTTGCCCCCGCTGATGAGCACTCGAGCTGACGACCCGCTGCAGGCGCTGGATGAAGCGCGGCGCCGCACGCTGGCGCTCGTCGAGCCGATCTCCGAGTCCGATCTCGTCCGGGTGCATTCGCCGCTGATGAGCCCGCTCGTGTGGGATCTCGGCCACATCGCGGCGTTCGAAGATCTCTGGCTAGTCCACCGCGTGGGCAGGCGGCCGATGGTCAGGGAAGACCTCGCCACTGTCTACGACGCGTTCGAGACGCCCCGGGCCGACCGCGGTGAGCTTCCCTTCCTGGGGCCGGCGGAGGCGCGCGAGTATCTCGACCAGGTCCGCATGAACGTGATCGCGGTCGCGCGGGAGGGTGGCACCGACGACCGCTTCCCCTACGAGATGGTGCTGCGCCACGAGCACCAGCACTGCGAGACCATGTTGCAGACAATTCAGCTCGCGCGGCTCGCGGGATACGCGGGCATAGCCCCGGCGCCCGACGGAGGTACAGGCACGAGGACGAGCAGCGCCCCGACCGGGCTCGATTTCCGTGATGTCGCGGCCGGCCCGTGCGCGATCGGCGCAGACGAGACCGGTTTCGCCTACGACAACGAGCGGCCCCAGCACGAGCTCCGGCTCGACGGCTTCGAGATCGGCCGCAATCCCGTGACCAATGGCGACTACCTTGAGTTCGTCGCGGCCGGCGGCTACGCGCGGCGAGACTGGTGGTCGGCGGACGGATGGAGATGGAGGCAACGGGAGGGCATCGAGCGCCCCGCCGGCTGGCATCAGGACCTGGATGCGGAATGGCGTCTGCGCGGTTGGGAGCCCCTCGACCCGGCCAGGCCCGTGATCCACGTCTCGTGGTTCGAGGCCGACGCGTTCGCGCGTGCCCACGGCGCCAGGCTCCCGACCGAGCTCGAATGGGAGAAGGCCGCGAGCTGGGATCCGCAGCCCGGCCGCAAACGCGCCTACCCGTGGGGTGGGGAGCCTCCCGCCCCGGGTCGCAACGCAAATCTCGACCAGCGTGAGTGCGGGCCCGACGCCATCGAGCGTCATGCCAGCGGCGCCTCGGCGTACGGCTGCGAGGACATGCTGGGCCAGGTCTGGGAGTGGACGGCGTCTCCGTTTACCGGCTATCCCGGCTTCCGGCCGCATCCGTACAAGGAGTACTCGGAGGTCTTCTTCGGCCAGGGCTACCGCGTGCTGCGAGGCGGCTCCTGGGCCACACGCGCGTGCGTCGCGAGCGCCACCTTCCGCAACTGGGACTTTCCCCAGCGTCGCCAGATCTTCGCGGGGATCCGCCTCGCGAAGTAGGGTTCGCGCTCGAGCGGCGATGACCGAAGAGCTCTCTCCCGCCGATCGGTCCTCGCTTCAAGCGGAGCGGGGGCCGGTCAACATGGCGGTCGGCGGACTCCTGGTGTTCGACCCAGAACCGCCGCTGACGCGGGCGGCGGTCTTGGAGCGGATCGGCGAGCGCATCCACCTCGTGCCCCGGCTGCGCCAGCGGCTCGAAGAGCCGCCGCTCGGGTTGGCCAACCCGGTCTGGAGCGACGACGAGGGCTTCGACCTCGACTGGCACACCCGCCAGACGAGCTTGCCCGAGCCGGGTGGCGACGGTGAGCTGGCCGTGCTGGTCGGGCGCGAGTTCTCCCACCGGCTGAACCGCGCGCGGCCGCTGTGGGAGGCGACCGTGATCGATGGACTGAGCGAGCAGAGGCGGGGACTGTTGATGAAGCTGCACCATGCGCTCGTCGACGGCACAGCCGCGCTCGGCATGGCTGCGCTCGTGCTCGATCCGTCTGAGCAGCCGCTGGAGGTCCCCCCACCCGAGCGGGCCTGGTCCCCGCGCCGCTACGACTTTCGCCGCCACCTCGCGCGGCTCGCGACCCAGCCGATCGCGCAAGCACAGCGGCTCGTGGTCGAAGGCATGGTGCGGGCGCTCGAAGCCGATCCACGCCGCGCCGCGGCCGACATGCGGCGGGCCACCGAGGTGGCCTTCGAGCTCGCCCGCGCGCGCCCCCAGGCGCCGGTGACTCCGCTCAACCGCCCGATCTCGCCCAACCGCCGCTACGCGATTGCCCGCGTCGAGCTCGATGCGATCAAGCAGGCCGGCCGGCGCGCCGGCGGCACAGTCAACGACGTGATCCTGGCGCTGGTGGCGGGCATGCTCGGGCGCTATCTCGCGGCGGCGGGACCAGAAGCCTTCCCTCCCGCGTCTCGCTCGCCGGTGGCGCTCGTTCCGGTCAGCGTGCGCGGGGCCGAGGGAGCCGGCGAGCTCGGCAACCGCATCTCGACCGTGTTCGTGGACCTGCCCGTGCGCGAGCCGGGGTTGCTCGCTCGCGTTCGCGCCATCAACGCGCAAACGCGCGAGCTCAAGAACTCCCCCGCGGTCCGCGCCGGAGCGGTGATGGTGGGAGCGGCCGGCTGGGCGCCGCCGCTCGTATCGGGGATGCTGACCCGCGCGATGGGCTCGGTGCGCGCCTTCAACCTGGTCGTCTCGAACGTCCCGGGTCCGCAGCAACCGTTCTACCTGAAGGGCGTCCGGCTGCGCGAGGTCTACCCGGTCGTGCCGCTCAACCCCGCGAATCAGGGGCTGTCGGTCGGCGTCGTCTCCTACGACGGCCTCGTGTGCTTCGGGCTCTTGGCCGACCGCGACCTCGAGCCGCCGCTCTCGACAGTGGCCGCGGGCCTGGTCGCGGCGCTCGGAGAGCTCAAGGGGTTGGCCACACCCGAACGTGTCAAATGACGTGGCAGGGGCGCGCGAGCGCGCGTAGCTTGCAAACCGCAACATCAAGACCAAGCACACGGAGGTTTGCAATGAATCCACAGCTGACAATCGCGATGGCCAACGCCAACCAGGAAGAGTTTCTGCGCCGCGCGGCGATCTACTCCCGCCACCAGCGCGAGGCGCGCATCGACCCGATCGGCGCACTCCGTCCGAAGCTGACCGCGCTGCTGCACCGCAGCGGCCGGCCGCTGGTCGGCAGGGTCGCCGGGGCGAAGGTCTGACGTTCAAAGAGTGGGGGCGAGCGAGGCGCCGGGCGGCCATCGGCTGCCCGGCGTCGCTCCGTCCGCGGCGCCGTCACACCTAGCGGAGCCGCTCCACCAACATCGCCTGGCCCATGCCACCGGCCACGCACATCGATTCGATCCCGTAGGTGCCGTCAAGCGCTTCGAGCCCGTTCAAGAGCGTCGTCATGATGCGCGCGCCCGTCATGCCGAACGGATGGCCGAGCGCGATCGCACCGCCAAAGGGATTGAGCTTCTCGTCGGGGATCTCGAGCTCGTCCTTGCAAGGGACGATCTGGGCCGCGAAGGCCTCGTTGATCTCGATGATGTCCACTGCGTCGATCGTCATCCCCGTCTGCCTGAGCAGCGCACGAATCGCCGGGATCGGTCCAAGGCCCATGATCTCGGGACGGATCGCCGCCACGGCTGTGGCGAGGATGCGCGCTTTCGGCTTCAGCCCCAGCCGCTTGGCCTTCTCGTCCGAGAGCACGAGCACGGCAGCGGCCCCGTCGTTGAGCGGGCATGAGTTGCCCGCGGTGACTGTGCCGTACGGCCTGAAGGCCGGCCCCAGCTGCGCCAGAACCTCCATCGTCGTCCCGGCGCGCGGGCCGTCGTCCTTGGCCACGATCGTGTCGGGCACCTCGACCCGGTTGCCCTCCCGGTCGACGTCCGTATGAGCCGGCACCGCGACCGGCACGATCTCGGGATCGAAATGACCCGAGTCGCGCGCCTGCACGGCCCGCGCTTGCGATGTGACCGCCCATCCGTCCTGCTGCTCGCGCGTGACGCGGCACCGCTCGGCAACGTTCTCGGCAGTCACGCCCATGGCGATATAGACGTCGTAGCGCGAGCCCTCGCCGCCCCCCAGCTTGGGGTGCTTGGTCTCTTCCTGCATGCCCGCCCCGAGGCCCGCCCGGGAAACCGCTTCCACGCCCGCGGCGATGTACTGGTCTCCCTCGCCCGAGGTGATCGCGTGGAAAGCCATGCGCAGCGTCTGCAGCGAGGAGGCGCAGAACCGGTTCACCGTGCACGCCGGCACGTGATGGTCGATGCCCGCCAGCAGCGAGGCGTTGCGGCCCACGTTGTAGCCCTGCTCGCCGAAGGAGGAGGCGGCGCCCATCATCACGTCATTGGTCTCGGCGAAGTCGACCTCGGGGTTGCGCTCGATCAGGGCGCGCAGTGGGATCGCAGCGAGGTCGTCCGCGCGCACGGTCTTGAGCGAGCCCTTGACCGCACGCCCGATCGGCGTGCGGATGGCGTCGACGATCACGGCTTGCGGCATGCGGGCCTCCTGGTCGGGACGATGCCCCGGGAAGCTACAGCCCCAGTCCGCGCACGCCTCGCTCGCCCCACCCGAGATGGTGGGCGAGCTCGTGGCGGACGGTGCGCACAACCTGCTCCTTGAGCAGCTCCGGGTCGTGCCCGAAATCCCGCAGGAGCGTGTCGCGGAAGACCACGATGCGGTCGTGGAAGTAATCGAGCGCGACCGTGTCGCCCTCGTAGAGGCCGTAGGCGTGCCGGCCGACTCCGCCATCGGATACGACAACCGCGACGTGCTCGAGCGCGGCGTGGAACTCGAGCGGGAGCTCGTCGAGCGCCGAGCGCACGAGCGCGCTGAAGCCCTCCTCGCTCCTCAAATCAAAGGTCGCGGGCCCCAGCGCGGCCAGCTCCTCCGAGCGGCGCACGATCGCCTCGAAGTCCCGCTCGGACTCCGGGTCGCGCCAGCCGGCCATGCGCAGCATCACGACCAGGGCTGTGCCGCCCACCAGCACCGCGCCGGCGGCCAGCACGGCGAGACCCTGGAGCAGCCGGATCGGGAAGGAGGCGCTGAAGCCACCGAGCACGCTCGCCACCGCGACCCCGATCGTGAGCGCGGCCAGCGCCGAGAGCAGGACGCGACGCAGTGGCGGTGGCGCGGGGAACATCGGCTCACTGCAGCGTGCGCGCGATCACGAGCCGCTGGATCTCGTTGGTGCCTTCGTAGATCTGGGTGATCTTGGCGTCGCGCAGCATGCGCTCGACCGGATACTCCTTGACGTAGCCGTAGCCGCCCAGCACCTGCACGGCCTCGACCGTGACGCGCATCGCCACGTCCGAGCAGAACAGCTTCGCCATCGCCGAGTACTTGCCGATGTCGGGCTCGCCGCGGTCGATGCGGGCCGACGCCTGGTAGAGCAGCTCACGCGCGGCCGCGCACTCGGTCTCCATGTCGGCGAGCTTGAACTGGATCGCCTGGAAGGAGTTGATCGGCCTGCCGAACTGCCTGCGCTCGCGCGCGTAGGCGGCCGCGTAGTCGGCCGCACCCTGGGCGATCCCGAGCGCCTGCGCGGCGACGCCGAGCCGGGAGCGGTCGAGCGTCGCCATTGCGACCTTGAAGCCCTCGCCGATCTCGCCGATCTGGTTCTCGGAGGGAACGCGCACACCGTCGAAGATCGGTTGTCCGGTCGGCGAACCGCGAATGCCGAGCTTGTGCTCGAGCTTCCCGACCGAGAACCCGGGCCGGTCGGCTTCGACCACGAACGCCGTGATCCCGCGCGAATGGCCGGCGTCAGGGTCGGTGACCGCAAAGACGACATAGAAGTCGGCGATGCCGAGATTCGTGATCCAGTTCTTGGTCCCGGTGATGACCCAGTCCCCGTCCTCACGCACTGCCCGCGTCAGCATGCCCCCGGGGTCCGAGCCCGCGTCCGGCTCAGACAGGGCGAAGGCCGGCGACCACTCCCCGCTCGCGCAGCGGGGCAGAAAGCGCTCCTTGAGCTCGTTCGTGCCGAACAGCTTGATCGGCAGGGTGCCGAGCTCTTGGATCATGAGGATCAGCGCGGTGGAGGCGCATGCCTTGGCGATCTCCTCGATCGCGATCGAGAGCATCAGCGTGCCGGTGCCGGTGCCGCCGTGCTCGATCTCGAACGGCAGCCCGAGCACGTCGTGCTCCGCCAGCAGCCGGCGCAGATCGTGGGGGTACTCCGCCCGCTCGTCGATCTCCGCCGCACGCGGCGCGATCCGCTCGCGCGCGATCTGACGGATGGTGTCGCGAAAGTCCTCGTATTCGCTCGGGATCGTGTACAGCTCGGCGAGCGCTGACATCGTGACTGGATCCTACGTCACGGCAGGCGCCGCCCCGGACCCGGAGACGGGACCGGCTACGCGAGACGCCGAGAGCGCCTAGAACCCGGTGGCGTGACGGACGATGTAGCCCGACGCCGGCGAGACCCGCTTGGTCGACCAGCGATCGTTGTGCTTGTAGGAGCCCCACTGCTGGTCGGCGGTGTCGAACCACAGCCCGGCGATGCTCATGTAGGCGTGCCCGGCGTTGGCGTAGATCGTGATCCACTTGCCGGCGCTCTTCAGACCGTACGACTCGAGCTCGCTCGAGTCCTCGGGGTACCAGAGCAGGCCGCCGCCGTGAAGCGCGTAGCTGACCGAGCCCGAGCAGTCATAGCCACGCGACTGGAAGCTCGCGTGGCCGCCGCCGTAGACGTAGGGCCTGAACGCGATGTGGTTGGCCGCCTGGATTATGCGCTTGATCACGATCGGCGCGTTGGCGGGCGCTACCGCGAGCCCCTTGGAGTTGATGTGCGCGCGCCGGAAGGGGCGACTCTGTTCGTTCTTGACCGCGGCCAGCAGCGCCGCCCACATCTTCGTGCTCGCGACCCCATCCTGCTGGAGCCCGTGAGAAGCCTTGAACGCATTGACGTGGTTTTCCGTCGTCTTGCCGTAGGTCCCGGTGATCGGTAGCGGGTCGCCGACTTGCGTGAGGTCCTGCTGAAGGGTCCGCACCCACTGGCCGCTCGCTCCAAACTTCAGCGTCGGAGGGCCACTCGCGCCCGCGGTTTGGGGAAGC
This sequence comes from uncultured Solirubrobacterales bacterium, assembly GCA_963738195.1. Classification (GTDB taxonomy): domain Bacteria; phylum Actinomycetota; class Thermoleophilia; order Solirubrobacterales; family Solirubrobacteraceae; genus Palsa-465. The sequence continues at coordinate 1,418,052 of CAVTVF010000002.1, forward strand.
AATGCTGCGAGCCCGACAAGTACTGCGGGGATTCCCACTCGACGGGCCAAGCGGGCAGCGATAGGTGACAACAGATGACCCTCCTCTTTCTGCGCCTACGGGGTTAGCTGGCGGGCTCGCGCTGAAAGAGATCGCGCTACGCCTCAGAAGAGGCGATTCGCCCCAGGAGCCGAAGCTCCATGGGTCCCCCGTTCCCCCGACACCTAGGCGGCCGGGGAATTCGGCTGGGCATATGTTGGCGCGGCAGACTACCGAATCTGCAAGATGGATGTCAGGACAGTGACCCGGCGCGTTAGAGGCGCGGCTCTCGGGGTAGGGCCCTCGGGCCTCCGTGAGGACCCGAGGGGCTCAAAAGCCCGCGCTAGGCTGCCGCCTGTGGAATTCGAATACAGCCCGCGCGAGGTGGCCCGGCTGCTTGCCGAGCACAAGCTCCAGCTCGTCGATGTGCGCCAGCCACACGAGTACGAAGCGGGACGGATCGCCGAAGCCCGCCTGATCGAGCTGCGCGAGCTGTCCGCTCGCGCCGGAGAGCTCGATCCCGCTGCACCGCTGGTCTTCTATTGCCGCAGCGGTGCCCGCTCGGCGATGGCCACCCAGGCGTTTCGGCAGGCCGGATACGAGGCCTACAACATGGTTGGCGGCCTACTCGAGTGGCAGGCCGAGGGCCTCCCGCTCGAGCCGCAGGACGGCCATGTTGCCGGCCATTAGGCGATCGTCCAGGCGTCGTCGGTCAGCAACAGCTTCGAGAGCTGTTCCTGCGACGGCGGCGTCCCCGCGCTCTCGGCGCGGCTGAAGACGGGGCGCTGCACCGAGCGGAAGATGCCGATCGGGGTTGGTCCGCTCGGGTCGTTGGCGAGCCGCGCGAGCGCGTAGGCGAGCCCCGCATCAGTCGGGTCATGCACCACCAACGCCTCCTCGCCCACTTCGGCCACATCGACGATCCGCAGGGCGCCGTCGCGGCCGCGCGCGATACCGCGCTCGTCGGAGGCGCCGAACCTGATCGGCTCGCCCGCCCGCAACCTGATCTGGTTTGAGTCCTTGACCTCCTTGTCGGTCAGCGCGGCGAAGGCTCCGTCGTTGAAAACCGGGCAGTTCTGGTAGATCTCGATCAAGGCGGTCCCATCGTGGCCGGCGGCTGCCCGCAGGACCTCGGTCACGTGGTGACGGTCGCGGTCGATCGTGCGCGCCACGAACGTCGCTTCGGCGCCGAGCGCAAGCGCGACCGGGTTGAAGGGGTGGTCGGCGACTCCGAACGGGGTCGACTTCGTGACCTTGCCGAGCTCGGAGGTGGGCGACGCCTGGCCCTTGGTGAGGCCGTAGATCTGGTTGTTGAAGAGCAGGATCTTGAGCGGCACGTTGCGACGCAGCGAATGGATCAGATGGTTGCCGCCGATCGAGAGGGCGTCGCCGTCGCCGGTGACGACCCAGATCGAGAGGTCCGAGCGCGTCGCCGCGAGCCCAGTGGCGATCGCCGGGGCGCGCCCATGGATGCCGTGCATGCCGTAGGTGTCCATGTAGTACGAGAAGCGGCCGGCGCAGCCGATCCCGGTCACGAACACGATCCGCTCGGGCGGGATGCCCAGCTCCGGCATGTACTGCTGCACCGCGGAGAGCACTGCATAGTCGCCGCAGCCGGGGCACCAGCGCGTCTCCTGGTCTGATTGGAAGTCGGCCTTGGTCAGCTTCTCGGGCACGCCGCCATTTGTGTGCGGTGCATGACCGTTGCCGTTGCTGGGAGAGCGGCTCACGACTCCACCCGCGCGAGGATCTCGCGCTCGATCTCGGCAGCGAACAGCGGCCGGCCCTCGACCTTGCAGAACGACTCGATGTCGACCAGGAAGCGTCCCCGCAGCAGCAGCGCGAGCTGGCCCGTGTTCATCTCAGGCACCAGCACGCGGTCGTAGAAACGCAACACCTCGGCGGTGTTGGTGGGCAGCGGGTTGAGGTGGGTGAGGTGGGCGCAGGCGACCTTCGCGCCCTGCTCGCGCGCGCGGCGCGCGCCGGCGCGGATCGCGCCCTCGCTCGAACCCCAGCCGAGCACCAGCAGCGAAGCGTCGGGGTCGCCGGTGACGGTCAGCGGCGGCAGCTCACGCGCGATTCCGGCGACCTTGGCGGCACGCAGCGCGGTCATGCGGGCGTGGTTCTTGCCGTCGTAGGAGACATTGCCGGTCACGTCCTCCTTCTCGAGCCCGCCGATGCGGTGCTGGAGGCCGGGCGTGCCGGGGATCGCCCACGGCCGCGCCAAGCGCTCGTCACGCGCGTAGGGCTCAAATGGAGTCGGCCCCGGCTCGGTCAAGAACTTGGGGTCGATCTCGGGCAGGCCGGCGGCGTCCGGGACACGCCACGGCTCTGACGAGGAGGCGAGGAAGGTGTCCGAGAGCAGGATCACCGGCGTGCGGTAGCAGATCGCGATGCGCACGGCCTCGAACGCGGCGTCGAAGCAACCGCCCGACGTGCTGGGGGCGATCACGGGCACGGGCGACTCGCCGTGGCGCCCGAAGAGCGCCATCAACAGGTCCGATTGCTCGGTCTTGGTGGGCATCCCGGTCGAGGGTCCGGCCCGCTGCACGTCGATCACGACCAGCGGCAGCTCGAGGGCGACGGCCAGCCCGATCGTCTCGGTCTTGAGGTCCATGCCCGGCCCGCTGCTGGCCGTCACGCCGATCTGACCACCGAAGGCGGCGCCGAGCGCCATGCCCGCGGCGGCGATCTCGTCCTCGGCCTGGATCGTCGAGACGGCGACGTCCTGATGTCGCGAAAGTTCGTGCAGCAGCTCCGAGGCGGGCGTGATCGGATAGCTCGCGAGCAGCATCGGCAACCCGCTGCGGGCACTCGCGGCGATCAGGCCAAGCGACAGCGCCGTCGTGCCGTTGACGTTGCGGTAGGTGCCGGGCGCGACGTCGGTGGCCCGGGCAACGTGATACTGGACGTCGAGCAGCTCGGTCGTCTCGCCGAACGACCAGCCGGCCTTGAAGGCCGCCAGGTTTGCCTGGGCGATCGCGGGCTTGGCGGCGAACTTGAGCTCGATCCAGCGCTCGGTCACGTCTGTGGGCCGGCCGTAGAGCCACGAGAGCACGCCCAGCGCAAAGAGGTTCTTGGCGCGGCCGGCGTCGCGCGTCGAGGCGCCCTCGACGCCCTCGACCGCGCGCGTCGTCAGCGTCGTCATCGGGATCCGGTGCACGCGATAGTTGCGCAGTGACCCATCCTCGAGCGGGTTCGAGTCATAGCCGGCCTTCTCCAGGTTGCGCTTGGAGAACGCGTCTTCGTTGGCGATGATCGTCGCGCCCTGCGGCAGCTCGGACAGATTGGTCTTGAGCGCGGCGGGATTCATCGCCACGAGCACGTTCGGCTCGTCGCCGGGCGTGAGGATGTCGCGCGAGGCGAAGTGGATCTGGAAGGCCGAGACGCCAGCGAGCGTGCCCGCCGGGGCCCGGATCTCGGCCGGAAAGTTGGGCAGCGTCGCGAGATCGTTGCCGAGTGCCGCGGTCGCGTCGGTGAAGCGAGTTCCGGCCAGCTGCATGCCGTCGCCCGAATCTCCCGCGAAGCGAACGACGACGCGTTCGCGCTCTTCGACCGTCTTGCTCACTGTACCCCTGGTGGCTGGACCTTCTTCACCCGCTTAGCGATTGTACGTATCTCAGTAGACAAGCCCAAAATGTGTTCGGGGCCGCGCATGCGCGGCCCCGCCGGTCCGCACATGTGCGGACCGGGGCCGGGGCGCATGCGCCCCGGCCAATAGAGCGATTAGATCTTCTGGACGTTGATCGCCTTCGGTCCCTTGGGGCCGGCCTCCTCCTCGTAGGAGACCTTGGAGCCCTCGGACAGAGAGCGGTAGCCGTCAGCGTTGATAGAGGTGTGATGGACGAACAGGTCCCGGCTGCCCTCATCGGGCGTGATGAAGCCGAAGCCCTTCTCGTCGCTGAACCACTTGACCGTTCCGGTCGGCATGTCGGAGTCCTCCTCCGGAGCTTGAAGTGCCACTACGCGGAGGACTGCTCTGGTCCCAGCGCCTGCACCTGCTTTCGCCGCTGGGTCACGCCCATACGGCCTTACAGATGCAGACGCTACCACGGGCGCGCCACGGAAGTTGTGCATAGATTGCAAACGTGCTCTGGCTGATTGACGGAATGAACGTGATCGGCACCCGGCCCGACGGCTGGTGGAAGGATCGCGACGCCGCTATGGCGCGGCTCGTCGACCTGCTCGAGCGCTGGGCGGTGGCCCAGGGCGACGAGGTCACCGTCGTATTCGAGCGGCGCGCGTCGCCGCCGCTTCTCTCAACCGTGATCGACGTCGCCCACGCGCCGCGGCCCAAGGCACACGCCGCCGACGACGAGATCGTCCGCCGGCTCGCTTCGGCGGCAGACCCAGCGCAGACGCACGTCGTCACCTCGGATCGGTGGCTCGCCGACCGCGCCCGCGCCCTGGGCGCGAGCGTCGTTGCAGCCGAGTCGTTCCGAAGCTGGATCGACTAGGTGTGCTCGTAGACGATCAACGAGGTGAGCTGGCCGACTGTGTCGTACAGGGAGCGGGCCGCGCCGTTGAACTGCTGGGTGTGCCAGTAGGTCTTCTCGACGCCCCGGGCACGCGCCTCGGCGAAGACCGCGGCAAACAGGGCGCGCGAGACGCCGCCCCCGCGCGCCTGGGGATCCACGTAGAGGTCCTCTAAGTAGCAGACCCCCTCCTCATTCCAAGTGTTGGGATGAAAGACGAGATGGGCGAACGCCACGGGCGCCTCATCAGCGCCAATCGCCACGAGCCCGACCATCCCCCGGGCCCCGTCGCGCAGGCGCGCGAAAGTCGCCTCGGTCACATCTGCCGGGATCTCTTCGCGGTAGAAGTCGAGGTAGCGCGCCCATAGCTCGAGCCACCGCACGCGATCGCGCTCCTCCAGTTGCCTCACGCTCACCGACACCCGCCGATCATACGTCGCGGCCCTGCGACAATTAATTCCATGGCCGAGCCTACGCGCAGGTCGCCCACCCCGACCCAGCGCCCCACCGCGCCCGGGGGGCGTCAGCCGCCGACGCCGCCCGGCTGGCGGGTCACACCGGCCCCGGACGGCCGCGGGCAGCGGGCGGGGGCGACTCCACCCCGGGGGCCGAGCGCGCGCTGGCTGCTGCTGCTGCTCGCGCTGGGGCTGCTGGCCCTCAACCTGTACGTGTCCTCGCAGGCGCTGCAGCCCTCGCCGCGCGTCCAGATTCCCTATTACCCGACCTTCATCAACGAGGTCACCGCTGGCAATGTCAGCTCGATCACCTCGACCGTCAGCTCGGTCCAGGGCACCTTCAGGCACGCGATCACGTATCCGCCCGGCAGGACCGGGCAGACGGCGACACTGTTCTCGACCCAGATCCCGTCGTTCGCCTCGGGCCCGGCGCTGCTGAAGCTGCTGGAGGGGCACAACGTCACGATCAACGCGCACCCGCCCTCGAGCGGTCCCTCGTTCTGGGCCGAGCTGCTGCTCGGCTTCGGCCCGACGCTGCTGTTGATCCTGCTGTTCGTGTTCATCATCCGCCGGGCGGCGGCCGCCGGCGGCGGCGGTCCCGGCGGGTTGATGTCATTCGGCCGCTCGCGCGCGCGCCGGGTCGAGGCCGACCAGCAGCAGGTGACCTTCGCCGACGTGGCCGGGATCGACGAGGCCAAGGAGGAGCTGACCGAGATCGTCGACTTCCTCCGCAACCCCGACAAGTACCTGCGCCTGGGGGGCAAGATCCCGCGCGGCGTCCTGCTCTCGGGCGCGCCCGGCACGGGCAAGACGCTGCTGGCGCGGGCAGTCGCGGGTGAGGCGGGCGTGCCCTTCTTCCAGATGTCGGCCTCCGAGTTCGTCGAGATGATCGTCGGGGTCGGGGCCTCGCGCGTGCGCGACCTGTTCGCCCAGGCCAAGGCCGCAGCGCCGGCGATCATTTTCATCGACGAGCTCGACGCGATCGGCCGCTCGCGCGCGGGCGGGGGCGCGAACATCTCGGGCGGCCACGACGAGCGCGAGCAGACCCTAAACCAGATCCTGACCGAGATGGATGGCTTCGATCCGCGCACCGGCGTGATCGTGCTCGGCGCCACCAACCGGCCTGAGATCCTCGACCCGGCTCTACTCAGACCGGGCCGCTTCGACCGGCGGGTATCGGTCCAGCCGCCCGATCGCGCCGGGCGCGAGGCGATCCTGCGCGTGCACACGCGCTCGGTGCCGCTAGCGGGAGACGTCGAGTTGGGCTCGCTGGCGTCGGCGACGCCCGGCATGGTGGGCGCCGACCTCGCCAATCTCGTCAACGAAGCGGCGCTGCTGGCGGCCCGGCGCAACCACGAGAAGGTGACGAGAGAGGACCTGACGGACGCGCTCGAGCGGATCGTGCTCGGCGCTGAGCGCAAGGTGATGCTCTCCGAGGAAGATCGCCGCCGGACCGCCTACCACGAGTCCGGGCATGCGATCGTGGGCATGCTCACCGACGGCGCCGACCCCGTGCGCAAGGTCTCGATCATCCCGCGCGGGCAGGCGCTCGGCGTGACCTTCTCGGCCCCTGATGCGGATCGCTTCAACTTCGACGAGCGTCACCTGCTGGCGCAGATCAAGGTGGCGCTCGGCGGCCGCAGCGCGGAGGAGCTCGTGTTCGGCGACATGACCACGGGCGCCGAATCGGATATCCAGCAGCTGACCCAGATCGCACGGCACATGGTGGGGCGCTGGGGCATGAGCCCCGCGGTCGGGCCGATCGCGGTCCTTCCCAGCGACGGCATGGCACCATTCCTGCCGGGCGCGGCGGAGACCTCGCAGGAAACCCAGCGGCTCGTGGACGACGAAGTCCGCCGCATTGTGGAGACTGCCCACGCGGAGGTCTCCGAGCTGCTGCGCGACCACCGCGGCAACCTCGATTCGCTCGTCGCACGCGCTGCTCGAGCACGAGACGCTCGACGAGGCCGACGCCTACGCGGCGGCGGGGCTCCCGCGCGGCCAGGCCGCCGAGGCGCCGGCGCTGACCGAGTAGCGGCTAGTCCTGCAGGTGGGTGAGGCGCGCGAGCGCCTCGTGGCATTCGACCACGCGCTGCTTGACCGGGTCGTCGTCGCCGCGATCGTGCACCATGTCCCAGGTTCGATCCGCGATCTCGCGGGCGCTCTCCGGCGTGGCGGAATCCCACAGGCGCTCGACGATCTGGAGCTCGAAGTCCTGCAGCTGCTGCGCCGGCTCCCCGGGGGCGAGGCGCGGAAGCGGCTCGCCCACGGCCTCTTTCCACATCGCGGTGGCCACGAGCAGGCGGTTGCGGAGCGTGATCTGGTCCATGGCGCATCAATGCTATGCGTCGCGGCATGCGCGTGTTAGGGTCGCTGGTCATGGAGCACGATCCGAGTACGCCGCCGGCGTTCGACGAACAGGACGACGAGCAACCCTCAGAGGGCCAGGGAGGCGTGGACCAGAGCGGTTACGAGGGCGCGGGCGTCGAGGAGGGCGGGGGCTATCAGCGCAGCCCCGAGGAGTCGGGCGGCTACGAGCAGAGCGCCACCGAGAGCGGTGGCCCCGACCCACGGCGCGAGGGCGAGCAGCCCTAGCGAAGCTCGGGCAGCTCCTGCTGGAGGCTCGCGGCGGGGGCGAACAGGTCGCCCTGGGTCGCGATGCGCTCGAGCACCTCTTCGGTGTCGAACTTGAGCAGCTCCGCGTCGCCCTGCTCGCGACAGCGCTCGACCTCGTCCCAGCTCACCGGCGCAGACACCGTCGGCCGCTCGCGGGCGCGCACCGAGTAAGCGGAGACGGTCGTCTTGTGAGCGTCGTTCTGGCTCCAGTCGATCAGCACCTTGCCGGGGCGCAGCTGCTTGGTCATGCGGGCGGTCACGAGGTCCGGCAGCCGCTGGTCGAGCAGCTCTGCGAGCCTGCGCGCAAACGGCTTCGTGACCTCATAGGTGGTCGGCGTGTTGAGCGGTACGCACACCTGCATCCCCTTCGAGCCCGAGGTCTTGGCCACCGCCCCCAGCTGGAGGCGCTCGAACAGCCCCGCCAGCACCAGCGCCACCTCGCAGCACGCGACGATGTCGGCGGGCGGCCCGGGGTCGAGGTCGAACATCACCATCGTCGGGCAGTCGGGCTGGTCGGCACGCGAGAGCGAGGTGTGGAGCTCGATGTCGGCCAGGTTGGCCAGCCACACGAGCGTCGCGCGCTCTTCGACGACCGTGTAGTCGACCCCGCCGATGCGCTCCGTGCGGATCCATTCGGGCCGGTGCGAAGGTGACTGCTTCTCGTAGAAGTGCTGGCTCTCGACCCCGTTCGGATAGCGCTTGAGCGTCAGCGCCCGGCCGCGCACGTGTGGCAGGACCGTCTCCGCTGCGCGACCGTAATAGGTGATCAGGTCACCTTTGCTGAACCCTGTCTGCGGATATAGGACCTTGTCCCAGTTGGTGAGCTTGAGCGCACGCCCGTCGATCGAGACGCCGCGTGCGCCGTCGGGGAGGCGCTCGACGCTCTCGAACAGCGCTCCGGGGGCTTCCTTCATCTGCGGCTCCTCGCGCCGAACCCCTGCCGCGTCGAGATCGTCGCGCAGACCCTTGAAGGACGGGGCGCGCAGCACGCCCTCGGCGGTCCATTGGACGAACTCGACCTCGGCCACCAGCTCGGGCTCGACGAACACGGCGTTGCGCGGGAGCGCCGGCGCCGAGGAGAACGGGGAGCGGTCGCGCTGCAGGGGCGCCAACCTGCGCGCAAGCTCCGCGAGCGTCTGTTCGGTGAAGCCGGTCCCCACCCGGCCGGCGCAGACGAAGCTCCCGTCCTCGAAGTAGCCGACCAGCAGCGCCCCGATGCGCTCGCGGCGGCGCCCCTCCCCCGGCAGCCAGCCGCCGATCACAAACTCCTGGCGGAGGCGGTTCTTGACCTTCAGCCACGCGCCGCTGCGCCGGCCGGGCTCATACGGCGAGCCGAGCCGCTTGGCGATCACCCCCTCGAGCTCGCGCTCGCGGGTCGCCTCGAGCAGGTCGCTGCCCTGTCCTGCGTGGGCCGTGGGAACCTGCCAGGCGGGCCCCGAGAGCTCGAGCGCTTCGAGCCGCTCGCGACGCTCGCGGTAGGGCAGCCCGAGCAGCGAGTGGCCGTCGAGGTAGAGCAGGTCGAAGATCGCGTAGACGACCGGTACCGAGGACTGGAGCCGGCGCACCGAGGCGGGCGAGGTCACGTGCATGCGGCGCTGGAGACGCTCGAAGCTCGGGCGCCCGTTGTCGTCGAAGGCGACGATCTCGCCGTCGAGCACCGCCTCGCGCATGCCGAGGTCGCGCAGCAGGCCGCGCAGCTCCGGGTAGGAGTCGGTGATCTCGCGCTGATTGCGGCTCTCGAGCCGCAGTCGCCCTGGCCGCGCGTAGGCGATCGCCCGCACCCCGTCCCACTTGAGCTCGAAGGACCAGTCCTTCTCCGCGCGCGGGATCTCCGTTGCGGGTCTGGCCATCATCGGCACGACGTGCTCGGGCATCGGCTCGCGCCCGGGATCCTCGGGCGGATCCATGCGGTGGATCATCCAGTCGCCGCCTGCGGGCTCACCTGTCTTGCCCGCGCGCCCCCTCTCCTTCGAGAGCGCGAACAGCGCGTAGCGGCCGCTCAGCCGCTCGCCGTGGAAGGTCACCTCCACCTTGGCTGGCTCCCACTTGTCGAGCTCGAACGTGCCGTGGTCCCAGATCCGCATCGTGCCGGCGCCGTACTCGCCGGCCGGGATGTCGCCCTCGAACTCGAGGTACTCCAGCGGATGGTCCTCGGTCCTCACGGCCAGGCGGTTGTCGGCCGGCTCCATCGGAATGCCGTTGGGGATCGCCCAGGAGGCCAGAGCGCCGTCGTGCTCGAGCCGCAGGTCCCAGTGCAGTCGCCGCGCGTGGTGCTCCTGGATCGTGAAACGGGGCTGCTCGGCGGCGGCCCGGCCGGCCGCCGTGCGCCTGCCGCTCGGCTCGGGCGTGCGCGCGAAGTCGCGCTTGCGGCGATACGGCTTGAGCTCCTCCTCGGGCACCGGCTCTACGGCGCCGGGGGCCGCGCCACGCGCGCCTGTCGGGCGAGCTGGAATTTCCGCCGCAGCAGGTAGAAGAGCAGCGCAAACACCGGCACGACGATCGTCAGCAGCAGGGGGCGGTTGGTCGAGCCACCGATCGTCAGCGCAAGAACGGCCTCGAGCGCGACCGACGGGATCGCCGCCAGCAGGGTCGTGTGCGACCGGTAGCCGGAGAAGTGCTCGCGGGCGGTGATCTCGATCACTCCGAGCGCCAGCACGGTCAACCCGACGTAGAGCGCGGGACCGCCGCCCTGCACGACGCCCACCACGAACGCGATCCCGCCGGCGAGGATCGCGAGCTCGGATACCGGCAGCCCGCCGAACAGACCCTCTGGCCGCTCGCCGACCGTTCCCAGCATGCGCTGCCCTGTTTGCCGCTGGCGCTGCGAACCGACCTGGCGCTCGGCCTGCTGCTCGCGCCGGGTCGCCGGGACGGCGCGCGGGCGCTGCCCTCGCGCCCGCCGCTTTCGCTTCGACCTCTGGCTGGCCACGACTGCGGGCGAGGATAAACGGTGCCGATTAGAGTTCTGTCATGAGCGCGCAGAAGCCGCTCGAGCTGATCCTGGCTCGGAACCTGCTCGCGAGCATCTCCACCCCGGCCTTTCTGGTCGGCGAGCAGGGCATGCTGCTGTTCTACAACGAGGCCGCGGCGGTGCTCGTCGGACGACGGTTCGAGGAGAGCGGGACGATGAGCGCCGAGCAGTGGACGGCCGAGTTCGGCCCCTTCGACGAGCGCCTCGAGCCCATCCCCTACGAGCAGATTCCGCTCACGGTCGCGGTCCGCGAGGGCCGGCCGGCGCACGGGACGTTCCGCATCGCCGCCGCCGGCCAGGTGCGCGAGATCGCCGCGAGCGCGATCCCGATCGTCGGCCCCGGTGGCGCCACCGGCGGAATCGTGATCTTCTGGCCAAGCGAAAGCAGCTCGTCCGAGGCCACGGACCGCGAGCCTGCGCAGATGGCGGACCAGAAGCGATGAGGATCAAGGTCTGGGGTGCGCGCGGTTCGGTGCCGGCCCCCGGGCCGGAGACGATGCACTACGGCGGCAACACCTCCTGCGTGCAGGTGACGCTCTCGGACGGAAGCACTCTGATCCTGGACGCGGGCACCGGGATCCGCAACCTGGGCGTGGCGCTCCCCCGGGTGCAGAGGCCGATCCACATCCTGCTCACCCACCTGCACCTCGATCACATCCAGGGGCTGATGTTCTTCGCGCCGCTTTTCAACCCCGGGTCGGAGATCGTGATCTGGGGGCCGGCGTCGCCCGAGTCCTCGCTGCGTGACCGAATCGCGCGTTACCTCTCCGCCCCGTTGGCGCCGGTCGAGATCCGGGAGTTGCCCTCGCTGGTGTCCTTCAGAGAGGCCGAGCCACTCGAGTGGCAGCTGGGGGCCGCTCACGTTCGCGCCCAGGCGGTCAACCACCGCGGCCCGACGCTCGGCTATCGGATCGAGGACGGCCAGCAGACGCTGTGTTACATACCCGACCACGAGCCGGGCCTCGGTTCGCCGCTCTCACAGCTCGACGACGAGTGGATCTCGGGCTTCGATCTGGCCCGCGACGCCTCGCTGCTGATCCACGACTGCCAGTACAGCGACACCGAGTATCCGCACCATTTCGGCTGGGGCCATTCGCCGCTCGGCGATGCGCTCGCCTTCGGTGACCGCGTGGGCGCACAGAGAATGCTGCTCTTCCACCACGACCCTCTGCACACCGACGAGTTCCTGGACGCGTTCGCGAGCGAGGCCGACGCGCGCTGGCAGGAGCTCGGCAGGACGGCGAGTCAGATCGAGCTCGCGACCGAGCGCTGCGAGCTCACGGTCGAGGGCGCACCCTCGCCGGCGCCGCAGCCCGTCTAGACGCGCGCGGGTTCGGGCTCGGGCGCGGGCTCGAGAGCCTCTGACGGCGCCGGGTGCTCGAGCCGGCCCGCGGGCTCGGACTCGCTTTCGGCGGCGAACCGGTAGCCCACGCCGAAGTGCGTATGGATGTAGGCCCAGCCGGGCGAGCCGCCCCGCAGCTTCTGGCGCAGCTTGCCCACGAACACATCCACCGAGCGGTCGCCGTGGGCCATCGCATAGCCCCACAGCCGCTCATAGATCTCCTCGCGACGCAACACGCGCTCGGCCTGAGAGAGCAGATGCAGGATCTCGAACTCCCGCGCTGTCAGCTCCAGGCTGACCTCGCCCACATAGGCCTGATGACGGTCGGGGCGGATCGTGATCTCGCCAACCTCGATCGCCTCGTCGACCAGCGGCACCTCGCTGCGGCGGTGGCGGCGGACGACCGCCTGGACGATCGCGATCACCTCCTCCGGGTGGCACGGCTTCGTGATCCAGGCATCGGCGCCGAGGCGGAGGCCGCGCACGCGCTGGGCCACCGACGAGGGAGCCGTGCAGACGACTACGGCGAGCCCCGGAAGCCGGGAGCAGACGCGCTCGAGGTACTGCCCGCTCTCTGGGCCAAGCAGCGCGAGATCGATGATCAGCGCGTGCAGGCGCATACCGATCAGACGCTCTGCCGCGACCGGGCCGGGGACGACCCTGTACTCCCAGCCCGCGGCGTCAAGGCGGTTGGAGAGAACCTGCAGGAAGCCCGAGTCGCGGTCCACGATGGCCACACGGAGCCTGCTGTCGGGATCCCGGGCGGCCGCCTGAGCGGCGGTCGGCGCCCCCCGTGCCTCTAGCGACATGGTCATGACTTTAGTGCACCGACCGGCGTGTCCGGGGCATGGATGGCGCCAGCTATCGTTGGAGCGCGCACCTTGGCCAGCCCGACACAGCGAACACCGCAGCCTCGGTCATCGGACCCTGAGGAAAGAGACGAAGTCTGGCTCCGAGCCCGCCGTGAACGCCGGCTGCGCAAGAGCCTCGGCGCGGTCCTGGTGATCGTGGCCTTCGCGGCTGTGGCAATCGCTCTATCGAAGGGGCGCGGCGGCGCCCCGCCGAAGCCCGGCAGCCCCACGGCGATCCACGACGCCGCGGCGGTCGCGGCCCTGCTGCCGGGCATCCCGGAGTCGGGGACCACGCTCGGATCGCCCCACGCGGCCGTGACGGTGACCGAGTTCGCCGACCTCGAGTGCTCCGTCTGCCGCGACTTCGCGCACGGGGCAGAGCAACAGCTGATCGAGCAGGAGGTCAAGTCGGGGCGGGTGAAGCTCGTCTACCGCTCGCTCTGCACCGTCACCTGCACCGGTCCGCTCGGCCGGGCCGGATTCGCCCCCCAGCAGGCCGCGGCGTACGCAGCCGGGCTCCAGGGGCGCGCGTGGTACTACATCGAGCTGTTCTACAGAGAGCAGGGCGCGGAGGGCACGGGCTACGTCTCGGCCTACTACCTGAACGGCCTGGCACGCCAGATCCCCGGCCTCGACTACCGCAAATGGCAAACCGACAGCCAGCTGCCGAGGGTGCGCGCGCAAGTGAGCGCCGATCAGCGCTCAGCCGCCCGCCTGGGCTTCGGCACGACGCCGACGACAGTCGTCCAGGGGCCTCGTGGCAAGGCCACGCCGATCGTGGGCGAGCCGAGCTTCGCGCAGCTGCAGGCGGCGATCCGCTCGGTCAGCTAGGCCCTCTGGCCGGTCCTGCGGTCGTCCGGCGCGGCGCCTAAAGTCGCTCCCGTGAGCGCCCCCACCGCCGCGCCGCGATGAGCTGGCGCACGACCCGCGCCACAGGCAAGGGCGGTCAGACCCCGGATCGGCTCGCGGTCATCGACCTCGGCTCCAACTCGTGGCGGCTGGTCATCTTCAGCTACGGCTCGGTGAGGCGGCCCGAGGCCGCTCCGGCCCTCTGGTGGAAGCGAACCGACGAGCTGTACGAGACCGTGCGGATCGGCGCCGGGCTGCAGGCGAGCGGACGCCTGAGCGAGGAGGCGATGGCGCGCGGGCTGGAGACGCTGAGTGTGTTCGCGCGTTTCTGTGACGCCAACGAGCTCCCGCGCGCTGACGTCCACGCTGTCGCGACCAGCGCGATCCGCGAGGCCGCCAACGGGCGCGATTTTGTCAGCACCGCCGAGTCGCGCACCGGCGTCAAGATCGAGATCCTCTCCGAGGAGCAGGAGGCATGGCTCGGGTACCTCGCGGCGGTCAACTCAACGACGCTCACCGACGGAGTCGTGCTGGAGCTCGGGGGCGGAAGCATGCAGCTCGTGCGTGTGGAGGACAGGCAGGCCCGCGAGCGGCCCTCGTTCGCGCTCGGTGCCGTGGCCTTGACAGAGGAGCTCCTGCCCGGCTCGCGACCGACCAAGAAGCGCGAGCTCGAACGCGTGCGCAAGCACGTGCGGGCGGCGCTGAGCGAGTTTCCCTTTTCGGGGGTGCGGCGGCTGGTGGGCCTCGGAGGCGCGGTGCGCAACCTCGGCGACGCGGCGGCGCACGCATGGGGCGCCCCCGACCTGGGCGTGCAAGGGTTCATGCTCACAGAGGACGCGCTGGCGGAGCTCGTGCGAACGCTGGCGGCGCTGCCGGCCGACGAGCGCGGTGACGTGCCCGGCATCAAGCCCGGGCGCGGCGACATCATCCTTGCGGGCGCGCTCGTGCTGCAGACGGTGCTCGAGGTCGGGCGCTTCGACGCGCTGGAGGTGACCGAGGCGGGGCTGCGGGAGGGGGTCTTCTTCGCGCGCACCTTCGCCGGCGACAAAGCCGCGCCGCTGGTCGATGATGTGCGCAAGGCCGCGGTGTTGAACCTCGCGCTCCAGTACGAGTCCGACATGGCCCACGTCGAGCGCGTCGCGCGACTCTCGCTGCAGATGTTCGACTCGCTCGCGGCGGAGGGCATGCTCGAACCACGTCCGGGCGAGCGCGAGTTGCTGTGGTCGGCCGCGATGCTCCACGACGTCGGCATGACCGTCAACTACGACGACCACCACAAGCACTCGGAATACCTGATCCTGGCCGGCGAGCTGCCGGGGTTCGATCCCCGCGAGCGCGCTCTGATCGCGCGCATCACTCGCTACCACCGCAAGGGCACGCCGCGGCTCGGCGAGCTCGAAGCCGTGACCAAGAAGAACGACGAGCAGCTGCTCGAGCGCTGCGCGGTGATTCTCAGGCTGGCGGAGCACCTCGAGCGGGGCCACGACCAGGCGGTCGCCGACGCGCGCCTGCACGCCAACGGCCACGGCGTCGACCTGCGGCTCGAGACCGACGGAGAGAATCTCACCCTGCCGCGCTGGGCGGTCGAGCGCTATGGCGATGGCGACGCGTTCGCGCGCGTGTTCGGTCGCAGGCTCGTGGTCGGCTGATCGGCTGCACCCGATTACAAGTGGGGCGGACCATTGCGCGGGACGCCTAATACAGTTAGGCCATGTTGTGGCTTCTCCGTCATGCGCAAGCAGCCGACGGAATGCCTGACGACGAGAGGCCCCTGACGGCGGCGGGGACCCGGCAGGCACAACTGACGGGGGTCGCGCTCGCGCGGCTTGGTGTGGAGCTCGACGCCTGCCTCACGAGCCCGAAGCGCAGGGCCGTCCAGACCGCCGAGGGCGTCTGCGAATCGCTCGGCGTGGCCGTCACCGTCGAGCCGGCGCTCGCTGGAGAGCCGTTTGACGCGGAGAAGGTGGGCGCCGGGCTCGATAACGCGCTGCTGGTCGGTCACGACCCCAGCTTCACGAACGCGATCGAGCAGCTCACCGGCGCACGCGTGACGCTGTCCAAGTGCGGGCTCGGCGTGGTAGACCAAGGACGACTGGTCGCGCTGCTTCGACCCGCCGATCTGAGCGCGATCGCCCAAGGCCAGGAGGCGATGGCATGAGCGACTCCGAGCGGACGACCGCGGTGGCGGCGTCGGGCTCTGCGACGGTCGCGGCCGAGGCGCCGCAGTCCAGAGCTGATCTCAGCGACCCCGAGCTGTACACCAACCGCGAGCTGTCCTGGCTCGATTTCAGCGATCGCGTGCTCCAGCTTGCCGAGGACGAGTCGCTGCCGGTGATCGAGCGCGTCAAGTTCCTCTCCATCTGGGCCGACGGCCTCGACGAGTTCTTCATGATCCGGGTGGCCGGCGTCCACGACCAGATCGACGCCCGCATCGACGCCCGCGGTCCCGACGGCCTCTCTCCCACGCGCACGCTGCAGGAGATCGCCGAGGTCCTGGCCGGCCAGTACCGCCGCCACGCGCAGGCGTTCGAGCGCGTCATCCGGCCCACGCTCGCCGAGCATGGGATCCGGATCGTCGGCTGCGAGCAATCGGCCGCGCCCGCCGAGAAGATGGAGCAGCACTTCCGCAATCAGATCTTTCCCGTGCTCACGCCGCTGGCGATCGGACACGGGCGGCCCTTCCCCTATATCTCGAACCTGTCCCTGAGCCTGATCGTGCGCATGCACGACCCCGAGCTGGACACCGAGGTCTTCGCGCGCGTGAAGGTGCCCAAGGAAGTGTTGCCGAGGTTCGTGGAGATCGCGACGGACACCTTCATCCCGCTCGAGGACATCATCGCCCACCATCTCGACGAGCTGTTCCCGGGCATGGAGATCATCAGCTACGACTACTTCCGCGTCACTCGAGACGCCGATTTCGAGATCTCGGACGAGGCTGACGACCTGCTGCAGGCGGTCGAGGACGAGCTCCGTCGCCGTCGCTTCGGCGAGGTCGTGAGACTGGAAGTCGGCGCTGGCATGGATCCGGCGCTGCGCTCACGGCTGATCGAGTGGCTCGCGGTGGAAGAGGGCGACGTGTATGACATCGAGGGCCCGCTCGACCTGAGCGACCTGCGGCAGATCGCCGACCTGGACGGTCATCCGGGGCTGCGGCTGGCCGCTTGGACTCCGCTCACGCATCCCGATCTCGTCTCCGGACCCGGGCACTCGGACGGGCAGCCCGACGTCTTCGCAGCCATGCGAACCGCGCCCGTGCTGGTCCACTTCCCCTATCACTCGTTTTCGACCAGCGTCGAGCGGTTCGTCAAACAGGCGGCCGAGGATCCCGGGGTGCTCGCGATCAAGATGACCGTCTACCGCACCTCGGACGACTCGGCGCTCGTGCCCGCGCTGATCCAGGCGGCCGAGAACGGAAAGCAGGCCGTCTGCATGGTGGAGCTGAAGGCCCGCTTCGACGAGCGCCGCAACATCCGCTGGTCGCGCGCCCTCGAGGAGGTCGGCGCCCACGTCGTCTACGGCATCCCCGGCCTCAAGACCCACGCCAAGGTGATCCTCGTGATCCGCCGCGAGGGCGGCGGCGTCCGCCACTACGTGATGGTCGGGACGGGAAACTTCCACGCCAAGACCGCCCGGCTGTATGAAGACTTCGGCCTCTTGACAACCGACCACGAGATCGGCCAGGAAGTCGCGAGCCTGTTCAACACGCTCACCGGCTACGGCCATCCCCAGCGTCAGCGCAAGATCCTGGTCGCGCCGGATTCGCTGCGCGAGCCGCTACTCGAGGAGATCTCAAAGACGATCGCTGCGCACGAGGCGGGCGAACCGACGCGGATCGCGATGAAGATGAACTCGCTGGTGGATCAGCGCTGCATCGAGGCGCTGTACCGGGCGTCGCAGGCCGGCGTCCCGATCGACCTGAACGTGCGCGGGATCTGCTGCCTGCGTCCGGGCGTTCCGGGCGTCTCGGAGACCATCACGGTCGTGTCGGTCGTCGGCCGCTTCCTCGAGCACGCCCGGATCTACACGTTCCAGCGCGGCGACGAGCGGCGCTACTACATCGGCTCAGCCGATCTGATGCCGCGCAACCTCGACCATCGCGTCGAGCTGCTCGCTCCGATCGAGCGGCCCGATCTGCAGGCGGAGCTCGACGACACGCTCGAGCGCTGCCTGGCCGACGACACCTTCGGCTGGACACTGGAAGCAGACGGAAGCTGGCGCAGGCGCGAGGGACGGACCCGCTCCGTCCACCAGGAGCTGATGGAGCGCACGCTGGCACAGGTGCAATCCGCGGCTCAGCTGGCCCAGGCGAGCTGAGCCGGGTTGGCCCTTCCCGGCCACTCCGCGTGGCTCGCGACGCCCCATAAGGGGTAGTTGCGCGAGACTCCGCGCGTTCAGCATGCATAGCGAGCTTCTACTGGTGATCGTCGTGGCGACTGCGCTCGCCTTCGACTTCACGAACGGATTTCACGACACGGCGAACGTCGTCGCCTCGTCGATCTCGACGCGCGCGCTCTCCCCGAGAGCGGCCATCGGCATCGCAGCCCTGCTCAATTTTGCGGGCGCGTTCATCTCGCTCAAGGTCGCAGCAACGGTCGCGACCGGGATCATCGACGCCGCCAAGGTGACCGAGACGATCGCTTTCGCCGCGCTGCTCGGCGCGATCGCCTGGAACCTGCTGACGTGGTTCTATTCCCTGCCCTCGAGCTCTTCCCACGCGCTGATCGGCGGGGTCGTGGGTGCGATGCTGGCCGCCGTGGGCGGCTCCGGGGTGCACGGTCAGACGCTGATCGGCAAGGTGGTGGTACCGGCGCTGATCTCGCCCTTGATCGCATTCGCGGTCGCCGGCGTATCGATCGCCATCATCTACGCGCTCGTCGGCCGCCGGCGACCGGGAATAGTCAACCGCGGCTTCCGATTCGGTCAGGTCATCTCAGGCTCGCTGCTGGCGCTGGCCCACGGGACCAACGACGCCCAGAAGACGATGGGCGTGATCAGCCTCGCGCTGGTCGCGAATGGCGATATCAGCTCCCACCATTTCCATGTGCCGCTCTGGGTGGTCGCGGCCGCTGCCACGTCAATCGCCCTGGGAACCTACGCGGGCGGCTGGCGCATCATCCGTACGCTCGGAAGCCGCATCATCAAGATGGACACGGCCCAGGGCTTCGCCGCCCAGGGCGCGGGTTCGGCCGTGATCCTCGCCTCGTCCCATTTCGGCTACCCGCTCTCGACGACGCACGTCATCTCGGGCGGGATCATGGGCGCCGGCGCCGCCAAACGGCTCTCAGCGGTGCGCTGGGGGATCGCGCGCAAGATCGTCGTCGCCTGGACGCTGACGCTGCCGGCCGCGGCCCTCTTCGGCGCAGCCGCGTGGCGATTCGCGCATGCACTCGGCAACGGGGTGCTCGGTCCGCTCGTGATCGCGGGGCTGGTGCTCGTGTGCCTGGCAGGACTCGGCGTGGTGCGCCGCCAGCGGCTGGCAGAACCCGCCCCGGCCAACCCAGGCGGAGACAAGTGAAGAACGCGATGAGCCTTGCCGGGGCGATCGTCAACGGCACGACGCTCGCCAAGGCGGTCGTCTACTCCCTTGTGGCCGGTATCGGGCTCGCGACCGCTTTCGGCATCGCGGTCACCAGCGCGGCCGGCATGCTCGAGGCAGTGAAGAGCAAGCGAGGGGCAGCCTCGGTCGCGTGGGGCACGCTCATGGTCGCCTGCGGCCTGCTGGTGCTCGGCGGGGTGGCCGCCGGCATCTTCGTGATGACGAACGGCTGAGGGCGGGCGGCTGGCTAGCCGCAGGTCGAGGCGTTCGGCGGCTGGGTCCCGAGCTTGACCGGGACCGTCTTGGTCTGGCCGCCGCGCTGGACGGTAAGCCTGACCGTGTCGCCGGGGGCGTAGGTCGCGATCGTGCCGACGAACTGATCGATCGAGGTGACGCGCTTGCCGTTCACGGCGGTGATCAGGTCCCCGGCCTTGAGTCCGGCCTTGGCGGCCGGACCACCGGCGACGATCGGAGACTGCCGGCAGCCATTCGAGCCGGTCGTTGCTGTCCTGGAGATGGCCGCGCCGCCGCTGACCGTGGGGTCGAGGCTCACGCCGACATAGGGATTTCGCGCTCGCCCGGTCGAGATGATCTGCCTGGCGATGCGCACGGCGCTGTTCGATGGAGTCGCGAAACCGACGCCCGAGTTCGATCCCTGTCCTTGGGCGTTCTGGTTGTTGGTCTCGATCTGGTCGTTGAGGCCGATCACCTGGCCGCCGGCGTTGATCAGCGGGCCGCCCGAGTTACCCGGGTTGATCGCGGCATCGGTCTGGATCGCGTTCGCGATCGTGAACTGGTTGGGAGCGGTGATCGTGCGGCCGACGGCGCTCACGATCCCGGCCGTGACCGTGTTCGGCAGGCCGAACGGGCTGCCGATCGCGATCACGCCGTCGCCCACTTGGACGTTGCTCGAGTCGGCGAACGGCAGCGGGTGCAGCTGCCGAGGGCGACACATGGACGCGGATCACGGCGAGGTCTGCGCCGGTATCGGAGCCGACCACCCGGGCGGGCGCCTTGAGCCCGCTGGGGAAGGTGACGGTGATCGAATTGGCGCCGCTGACCACGTGCTCGTCGGTGATGATGTCTCCGCGCCTGTCGTAGACGATGCCGGCGCCCTCGCCTTCGGTCTGCTGCTGGCCGAAGCCAAAGATGCCCGTGCCGCCGCTCGAGCGGGTCGTGATGTCGACCACGCCCGGGCCGGCGGTCCTATACAGCTGGGCGATCGAGAGGCCGTGGCCCGGGCCGAGCGAGGCCGGCTGGGCGGAACGCGCCTCGGGCAGCACGGTGTTGGTCGTGACCGTGCGCGTGGAGCCGCCCCCGCCGATGGCGAGCGCGACCACCGCACCCGCCGCAGCTCCGGCAAGCGTTGCAAGGATGACGATCAGGCGGCTCATTGGATTGGGTGTATCTCAGCAGACGAGTCTGATCGGCGCATCAGACGTGGGTAAGAGTTTCCTGAGAGGCGGCTCGGGCCCCTCCCCGCTCGCCGCCGCGCTCACGAAGGATGGCACGTTCAGCCATTTTGCCTCGCCAGCTCCACGAAGTAGTCAAGCGCCTCCGGGTTGGCCAGAGACTCCCTCGAGGCGGCGCGCTCGGGCGGCGTTCCGGTCAGGATGCGCTTGACGGGCACCTCGAGCACCTTGCCCGACAGCGTGCGCGGGACCTCCGCGATCGGGATTACCTCGTCGGGGACGTGGCGCGGAGAGACGTCCTCGCGGATGCGGCGCCTCAAGCTCGCGATCAGCTCGTCGTCGAGCTCGGCCCCGTCCCGCAGGACAACGAACAGCGGCATCCAGCCGGAGGTCCCCTCCCGCGGCAGGTCGACCACGAGCGCGTCCAGCACCTCCGGCAGCGCGAGCACCGCGCGGTAGATCTCGCTCGTCCCCATGCGCACGCCGCCCCGGTTGATGGTCGAGTCCGAGCGCCCGTAGATGATCGCCGTGCCCCGCTCGGTGATCTCGATCCAGTCACCGTGGCGCCAGATCCCGGGGAAGGTCGAGAAGTAGCTCTCGCGGTAGCGCGAGCCGTCCTCATCGCCCCAGAAGAACAGCGGCATCGACGGCATCGGCTCGGTGATCACGAGCTCCCCGACCTCGCCGACGAGCGGCTCGCCATGCTCGGAGAAGGCCTCGACCGCGCAGCCGAGCGAGCGCGCTTGGAGCTCACCAAGCCACACGGGCAGCGTCGGCACGCCGCCCACGAACGCGGTGCAGACGTCGGTTCCGCCCGAGGTCGAGAACAGCCACAGATCGGGACCGAGTTGGTCATAGAGCCAGCGAAAGCCTTCGGGCGGCAGCGGCGAGCCGGTCGACCCGACCGCCCGCAGCGCGCTGAGATCGCGCCCCGCCCGAGGCTCCACCTCCGCCTTCATGCACGAGCCCACAAAGGCGGCGCTCGTGCCGAAGCACGTCATCTCGGTGCGCTCGGCCAGGTCCCATAGCGTGCCGAGGTCGGGGTGCGCCGGGTTGCCGTCGAAGAGCACGATCGAGGCCTCGGTGAGGAGCACCCCGACGAGGAAGTTCCACATCATCCAGCCGGTGGTCGAAAACCAGAACAGGCGGTCGCCGCGCTGGGCGTCGAGGTGCAGATGGGCCTTCTTCAGTTGTTCGAGCAGGATCCCCCCCTGGCCATGGACGATCGGCTTGGGCAGCCCCGTCGTGCCCGAGCTGTAGAGCACCCACAGCGGGTGGTCGAAGGGGAGCGAGGCAAACTCGAGCGAGCCCGGAGCCAGGAAGCCGGACTCCCAGCCGGAGCCGTCGAGGTAGCCCAGCGTCACCACGCGCTCCAGGCCGGGCAGCTCGGCGGCGATCCGCTCGACAACCGATCCACGCTCGAAGTCGCGGCCACCGTAGCGGTAGCCGTCGATCGCGAGCAGCACCTTGGGCTCGATCTGGCTGAAGCGGTCGATCACGCTGCGGGCGCCGAACTCCGGCGCCGCCGAGGACCAGGTGGCGCCGATCGAGGCACACGCGAGGAACGCCGCCACCGTCTCGGGGACGTTGGGCATGTAGGCGGCCACGCGATCGCCCCTGCCCACGCCGAGCGCGCGCAGCCCGGCGGCGATCCCGGCGGTCTGTTCGCCCAACTCCGCCCACGTCCACTGGCCGAGCGGTCGCACCTCGGAGGCGTGCTGCAGCGCGAGCGCCCCTGGATCCTTGCCCCGGAAGATGTGCTCGGCGTAGTTCACCTGCGCTCCGGGAACCATTGCGCCCCGGGCAGCTCACGCCTGCCTAGCACCGCCTCAGGCGGAGCCGAGAAGCGCACATCGGCGAACTCGACGATCGAGCGCCAGAACTCCTCGAGCTCGGCCACCGACCAGCGCCAGAGCGCCTCGTAGTCATCGAACCGAAAGCCCCGCGTACGTTCGAGCCACGCCGTGTAGCGGGTCAGCGTGGCGCGTTCAATACGCTCGCGCGAGGGCCGCCACAGGAGCTCGGGTGCCGCCATTTTCGGGCATGGAGTGTAGGCTGGGCCCGTGCCCGGCACGGCCTCAGGACGGCAGACGACAAATCCTCCTGCGCGCGCGGACGCGCTCGCCGAGATTACGCTGCCCGATCAGGACGGCAACGAGGTTCAGCTCGGCGAGTTGTGGCGCGAGCAGCCGGCGGTGCTCGTCTGGCTCCGCCATTACGGCTGAATTTTCTGTAAGGCACACGCGATCCAGTTGGATCGCGCCCGGAGCGAGTTCGAGGCCGCGGGCGCACGGCTCGTGCTGATCGGCCAGGCGACGCCTCGGCACGCGGCCCACTTTCGCCGCACGCAGAAAATCGACGCCCCGGTCCTGGCCGACGAAAAACGCGAGAGCTATAAGGCGGCCGGCGCCAAGATCGCAAACGCCTCGCAGCTGCTGGGACCAAAGGTCCTCGCCAGAGGCGCGCTGGCCACGGTGCGCGCAAGGAAGCTCCAGACGCGGCCGGTCGGCAACACGGCGCAGCTCGGCGGAGTGCTTCTCGTCAGACCGGAGGGCGAGGTCGCCTGGTCGCACATGTCCGAGGACGCCAGCGACAACGCGTCGCCCGAGGAGATCCTCGGGGCAGTCCGCGCGCTCTAGATCGCGCGAGTCAGGCGCAACGCTCGCACGCGCCGCGCAACAAGACGTCGTGACCCGAGACGCGCATGCCCAGGCGCGCTGACGCTCTGTCGATCGCTCGCTCCAGCGCGGGGTCGTCGAACGCGACCAGCCGTCCGCAGCGCTCGCAGACAAGGTGGTGGTGGTGCTCGCCGCTCGGGTGCTGGCGCTCGAAACGCGCCTGACCATCTCCGACCTCGACGCGCTCGACCAGCCCGTGCTCGACCAGTAGGTCGAGCACGCGATAGATGCTCGCGCGACCAGGCGAGCGCGCATCGACGCGCAGGGCGTCCTCGATCTCGACCGCGGTCAGCGCGCACGGTTGGCGCGCGAGCAGCTCGATCACCCGTTGCCTGGCCCCGCCGCGTTTGAGCCCGGCCCGAGCGAGCACGAGCCTGGACGTGATCAGCCCAGACGCGAGGCTCCTCGAAGGTCATCTCTCAAGCCTAGCGAAATCGAAATGGTAATGAGACTCAATCCTATTCTTGGTAGGCTTGATCGGTGCCCGCCGTCAAGCTCCTCCGTGCTGCCCTCAAGCTCGTCCGCGCCGCCTCCGCGGCGGCGCTCGCCCTCACTCTGACCCTCGCCCTCGCCGGCTGCGCCACCGCCACCAACGCGAGCACGCACGGCGTCGCGATCGTGGCCGCGGAGAACTTCTGGGGCAGCATCGCCGCACAGCTGGCGGGAACGCAGGGCGGCGTCCAGAGCATCATCGTCAACCCCGCTCAGGACCCCCACTCCTACGAGCCGACCGCCGCCGATGCGCGCGCGCTTGCGAGCGCCCGAATCGTGATCGTCAACGGGGTCGGCTACGACGGATGGGCGTCGAGGCTGCTGGCGGCGAACCCGACTCCGGGGCGCGTCATCCTGAACGTCGGCGACCTGCTCGGGCTGCACGAGGGCGATAACCCGCACCGGTGGTACAGCCCCGTCGACGTGCGCCTGGTCGCCGAACAGATCACGGCCGACCTGATCAGGCTCGACCCCCGCCACACGGCCTATCTCCGCCACCGGCAGGCCGTCTTCGAGAACCGCGGCCTGGCCCGCTACAGGGCCCTGATCGCCGCGATCAAGACCCGTTATACGGGCGTCCCCGTCGGCGCGTCGGAGAGCATCTTCGCCCTGCTGGCGCCTGCGCTCGGGCTCAGGCTGATCACTCCGTACGGGTTCATGAGGGCGATCACCGAGGGAACCGAGGTGGGCGCCGCAGACCTCGCTACGGCTGAGCGCCAAATCTCGAGCGGAGTGATGAAGGTGTGGGTCTACAACTCCCAGAACGCGACGCCGGAGGTGCAGCAGCTGACCGCTCGCGCCCGCGCGCGCGGGATACCGGTCGTCTCGATAACCGAGACCCCCTCGCCCGCCGGCGCGAGCTTCGAGCAATGGCAGGTCGCACAGCTCGAGCGACTCGAGGCGGCGCTGCACCAGGCCACCGGCCGATGACCGAGGCGGCGGTCGAGATCTCGAACGCGAGCGTGCGCCTCGGCGGCCGTGAGGTGTTCGCCGAGGTAGCGCTGACCGTCGACCCGGGCGAGTTCGTGGCCGTGCTCGGACCCAACGGCGCCGGCAAGTCGACCCTGATGAAGGCGATCCTGGGCCTCGTGCCGCTGGCAGCCGGCTCGATCGCGGTGCTAGGCCGAAACCCGGAGAGCGCCCGCGCACGGGTCGGGTATCTGCCGCAGCGAGGGGGGTTTGACCGCAGCGTCCGCGTGCGCGGCGTAGATCTCGTGCGCCTCGGTCTCGACGGCGCGCGCTGGGGCGTGCCGCTGCCGTTTCCGGGGGCGCGGCGGCGCGCGGAGGCGCGCCGGGTGGCCGAGATGATCGAGCTCGTCGGGGCGAGCGGGTATGCGCAGCGCGCGATCGGCGAGCTCTCCGGGGGCGAGCAGCAGCGGCTGCTGATCGCCCAGGCGCTGGTGCGGGCGCCCCGGCTGCTGATCCTCGACGAACCGCTCGACAGCCTCGATCTCCCCAACCAAGCCTCGGTGGCGGCGCTCGTCCACCGCGTAGCGAGTGCGGACGGCGTCGCGGTGCTGCTCGTGGCCCACGACGTCAACCCACTGCTCCCCTACCTCGACCGCGTGGCCTACCTGGCCGGGGGGCGCGCGCTGGCGGGGACCGCGCCGGAAGTGATCACCGCGCCGCGGTTGAGCGAGCTCTACGGGGCCCCGATCGAGGTGCTGCGCACCAGCGACGGCCGCTTGGTGGTGGTGGGCCAGCCGGAGGCGCCGCACCACCACAGCGAGCGCCACGACCGCGCGAATGAATGAGATGACCTCGACCTCCACCCCCACCCTCTCGCTCAACCTCGCGGCCGACGTCCGGGAGCTGCTCCAGTTCCCGTTCATGGTGCACGCGCTCGAGGCCGCGACGATCGTCGCCGTGCTCGCGTCGGTGGTGGGCTGGTACATGGTCCTCCGCCGGCAGGCCTTCGCCGGCCACACGCTGTCGGTGATGGCGGTGCCGGGGGCCGCCGGGGCGGCGCTCGCGGGCGCCTCGAGCGCGCTCGGCTTCTATCTGGCCTGCGGGGCGGCGGCGCTCGCGATGGGCGGGACCCGCACACCGCGCGGGCGGAGCTCTGAGACGGCCACGATCGGTACCGTCCAAGCGGCCGGGCTGGCGGCCGGCTTCCTGTTTCTCTCGCTCTCGAACCAGATCCTCGCCGGGCTGGAGACGCTCCTGTTCGGAACCTTTCTGGGAGTCTCGAGCGGTCAGGTCTCAGCGCTCCTGGTGGTCGCCGCGGTGGCCCTCTGCGGCCTCGCGCTGATCGCGCGGCCGCTTCTGTTCTCGACACTCGAGCCGGAGCTGGCACGAGCTCGCGGCGTCCCCGTCCGCCTGCTCGATATCGCGTTCCTGCTGATCCTCGGGCTCGCGGTCGCGGCCACCAGCCAGATCACCGGTGCGCTGTTGTCCTTCGCGCTGCTGGTGGCGCCGCCGGCAGCCGCCCAGCTGCTGACCGGCCGCACCCTCCTCGGTCTCGCCCTGAGCGTGGTCCTGGCGTTGGCGATCGCCTGGCTCGGCCTCGCAGCGGCCTACTTCTCGATCTACCCGGTTGGCTTCTACATCACCACCTTCGCCTTCGCGGCCTACGTGCTGGCGCGGATCACCCGCGTCGCCCACGACCGCCGGAGCGCCCGCTGATGTTCGCGCACGACTTCGTCCGCAATGCCTACCTCGCCGGGTCGCCGATCGCTCTGGCCTGTGGGCTGATCGGCTGGTTCGTGGTCCTGCGCGGCCAGGTATTCGCCGGCGATGCGCTCAGCCATGTCGCCTTCGTGGGCGCGATCGCGGCCGCGGTCGCAGGCGTCGATGAGCGCTTCGGCCTGTTCGCGCTCACGCTGCTGGCGGCGGTCGCCATGGCCGCGCTGGGGCGCCGCGCGGGCGACGCCGACGACGCCGCGATCGGCACAACCCTGGCATGGGTGCTCGGCATCGGCGTGCTGCTGCTCGCGGTGCTCGCGACCAGTCCCGGCGCGGGCAATGGGGTGACGGTCGCGAATACGCTGTTCGGCTCGATCTATTCGCTCACGGCCGGGTCCGCTCGCCTGGCGGCGCTGATTGCGCTCGGGCTGATCGTGGCCCTCGCGGCGATCGTGCGTCCGCTGCTGCTCTGCACCCTCGACCACGACATCGCGATCGTCCGCGGCGTCCCCGCGCGCACGCTCGGCGTGGTCTTCCTGGTCCTGCTGGCGGCGGCTACCGCCGAGACCACGCAGGCGGTGGGCGCGCTGCTGCTGCTGGGCCTGATCGCCGCGCCCGCCGGCGCCGCCCACCAGCTCACAGCCCGCCCCTACCTCGGGCTCGCGCTGTCGGGAGCGATCGCGCTCGGCGCCACGTGGGGCGGGCTGGCGCTCTCCTACGCTGTCGCGGGCCTACCCCCATCGAGCGCGATCATCGGCCTGGCCGCGGGAGCCTTCGTGCTCACGGCGGTCATCCATCGCTACATCATTCGACGTAACCTCAAATGATGCTACGATCCGCCGATGCCGCCCCAACAGACCCTGAGCGAGCGCGGGATGGCGGTCGGCCTGCGCGCGCTGAACAAATTTGCCGCCTCCCCCGTCGTTGACCGACTCGGCCTGCGTCAACCCGCCGAGCGCTTCCTGCACGGCGCCGCCAAGACGACCATGCGCACCGCCGCCAACGCGGGCAGGACGTTCGCGGCCACGCAGAAGCTGACCAAGCCCGCCCGCCAGCCGCGCGCCAAGGACCGCGGGCTATTTGACCTCACCCCAACGGACGAGCAGCAGATGCTGCGTGAGTCCGTACGCGACTTTGCGCTGCAGAAGGTGCGGCCCGTCGCCGAAGAGGCCGACGCCGACTGCCGCGCACCCGAGCAGCTGCTGAGTCAGGCCAACGAGCTCGGGCTCTCGATGGTCGGCGTGCCGGAGCAGCTCGGAGGCGCGCTCGAGGAGCGCTCGGCTGTCACCTCGGTCCTCATGACCGAGGCGCTCGCGCAGGGCGACATGGGCTTCGCGGTCGCGTGCCTCGCCCCGGCCGGCGTCTCGACCGCGCTCGGTCTGTGGGGCGACGCCGACCAGCAGTCCCGCTACCTCCACGAGTTCGTCTCCGACGACGTGCCCGCAGCAGCCGTTTGCCTGCTCGAGCCGCACCCGCTGTTCAACGCCTTCAAGCTGCGCAGCACCGCCAGGCGCACGGACGGCGGCTTCGTGCTCAAGGGCGCAAAGTCGCTCGTCCCGCGGGCGGCCGACGCCGAGCTGTTCATCGTCGCGGCCGAGCTCGACGGCCAGGGGCCCGCCCTGTTCATCGTGGAGTCCAAGACCTCGGGGATCTCGATCGAGCCCGAGCCGGCGATGGGCATCCGCGCCGCGGCGACCGGCCGGGTCAGCTTCGAGCAGGTCAAGCTGCCCCGAGAAGCGCTGCTGGGCGAAGGCCGGCCCGAGGTCTTCGCCGAGTGCGTGGCGCTCGGCCGCCTGGGCTGGTGCGCGCTCGCGGTCGGCACCGGACAGGCCGTGCTCGACTACGTTGTCCCGTACGTGAACCAGCGCAAGGCCTTCGGCGAGCCGGTCTCGCACCGCCAGGGAGTTGCCTTCACCGTCTCGAACATCGCGATCGAGCTCGAGGGCATGCGGCTCGCCACCTACCGCGCCGCCGGCCGTGCCGACCAGGGCAAGCCATATCTGCGCGAGGTCGCACTCGCGCGCCGGCTGTGCTCCGAGCGCGGGATGGCGATCGGCTCAGACGGCGTGCAGCTGCTCGGCGGCCACGGCTACGTCAAGGAACACCCCGTTGAACGCTGGTACCGCGACCTGCGCGCTGCCGGCCTGATGGAAGGCGGGCTGCTGCCGTGATCAATCTGGAGACACCGAAGAAGTTCGAATTCCTCGTCAGCCAGGCCCACCAGGTCGCGCTGGAGGTCTTCAGGGCCAACTCACGCAAGTACGACCTCGCGGAGCACACCTATCCCAAGGAGCTCGACATGCTGGCCGCGGTGATGGAGGGCATGGCCGACTCGGGCGCCCTCGGCGGTGCCGGCGCCGGCACGGTCGGCGGCGGCAACGGCGCCTCTCCCGAGGACGGGCGGACGGCAACCGCAACGGCTCCAACCTCGCCAGCCTGCTGGGCCTGATCGAGCTCTGCTGGGGCGACGTCGGGCTGCTCCTGACGATGCCTCGCCAGGGGCTCGGCCAGGCGGCGATCGCCGCGGTCGCCAACGAGGAGCAGCTGAAGCGCTTCGGCGGCAAGTGGGCCGCGATGGCGATCACAGAGCCCGAGGCGGGCTCCGACTCAGCCGCGATCCGCACGACCGCCAAGCTCGAGGGCGACGAATACGTGCTCAACGGCGAGAAGATCTTCGTCACCTCCGGCGACCGCGCCGAGCTGATCGTGGTGTGGGCGACACTCGACGCCTCACAGGGCCGCGCGGCCATCAAGTCGTTCGTGGTCGAGCGCGACAACCCGGGGCTGAAGCTCGACCGGCTCGAGCACAAGCTCGGCATCCGCGCCTCCGACACCGCCAACTTCGTGCTCAGCGATTGCCGCGTGCCGAAGGAGAACCTGCTCGGCTGCCCCGATATTGAGCTGGGGCGCGGGTTCTCGGGCGTCATGCAGACCTTCGACAACACGCGCCCGCTGGTGGCCGGAATGGCGATCGGCGTCGGCCGGGCATGCCTTGAGCGCACCCAGGAGGTGCTCTCCGAGGCGGGCATCGAGATCGACTACGACGCCCCGCCTCACGCCCAGAGCGCGGCCGCCTCGGAGTTCATCGCGATGGAATCCGATTGGGAGGCCGCGCGACTGCTGACGCTGCAGGCGGCGTGGATGGCCGACAACCGCAAGCCCAACTCGCTGCAGGCCTCGATGGCCAAGGCCAAGGCGGGACGCGTGTGCACCGACATCGCCCTGCGCTGTCTCGCGCTTTGCGGCAGCGTCGGGTACGGCGAGGGCGAGCTGCTCGAGAAGTGGGCCCGCGACGTCAAGATCCTCGACATCTTCGAGGGCACCCAGCAGATCCAGCTGCTGATCGTGGCGCGGCAGCTGCTCGGCAAGACCTCGGCCGAGCTCAAGTAGATCGGTCCCGGGCCGATCATGATCGGCCCGGCCGGCCGGAACATGTTCCGGCCCGGGGCCGGCGCACATGTGCGCCGGCCAATCCATAATTTGGTGCCATGAAGCGGGTGGCCCCACTGCTGGCGGCAGCCGTGATTCCGATCCCCCAGCTGGGACACGCCCGCGCGTTCAGGGGCCGACCGGCCGTCCCCCACCCGATCGCAGGCGTGGCCTCGCCGCCGCAGAATCGCTACATGGCTCCGAACGGTCTCTCCGAGATCCACGACGACGGGTGGCAGAGCGACTTCTACCGCTGGGGCGGCCCACTTGGGCGCAAGCCTCACTCGTTCTCCTCCTACCTCGCCCCCGGCCGCGACTGCGGCACGATCACCTTCGACCGCCGTGGGCGCCTGGTGGCGATCTGCATCGGCCTCACCGGGCCGCAGCTGTACATGTTCGACCCGCGGACGCTGGCCACGCTCGCGACCTTCTCGCTGCCCCCGCGCACGCCCGAGGACATCCTGCTGAACCCGAACATCTTTCAGGACTTCAGCGCCGGTGGCTACTTCTACCTCGACCGCCGCGACGAGGTCGTCACGAGCACGACCACGCAGCACATCTACGTGATCGCCGAGACCGCGGGGCCCGGATTCAAGCTGGTGCACGACTACAACCTCTCGACCGTGCTGCGGATCAACGAGGAGATCGTCTCCCAGCTCCCCGACTCGAACGGACTCGAATGGTTCGTCGCGCGCCAGGACGGAGTCGTCGGCACGCTCAACCTCAAGACCGGCCGCGTTCACCTCGTGCGGCTCGGCAGCGGGACGACCAACGAGATCACGAAATCGATCGCTACGGACGCCCATGGCGGCGTCTACGTCGATACCAACGAGAAGCTCTATCGGTTCACGGCGGGAGCTCGCGGCGTGCCGAAGATCAGCTGGCAGGTCCGCTATCCGAACAACGGAGCGAAGAAGCCCGGGCAACTCGACGCCGGCACCGGGACGACGCCGGTGCTGCTTGACGGCGGGCGCGATGTAGCGATCAACGACAACGCAAACCCGATGGACGTGATGGTGTACCGCACCGCCTCCAAGGTGGCGCGGCGCACCGTCTGCCGCGTGCCGGTGTTCAAACGCGGCCAGAGCGCCGACGAGAACGCCTTCATCGGCGCGGGCCGCTCGATTCTGGTCGAGGACAACTACGGCTACGACATGCCGACCGACACCGAGGGCGGCGCCGTGACCGCTGCCGGGCTGGCGCGCGTCGACATCGCCGCGAGCGGCAGGGGCTGCCGGGTCGTGTGGACCAACACCAATGTGCACGTGCCGAGCGTCGTCTCGAAGCTCTCGCTGCGGAACGGCCTCGTCTACACCTATGCCAAGGACCCGGGCGCATCCGACCCCTGGTACTGGACTGCGCTTGACTTTCGCACCGGCCGCCTCGTCTACCAAGCGCTCGCGGGCACCGGGATCGGCTACAACAACAACTACGCCGGGATTGCGATCAGCCCCGGCGGCAGCGAGTACGTGGGCGCGCTCGGGGGCATCGTGGCGCTGCGCGACGGTCGCTAAAGCTCGTAGCGCACGCCGGTCAGCTGCTCGGAGACCTCCCACAGCCGCCGGGCGGCTTGCTCGTCGTACGCCTTGGCCGCCGCGCTCACCACGTGGGGGTGGCCGCGGCCGCCCCGGAACCCGTCGGGGCCGACGAACGAGCCGCTCGGGCAGGGCGGGGAAGGTGGCCGCGTACAGCGTCGGCAGCGCGCCCATGTCCGCGCTCTGGGCGAGCAGCTTATTGCCGAACCACATCCCGGCCCGCTCCCACCAGTGGGGCGAGCCCGCGAACTGGAGGTTGGTGGCGGCGTAGCCGGGGTGGGCGGCCATGCTCGCGAGCTTCGCGCCCGCCTGCCGTGCGCGGCGGTCGAGCTCGAAGCAGAACAGCAGGTTGGCGAGCTTGGAGTTGCTGTAGGCCTTCCAGCGGTTGTAGCTACGCTCGCCCTGGAGGTCGCCGAAGTCGATCTGACCGCCGCGGTGCATGTCGCTCGAGACCGTCACAACGCGCGGCTCCGGCGCCTCCAGCAGGTGCTCGAGCAGCAGCCCCGTGAGGGCGAAGTGGCCCAGGTGGTTGGTGCCGATCTGGCTCTCGAAGCCGTCTGGCGTGAGGCGCCGGGGCGCCGCCATCACGCCGGCGTTGTTGATCAGCAGGTCGAGCTCGCCCTTAAAGCGAGAGGCGAAGTCACGCACCGAGCCGAGGCTCGCCAGGTCGAGCTCGGCGACGGAGGCATCGCCGCCGATCGTCGCTTCAGCCCTCTCCCCCTTCTCCCGATCACGTACCGCGAGCACGACCGTGGCGCCGGCCACGTGCGAGCTCTCGTGCGGCGGCCAAGCCGATGCCGCTGTTGGCACCGGTGACCACGGCGCGGCGACCCGAAAGGTCAGGAATGTCCGCGGCGGTCCACTTCTCAGCCATCGGACAGCGTGCGGAATTCGATCCCCGCCGCCTGCAGGCGGTCGATCAGCGGCTGTCCCATCGCCACGGCGGTCGTGAGCTGGCCGGAGCGCTCGGGCAGCTCGTCGTGAGCCAGGCAGAGCGCGGACTCGCTCAGCATCTTGGCCGTCTCGCCGTAACCGGGATCGCCGCCCGAGACCTCGGTCACTACCCGGCTACCGCCGCCCTCGCCGAGGAAGCGCACTCGGAACCAGGCCCGCTCGCGCTGCTCGGGGGAGGGGCCCTCGCCGGCCGGCTTGAGCTTCAGCAGCAAGTCGCGCGTAGGTGGAAGCTGGGCGAGCGCGATCGCCGCCCCACCGCCGGCGACGAGCCCAGCGACGGTCGTGACGCGCTTGGTCACGAAATAGTGGGAGTAGGAGAAGTCCGGGCCGTAGCGGTCGAGCGCTCGCGCCGAACGCAGCACCACCTGGGGATCGATCGTCGGCATCGGAACGACCCAGCCCCCGGCGAGATCGTCGTGGCGGGGCCTGCCGACGACACCCTTGACCCGCCGGTCGCGCGGCCGCTCCTCCCGCCGACGGCGCTCGGCGGCGGCCTTGACGCTCTGGCGCAGGCGTGAGAAGGCGGTGATCGCACTGTGGTAGGTGCCGCCCGAGAAGGTGCCGTTGCTTTTTACGAAGCCACTCAGCGTGAGCGGCACACCCTCAGGCAGCCGGCCGACTGTGAACAGCGCGCCGAGGTCGTAGGGGATCGAGTCGAACCCGCAGCAATGCACGATACGGGCGCCCGTGCTTTGCGCCTGCTCGTGGTAGCGGAGCCACATCTGATCGACGAACTCGGGCTCGCCCGTGAGGTCGACGTAGTCGGTTCCGGCCGCGGCGCAGGCGGCGACCGGCCCTTCGCCATAGTTGATGTAAGGCCCGACAGTGCTGATGAGCACACGGGTGCAAGCCGCCAGCCTCTGCAACGAGTCGGGGTCGTCGATGTCGGCCTCGATCAGGGGCAGCTCGTGCCCGATCCGCTCATTGACCTGCTCGAGCTTCTTGCGGTTGCGACCGGCGAGCGCGAGGCGCGTGGCGCCGTCGGCCCGGCCGGCGAGGTACTCGGCTGTGAGCGCGCCGGTGAAGCCTGTCGCTCCGAGCAGCGCTACGTCGTACTCGCGCTCAGCGATCGCCGCTGACCTCGCGGGCGGCGGCGAGCGCCTGCTCGGGGCTGCGGCCGGCGCTCGCGGCCACCCAGCAGGCCACCGGCGCCGCCACGCGCTCGGAGCCGTGCGCGGCCTCGGCGGCCAGGTCGAGCAGCGCCGAGAACTCTGCCGGCGTCGGCGGGTCGACGTCGAGCTTTGCGGCGAACTCCTCGAGCCACTGTTTCGCGTTCATGGAGGCGCGGACTCTATCGCTGGCACACTGCCGCCACCGTGGCCAACGAGACGGAGGAACAGATGAGCGTTCTTGACGGCAAGGTGGCGATCGTCACCGGCTCGGCGCGGGGGATCGGGCGCGCTACGGCGGAGCTGCTGTGCGCGCAGGGGGCGAAGGTGCTGATCAACGATCTCGACGCGGGGCTCGCCGAACAGACCGCGACGGAGATCGAGGGCGAGACGCTCGTGTTCGCAGGCGACCTGACCGGGACCGGGGTTGCCGACGAGCTCGTCGAGCGCGTGATCGAGCACTGGGGCAGAGTCGACATCCTCGTCAACAACGCCGGCTACACGCTCGACGCGCCGATCCACAAGATGTCCGACGAGTGGTTCGGGCGCATGCTCGACATCCACGTGGTCGCGCCTTTCCGCATGTGCCGCGCGGTCGCTCCGCATATGCGCGAGCCCGCCAAGCAGGAGCGCGAGGAGGGCCGCGAGGTATTCCGCAAGATCGTCAACGTCTCGTCCGTCTCGGGCACGATGGGCAACGCCGCGCAGGCCAACTACGCCTCGGGCAAGTCGGCCGTGGTCGGTCTCACGAAGACGCTCGCCAAGGAGTGGGGCCAGTTCAAGATCAACGTCAACGCGGTCGCATTCGGGTACATGGACACCCGTCTGACCGCCGCCAAGGACGACCACAACGTGGCGGAGATCGCCGGCGAGCGCGTCCAGCTCGGGATCCCTCAGCAGGCGCGCCAGCTGGCCACGATGCTGATTCCGCTCGGGCGGCCGGGCACCCCCGAGGAGGCAGCCGGCGGCGTGTTTTTCCTCTGCTCGCCGTGGTCGAACTACGTCACCGGGCAGGTGCTGAACGTCACCGGGGGCTACTTCAGCGGCATGACGAGCTGAGGGCGTCTAAGGTTCGCGCTGAAGATCCATGAGAAAGGCGGGGAATTTTCATGGCCACGATCGCTGAACAGAAGGCGCGCAAGCAGGACGGGAGAGCCGAGACGATCGAGGTCATCAACCCCGCCACCGGCGAGCTGCTGACGACGCTGCCTGCGTGCACGCCGCAGCGGCTGCACGAGATGGCCGCGCACGCGCGCGCGGCGCAGCCGGCGTGGCAGGCGCTTGGGATTCGCCGGACGGCGCAAGGTGCTGCGCCGGGCGCAGAAGTGGGTGCTCGACAACGCCGAGCGCGTGCTCGAGACGGTCGTCTCGGAGAGCGGCAAGACGCGCGAGGACGTCGTGCTCGAGCTGAGCCTGACCGCGGTCGCATTCGGCTTCTGGGGTAAGCAGGCGCCCAAGTACCTCGCCGACGAGCGCGTGCGCACGAGCTCTCCGTTCCTGCTCGGCCGCAAGGTGATCGTGCGCTACGAGCCGGTCGGCCTGGCGGGGATCATCGGGCCCTGGAACTATCCCCTGATCAACAACATCGGCGATGCGATCCCGGCGCTGGCGGCGGGCAACTCGGTGATCCTCAAGCCCTCGAGCGTGACGCCCTTGAGCTCGCTCTTGATGGAGGAGTGCCTGCGCGAATGCGGCATCCCCGAGCACGTCTTCCAGGTCGCCGTCGGGTCGCGGGCCGCTGGGCGAGAACCTGATCGACGAGGTCGACTTCATCATGTTCACGGGCTCGACCGAGACGGGCCAGACGGTGATGGAGCGAGCCGCGAAGACGCTCACTCCGGTCTCGCTCGAACTCGGCGGCAAGGATCCGATGATCGTGTTGCAGGACGCCGACCTCGAGCGCGCCGCGAACGCGGCTGTGTTCTGGTCGATGCAGAACGCCGGCCAGACCTGCGTCTCGGTGGAGCGCGTGTACGTTGAGGAGCCCGATGTACGACGATTTTCTCGCGCGCGTGAGCGAGAAGACCCGCAGCCTGCGCCAGGGGGTGCCGGGCGGGTTTGCCTCGGTCGACGTGGGTTCGTTCATCAACCCACCGCAGGCCGACACCGTCGAGCGGCACGTCAAGGACGCCGTGGCGAAAGGCGCACGCGTGCTCGCCGGTGGCCACCGCGTGCAGGGCAAGGGCGCCTTCTTCGAGCCCACCGTGCTGGGCGACGCCGACCACTCGATGGCCGCCATGACCGAGGAGACCTTCGGCCCGACGCTGCCGGTGATGAAGGTCAAGGACGCCGAGGAAGCTATCCGGATGGCCAACGACTCCCCGTTCGGACTGCAAGCGTCGGTGTTCACACGCGACATCGAGCGCGGCGAGGCGGTCGCGCGACGCGTGCAGGCGGGCGCTGTGGTGGTCAACGACTGCGCGGCCAACTACTCCGCGCTCGAGGCGCCGATGGGCGGCTGGAAGACCTCCGGCATCGGCGTCCGCCACGGACCCGAGGGCATCCGCAAGTACACCAGCCGTCAGACGATCGTCCTCACCCGCTTCGCCCTCAAGCGCGACATCTACATGTTCCCCTACAGCGGATTCCGCAGCCGCCTGCTGCTGTGGGGCGTGAAGCTCCTGTACGGACGCGGCTCGCGCAAGTAGCGGTTAGACTCGCCAGCTTCGGGGACAGGGCCGGGAGCGTATGTGGCGCCTCCTTGCTCGTTCGTACACGGCGAGAGGAGTAGCAATGAGAAGGGTTACATCGATCGCGGTCGCGGCTGCGTTGGCCGCCACCGGGTTCGCGTTCGCGCTCGCGAGCGGGGCCGCGGCAGCGAAGAAGGCAGGGCTGCCGAAGCTGACGCTGGCGCTCAACGGCACGACGGTAACCGTCGGCGGGAGCATGAAGGCAGGCGCCGTGCAGGTCGAGACGACGGTCACGACGGAGAAGAAGGGCGAGCCGACGTTGTTCGAGTTCGCTCCCGGGAAGGGACCCTCCGACTTTGGCAAGTGCCTCGCGGCGGTGGGGAAGCACCACGGCGACCTGAACTACCTGGATCCGTGCGGCAAGCTCGTCTTCAACGCGTCCGCGCCCAGCGGCAAGAGCAGCGCGCAGACGATCCTGCACGACGGCAACTACATCGCGCTGGACACGGGCAAGTCGAAGGGGACGCCTCCGCATGCGTTCTTCACGGTCTCCGGGTCGTCGGGGGCCAAGCTGCCGAAGCCCGGCGGGACCGTCGCCTCAATCGAGTTCGGCTTCACCGGCCCGACGACGCTCAAGGACGGCGAGCTCGTGCGGTTCGTCAACGAGGGCTTCCTCGTTCACATGGACGTGTTCGGCCGGGCCAAGAACGTCGCCGACGCAAAGAAGGCGATCAAGTTGCTGCTGGCCGGCAAGAAGACCGGCAAGCTGCTCTCCAGCCCGGGCACATTCGCGGGCCCGCTCTCATCGGGCGGCTTGCAGCAGCTGGTCGTAAACGAGAAGCCCGGCGTCTACGTCCAGGCGTGTTTCATGAACACGCAGGACGGTCGCGAGCATACGCAGCTCGGCATGGAGAGGATGTTCAAGGTCGTGAAGTGAGGCGATCCGGCGCCCGTGGCCGCATCGGCGGCTACGGGCGCCTCACTTCGCCCACGCGGTTGCGGGCGGCCCTCGGCGTGGGCCCGCTCCTCGCCCGCCCTGGTGCGAGGCGCCGGCGGTGGCGACATCGCGCGGGTAGGTTCGGCGCGCCGCCAGCAGCACGACGCCGGCGGCGATCAGGGTGATGAGCATGACCAGGAAGGTGATCTCGAGGCCGGTGCCGTGGGCGGGGGAGACGGGGCCCGTGTGGGTGCCGACCGGAGCCTGGCTGGGTACGAAGCCCGCGATCAGGCTGGACAGGCCGCCGAAGGTGACCGGCGCGATCCCCTGAGCCAGCGAGCGCAGGAAGGTGCGGGTGCTCTCGGCCCTGCCCCAGAGCCCGGCGGGCATGATGTCCAGTCGCGCCGCGTCCAGGGGCGGGTTGGCGGCCATCAGCAACGCCGCGCTGCCCACGTCGAACCACACGGCCGGAATGGCGGTCGAGCCCACGATCCCGGGGATCAGCAGGACCGCCGCCGACAAGTAACAGATCGCCGGCACCCACACCCTCACGCCGAGGTAGCCGCGCTGGAGCAGCGCATCGGTGAGTCGCCCGGAGACGAGCGTCCCCACCAGCGCTCCGATCACTAGCGCCAGGAGGACGATTTCGGCCGTGAACTGGCCGATCCCGTAATGACCGCGGAAGAACAGCAGGGCGAAGGTCTGCAGCCCGGAGAAGAAGAAGTAGCCGAGCGCGGAGGAGATGATGAACAGCACGTTCGAGGGGACGGCCATGATGTACCGGATCGAGCGCACCAACCCCATCTGCTGAGGGTTCTCCTCGAGCACCATGGAGGGGTCGGGCTCGACGCCGCGGCGCCGAGCGGTCTCACGCGCCAGCTCGCCCTCCCGCGGCTGTCCGGGCTGCTCCCACTCCCAATCCAGCCGCACGGCGGCCTTGGCGACGGCGTCGTGCAGGTCAACGACACCCCGCTCGAGCATGCTCTGCCCGCCGCGCAGCGGCTCGGGAACGGTGCGCCACAGGCTGCGGGCGAGGAAGAAGCCCGGGATCGCGAGCAGGATGAACGCCGCCCGCCAGTCGATCGCGCTCGCGATCGAGCCCGAGATGATGAAGCCGACCGCGCTCCCCGCCACCTCCCCGCCCAGGATGTACGCGTACACGCGGCCGCGCTCGCGCGAGGGGAAGTAGTCGCCCGTCAGCGACGCGATCGCCGGCCCGGCCGTGGCCGTCACCGCGCCCAGGGCCAGGCGTGTCAGTAACAGCTCCGAATAGCTGCCGGCGAACGCGCTCGCGAGCGAGGCGACGCTCCACAGCACGATGCTCCCGGCTAACAACGGCATGCGCTTGACGCGGTCGACGAGCAGGCCGACGGGGATCACGAACACGGCGCCGACCAGCAGCGCGACCGTGCTCAGCAACCCGATCTCGGTGTTGTTGATGTGCAACGAGGATTCGAGCTGGGGCGCGACCGCGCCCACGGTGGCGGCGTCGGCGCCGCTCAGTGCCAGCACCAGCCCGAACAGCGTGACCACTCGAGCTCGCGCCGGCCCGCCGACGATCCGCACGACCTCGCCCCGCAGCGCCCGGCCGATGCGCCTGAATAGCACGCTGAAGAAGCTGAGCACGAGCCGTGTGAGGCTCGGCTCGTCCCGCTTGCGGCCGCGGTCGCTGCTGCTCATGTGCCGCGGGCGCGGGCCGGTTGGCGGGGTGTCCTCAGAGTCAGCGGCCGGTCGCGCGTCCGGCGCAGGATGAGGAACGCGATTGTCCCCCACATGGCGGGGATCCAGAGGGCGATCGCGTGGTAGACGAGCGTCGCGGCGGTGGCCGCCGTCGCGCTCGCGCCATACAGGACAAGGGCGCCGACCATGCTGCCGTCGAGTACCCCGATCCCGCCGGGAATGGGAATGATGTTCGTCAGGTAGGCGATCTGGTACGCGAGCACGAGCGCGACCAGCGGCGGGGTGTGTCCGGTGGCGGCGAAGCACGCCACCAACACGCCCATGTCGAACCACAGGTACCCGATCGCGCCCACGATGCGCCAGTCGGGCCTCACCAGCAGCTCGCGGGTGTGGCGGATGCTCTGCGCCGTCGTATCGAGCACGATGCAGACAGTCTTCGGCAGGCGTCGCGTCAGACCGCGGTCGATGAGCTGGGGGAGCGCCAGGAAGAAGGCGAACACGATCGTGCCGACGGCGGCAGGGATCCAGCCCAGCAGGGCATTGCTCGGTCCCGGCAGGATCCCGGTGGCCAGGGCCACGCCGGCGAGCACGAACGTGATCACGTTGATCGCGCTGGTGAGCAGGAAGAGCACGGCGGAGCGCTCGGCGACGCGGGCCGGCTTGGCGCCGCGCTCGATCAGCAGCCACGCGCCGACCGCAACGCTGCCCGCTCCCCCGAGCGAGACGGCCGCGTTGAACGCGAGCTCGGACAGAGCCACACGCGCCCCGAAGCGGACCGGCGCACGCTCGAACACCTGCAGGAAGGCGATCACGTAGCCGACGCAGGAGAGGATCTCGAGGCCGACCGCGACCGCCACCCAACCGAGCGCCATGCGCGTGACCGTGTGGGCAACCCCGTGCAGGCCCGGTACCGCCAGCAGCAGCCCGACGACGATCAGGACGAGAATCGCGAGCGAGATCAGCCCGTGCAGCAGCTTGTGGCTGGCCCCGGCGGCGTGGACCTCGGACTCGTGCCTCTCCTCGTCGGCACCGCCCCGCTCAGGGGTGCGCGATTCGTCGGTCATCAGTGTCGCGAGTGTGCTCGGGACACTCGTCGCCTACAGCTCAGCCAACTCCGCGACGCGGTCCCGATGCCAGCGCGCGTCGCCAAAACTGTGCGAGTTGGCGCGGGCCCGCTTGAGGAAGAAGTGGAGGTCGTGCTCCCAGGTGAAGCCGATGCCACCGTGAACCTGCAACGCCGAGGCGCTGACGCGAAAGCCGGCGTCGCTGGCGTACGCCTTGGCCATCGAGGCAGCCTTGAGCGCGGTCTGAGGCTCGTGCTCGAGGGCCCATCCGGCCCAATAGCAGAGCGAGCGAGCGCCTTCGACCTCGAGCAGCATCTGCGCACAGCGATGCGAGACAGCCTGATAGGAGCCAATCGGCCTCCCGAACTGCCTGCGGTCTTTGGCGTAGGCGACCGCCATCTCGAGCGCTCGCTGCGCGACGCCCACGTTCTCTGCCGCGATGGCGGTGATGATCGTCGCGTAGGCATGGGCCAGACGGTCCTTGTCGGGTGCGCCGAGCTCCTGCGCCGGGGAGTCGGTCAGCCTCAACGTGTAGAGCTTGCGGGTCGGATCGAGTGGCTTCTGCGCCACGATCTCGACGCCGTCGCCGCCGGTCTCGACAAGGTAGTGGCGGCCGTCCTGGCCGGAGACCACCACGACCTGGGCGCTGGCGGCGTCGGGCACCGCGATCTTCGTCCCTGTCGCATGTCCGTCGGCGACCTCCAGCTCGGAGCGATCGGGCGCACCCGAATGCTCCTCCCAGACCGCCAGTGTGGCCCTCTGCTCGCCGGTCGCGAGCGCCGGAAGCCAGCGCTGCTTCTGCTCTGCCGTCCCGGCAGCGTTCAGCACCAGGGCGGCGGACAGCGTCGAGAGCAGCGGGCTCGGGGCGAGGGCGTAGCCGATCTCCTCGTGGATCACGACGAGCTCGACAGCCCCAAGGCCCAGCCCGCCGTGCTCCTCGGGCACGATCACGCCGGGCCAGCCGAGCTCGGCGAGCTCCTTCCACTGGGCGTCGGTGAACCCACGCTCGTCGCTCGCCAGCTCGCGCACCACCTCGGGGCGGTAGCGGGAGGCGAGCAGCTCGCGCGCGGTGCGCTTGATCGCGCGTTGGTCGTCTGTCAGCTCGAAGTTCATGCTCGCTCAGCGGAGGCGGGGCAGGCCGAGCACACGCTCGGCGACGATGTTCTTGAGGATCTCGGTCGTGCCGCCCTCGATTGAGTTCGCACGCGCCCGCAGAAAGCGATAGGTCCAGTCGTGGCGGGCGTCGCGCCCGTCAGCGGCGCCGTCGCCGCGGCCGTCGACCAGCGCCCGTGCCCCCGAGATGTCCATCGCCAGCTCGGTCAGCGCCTGGTTGACCTCAGACCAGTGCCATTTGCCGAGCGAGCCCTCCGGGCCGGGAACGCCGCCGTGCACAGTGGCGCTCAAGCTTCGGTACGCATTCAGCCGCAGCACCTGGGCCTCGATCATCAGCTGCGCCAAGCGCTGGCGGACGATGGGGTCCTCGCTCGCGGGACGCCCGCTCGGCGCCGGGCGTCCGCCGGGCGTGCTCGACGAGCTCGCCGAGGGCGATCTGAACCGATACTTGAAGCCCAAAGGCGAGCGTCGCCCGCTCGTGCATCAGCGTCGTGATCGCGACCGCCCAGCCGTTGCCCTCGCCGCCGATGATGTTCGCGTCCGGGATGCGGGCCCGCTCGATGAACAGCTCGTTGAACTCCGACTCGCCGGTGATCTGGCGCAGCGGGCGCACCTGAACACCAGGCTGCTCCATGTCCATCAGGAAGTACGTGAGACCCTGGTGGCGCGGAGCGTCGGGGTCCGTACGCGCGAGCAACATGCACCACTTCGCATGCTGCGCGAAGGTTGTCCACACCTTCTGGCCTGTGATCAGCCATTCGTCTCCTTCGCGCGTCGCACGTGTCTTCAGCGACGCGAGGTCAGAGCCCGACTCCGGCTCGGAGAAACCCTGGCACCAGATCTCGTCCGCGGACAGGATCGGCGGGAGATAGCGGCGGCGTTGCTCCTCGGAGCCGTGCGCGATCACCGTCGGGCCGCCCATCGCCAGCCCGAGCACGTTGGCCACCTGGGGCGTCTTCGCGCGCACTATCTCCTCGTTGAAGATCGCCTGCTCGATCATCGACGCGCCGCGGCCGCCGTAATCCTCGGGCCACGCGACGCCCGCCCAACCGGCCTCGTGCAAGCGACGCTGCCAGGCACGCCGGAACTCGAACGTAGCCTGCTCGTCCGTGGGCTCTGCGCCCGGGTGGTTTGCCTTCAGCCAAGCGCGAAGCTCGTCACGGAAGGCCTCC
This sequence comes from uncultured Solirubrobacterales bacterium, assembly GCA_963738195.1. Classification (GTDB taxonomy): domain Bacteria; phylum Actinomycetota; class Thermoleophilia; order Solirubrobacterales; family Solirubrobacteraceae; genus Palsa-465. The sequence continues at coordinate 1,459,995 of CAVTVF010000002.1, forward strand.
TCGGTGGGTGAGAGCGTGAGATCCAAGGGCTTAGACGGGGCGGATCGGTTCCACGGACGGGAGCGTACAGGGGCACCCATCGCTAGCCTCGGACCGATGCTTGAGAGCTCCGAGACGCCGGTTCAAGGCATCCCCGGGAGCCGTCTACCCGGCCCCTACCCGGTCGGAGCCTACGCTGGCCAGCTCAAGGCGAAACTGCGGCAGTTCGCACACGTCCAGCTCGTGGGCGAGCTGTGGGGACTGCGGCGGAGCCGCGCGCGCGTGTACTTCGAGCTGCGCGATGGCCGCGGGGCCCTGCCCTGTTCGATGTGGCTCTCGGACTTCGAGGCGCTCGGGCTTGCCCTCGAGGAGGGCGTCCGCCTGGTGGTTGGGGGCGGGTGTGACTACTACCCGGGGAGCGCCTCGTCCTCGCCGTCGTTCACGTTCGCGGTGACCGAGCTGCGGATAGCCGGCGAGGGAGATCTGCTGGCAGCGCTCCAGCGGCTGCGCGTCAAGCTGGCCGCCGAAGGGCTGTTCGAGCACCAGAAGCATTTGCCCCGACCGTCCTTTCCGCGCGTGATCGGCGTCGTCACCGGAGAGCGCGGCAAGGCTCGCGACGACGTACTGGCAGGACTTTCACGCCGCGGCTGGGCCGGGCGGCTCGTGTGGGCGTTCGCGCCCGTACAGGATCGCCACGCCGCTCCTCAGATTGGAGCCGCGCTGCGCGAGCTCGCGGCCCTGCAGGAGGTCGAGGTGGTGATCGTCGCGCGCGGCGGAGGCTCGCTCGCCGACCTGTTCGCGTTCTGCGACGAGACGCTGTGCCGCACCGTGGCGCTGCTGCGGGTGCCGGTGATCTCCTCCGTCGGCCACCACACCGACCGCACGCTGATCGACGACGTCGCCGCTGTGTGCTGCTCGACGCCGACGCATGCAGCCGAAGCGGCCGTGCCGGTTGACATCGTCGCGGCGAGGGAGGGACTGCGCGGGTTCGCGAGGCGCCTGGAGGGCCATGGGCGCCGTGCCCTGCTCGTGCGGGCACAGCTGCTGACCCAGCTCTCACGAGCGCCGTTCCAGCACCTCGCGCGCCACCGCGCGCGGCTGCATCAGCTTCTTCGCGAGCTGCGCGCCTCGGGGCGGCGAGCGGTCGACGAGCGGTCCAAGCTCGCTGCCGTGCACCTGCTGGTGCTGCGCCGGAGCCACGAGCGGGCGTCCGGCTCAGGTGTCCCGGCACGCCGGCGCGAGCTCGAGCGGCTGGCGCTGGCGCTGGCCGCCCACGATCCCGAGCGCACACTGAGGCGGGGCTACGCGCTCGTCGAGGACCGCGGCGGCGAGCTTGTGACCTCGGCTGCGCGAGCCTCCGAGGCCGGCACGGTGTCGCTGCGCTTCCACGACGGTCGCGTTCCGGCGAGGGTCGGCCCTTCCAGTGAGGAGACCGACCGGTGAGCGACGAGCGGACATACGAGAGCGCCGTCGCCCGGCTGGAGGCGATCATCCGTCGCCTCGACTCAGGCGAGGCCGGCCTGCGGGAGACGCTCGATCTGATCCGCGAGGGCCGCGGCCTGGTCGAATACTGCGCCGCCGAGCTCGACGCCGTCAGCCAGGGGCTCGAGGAGCTGCGGCTCGAAGAGCTGGTCGCCCGGCTGGAGGCCAGCGGTCGCGAGACTGGTTGACCGGGGCCGCGCCCTTTTTTGGCGCGCGTGGCGCGACAGCTAGGATGGCCTCGCATGGCGACCTTCGACCTCCTCGCCGACCTGCCGGTCGAGGTCGAGGGTTACGAGCTTGAGCCGCTGAGGGCGCAGGTGTCGAGCGCCTTTGAGCGCCACACCACGGTCGTTCATTTGCACGGCGGCGGGGTCGAGGGTGTCGGTGAGGACGTTGTCTACGACACGGTCGACCACCAGCTGCTGCAGGAGGCCGGCGCGGTCCATGACCTGCGCGGATCCTGGACGCTGGCCGGCCTGTGCGAGCAGATTGACTCGCTCGACCTGTTCCCGAAGAAGCCCCAGCGCGATGTCTCGCGTCTGTATCGGCGCTGGACTTTCCACAGCGCGGCCCTCGATCTGGGGTTGCGTCAGGCGGGGAAGGGATTGTTCGAGGTCCTTGGGCGCGATCCTCGGCCTGTCACGTTTGTGGTCTCGCTGCGGCTGGGCGAGCCGCCCACGATGGATCCGATCGAGCACCGCCTGGCCCGTTATCCGGGGCTGCGGTTCAAGCTCGATCCGACCAGCTCGTGGACGCCGGAGCTGATCGCCGAGCTGGCCACGACGGGCGCCGTGGACTCCGTCGACTTCAAGAGCTTCTATCGCGGCACGGTCGTCGACCAGGCAGCCGACCCCGTCCTCTACGAGCGGGTGGTCGAGGCTCTACCGGAGGCCTGGATCGAAGACCCGGATGTGACCGATCCGCGCACCGCCGCGGTGCTGGAGAGGCACCACGATCGGATCACGTGGGATGCACCAATCCACTCGATCTCCGACATCGAGGCGCTCCCCTTTCCCCCGCGCATGGTCAACATCAAGCCATCCCGCATCGGCGGCCTGCCCAAACTGTGCGACGCCTACGACTATTGCGCGGAGCGCGGCATCGGCGCCTACGGCGGCGGGCAGTTTGAGCTCGGCCCCGGCCGAGGCCAGAATCAATATCTCGCCTCACTCTTCCACCCCGACACGCCCAACGACCTCGCGCCGTCGCCGTACAACGTCGCGGACCCGCCCCCCGGGCTGCCGACGAGCCCGCTTGAGCCGAAGCCGAGCGCCAGCGGCTTTCGCTGGGACGACTAGCTGGTCGCTGGCTTCGCTGGCGCGAGGAGGAGCGGGCGGGCCCGATCAGCGGCTAGCAGCAATCGTGCTCCTCGGAGGTCGAAGCCCCGTCGTGCCGGCAGGCCATCGAAGTCAGCGGTTCCGTACTGTACTCAGGCGTCATGACCCCTGACGGGCCGATCCAGGAGGGAGTCCAGCCGACCGCGCCCGAAAGCGTCGGGATCGCCGGCGCGGGCGTGATCGCCTGCGGGCTGGCCGCGACCGCTGCGCGTGCGGGCAAGGTGACGATATGGGCGCGCTCTGACCGCTCCGCCGACCGGGCCCGGGCACGCGTGGAGAAGCTCTGCGCGAAGGAGCTCGACGAGGCCGTCGACAACATCGAGATCGTACGGGACTTCGACGCACTCTCCGAGGCCAGCTTTCTCGTCGAGGCGGTCGTCGAACACCACGGCAGCAAGGCTGCGCTGTTGGGGGAGCTGGCCCACGCTGCCGACCACGATGCTGTCCTCTCCACCACCACGTCTTCGCTGTCGATCACCGAGCTCGCCCAGGCGACGGGCAGCCCCGAGCGCTTTCTGGGCCTGCACGTGTTCAATCCGGTGACGCGCATGAAGCTGGTGGAGCTGGTCTTCCCTCCGGAGGCCACCGAGAACACGCGCTCCCGTGCCACGGCGCTGTGCGAGGCATTGGGTAAGACGCCCGTCGAGGTCCCCGATGTCCCGGGCTTCGTGGTCAACCGGCTGCTGTTTCCATATCTGTTCAGCGCTGTCGATTTGATGGCCGAGACGGGTATGGCGCCTGAGGACGTGGATGCATGCATGACGCTCGGAGCGGGCATGCCCATGGGGCCAATCGCACTGCTCGACTTCGTCGGCCTCGACGTCGCCGAGGCGATCGGCGACACGATCGGCGTGCAGGTTCCCGACATGCTGAGATCGCTCGTCGCCAGGGAGGATCTCGGCCGCAAGGCCGGACGCGGGTTTTTACAAGTACGACTAAGGGTCGGGTGGGCTGCCGCGCCAGCTCAGGGAGCCGGGCCCCTCAGCTATCCGCTGCTAAAGCGCACAGTCCTCGGGCGACCCCCCACGCCCTACTTTTTAGGGCTCGTTCAGGTCAGCGGCGCAGACTTGCGCTTCGCGACGTACCTCATAGCAGCACCTCCTCCCCAGAAGCAGAAGCCGGCCCGTGCGAGCGGGCCGGCTTCTTTTCTACTCAAGCTTTTCGCAAAGCCTGGTGCAGCCGTGCGGGTATGGAAGCCGGCCCGAGTGGGCCGGCTTCATCTCTCCTCTCAACCACCGGGAAGACTTTCTGGAGCGCCTGGCGCCAAACCCGGCCGTTGCTGATGCGAAATGTAACGAAATCGTGACCGCGGTGCGGCCGCTCGGGCAACCGCGGCGCTACGCCGCCACGCGGCGGGGCCTGATGCGTACGGCCTCGATCCGGTTCTGTCTCACCGATTCGACGCGGATCGAGTACCCATCGGCGGAGATCGTGTCGCCTCGCTTCGGCAACCGGCCGAGCTCGGCAAACACGAACCCTCCGACCGAGTTGTAGGCGTCCGTATCGATCGGCAGCTTCAATCCGATAGTCCTCGAGGTCAGTCACGGCCACATGACCTCGTACGAACCAGTCGCCGTTCGCGAGCCGCCGCACCGCTCCACCCGCCGGATCGGTCTCGTCCGTGATCTCGCCCACGACCTCCTCGATGATGTCCTCGATCGTCACGATGCCAGCGGTCCGCCCATATTCGTCGATGACGATCGCGAGCTCGGTTCGCTCTCGCTGCAGGTCGGCAAGCAGGTCATCAAGTGGCTTTGTCTCGGGGATAATCGGGGCCTCGCGCACAACTCGGTCGAAGTGGGCTTGCTCCCCCTCGGCCATCATCAACTTGACGAGCTGATTGACGTGCACGATGCCCTTCACGCGATCCTGGTTTGAGTCCTCCGTCACGACCAAGCGCGAGTGGCCAGTCGCGACGGCGCGGCGGAGCGCCGCCTCCACAGTCTCCGACTCGTCGACGGTCACCACGGCCGGGATCGGCGTCATCACCTGCCTGGCCTCCTGCTCGTGCAGGTGAAAGACACCGGTGAGCATGCTCGCCTCCCCAGCGTCCAGCTGACCGCCCGTCTGTGACTGAGCGATCAGGCGCTTGAGCTCGTCGGGCGTGCCTCCCTCGGGCTCAGCATCCGGGTCGGTGCCGAGCAGCCGCAGCACAGCACGCGAGGCGGAATTGAGAACGAAGACGAACGGATGGAAGAGGATGCGGGAGAACTCGAGGCTCCGCGCTATGCGACGGGCGAGCACCTCGGCGTGCTGGATCGTGTAGAGCTTGGGCACGATCTCCCCCGCGATGCTCTGCGCCATCGTGATCAACAGGTAGGCGATCACAACCGAGATCGCCACTGCCGCAGCGTTTCCAAGGGGCGGGCCGAGCGGGGATTCGAGCAAGTGCGCGATCGCGGGCTGGCCGAGCGCGCCGATGCCGATCGAAGCCATCGTGATCCCGATCTGGCAGGCGGTGATGTAGTCGCCGATGTTCTCCTGCTGGCGCAACGCAAGCCGTGCGCCCCGGGCGCCTTCCTCGGCCAGCGCCTCGAGCCGGGCACGACGCGCGCGGATCAGCGCGTACTCCGCCATCACGAAGAACGCGTTCGCGAGGACCAAGAGGCCCGCGAGGGCGATGAACAGCGCCTTCACCGGCGCGCCCGCGGCCAGAAGCCCTTCGCCTGAGCGCTGCTACTTCGGGATGGGTCGTCTTCGCTCATCTAAGCCGACGGCGGAACGGTAGCAGTCGCGTCCCCGGCCTCCTTGGCCAATGGGCGCTAGCCAGCCAGTTCATCGAAGCGGTCGGCCATCTCGAAATCTGGTTCCGTCAACCCTCCCGCGGAGTGGTTCGTGAGCGAGAGTCGCACCTTGTTCCAGCCGTGGATGAGGATGTCGGGATGGTGGTTGGCCTGCTCGGCAGCGTCAGCGACTTGGTTGACAAACCTCAGCGCGGAAGCGAAGTCTTGGAACTTCCAGTCGCGCGCTATCTCGTCGCCCTCGCGCCTCCACTCCTTGCCGTCGAGCCGCTCGGCTATCTCATGGTCGCTCAGCAGCTGTGTCATATCGTTGTCCTCCTAGGTAGGCAACTCCTAGCTTCCCGCTCATGACCGACGAACACACTCACATGCACATCGTGAGCCTGGTCCCGTCCGCCACCGAGATGCTCTTTGCGCTCGGGCTGGGCGCCGACTTGGTAGCCGTCACGCACGAGTGCGACTACCCGCCTGCGGCACGCGAGCTGCCGAGGATCACGCGGGACGTCCTGCCCTCAGGCCTCAGTTCCAGCGAGATCGATGCAGCGGTAAAGGAGCGCACCCTCGCGGGTGAGTCGATCTATGAGCTCGACGTTGACCTTTTGAACTCGTTGCGCCCGGACCTGATCGTGACCCAGGCCCTATGCACGGTCTGTGCTGTCTCTTACGACGACGTGCGCGCGGTTGCAGAAGAACTCGACTCGAAGCCGCTCGTGATTTCGCTCGACCCTCACACGGTCGGTGAAGTGCTCGGAGACGCGCGTACGCTGGCGCAGGCGACCGGACGTAAGGATGCGGCGATCGAGCTGGTACGCGGAGCGGCCACCCGAATCGACCAGGTGAGGCTCCGGGTGCGTGGTGCCAGCCGTCCTCGTGTCGCGGCGCTCGAGTGGCTCGATCCGCCCTTTGTGGGCGGCCACTGGGTGCCGCAGCTGGTCGAACTACGCCGGCGGCGAGGACGTACTCGGTTTCGCCGGGGAGCGCTCGGAGGAGCGCAGCTGGTCCGAGGTTGCAGCCGCCCAACCGGACATCGTGATCGTGATGCCTTGCGGATATGACGCCGAGATCGCCTACCGCGAGGCCGAGATGCAACGCGACCAGCTGGCGCAACTCGGCGCGGGCGAGGTCGTGGCTGTCGACGCGTCGGCATATTTCTCGCGCCCGGGTCCACGGATCGTGGACGGGTTGGAGCTACTGGCGCACATCATCCATCCGGAGCTCTTCCCCGACGCGCCCGGCCAAGTGCTGACCGTCGAGATCTGAGACGCGGCGTGTTCGGCGGCACTCAGCCGCCGAAGCCGATCCCGTGCGGGGTGAGGCCGGTGCTGCCGGCTACAGCGATTGCGCCGATGACGGCGAGCACCGCGACGACTGCGCAGCCGGCGTAGCGCCAGAGCCCGAAGGCGGCGACGCTGAGAGATGTGGACGATCAGCCAACCTGCGAGCACGCCACCGACGAAACCGCCCAGGTGGCCGCCGATGGAGATGTTCTGCACGGCTAGTGAGAACAGAATGTTGATGAGCAGGATTGGACCAAGGCCGCTGCTCCAGATCGAGATCCCCCGGTCGTTGGCGACGACGATCAGCGCGCCGAGGATGCCGAACAAAGCACCCGAGGCGCCGAGCGTCGGCACATCGGGCTGGAACAGAAGCGCGCCGAACGATCCTGCCAGCAATGAGACGAAGTACACGATGGCAAAGTTCACACGCCCGATTGCGGGCTCGAGCTGTGGCCCCATGATCCATAGGAAGAACATGTTGAAGAGGATGTGGAGAAAGCCCTCGTGGAGGAACCCGCTTGTGATCAGCCGCCAATACTCGTGTCCGGTGGACGATCGAGGGGCCGTAAAGATAGCCGTCGTTCACCACGACGCCACTGACGCCGTTCAGTCCCTGCCCGCCGGTGAGGATCTCGGCGACGAACACGACCACATTGATCGCGATCAGCGCCATCGTGACACTCGGGCCTGCTCGCATTGAGCGAACCGTGCGGACCTGTGTACGGTCGCGGGCGCACTCAGGACAGCGCATCCCGACCGGAGTCGGGGTCATGCAGTCCGGGCAGATCGGTCGACCGCACGAGGAGCAGGCGACACCCGTCTCGCGCGTGGGGTGGCGGTAGCAGACGGCCATTGCGGGGGCCACGGTAGCAGTGGCCTCGACGCGGTCGGCTGAGAGTTCGCCGGCTAGCCGCCAGGCAGGATGCGGCGGGTTTCCTCGGCGATGTCGCGCAGCGTGCGCTCGGCGAGGTCGAACACATTCGCCGAGCGCTGCTTGCGCGTGTTGTGGTGGCGGCGAACGCGGAGCGCAACCAGCGCAGTTCCCGCCGTAGCGCTCACAACCGCTGCGGCGGCAGGGCGCACCCAGTTGCGCGGGTCGCGCATTGCCGAGAGCTCCCACGAATCGAGCTCTTCCTGCGCCAGCTCTGCCAAGTTGACGAGCGTGCCCTCGAGCCGCTGCGCGAGGTCCGCGGGAGGATCAACGGGGGTCAGCGCCTGACGCAACAGCGCTTCGAAGTTGGTCGCATTCGCGCTCACGCGGGACCGCCTCCGTTCTCGGAGCCACGTTCGGCGACCGCCCGCCGCGGCGCCAGCACCGTCGTATCCAGAAGCCTCAGCGACGATGCCTTCGAGCTGCCGAATGGCCCGGTGCAGCAGCACCTTCGTCGCGCCGTCGGTGCGGCCGAGCGCGCGCGCGATCTCGCGGTTGTCCATACCGAGAGCAAAGCGCATGATCAAGGCCTCGCGGCGGTCATCGGCCAACTGGCCGACGCCCTCGAGAATCACCTTGAGCTCCTCCCTTCCCTCGACCAGCGATTCGGTGGTGTGAGGGGCCGAGATCACCGCTGCGTCCTCGATCGCGGCTTCGGGTTTGCGAGCCCGGTCACGATAGAAGTTGGCGGCCAAGTTGTGGGCGATGCGGATGAGCCACGGTCGCAGCGGACGCCCGTTTGACTCTTTGAGCGCCCGGTCGAAATGACGGTAGGCCTGGAGGAAGGTCTGCTCGGTGAGATCCTCGGCGTCGTGGTGGTTGCCGACGCGGTAGTAGCTGTAGGAGTAGACGTCGCGCAGATGGGCCCGGTAAAGGTCGGTGAAGCGGGCATCGAGCTCCGCCTTGTTCTTGGGTAACTGGGCATCCACCGCATGTGCAGCGTAGCTCCGCTCAGGCAGCGCGCACAGACCGCTTCCGCGACCGGCGCTTCGGCTGCGTCACGCTCGCGGCCCAGCGCTCGGGATCGATCCGCCCTTCGACCAGCGCCGCCAGTCCTTCGAGTGCCGGAGCCTCGAGTTGTGCGCCGCGTGCGACGGTGGCCAGCAACGGCACCGAGTCGACGGCTTCGGCTGCTTGCCCGAGCACCGCCCCGATCTCGGCGCTCGGTATGCCTTGGGCCAACATCTCGCCGGCACGACGGTTGCGCGAACCCGCCGCGACGACAGTGGCGACGAGGTCGCCTGCGCCGGCGAGACCACTGAAGGTCTCCGGCTGCGAACCCCGGCTGCGGGCGAGCGCGTCCACCTCGGCGAACACTTTGCCGGCCGCGGCACCCGCGATATTCGGACCGGCCGGGGCCGCGGCGGCCGCTGCCAGCGCGGCCGCATTCTTGGCAGCACCCGCGAACTCGACTCCCATGACATCGGTTGTGATCGAGACCTCTAGACCGGCGGCGCCGAGCACAGTCGGCGAGCTGTCGCGCAAAGCCGCGATCGCGAGCGGCGAGGACGACCGAGGCGCCGTGCTCGAGTGCTTCCGCTGCGTGGGCCGGTCCACCGAGAACCGCGATCGCGCGAGCGAGCGCGCGGCTCGAGACGAATTCCGACGGGACCACACCCAGCGGCGGGACCACGACCTTTGCACAAGCACAAGTAGCCCGGCCCGGCGTCGGTATCCGCTCGCCGTGGGCGGCAAGCACACTCGGCAACGAGCGCGCCGGCACCGCAATGCAAACGAGATCATGCCCGCTCAACTGAAGTTCCGACGCGCGCACAACCCGCACGGTCTCCGGCAAGGAAACGCCCGGGAGATAGCGCGCGTTCTCGCGCGAGGCGTTCACCTCGTCCACCTGCTCCCGAGTGCGGCAGCCCAGCTCGACCTCGAGCCCGGCACGCGCCAGGCTCACGGCTAGACCAGTGCCCCAGGTCCCTGCCCCGATGACCGCAGCGCGGCGGATGGGAGGAAGACCACCGAGCCATTCCCACTGCAGCATCACGCACGGCCAGATGCGGTCGGTGACCGCCTTCGCCAGCGCGGGTGAAGCGTTCTCGACTTGTGGGAAGTGCAGCGGCCGTCCTGCGCGGATGGTGACTTTGTGGGGCCGAATGCGCCAGCCGCGACGCACCGCCTCGGTGCCGTGGACTGCGATGGGCACAACGGGAGCGCCGGTCTCCAGCGCCAGCCTGCCCACGCCGCGCCGCGGCTTACCGAGCGAGCCCGGACGGATGCGCGTCCCCTCCGGGAACATCAGCACGATGTCACCGCGCGCCAGGATCGTCCTGGCGGTCGTGATCATCTCGCCGTCGGCCGCGCCGCGGTCGACCGGAAAGGCGCCGAGCGCATTGAGCCACCAGCCCACGAGACGCTGGCGGAAGAGTTCCTTCTTGGCCACGTAGTACATCGGCCGCCGCGCCATCGTCGCGATCACGAAGGGGTCCAGGAAGCTGCGGTGGTTGGCCGCGATAATCACCGGCCCTTCGGCGGGAATGTGCTCGCGCCCGATCCGGCGCATACGGAAGTAGGTCAGGAAAAAGGGCTGGAAGAGCCCGCGAACCAGCCAGTAGACAAACGGGTTGACACCGACCTTGCGCGCGCGCGTGTGCAGCACCTCATGGTTCATCGCACATGGCGTACCCGTTGCGGCGACGCACGTTACAGTTGCCACGTGACCGAGCTGCCGAGCGAGGAGGAAATTCGAGCGGCCTCGGACCTTGAGGGGGGCCATTTGCGGGGCAATCGCCGCCGCTGTTTGGGCGCTCGAGCAGCCGCTGGACAAGCTGGTCGACCGACAGCCGATACGACGACGTCGAAATGCTCGGGCGAGCTGCAACGCGAGGAGAACGTTGGTATGTGATGGGGCTGGTGCTCCATATCTACAACGGGGCCCTGTTCGGCGCCGCGTACGCCAACGTTGCCCCGGCACTGCCGCTGCCGGCGATCGCCCGCGGTCCGGCCGTGGCGCTCGCTCAACACATCGCGTTCTGGCCACTGGGAGCGGTCAGCGACCGATTCCATCCCGCGCGCGACGAGCTCCCGCAGCTGACCGGCAACCGCAAGGCTTTCGTCCAGAGTGCGTGGCGCCATTTGCTCTTCGGGATGGTGCTCGGGGAACTCGAGCGGCGGCTGAATGCCGAGCCAGAGCCCGCTCCCCTGGAGTCCTCGGTCGCCTATGCGAGTAATGGGCGCGGCTCGCTCGAGCACGCGATGTCCGCAAGCCATTCATAGCGAGCCCTGACGCTTAGCTTCGGGCGCGCGAACGTCGAACGCGGCGTGGAGGCGCTGCGAACGACTTCAACTGCCTAGTACACGCGTGTGGGGGGGTTTCTCCGGCCGCGACCGCTTTCTCGTTCACGCGCGCGAGGGCTTTCTCCGGCGGCGACGACATTCTGGTTCACGCGCGCGAGGAATGCATCCCGGCGGCCGTGGCACCTACCATCCCGCGCACGCCCGCCTAGCTCAACCGGTAGAGCACTTCACTTGTAATGAAGGGGTTGGGAGTTCGAGTCTCCCGGCGGGCTTGGGGATTTTGACAAAGCGTGTCCCCAATATGTCCCCAGCTCTGCGTATGATCGGGCGCGATGCCTGCGAGCTTCGAGAGCCGACGGGACACGTGTTTCGGGTCTCGCGTCGGCGCGGTCCGGTCTGGTACGCGAAGTACCGGCTGCCTGACGGGCGGCAGGTGCAGAAGCGCATCGGTCCGGCGTGGACCGAGCGCGGCCGCCCGCCCGCTGGGCTACTTCACGAAGCGGACCGCCGAGGCGTGGCTCCGGTCGGTGCTCGAGGAGGCGCGGCGCGGCGACGTTGCCCGGGGCAGTCCGCACCGGCGCGACGTTCGCCGACGCCGCTGCCGAGTGGCTGCGCTACATCGAGCAGGACCGCCGCCGCAAGCCGTCGACGGTCGCCGGCTACAAGGCGATCGTGCGCGGGCAGCTGCTTCCCGCATTCGGCGAGCTGCCGCTCGAGTCGGTGACTACCTCGATGATCGAGCAGTGGTTCGGCTCACTGAATCGGTCGGCGTCGACGCAGATCAAGGCGCTAGTTCTCCTGCACGGGATCTTCAAGCGCGCGAAGAAGGTCTGGGGCTTGTCTGTGAATCCCGCGGCCGATGTCGAGAAGCCTCCACTCACCCGAAGCGGAGACATCGATGTCTTCTCGCCCGAGGAGGTGTGGGCGCTCGTGCGCGCGGCTGCATCCGAGCAGGACGCCGCAGTGTTCTTGACCGCCGCGTTCACCGGCCTCCGCCGCGGCGAACTGCTGGCGTTGCACTGGCGGGACGTCGACTTCTCTGGATCTTTGATCAGGGTGCGCTCGAGCTATGCGAACGGTGCGCTCACGACGCCTAAGTCGGGCAAGGTGCGCTCGGTGCCGCTGGCGCCCGACGTCGCGGAGGCGCTGGCCAAGCTCGGTCAACGTGAACACTTCACGGGCGACGACGACCTGGTCTTTGGGGGCGAGTGGGGCGGCTACCTCGACGGCTCTGCTCTGCGCCGTCGCTATGACGCCGCGTTGAAGCGGGCAGGACTGCGAAAGCTGCGCTTTCACGACCTCCGCCACACCTTTGGCACGCGCATGATCAGCAAGGCGGATATCCGTCGCGTCCAGGAGTGGATGGGCCACGCGAGCATCCAGACGACGATGCAGTACCTCCACTACGCGCCGCGAGAGGAGGACGCGAGGCTGGTGGCCGAGGCGTTCCGGCTCGAAGCTGCACCCGCGAATTCGCGCCCCGACGGTGACCGTCCCCGCCTCGAGCCGAGGATCCAGATGGCCGCCGAGTGGAGCTGACAGAGGAGCGGTGGCGCCACGTCGTTGCCGACCACCCCGAATGGCGGAGCTGCGGGACCACGTGCTCGAGACGGTTGCGGAGCCCCCGGAAGCGGCTCTCAGGGCGAGAGCCCAATGAAGAGTGGTTCTACCGCCAGGGTGTAGGCCCAACCCGATGGCTGAAGGTGGTCGTACTCTATGAACAAGATCGGGGCTTCATCGTCACCGCCCATGGCCGCCGGTCTCTCCCATGACGGTTCATTTTGCAGGCATCACGTTTGACCACGTCGATTACGACCGCGAAGTCGACGTGCTCTACTTGCACGTCGGCGACCCCAGCACCGCCGTCGGCTTCGATGAGTCGCCCGAGGGCCACCACGTCCGCTTCGACAAGGACGGCAAGCTGGTGGGCATCACGCTCCTTCACCCCAAGTCGATCCTCGAACAAGACGGCAAGCTCACGATCACGATCCCGGAGCGTGTCGAGGTCGACCACGAAGTACTCGACGAAGCGCTCGCAGCCGCTTAGGCTGTCAATTCAAGGGTTCGCGGTTCCAGGATCGTCCTTACTCCTGCCCCGGACCGTCACCGGAACAACGCGCTGGGCGTCAGCGCAGTCACCGAGCCGCGCAGCGGCGAGGGGAAGCGAGTCGAAGACGAGCTTGACGGCGACGTCGTCCGGCGCCACGATGGATGGGGTCCGGACGGCCACAAGCGTCCCCGGACGTCCCCGAGCGTCCCAAGACGTCCCGGGACGTCCCGAGACGTCCCAAGACGTGGTTGAAACGTCCCGCGCGAATGGCCATCGTGAGGGTGTGGAAATCAACGTCTGGATCCGCTCGCGGCGTGTCGTGCGCTCGGCGCGGGCCCAGCGACATGTGTCCGGCGCTTCGTCGGTCCTCCCCGGAGAACCTCACTTGCCGCGCGCCCGCGAAGTCGCCGCGTGGGTGCGGGCCGGCGCCCGCGAAGTCGCTGCGTGGGGCCGGGCCGCACGGCTTCCCGCGCGAGACTCGGCCCCAGTCCGGATCCCGGCCCCGATCTCACACTCGTTTCTTCTCAGCCGCGTCGAAAATGTCCGCCGGAACGCCCGGCCGCAGGCGATCGCCGATCCAACCACGGGCGCGTTCTGGGGCATCTGGTCTTGCATTCGTTTTGACCGGCGAGGCGGGCGATGGCGTCGTCGCCTTCGCGATAGCGCGGTTCAAGCGGGACGAGCACAAAAGCGGTCGCACCGACCGGCTGCTGCTTTCCGACTACGCAACGATCGAAACGCAGCAACGGACCTGCCCCGCACGGTTTGAGCGCTTGGCCGCGGCTGCTGGACCAGCGGCGATGTAATCACCGGACGCCGGTGGCCGTGGCGCCAAGCTGCTGGTTCGATCCCGTCCGGGCAGATAGCTGGCGCCTGCCGCGATCTACCGGAGCCGTGATTGGATCGGGTCGGTTGATGTCAAAGATTGGCGCGAAGTCGCCAACTAGAGACATATGAGCACGACAGACGGCGCGAACGTCACGATGCAGGGCGACTCGTCCCGGCCGGGGCTCGCCGCGTTCGAGCAGGTTTATCGGGCCAACGTTGGCGCGGTAACTGCCTACTTCGCACGGCGTTGCGCCGAGCCTCAGACAGTGGCCGATCTGACATCGGAGACGATCGTGCAAGCGGCTGGCGCGTTCGCCAGCTTCGATCCGCGCCGGGGCACGGCGCGAGCGTGGTTGTTCGGAGTCGCTGCCCACGTCTACGCGGGGCATTGCGCCCAGTCCGCAAACGGCCGGGATGCCGCCGCTCGGCTGGCCGGCCGGCGGACGCTGGAGGTCAACGAAATCGACGAACTGGCGGCCAAGATCGACGCCCAGCGCGCCGGCCAGGAGCTGCTCGAGCGCTGCTCGCAGCTGCCCGCACTGGAGCGGGCGGCATTGGAGCTGGTCGACCTCTCGGGGTTGACGGCGAGGGAGGCCGCGGCGGCGCTTGGCGTCTCTCGCGTCGTGCTCTACAAGCGCCTGTCTCGGGCACGGGCCCGACTGAGAAAGGAGCATAACGGCAATGAGTGAGTTCGAAGACAACCTCTGGCAGGAGGTCGTGCGTGAGCACGGCCATGAGCTAGCCCAGCTCGAGAGGCCCCCAAGCCATCGGAACCATCGACCGCCCACACGCGCGGTGGCGAGTACGACCGCGGCCGCCGCGGGCGTAGCACTGGTACTCGGCCTGACCGGCGTCCTCGGCCCCGCCCCGACGCACCCCACCATCACGACGTTGGCACCCGGCACCATCCGGACCGCGGCCTTCACCCTTCGCCACAACCACAACGGCACCGACACGCTAACCCTCAACCCGGGCGAGCTCTTCGACCCGGCGCAGTTGCAGAGCGACCTCGCCAAGTACGGCATCCCGGCGAAGGTCACCTCCGGCAGCTACTGCACCTCAGACCCAGCACCCGCCGGCTTCTCACAGGTCGTGTCAGTCCCTGGACCAGGCTTTCAGCAACCAACCATCACGATCGACCCCTCCGCCATGCCAGACGGCACCGAGCTCAGCTTCGGCAACTTTCAGCTCAACTCGAACCAGCAACAGGCAGACATGGACCTCATCGACACCAGCTCCTACACGTGCACCAGCACCCCGCCCACCCTCGGACCTAACACCCCGGGCTTCGGAGCGGAATACTGGAACACGAGCGACGGGGGCTACTCGATCCAGCTGGCCCCTGGATCCAACTAGGACACGACGACCCAACTCCTGTACTCCCCGGTTTGATCGGAGGAGCATCGTGACGGCCTACCCACTGTCCGCGTTCTGCGGGCGGTTTGACGGGCCCGTCGTGCGGCATATGCTGGCGCTGTGAACCTCCACGAGCACTTCGCAGTATTCCTACGTCCTACCGAAGGGCAGCCGCCGCTTCCGGCTCGCGTAATCAAGAGCGTCCAGCGCACTGTCGACGTTGAGAGCGACTATCACCTCGACCCCGCGACTGCCCAGTACGTCACCGTTGCGGGTAGACATGTCTGGCTTATCCCCGGAGTGGCGGGGGTCGGCTTGGTCGTTCCGACGGGACCGGCTTGGCGGTCCCCGAGCGACAGGCCCGGGGAAGACGACAACTACAGCCGCTGCTCTACTTCGCTGACAGTCGCCATGTCCGGGCGTCTCCGCGTGTATCGCAGCGCTCAGACCATGATTGGCCTGGTGCCGGACGCGAACACCGCGATCCAAGTCACGACCGGCAGTGGCGAGGAGATGCACCGCTCGGTCGTCAACAACATGTACTTAGCCGAAAGCGCAAGCGGCTTTCGCGGGTTCAGAGTCCGCGACGCGTCAGGAGAACTCCAGACCTTCGGGAACCCGTAGCCGCAGGCCCCACTTCACCCGTCGCCGCAGGAGTGCGCTCTGGGCTACAAGGCGAGGCTGTTTGGCGAGTCCGCCGGCAGCGCCCTTTGGGCTTGGATGCGGCAGATGCTCGCTTCCCCCCAGAAACGTGTCCCGAGATATGTCCCCAACTCGGCAATTATGATCTCGCCCAACCTCAACTAACTGTGCGAAACCCCAATAACCACGGGCCACTGCACGTCAAATGGCGAACTTGTAATGAAGGGGTTGGGAGTTCGAGTCTCCCGGCGGGCTTGGGGGTTTTGCCACAACGTGTCCCCAACTGGGATCGGTGACATCCGCCTCGATGGCGATTGCGCCGTCGCCGAGCTCGTCGGCAAGCGCGTGGATCCGATCGGCGCGGCGGCCGAGCAGCGCGAGGCGGTAGCCGGCGGCTGCGTCGGCGCGAGCGGTGGCCGCGCCAATGCCCGACTGGGCGCCGGTGATAACGGCGATGCGGCTGGGTCATGAACCTGGTGGCCTCCCTGTCAGGCGATCGTGGGCAAACGAAACCGAACCTCCCGTCAGCCACTCCTGGGCGGACGGTTATCAATCCATGTCATCGCGGATGCGTCGGTAGCGCTCGTAGATCACGCGAGAACTGAACGTCCTGGTCTCGATCAGCTCGAGTGGGACACGCTGGATCACCGGCGGCAAGAAGGGCGTGCCGCCACCGACGAGGACTGGGTTGCGGAACATGCGCAGCTCGTCAATGAGACCGAGCTCGACGGCCCCCGCAGCCAGGGCAGCGCCGCCGATCGCGACGTTCTTGTCGGTTACGTCGAGCGCCGCAGCGGCCTCCTCGGCAAGTGACGTCTCGGCGAGCCGCGCGTTGCCTTGGACGCTGTCGAGCGTGCGGCTGAAGACGACCTTCGGGATCGCGCACCAGGCATCAGCGAACGCGGCATGGGCCTCGCTGTCGCGCAACGACTGGTCCGTCTCCCACGCCAACATCGTCTCGTAGAGCCTGCGGCCCAAGAGAAAGCCGCCAAGCTCCCGCGTCTGCGTGACGTGGAAACGAAACTGCTCCTCGCCAGGCACCGACCATCCGAACGCCCCATCGCGGTCGGCGATGAAGCCGTCCACCGACACGCTCATGGAGTAGATCAGCATGGCTTCAACCTCATCACAGCAGAGCGATCGACGACGAAAACGAAGAGGTCCACCACCAGGCTCGACGATGGTCCTCCTTCCTGCTGCAGTGTTTCGCCGTCATTGACCGACCGCGAGACGGGAATTCGTCGACGTGGGCGGTCCAACAGCACCGGGAGCATTCGCTCGTGCCACGGGTCGGGCCTGCTATTCGGTGTGGGACTATCGTCGCCGCGGTGAATCCAATCGAGGTCCGGACAGCGGCAGCGGAATGCCGAGCCGCAGATGACGGCGCTGTGGTTGCACTGCCCCCCGGCGCTTGGGAGATGCCGAAATCCTTGAGGCTGACGCAGGCGCTCATGTGGGCGCGCGCGTTCGGGAGGCGATTGCTGCTTGCGACAAAGGTCCAGCGGGCAATGGAGGAACGACACCTCCGTGAGCCCCACTTCTACGTGCGAATCATCGGCGTGCGCACCGCATTGCAAGGACAGGGCATCGGGCCCACGCTCATGCGGCCGACACTCCAGAGCGCCGACTCGAGTGGGCTGCCTACGTACATCGAGGCCAGCAGTGAGCGCAGCGCCGCCCTGTACGAGCGCCTCGGCTTCGTGCACCTAGACGTGTTAGAGCTGCCAGACGGCGGACCCCCGGTTTGGCTGATGCGTCGGCCTCCTGCAGCCCCCTCGTCGGCCAAGCCGTGAGCTGACATCAGCGTATAGCGCGAAGAGCGGGTGAGCAACACCACGCGTTTGGGATTGGGCAAGGCGGCCCCAAAATTTCAACTGCGCAAGCCAAACGGACGCGACTCTCGCATGCCTCTCTAGGCTAGGTCGATGCCGCGGCAGAATCGTGTCTCGCCGCTGAGTGAGCTCGTCACGGCTCCGGAGCGCGGATTGGTTTATGGCAACCGTGGTTGCCTCCATGACGCGAGGGGCCAGATCCGCCGCCCATATGCCACCAAGCGTTGGATCGCGTGCCAGCTTCGATTTCGTGGCCGGCGGCGCACTTCGCTCATGGCCGCGGGGCGCTACACCGAACTGTTCTTCCTCGATGAGGCGACAGCCCTCGCCGCGGGCCACCGCCCATGCGCGGAATGCCGACGACCCGATTACAACCAGCTATGCGCACTGTGGTCCAAGCTTCACCCGGACCAGGTCGGTGCGGATGCGATCGACGCTCAGCTTCACTCCGAGCGGATGGCTCTTGGGACGTCCACGCGCCGTCTCCACGACGCACGATTTGCGGAGCTGCCCGACGGCGCATTCGTGTTGCAAGCGGACGGGCCGTGCGTGGTGCTGGGGCAGCGGTTGCTGCCCTGGTCGCCCGGAGGCTACCTCGCCTCGCGCCGGCGACCGACTGCCGGACGGGCAACCCTGATCACTCCCCCATCTCTGGTCGAGCTGCTGCGCACGGACCGGACGCCACTGGTCGCGCTTCTGCACCCTTCCAGCGCAACCGCCTGAATCACCGCCGCAGCGTCCCGCAGCGATCCAACGGCTGCTACCTCCCCTCCGCGATCGCCTCTCGTATTAGCTGCAAGGTGAGCGCCGGCTGATCGAGATAGATGGCATGCCCGCTGCTCCTGGCGATAACCATCCGGCTTCTGGTCGAAAGCCGCAACCATGTCCGCTGGCCCGCGACCCAGATGGCTTCGAGCTGCTGGGCGTATTTCAGCACGACATCGAAGATGGGGCGACCGTGTCGCACGACTGTCAGGGGAATGCCGCCGATCGGCGGCATCGGTTCCGGCCCAAACATCAGTCGTTCCGGGTTATTGCCAGCGGCGATGCCCGCGTTCACTCTCCGGATCTCGCCCGCCACCCCTGACGTCCCCGGGGGTATCAGTCTCTGAAGCTCGCTCGCAAAGCCGACCGGCGTCGCGTCAAGCAATACAACCGCTCGCACCTGACCGCTCCGCCGGTACCGGGAGGAGTACTCGGCCGCGATCGTGCCCCCGAGGGAGTGGCCGACCAGAACGATCCCGTGGGCGGCCAGGTGAAGGGATGACAGCAGGTCGTGTAGGAGCCTGGCGCTCTCCGCAAGTGTTTGCTTCGTCCTGGGCTTCGGGCTACTGCCTTCGCCGGGCCGATCGTACGAGCACACCCTGGTGGCACTGCTCAGCTGGTCCTGAATGGGGACGAATGTGGTCAGCGGTTCGGTCAGACCGGGTAGGAGGACGACCGTCGGCGAGGTCCCGCTGACGGCATTGCTGCATTTGACAGTCACGGAATACCCGTCAACGCGAACGCTCCTGAGGAAGGCGCCGGCGCTGGCGTGAGAGGGATGTGACGCGGAACCACACCCTGCCGAGAGGGCCGCTAGGACCAAAACACAAGCCCCCGCGTTGATCCTCAAATAGCCTCGTCTGAGAGTCGGTCCAATCACCGGCGAACGGTAACCGCTCGTTCAGCTCCGCACCACCTGGGAGCGCGCTGGCGCCGTCCGCGAGGCTCTCGAATGCGGGGCGCGCGTCGCTCTGGACGCCGGTTGGAGCAAGGCGGCCAATGCGCGCGGGCAGGACGCCGTCAGCCGGCTGACAACGCCGTCGTCAGCGGCTTGACACCGCGATGCCGCTAACGCGCCTTCGGGTCGTGGCTGGTTCGTGATTGCCTGCCACGAGTCGGCCGCCGACGACCGGTCCGCGACGCGTGTTCGGCGTACGCGCGAAACTCGCGTTCGAACTTCGGCCACCAGTCTCCGTCGAGCTCCGATGGCACCGCCCTTTGACGCCAGCTCAACAGCATCACTACAGCCACGAGCGCCAAGGCCGCGACACAGGCGAATATGAAGACCATCATCTGATACGCCCCCACCCGAGGTGTACCGGCGTCAGGCCGGTGCTCGCTTGCGATGGTGACCGCTGTTGACGCCACACACGTCCATTGAGCGAAGCGTCCGGCCTACGGCCCTCTAGGTGACTGGCTGGCCGCATTTTGAGTCGGTGGGATCCACGATCTGCTCGGGCGCGGTCGTTCGCGCCGTTACGAGCTCGGCGTAACGTGGATCAGTCGGATCGACGATGGGTTGGGAGCCGGGGTCCGTAGCCAGCGCCCGGGCGCGGTCGCCCGCAGTGGGATCGAAGCTGCTATGTCTCATCTGTGTCTCCTTTCAGTGTGCATATATCGTATCACGATATCGTAAGCCGACACTTATACCCGTGCGGGAAGGCGCGAATCCAGAGGGCGCGTGTGTGCCTAGCTCTTGTGAGCGGTACGACCGGGACGATCGTCCGCCCGAGCGTCCACAGGGTCAGCAACACGAGGTTCACAGCCAGGCTGACGCGGAACGACGCGAACCACATGTACAGCGTGAAGAAACCCCAGCAGAACAGGTAGGGCGCGAGCGCATGATTAGCCGGCAGCATGCCGCTGGCCTTCATCGCCTCGGGCAGGAAAAACTGGATCAACAGGACAAATGAGATCCAGAGCGCTCCGTAGGAGCTGAACGCAATCGCCGCGAACGTGTTGCGCTCCGAAATGCCCACATCCCCGCCAGCAGCTGCACGAGGCCCCCGTAGGCGCCGGCCAAGCTCAGCACCACGAACACATCCTTGCCTCTGATGACGCTAGCGTTGACCATGCCAAGGATGAACGTGATCAGCGCGAATCCCGCCAGTCCCAAACCGACCGGATCTGCCGGCATCCAGCGGGCACGTTCAGTCGGTTTGGCGGTCGGCGCGAGACGCGCTTCGCCTGGCTGATCCTTGGCGCGAACTTGTGCCGCTTCCGTCGGACCTCCCTTCATTTGACGTATCTCAACACGATATCGTTGCCCGATATGGCCCTCACTCAATCAGATTTCGAACACCTGCTCGAACTGCGCTCGGGATTGCGGCGTTTTCTGCGCTGGAGTGAGCAGCAGGCCATCGGGGTCGGACTGACACCGGCGAAGCACCAACTGCTGCTGGCAATCAGGGGTCATCCGGACCCCGCGGGGCCCACCATCGGCGAGCTGGCGGAATATCTGGCGCTACGCCACCACAGCACCGTGGGACTCGTCGACCGCGCCGTGAAGGACGGACTGGTCAGGCGCAACCCCGACGCAGTCAGCAAGAGCGTCGTACGCGTCGGCCTGACACCGGCGGGAGCAGCAAAGCTCGACAAGCTCTCGGAGGTCCACATGCAGGAGATCGCGCACCTCGCCCCCACAATGCGCACCTTGTGGAGAGCACTCGAACAAGGCGACGGCAGAACTCCCCACCCAGCCGCGCGGAGGCCGGCGGACCGATCCCGTACGCGCTAGCTCCGACCTGCCGCGCCGCGCTTCGGCGCGCGACCGGCACGCAGGAGTAAACAGATATCGTGATACGATACCTGGGATGGCAGACAGCACCCGGATTGGAGTTCCTAACGCCCACGAGTGGCACCGTTCCCGACGGAGCAGTCAGGACGGGCCGCACCGTCGGCGACGCCACCAGCAGGCACTCCTTTGGCGGGAGATCCGCCACCTACGGAGGCACTGGACGATTTCTCCAGACGTAACCGAGGCGAGTTCCGAAGTGGGAGCTCGACCCGACCTCCTCGGTCTAGCTGCGCCATTGACCCTCGCGGTCTCTGCCGGCGATTAACGAGCCAAAACTTTGGACGTTTCGCCGCACCTGTTGCGACAGGATGTCCATCGATCGTGGGTGTGCCAGCGCGCCCCGCGCTAACCAGCGCGCCCCGCGCTGGTTAGAGTCCAACGCATCGCCACCTTCGTTCTGCGTCTAAAAGCTCCGCGCGCCAACTTTGCCGCGACGATGACCGACGAGGAGCGGGCGATCATGAACAACCACGCCGCCCACTGGCGCCCCTACCTCGAGCGGGGCGAGATGGTCGTGTTCGGACCGGTTCTGACCGACGAGGACTCGTACGGGCTCGCGGTCGTCGAGACCGACGACGAGCAGGAGCTGCGCGAGTTCGCCGCCCAGGACCCCGTTGTGACAAGCGGAACCGCGGCATTCGAGGTGGGGCGACTCGCCGCGGGTCACGTTCGTGAACGCTGACGCGGGCGGACCGCATCAGCGGTGAACGAGCTCCGCGACTACCGTGAGTGGCACCGCGCCTACGATGACCCGAACTCGAGCCTCTCTTGGCGGCTGCGCACGGTGCGCGGATTCATCGAGCAGGCGCTGGACCGGCATCCGGGGCCGATCCGCGTCCTGAGTGCCTGTGCCGGCGACGGCCGCGACGTCCTCGGCGTCCTCGCCAACCGGTCCGACGCAAGCCGCGTCGACGCGACGCTGATCGAGATCGACCCTCAGATCGCCGCGACGGCGGCCCGCGCCGGCGCGGACACCGAGGCGCACGTCGAGATTCGAACCGCCGATGCGGGCTCCACCGATGCGTACATCGGGGCGGTACCGGCCGAGCTCGTGCTCATGGTCGGCATTTTCGGCAACATCAGCCATGCGGATCTACGTGGGACCATCGCCGCTGCTCCGCAGTTTTGCCGGCCGGGCGCCACGCTGCTGTGGTCTCGCGGCCGGGATCGCGGGGATCTCGGCGCCGTGATTCGCGCGTGGTTTGCCGCCGCCGGCTTTCGTGAGTTGGAATACGCCACGCTTGAGCAGGGAAGCCTGCCGGCGGTCGGCGCCGTGTGCTACGAGGGTGCGGCCCAGCCACTCACGCCTGGCCGCCATCTATTCACGTTTCGGCGGTGAGCGCCCTCGCCGCGATGGCTCCCGAGCTATCCCCAGCCCGAAGCCTCGATCAGCATCCCGAGCGGGTGGCGCTCCGGCTGCTGCCAGAGCACAAGGCCCTGACCGAGCGAATCGAGCCCCGGGACGGAGAAGACACCCCCGCCAAGCCTGACGGGCGCGCTCCAGCGGCCGAGCGCGGTGCGACGGACCGCCGCCTCGACCCAGTTGCCGGTCCAGGTCGCGATCGCCTCGCCGCCCGCGCTGACCGCGACGTGCGCGTAGCGATCAAAACTCGGATAAGGCCGCGCGAGCTGGTGCGGCTCGGACCAGCGGCGCGCCGCGGCGGATTTCGTCGCCGCGAGCACGCTCTCGCCGGCACCCTGCCAGATCGCGGTGGCGTTCCCACGCACGTCGAGCCCAATATGCGGCTCGAGCGCCTCGCCTGACGAGATCGGCCGGGGGGCCGACCACCGCCGGCCGGGCGCCGTGAAGGCCGCGTCGGCCACGACCTTGCCGCCGTCTTTGTGCTGCCAGACGACGAGCGCGACTCCACGCGCAGCGATCGCCACGTGCGGGGTCGGAAACTCGAGGCTGCCGCCGACGCCCTGGCCAGGCGGCTCGTATTCACTGCCGAGACGGACCGACGGCTGCCACGAGCCGCTCCCGACCGGACGCGAGTCCGCCACCACGATGTGGTGCAGTCCGGTCCGGAGTACCGAGCCTCGCGAGCAGCACAGCCACGCCGCGACCGCGTCACCCCGGCTGTCGACCGCGATCTGCGGCCACAGCAGCGACCTCGGCGAAGCGGCGATCGTCGCGGGAGGAGACCACCTGCCTCGACTCGTGTCGACGCTGGCGACCTGCACGCGGTTACTGCCGCGCCGCGCGGTCGTCCAGATCACCGTGGCCCGTCCGCCCGCGTCGATGCCTACGGCCGGGAAGTCCGCCTCGATGCCAGCCGGTGAGACGCGTATCGGACGCCGCCACCGAGCGGCCCAGGCAGGTCGCGAGACCGCCTCGACAAACGACGCCCGGGTTGCCTTGCGGGACCCGTTGTCCCACACGATCACCGCGGCACCTGACGGCGCGACCGCGATCTGTGGCTGCTCCGAATCGGCGCGCGGCGGCGACAGTGGAATGGGTCTCGTCCAGCCCTGTCCTCGCGCGCGCTCGGAGAACATCACCACGTAGCTGGAGGTCGAGCCGCGCTCCTGATCCCAGACCGCGAGCGCATCGCCCCGGCGATCGAACGCGACCTGCGGATAGGCTGAGTCCTGGCCTCGCGCCGCGAGGCGCGTAGGCCGCGACCAGCCGCCGCCGGCGGCGCTTGTGGCGCCGACCGGACAGGCCACCAGGAGTGCACAAACACTCCCTAGGACAGCAATTGATGCATGCAATGAAGAAATCTGGGAAATTGTCCACCGTGCGGCCGGCAAGCGAGGTGCGGTTGGTTCCGAGAAGCGCGCTTCCGATCGCCCTCGTGCTCACCCTAGCGTTGTTCCTGGCGGCCCCGGCTGCGTCCGCATCAGCTCCGTCGTTCATTGCCCGAGGCAGCGCCGAGCAGGTCTATGTCACGGGCCTGAAGCCAAATGCGCAGGCGTCGCTGATCAGCGCGGGCGGCCGCACGCTGAGCACGCAGCGCGCTGACTCACTCGGGGGCCTGCTCTTCCGCACGGTTCCCCCCGGCAGGGGGTATCGCGTGAAGCTCGATCCCGGCGGCCCTGAGTCAGGCCCGATCACGGTCCACTCCGAGGCGGCGAGACCATGGGACCCCGGCATCTACCACCAGAAGATCAAGGACACCGGCTACCAGTACTTGAGAACGCGCGACGGCATCACGCTCGCGATCGACGTGCATCCGCCAACCCAGCCGGCCGGCTTTCCCGGCCTTCCTCCCCCGCCTCATCTACCGTCGGTGAGCCCGCCCTACCCGACGCTGATCGAGTACTCCGGCTACGGCTACGCGGACCCCAGCGGACCCGTCAACGGCATTGCGGTCCTCGCCAACCTGATGGGCTTCGCCGTGGTCGACGTCAATATGCGCGGCACCGGTTGCTCAGGCGGCGCATATGACTTCTTCGAGCCGCTGCAGAACCTCGACGCGTATGACGTGATCGAGACGATCGCTCACCAGTCGTGGGTGCTGCATCACAAGGTGGGCATGATGGGCATCTCCTACGGCGGCATCAGCCAGCTGTTCGCGGCCCAGCTCAATCCTCCTGATCTAGCCGCCATCTCCCCGCTGTCGGTGATCGACGCCACCGCGACCACGCTCTACCCGGGGGGCATCCTCAACACCGGCTTCGCGGTCGCCTGGGCCAAGCAGCGCCAGCAGCAAGCTAGGCCGGCGGGGCCGCACAACGGCAGCGAGCCCTACGCCTACCAACAGATCAAGAGCGGCGACAAGGTCTGCAAGGCCAACCAGGTCCTGCACGGCGAGGCGGCCAGCCTGATGACCAAGATCCGGGCCAACAGCCATTACATCGCGAAGGTGGCCGATCCGCTCGATCCGGCGACCTTCGTGCACAAGATTAAGGTCCCGGTCTTCATGGCCTGCCAGTGGGAGGACGAGCAGACCGGCGGTCATTGCCCCGACCTCGTCCAGCACTTCACGGGCACCAGGCACAAGTGGTTCACGTTCACGAACGGTCCCCACATCGACTCGATCGATCCCTACACCTACACGCGTTGGTACGACTTCCTGATGTTGTACGTCGCCAAGAAGGCGCCGCTCGACAACCCCTTCCTGGCCGTCACCACAGCCGCGGCACCAGTGATCTATCACGCGGCGATGGGGATCAACGACGTCATCAACCTGCCGCTCGATCCCATTCAGTTGATCCCAAGCTACTCGGCCGCGCTGGCTGCATTCCAGAAGCTCGCGGAGGTGCGCATCCTGTTCGACAACGGCGCCGGCCAGCAGCCGCTCCTGCACACGCAAACTCCCGGCGATCCCTACCCGGCGTTCGAGCAGTCATTCAGGACTCTGCCGATCCCGGGGACCAAGGCGCACTACTGGTATCTCGGCCCCGGGGGCACGCTCGGAACCGCCCCGACCAAGCAGAAGGGCGCTGACTCCTACACCTCGAACGCCAAGGCGCTGCCGCTCAACGACTACCCCAACTACGTCGAGACGGGCGGCCTCTGGAGTAACGCATCGGCGTGGCAGTACAACTGGAAGCAGTACCCGTCGCACAACGCAGTCTCCTATGTCTCAGCCCCGTTGACCCAGAACACCGTCGCGATCGGAGCCGGCGCGGTCCACGTGTGGGTTCGCTCCTCGACGCCCAATGTAGACCTGCAGGCGACGGTCACCGAGATCAGCGCCGACGGCAAGAACGAGACCTTCGTCCAGAATGGCTGGATCCGGGCCGACGAGCGCAAGCTCGCGCGCGGCACCAACGACGTGCTGCACCAGCGCAGCACCCTGCTCGAGCCGATTCCAAGCATGCTCTCCTCCGACGTCCAGCCGATGCCGAAGAACCGCTACGTCGAAGTCGTGATCCCACTCTATTTCGAGGGGCACGTCTACCGCGCGGGCTCGCGCATCCGTCTGACGATCGCCGCGCCCAACGGCACCCAGCCCGTCTGGTCCTTCAGCCAGACGGCTCCTAAGGGCACCGCCAAGGTGTCGATCGCCTTCTCCAAGTCGATGCCTTCTAGCCTCATCCTGCCCGTCGTCCCAGGGGTGGCGGTCCCCACCGGCGCGCCCCCGTGCCCGAGCCTTCGCAACGAGCCCTGCCGCTCGTACGTGCCCCTCAAGAACTAAGCGGCCGGCTCGCGGGCCGGTTGGTCGTGCTCGAGCCGCTCGCGCCGCGCTACGAGCACGGGCTGTTCGAAGCCGCGCAAGACGGGGACCTGTTCCGCTGGCTGCCGGAGGACCTCTCCCGCTCCCGCAGCAACATGAAGCGCTGGCTCGATTCATCGCTCGCCGCGTCCCGGGGGGGCAGCGAGGTTCCGTTCGCGATCCTCGCGGCCGCGTCGGGCAGCGTCCTAGGGTCGACCCGCTTTCTCGAGATCCGCCTCGAGCACCTGCGCGCCGAGATCGGTTGGACCTGGCTGGCGCACAGCGCATGGGGCACCGGCGTCAACGTCGAGTGCAAGCTGCTGCTGCTCGAGCGCGCATTCGAGGTCGTCGGTTGCCGGCGGGTGGAGTTCAAGACCGACGCCCGTAACGAGCGCTCCCGGGGAGCGCTGCTGGCGCTCGGGGCGAAGTTCGAGGGCGTGCTTCGCAAGCACATGGTGGTCCGTCACGGCGCACCGCGCGACTCGGCCTACTACTCCGTGATCGACGACGAATGGCCAGCCGTCAGAGCTGGATTGCAGCGCCGAGTCGAGAAAGCGGCAGCCAACCATGGGTAATGGTGGCGCCCTACCGGCCGGAATCTCTATTGGGCACTGGACGGACGGGGCCGGCCGTCCCGGATGCACCGTTGATCGCACCAGAGGGCGCGGTCGGTGGCGTCGCCCGCGCAAGTCGTGTCATCCGCGATCGCGAACGGAGTGAGAGCGTCGAGTCGGAGCCAGCGATAGGTCGGTCCCGCGAGGGTCGGTAGCGACCGCGATGGCGCACGGGCTCGCGGCCGAGGCTCCATCTCGTACACAAAACTTGAGCTCGTCGGCCACACCACGTAGCGTTAGCGCTGATGGCTACGATGGCCGCCCCGGTCCAGCCTGACGAGAGCGCCCCCGGCGCCAAGGGTCTCAAGGCGAACGCGCTCGGCTACGCGTCCAACCTGGTCATCGCGATTGCCTCGACGGCGCCCGCCTACAGCCTCGCGGCCACGCTCGGCTTCATCGTCGCGGTCGGGGGGATGGGCACGCACGCCCCCGCGGTGATGATCGTCGCCTTCATCCCGATTCTGTTCGTGTCCGTCGGCTACCGCTACCTGAACCTCGCCGACCCCGATGCGGGCACGAGCTTCGCCTGGGTGACGCGCGCCTTCGGGCCCCAGCTCGGCTGGATCAACGGCTGGGCGATCTTCCTCGCCGACGTGATCGTGATGGCCTCACTGGCGGAGATCGCGAGCCTCTACACCTACAAGCTGTTCAACCTGAACGGACTCGCTAAATCAAACCTCGCCCTGATCATCGGCTCTGTGGTCTGGATCGCGCTGATGACCTGGATCTGCTGGCGCGGCATTGAGCTGTCGGCACGGATTCAGCAGTTTCTGCTGACTCTCGAGATCTTCACGCTGGTGCTGTTCACGGTGGTCGCACTGATCAAGGTCTACGCCAACCAGCCGCCGCACTCGATCACCCCCTCGGCCTCGTGGTTCAACCCCTTCGACCTGAGCTGGGGCTCCCTGATTGCGGGCGTCCTGCTCGGCATCTTCATCTACTGGGGGTGGGATTCGGGCGTAGCCGTCAACGAGGAATCGCGCGACCGCAACCGCGGGCCGGGTAAGGCGGCTGTCGTCTCGACACTAATCCTGCTGTTGATCTACGTCGCGGTCACCGCAGCGGCGCAGGCGTTCCACGGCACCGCCTTCCTCGCCAACAATTCCGCCGACGTGCTCAGCCCGCTCGGCCACGGCGTGCTGGGGTCGCCGCTCTACAGGCTTTTGATCATCTGCGTGCTGACCTCGGCCTCGGCGTCGACGCAGACCACAATCCTGCCGACCGCGCGCACGACGATCTCGATGGCCAAGTGGAGAGCGATTCCGTCGGCCTTCGGCAGTGTCCACCCGCGCTTTCTCACGCCCGATTTCTCGACCATCATGATGGGGGCGCTGTCGGCCGTGTGGACCGTTGCACTGCTCGCCTTCAACCCCAGCCAGAACGTGCTCGGCGACACGATCTCGGCGCTCGGCTTCTCCGTCTGCTTCTACTACGGCTTCACGGGCATCGCCTGCACGGTGTATTTCCGCCGCGAGCTCTTCAAGAGCGTGCGCAACTTCTTCTTCGCCGGCCTGGTTCCTCTCGTCGGTGGCCTGATGATGGGCTACGTCGGGATCAAGGCCTACAGCTACTACAGCACGGCCGGGAACAACTACTCCCACCCGCTGCTCGGGATTCAGACTCCGATCCTGGTCGGGATCGGGGGACTGATCGTGGGCATCATTCTGATGTTCGCGGCGTGGCCCTTCTTTCCCCAGTTCTTCAGCCGTCGCTGGTTTGAGACCTCCCCGCCACTCGAGGTACTCGAGGCGGCCACGGCGCACGGCGAGGAGCCGGGCGGCCCCGAGGCGTTCAGTGGCCAGGAGCCAGGCGGCCCTGGGTCGTTGACCTAAAGCGGCGCGAACAGATCCACGACGTTGCCGTCAGGATCGTGCAGCTGGGCATAGCGCTGACCCCAGAACGCATCCCACGGCTGCTTGTAGCCCGGCGTGCCGGCGGCGGTCAGCTCGCGGTAGAGCCGGTCTACCTCCGCAGGCGACTCACACAGAAATGCGACCGATATCCGGTGCCCATCCTCGGGCGGCGACCAGCTCGGGTCGAAGGAGCGGATCGACTGTTCTGAGTCGAGTGTGAAGCGGAGGCCTCCGGGCAGCTGTGCCTCGACGTGACCGTGACCCATCGCGTCGGGGTTTTCGGGGAAGCGCACACCAAGGTGCGCGTAGAACTCGATCGCAGCGCCCAGGTCGGACACGATCACTCCGACGACATCGAGACGCGGCATTCTGGAATCGTATGGGCAACACCAAACCAACGCGAGAGGAGCACCGGATGCCCGGCGAGATAGTCCACTTCGAAATCCCCGCCGACGACACCAACAATGCCCGTGAATTTTGGGGCGGCCTGTTCGGCTGGCAGTTCCAGTCCTTCCCCGGCGAGTTCGAGTACCACATGGCCCGCGTCGGCGACCAGCAGGGCGGCGCGATCACGAACATGGAGCCCGGCAAGCGCGGGCTGCGCGCCTACTTCGGCGTCGAGGACATCAACACCAGCATCGCCCGCGTGCGCGAGCTGGGGGGCGAGGCCAGCGAGCGGCGTCCCGTGCCCAGCATGGGCTGGTTCTCGACCTGCACGGACCCACACGGCAACGAGTTCGCCCTGTGGCAGGTCGACGAGTCGGCATCGGAGTAAGAGCCTCTAATCTCTTAAAACCCAATCGGAAATCAAGGAGAGACTCATGGCACTAGCAATCGGCGAGACCGCGCCTGACTTCGAGGCGCAGACCACCGAGGGACCGATCCGCTTTCACGAGTGGCTCGGAGATTCGTGGGGGGTGCTGTTCTCGCACCCCAAGGACTTCACGCCGGTGTGCACGACCGAGCTCGGCTACATGGCTGCGATCAAGCCCGAGTTTGACCGTCGCGCGACCAAGATCATCGGGCTGTCGGTCGACTCGACCGGCGACCACGAAGGATGGGCCAAGGACATCGAAGAAACCCAGGGCACCGCGCCCAACTACCCGATCATCGGCGACCACGACTTCAACGTCTCAAAGCTCTACGGCATGCTGCCCGCCGAGACCTCGGGCGAGGCCAAGGGCCGCACCCCGGCCGACAACCAGACCGTCCGCAACGTGTTCGTGATCGGCCCCGACAAGAAGATCAAGCTGATCCTCGTCTACCCGATGACGACTGGGCGCAACTTCGACGAGGTGCTGCGGGTGATCGACTCGCTACAGCTCACGGCCAAGCACAAGGTCTCCACCCCGGTCAACTGGAAGCAGGGCGAGGACGTGATCATCGCCGGCTCGGTCTCCAACGACGAGGCCAAGGAGATCTTCGGCGAATGGCAATCGCCTAAGCCCTACATCCGCATCGTCCCGCAGCCCCAGGACAAGGAGCCGGTCGGCTCCTAGAAGTCGGCTTTCCGCGCTCGCCACGACTCGATGATTGACCGCGCGGCGACGCGGTTAGCGTAAGCCTGCTCGGACCCGGACTCGAGGAGAGCCCATGGCTGACGAATTGGTGGGCAGGACCGTCGTCGACCCGCACGGCAACAAGGTCGGCACGATCGATGAGCTGTACGTGCACGGCGACGGCGGGACGCCCAATTGGGCGCGAGTGAAACTGGGCGTAATCGGCGTCAGCTCCTCGCTCGTCCCGCTGCACGATGCCCAGGAGGACGGTGATGACGTGCGCATCGTGTACGAGCGCGAATGGGTCAAGGAGGCGCCGGAGATCGAGCCTGAGGGCGGCGAGCTCTCAGACGAGCAGGCCGACAAGCTGCACAGCCACTACGGACTGGAGCGGTTGACCGGGCTGACGACCGAGGCCGACGAGGAGGAGATCAAGCTGCCGCGCGAGACGCGCGAAGCGGATCCGCCGGGGCTCGACTCGAGTCCCGAGAACCCGCTCAACAAGCGGCGGCGCAAGCGCCAGGAGGAGCTCAAGCAGGACGCGGAGGAGTTCGAGGAGAGCAAGGAGAGCTAGGCGGCGGGGGCGGATCGCTCGCGCGCGATCTGCTGCAAGCGCTCGCGCAGGCCGCGCACCGTCAGCACCGAGGCCATCGCCGGCAGCGACGGCAGCCAGAAGTTGAACACCCTGAAGGCGACCGCGCCCAGGAGGGCGCCGGCGAGAGGAGCGCCCGCGAGCACGAAGCCGCCGGTCAGGGCCGCCTCGATCCCACCCGAGCCGCCGGCCGGCAGCGGCAGCGCCTCGGCCAGGTAACCGGTCGTATAGCCGACCATCAGCGGTGCCAGCGCCAGCGTCGTGCCGAACGCACGCAGCGCCGCCCAGGCGCACAGCAGATCGCCAACCCAGTAGATGGCGCACCCGGACGTCGCCCGGATGCGCACCGCGCGCGGTCCCGTCACGAGCAAGCGCAGGTAAACGAGCGCCTGGACCGCGATTCCGAGCGCCTTGCGCAGTCTGCCCTCCGCCTGGATGAAGCGCTCGCGGCGGCTGGGCGCCGAGATCCAGAGCCCCGCCGCGAACAGCGGTGGCACGCCGGCGACCCATGCCACCGCCACCGGCCACGGCGGGTGGCTCGCGACGCCGAGCAGGATCGCGATGCTGGCGGCGCACGTGGCGGCGGCGAGCAGTGCCCAGCGCAACGTCTCGAACGCAATCACGCGGGCGCTGGCGTGGGCAGCGGGCTCGCCCGCTTCGCGCAACGCCCAGAAGTCGACCGTGAGCCCGCCGATCGTGGAGGCGACCGTGAAAGCGCCGAAGGACAGCCCGACGACGCGCATAACCAGTGATGCCGGCAGCCGCGGCCCGCCGGCCACCCTGGCGGCCTCCCGGTAGCTGATCACCCAGCCGAGGTAGGAAACCGCGATGCCACCCGCGCACACCACCAGCCACCCCGGCCTGGCGTCGCGCAGGCGCTTGGCGAGATCGGCGTAGTGGGTCGCCTGACCGATCAGCAGAACGACTCCGACCGTGACCACGACCGCCAGCGCGAGCACGGCGAACACTCGCCGATGGGCCCCGAACGGTGAGGGCCGCTCCTTCACGCCCGCGCCTCCGAGACGGAGGAGAGCTCGTGCGCGCTCTCCAGTTCGCGCGCCAGCCGCCGCACCGTGACGTGGGAGCGGCCGAGGACCGCGGCGCGCGAGTACGCCTGCGTCAGCGCGCGCCTCTGCTGCGGAGAAAGCAGCTCGGGGGCGACCGGGCGGCGGTCCGCGTGTGCCCGCTCGACCCAGCCGCGCGCGAATCGCTCGAGCTCTCCCAGCTGGAGTCCGTCTGCGATTGCGCTCGCCGCCAGCTGTCCGGCGGTCATTGGCGTCGCGCGGCGCAGCGCGTCGCGAACAAGCTGCCTGAGCCCCTCGGTGCTCGGCGCGAGCTCCGGCGCCACGGAGACGTAGGCGCGAATACGGCCGGGCCCCAGGGGGTCGTAGGCGATCGCGATCGGTTGCAGACTGGACGGCTGGCCGCGGCGGACGAGCGATGTAAGCCCGCCCCGTAGCACCCCGATCTCGCCGCTCTCAGACGGTTCGCCCTCGGGGAAGATCAGCACCACCTCACCGCGCCGCACCAGCCCGATCAGCACCTTGAAATCGGTCACGGCGGCGCGCAGGTGGGCGCGCCACTGATCGTCGGAGTCGGGGACTGTGTCCGGCGAGATCATCTGCCACAGAATGTCGGCATAGCCTCCCGTAAGCACGTCCCGCGCGCGCTTGGGACGCGGCCGGCGCAGGCGTGCAGCGCGCTGCCCGAAGGCTGCATACAAGTCACCCGGCAGCCACCCTTCGAGCGCGCTCCCGGGCGCGGCGCGCAGCAGCTCGACGAGGCGCATGTTCTCCGGCTCGCGCACCGGCATGCAGCGGACGCGATGCTCGAGCACGCCCCCGATCGCCAGCGGCCAGAGCGCCCGCCGCAGTACGAGCGGTAGCTTCGCCGGGGCCCCGGCGAGGAACCCGGGCAGGAACAGGTCATCGCGGGCGGCAAACCAGGGCCAATTTCCCAGCCGGCCGGCGGTGGCCGCGTAGCGGCGATAGATGGCGCCGAGCAGGACCGGCACGTCCTGCTCAGAGCGGTGGCTCGCGACGATCACGGTCCCAGGCCCCGGCTCGAGGTGCTCCAAACCGAACACGCGCAGCCTGAAACCGGCGTGGGCATAAGCGGTCATTCCTTGTCCCACACTGCGAATCAGTGCGTGCATGGCGGTCGAAGTTACACGGGGGTGGGGACCTGGGTAGCCCACCCTCATGGCTTTGCCGCAACGCGAGCAAGCCCCCGACCCCGAGCTCAAGCGCACGGGCCGGCGGCTCTCGGCTCCCGGCCTTCGCTTCACGGCGCTGGGCGTGCTGCCGCTGGCCGCAGGGGTGCTGCTGCTCTTGCTCGCGAGCGGCTGGGCCTGGGCGCTCGGGATCGTGCTGATCGCGCTCTCGCTGCCGGTGCTCGCGGTGGGCGTTTCCTTGCTGCTCGGCGGCGGCGTCGCCGGCTGGGCGGCGAAACGCTGGCCGTTCGCCTAGAAGCGCGTAAAGGAGAAGAGAGAGATGGCCACCACCACGGCGAAGGATTCCCCCAACGGCAACTCGGGTCTGGTCGGCGAGCGAGCCTCGCAATGGACGCTCGACGGGCCCGACTGGGACTTCATGGCGCGCCAGAAGTACCTCTGGAACCCGCTCATGGATTACTGGTTCCGGATGGAGATCGAGGGGTGGGAGAACATCCCCGAGCCACCCGCGCTGCTGATCGGTATCCATTCGGGCGCGCCCTTCGTGTGGGACGCGTGGACCGTGGGCGCCCAGTGGTGGCGCCACTTCGGCTCCGAGCGGCCGCTGCACGGGACCGCCCACGATGCGCTCATGGCCTTCCCCGTGGTCGGGGCCTACTTCCGCAAGATGGGTGTGCTGCCCGCTCGCCGCCAGAGCATCGAGGCGGCGCTCGAGGCTGGCCACGACGTGGCTCTCTGGCCGGGCGGAGAGCGCGACTCGCTGCGGCCGTGGCTGAGGCGCGACGAGGCGACGCTCGCCGGTCGCACGGGCTTCGTCAAGCTCGCGATCAAGGCGGGAGTGCCGATCGTCCCGATCGCGACCATTGGCGGCGCCGACGCGATGCCCGTGCTCTCGAGCGGGCGAGCACTCGCGAAGCTGCTAGCGCTGGATCGGCTCGCGCGTCTGAAGGTCTTCCCGATCGCGTTCCAGCTGCCGTGGGGGATCTCGCCGGCGCTGCTGCCCGAGCTGCCCTTCCCGACCAAGATCCGCACCGCGTTCCAGGAGCCGCTCAGCTTCAAGAAGGACCCGGCCTGCGCCGATGACTCCGACTACGTCGAGCGCGAGTACGAGCGCGTGCTCGAGAGCATCCAGCACGGCATGGACACGCTCGCGCGGCGGCGCAGGTTGCCCTTGTTCGGATGACGTAGGGTCGGCGCATGCGGGTCCTCGTCCTGTGCGCCGACATCGGCGAAGGCCACGTAACGGTCGCTCGCTCGCTGACTGCTGACCTGAGCGCGCACCCGGACGTCGCCGCCGTGGAACTGCGCACGGATCTCGACGTGCTCGGGCCGAGGCTGGGGGCGTTCCTCACGCATGGCTTCGAACTGCACCTCGACCAGCTCGGCTGGAGCTACGAGCTCGCATACCGGGCCTTCTTCGAGCGCGCGCCGGGCCGCAGGCTCGGTCACCTCGCGCTGGCCGCGCTCGGCGGCAGAGCATTGCGGCGAGCGATCGCCGACTTCCGCGCGGACGTGGTGGTGGTCGAGTACCCGCTGCTGAGCGCGGCGCTGGGCGAGCTCCGGCTCGCCGGACGCCTGCGCGTGCCGGTCTGCTCGTCGATCTCGGACCCGGCGGGCCTCTATTACTGGGCCCATCCGGGGATCGACCTGCACCTGCTGGCGTGGCCCGAGTCGCTGAATGAGGTGGCGCAGATCGCGGGGCCGGGCCGCGCCGCGGTCGTCAGGCCGCTCGTCGACCGCGGGTTCCTGAGCCCACCGGATCGCTCCGCGGCGCGCGCGGCCCTCGATTTGCCACAGGACGCGCCCGTCGTTGTGGTCTCGGGCGGGGGATGGGGAGTCGGCGACCTGGCAGGCGCGGCAGATGTAGTCGCAGGCACCGTGCCCGAGGCGGTGATCGTTTGCCTCGCGGGCCGCTCGGAGCGCAAGCGCGCGCAGCTGCTCTCGACGCGCGCGGGTGACGGCCGCGTGCGCGTGCTGCCGTTCACCGACCGGATGCCCGAGCTCCTCCAGGCGGCCGACGTGCTGATCCACACGACCGGCGGAACGACCGCGCTCGAAGCGCGCGTGGTCGGCTGCCCCCTCGTCAACTACGGCACCGGCCCGGCCCATGTTCGCGCCCACGCGCGCGCGCTGCGCGACCGCGGCGCCGCCGCATGGGCGCCTGACCGGGCCGCGCTCGGGCCCGTGCTGCTGCGCGCGCTGGCGGCCGAGCGCCCGCCGCCGCTGTCGCTAGCCGGACTCCCGGACGCCGCCGAGCTGGTCGTCTCGCTCGCGGGCCTCAAACCAGCGCGCGGCCGCGGCCAGGGCTTCGGCGGCAGGACCCGGCCGGTAGCCGAGCTCGGCCCCCGCCTTGTCGCTCGAGAAGAAGAGCGGCAGCCGCGCGAGGCGAACCTCGTCGAGGACAAGTAGCTCAGGGCTCAGGCCGAGGCGGTCGGCGAGAACCGCGGCCCCGTAGACCGCGCGCCAGGGCACCGCCAACCGCGGCGGCTCTCGACCGACGGCCCGCAGCGCGAGCGCGAACGCAGCCCGCAGCGGCAGGTCCTCGCCGCCGAGGATGTAGCGCTCGCCGCGGCGGCCGTGCTCGAGCGCGAGCGCGTGGCCGCGGGCGACGTCCTGCACCGCGACCACGTTGATGCCGGCGCCCCGCAGGTAGGCGCGCATGTGGCCGCGCACCAGGTCGCGCACCATCTTGCCGCTGGGCGTCGGCCTGTAGTCGCCCGGCCCGACCACCGTCGTCGGGTTGACGCACACCACGTCGAGCTCACCCGCGGCCGCGAGCGCCAGCCGCTCTGCCTCCAGCTTGGTTCGCTTGTAGGGCACCTGCAGCTCCCAGCTCGGGGGCGAGTCGCGCTCGGTCGCCGGGCGGCCTGCCACCGGCCCGCAGGTGGCGGAGCTCGAGGTGACGAGCACGCGGCGCACGCCCCCGTGCACGGCGGCCTCGAGCACGTTGCGCGTGCCCTGCACGTTGACCTCCTCCATCTCACGAGCGGCGGCGCGGTCGTAGCTGTAGCGCGCGGCCGTATGCACCACGGCCTCGCAGCCCCGGATCGCGCGCTCCACCGCGGCTCGGTCGCGGATGTCCTCGGCGAAGGCCACCACCTCCCCTCCGCGGCGCTCGAGCTCGGCGGCGACGTGGGCGCCGATGAACCCACGCGCTCCGGTGAGCAGGATTCTCATACAGATGTTGGCCGGCGCACATGTGCGCCGGCCCCGGCCGGAACATGTTCCGGCCGGCCGGTCGGCGCATGCGCCGACCGGAAATGATTAACGACGGAGAGCGGCCGCAAGCGCCTTGTGGGGCGCACGCAGGGTCTCGTTGACGGCGGTCGGCTCGTACCCGCAGTGGGCCATGCAGTTGTCGCAGCGCGGGTCGCGGCCGCGGCCGTACTTGTCCCAGTCCGTGTCCTCGAGCAGCTCGCTATAGCTCGCGGCGTAGCCGTCTCCCATCAGGTAGCAAGGGCGCTGCCAGCCGAAGATCGAGTAGCTGGGAATGCCCCAGGCGGTGCACTGATAGTCGGTCCTGCCCTCGAGGAAGTCGAGATACAGCGGCGAGTGGTTGAGCCGCCAGCGGCGCCGGCGACCGTCGGCGAACGCGGCCCGGAACAGGCGGCGGGTCTGCTCGACGCCGGG
The DNA here is from genome assembly GCA_963738195.1 of uncultured Solirubrobacterales bacterium. Lineage (GTDB taxonomy): Bacteria > Actinomycetota > Thermoleophilia > Solirubrobacterales > Solirubrobacteraceae > Palsa-465. Next base: position 1,496,724 of record CAVTVF010000002.1, read on the forward strand.
AAAGTGCTCCTGGTCGGGAGCCTTCTGGTAGGCGTAGGCGGGCGAGATCATCATCTGGTCGACCTTAAGCTCGTCGTTGAGGTAATCGAGCACCTCGCGCACCGTCTGGGGCGTGTCGTCGGAGAAGAAGGTCGTGTTCGTCGTGACACGGAAGCCGCGCCGCTTGGCCTCGCCGATCGCCTCAACCGCCTTGTCGAAGATCCCATCGCGGCACACGGACTTGTCGTGGCGCTCGCGCAGCCCGTCCATGTGCACCGCCCAGGCGAAGTACGGGGAGGGCTTGAAGCGATCGAGCTTCTTGGCCATCAGGATCGCGTTCGTGCACAGGTACACGAAGCGCTTGCGCCTGATCAGCTCGCTCGCGATCACGTCAATCTCGGGATGGATCAGCGGCTCGCCGCCGGCGATCGAGACGACCGGGGCGCCGCACTCCTCGACCGCCGCGACCGCGTCCTTGACCGACATGCGCCGCCGGAGGATGTGATCCGGGTGCTGGATCTTGCCGCAGCCCGCGCATTCGAGATTGCACTGGAAGAGCGGCTCGAGCTCGAGCACGAGCGCATACTTCTCGCGCCGCTTGAGTCGCTGGGCGACGATGTAGCTCCCCACCTTGACGCTTTGGCGCAGCGGAACAGGCATCGTTTACACCATACCCCTCACCTTGGCGGGCAGCGCGAAGCGCACCGTCTCGTTGGCGACCGCGCGCTCGGAGCGCTCGAGCGGTCCGAGCACCTCGAGCGCGCTGACGACGCGGGTCACGATCCGCTCGGGGCTGGAGGCGCCGGCCGTGATGCCGATCGTGCGCACGTCCTTCAGCCAGGCCGGGTCGAGCTGCGACTCGTCGTCGAGCAGGCGCGCCTCGCAGCCCGCGCGCTGCGCGACCTCGACGAGGCGGTTCGAGTTGGACGAGTTGCGCGAGCCCACCACCAGGACCAGCTCGCACAGCGAGGCGAGCTCCCTGACCGCGTCCTGGCGGTTCTGGGTCGCGTAGCAGATGTCGTCTGAGCGGGGGCCGGCGATTCCTGGGAAGCGCTCCTTCAGGCGCGCGACCGTGCCGCTGGTCTCGTCGACCGCGAGCGTCGTCTGGGTCAGATAGGCGACGCGGTCGGGGTCCTGGGCCTCGAGCGAGGTGAGGTCGGCGGCCGGGTCGATCACCCTGATCTTCTCGGGCACCTCGCCCGCGGTGCCGTCGACCTCCTCGTGGCCCTCGTGGCCGATCAGGAAGATCGTGTAGCCGCTCGAGGCGAAGCGGCGTGCCTCGGCGTGCACCTTGCTGACCAGCGGGCAGGTCGCGTCGACGACGTTGAGGTGGCGCCGGCTCGCCTGCTCGCGCACCTGGGGCGAGACGCCGTGGGCTGAGAACACCACGGTTGCGCCGTCAGGGACCTCCTCGAGCTCCTCGACGCAGATCGCCCCGCGGCGTTCGAGCTCGTCCACCACGTGCCGGTTGTGGACGATCTGCTTGCGCATGTACACCGGCGGCCCGAACTGGTCGAGCGCCCGCTCGACCACCTCGATCGCGCGCTCGACGCCGGCGCACGAGGCCCGTGGGGCCGCCAGGATCGCCTCGCGCGGAGCGATCGCCTCGGCCCACTCGTGCAGCACGGCGGCCGCGGCCTTGAGCGCGTGAGCCGCGTGCCAGAAGCGCGCCGCGGTCCTCCAGGGGGCGTCGAGCTCTTCACGGCGCGTGTCTAGCACCGCGCGAACGACGATGAACGGCCGTCCCGCCGCGGCCGGCGCGAGCCACGCCGACTCCTGGTCGACGACCAGCGCCCCGCTTGCCCGCAGCGCCTCGCGCTGGGCGCCGAAGACCGGCGCGCGCACCGAAAGGATCGGGCCGGTGTGGGCAGACAGTCCCGCCCGCCGGAGCATCCCGGCGAGCACGGCAGCCCCGGAGCACTCCGCGAGCACCCGGCCGTCGCGGGCGCGCAGCTCTGTCGCGACGACGATCTCCCCGGGCTCGAGCTCGGGCGCGAGGCCACCGCCAAAGCCGGCGACAGCGACCCCCGCCGCCGGCCTGGCCGCCGCGAGCTTGGCCGTGCGCCGCGCGCGCCGCGGACCGATGCCGGCACGCACGACGTCGGCGCTCGGCGCGCCCCGCCGCACGAGGGCGACCTCGAGGCCCATCGGAGCAAGCACCAGCAGGCGCGGGTCGGCGGGGGTCATGCGTGGACCTCCTGCAGCGCGCGCTCGCGGCCGAGCGCGCGCAGCGCGACTTGCGCGGCCGCATGGCCCGAGCGCACCGCCCCCTCCATCGTCGCCGGCCAGCCGGTGTCGGTCCAGGCGCCCGCCAGGGCGAGGCCGTCGATGCCGGTCGCTGGGCCGGGCCTGCCGTGCCAGGTGCCAGGCTCGAGGCGCGGGGTGGCGAACCGCTCGCGAGTGACGACGAAGCGTTCGACGCGGGCTTCCCTGGCGGCCGGCAGCAGCTCGGCCAGCGCTTGCACGAACTGCGTCTGCAGCTCGCCGGCGCCGGAGGTCGATCTCAGCGTCGGCGGCCGACAGCGAGACGGCCAGGCACTGCCCGCGCTCGAGTCCGCTCGAAGTCGTGCGGTCGAACACGAACTGGACCGGCGAACCGACAACCCCCGCGAACTCATGGGCGAACACCGGCCGGTCGTAGACGAGGTAGAGGTTGACTATTGGCGAGGAGCCGAGCCGGGCGAGCGGCCCCGGGTCCCGTAGCGCCCCCTCGGCAAGAGCCCGAGCGCGCGCTCGTGCGGGAGAGCCAGGACAACCGACTTGGTTTGCAACCGCTCCCCCTGGCCGCAGACGGCGAAACCGGGCTCGATCTCGGAGACCCGGAAGCCGAGTCGCACTTCGACGCCCTTCTGCTTGAGCGATCTGAGCGCCGCGTCTCCGTGAATGCGCTGGAGCGGCCCGCGCGCGTAGCCGACGTCGCCGTTCTCGGCCCGGTCGAGCAAGCCGGTGCGGAACACGAATGCAGCCGCCGCGAGCGAGCTGTCGTCCGCGCGCAGGTTGATCGTCGGGCGGCTGATCAGCTCCCACAGGGCGTCAGTGGCGCGCGGGCCCTGACGCTGCCGTCTGAGCCACGCGCCGAAGCTTTCCCGGTCGGCGGCCGGGCTCTGCGGGTCGATCTTCCCCAGCCTGCGCGAACAGAGGGCCGCGGCGAGGCGCTCACGCGGAGTGAGGTGCCGGTAGCGCAGCAGCGAGCTGGCGAGATGAAGCGGCGCCGGAAGGCCGTCACGTGAGAGCCAGGCGAGCTTGTTGCCGGGGGCCAGCACGGGAATCGCGAGCCGGTCCTGGAGCACCGTCTCGCTGGTCGTGCCGAGCCGGTCGAGCAGCTCACGGTAGGCGGTGCAGCAGCGCAGGAAGGCGTGCTGGCCGTTGTCGAGCCACAGCCCCTCGCGCTCGAACGAGTAGGCCGCGCCGCCGAGACGCGGGCGCACCTCGAGCAGCGTGACCGAGGCGCCGGCGTCGGCAAGGTCGAGCGCGGCGGTGATCCCGGCGAGGCCGCCACCCACCACAATCGCCGAGCCGGAGCTCACGACGCCGTCCCCGCGACTTCTTTGAGGCTCCTGATCGCAACCCAAGTCTTCTCCCACGGGGGGAGCGAGACGCGTCGCTCGCGTACCGTCTCGGGGTCGCGCTCGATGCGCTCGAGAATGCGGCGGTAGATGCCGGTCATCGCGCCGACGCATGCGCCGCTGCGGCCGTCGATCAGGTCGAGCAACCGCAGGCCACGCTCGAACCACTGGCGGGCGCGGGCCGCCTCGAAGGCGATCAGCCGCCCGAAGGCATCGCTCGGGGCGCCGAGTAGGTCCTCGCAGCCAAACCGCTCGAGGTCGGCGCGGGGCAGGTAGACGCGACCGCGGTCGTGGTCCTCGCGCACATCGCGCAGGATGTTGGTGAGCTGCATCGCCACGCCGAGATCATCGGCGAGCGCGTCGGCGAGCTGCCGGTCGCGCGCGCCGAAGATGGCCACCGACAGGCGCCCGATCGTGCCGGCGACGCGGCGGCAGTAGGTGACGAGCTGATCGAAGTCCTCGTAGCTCTCGCCGCGCACGTCCATCTCGACGCCGGCGATCAGCTCGAGCAGGGCGGCGTGGGGCAGCTCGAAGCGCCGCTCGGCGTCGCGCAGGGCGATCGCGACGGGGCCCTCAGGTGGCGCTTCGATCTCCTCGCGGGTGGCGTTCAGAAGCTCGAGCTTGCGCGCGTCGGGCTCGGTGCCATCGCCGATGTCATCCACGCGCCGGGCGAAGGCATACACCGCGCACATCGCGCGCCGCTTGGGCGCCGGGAGCAGGCGGATGCCGTAGTAGAAGTTCGCCGCGCGGGCACGGGTTATGGCCTCGCACGCCCGGTAGCCCTCCTCCGGCGTCGCAATCGGCGCGTGGGTCGCCATCAGCGCCCGCTCCGGCGCAGCAGCGTTGCCACCAGCGCGCGCGCGCCGAGCACCGGTCCCGGGCGGGGGCGCGAGCCGAGCACATCGAAGTCCGCTCGCTCGATCGCCGCGAGCGCTGCGCGCCCGCCGCCGACAAAGGCGGCCACAGCTAACCCGTGACGGCCCGGAAGCGTGCGGATCAGCGGCGCGCCGCGGTCGAGCAGGTCGTACGCCCGCCCGACCTCGAAGGCGAGCAGCCGTTTGAAGGCGGGACTGGCCGAGGGCGAACCGAGCTTCCTGAATCGAGACCCCGAATCGATCGCGATCCTCGGCGGGCAGGTAGACGCGCCCGCGCCCGAAGTCCTCGGCGATGTCCTGCCAGTGCTCGACCAGCTGCAGGCCGCTGCAGACCCGGTTCGAGAGCGCGATCCGCTCGGGCGTGGCGGCGCCGAAGATGCCGAGCACAAGCTCTCCCACGGGGTTTGCCGACAGCTCGCAGTAGCCGAGCAGCTCCTCGAAGGTCTGATAGCGGTGCACGAGCTGGTCGCGCCGGTTGGCCTCGATCAGCCGCCTGAAGGGCGCGATCGGAAGCGAGCACTGCGCGAGCGTCGGCTGCAGGGCGACCAGCAACGGATTGCGGGCCGTGCCGGTGAAGGCGCGCTCCAGATCGGCTTCCAGCTGGTCGAGCAGTCCGAGCCGGTCACCGTGCGCTTCGTCGCCGGCGTCGTCGACCAGCCGGGCGAAGCCGTACAGAGCGAGGAGATGGCCCCGCACGCTGGCGGGGAGAACTCTGCTCGCGACGGGAAAGTTCTCGCTGCCCGCCTGGGCCATGACGGCGTCCGGCGAGGGCGGGGGTGCGGATCGGGTCTGGCCGGCGGTCACCCGGGTGGAGGAAGCCACGGTCGTCACCGCGGGCGGGTTGCCTCCACGTAGCGCCCGAGCGCCATCAGCGGGAACACCAGTCGATACAGGTGATAGTTGATGTAGAAGTCGCCCGGGAAGCCGGTGCCGGTGTATTGCGGCTCGTCCCAGCTTCCGTGCCGGAGCTGCGTCGCACACAGCCACTCGATCCCCCGCCGGGCCTGCTCTGAGCGCGCCTCGCCTGCGGCCTCGAGCGCGATCACGGCCCACGCGGTTTGCGAGGCGGTGCTCTCACCACGCCCGATCCAGCTCGGATCCACGTACGAACGGCAGTCCTCACCCCAGCCGCCGTCCTCGTTCTGGTGAGCCATGAGCCACGCGACGGCGCGCCTCATCCGATGGTCGCCGCCTGCGACTCCGGCGGCCTGGAGCGCCGTGAGCACAGACCAGGTCCCGTAGACGTGGTTGACGCCCCAGCGCCCGAACCAGGAGCCGTCGGCCTCTTGCGCACGATCGAGCCAGTCCATGCCCTTGGCCGCGGCGGCGCGGGCGGCGTCATCGCGCTCGGGAGCGAATAGCTCGACGACGTGCGCGGTGACGTCGGCGCTCGGCGGGTCGATCACCTCGCCGAAGTCGCAGAAGGGCAGCTTGCGCGTCAACCCCTGCGTGTTGTCGGCGTCGAACGCGCCCCAGCCGCCGTCGCTTGACTGCATCGCGAGCAGCCACCGGTTGGCAGTTTCGAGCGCGCTCGCCATGCGCTCGCGGTCGGGGTGCGACACCCGTCGGAGCGCCAGCGCGACGATCGCGGTGTCGTCGATGTCGGGGTAGTTGAGGTTGTGGTATTCGAACGGCCACCCGCCCGGTGGCGCCTGAGAACGCCTGACCGCCCAGTCGCCGGTGTAGCGCGTGATCTGCCGGTCGAGCAGCCACTCGGCGGCCCTGATCAGGGCGGGGTGGTCGTCCTCGAGGCCCGCGTCGCGCAGCGCGATCACCGCCAGCGCGGTGTCCCACACCGGTGACTGGCACGCCTCGAGCCATGCCCTCTGACCGTCGCTGACCGTGAAGCGATCAAGTCCGTCGAGCCCCGCCAGCAGCAGGGGATGGTCGACCGGATAGCCCTGGAGGTGCAGCGCCATCAGCGAGTACACCCAGGGCGGCTGAATCCCACCCCAGCTGCCGTCGGCCTCCTGGCGCTGGATCACCCACCGCTCGGCGGAGCGCAACGCGAGTCGCCGCAACGGTCGCAGCGGCCTGCGCTGGTAGGCCCGCAACAGGCGGTCGAACAGCGACAGGGCGCGCGCACTCGCCGATGCGAGGGGTCTGGCGGGAGCCGGCGCGCCGGGGCCGAGCTCGTCGAGGGCGAACCCGAGTGGGCGGACGGGGCGGTGCGCTCGCACGATCGTGAGCGCCACGATGGTCTGGCGCGCCCAGCAGGCGAAGTCGTATGGATTGAGTGGGAACCAGCTCGGCAGGAAGATCAGCTCGGGAGGCAGCGCCGGCACCTCGTCCCACGGCCACAGGCCGAACAGCGCCATCCAGATGTGGGTGAAGACGCGCGCGTTGCGCGGCCCGCCGCGGTCGCGGATCCAAGCGGCCGCCCGCTGCATGTGCTCCTCGCCCGGGGAGTCGCCGGCCACTCGCAGCGCCCAATAGGCCTCGACGGTGGTGGAGAGGTCGCCCGGACCGCCCGCGAAGTTCGCCCACGTCCCGTCGGCGCGCTGCTGCGAGCGGATCCACGCGGCTGAGCGCCGGAGCCTGCCTTCGTCGCGGATGCTGAGGAACTCGCGCAGCAGGATGTCCTCGGCGTCCATCGAGACATTGGTCTGCAGCAATCCGCGCCAGTGGCCGTCGGGCTCCTGAAGCGAGAGCAGATGGTCGCGCGCGCGCCTCAGGGCATCCTCGACGCGCCCTTCGGCGGAGAAGAGCCGCTGGCCATCCTTGCCGTCGACCGGTGCGACCTCGGTTACGCCGTGCGTGGGGGCCGCCGCTGCCGTAGTGATCTCATAGGCTCGGGCGACCGCGCGACTCGGCATACCTCCTCCAAAGCGGGCCCCCGCGGGCCCCGTTGCGTGTGCAACTGATGGCGTGGAGCGATTGCTCCGATTGACACACACGATCATATCGTGGGCCCTTTACGGACCCATGCTCGGGCCGGGTCGCTGCCCGTATTCCGACAGACGCGGAGCGCGCGCTCCGCCCCGGCCTGTCCGGCTCGCTTACGCGGCGACGTTACGTTCGCTCAGATGCTGGGAGACCTTGCGCTTGACCCGCTGGAGGGCGTTGTCGACCGTCTTGCAATCACAGCCAAGGCGGCGGCCCACCTCCTCGTAGGAGTGGCCATCGAGGTACAGCGCGAGCACGTTTGACTCGAGCTCTGAGAGCGTGGTCGAGATGCACGCAACGAGCGCCCGCAGCTCCTCCGAGGAGATCACCTGGTTGACGGGATCGTGCACCGGCGAGCCCGGCAGCAGCTCGTCGAGCGTCGCATCGCTGTCCTGAGCGCCGGCGGGCGTACTCGAGAACGAGATGTACTGGTTGAGCGGTGCGTGCTTGTTGCGGGTCGAGGTCTTCACGGCCGTGATGATCTGGCGCGTGATGCACAGCTCGGCGAAGTTGCGGAAGCTCGACTCGCGGTCGGAGCGGTAGTCGCGGATGGCCTTGAAGAGCCCGACGAGCCCCTCTTGGATCAGGTCGTCAGAGTCGCCACCGGCGAGAAAGTACGACGACGCCTTGAGCCGCACGAAACCGTGGTAGCGGCGCATGAGGCGGTCGTACGCATCCGGATTGCCCTGCTTCGCGAGCGCGATCAGGAAGCGATCATCGACCTGAGGTTGAGCCTGATGTAGGGAGGTCCTGGCCACTCTGTTCCTTTCTGGCCCTGGCGGGCCATGGGGACCGTGGCGCGACACCTCCCGTGGCGCCTGCTTTTCTTTTCCAGCCTTGTGTACCCGGCTGAGGAACTAGAGGCTCAAGCTCCAGTTGAAGTTCATTGCTCCCGGCGCGAGCTTGACAGACGGCGAACTGCTTGTCAAGCGGACGCGCGGGCTGCATAAAGGAGAACGCTCGCGGCGGCCGCGACGCTGAGCGACTCGATCTGCCCGTGCAACGGAACGCGCACGAGCACATCACAGCTGGCGGCCACGCGTGGGCGCAGGCCCCGGCCCTCCGAGCCCAGCACGATCACCGCCCCGCCGCCGAAGTCGACCTGCTCGTAGGACAGGGCAGCGTCGGCGTCGGCTCCGTAGCACCACAACGAGGCCGCCTTGGCGTCGCCGAGGAAATCTGCGACGTTGCGCACCTGGGCGATCGGGATGTGCTCGACGGCGCCCGCCGACGCCTTGCATACGGCGGCCGTGACCGTCGCCGAGCGGCGCTCGGGCACTATCACCCCGGTCGCTCCGGCGCACTCCGCCGTGCGGCAGATCGAGCCCAGGTTCTGCGGGTCCTGGACCTCGTCGAGCACGACGATCAGCGGTACAGGCGCCGCGAGCAGATCGGTCGCGCTGGCGTAGCGGAACGCCGAGACGGCCGCACAGATCCCCTGGTGAGCCGCCGAGCCACACCGCTCCTCGATCTCCTCTGCGGACGCGATCACGAGCTCTGGCGGTGGGGTGGCGGTGGGAGTGGGCGACGCGCTGGGAGTGGGCGAGGCGCTGGGAGTGGGCGACGCGCGCAGCGCGGGGGCGAGCCAAGGCGCGCGGGCCGCGTTCTTCGTGGCCCAGACCCTGCTCACGGTTCGGGGGCCCCGCAGCGCCTCGCGCACGGGGTTGCGCCCGTAGACGTTCACCGCGGGGCCGGCACGAGCTGCGGGCCCGCAGGGCCGTCGCGGACCTCCCAGCCACGCTCGCCGATCTGCTCTCGCAGAGCGTCGGCCCGCCCATAGTCGTGGGCCTCGCGGGCGTGCTCGCGGGCCGCCATCAGGTCGACCACCTCAGCCGGCGGCTCGGCCGCGGCCTCCTGTAGGAGGTTGTCGAGCCCGAAGATCGAGAGCATTTCTCGCAGATCGGCGTCGCCCGTCTCGCCGGCGGGGGCGCGGTTCGCCTCCCGCACCCAATCGAAGACCGCCGCCAGCGCCGTGGGGGTGTTGAAGTCGTCGGCGAGGGCGGCGAAGAAGCGCTCGCGCAGCGCTTCCGAGAATTGCGGAGACGGCCCGGGGGTCATGCGCCTCGCAGCCTCCCGGATCCTGGTTACCGACCGCCGCGCCTGGTCGAGCCGGTCGGTGTCGAACTCGAGCGGCTGGCGATAGTGACCTGAGACGAAGTACGCAATCAGGACGTCGCGGCCGTAGCGCTCGAGCGCCTCGTGCAGCACGAAGATGTTGCCGACCGACTTGGCCATCTTCTCGCGGTCGAGGTTGACCATCCCGTTGTGGACCCACAGCCGCGCCAGCTGGACGCGATGGGCGGCGTCCGTCTGGGCGGCCTCGTTCTCGTGATGGGGGAAGATCAGGTCGGCCCCGCCGCCGTGGATCTCGAAGTCGAGGCCGAGCAGCTGCTCGGCCATCGCGGAGCACTCGATGTGCCAGCCGGGCCGGCCGGGGCCCCAGGGCGAGGGCCACGAGGTGTCCTCGCTCGGCTTGTACGCCTTCCAGAGGGCGAAGTCGGCGGGCTCGCGCTTGCGCTCCGCGCCCTCCACTTCCTCGCCCTGGTCGAGGTCCTCCACCCTCCGGTGCGAGAGCTGGCCGTAGCGCGGATATGACGAGACCGAGAAGTAGACATCACCCTCGGCCGCGTAGGCGTGGCCCGATTCGACCAGGCGCTCGATCAGCTCGATGATGGCCTCGATCGTGTCGCTGGCGAGCGGCTCGTGGTCCGGCCGGCCGAGGCCGAGTCCGTTCGTGTCCTCGACATACGCCGTGACCATGGCGCTGGCGAGCTCGGCGCTGCCCAGCGAGGTCTCGAGCGCCGCTTTGTAGATCTTGTCGTTGATGTCGGTGATGTTCATCACGAGCGTCACCTCGTAGCCCTCGTGCTCGAGGAAGCGCTTGAGCAGCGAGAAGACCACGTAGGGGCGGGCATTGCCGACGTGGATGCGCGCATACACGGTCGGCCCGCAGGCATAGATCGCGACCCGCCCCGGCTCCCTGGTTTGCAGCTCCTGCAGCCGGCCGCTGAGGGTGTCGTGGAGAAAGATGGGGCGCACCTGGGCAACCCTAGCTGGCGGTGGGGACCCTCGAAGGACCGCCCCGGGGTCGGCTCAGCGGCCCGCCGGCTTGGGGCCCGGTTCCCGCCCCACGTGAGGGTTCCTTGTAATCTGGGTAGGACTAAAAGGGAGCTAAATGGCTCCGGTTCGAAAGCCATGGCCAGCACGACTCCGCCCAATTCCCGCAATGAGCGGCGCGGTCAGGGCTCTGGGCGTTCAAAGGGGGCGGATTCGCCCGCGGCTAACGGTAGGGTGCCCGGCATGGCAGGAAAGCCCCGGCGCGCCCAGCGCCTGGCTCTGGTGGAGGCGGCATTCAACTCGCTGCCCGAGCGCTATCTAGGCGCCGAGCCGGACTTCGACGCCACTTATCACGTGGTGCTCGGCGATGTCGGCCGCGTCTGGGAGGTGCGCTGCACGAGCCAGACCGCGCGCGTCTGCAAGGGCACCAGCAGGCGCGAGCCCGACGTGACGATCGCCACCGATTCGGCCACCTGGCTGGCTCTGCGGGAGGGCGAGTACTCCGGCATCGAGGCCTTCCAGCGGCGGCTTCTGACCGTCCGCGGCAATCTCGACCACGCCGTTGCCTTCGAGGCGCTGTTCGCGCTGCCGAACGGGCGGCCCCCGCTGCTCGAGATCCGCGAGGTCACGGTCGGCCGCCACCGGGTCTCGACCCTGACGATGGGCAAGGGGCCGGACGTGCTGTTGCTGCACGGCCTCGGCGGGACCCGGGCGTCGTTCTTTGAGACCGCGGCGGCGCTTGCGCCCCACTATCGCGTCCACCTGCCCGACCTTCCCGGCTTCGGATCCTCGAGCAAGCCTGCCTTCGGCGGCTACAACGCGTCGTGGTTCGCCTCGATCATGCTCGGGCTGATGGACGAGCTCGAGATCCCGCGGGCGTCTGTGGTCGGCAACTCGATGGGTGGCCGCGTCGCGATCGAGATGGGCTTGGTGGCTCCGGAACGAATCGTTGCCCTGGCGCTGCTGTCCCCGGCCGTGGCATGGATCCGCCGCGGCCTGCATCCGATCGTGCGCCTGCTCCGGCCCGAGTTCGGCCTGCTCCCGCACGGTTTCAGCCGCTCATTGGTCGCCTCGCAGTTCTGGAGCCTCTTCTGCGAGCGCGACGCGATCGATCCGGCCGTCGCCGAGCTGATGGTGGATGAGTTTCGGCGCATCTATCACTCGGCAGGCGCCCGCTATGCGTTTCTGTCGAGCGCCCGCAACATCTACCTTGAGCCCCCCTACGGCCCCGACGGCTTCTACCCGAGGCTCTCCACGTTGAGCGTGCCGGCGCTGTTCGTCTGGGCCGACCACGACGCGCTTGTGCCCGCGGCATTCACCCGGCACGTGGCCAAGTGGCTGCCGCAGGCCGAGCAGGTGACGCTGCCCGCATGCGGTCATGTGCCCCAGGTCGAGCGGCCCGAGGAGACGAATGCCCTGTTGATGGATTTCTTGACCCGCGTGCAGCGCCGCGGGCGCTCGCGGCCGGCGGCGTCGAGGGGACCGCGGCGCCAGCGGCGGGCGGCCTAGAACCGAGTCCAAGCCGATGGCCAGTGCGCGTGTTCAGCAAACCGCTAGTCGCAACGGGGCCCAGGCGGATCAAACAGCGCAGCAGCGAGATGGGTCGCTGCCCGGTGCCCTCGCTCGGCGGGCGCTGCGGGGGGTCTCGGGACAGGTAACGCGGCGAATCCCGCGGGCCAACCTCGACGAGCGCGATCCGGACTTCATCCGCGAGCGCCTGCCGCTGTTCTGGCTGTTCGCGTCGCTTTGGTACCGCGGCGAGGTGCGCGGCCTGGGCAACATCCCCGACTCCGGATCTGTGCTGCTGGTGGGCAACCACTCGGGCGGCAACATGCTCCCCGACACGATGGTGTTCACGCTCGCCTTCTGCACCTACTTCGGCGTCGAGCGGCCCTTCTACCAGCTGGCCCACAATCTCGTGCTGTCGATGCCGGGGCTCGGATGGCTGCGGAAGTTCGGCACGGTCGCGGCCTCGCACGAGAACGCGCGCAAGGCGCTTCGCTCCGATGCGGCGCTGCTCGTTTACCCCGGAGGGGACTACGAGGTGCACCGACCCACGTGGGAAGGCAACCAAGTCGACTTCGGAGGCCGTCAGGGCTTCCTGCGCCTGGCGCTCGAGGAGGACGTGCCGATCGTTCCGGTCGTGGCGATCGGCGGTCAGGAGACGGCCCTGTTTTTGTCTCGCGGCGAGCGGCTCGCGCAGTTGCTCCTGCTCGACCGAATATTTCGCCTCAAGGTGTTGCCCGTGTCGCTCGCGCTGCCCTGGGGGTTGAACGTGGGCGACATGCTGGGCCACATACCGCTGCCGGCCAAGATCACGGTGGAGACGCTTCCGGCCATCTTCCTGCGCGAACAGTTCGGCTCCGACCCAGACCTCGACGAGGTCTACGAATATGTGCTCGGCGTCATGCAGGACTCGCTTGACGCGCTCGCCGCCGAACGGCGCCTGCCGGTGATCGGATGAGGGTGGCCGAGTCGATCACGGTTTCGGCGCCGCCGAACCAGGTCTGGGACGTGGTCTCCGACCCCGAGATGGCTCTCAGCTTCATGTCGGGGATCACTCGCTGGGAGGTCGTCAGCTCGCGGCGGACTGGACTCGGTGCGCGCTACCGGATGCTGTTCCGGGTCGGCTCGGCGGAAATCGGCGGGCTGATAGAGGTGGTCGAGTGGAGCCGGGGACGTGACCTCGCCTGGACGTCGGTCACCGGGATCGATCAGCGGGGCCGCTGGCGCCTGCGCGACCATGGTGAGCGCGGTACGAAGGTCGAGATCCGCCTCGCCTACGGCGTCGCCGGATCGGGGCTCGGGGGCTGGATCGCCGAGCGGATCGCCGCACCGGCGGTCTCCGGCCATCTCCGTCGCAGCCTGCAAGCGCTCAAACGCCTGGTCGAGTACGAACAGCTGCGCGGGCGCGCGACGGTGTCGCGGGGGGCCTAGCGGCGCGGTCAGGTCTGGGAGGACACGATGCCCGAGCTGACCTTGGAACAGGTCGATCGACGTCTCTACACGCTGGGCAATGTCGGCACGCTCACGAGCCTCCATCGTCATCAAGCTCGGAATCGCCGCCGGCGGTTGACGCGGACTGGGCAGCGCCGGCTGCGCGCGGGCGGCTGAAGCGCCCTCGCCGGGCAGCGCCGCACTACGCGCGCCGGAACCCGCGCACCGCCAGCGGCACGAACACGAGCAACAACCCTGCAAGCCACGCGAGCGCCCCGAGGGCCGAGCCGAGCGCGTGGCCATGGCCGATCGTCAGCGCTCGCGCCGCATTCACGACCAGCGTCACGGGGTTGACGTCGGCGAATGCGCGCAGGGCGCTCGGCATGCTCGCCGTGGGCACGAACGCCGAGGAGGCAAACACGAGCGGGAACACCCAGATGAAACCGACCGACTGGGCGGTCTCCGGGCTGCGCACTGCTATGCCGACGAAGGCGCTGATCCACGAGAAGACGTAGGCGAAGGCCAGCACGAGCCCGAACGCGAGCACGACCTCGTAGATCGGCTGGCTCGGCCGAAAGCCGACGGCCAGTCCCAAGAGCAGCATCACCGCGAGCGTGGTCACGTTCGTGATCAGGTCGGCCGCGGTGCGGCCGATCAGCACCGAGGACTGGGCGATCGGGAGCGAGCGGAAGCGGTCGACCGCTCCGCCGGCGATGTCCTCGGTGAGCCCGAGCCCGGTCGTGAGCGCGCCAAACACGGCCGTCATGACGATGATGCCCGGCAGCAGGTAGTTGACGTAGCTCACGTGCCCCGTGTTGATCGCGCCGCCGAACACGTAGCGGAACAGCAGCACGAAGATCACGGGCTGGACGAACAGGTAGACGACGTACATCGGCCTGCGCAGCACCTTGCGCATCTGGCGTGCTGCCATCACGCGGCTGTCGGCGATCGTCTCGGACAGGGTGGGGCGGGGGCGTTCGGAAACCGCGAGACCCGCGCTCATCGTGCGGCCTCCTGGAGGTCGCGGTCGCTGCTCGCGGCTGCCGAGGCCTCGGTAGACGCTTCCGGAACGGGGACCCGTCCGGTGAGGGCGAGGAAGACGTCATCGAGGCTCGGCTCCAGGACCTCGATCGTCGCGACCGAGACCCTGTGCGCGTCGAGTCGCCGGACTGCCTCGGCCGAGGCTCCTGGATCCGCCACGCCCAGCCGGATCTCGGCGGCGGCGCCGTCCACATAGGGTTCGTCTCCGGCCGCCAGCGGGGCGAGCTCGGTTTGCGCCTGGCCGAGATCGGCAGGATCGGCCAAGCGAACGCGCAGCACGTTTCCGCCCACCGCCGCCTTGAGCTGCGACGGCGTCCCCTGGGCCGCGACGCGGCCATGGTCGACGACAGCGATGCGCCCGGCCAGCCGATCGGCCTCCTCCAGGTACTGCGTCGTCAATAGCACCGTGGTACCCGCTCGTCCGAGCTCGGCGACCATGCTCCACAGGTCCTGGCGCGAGCCCGGATCGAGCCCGGTGGTCGGTTCGTCGAGCAGCAAGACCGGCGGCCGGCCGATCAACCCCGCCGCCAGATCGAGCCTCCGCCGCATTCCGCCGGAATACGTCGATACACGGCGCTCAGCCACCTCTTGCAGCCCGAAGAGCTCGAGCAGCTCCTCGGCCCGCCGCTGCGCCTCGGGCCGCGTGAACCGATACAGGCGGCCGATCATCTCAACGTTCTCGCGTCCGGTCAGTTCGGCGTCGACGGCGGCGAACTGGCCCGCGAGCGCAATCCGCCGGCGCACGGCCAGCGGTTCGGCCACGACGTCGTGACCCAACACGGTCGCCTGGCCCGCCGTGGGCGGCGTCAGGGTCGCGAGGATCCGTACAAGCGTTGTTTTGCCGGCCCCGTTGGGTCCGAGCAGGCCGAAGACCTCCCCGGGCTCGACCTGGAGGTCGAGGCCGTCCAAGGCGACGACCTTGCCGTAGGACTTCGAGAGGCTGCGAGCCTCGATAGCGGCCACATCACTCATTGCGGCCGTCCACGCGAGTGGTCTTGCCCTTCGAGACGGCGGCCGTTCCCTTCGGGACGGCCGATTCAACCTTCTTCGGGACGGCTGAGTCCCCGCCGGGGCCGCTGCGCCGACCCTGAACGTTTGAGCGTTTGTAGTCCTGCCATTCCTCCCACAGCGTTTGCATGCGCGACTCGTACCAGGCATAGAAGGCATCCAGCTCCTCGAGCCGCGCCCGCCGCATCGGCGATTCGGCTGCGAGCGCCTCGAGTCCTAATGCGAGTACCGCGCGAGTGCTCTCGACCGACTGGTCGCGAACCTGGTCGTCCCAGGCCTCGGGGCGCACACGGAAGCGATCGGCGCGCTCGCCGCGGATATGTAGGCGGTCCACCAGGCGCACCCGGACCAGCATGCCGGTCGCGCCGCTGATCGCGCCCTTGCTGGCATCTAGGGCATCCGCGAGCTGCGCGGCGGTCTGTTCAGGCGGATCGCAGACGAGGAGCCACGCCAGCACCCGGCCGGTCATCCGGGGTACGCCGTACGTCTTCGCCATCGCCTCGCCGTACGTGTCGACGAACCGCCACAGCTGCTCGTCGAGGGTTGATCGCACAGGTCTGGCCGAGGGATCCACTCGAGCCTGCGGCCGCGGTGTATTCGTCTTCATGTCTATTCAGACAATACTGAACTTTCAGATCAGAGTCAAATGTCGGTGAGACAGTGTTGGATGAGGCCGGCCGCCGCAAGGCCCCACCGCTTAGGCTGTTGACATGTCGCGCACCATCGAGGACCGCAATCGCAGAATGCTGCGGGCGCGCGACGCGATGGACCGCGCGTTTGCCCAGCCGCTCGACGTGCCCGCGCTGGCGCGCCTGGCCCACGTCTCGCCGGCGCACTTCAGCCGCCAGTTTCGGGCGACGTTCGGCGAGACACCGCACGCGTACCTGCGGCGCCGGCGAGTGGAGCGCGCGATGGAGTTGCTGCGTGAGACCGCGCGTCCCGTGACCGAGATCTGCTTTGACGTCGGCTTCAGCAGCCTGGGGACGTTCAGCCGCACGTTCCGCGAGATCGTCGGCGATCCGCCTTCGCGCTACCGCGCCCATCTCAGCCGACGAGAAGCTGCCGCCAGCGCGCCGACCTGCATGACCATGGCCTGGATGCGGCCGGCGGCCTGAGAGAGCAGATTTGGAGAAGCGCCGCCGCTCGACGGCGGTTAGCGTGGCGGCATGTTCAAACGAGTAACCCACACCTTCTGCACGTGCTGGATCAGGACGAGGCGCTCGACTTCTATGTCGGCAAGCTCGGGATGGTCGTTCACACCGACGCGGACCTGGGCTTCATGCGCTGGCTGACGGTCACCCTCCCGGACCGGGATGACGTCCAAATCGGACTCATGCGGCCCGGCCCCCCCGCTTTCGACGAGGCGACCACCGAGCAGGTCCGTGAGCTGGTGAGCAAGGGAGCCGCGGGCGGCGGCGTGATCTTCGAGACCGATGACTGCCGCGCCACCTACGAGAAGCTGCGGGCGCTCGGAGTCGAGTTCACGCAGGAGCCCACCGAGCGGTTCTACGGCACGGACTGCGCTTTGCGCGATCCGTTCGGAAATCCGATCCGTTTCACCGAGCCGGCCGAGGGACCGATCGAGGTGCCCTCGCCCGAAGCGCTCCGCGAGCAGATGTAGGGCGCAACCCGCTCCGCGGGGCCCCGCGCTCAGGCGACGGCTCCGCGGGGCCGCGCGCGCTCCACCGACCCCCGCTCCGCGGGGCCCCGCGCTCAGGCGACGGCCGCGACGGTCGCCACCGCGAGCGCCGCGGCGCCCTCGCCGCGCCCGACGAATCCCATCCCCTCGCCCCGTGTCGCCTTGACGTTGACGTGTTCGACCGGTAGCCCGAGCGCGTCCGCGAGGCGCGCCCGCATCGTGCTCCGCACCGGCGCAATCGCGGGCTCCTCGATCACGACGGTTACATCCACATGCGCCACCGACAGGCGGCGCTCGGCGAGCATGCCGACGGTCGCGCGCAATAGCGCCAGTGAATCTGCGTCGCGGTAGCGCTCGTCGGTGTCAGGGAAGTGGTGGCCGATGTCCTCAAGCCCCGCCGCGCCCAGCAGGGCGTCGATGACCGCATGGGTGAGGACGTCTGCGTCGGAGTGGCCCTCGAGGCCGCGGTCGAAGTCGAGTTCGACCCCGCCGAGCACGAGGCGCCGACCGGCCACGAATCGATGGCAGTCGTAGCCGATGCCGGTCTGGATCATCGCGCTGCCCGTGTCGCTCACGTCGCGGCGCTCGCAGCGCGGTCGGCCAGGAGGAGCTCGGCAAGGCGCATGTCAGCGGCGGTCGTGACCTTGAAGTTCGGCTCCTCGGAAGCGACGACCCTCACGGTGCCACCGCGGCGCTCGATCAGCCAGGCGTCGTCTGTCGCGGCCGCGAGCAACTCGTCTGACGCCTCGCTCAGCGCGCGCGCGAGCGCTCCGCGGGCAAACGCCTGGGGTGTCTGCACGGCCCACACGCCGGCACGGTTGAGCGTGCGGCTCACGGTCCGTCCGTCCCCACCGACCTCCTTGATCGTGTCGGCGAGAGGCGCCGCCGCCAGGACCGCGTCGGCGCCGCTGCGCTCGAGCTCTTCGAGCGCCCGGGCGAACAGCGCCGCCGGTGCGAGCGGGCGCGCGGCGTCGTGCACGAGCACCGGTCCGGCCCCAGAGGCCGCCTCGAGCGCCGCGCGCACGGACTGAGAACGAAACGTCCCGCCGGCGACGCACACGACGCCGGGAAACTCACTTCCCGCTCGTGCCACCAGCTCGGGCGGCAGCGCCAGCACGATCTCTTCGATTGCCCTAAGCGAGCGGACGGTCTCGAGGCTCCAATTGACCATCGGCTTGCCTGCCAGGCTGACGAGCGCCTTGGGGATAGTTGATCCCAGCCGCTCGCCGCGCCCGGCGGCCACGATCAGCGCGACCGCCACCTCTTAATCCGCTGCGCTCAAGAGCGGCGAGCCGCGTCCTCAGGACAAGTTCAAATCGCTCGGCAGAGAGCCGTTGCCGTTGGCGGACGGCACGCCATGATCTGGGGCGCCCGCGCCGTTGCTGGCGGCGCTCTTGCCGTTGCTCCGAGCCCTAGCCCCCGAGGGAGTCGAGTCGAGCAGCAACGAGTCGAGGTGGACCTCGACTTCCTCGGCGGTCATCTCGAGCGCGTACATCAGCTCTGACGCGAGGATCTTGCGCGCCCGCGTGAACATCTGCTTCTCGCCCGTCGAGAGTCCCTTCTCCGCCTCGCGAATCGCGAGGTTGCGCACGACTTCGGCGAGCTCGTAGACGTCGCCGGTCTTGATCTTGTCCCGGTTGTGCTTGAAGCGCCGATTCCAGTTCTTGGGCATCTCCGAGCATTCATCCTGCAGAACCGCGAGCACCTTCTTGACCGTGTCCTCGTCGATCACCCGGCGCAGGCCCGCGCGGGCCGCGTTCTCGGTCGGGACCATCACGGTCATGTCGTTGTGAAGGATCTTGATTGTCAGGTACTCACGGCGTTCGCCGAGCACCTCCTTGAGGTCCTTGCGGACCACTTGGCCGGCCCCGTGGTGGGGATAGACGACGCTGTCGCCAACCTCGAACTCGACCGCCGGGAGGGGCTCGATCGCGTCGAGCTCCTCAGCGTTCTCTTCCATTAGTTCAGTAATGGTGTCCTCCTATATCTCACGCCCGGCGGTTCCGCCGGCTGGCTACGTCTGCAGGTACCGGTCCACAAGGTTGATCTCTTGCTGGCGGCGAAGCCCTTCGCGAATGTCCTTCGCGCGGATCTCCCCCACTCCGTCAACTGTCTCGAGCTCGCCATCGGTCGCGGCGAGCAACTCCTCCAAACCTCCAAACTCTTCGACGATGCGCTCGACCACCAGCCGCGGCAGGCGCGGGATGTGCCCCAGGATGCGGATCCCGCGGGGCGAGACTGGATAGTCGAGCGTGTTCAGCTTGCGGTCGTAGCCGAGCAGCTCGGCCAGTCGACCGAAGTCCAGCAGATCCTGATGAGAGAGGCGAACGAGCGCGTCGAGCGCCGTCTGGAAGCTCTCATCGGAGTCCTCGACGAGGTAGTCGTGAACGAGAGACGCCTTGTCGGCGGAGACGCCCACCATCGTCTCGTCGAGCTGCATCTCGATCAGCCTGCCCTCCGATCCGAGCTCGACGATATGTCGCTCGATCTCCGCCGCCATGCGCGTCACGAGCTCGGCGCGCTGGAGCACGGTCAGCACGTCGTGCAGGGAGACGCCGCCCTCGAACTCGAGCGCGGTCAGGCGGGTGGAGACCTGGTCCAGACGGCTGCGGTACTTGTCGAGAGTCGCGAGCCCCTGATTGGCCTTGGCCAGGACGACGGGAATGTCCTCAAGGATGTACTTGATCGCATCCACGAACAGCGAGACGACCTCGCGCCGTTCAGAGACCGCGATCACGAGCGCGTCCGTCTGCTTGGCGACCCGGGCCGCGGTGCGGTGGCGGGTGCCGGTCTCGAGCGTCAGGATCGTCGGATCGGGGGTCAGCTGGACGTTGGCGTGGATGATCTTGGTCGCGTTCGAGCCCAACACGATCGCGCCATCCATCTTTGCCAGCTCGTACAGAAACGCCGGCGAATAATCGAGCTCGAGCTTGATCCCGCCGGAGAACATGAACGCCAGCTCGTCCGGGTCCCCGATCACGATCAGGCCGCCGGTCGTGCGCGCGTGGAGAATGTGATCGATCCCCTCGCGCAACGCGGTCCCCGGCGCGACCATCTCGAGCGCTCTTACGAGGCGGGACGTCTGGCGAGATTCGAGCTCTTCGGTGAGCTCATCCCCAGCACGCGGCGCCATGAAGGCCGATTTTACGGCCTGGGCGGGCTTTCCGCGTTCCCGTCGGCACCTGCCCCTAACCGCGCGAGTGCGTCCGGAAACGCTGCAAAGCCCGCTTAGGCGGCCAGTTGACCACCGCGCGACCGATCCTCGCCCACCGCCGCAGTGAGAGCCTCGCGCAGCGTGCCGTGCGACTCGGGTGAGATCACCGGCCCGAGCCCGAAGCGCCTGGCCTCGGCGATGCGCCGGTCGCTGTGGGCGACGCTCCGCAGCTCGCCCGTGAGCCCGAGCTCGCCGAAGCACGCGAGCGGCGCCGAGCCCCCCGCGCTGCAGAGGCGTACGCCCTTGGCCGCGCTCGCCAGCGCGAGGCACACCGCGAGATCGGCCCCCGGCTCGTCGACCCGCACACCGCCGACGACATTCACGAACACGTCAGCGCTCCCCAGGCCGATGCCCGCGTGGCGCGCCAGGACCGCCAGCACCAGCGCCAGCCGGTTGCGATCGAGGCCCGAGACCACGCGCCGCGGCGGCACCAGCTCGGATTGCGAGACGAGCGCCTGCACCTCGACCAGCAGCGGGCGCGACCCCTCCATCGCGCACAGGACGGCGCTCCCCGGCGCGCGCGTCGCCTCTCCCACAAACCTGGCAGAGGCGTCGAGCACCTGGACGAGCCCGTGGTCGTGCATCTCGAAGACGCCCGTCTCCTCCGTCGAGCCGAAGCGGTTCTTGATCGCGCGCAGGGTGCGGTAGGTGCGCTCACGCTCGCCCTCGAACTGGAGCACGCAGTCGACAAGATGCTCGAGCACCATCGGGCCGGCGAGCGCCCCGTCCTTGGTCACATGCCCGACCAGCAGGAGCGCGATTGCGCGCGCTTTGGCGAGCCGCATCAGCTGATCTACTACCTCCCTGACCTGGGCGACCGAACCGGCCGCGCTCTGCAGCTCATCCGAGCGCAGCGCCTGCACCGAATCGATCACGCACACCTCGGGCTGCTCTCGGTCGAGCGTGGCGAGCACCGTGTCCAGGTCGGTAGCGGCGATGACCGGCACCTGAAGGGCGGATCCGGCGTGCAGCCGCGCGGCCCGCAGCCGGATCTGCGCGGCTGATTCCTCGGCCGAGACATACAGCGTGCTGCGGCCCGCAGCGGTGAGTTCGGCGAGGACCATGGTCGTGAGGGTCGACTTGCCGATGCCAGGTGCTCCCCCGATCAACACCAAGGAGCCGGGCACGATTCCGCCGCCGAGGACGCGGTCAAGCTCGCCGATACCCGTGCTGAGGCGACCGTGCTGCTCTGCAACGACCTCGCCCAGCGGAACCGGAGCCAGGGCTGCTCGGCGCCGCGGCGATCGGGGTTGCGCCGAGCGCGACTCCTCGATCAGCGTGTTCCATTCGCCACACCCGGGGCACTGGCCGGCCCAGCGCGGGGACCCGCCTCCGCAGGACGAGCAGACATACGTGAAGGAGGCTCGCGGCACGCCATCCAAGCGTAAGGGCGCCGCCCGACGTCATGGCGCCCGCAGGCCAGATTTGTTACCCCGCGTCGAAGTTGCTTGACGAAACAGCCCGCTTCAGGCTGCATCATCGAGATCGGACCCCGCTGCAGCGCTTCAGCCTTCCGTGACACTCACCGCGACCGGGAACCTGCCGCCGGATGCCGGGGTGAACGGCGCCGGCGTCTTCAGCGGCACGGCAAAAGTGGCAAGCGCAAATGTATCCGCCATGTTCCCGGTTTCGGTCAGGCAGGGGCCGCCCCCGCCTACAAGGATGCCGATCAGATCGCCGGCCTTCACCCGGATGTGGGCCTTGTAGGTGTTGACCTTGTTCTTCTTTTGGGTGCCGGCCTTCTCGGAGGCCACGATCTCGTACACGCCGCCGCCCTCGCTGCGGCCCACCGCGAGCTTCAACCCGGAAACGGTTGTGGCCCCGTCCTTCCATGACCACGAGGTGATCACGCCCTTCTTGGGCACCGTGTAGGACCTGCCGCTCGACACTCCCGTCTGCAGGGCCGTAAACGGACCCATGCAGGGTGCATTGGGAGTGGACAGCTGACCCACCTTCACCGTCTTTGTCTTCGCGGCCGTGGCCGTCGGCACGGCCACGCCGAGCGCCGCCGAGCACGCAAGGAGAACCACAAGCGCCCCGCGACGCAACAAGCCAAACTCGTGAACCATCCCCTGCGCCCCTTTCGATCCTCTGCACCCCCAGTGGGCCCTAAGCGCACACCACTCTAGCCTCTGCACCCACCTAGCAGCAACCCGTCCACCAGGTGTCAGCTACCGAATCGCTGCCGAACAGAGCTAGGCCCCGCCCGCGGTCGCCAGGGCGCCCCACGGATCGTCGCTCGTCACGCCGCCGGGTAGGCCCTGGACCGCCGCGCTGAACTTCGTCCACGCGTTGTTCACTGCATCGCCGGTGATCCGCCCGTAGAGCTCGGCGAGCGTTCCGCCCTCACCGAGGGAGACCATCGCCTGGGCCACCTCGCTGAGCCCGTGGCCCTGGCTCATCAGCCACGACAGGAAGGCCATCCCGCACCCGGTGCTGTCTGGGTCCTGGTCGGTGTGCTCGGTCTGGTCGACCCAGTTGGGCATTCCATCCTGAGCCCACTGCGGCGCGGTCGCAAAGTCAGCCAGCGCATTCGACCCCACCACCGCCGCGCACCAGCGCGAGAGCGCTTCGCCCGTGCTGTAGCCGCATAGCTGGCCGTTCATCGCGCATTCGCTGAGCTCCGCTTCGAACAAAGCGATCACGCGGGCCGAGTTGCCGTAGGAGGCGTCGACCTCGATCGCGTTGCCGGTGGTGAAGTCGCAGCCGTTGTGGTCGGCGCCCCCGGTGCCGTCCGTCTGTCCGTTGAGGGCGAAGACGATCACGTCTACGGCGCCGCCTGAGATGCCGAAGATCGTGTTGTTCTGCCCCACCACCCGGCTCGCGGCGGCGAGCAGGTCCTGGGCGTTGCGCAACGCCTCGCTCCCCAGGGTGGAATCGACATAGACGGTGACGCCGCTGCTGGTGCCGACCAGCGTCGATGTCCCCGTGTAGCTCGGCCACGCCGGCGCCGCACCGGCGCGCGCCGGCGAGATCGGTCGCAGTGGCGGACGCAGCGGGTAGCGGACGGTCAGAGCGCGCTCACCCCAGTCGCGCGAGCAGCCACTCGTGGACCTCCGGCAGGTGGTTGGAGGTCAGAGTGAGGTGGCCGTCGTCATCCAGCAGGCGCGCCTCGACGCCCGGGATGTGGCGGGCAAGCCACTCGCCGTGGCTGATCGGGACGAACTGATCGTGGCGTCCGTGCAACAGCAGAACCGGACTTTCGATCTGCTCGAGCTCGAACCCCCATGGCTCGACGAAGGCCACGTCGTCATCCCACCAGCCATCGACGTTCTCGGCGAGCCCGAGCTGTGTCGACTCGTGCAGGAACTCTGCCCGACCGGGCGTCAGCGCCTGCCGATCAACGGGTGACAGAAGCGTCTCCATGACCTTGTAGATCGTCTCCGGACTGGCGGCGAGAAACTCGAGCCGTTCCTGCTCGTGCTTGGCCAGCCCGGCCGCCCGATCGTTGAGCGTCAGCTCGAGGTCTTCGATGTTCTCGCGGCCCATGCCCGCGAACCAATCCAGCCCCTCGGCGCCCCACGGAGCCGGCGATGCAAGCGCGCCGACGGCTGGAACGAGGTCGGGCAACAGCGCGGCGCAGGCGAGCGCGTGCGGGCTACCGCCCGAGACTCCCCATACCGCCAGCCGATCGATCGAAAGCTGACCGGCGATCGCGCGCACGTCGCCCGCGCAGCTCGCGACCGACCGTCCGGGGTCGCGGTCGGAGCCCCCGTAGCCGGGCCGGTCATACGAGAGCAGACGGATACCCTGCTGCTCGGCCAGTCGCAGCGTGGGTGCATAGACGAGGCGCGAGCTGGGCGTACCACCGTGAATGAGAACCACGGGTCCCTCCGGCGCTCCACCCTCCCTGACCTGGAGCCGCCGCCCGTCGGCTGTCGTGATTCGATGCTCCATGCGCGCCCAGGCTCTTCTAGCAGAGACCCCGATCGGTTGACTCCGAGCCCAGCGGGTAGTTCGCGTCTACATCAACGAGGGAGGGACGATGCCGGACGAGCACGGAAACACAGAGGCCGAGCAGGGGACCGAGACACCGCTTCACGCCTATAAGGACGAAGACCGCCGCGATCAGGCCAAGGGCGACACCGACGCTCTGGAGTCAGGCGATCGCGAGCAGATGGGCCAGAAACAGCTCGAGGGAGAAGACGAGCCCCAGCTGCCGAAGCACTGATCGCGAGGGCGTTTACACGCCCCGCGCCCGCGACAATGGCTACTCGGAGGCTGCCGAGTCGGCGGGGGCCTCGGAGGATTCGGCGTCCTCCTCGCTGCCGCCCTCGGCGCCGACGCCGACCGGAGTCGGCTTGGGCCGCGGCGCGATCACCGTCAGCTGCACGTTGTCGTCCTCGGCCTCCTCGGAGGGAGCGTCGACGACCACGGTCGAGCCGGAGGCAACCTGCTCGCGCAGCACGAAGTCCGCGAGCGGATCCTCGACATAGTGCTGGATCGCCCGGCGCAGCGGGCGCGCGCCCATGGCCGGGTCCCAGCCCTTGTCGGCCAGCATCTCCTTTGCCTCGTCGGAGAGCTCGAGCTGAAGCTCACGCTCGGCCATCGACTGCCTGATCCGCCGCAGCAGCAGGTCGACGATCTCCTTGATCTCGTCCTTGGCGAGCTTGTGGAAGACGATCACCTCGTCGATGCGGTTGAGGAACTCGGGCCTGAAGACCTTCTTCAGCTCGCCCATGATGCGGTTCTTCATGTCGTCGTAGCTGAGGCCGGTCTCGTCGCCGACGGTGAAGCCGATGCCCGTGTTCTTGGAGATCTCGGCCGCTCCGATGTTCGAGGTCATGATCACGATCGTGTGGCGGAAATCGACGGTCCTGCCCTGCGCGTCGGTCAGGCGACCGTCCTCGAGGATCTGCAGCAGGATGTTGAACACATCCGGGTGCGCCTTCTCGATCTCGTCGAGCAGCAGCACGCTGTAGGGCTTGCGGCGAACCGCTTCGGTCAACTGGCCGCCCTCGTCGTAGCCGATGTAGCCGGGCGGAGAGCCGACCAGGCGTGAGACTGCGTGCTTCTCCATGTACTCCGACATGTCGATGCGCACCATCGTGTCCTCGTCGCCGAACAGGAACTCCGCGAGCGTGCGCGCGAGCTCGGTCTTGCCGACTCCGCTCGGCCCCAGGAAGATGAACGAACCGGTCGGCCGCTTGGGATCCTTGAGGCCGGCGCGTGAGCGGCGGATGGCCTTGGAGACCACCTCGATCGCGGGATGCTGGCCGATCACGCGCTTGTGGAGCTCGTCCTCCATGCGCATCAGCTTGGCGGTCTCGGCCTCAGTCAGCTTGAACACCGGGATGCCGGTCCACATCGAGACGATGTCGGCGATCTCCTCCTCGCCGATCGCGGGTCGCTCGGTCGACTCCCCGGCCTCCCACTGCTCGGCCAGCTCGCGCTTCTTCTTGGTCAGTCGCCGCTCCTCGTCGCGCAGGTTGGCCGCCTTCTCGAACTCCTGGTTCTCGATCGCCTCTTCCTTGCGCCGGCGGGTCCCCTCGATCTGCTCCTCGAGCTCGCGGTAGATCGGCGGCGAGGTCATCGACTTGATCCGCATCCGCGAGGCCGCCTCGTCGATCAGGTCGATCGCCTTGTCAGGCAGGAAGCGGTCCGAGATGTAGCGGTCGGCGAGGTCGGCCGCGGCCTGCAGCGCCTCGTCGGTGATCGCGACCTTGTGGTGCTGCTCGTAGCGGTCTCGCAGCCCCTTGAGGATCTGAACAGTCTCCTCGGTGCTCGGCTGGTCGACGGTGATCTTCTGGAAGCGGCGCTCGAGCGCGGAGTCGCGCTCGAGGTACTTGCGGTACTCCTCGAGCGTCGTCGCGCCGACCGTCTGCAGCTCGCCGCGGGCGAGCGCCGGCTTGAGGATCGAAGCTGCATCGATCGCTCCCTCGGCCGCGCCCGCGCCGACGAGGTTGTGCAGCTCGTCGATGAACAGAATGATGTCGCCGCGCTGGGTGATCTCCTTCATCACCTTCTTCAGCCGCTCCTCGAACTCGCCCCGGTACTTGGAGCCGGCGACCAGGGCGGCGAGGTCGAGCGTGTAGATCTGCTTGTCCTTGAGCAGCTCGGGCACGTCGCCGTTCGTGATGCGCTGGGCGAGGCCCTCGACCACGGCGGTCTTGCCGACCCCGGGCTCACCCACGAGCACCGGATTGTTCTTAGTCCGCCGCGAGAGGATCTGCATGATGCGCTCGATCTCGGTCTCGCGACCGACGACCGGGTCAAGCTTGCTCTCGGCGGCGAGCTTGGTCAGATTGCGTCCGAACTGGTCGAGCAGCTTGGAGGACTTCTTGCCCTCGGGGCCGCCGCTCGCCGCGCCCGCTGCCGAGCCCGACCGCTGCCGGCTGCCGGGGCCGGAGAGCATGCGGATGACCTCGTTGCGGATCTTCTCCGAGTCGGCGTCGAAGTCGAGCAGGATGCGGGCGGCGACGCCCTCGTTCTCGCGCACGAGCCCGAGCAGGATGTGCTCGGTGCCGATGTAGTTGTGGCCCAGGCTGAGCGCTTCACGCAGAGCCAGCTCGAGCACCTTCTTCGCCCGCGGCGTGAACGGGATCTGCCCCGAGGTGACCTCCTCGCCCGAGCCGACGATGCGCACGACCTGGGCGCGCACGCGCTCGACCGTGATGTCGAGCGACTCGAGCACGCGAGCCGCCAGGCCCTCCTCTTCGCGCAGGAGGCCGAGCAGGATGTGCTCGGTGCCGATGTAGTTGTGCTTAAGAGTCCGTGCCTCTTCCTGGGCCAGCACGACCACTTGGCGGGCTCGTTCTGTGAAACGCTCAAACATGGTTATTGATCACTCGGCGACCGATGATAGAGACGGCCCGCCGGCCCCTAGTCTTCCCGCTTTCAGCGAACGCATTCCGGGACGTCGGCGGCCCCGCTCCCCCGCATGGTTTCGCCCACCATGCACAGGATCGGGTTCGTTCTTGGCCATGAGCCAGTCTACCAACCTAGCGGTTACGGCTCCTTGGGGTGCCCGCTGGGGTGTGAGCGTCGTCACGGAGGCCCCGGCCTGCTCGGCGCCCGGCCCGGGTTCCGGTGCTCATACCCAGCCGAGCGCGCACCTGCTCAAGCAGTCACTCGGCGTGCTCTCGCCGCGCGCGCAGCTCCTCGGCTCGGAGCTGCGCTGCCGCGTACTCGTCCCCCTCGGCCTCGGCCTCGGCGCGCTGGGTGCGGAGCAGCTCCAGCCGCTCGTCGAAGGGGGAGGGCCCGCGCCCGCGCGCCCGCGCGAGAGCGTCATCGAGAGCCTCCGCTCCGATCCCCAGCTCCTCCAGCGTGCGCGACACCAGGCTGCCTGGGATGCTCGCGAGCAGGATCAGAAGGTCGCCCGCGTCGGCTTCGCGGCCCAGACGATCGCGAATCTCGGGCACGATCCGCGCCCACATCGTCGCCGCACCCACGGGCCGCACACCGACCTGCTGTGCTTGCGGCGGCGGTGGAACGGGCGGCTCGGGGGCGGCGTGGCGGCCAGCCGCCGGAGCACCTCCACGCGGATCTTGTCCGGCCCGGCGTCCAGATCGAGCAGGATGCGCAGCGCGAGCCCGTCGTCAGCCGGAGGAGGCCTAGCAGGATGTGCTCGGTGCCGATGTAGTTGTGGCCCAGGCCGAGCGCCTCGCGCAGGGCCAGCTCGAGCACCTTCTTAGCCCGCGGCGTGAACGGGATCTGGCCGGTGCTGACGTCCTCGCCCGCGCCCACATCCTGCGCACCAGGGTCCGCGTGCTCTCGTCGGTGACTCCCAGCGAGACGAGCACGCTCGCCGCAACGCCCTCTTCCTCGCGCAGGAGTCCGAGCAGGATGTGCTCGGTGCCGATGTAGTGGTGCCTGAGCCCCCGCGCCTGGTGCTGGGCGAGGACGACCACCTGCCGGGCTCGTTCCGTGAAGCGCTCGAACACTCCACCGACGGTAGCGCCCGCCGCGAGCGCTACTTGGCCGTCACCGAATCGACCTTCCAGTGGCCGCTCTCGTTGACGAAATGGAAGATGCCGCTGCCCTGCCCGGGCGCCGTGGCCTTGACCGTGGCGCTGTTTCCTTTGACCTTTACTTTCCCGACCTTGAGCCCGCTGGGAACCGAGACCGCCCCGCTCTTGATGTGACTGCGGCATATGTTGAGCGCTGCCTGATAGCTCGACTGGCCCGTGTTGGCTAGCGCGTAGCGCTGGGTGAACAGCGAGCAGGCAGCCGGGTCGCGGTTGGCGAGGTCGCGCGTGAGCGTGTTGAACGCGCTCCGGACCTGCTGCTTGCCCGATGACGAGCCGCCGCCGCCACACCCCGCGATGGCCACGGTCACTAGTCCGATCGCGATCGTGCCCCTGCTCTTCATGCCGTTAATCCCCTTTCGCGCGCGCCGGCTCCCAACGCGAGCCACGGTACACGACGGCAGGGAGCCTGCCTAGCCCTGCACTGTCGCGGGCCAGACCTAGTCGCGCATCGCCGGAAAGAGCACCACCTCACGGATCGAGCGGGCCCCGGTCAGCGCCATCACCAGGCGGTCGATGCCGATCCCGATCCCGCCGGTCGGAGGCATCCCCCACTCCAGCGCCTGCAAGAACGCCTCGTCGTAAGGCTGCGCCTCAAGGTCGCCCACTCCGGCCAGCGCCCGCTGCTGCTCGAAGCGGAGCCGCTGCTCGTCGGGGTCGTTGAGCTCGGTGAAGGCGTTCCCGATCTCCATCCCGCCGACAAACGCCTCAAAACGCTCCACAAGCGTCGGATCGGACCGGTGGCGCTTGGCGAATGGCGACAGCTCCACCGGATAGTCGAAAATGAAGGTGGGCTCGATCAGCGCCGGCTCGACGTGCTTCGAGAGCAGCTCGTCTACGAGCTGCGGCCAGGTATCCGTCTCTTCCGGCGCGCGATGCCGCGGCTTTTCATCTCCCCGGCTAGTGAGTCGCGGTCGCGGATGACGCAGGATGTCGACGCCGGTGCGCTCGAGGATGGCGTCGCCCAGCGTCTGGCGCCTCCACGGTGGAGAGAGATCGAGCGGCCCCTGGTATCCCGCCTCGCTCGGCCGCGAAGGCGACCAGCCGCTCGCAGAGGTCTGCGATGTCGTGGTAGTCGAGCGTAGGCCTCGTAGGCCTCGAGCATCGTGAACTCTGGGTTGTGGCTGCGGTCGAGGCCCTCGTTGCGAAAGTCCTTGCCCACCTCGTAGACCCGCTCCAGCCCGCCCACGATCAGCCGCTTCAGGTACAGCTCGGTCGCGATACGCAGGTAGAAGTCTCGATCCAGCGCGTTGTGGTGGGTGGTGAATGGGCGCGCCAGCGCGCCGCCGTAGAGGGGCTGTAGCACCGGGGTCTCGACCTCCACGAAGCCATCGCCGTCGAGAAAGCGCCGAACCGCCGAGATCACCCGCGCGCGCGTGAGGAATAGCGTTCGCGCACTCCTCGTTCGCGATCAAATCGAGCTCGCGGTGGCGAAAACGGGTCTCGACGTCGTGCAACCCGTAGTGCTTGGACGGCGGCGGCCGCAGTGACTTCGCGAGCAGCGTGAACTCGCCGACCCGCAGCGTCAGCTCGCCGCGACGGGAGCGGAAGACGATCCCCGTCGACGCCGATCAGATCGCCGAGGTCGAGCTCGAGCAGCAGCGCCAGCCGTTCTTCCCCAGCTCGTCGACTCGAGCCTGCAGCTGGAGCTGGGCGGAGCGGTCGACCAGGTCCAGGAAGGCCATCTTGCCCTGGCCGCGCCGCGCGGCCAGGCGGCCTGCGAGCCGGTGGCGATCGCTGCTCTCGTCGCCGGCTTCGAGCTCTTCATGGGCGCCCGGACTCGGGCGATCTGCTCGACACCGGCGAACTGGTGTGGAAACGGCTCGATCCCAGCCGCCCGCAACGACTCGAGCTTGCGCCGGCGGGCGGCGACGAGTTCGGAGGCGGGAGGTTCCGCCACAGCCCCTACTTCGAGGCTTCGATCTTGGTGATCTTGAGTTTGCGCTCGCCCCGCGGCGTCGTGAAGGTGACCTCTTCGCCGCGCTTGTGGCCGAGCAGAGCCCTGCCGACCGGCGATTCGTTGGACAGCTTCAGCTCGGCCGGCTTGGCCTCGGCCGAGCCGACGATCGTGTACTTGGTCGACTTGCCGCCCTCGCGCACATGGACGATCGTGCCGACCCGGACGACGTCTGGTGCTCGAGCTCGGAGGCGTCGATCACGGTCGCGGATCGGAGCCTGTCCTCGAGCTGAGCGATCCTCGCCTCGACCATCGCCTGCTCGTTCTTGGCGTCGTCGTATTCGGCGTTCTCGCTGATGTCGCCGAACTCCCGCGCTTCCTTGATCCGCGCGGCGACCTCGCGGCGGCGGGTGGTCGCGAGCATCTCGAGCTCGGCCTTCAGGTTGGCCAGTCCTTCGGGGGTGAGAATGACATCCTTGGGCATTGCGTGTAAGACCCTGTTTCGGAGGCTTTCAGATACAAAAAAGCCCGCCCTAGGCGGGAAGCCCGCAGCCCACCTAATCCCTCCCGGGGCTGCGTGGCCGCGTGAAGTATAGAGATCTATATGACCGGGTCGGCACATGTGCCGACCCGCCGGTCCGCACATGTGCGGACCGGGGCCGGGGCGCATGCGCGCCGGCCAAAATCATCGAGGAGCCCGCGCGCCTGCTCGAGCGTTGGGGCAGCCTGCAGCGCAGCCAGCAGCCCCTTGGGCGGACGCATGAAAAGCCTCTCGACATACCAGGGATAGAACTTGCGCAGGTAGCGCGCGGCGCGTTCGCGTCCCAGGTGCTCGCCGGCCGCCTCGATCACCCAGTCGAGCTCCGCCAGCACCTCGCCCGGGGTCGGATGTTGGTCGCTGCCGCTCAGCAGCTGCGCGAACAGCCACGGGTTGCCGAGCGAGCCGCGCGCCAGCAGGACGGCAGCGGCGCCGGTGCTCGCAAACGCCGTCCTCGCGCGCTGTGGCGAATCGAGGCCACCCGAGACGAGCACCGGCACCGGCAGCTGCTCCACCAGCCTGCGCACGAGCCGGTAGTCGGGCGCGCCCTTGTGGCGCTGCGAGGCGTGACGGGGATGGACGGAGATCGCGGCCGCGCCGCCATCCTCGACCAGCGCCCGCGCCACGTCCAGGCCGCGCAGGTCGCCGGGAGTCAGACCGGAGCGGAGCTTGACGGTCACGGGCAGCCCGCTGCCCTTGGCCGCCGCGCGCACGAGCGCCACCGCGCGCTCGGGGTGCTCGAGCAGCGCCGCGCCGGCCCCCGTCTTGCATACCTTCGGCACGGGACAGCCCATGTTGATGTCGATCAGGTCGGCGCCCGCCGCCGCGACCCTCTCGGCCGCGGAGGCCATGACCTCCGGGTCGTGCCCGAACAGCTGCATCGAGACGGGGTGTTCGTCGGGGTGGATCCGCAACAGCTCGCGGCACGTGCGCTCGTTGCGGTAGTGGACGGCGAAGCTCGAGACCATCTCGGAGACGACCAGGCCCGCGCCGTAGCGCTTGGCCTGCAGGCGCACGAACCAGTTGCCGATGCCCGCCAGCGGCGCCAGCACGAGGCGGTTTGCGATCCGCACGCCGCCGAGCTCCCAGGGATCCGTGAGGTTAGCCATCGCCCGTTCATGGTACGAATCACTCGATGAGCAGCACAGACGAGACGACCGAGGTCGGGACCGAGCCGCACGCGCCGGACGGAGCGATCGACGAGCTCAGCCGAGATCCTGCGCGCCTGGAACGAGGTCGTCTTCGAGCAGGTGCCGGGCCTCGAGCTCTTCGACGCCCACACGCACCTCGGCCAGAACGACCCCGACGGCATGAAGCAGCGGCCGGACGAGCTGATGGATGGGATCGGGGCCGCCGCCGCCAGAGGCGCGTTCGTCTTCCCGATGCACGAGCCGGACGGCTACCCGGCCGCCAACGACATGGTGCTCGCGGCCGCGCGCGACTCGGATGGAGCGCTCGTCCCGTTCTGCCGCGTCAACCCCCACGAGCGCCCGGTGGCCGAGGCCGAACGTTGCCTGGACGCGGGCGCGCGCGGCATCAAGCTGCACCCCCGCGCCGAGCGTTTCACGCTCGACCACCCGGCGCTCCCCGACCTGGTCGCGCTCGCGCACGAGCGGCGCCTACCGGTGTTGATCCATGCCGGGCGAGGCATTCCTGCCCTGGGCGTCCACGCCTTGGAGCTCGCCGCTCGCTTCCCCGACGCGCGCCTGATCCTCGCCCACGCCGGCATCTGCGACCTGTCGTGGATCTGGCGGGCGGCGCCGGACCACCCGAACCTGCTGTTCGACACGGCCTGGTGGATGCCGACCGACCTGCTCTCGCTGTTCACCCTGGTGCCGCCGGGCCAGATCGTCTTCGCCTCCGACGCGCCGTACGGGAACACGCTCATGTCGGCCTCGTTTCAGCTGCGGCTGGCGCTCGAAGCCGGGCTCTCGCAGGACCAGCTCCGCTCGATCGCGGGCTCCCAGGCGCTGCGACTGGCCGCGGGCGAGCCGCTCGTGCCCGTCGGGCCGGCCGTCGGCGAGCGCGAGCAGGCGCCACACGTGCTACTCGAACGCGTCGCTCAGTTCGTGCTGCTCGCGACGATCCAGCTCTTCCGCGGCAACGACGCGTCGGAGATGCTGGCGCTCGCGCGGCTCGCGTGCGACGTACCGCCTGAGATCGACGATGCGCCGCTGTTTGCCGCCGTGCTCAACCTGCTCGACCTGCACGACCGCATCGCGGCGGCGGCGGCGGCGGGCGACCGCCGTCCCCGCGCGCTACTGATCCTGGCCGCAACCGTGGCCCGGACCCCCGACGTGCCGGTGCCGGCGCTCGGTTAGAGTCGAGGCGTGCCCGAGTCCCCCACCCTGTTCGTATGCCACGGTGACGACGGCGGTCCGCGCCTACATCCGTGCCGCCGGGTGCAAGAGGCGCTGCGCGCCGCCGGCATCGAGTATCACAAGGTGATTGCCGGCCACGGGAGCCCCCTTCCGCCCCTGCGTAAGGGATCCCGGGCGGAGCTGCGCGAGGCGACCGGCGACACCAAGCTGCCGGCTCTGAAGCTGCCGGACGGGACCGTCATCAAGGGCTCGCGCGGGATCATCTCCTGGGCCAAGGAGCAGCAGCGAGCTTAGCCGGGGTCCCTGTTGCGGGCCCAGATCAGCCGCAGCCCGGTCAGGGTGAGCAGGTCGTCGACCTCGTCGATCGTCTCGCGCACAAACGGCACCAGGGCCTCGGCGAGGCCGCCGGTCGCGATCACGGTGGTCGAGGACCCGAGCTCGTCGCGCAGCCGTCGCACGATCCCGTCGACCTGGCTGGCGAAGCCGTAGACGATGCCACTGCGAATCGCGTCCACGGTCGATTTGCCGATCAGCGAGCGGGGCTCGGCGAGCTCGACCTTGGGCAGCTTGGCGGCGCGCTCGTACAAGGCGTCGATCGAGATCTC
The DNA here is from genome assembly GCA_963738195.1 of uncultured Solirubrobacterales bacterium. Lineage (GTDB taxonomy): Bacteria > Actinomycetota > Thermoleophilia > Solirubrobacterales > Solirubrobacteraceae > Palsa-465. The sequence goes on from CAVTVF010000002.1 coordinate 1,530,254, forward strand.
GGCCCCGGGGGTGATGATGCCGCCGAGGTACTCGCCGGCTGCCGAGACCACGTCGTAGGTGATCGCGGTGCCGAAGTCGACGACCACGCAGGCGCCGTGCACGCGGTCGTAGGCGGCGACAGCGTTGACCAGCCGGTCGGCGCCGACCTCGTGCGGGTTGTCCATGCGGATCGGCATGCCCGTGCGGACCGATGGACCGACTACGAGCATCTCCTGTTGCAGGTAGCGCTCGGCCATCGTCCGCCACTCGTCCGATAGTTGCGGCACCGTCGAGGAGACGATCGCGGCATCGATGTCGTCGAAGCGCAGCCCGCGCAGCGCGAGCAGATTGGCGAGCACCGCGCCCAGCTCGTCGCGCGTCGACTCGCGAACGGTCGCGAAGCGCCAATGCTCGAGCGGCGCGCCGCCGTCCCTGAAGACGCCGAAGTGGGTCTGGGTGTTGCCTACGTCGACGACCAGGAGCATGCGCGGATTATGTCCTCACAGGAGCGGCGGGCCCGCTCTGCGCACTGCCTGTCCGGGCGGCAGGTTGTCGAGGGCTGATGCCAGCGGGCGCCCGTCAGGGAGCTTCAGCGCGGGGTCGAGCTCGAGCAGCGGCACGAGCACGAAGCGGCGCTCGAGTATCGAGGGGTGGGGCAGTGTCAGCCGGCCCGAGGAGCGCGTGATGCCGTCGACGAGCAGGAGGTCGATGTCGATCTCCCGCGGCCCGTGCCGGACCTCGGCGCCGCTGCGCCCGAGCTCGCGCTCGACCGCCTTGCAGGCCGCGAGCAGCTGGTCGGGATCGAGCGCGCTCCCCACCCGCAGGCAGGCGTTGTAGAAGTCGCGCTGGTCGGTGACGAGCCCGACCGGCTCGGTCTCGTACACGGATGAGGAGGCGCTTGGTTGCACTCCGTGGTCTGACAGCGCTGCTGTGGCGCGCTTGAGGTGCGCGCGCCGATCGCCGACGTTCGAGCCGAGCCCCAGGTAGCCGAGATTCAGCTGGACGCCCCCGATTGCCGAGACAAAAAGCCCTTTCCCCCGGGTGCCGGGGCGTGCGCGGGATATTTTGATCGCCTGGCGAGCAAAATCGCCCGCGGCTCGCCGGATTGCCCGAGGCGAGGGCTATTTTGATCGGCGCCTCGCTTCCGCGGCATCGTTACTCGCGCTCGCGCCAGACCTCGACCGAGACCTCACTGACCGGCAGCGCCAGGGGCGGCTCGGGCTTGGCCGCCTTGACCCACACCGCACCCACGCCGTAGCGGTCGAGCAGTCGCTCGGCGATCGCGGCGCACAGCCGCTCGAGCGTCTTGTAGGAGCGCTGCTGCGCCACGAGGTTGACCGCCTGGCAGACCTCGGCGTAGTCGACCGTGTCCTCGATCCGGTCGGTGATCGTCGCGTCCGCCTCGCCGATGTCGAGGCGCACGTCCAGCAGCAGCCGCTGGCCGACCTCGCGCTCTGCGGCGCTCACGCCGACGTGCGTGAACAGCGAGAGCCCGCTGATCTCGATCGTGACCTCGGGCTCGGAGCTGACCTCCTCGTCCTCGTCGCGCTCTACCTCGTCCTCGTCGAAATCCCCTGCGCCCATGGCCGGCCGACCGTAGCAGCCGCGATCGTGAGCGCGTCATGGATCGGTGCCACCTCGTGCACGCGGAAGACGCTCGCCCCACGCTCGAAGGCGAGCAGGTTGGTCGCGATCGTGCCCGCCAGCCGGTCGTCGACCGCCCGGCCCGTCAGCCGGCCGATGAACGACTTGCGCGAGGTGCCGACCACCAGCGGCCGCCCGAGCGCGAGCAACTCGTCGAGCCGCCGCAGCAGCTCCAGGTTGTGCTCGAGCGTCTTGCCGAAGCCGATCCCGGGATCGAGCGCGATCCGCCGCTCGGCGATCCCGTTCTCGGTGGCGAAGCGGAGCCGGTCATCGAGGAACGACTTGACCTCGCTGACGACGTCGTCGTAGCGCGGATCGTCCTGCATCGTGCGCGGCTCTCCACGCATGTGCATCAGGCAGCACTGCGCCCCGCTCTCCGCCACCACCGCAGCCATCTCGGGGTCGCCGCGCAGCGCCGTGACGTCGTTGACGAAGCTCGCGCCGGCGGCGAGCGCGCGCGTCGCGACCGCCGCCTTCGCGGTGTCGATCGAGACCCGCGCCGCGGCGCCGGCGTCAGCCAACGCCTCGATCACGGGCAGCACGCGGCGCAGCTCCTCGTCGCGATCGACGGGCAACGCGCCCGGCCGCGTCGACTCGCCCCCCACGTCGACCAGCGAGGCGCCCTCATCCAGCAGCTGCAGACCGTGGCTCACGGCTGCCGCGCGATCGAGGTAGCGGCCGCCGTCGGAGAACGAGTCGGGCGTGACGTTGACCACGCCCATGACGAGGAACGGGGCGCGCTCGAGCTCGTCGAGTATGCCGCCACGGCTCACTGGCTTCCTCCCCGGGCCAGCGGCCGTGGCGGTCGAAGTACTCGCGGGCGTGCTCCTCCCGCTCGCGGTCCCGGTTGCTGTCAACGCTCATGCGGAACATCCAGTTGAGCATCCACACGGTCAGAGCCACGATCAGCAGACCCACGCCCGCCGCCGCTTCGGCGTTGGTGCCGTGACCGAGGACGATCGCCACCACGCCCGACCACCGCGATCCCAAGCGGCAGCCACACTCGGGTGGCCTGCAGAAGGATGCGCGTAAACGTAACGCGCGGCTCCGTCAGGCGCTACTCGGCTGTGCCGCCGGCGAGGCCTGGCCGCGGAAGCGGCCGGGGCCCGGCCCGACCTGGCTTCTCGGCCGGCGGAGAGGGCACCGGGACCTGCGGCGGCGGCGGCGCCTCGGCGCCGAAGACGTCCTCCTCGGACTGCCCGTCGAGCAGCGCCTCGAACTGCTCACGCTCGATCGTCTCGCGCTTGACGAGGATCTCGGAGAGCTTCGCCAGCGAGGTGCGGTGCTTGGTGAGGATCTCCTTCGCCTGCACGTGGGCCGACTCGACGATGCGGCGGATCTCGTCGTCGATCTCTCGCGCGATCTCGTCCGAGTAGTCGGGCTCGGCCGAGAACTCGCGGCCGAGGAAAGGCTGGGTGTGCTCGTGACCGAAGACGCGCGGTCCGAGCTTCTCCGACATGCCGTAGCGCATCACCATCTGCTTGGCGGTCTGGGTCACCTTCTCGAGGTCGTTCGCCGCGCCCGTCGTGATCTCGCTGAAGATCAGCTCCTCGGCCGCCCGCCCGCCGAGCGTCATCGCCATCGTGTCGAGCAGCTCGGCGCGCGTGGTCAGGAACTTGTCCTCGGTCGGGAGCGCGATCGTGTAGCCAAGAGCCTGCCCCCGCGAGATGACCGAAATCTTATGCACGGGATCGGCATTGGGCAGGTAGTGGCCGACCATCGCATGGCCCATCTCGTGGTAGGCGGTGATCTTCCGCTCCTTGTCCGACATCACGCGGGTCTTCTTCTCGGGCCCCGCGATCACGCGCATGATGCCCTCCTCGAGCTCCTCCTGCGTGATCTCGCGCTTGCCGTTGCGGGCCGCGAGCAGTGCCGCCTCGTTGACCAGGTTTGATAGGTCGGCGCCCGTGAAACCCGGGGTCTGGCCGGCCAGCGCGTCGACGTCGATCTCGCGCGCGAGCGGCTTGCCGCGGGTGTGCACCTCGAGGATCCTGCGCCGCCCGGTGCGGTCGGGGCGGTCGACGACGATCTGGCGGTCGAAGCGGCCGGGACGCAGCAGGGCGGGATCGAGGATGTCGGGGCGGTTGGTGGCGGCGATCAGGATGATGTTGTCCTTCATCTCGAAGCCGTCCATCTCGACGAGCAGCTGGTTCAGCGTCTGCTCGCGCTCGTCGTGCCCACCGCCGAGACCGGCCCCACGGTGGCGCCCGACCGCGTCGATCTCGTCCATGAAGATGATGCAGGGCGAGTTCTGCTTGGCCTGCTCGAACAGATCACGCACGCGCGAGGCGCCGACGCCCACGAACATCTCGACGAAGTCGGAGCCCGAGATCGAGAAGAAGGGCACGCCCGCCTCGCCGGCCACGGCGCGCGCGAGCAAGGTCTTGCCCGTGCCCGGTGGCCCGTAGAGCAGCACCCCCTTAGGGATCCGCGCTCCGAGCGCCTGGAACTTCTTCGGGTTCTCCAGGAACTCCTTGATCTCGTGCAGCTCCTCGACTGCCTCGTCCACGCCGGCCACGTCGCGGAAGGTGATCTTGGGCGAGTCGACCGACAGGCGCTTGGCGCGCGACTTGCCGAACGACATGACCTTGGAGCCGCCGCCCTGGACCTGATTCATGAGGAAGATCCAGAAGCCGATGAAGATCAGCACCGGCAGGATGTAGGTGAGCAGGCCCAGCCACGCGCTCGAGGACTTGCCCTGAATGTCGAAGGCGCTCGGCGGCATCCCACCCGAGTCGATGTTGTTCTGGATCGCCGTCAGGAGCGGCGCGGCATCGGCGTAGCCGACCGTGAAGTGCACGCCGCCCGTCGTCGTCGCATTGACGATGTTGCCGTCCTCGTGGACCGAGAGGCTCCTGATCTCGTGCGACTGCAGCTGCTGGATCAGGTTGCCGTAGCTGTAGTGCGGCGCGCGGCTCGATTGGCCGATCAGCTTCTGCGCAAAGAACGCGAGCACCACGACGATCAAAATCGGAAACGCGGCGCTCTTAAAAAACCTGCTCATAGCGGCAAATCGCGCCTCCGGCGCGGTGGCTCCAGAATGGAGAAAGCCAAGCGTAGCAGTCTAGTTTGGTTGGGCGGGAGCACTGCAGTGGCCGTTTCACCGGCTTCTGGTTGGAAGGTCTCACGGGCTCAGCGGGCACGCAGACCGCCGTGCTGGAGCGCGGCGACGTACGGCAGGTTGCGGTAGCGCTCCTCGTAGTCGAGGCCGTAGCCGATCGCGAACCGGTTCGGGATCTCAAAGCCGACGTACCGGGTGCGCAGGTCCACCTTGCGCCGCTCGGGCTTGATCAACAGCGCGCACACCTCGAGCGAGCGCGGGTTGCGCGCCCCCAGGTTGCGCAGCAGGTACTTGAGGGTCAGGCCGGAGTCGACGATGTCCTCGACGATCAGGACGTCGCGGCCTTCGATCACTGCATCGAGGTCCTTGAGAATCCGCACCACACCGCTCGACTTGGTGGCCGAGCCATACGACGCGACCGCCATGAAGTCGACCTCGACCGGAACCTCGAGCGCCCGCATGAGGTCGGAGAGGAAGAACACGGCCCCCTTGAGCACGCCGACGAGCACGAGGTCCTTGGCGACGTAGTCGCGCGAGATCTCGGCGGCGAGCTCACGAACGCGGCGGGCAAGATCATCGGCCGGGACGAGGATCTCCCCGATCGCGTCGTCGACCATCGGGGTTGGAGTCGTTGCTGTGGCATCCCCGTCCACCGCTTTGCGCGTCGTCGCCGCCTGATCAACCACGTCGCGCGTCGTCGGCGCCCCGTCAGCCACGTCGCGCGTCGTCGCCGCCCGCCCCACGCTCGCGTCCTCATCCACCACGGGCGGGAGTGTAAGTGGGACGGATGCCCCTAGGTCCGCTTCACGAAGCGCAGCGAGCCTCGCTCCGCGATCGCGCGCACGCCGTGCGGCAGGTCGAGCGCAGCGCGGCCATGATCGGGCAGCGCAAGCAGCTCGGTCAGCCGGCGCGCGGTTCCCGGCGCCGGCGCGCCCACCGCGTCGTCCGCCAGCCGTTGGACCACAAGCCGGGCGAGGGCCGCGGGCAACGCGCGCAGCCGAGCCAGCGACAGCTCGTCTGCGTCGCCGAGGATTTCGGAGACGAGTCCTTCGAGCACTTCGGCCTCGTCGCGCAGGATCTCGGCGAGTGCGAGCACGTTCTGCTCGGCCGCCGGGTGGATCGAGCGCAGCGCCGGCACCAGCGCCCGCCGCACGCGCCCGCGTGCGAACGCGTCGGACTCGTTCGTCTGATCCTCGCGCCACTCGAGACCGCGCTCCGCGCAGTAGGCGCCGGTTTGTTCGCGATCGACGGCCAGCAGCGGCCGCACAAGCCACCGCTGCGTCCCACCCCTGGGCCCAAGGGGTTCGCGCGGCCGCATACCCAGCAGCGCCCTGCGGCTTGGCGAGGATGCGGCCCGGTAGAGAATCGTTTCGACCTGGTCGGTCGCTGTGTGGCCGGCGGCGACGTCGGCGTCGCTGGAGCGCCCGGCCTCTTCGGCGGCGTGATAGCGCACCCCGCGCGCCCACGCCTGCAGATTGCCGCGCGGAGGCGAGGACGGCCGCGCGCACGTGAGCTCCACGCCGAGGCTCGCGCACAGTTGCTCGCACAGCCGCTCGTCGCCATCGCTCTCGGGCCGCAGCCCATAGTTCACATGCAGCGCCCGGATTGACTCGCTGCCGCAGACGCGGCCAGCCAGGTCGAGCAGGCAGACGGAGTCGCGCCCCCCGGAGAGCAGGACGACCACCGGCCGACCGCGAACCAGCAGACGCTGCTCCTCGACGATCGAGACGAGGTCCACCGAGGCGGCTTCAGTCCTCGTCGCCCAAACGGGCAACGAACATCTCGGTCGGCTCGCTGAACCCCTTGAGCCTGATCTCACCGATCCGGTCGAATTCGAGATGCGAACCGGCGCGCTCGACGACGGGACGGGTGACGAGAACCTCGCCACCCGCTGATCGAGCGGCGATGCGGGCGGCGAGGTTGATCTCTCGGCCGTAGTAGTCGCCGTCGCGGTACAGGGCCGCCCCGTAGTGAATCGCTATCCGGGGCAGGGGCCGCTCGGCCTGCAGGCGCTGAAAGCCAACTGCCCAGTCGGTCAGGGTCGCCGGGTCGGCGCTTACGACCATCACCTCGTCGCCAATCGTCTTGACGATCCGGGCCTCCTCGGGCAGCGTCTCTCTGACCGCCCGGACGAATCGCTCGACCGCGTCAAGCGCCTCGAGCTCTCCTGCCTCCTCGGTCAGGCGCGTATAGCCGGTCAGGTCCGCGAAGGCGATCGCGACCCGTAGTCGTCCCGGAGCGAGGTCGGCGCCATCGAGTTCGATCTCCATGTGCCCGACGACGTCCTGCTCGATGAAATGCCTCAGATACCGCTCGTGGACCTGGTCCATGACCGGCGAGGAGAGCGGCAGCAGCATCCGCGCCAGATCCTGCATTTGGTCCGCCACCTCGACGCCGGTAGCGCCCGAGCGCATCAGCGGCTCGTGGACGTAAAGATGGAAGAGCCGCACCTCTGCGTCGGCGATCTGAGCGATTGCCTGGCCGTAGACCCGCACCAGCTGGAGCAGCGCCACGAGCGGCAAACCGGCCTCGAGCCCCATCGCGGCGTAGCGGATCAGCTGCAGGTCGTCCTCATCCAGGGCATCCGCTTGGACCGGGCTGAAGCCCGCCGTCGTCAGGATCCGCTCGACCAACGCCGGCTCCATGCCGGTGTCGCGCGCCGCATCCTTTAGCGAGATCTTGCGGCCCGTGCGCGAGAGCAGCTCCTCGGTGTACGCGTAAGCGAGCCTGCCATCCTCGGAGGCCCGGCGGATCTGCTCGTACGAATGCCCGCGCGCGCGCATGCGCGCGACGACCCGGGCGTGGCGCAGCGCCGCGGGCGTCCAACCGTCCTTTTCGTCATAAGAAGGGACGAGCCCTTCGCGCACCCACCGCCTCAGCGTCTTGCCCGTGGTGCCGATCGCCTCCGCCGCCTCACGCAGGGACGACGCCCCGGCCGGCGGCTGTGCGCCCGCGTGCCCGTCCCCGTCTGGGGAGGCGTGCCCGTCCTCGCTACGCCGGGGTAGCGCAAGCCGGCCACCCGTGTCTGTCGCTTGGGGCGGCGGCTCTTGGCCTGCGCCGTCGGCGGGATGCCCTCCGGCTCGGCCGCGCTTCTGCCTAGCTCTTCCCGGCATCGGTCTCGTCTCGACGGTAACAGTCGGGGCGCCTACGGCGGGGGTGCCGAGCACGCTCTTGGGTGCTAACGATCCGGCGGCGGAGCCCCAGTTGGAACCCCGCCGCCCGCGGGCGTCACGGCCCGCGCCGTCGGCCGTTGGCGCTCGTCGCGGAGGCGGCGGCACCTCGCAGATGGCGTCAAACTTCGCTGGATCGCTCCAGCCGTTGGCCGCGCATCCACGCTCCGGCCTATTGCCGTATGTGTGGAGGTAGGTCTACTCCGGATGGCGGCCGGTGTCAATGGGTTCTGTCATTTGCCGCCGCCAGTTCCGGGATTTGGCGGACAAGGCTGCGAGCTCGACCCGAGCCGGGCGCTGGCTGTGGTCAGGCTTCGAGGTGCGGGTAGTCCGCGGCGATCATCTCGCGGTAGCGCGCGAACACCGGCTTCGTTAGCGGCAGCAGCGCCAGCGCAGCCTTCATATCGCCGCCCGGCTTGATGCGCCGGCGGGCGATGCCAATCGCCACGTTCTCCTTGCCCTGGAAGTAGCGATTCGCGATGTCTGAGTCCATCGCCATTCGCACAGTCGGCTCCCACTCGACCTCGTCGCTCCACACCCACACGAGGTTGGGTTCGTCGTCGCCGCCGGCCCTCACGTTCAAGACCAGGTTGAGGTCTGGGAAATCGAACCGCTGAGGCGTGTTCGCCTCCCGCAGCTTGGGCCCGATCTCGGGATCCTCGCTCATGAGCGTGAAGGTGCGGTCGATCACCTGGCGGAACTCGTCGGGGGACCTGAAAGCCGCAGCGGGAGCTTCCCTGTCGGTGCGCATGGCGCGCGCAGTCTATCCGCACACTGTGTTGCTATCCGCACGTGTGAGCACGCCGGTGCACATCGATCCGCGGGCGCCGCTGGCCGACCGCGTCCTGCTCCCCGGCGATCCGGGGCGCGCCCTGCGGCTGGCGGAGAGTTTGCTCGGAGATGCCCGTGTGTTCAATCAAAACCGCGGGCTGCTGGGCTACACCGGAACGGCATCCGACGGAGCGCCGGTCACGATTCAGAGCACGGGGATGGGCGGTCCGAGCGCCGCGATCGTCGTGCACGAGCTCGCCCAACTCGGCGCCCGCACGATCGTCAGGGTCGGCACGTGCGGTGCCCTCGACCGCTCGCTGCGCCTCGGCGAGATCCTGCTGGTCGGCGAAGCTCTGGCCGCGGACGGAACCAGCCGCGCACTCGGGGCGGGTGAGAAGGTCACGGCCAGCGGGGAGCTCGTCGCCGCGCTCGAACGAGCCGGAGCGCCCAGTCCCATCACCGTGGTCTCGAGCGACCTTTTCTATGAGTCTGACTCGAGCCGGGAGCGAGGCTGGGCGCGCGCGGGAGCGGTGGCCGTCGAGATGGAGTCGGCGGCGCTGTTCGCGGTGGCCGCGAGGCTTGGCCTTGGCGCCGCATCGCTGCTGACGGTCTCAGACCTGATCCGCGAGCCACGGCGGCGCATCGAGCTCGATGCCCTGCACACGGCCGAGCAACAGATGGGCGCGCTCGCCCTCCGCGCACTCGGCCGCGATTAGCTGGAGCGCCCGCCGCGCGGCTTGCGCGGTCGCCTTACTCGGCGGCCTTGGTGGCGCCGACCGCGGCCTCGATGCGGCCGAGAGTCTTCTCGAGCGCCGCGAGCCGGGCCTCGATGCCCTCCGAGTCATCGCCGGCGCCGTGATTGCCGAGGGCTTCGATCCGCTGCTCGAGTCGGTCGAGACCATCCTCGATCCCCTCGAGTCGCTGGGAGACGTTGCGAAGCCGCCGCGTAAGGCGCTCGAGATCGCTGGCCGAGGGGAGGTTCAGCGCACCCATCGCAAGCTCCTGCGCCCGCATCGCGCGCTCGCGCGTCTCAAATGCTGCTGCCAGCGCGCCGCTTACGACGGGATTGTCGAGCAACTCTTGAGCTAGCTTGCCGATCGTTTCCTCGCCTTGGCTCATGACCCGCTCGTGCAGTGACTTGTCGGCACCCACGGCGCAAATGTAGCGCGAGGCCTCGGGTCGACCGCCAGCCGCGATCCGGGGTCGACCGCCAGCCGCGATCTCGGGTCGACGCCCCAGCCGCGATCTGGGGTCGACCGCCAGCCGCGATTGGAGACGATTCACGGGGATCAGCGCGGCCCCGGCTGGGACGGTTCTAAATTGCAAACGATGGAGTCAGGCAGTAGCTTCTCGGGTAACGCCGGTGTGCGGTCGTGACTGGCGCCTGGACAGGGATGGCGCGGAGTGGTCAGCAGAACGGCGAAGAACTGAAGACCAACTTGCTCAGGGACAAGGCGGGAGGAATCAGGCGCAGTGCGCGGTAGCAGAAGACTGACCGTCGGCGCGGTCACCGCGGCCTGCATGGCTGCCGTGCTGGGCATGGCGGCGCTGCCAAGCGCCTCCGCCACCGAATGCACGGTGGTGGTCACCCTCATCACCGGGCAGAAGCTCTACTTCCATCTGCCGCCGGGCGTTCCCACCTCGACGCTGAAGCTGCCGCTTGGCGTGGTCAGCATCCACGAGACCTGTCCGCGGACGCCGCCTCCACCCAAGACTCACACCACCACGACGCCCAAGACCACGCCCTCGCCGCCGCCGCCGAAGAAGCCCTCGCCGCCGCCGCCGAAGAAGCCCTCGCCGTCCAAGCCCAAGCCGACGCCGCCGTCACGGCATCCGGGCACCGGTCAGTCCCAACCCGGGTCGCCGGGCCATCCGGGCTCGCCGGGGAGCCCACACAACCCGTCCTCGCCGCCGCCGAACTCCAAGCCGGCGCCGCCTGTCTCGCCCAACGGCATCCCCAACCCGACGAATCCGTCCTACAGCCTGGCGCTGCCCAACCCCGCGCAGATCGGCGTGCCCAACTTCTTCATCGACAGCTTCGCGATCCCGCCCTTCCTGCTGCCGATCTACCAGGCGGCGGGCATCCAGTACGACGTGCCCTGGCAGGTGCTGGCGGCGATCAACGAGATCGAGACCGACTACGGCCGCAACCTCTCGGTGTCATCGGCTGGTGCGGTGGGCTGGATGCAGTTCTTGCCCTCCACCTGGAAGCGCTATGCCGTCGACGCCACCGGCACGGGCTACGCCGACCCGTACAACCCGGTGGACGCGATCTTCACGGCCGCGCGCTACCTGCAGGCTGCAGGCGCTTCTAAGAATCTCTCTCAAGCGATCTTCGCGTACAACCACGCGAGTTGGTACGTGCAGTCAGTGCTGCTGCGCGCGAAGCTGATCGGTGGCATGCCGAACTCCCTGATCGGCGCGCTGACCGACTTGGTCGAAGGCCACTTCCCGGTCGCCGCACCAGCGCGTTACGCCGATAACGCCGTGGCGCAGCTGCTCTCCAAGCAGAAGGGCAAATCGAACAGCCCGGGGCTGCCGGTCTCGAACAAGTCAAATCCGGCGGTCCCGGTCAACTCGAACCCGAACCAGAAGTCGATCGCGATCTACGCCAGCAAGAACTCGCCAGTGATCGCGGTCAACGACGGCAAGGTGATCAAGGTCGGCCAGAACGCGCAGTGGGGCCGCTACCTCGAGCTCCAGGACGCCAACGGCAACGTGTACACGTACGCGAACCTGGGCTCGATTCCCTCGAGCTATCCGGTCCCGAGGCCCGTTCCGGTGTCCGCCTCCGGCGTCGTCAAGGCGCTGGCTGCGCCCTCGTCGCCGAAGCCGAGTGGACCCGCGACGGCGGGCTCTCAGGGAAGCGGTCAGACCGCGCTGCAACCGCCGAGCGTGCCTCTCGCCCCGGCGCCGAGCACCGGCGGCCAGAACGCCTTCGCCTCCCAGACCGCCCCCGCCACCCCCACCTCCTCGCAGCCGGCGCCTCAGGTCAAGCAGCGACTGTTCGCCTACCCCTCGCGCACGGCCTCGTTCGCGGCCGGCGGCAACCTGCAGATGCAGGCCGAGCAGCAGACGAAACAGGTCCAGAATTTCCAGAACTACTTCTCGGGCGTGCTGCACCTGGCGAAGAATCAGTACACCCTGCAACCCCTCAAGGCCGGCGCGATCGTGGTCGCGGGCACGATCCTCGGCCGCATCGGGTCGGCCACCCGCAACCAGGCCTCGCATCTCCAGTTCATGATCAAGCCCGCCGGCACCAACGCTCCGTACGTCGATCCGAAGCCGATCCTCGACGGCTGGGAGCTGCTGCAGGCGACCTCGATCTACCGCGCCTCCGGTGTCGATCCGTTCCTCGGCAAGAACCCCACGATCGGCCAGCTCCTGCTGATGTCCAAGACGCAGCTCCAGCAGCGGGTCCTGAGTGACCCGCACGTGCAGATCTATCCCTGCGGCCGCCGCGACGTAGCGACCGGCCAGATCGACCGGCGGATCCTGGCCGACATGGAGTTCCTGTCCGGCTCGGGGCTAGACCCCTATGTCTCGGGCCTCAAATGCGGCGCCACCACGACCGCCAGCAACGGCATCGATCCGGCAGGCCAGACCGGGTCCAGCATGGACATCTCAAAGATCAACAACATCCCGATCAAGGGTCACCAAGGGGCTGGCTCGATCACCGACATCACGGTCCGTCGACTCCTCACGCTGCAAGGCGTCTTCAAGCCCACAGAGATCGTGTCGTTGATGAGCTTCAAGGGCCAGTCGAACACGATCGCATTGCCTGACCACTCGAACCGCATCCAGGTCAGCTACACGCCCATGTTCGGCAACAACAAGGCGCTCTCGACCCAGGTATCGAACATCCTCAAGCCGCAGCAATGGATCCAACTGATCCAGCGGCTCGGTCAGATACCCGAACCAACCGTCCCCATCAATCCCAGCAGATACGCGATCAAGGCGACGGGCTGAGGGCCCACTGAAGCCGCTCTTCCGCTTCACCCAGCTCGAATACCCTTGGCCGCTCGGGCCGCCGGATGGACGCTATTTGCTGCGCCGACCCGAGGCAGACGCGCAGGCTGGGCCGTCCTACGTGCTGGTCGTGGCGACGTTGGGAGCACCTCAACGCCACCGGCTGGCGCGCCGCCGAGCACAGCGCAACGCTCAACCTGAGCCTGAGCCTACGCCGGTAGCGATCGGGCGCGCCACGGTGATCGATGTCGAGGCGCCGTTCCCGGACCCGGGCGACGCCGACCGCTGGCTGCGGGGCGCGGGCGAGCCCGAGCTCGAGGCAGGTATCGAAGTGTTGAACGAGGCCCTGCACGCCTTCAGGCTCGTGACGGCCAACCCCTATCTGTTCGAGGTCGGTCGTGGCGAGGCGCTCACGGCTCGGATCGGGTTCGGCGATGGTGAGCAGGTCGCGGACGGCCTGTGGAGCGCCGCGCGCGAGCTGCTCAAGACGGGCAAGCGCGAGCCGCGGGCCAAGGTGCTCCAGCCGCAGGCTCGGCTGGCCGCGGTGCTGAGCGGCCGCGAGCGAGCGCTCGTGTGCGAGGAGCTGGTGCTGCGAGCGCGGCTTGATCTCGACCACAAACGCGAGCGCGAGGCCGCCCTGCAGGTGCTGGTGGGACTTGACGCGGCGCTCGCCGAGCTCCAGACGGATCCCGCCGCGGCAAGCCTGGCCGAACGGCTCGACGAGCTGCGCGGGCTCCGAGAGCCGATCGCGCTGGCCGCCCAGGCGGCCCTCGCTGGGCCGCTGTCGGTCAGCGAGCGGCGAGCCGTCGAGCAGGCGCTCGGACGGATCGAGGCAGCGCTCAGAGCGCGCGCAGTCGTCAACGCGTGAGGGGGTAAGGCGCGTTTCATTCGGCGTAAGGGGTCCTTATTACTAATGCGCTGCGAACTGCCGATGTGCCCGGTCGTGACTTAGCTCATCGTGTCGGGTGCAAAGTCAAAGGCAGCTCAGAAAGGAGCCGACATGGGTATCAAGACACTTGCCTCACGAACGATCGGTGGCCTCAAGCACACCTGGGACGAGATGGATTACGCCCAGCACCGGATGCTCGAGATCAGGCTCGGCCTGCCACACGAGTCGCCGATGGCCGACTCTCGACGGACCGACATCAACCGCCTCGAGGGCCTGTGGCACGCTGACCCGCGTCAGTAGGCCGCAGGACCGATGGCAGCGGAGCTAGCCCCCGGGGCGAGCGGCGGCTGCATCACGGCCGGCACGAGGACCAAAGCGGGTAGTCCCGCTAGCAGCTGCCGCTCTCTCCGGCAGGGCGGAACATCTCGGGCTTGAATCTCGCCGCCCCTGGCGATACTGTGCCGCCGCGCGAAGAGCTCGCGTGTGCCGGGACCTGTTCACGTCAGGGGAGGCGAGAGAGATGGAAGGAAGTTCGGCATCCGAGGTAGTAGCCCTCGATTCGCGGACGTTCGGCGAGGGCAGGCTGAGGCGCGACGTAACGCTGCGCGGCCTGCTGCTGATCTCGCTCGGGTCGATCATCGGCTCGGGCTGGTTGCTCGGCGCCCTCACGGCTGCTCAGACCGCAGGACCCGCGTCAAGCCTCTCGTGGCTGATCGCGGGGGCCATTCTCGCCGTGCTGGCGCTGGTGCATGCCGAGCTCGGCGCGACTTACCCGCTCTCCGGCGGAACGGCACGGTTTCCGTTCATGGCCTTCGGGTCTCTCGGCGGCTTCACCGGCTCCTGGATGGCGTGGGTGCAAGCGGTCACCATCGCCCCGATCGAGGTCGAGGCGTCGCTCAGCTATCTGGACTCCACCTCGCTGAACCCGGGCTTCGTCCACACCAACGGGACCTTGACCGGAACCGGGATCCTCGTCGGCGCCGGCTTCATGCTGCTGTTCACCGTCATCAACATCATGGGCGTGCGGTGGCTGGCTGAGACCAACAGCATCGCGACGATCTGGAAGCTGCTGATCCCAACCGTGACGATCGTGGCGTTGCTGATCGCGAGGTTCCACGCCGGCAACTTCTCCGCCGGCGGCGGATTTGCCCCGGATGGCCCGCACGGCATCTTCGCGGCGCTGCCGCTCGGGGTGGTGTTCGCCTTGGAAGGGTTCGAGCAGGCGATCCAGGTCGGGGGTGAATCGAGAAACCCGCAAGAGGACATCCACCGTGCGGTGATCATCTCGATGATCATCGGCACGATCATCTACCTGTTGCTGGAGGTCGCTTTCATCGGTGCGATCCGGCCCGGGAACGTCCTGCACAACTGGGCAAATCCGGTCGGTAAAGGCAATTTCGGTCCATACGCGACTCTTGCGACATCAGCCGGACTGGGTTGGCTGGCGACGCTGCTCTACATCGACGCGGTGATCTCGCCGGGAGGCACCGGGCTGCTGTACCTCGGCACGTCCTCGCGCCTGTCGTACGGCCTTGGGCGCAACGGCTATCTGCCGGCCTGGCTCGGCCGGATCAGCGACCGCGGCGTGCCGCTGATCTCGATCGCGTTCTGCTTCGTGGTCGGCCTGGTCATGTTCCTGCCATTCCCCAGCTGGGCTGGCCTCGTCTCGCTCGTGACCTCGGCCACTGTGCTGATGTACGCGATGGCGCCTCCATCACTGGCTGCGCTGCGGCGCACCGACCCCGATCGCACGCGGCCCTACAAGCTGCCGTTCGCGAAGGTCCTCGCTCCGGTGTCTTTCGTCTTCGCCAACTTCGTCGTCTACTGGTCGGGGTGGAACACGATCTTCTGGCTGTACATCATCATCATCTTTGGCTACCTCGTGTTCATGGCCTACCAGGCGCTGGCGCCACGCGGGACGAGGCTCAAGCTCAACTGGCGCTCCGCGGCGTGGATCCCGCCATGGCTGATCGGGCTCGGCCTGATCTCCTATCTGGGCCAGTACCCGTCGAAGTCAACTGCCCCGAGCAGCTGGACATTTGGGGTCGTTCTGCTGGCCAAGCAAACCATTCCGTTCTGGGTCGACCTCGGGGTGATCGCCGTCTTCAGCCTCGCGATCTTCTATGCCGCTGTGCACTTCTCGCAGCCCTCGGATTACGTGCAGCGGGCGATAGCTGTCGTAGAGGAGGAGATGGCCGTCGAGGAACAGGAGCTCGGCGCGGTTCCCGCGTAGCGACCTGTCGCGCGCGGCAACTCAATCGCAGGGGAGCTCGAGCGCGCCCGCCAGCGCCTCGAGCTCCTCGACCACGTCACCGTCGAGCCGCACCGCCGCTCGCCCGTCGAGCGGCGTCGGCCCGCGCGTGACGATCGCCAGCCGGCCACCCGCGAGCAAAGTCCGCAGCGGCAGCTCGGCGACCGGATAGACCTCGAGCGAAGAGCCGACGCACAGCATCAGGTCGGCCTCGGAGGCGAGCGCTTCGGCGCGCGCGAAAGCCTCGGGCGGCAGATACTCCCCGAACAGGACTACGTCGGGCTTCAGGGGCGCGCCGCAGTCGCAGCGTGGCACCCCGCGCGGATCCAGGGCCTGGCGCCCGCGCACCTCCTCGAGCGGAAAGCGCGCCCCGCAGGCAAGGCACGAGGAGTGCGCGATCGTGCCGTGCACCTCGATCAGCTCGCGCGTGCCGGCGCGCTCGTGCAGGCCGTCGATGTTCTGCGTGATCACCGCCTCCAGCAGCCCCGCGCGCTCGAGCGCCGCCAGCACCAGGTGGGCACGATTCGGCCGCTTCTCATCGAGGGTCTGAAACCGCTGGCCGTAGAAGGACCAGAAGCGCTCGGGGTCGCGCCGGAACGCGTCGATGTGCGCCACTTCCATCGGATCGACGCGCGCCCACAGCCCGGTGCCCGGGGAGCGGAAGTCCGGGATTCCCGAGGGAACCGAGACGCCCGCACCGGTGAGGGCGACCACGCGCGTCGACGAGCGCACAAGCTCTGCCAGTCGCTCGAGCTCGGTGGTGACGCTCATCGCCCCTGGAAGCGCGCCGTGCGCTTCTCGACGAAGGCGGCGAACCCCTCGCGCGCGTCCTCGGACCCGAAAACACTCAGAAAAGCTTCCTTCTCCGCCTCGAGCCCGGAAACGAGATCCGCATCAGCCGAGACCCGCTTGATCTGCTCGAGCGCGAGCGGCGCCTGGCTCGCGAGCTTGCGCGCCCAGAGCATGGCCGCGTCGAACAGCTCGTGGTCGGGCGCCACGCGATTGACGAGCCCGAGCTCGTACGCCTCGTAGGCGGAGATCGCCTCGCCGGTCAAATTCATCTCGAGCGCTCGCGGCTCGCCGATCAGGCGCGGCAGCCGCTGGGTGCCGCCAAAGCCCGGCATGATGCCGAGCCCAATCTCGGGCTGGCCGAAGCTGGCCGACTCGGCTGCGAGCCTGATGTCACAAGCCATCGCCAGCTCACAGCCGCCGCCGAAGGCGCCGGCGTTGACGGCCGCGATCGTCACCACGCGCGCCTCTCGCAGCGCCAGCAGCAGCCCGTGCATGCGCTCGATCAGGGCGCGCCCGTCACGAGCGTCCATGCGCGTGAACTGCTTGATGTCGGCGCCGGCGCTGAACAGCTGCGGGTTGGCGGAGGCGAACACCAGCGCGCGCACCGACCCCGATGAGCTCACGAACTCCCAGATCCGCTCGAGCGCCGCGGCGAAATTCGAATTGATCGAGTTGGCGGGCGGGCGGTCGAGCCACGCGATCGCGATCTGCTCCCGGCTCTCGAGCTTCACCGGCCCCTCGGCCCACTCACCGTCCGGGCGCGGGTAGGGGTAGAAGCCCTGACCTGATTTCACCCCCAGCCTGCCCTGGGCGACGAGCCGCCGCAGGACCACCGGCGCGGTGTAGGAAGCTTGCTCGAGCTGCTCCAGCACGACGTCGAGGCCGACCTGATCGGCCGCCGCGAGCGGCGGCGGCGCGAACCCGGCAGCGGCCATCATGCCGAGGTCGATCTCCCTCATCGAGGCGACACCTTCCTCGAGCACAAGGCATGCCTCGACGAGCGTCTTGAGCCGGAATCGCTCGAGCAGCGCCTTCAACGCCGGCTGCTCATAGAACCCCTTCCCGGTCTTGACGCCCAGGTCGCCGGCGGCGACCAGATCGCGCATTCGCTGGTGTACGTGGAAACGCTCGCCGTAGCACTGCTGCAGGTACTCGGTTACGTACAGGACGGTGTCGAGTCCAAGCACGTCGGCGAGCGCGAAGGGACCGAGCGGGGCCGCGCTGGACTCCGCCACCAGGCGGTCGAGCTCGGAGGTATCAGCTCCTGTCTGCTCCTGGTGACGCCAGACCTCGGACACGGCGGCGGTGAGGATGCGGTTGACGACAAACCCCGGCACGTCGGCGCAGCGAATCGGAGTCTTGCGGATCGACTGGGCGAAGTCGGTGGCCGCCTGAACGGTCTCGGGCGAGGTGTCGTCACCCTCGATCACCTCGACGAGGCGATTGACCGAGGCGGGAAAGAAGAAGTGAAGCCCGACCACAAGCTCGGGCCGCGTGGTCGCGAGCCCCATCTCGGTGACCGACAGGGACGAGGTGTTCGAAGCGAGAATCGCGTGCCCGGGCGTCGCCCGGTCGAGCTCGGCGAAGACCTCCCTCTTCAACTCGATCCGCTCGGGCACCGCCTCGACGACGAGGTCGACGTCGCCGAGCCGCTCGTAGGAGGTGGTGGGCGTGATCAAGGCGAGCCTGCGCTCGCGCTCGGCGCGCTTCGAGGCCCTCCCACAGCGTGCGAGCCCTGTCCAGGCCTCGCTCGAGATAGCGCTCCTCGACGTCCTTGAGCACGACTGGGATGTCGGCGTTCGCGATCGCGTGGGCGATCTCGCCGCCCATCGTGCCGGCCCCGACGACCGCCGCTTTGAACACGAACACGGCCGGGAAGCTACCCACCTCAGACGCGCGCGTGGCCTCGAGCTCTGAGCCGAAGCGCCCGAGCGTCTGCTCGAGCGCCCGCGTCATCGCGCCGCGGATGAACAGCAGTCGACCAGCCGCATGAGCGGCGAGCGTTGCTTTAGCTCGTAGGCGAGGCTGAGGTCGACCGCCACGTTCTCGTCCTCGGCGGCGAAGGTCACGGTCTGCTCGCCCCGGATCGAGTCGTCCTCTACCTCGACCGTCTGCCCGGCCAGCGGCTCGTACGCGACCACGCGCTCGACGACCCGCCCCCGCCCGGCGGGCCCCGACTCCCAGCGCACCTGCGCCTCCGGCTCGGGCCACTGGCCGCTCACCTCCTCGACCAGCTCGAGGCCGGGCACCCACCTCGGCCAGCGATCGATGTCGTACCAGACGGCCTCCGCCTCGTGCACCGACCCCTCGAACACCTGCCGCGCCTGCACTGTCCGCATCGACCGGTGAGTATCGTGGGCCTTGGGAAGTTATGCCCCCTATAGCGCGCATAACATCCCAAACCGGCCCTCGGAAAACACGCGCCCGCACAACCCACAGTGGCCAGCACGAACGGCGACCCCACAGCCGCAATCGCCGTCCGCCGGCTCGCCAAGAGCTTCGGTGAGATCGAGGCCGTCAAGGGCGTCGACTTCGACGTCGCTCCCGGCGAGGTGTTCGGCTTTCTCGGACCGAACGGGGCCGGCAAGACGACCACGATCAACATGCTGTGCACACTGGCCAAGCCCACCAGCGGCTCGGCGACGGTCGCAGGCCACGACGTCGTCAAGGCGCGGGACGACGTGCGCCGCAACATCGGCCTGGTCTTCCAGGACCCCACGCTCGACAACTACCTGACCGCGACCCAGAACCTCAAGCTGCACGCCGAGCTCTACGGCATGCGCTCTGACCTCGTCAAGCCGCGCATGGAACAGGTGCTGCACATGGTGGGGCTGTGGGACCGGCGCGGCACCAAGACGATGACCTTCTCGGGCGGCATGCGCCGCCGGCTCGAGATCGCCCGCGGCCTCATGCACTCCCCCCGCGTGCTGTTCCTCGACGAGCCCACGATCGGCCTCGACCCCCAGACCCGCCGCTCGATCTGGACCTACATCCGCGAGCTCAAGGAGCAGGAGGAGATCACGATCTTCATGACCACGCACTACATGGACGAGGCCGAGTGGTGCGACCGGATCGCGATCATGGACCACGGCCAGATCGTCGCGCTCGACCGCCCCGAGACGCTCAAGGCCGGGGTCGGCAAGGACCGGGTGACGATCCACACCGACGACGACGACGCGGCCATCGCCGCGCTCGATCAGCGCTTCGGGATCGAGGCGCGCAGGGCCGAGGGCGCGGTGGTCTTCGGCGTGGCCGCCGGCGAGGAGTTCGTGCCGCGGCTGTTCGCCGAGCTCGGCATGCCGATTCGCTCGGTGAGCGTCTCCCGACCGACGCTCGACGACGTCTTCATGTCCTATACGGGCACGACCATCCGCGACGCCGAGGAGGATCAGACCAGACACCGCAACCGGGTGATGATGCAGATGATGTCGGGGATGCGCCGATGACCGCCACGCGCGAAATCACAGAAGCCACACCACCGCCCGCGGGCGGCCCGGTCGTCAGGGTCACAGTCCCACAGCGCAGCCTGCGCTCCGAGCTGCGCGCGATCAAGGTCGTCTGGCAGCGCGAGCTCGATCCGTTTCGCCAACAACCGGCTGCGCATCGTCACATCGCTTGTGCAGCCGCTGCTGTTCCTGTTCGTGCTCGGCTCGGGCCTCCAGCGTCTCGCGAGCGCCGGGACCCACGGCGTCAGCCTGAAGACCTTCATCTTCCCCGGGATCCTGTGCATCTCGGTCATGTTCATCGCCATGTTCCAGGCGGCATCATTCGTCTGGGACAGGGAGTTTGGCTTCCTGCGCGAGATGATGGTCGCGCCCGTGCGGCGCAGCTCGATCGTGATCGGCAAGTGCCTCGGCGGCGCGACGGTGGCGAGCACTCAGGGGGTGATCGTGCTTGCGCTCGCGGGCGTCGTGGGCGTTCCCTACAACGCGGTCCTGATCGTCGGCGTGCTCGCGCTGCAGCTGCTGCTGGCCTTCACGATCACGGCCTTCGGGGTCATGATCGCGATCCGCATCCGCGAGATGCAGTCGTTCATGGGCGTGATGCAGATGATCGTCACGCCGCATGTTCTTCATCTCCGGTGCGCTGTTTCCGCCCTCCGGCCTGCCCGGCTGGCTGACCGTGCTCAACCGCATCGACCCGCTCTCCTACGCGGTCGACCCGATGCGCCGGCTGGTCTTCAACCACCTCCAGATCCCGGCCGCGGCGCGCAGGGCGCTGGACCCCGGAATCACCTGGTGGGGCTGGCACGTGCCGGCCGGCCTCGAGGTGGCGGTGGTCGCCGTGCTCGGCCTTGCGATGCTCGCCGTCGCGATCTGGGAGTTCAGTACGACGGAGTGACGGCGCGGCCGTTCGAGCTCACGCGGTCGCGGCCTCGCTTCTGCAGCGCGATGTCTCTGCCGAGCCGGCCTAGCTCGCGCAAGAAGTCCTTGCCGATCAAGACCCATCGAGAACAGCGACCCGAACAGGACGACGGCGTCGATCGACTCGCGGCCCTGCCTGGCCCAGTAGACGTCCTTGAGGTTCAGCCACAGCGCGAACTCGTCGAGCGTCAGCGCGGCGCCGAGCCGAAGGTGGCCGATGTCAGCCGCGAGGTGCGCCGGTCGTTGGTGGCGGTGCCGATCTCGAGCATCCACAGGTAGCCGACCAGCAGCAGCCCGATGATGCCGAAGGTCATGTGGTGGATGTGGCGGCCGCCCGGCGTGACGTTGCGAAACGGCCCGATCCCGGCCCTGATCGAGTGCGTGATCGCGCGCACGGTCGCGAACGTGGTGAAGAAGGCCGCCAAGCTGACGAACTGGCGCTCCTTGCGGTAATCGGCGAAGTGCTTGTGGTAAAGCGCGCGGACCTCGCGCGCCCGCATCGATCATCGAGGCGACCCTACACGGCCGCCGGCTGGCGCTCCTCGACACGGCGCGGCAGCAGCGTCTCCCGCGCGATCACGAGCCGCTGGATCTGGGCCGTGCCCTCGTAGAGCTGCAGGATCTTCGCGTCGCGCATCAGCTTCTCGACCGGATAGTCCTTGATGAAGCCGTAGCCGCCGTAGACCTGGACCGCGTCGGTGGTCACCTCCATCGCGGTGTCGGCCGCGAAGCGCTTGGCGTGCGATGACTCGAGCGTGTTGCGGGCGCCCTGGTCGAGCAGCACCGCGGAGTTCCAGGTGGCGAGCCGCGCGAGATGGACCTTGGTGGCCATGTCGGCGACCATGAACTGGATCGCCTGGTGCATCGCGATCGGCACGCCGAACTGGACCCGCTCCTTGGAGTAGTCGACGGCGAACTCCATCGCCGCGCGAGCGACGCCGGTGGCCATCGCGGCCACGCCCGGGCGGGTGCGGTCGAGCGTCATCATCGCGATCTTGAAGCCCCGGTTCTCCTCGCCCACGAGGTGGCCCAGCGGCACCTCTACCTCGGGGAAGGTGATCATGGCCGTGTTGGAGGCTCGCTGGCCCATCTTGTCCTCGTGCTTGTCGACCACGACCCCGGCGTCGCGCGGCACGACGAAGCAGGAGATGCCGCGGTGGCCCGCCTCCTTGTCGGTCTTAGCGTAGACCGTGTACCAGTTGGCGTATTCGCCGTTGGTGATGAAGGTCTTGGTGCCGTTGATCACCCACTTGTCGCCCTTGCGCACGGCCGTCGTCTTCATGCCCGAGACGTCTGAGCCCGCGTCGGGCTCGGTCAGGCAGAAGGACGCCAGCGCGGGGCCCTCGGCTAGCCGGCCGAGGTACTCCTTCTTGAGGTCGTCGGAGGCGGCCAGCACGACCGGCGCGATCGCGAGCCCGTTGCACGAGAGCGAGGTGCCGATGCCGGAGCAGCCCCAGGCGATCTCCTCCTCGATCAGCACGCCGTCGAAGAAGCTCAGCCCCGGGCCGCCGTACTCGACGGGAAGGTGGGTGTTGAGCAGCCCGAGCTCCCAGGCCTTCTCGATGATCTGCTGCGGCCAGGTGCCGTCGCGGTCGTACTCCCAGGCGACGGGACGGATCTCCTTCTCGGCGAAGTCGTGGGCCAGCTCGCGGATGTTCTGCTGCTCGTCGGTGAGCGTGAAATCGACCACTGGGGCGTTCTCCTTCGGGGTGGCTGCGCAGATGTAGATTGACTAGTCAGTCAATACCTTAAGCGTACCGCTCCTGACACTTTCGGTTACGCACCACCGGGCGCGGCGCAATACTTAGGCCATGCCGGTACAGAGCGCATTTGAGCCTGTGCTGTTCGTGGTTTGCGGGCTCGGGCTGCTCGCGGCCCTGCTGGCGATCCTCACGAGCAGCAAGACGTGGGAGGAGTACGGCAAGAGCCGCCTGCTGATGGACCACGACCTGGTCCTGGCGGGACCGGCCGCGCTGGCCGAGCGCGATACCGAGATCCGCCAGCTGCTCGAGGCCCGCAACCAGCGCCGCCAGCGCCGGGGCGAGCCGCCGCTCGACGTCGAGCGCGAGCTCTCGCGGCTGACCGCGCTCCAGCTCGACGGAGCGCTCCAGGCGGAGATTCGCGAGCTCGTGATCGCCCGCAACCACCGGCGCGCGCGGGCGGGCAAGCCGCCGCTCGACGTGGACGCCGAGGTCAGGCTCCAGATCGAGCAGCTGACGACGTTGTCCGGAGGCTGACGAGATGCCCGATCGGCGTTCGATCGAGCCCGAGGACCTGCTCAACCGGCCCGGGCACCTACTTCAACCCTCAGACCGAGATCCTGGTCGTGGTCGATGACTCGCCCGAGCTCGACCAGGAGATCTTCAACATGGAGGAGTTCGAGGGCGCCGACTGGGTGCTGATCTCCGACGAGGTTCCGGTCGACGAGGACCGCCGCGACCATCTACTCGAGCGCTTCCAGGTCCACTACCACCCCGGCGCCGTGACCGAAGACGACGACGAGGCGCCGGACGAGCTCGAGGAAGACGACCAGGAGGTCGGGAGGGAATAGAGGTGTTCGGGTCGGCACATGTGCCGACCCGCCGGCCGGAACATGTTCCGGCCGGGGCCGGCGCGCATGCGCGCCGGCCAAATTTGGCTAACCGCCGTTGAGGATCGACGCGCAGCGCTGCATCTTCGAGACGTCCCCGTGGGCCGACTGGATGCACTGGGTGTAGCGCTGGAGGGTCTGCGTGTTGGTCGAGCTCGAACCGCCCGATGGTGAGCCGCCGCTGAGCGTGCCCTGCAGTCCGCCGATGAACGCGCGCAGCTTCGTGACGAAGTCGCTGAACGGCGCAGCCGTGCTCGGCGCCGTGATCGTCTGCGGCTGGTTGACGTCGGCGTACTGCACCAGCAGCGAGAGCCGCGCCGAGCGCAGCCCCCCGAGCAAGGCCGAGAACGTGCCGTTCACGGGCAGCCCGAAGTTGATCTCGAGCCTGCGCAGCGTGTGGTCGCTGGTGCCCGTCCAAATGTCGACGCGTCGGGGAGCGGATCTCACGCGTGAGCCGAGCCTGCGCCGAGCTCGAGATGCCCGACGACAGCCGCGATGCGCCCGAGATGCCGAGCGAGGAGGCTTTCTGCAGCACGGTCGAGAGGTCGGCCAGCAGCTTGGGGACGTCGACGCCCGAGTGGATGTGGGTCGTGTTCGCGCCCCCCACGGTCGAGTTGCCCACGACCGTCGGGTTGTGGACCCAGCCGAGCGGATCGATGCCGAGCCTGCCGAGCACGCCCGAGCCCGAGCTCGACTGAGCCGGCGGCGCTCGAGAAGCTCGACTCGAGCTGGCGGAAGGTGGCCGAGGGCAGCTGGTAGGTCGTGCCCTGAAGCGTGACGAAGCCACTCGTGCCGGTCGAGACCACCCCGAGCGACCCCGAGCGGCCGAGCGCGCTCAGGTTGATCGTGAAATCGGACTTCGGCAGCTTGCCCGTGCCCTGGGACTGGAACGGGCCGCCGAAG
Organism: uncultured Solirubrobacterales bacterium; assembly: GCA_963738195.1. Lineage (GTDB taxonomy): Bacteria > Actinomycetota > Thermoleophilia > Solirubrobacterales > Solirubrobacteraceae > Palsa-465. Next base: position 1,554,638 of record CAVTVF010000002.1, read on the forward strand.
TTGAGCTCGAGAGGCGCCTTGAGCGTGGACGAACCGGTGGGGGTGACGGCCAGGCGCACGGTCAGCTTGCCGCTGTTGACCTGGTGGGCGCCCTTGAAGGTCTCGCGCAGGAGCGTCGCGCGCCTGCGCGGAGCTGGCGCTGCCGCTGCTGCCGCACGCGGCGAGCGCGACCACGGCCAACGCGGCCGCGACGAGCGCGCACAGGATCCGTTTCCCCGTCAGCCATGCGGCGAATCTAGCAAGGCACTAATGCGCCTTGAGCCAGTCCGATCCGCTTAAACTCGCCCCCGATGGGGCCGCGGACGATCCTGTACACGGGCAAGGGCGGCGTCGGCAAGACGTCGGTGGCGGCGTGCACGGCGCGCGCGTGCGCGGCCGCGGGACGGCGCACGCTGGTGCTCTCGACCGACCCCGCGCACAGCCTCTCCGACTCGCTCGGCAGCGCCATCGGCTCGGAGCCGACGGCCGTCTCCGAGCGGCTCTGGGGGCTCCAGGTCTCGGCCCAGGACGAGCTCGAACGCCACTGGTCGGCGGTCAAGCAGTGGCTCGGGGAGCTGCTCGCCGAGCGGGGCATGGACCGCATCTCGGCCGCGGAGCTGACCGTGCCGCCGGGGATGGACGAGCTGTTCTCGCTGCTGCGGCTGCAGGCCCAGTGGCAGTCGGGCGACTGGCAGGTGATCGTCGTCGACTGCGCGCCCACGGGCGAGACGCTGCGGCTGCTGTCGTTCCCGGACGTCGCCCGCTGGTGGATCGACAAGGTCTTCCCGGTCGAGCGCCAGCTGCTCGCGGCCGCGGGCCCGATCGCCCGCTCTGTGCTCGACATCCCCCTGCCCGGCCACGCGGTGTTCGCCGACATCCGGCGGCTGTCGGAGAACCTGATCGCGATGAACGAGATCCTCCGCGACCGCGAGCGCTGCACGCGTGCGCCTGGTCGTCAACCCGGACCGGATGGTGATCGGCGAGGCGATGCGGACCTACACCTATCTGAACCTGTACGGCTACCTGACCGACGCCGTGATCGTCAACCGGATCTTCCCCGAGGGGGTGGGCGATTACTTCGCCGGCTGGCGCAAGGTGCAGCAGGGCCACCTGGCGCTCGTGCAGGAGTCCTTCGCCCCCGTGCCCATGCTGCGGGCGCCCTATTTCGAACAGGAGGTGGTCGGCGCCGAGATGCTCGACCGTCTGGGCGCCGAGCTGTTCGCGAGCCACGACCCGGCGGCCGTGCTGCACGACACGCTCGCCCAGCAGCTCGAGATGAGCGCTGACGGCGCGCGGCTCCGCCTCGCGCTGCCGTTCGTCGACAAGAGCGAAATCTCTTTGAAGAAGGTCGGGCTCGAACTGGTGGTCGGGGTCGATGGGCAGCGGCGCACGATCGCGCTGCCGCCACCGGTGGCTGCGCTCGAGCCCACGGGGGCCCGCTTCGAGGACGGCACGCTCGAGGTGAGCTTCAGCGATGAATGACGAGAACGACGTCACGACCGAGCGCCTGCGCCGGCTCGAGCAGCGGCTCGAGCAGGCGTCCGAGACGGCCCAGCGGCTGACCGAAGCCGCGCTTCGCGCCGTCCCCATTCCTCCGGCGGGCTTCGAGCCGCCGGCCGATGAGGATGGCGCTCCCGGAGGCGATCAGCTCGAGTCGCTCTTGGCCGCCGTCCGCGCGCTGCGCGAGCTGATCCCCGCCGACCTCCAGCGCCGGCTGGCCGAGGCGCTGCGCGAGCTGCTGCTGGCGATGCGGGCGCTGATCGACTGGTACGTCGCGCGGCTCGAGCGGGCGCCCGAGCCCAGTGGCGAGGTCAAGGACATCCCGATCCTGTAGGGGTCTGGGGCAGCGTGGGAAGTTAGGCCCCCTCTAGCGCGCATAACTTCCCAAGGTCTAGCTGTAGAACGCGCCCACGTAGCTCGAGATGACGACGTAGGCGCACACGCCGCCGACGACCACGATCCCGAACAGGATCAGCGGCTTGGAGCGGATGATGTGGCCGAAGATGCCGATCACCACGCCCGCGACCACCGCGACGGTGAACAGCGTTATCGGCGGCGCCTGCTGCGCGGCGAATGGGAACACTAAGCGGCCCTCACGAGGCAGAACCCTATATTTGGCGGGCACCGTGCGCGCCGCTCCGCCTCAGCCGAGTTCAGTCGAGGACGTCGATGCCGGGCTGCGCGCGGCCGGTTATCTCCCGGGCGGCTCGACGGCGCTCGTCTCGCTGCTGGCCGCGAAGCTCGGCAAGCCGGTGCTGGTCGAGGGCCCCGCGGGGGTCGGCAAGACCGAGCTGGCCAAGGCGCTCGCGCGCTATCTGGCCCGCCGGCTCGTGCGGCTGCAGTGCTACGAGGGACTCGACGAGGCCAAGGCGCTGTACGAGTGGAACTACCGAAAGCAGCTCCTGCGCATCCAGGCTGAGAGCGATGGAGCCGGCTGGGACCAGGTCCAGGAGGACATCTTCGGCGAGCAGTTTCTGCTCGAGCGGCCGCTGATGAGCGCGATCGTCTCGGCCGCGCCTGTGGTGCTGCTGATCGACGAGATCGACAAGACCGACCAGGAGTTCGAGGCCATGCTGCTCGAGCTGCTGTCAGAATTCCAGATCTCGATCCCGGAGCTGGGCCGGATCGAGGCACGCACGCGGCCCGTCGTCGTGCTCACCTCCAACAACACGCGCGAGCTGACCGAGGCGCTCAAGCGACGGTGCCTTTATCTGTGGCTCGACTACCCGACGATCGAGCACGAGCTGGAGATCGTGCGCCTGCACTCGCCCGAGCTCGACGAGCTCGTGGCCAAAAGGCTCGTCGAGATCATCCACCACGTGCGCGAGCTCGACCTGAAGAAGCCGCCCAGCATCGCCGAGTCGATCGACTGGGCGCGGTCGCTGCTGCTGCTGGGCGCCGACGAGATCGGAGAGGACGTGTTTCGTCAGACGATGAGCGTGATCGTCAAGCACCGCACCGATCTCGACACAGTCGCCGAGCGGGTCGGCGTCGTGCTCGACCGAGCCGGAGCGTGAGCGCCCTCTACGGCGGGGTCCCGGACCGGGGTCCGGCCGGCTTCGACGCTTCGCTGCTGGCCTTCGCCGAGGACCTGCGCGGCGAGGGCGTCGCGGTCGGGACCTCCGAGCTGCTCGACGCCTTCGCGGCGCTCGGGCACGTCTCCTGGCGCCGCCAGCACGACTTTCGCGAGACGCTCGCGGCCACGCTGGCCAAGTCGCCAGAGGACCGGCGCACGTTCGAGCTCGTGTTCGAGCGCTTCTTCTTCCGCGCCACCGAGGCCGAGGCGACGCGACACGAGTTCGGCGAGCCGGGAGCCGCTCCGGTCGATGGAGAGCGGCTCGATCTCGACGAGCTGCGGCGTCAGATCGCGGCCGCGCTGGCCGACGGCGGCGAGGGGTTGCTGAGCGACCTGGCACGGCTCGCGATCGCGGCCTTCGCCGGCGAGGGCTCGGGCGTCGTCGGGGTCGACGTGCAGCGCATCCGGCGCGCGCTCGGCCTGCGCCCCGAGCCCCGGCTCGACCTGCCGGCCGACGACCCCCGCCGTCACGGCGTGCCGCGCCAGCGGCTGCGCGAGTTCGAGGCGCACCTGCGCCGCGAGCTCGAGCGAAACGCGATCGCGCGCACGGGCGCGCTGCCGCCCAAGCGGCCGCTGACCGAGCTCGACCGGGCCTTGCCCACGGGGCCGATCGAGGACCTCGCGGCGGTCCACCGCGTGGTCGCGCAGCTCAAGCGAGCGCTCGCCACCGAAGGCCACGAGCTGCGCGGACGCCGTCGCCACGCGCACGTCGACGTTCGCCGCACGATGCGCGCCTCGCTCCAGACCGGCGGCGTGCCCGTCGAGCTCAAGTACCGCCCGCAGCGCCCGCGGCGGCCCGAGATCTTCGTGCTGTGCGACGTCTCGACCAGCGTCACCTCGGCGAGCACCTTCTTCCTCTCGGTCCTGCACGCGTTGCATGACTCGTTCCGCAAGCTGCGCTCCTTCGTCTTCATCGAGCGGATCTCGGAGGTGACAGAGGTGTTCGAGTCAGAGCGCGACTTTCGCGCCGCCAGCACGGCGGTGTCGCGGTCCGCGGGCGTTGCTGACATCTCCGGCTACACCGATTACGGCCGCGTGTGGAGCGAGTTCCTCGAGCTCGTCGGCGACGAGCTCCACCCACGCACGACGGTGATCGTGCTTGGCGACGCGCGCACCAACGGCCGCCCGCCGCGCGCGGAGGTGTTCGCGACCCTCACAGCGATCGCCGGGCGGACCTTCTGGCTGAACCCCGAGCCGCGCCTCTACTGGGACTACGGCGACTCGGTGATCGGCCGCTACGAGGACCACTGCACGGCCTTCGAGTGCTGGCGCACCGATCAGCTCGAGGGGTTCGTCAAGGCGCTGGCACGCTCGCGCTAGCGGCTCGCTAGCATCGGAAGCCTCCTTGTGACCCAGGGGGGCTGGCGGGAAAGCCGGCTGAGATAGCGCCCTACTCCAACCCGGCGCTGACCCTTCGAACCTGTGGGGTAATGCCCGCGAAGGGAGTGACAGAACTCATCGTCAAGGCGCCGCCCGAGCGGTCGGTCGAGTTGGCCGGCGGCGTCCGCGTGCACGCGGTGACGCGCACGTTCAGGACGCGGCGGGGCTCGCTGACCGCGCTCGAGCGGATGTCGCTGTCTGCGCGGCCGCACGAGATCGTCGCGGTCGTGGGGCCGAGCGGCTGCGGCAAGACGACGCTGCTCGAGCTGATCTGCGGCCTTGGCCGACCAGACTCGGGAACGGTCGGCGGCGGCGCCCGCGGCGCTGATGCCGCAGCGCGACCTGCTGCTGCCGTGGCTGGGCGCGCTCGACAACGCCGGGCTCGCGCTGCGCGCCCAGGGCCGCTCGCGGTCAGAGGCACGAGCCGCGGCCGCGCCTTGGCTCGAGCGCTTCGGCCTGGCCGAGTTCGAGCGCACGCGGCCCGCCGAGCTCTCGGGCGGCATGCGCCAGCGGGTGTCTTTCCTGCGCTCGCTGCTGGCGGGCAAGCCCGTGCTCGCCCTCGATGAGCCGTTCGCCGCGCTCGACGCGATCACCCGGCTGGAGATGCAGGGGTGGCTCGGCCGCGTGCTGGAGCGCGAGCCGCGCACCGTCGTGCTCGTGACCCACGACGTCGAGGAGGCGGTCGTGCTAGGCGATCGCGTCGTCGTGATGTCGCCGCGGCCCGGCCGGGCTGTAGAGGAGATCGAGGTGCAGCTAGCGCGGCCGCGTCACCGCACCGACCCCGGGGTCGTGACGCTGCGCGAGCGGGCGCTGCGCGCGCTGGGGGTGCCGGAATGACTCCGCTCAGCTGGCTCGGCGCCACGTGGCTCGGCGCCGCGGCGCTGCGCGGTGTGCGCTTCGGCTGGCGCCCGCTGCTCCTGCTGCTGTTGCTGCTGGGCGCCTGGGAGCTCTACGTCGACCTCGGGGGCGCCCAGCCGTTGATCCTGCCCGCTCCCCACGCGATCGCCCAGGCGCTCTACGACGATCGCTCGCTGCTGTGGTCGAACTTCCTCGTCACCGCCGAGGAGGTGCTGCTGGGGATCCTGCTGGCCGCGGTCGTGGGTTTCGCGTGCGCGGTCGCGATCCACTTCTCGGACACGCTGCGGCGCGCCGTCTATCCCCTCCTGATCGCCTCCCAGACGATTCCGATCCCGATCCTCGCGCCGGTGCTGGTGCTGTGGCTCGGCTTCACGATCTTCCCCAAGCTGGTCGTGGTCGCGCTCGTCTCCTTCTTCCCGATCGTGGTCACGACGCTCGCCGGACTGGAGGGGGTCGAGCGCGGTCTGATCAAGCTGATGCGGACCTTCGACGCCACGCGCCTGCGCACGTTTCGCCACGTCGAGCTGCCGGCGGCGCTCCCCGGCGTGCTGACCGGCGCGAAGATCGCGGTCGTGGTCGCCGTCATCGGAGCCGTGTTCGCCGAGCTCTCGGGCGCCAGCGCGGGCCTCGGATACCTGTTCCAGCAGTCGATAAACCAGATCCTCACCCCCCGTGCGTACGCTTCGGTCGCGATCCTGTCAGCCTTCGCGATCGCCCTGTTCGCGTTGCTGAGCCTTGCCGAGCGGCTCGCGGTGCCCTGGGCATCCTCACGCTCGAAAGAAGATTCGTGATCAAGAAAGCGCTCATAGCGATCTCCATCGGGGCGGCCTCGCTGCTGCTGGCGGCCTGCGGCCAGAAGCAGGAGCGGGTGGGGGTCTCGAGCTATCAGCCGGCGACGCTGATGCTCGACTGGTTCCCCAACGCCGACCACGTCGGCATCTACCAGGCGCTCGCGCAGAGCGACTTCAAGCACGTCGGCTTGGACGTTCACGTGCAGGTGCCATCGAACCCCTCGGCCCCGTTGCAGCTCCTGGCCGCGGGCCGTGTCGACTTCGCGATCTCCTACGAGCCCGAGGTGATGCTGGCACGCAACCAGGGCGAGCCGCTGGTGGCGGTGGCCGCGATCGTCCAGCAGCCGCTCACCTCGATCATCTCGATCGGCCGACACGGGATCACGCGGCCCTCGCAGCTGCGCGGCAGAAGCATCGCCGACGCCGGCATCCCCTACCAGCACGCTTATCTGACGACGATCCTGCACCACGCGAACGTGCCGCTCAGCTCGGTCAAGGAGGTCAACGTGGGCTCGGGCCTGGTGCCGGCACTGCTCTCCAAGCGCGTCGACGCGATCCTCGGCGGCTACTGGAACTACGAGGCGATCCAGCTCGCGCAGCTCGGCTGGCGCACTCACGTGATCCGCATGAACCAGGTCGGCGTGCCCACCTACGACGAGCTGGTGGTGGTGGTCAGGGAGAGCACGCTCGTCAACCACATCGACTTCGTGCGCCGCTTCGTGCAGGCGCTCGGACGCGGGTACGAATCCGTACGCAGCGACCCGAGCGGCGCCGTCAAGAACCTGCTAGCGGCCAATCCGTCGCTCAGCTCGCGGCTGCAGTCGGCCTCGGTCAACGCGACCCTGCCCGCCTTCTTCCCGTCCGGGTCCGACAAGAACAAGCCCTGGGGTTGGCTGAACCAGGCGCAGTGGACGGCCTATGGGCGCTGGATGCTGATGAACCATCTGATCTCCAAGCCCCAGGCCGTCGACGGCGCCTCGACCAACGAGGTCCTCGCCGGACAGGGGATCTAGGGGTGCCGGTCGGCACCCCGGAGGAGCTGGCGGCGGCGTGCGAGGTGTTCGCCGAGCGTGGCTACGGCGACGCCGAGCTGGAGCAGATCGCCGAACGGGCGGGGATCGCGCCGGCTGAGCTCGAGCGTCGCTACCCCCGCGGCAAGGACGAGCTGTTCGGGGCCGTAGTCGTCCGCCTGAGCGCCGAGACGGCCCAGCGCGTCCGCGGGGCCGCGGGCGAGGGCGCGACGCCGCTTCAGTCGCTCGAGCGCGGGATCGACGCCTTCCTGGATGCGGCCGTGGAACCCGCGGTGCGGCGCGTGCTGCTGCTCGATGCGCCCGCCGTGCTCGGCACCGAGGTGTGGCAGGCGCTCGAGGGCGAGTACGGGCTGGAGCTCATCGATGGTGCTCTTCAGCGCGCCGTCGAGGCCGGGGAGCTGCCGCCCCAGTCCACGCGTGCGGCCGCGCGTGTGCTGCTCGGGGCCCTGGAGGAGGCGGCGATGTCGATCGCCGGCGTCTCGGCGGGGGAGGTGATCGCCGCTCGAGCGGAGGGAGGCGCGGCGGTGCGCCGGCTGGTGCAGGGGTTGCGGGCGCCGCTGCGATAGGGAGCTTGCCGGCTATTCCGCCGGGCGACCGAGCACGCGCACGTGCACGAGGTAGGTGCGGGCCGTCCCCTCCCACGGCCCACGCCGGCCGATCAGCGCACGACGCTCGAGTCGCGCCAGCCTGCGCGAGTGCTGGCGCCTAAGGAGCGCCAGCGTCACGGCGCCGGCCACGAACCCGGTCGCCGCTGCGCCCGCCGCCTGCAGCGCCGGCACCCGGACCGAGGGGCGTTCCGCCACCGCAGCCTCGATCACGACGGGCAGCGGCTCCTCTTCGGTGACGTCCTCCGGGCCCAGCTCGACGATCTCCTCGAACTCGTTCGCCATACCCGCAATGGTGACAGCGGCGACGGCTATCTTCAAAGGCCCGTTACGATGCTCGCGCTACGGCGGCCCAGGCAGACGACGCGCCGGGGTGCCGGTACCCGTCCAGCGCCCGCCGCGCCATTCCGCCGCGATCGATATGCGAACGATGACCGACGTCTTTGCCAAAGTCCGCGCGAGCGAGCGCTTGGAGCAGCTCGCAACCGTGCGTGAGCTCGACTCGCTGCCCTACTTCCGCGTGCTCGAGGGGCCGACGCTGCCCGTGGTCGAGATGGAGGGCGCGAAGCGGATCATGCTCGGGTCCAACAACTACCTCGGCCTCACCGGCGACGAGCGCGTCCAGCAGGGGGCGCTCGACGCGCTCCATCGATACGGGACCGGGATCACCGGCTCCCGCTTCCTGAACGGCACCCTCGACCTGCATCTCGAGCTCGAGGCGGAGCTCGCCGACTGGCTGGGAACCGAGGCCGCGCTCGTCTTCACGACGGGCCACCAGACCAACCTGGGCACCCTCGGCACGATCCTCGGCCCCTCGGACACGGTTGTCGTCGATTCAGGCGACCACGCCTCGATCCTCGACGGCTGCATCCTCTCGCGCGCCAAGCTGCGCGCCTTCCGCCACAACCGGCTCGATCGGCTCGAGCGCACGCTCGAGAAGGCGGCAGCCGACGGTGGCGGGGTGCTGGTGGTGGTCGATGGCGTCTTCTCGACCGAGGGCGACGTGGCGCCGCTGCCGGAGATCGCGGACCTGTGCGAAGCCTTCGGGGCGCGGCTGATGGTCGACGAGGCCCACGCGCTCGGCGTGCTGGGCGCCCGCGGGGCCGGCGCATGCGAGCTGCTGGGAATCGAGGAGCGCGTCGACCTGCGCATGGCGACGTTCTCGAAGTCGCTGGCTTCGTGCGGCGGCGTGATCGCCGGCCCGGCGGAGGTGATCGAGTTCCTGCGCATCTCATCGCGCCCCTTCATCTTCACCGCCTCGGCCGTGCCCGCCGCCGTCGGCGCGACCCTGGCGGCAGTGCGGATCTGCCGCTCGGATGAGGGCAGGGCCCTGTTTGCGCGCGTGCTCGACAACGCCCGCTACCTGCACGCCGGCCTGAGCGAGCTCGGCTTCCGGGTCGTCAAGCCGACCCGGCTGCGAGACGGCACCGAGCTGGTCACGCCGGTCGTGCCGATCGTGGTCGGCGACGACTTCAAGGCTCTGTTTTTGTGGAAGTCGCTGTATGACCACGGGCTGTACGTGAACCTGATGGTCCATCCCGCGGTTCCGCCCGCCGGGGCGCTCCTGCGCTCGAGCGTGATGGCCACGCACGATCGCGGGACCCTCGATGCCGCGCTCGAGATCTTCGGCCAGGCCAAACGCGAGTTCGAGCGCGAGCACGGCTCGCTCCCGGGCGCCGAATGAGCCCGGCGCTTGTCCACTCACGCACAAATCCTCGCGAGGAGGAAAAAGCCGCTCTAAGCACACGGTCCTGCGCGAGCGAGGTTGCTCTTGGCCGCGCAGTCGCTTAGCGTTCCTTGTCGTTGGACAGTTGGTCGGGACGGGTCTCGCGGAGCTTTGTCTTTGGTGGGGCACCGGCGCTAGCAGGGCGAATGTGACCGCCCGGCCCGACGGACATAGGAAAGACCTATCGGACGCGAGCAACGAATCGCGTGCGAAGGTGAGCGTGTTGGCTAAAGGCGCCCGCCGAGGTGGGCCAGCGATTGAGGGAGAAAGAGGGGAAGGCATGACCGAGACCGCGACGATGACCTCCGAGCTTCGGAGCACTTCAGGGCGCCAGCGCATGCGTGCACTGGAGCGGGCCAACGCGGTTCGGCTGGCGCGCGCCGAGCTGAAGCGACAAATCGCGCAAGGTTACGTGTCGGCCGCGGAGGTAATCCTGCGTCTGCCGGCGGAGGCGGAGAGCTGGCCCGTCGGGGAGCTGCTCATGAGCCAACGCCGCTGGGGCACGAACCGTACGCGCAAGCTGCTCTCAGGACTGCAGATCTCGGAGATGCGGCCTCTGCGCCTGCTGACCCAGCGCCAGCGGCGCCTGCTGGCCACGCAGCTGGGCGTGCGCGCGGTCGAAGACCTCGAGCTCGCCGAGCTACAGGGTTATGTCAACGGGAACGGGATTGGCCCCCGACAGCAGGAAGAACCAGATCGCGAATCCCGCAATGGTTACGCCGGCGCTGACGACGAGCACCGCTTCGAGCACGAGGTGACCGGTGTCGTTGAGGCCTCTTGCCTCGCGGTTGGCGCGGTAGACGTCGCTTAGCTTCGCGAGCACTGAGGCCAGCACGACAACCGTCGCCACGGCCCCGGCGAAGGCCGTGGCAAAGGCGGCCCCGAGCGACTGCGTGGCGCCCTGGACCTGGGAGCCCACCCACAACCACAGCACGGGCGTGCCGATCCACAGCCCGAAGCTGCCGAAGAACATGATCATGACGACGAGGACCGTGCCGGCCCCCGTCCTCAGTAGCGCGCGCATGCGTGGGAGCATAGAACTGGCCCCACGGCCCGATTCCACTCTCGCGGCGGCCCAGCCGCTAGCTCCGATCTCCTCTCTCGCCCGGGCCGCCGGCTCCCCGCCGCGGCCCCGGGCTAAGGGACAGCCAGAGGAGAGCTTGACCTCCCACCAGCCCATCAGCATGCCCAGCAGACCGAGCCGTGGCCTGACCTGCCAGACGCCGCATCCAGGCTGGCCGACGTCACGTGCGGCGATGCGCACGAAGCGGTGCTTGTGGGGCTCGAGCAGCATCCGCTCGAGCAGAACGCGGTTGGCGTCCTGGATCTCGGCGCGCTGAGCGATCGTGATGCGCGCCGCGCGCAGTCGCTCGGCCAGCTGATCGCGCACGCGTTCGAGCTCGCCCAGGTCGAGCAGACGCGGCTGCCCGGTCGCCGTGGGCGCCTCGTCGAGGCCGCCGAGCCGATAGGCCGTGACGAACGCCTCCGCCAGCTCGCGCTCGAGCCGGCCGATCTGCTCGCGCAGCGAACGCCGCGCGGCGCGCTCGCCGACCTCTTCTGCGGGCGCAAGCTCCCGCACACGGTCACTCCCGAAGGGGTCCTTCAGTGCTGTCGTACCCGGAGTCTCCATCACCCGCCGCCCTTTTCGGCGCACCCAGAGGGTACCACCGGTGGGGCCGCGGGCAAACACTTCAGCCGGCCGCGCCGAGAACGTCGACCGCGATCCACAGCGCCTCCTCCAGATGGATGGCCGGGACGCCCTGCACCCCGACCGTGAACAGGGCGACGCGCTCTGTGTGCCTGCCGACGCGGCTAGACGGCGCGACATCTTCGAGCAACAGCGCGTGCACGGTGCTCGAGTCGGCAACCGCCAGGCGGCCGGGCGCAAGCGGGCTCGCGGGCTCCCCGGCTCCGAGTCGGTCACCCGGCACGGTCGGGCGAACCCCCAGCCCTTCCGGCGCGACGAGGTCGGCATCGAGCGCCCACACCGGCACGCCGGTCTCGATCAGCGCGATCAAGCGGCAGTCCTCGATCAGACCGCGGGATCGGAAACCCCCGTGCATGAGCCGATCCACCGCCGCGGCTTCGCTCGGGATGCGGGTGGTGTCGGGGTCGAGGCCGATCTGGCGAAAGAAGACGCGGTAGGCCTGCGGGATCGGCTGCGTGCGCATGGCGATCACGCTGTCGCCGCGGTACCGGCTCGAGAGCTCGCGCAGCCGGTGCTTGATCTCCTTCGGGCTCGGACGCAGCCCCGCCGCGACCGTCACCCACAGCAGCCGCAAGCCGGGAAACTCGGCGGCCAGCTCGTGCGCGATCGACCCTTCAGCGGCGTGGAGCTCGCTCTCGTCTTGCATCGCTCACTCCCGCTCGCGGGGCTCAGCCCGCGAGCGCGCGGATGCGGGCGGCGAGCGCCGCCGGTCGTAGCCAGCGATCCCCGATCAGCCTGTCCTTGACGATGCCCCCGCGGGCCACCAACTCGACCAGCGGACAGATCGCGACGCCATAGATCGAGCCGACCGAGCCATCGCGGTCGTAGGCGACCGGAATCGTCCAGTGGTGGCTGTGGACGAGCTTTGCGGTCTCGCTCTTGGAGGCGCTCACAGCGACTGCGGCGAAGGCGACCGCACTGGAGCTGAACTGGCGTGAGACGCGCTGCAGCGTGTTGATCTGCTTCACGCAGGCATCCGAGCCGGTCACGAAGAAGGCCAGCACGAATGGCCCTCGGCGCGCGAGCAGACAGGTGTTGACCGCCCTCGCGCCGAAGTAGCCGAGCTCGCAGGGCTTCGCGAAGTTGGCGTCGCCGACGAGGTTCGAGGTCGCCACCGGGGCCGCGAAGTCGCGGATCCGCGCGCCCGCGGGCACGCCCACCGAGCCCAGGCCATGGGTGAGGAACAGCGCGACCGAGATCACAACCACGAGGCCGAAGCCGAAGGCGCCGATCGCCCAGCGGTAGGGGCGCGTGTCGATCGCCGCTTCGGGGCGGCGCCGCGTCGCACGGGCCGTCCTGGCCGCGCGATCGGGGTCGAGCCGGTGGACGCGGGCCGGGTCGGTCTCGTCCGGGGCGGACGGAGGCGCCCCGATCCCGGCCGGTCCGTTCTGCTCCTCGCTCACACCACGCTCGGGCGCCGGCGCAGCCGTGCCGTGCGAGCGCCGAGGCAGCGGTGACCTGGTCGCCGCGCCGCTCGAACGAGCCGCCCTCGGCGGCCGCGAGCGCCGCCGGCAGCACGACCAGCACGCCGCACGAGCGAGACGGCCAGATCGATCACGGTCACGAGGCCGAAATCGCGCAGCATCGTGATGCTCGAGACCATCAGCACGCCGAAGCCCGCGATCGCGGTGATGCCGGAGGCGAGCACAGCCACGCCAGTCGAGCGGTAGGTGCGCCTGCAGCGCCTCGCTCGAGACTCGCGGCGCGTGGTCTCGCTCCTGACGGAAGCGCTCGGACAGCAGCACGCTGAACTCGGTCGAGATCGCGATCACGAGCGTGCCGAGGCTGGCCGACATCGGGTTGAGCGGGATCCCGAGCAGGAACACGATCAGGGCCGACCAGCCGGTCGCGAGCGCGATCGGCAGCAGCGGCACGAGCGCGCGCGAGGGCCGGCGCAGCACCGCCAGGAGCACGAGCCCACCGCGATCATCCCCGCGAGCAGGGTCAGCAGCCGCCGCGCCGAGGAGGACAGAGTGCGCGTTGGCCTCGGCCGCGACCACGGGGATGCCCGCCAGGCGCGCGCTCACGCCCGCGGGCGGGTGCAGGCGCGAGCGCATGTAGTCGATCACCTGCTGCTGGCGCGCGAGCGGCATCAGCCGGATGCCGAAGGCGAGCGTCGCCTCGCGCTCGTCTGGGGTGATCACCGCCTGCTTGAAGTACGGCGGCACGGCCGCCAGCAAACTGGTGATCGAGCCTGAGGTGGGCTGCGGCTCGAGGAGCTGGTCCCGCCGGCCGAGAACAGATCGGGCAGCGAGAGCGCTGGGCACAGGGTGGCGTGCATGCAGCCCGCGCGTCTCGACGTAGCCGAAGTGAGTCAGCAGCCCCTGCTCGTAGGACGTCATCCAGCCACGACGCGCGGCGTGGCGACATTGCGCGCGCGCACCGTGACGTCGATCTCACCCGATACACCGCTCACGCGCTCGAGCGTGTGCAGATCGCGCAGCGCCGGCATCGAGGACGGGAACGAGCTTGGTCACATCCGACTGCACCGAGGTCTGGGTGTCGGCGATCCAGCCCAGCAGCGCGAACCCGAGCGCCACCCACAGGATGAGCACCGGGCGGCGGACCAGGCCTGCGAGCTTCGGCCGGGGCGTCTCCCGCCTGACTCGACTGCGCACTCTCGGCTGGACGGCTCTGAAGCGCAGCCGCGCCAGCCGCGCACCTACGCCGCGGCCGGCAGCGGCGAGCACTGCGCCGCCTTTCGCCGCGGCGGCACCCGCGGGCCTCGCGCCCGCGGCGACGACGCGGCTCATGCTCTCGAGAATCTCGGCCGCCCCCCGCACCGAGGCGGCGATCGCTCCGTCTTCGGCCAGCCCCCGAATCGAGAGGGCGGGGACCGCTGTGGTGGGGACGCCGCGGCTGCGGTCGAGCAGAGCGAGCGCAGCCGCGCAGACCACGAGCGCGCACGCGAGCGCGACCACGATCCCGACGACCAGCAGCACGCCGAAGCCGCGCATCATCGGCACGGGCGAGAGCAGCAACACGAGAAAGCCGGTGGCCGTCGCGAGCGCGGCCGTCGCGATCGCGGGCGCGCCCACCCTGGCGGCGTGCGCGATCGCCTCGTCGCTGCCGGAGCGCTCGGGCGCATCCGAGAGCCGTGAGTGGCGCGCCTCCTGGATCCGCGATTGGAACTGGATCGCGTAGTCGACGGCCAGGCCGATCAAGATGGGCAGCACGGCCAGCGAGGCGAGCGTCAGCGATGCGCCGACGAGCTCGACCAAGCCGAAGCTGATGCCGGCGGCCGCCAGCGCGATCGCCAGCGGCAACAGCCGCAGCCGCGAGCGGAAGACGAACAGCAGCACGACCGCCATCACGGCGAGCACGACGGCCAGCAGGGTGGCGATCGAGCTGGTCAGCGACGAGGAGAGGTCGGAGAGGACGACGGGGGCGCCGCTGACGAGGTAGGTGCCGCCGTAGCTGAGGTGGAAGAGCGGCATGCGCACCACCTGCCGGATCCACGCGATCGCCTGCGTCTGCTGCGCCGGCGTGAGCGACGAGCTTAGGCGGATCTGGATCAGCGCCGAGTTCGCGTTGGGGAACAGATACGAGAACCTGGCCTTGGGCTGGTTCAGCCCGCGCGTGGGGTCGAACACGACCTGCGAGATGAACTGCTGGTTGTCGATCCGCGGGCTCGAGGTCAGGCCCGATTGGACGGCCAGGGTCTGGGCCTGCTGTAGCTCCTGCTGCTGCGCGAGTGTGGCGGCGGCGTTCGCGAACACCTGCGCCTGCTTCTGGCTCTTGTGCTCGCCGAGCGCGAGCTGGTAGGCGTTGCTGCGCGCCGCGGCGATCGCCTGCTGCGCGCCGCGGGTCAGCGACAGGATCAGCTCGTTGACCGCCACCACGGCGTGGTTGAGGAATGTGGCCGGGCCGTAGACGGCCTTGATCGGCCTCGTGCGCATCAGCTTTCCGCACGGGCTGCCGGCTCCGCCGTAGGGGGCCGTCCCGGCGGGCGCCTCGGTGTAGGCCCCGAGCTGGAGGTTCTGGACCACGACCTTGCCCGCCAGGCACGCCTCGAGGAAGCTGAGCGTGCCGAGGTCCTTGGTCTCGACGAGATCGTTCAGCGGCTCACGGATCAGCACCACGACCGCGTCGGAGCCGAAATTGCGCTGGTCGTCGATCGTCGCCTGGTAGCTCTGCGAACCGCTGCCGACAAACGTGCCGATGCCGGTCGAGGGCTGCAGCTGCAGCGCGAGCAGGCCGCCCCCAACCGCCAACAGAGCGACTGCGAGCAGCGTCGCGACGGGCCGCCTCGCAGCTGCCCGCGCCACCCGCTCAAGCTTGCTGCTCATACCGCGTTCAGGCTATCTCCGCTTCCGCGCGTACGCGTCACAAACGGGTGCAAGCGGCTGGCGGTCCGGAACGCGCTGGACGCACTCGCGCGACAGCGCAGGTGCGGCCGGAGCGATTCCGGACGGTCAGTCCATCGTCAGCGGTCCCTGCGACTCGCCGGCCAGGAACTGCCGGATGAACGGGTTCTCGGAGTTGAGCATGTCCTCGGCGGGGCCCGCCTCGACGATGCGGCCCTTCCACAGGACGTTGATGTAGTCGGCCACCCGGCGGGCGCTCATGATGTCGTGCGTGATCACGGCGAAGGTGGGCAGATGCTCCCTCTGCTTCTCCTTCGCCTCATCCATCATGTCGCGGTGGATCTCGAGGATCAGCTCGCCGAGCAGCGCCGTCCGCACCGGATCGAGGCCTGAGTCGGGCTCGTCGAAGAGCACGATGTCCGGCTCGAGCACGAGCGCCCGCGCGAACCCGGCGCGCTTGCGCATGCCGCCCGAGAGCTCGTTCGGCAGCTTGTCTCCGTGGGCGCCGAGACCGACCTCGTTCAGCCGGCGCGTGACGATGTCGGTGATCTCGTCCTCGCCCTTCTCGGTGTGCTGGCGCAGCGGGAAGGCGACGTTGTCGAACACGTTCATCGAGCCGAACAGGGCGCCGTCCTGGAACAGCAGGCCGAACTTCTTGCGCATGTCGAACAGATCGTCGTCGGGCATGTTCGGCACCGACTGGCCGTGCACGATGATGTCGCCCTCGTCCGGGTACAGCAGCCCGACCATGTGCTTGATGCACACCGACTTGCCGGTTCCCGAGGGCCCGAGGATCATCGACACCATGCCCTCGGGCAGGCCCATGTTCAGCCCGCGCAGGATGTGGTTGCGCCCGAACGACTTGTAGGTGTCGACGAACTCGACTGCGTCGGGGCGGCCCGAGGGATAGTGAACGTAGGTGTGCCACTTGTATTCCTCGTCGTAGGCGCCGGGTGGCGGCGGCGGGCGGTTCGGCTGCATCGTCGTGCTCGTCGATCACCGATACGCGTGAGCCGCGGTCGGAGGCAGTCTGGGCTTCCTGGTCGACGCGCGTCTCCTCCGCCGGCACGTCGTGCTCGCCCGTGGGCTGCTCGTCGACCTGCGTCCAGGCCGCGACCGGCTCGCCCTGCTGTTCGCCGCCCCCCGTCTCGGGCTGCCCGGCGGTCGAGGGCGGGGTCGAGGAGGGCCACACGAAGTCACCCGTCTGGGGCCCGATCCCAGGGGCCTGCTCTGCTCCTCCGACCCGGGTCTCCTCATCTGGCCTCGACACATGGGCACCCGGAGAAGGCCCTGTCGTCGGTGTCGGAGCCATCCGGCTGCTGCTCGGACTGCCCGGTCGGCTGAGGCCCGAAGGCGGCCGCGTCCTGGCCCTCGCCGCCGGACTTCCTGTTTGTCCTCCGAGCCCCGAGAGCCACCAAACCTAAAACGCCTCATTGCTCAGCCTCCGATTGGCGCCCGGGGGTTGGCTCCCCAGAAGATCTGGGTTCCGAGCATGCCGATTATGTGTACAGCGATGATGTTCAGCACCATCGATTTTGCCGTGGCGGTTCCCACCCCGACCGGGCCGCCACTCGCGTTGTAGCCGTAGTAAGCCCCGACGAGCACGATCACGGTCGCCATCGCCATGGCTTTGATCAGGCTATATAAGACGTCAGGGGGATTCTGGAACTCCCAGAAGATCAAGAAGAACCCTCCTTGGCGAGACGCCCCTGATCTCCTGCACGACGACGAGGTAGCTGGCGAAGAAGCCGGCGCCGATCGAGCACAGGTACATGAAGGGCAGCACGATCCATGCCGCCAGCAGCCGCGTCGCGCACAGGAACGTCATGCCGCTGATGCCCATCACCTCGAGCGCGTCGATCTCGTCGGAGATCCGCATCGAGCCGAGCTCGGCCACGATCCCGGTGCCGACCTTGGCGGCCATCATGTAGCCGAAGGCGTACGGGACCAGCTCGCGCAGGTCGCACCAGGAGGCGAACACGCCCGAGTACGCCGGCACTCCCTGAGAGTTGGTGAAGTAGGCGCCTTCGAGCCCGCACTCGGCGCCGATGATGAACACGAGGCCCCAGATCACGAGCGTCGAGCCGAGCACGAGGATTCCCGCCTGGCGCAGCGTCTCGCCGAAGAACTTGAACACCCGCAGGCGGAAGACCTCGCCCACGACCCTGCCGCAGAACTGAACGATCTCGCCGAACGACTCGATCCAGCCGCGCGGGGTCGCGATCAGCTGCCCCATCGGTCCTCCGGTCGGTCGGCGTCCGAGAGCTGGGCCTCATCTGATGATCGTGGTGATCTCGGGATGGGTGGCCAGCAGCGTCTGGGTGAAGGCGAAGTTGAAGGCGAAGATGCCCAGGAACGCGATCACGACCGCCTGGTTGACGGCGCGCCCCACCCCCTCGGCCCCGCCGGAGGCGGTCATGCCCTTGTAGCAGCAGACGACCGCGATGATCGCGCCGAATAAGGTCGTCTTCAGCACCGAGCCCCATAAGTCGGTCGTCTCGGCGTTGTTGAACAAGGTCGCGAAGAACGGCCCCAGCGGGGCGTGGTTGACGAGCGTCGCGAGGATGCCGCCGAACATGCCGAACAGCAGCGCGTAGATGTCGAACAGGCCGGTCACGAGCATCAGCGCCAGAAAGCGGGGCACGACCAGGTTCTTGACCGGGTCGACGCCCAGCACCTGCAGGGCGTCGAGCTCCTCGCGGATCTTGCGCGCGCCGAGGTCGGCGGTGATCGCGGTGCCGGCGACGCCGGCGAGCACGATCGCGTCCACGAACGGGCCGAACTCCCTGATCGACGTCAGCGCGAAGAAGCCGCCGAGGCGGTCGAGCGCGCCGAACAGCACGAGGAAGTTGGCGGCCTGCAGACCGGGCGCCTCGTAGCCGAAGGCGATCGTCGAGACCAGCAGCGGGAACCAGCACAGCTTCAGTCGCGAACAGGAACTGGCCCGTGAACTCGCTGCCGTAGGAGTACGGAGGCCGCACGGCAGCCACGATCGTCTTGCCGGTCAGAACGACCATGTTCCCGACCTCTTCGAGCACGCTCTTGGTGGGCAAGAACGCGCGATCGGCGACTGCTCGAATCAAATTGATGTCCTCCCGGATCTAGCCGCCAGCCTTGCGGGTCCTCGGCTGGGCGTAAGCGTACGCCACGGACGCGGCCAGAGCCAGCAGGAACCGTCGCGAAGACAGCGGCTTACTTGATAACTTGGCGCGCGTGAGCGGGTGGAGAACGTGCGTCTGCTGGGCGCTCGCGGGACTCGCGGGTGTGGCGATCAGCGCCTGCGGGTCACAGACCCAGGCCGCGAGCGAGCCCAAGGGGAAGTTCACGGTCGCCCCGAGCGCCAGCTTCCCGGCGAGCCAACGGTTCTCCGAGCACGCGCAGATGGTCGTGAGGGTCACCAACAGCGGCTCCAAGACGATCCCCAACGTCGGCGTCACGATCACCGACGGCACGCCCAGCCACCCGGACTTGGGCACCCAGGTACAGCCCTTCTCATACTCCCTCGACACCGCCGAATGTGGCAAGCCAGTCGCGCCCGGTGTGGATCGTCGACCGGGCGCCGGGGCGCTGCGGCTACAGCTGTAAGACCGGCGGGCCGGGTGCGGCCGTCACCGCCTACTCCAACACTTGGGCGCTCGGCGCGCTCAAGCCGGGCAAGACGGCGACCTTCGTCTGGCACCTGACGGCCGTTCAACCGGGCGCCTGGGTCGTCAACTGGCGCGTCGACGCTGGGCTGTTCGGCAACGCCAAGGCGGTGCTGCAGGGTGGCGGGATACCGCGCGGTTCGTTCACGGTCCACATCACCCAGAAGCCGCCACAGGCATACGTCAACAACAGCGGCCAGATCGTCACGACGCCGTAGCGGGCCGCTCGACCTCGCGCGCGCGTCACGCCGTGACCGAGGGTGGCGCGGGCGAGGGGAGGGGAAAATTCGTCCCGCCGTCTGTCCCCCTGTGAGGTCGGACGAATTCTCTCCGCATAAGGGGGAACTTTCGTCCCGCTCGCTCTCGGACGCAAAAGGTGGGACGAATTTTCGCCTCCCAGCGGGCCCCAAAACTTCCCCGCTGTTTGGACATTCGGCCATACCAGGCGCGGGTCGATCGCTTACGCTTGCCGCTTCTCGCGCAAAGGAGACATAACGCGCATGCCTCGGATCCGCCAGCAGAACGTCCTCGCCGCTCAGTGGACCCCCAACGGGGGCGCGCTCGGCGCGGCCGACCTGACCGATCCCGACAACCAGATCTTCGGCGCCAACGTGTTCTCGACGGCGGTCCAGCGCCAGCGACTGCCCAAGGACGTCTTCCGGCGACTCCAGCAGACGCTCGCGCGCGGCGAGTCGCTCGACACCTCGCTGGCCGACTCCGTAGCGCAGGCGATGAAGGAGTGGGCGCTCGAGCGCGGCGCGACCCACTACACGCACTGGTTCCAGCCGCTGACGGGCTCGACGGCCGAGAAGCACGACAGCTTCTACTCGCCGACCGGCGAGGGCACCGCGCTGCCGGAGTTCTCGGGCAAGGAGCTGATCCAGGGCGAGCCGGACGCCTCCTCGTTCCCGACTGGCGGCATCCGGGCGACGTTCGAGGCGCGCGGCTACACCGCGTGGGATCCGACCTCCCCTGCCTTCATCCTCGAGAACCCCAACGGCGCGGTCCTGTGTATCCCGACCGCGTTCGCGTCCTGGACCGGCGAGGCGCTCGATCACAAGATCCCGCTGCTGCGCTCGATGGATGCCCTCTCCAAGTCCGCGATCCGGGCCCTGCGTCGTGTTCGGCGACCGCAGCGCCCAGCGCGTCTTCACGACCGTCGGCCCCGAGCAGGAGTACTTCCTGATCGACCAGCAGTACTTCTTCGAGCGGCCCGACCTCCTCACCACCGGGCGCACCCTGTTCGGCGCCAAGCCGCCCAAGGGCCACGAGCTCGACGACCACTACTTCGGCTCGATCCCCGAGCGCATCCTCGCCTGCATGCTCGCCACCGAGCGCGAGCTCTCGAAGCTCGCCGTACCGGTCAAGACGCGCCACAACGAGGTCGCGCCCAACCAGTACGAGATCGCCCCCGTGTTCGAGAACTCGAACGTCGGCTCCGACCACCAGCAGCTGACGATGCAGGTCATGCAGAACATGGCGCGCCGCTACGGGCTCGTGTGCCTGCTGCACGAGAAGCCCTTCGCGGGCGTCAACGGCTCGGGCAAGCACAACAACTGGTCGATGGGGACCGATACGGGCAACAACCTGCTCGAGCCGGGCGCGACCCCCCACGAGAACCTCCAGTTCCTGTTCTTCTGCGCGGCCGTGATGCAGGCCGTGAACAAGCACCAAGGTCTCTTGCGGGCCTCGATCGCATCCGCCGGCCAGGACCACCGTCTGGGCGCGAATGAGGCCCCCCCGGCGATCATGTCGATCTTCCTCGGCGCCGAGCTCGAGAAGGTCTTCGGCGCGATCGAGCGAGGCGAGGCGGGCGAGACAACACCGGGCTCCTTCCTAGGCCTCGGCACGCCGGTGCTGCCGCCATTGCCGATGCACGGCGGCGACCGCAACCGCACGAGCCCGTTCGCCTTCACGGGCAACAAGTTCGAGTTCCGCGCGCTCGGATCGAGCCAGTCGCTGTCGCTGCCGAACACCGTCCTGAACACGATCGTGGCGGAGGCGATCGACGAGCTGGCCGAGGAGCTCGAGTCGGAGCTCGAGGCGGGCAAGGACATCGAGGCGGCGCTGCGGCCGATCCTCCAGCGCAGCTACGCGGCCAACAAGCAGATCGTGTTCGCAGGCGACAACTACAGCCCCGCGTGGCACGCCGAGGCGGAGCGCCGCGGCCTGCTCAACCTGCGGGCCACCCCCGACGCGCTGCCCTATCTGCTGAGGGAAGACACGGTCAAGATGTTCTCGGCCTACGGGGTGCTGTCCGAGCGCGAGCTCGAGTCCCGCTACGAGGTCTTCCTCGAGCAGTACGTGACCAAGCTCAACATCGAGTCCGAGACCGCGGCCTCGATCGCTCGCACGATGCTGCTGCCGGCCGCCGCCCGCCACCGCGCGGTGCTGCTGGCCGCGGAGCTGCCCGAGCTCGTGCGCGAGGCCGAGGAGCTGATCGCGAGCTTCGTCGACGCGATCCAGCGGTTGGAGAAGGCCAACCTGGCCGAGAACCAGCCCCACGACGACCTGCTCGCGCACGCGATCTACATGCGCGACGCGGTCGTGCCGGCGATGGGCGCCGTGCGCGAGGCCGCCGACCAGCTCGAGAAGGTCGTGGCCGACGATCTCTGGCCGCTGCCCAAGTACTCGGAGATCCTGTTCATCAAGTAGGTGTTCCGGTCCGAGCATGCTCGGACCGGCCGGCCGGAACATGTTCCGGCCGGGGCCGGCGCACATGTGCGCCGGCCGTCCATTCCTATTTTTGATGGCCACAACGACGCGCTGACCCGCAAGGACTACCGCCGCTTCGCGACGGGGCGCCGCGGCGGTCACCTCGACCTGCCGCGCATGCGCGCGGGGGGAATCCGCGGCGGCATCTTCGCCGTCTTCACGCCCTCGCAGGGCGGGTATGACGAGGAACGGCCCGTGAGCCACGCGCGGGCCGCGGCGCATGCGACAGCTGTAGCGGGGCGGTTGCTCGCACTCGAGCGGCGGGGGCACCTCCGCCTCGGCCGCGCGATCAAGGACGTCGACGAGTCCTTCCTCAACGGGGGCCCTCCCGCCGCGGTTCTCCACCTTGAGGGGGCCGAGGCGATCGATCCCGGGCTTGAGTCGCTCGAGACCTGGTACGAAGCCGGCCTGCGCTCGCTCGGCCCGGTGTGGAGCCGGCCGAATGCATTCGGCTGCGGCGTCCCCTTTCTTGCCCCATCCTCCCCCGACATCGGCCCGGGGCTGACTTCCGCCGGCCACGCGCTCATCAAGCGCTGCGCCGAGCTCGGCGTGCTCGTCGACCTCAGTCATCTGAACGAGGCGGGGTTCTGGGATGTGGCCCGGCTCGACCTCGGACCACTCGTTGCGAGCCATTCCGCGGCACACGCGCTCTGCCCGAGCTCGCGCAACCTGACGGACGGCCAGCTCGACGCCATCGCTTCCTCCGGCGGTCTCGTGGGAATCGTGTTCTCGTGCGGCTTCCTGCGGCCCGATTGCGCCGAAGACGAGGACACGCCGCTCGCGTTGATCGCCGATCACGCCCGCTACGTCGCGGACCGGGTGGGCTCAGCGCACGTCGCGCTCGGCTCGGATTTCGACGGTACGCTGATCCCGCGCGAGCTGGGCGACGGGTCCGGGATGCCGCGCGTGCTTAAGGCGCTCGCCCGGGCCGGCTTCAGCCGCGAGGAGCTCGAGGCGATCGCATGGCGCAACTGGCGGCGTGTGCTGGCCGCCTGGTGGCGGCGCTAGCCGTCGAGCTCGACCGCGCCCCGAACGACGGTCCCGGGTCCGAACGTCACGTCGCCCTTGACCACGAAGCGCTCGGCGTCCTTGAGCGAAGGCGCTCCCTCGGGAAAGCGGGCATCGAAGTCATCGAGCAGCTTGTAGTAGCGCGAGTCGAGCGCCACGAAGGGCGGGTCGGAGAGCGGCTGGAGCTGCCAATCGTCGGTCAGGATGTAGACGTCCGAGCGCACGATCAGCAGGTCGTCGGTCGTCTTGACCGGAGCGAAACGGGTGCGCGGGACGCACAGCACCTGCGCGCCCTCAAAGCTCGAGAGGGCAGCGCCCATGGCGCTCTCGAGCTGGATCACCGCGGGGGTGTCGGGGTCGCGCGGGTCGAGCGTCTTGTGGTTGGCGATCAGCGGCAGCTCGAGCACGCCCTGGCTGCGCTCCAGCGTCTGGTCGAGCGCCTCCAGCGAAACCCACAGGTTGTTGGTGTTGAAGTAATGCCAGTGGCGATAGTCGGCAAACGAGTGGCTGTCCTCCTCGGGCACCTGGGCCGACTCGCGCAGCACGAGCCGTCCGTCGCCATGGCGCGCCGCGATGTGACCGCCCTTGCGCTCGGCCTTGGTGCCCTCGATCACCTCGAGCAGGAAGGGGATCCGCTCGCGCTCGAGGTGGGCCGCGATACGCGGATCGGCGGTCGCGCCGAGGTTGTCCGAGTTGGAGATCATCGCGTAGCGGAACCCCTGCTCGAGCAGGGCCTTGAGCGCTCCCGAGCGGCGCAGGGCTCCGTAGACATCGCCGTGACCCGGAGGGCACCACTCGAGCGCTGGGTCGGCCGGCCAGCTGACGGGTTCGAGCGTGGCCGCGTCGAGCTTCGGGACCATGCTCTGGAGGAACTCGCGCACGGTCTCGCCTCGAGCTTCGAGCGCCTCGGCGGTCTGCTCGCGGGTCACCTCGCTGTTCATCAGCAGCAGCGGCAGCCGCACCTCGTGGCGGCGGCGGAGCTCGGCGGTCTGGCCGAGGATCACGTCGAGGAAGGTCTGACCCTGGCGGACCTCGACGAGCGACTTGGGCTGGCGGAGGCCCATCGTCGTGGCGAGGCCGCCGTTCAGCTTCACCACCGCCACGCCGTCGAGCGCCTTCCCGTCGGCGGCGGGCATGCTCGCCAGCGTCGGCACGTCCGCCGCGGGCTCAAGCTCGGCGCTTGCCAGCACCGCCGACTCGCCTGAGGCCAGCCGCTCGTAGGCCCGCAGGAAGGCTCTGATCGCCTCCTGGGGCTGGCCGTCCGATCGCATCTTCTGCTCGATCGCGTGGGTCGCGCTGGCGGTCATCGCTTCAAGGATTGTGGCGAGGGCGGGCGGAGCCGCCGTCATGGCGTGTCCGTGGGAATGCACGATTCGTTGCGATATCGCTGCATGCAAGCGGTTTTGCTGCTACTGTGCCGCGCCAACATACAGCCGAGTCGCCGGTCATCCGTGTCCGGCGAGCGGGGGACCCAACTGCGACCCCACCGATCGCTCGGGGCGAAGCGCCGCAAACTGCGGCGCAGCGCACTGCGCTAGCCCGTCAGCTAACTCCGCAGGCTTCCAGCCCGTTGAAAGGGAGAGTTTGTGGACAACGCACGTGATCTTGGCCAGGTCGACCTCTGGCAGGAGTCGCTCGAGCGCTCGCTCGCTCGCCGGGGCCGCCCTAAGCGCTCCTCGGTAGCCCTGTTTCAGCTGCACCCCGAGCGCGATCTGACGCTCGAGGACGTACTGCGCGAGTCGGCCCAGTACTCGCAGCTTCGCCGCCATGTCGCAGCCAATCCGCTCGCGTCCCGGCCCACCGTGGCGCTGGGCGGGGTCTCCGCGCTCGCGTTGCTCGCGGCGACCACGCTGCCCGGGCTTCTGGGCGGCCGAGGGACCGCCCGCCGGGAGCGCATCGCCTACGCCGCCAGCCGGACCGCGGTCGCCGTACACGGCGTGAACGACACCGCCATCCAGCCCCGCGCGTTGCCGGTCGCCATCCACACGACGGCGGCTCGGCCCCACCCGCGCTCGAGCAGCGCGACGCCGGCCGAGTCGATTCCCGCCGCCGTTCGCCGCCTCCAGCAGCGGCTGGGCGTGAGCCCCGACGGAACCTTCGGACCGCTCACGCTCAAGGCGGTCAAGGGCTTTCAGGCTGCCCACGGACTGACGGTCGATGGCGTCGTCGGCCCGCAGACGTGGGCCGCGCTCGGCCTGCGCGCGGGGCCGACGCTGCACGCCACGTTGCTGCCGGCGCCGGTCACCCCCACGCGCCCCAAGGTGACGCACACCGTGCCCGCCGCGACGTTGGTGAAGGCACCCAAGCCCGCGCAGCCGGAGCCGCAGGCAACGGTCCGCCACACCACCCCCACGACGCACCCGAAGCCTCGCCCGGCAGCGCCCAAGCACACCTCGACGCCGACGAGCGGCGGCCTGCCGGTCGCGGTGCAGGAGATGATCGCCGCGGCCAATCAGATCGCCACACGGCCGTATGTCTACGGCGGCGGTCACGCCTCGTTCAACTCCTGGGGCTACGACTGCTCGGGCTCGGTGTCCTACGTCCTGCACGGCGCGGGCCTGCTCTCATCGCCGCTCGACTCGACCGGGCTGGAGAGCTTCGGCGCCCCGGGTCCGGGTCGCTGGGTGACGATCTACGCCAACGCCGGCCATGCCTGGATGGTGATCGACGGGCGCCGCTTCGACACCGCCGCGATGTACGCGACGGGGTCGCGTTGGAGCTCGACGATGGCCTCCACGGCTGGCTACGTGGTCCGTCACCCAGCCGGGCTGTGAGCGCCGCTTCTCCGCGCGGCTCGTAGTCGGCCTATGCTGGCTGAGCGGGACCAGTACGTCCTGAAGTAGTTGGCGGCGCGGCTGACGGGCGGCGTCAGCCGCGTCCAGATGCCGAAGTAGTTGCCGCTGATGTGGTTGCCTGAGACCACGAGCGCGGTGATGCGCCGAAGGCGCTCCACACCAGGATCCCGGCCGTTTGGTGGATCCCCGCAGTCGCCGTCTCCCGGTCGCCGTGTTCGCGGCGCCGATCGCGTTGCGGCCGATCACGTTGTTGCGGATGACATTGCCACTGAGGTCCTGACGCGGGTCGTGGCTGTGGAGCGTCACGCCGGGCAGGCCGTTCTCGTTGACCGAGTTGGCGATGATCAGGTTGCCGTAGGCGGCTCCGCCCGAGAAGGCGGCGGCCACCAGGATCCCCGCTCCGCTCAGGCGCACTCCGTTGCCGTTGGAGACGTTTCCGCTGATCGTGTTGTCGTACACGCCACCCACGTGGCGTCGGCTCGACCGCTCGCGGCTGACGGCCCGCATGGCTGTGGCTTGCCAGCGTGATCCCGCAATCCCACACGTTGTCAAGGACATGGTTGTCAGCGATCAGGTTGTGAGCCGCGGGCCCGGACTCATCTGTGAGGTAGATGCCTCCCGGTATTACCGGTGACCAGATTCGCGACGATGCGCGAATTGGAGCTCGAGGCGAGGTGGATGGCCTCGCCGCATCCACCGGCGCGCTCGTCGGCCAGCTGGACGGCCCATGGGGCGGCTTGCCGTTCGTCGTGCACTCTCCGGTGAGATGGTGGGCGAAAAGCCGCGGTCGTTGTTGCGCACGACATTGTGGGCGATCGTGACCCGCGTGGTCCCGAGGGCCAGGATGCCCTCGTAGGTGGCGTGCTCCACGACGAGGCCCTCCACCACCGATCCCGCTGCTCCGGCGCCCGCCACCACGATGCCCCGACCGTGACCGCGGGCGTCCACCAGCGGCGAGTGGACGCCCCTGATCGTGAGCCGCTTGGTGAGCATCACCTGCTCGGGGTAGGTGCCCGGTCCGACATCGACCTGCTCGCCGGGGTGCGCGACCATCACCGCCCGGCTGATCGAGCGACAGGGGCGAGAGCGCGTGCACGCGTTGCTGTCAGACCCGCGGGGCGATACGTAGAGCTGGCCGGGACCCGAGGAGGAGAAGAGCCCCGAGATCCAGGCAAGGCCGAGGCCCACGGCCAGCGCCGCGATCGCGCCCAGCGTCAGACGCCAGCCAAGGTTTCGAGAAACGGCGGCACGTCCCCTACTCGAGGGATGGTCGGAGCGGGCCAGTGTAGTTACCTGTCCTGGCCTCACCCCCATCGCGCTATGATCCCGGGTCCTTTCAGGGGCCCGCCCGCGGTGGTGCGCGGGTGCCAGGTACTACGCAATCGATGTCAGGAAGGGGCAACGGTGAACGTATTGAGGCGAGCAGTTAGCAAGCGTTTTGGGGGCGCTGTGCTGGTCGGCGCGAGTGCGCTGGGACTCGTCCTGACAACCACGGCGGCCACTGCCAGCAGCTCCGCGTCGGCTTGCTCGCCGGCGACCAAGGCGCTCGGCTTCGTCTCGGCTCCGAACCTGCATCCGACGAGCATCCACATCTGCACTCGCAAGTCCCATGAGGCGGGCGGCGAGATCTTCATCGCGCCGATCCACAGCGGCACCAAGAAGATGGTCGGTCAGCCCGGGGCGCTGATGATGGACCAGGGTGGGCACCCCGTGTGGTTCCACCCCGCGGCCAAGGGCCAGTTGATCGCCGACTTCCAGACGGCGACATTCGACAAGCAGCCCGTGCTCACCTTCTGGCAGGGCAAGATCGCGCTGCCACCGCACAACGTGAGTCTTCCGCCCGGGGCCCCGGTCTCCGGCGCGATCTACGTCTACAACAACCATTACAAGCAGATCAAGACGATCAAGGCCCAGGGCAAGGGCTGGGTCACGGACTTCCACGATCTCGTCTTCACACCGCCCTCGAAGACCTACTCGAAGGGAACGGCGCTTTTCCTAGCCGCCAAGAAGAGCTCGGCAGGCGGGCACGCCTTCGAGGACCAGGAGATCCAGGAGATCAACATGGCCACCGGCAAGCTCGTCTGGTCCTGGGACGTGCACAAGTACATCGGGCTGTCACGCCTCGCATGTCAAGCGACCCTCGAGCGGCGATCTGGGACCCCTACCACGCCAACTCGATCGACATCAGGGCGGCCAACGGTAGCCCGGACGGCCACGTGCTGCTCTCGCTCCGCAACACCTGGGGCATCTACGAGATCAACCACGGCAACAACAAGATCCTGTGGAAGCTCGTGAACGGCAAGGGCAGCACCTACAAGCTCGTCAAAGGCGCCAAGTTCTTCTGGCAGCACGACGTCCATTTCCATGGCGCCAACCAGCTCAGCATCTTTGACGACGACTGCTGCAACCTGCCGCCGGCGAAGGTCAAGCCCAATGGCCCGGCCCGCGGTCTGACGCTCAGCTGAAGGGCAAGACCGCGTCGGTCGCCCACCAGTACCACCACGCCAACACGTCGCTCATCCTGACCCTGGGCAGCTTCCGCTACCTGGGCGATGGCCACGCATTTATCGGCTGGGGCCAGTCGCCCTACTTCTCCGAGTACACGGCAAGCGGCGGCGGCCCGATCTTCGACGCGGCGCTGCCGAGCACCGACATCACCTATCGCGCGCTCAAGCCGAACTGGGTGGGCAAGCCCACGACCAGCCCGAGCGTGGCGGTCAGGAAGGTGAAGGGCCACATCGTCGTCTACGGCTCGTGGAACGGAGCGACGAACGTCGCGAAGTGGAAGGTGCTGGCCGGCAAGACCAGCGGCAACGTCAAGACGGGCGCTGGTGAAGCGAGCCGCCTCGGCTTCGAGACATATGTCCGGGCGGGCAACTCGGGCCCCTACTTCAAGATCGAGGCGCTTGATTCCCACGGACACGTCCTCGGGACCTCGAAGGTGGTAAAGCTTTCGTAGTTCCGCCTCGCCTGCCAACGACAAGGAGAACAGACGCATGAAGGTGATCGGAGCTGGTCTCCCGCGTACGGGCACGCTCTCGCAGAAAGCTGCTCTCGAGCAGCTGGGAGCGGGACCCTGCCAGCACATGGCCAACCTGCTCGCGAACCTCGACGCGGTGCCGAGCTGGCGCCGCGCGCTCGACGGCGAAGCCGACTGGGATCAGCTCTTCGCCGGCTTTCAGTCGGTCGTCGACTGGCCGGGGTCGTTCTTCTGGCGCGAGCTGATCGACGTCTACCCGGACGCCAAAGTGCTGCTGAGCGTGCGCGAGGGCCACAGCTGGGCGCGGAGCATGCGCGACACGATCTGGGGCGTCCACTACGGCGACATCATCATCCGCCACCTCTCCGACGCCCGCTGCGTGATCGACCCGAAGTGGCGCGGATACATCAGCCTGATGAAGGAGTTCTGGCGGCGCATCGACATGGCCGGCGACGGTGTTACCGAGGAGGAGATGATCATCGGCATGGAGCGCTACCACGACGAGGTCAAGCAGACCGTGCCCTCCGATCGCCTGCTCGTCTGGTCTGTCACCGACGGCTGGGGTCCGCTCGCCGAGTTCCTCGGAGAGCCCGAGCCCGAGGAGCCCTTCCCGCACCTCAACGACAGCAAGATCTTCATCGATCGCGTGATCGATGGTTCGCTCAGCGCTTTGCAGCGCTGGCGCGATCAGAACCGCGAGGAGGCACCTCAGGCGCCCGTCGCGTCCTCAGCGCACTGAGCGGCCATTTCTTGGGAGGCGTTTCTCTGCGGGAGGGAACCGGCGTCTCCTCCCCAATCGGAGACGCCGGTGGGGCACCCCGCCCTCAATGGCGAAGGCGAGGAGCCCGTTGACGTTTCGCCGTCAGGCGAGCGCCGTGGCTAGTAGCCGCAGTACGGCGGGCAGCCCTTGCCCTTGTGGTGAGTCGTGGTCACCGGCGGGGGCGAGTGCGTGGTGGTCGGCGGGGGTGGCGGTGTCGTCGTCGGAGGCGGAGTCGCCGTGGTGGTCGGCGGCGAGGCCGGCGCGGCGGTCGTCGCCTGAGTGACAGGCGCGGGCGCGGCGGTCGTCTTATGCGTGACCGGCTTCTTGTGCGTCGCCTTCTTCTTCGGCGTCGCCTTCTTCTTGGCCGTGGTCGTCGCAGTGTTCGTGGTCTTGGCGGCTGCCTTCTGCGTTGTGGCGTGCGTGCTAGTCGAACTGCCGCAAGCGGCCAGCGCGATAGCAGCCACGATTGATGTCACAACGGTACGTTTCATAGCCCCCCTTTTGGTAGCTCGTGGACGTTTCGCTCCGGGGCCATAGTAGCGGACATCAAGATGGCTCCTGCAGTGCCCCTGGCACGTTACGAGCGGCCAAGCTCGCTACTCTCCCTGGCGACCGCCACGCATAGGGAGCACGGCTGCGGCGGCCGTCAAGATGCACCCAGACTCTTCCGGGCCGCAGCGGGGGATTCTTTGCGCCCTCGCAGCGTGAACAGGGATCAACGACCAGGAACAGAACCAGGCAAAGGGAGCAAATAGATGCACCGGCGCGATGAGCTGATAGAGCGGGGAGCGGGGCAAGACGGGGATGTGGCCCCGCCGCTCGAAGGCGTCGCCGAAGCAGGCGGAGTGGTGCCCGATGCGGTCCAGGCCGGCGACAGCATGGACGCCGCTCTGCCGCCGCCCTCGAGGCGCCGTGGCCGCCGCGGCGAGGCGAGAGCCACCGGCTTCGGCTCGCGCGAGGGATGGCTGCTGGCGGTGTGCTGCGTCGCGCAGTTCATGGTCATCCTCGATCTCAGCATCGTCAACGTCGCGCTGCCCTCGATCCAGTCCAGCCTTGGCTTCTCGCCCGCCGAGCTCCAGTGGATCGTCGACGCCTACGCGATCGCGTTCGCCGGCTTCCTCATGCTGGGCGGCCGCGCTGCCGACCTGCTCGGCCAGCGTCGCGTCTTCGTCGCCAGCCTAATCCTGTTCTCGGCTGCATCGCTCGCGGGCGGTGCGTCGGTCAACAAGGAGATGCTTATCGCGGCCCGCGGTGTCCAGGGGCTGAGCTGTGCGTTTATGGCCGCTTCCTCGCTGGCGATCATCACCTCGTCCTTCCCGCCCGGGCCCAAGCTCCACCGCGCGATCGCGCTGTGGGCGGCGATGAACGGCGCCGGCGGTGCCGCCGGCACGCTGTTCGGCGGAATCATCACGCAAGAGCTGACCTGGCGCTGGGTCCTGTTGATCAACCCGCCGATCGGGATCCTGGCCGCGATCGTCGGCTGGAAGCTCGTGGCCGACGTCCGCCGCCGGCGCGAAGGCAGCTTCGACATCGCCGGCGCGCTGACGCTCACGCTCGGTCAGATCGTGCTGGTCTACGGCGTGGTTGAGGCAGGCCTGCGCGGCTGGTACGACCCGCTCGCGCTAGGCCCGATCTTGGGCGGTCTCGCCCTGCTGATGCTCTTCAACGTGATCGAGGTGCGCCTGGCGCGCGAGCCGCTGATCCCCTTCAAGGAGTTCACGCGCCCGCTCGCGACGGCCAACGGGATCGTGATCCTGTTCAGTGCTGCCCTGTTCCCGATGTGGTACCTGAGCTCGCTGTACCTGCAGCAGGTGCTCGGGCTCTCCCCCCTGAAAGCCGGCCTCGCCTTCCTGCCGATGGCGGTCGCGATCATGCTCGTCGCCTCGCGCGCGGGCAAGCTCGCGGCTCGCTTCGGGCTGCGGGCAGTGCTGGTCAGCGGACTGCTGCTGATGGCCTCGGGCTTCCTTCTGTTCACGAAGATCGCCGCCAGCGGCAGTCCGATCGTCTATGTCGTGATCCCCGGGACGCTGACGGCCGCCGGCATCGCGCTCTCGATCGTGCCCTCGACGATCCTCGCCACCCAGGGCGTGAAGCCCGGCCAGGCCGGCCTCGCCTCAGGCGTCGTGAACACCGCCCGGCAGGCGGGCGGCGGGCTCGGCATCGCCATCATCATCACGCTCGCGACGTCGATCTCGAGCCACGCGATCGGGCTCGGTCACGGCGTGCCACAGTCACTGACCAACGGCTTCCGAGTCGGCTTCTACATCGGCGCCGGCCTGGCTTTGGCGGGGGCTCTGGTCGCATTCTTGTTCGTCGAGAAACCGGTCGCGGCCCTCGGGTCGTGGATCCGACGGATGCCGATCGTGGCCGGCGTGGCGCTGGTGATCGCCGCCTTCGTGGTGGTCGACTTCGCCGTCGGCGGCTCACTCGGGCCGCCGCTCGGCGCCTACACGCGCCAGGGCGCCGAGAGCTTCGTCTCGGCGCCACACCTGCACCCGCCGATAGTGCGCTCGGACGTGACGCCGTTGCATCCGAGTTCCGAGCTTGCGTCGGGCTGACATCTTCCTCGGCGACTTCTACGAGGTCAACTTCCCGCCGATGGTGGGGCAGAGCGGGCCGCTGATCGTGAGCACCGACACGCTGTCCGCCCACAACAACAGCCTGGATCCGGTGTGGTTCAAGCCGGTCCCGCAGAAGGACGTCGCCTCGGGTCTGACGCCGCAGATCTATCAAGGGCAAGCCGGCGCTCAGCTGGTGGCAGGGGGTCCTCACCCAGACCGGTGAGACTCTCTCCGGCGAGGACGTGCTCGTAGACCAGCACTACCAGCCGGTCGCGACGATCAAGGGCAAGGACGGCTGGGTCCCGACCGTGCACGAGATGATCGTGCAGGGCGACAACGCCTGGGTGAGCGCCAACAAGAACATCGCCGAGAACCTGTCGCCCTATGGCGGCGCCTACAACGGAGCCTTCATCGACTCAGCCGTGCAGGAGTACAACCTGAAGACGGGCAAGCTGCTCTACACGTGGGACGCGCTCAAGCACATCTCGCTCGGCGACTCTTGGGCCTCGTTGCCGACGAACGGCTTCCCCTGGGATGCCTACCACATCAACTCGATCCAGCTGCTCCCCCACGGAGAGATGCTGGTGTCGATGCGCGACACCTGGGCCGTCTACCTGGTCGACATCAAGACCGGCAAGATCATCTGGACGCTCGGCGGCAGGCACTCCAACTTCAAGCTAGGCCCGCGGGCGTTCTTCTCGTGGCAGCACGACGTCCGCGCATACCCCGGCACGCCGTTGATTTCGATGATGGACGACCACTGCTGCCAGGAGACAGGCGGTGGCACCTATGTCTCGCCGACCGCTCCATCGCGTGGTCTCGTGCTGAAGCTGAACACACAAACGAAGACGGCCTCGTTCGTGAGCCAGTACACCCACGGCTCAAACTTCGACACCCAGTACATGGGCAACACTCAGCCGCTCCCAGGCAACCGCACGATGGTCGGCTGGGGCCAGAACCAGAACTTCACCGAGTACACGTCCTCTGGTCAGATGCTGCTCGACGCCTACCTTCCCTTCCCGGACATCAGCTACCGCGCCCTCGTGTATCCGTGGGTCGGGCTGCCGCTCTATCCGCCCTCGGGCGCTGCCCGCACGAGCGGCGGCAAGACCACCGTCTACGCGAGCTGGAACGGCGCCACCCAAGTCGTCTCCTGGAAGGTGTTGAGCGGCAGCGGAGTGATTGCCACGGCCCCCCGATCGGGCTTTGAGACCCGCATCTCGGTGCCATCGGGCAGCGGCACGTTCAGGGTCGAGGCGCTCGGCGCCGGTGGCCGCGTGCTCGGGACCTCCAAGCCGTTTAGCGGATAGAGCGCGTAGGTTGCGAGCATCGTGACGTCCCCCCTGTCCCCCACGACGCCTGACCGTGCGACGGCCGTCGGCGAGGGCGACGGCGGTCCCCTCGGCGGCGCACCCCGGGCTCAAGCGGCTAACCCACCTGCAGCGGCTCGAGGCCGAGAGCATCTACATCATGCGCGAGGTCGCCGCGCAGGCCGAGAAGCCGGTGATGCTGTACTCGATCGGCAAGGACAGCTCGGTCATGCTCCAGCTGGCGCTGAAGGCTTTCTCCCCGGGCAAGCCGCCGTTCCCGTTCCTGCACGTCGATACGACCTGGAAGTTCCGCGAGATGTACGCCTTCCGCGACCAGATGGCGCGCGAGCATGGGCTCGAGCTGATCGTGCACATCAACCAGGACGGGGTCGAAGCGCGGCATCAACCCCTTCACGCACGGGTCGGCCGTGCACACCGACGTGATGAAGACGCAGTCGCTCAAGCAGGCGCTCGACCAGCACGGCTTCGACGCCGCGTTCGGCGGCGCGCGCCGCGACGAGGAGCGCTCGCGCGCCAAGGAGCGCGTGTTCTCGTTCCGCTCGGCCCAGCACCGCTGGGATCCCAAGAACCAGCGGCCGGAGCTGTGGCGGCTCTACAACGCCCGCAAGCAGAAGGGCGAGTCGATCCGCGTCTTTCCGCTCTCGAACTGGACCGAGCTCGACGTGTGGCAGTACATCTACCTCGAGCAGATCCCGATCGTGCCGCTCTATTACGCCAAGGAGCGCCCGGTCGTCGAGCGCGACGGAGCGCTGATCATGGTCGACGACGAGCGCATGCCGCTCGAGGAGGGCGAGCAGCCCAAGATGCGCAAGGTGCGCTTCCGCACGCTCGGCTGCTATCCGCTCACGGGCGCGGTCGAGAGCGACGCCGACACGCTTGACGCGATCGTGCGCGAGATGATGCTCGCCCGCACCTCCGAGCGCCAGGGCCGCGTGATCGACCACGACCAGGCCGCCTCGATGGAGAAGAAGAAGCAGGAGGGCTACTTCTGATGGCCGTCGCCGACGCGCATCGAGGATCTCGACGCATATCTCAAGTCAGAAGAGCACGCCGGCCTGCTGCGCTTCGTCACCTGCGGCAGCGTCGACGACGGCAAGAGCACGCTGATCGGCCGCCTGCTCTACGAGGCCGGGGTTCTGTTCGAGGACCAGCAGCAGGCGCTCGAGTCCGACTCACGCGCCTCAGGCACGCAGGGCGGCGAACCTCGACTTCGCGCTGCTGCTCGACGGTCTGGCCGCCGAGCGCGAGCAGGGGATCACGATCGACGTCGCCTACCGCTACTTCCAGACGAAGAAGCGCAAGTTCATCGTCGCCGACACGCCGGGCCACGAGCAGTACACGCGCAACATGGTCACCGGCGCCTCGAACGCGGACTGCGCCGTGCTGCTGCTCGACGCGCGCAAGGGCACGCTCACGCAGACCCGCCGTCACACCTACATCGTCTCGCTGCTCGGCGTCCGCCACGTGGCGATGGCGGTCAACAAGCTCGATCTGGTCGACTATTCCGAGGAGCGCTTCAAGGAGCTCGAGGCCGAATGCCAGGATCTCGCGCACCAGCTCGGACTGGTCGACGTCACCTGCATCCCGGTGGCCGCGACTGCACGGCGACAACGTCATCGCGCGCAGCCCCAACACTCCGTGGTACCAGGGTCCGACCCTGCTCGAGTACCTGGAGACGGTCGAGCTCGACGAGGATCGCATGCAGGCTGAAGCCGTTCCGGCTTCCCGTCCAGTGGGTCAACCGGCCAGACGCCGACTTCCGCGGCTTCGCCGGCATGATCGCGAGCGGCAGGATCAGCCCCGGCGACGAGATCCTCGCGCTGCCCTCGCGGCGTAAGAGCACCGTCGAGCGGCATCGTCACCTACGACGGCGAGCTCGATACCGCGGTCGCCGGCCAGTCTGTGACGCTCACGCTCACCGACGAGATCGACATCAGCCGCGGCGAGGTGATCGCAAGCGTGCACGAGCCCGCCGGGCGTCGGAGAGCAGTTCGAGGCCACGGTCGTGTGGATGGCCGAGGAGCCGATGCTGCGCGGCCGCAACTACCTGATGCGCGTGGGGACGAGCGTCGTCGGCGCCACGATCGCGCCGCTCAAGTACAAGGTCGACGTCAACTCCCTGAAGCGGATCGCGGCGGAGAAGCTCGAGCTGAACGAGATCGGCGTGTGCGAGCTCGAGCTCGACCGGCCGATCGCCTTCGACCCCTACCGCGAGAACCGTGACATGGGCGGGTTCGTGCTGATCGACCGGATCTCGAGCCAGACAGTCGGCGCGGGCATGCTCAACTTCGAGCTGCGCCGCTCCGACAACGTCCAGTGGCAGACGCTCGACATCGACAAGGCCGCGCACGTCCAGCTCAAGGGCCACAGACCGTGCGTGCTGTGGATGACCGGCCTCTCGGGCGCGGGCAAGTCGACGATCGCCAACCTGCTCGAGCGCAGGCTGCACACACTCGGCGCTCACACCTATCTGCTCGACGGCGACAACGTCCGTCACGGGCTCAACAAGGACCTCGGCTTCACCGATGCCGACCGGGTCGAGAACATCCGCCGCGTCGCCGAGGTCTCGAAGCTGATGGTCGACGCAGGGTTGATCGTGATCACCTCGTTCATCTCGCCCTTCCGCTCGGAGCGGCGCATGGCCCGCGGCCTGCTGGAGGAGGGCGAGTTCATCGAGGTGTTCGTCGACACTCCGTTGAGGGTCGCCGAGGGGCGCGATCCCAAGCAGCTCTACGCCAAGGCGCGCCGGGGCGAGATCCGCAACTTCACCGGCATCGACTCGCCCTACGAACCCCCCGAGGCGGCCGAGGTCCGCATCGACACGACCACGGTGCCGGCCGAGCAGGCCGCCGAGCAGCTCGTCGGCGAGCTGCGGCGGCGGGGCATCCTGCCCCGGGATTGACCGTGCCCAGCGGCAGCGGTCTGGGCGCGGGCAGCCGCGTCGACTTGAGCGAGCTTGTGCGTGTCGTGCGCGCCGCGGGCCAGGCGGTCCTTGAGGTCTACGAAGAAGCGTTTGACGTCGACATGAAGGCCGACGGCTCGCCCGTCACCGAGGCGGACAGGCGCTCGGAGGAGATCATCGTCGCGGGCATCGAGCGCATTGCTCCGGAGCTACCGATCATTGCCGAGGAGAGCGCCGGCGCGGCGCTCGGTGAAGCCGCCCCGCCAGCGTTCTGGCTCGTCGACCCGCTGGACGGGACCAAGGAGTTCATCTCGCGGAACGGCGAGTTCACGGTCAATGTGGCGCTGATCGAGGAGGGCGGGCCGGTCCTGGGGATCGTGCTGGCACCCGCTGTCGGGCGGCTCTATACGGCTGCTCCCGGGACCCAGCCGGCGGTCGAAGACGAGTCCGGGCGGCGCGAGATCGCAACGCGTTCGATTCCGGCCGAGGGGGCGACCGTCGTCTCGAGCCGCTCGCACGGGGACGCCGAGGCACTCGAGCGCTTCTTTGAGGGACGGTCGATCGCGGCCTCGATCACCGCCGGATCGTCGTTGAAGTTCTGCGCGGTGGCGGCGGCCGAGGCCGACATCTACCCGCGCTTCGGCCGCACGATGGAGTGGGACACCGCCGCCGGCGACGCCGTCCTGCGGGCCGCGGGGGGCGTCGTCAAAGACCTCTCGGGGGCCGTGATGCGCTACGGCAAGCCGGGCTTCGAGAACCCCCACTTCGTGGCCTACGGGAGGGCGTAGGGTTTCTTGGGCGCGTTGGGACGCCCCCGGTTCTGGGGCGCGTTCTGGCTGGCGGCGCGAGTTGCGTCCGTGCCCGGGCTATCGGCGCGAGCGTGCGTCCGCCCGCAGGGGGCAAAGTGTGGTGATGATTGAGCGAGCGGACCGGTGGTGAAAAACCCTCCCACCCACGCCCCGCTGACGTGGTGGGACGATTTTTCCCCTCATACGGTTGAACTTTCGTCCCGGCCGCACCGGCCGGACAAGGCGGGACGAATTTTCCCCCCGGGGGACGGACGCAGCCGGTCTGCGCGGGCGCGCGCCACGGCGACCGTACGCGCCGCCCGCCTACCCGACGGCCTCTCGCACCGCCCGCGCCAGCCGCTCAACATCCTCGGCCGTGGTATCCCAGGCACACATCAGCCGCACCTCGCCCCGGCGCTCGTCCCAATCGTAGAAATCGAACTGCTCGTGCAGGCGGGCGATCGCCTCGACCGGCAGCAACGCGAACACGGCGTTGGCCTGGACCGGCTGCGTGATTCTCACCTCCGGCACCTCGCGCAGTGCGGCCGCCAACCGCGCCGCCATCTCGTTGGCGTTCGCCGCCAGCGAACGCCACAGCTCGTCAGCGAGCAGCGCCTCGAACTGAGCCGCGAGAAAGCGCATCTTCGACGCCAGCTGGAGCGACTGCTTGCGCAGGTACAGGAACCCCTCAGCCAGTTCAGGCGTGGCGAACACCACGGCCTCGGCGCCCAGCAAACCGGCCTTGGTGCCGCCGAAAGAGAGCACATCCACCCCCAGCGCGGTACTCGCTCCGGCGAGGCCGGTATCGAGGGCCGCGGCCGCGTTGCAGAGCCGCGCCCCATCCATGTGCAGCCACAGCCCGCGCTCGTGCACGAGGGTCGCGATCGCGGTGATCTCATCCGGCTGGTAGACGCTGCCGAGCTCGGTGCTCTGCGAGATCGAGACGACCCGGGGCTGAACGGCGTGTTCATCGCCGATCCTCGCGATCAACCCATCGATCTGGGCGCCGCCGAGCTTGCCGTCCGCGCTCGGAGCACTCAGCAGCTTGACCCCGGCGATCCCCTCCGGCGCGCCGGCTTCGTCGACATTCAGGTGTGCGCTCTGGGCGCAGATCGCCGCTTCCCATGGCCGGCAGCAGGCCCGCAGCGAGAGCACGTTGGCCGCCGTCCCGCCCCAGACCAGGAAGGGACGCGTTTCCGAGCCGAACTCCGAGCGCAGCAGCGATTCGACGCGCTCGCTGAAGCCATCGTGGCCGTAGCCGAAGGCGTGGCCGACGTTCACACGGGCGATCGACTCGAGCACGGCCGGGTGGACCCCGGCCGCATTGTCGGACGCAAACCCGCGCTGGCCTTTAGAGCTCACGGCCGCGAGCTTATCCGCGCCCGCCCCGTGCATCGGTCACGCGGACGGGGGTAGCCCCGTGTCGCCAAGCCGGCCGACGGCCGGCCGCAGCGCACGCTGACGGCCAGCCCTTACAGCTTCTTGAGAAATCGCTGATCCATTTCCGATAGAAGATTCCCATGCCGGTCACCCGCGCTGCGCCTAGCTGATGCGGATCGCACTCGTCACAGAAGTCTTTCTGCCCGCGGTCGACGGCGTCGTTACACGACTTCGGCGCACCCTCGAGGAACTCGACCGCTGCGGGGACGAGGTCATGGTGGTCGCCCCCGGCGGCGGCCCGTGCTCGTACTCGGGCGCCAGGGTGGTAGGTGTCCCCGGCCTGCGAGTTCCGCTCTACCCAGATGGGACCGGCTACCCGGAGAAGCGGGTCTCCCTACCGATCCCGCCACTGGGGCACGCGCTGCGGCGCTTCGAGCCCGAGGTGGTACACGCCGTCAACCCGTTTCTGCTCGCCGCCGGAGCGGTCCGCTTCGCCGACCGCCACGGCGTCCCGCTGGTCGCCTCGTATCACGCCCACGTCCCGTACTACACGCACTACTACGGTCTCGGCGCGCTGGAGACGGTCGGCTGGCGCTACGTCACCCGCCTGCACAACCGCGCCCAGGTCAACCTCTGCACCTCCGCGGCGACACTGGAGGACCTGCGCGCGCGCGGCATCGGCCATCTCGCACTGTGGCCCTATGGCGTCGAGTCCGACCGCTTCTCGCCCTCGTGGGCGTCGCGCGAGTGGCGCGCACGACTTACCCGCGGCCATCCCGAGCGCACGATCCTGCTGTGCGTCGGGCGGCTCGCCAAGGAAAAGTCGCTCCACAATCTGCTGCCGGCGGTGCGGGAGCTCGAAGGCGTCTCGCTGGCATTCGTCGGCGACGGGCCGCTGCGCCCGGAGCTCGAGCGCAAATTCTCCGGCACGCCGACGACCTTCCTCGGCCTGCTCACGGGCGAGGCGCTCTCACGCGCATACGCGTCCGCTGACATGTTCGTGTTCCCCTCCGGCAGCGAGACGCTCGGCATGGTGATGCTCGAGGCCCGGGCCGCCGGCCTACCCGTCGTGGCCGCAGATACCCCCGCCGCGCGCGAGCTCGTGCGCGATGGCTTGGACGGCTCCATCTATGACCCCTCGGACCCCGGATCGCTCGTGGCTGCCGTCCGGGCCCTGGTGGAAGATCGCGAGGTGCGCATCGCAATGGGTGAGGAGGCGCGCAGGTCAGTCACCACTGCTACTTGGCGCGACGCCACAGCTGTGCTGCGGGGCCACTACGAGATGGCGATCGGGCGCGGAGCGCCGGGACTTGGAGAAGCCCGGGAAGACTTCCTCCTCGCCTCAGTCGCTTCGGCGGCTCGGTGACCATCGGCGCGCGGACCTGAGCGAGGCGAGATGAACGCGGCACCCGCCGACCTGCGACCCCGCAGCCACCGCTCTGGCGGTCTGCTGGCGGTGCTCGTGACGGTCGCGGTCCTCGCCGGGTTAATCGCGCTCGCGATCACCAACCTCGATCTGCACGCGGTCGGCCGAGCTCTGGGGCGGGTCAACGTCGGCTGGATCGTGGTGGCGATGCTGCTGATGGCCGCGGCCTTCTATGCGCGCGCGGAGTCCTGGTTTGCCGTGCTCTGCGCGGCCCTGCGCGGTGACCGTATCGACCGGGGCACGGTCCGTCGCGCACTGCTGATCGGGATGGCCGGCTCCTCGGTAGCTCCCGGCCGGCTCGGCGAAGGGGCGCGGGCATGGATCGTCGCGCGGCGCCTCGGGCAGCCCTCGCGCACGTTCGCGACCGTGCTGGGCACGGTCGTCTCGCAGACGTTCCTCAATCTGCTCGCGCTCGGCCTGTTGGCCATCGCGGCCGTACTCGACTCGGCACTCGCCCGAGCCCGCGCGGGCGCGATCCTCGCTGCGGTCCTGCTGCCGACGGCGCTCCTGGCCCTGATCCTGATCGGGCCTCGGCTGTCTCGCGCCGCGGCGGCCGTGCAGATCGGATGGGTCAAGACCGCCGCCACCCGGGTTCTGCGGCAGCTGATCCGCCTCCGCCGCGGGCTCGCGGTGTTCCGTCAACCTCGCCCCGCGGTTCATGCAACTGTCGCGCAGCTGGGCGCTTGGGCGCTGCAGCTGGGGGCGTGCTACGTGGTCATGCTGGCCCTCGGACTCGGGCACCGGGCCAACGTCGCGGCAGCAGCGGCCGTGCTGCTCGCCGTCAACCTGACCGCGATCGTGCCGGTGACGCCCTCGAACGTGGGCGTCTTCCAGGCTGCCTGCATCGCTGTCCTGCACCCGTTTGGGATCGAGGCCAACCGAGCGCTCGCCTACGGGCTGGTCCTCCAAGCGGTCGAGATCTTCGACGCGCTCGCGCTGGGAATCCCGGCGTTGCTACGCGAGGGGCTGCCGTGGGCAGAGTTAAGGCGCCAGACGCGCGGGCGGCTGGCAGAGCAACCATGAGCGGCAACGCACCACA
The DNA here is from genome assembly GCA_963738195.1 of uncultured Solirubrobacterales bacterium. Lineage (GTDB taxonomy): Bacteria > Actinomycetota > Thermoleophilia > Solirubrobacterales > Solirubrobacteraceae > Palsa-465. The sequence goes on from CAVTVF010000002.1 coordinate 1,595,428, forward strand.
TCTACCTGGCTTCCTGGACTCGCTCCGGCCGGCGCTTGATCAGTTCGGCTATCTCGCGGTCGCCGGTTTCGTGCTGCTCGAGGACTTCGGCGTGCCGGTTCCTGGCGAGACAATCCTGATCCTCGGTGCCGTCTACGCAGGCACCGGCCGCCTGCAGATCTGGCTCGTGGGCCTGCTCGGCTTCTTCGCCGCGGTCGTCGGCGACAACATCGGCTTCGCGATCGGCCACTTCGGCGGCCGCCCGCTGGTGGAGCGCTACGGGCGCTATGTCTTCATCACTCCCGAGCGGCTCGACAAGACAACGAACTTCTTTGAGCGCCGCGGCGCCCGCATCATCATCGTGGCGCGCTTCATCGAGGGCCTCCGCCAGGCCAACGGCATCATCGCCGGCATCAGCGGCATGCACTGGGCGCGCTTTTTGGCGTACAACGCAATCGGAGCCGCGCTCTGGGTGGGCGTGTGGAGTTGCATCGGCTACTTCTCCGGCAACCACCTGACCTCGATCTACCACGCTGTCTCCCGCGCGGGGATTTACGCCCTCATCGCGGCGGTCGTGTTGCTCGCGGCCTACATCGGCTGGCGCGTGATGCGAGCCCGGCGCCGGCGGGCGGAGCGCAAGGGCGCTCCAGCCGACGAGTCGGCCACAGCCGGGACATCGTCGCCTGCGGACGAGTCCTCCGCGCCCGCCGAGACATCGACGCCTGCGGACGAGTCCTCCGCGCCCGCCGAGACATCGTCGCCTGCGGACGAGTCCTCCCCGCCCGCCGAGACATCGACGCCTGCGGACGAGTCCTCCCCGCGCCGCATCCGCCGGGACGAGTCGGGACATCGACGCCTGGGGACGAGTCCTCCGCGCCCGCCGAGACATCGACGCCTGCGGACGAGTCCTCCCCGCCCGCCGAGACATCGACGCCTGCGGACGAGTCCTCCGCGCCCGCCGAGACATCGGCCGGCAGCGCCGAAGAGCTTCAAACCACTGACGATCGTCCACGGCAAGCCACGCAAGACCGTGGCGAATAGGGTCCCGGGGTGAGCTACGGCCCGTATCGAGTAAGGCCCGAAGTCAACGGCGAGCTGTTCCACGAGGCCGAGGAGGAGCTCGAGCAGAACGCCGAGCGGTATGCCGAGTTACACGCGGACGATCCGCCACGGGGCAGCTTCCTGAAGGCCATGCGCCGCTTGATCGATCGCAGGCCGTGGCGGCAAGTGTCCGGGGATCGGAAACCAGCGCCAGGCAACCAGCCGCGGCAGTAGGGGGAAAATTCGTCCCACCCTGACCCCTTCCGCGAGGTGGGACGAATCTTCTCCGCATAGGGGGGAAGATTCGTCCCACCCTGCTCTCGGCGCGAAGGTCGGAGGAATTTTCCGAGCCAGCCCGGAGGATCGAGCGGGGTCGAGCGTTAGAGTTGATCCGCCTTACCAGCGACAGCGGGCCATGTCATTTCCCTTTGATTCCGGGCCACCACGGATTCCCTCCGATCTCGAGGGTTGGTCCCACACGGAAGGCAATCGCCGGGCCGGCTCCAGCGCGACGCGCTACGCACAGCTCCACGCAGACGACCCGCCGCGCAGGAGCCTCATGGTTGCACTACGCCACTTTCTGAGCCGTAAACGTAGGGCCGAGCGCCAGGGCACCAGGACTCGCTACTAGAGCGTGCCCGCGGACGCGCACGACCGCCCGCGGGCAACCGCCAAGAGCGGGCGGCGCACAAGCGCTCGCGGGCACCGGAAGCCCCATCCTCGGCGCCGGAAAGCCCACCCGCATCGCCCAGCTCACCCCCAACCTTGCCACACCTATGTCAAGGTTACCCGCTCCGCTGGTAGCATCGATCCGGTGCGGGATCTGCTGGCAACGATGCGCGAACGGGTCGTCGTCTACGACGGCGGCATGGGCGCGACGCTCGAGCAGTTCGACCTGAGCCTCGAGCGCGACTACCGCCTGCCGGGCCGCTGCCACGAGGCACTGGTGCTGAACCGCCCCGACGTGATCGAGGGTGTGCACACCTCGATGCTTGAGGCGGGAGCCCTCGTGCTCGAGACGGACACATTCCAGGGCTCGCGGCTCAAGCTCGATGAGTGGGGGCTCGGCGAGCAGACCGAGGAGATCAACTGCAAGGCCGCGCAGATCGCGCGTAAAGCGGCCGGCGAGCATCGCTTCGTCGCCGGCTCGATCGGGCCCACCGGCCAGCTTCCTGCGAGCGACGATCCCACGCTCGGGCGCATCCAGTTCGAGACGCTCGTGGAAATCTTCACCGAGCAGGCCCGCGGCCTCGTCAACGGCGGCGCGGACCTGATCATCATCGAGACGGCCCAGGACCTGCTCGAGGTCAAGGCGGCCATCTTCGGCACCCGCGAGGCCTTCAAGCAGACGAGCAAGAAGCTGCCGATCCAGTGCAGCGTCTCGCTCCTGCCCCAGGGGGGCAAGATGCTGCTCGGGACGGACATCGACGCCGTGCTGACGACGCTCGAGGCGCTCGAGGTCGACGTGATCGGGCTCAACTGCTCGACCGGACCCGAGGACATGCGCGACGCGATCCGCTTCCTCGGCGAGCACTGCTCCGTTCCCGTCCACTGCATCCCGAACGCGGGCATCCCGCACCAGGGACCGAACGGCGAGACGATCTTTCCCGAGCAGCCCGAGCCGTTCTCGAAGACGCTCGAGGAGTTCGTGACCCGCTACAACGTCTCCGTCGTCGGGGGCTGCTGCGGCACGACACCCGACCACATCCGCGCTCTGCACGAGCGGGTTGGCGATCGCGCAGCCAAACCGCGCCCGCAACCGCGTCCTGCCCGCCTCTCGAGCATGATCGCGGCCACGCCGCTGGTGCAGGACCCACGCCCCACGCTCGTGGGCGAGCGCGTCAACTCGCAGGGTTCGCGCAGAGCAAAGGAGATGCTTCTGAGCGACGACTACGACGGGCTCGTGACGATCGCCGAGGACCAGGTCGCGGGCGGAGCGCACGTGCTCGACCTCTGTGTCGCGCTCACCGAGCGCCAGGATGAAGGCGAGCAGATGCGCGAGCTCGTCAAGCGCATCTCGCTGACGCAGCCCGCCCCGATCCAGATCGACACCACCGAGCCCGATGTAGTTGAGGCGGCGCTCGAACAGATCCCCGGCCGCGCGGTCGTCAATTCGATCAACCTCGAGGCAGGGCGCGCCAAGCTCGACACCGTAGTTCCGCTGGCAAAGTCCCATGGCGCCGCCGTGATCGCGCTCACGATCGACGAGGAGGGGATGGCGAAGACGGCTGAGCGCAAGCTCGAGGTGGCCAAGCGGATCACGAGCATGTGCAGCGAGGACCACGGGTTCGATCCCGAGCTGCTGATCTTCGACTGCCTCACGTTCACACTCACGACCGGTGACGAGCAGTGGAAGCGCTCGGCGATCGAGACGATCGAAGGCATCCGGCGCGTCAAGCAGGAGCTGCCGGCCGTCAAGACCTCGCTCGGCGTCTCGAACGTGAGCTTTGGAGTGGGCGTGCCCGCACGCGGCGCGCTCAACAGCGTCTTCTTGCACCACTGCGTCGAGGCGGGGCTCGACCTGGCGCTGGTCAACCCCAACCACATCACGCCCTATGGGGAGATCCCCCCAGAGGAGCGCGAGCTGGCCGACGACCTGGTGCTCGACCGCCGCGACGACGCGCTCGAGCGGTTCATCGCCCACTTCGAGGCAAAGGGCTCGGACGTCGAAGACGCAAGCGCCGCGCAAGACCCCACCGAAGGCATGGAGCCCGAGGAGGCGCTCCACTTCCACATCCTGCGCCGCAAGAAGGAGGGCGTCGAGGACTGGATCGACCGGAGCGTCGAGAAGATCGGCGCCGTACCGACCCTCAACGACGTGCTGCTGCCGGCGATGAAGGAGGTCGGCGACAAGTTCGGCGCGGGCGAGCTGATCCTGCCCTTCGTGCTGCAGTCGGCCGAGGTGATGAAGCGCGCAGTGGCTCAGCTCGAGCACTATCTCGAGCGGATCGAGGGCTACACCAAGGGCACGGTGGTGCTGGCGACCGTGTTCGGCGACGTCCACGACATCGGCAAATCGCTGGTCAACACGATCCTGACCAACAACGGCTACACGGTCGTCGACCTCGGCAAGCAGGTGCCGGTCCAGAAGATCATCGACGCCGCCGTAGAGCACGACGCGACCGCGATCGGGCTGTCGGCGCTGCTCGTCTCGACCTCGAAGCAGATGCCGGCCTGCATCTCCGAGCTGCACGCGCGCGGGCTCGACTACCCGGTGCTGCTGGGCGGAGCCGCGATCAATCGCAACTTCGGCCTGCGCACCCTGTACCCGGCGGGCAGGGAATCAGATGACGTCTACGAGCCCGGCGTCTTCTACTGCAAGGACGCCTTCGAGGGGCTCGCGAAGATGGACCGGCTGATCGAGCCGCAGGGCCGCGCCGAGCTCGTCGCCCAGACGCGCGAGGCGGCCCGCAAGCTCAGAGAGCAGCCAGAACAAGCCGACGGTGGCCCGCCGACGACCGACGCCTCCCTCCGCAGCGCGGCGCGCACCGACAACTCGATCCCCACGCCCCCGTTCTGGGGTGCGCGAGAGCTCGTGGTCGACCTCGACGAGGTCTACCACCACCTCGACACCCACGTGCTGTTCAAGCTCCACTGGGGCGGCCGCGGGGTCAAGGGCGAGCAATGGCAGCGGCTCGTGAACGAAGATTTCGCACCGCGGCTCGAGCGCATGTGGAGCGAGCAGACATACCTGCACCCCCGCGCCGTGCTCGGCTACTTCCCTTGCAACGCGGACGGCAACGAGCTGATCGTCTGGGATCCGCAGGCGCCAGGATCCAGAGAGCTCGAGCGGCTCGTCTTCCCGCGCCAGCCTCGCCACGACCGCATCTGCCTGGCTGACTTCTTCCGGCCACTCTCATCGGATCGGGTCGACGTGTGCGCGATCCAGGCAGTGACCGCCGGGGACGAGGTCACCGAGCTGACGACGAAGCTCCAGGCCGATGGCGAATTCGCCGAGCAGCTGTTCGTCCACGGCCTCGGCGTGCAGGCGGCCGAGGGCATGGCCGAGTGGTTGCACGCGCGCGTGCGCGAAGAGCTCGGCCTCGACCGGACCCAGGGTCGCCGCTACTCGTGGGGCTACCCCGCCTGCCCGGAGCAGTCAGAGCACGAGAAGGTCTTCCGCCTGCTCGACGCGCCCTCGATCGGGCTGCGCCTCTCGGGCGGATACGCGATCGAGCCCGAGCAGTCGACGCTCGCGATCGTCGCCCACCACCCCCAGGCGGTCTACTTCGGCATGAAGTCGGGCTTTCTGCCCAAGACCGCCAAACAGGCCGACGACGAGCTCATCGCCGGGACAGACAAGGACCCGACGCGTGTGGCGGAGCTGGCGGCGTAGGGCCTGCGCGCGCCGGCTCGAGTATCAGGCCAATCGAGGAGCGTACGGCCAAACGGGCGCGTGATCCGACGGAACCTACCGCACCCAGAGCTGATCGAGTAGCAGCAGAAAGAAAGGGTGATATTGGTAGTTCCCCACCCGCGGTGAGGTCGCAACGTCGAGCCGAGGGTTGTAGAGCGGAAGCCAGGGGGCTTGGTTGGTGATCTGCTGGTCGATCCGTCGCCACGCCTCGCTGGCGGCCCCGGGGTTGGTGGCCTGAAGCGCGGTGGCGGATCTCACCGCGCCGTCGATCCTGGGATTGCAGAACTCGGCTTCGTTGATGTTGGCCGGATTAGCGGGGAGGAACGCTCCGCACGTGAGCAGGCCGGTGATGAAGTCGGACGGCGCCGGATAGTCCGCCAGCCAGTTGAACCAGGCGATCTGAACACGCGAGCGGGAGTTGGAGGCAATCGGATACAGGTTGCTCGTCACGCGCAGCGAAGCTCGATACCCGAGTCGGCCGAGTAACGAGACGAGATACGACCCAACCCTTGCGGTCGGGTTCGTCGCATCGTTTGGCTGGACCAGCACGGTCACCTTCATCCCGCGCGTGCCTGAGGCATTGATCAGCTGGCGAGCTCAGTCAGATCCGGGCCGCGCCACGAGCCGCTAGAGCTGGGCCTGACCGTGTACGGGCAATAGGGCTCGTATCCCGGCAGCGTGGGCGGCAGGATCTGGCAGGTCGGTTGCGCCGCGAGTGGGCCCCCAGCGAAGCCCACGAGCAGCTTTCGGTCGATCGCATAGTTGAGCGCGCGGCGCACGGAAAGTGTGTCGAAGGGCGCCACGCGCGTGTTCATCACGGGTGCAAACGTCGCCGCGGCCGGCTCAGTGTGGAACTGCGCTGTGAAGCGCGTGGCCAGCTCGCGGAGGCGATTCGTGGGCACAGGAACGATGACGTCAAGCCTCCCGCGTTCGATGTCGTTGACCCGCTTGCCCGGGTTCACGGTCTGGGTCAGCACGATCCTGTCGGGATAGCCATTTGGCTGGGCGGCTGGGTTCCACTCGCGAAACCGCGGATTGCGCACCAGGGTCCAGGTAGCGAACGTGAGCGGGTGGCCGTGCGGACCGGGTGGCCGCGTTGGCGTTACCGAATGCGTCATGTACGGCCCAGTCGCGGGGGGCGGCGTGCGACCCAGGTCGTGATCGGACGTGTTCGCGGGGATCGCGTCGGCCCATGGGAAGGCGAGCTTGTACAGGAAGTCCGAATCGGGGGCAGTCAGGTGAAACGTCACGGTGGCGGCCCGGTCGTCGGCAACGATACCTCCGGCTAGCGAGCAACGCGCGGGCGCCTCCATGCACGCCTGCGCGCCCACGAGGCCGGTATAGAAACTCTCGCCGTAGCCATTGCCGAGCTTGAAGATCCGCTCGATCTCTTCGCGAAAGTCCTCCGGCCTGACCAGCGCGCCGTTTGAGTAACGGATGCCTCGTCGCAGCTGGAAGGTGTACGTGCGGCCGTTGTCGGTGGGCACCGGCAGACTCGTGGCGAGATCGGGCACGAGCGTGCTGCCTGCGAGACCGCCGACCCGCCTGTATGTCAGGAGCCCATCGTTGGTCATGCTCAGCATCTGCCATTGGCTTAGGCCGGCGAACTGCGCCGGGTCGAGAGAGCTTCCGACCGAGGTGTATTGCGGCCCCTCGGCGATCGTGAGGGTTCCGCCGAGGTGCGCTGCGGGACCTGGCAGCACGGTCGTCCACAGCTGCCTGCCGTAAATCGCAACCGCGGTGGGCGCAGCCCCCACGCGGATCAATCGAACCGAGCCCGATCTCGGATCGATGCGCGCAACGGTGCCGCCAAGGCTGTCGGCCGCCCACGCGGCGCCGGCCCCGTACGCGACACCCACGGGCGCCCTGCCCACGTTGAACTTGGTTACCGCCCCGGTATCGGGCTGGAAGCGCGAGACCGTCGACTCCGCAGTGTTCGCGACCCACACGCTGCCGCCGCCGATCGCCACGCCTGCGGGGCTGCCGCCGATGTCGACCTGCTGGGTGACCTGGCCGCTGTGGGGGTCTATCAGCAGCAGTTGCCCTGTCGACGCGCTCGCGACCCACACCCCTTGCGCTCCAACCGCTATCCCGCTCGGTTGACCCGCTAGAGGAATCGTCGCGACCCGGCCGCTGACTGGGTTGATGCGTGACACGGTGTCGTCGATCACGTTCGCGACCCACACCGAGCCCTCGCCGAAGGCGATCGCCGTGGGTCCGGTCCCCACCGGGAACGAAGCCACCGGTCTGAGTGCGTGTGGATTGATCTCCGACACGGTGCGGTCGAGTTGGTTGACGACCCACACCTCGCCGCCGCCAACGGCTACGCCCGTGGGCCCACGACCGACCGGGACGCGCTCGATGATTCGGCCTGAGCGACTGATTTCGAGCAGCTGGTTGTTCGCCGTGTCAGCCTCCCAAACCGCGCCCTCGCCGGTGGCTATTCCACCGGGGGGGCCGCCCGCCGGGACAACCGCCGTGAGGGCCCCGCCGACAGCGTCGATCATGCCGATGCTGTTCGCCGGAGCGGAAAGCGCTCGCGATCCTCGCCCGGCGAAGATGGCGGCAGCCGCGACGACCACTGCCAATCCCAGGACGACCGCACCGACTACGACGGGGCGGCTACGCCGCGGGAGTTGCGGGGACGCGCCATCCGGCTCGACCAGCGGCAGCTCTACGACTCGCGTCCCGCGCGGTGCCGCGATCTCCGTCGCGAGCGGGCCGGACGCCCGCTTGGAGAAATCGAGCCCGTCCTCTTGACGCAGGATCGAGCGCTCGAGCGCTCGCAGCGCCGGGCTCGGCTCGAGTGCCAGTTCCTCGCTGAGCAGCGCGCGGCCGGCGCGGAATGTCTCGAGTGCATCAGCCTGTCGGCCACATCGGTATAGCGCCAGCATCAGCTGGCCGCGCAGCCGTTCGCGCAGCGGGTGCTCGGCGACCTCCGCCTCGAGCTCGGGGACGAGCATTGCGTGGCGCCCGAGCGCGAGCTCAGCCTCGATGCGATTCTCCATCGCGATCAGCCGCAGATCCTGCAGGCGTTCCACGTCGACCCGCGCGAACGGCTCGAATTCGAGGTCAGCCAGCGGCCGCCCTCGCCACAGTGATTCACCTTCGCGCAGCGCCTTGGCGGCCAGCTCGAAGTCGCGCTCGCCCAGTGCCCGATCTCCTTCGGCCAGCAGCCACTCGAAGCGGTGAAGATCGAGTTCGCCAGGCTCAACCTCCAACAGGTAACCGGGGGCACGCGTCACTAGCCGTACCGGAGCGCCCCCGTCCGGCCTCAGCGACCGCCGGAGACGCGAGATCTGCACCCGCAACTGGTGATTCGCGGCATCCGCCGACGCTTCCGGAAGCAGCTCGTCGATCAGGCGATCCTTCGAGACGACGCGGTTCGCACTTAGCAGCAGCATCGCCAGTAACGCCCGCTGCCGGGGCCCCCCGACCTGCAGCGCCTTGCCGTCGAGCTCAACCTCGAGCGGCCCCAATATTCGGAATTCGAACGCCATCCCAGCCCCGAAAGCCAGATTCTCCTTGAGATCGGCCAAAGAGACAAGTCTGAGACAAATTTGAGATCTCGCCAAGCGACCCTCGCCGACCGATGCTCTACGCCGCCAAGTGCTACTGGCCTGGCGTCAGCGCCGATCAGTTCGAGCAGGACGCCGCAGTCCGGCTCTCGGGAACGCAGCCCGAGATGGCTGGCGTTGCCTACCTGGGCTCACTCGTATTCGGCGGCGACGAGCTCGTTCTGTGTCTGTATGAGGGCTCATCGCGGTCGGTCGTGATGAACGCGGCGCGCAGAGCGCGCATCCCGTGCGAGCGGATCATGGAGTCGGCGTGGCTGCCTGCCGCCGCCGCGCCGCTCTCGAAATCAGGAGGGCCCAGATGAAGCAGTGCTCGACCCACGTTGTCCTGATCGCCGCGCTGGCGTTGATCGGCGTCCCGGCAGTGGCGAGCGCGATCTCAACCACAACGCCCCAGACGGGGTCACACCGACTGGCTGTGCGAACCTCACTCGGCGCGAAGAACGGAGTGTCCCCGCTCGGCGGCAGCCCCGCATACCCGGTCGCCAACCTTAGGACCCATACCCTGTATGTCGGGCTCCAGTGCCGCAACCCGAGCTCCTGCTCACACACCGCTCAGCACGTCCTCGACGTGATCAACAGCAGCAGCTGCAAGCCCGGCGGTGGTTGCAAGGTGATCGCCAAGGCGCAGGCCGGTAAGAGCCCGCTGGCGGAGGCCATCGACTTCAAGACCGACACGATCTATGTCGGCGACGGCGCGGGCACGGTCACAGTGGTGGACGGTGCCCGCTGCAACGCGTCCGTGACCAGCGGCTGCCGCAAGCCGCTGGCGACGATCAAGACCGGCGGATTCGTGGTCGCACTGGCTTTCAATCCTGCGACTCGGACCGTGTATGCCGCCAATGCTGGTCCGGGCGGCGGCGTTTTCGTGATCGCTGCAGCCGGATGCAGCACGGCGACGACAAAGGGGTGCGGGCACCCGGTCAGAAAGGTGAAGGACCCTCTCGTTCCCGACGGCATCGCTGTCGACGTCGCGACCGATACGGTCTACGCCGCGAACACCGGTGCTACCGGGAATGGCCACACCGTCGCGATCATCAACGGCGCGACCTGCAACGCGAGCAGCGCGAGCGGCTGTGGCCAGACGCCCCGCACCGTCAAGGTCGGAGCCAACCCGTCCTGGGACGTGGTCGACCAAGCCACCAACACCATTTACGTCGCAAACCACGATGACGGGACGGTCTCCGTCATCAGCGGGGCCAAGTGCAATGCCAAGGTGAGATCTGGATGCCGCGCGAGTCCAGCCGTGCAAACTGGCGCAGGCGTTTCGTTCCTCGCCGTCGACGACTCCCGTCACACCGTGTTTGCGATTAATCAGGAAGACGACACGCTCTCGGTGATCAACACCAAGACATGCGGCGGGGAGATGACCTCAGGCTGCCCCAAGCGGGCGCGCAACGAGACAGCCACGTTCAACCCGCCCTACGGGTACAACCCAAACGCCCTCGCGCTGATCCCCCGGGCCGGCGCCGCCTATCTCGTCAACGTCGGCGGCGAGCCCTTCCTCGCGGCCCTCAGCGTCAACCACTGCAACGCCCAGGCCACCTCGGGCTGCCGCGTCGAGGCACCGGCTACTCAGAAGCACGAGTACATCGTGTCGATCGACCGAGCCACCGACACGATCTATGCCGGCAGCCTCAACCGCGCGCAAATCGACGTCATCAATGGGGCCACGTGCAGGGCGAGCAGTCTCTCGGGCTGCGCGCCAGTCGCAACGATTCCTATGGCGGATCCTCAAGCCAACGTGGGCGCGATCGACGGCGCCACCCACACCCTGTATGCCGCAGATCCGTTCGGCAACACGATCTCGGCGATCAACATCGCCCACTGCTACGGCCTCCGACACCACGGGCTGCTCCGCGGTCGCGCCGACGATTATGGTCGGAGCAGGTCCGGGATCGCCCGTGCTCGATCAGGCGACGCACACTCTCTACGCGCCCAACGGTCCCAGCGCCGAACGAGGTTGCCGTCCTAAGATGCTTCAACCTGCAATGCAACCAATACGTCAGGCTGCGGCCAGAGCCCGGCACAGGTCCCCGTCGGCAACGGCACCTTTGTCATCGCGCTGAGCGCCGCGAAGAACACCGTCTACGCAGCCGGCAGCGGGTTTGGCTCCGTTCAGCTTGGGCACTCGGTCGCGGTCATCGACGGCGCAACATGCAGCGGGACCAACCACTCCGGCTGCGGGCATCCTGTCGCGACCGTCAACGTTGGGCTAGCGCCCTTCGGTCTCGCAGTGAACGACCATACCCACACGCTCTACGTGTCCAACAACGCCAACGGCGACCTGCCCGGCACCGTCTCCGTAGTCAACACCGCGACCTGCAATGGCTCGCAAACGGCGGGCTGCGGCGGGCCCAAGCCCACTGCGCCGGTGGGCCGCTCGCCTCAAATCGCCGCGGTCGATCTCGCCACCGACACGGTCTACATCACAGATTTTTCGAGCGCAGCGGTCTCCGTGCTACACGGCGCCGCGTGCAAAGCTGGGAGCACGGGCGGTTGCGCTAAGGCTGGGCACGAGCAGCCGGTCGGTTCGCAGCCATCACCACTAGCCATCAATCAAGCCACCCACTCGGTTTACGTCTCGGACCTCCTTGGGCCCGGATCGCTGTCGGTCTTCAAGACCTCGCCTTGAAGACCCACGAGCGGCCCCGCTAGGTCTCGGTCTCGAGGACCTCGCGCGAGCGGCCGGCCGAGCGCGGCAGCGGCGGCAGCTTGACCGGGGTGGCGTGCATCGCGCGCAGCTTGATCTCGCGCCACGACATGCCCTCCTTGAGCAGGGCGGGACCGCCCATCAGGACCGCGGTCGCGACCTCGACCGCCTGCAGGATCACGCCGTAGGCGACACCGTCGCCGAAGCTCACGTGCCAGCCGGCGTGCAGTACCGCCGCGCAGGCGGCCTGAAACACGCCCAGGTTGGCCGGCGTCACGGGCACGACGGCCGTGATGTTGACCGCGAACAAGACGGCCGCCGCCGCGGCGAAGCCGGTGCGGCTGTCCAGGCCGAGGGCGATCAGGAGCAGGTAGCAGGAGAGGCACTGCATGGCCCACGCGCCCAGCTGGAAGACGACCGCCACAGCCGCTCGCCGGGGCTGGCGGAAGACCGTCAGGCCGGCGCGGACTCGCTGCAGCGCACCGCGCGCCTGGACGAGCAGTGCGCGCAGGGGCTCGAACCGCACCCGCTGCGCGAGCAGCCGACCGCGCAGCAGCGAGGGCGCCGCGATCACGACGGCCAGGATCAAGAGCGGCGCGGCGGCCGCGATCAGCAGCGCGTCCTGGTGGCCGCCGAACAGCTGCACCGAGGAGAACATGATCCCGCCGAGGATCAGCAGCGCGACCAGGTTGAGGATCGTCTGCGAGACGATCGTGCCGAGCACCACCGGCAGGTGCTCGCGCGGGCGGCCGGTGCGGCGCGCGACCACGAGTGCGCGCGAGGGCTCCCCGAGCCGCGCGGGCAGCGTCGAGGACATCAGCACGCCGATGAACGTTCCCTGCATTGCGTCGGCGAGACGCACTCGCGCGCGGGGTAAGGCCGCGCGCAGGATCGCGAGCCAGGAGACCCCGCGTAGCGCCATTGCCGCGCACATCACGGCGAGCGCCAGCACGACAAAGGTCATATCAGAGGAGATCAGCGCGGAGGCGATGTTCTGCAGCCCGATCTTCTGCAGCGCGAGCACGCCCAATGCAGCCGCGACGAGCGAGACCGCCATCATCGACGCGCGGCGGGCGATAGCCGGCAGGGAGCGGTTCCTCGCCGGCGCAGCCTCGAGGCTCGCCAGCCTTCGCGCCGGGGCTCGCGGCTTGAGATCGGCGCCCCGCGCACCAACCCGTACCGCCGCCCGCGTCACGCGGTGCTCGGCGACCGGAGTCGCGATCGCCTCCTCGTAGGACTCGACGACCTGCTCGGCGACCCGCGGCCAGGCAAAACGCCCGGCGCCCTCAGCGCCCGCCAGCGCCAGGGCGCGCAGCCTTAAGGGCTCGTGCCAGAGCTCGCGGAGCGTCTCGGCCAGCGCCTGCGCATCGCCGCGCGGCACGAGCACGCCGTCGACGCCGTCGCGCACGACGTCGCGATAGCCCGCGATGTCCGAGGCGACCACCGGGGTCCCGGCCGCGAACGCCTCCGTCAGCACCATGCCGAAGCTCTCACCCCCGAGCGAGGGCGCGCACAGCACATCGGCCCGCCCGAGCTCGGACTGTTTGTCGGCATCGCCGACCTTGCCCAGCGCGCGCACGCCCCGGCCGTCGAGCAGCAGGGGCTCGAGCTCGGCCTGAGTGGGGCCGATCAACGTCAGCTCGCAGGGAATGTGGTCGCGCAGAGCCTCGAAGGCGCGCAGCAGCACGGGCAGCCCCTTGCGCTCCACCGCCTGGCCCACGAACACGATCCTGAGCTTCTCGCCGAGCGGCCGAGCGGCCGCACCCAGCGCCGCCTGGCGGTCGACGTGGACGCCGTTCGGGATCAGCCGGTAATGGCCGCCGAAGAAACGCCGGTTGGTCCAGGCGGCGGCCTCGGAAACCGCGATCCGCACGTGCAAGCGGTTCAGCATGCGCCGCGCGCCGAGCACGTTCGCGATCCCGTTCGAGACCCGGCTGGTCGAATAGGTGTGAAAGGTGCCGACCAGCGGCAGACGAGTCTGGTCGGTCGCGATCCAGCACAGAACCGGTGCCATCGGCTCGTGGATGTGGACGACGTCGAAGCCGCCGGTGCGCAGCGCCTGGTGCATGCTCGCCACGCCGTAGGGGGTGATCGACACGTTGGAGACGGCACCGTTGGCCTTGAGCCCGACCGTGCGGCCAAGCGGGATGAGGTAGTCCGGCGGCGCGAGCGGCTGCGGTCGCGCCCCCCGGTGCAACACGGTTCCGAGCGGATCGGGGACGTCGAACGGCGCGAGCACCCGCACGTGATGATCGGCCTCGATCAGCTCCTTGGCGAGCGCTTCGATGTGCCTTGTAACTCCCCCCGGATAGGTCCACGAGTAGGGGGAAACGAGGGCGATGCGCATATGACCCATGCTAGTGCGTAACCCGTTATCTCCACTGTGTTTCTGCCCGCCGCACATGTGCGGCGGGCCGGCCGGCGCATGCGCCGGCCGGGGGGTCGGCACATGTGCCGACCCCTATCATGATTTTTGAGCCAGATGCCCGAGCGTCACTTCGTCAAATACACGTTTTTAAGAGTCGATCCTGCTTGGCGGCGTCTCGACGACGATCAGCGCGCCGCGGGCAAGCGCGAGTTCATCGCCGCCTGCCAGGACTTCGCCGAAGGCCATCTGTTGCGCGCTTTCTCGCTCGTGGGGACGCGCGGCGATGCCGATTTGATGCTGCTCAGCCAGGCCCAGAACCTCGAGCGCATCCACGAGTTTCACGTCGTGCTCTCGCAGAGCGGCCTGATGAAGTGGTGCACGATCCCCTACTCGTTCCTGGCCATGACCAAACCGTCGGAGTATTCGCAGGAGTCGCGGCTCGAGGTGCGTCCCGCGCACGGCAAGTATCTGTTCGTGTACCCGTTCGTGAAGACGCGCGAGTGGTACTCCCTGCCGGGCGAGGAGCGCTACCAGATCATGCAGGAGCACATCCGCATCGGGCGCGAGTACCCGAGCGTCGATCTCAACACGAGTTATTCCTTCGGGCTCGACGACCAGGAGTTCGTGGTCGCGTTCGAGACCGACAATCCCGCCGATTTCCTCGACCTCGTACAGCGGCTGCGAACGACCCGCTCGAGCGCGTACACGCTGCGTGACACACCCACCTTCAGCTGCATCTCGTGCTCGGTCGAGCGCGCGCTGGGGGCGCTCGACGGCGCGCCGCTGACGCTCGAGGCCGCCCTGCCGTGACCGCCACGCTCGATCAGGATCTCGACCAGGTCCGCGACATCACCGTGATCGGCGCCGGGCCGGTGGGCCTCGCGACGGCGTTCTGGGCGGGCATGCGCGAGGCCTCCTCGCGCATCATCGACTCGCTGCCCGAGCTCGGCGGCCAGCTCACGACCCTTTATCCGGAGAAGTGGATCTTCGACGTGCCGGGCCACCCCAAGATCCTCGCCCGCGACCTCGTGGAGCTGCTGCGCGAGCAGGCGCTCGACCAGTTCGACGTGCCCGTGCACCTGGCCACGACGGCGGCCACGATCTCGTGGGAGGGCGAGGGCGAGGACCGCGTCGTGGTGTTGCACACCGACAAGGGCGAGCTGCGCTCGCGCACCGTGATCGTCGCCGGCGGCCACGGCGCCTTTGAGCCGAAGTCACTTCCGGGTTACGACATGTCGCCCTGGGAGGGCAGAGGGGCCCACTACATCGTCGGCTCGAAGTCGGTCTTCGAGGGCAAGCGTGTGATGATCGTCGGCGGCGGTGACTCGGCCTGCGACTGGGTCATCAACCTGCTCGACACGGCGGCGGACATCAAGCTGGTGCACCGGCGCGAGGGCTTTCGCGCCCACGAGCTGACCGTGGGCCAGGTGCTCGAGGCGGCCGATCGCGGCGACGTGACCCTCCATGTTCCCTTCCAGATCAAGGAGGTCTACGGCGATGGCACGATCGAGCGCGTACGCCTGTTCCACTCCGAGGACGAGGCCCACGAGGTCGAAGTCGAGGTCGACGCGATCCTGCTCCAGCTCGGCTTCAAGACCGCGCTCGGGCCGCTGAAGGACTGGGGCTTTGAGATCACCAAGGGCGCGATCGTCGTCGACCAGGTGATGAAGACGTCGCTGGAGCGCGTCTGGGCCTGCGGCGACATCACGACCTTCCCGGGCAAGCTCAAGCTGATCGCGACCGGCTTTTCCGAGTCGGCGGTCGCCGTCGCCCAGGCGGTCCACGAGATCCGCCCGGAGACCAAGATCCAACCCAAGTACTCGACCAACACGGGCGTCCCCGGGGCCGTTGCCGGCCAGCCGTAAGCAACGCGCGGCCGTCGAGCATCTGCGCGAAGCGGATCCGGTGATGCGCGCGCTGATCGACGAGTTCGGCCTGGACGGCTCGCGACGGCGGCGTGAGCCCACGGCCGAGCATTACGGCGCGCTGGTCCGCTCGATCGTCGGCCAGCAGCTCTCGACCAAGGCCGCGCGCTCGATCTATACGCGGCTGATCGACCGCTACGGCGGGCGCCCGCCGACGCCGGCCGAGATCCTCGCCGACGACCCGGACGAGGTGCGCCTCGCAGCTGGCCTGTCGCGCGCCAAGGTGGGGTTTTTGCGATCCCTTGCCGAACATGTGCTCGATGGATCTCTCGAGCTCGACAAACTCGACCAGCTGCCTGACGAGCAAGTGATCGCCGAGCTCGTGGCGGTCAAGGGCCTCGGCCCGTGGACGGCCCACATGTTCCTCATGTTCCAGCTGGGGCGACCCGATGTGCTGGCCGTGGGCGACCTCGGACTGCGGCGTGCGATCGAGCGGCGCTACGGCCTGAGCGAGCTTCCCGATGCCGCCGAGATGGAGCGGATCGCGGAGCCCTGGCGCCCCACCGGTCGCTCGCGTCGATGTACCTGTGGCACTCGCTTGACGCGGTGCCGGCGTAGCGGGCGACGTCCCCGGGCGTGGGGTATTGACCCGCTGCTGGCGACGTGGAAGACTCGCCATGATGGGAAGGAGCTCAAGGGTTATTGGGGGCACGGTTGGCCGAGGGCGTTTTCACGTGCGCGCGGCGCTTGGCTTGGTCGCGTCGCTGTTCGTACTCGCCTTGGCGGCGGCAGCGGCTGCTGAAGCCCACCACACAACCGGCCATCTCTATTGGGCGGGTTACGGTGACGACACGGTCGGCCGCGCCAATCTGAACGGCCACCACCCCAAGCCCAACTTCATCAAGGGCGGCGGTAACACCCCATGTGGTGACGTCGCCGTCACAAAGACAAACATTTACTGGTCCATCAACGGTTCCGACACGATCGGGCGCGCCGACCTGAACGGCACCCACGTCAACCGGAACTTCATCACCGGCGCGAGCGGCCCCTGCGGTATCGCCGTCAACGGGGGAGAGCTCTACTGGGTTAACTACGACAGCGGCACGATCGGGCGCGCCCACGTGGATGGCACCCACGTCAACGAGAGCTTCATCACCGGCGCGAGCACGCCTTGCGGCATCACCGTCGCGGGAGGTCTCATCTACTGGGGCAACTTCGGGTTCAATCCAGGGACGATCGGGCGCGCGCACGTGGACGGCACCCACGTCAACCAGAGCTTCATCCCCAACGCGGGCACCCCGTGCTACGGCGTCGACGTCGAGGGGACACACCTGTATTGGTCCAACTACGGAACCGCGGTCGCGCGCGCCGACCTGAACGGCACCCACGTCAACCTGAACTTCATCCCCGGTGACGACTATACGTGCGGTCTCGCCGTCTCCTCCCAGTACATCTATTGGGGCAACTACGACCACCACACGATCGGGCGCGCCGCTCTCAACGGCACCCACGTCAACCAGAGCTTCATCAGCGCGCCTTACGTCTGCGGGCTTAGAACCGGCCCCTGATCGTTCGGCCTCGCCGGAGTAGCGAGCGGGCTAGACCGCGGAGACTTCTTCCTCGTCCGCCACGCGGAACGAGGAGCCGCAGCCGCAGGCGGCGATCACGTTGGGGTTGTCGACCTTGAAGCCGGCCCCCTGGAGGCCGTCGACGAAGTCGATCGTTGAGCCGTGAACGTAGGGCAGGCTCGCTCGGTCGACGAGCAACCTGATGCCCCTGTCCTCGAAGACGCTGTCCCCCTCGCGCTGCTCATCGAATGCGAGCGCGTACTGAAATCCCGAGCAGCCACCGCCGCGAACGCCTACGCGCAGACCGGCGGTCTCGGCGACCGCGACCTGGGAAGCGAGAAACTCCTGGACCTTTTCCGCGCCCTTGTCGGTCAGCGTGATCATGCTTCATTCAGTATAGCCATGCGCTCCCGCTACGCTGTTCCCATGGCAGCTGCGCCCGCCACGCCGGAGGAGATCAAGTCCCGTATCGAGGCGGGCATCCCCGGCGCGCGCGCGACCGTTTCGGGAGATGGGCACCACTTCAACGCAGTGGTGGTGGCGCCGGACTTCGAGGGTCTCAGCCGCATCGCCCAGCACCGGCTCGTCTACGGCGTCTTCGACGGCGAGATCGGCGGCCGCATCCACGCGCTCTCAATTCAGACCAAGGCTCCCGCACAAGGAGATCATCGATGACCGACCAGCCCACCACCATGCGCGACTCGATCGAGCACGCAATCACCGACAACCCGGTGATCCTGTTCATGAAGGGAACCCCGGACCAGCCCATGTGCGGCTTCTCGGCCAGAACCGTGTCGATGCTGCAGTCGCTCGGGCGGCCCTTCGCAGCCGTCGACGTGCTGCCCGACCCGCGCATCCGCCAGGAGCTATCAGCGCTCTCCAACTGGCCCACGATCCCGCAACTGTTCGTCGACGGCGAGCTCGTCGGCGGCTGCGACATCGTCACCGAGATGTACCAATCGGGCGAGCTGGCGCAGGCGCTCGGAGTCGAAGAGGCCCCGGCGCAGGAGCCGGCCGAGCCCCAGCCTGCCGAACAGGCGCCGCTTTCGATCGAGAACAGGCTCTAGGAGATCGCACGACTTTCGCCGCGCTGCGCTTTGAGAGCGGCCGGCTGCGCGCGCTCGACCAGACCGCGTTGCCATGGCAGGAGCGCGAACTCGAGCTGGACAGCGCGGCCGCCGTCGCCGAGGCGATTCGCAGACTTGCGATCAGGGGAGCGCCGCTGATCGGCGTGGCTGCCGCCTACGGGATCGCGCTCGAGCTGCTGTCCGACCCGACTCGGGCCGCGCTCGAGCGCGCGTGCGAGGTCCTACGCACGGCTCGCCCGACGGCGGTGAACCTCGCCCATGCGATTGACCGCGTCCACGCGGCGGCAAGCGCCGCGGGTGCCGACGCGACTGCCGCGGCGGCGCTGGCCGAGGCACGCGCGATCGAGGCCGAGGAGGAGGCCGCGAGCGCCCGAATCGCTGCCGGCGGGGCGGAGCTGCTGGCGGGCAAGCGCCGGATCCTCACGCACTGCAACACCGGAGCGCTCGCCGCGCCCGGGCGTGGGACAGCACTTGCGGTGATCGCCGAGCTGGGTGCGCGGGAGCAGCTCGAGACCGTGCTCGCGACCGAAACGCGCCCGCTGCTCCAGGGCGCCCGCCTCACGACCTACGAGCTGCGCCGGCTGGGGCTGCCGCACGAGCTGATTGTCGACTCCGCCGCCGCCGGGCTTATCACAGGCGGGGCGGTCGACGCGGTGATCGTGGGTTGTGATCGGGTGGCCGCCAACGGCGATGTCGCCAACAAGGTGGGAACACTCTCGCTGGCGCTGGCGGCATGCGAAGCGAAGGTTCCGTTTGTCGTGGCGGGGCCGTGCTCGACGATCGACCCGACCTGCCCATCTGGCCGCGAGATCACGATCGAGGAGCGCGGCGCCGACGAGGTCCGGCACGCGGCCTCGGCGGAGCTGGCGCACGAGCTCACCCCGTGTCGCAACCCAGCCTTCGACGTCACGCCCGCGCGGCTCGTGACCGCGCTTGTAACCGAGCGGGGCGTCGCCCAGCCGGTCAATCGCGAAACGGTCGGGGCGCTCCTGGCGCAGTGGTGACAGCGCGGGGAGGGTTAGACGAGGGACTAGAGGAGCGAACCCAGCTGTCCCGACTGGAGCAGGTCGTACAGGTAGCCCGCGCGCTCGGCGGGCCGCAGAGTCATGAGGCCGCGAACGATCGCGAGGCCGTTGCGGTCGGACCGGCCCACCGCGGCTGAGCTCACTATCTGCCTCGTGGGCAGGGGCCTGCCCAGACCCCCCTCTGAAGGGAGCAGACCTGAGGGTCGGAGGCCCGCACGCAGCCTGGTGAGCTGGGCGGCCGCGCTGCTCGGGGTCGAGCCGACCGTGCAGAGGACCTCCGTGACCGCCCCGTTGGCGCTGGCCGGCCGCCGATCGCCGATCGCAATCAAGCCCCGGCCGGTTGCCGGAAGCACCTGGCTGATGGGCAGGATCACCGCCGAGAGCACGTCACCGAGGCAGGCTCCCGCGGCCCCATAGTCCGGATTGGAGGAGAGCGAGCGGCCGCCGCCGAGGATCGCCTCGACCGGCGCGACGGCGGGACCAGTTGCAAAGGTGTGGCCCGCGGCGAGCGAGCGATCGAGAGTCCCCGTGCTGAGACCGCCCAGCGGGCCGGTGAGCGACACGGAGTGCTCGGCCCCGAAGGCGAGGAACGTCCGAGCGCCCGCCCGCTCGCGTTTCGCGCCGAGTGACAGCAGCGCTCGCGATATCGCCGCCGCATTTACGCCCGGCCCGTCGAGGCGATCGGCGTTATTGGGAGGTTGCCCGATCTCGATCGTGCTATCGGCGGCGAGGACATCAATCTTCGTCTTCGTCGTCAGCTGGGGCTCGAACGCGACGAGGTCGCTCGCTATGCCGACCAAGCTGGACCAGCGCGGCAGGTGAGCGAGCGGTCTCAGGGCGCTCAGATCAGCCCAGGCCAGGTACGTTCGTGCGTAAGAGGAGTCGTCGACCACGGCGAGCGCCTGGGCGAGGCTCGTGGCAGCTCGCTTCGAGCCCCCATGATGCGAGCTGTGGGCGCTCCCCGAGCCGCATCCGGCGGCCAATACGGCTGCCAGGAGTAGCGCCGATCCTGTCCGCCTCGATCGCAAGCTGCAAGTAGGTTAATTCCGATGGAGGAAGGTCACTGAGGCATCGATGCGGGTCGCGCGCTCGACAACGCTCGAGGAGGTGCAGATCGAGGAGGTGGACGACCTGCGGCCGGCGGACGGCGAGGTGGTCTGCGAGGTCCTCGCCTGCGGCGTGTGCGCCTCCGACGTGACCGACTGGTACGTCCGGGCCAAGCTGCCGGCGGTTCTGGGCCACGAGCCCGCGGGCCGCGTGCGCGCGGTCGGCGCGGGCGTCGAGGCTGTCTCGGTCGGCGACCGAGTCGTGATCCACCATCATGCTCCGTGCGGTGAGTGCCGGCGCTGTCGCCGCGGGCACGAGACGTTGTGCGAGCGATTTCGCGCGACGGCGCTCGAGCCGGGCGGGTTCGCAGAGCAGGTACGCGTGCCTGCCGAGCTGGTCGAGGAGCTGCTCGTGCTGCCCGACGCTCTGGATCCGGTGCACGCCACGCTGGTCGAGCCGCTCGCCTGCGTGATTCGCGCGCAGGAGCGCGCGAAGCTGCGAGCCGGCGATGGCCTGCTCGTCGTCGGAGCAGGCGTCAATGGACTGCTCCAGATTGCCGCCGCCCACGCGCGCGGTGTCGAGGTGGTGTGGGTCCGCGAGCCGCGGCCCGATCGGCTCGCGCTTGCGCTCGCGTGGGGGGCGGAGCATCACGGCAACGAGCTTGTCGACGTCGCGATCGTGTGTACCCCCGAGCCGCAGGCGATCGCCACGGCCGCGCGGGCGGTCGCCCCCGGCGGCACACTGTGTCTGTACGCGCCGCCATCTCCGGGCGCGCCGCTCCCCATGGACGGGACCGCGCTCTTCCTGCGCGAGCTCACGGTCACGGCGAGCTACTCAGCCGGCCCGCGCGACATGCGCGCGGCGCTCGATCTGCTGCTCGCCGGCGCGCTCGATGCCGATGCCCTGATCACCCACCGGCTGCCCCTTAAGGAGACCGCGCGGGCGCTCGCGCTGCAGCGGCGGGGCGAGGCGCTCAAGGCGGTCGTCCTGCCGAGCGCCGACGACGCTGCGCCGGGCTCATGAGGGCGGCGCTCCTCTACGGACCGGAGGACCTGCGCGTAGTCGAGATAGCCGAGCCGGCCGGCGAGGTGATCGTCGAGGTGCTCGCCAGCACAACCTGCGGCACCGACGTGAAGATGTGGCGCCACGGCCACCGGGCCATGGCCCCTTATCCGTGTCTGTTCGGCCACGAGACCGCGGGGGTGCGGCTCGACACCGCCGAGCGCGTGCTCGTCTCTGACTCGGTTGCGTGCCACGCGTGTGCGCCCTGCCGCGCCGGACGGCCACAGATCTGCCGCTCGCCGACCTGGGTGCTGGGTGGCTTCGCCGAGCGGATCGCCGCTCCGGCGGCGGCGCTGCATCCCCTGCCCGAGGGCCTTCCCGTCGAAGCGGCGGCGATGGCCGAGCCGCTCGCGGCGGCCATGCACGCGATCAGCCGGGGCTCCGACGCGACGGACGTGGGCGTGCTTGGCGGTGGCTCGATCGGGCTGATGTTGGCGGCACTGCTGGTGACGGAGGGGCGATCGGTGCTGGTCGCCGACAGGCATCGTGAGCGCCGCGCGCAGGCACTCGAGCTGGGTGCGCGGGCCGATGAGCGGCTCTCCCGGCACGAGCTCGTCTTCGAGGCGGTTGGGCGACCGGAGGCGTGGCGGGCGGCGGCTGCCGCCGCGGAGCCCGGCGGCGTCGTGGTCCTCGTCGGCGGCTGCCCGCACGGAGCCGAGGTCAGGTTCCCGAGCGCCCCGCTGCACTACGAGGAGCTGGAGCTGCGCGGCTCATTCCACCACGGGCCGGCGGAGGTGGAGCGGGCACTCGTGATGCTCGCCGGCGGCCAGTTCCCCTGGAGGCTCCTACGCGGCCCGACGATCGCGCTCGAAGAGCTGCCGCGGGCGCTGTCGGAGACCGGCGGACCGGCCCGCAAGTGGGTCGTGGATCCGCGCCGCAGTGCCTACGGTGCTGGCGCCGCCGAGCCGGGAGAGCGCGCGCGCCGATAGTCCAGGTGCTCGAGGATCCGGCGCGAGTCGCAGATCGCCTCGCCGTCGATCACGAGCACAGGCACCCGGCGCTGGTCGGTCAGCGCCTCGACCTCGGGCCGCCTTGAGCGCCGCTGCGGGACGATCACCTGCTCAAAGGCGATCGCCTCGCGCTGCAGCGCGCGTGCGATCTTGCCGCACGGACACAGCCAGTTGGTGGGTGTGGTGCAGCGGTACAGCGTCGCCATCGCGCCGGGACGGCGGGGCTAGCGCTTGTTCGCCCGGTCGCGCCCGCCGGACGCCAGCGCGCCCAGGGCGGCGATGCCGCCGCCGAGGACAAACCCGGCGATGACCGCGGCGACCAGCACCTGGTTGCGGTGCTGGCGCAGTTGGCCGCGCCAGTCGGTGATGCGCACCACCTCGTGGCGGAGCGTCTCGAGCGAGCTGCCGAGCTCCTCTCGGTTGCGCTCGATCGAGGCGCGGATCTCCTCCGGCGAGCGGCCGGCCATCAGCTGCCGACCTTGGTCGGCGAGTCCTCGGCGACCGGCGCGGAGGCGGGCGGGACCGGAGCGGCCGCCGGAGCCGGAGGAGCTGCCGGTACCGCAGAGGACGCCGGGAGCGCTGGCGCAGCCTGCACGTGGGCGGCGCCATTCCCGTGGCCGTTGCGCACGGTGGCGCGTTATCTTCTTGGCTTCGTCGATCGCCATCTTGGGGGTCGGTGCGCCGACCTTGAGCTTGCGCCAGGCGAAAAGGAAGGCGCCGGCGGTGAGCGCCAGCAGCACGACGAAGACGATCCCGAAGCCGATCCAGATCTTGCCCGTGCCGGCGATCAAGGAGTTGAGCGCCCACCCGAGCGTGATGAGGCCCAGGATCAGCGCAAACACGCCGAACACGGCGCCGACGCCGACCGCCACGAGCCCGCGCGCGAGGCTCGCCACCTTGGCCAGCGTCTCGGCCTTGGCGAGCTCGATCTCCTCGCGAATCAGCTTCGTGACCCGGTCGGACACGTCTGTGACTGCGGCCGCGAGCGTCTCGTTGCCGCGGTTCTGGTTGTTTCGGAAGGCGGCCATTGGTCTCCTTAGCGGGCCAGGCGTTTGAGGATCATCGCAGACAGGAAGCCGACGGCGAACGCCGCTCCGGCGGCGACCTCGGGCCTGTCTTCGAGCACCGACGAAGCGGAATCCAGCGCGGACGCAGACGGGCCGCCGTTCACCGGAGGCGCCCCTGCGACCGGACCGGACGAGAAGGCAGTGGCTGAGGGCTGGTCTGTGGTCACTCCGGCGGCTCTTCGCCGAACACCCGCGACCAGATCATCGCCGCCGCGCGCGTCGAGGCGAGAGTGCCGAGCGCACCCATACCCGCGACAAGCCCTGACCACAAAAGCCGTTTAACAAGAGGACTTTCCGTCATCTCTCGCGGATTCAATCAGACTCGGCGGCGTCGTTGGCGAGGCTGGTCAGCTCTCTAACCCCTGACAGATCGTTTCGACGATCAGCGCCTTGGCCCGTTCCAGCGCGTCTTCGCCCACGGGCTCCGAATCGAAGATCCAGCCGCTCAGGACCTGCTCGAGGAGCCCGTAGAAGGCAAGGGCGGCGAACTCGGGCGGGATCTCGGATCGGAACGCCCGCTCGCTCTGGGCGCGGGCCACGATCCCGGCGATCAGCGCATAGGCCTCGCGGATCTTTGCCAGATGCGTGCGGCCGAACGTGTTGGCCGCGCGCGTGACCTCGACGATGATGACCTTCATCAGCTCGGGGTCATGGCGATAGGAGTCGACGATGAAGGCGGCGATCGCGCCCAGCTTCCCGCGCGCGGACGTGTGCGCTGCGTCGGCCTCGGCGATCGCGTCGAGCATCACGTCCCAGCGCTCGAGAAAGAGCGTGTCGAGGATCGCCTCCTTGGAGGGGAAGTAGTGGTAGACGAGGCCGTAGGCGACCTCGGCCTGATCCGCGATGTCCGACACGCGCGAGGTGTGGAAGCCCTGGCGCGCGAACACGCGCACCGCAGCGTCCAGGATCAGCCGGCGCTTCTCGCTCGAGGCGGTCGGCGAGGCGGCCATCAGGCCCGGCTCCCCGCTGTGGTGCGGTACACGTCTTCGCGCACGTGCTCAAGCGTCGGAAAGCGCCGGCGGATCGCGCGCAGCTGCTCGGGGTCGAGCTCCGCCACGGCGACGCTCTCGGTGTCCGGCGCGGTCGCGAGCACGATCCCCCAGGGGTCGACGATCATCGAGCGCCCGCCGGAGCGGAAGCCGCCCGGGTGCTCGCCGACCTGGTTGGCGGCGACCACGAAGCACTGGTTCTCGATCGCCCGCGCGCGCAGCAGAAGCTCCCAGTGATCGCGGGTGGTCGCCAGCGTGAAGGCGCTCGGCACCGAGAAGACCTGCGCGCCTTCGAGCGCCAGCCGCCGGTAGAGCTCGGGAAAGCGCACGTCGTAGCAGACCGTCATCCCCAGCAGCGCGCCGTCGCTCAGCTCGCTTAGGACAAGCTCCTCCCCGGGCTGCTCGTGCGCCGATTCGGCGTACACGACTCCCTCGACCTCGACGTCGAACATGTGCACCTTGCGGTACACCCCGCGCACATCGCCGTCTGGGCCGACGTGCACGCTCGTGTTCTGACGTTTGCCGAGGTCCACGACCCGCTCGGCGAGCGACCCCGCCACCAGGTCGATCGACAGCTCCTGCGCCAGCTCCCGCGCCCACGAGATCGCCGGACCGTCGAGTGCTTGCGCCAGCTCAGCCACCCGCTCGGGGTGGCCCAGCGCCGTCCACTTCTCAGGCAGCACGACCAGCTCGGCGCCCTGGCGGGTGGCCTCACGCACGAGCCGCTCGGCGGTGGCGAGGTTGCGCTCGAAGTCCTCGTTAGAGTTGAGCTGCACGGCGGCCGCGCGCAAGGTCCTGTCTCCTCGAATTGATTGACGCGTCAGTCAGACTCAGGATACCGGGCGGCCCCGAAGGCGCCGAAGCGCGACCAGCAGGAGCTTTGAGTGCATCGCCCCGATCAGGTCGCGCAGCGGCTCGGCGCCCGACGCAATGATCTCGACGGCGCGCTCGACCTCGACCGTTCCCGCGAGCCGCGCGAGCAGTGTGCGGATCTCCTCTTCGACCAGGGGCTCGAGCGCCTCGCGGTAGCGGAGCGTGTCGTAGACCGTGAAGCCGAGCTCCTCGGCGTAGCCGCCGGCCCGAAAGCGGGAGATGGCTTCGATGATCGCCACGTCGTCGGCGTCGTAGCCGCGGCCATCCGGCGTCAGCACGCCGAGCTCCTCGAGGCGGTCGAGCACGTTCTTGGGCACCGCGTAGGTGTCGCGCACCTTGGCGCGCGAGACGCGGCCCGTCTCGCCCGCCTGCACCGCCTGCTCGAGGATTCGGTCCTCGAGCTCGATCAGCCGTGCCGCGCGGTCGGGATCGCTGGCGATCAGCTCGCGGATCACCCGCAGCGGCATGAAGCGCTCCTCCTGGAGCCGCTTGATCAGGCGCACGCGCTCGACGAATTCCTCGGGGTAGTAGGCCATGTTGCGCGAGGTGCGCACGACCCCGCGCTGATCGCCGAGCAGTCCTTCGCGCAGGTAGTGCTTGATCGTGCCCGCGCTGACGCCCGAGCGCTGAGCGAGCTCCGAGATCTTCAGCATGCGATCGGTGAGCGCCATCTCAGGGTGCGAGGAAGGATCCCTGCACGGCGCCGGCTGGACCCGCGACGGCGCCGCAAGCGTGCAGCGAGGCGATCTCCTCGTCGCCGAAGCCGGCCGAGCGCAGCACCTCGTCGGTGTGCTCGCCGAGGCCAGGGCCGGGCGCCCGCCCGAGCTGCGCGGGCGTCCGCGTCAGCTTGATCGGCTGGCCGAGCAGCTTGACCGGCCGTTCGACGCCCGGCTGGTCGAGCTCGCTGATCATCGAGCGCGCGGCGACCAGCTCCGACTCGAGCGCCTCCTCGAGCCCGAGCACGGGCTCGAGGCAGCAGTCGTGCTCCGAGGCAAACTCGCGCCATTGCTCCCGCGTCCGCGCAGCGAAGATCTCGCTGACGGCCTTATGGGCATCGGACCCTGGTGGATCGAAGGCGTGGACCAGCAGGTCCTCGCGCCCCACGCCGCGGCAGAACGCGCTCCAGAACTTGGGCTCGAGCGCCCCCAGGGCCATGTGGCCGTCCGCGCACCGGTAGGGCCGGTAGCACACGAGCCCTCCCCCGAGCGGCAGCTCTCCGCGCCGCGGCGCGACTCCGGTCGCGAACGCCTGGGCCGCCACCAGCGCGAGCCACGCGAGCGAGCCGTCGAACATCGAGCAGTCGACGAGCTGGCCCTCGCCCGAGTGCTCGCGCTCGCGCAGGGCCACCAGGATCCCGACCAGGGCCATCAGCGCGCCGCCGCCGAGATCGGCGATCTGGCCGGCGGACTGGACCGGCGGACCATCGGCGTCACCTGAGAGCGACAGCAGCCCGTTGAGCGCCAGATAGTTGAGGTCGTGGCCCGAGCGGTCGCGTGCGGGCCCGTCCTGGCCATAGCCCGTGATCGCGCAGTAGACGAGCGCCGGGTTCTCGGCCCGCAGGCGCTCGTATCCGACCCCGAGCCGGTCAAGCACCCCCGGCCGGAACGACTCGAGCAGCACGTCCGCGTCGCGGGCAAGCGCGAGCAGGACCTGTTTGCCGCGATCGGACTTCAGATCAATGCGGATCGAGCGCTTGCCGCGGTTGAGCGCCAGAAAGGGAGCGCCGCGCGCGCTGGTGTCGGGGCCGTCGTAGTAGGGCGGCGCCCAGCGCACGTAGTCGCCCTGGCCGGTGTCCTCGACCTTGATCACGTCCGCGCCGAAGTCGGCCATGATCAGCGAGCAGAAGCCTCCCGGCAGGAGGCGCGAGAGGTCGAGGACGCGCAGACCCTCAAGCGGCGCCGACACGGCTCTCCAGCCCCAGCAGCGCGCGCGCCTCGCCCACGCTCGCCAGCCGCCGCCCCGCATCCTGCACCATCTGCCTCGCCTTGGCGATCAGCTCGCCGTTGGAGCCGGCCATGCGGCCGTCTGGGAGGTAGAAGTTGTCCTCGAGGCCCACGCGCACCGAGCCGCCCAGCGTGAGCGCCGCCGCGACCAGCATCCACTGCACACGGCCGATCCCGATCACGCTCCAGTGGTGGCTCCCGCTGGGGAGATTTTCGGCCATCGCCGCGAGATTGCGCGCCCGCGCGGGCACTCCCCCGACCACGCCCATGACGAAGTTTGCGTGCAGCGGCGGCTCGAGCACCCCCATGTCGAGCAGCGGCTCGAGCGAGCCGACGTGGCCGAGGTCGAAGCACTCGTGCTCAGGCTTGATGCCGAGCCGGCGCATCGCCTCGAGCAGCTCGACGATCTCCTCGAACGGGTTCGCGAAGACGAACTTGAACACGAAGTCCTTGCGCTTGCGCGAGTACTTGGCGTAGTTCATCGAGCCCATGTTGAGTGCCGCGATCTCTGGCCGACCGGCCTCGAGATAGGCGACCCGCTTGCTCGACCGGCACGCCGATCGTGCCCGTCGAGAAGTTGATGATCGCGCCGCCGCCGACCTCGGCCACGATCGCCTCGCGAATCGCGACGAAGTCCTCGACCTCGTAGCTCGGGCTGCCATCCGGCTTGCGGGCGTGGATGTGGATGTGGACCCCGCCCTCGTCGACGATCCGCCGCGCTTCGGCGGCGTACTCGGCGGGGGTGTAGGGGATCGCCGGGCACTGGTCGCGACCCGCCATCACGCCCGAGATCGCACACGTCAGGACGACTGGGTCATCCACGCTCAAACCGGCACCACCCCATTGCGCTTCCAGGGCCGCATCACCCGCTTACCGGCGGCGAGGTCGAGCGCGCGG
The DNA here is from genome assembly GCA_963738195.1 of uncultured Solirubrobacterales bacterium. GTDB lineage: Bacteria > Actinomycetota > Thermoleophilia > Solirubrobacterales > Solirubrobacteraceae > Palsa-465. The sequence goes on from CAVTVF010000002.1 coordinate 1,623,775, forward strand.
CAGATCGTCGGTCTCGTCTCGCGCGGATCGATCACGTCGTCGATCATGTCGTTGCCGGCCGCGACGTAGACGTCGATGATCTGCCTGAAGCTCTCGATCAGCTCGGCCCGCTTGGCGGCCGGGTCATCGGCCTCCTCGACCTGCTTGCGGAAGATGATCTCGACCGCTCCCTCCGCCCCCATCACGCTGATCTCTGCCGAGGGCCACGCCACGATCAGGTCGGGCTCATACGCGCGCCCGCACATCACGTAATAGCCCGCGCCGTAGGCCTTGCGCAGCACCACGGTGATCTTGGGCACGGTCGCGTTGGCGGTCGCGTAGAGCATCTTGGCGCCGTGGCGGATGATCCCCTGCTCCTCGACCTTGGTCCCGACCATGAAGCCGGGAACGTCCATCAGGTAGACGAGCGGCAGGCCGAAGGCGTTGCAGAGGTTGATGAAGCGCGCCGCCTTGTCGGCGGAGTCGTTGTCGAGGATGCCGCCGAGGTGCCTGGGCTGGTTGGCGACGATGCCGGCGGGCCGGCCGCCGAAGCGCGCGAGGCAGGTGATGATCGTCTTCGCCCACTGCGGCTTGAGATCGAAATAGTCGCCGTCATCGACGATCCGGCGGATCACCTCGTACATGTCGTAGGGCTTGCGGTTCGAGTCCGGCAGGATGTCGAGCAGCTCCTCGTCGCCGCGGTCGATCGGGTCACTCGAGCCGGCGCTCGGCGGGGGTTGCTCGCAATGCGAGGGAAAGAACGAGAGGTACTGCTTGATGCGCTCGATGCACTCGGGGTCATCAGCGACCTCCAGATCCCCCACGCCCGACTTGCGGCAGTGCACGCGTGAGCCGCCGAGCTCCTCCTGGGTCACCTGCTCGCCGACCGCCGCTCGCACGAGATGTGGCCCGGCGAGCGCCATCGATCCCCGGCCGCGCACCATCGGCACGAAGTCGGCCAGACCGGGGATGTAGGCGGTGCCGGCGGCGCACGGACCCATCAGCGCGGCGACCTGCGGCACCACGCCGCTCATCACGACCTCTTCGCGGAACAGGTGCCCGCTGCCGGCGAACAGCGACCCGACCGCCTCCTGGATACGCGCTCCGGCCGAGTCGAGCAGCCAGATCATCGGCATCCGCTCGGTCACGGCAAGCTCGCGCAGCCGCGCCACCTTGAACTCGCCGGTCATTCCCATCGACCCCGCCATGACCGTGAAGTCGTACGCGGCGACGGCGCACAGACGTCCCTGCACCTTGCCGTAGCCGGTGATGACGCCGTCGGCCGGCGCCTCCCGCCCTTCCATCGCCCGCTGGGAGAAATGCGGGCGGCCGTGGATACCGAGCTCGACGAATGTGCCCTCGTCGATCAGCAGCGCGAGCCGTTCGCGCGCGGTGAGCTTGTCCGCCGCGTGCTGCTTCTCGATCTTCTCCGCCCCGCCGCCCTGCTTGATCTGCTCGCGGCGCGCCGCCAGGTCCTCGACGAGCGGGCGCAGGAAGCTGGTGGGCGGAGCATCGGGCGACATGGTGAGTAGGACGTCCTACTGCTTACTTTGTCAGGTTCTGGGGTCGGCGGTCAATGCAAACTGCCGCCCAATCCCCGCCTCTGGACCAGCCTGGGTCGCTAATCGGACATATGGTCGCGCCAGAGACCCAGGCTTAGAGCCCGGGAAGCCCTGCGAGCTCCACCGCGCACGCCGCTATCACCGGCGCGGCGGCTCCTCCTTCGCCGCGGAACGGTCGAACAGCAACCGCAGTGCGTCGGCGGGGTCCTCGCCCGGCGACGGTGGATCGAAGGGCGCCCGCGTAAGCACCCGCACCGTGCCCTGCTCGGGGTACTCGACAACCTCCGGCATCGACTTCGTAGAAAGCATCAGGTAGCGAACCGGCTCGGCGGAACGGTTCACCACCGCATGCGCGCCGCGGCGTCCGCGGGGAAACGAGACGACGTCGCCGGCGCGCAGCTCGCGTTCCCCTTCGAGCGTTCTCAGCGTCGGCGCGCCAGAGATCACTACCAGCAGCTCCTCGAGTCCGTGGTGGATGTGGAGCGGGATGTCCTCGGAGCCGGGCGCGAGTTCGTACAGCGTGCCGCCAAGCTCACGTGCGCCCGCGTTGCGCACTACGGGTTCGCCCCGCAACTTGCCCCGCTCGTAGCTGAACTGGTCCGCGAAGAGGTTCGGCGTCCCGTCCACGAGCGCGATCCTACCTCCCCTTCCAGACCGGCTCGCGCTTCTCGAAGAAGGCCTTCACCCCCTCCTCGATGTCCTCGGTCGAGAGCGCGATCGTCAGCTGCGAGCGCAGGAACTCGACTGCGTCCAGGAACGCCATGTCCTGCTGGCGGAAGATCGCATCCTTGCCGAGCTTCATGATCACCGGCGACTTGGATGCCAGCTTCTCGGCCCACTCTCTCACGATCCCCTCGAACTCATCCGCCGGCACGACCCGGTTGACGATCCCGATCCGCTCTGCCTCCTCTGCCGAGATCTGCTCCCCGAGCAGCAGCAGCTCGGTCGCCTTCTTGCGCGGCAGGTTGCGGAAGATCAGCGCCATGATCATGAACGGGAAGGCGCCGACGTTGATCTCGGGCGTCCCGAAGCGGGCCCCCTCCCGCGCGATCACGAGGTCGCAGGCCAGCGCCAGCCCGAGCGCCCCAGCCAGCACGTGGCCGCCGGCCGCGCAGATCGAGGGCTTGCCGAGCTCGCCAAACGCCCTGAACAGCGCCGGAAAGCGCTCGGTGCCGAAATGCTTGTGCACGAGCGGCACGTCGGCGGCGAAGCCGGCCAGGTTGGCGCCACTCGAGAAGACCTTCTCATGGGTCGAGGCGAGCACCACGCAGCGCACCTCGGAGTCCTCACGCGCGCTGCGCAGCGCGCCGATCAGCTCGCCGAGCAGCTGCTCCGAGAGCGCGTTGCGGGTCTCCGGCTGGTCGAGCGCGATCGTCGCCACACCCGTCTCCGAGACCTGGTAGCGGATCGTTTCGTAGGCCATGACGGAGAAGCCTACGCCTCTGGCGCCAGTGAGAAGTAGGAAGTCCTACTGTTTACTTTTGCGTCACACGCCGCTACCGTCCGGCTCATGACCACCACCACGCCCGACGTCAAGCGGCCTGACTACCAGGCGCCCCGCAAGCACTTCATCTTCACCGACGAGCACGAACAGCTGCGCGACTCGATCAGGCGGTTCGTGATCAAGGAGCTCCAGCCCCACGCCGAGGAGTGGGAGGAGACGACCTTCCCCAACTGGGTCTTCCAGCGCATGGGCGAGCTCGGCTTCCTCGGCCTCGACAAGCCCGAGGAGTACGGCGGCCAGGGCGGCGATTACTACACGAGCCTGGTGCTGGCCGAGGAGATCGTCCATGCCCGTTGCGGCGGGCTGGCGATGGGGGTCGCGGTGCACACCGACATGGCGATGCCGCCGATCCTCGCCTTCGGCACCGAGGAGCAGAAGCAGGAGTGGGTGGTGCCGGCGATCAAGGGCGAGAAGATCCTCTGCCTGGGGATCACCGAGCCGGACGCGGGCTCGGACGTGGCGGGGATCAAGACGCGGGCGGTGCGTGACGGCGACGAGTACGTGATCAACGGCTCCAAGACGTTCATCACCAACGGCCACCGAGCCGACGTGATCGTGCTCGTGACCAAGACGGACCCGGACGCCGGCTACGACGGCTTCACGCTCGTGCTGGTGCCGATGGACGCGCCCGGGGTGATCCGCGAGAAGAAGCTCGAGAAACTCGGCATGCACGCCTCGGACACGGCGCTGCTGGCCTTCCAGGACGTGCGCGTACCGGCCACGGCGGTGCTGGGCGAGGTGGGCAAGGGCTTCTACCACATCATGTGGGAGCTCCAGGGCGAGCGGCTGATCGGCGCCGCGGGGGCGGTCGCGGGCGCCCAGGCGGTGTTCGATCAAACGCTCCAGTACGCCACCGAGCGCACCGCGTTCGGCCGCCCGATCGGCCGCTTCCAGGCGATCCGGCACAAGTTCGCGGAGATGGCGACGAAGATCGAAACCGCGCGCCAGATGGTCTACACGACCGCCTGGCGGCACGAGCACGGCGAGTATCCGGTGCGCGAGATCTCGATGGCCAAGCTCTATGCCTCGCGGATCGCGGTCGAGGTGGCCGACGAGTGCATCCAGATCCACGGCGGCAACGGCTACATGAAGGAGTACGGGGTCGAGCGCGTGTGGCGCGACCTGCGCCTGAACCGGATCGGGGCCGGGACGGACGAAATCATGCTCGAGGTGATCGGCCGCTCCTACGGAATCTAGTTTTCCGTAGAACGAACGGATATGGTGCGCGGGATGGAAGGCACGCCGACCCAACCGGGCGGGGACTGGGACCCCGAGGCCACGCGCGTCCGCGGTCAGCCGCCCGCTGGCGAACCGCTTCAGCCGCCCCCGGGCGGGTATCCGCCGCCCCCCGGCGGGCTCTCCGCCACCCCCCGGCGGGTATGCGCCAGCCTCCAGGCGGGTCTCCGCCAGCCCCCGGCCGGTGGAGGCGCCCAGGGGCTCACGGTTGGAGGAACCCTCCAGGCCGCGTTCGACCTCTACCGCAAGCAGGCCGTCAATCTCTGGACCATCGTGGCCCTGATCGTGCTCCCAGCCCAGGTGCTGGTGTTCATCATCGAAAGGGTGTCGCTGTCCTCGAATGCTTTCGCGAGCAACGGCACGATCTACACCTCCGGGTCGACCGCCGTGCCACTGCTCTCGGTCGTGGTGATCGGATTCCTCGCGGAGATCATCGCGATCGGGGCGCTGTCCAAGGCACTGGTAGACGCGTACACCGGCCATCCGACCGACTGGCGGCACTCGATCAGTTTCGCCGCCGAGCACCTCGGTCCGCTCGTCCTGCTGGCGATCGTCTACGTCGTGTTTCTGGTGATCGGCTACATCCTGTTCATCATCCCCGGCATCTATCTGACGGTCGTCTGGTCGGTGGCCGTACCCGCGCTCGTCTTCGAGCGGATCGGCCCGATGGCAGCGCTCGGCCGCTCGAGGCATCTCGTCGGCGGTCGCTGGTGGGCCACCTTCGCCGTGCTGCTGGTGGGAATCATTGCGATCATCGCCGTCAGCTTCATCGTCGGTCTCATCCTCGGCGGCATCGCCTCTTCCAGCAGCGTGACCGGCGTGCTCGTCATCGCCGCAATCAGCCGCTTGATCTCTGCGCTCATCACCTATCCGATTCTCGCGGCGCTGACCGCCGTCCTCTACGTGGACCTGAGGACGCGCAAAGAGGGGTTCGACCCCCGACACCTCTCTCAGGCCCCTTCGGGCGCGCCGCCGCCTCTGGCCTAAAAATCTTGTCCCGGCCGGAACATGTTCCGGCCGGCCGCCCGGCACATGTGCCGGGCGGGGCCGGCGCACATGTGCGCCGGCCACTTCCTCCATTTACGCCTGAGCACGAAGGCTTGCGCGCGGAGCTGCGCGCCTTCATCGAGTCCGAGCTGCTCCCCCACGCCGACGAATGGGAGGCCGCCCGCTGGTTCCCCAACGAGGTCTTCGCGCGGCTGGCGAAGCGGGGCTACCTGGGGCTGAAATTCCCGCGCGAGTACGGCGGCCGCGGCGACCCGATCGCCGACGCGGTGCTCGCCCAGGAGCTCGCCCGCTGCGGTTCGGGGGGCGTCGCGGCGGGCATCGGCGCCCACACCGGGATCGCGCTGCCCCCGATCTGGAAATTCGGCTCCGAGCAGCAGAAGCAGCGCTACCTGGTGCCGGGGATCCGCGGCGAGCGGATCGCCGCCCTCGCGATCACCGAGCCCGATGCCGGCTCCGACGTGGCCTCGATCCGCACCCAGGCGCGCGAGGTGGAGGACGGCTTCCTGGTGAACGGCGCGAAGACGTTCATCACCGGCGGCGTGCGCGCGGACGTGCTCGTGACGGCGGTCAAGACGTCTTCCGAGGGAGGCCACCACGGGCTTTCGTTCGTGATCGTCGAGCGCGGGCCGGGCGTGGCCTCGAGCCCACTGGAGAAGCTCGGCTGGCACGCCTCCGATACGGCGCTGATCACCTTCGATGACGTCTTCGTGCCGCGCGAGAATCTGCTCGGCGACCTCAACGCCGGCTTCTACCTGATCATGGCCAACTTCCAGTGGGAGCGGCTGTTGATGGCGCTGGGGGCGCTCGGCGCGATGGAGGCCGCGCTCGAGCGCGCGCTCGCCGGCCTGAACGGCACCGGCAACGGCCAGGCCACTCGCCACCGCCTGGCGGAGATCGCGCTAGCGGTGGAGGCTGGCCGCGACGTCACCTACCACGCGCTGCGTCGCTACCTCGCGGGCGATAACTCCGTTCGCGAGGTCACGATCGCCAAGCTCGCGACCCAGCGCAGGTGCTTGGAGGTGATCGACTCCTGCCTTCAGATCACCGGGCCCGACTCCCAGCTCGAGCGGGCGCTGCGCGACTCACGGCTCGGCCCGATCGGCGGCGGGACCGACGAGATCATGAAGGAGATCCTGGGGCGGTCGTTGGGCCTCTAGCTACTATCGGAGGCCGTGACGAGGGGCCTGCTCACACTGCTCGGAGCCGCCTGCGCGATGGTCGTGCTCGCGGCGTGCGGCTCCAGCTCGAGCTCGAGCAAACTGGCAAGCCCGGTAATCGCGCGAGCGGCGGATGTCACGGGCCAGACCCCCGGGTTCAAGTTCACCGAATACGGGACTGTCACGGTCAGCGCACCGCAGCAGGTCGTCATACCGTTGTCCATGACGGGGAGCTACAACCGGCCCGCGAGGAGCGGCGAGGTGAGCGGCGTGATCCACGCTGCCGGGCGGACCGTGAACATCAAGGAGCTGTTCTCGCATTTCACGCTCTACATGTCTGCCGCCGATCTGCCGAACGTCGCCACGGTGACGGGGGGCAGACCGTGGCTGAAGCTGGACATCAGCGCCGCGCTGCCGGGCGGGGGCCTCAGCTCACTTCCGACCTCGACCGACCCGACTCAGTTCATCGACTACCTGCGCACGGTCAGCTCGAGCATCACGAAGCTCGGCCAGGCGACCATCCGTGGCGTGCCGGTCACCGGCTACCGCGCGGTGATCGACCTCGACCGCTATCCGAGCCTCGTGCCGCCGGCGCAGCGCAGCGGAGTGAGGCGCACGATCAAGACACTCGAGGCGTCGCTCGGGCAGCACTCGATGCCGGTCGAGGTGTGGATCGACGCGCATAACCTCGTCCGCCGAGAGAAGCTTTCCTTCACGCAGTGCATCTCGAATGTGCACCAGTCGATCAATCTGAACATCGACCTCTACGACTACGGTCCCCAGCCGGCGCCACGCATTCCGGGGGCGAACGAGGTCTACGACGCAACACCGCTCGCGGCCGCCGCGCTCAGTCACCAGAAGCTCAGCTGCACAAGCTGACTCAGGGTCCCGCGGCGGGGGTACCCTGAGCGTGTGGAGTCCGCCCGGGGACAGCTTCTGATCGCAGGGCCCACGCTGGCCGACCCGAACTTCTGGCGCACGGTCGTGCTGATCGTCGAGCACAGCGACGAGGGCGCCCTCGGACTGGTGCTCAACCGCCCATCGGAGACGACCGTCGCCGACGCCGTGCCCGAGCTCGGCGAGGTGATCGACGAAGATGAGCTGCTGTATATCGGCGGGCCCGTGCAGCCGGCCGCCGTAATCGTGCTGGCCCGCTTCGAGGACGCGAGCGATTCGATGCTGGTCGCCTTCGACGACGTGGGCGTACTCGGGACGACCTCCGAGAGCGAGACGGCGGGCCTGATCGAGGCACGCGGCTTCGTCGGCCATGCCGGTTGGGGTGCCGGACAGCTCGACGATGAGATCGAGCGCGGCGACTGGATAGTCGAGCCAGCCCGCCGCAGCGACGCCTTCTCGGAAGAGCCGCGCGAGCTGTGGGGATCGGTGCTGACGCGCAAGGGCGGAAGCTATGCGCTCGTGGCGCGCATGCCGCCCGACCCCTCCTCGAACTGACGTGGCTCACGATCACGCGCACGGCGGGAACCGGCAGCTCGAAGCCGGCCGGATCCGGATCGCCCTCGCGCTGATCGTCGCGTTCATGGCGGTCGAGGTGGCGGTGGGCATCGCCGTCGCCTCGCTCGCGCTGCTCTCCGACGCGGCCCACATGGTCACCGACGCGGCTGCGCTCGGGCTCTCGCTGGCAGCCGCGCGGCTCGCGCGCAGGCCCGCCGGCGGCGCGCTGACCTATGGCCTCGGACGCGCCGAGATCTTGAGCGCGCAGAGCAACGGCATCGCGTTGCTGTTGCTCGCGCTGATGATCATCTACGTTGCGATACGGCGGCTCGTCGCGCCGCCGCACGTCGGCGGGGTGGCTGTGATCGCGGTCGCGTGCGCGGGTGTCGCGGTCAACGTGGTGGCCGCTCGCGTGCTGGCGGGCGGCGGGACCCCGCGGAGCCTGAACCTCGAGGGCTCCTACCGCCACATCCTCACCGATCTGTATGGCTTCATCGCCACCGCGCTCGCGGGAGCGGTGATCGTCGTGACCGGGTTTCAGCGGGCCGACGCGATCGCGTCGCTGCTGGTCGCGGCGCTGATGCTCCACGCCGCCTACGGGTTGCTGCGTGAGTCCGGCCGGGTCTTCATGGAGGCCGCGCCGGCGGGCCTTCGACCCGATCAGATCGGGCGCGAACTCGCGGCGCAGGCGGGCGTGGTCGAGGTGCACGACCTGCACGTGTGGGAGGTGACCTCGGGCTTCCCGGCGCTGTCGGCGCACGTCGTCGTGCGGCCGGGCGAGGACTGTCATCGCATCCGCCGGGAGCTTCAGCAGATGCTCGAAAAAAGCTTTGGATTGACGCCACACGACGCTCCAGGTCGACCACGCCGCCGCGGAGCAGCGACCGCTGCAGATCGAGGTCGGGCCGACCCGGGAACGCGGTTAGACTCGCCCCATGCGAGTGATCAAGCCGGGGCCCGACCACGAAGTCCCGCGCGGCGTCCTCGGAGGCTCGGAGGTCTCGCAGACGACGGCGGGGGCGCGCAACATCTACATGGGCGTCTTCCGCGTGCCGGCGCGCTCGCAGTCGCGCCCGCATTATCACGAGCGCTGCGAGAGCGCGGTCTACATGATCGCGGGTCGGCTGCGCGTTCGCTGGGGCGAGCATCTCGAGCAGGAGGTCGCGCTCGAGCCGGGCGACCTCGTGTACGTGCCGCCGCGCGAGACCCACATCATCGAGAACTCATCGGAGGAGCCGGCGGAGTACGTGGTGGCGCGCGACTCGCCCCACGAGGACGCGGTCGTGGTGCCCTGGGCCGAGGAGCGCCGCTCGGACCCGGCTCCGTGAGCTTCAGCGAGGGCGCCCTCGAAGGCGCCGGAGGGGTCCGTATCTACCGCCGGGCCTGGCTGCCGGAGCGGGATATACGCGGGGTGGTCGTGCTCGCGCACGGGCTCTCGGAGCACAGCGGCCGCTACGAGCACGTCGGCGGCCGGTTGATCGGCGGGGGCTTCGCGCTCCACGCGCTCGACCACCGCGGCCACGGGCGATCCGAGGGACCGCGCGCGCTGGTGGAGGTCTCCGACGTGGTCGCCGACCTCGACTCGCTGGTCGAGGCGGTCGCGGCGACCCACCCCGGTCTGCCTCTGTTCCTGCTCGGGCACAGCATGGGCGGGCTGATCGCGACCGAGTACGCGATCCGCCATCAGCACAAGCTCGACGGGCTGATCCTGTCCGCGCCGCTAGCGGCGCTCGAGGCGGCCTCGCCGATGACAAGGCTGGCTGGCGAAAGCTATCTCCGCGCTCGCGCCCCGGCTCGGGCTGGTCGAGATCGACTCGGCTCTGATCAGCCGTGATCCCGAGCCGTCGTGCGCGCCTACGACGCCGACCCGCTCGTCTACCGCGGCCGGCTGCCGGCGCGCACGGTGTCCAGCTGGCATCGGCGGTGGCCTCGCTGCCGGACCGCGCCCGCGCCGTCAGCACGCCGGCCTTGATCATGTACGGCAGCGGCGACCACCTGGCGCCACCTGCGGGCAGCATCATGCTCGACTCCGGTGATCTCCTCCGAGGACAAGACGCTCAAGATCTACGACGGCCTCTACCACGAGATCTTCAACGAGCCCGAACAGCGCCGGGTGCTCGATGACCTGTGCGCGTGGCTCTCAGGCGCATGTCGAGCCGGCAGCCTGAGAAGTAGGCGCCGGCGGGCGAGCACAGGTACGCGACCACGGTGGCGATCTCCTCGTCGGTGGTGGCCGATCCCGGTGCGAGCGCCGTCGTGGTGATGCCGTAGCGGGCCCACTCGACCGACAGCGTGCGGGCGAGGTTCTCGAGCGCAGCCTTGATCACGCCCCCTTCATCGCGCGGCGCGAGCAGAACGATGCGCCCCGCTTTGGCCGGGATGAAAGCCTCCGCGGCGACGGTGCTGACCAAGTCCCACTCGCGCTCGAGGAGCGCTTCCTGGCCGTCTGCGCCGGCCGCGCAGATGAACGCGTCGAAATCCTGCGCGGACGGCTCGGCCACGCGCGCGCCGAGCTCGAGCAGCAACTCGGTGACGCTGCCCGGCACGGCGCCTGCGAGCGCGATCGAGCGGCCCTTAAGCAGTCCCTGGCGAAACGGGTGCATCGGTCGCGAGAAGCTACCGGCTCGCAGTAGGATCGGCGGTGGCGATGCTCTCCTACGCGCACGGAGCCTGCGACGAGCCGCTCCTCGGCGAGACGATCGGCCGCAATCTCGATCGGACGGTGGCGCGCGTGCCCGACGCCGAGGCGCTCGTCTCGGCGAAGCAGGGCGTTCGCCACACGTATAGGTCCTTCGGCGAGGCTGTTGACCGGCTGGCGTCCGGCATTGCTGCGGCCGGGCTGCGCAAGGGCGACCGCATCGGCGTCTGGGGTCCGAATGTCGCCGAGTGGGCGCTGACCCAGTACGCGACCGCGAAGCTCGGCCTGATCCTCGTCAACATCAATCCCTCTTACCGGGTGTCCGAACTGCGCTACGCGCTCGGCCAGTCGGGGTGCCGCTGGTTGATGGCCGCGCAGGAGTGCAGGGGAGCTGACTTCCGGGCGATGCTTGCGGAGGTCCGCGACGAGCTGCCCGAGCTCGAACGCGCGGTGTTCTTCGACACGCCCGAGTGGCAGGAGCTCGCGGCTTCTGCGGCAGACCCAGAGCGCCTGGAGGCGATCGCCGCCGGGCTCGATTTCGACGACCCGATCAACATTCAGTACACGAGCGGGACGACCGGCTTTCCCAAGGGCGCGACCCTCACCCACCACAACATCCTCAACAACGCGCACTTCATCGCGGGCCTGCTGCGCTACGGCCCCGAGGACCGCGTCTGCATCCCCGTGCCGCTCTACCACTGCTTCGGGATGGTGATCGGCAACCTCGCGTGCACCGATGCGGGCGCCTGCATCGTCTATCCGGCGCCGGTGTTCGAGCCCGAGGCGACGCTCGAGACCTGCGCGGTCGAGCGCTGCACGAGCCTCTACGGCGTGCCGACCATGTTCATCGCCCAGCTCGGCCACGAGCGCTTCGACGAGTTCGATCTGAGCTCGCTGCGGACAGGCATCATGGCCGGCTCGCCCTGCCCGATCGAGGTGATGAAGCGCGTCAACAACGAGATGGGGATTCGCCAGATCGGGATCGCCTTCGGCATGACCGAGACCTCTCCGGTCTCGACTCAAGTGCGGATCGACGACACGCTCGAGCACCGCTGTGAGACGGTCGGCCAGGCGATGCCTCATACGGAGATCAAGATCGTCGAGCCGGATTCCGACCGCGTCGTGGCGCGGGGCGAGCCGGGCGAGTTCTGCGCGCGCGGCTACCTCGTCATGCGTGGCTACTGGAACGATCCCGAGCGCACCGGCGAAGCGATCGACGCGGGCCGGTGGATGCACACCGGCGACCTCGCGACCATGGACGAGGACGGCTACATCCGCGTCGTCGGGCGGATCAAGGACATGGTCATCCGCGGCGGCGAGAACGTCTACCCGCGGGAAATCGAGGAGTTCCTCTACACCCACCCGCAGATCGCTGACGTCCAGGTGATCGGCGTTCCCGACGAGCGCTATGGCGAGGAGCTGATGGCGTGGGTCGTTCTGAAACCAGGTGAGGCGCTCGAGGCCGAGGAGCTGCGGGACTTCTGCCGGGGCCAGATCGCGCGCTTCAAGATCCCCCGCTACGTCAAGTTCGTGGACTCCTTCCCCATGACCGTCACCGGCAAGGTGCAGAAGTTCAAGATGCGCGAGCAGGCGATCGAGGAGCTCGACCTGAAGCAGGCGGCGGCGGTCGCGACGGCCTGACGGGGCTGCCTCGGGGCTCTTTTGAGAGGCTGTCCGAGCTCTGACCAGCGTGGTGGCGGGGAGCCCGACGCAGTTATGTAGACTGCCGCCCGCAATCAACCTCTTAAGGGGGGCTTTATGTACTTTCGCACGCGGAAGTTTGTTACGGCGCTTGCCGTAGTTGGATCGCTCGGTCTCGCCGCACCCGCGGCGGCGTTCGCGGGCTGGGGATCGATCGCCGTCGGCTCGTCGAGCTGGGGCAAGGCCTGGGGCGCGCCGACGGCGAGTCTCGCGAAGAAGGCCGCGACGCACGCATGCTCGTTGAAGGGGCCGGGCTGCCACTGGGTCATCGCGGTCCGCAACCGGCGATGCGGTGCCGTCAACCGCGGCAGTGGCCATCTGTACGTCGCATTCGCCAACAGCGAGACGCGGGCGGAGGCAAAGATCCTCGCCGCCCATCCCGGCTCGAAGTTCATCGCGGCGGTCTGCGGGAACCACGCGTAGGGCTGGTTTTGGTGAGCGGTCGCCGGCTCTAGCGACCGGCGGCCGCTCTCCAGTCCCCTATTGGTGCGGCAGCTTGGTATAACTGCCGCCGCAACCAATCTCTTGAGGGGGGCTTAATGCAATTACGGGCTCGTAAGTTCGCTTCCGCACTGGCGGTCGTCGGTTTCCTCTCGCTCGCGATTCCCGCAGCCGCGCTAGCGGCGTACGCGGCGATCGCGGTCAACCCCAATAACGGGGTCTGGGGCAAATCGTGGAATTACTCCACCAAGGCGGGGGCCGAGAATCGGGCGCTCAACGAGTGCCGGAGTGCCCCAGGCGGCGGGTCTGCATGCCGCGGCGTGATCTGGGTCAAGAACGCGTGCGGCGCGGTGTACGAGAACTCAAGCCGGACGAAGTTCTATTACGGCTTTGCGCACAGCAAAGAGGCGGCGAAGAACAAGGTGCACGAGCGCTGGCCGAGCGCTCACTACATCGCCGCTGTCTGCGCGAACGGCAGGTCGCACAACGCGGCTGCCGCTCACAGCTAGCTAGCACCTGGGTGGGTCGCCGGCCTGGTGGCAGGCGACCCACTCTCTTAGCCGCGCGCGGTCGCCGCTTTTGCCGCGGCGTGCAGCGAGGTGATCCGCCCTCTATGTGCGCGCGGTCGCCGCTTTTGCCTCGGCGTGCAGCGAGGTGATTCGCTCCAGGATCAGATCGGCCGCCCGCTGCTGCTGCTCGCGTGTCGGGGCCGCGACTTCCTCAAAGCGAAACGGCCGCCCGAATTGCACGGTCACGCGCGGAAAGCGCAGGCGCTTCCAGTTGCGCACCTGATATGACCCCAGGATCGCGACCGGGACCACCGGTGCGCTCGACTCGAGTGCCAGCCGCCCGATCCCTGGGCGAGCCCGATCGCCGACCATGCCGGTCCGCGACCTCCCCCCCTCGCAGTACATGACCACGGCGCCACCGCGGCGCAGCACCGCAAAGGCGGTGGTGAACGCCTCTTCGTCCTGGTAGCCGCGGCGGACCGGGAACACGCCGCCGTGGCTGAAGATCCATTCGCCGACCCCCTTGAAGAGCTGCGACTTGGCCATGAACTGCACACGCCGGCGGATGAACGCGCCGACGAAGAAGTGATCCATGAAGGAGGCGTGGTTGGGGGCGAGGATGACGGGCCCGCTTGGGACGAGCTCGGTGCCGTAGCCCCGCGCGCGGTACGTGATCAACGCGTGCAGCACGGTGAGCGCTCGCGTCACCTCATAGACCTTGGCCTCGGGCTCGCGCGTGCGCACGCGCTCGTGGAAGCTGTCGAAGTACTCGGCGGGCCGGGGGTCCTTGTAGACCTGCGCCTTGATCTCTACGTCGGTGGGCATCTAGCTTGCAAGCGAGTGGGGCATCCGGGGCAGCCTACGCCGTGGCCCAGCCCCGCGCCCGCTCAAGCGCGCGGCCCCAGCCGGCGAGCAGCGCAGCGCGCTCATCGGCTGCCATCGCCGGCTCGTATCGAGCTCGCTCGCTGAAGCTCCTGCTGACGTGGTCAATAGTCCACAGTCCGGTGCCCACGCCGGCCAGGTAGGCGGCCCCGAGGGCGGTTGTCTCCGGTATCGCGGGCAGGATCACCGGCACGCCCAGAACGTCGGCCTGGAACTGCATCAGCCAGCCGTTGACGGTCGCGCCGCCGTCGGCGCGCAGCTCGCTCAGCGCCTCCCCACTGACGGCCTCAACCGCCTTGACGGCGTCCACCGTCTGATAGGCGATCGACTCGAGCGCCGCGCGCGCCAGATGGGCCGCGTTCGTGCCGCGCGTGAGGCCGACGATCGTGCCACGGGCGTAGGGGTCCCAGTGCGGCGACCCAAGGCCCGTCAACGCGGGCACGAAATAGACGCCGTCGTTGCTCCTGAGCGAACCCGCCAGCGCCTCGGTCTCTGCCGCGGTCTCGATCACGCCGAGTCCGTCGCGGAGCCATTGCACCGCAGCGCCCGTGACGAAGATCGAGGCCTCGAGCGCGTAGGAGAGCCGTTCGCCGATCCCCCAAGCGCACTGTCGCGAGCAGTCCCGGCGCGGGCCGCGGCGGCTTGTAGCCGGCGTTCTGAAGCAGGAACGAGCCCGTCCCGTATGTGTTCTTGCCATCGCCCGGGTCGAAGCAAGCCTGGCCGAACAGCGCCGCCTGCTGGTCGCCGGCGACGCCGCGCGACCGGGGTGGTGTGGCCATGGAAGGCGTCGGGCGCTTAGTGAGCCGTGAGCTCCCCGCAGCTGGGACCGATCTGGGGTAGCGCCTTTTCAGGCACGCCGAATAGCTCCAGCAGCTCGGGATCCCAGCGACCGCTGCGCAGGTCGAACAGCATCGTTCGCGATGCGTTTGACGGGTCGGTGATCGCTTCGCCGCAGAGGTTGAAGATCAGCCACGCATCGACGGTTCCGAACACGGCGCGCCCGGTTTTGGCGCGCTCCGCCAGCCCGTCCACGTTCCGCAGCATCCACTCGATCTTGGTGGCCGAGAAGTAGGGGTCGAGCACCAGCCCGGTGCGCTCTCGGATAAGGGGCTCGAGACCCTGGTCGCGGAGCTCGTCACAGCGAGCGGCGGTGCGACGGTCCTGCCAGGTGATCGCGCGGTGAAGCGGCTCGCCGGTCGTCGGATCCCACACGCACACCGTCTCGCGCTGGTTGGTGATGCCGACGGCGCTGAGCTCCCCGGGCCCCAGGCCGGCGTCGTCGAGCGCCTCGCCCGCCACCGCTCGAGTGACCTCCCAGATCTCGCCGGCGTCGTGCTCCACCCATCCCGGACGGGGAAAGTGCTGGGTGAACTCGGCGTAGGCGCGGCCGAGCGGCTCAGCTTCCTGGTCGAAGACGATGCAGGTGGTGCCGGTCGTGCCCTGGTCGATCGCGAGGATCATGGGGCGGAGTAGATAGTGGGGAGCACCGGCCCAGCGTATCTACGGCGAGCGTGATCAAAATCGCCCACGTGGTCCGGTCTCGGTGGGCGGCGGGATTTTTCGGTCGCCTGGCGATCAAATCGCCCACGTGGTCCGGTCTCGGCGCCCGGGCGGGATATTTCGCCCAAGCGCGACTAGCGACCTGGGGGCCTTGCCGGCGCCGCTGGCATGCTGGACCCATGAGTACAAACGAAAACGCCATCCCCACGCTCGAACTGAATGACGGCCGGCGCATCCCGCAGCTCGGCTTCGGCGTCTTCCAGGTCGAGCCAGGAGAACGACCGCCGCGGTGCGTCACGCGCTGCAGACCGGCTATCGACTGATCGACACCGCCGCCATGTACGAGCAACGAGGCGGAGGTTGCCGAGGCGATCGACGCCAGCGAGCTCGACCGCGGCGAGATGTTCGTGACCACCAAGGTCTGGAACGACGATCACGGTCGCGAACGGACGCTGCGCGCGTTCGAGCGCAGCCTCGGCCGACTCGGGCTGCGACTCGATCGACCTGTACCTGATCCACTGGCCGGCCCCCTCGCAGGGCAAGTACATCGAGACCTGGCAGGCGCTGTGCGAGTGCAAGGAGCAGGGCCGCGCGCGCTCGATCGGCGTCTCGAACTTCCTGCCCGAGCACCTCGAGCGGATCATCGACGCAACTGGGGTGGTGCCCGCCGTCAACCAGGTCGAGCTGCACCCCGCCTGCAGCAGGCGCGGCTGCGGGAGTTTCACCGCGAGCACGGCATCGTGACCGAGGCCTGGAGCCCGCTCGGCCGCGGCTGCGGTGCTCGAGGATCCCCTGATCGAAGAGATCGCGGCAGGCAACCGACCGCACGCCCGCCCAGGTGCTGTTGCGCTGGAACATCCAGCTCGGGTCCGTTGTGATCCCCAGGTCGGTGCGGCCCGAGCGGATCGAGGAAAATGCGCGCATGTTCGATTTCGAGCTCGACGCCGAGCGGCAGATGGACGGCGATCGGCGGACTCGACCGCGGCGAGCGCATCGGACCCGAACCCGGCGCGCTTTGCGGATAGCGAGGCCGACGCTGGCCGGCCGGCCGTCGGATAGCCTGCGCATCCCGCAGCGCAAGGAGCGATCGCCGTTGCCCATCGTCGAAGCCCACATCACCGGCACCGTCTGGAAGATCGAGGTCGCGGTCGGCGACCAGGTCGATGAGGGCGACACGGTTGTGATCCTCGAATCGATGAAGATGGAGATGCCGGTCGAGGCGGAGGATCCCGGCGTGGTCAAGGAGATCCGCTGCGAGGAGGGCCAGTCGGTCTCCGAGGGCGACCCGCTGGTCGTGCTCGAGTAGCGGCGTTGAGGGAACCGCAGCGCCATGGCCGATGAGGGCTCGGGGCGGGCGGCCGGCTGCTCGTCGATGAGCCGGCGCCGCACGTCGCGCGGCTGACGATCTCGAATCCCGGCAAGCGCGGAGCGCTCGACCACGCGATTCTCGACGCCTTCGCGACGACGCTGCCCGAGCTAGAGGCGAGGTGCGTGATCGTGACCGGCGAGGGCTCGACGTTCTCGGCCGGCTATGACATCGGCCACCTTCCGAGCGAGGTGCTCGCCGAGGAGGCGGAGAAGCTCGTCGCGCACCCGTTCACGGCCGCGCTCGATGCGCTCGAGGCATATCCGTATCCCACGATCGCGGCGCTCAACGGCCACGCGATCGGCGGCGGACTCGAGCTGGCGCTGGCGTGCGACCTGCGCATCGCGGCGTCGACGATCGCGCTCGCGATGCCGCCGGCCAAACTCGGCCTGGTCTACTCGCACACCGGGATTCGCAAGTTCATCGAGACCGTGGGCGCGCCGCGCACGCGCGAGCTGTTTCTGGTCGGGCGGCGCATAGATGCCCGCACCGCGCGCGATTGGGGGCTCGTGAACGCGGTCACCGAGCCCGGCCGGCTCGCGGATGAGACGCTCGGGCTGGCGCGAGGAGATCGCCGCCAACGCTCCCCTCGCCCAGACGCGGCAACAAGCGCGTGATCCGAGCGGTGCTCGACGCGCAGGCGCAGCTCGACCCAGCGGTCGAAGATGAGCTGATCGCGTTGCGCCGCGCGTGCTTCTCATCCGAGGACTTCCGCGAGGGTGTGCGAGCCTTCGCCGAGAAGCGCGCGCCGCGCTGGCAGGGCCGCTAGACCCGCTGCCGTCCGGACCGCCGCCTACAGTGCGGGCGCAGATGCCGCCGCTGATCACACCGGCAGAGGCGCTGCGGCTCGGCTGAGCTCGAGGACCCGGTCGAGATCGAGGCGCTGGTCGAGCGCGCCTGGCGGGTCGCGGCTCGAGCGCTTCGGCGACGCGACCGACATGTGCTCGCTGGTCAATGCCAAGTCGGGCGGCTGCGCCGAGGACTGCGGCTTCTGCGCGCAGTCACGCTACGCCGAGGCCGCGACGCCGATGCACCCGATGATGGAGCCCGAGCAGATCCTCGAGCACGCGCGCGCGGCCGAGGCGGCGGGGCGCACCGCTTCTGCATGGTCACCCAGGGCCAGGGACTTTCGCGTCGGGAATTCGACAAGGTGCTGGCGGGCGCTCGGCTCGTCGCCGAGCACACGAACCTCAAGCGCTGCGTGTCGGTCGGCCATCTGTCCCGCGACGCGAGCGACGGGCGCTGAAGCAGGCGGGCATCCAGCGCGTGCACCACAACGTCGAGACCGCCGCTCTTACTACCCGGAGGTCTCGACGACGGTCCGCTACGAAGGCAGGCTGCGGACGATCGACGCGGTGCGCGAGGCTGGACTCGAGACCTGCGTGGGCGGGATCCTCAACCTCGGCGAGATCGCGCGAGCAGCGCGTCGAGATGGCATTCGAGCTCGCGCCGCATCAATCCCACGAGCGTGCCGATCAACTGCTCAATCCGCGCCCGGGGACGAAGTTCGGCGAGCGCGAGTTGATCGATCCCTGGGAAGCGGTCAAGTGGGTCGCGATCTTCCGCCTGATCCTGCCCGGCGCGCTCTTCCGGCTGTGCGGCGGCCGGGTCGAGAACCTCGGCGAGTTCCAGGCGATGGCTGTCAAGGCCGGGCTCAACGGCGTGATGATGGGCAACTTCCTGACGACGCTCGGCAATGCCCCGAGGAGGACAGGGCGATGTTCGAGCAGCTCGGGCTGAATGTCGCGCGCCAGCGCAAGACAACGGCTCGAATCCGCGGCCGGACAACCGCTCCGGCTGGCTCGAGGGCGAGACCCCGGACCTGGTCGAGTGCCGCGCTCGCCAGCGGGCCGACGGAGAGCCAGCTCGAGATGCGGCATGTGGGACCCGTCAAAGCAGCTGCGCTTCGCCCGCAAGCGCAAGGTGCCCGCCGCGGCCGAGCGCTCAACGACACGAGCGAGCCGCATGATCGAGCTCGAGGCGCGTCTGGCATGAGCTCGAGGCGCTCGGGCTTGCGCCGCCGCACGCGGCTCGTCTTCGGTCCCCAGGGCCCGCGCGTGGTGCTCGATGGCAAGCCCGTGCTGCTGCTGTGCTCTAACAACTATCTCGGCCTGGCGGATCACCCGCGCGTGCGCGAGGCGGCCGCCGAGGCGGCGATGCGCTGGGGCGCGGGCGCCGGCGCCTCGCGGCTGGTCTCCGGCACGATGACGCCCCATCGGCGGCTGGAGGAGCGGCTGGCGGAGTTCAAGGGCCGTGAGGCCGCGCTGCTGTTCGGCTCCGGCTACCTCGCCAATACCGGCGTGATCGCTGCCCTCGCGCAGGCCCGGCGACGTGGTCTTCTCGGACGAGCTCAACCACGCCTCGATCATCGACGGTTGCCGGATGTCGCGCGCGGAGACGTTCGTCTATGACCACTGCGACCTCGAGCACCTCGAGTGGGGCATCGCCCAGGCCGAGGGCCGCGGTGCGCTGATCGTGACCGACGCGCTCTTCTCGATGGACGGCGACCTGGCGCCGCTCGAGGAGCTGGTCGACGCCGCTGCAGCACCACGGGCTGCGGCTGCTCGTCGACGAAGCGCACTCGACCGGCACGATCGGCCCGAGCGGGCGCGGCGCGCTGGCCGACGCGGGCCTCGAGGAGGAGGTCGACGTGATCGTCGGCACGCTCGGCAAGGCGCTCGGCTCCTACGGCGCCTTTGTCGCGTGCGAGGGCACGATGGCGCGATATCTGGTCAATGCCGCCCGCACCTTCATCTTCTCCACGGCTCTCTCGCCGCCGTCGGTGGCCGCTGCGCTGGCGGCGCTCGAGCTGGTCGAGCAGCGCCCCCACCGAGTGGCGAAGCTGCGCGCCAACACCGTGGCGCTGCGCTCGGAGCTCGAGCGCCAGGGTTTCGACGCTGGCGAGCCGGCGAGAGCCACATCATCCCGCTCGTGATCGGGGATGCCGGGCTGGCGGTCGAGGTCTGCGAGGCGGCACTCGCTCGCGGCGTGTTCGCCCAGGCGATCCGGCCGCCCACGGTTCCGCCCGAGACCTCGCGGCTGCGTCTCAGCGTGATGGCATCGCACGGCGAGGCCGAGCTGCGCACGGCGGCTCGGGTGCTGGCGCAGGCCACCCGCGATGCGGGCCTCGAGCCGGGCGGCGCGAGCGCTCAGCCGCTCTACGACGATGACCGGCTCGGGGCGGACGAGCCACTCGCCGAAGCGGCGTGAGCGATTCGCCGAGCTGCGCGGCTGCTTCGTAACGGGCACCGACACGGGCGTCGGCAAGACGGTGCTCGCGGCTGCGATCACCGCGGGCGCGCGGGCGCGCGGGATCGACGTGGCCGCGCTAAAGCCGGTGATGACGGGCCTGGACGAGCTCGCGCCGCCCGGTTGGCCGGCGGACCACGAGCTGCTCGCACGAGCGGCCGGCAGCACTGCCGCCGAGGTCGCGCTCACGACCTACGGGCCGCCGGTCTCCCCCCACCTGGCGGCGGAGCTCGCCGGACGCCCGATCGATCCGCTGTCGCTGCTGGAGGCGAATCCAGGCGGCCGTGGAGCGGACACGAGCTGGCGGTGGTCGAGGGAGTGGGCGGGCTGCTCGTGCCGCTCGGCGCTGGCTACGACGTCCGCTGGTTGGCGACCTCGCTGAGACTGCCGCTCGTGATCGCGGCGCGGCCGGGCTTGGGAACGATCAACCACACGCTGCTGACGCTCGAGGCGGCGCGCGCGGCGGGGCTAGAGGTGAGCGCCGTTGTGCTCACGCCGTGGCCGGCCTCACCGGGCGAAATCGAGCGCTCGAATCGCACCACGATCGCCGCGCTCGGCGAGGTAGAGGTAGAGGTGCTGCCGGAGATCCCGCGGCCGGCGCCGCGCCAGCTCGTGCGCGGCCTCGCAGTCGCTGCCGCTCGAGCGCTGGCTCGCGAGCTGGCATGGTCGCTTCGGCTCAAGCCGACGGAACCGACCGCGCTCAGCGCCGACAGCCGCGACTCGCCGGTTCCGACCGCTCACGGGAATAGCTTGTCCGCATGCGCACGACCGCCGCCCTGCAAGCCGCCGACCGCCGCCATCTGTGGCACCCGTTCACGCAGCAGCTCTCCTGGTGCGAGGAGGAGCCGCCGCTGGTGATCGAGCACGCCGAGGGCACGAACCTCTACGACACCGAGGGCAACGTCTACATCGACGGGGTCTCCTCGCTGTGGTGCAACGTCCACGGTCACCGCCATCCGGAGATCGACCAGGCGATCGCCGAGCAGCTTCGGCGCGTCGCGCACTCGACCATGCTCGGGCTCAGCCACGCCCCGCGATCGAGCTCGCCGAGCGCCTCGTGGCGTATGCGCCCGCCGGGGCTGACGCGGGTCTTCTACTCCGACAGCGGCTCGACCGCGGTCGAGGTAGCGCTGAAGATGGCCTTCCAGTACTGGGCGTCAGCGGGCGAGGACGAGCGCACCAAGTTCGTGTGCCTTCAGAACGCCTACCACGGCGACACGCTCGGCGCCGTGTCCGTCGGCGGCATCGATCTCTTCCACTCGCTCTACCGGCCGCTGCTGTTCGAGGCGCTGCAGGTCAGCGCCGGCAATGCCGGCTGAGCTCGGCGCGCTGCTCGCGGCCAACCGCGGCCAGATTGCGGCGGTGATCGTCGAGCCGCTCGTGCAGGGGGCGGCGGGCATGCTCATGCAACCGCCCGGCTACCTCGCGCGCGTGCGCGAGCTGTGCGATGCCCACGACGTGCTGCTGATCTGCGATGAGGTCGCGACAGGCTTTGGCCGCACCGGCACGATGTTCGCCTGCGAGCAGGAGTCGGTCACCCCGGACCTGCTGTGCGTCGGCAAGGGCCTCACCGGGGGCTATCTGGCGCTATCGGCGACGCTCACCAGCGAGCCGTGTACGAGGGGTTCCTGGGGCCGCCGGAAGCGGCGCGGACGTTCTTCCACGGCCACACCTACACCGGCAATCCGCTCGCGTGCGCGGCCGCGGATCGCGACGCTCGAGGTCTTCGAACGCGAGCGGACGCTGGAGCGGCTTCAGCCAAAGGTCGAGTTGCTCGAGCGGCTGCTCGCGCAGCGCGTCACGGGGCTGCCGGGGGTTGTCGAGGTGCGCCAACGCGGCTTCATGGTCGGGGTCGAGCTGATCAAGCGGCCGGCGGCCGAGCGCCTCGGCCACAACGTCGCGCTCGCGGCCCGCCGCCGCGGCGCCGTCATCCGGCCGCTCGGAGACGTGGTCGTGCTGATGCCCCCGCTGACGATCTCGGAAGCCGATCTGCGCCGCCTGGTGGCGATCACGGCGGCGTCGATCGCGGAGACGACCGCGGGTCGGCTGCGCGCCGCCGCCTAGCGTGCCGCACTGCCGCGGCAAGACCGAGCGGCTACTCGGCGCTCGCGCGCGCCCGGCAGCGGCACAGCTTCGACCCGCCGAGCCCGCACCTCGGCGAGCTCTTCGGCCGTGCCCTCTGGGGGGCCGATAAGAACATCCGGGTCAAGCCGGTTGACCCACAGGTCCTCGAGCAGGATCTTGAACGTGACGATGATCGGGACCGCCACGATCAAGCCCACGAATCCGAACAGCCGCTCGACGGCGACCACGCCGATCGCGACCACCGCTGGATGCAGCTTGACCGCGCGCGCGACGATCAGCGGCTGGATCATGTTGCTCTCGATCTGGTGTGCGATCACGTACACCAGCGCCACGAGCAGCGCTTTGCCGGTCGAGAAGGTGAGCGCGTAAAGGATCGGCACGATCGAGCTCGCGAGCGCGCCGAAGTAGGGGATGATCATCGCGATCGCCGTGAATACCGCAAAGAACGCAGCGAATTGGAGCCCAACGAGCCGCAAGCCGAGGTAGGTGAGCCCGCCCAGGATCACCATGCCGATGATCAGCCCGATCAGCCAACTGAGGTAGGCGGTGCGCAGCCGGCCCATCACGTGGCGCGCGAGCGGCCGCCCTCGCGGCGGGAACATGCGCACTATGCCCGAGACAAGCGGCTCAGGATGGATCGCGGTATACAGCGCCGTCAGCAGGATCACGACGATCGCCGCGGCCGCGCCCAGGACGGTTTTGGAAACCGACGCGATCGGACCCAGCAGCGCGAGGGATGGTTTTTGTAGCTGTTGACGAAATGCTGTATCTGGTGGCCGACATGATGCGGCCGAGGTTCCCGTCAACCGCCCAATGCGATGCAGGAACTGGTTCGTGATCGTTGGCAGCTCGGCGATGAAGCTGGTTCACTTCTTGGCTGAAAACGGGAATGATCAACGCGATGAGCCCGGCGAGCACACCGAGTCCCCAGCACTAGCCGAGCACCGCTCCGATCGCGCGCGGCACATCCAGCGTTGGAGCAGGTCCGCGCAACGCCGCCAGCGGCAAGCGCGATGATCGACCATGATCAGCACCGCGAGGATCAGCGTGAGCAGCGTGTGGAAGATCAGGCCGACGACGACCAGCCCAAAAGCGAGCAGCACCGCCCGGTAAACGACTCCGGCGCTTAGCCGGTCAGCCACCGCGTGCTCTCCAATCATGCACGCGCTGCCGATTGACATCTCTCATGATGCAAGAGTTCATCACCCCGGTAGGACGCTTCGCAAACAGCTGCCCCGAGCTCGCTCGGATGGCCTGTATCTACCCGCTCGGACGGCGGTCCAGCCGAGGCGCGGCGAGCCCGTAGAGGGTCCGGCGGGTGTGGGGCTGAGGCGATGAGACGCGCGGCTTCGGTGGCGAAGCCGCGGTCGTTTCCTTCTACCACGACCAGGGCACCCATCACGCCGGCGCGCTCACCTACTACGCGCTCATGTCGCTGTTTCCGCTTGTTGTTGCTGGCGGTCTCGTTGCTCGGCCTGATCGGTGACTACCCGGGCACCTACAACTCGATCATCCACGACCTACGGCCGGTGGTTCCCGCGAAGGTGCTAACACCGCTCGAACGCCGCGCTGAAACCGCGCTCAAGAGCGGCGCACGCGCTCGCGGCATTTCGGGCTCGGCGTGGTGACCGCCTTCTACGGGTCGACCGGGTATCTGGAGGCGGCCCGGCGAGCGCTGAACGTCGTCTTCGACGTCACCACGGGCCGGTCGTTCGTGCGCCGCAAGCTGACCGACATCGGCTCGACGGTGGTGTTGCTCGTGCTCGTGCTCGTCACGTCGTGCTGATGTTCGCCGCGAGCACGCGTGCGCGCCCTCGTCGGCGCCGACTCGCCGCGAGTGTGGCGCATCGCCCGCTGGCCGACTGGCGCTGCTGACCGCCCTGCTCGTGTTCTCGTTCGTGTACTTCGTGACGCCGGACACGAGGACCGCGCCTTCCGCTGGATCACGCCCGGCGCGGCGGTCGGCGTGGCCATCTGGCTGTGCTCGGGCTTCGGGCCCCGGCGCAACTTCTGCCGAGTTCCTCGCGCGGCGTCGGTCAACTTCAACGCCACCTACGGGTCTGTTTGGCGCCGAGGTCACGCCGAGTCGGTCGCCGTGCTGATCGTCTGGCCGTGGCGTGACGACTACTCGTCGTAGCGCTATCTGCTTTGGTGCCCGCAACGGACGCGGTCAATGTCGGAGATGTCCTCGAAGGCCGGGAGTGACGCCCCGTCGAGGTCGCCCTCCACCGGGTCGTAGATAGCCGCCGACTGGCAGAGTACTCAGGTCGCGGAAGGCTAGGTGTGGTGAGGGATCGTCGCCAGCGACAGGCCCGCACCAGGAGAGGAGCTCAACCAGGGCCCGGTGGTCGAGCCGCGGCCGGCCGCGACGGTGATCCTGCTGCGCGGCGGCAGCGACGGACTCGAGGTGCTGCTGGTCAAGCGCAATCCGGCCGCCCGCTTCATGGGCGGAGCCTGGGTGTTCCCCGGCGGTGCGGTCGACGCGGCGAGGGCGGGGCGAGGCCGGGCTGCGCGCGGCGGCGCTGCGCGAGCTGGCCGAGGAGGCCGGCATCGAGCTCCGAGCGGCGGCGGCCTGGTCCCGTTCTCGCGCTGGATCACGCCGGCCGAAGTCAGGACCCGCTTCGACACGTGGTTCTATCTGGCGAGCGCTGCCCGCGGCCGCCGAGCCGCGGGTCGATGGCCAGGAGGTGGTCGAGTTCCGCTGGTATGCGCCCGCCGAGGCGCTGGCCGACGGCCGCGCCGGGGAGCTGCTGCTCGTCTTTCCCACGATCAAGCACCTGGAGCAGCTGGCCCGCTTCGCCACCGCTTCGGAGCTGATCGCCTATGCCCGCGGGCGCGAGGTCCGCCCCGTTCAGCCGCGCGTGGTCGTCGCCGGCGAGACGGCTCGCATCGTGCTCCCCGGCGAGCCCGGATACGACTGAGGTTCAGGCCTGAGCGGCCTCCTCGTCGGCGATCACGTGCATGACGGCGTTGATCAGCGCCAGGTGGGTGAAAGCCTGGGGATAGTTGCCGAGATGGCGGCCGCTCTTGGCGTCGAGCTCCTCGGCGTAGAGGCCCAGCGGCGAGGCGGCGGCTAGCAGGCGCTCGAGCATCTTCGCGGCGCGCGCTCGCGCTCGCCGATCTCGGACAGCGCCGAGACGAGCCAGAACGAGCAGATCAGGAACGTTCCCTCGACGCCCTGGAGGCCGTCGTCGGTCTGGTCGACCTGGTAGCGCAGGCAGAAGCCATCGACTGTCAGCTTGGCCGCGATCTCGAGCACCGTGGCGCGCACGCGCTCGTCCGTGGGCGGTAGGAAGCGCACCAGCGGGATCAGCAGCGTCGAGGCATCGAGCGCGTCGGTGCCGTAGTGCTGGCGGAAGATGCCCTGCTCCGAGACACCGCGCTTGAGGATGTCCTCGCGCACCCGCTCGGCCAGCTTGCCCAGCTTCTGCGCCCGCTCGTCCTCGCCCACCCGCTCGGCCAGCCGAGCGCCACGATCGAGCGCGACCCAGCACATCAGCTTCGAGGAGACGTAGTGCTTGGGCTCGCCGCGCGCCTCCCAAATCCCCTGGTCGGGCTCCTCCCAGACCTCGCTCGCCCGCGCCACCTGATCGCGCAGCACCGGCCACAGCCGCTGCGGGATGTGGCCGCCGACCTTGGAGTGGATGTAGACCGAGTCGAGCACCGCGCCGAAGACGTCGTTCTGGCGCTGCTGGAAGGCGCCGTTGCCGATCCGTACGGGCACCGCGTTTTCGTAGCCGGTCAGGATAGGCGAGCTCCTGCTCGGTCAGGTCGCGCTCGCCGCCGATGCCGTACATGATCTGCAGCGCGCCGTCCTCGTCGCGCTGGAGATCGGCGACGAACTGCATGAAGTCGTCGGCCTCCCAGTCGAGCCCCAGCGCGTGCAGGCCCCACAGCGTGAAGGTCGCGTCGCGCATCCAGCAGTAGCGGTAGTCCCAGTTGCGCTCTCCGCCGGGCGTCTCGGGCAGCGAGGTGGTCGCGGCGGCTACCGTCGCGCCAGTGGGGGCGTAGGTAAGGCCCTTGAGCGTCAACGCCGAACGCTGCAGGTAGCCGCGCCAGCGGTGGTCGGGGAAGCGACCCGCCGCCTAGCCACTCGCGCCAGTAGTGGTAGGTCGCGTCCATGCGCCGGTGGGCGTCCTCGCCGTCCTTCGGGCCCTCGATGCCCATGGGTCCAGCCGAGCGCGAGGAAACCGCCGCTCGCCCTCGCTGCAGCGTGTGGCGGGCGCGGGCGCGGTTGCCCTCGATGCCGATGCGCAGGTCGGAGATGCAGGCGCAACACGGTCTCGCCGTCGGTCGCCTCGGCGGCGCTCCAATCGTCTCGCAGCACCTTCCAGCTGCGCGGCCGTGCGGCCGTAGTCGAACATCGGCTCGCACACCGCCTCGATCTGGACCTGGCCCTGCATGCACTCGATCGTGCGCACCAGCATGTGGTCGGCGTCGCGTCGGTCGGAGGTCGCGTGTGCGAGGTCTCGTCGGCGTGCTGGTCGTGCCACGGGCCGATCGTGAGGCCATCGCGCACGACGATCCAGCCCGACGGCGTCATCCAGGTCGTCTCGAGGATCATCGTGCCCGGCGTGTAGCGAACCGATTCGGGCACCGACAGCCCGAAGGGCCCGACCCTGAAGGCGCCGGCGCGGCGGTCGAGCAACGAACCGAACACGCTCGGAGCGTCAAAGCGCGGCAGGCACATCCACTCGATGCTGCCGTCGGGGGCGACGAGCGCGCACGTGTGGCAGTCCGACAGGAAGGCGTAGGAGGCGATCGCCGGAAACGGCGAGCCGCCCGTGAGCGGCCGGTCGTGCGGCGGGATCGGGATGCTCGGGCTCACTCGGGCGTGAGCCTAACGGCGGCGACCCTTCAGCGCGCCGAGGCTGAGCCGACCGCGCCGCGCGGTGAACAGCGCCAGCGCGCTGATGAGCGCCATGACGACGGCCTGGGCCACCAGCACCAGCGTGGTCCCAAACTGGAGTGGACCGTTCGACAGCGCCGCGGCACCTGGAGCATCGGTCGCGAGCGCGACCGCGTAGAGCACCGACGGCGACCGTGAGCGCGGTCATGAGCCAGGCCAGCAGCTGGGCGCCCGCGGTTCCCGCGCGGAGCTCGATCCAGTCGAGCTCGGCGCCGAATATCGCGCGGCGCGCGCTCCACCCGCAGACGGCTGCTGCCACCACCCCCAGCACGATCCAGGCCAGCATCACAGCATGACCCGACACCCCGCCGTTGCCGTTGACGCTGTGCGCGTACGCCAGCACTCCCGCGGTCGCAAGCGCGAAGCCGCCGCCAGCCGCGCAAATCATGATCAGCGCCCGCCGCAGCGCGCGATCCCCGCGGTAGGCCTGAAACAGGACCCTGAGCGCGATCGGCGCTCCTGCCACGACGAAGACGGCGGCGCCGGCCAGCGCCAGCACCACCACCGCGACGCGGGTCGAGCCCAGCAACCCGTGTGCCGCTTCGGCGGCGCGGAAGGGCGCGTCCTCGGTTGCCTTCGCGAACCCCGCCCCCACGACCACAAACCCGATCCAGCAGTAGAGCGCCATGACGCCATGCTGCCGCGCAGGCGGCGCACGCCCGGCTCGGGCAGGACGGGGTGCAGGTGCGCATCGAGCGCCCCCACCAGCAGGTCGATCAGCGTCGCCGCGCGAGGTCCCGGACTGCTCGATCACCGCTCGCACCTCGGGCTCGTAGCGCTCGCGCCAGGCGTTGGGATACAGGCGCAGCAGCGCGAAGGAGAGCCGCTTGATCACGCCGCCGCTCCTTGCAGCCGGTGCAGGCCGACGCGGGCGACCCGCTCGAGCGCGTCCAGGCGCTCTCTGAGCGCGGTCGCGCCCGTCGCCGTGAGCCGGTACGGGTGCCTGCGATCTTCAGCCGGCAGCGCCTCGATCAGGCCCTGCTGCTCGAGTCGGGCGAGCGCGCCGTAAAGCGTGCCGGGTCCGAGGTTGACGCCCGCGATCGCACGCACGTCCTGGGTGATCGCGTAGCCGTGCTTCGGGCCGCCGGCGAGGCTCGAGAGCACCAGCACTGCGGGTTCTGTGAAGCGACCGAAATCCATGTATCGGCCGCCAATATATCGGCCGCCGATATAGGTGTCAAATGTGTTCGGGCGCGCACATGTGCGCGCCCGCCGGCCGCGCATGCGCGGCCGGGCCACCGGCGCATGCGCCGGTGGCTGATCTTCTTAATTTCAGACTCCGCCGTAGGTGACGATCAGGTCGGTGAGCACGCCCACGAGGAAGCCCGCCGAGACCATCAGCAGACCCAGCTCGCGGTAGCCGAGCCGGCGGATGCCGGTCCACACCTCGCCGATCACGTACAGGATCGCGCCGCCCGCGACGGCGTAGAAGGCGAGCTCGAGCGGCCGGCTGGTGACGCCGAAGCCCACCAGCGAACCGAGGAAGGTGGGGCCGCCGCCGATCAGCCCGGCCAGGCCGAGCCAGCGCCACGACGGCTTGACGTCGGCGAGCGGACCGACGATGCCGAAGCCCTCGGTGGCGTTGTGCAAGGCGAAGCCGATGATCAGCACCGTGGCGAGGCTGACCGCTCCGGACCTGGCCGAGACGCCGATCGCGAGTCCCTCGGCGAAATTGTGGATCCCGATCGCGGCCGCAATGACGAGCCCGGTCCGCAACGCCCGGCGGGCGGCGCCTCGTCGCGCTCGCGCAGCAGCGCGGCTCCCTCGGTCCCGGCAACGGCCTCGGCACGCCGAACCGCCGGCGATCGGCGGCTTGCCCGCGCCGAGCGGGCGCAACCGCCGCTCAATCACCGCGAGCCCGGCGCTGCCGGCCAAAAAGCCCGCCCCGAGCAGCACGACCAGCAGCGCCAGATGACCCGCCGAGCCGTGGCCATGCTTGAGCTCGTCGAGCGCGGAGTTGACGATCCCGAGACCATTCGAGAGCACGTCCAGGAAGATGAACGTGAGCACGCCCACCGAGAACATCGCGAGCGCGACGCGCGCACGACGCGAGAGCGTCTGCACACGGCCCACGCGGGAGGCCGATATAGATCGTGAACCCCGCCAGGGCACCGAGGATGATCGTTTGGCCGAGAGACACTCGGGTGAGTTAGACCCTAAGTGGACTCCTGGACCCTACCACGTTAGGCAGCCCTAAGTCCAACCCCTGAGGCTAGGAGTTGGTAACCGTGATGACCCGCCGGGGCGAAGGCATCGCCATACGGCGCATGCGGCCGCGATCCGCTACCCGGCGGCGCACCGAGGCGGTGGTAGGTTTGCGTGACAAGAGACCGATGCGAGAGGGTGAGGCTTCAGATGGCTGACTATGCGGTTGTTGATCCGGCGACGGGCGAGAGCGTCAGGGAGTACTCGACGATCAGCGACGAGGAGCTGAGAGACGCGATCGCGCCGGGCTGATCAGGCTCATCGCGAGTGGTCGCCGTCGACGACCGGCGCAGCGAGCGTGGCGCAGCTCGTGCGCAGGGTCGGGGAGCTGCACGAAGAGCGCCGCGAGCAGCTCGCCGAGATCATCGTGCGCGAGATGGGCAAGCCGATCGAGCAGGCCCTCGGCGAGGTCGATTTCTGCAAGGCGATCTACGACTTCTACGCCGACAACGCCGATACTTGATGGCCGACGAGCCGATCAAGCTGCTCGAGGGAGAGGGGTCGGCGTTGATCCGCCGCAGCTCGTACGGCGTTCTGCTCGGGATCATGCCGTGGAACTTCCCCTACTACCAGGTGGCGCGCTTCGCCGGCCCCAACCTGGTCATCGGCAACACGATCCTGCTCAAGCATGCGCCGCAGTGTCCGGAATCGGCCGAGGCGATGGAGCAGATGTTTCGCGAGGCCGGCTTCCCCGAAGGCGCCTACATCAATATTCGCGCGACGAACGAGCAGATCGAGTGGGTGATCGCCGACCCGCGGGTGCGCGGCGTGTCGCTGACAGGATCGGAACGCGCCGGCGCTGCCGTGGCCGAGATCGCTGGACGCAACCTGAAGAAGGTGGTGCTGGAGCTCGGCGGTTCCGACCCCTTCATCGTGCTGGCGACCGACGACCTCGACGCCACGGTCGAGTCCGCCGTAGCCGCGCGGCTCGACAACACCGGCCAGTCGTGCAACGCCGGCAAGCGCTTCATCGTGGTCGACGATCTGTACGAGCCGTTCCTGGAGAAGTTCACGAGCGCGCTGACCGCAGTCAAGCCCGCCGATCCCCACTCTCCGGACACGACGATCGGCCCGCTTTCGTCGAAGACCGCGACCGAGCGCCTGGACGAACAGGTCCAGCCGAGCCGTGCAGCAGGGCGCGAAGCTCGTGGCCGGCGGCGAGCACGAGGGCAACTTCTTCTCGCCGACGGTGATCACGGAGATCACGCCGGACAACGACGCCTACCGGGAGGAGTTCTTCGGCCCGGTCGCCCAGGTCTATCGCGTCAGCTCCGAGGAGGAGGCGGTCAAGCTGGCCAACGACACGCCCTTCGGCCTCGGGTCATATGTGTTCACGAACGACGCGGAACAGGCACGCCGGGTGGCGGACGGGCTCGACGCGGGCATGGTCTACATCAACGCCGTCGGCGCGGAAGGCGCCGAGCTCCCGTTCGGGGGCGTGAAGCGCTCCGGCTTCGGCCGCGAGCTGGGCCGCTACGGCGCCGACGAGTTCGTCAACAAGAAGCTGATCCGGATCGGCACGCCTGACTCGCTAGAGCCAGCTGATCCCCTGGAGGTCGGGGCGCTCCACGCCCTCGGGCAGGCGGCTCTCCTCGGCGAGCTTGTCGAGGTGGGCCGCGAGCGTGATCGCGGCCGGGAACCGCAGCTCCCGGGGGACATCGCTCCAGGCAGAGTCGAGCAGCTCCTCCACGCTGCGCCCGCCGGCATCCAGCGCCGCGAGCAGCCGCCGCTCGCGGTCGAGCCGATGGTCGATGTACTGGTCGAGCTTCTTCGCGGGGTCGGAGGACGAGCGGGCCGTGGCCTGGGCAGAGCACGTCGAGAGAGCGCGCGCGCAGGCGGCTCAGCCCCTCTAGATAGGCCGCCAGCGCGCCCGGATAGGGAGCGACGAACACGCTGCCCTCGCCGAGCACCGCGTCGCCGGTGAACGCGGCTGTTCCGAAGACGAAGGCGAGATGGTCGCGCGCGTGGCCGGGGGTCGCGAGTGCCTCCAGGGGGCCGAAGCGAGAGCCATCGCCGAGCTTCTCATCAATGGCTCCTCGCGCGGCCCCAACGGGTGCCTCGGGGTGGCGTTCCCGGATCGCCGGCAGCGCGGCGTTGTGGTCGGGATGATCGTGGGTGAGGGCGATCCCGCCCAGCCCGCCGCGTCGCTCGATCTCCTCGAGCAAGCGCATCAATGTGCTCGGGCAGCGAGGGGCCGGGATCGATCAGCCAGGTGGGCTCGCGCGCGATCAGCCAGGAGTTGGTGCCGGCCAGCGTGAACGGGCCCGGGTTGTCGGCCCGCAGGCCGGCTATGTCGTGGCCGGGGACCTCGATCGAGCCGCTCAGAGCCCGAAGCGGAGGATGCTCGCGAAGCCCGGCCACCAGGCAGTAGATGGCAAACGGCGTGAGCGACCGGCGAGTGCGGAAGTAGCGGACCAGGAAGCGCACCGACAAATAGGCGGTGATCCCGGTGATCAGAAACCCGACCACAATCTGGCCATGGATGTGGGCGCCGGCGTGCCCGGCGAGGTCGGGCAGCTTCAGCACGCCCGCGGCCAGGATCGGCGGCGTCGCGAGCAGGAACGCGAACCTCGCCGCGTCTTCGCGGTCGAGACCGCGCCACAGGCCGCCGACCATCGTTATGCCGTCACGGCTGATCCCGGCCAGCAGCGCCGCTATCTGCAGCACGCCGACGAAGAGGGCATCGAGGAAGGGAGACGCGCGATGCGCACGTCGGACGCGTAGGCGGTCGCGAGCTCCTCGGCGGAGCGCGGTCCGGTGTGGCTGAGATCGGAGGAACCCCCCGCGATCGGCGCGCCGCGTGAGCCGACCGCGGCCGCGCCGGAGCGGCGGCCGCGCCGCGGCGGGTGCGATCTCGAGCCCGGGCCGACTCCAGCCGCCGGGCGGTGCGTTCGCCCACGAGCAGGATCAAGCCGTTGACGAATAGGAAGATGGTCGACGCGAGCGGCTTTGCGAACAGCGTGCGGAAAGTGTGCTCGAGCAACAGGCCCGTGAGCCCGACCGGAATCGTGGCGACGACGATCAGCCAGGCCAGCCGTTCGTCGGAGCCGATCACGCTAAGACTGCGCTCCCGAAGCTGCGCCCGAGGCTGCGGAAGAAGCCCCGGACAATGCGGATCCAGTCCGCGCGGAAGAACCACAGCAGCGCGAGAGCGGTGCCGACGTGTAGCGCCGACGATGAACGCCAGGTAGAACGAGGTCGCGCTGTCGGCCTGAGCTGACTGGGTGACGAGCGGCTGCCAGCTGCCGCCGATCCAGGCCGGGCAGCAGGACGGAGTGCCCGAGGCTCGAGACCGGGAAAAGTTCGGTCATGCCCTGGATGAGCGCGATGACTATCGCCTGCAGGTAGGACATCGCTCCATGAGAGTGTGGCGGTGGTGGAATCAGATCAGGATTAAGACCGCGGCTCGTGCGGGCCGGCTCGATTCCCCTGCGGGGTACGGCACAGGGTGTCAGATTCGCCAGACGCCCGTCTCGCACGGCTAGGGAGCGCCGCGCGAGCGGATCCCAGACCGCCATCTCCGAGCCGCGTGACTTTGGGCGCCTCCGAGGTGATCCGCTGCATCAGCCAGTAGAAGCGCGGGAGCTCGGGGTACAGGATCGGCTTGCCGTTGGTCATCACCGCGCACGCCAGGGCGCGCTCCGGGTCAGCCCACGCGAGCATGTTGGTGAAGCCGAGGTGGCCGAAGGCGTGCTGGGTGTCGCGGCCGAACAGGCTGAGCAGCTGCGCCCCCAGCATGAGCCCGTAGCCGAAGCGGGTGGGAAAGCCGAGCGAGAGGTCGACCTCGAGATGGGACTGCTCGCTGCAGCGCGTTGCGAACGGTCCCGGCCGCATGATCCGCACCCCGTCGAGCTCGCCGCCGCGCCGAAAATCTCGTAGAAGCGCGAGAGCTCCTCGGCCGGTGCGTGACGACATTGCCCGAGGGGACGATCGCGGCCAGGAACCGGGGATCGTTGGACGGCCTCGACGAGCTCGTCGAGCGGCAGCCCCAGCGCACGCGTGAAGAGGTTGGACAGCGGTGGCACGGTCGGCGGGCCGGTCAGGTAGTTGAGCGCCACCTGATCGACGTCCCCGCTGGCGACGCCGTAGTTGTTCCAGCGAAAGCCCAGCGGGCCGAGGATCTCCTCGGCCAGCACGGTGCGGATGTCCTTCCCGGTGACCCGGTAGACGACCTCGCCCAGGATGTAGCCGCCCGAGACGGCGTGATAGGCGAGCAGCCGTCCTGGCTTGGCGATCGGGCGCGCCTCGCAGAACATGCGCACCAGAAACTCGCGGTCCGCGGCGCGGTCGAGGTCGAAGGCGTCCGGCGGCAGGTTGGGTACGCCGGCGCGGTGCGCCAGCACATGTCCGATCGTGATCTCGCCTTTGCCGTGCGCGCCGTACTCGGGGATGTAGTGGGCCACAGGCCGGCCGATATCGAGCGCCCCGCGCTCGGCGAGCATGTAGCACGACGAACGCCGTGATCGCCTTCGCGCCCGAATAGATCACAAATGGAGTCGCCGGGGTGGCCTTGACCTTCTCCGTCTCGGCGCCGTCGTCTGGGCCGTTGCCCCGGGCGTGACCGATCGCGCGGTTGAGGACCACGGCTCCCTGACGGCGCACGCATATCTGTACGGCGGGATGAACCCCGCTCCGGTACACGCCCACGGCCGCTTCCCAGATCCGCTCGACTGCCTCGGCCTCGAGTCCCCCCTCCTCCGGCGCCTGCTCCGCGCCCTCCGAGATGACTCCGTCGAGATCGTCGGTAGCGCGATCCGCCGCAGCGGATCACCGATCAGGGGCAGGCGGGGAATCTGAGGGATGCGGGGCACGG
The DNA here is from genome assembly GCA_963738195.1 of uncultured Solirubrobacterales bacterium. Taxonomy (GTDB): domain Bacteria; phylum Actinomycetota; class Thermoleophilia; order Solirubrobacterales; family Solirubrobacteraceae; genus Palsa-465. The sequence continues at coordinate 1,657,971 of CAVTVF010000002.1, forward strand.
GTTCCTCGCTGGCTGACGGCCCAGGGCGTTCCACCCGCCTCTGGAACCGGGCAACCCTAACAACGGCTGTCGCCTGCTTGGTTGTCGATTGCGTGCCCGCAGCCGGCATGGCACACTGGCGCGCAGGGTCGGAGTTCCACCGGAGTAGGAGGCATTTTGAAGCGATCGCTGTTTCTCGCAACCGTCTTGGCCGTTCTCAGCGGCGCGCTCTATGCGGGCGTGGCCGTGGCGGCGAGCGGAGCCGGACGCTCTGCCCAGAAGATCAAATGGGGGCCCTGCACCGACCCCAGTCTGAAGGCCGCCCATGCCCAGTGCGGCTTCCTGTCAGTGCCGCTCGACTACAGCAAGCCCGGCGGCGCCAAGATCAAGCTCGCCGTCTCGATCATCCGCCATACCTCAAAGCACTACCAGGGGATTCTGCTCACCAACCCGGGCGGTCCAGGCGGCTCGGGGCTGAACCTGAACACTTTCCTGATCCCGGTGCTCAAGCACGAGGGCTTCTCAGCGGCCGCGGCGGACTACGACTGGATCGGCTTCGATCCGCGCGGCGTCGGCTCGAGCCAGCCGGCGCTCAGCTGCCTCCCCAACTATTTCCACCCGAAGCGGCCCTACTACGTGCCGATCCAGGAAGCGATCGTCGATATCTGGCGCTCGAAGTCGAACGCATACGCGACCGCGTGCGCCCACAAGAGCGCCGCCCAGACCGCCCTGCTTCACCACATCACCACCCGCGATGTGGCGATGGACATGGACAGCATCCGCAAGGCGCTGGGCCAGAAGCAGATCAACTACTACGGCTACTCCTACGGGACCTACCTCGGCCAGGTCTATTCGACGCTGTTCCCGTCGCACGTCAGGCGGCTGATCATGGACAGCAACGTCGACCCGGCGCGCGTCTGGTACGGGGCCAACCTGGATCAGGACGTCGCGTTCAACCGCAACATCAACATCTGGTTCGGCTGGCTCGCCAAGTACAACAAGGTCTACCACCTCGGCTCGACCGAGCAGGCCGTTCAGAAGCTCTATTACTCGACCCTGCAGAACCTTCGCAAGCACCCAGCGGGCGGCGTCGTAGGGCCTGACGAGTGGACCGATGCGCTGCTTTCGGCCGGCTACTACGAGCAAACCTGGCTCAACCTCGGCCACGTGTTCTCGCAGTGGATCGTTCACCACAATGCAAAGCCGCTGATCGCGGCCTACAAGTCGAGCGACACCCCCGGCAATGACAACGGCTACGCCGTCTACGACGCGGTCCAGTGCACCGACGTGCAGTGGCCGCTGGCCTGGAGCAAGTGGATGCGAGACAACACTCGCATCTACAAGAAGGCGCCGTTCGAGACCTGGGCCAACGCCTGGTACAACGCGCCGTGCATCTACTGGCCCGCGCCGGCGTCGACGCCGACCAAGATCAACGGCAGCAAGATCAAGAGCGCGCTGCTGATCGACGAGACGCTCGATGCGGCCACGCCGTTCGACGGCAGCCTGGACGTGCGCCAGCTGTTCCCGCACTCCGTGCTTCTGGCCGAGCCGGGCGGAACCACGCACGCCGACTCGCTGTCCGGGGACAAGTGCGTGGATGGCACGATCGCCAAGTACCTCGAGACAGGGCGCGCTCCCGCCACGCCAGCCCAGCAAGCCTTGGGATAAGACCTGCAAGCCGCTGCCGCGGCCGGTCCCCAAGGGTGCGACGACTATCGCGCCGGCGGCTCCTCTGCGGCCGCTGCCGGCTCGGCTCGGGCTGCCGGCGGTTCTGTTCCGGCCGTAGCTTGCTTGCTTGCGGTTCCCCGTGCCCCGGCTGATTGGTCGGGGCGCGGGGAGCGTTTGGCTGTAGGCGGCGCCTCGGAGCCCGCGCGGGCCAAGCGCGGTGGTGATCTCGCGGGCGATGCGGACGGCTGCGGACGGGGGCCGCGCTCGACGATCAGCCGCCGCCGGGGCCACCGTCGGCCGCGCCGCCGTGCGCACCGCCGTTGCAGTTCTGCACGTCGCATGGGTACGGCGAGAAGGTCTGGGTCTGCGTCCCTGTGGGCGTCGTCAGCTGCGCGCTGCTGACATGTTGGGTGCCGGGCCACCACGCGACCGCCCACCCGTTCTGGACCGTAGCCGCGACTTCGGTTCCGTCGCCGAGCGTGACGTTGGCGGCGGTCACGTCGTCGGCCGCGCGAGCGATCATGACCCCATAGGGTTGACCATCAGCGGTGTCCGTGTGGTCGTCCCAGAGATACAGCCGTCCCGCGGGCACACTCACTGCTGGCGAAGTGCTCCACCCGGAAGCGTTTTGGAACGACGGACCATCGGTGCAGAAGTCGTTTGAGCTGTTGTCGGAATAGACCTCGATCGTGAACGGGCCGCGGGCGTCGATCAACTTCAGCGGCAGCCCCGGATCAGGCACATTGTTGTCGCAGTAAGCGTCAGTGGCGGCTAGCTGCGTGTGGGTCGGCGCCGTCGGCCGCGCTGTCCAGCCGGCGAAGGCATTGCTCGCGGTGCCGAGCGACAGCACCGCCGTGAGTGCGCCCGCGGCCGTCACGAGGCCGCCGCCGATCGCTAGCGGCGGCCGCAAACGACGAACGCGCGGACGATAATCGGTCGCGAGCACCGTGGTCGACGCGTGCACGCGCGCGGCACGTGCATGCAACCCTGCGCGCAGGTCCGTCTCAAGCTGGTTCATGATGCGATGCTCCTTGTGTTGTTGGCGGGGCGCAGCGTCTGCTCGAGTCGCGCGAGTCCACGAGAAGCCGTGCTCTTGACAGTGCCGAGGGAGCACCGCAACGCGGCCGCAACCTCGGCATCGGGAAGGTCCAGGTAGTACCGCAGGACGAGCACCGCCCGCTGGCGCGGCGGGAGAGCCATAAGCGCCGCGTGGAGTTCGTCGTCGGTGTCAAATGGAGCCGGATCTGCCGGGTCGACCGGGCCCGTTTCGCTCAGCTCAGCCCGGCGCCGCGACTGCTTGGGCCTCCCCCGCAGCGCGAGGTTCACGAGGATCCGGCGCGCGTACGCGGCGGGGTGATCCATGCGGCTGACCTTCGGCCAGCGCTTGGCCACCCGGAATAGTGTCTCTTGGACCAAGTCCTCGGCCTCGTGCAGATCCCCCACGACCAGATACGCCGTTCGCTGCAGCACCTCGGCGCTGTCAGCGACGAACCGGTCAAAGTCGTGGCAGCTCATCTACGTTGTTAAGCCCCGCGGACCGCAGAAAGGTTGAGTGCGGCGCTCGCCGCTTCCATCGCGCGGCAACGAGACGTCGGCCACGCCGCTGCGGTCGACCGCGCTGACGGCTAGAGGCTCGGGCGGTGTGGTCACCGTACGCCTTCTGCCCGGGCGTGTGTCCAAATGCGCGGCCGTGCTGCGTCGTATTGACAGAGTCAACGAGGAGGGATGATGTCCCAGTACATGCTGTTGCTGTATGCCACCGAAGTCGAAGGTGAGGAGCTCGCAGAGCGCGAGGCCGAGATCCCAACGATGTGGTCGGAGCTGAACCGGAGCCTCGAGGAGGCCGGGTTGTTGGTTGGGGCTGGCCGTCTGCATCCGACGACGACGGCCACGACGGTCAGCGCGATCTCAGGCGAGACGGAGCTCACGGATGGCCCGTTCGCGATCACTAAGGAGGCTCTTGCCGGCTACTACCTGATTGAGGCCGAGAACCTCGATCAGGCCCTGGGGGTGGCCAAGCGGATCCCGCTGGTCCGCTACGGACGCGTCGAGGTCCGCCCCGTCAGGTGACGGGCGGGTTGAGTGATCGGCCGGCGGATGCGGTCGCCCGCGCGTTTCGCGACGAGCGGCAAGCGGTGCTGGCGACGCTGATTCGTCATGTGGGCGATTTCCAGCTGGCCGAGGACGCGGTCCAGGACGCCTATGCGGCGGCACTCACGACGTGGCCGCGCGATGGCGTGCCTGCCAATCCGGGTGCGTGGCTCACGGTCACGGCGCGGCGGCGCGCGATCGATCGCCTGCGCCGCGACCGCTCGGTGGCGGATCGCGCCGAGCGGCTTGCAGACCTCGTCCGCCTGGACCAGCAGGAGCACCCTGCGGTGATCGAAGAGAGACCGATCGTCGACGATCGTCTGCGGCTGATCTTCACCTGCTGCCATCCGGCGCTGGATGTGTCCGCTCGCGTGGCGTTGACGCTGCGCGCGCTCGGTGGCCTCACGACCGGCGAGATCGCGCGCGCGTTCCTGGTTGCCGAGCCGACGATGGGCAAGCGGATCGTGCGGGCCAAGCGGAAGATCGCCGACGCCCGGATCCCGTATGAGGTCCCGCGCGCCGAAGAGCTGCCGGATCGACTGCGCGGGGTGCTACGCGTGGTCTATCTGATCTTCAACGAGGGCTACTCCGCTACAGAGGGCGAGCGACTCGTGCGCGAAGAGCTGTGCAACGAAGCGATCCGGCTCGGCCTCCTGCTGCGCGAGCTGATGCCGGACGATGGCGAGGTGTGGGGGCTTTTGGCGCTGATGCTCCTCCATGACTCGCGGCGTGGCGCGCGGGTCGACGAGCAGGGCCGCTATCTCGCGATCGGCGAGCAGGACCGCTCGCGTTGGGACCAGGCGCGCATCCACGAGGGCGTTCGCGCGTTGGAGCGTTCGGTGCGTCTGCGGCGCCCCGGTCAATACCAGCTGCAGGCGGCGATCACGGCGCTCCAGATGGCGGAGGACCCCGACTGGCGGCAGATCGCCGATCTCTACGGCGCGCTGGCGAAGCTGACACCGACCGCGGTAGTCGAGCTCAACCGTGCCGTCGCCGTCGGCTTCGCCGACGGCGCGCAGGCAGGCCTTGACCTGCTATCGCCGCTGCTGCACGATCCGGCGCTCGAGCGCTACCAGCCGCTGCACGCCGCTCATGCCGAGTTGCTCAAGCGCGCCGGTGATCGAGAGGGCGCCGGGCACGCCTACGAGACGGCGATCAAGCTGAGTGCCAATGACGTCGACCGAGCCGAGCTCGAGCGGCGCCTGCAGGATCTCTGAGAAGGCTGTCCAAATCGCCGCTCGCGCTGCGTCGGACTAGTGAGGCCGCCTCCGCGGCGGCGAACTCCGACTCAGAGGAAGCGTCGTGCAACAGTCCCCACTCATCCATCGCTGGCGAGCGTTCTCGCTGCTCGCCGTCGCCGCGTTCATGACGGTCATGGATCTGACGATCGTCAACACGGCCCTGCCCACGATCGGGCGAGAGCTCCACTTCTCGCAAACGAGCCTGTTATGGGTCGTGACCGCCTACGAGCTGGCCTACGGCGGCTTTCTGCTGCTCGGCGGCCGCGCCGCCGACCTGCTCGGGCGCCGCCGCGTGATCATCGCCGGCCTCGCAGTGTTCACGGTCGCTTCGCTGGGAGCATCGCTCGCCGGCAGCGAGACCGTCCTGATCGCGATGCGCGCAACCCAGGGCATCGGCGCCGCGATGTTCCTCCCGGCCGCGCTGTCGACCGTTCGAAACATGTTCGCCGAGGGGGCCGAACGCAACAAGGCGCTCGGCATCTGGGGGGCCCTCGCCGCTCTTGGCGCGACCGCCGGACTCGTCTTCGGCGGCCTGTTGACGCGGTTCGCCGGCTGGCAGTACATCTTCTGGCTGAACGTTCCGGTCGGCGCGGTCGCGCTGCTGCTGATCCGGCGGGTCGTGCCCGAGACGCGCGTCGACGCAGCACGGCGGCGCTATGACCCGCTCGGTGCGGTGACGGTGACCGGTGCGCTGGTGCTGCTCGCCTACGCGATCGCGCAAGCACCACGGGTCGGCTGGGGAGCCGGCAGGACGATCGCCGAGCTGGCGATCGGTGTCGCCCTACTCGGAGCGTTCCTGGCGATCGAGCGTCGCCACGAGGCGCCGCTGCTGCCGCTGCGGATCTTCCGTCTGCAGACGCTCGCCGGAGCGAACGCCGTCGGCTTCCTGCTCGGCGCGAGCTTCTACTCGTTCATCTTCATCGGCACCCTATACATGCAGCAGGTGCTCGGCTTCTCAGCCCTGCAGGGCGGCTTCGCCTGGGCCACATCAGGGATCGCGTCGATGCTCTTCGCTGGCCTCTCGCAGGCGCTGGTGACGCGGATCTCGGCGAAGCTGGTGCTTGCGTTCGGAATGACCGTGCTCGGTGTCGGCATCTTCTGGACCGCCCAAGCGCCGGTGCACGGACATTTCCTAGGCGATCTGTTCGGGCCGTTCCTGGTCGCTGTCGGAATGGGAACCGCCTTCACCTTCATTCCGATCCAGATTGCCGCGCTGGCCGGCGTCTCAGAACGCGAAGCCGGGCTGGCGTCCGGGCTGATCTACACCTCCCAGGAGCTCGGCGGCGCGCTCGGGATCGCGATCGCCTCGAGCGTCGCCGCAAGCCACTACGCCACGCTCCTCCGCAGCGGAGACACCATCCCGGCAGCGCTGACCGGCGGATTTCACTCCGCTCTCTGGGTCTCGGGCGTCATCGCCCTGCTGGCGATCCCGGTCACGTTCCTACTCATCCGCAGGGATGAGATGGCAACGGCAGTCGCCGCCACGGCCCTCACCGCTCCGCAGCCCGAAGCTGCCACATGACGCGCAGCGTCACACGCACACCCAAACCACAGAACGGGAGCAACAATGCGCCACACACTGGTCACCTACACCGTCAAGCCGGGCCGCGAAGAGGAGAACGCCGCCCTCGTGCGGGCCATCTTCGAGGAGCTCGCGCAGACACGCCCGGCGGGATTCCGCTACGCGGCCTTCTATCTCCCGGACTCGCGCCAATTCATGCACCTGTACACCGATGAGGGCAGCACATCAGGCGTGCAAGGGCTGGACTCGTTCAAAGCATTCGTAGCCGGGGCGGAGGATCGGCACCAACAGCCGGCCACCCCCACCCAGCCCGAACTCATCGGCGACTACCGGACATTCGACAACTGGTGACGTCCGTGTCCGGCGCATCTACTCAGTCGTTCCGCCGGATATCTCGGCGGCGATGGTGGCGCGCCCTCCTTCGCGGTCAGCGGGGCGCTCGCGGCGCGGGAGCCGGCCGCGAACGCGAACGGGGCGCGCAGCGAGGGGAGCCTTCGAACCTCGGAGGCTCCGCTCGCGCAACGAGCCAGAACACAGATCGGAGAGTCATGAGCACAAAGGCAACGAGCAAGTTCACCATCGACAGCTGGGACGAACACGCCTACCACGAGGCCGCCAGCGGAGCGAAGCTGACCCGCGCACACGTCAAGCAAACCTTCAGCGGCGACATCGAAGGACAAGGCGAAGTGCAATGGCTGATGTGCTACCGGCCAGACAGCACCGCCGACTTCGTCGGCCTCCAACACTTCGCCGGACGGGTTGGGGGGCGTTCAGGCACCATCGTGCTCGAGACCCGCGGGACCTTCGACGGCCAAGCAGCCACAGGCCCCCTGCGCATCGTCCGCGGCTCTGGCACCGGGGAGCTCAGCGGCATCTTCGGAGAGGGTGAACTCCGCGCGCCGCTCGGCAGCCAAGCGTCGATAACGCTCACCTACCGCTTCGAGTAACCGCCGCACGCGCTCGCCGTCCCGGGATCGCGCCACCCCGAGGTCACCCTGACGACGCGGAAGCTCCCGCTTGCGGGGCTTTTGCTGACATCGGGGCGCCCGGATTTGAACCGGGGACCTCACCGACCCGAACGGTGCGCGCTACCAGGCTGCGCCACGCCCCGATCGCTCCAGTATCCCATAGCGACTGGGATTTTCCGCGCTGAGCGGCGGCGCCGCGGTACGATCCCGACCAATGCGGGATATCGCCCGTATGCGCATCGTCGGTCTCGCCGTCGTCGTGATGCTGGCATCTGGTGGCCTCGCCGCGACCGTGCAAGCGGCTCGGACGCAGAGCCGCAAGAGCTCGCTGAGCGCAGACTGCGCTCACCTCAAAGTGCGCGCCAAACCGAAGCTGAACACGGCCATGACGCCCGAGATCATCACGAGCAGGGTGACGAACTGTTCTTCGGCGAAGGAACAGGTCACGCTCGCTCAGACGATCACGCCGTCGGCGCCGGCAAAGAGCTGGCACATCACGCTCGCGCCGGGTGAGAGCGTCACCAGGACCCGGTCGGTCCCCTACGTCTGCTGCGACAGCTACACGGTCACCGACGTGGTGCGCACGGCCTCGGGAAAGGAGCTCGCCAAGGGGACGGCAGGCTTCACCTTCGCCTAGCCGGCCGTCCCGGGCAACGACCCGAGCCGCTAGAGCAGCTGCTTCAGGGCGCGGGTTAACTTCTTCACGAGCGAACCGACATGGTGCTGGACTGAGTGGACCACCGGCGGCGTTGGCACCGAGGGCAGCAGATGCCGGATCGCGTTGGGAATCGAGGGAACAGACGGCGCTGGCGGCACCGGGACGGGCGGGAGGTTGGGGGCGAGTCGACTGGGGGTGGAGCTGGGCGGCGAGGGTGGACGAGAGCCGGGCTTCATCCGGAGGTGAGGTGTGCCGAGCGTCTTGGCGGGGCGATGCCTCACGGCGGCGATCCCGCGTGAGCTCGCAGAATGGTGCCGCGCGAGCGCTGGCGGCAGATTCCCAGCCTTGGCCGCTGTCGTCTGAACGTGCGCAGCCACCACGTTGGATGCGTGGGTCATCTGCTTCGCGGCCGGCGCCAGGCCGCCCCCGATCGCACTGCCGGCGACGATAGCGGTCGTTACAACGGCCACAGCCGCCTGCCCGGCGCCCGCCGCCAACCCTGGGTCGGCGGTGTGTACCGCGCGATGGAACGAACGCAGCACGCGCGGCGACTTCGTGCGCCACCAGCGCAGGATGGGGAACGGCAGCAGTGCAGCCAGCTTCTTGGCGATGCTCGGGACGTTCAGCAGGTCGTCGTCGATTCCGGCGGCCCGCGCGTGGCGCCGGCATGGCTGGCAGTGGGCGACGTGACGGGCGAACCGCCTGCGCTCACGCAGCCCGAGCAGCCGCATCGGCTGCTCGGCGTCGGCGTCGATCAGTTCCTGCACGCGCTCGCAGCGGCGGCCGCTGGCGATCTCGTCGTACTCCTGGCCCAGCCGACGGCGGGCGCGGAACAACGTGCTCTCGACCATCGGCACCGACATATCCAGCTGGCTCGCGATCTCGGTGTACGTCCGCCCCCCGAGCTCGCGCAGCACGAGCGCCTTGTGCTGGCTGTCGGTCAGGCCACTGAAGGCGCCACGGAGATCGTCGAGCTGCTGGCGTTGCTCGAGGCAGATCTCAGGCGGTGGCGACACCGCCGCCAGAGCCGGCTGGCGATCCTCGCCGTTGATGACGACCTCGGGGGACCGCTTCAGGCGCCGGAACTCGTCGATGCAAGCGTTCCGCGCAATCTCGAACAGCCACGGCTTGAAGGCGATCGCCCGCTGATCGGAGCGCATTCCGCGCAGCGCCGAGATGAACACTTCCTGGGCGATGTCCTCTGCCCGGCCGTGGTCCCCGACGATGCCTCGTACATAGCCGAGGATACGGTCGCCGTAGCGTGAATAGAGCTCTGCGAACGCCTCGTCGTCGCCGCTCCGGACCGCCCCGATGAGCTCGGCTTCCGTGCGTACGAGATACGGCTGCGGCGCGGCTAACGCTGACATACCTGCTCCTGAGAGTCAGTTAGGGGGATCTGCCCTAGCTGAGCCAAGGAACTGTACCCGAAATTCACAGCCTTTTGCGCAGTTAGCTCGCATACAGTCAGACGACGAGTATTGAGACCATCTGTCGCGCACGGCATACTTCTAGTTATGTAGCGACGGCAAAGGAGGAATAGGAGCGATGGCAAACCATCTGACGCCCACCGAGCTTGCGCGAGAGTCGGGTCTGGAGCGAAAAGACGTAATCGCCAAGTGCATCGAGTTGGGCGTCCCGATCTTCAACGGTCGGATCGACAAAACCCTGTTCCTGTCAAGTCTTCGCGAAGACTTCGCCGCCAAGTCTCAGCCTCAGCCCGCGGGCGCCTGAGACCTCCGAACAGGACGCCGCGAGAGCGAGCGTCGCCGTGAGCCGCGAGCAGCAGCTGCTCGCCGAGCAGAAACACTACTACCGCGCCCGAGCGGCGGAATACGACGCTTGGTGGGAGAGGCGCGGTCGCTATGACCGCGGCAACGCCGCCAACGAGCGCTGGTTCGCCGAGGCAGCGGCCCTCGAGCGCGAGCTGCAGCGGTTCGGGCCACGTGGCGCTGTGCTCGAGCTGGCGTGCGGGACCGGCCTGTGGACGCGGGTGCTCGCACGCCACGCGAGCCACCTCACGGCGGTAGACGCGGCGCCGGAGATGCTCGAGCTGAACCGCCAGCGCCTACGCCGCCCCGCCCTGCGCACCCGTCACGCGCCGGTCGAATACGTTCAGGCTGATCTGTTCAACTGGCGGCCGCCGCCCGCCCGCTTCGACGTCTGCTTCTTTGGCTTCTGGCTCTCGCACGTGCCCGAAAGTCGCTTCGAGAGTTTCTGGCAAGCGGTGGCGGGCGCGCTCCGCCCCGGCGGTCGCGTCTTCTTCATCGACAGCGACCGTTCCGATCGCTCGACGGCGGCAGACCATCGCCTGCCGCAGGCGGGCGATCAGACCATGCAACGGCGGCTCGACGACGGCCGCGAGTTCCGCATCGTCAAGCGCTTCTACGAGCCCGAGGCGCTGGAACACCGGCTCAGCGGACTTGGCTTTCGCGTCGAGGTCCACCGCACCGGCGAGTTCTTCCTGTATGGCGCGGGCGCGCCGGCGCCATAGCGCTGATTCCCGCCGGAGGCGATCCTGACCCGCACCTTCGAGCTGACGCCCCGCGGACCGTTCTCCCTCGAGCTGGCCGCGACCTTCGGCTTCGGCCACCGCCGCGAGCGGGAATTTGACGGCCTGATGCGGCTCGCCTTCGCGCTCGACGGCCTGCGCGAGCACGCGGGCGTGGTCTTGCGCCAAGACGACGCCGGAACCGTCCAGGGACAGGTTGACGGGGCCCAGCCGGACTCCGTCGGGCAGGTGGAGCGCCAGGTCGCTCGCATTCTCAGCCTGGATCACGACGGCGAAGCCTGGCTCGGCGTCGGCAAGCGGGACCCGGTGATCGGAGGGCTGCAACGCCGCCACCTCGGTCTTCGCCCCGTGCTGTTCAACTCGCCGTATGAGGCCGCCGCGTGGGGGCTGATCTCAGCCCGTCAGGGAATGCGCCAGGCGAGCGCGGTGCGCGAGCGGATCGCGGCCCGGCTCGGCCGCCGCTTCGAGCTCGAGGGTCGCGAACTGCACGCTTTCCCCCTACCGCCCGCGCTCGCGACACTCGAATCGGAGCAGGGTCTCAGCTCGGTGAAGGCGGAGCGGCTGCGTGCGCTCGCGGATCGCGCCGTGCAGCTGGACATCGACCGGCTGCGGGCCATGCCTGCCGATGACGCGCTCGTCGACGTGCAGACTATCGACGGCATCGGCCCGTTCTACGCCTCGCTGGTCGTAGTGCGCGCCTGCGGGCTCGCGGACGCACCCGCGTACGAGCCGTTGGTCGCGAGGCCGCGGCTCACTACTACGGGCTCCCGGGCCCCCCGAGCCGCACCGAATTCGAGACGCTCGCCGAGAATTGGCGGCCCTTCAGGACCTGGGCCTGCGTGCTGCTGCGCTATTCCGGCACGCGCGAGGGCCTGATCAGTCCCAGGTAGAAGGGCACCGCACCTTTTCGGCGCCACCGGGGTTACAAGCGTGCATATGCCCACCCTGAGTGCCATGCTCGCGTCTGCGGCGCTCGCCCTCACCGCCCCCGCGGCCGCGCTCGCCCTCACCGCCCCCGCCGCGCTCGCCTCGCCCCAGCCCACAAGCTCGCCGCCCCGGGTGGCCGCCAGCCCCGCTGCGCTCGGGCCAAAGGCGCTGTCCCACGCCCTGACCCATGACCTTCACACGATCGGGGGGCTCCATGGCGCCTACGTGGTCGACCTCACGACCCGCCGCTCACTGTTCGGCGCCAACCCTGGCACCAGCCTGATCCCGGCCTCTTTGGAGAAGCTCTACACCACCACGACCGCGCTGCGGCGAATGGGTTCCTCGGCAGTGCTGCGAACCTCTGTGCTCGGCACCGGCCGGCTCGAGCCGGACGGCGCTTGGCACGGAACGCTCTATCTGCGCGGCGGTGGCGATCCCACCTTCGGCGCGCAGAGCTTTGACCAGGCCGCGTACGGAATGGGCGCGACCGTGGGCGAGCTGGCCCGGGCGCTGCGCAGCGCGGGCATCGAGCGGTTGGACGGCAGCATCGTTGCCGACGAGTCGCGCTTCGATTCCAAGCGCGGCACGCCGGCTACGGACTTCCAGCCCTCGCTATATCTCGAGGGACAGCTGAGCGCGCTCGCTTTCAATCGCGGCTTCTCGAACGCCAAGTGGACCGCCTTCCAGGCGAACCCGCCCCTCTACGCGGCCGATCGCTTCGCCCAGGCACTGCGGACCGCCGGCGTCGCACTGCCCTCGAAGGTGCGGATCTCCACGGGGACCGCGCCGGCCGGAGCCACCCGGCTGGGATCGATCGACTCGCCGCCGCTAGCGACACTGATCAAGCTCACGAACACGCCGTCGGACAACTTCTTCGCCGAGATGCTGCTGAAGAACCTGGGCGCGAGCTTCGGTGGCGAGGGGTCGACCGCCGCCGGCGTGACGGTCGTGCGCAAAGTGCTCGAGAACCACTTCGGCATCAAGCCGCGCTTCGACGACGGCTCCGGCCTGTCCCGCTACGACCACACCTCTCCCCAGCAAGTGATGACGTTGCTTCGGCGGATGGCGAGCGACGATGTGTTCACGGATTCGCTCGCGATCGCCGGCGAAACCGGCACGCTCACATACGAGATGCGGGGCACGCGCGCACAGGGTCGCTGCCAGGGCAAAACGGGGACGCTCTCCGACGTCGCCTCGCTGGCCGGCTACTGCACCGCCCGCGACGGCCACACGCTGGCATTCGCATTCATGCTCAACCGCCTGACGAACTCGAACTTTGGCCACGCCGTCGAGGCCAGGATGGCGGTCGCCCTGGCCAATTACCGCGGCTGAGACGGGTCAATGGCGATTTAGGAGCGCGCGCCCGGGACCCTACGCCCGCCCGTTCACCAGACCCCGCAGCGCATCCTCGTCGATCACGGGCACGCCGAGCCGCTCGGCTTGGGCGAGCTTTGTGCCGGGAGAGGCGCCGGCCACCACATATGCCGTCCGCCGCGAGACCGAGCCAGTCACCTTGCCTCCGGCGGCCAGGATCATCTCGGTCGCCTCCTCGCGCGTGAGCGTGGGCAGTGTGCCCGTGAGCACGAGCGTCTTGTCCGCGAGCGGGCCCTCGCCGGGAGGAGGTCCCTCCTCCTCGACACGCAGCCCCAGCTCGCGCAGGTCTCCGATCAGCTGGCGCATCTGTGGGTCGGCGAGCTGCTCGTGGATCGAGTGCGCCATCTTCGGCCCCACGCCCGGTGTCTGCTCGATCTCGTCTTCACCGGCGGCCAGCAGCGCGTCGATCGTGCGGAAATGCTGAGCGATGTTGCGGCCCGTCACGTACCCGACCTCCTCGATCCCCAGCGCGTACAGGAGGCGACCGAAGGGCTGGAGCTTGGACGCCTCGATCGCGGAGACGAGCTTGTGCGCGGACACCTCGCCGAAGCCGGTCTGCCCAGCAATCTGGGCAGCCTCCAAGCGGTAGAAGTCGGCCGCACTCTGCACCCAGCCGAGCTCCATGAACAGGCTGACTTGCTTCTCGCCGAGGCCATCGATGTCCATCGCGCCCACGAAATGCTTGAGCAACTGCCAGCGGCGGCCCGGGCAGTTGCGGTTCGGACACTTGGTGAATACCGAGCCCTCCGGCTTGATCGTCTCGGTGTCGCAGACCGGGCACCGAGCCGGCGGCTGCGGGCGCTCAGGCCGGTCGGCGCGCTCGGCCATGTGCGGAGCGGGCGAGAGAACCTGGGGGATCACGTCGCCGGCACGTAACACGATCACGTCCTCGCCCGGACGGATGTCCTTGCGGGCCAGATCCTCCTCGTTGTGCAGCGTCGCGAGCTTGACGGTGACCCCCCCGACCGTCACGGGCTCGAGCGCCGCGTAGGGATGCAGATCGCCGAACTTGCCGGGGTTCCAGCCGATCTGGTTGAGCTTCGTGACCGCTGTGATCGGCGCGAATTTCCACGCGATCGACCAGCGCGGCTCACGCCCCACTACCCCGAGGCGGCGCTGAAGCTCGGCATCGTTGACCTTGATCACGACCCCGTCGATCTCGAACTCGAGCGAACCGCGCCGCGCCTCCCACGCGCGGCAGCGCTCGACGACCTCCTCCTCGGACGACAGCAGGGCGACATCCGGGTGGACGGGAAAGCGATGCTCGCGCAGCCACGAGAGCGTGTCCCACTGGGTCTCGAAGGTGGCGTCGTCGGCCGCGCCGACCCCGTAGGCCCAGAACGACAGTGGCCGCTCCGCGGCCAGCTTGGGGTCAAGCTGACGGATCGTGCCGGCCGCCGAGTTGCGCGGGTTGCGGAAGGTCGACAAGCCCGCCTCCGCCCGGCGCTCGTTGAGGGCGAGGAAATCCGGCAGCGACATGTATGCCTCTCCGCGCACCTCGATCAGCGGTGGAACGCCCGCGCCCTCCAGCCGCAGCGGGATCGAGGGGATCGTGCGGAGGTTGTGGGTCACGTCCTCGCCGATCTCGCCGTTGCCGCGCGTGGCGCCGCGCTCGAAGGCGCCATCCCGGTAGATCAGCGAGATCGCGAGACCGTCGATCTTGGGCTCGGCCACGAACTCGAAGTGGGGATCCGCGATCCCCTCGCGCGCGAGGAAGTTGCGCATGCGCTGAATCCAGGCGCGCAGCTCGTCAGCCGAGCGGACGTTGCCGAGCGAGAGCATCGGCTGCAGGTGCGCGACCTTAACGAGCTCGGAGACGGGCTCGTCGCCGACCCGCTGGGTCGGCGAGTCGGGCGTGACCAGCTCCGGATGCTCGGCCTCGATCCTGCGTAGCTCGTCGATCAGCGCGTCGTACTCATCGTCGCCGACCTCGGGGTCATCGAGGACGTAGTAGCGGTAGTTGTGGTGCTCGAGTACGCGCCGCAGCTCGGCGGCACGCTCGGCCGGGCTCGGGCTCATCACTGGACCTCGCTGGCGGCCGGAGCCACCAGCCGCTCGAGGTCGTAGCGGCGCAGCGCCGAGAGGCCGCTGCGGTCGGTCAGGTCGAAGTGGATCGGGGTGACGGCGATCTTGCCCTCGGCCAGGGCGGCCAGATCGGTCCCGGTCTCGTCGCGTGAGTAGCTGGCCTCGCCGTAGATGCGGTACTGGCGCCGACCACCCTTGTGCTCCTCGATCAGGGCCAGCTCGTCGCGGTAGATCCGTTTGCCCAGACGGGTGAGCTCGACCCCAGCCGGCTCGCCGCCCGGCACGTTGATGTTCAGCAGCGTGCCGTCGGGCAGGGGCACGTTCTCGAGCTCGCCCACGAGCCGTGCGGCGAACCTCGCCGCCGCGCGGAAGTCGAACGCGCTGCCGGCGCGGAAGTCCAGCTCGCGCGCGCTCGACTGCTGCGAGACCGCGATCCCGGGCAGGCCGAGCACGATCGCTTCGAGTGCCGCCGCGACCGTTCCCGAGTAGGTGATGTCATCGCCCAGATTTGAGCCGTGGTTGATGCCAGAGACCACGAGCTCTGCCTCGAACCCCTGGATCAGGCCGAGCCGCGCGAGCCTGACGCAGTCGACCGGTGTCCCGTCGGTGGCATAGCCGACGGTGCCGTCCTCGAACTCGACCTCCTGCACCCACAGCGGCCGCCGCGTGGTGATCGAGCGCGCCATCGCGGAGCGGTTGCCGTCGGGCGCTATCACCGCCAGTTGGATCGCGGGCAGCTCCAGCAGCGAGCGCCGCAGGGCCTGGAGGCCGTCGGCTTCGATGCCATCGTCGTTGGTCAAGAGCACCCGCATTGAGGGCTGATCCTAGTCGGCCGCTACGTCAGTACGGTGGGCCCATGGCCGCTTCCGTTTCGCTGCGCCGGGCGCTCGGAGACGACGACCTCGCCTTCCTCAGCGCGCTCGCGCGGCGACCCCGCGGTGGAGCCGTATCTCGCCCCCGGCCGCGGTGAACTAGTGCCGTTGCGTGAGTTGAACGCGGTCGAGGAGCCATACGGGCTGTACGTGATCGAGTCGCTCGGCCGGCCGGTCGGAGGACTCGCGCTGACGGCGACCGGGCGCTCGGGTTCGATCGCCGAGATCTCGCGCGTGATGGTCTCCTCGAAGGCTCGCCGCCTGGGCGTGGCGCTCGAAGCGATCAGGCTCGCCTGCCGCCTCATGCTGAAGGAGCACGGCCGCCACCGCATCGAGACCCAGGTCTACGGCGACAACGTCGCCGGGCAGCGGCTGTTCGAGCGGGCCGGCTTCACGCGTGAGGGCGCGCGCCGAGGCGCCTACTGGCGCCGCGAGCGGTGGCTCGACGGCGTCTACTATGGGTTGCTGGCAGAGGAGTTGTGATTCACCCTGCCCGTGCGAGTGCGCGCGCGATGTGGGCAATCACGCGTAAGGGCTCGTCGATGAGCTGCCGCCACGTGACGCGGATGACTTCGTAGCCAGCATCGCGGAGGACCATGTCTCGCTGATGGTCGCGCTCGAAGGCGCGCCGATGGCCGTGAAACGCGAAGCCGTCGACCTCTACGACCACGCGGCGCTCCGGCCAAAGAAAGTCGACCTCGACCCCGGCGACACGCGTGTTTGTCCTCGGTTCGGGCAGCCGAGCGGCGCGGATCATCCGTAGCAGGAGCCGCTCGGCCTCGGAGCGAGTGAGGCGTGGACCGCCGGCGCGGCGCAGCGCGGCGCCCAGAGCGGTGACTCCCGCATGGTTGCCGGTGCGCTCGAGCACTCCCTGCAGCTTTCGATCGGTCACGAGGCCTAGCGAGCGGCCCTCCGCGAGCGCCAACTCGAGCTCCTCGGGGTCCGCGTCGAGTGCAAAGTCGACGAACGTCCGCTCTGGACTGGTGACGGGAATGCCACGCCTAAGCGCGCGGTCTCGCTGCTCGAGAGCCTGCCAGCGATGAACCCGCAGGCCAGGCCGAGACCTGCAGTTTCTGCCCACCACGCTCACCTCGACCTCAGCCGGTGGCTTGCGCGTCAGCCCCCACAACCAGGCGGCTGACCCGTGGCTCACAAGCGCTCCTTCGCCGCAGGCAAGGACTGCGGCAAGCTCTCGCGCCCCCGGAAGGGGCGTGAAGTGTCCGACCAGATACACGCCGCGGTAGACGCGGTGGAGACTTCCTCTGCGCTTTCGTCGGGAGGTCATGCCCCGGTCCCAGCCCGCTGCGCGAAGCTGCCAAGCGGAGGCCAGCGCAAGCTGGCGTCTGGCGACCCACAGAACGGCGCGCTCGCCGCCGCCGTGGACGTGAACAAAGTGACGAAGCGTCTCGAGCGAGACGAGCTCGGCGACAAAGTTGTCGTCAGAAGCACGTTCTCGCCAAGGTCCGCTCGCCATAGATCTGTTGGTCGGTTTGCGCACGCAGCACACGCCACGCGGGGCCCGCCGCGCGCCGCCCAGGATGACGGCGCCACGCGACCCAGCACGCGCCACCCGGGCCCAGCGCCGCGCGTCGCCCAGGATGACCCACGGACACCTCCGCGAACACCCACGAACCCCGGATTGATCCCCTCTCGTTACCGATTAGAGACGCGGTGTGACACCTGCCAGCACCCGCTCGCCTCCATAGCCGACCCCCGCCAGGTAGAGGCCATGGGCCGGCGCGGTCCGGCCGGCCTCCGAGCGCGGTCGCCCATCAAGCAGTTCCACGAACCCCTCGAGCGACCGCTTGCCGGAGCCCACCTCGAGCATCGTCCCGACCAGCACCCGGTTCATCTGGCGCATGAACGCGTCGGCCTCGATCCAGAACTCGAGCACGTCCTCGGCCGCCGGCCGCCAGAGCGCGTTCAGTACCACGCGCGAGAAGCGGACGTGATCGGTCTCGGTCGGGGTGAAGGCGGTGAAGTCGTGCGTGCCGATCAGAGCCGAGGCACACCGGTCGAGCCGGGCACGATCGATCGTCCCCGGCCAGTGCAGGGCGCGGCCCCGGTCAAGCGCCGGACGAGCAGCACGCAGCAGCACGCGATAGCAGTAGGCGCGGCTGGTCGCGTCGCGGCGCGCGTCGAAACCCGGGGGCGCCTGCTCGCACGAGAGGACCGCCACGTCGGGCGGGAGCAGCGCGTTCAAAGCCCGCTCGGGAGCTGGGTCGCCGGCATATGAGGCCACCTGGCCCCAGGCGTGGACGCCCGCGTCCGTCCGTCCCGCGACCGACAGCCGCACTGCTGGGCCGGCGGCAGGGCCACGCAGAGCGCGCGCTCGAGCTCGTCCTCGACCGTCCGCTGCCCGGGCTGGCGCGACCAGCCCGCGAAGGCGCTGCCGTCGTATTCGAGGACCAGGCGGCTTTGCAAGCTAAGAGCCGGCCGGCGAGCTACACCAGCTCGAGCAGCGCCATCTCCGTCGAGTCGGAGCGGCGCGGACCGAGCTTGAGTATGCGCGTGTAGCCGCCATGCGCGCTCCCCGTATCGGGGCGCGATCTCCTCGAACAGCTTGTAGACCATGAACTTGTCCTGCCCGAGCGCGGACAACGCCTGGCGGCGGGCGTGCAGATCGCCCCGCTTGGCCAGCGTGATCAGCCGCTCGAGCTCGGGCTTGACCGCTTTGGCCTTGGTCTCGGTCGTGCTTGACGCGCTCATGCTCGATCACCTCCTTGCAGAGGTTCATCAGCAGCGCCTTGCGGTGCGAGGAGCTGCGGCTGAGCTGGTATCGCTGGCGCTGGTGGCGCATGGCCTGGCCGCAGGCTCTAGTCCTGGCGCAGCGACAGGCCGCGCGCGTTCAGCGTCTCGACGACCTCGTCGATCGACTTCTTGCCGAAGTTGGGAATCGCGTTGAGCTCCGCCTCGGTCTTCGAGACCAGGTCCCCGACCGTCTGGATGCCGGCGCGCTTGAGGCAGTTATACGACCGCACGCCGAGCTCTAGCTCCTCGATCAGGATGTCGTCCATGGCGTTGGGCGGGCGCGAGTTGCCGCCGCCGACGCCTGCGCCGAGCACGCCGTGCAGACCGCCCTCGAGCGTGCCAGGCGCTCCCTCGCGCAGCTCTACGACGCGGTCGGCGTCGGTGAAGATCGCGAGCTGCGAGATCAGGATCTCAGCCGCTTCACGCAGAGCCGACTGAGGGTCGATCGAGCCGTCGGTCTCGATGTCGAGCGTGAGCTTGTCGAAGTCGGTGCGCTGGCCGACGCGCGCCTGCTCGACGCTGTAGGCGACGCGCCGCACGGGCGAGAAGATCGAGTCGATCGGGATGACGCCAATCGGCTGGTCGGGCGACTTGTTCTCTTCGGCCGGCCGGTAGCCGCGGCCGCGGCCGATCGTGAGGTAGACCTCGAGCTTGGTCTTCTTCTCGAGCGTGGCGACGTGCGCGTCTGGGTTGAGGATCTCGACGCCCGAGGGGAGGTCGATGTCCTTGGCGGTGATCTCGCCGGGACCAGTGACCACGAGTGGCGCCTCGATCTCGGTGGCATCTGAGTGCATGCGGCAGACGACGCCCTTGAGGTTGAGGACGATGTCGGTCACGTCCTCTTTGACGCCCTTGATGGTGGAGAACTCGTGCGCGACGCCCTCGATGCGGACGCTCGTCACCGCCGCGCCGGTGAGCGAGGACAGCAGCACGCGCCGCAGGGAGTTGCCGAACGTGTAGCCGAAGCCTCGATCGAGTGGCTCGATGGTGAATGAGCCGCGGTTGTCGTCGATCGATTCTGAGGAGATTCGAGGAACTTGGAAGTCGAGCATCTGAGGGTCCTAATGTCTTGGGGTTCATGCGGACCGGTGGGCGGGTCGTCGCCGCGCGCCACCGGTCCTGGCGGCACGGCGGAAGATCGTTCAAGTCACTTGGAGTAGAGCTCGACGATGAGCTGCTCTTGCACCGGGCGCCGCGATTTCGCGGCGCTCGGGCTTGCGCAACACCTTCGCGGTGAGCGAATCGTGGTCGGCCTGCAGCCAGGCAGGCACCTGGCCGGTCAGCTCGGTCGCGTCGCGAATGACCTGGGATCGCGCCCGAGTTCGTGCGGATCGCGATCACGTCGCCCTCGCGCAGCTGGTAGGAGGGAATGTTCACGCGGCGGCCGTTGACGGTCCAGTGGCCGTGCAGGATCAGCTGACGGGCCTGGCGGCGGGAGGCGGCGAAGCCGAGCCGCACGAGCACGTTGTCGAAGCGGCACTCGAGCACGCGCAGCAGGTTCTCGCCGGTGATGCCCGGGCTGCTGCGAGGCCTTCTCGTAATAGATCCGGAACTGCTTCTCGAGCACGCCGTAGTAGCGCTTGGCCTTCTGCTTCTCGCGCAGCTGCAGGCGATACTCGCTCTGGCGCTGGCGGCCGCGACCGTGCTCTCCGGGCGGGTAGGAGCGGCGCTCAACCCCGCACTTGTCGGTCAGGCAGCGCTCGCCCTTGAGGAACAGCTTCTGCCCCTCGCGGCGGCACTGCTTGCACTGAGGGCTCGTATCACGCGCCACGGCTCACACCCTCCTGCGCTTGCGCGGACGGCAGCCGTTGTGGGCCTGCGGAGTGACATCACGGACTGCCGTCACCTCGAGGCCGGCGGCCTGGAGCGAGCGGATCGCGGTCTCGCGGCCCGATCCCGGGCCCTTGACGAACACCTCGACCCGCTGCATGCCGTGCTCGATGCCCTTGCGCGCGGCGGCGTCGGCGGTCACCTGCGCGGCGAACGGCGTCGACTTGCGCGAGCCCTTGAACCCGGCCCCGCCGGCCGACTCCCAGGCGACGACGTTGCCCTCGCGGTCGGTCAGCGACACGATCGTGTTGTTGAACGAGGTCTTGATGTGGGCCTGGCCAACCGGGACGTTCTTGCGCACCCGGCGGCGGCCGCGCTGTCGCTTGGGCGCAGGCATCTACTTCTTCGTCGCCTTCTTCTTGCCCGCCACCTGCATGCGCTTCGGGCCCTTGCGCGTGCGCGCGTTGGTCTTGGTGTTCTGGCCCCGCACTGGCAGGCCGCGGCGGTGGCGCTGGCCCCGGTAGGAGCCGATCTCCTGCAGCCGCTTGACGCTCTGCTGGCGCTCGCGGCGGAGGTCGCCCTCGACCGTCAGCTGGTCGTCGATCAGCTCGCGCAGGCGCACGACCTCGTCTTCGGTGAGGTCGCGGACGTAGGTGTCAGCCGAGATGCCGGCCTCGCCGAGCAGCTTATTGGCGGTGTCGCGACCGATGCCGTAGATGTAGGTGAGGCCGATCTCTGCGCGCTTGTTCAGGGGGATGTTGACGCCCGATATCCGCGCCATCAGCCCTGCCGCTGCTTATGACGCGGATTGGAACAGATGATCAGCACCCGTCCTTGACGACGGATGACCTTGCACTTCTCGCACATTGGTTTGACCGAGGGTCGTACCTTCACACTCGCTTCACTTCCGATCGCTGTTCTCCAAGGTCCCGGTCGAAGCTCTGGCAGCCGCTGAAGCCGCCGCTACTCGGACCAGGTGTGCGCGCAGAGCAAAACGGACGCCCGCGACGCAGACCGCCAATACTAGCAGGGGTGTTCGGGCGCGCGCATGCGCGCGCCCGCCGTTCCGCACATGTGCGGAACGGGGCCGGGGCGCATGCGCCCCGGCCAAAAAATTATGCCGCCGCGCGGCCGCCCGAAACGTCGTGCCAGGGGGTGAGGATGCGCGGGCCGTCGGCCATGATCGCGACCGTGAACTCGAAGTGGGCCGCCAGCGACCCGTCTTCGGAGTAGATCGCCCACTGGTCGTCGCCCACGCGCACGCCGTGGCGGCCCGCGGTCACCATCGGCTCGATCGCGAACACCATCCCCTCCTCCAGCCGGATACCCGTGCCTGGGGTGCCGTAGTTCGGGATCTGAGGGTCCTCGTGCATGCTGCGACCGATGCCGTGGCCGACGAGCGTGCGCACGATCGAGAAGCCGGCGTCCTCGACCCGGCGCTGGACCGCCGCCGAGACGTCGCCCAGCCGGTTGCCGGGCCGGCATTGCCCGACCGCGTCAAGGAGCGCCTCTTCGGTCACGCGCATAAGCTTGCGCGCGATCGGCGTCACCGGCCCGACCGCGAAGGTGCGCGCCGCGTCGGCCACCCAGCCCTCGCGCACCACGCCGATGTCGACCGAGAGGAGGTCTCCGCGGGCCAGCCGGTAGGGCCCCGGTATCCCGTGCACGATCATCGAGTTGGGCGAGGCGCAGATCGATCCCGGGAAGCCGCGATAGCCCTTGAAGGCCGGCTCAGCCCCCTGGGAGCGGATGAACGTCTCGGCCGCGCGGTCTAGCTCCGCGGTCGTGACGCCTGCCCTGATCTTCGACGCGAGCAGGCTCATCGTCTTCACCAGGATCGCGCCGGCGGCGGCGATCTGCTCGATGTCCGCGGGACTCTTCTTGAGGATCAAACGTCGTCCTCGAGCCGCAGCGTCGCGATCACGGCGCGGATGTGGTCGTGCACCTCGTCCGGGCTTCTGGTGCCGTCGATCCGTCGCATCAATCCCTGATCGTCATAGTAGGAGATCAGGGGCTCGGTCTGATCGTGGTAGACGGCGAGCCGATTGCGGACCACCTCGGGCTTGTCGTCATCGCGCTGGACCAGGCGCGACCCGTCCTGGTCGCAAACTCCCTCGTGTTTGGGAGGGTCGAACTCGACGTGATAGTTGTGGCCGTTTTTGACGCACATGCGCCGGCCGGAGAGCCGCCGCACCACCTCCTCGTCGGGGGTGTCGATCAGGATCGCAGCCGTGATGTGGCGCCCGTGGCCTTTGAGTTGGCGGTCGAGCGCGCGAGCCTGCTCGAGCGTGCGCGGAAAGCCGTCCAGGATGAAGCCGTCCTCGGCGTCGTGCTCGCCAAGCCGCTTGCCCGCCATGGCCAGGATCAGCTCGTCGGGAACGAGGTCGCCAGCGTCCATGTAGCGCTTCGCCTTGGTCCCGAGCTCGGTGCCTTCCTTCACGTTCGACCTCAACATCTCCCCTGTGGCGATGTAGGGCAGGCGGAAGTCGGCGCGCAACCGGTCAGCCTGCGTCCCTTTGCCGGCCCCCGGGGGGCCGAAGAGGACTAGGTTGAGCTCGGGCATGCCGTCGGCAGCTTACCGGCCGTACATGCGAGCAGAGAGCTTCCAGGCCCGCCGCGTGCCCCGTGCTGAATCGAGCGGTATGCCGGGGCTCGACCGCCCGCAGCGGGCCTGGTGATTGCTCAGAAAGACTTACGCAAAAGGCCGGCCCTTCGCCCCAGGGAGCCCCCCAGGGTTTTCTACCCCATGGGCTGGCTCAGCCCTGGTCGACCCCGCCCCGGCTGGCCCCCGCGAGCTCGCGGCGAGCGGACTCGATCGCCGCCGTCAGCTCGACCCAGCCGCCAAAGCGCTGCCGTCCTCTTCCCGGTTGTGAAAGCCAGCCGGTGATCGGATCTGATCCAGGTTCGATCCACAGCTCAAGTGGAAGCTCATCAGTCCAGGACATCAACCAGGCCTCCCTCCGCTCATCCGGCTTGCCCGCCCCCTCGACACCCCTCTCATGCGGCTCTCCGATCCCTCGCGTTGCCTCAGCGCTCTGGCGCTGCATTCCGGCCATGTCGTAAGGATGCTCGGATTGGGCGCGTTTCGCCCCAGGGAACCACCCCAGAATTAAGCGCGTTGGCAATAGACTTGCGCCGCTGCGAGCCCGCACCGCCGGTTGAGAGTGCAGAAGTGAGTTCGACGAAGGAGCGGCCGTCCGTATCGCTCCGCGGGAGCGAGTTGCTGGAACGCGCGGCCGCCCTACGGAGGTTGTCGGGGGCACTCGCGTCGGCGCGCAGCGGAACTGGGGCATTCGTGCTGATCGAGGGCCACGCCGGCGTCGGCAAGACGCGCCTCCTCGACGCTGCGACTGAGCGTGCGGCCGATTCGGGCATGGTTGTGCTCAGGGTCAGCTGCGCGGAGCTCGAGCGCAACCTGTCCTTCGGGGTCGCCGAGCGGCTGGTCAAGTCGCTGCTGGTCGAGCTTCCGGCGCGTCGCCGAAGTTTGGTTTTGCGCAAGGCCCCCCAGCTCGTGCGTCCGCTGCTCGCCGTCGGGTCGGCCGCGCGCGCGGCCGGCGAGGACTCCGCGAGTCACGAGCCGCCGCCGAGCGCCGGCGATGCGGCCACGCTAGCGCTGGCCCATGCTCTCTTCACGGTGAGCGCCGAGGCGCTCGAGGGGGCACCCGCGCTCGTGACAGTCGATGACCTGCACTGGTGCGACCAGGCCTCGCTCGAGTTCCTGCTGTATCTCGCCAACCGCCTCGGAGAGTTGCCGATCGCGATCACCGGCGCGCGGCGGACCGGAGTGGGCGAGCATGCGCTCGACGTGCTCGAGCGGATCGCAGCGGTGCCCCACGTCCGGCTCGAGCAGCTGGCGCCCCTGTCCCTTGCCGCGGTCGGGACGGTGGTCGAGCGCGTGCTCGGAGAACGCGCCGGACCACGCCGTGATCGAGGCCTGCGCCCACATCACCGGAGGCAACCCGTTCTATCTCCGCGAGCGCTGCTCCAGGCGCTCGACGACGACCCCGCATTGAACTCGAGCGAGCTCGCAGAGCGGGCACGCACGCTCGCCCCCGACGCTGTAATCCGCGCGGTGCGGACACGCGTTGGGCGCCGCGGGCACCGACGGCCTGCGCTGGCAGGTGCGGCCGCGATGCTCGGCGACGACGCGCCCGCTGCGACAGGCCGCGAAGCTCGCGGGGCTCACGCTCGAAGCAGGCCGCGTCGGCGGCCGACGCGCTAGCGGCCGCGGACGTGCTCGTCGCGGAGGAGCCGCTGCGCTTTGTCCATCCGCTGGTGCGCCACGCGCTGTACCGGCGACCTGCCCGCGTTTGCGCGCGCAAGCCGCCACCTGGAAGCGGCGCGCATGCTCGACGCCGAGCGCGCCGACCCCGAGCGCGTCGCGGCGCACCTGCTGCTCGGCGGGCGCCACCAAGATCAATGGGTGGTCGACCGACTACGGGCGGCCGCGACGCAGCGCGCTCGAGCATGGCTCTCCGCGGATCCGCGGTCAGCTATCTCAGACGCGCGCTGGAGGAGCCGCCGGCAGCGCACGAGCGCGTCGACCTGCTGGCCAGCTCGGCGCCGCCGAGATGGCCGCGGGCGAGCCGGCGGCGGCCGAGCACCTCGAGCGGGCGATCGATCGAGCCTCCGACGACCGGCGCCGCCGCGCGGAGCTGTCGCTGATGCTCGGTGAGGCGCTATCCGCCCGCGGGCTCCAGGAGCAGGCCGCCACCGCCTATGACGCGGGCATCGCCGAACTCGGGGCGCGATAGCGGGCGGTGCAAGCGATCGCTGCTCAGTTGCACGACGGCCTTCAGGCCGGCTTTCTCACGAAGCGCCTCGCTCGTGCCGGCGCTGCACGGGCGCTACACCGAGCGCGCCGCAATCGTCCTCGGCGAGCCCTTGGGCCCGAGCCGCAGACGCAGGGCAGCGGCTGCTGCTCGCGCACGAGGCCGCCGCCGCGCGCTCGCGGCCGAGCCCGTCGAGCGGGTGCGCGAGGCCGTCGATCGAGCCTGGGACGGCGGCAGGCTGCTCGATCCCGCGCGCGATCCGGACACGGGGCCCGAGCTGCTCAGCGGGGTGCTCACCCTGATGGGCGAGCTCGAGCGCTCAGTCGAGGTCGCCCGAAGCCGCGCTCGAGCACGCCCGCCGCCGCTTCTCGCCGCTCCAGTTCGCGACCGCCAGCTATCTGCGCAGCCTGCCCTACCTGCTCCAGGGCCAGATCAGCAATGCCCTGGCCGACCTCGAGCTGGCGCGCGACGCTCGCCGCTACGGCTGGAGCGCAGTTCGCGCGTGCGGCTGCGGCCGCATACGCCCTGTGTCTGGTCGAGGCAGGATGAGCTCGGCGCGCTGAGCAGGTGCTGCGACGCCGAGGACACCGAAGGTCCCGCCGACCATCAGCGTGCGCAGCTGCTGTACGCGCTGGTCCGAGCTCCACCTCGCCCAGCAGCGGGCCGAGGAGGCGCTGGCGATGGCGCACGCGTGCGGGAAGGCGGTCGGCTCTGGCGCTCACATGCTGGGCGCCTCGCCGCCGTGGCGGACCGCGGCCGCCCAGGCGCTGCTACAGCGCGGCGAGGCCGAGCGCGCCGCGCAGCTTGCGCGCGGAGGAGCTCGGCGCTCGCGCGTGCGCATGGGCGTGCTGCACGCCCAGATCCGGGCACTGCGCGTGCGCGGGACTGTGCGAGCAGCGGCTCGGCGCAGCTCGAAACGCTGCACGCCGCGGCTGACCTCGGCGCGAGCGCGCCGCCGCGGCTCGAGACGATCCACGCGCTTGGTCGAGCTCGGAGCTGCGCTGCGGCGCTCGAACCAGCGCGCGGCCGCGCGCCAGCCGCTCCGCCATGCGGCCGACCTCGCCCATCACGGTCGGCGCGTGCGCGCTCTACGCGATCGCGCTGGTCGAGCTTCAGGCCGCGGGCGCGAGACCACGCCGCGAAGGGCTGCTCTCTGGTCCGCTCGTCGCTGACGCCCTCAGAGCACCGTATCGCCGCGCTGGCCGCCGCCGGCCAGAGCAACCGCGAGATCGCCCGGGCGCTGTTCGTGACGCCCAAGACGGTCGAGTACCACCTGCGCAACACCTACCGCAAGCTCGACATCGTCACGCGCGAGGAGCTTGTCGCGGCCCTTTCGGGCTAGTCAGATCTCGCCGGGGCGCCCTCGCCCCTAGCGTAAGAAGCCCTCGTAGTTGCGCATCATCAGCTGCGCCTCGAGCTGCTTCATCGTGTCGAGCGCGACGCCGATCACGATCAGGATCGAGGTGCCGCCGAAGAAGAAGTTGGCGCTCGTCTGGTTGATCAGGATCGTCGGCAGAGCCGCGATCGCGGCCAGGAACAGCGCACCTGGGAAGGTCAGGCGGGCGAGGATGCGGTCGAGGAACTCGGCCGTCGGCCGCCCCGGTCGCACGCCCGGGAATGAAGCCGCCGTACTTCTTCAGGTTGTCCGCCTGGTCGACCGGGTTGAACGTGACCGCCGTGTAGAAGTAGGTGAACAGGATGATCAGGATCGCCTGGCCCAGCTGGTAGTGCCAGCCCTGAGGGGAGAAGAAATCTGGCCAGGTTGGTGCCGAAGTTGGCGCGGTTCTGGCCGAGCAGCTGACCGATCGTCGGCGGGATCGCCATGATGCTCACGGCGAAGATGACCGGGATCACGCCGGCCATGTTCACGCGCAGCGGCAGGTAGGTCTGGCCGCCGCCGCTCATGCGACGGCCGATCACGCGTTTGGCGTACTGGATCGGGATGCGGCGCTGGCCCTCCTGCACGAACACGATCGCCGCGACGACGCCGAGTCGCGATGAACGGCATCACGACGCGGAACACCTGGCTCGGGTTGCTGCCACCACGCATGGAGACCGCTGCGGGATGCGGGCGACGATGCTGGCGAAGATCAGCAACGAGATGCCGTTGCCGATCCCGCGCTGGGTGATCAGCTCGCCCATCCACATCAGCAGCACGCGTGCCCGCGGTGAGCGTGATCACGATCAAGAAGACCTTGCCGACGTTGAAGTTGGGGATGAGCGTTGACGTTGGCCTGCTGCTCGAAGGAGCGGAACAGGAACACGTAGCCGATCGACTGCGCGAACGCCAGCCCCACCGTCAGATAGCGCGTGTACTGGGTGATCCGCGCCTGCCCGATCTCGCCCTCCTTCTGCAGCTTCTCCAGCGAGGGGACGACCACGGTCAGGAGCTGGAGGATGATCGAGGCCGTGATGTAGGGCATGATCCCGAGCGCGAACAGCGCGATCCGGCCGAGGCCGCCGCCCGAGAACAGGTTCAGC
This sequence comes from uncultured Solirubrobacterales bacterium, assembly GCA_963738195.1. Lineage (GTDB taxonomy): Bacteria > Actinomycetota > Thermoleophilia > Solirubrobacterales > Solirubrobacteraceae > Palsa-465. The sequence continues at coordinate 1,685,579 of CAVTVF010000002.1, forward strand.
AGCTGGAAGATGCTGCTGCCGCCGAGGCTCGAGTTCTGGATCTGACTTGACGGCCTGGAGGCTCACGCCCGGCGCCGGGATGTGGGTTCCGAGGCGATACAGCGCCAGCATCGCGAAGGTGAAGAGAATCTTGTTGCGAATCTCTCCGACGCGGAAGGCGCTGAGGATCGTGTTGACCATGGCTACTGGTCGGCTTCGACCACGCAGGTCCCGCCGGCGGCCTCGATCTGCTCGCGGGCCGTCGCGCTGAACGCGTGCGCGTGCACGGTGAGCGCCTTGGACAGTTCACCCTTGGCGAGGATCTTGACCGGCACGCCCTTGCGGGTGGCGAGCCGTTGTTCGCGCAGGAGCTCGAGCGTGACGGCTGCGCCCGCTTCGAAGCGAGCTTCGAGGTCGCGCAGATTGACGGCCTGCGTGTGCGTCCGGAAGGGCTCGAACGGCATCGACTTCTTCATCGTCGGGCCGCGCAGCTTGCGCATGCGCATGTGAATCGGGTTCTGGCCGCCCTCGAACCGCGCCCGGCGCTTGGCGCCCGAGCGCGAGCCCCACCCCTTCTGGCCGCGTCCGGCCGTCTTGCCGGTGCCCGACCCCTCGCCGCGGCCGAGGCGCTTGCGCGCCTTGCGTGACCCGGGGCTCGGCTTGAGGTTGTGCAGCCCAATCCGCTCCTGCTCAGCCATCGTCCTCGACCTCGATCAGATGGCTCACCTTGTTGACCATGCCGCGGATCTGGGGCGTCTCCTGGTGCTCCACGGTGTGCCCGATCCGCTTCAGTCCGAGCGATCGCAGCGTGTCGCGCTGCTGCTTTGAGGCGCCATTCCGCGAGCGGCGCTGGGTGAGCTTGAGCGTGGTCATTCGGCCACCTCTGCTGGCTCACCGCGGCCGTTTGACTCCGCGGCCGCGCCGGGCGCATCCGCGACTGGCGGAGGAGTCTCGCCGTCCAGCCCGAGAACGTGGTTGACGGACAGCCCCCGCAGCTCGGCGACCTCGTCCGGCGTGCGCAGCGACATGAGGCCCGCCATCGTCGCCTTGACGAGGTTGATCGGATTCTGCGAGCCGAGGCTCTTGGAGAGGATGTCGTTGATCCCGGCAAGCTCGAGCACCGCGCGCACGCCGCCGCCGGCGATCACGCCGGTTCCCGGCGAGGCCGGCTTCAGCAGAACCCGTCCGGAGCCGAAGATGCCGGTCACCTGGTGGGTGATCGTCGAGCCGTGCTTGGGCACGCGGTAGAGGTTCTTCTTGGCGCGCTCGACGCCCTTCTGGATCGCGACCGGCACCTCGTTGGCCTTGCCGTAGCCGATGCCGACCACCTCGCGCTCGTCGCCGACGACGACCAGCGCCGTGAACGAAAAGCGCCGGCCGCCCTTGACGACCTTGGCGACGCGGTTGATCTCGACCACGCGCTCGGCGAGGTCGAGGCCGGTCGAAGAGACTGTCCGATCCGAAGCCATCAGCAGGTCAGGGTAGCGGGGAGAACTAGAACTGAAGCCCGCCTTCGCGGGCGCCATCGGCGAGCGCCTGGACGCGCCCGTGGTACAGGTAGCCGCCGCGGTCGAAGACCGCGCGCTCGATGCCGGCCTCTCGCGCGCGCTGGGCGAGCAGTGCGCCTGCCCGCTTGGCCTGCTCGAGCGGCGCCAGCGTGCGCAGCTCGGGCTCGGTCCAGCTGACCGACGCGAGCGTGCGGCCGGCATCGTCGTCGACCAGCTGCGCGAATACGCCACGGTTTGAGCGGAACACCGAGATACGCGGGCGCTCCTCTGTACCGCGCACCTTCGCGCGGACGCGATGGCGGCGCTTCAGGCGCCGGGCTTCTTTTGTCTTGCCGCTCATCGCTGGGTCCCCTTACGCCCGCTTGCCGACCTTGCGGGCGACGTACTCGCCCTCGTAGCGGATGCCCTTGCCCTTGTAGGGCTCGGGCTTGCGCTGCTTGCGGATGTAGGCGGCGACCTCGCCCACGCGCTGCTTGGACGCGCCCTTGACGACGATGCGGGTCGGTGAGGGCACCTCGAACTCGATCCCGTCGGGCGCCTTGACGGGCACCGGGTGCGAATAGCCGAGCGCGAGCTCCAGGTCGCGACCTCGCAGCATGGCCCGGAATCCGACCCCCTGGATCTCGAGGCGCTTCTCGAAGCCGTCGGTCACGCCCTTGACCATGTTGGCCATCAGCGTGCGCGTCAGTCCGTGCAGGGCGCGGTGCTCGCTGCGATCGTCGGGCCGGGTGACACGGATCTCGCCGTCCACCTGCTCGACCGCTGATGGCGCGCGCGACGCGCTCGGATAGCTCCCCCTTGGGGCCGTTGACGGTCACCCGCTCGGGCTCGATCGAGACCGTCACGCCGGCGGGCACCGAGATGGGTTGTTTGCCGATTCGAGACATCGCCTCTGCTTGCTACCAGACTCGAGCCACGACCTCGCCGCCGACGCCCTGGCGGCGTGCCTCGTGGCCGGTCATGACCCCTTTCGAGGTCGAGATGATCGCCGTGCCCATGCCCCCCTGGATGCGAGGGATATGGGCGTGGTCGACGTAGGTGCGGCGACCGGGGCGCGAGACGCGCTCGATGCCGGAGATGACCGGCGCGCGGCCGCCCGTGTACTTGAGCGTGACCTTGATCTCGCCGCCGGGGCTGCCGGCGCGAGGGGCGACGTCCTCGTATGAGCTGATATAGCCCTCCTCCTTGAGGATGCGCGCCAGCTCGCGCTTCAGCCTGGACGCCGGGATCAGCACGTCATCGTGCTGGGCGTGCAGGCCGTTGCGCAGCCGGGTGAGGAAGTCAGCGACGGGGTCCGTGAAGCGTCATCTCACCAACTCGACTTGGTCATCCCGGGGATGTAGCCCTCGTGCGCGAGCTCCCGCAGGCAGATGCGGCACAGGCCGAACTTCCGGTACACCGCCCGCGCGCGGCCGCAGCGGCGGCAGCGCGAGTAGGCCCGTGTCTTGTATTTGGGGGTCCGCCGCTGGCGGACACGCTGTGAAATTTTGGCCATCTGATCCTTTGCTTACGTTTCGGCCGAGGCCGGTCGGCGGTCCCTGGCGAAAGGCATCCCGAGCTCCTGGAGCAGCGCGAAGGACTCGTCATCCGTTTGCGCCGTGGTCGTGATAGTGACGTCGAGGCCGCGGACCTGGTCGATCCGGTCGTAATCGACCTCGGGGAAGATGATCTGCTCGCGGATGCCGAGCGAGTAATTCCCACGCCCGTCGAACGAGCGGGGGCTCAGCCCGCGGAAGTCGCGGATCCGGGGGATGGCCACGGCCATCAGGCGGTCGAGGAACTCGTACGAGCGCTCGCCGCGGAGCGTCACCGCCAACCCGACGGGCATCCCCTCACGCACCTTGAACTGAGCGATCGACTTGCGCGCGCGGCGCACGTTGGGTCGCTGGCCGGTGATCGTGGCGAGCTGCTCGGAGGCGGCGTCGAGTACCGCCGAGTCCTGCTTGGCATCGCCGAGGCCCATGTTGACCGTCACCTTCTCGATCCGCGGCGCCTGCATCGCGGACGAGTAGCCGAACCGCTCCATCAGTCGCGGGCGGATCTCCTCCTCGTATCTGCGCTTGAGTCTTGCGTTCGCCATCTGCTTGTAGTCGAGCCTTGTGCCGCTGCGGGTCGCGACGCGGTAGCGCCGTCCTTCTTCGGTCTCGATCTTCACGCGCGTCGGTCGCCCGTCGACGGGATCGGCCAGCATCACGTTAGAGCGGTGGATCGGACCCTCCCGCTCGATCACGCCGCCGACCTGCTCCGCGCGTTGCGCCCCGGCTACCTGTTGTGGCCGCTGGTGGCGCTTGATCATGTTGAGGCCCTCGACGTAGAGGCGGTCGTGCTTGAGATCCACGCGCAGGACCTTGCCCCGCTTGCCGCGAGCCTTGCCCGAGATCACGATCACCTCGTCGCCGCTCTTGATGCGGGCCGGCATGGCTAGAGCACCTCCGGGGCGAGCGAGACGATCTTCATGAAGTTGCGCTCGCGAAGCTCGCGCGCGACCGGGCCGAAGATGCGCGTCCCGCGAGGATTGTTCTGATTGTCGATCAGCACAGCGGCATTCTCGTCGAAGGCGATATAGGTGCCGTCCTCGCGCCCATAGGACTTCTTCGTGCGCACGACCACGGCGGAGACCACCTCGCCCTTGCGCACCGAACCCTGAGGGGTCGCCTGCTTGACGGTGGCGGTGACGACGTCGCCCACGCCGGCATAGCGCCGGCGCGAGCCGCCCTTGACACGGATCACGAGAATCTCGCGGGCGCCGCTGTTGTCAGCGACGCGCAGGCGCGACTCGTTCTGAATCATCTGGGCCTGACTCCCCGGCTCACGCGGCCCGCTCCACCACCCGTTCGAGCCGCCAGCGCTTGGTGCGGGACAGCGGCCGGGACTCGCGCACGATCACGGTGTCGCCGACCCGGGCTTCGCTCTGCTCGTCGTGAGCGTGGATCGTGCTCGACGTACGCACGATCTTCTCGTAGCGAGGATGCCGGTGGGCGGTGTCGATCCTCACGGTGATCGTCTTGGCGGCCTTGTCCGAGACAACGACTCCCTGGCGGGTCTTCTGCCGGCCGGGAGCGTGTACGCGCGGCTCGGTGGGCGCCCTTTCCGTGCCGCCCGTCGCCCTCTGCTGCTTCTCGCGCTGGCGTACGCGGACCTTGCGCCGCAGGACGCGCTTGCGGGCTCGCTCCTCCTGCCGTTCGCGCTGGCGCTGCTCGGGCGTCCGGGGCTCGCGAGCGGAGCTCGCGGCCGCCTTCGCGGCCCTGGCCCGGCGCCTGCGCTCCTTCGGCGCCACGATCTCGACGGCCTCCGCGGGCTGGGCGGCCTCGGGGGGCGCGCTCTCGGCTGCGGGTGCGGCCTCGTCGGCGGCGGCTGGCTCGTCCGCGGGCGAGGAATCCTCAGTGGAGACGGGCTGCTCGTCGGCAGAGGCGGAAGCCTCATCCGACCCGCTCGCGGCCCTTTCCGGGGAGACTGCCTCTTCGGACCCTTCCTGCGGGTCGGCCGAGGCTTCCGTCTCCGTCGGCTTCTCTTCGTCAGCCATGAGTCTCGATTCCTCTCTCGCGGGCGATCGTCAACGCTCTCGCCACGTCTTGGCGGGCCTTGCGCAGCGACGAGGTGTTGTCGAGCTCGCCCGTCGCGTGCTGGAAGCGCAGCCCGAACAGCTCGCGGCGGGCGGTGGTGATGTGCTCGCGCAGCTCGTTCTCATTCAGATCTCGGAGCTCGCCGGCCTTCACAGCTCCTCCCGCATGACGAACTTGGTCCGGACGGGGAGCTTGTGACCTGCCAGGCGCATCGCCTCGCGGGCGAGCGGCTCCGGCACTCCGGCCAGCTCGAACATCACGCGGCCGGGCTTGACGACCGCTACCCAGCCCTCCGGGTTGCCCTTGCCCGAACCCATGCGCGTCTCGGCTGGCTTCTTCGTGTAGGGCTTGTCGGGATAGACGTTGATCCAGACCTTGCCGCCGCGCTTGATCTTGCGCGTCATCGCGATTCGGGCGGCCTCGATCTGGCGGTTGCTGATCCAGCCCGCGTCGAGTGACTTGAGGCCGTACTCGCCGAACTGAACCTTGACCTGGCCACGCGACAGCCCGCCCCGCCGGCCGCGGTGCTGCTTGCGGTGCTTGACGCGCTTGGGGGCGAGCATCTACTCACCGCCCTCCGCGGGAGCTGCGGGGGGTGTCGCCGGGGCATCGCCCTGCTGGGGCTGCGATTGAGACCGGTTGCCTCGCGGGGGGCCGGACTGGCGGCTTCGCCTCGCGGCATCGCCCTCGCCGCCGGGCGCTGCGCCACGGGGAGGATTGCGACGGCGACCGGCGCCGGCCGGCGGTCCACCGCCGCTGCGTCCACGGCCATCGCGTCCGCGGCCGTCACGGCTACGGCCATCCCGTCCGCCGCGACCCCGGTCCGACGCCTGTGGGGCGGGCTCGTCCATGATCGTCAGATCGGCGCCCGTGTACCCCTCGGGCATGATCTCGCCCTTGTTGATCCAGCACTTGACGCCGATCCGGCCAAACGTCGTGCGTGCCTCGTGAAAGCCGTAATCGATGTCGGCGCGCAGCGTGTGCAGTGGCACCCGGCCGTCGGAGTACCCCTCGGTGCGCGCCATCTCCGCACCTCCGAGACGGCCTGAGACCTGCACCTTCACGCCCTTGGCGCCGGAGCGCATCGCGCTCGTCAAGGCGCGCTTCATCGCGCGCCGGAACGCGACGCGGTTCTGGAGCTGCTCCGCGATCGATTGCGCGACCAGCCGAGCGTCAAGCTCGGGCCGCTTGATCTCAAGGATGTTGACCTTGACCGCCTTACCGGTGATCCGGTGCAGGTTGCGGCGCAGCTGGTCTACCTCGGAGCCCGACTTGCCGATCACGATGCCCGGCCGCGCCGTGTGGATGTTGACCTCGACCTCTGTCGCGTTCTTGCGGATCGTTATGTCCGAGAGACCCGCGTGAGCCAATCGGTTGGTGATGTGGTCGCGGATCTTGCGGTCTTCGTCGAGGTAGTCGGCGAACGCGCGCTCGTTGAACCAGTTGGCCTTCCAATCGTGGATGTAGCCAACTCGCAGCGACTCTGGATGAACCTTTTGACCCATGACTTCCTAAGGCTTCGGTGTGAGCAAGATCGTTAGATGGCTGGTGCGCTTGCGAATCCTCGTCGCTCGTCCGAGCGCCCGAGGCCGGTAGCGCTTGATAGTGGGACCCTCATCCGCATGGACCGCCTTGATGTAGAGGTCCTCAGCGATGAGCTCGTGGTTGTGCTCCGCGTTGGCGACGGCGGACTCGAGCACCTTGCTCCAATCACGTGCGACCGCGCGCGGCGCGTGAGTGAGGATAGCTCGCGCCTCCTCGACGGTCTTCCCCCGGATGTGGTCGCAGACGAGCCTTGCCTTGCGGGCCGAAGTGCGCACGTACTTCGCCTGGGCTCGCACGACGACGTCGCGGCGCGGAGCGGCCCTGCGCCGGCGTCGCGACGGGGCTGCGGGCGGAGTGGGTTGCGCCGCGCGGCGGCGACGAGGCTCGGGCGTGGCCGCCGCAGCGGGTGTCTCAGCGGCCGGAGTCTCCTCAGACTCCGTATCGGCCTCGGGTTCGCTGGCCGCCTCAGCCTGGGCCGCGGGCTCAGCCTCGGTCTCGGACTCCGCCTCGGGCTCAGACTCCGCCTCGGCCTCGACGGAGGACCCGGCTACCGGCGCTTCCGGCTCGGCGGGCGAGGGGGCCGATTCCTCCTCGGAGGTCCCCGACTCCCCTTCCGCCGATGTAACCGTGTCGTCCGCAGCGGGAGCGGCCCCCGAGCCGGATGCAGCCTTGCGCCGACGCCGCCGCGGCTTCGGCTCCTCTTCGGCCTGCTCGACCTCGGGCTTCTCGTCACTCATCGTCGCTTACCCGTCCCTGCGTGGCCGCGGTAGAGCCGCGTAGGCGCGAATTCGCCGAGCTTGTGCCCAACCATCGACTCCGAGATGAACACGGGCACGTGCCTGCGGCCGTCGTGGACGGCGATCGTGTGGCCGACCATCTCCGGGAAGATCGTGGAGGTGCGCGACCAGGTCTTGAGCATGCGCTTCTCGCCGGAGCGATTCATGGCCTCGATCCGCGCCAGCAGGCGCTCCTCGACAAACGGTCCCTTCTTGCTCGACCTGCTCACCGCTTCTTACCTCGCCTTCGTCCGCGGACGATGTATTGACTGGATTGCTTGCCCTTCTTACGCGTGCGGTAGCCGAGGGTGGGGACTCCCCAGGGCGTGACCGGATGGCGACCCGGAGTGGTCGAGCCCTCGCCGCCACCGTGGGGGTGGTCGACCGGGTTCATCGCGGTTCCACGCGTCTGCGGACGGACACCCATGTGACGCTTGCGTCCCGCCTTGCCGACGTCGATGTTCTGGTGGTCGGGGTTGCCGATCGTGCCCACGGTCGCGCGGCACTCGCCGCGAACCATGCGCATCTCGCCGGAAGGCAGCCGCAGCGTCACATAGTCGCCCTCCTTCGCCAGGAGCTGGACGCCGGCGCCGGCGGCGCGGGCCATCTGGCCGCCGCGACCCGGCACCAGCTCGACGTTGTGCACGACCGTGCCCGCGGGCATGTTCTGCAGCGGCAGGCAATTGCCCACGCGGATGTCGGCCCCAGGTCCGGACTGGACCGTCGCCCCGACCCGTAGCCGCTGCGGCGCCAGGATGTAGCGCTTCTCGCCGTCGGCGTAGTGGAGCAGCGCGATGTAGGCCGAGCGGTTGGGGTCGTACTCGATATGCGCAACCCGCGCCGGCACGCCGTCCTTGCGCCGCTTGAAGTCGATCTTGCGGTAGAGCCGCTTAGCGCCCCCGCCACGGTGGCGTGAGGTCTTACGCCCATGGGCATTGCGCCCACCTGACTTCTTGAGACCGGTGGTAAGCGACTTCTCGGGCTCGTCACGCGTCAGCTCCCCGAAATCGGGATAGGTCACGAAGCGGCGACCGGGCGAGGTTGGCTTGGGTTTACGGACAGGCATTGCTCACCCCCATCACTCGCCCGCCTCGAGGCCGGGGCCGAAGATCGGAATCGTGTCGCCCGGCGCGAGCTGGACGATGGCCTTCTTCCAGCGTCGCGTCTGACCGGAGGTGTGGCCCCTGCGCTTCGGCTTGGGCTTCACCGAGGCGGTCCGCACCTCGGCCACGCTGACGTCGAAAAGCTGCTCGATCGCCTGCCTGATCTCGGTCTTGTGCGCCTTTTCGTGTACGCGGAACGTGTACTTGCCGGCTTCGGCGAGCACGTAGGTCTTCTCCGAGACGACGGGGCGGATGATCACCTGGCCGGGCTCCATCAGGCCTCGCCCTCCTCGTCGTCGCCGCTCGCGGAGCGAGCCGCGTCTCCAGAGCGGGTCCCAGACGCCTCAGCGCCGGCGGCATTGCGCCCGCGCCCCGAGGCCCGGGCCACCAGCGACGGCAGCGCGTCCTGCGAGACGAGCAGCGAAGCCGCCCACATCAGGTCGGCCACGCCGGCTTCCGAGACGGGCACGGCCTCGACTCTCGGGATGTTGCGGAACGACTTGCCGGCCGCCTCCTCCTGCGCGTCCAGGAGCACGAGCACGGGCGAGGCGGCGCCCCAGTCACGCAGCAGCGAAGCCGCCTGCGCGGTCGAGGGCGCGTCGAAATCAGACCCGTCGAAGACAGCTATCGACTCGCGCTCGGCGTGGACCGAGAGGGCGCTGCGCAGCGCGCCTCGCCTGGCCTTGCGGTTGACCTTGACGGTGTAGCTGCGCGGTGCGGGACCGAAGACGATGCCGCCGCCCGTCCACAGCGGGCGAGCGATTCGAGCCGGCGCGGGCACGGCCGGTGCCCTTCTGGCGCCACGGCTTGGCGCCTCCGCCCGAGACCTCACCGCGCGTCCGCGTCGAAGCTGTGCCGCGCCGGCGCGCATTCAGCTCGGCGCGCACGGTCTCGTGTACCAGCGACATGTTGAAGGGCGCCTCAAACGCCACGGAATCCAGCGAAACCGTGCCGCCGCCGAGGACCGAGGCCGACCTAGGCATCGGAGCGCACCTCCACGGTGCCGCCGCGGGGGCCGGGAACGGCCCCGCGGACCAGGAGCAGATTCCTGTCGGGGAGCACCTCGACCACGGTCAGGCCGCGCTGCGTGACGCGCCCGCCACCCATCTGCCCGGGGCCGCGCACACCCTTGAACACGCGCGATGGTGTCGCCGATGCTCCGATCGAGCCGGGCGCGCGGACGTTGTGCGAGCCGTGCGTCTTCGGTCCCCGCTTGAAGTTGTGACGCTTGATCGTGCCCTGAAAACCCTTGCCCTTCGAAACTCCTGAGACCTTGACCCGGTCTCCGGCGGCGAACGTGTCGACGGTCACGGTCTCGCCCACCTGGAGCTCGCCGGCCTCGTCGCGGAACTCGGCCACGAAGCGGTGGGGCGACGCATCCGCCTTGCGTAGATGACCGCGCTCGGCCTTCGTCAGCGCCTTCTCTCGGCAGCTCCCAAAGGCCAGCTGCACGGCCTCGTACCCGTCCCGGTCGAACGTGCGGATCGCCGTGACGGGGCACGGGCCAGCCTCGAGCACAGTCACGCGCTCCACGCGCCCGCCCTCGCCGAACCGCTGGGTCATGCCGAGCTTCTTCGCGAGGATCGCCGCCATTAGCTGCCACCCATCGCTAGGACGCGAGCCGGATCTCGATGTCCACGCCCGCCGGGAGGTGGTCGAGTCGCTGCAGCGAGTCGACCGTCTTCGGCGTCGGCTGGTGGATGTCGATCAGGCGCTTGTGGGTGCGGATCTCGAAGTGCTCGCGAGAGTCCTTGTCCTTGAAGGGCGAGCGGATCACGCAGTAGACGTTCTTCTCTGTGGGCAGGGGCACGGGACCGGACACTGTCGCGCCGGTGCGGGTGGCCGTTTCCACGATCTCACGGGCAGCCGTCTCGATCGCCGAGTGGTCGTAGGACTTCAGCCTGATCCTGATCTTGTTTTGGGCGAGCGTCGCCATCCTCAAAGAGGGCGAGTCCCAAGCTGCGGGGCCCGCCCCGGTCTAGTCGTATGTACCTCTATTTGGATTTTGTCGGCGGCCTGGCGACTGGCCCGGCCGCCGCCAATGACTACTTGATGACCTCGGTCACGACCCCGGAGCCAACGGTGCGGCCACCCTCGCGGATCGCGAACCGCAGGCCCTGATCCATGGCGATCGGCTGGATCAGCTCGATCTCCATTTGGATGTTGTCGCCCGGCATCACCATCTCCGTGCCTTCCGGCAGCTTGGCGACACCCGTGACGTCGGTTGTGCGGAAGTAGAACTGAGGCCTATAGCCCGTGAAGAACGGCGTGTGGCGCCCGCCCTCTTCCTTCTTGAGCACGTAGACCTCGGACTTGAACTGCGTATGCGGCGTGATCGAGCCGGGCCGGCAGAGCACCTGGCCGCGCTCGATGTCCTCGCGCTTGGTACCGCGCAAGAGGCAACCAACGTTGTCGCCCGCGCGACCCTCGTCGAGGATCTTCTTGAACATTTCGACGCCGGTCACAACGGTCTTGGTCGTGTCCCGGATGCCGACGATCTCGACCGTCTCGCCGGTCTTGATGATTCCCTGCTCGATGCGCCCGGTCGCCACAGTGCCGCGACCCGTGATCGAGAAGACGTCCTCGACCGGCATCAGGAACGGCTTGTCGAGGTCGCGCACAGGCTCGGGGATGTAGGTATCGAGCGTCTCGGCGAGCTCGAGAATCTTCTGCTCCTGCTCCTCGTCGCCCTCGAGCGCCTTCAGGGCCGACCCGATCACGAACGGGATGTCGTCGCCCGGGAACTCGTACTCGGACAGCAGGTCGCGGATCTCAACCTCGACCAACTCGAGCAGCTCGGGGTCATCGACCATGTCCGCCTTGTTGAGGAACACGACGATGTAGGGCACCCCGACCTGGCGCGCGAGCAGGATGTGCTCGCGCGTCTGCGGCATCGCGCCGTCGGCCGCAGACACCACCAGGATCGCCCCGTCCATCTGCGCGGCGCCGGTGATCATGTTCTTCACGTAGTCCGCGTGACCCGGGCAGTCGACGTGGGCGTAGTGACGGTTGGGGGTCTGGTATTCGACGTGCGAGGTAGCGATCGTGATCCCGCGCGCCTTCTCTTCGGGAGCGTTGTCGATCGATTCGAACGATCGCACCTCGGTGCCGCCGTACTTCTCGTTCAGCACCTTCGTGATCGCAGCCGTCAGCGTCGTCTTGCCATGGTCGATGTGACCGATGGTGCCGACGTTGACGTGGGGCTTATCGCGTTCGAACTTGGCCTTCGCCACTTGGTTTCGCTCCTTCTGATTTCAGGGTTTGTCCGCCGTAAAGCCGAACCTCAAAAAAATACCTACTTCGCGCGGTGGCCGCGGCTTCGGGCTCTGAGCGTCTCGCCGGCTCCGGGCTCTGAGCGCCTCCGGACGAAGAGTCGCTAAGCCGGCTGAAGCTCGCCGACCACCTTCTCGGCCACGTTCGCGGGCACCTCGTCGTAGCGCTCGAACTGCATGGTGTACGTCGCCCGGCCCTGGGTCATCGAGCGCACGTCGGTCGCATAACCGAACATCTCCGCGAGCGGCACGTGCGCGCTGACGACCTGGGCGTTCCCGCGCTGCTCCATGCCGGACACGTGGCCGCGGCGGCGATTGAGATCGCCGATCACGTCACCCATGAAGTCCTCCGGGGTGACCACCTCGACCGCGAAGATCGGCTCGAGCAGAACCGGCTTGGCACGCTGCGCCGCCGCCTTCAGCGCCAGCGAGCCGGCGACCTTGAAGGCGATCTCTGAGGAGTCGGTGTCGTGGTACTTGCCGTCGGTCAGCGTGACGCGCAGGTCGACCATCGGATAGCCGGCGCGAGGGCCGTTCTCCATCGCCTCCTCGACCCCCTTCTCCACCGCCGGGATGAACTCGGTCGGGATCGACCCGCCCTTGACCTTGTTGACGAAGTCGAACCCCTCGCCGGGTGCGGGCTCGAGATCGATGTACACGATGCCGTACTGGCCGGCGCCGCCGGTCTGGCGCACGAAACGGCCCTCGATGTGGTCTGCCGTGCCGCGCACGGTCTCGCGATAGGAGACCTGCGGGCGGCCGACGCTCGCCTGCACCTTGAACTCGCGCAGCATGCGGTCCACGAGCACTTCGAGGTGCAGCTCGCCCATGCCCGAGATCTCGGTCTGGCCGGTCTCGTCGTTGGTGCGGACCTGGAAGGTGGGATCCTCCTCGGCCAGGCGCGTCAGCGCGGTCGACATCTTCTCCTGGTCGGCCTTGGTCTTGGGCTCGATCGCGACCTTGATCACCGGCTCGGGGAACTCGATCGTCTCGAGCTTGACCGGGCGGTCCGGGGCGGCGAGCGTGTCGCCGGTCGAAACCTGCTTGATCCCCACCGCCGCGGCGATGTCGCCGGCGTGGACCTCCTTGACCTCCTCGCGGTCGTTGGCGTGCATCATCAGGATGCGACCGATCCGCTCGGTCCGCCCGGTGGAGACGTTAAGCACGCGCGAGCCCGCCTCGAGCCGGCCCGAGTAGACCCGGAAGTAGGTCAGCTTGCCGACGTAGGGGTCGGCCATGATCTTGAAGGCGAGCGCCGCGAACGGCTCATCGTCGGCCGGCTGGCGCTCGGCCGGCCGCTCGTCGCCGTTCTGCGAGCCCTTGGCGGGCTCGAAGCCGGACACCGGCGGGACGTCCAGCGGGCTCGGCAGGTAGTCGATGACCGCGTCGAGCAGTGGCTGGACGCCCTTGTTCTTGAAACTCGAGCCGCACAGCACGGGCGTCAGGTCGATCCCCAGCGTGGCCTTGCGGATCGCGGCCTTCAGCTTCTCCACCGGGATCTCGCTGTCCTCCAGGATCATCTCGACGAGCTCGTCGTCGTGGTGGGATACCTCCTCGAGCAAGTGCTCGCGCGCAGCTCTCGCGCGATCGGCGAGCTCCGCCGGGATCTCGCGCAGCTCCTGCTCCTTGCCGAGCTCGTCCTTGTAGGCGATCGCCTTCATCTGCACGAGGTCGATCACGCCCGAAAAGGAAGCCTCGCTGCCGATCGGCAGCTGGATCGGCACCGGGTGCGCGCCGAGTCGGTCGACCATCGTCTGGACGCCGTGCTCGAAGTCGGCGCCAATCCGGTCCATCTTGTTGATGTAGGCGATCCGGGGCACGCGGTACTTGTCGGCCTGGCGCCAGACGGTCTCGGACTGGGGCTCGACGCCGGCGACCGAGTCGAACAGCGCGATTGCGCCGTCGAGCACTCGCAGCGAACGCTCGACCTCGACAGTGAAATCGACGTGGCCGGGGGTGTCGATGATGTTGACCCGGTGGCCCTGCCACTCAGCGGTGGTGGCGGCGGAGGTGATCGTGATCCCGCGCTCCTGCTCCTGCGCCATCCAGTCCATCACCGCGGCGCCCTCGTGAACCTCCCCCATCTTGTAGGTCCGCCCGGTGTAATAGAGGATGCGCTCAGTCGTCGTCGTCTTACCGGCGTCGATGTGCGCCATGATCCCGATGTTGCGAATTTTTTCGAGCGGAAACGTGCGAGGCATGTGCTTAGTAGCGGTTGTTCACGGACCCACGGTTTCCCGGGCGCCCGCGGTGGCCGGCTGCGGACATGAAAAAGGGCCCAAAGGGCCCGTTCACGACGCGGATGTCGGCTCCGGGCGGGTGTCTAGGTCGGCGTGTCCATTGTGTGGATACTGCCTGCCCGGGAGCGTGCACACGTGAGCGCCACGCCACCCAGGGCGAGGATCAAATATAGCAGGGGCTACCAGGCTTCCGAGACCGCCGAGGCCGAGCCCGCGCCACGCCCGCATCGCCCTCCGCGGGCGGCGATCTGGGGCACGTGGCTGAGTGCGGGAATCGTTGCCGGAGGGCTGCTGGCAGCGGTGCTGCTGCTCGTTTCGGAGTTCACCACTCTGTACACGGTTCAGGTGGCCACCAACGGTGCGAGCATCGACTCGATCTCCACCAGCTCACATGACTCCTTCGCGCTGATCCCCGTTGCGCTGGTGGTCGTGGTGCTGACGCTGGGTGCCGGCCTGCTTGGCAGTCGCCTGTCGCTGCTGGCGCTCGGAGCGCTGGGGATCGTGACGCTCCTGATCGCCTTGGTCGGAGACCTGCCCGACGCCCAGGCGACTGGTGTCGTGGCGATCGGCGGGCACTATTCGAGCGCCAAGAGCTCGCCCAGCACGGGCCTATACCTGGAAACGCTCGGAGCTGTCCTGCTGGTGATCGTGTCGGGCTCCGGCCTGCTGATCGCCGGCTCGGCCCGGCGGCGGTCCGGGTCAGAATCCTGACACCGCCTCTTTAGTGCGACACAGGGCGCCATCCGGCGGCTACATTTTGAGCACGAGGGTAGGGCCCGCCGCAGCCCCCGGTCCCGTGCGGTGGGCCGCCCTCGTGCCTTTAACGGAAGAGAGAGGGCGTCCGCGAGCGGGCGCCCTCTTGACTTCGGCGCTTACGGCTAGAGGTGGACCGTCAGCTTTTTCCCGTCGGCAAGCCTGCCGATCATTTTGCCTGTGATCCCCTTCGTGACGCAGATGATGTACTTCGAATGAGCCGGAACAACAACCGAGCCGGACGCGGCTCCCGAAAAGGTCACCGTCTCGGCCACCCCCTTCTTATTGTCCACCGTGAACGACGCCTGGGGAGTCGTGCAGGTTGTGGCGTTGTTCCACCGGGCTTTAGCGCTCAGCCGCGTCGGTGAGAAGTGAGCCGGGGTTCCCTTGACATTGGTATTCGGAAGGCTGGCCGTCCGACCCGCACGAGCGGTACCAAACGCGAGCGCCGCCGGCGTGAGCGCCAGTGTGAGTAGCAGGCCCAAAGCGCCCACCGCAAAGAACTTATGGATCTTCTTCACGAAACCCCCTTGGTCCCCGGCGTTTCACCGGGGCATGGATAGATACCACCGGCCACCCTATACCCTCGGCCTCCGCTTCGCCCCAGGGGCCCACCCCAGACTTAATTCAGGGCGAAGACGCTCCTGCTACGTGAAGAAAAACCTAGGGTGCCGCCCTGGGGCGAACGGTTGCGGCGATCGTTAGGTTCCATCGCAGGCCGGGCAGGCACGCTTCTACCAACCGGGGCTGGTCCTGCTTACCCAATGCTTGGAGGAGGACTCATGAAGCGTGCAAGCGGGCTGCTCGCAGCACTCACACCATTGACCGTCGGAATCGGCATCGCAGCGGCGAATGCATCCGCCACCGCTGCCCACCCCTCAATCAGCTTGAGCGCGCCCTCGAAGCTTCCGCCCGGGGTGAACTTTCGCGTCACTGCCTCGGGCCAGGCCCTGTCGAAGGGCGCAACGTTCATCGGCGTGGTGCTGATCTGGAACGACTCGGGCTGTCCCTCGTCGGTCGGGGCGGCGGAGAACTATCCCTCGAGCTACCACTTCGTGTTTCGTAACGGGCAAGGGATAGGCGCGAAGGTCTCCGGCAGCTATCACTTGAACACCGAGCCCACGAAGTGGGAAGGCGGCCAACAGAAGGCCTACCTTTGCGGCTACCTGGGCGGCGCCCATCAGTCGATCTATCACACGCCGTTGGCGAGTGCCCAGCGCGTAATCAAATTCAAGTAGCGACCCGCTGAGACTGGGGACCAGGCACGGTCGCGGCTGCGCCGGGGCCGTGCCCTCCCCCGCTACAAAAGCCTGGGGTCCGTGCCGGTTGCGAACTGCCGCGGAGTCGGTTAGGTTCGCCCTAAGACCGGGGCAGGCGCGCTCTAAAAGACCGGGGGCCGGTCCTGCCGCACAACGACTCGAGGAGGACCGTTGATGAAGCGTGCATGCTTGCTGCTTGCAGCGCTTGCTGCATTTGCCGCGCCCATATGCACCCTGGCGGCGAGCGCGTCGGCCAGCAGTGCGAAACCCTCGATCAATCTGAAGGCACCCTCGTCGCTGCCCGCAAAGGTGAACTACCACGTCACCGTATCGGGCCAGGCGCTGTCGAGCGGGGCCACCTTCGTCGGCGTGGTGGCGGTCTGGAACGTCGCGGGCTGTCCCGCAACCGAGTACGGGGCAGTCATTTCCCCTGACAACTTCATGTTCCACTTCCACAACGGGCAGGGCATAGGCGCCAAGGTCAGCGGCAGCTATCACGTGAACACCGCGTCTGAAAAGTGGGAGGGCTCGGTGCCGCAGAAGGTGTACCTCTGCGGCTACATGTACGGGGCGCACGAAAAAAACGACAAGCCCCCAAAGGCAACCGCCCAACGCGTAATCAAGTTCAAGTAGGAAGACCGGGGCGAGCGCGGCCGCGGCTGCGGTCGCGCTCAGCAGGAGCCAGAGGCCCCTACCAGCGGTAGTGCGCGAAGGCCTTGTTGGCCTGGGCCATGCGGTAGATGTCGTACCGCGCTAGCAGCGATGGCTGGGCGTCGAGCAGGTCGGCAGCGCCCTACGTTCGAGCTACGAGGTAAGGCCCGCCGCACGCCCCGGCCGCGCGGTGGGCCCTCCTCGTGCTTGTTTAACGGGCTATCCCGAACTCGCCTACGGCGAACCCCTCGGTGGTGTTCGTCGGACCTGAGATCTTGATCGAGGTCAGATGGACGCTCGGCTTCTTTGCGTAGAAACCAAAGTACTGAGCGCTGTTTCCGCTCGCACTGCTCGTGATCGACACTGAACCCGAGGACGTCTTTCCGGATTTGGCCGTAAACGTGTAGGTACCAAACTGGTCCGGCTGCATGTAGAAGTAGAAGGCCTGGGTCCCGGCCGGGAGGTAAAGCGTGTCCGAATAGACCGAGTTCCCGGTCCAGTACACATCGCCGAAGTACCCATTGCCCCAGTTGAGCCAATTGACGCCCACCCTCACGTGGTTCATAGGTATGGCGAAGAACACTTTGCCTTTGGGTCCGGGAGCGTAGGTGACGAGCGTGTACGGCCGGGAATCGAGCCCGAACTTTGTCATCTGATACCCGCCCAGCTTCGCCGGCGGGGCGCCCGTCCCGGGGCTGTCGCTGAAGCCGATCTTCTTGGCGGCGAGCGCCGTGCTGGCGAGGGCTAAGGAGCCGAATAGCGCCAGCGCGGAGATGATTGCTGCACGCCGGGCCATCCCGACGATGCGGTGAACACCCATACATACCTCCTGACTTTGCGGCCCCTCGCGGCTACCTCTTGCCCCCGAGAACGTCCGCTCGAATTGAGCGCATCGTACTAGGGCGAGGACCGCGTATGGCAAAGGCTGTCCGGCTCCAGACCTGCCTACCGGCGATCAGTTACCAGCGGTAGTGGGCGAAGGCCTTGTTGGCCTGGGCCATGCGGTAGATGCCGTCCTTGCGCATGTAGGCGCCGCCCTGCTGTTGCGTGGCGTCCAACAGCTCGTAGGCAAGTCGCTGCGCCATGGTCTTCTCGCGGCGCTGGCGGGCGAACAGGACGAGCCAGCGGACCGCGAGCGTGGGGGCCGCACCGACCGCCAGCCCGGCGGCCAAGGTGGCTGTGGCCGCGGACACGCCCGCGACCGCGAAGTTATGGATCCTCTTCGAGGAAAATCCCCCTTTCCCCCGGCTATCCCGATGCATGTACATGTACGCGGCGACCGTATAGCCGCAGGCACATTCGCCCCAGCCTCCCACCTCAGGGTTATGAAGTTCAGCGCGCGACCGCGCGTGCCCCCGTTACCAGCGATAGCTGGGCGTCGAGCAGGGCGGCAGGGCCCTACGTTTGAGCTACGAGGTAAGGCCCGCCGCACGCCCCGGTCGCGCTCGTGCTCTTTAACGAGCTATGCCGAACTCGCCCACTAGAAGCCCCTGTGACCCTGACGACGCCGTCACGGTGATCGAGGTCAGGTGGACGCTTGGCTTCTTTGCGTAGAAGCCGAAGTAGTGGGCGTCATTTGAGCCCGAAGTACAGCTGGCCGTGACCGGGACCGGGCCCGAGGAGGTCCTGCCCGCTTTCGCCGTAATCGTGTACGTCGTGAAACACTGATTCGGCATCGCGTAGAAGTAGAACGCCTGCGTGCCGGCGGGAAGGTACATGGCGACGGACTGGTTAGTGGTCCCAGTGAAATACACGGCACCGGTGTAGCCATTGCCCCAGCTGGAAAGGCTGCCGGCAGCGAACTTTTCCATCGACAGGGTGAAAAAGACCTTGCCGGTGGGCCCTGGCGCGTAGGTGACATTTGTGAAGTCCGGGCGGCTGTCGAGCCCGAACTTCGTCATGTGGTAGCCGCCCAGCTTCGCCGGCGGGGCCCCCGTCCCGGGGCTGTCGCTGAAGCCGATCTTCTTGGCGGCGAGCGCCGTGCTGGCGAGGGCTAAGGAGCCGAATAGCGCCAGCGCGGAGATGATTGCTGCACGCCGGGCCATCCCGACGATGCGGTGAACACCCATACATACCTCCTGATTATGCGGCCGCTCGCGGCTACCTCTTGCCCCCGAGAACGTCCGCTCGAATTGAGCGCATCGTACTAGGGCGAGGACCGCGTATGGCAAAGATTGTCCGGCTCCAGACCTGCCTACCGGCGATCAGTTACCAGCGGTAGTGGGCGAAGGCCTTGTTGGCCTGGGCCATGCGGTAGATGTCGTCCTTGCGCTTGTAGGCGCCGCCCTGCTGTTGCGTGGCGTCCAACAGCTCGTAGGCAAGCCGCTGCGCCATGGTCTTCTCGCGGCGCTGGCGGGCGAACAGGACGAGCCACCGGACCGCGAGCGTGCGGGCGCGGCGGGCGGGCACCTCTACCGGGACCTGGTAGGTGGCGCCGCCGACGCGGCGCGAGCGGACCTCGAGCACCGGCGTGAGCGCCTTGATCCCGGCCTCGAGCTGCTCGACCGCGTTCTTGCCGGTGCGCTCCGAGAGCAACGCGAGCGCGTCGTAGACGATCTTCTCCGCCACCGACTTCTTGCCGTCCAGCATCACCTTGTTGATCACCTGCTGGACCAAGCGGCTGCGCTGTAGGGGGTCAGGCTCGATCGGCCTGACCTGGGCCTGGGCGCGGCGGGGCATGCGCTAGCGGGCCTTCACGCCGTACTGCGAGCGAGCCTTCTTGCGGTCGCCTACGCCGGCGGCGTCGAGCGTCCCGCGGATCACCTTATAGCGGAAGCCGGGAAGGTCCTTGACGCGGCCGCCGCGCACGAGCACGACCGAGTGCTCCTGCAGGTTGTGGCCCTCGCCGGGAATGTAGGCCCCGACCTCCATGCCGTTCGTGAGCCGCACCCGGGCGACCTTGCGCAAAGCCGAGTTCGGCTTCTTCGGCGTGGTCGTATAGACGCGCGTGCAGACTCCTCGCCGCTGGGGCGCGGCGACCTTCTTCTTTCGCCCCTTGCCGGACTTCAGGCCAGGCGTGGCGAGCTTCTTCTTGGGCGCGACGCGGCCCTTGCGGATCAGCTGGCTAGTGGTTGGCATGCGGTGCGCAAGCGTAGCAGGGGCGACAATCTGGCTTCGATGGCACGAACGCGGTGGAGAGGGGTGCTGAGACGGCTGAGAAGAAGGCCTCCGTTTGCGCTCGTGATGGTCGCGGCGGCCGCGGCGATCGGCGGCGGCCTGGTGCTGATCGGCGCTAGCGGAAGCACGACCGGAGGCACCGTCAAGCCTCAGCCGCAACTGATCGGCGCGGCGGCGCGGGTCTGCGTCACGGCTCACGCCGAGGCGACGGCCAGCGCCGGCACGACGATCCGGCTCGCGGTCAGCGCGAGCGTCCCGGTGAGCGCTGCGGCCCGCGCGACGGTGGCCGGGACGACGGCCAGCGTCACGCTCAGGCAGCGGATCGTGCAGCGCGCGACGGTCTCGCGACCGGTCTCTGTGCGGCGCACGGTGGTCGCGGCGCGCCGCGCCTGTGCCCGCGGTCAGAGCGCCCAGGCGGCGCGCGGGGTAGCGCTCACCAATGCCTACCGCGCCGCGCTCGCGGCCGCCCGGTCAGAGGCAAGGCCGCAGGCCCAGCGACAGCTCGCGCAGTTCGTCGCCAGAGTGCGCCCGGCGACGCTCGCCGCGGCCCAGCGGTCGGTCAGGGCCCAGGCTAACGCGGCCGCGGCGGCAGCTCATACGGCACTGGCGCGCCAGGCGCTGGCCGACGCGACCGCCCGCGCCCGCCTGCATAAATAAGGTGTTCCGGTACGCGCATGCGCGTACCGGCCGGCCGGAACATGTTCCGGCCGGGGCCGGCGCACATGTGCGCCGGCCGTCAGGAAATTGAGCTTGCCGCGAGCGCTTCCTCGACAGGGGCGCTCGTCACCCCCACCGCGTCGGCGACCGGCTCATAGGTCACCTGGCCCCCGGCAACGTTGACGCCCAGCTTGAGGCCAGGGTTCGCCGCCAGCGCTGCCGTCACCCCGCCCGCAAGATGGAGCACGTAGGGCATGGTCGCGTTGGTGAGGGCGTAGGTCGAGGTGATCGGCACGGCGCCAGGCATGTTGGTGACGCAGTAGTGGGTGATGCCGTCGACCTCGTACACGGGGTCCGAGTGCGTCGTGGGCCGGGAGGTCTCGAAGCATCCACCCTGGTCGATCGAGACGTCGACCAGCACCGCCTGGTGCTTCATCAGCGCCAGCTGCGCGCGCGTGATCACGCGCGGGGCGCGGGCGCCGTGCAGCAGTACCGCGCCGATCACGAGGTCCGCCTCGGGCAGCCGCTGCTCGATCTCGAGAGTCGAGGCGAAGCAGGTCGACGCGCGTCCCTGGAACGCGACATCGAGTTCGCGCAGGCGATCGATATTGCGGTCGTACACGTACACGTCGGCCTCCATCCCGAGCGCGATGAAGGCCGCATTCATGCCGACCACGCCGCCGCCGATGATCAGCACGTTGGCCGCCGCGACGCCGGGCACGCCGCCAAGCAGGACTCCGCGGCCGCCGAGCGGCTTCTCGAGGAAGAAGGCCCCTGCCTGGGTCGCGATCTTGCCCGCGACCTCCGACATCGGCGCCAGCAGCGGCAGACGTCCGCGCGTGTCCTCGACCGTCTCATACGCGATGCAGGTCGCGCCCGACTCCATCAGCCCGTGCGTGAGCGCAGCATCCGCGGCCAGGTGAAGATAGGTGAAGAGCGTGTGCCGCGGCTCGAGCAGGCTGACCTCCTGTGGCTGCGGTTCCTTGACCTTGACGATTAGCTCCGAGCCGCCAAACAGCTCCGCGGCGTCGGGCACGATCGTTGCGCCCTGGGCCGCGTAGGCCTCGTCCGAGATCGCCGAGCCAACGCCGGCGCCGCTCTGGACCAGCACCGTGTGCCCCGCATCCACGAGCTCGCGCACGCCCGCCGGGGTAAGCGCCACCCGGTACTCGTCCGTCTTTACCTCCGTAGGTGCGCCGACAATCACTGAATTACCTCCTCGCTGAGAGACCCTCTGACAAGCTCACGGCCCCGCAGGGCGAGCCAAAACTCGATCCGGTCGCGGGCGCTCTGCAGGCTCCTGCCGGTGAGCGTCTCGACGCGGCGAATGCGATAACGGAGCGTGTGCCGGTGGCAGTAGAGCCGCTTGGCGGCGCGCTCCCACTGTCCGTTGCATTCGATGAAGGCCTCGAGTGAGCGCATCAGCTCGCCGCCGTAGCGCCCTTCGCTCGCCTCGATGGGGCCGAGAATCGAGTCGCAGAAGAGCCGCAGGGACTCATCGTCCTGGAGCGAGAGCAGCAGCTGGAACGAGCCGAGGTCCTTGTAGGTCGCGACCCCGTTGGTGGGGCCTGAGCCGTTCAGCTGGCCGCCACCCGCCAGCCCCAGCGAGGAGGCCTCGAGCGCGCAGCGCGCCTCGTGAAAGCTCCGCCGAGCCTCGCCGCTCGCCACCGACCGGCCCACGGCGACGCGCACGCCCGACCCCAGCGACTCGGCGAGCCGGCGCGAGACGCGCTGGGCGAGGCCGAACAGCTCGGGCTCGGCCGTCCCCCGCAACATCGCGCAAGTGAGCTCGTCGGTGGCGGCCACGACTGCCGGCATCGCCTCCTCGCGGAGAGCGGCCGCGAGGGCGACCTCGAGCGCCTCCACGGAATTGCCGCGGGAGCTGTCGGAGGCCACGATCGTCGCGACCTCGCGTCCGAGTCCGAATGGCTCGAGTCGGCGCGCGAGCTCCGCGCCCGCCAGCTCGCCGCCCGCCATCGCGAGCACGATGTCGCCCGCCAGGCGGCGCTCGGTCTCGCCGGCCACCCGGTCGCGTAACAGCTCGAGGGCCACGATCGTGACCGCATGGCGCAGCGTGAGGCGGTCGAAGTCCGATAGTGGACCGGTGTCCTTGAGCGCCACGAGCCACGCTTCCGGCACGGCCGGCGGCAGGTCGGCGGCGTTCCGCGGGACGCCGTCGGCGCCCACAGGCAGGACGATGCCGCGATTGCCCTCGAGCGCGAAGCCGGGCACGAACGGGCGCACCTCCCGGCGGTCAGCTCGCTGGCGCAGCTCGCGTGTCAGCTCGGCGAGCGCGGATTCGGGCAGAGCACGGCGGAAGGTGCGGTGCACTCGCGGTTCGCCGCGTCCGTCGAGGATCACGATCGAGGCGCCGATCAGCGACGCCAGCGCGGCTGCGAGCGCCTCCAGCCCGCGCTCTGAGAGCACGATCCGCTCGAGCCGCTCGTGAGCGGCGATCGCGCGCCGCAGCACGGCGTACTGCTCGTTCACGAGCCGCGTGAAGGCGGCTTCGGTGATCGCGATGAAGGGCAGGTCATAGGGCACTTCGAAGACCGGAAAGCCCCTCTCGGAGGCGCTCTGTACGAGCTCCGGCGGGACGGCATCGTGCTGAAAGCCGGTGCCGATGCCGAGCCCCGCCAGATGGTGCTCGGCCAGCCGTTCGACGAACTTTCGCTGGCGCTCAGGCGTGTCGAGCAACATGCCCGTCGTCAGGAGCAGCTCGCCCCCGGACAGCCACGGCGTGGGATCGAGCAGCTCGGAGATGTGGACCCAGCGCACGGGCAAATCGAGGCCCTCCTCGCCCGCGCGCACGGGCAGCTTGAGCTCCCGGACGAGGTCTCCGACGGTCAACATCGCTCAGTCCCGGCCCCCCGACGGCTGGCGGCGTCAGGCGCCGACGTGCATCCGCTCCGCGGCCTCGGTGAGCACCGGCCGCAGGATGCCCTCGATCTCCTCGAACTGCTCGGGGCCCGCGATCAGCGGCGGCGAGAGCTGGATCACCGGGTCGCCGCGGTCATCCGCGCGGCAGATCAGCCCGCGCCGGAACAGCTCGCCCGAGAGGAAGCCGCGCAGCAGCCACTCCGATTCCTCGTCCGAGAAGGACTCCTTGGTCTCCTTGTCCTTGACCAGCTCGATCGCGTGGAAGTAGCCGGTGCCGCGGATGTCGCCGACGATCGGAATGTCGCGCAGCGAATCGAGCATCGACCGGAAGGTCGACTCGTTCTTGCGCACGTTGTCGAGCAACCCCTCGCGCTCGAACACGTCGAGGTTGGCCATGGCGATCGCCGCACACACCGGATGACCGGCGAAGGTGAACCCGTGCGTGAAGCTGGTGTTGCCGTGCAGGAAGGGCTCGGCGACCCGATCCGAGGCGATCACCGCGCCCATGGGCGCGTATGCGCTCGTGATGCCCTTGGCGGTGGTGATGAGGTCCGGGCGGTAGTCGTACTTGTGGGACCCGAACCACTCGCCCAGGCGGCCCCACGCACAGATCACCTCGTCGGAGATGAGCAGCACGTCGTACTCGTCACAGATCTCGCGCACGCGCTCGAAATAGCCCTCGGGCGGCGTGAAGCACCCGCCGGCGTTCTGGACGGGCTCGAGGATCACGGCCGCGACGGTGTCAGGCCCCTCGAACTCGATCCGGTGCGCGATCGCCTCCGCGAAGTAGCTCTCGGTGACGCCCTCGGGCATCCTGTAGGTGTTCGTGTTCGGCACGTGCGAGGCGCCGGGCGTGAGCGGCTCGAACGGTGCCCGCAGCTCGGTGATGCCTGTGGCGGAGAGCGCGCCGAGGCTGGTGCCGTGGTAGGCGATCTCGCGCGCGATCAGCTTCGTCTTGTTGGGCTTGCCGGTGACCTTGTGGTACTGGCGCGAGAGCTTGACCGCCGACTCGACGGCCTCGGAGCCGCCGCTCGTGAAGAACACGCGGTTGAGGTCGCCCGGCGCGAGCCCAGCGATCCTGGTCGCGAGCTCGATCGCGGGCGGGTGCGCGTAGGACCAGTTGGTGAAGAAGCCGAGCTCCTTGGCCTGGTCGGCGCCGGCCTGAACTACATCCGCGCGGCCGTGGCCGATGTTGACGCAGAAGAGCGCTGAAAGCGCGTCGAGGTAGCGCTTGCCGTGCTCGTCGTACACGTAGCAGCCCTCGCCGCGCGTGATGATGGGCACGTCCTGGTGGTCGTAGGCCGAGAGCCGGGTGAAGTGCATCCACAGGTGGCGCTTGGCCTGCTCCTGCAGGCTGGATCCACCACCGGTGCTGCCTTGGATCGGAGCTTCGCTGAGCGCCGAGCCGCCGTCGGTGCCCGAAGTCAACGTGTCTGTGCTTGTCATCTCTGCCTCCACTGACGCCAGTTTGTACAAACGTATCGGCTCTTCGGGGGTAGGGCAACTGTACGAGGAGGCAAAGATGAGGCTCTGTGCTTCGACGTTTCGCTCGGGCGGTAGGCTGCGGCCTCCTTGCTCGTCTATCACCGCTCAGGCTCGGGGGCACCGCTGTTGCTGCTGCACGGCATCGGCAGCCGCTGGCAAATGTGGCGTCCGGTGCTCGGGCGGCTCGCGGCCTCGCGAGAAGTGGTGGCGCCCGATCTGCCGGGGTTCGGGCAATCGCCGATGCCGCCGCCCGGCACGGCGCCGGGTGCGGCATCCCTGACCGGGCTCGTGTGCGAGTTCATGGACAGCATCGGGATGCAGGCGCCGCACGTCGCCGGCAACTCACTCGGCGGCTGGATCGCGCTCGAGCTCGCCAAGCGGGGCCGCGCGCGTTCGGTGACGGTGCTCTCACCGGCCGGCTTCCACAACTCGCGCGAAGCCGTCTTCCAACACGCCACGATGTGGGCCACGGTCCGCGCGGCCCGGCTGGCGGCTCCCATCGCCGGCAGCCTGCTGGCGACGCCGATCGGGCGCCGGATCGCGTTCGCGCAGCTCGCCGGCCATCCCCAGCGCATCGAGCGCGACGAGGCTGCGGGGCACCTGCTCGCGCTGGCGCGGGCACCGTGGTTCGACGCGACCCTGCCTGCGATCACCTCGTCGCGGTTCGGCGGCGGCGAGTTGATCGAGGTGCCGGTCACGATCGCCTGGGGCGAGCATGACCACCTGTTGCTGCCGCGCCAGGCGCCGCGCGCCGTGCGAGCTGTCCCCGGCGCTCGACTCGTGATCCTGCGCGGCTGCGGCCACGTGCCGACCCACGACGACCCGGACCAGGTCGCCAGCGTGCTGCTTGAGGGGTCCGAGAGCCGCTAGGCCGGAGCGACGGCGCGGACGGGCGCCGGCATCAGCCAGGCCGCCGTCAGCACGAGCACGAAGGCCAGACACTGGGCGCCGAGGGCCAGGGGATCGGCCGACAGCGGGTCGCCGAAGACGATGATCCCGGCGACGATCCCGGCCAGGTTCGCAGCGGTACCGGTGACCGCGATCACGGGCACCGCCTCACCCTCCTGGAACGCTTTCGCGCAGGTGTAGAAGGCGGCCACCGAGGCGACAACCGTGACCACCAGCCAGGGCGACATGAGCCCGGCCGCGCCCGAGGTTCCGATCTGGCCGGAGATCGCCTTGATCGCGATGTCAGAGACGCCGAACAGGATGCCCGACGCGGCGCCGAGCATGTAGCCGTGGTGCTCCGCCGGTGCCCCGATGCGGGGGCCGACGATCAGCAGCGTGCCCACCGCCACGAGGCCCGCCTCGAAGGCGATCATGCCGGGCAGCGAGAAGCGCGAGTGGGCTCCGTGCATCGCCGGCAGGGTGAAGCCGAGCAGGGCCAGGCCGACCGCGGTCAGAGCCAGGCCGAGCCACTGACGGCGCCCGGTTCGGATCCCGAACATGCGCTCGGCGAGCACGGCCAGCATGACCACGCCGCCGGCGAGCACCGCCTGCACGACTGACAACGGCGCGATCGCCATCGCGGCCACGTGAAGGATCCACCCTCCCGTGGCGATCACCATCCCGAGTGTGAAGGCGCGCGAGGCGAAGAGGGTCTTCACGGTCGCCAGCGGGCGGCGCATGTCTACCGGTGGCGCAGCGCGCGCCCCGCGGTGCTTGTAGAGGAAGCCCACGTTGGTCGCGAGCGCGCAAACGAGCGCGAACAGGATGCCTAAAGACAGGGTCATCGGAAACCGGGGCGGCAGGCGATCGACGGTCTTGTAAGTGGCCGCGCTAAAGCGCGGCCGCCTCGTCCTGAACCCGGTCGCGGAAGTAGAGCAGATTCGGCCGGTGCACGACGCACACGGCTCGATTCGCTTCTGAGTGGAATTCGCCTGCGCGTGTACCGCGACTCCCAAAACGCTCATTCGGCCGAGCGCTTTGGGGCGCGAGCTACTTCATCATCTGCATGCCCATCGCATGCGCGCTCCCGGGCTGGGTCAGCCCCGGCACGCTCGCGGGCGCGGCGGCCACCCAGATCCCGGCCGCCACGAACACCACCGCGAAGACGCGCGATAGCCGCTCGCCGAATGGGAGCACTTTTTCGGCGAAGACCATCCCGGCCACAACGAGCATCCACACGACGCTCATCACGCCGAGCGCGAACAGGATCAGCATGAGCCCCCAACAGCACCCGATACACAGGGCGCCGTGCTCGAGCCCCATGCGCAGCGCCCCCCGCCAGCCGGGACGCCACCCGCCGAACACGTAATGCATCGGCGAGCGGCAGTGGCGCAGGCAGACTCGCTTAAGTGGCGTCAGCTGGTAGATCCCGGCGGCCACAATCGCCCCGCCGGCGACGAGCGGCCCTTGAGCGTCCCAGGAGAGCGCGTGGATGTGCGCCGACTGGATCGCGCGGAAGATCCCGTAGGCCACCAGGCCGTACGCCGTCCAGGCTGCGAGGTAACCGCTGACGAACACCCAGGTCGGGACGAAGCTGCGGCCGCCGGCGCTGGCGCTCGGCGCTCACGCGCGCGAACAGCAGCGTCATCGGCATCGCCGAGGGCAGCATCATCGCCGCCATCATCGTCACCCACACGCCGACAAACCAGCCGAGCCCGCCGAGGTCGGTCCCGGGGCCGGCGTCCATCCCGCGCATCCGCTCGACGGTCACGATCCAGGTGACGAGCGCGACGCCGGCAATCGCCGCCGCCACAAGGACCGGCGCGCGCTTGAGCAGCGGCGTGCCCGGCGCTCGTGCGCTGATAGCGCCCTGGGCCATCGGAACGCTACTCGAACGCCTTGTCGACGACCGTGGGGTGGTACTCGCGGGTCTGCTGGTCGTTGCCGTGATGAACGTAGGCCATGCTGCTATGACCGTTCATGACCTCGTAACTAATCGGCCCCTTCACGGAGAGGCGTTTGGTGAGCGCCGTCTCGGCCTCGTTGCCCGGCCCGGTGTACTCCATTCCGCCCGGGATCTTGACGAGCGCCCGGTACGGGTCAGGCGGGTCGATCCCGCGCAGCGTCTCGACCTCGCAATCCACGGCGTCGCCCACCCGCAGTCTGCCCGAGCGCTTCTCGATGTCGAATTCGAAGTCCACCGGAGCGATCAACGGCTCATGCACGGTCGGGCAGATGAACGAGAAGACCTCCATGAAGGTGTCGCCGTGCTTACCGCTCGCGATCTCGCCGATCGCCTGCATCTGCTCAGGGCTGGCGCTCGAATCGATGAACGGCTGCACCTGTCCGTTGCCCTCGTGTAGCGCACCAGGCCAGCTCACGATCCCGCCCCATTTCACCCCCGCCATGTCGACGTCGCCGAAGTGCCCCTTGGTGATCCTCATTCCCACCACGCCCTCGCAGTTTCCGTGCGTTGGCCGCTGGTTGAAGTCACAGGGACATCCGGGATCGCAGTTGCAGTTCTTGAACCACTCGCCCTCGATGTGCCAGTCGGTCATAGCCCGACTCCTTTCCTCGCCGCCCTTTGTCCCGGCGGGATTTCCCGTGTGTCGACCTCCGCCGGCGATCTTCTCACCACGCGCCGGCCGGGTCAAGATCCGTTAGGTATCCTACCTTCAGCTGAAAGAGCCGTGGCGGCCGGCCCCGCCGCGGAAACGCTCGATCCCCTGGGAAGCTTCGGAGAGCGACCTGAGCCCGTGAGCGAACTCGTTTTGCAGCGCCACCTGCTCCTCAAGCCCTTCCTGCTCGAGCATCGAGAGGCGGTCCTCGCGTGTGCACGCTTGGGGAAAAGCGGCGATCTCTCGCGCCAGCTCCTCGGCTGCGGAGCGGCTTGCCCCCGCGGGGACGAGTCGGTTCGCCAGCCCGATCTGGAGCGCCTCGGAGGCCCCGACCGCGCGGCCGGTCAGGATCATGTCCATGGCTCTGCTGATCCCGATCAACCGTGGCAGCCGGACCGTGCCGCCGTCGATCAGGGGTACGCCCCAGCGGCGGCAGAAGACGCCGAAGACGGCCGTCTCGTCAGCCACGCGCAGATCGCACCACAACGCGAGCTCGAGACCGCCCGCGACGGCGTGACCCTCCACGGCTGCGATCACCGGCTTCGAGAGGCGCAGCCGCGTCGGTCCCATCGGCCCGTCGCCGACCTCGGAGATGCGGTTGCCCGTCTCGGTGCCGGCGGCGTGGAGGTCGGCACCGGCGCAGAAGGTGCCGCCCTCGCCGTACAGGACGGCGACAGCGGCTTCTGGGTCTGAGTCGAACGCTCTGAACGCGTCGGTGAGCGCGCTCGCGGTGGCGCCGTCGACCGCGTTGCGCCGCTCCGGACGACAGAGCAGGACAGTGGTCACGGGGCCTGCGCGTTCCAAGCGCACGGCGTCACTCACAGCGGCGCCCCCACGGCGCGGCGCACGAAGGCGCGTAGCGCCTCTAGGACGCTGGTTGCCGCCGGCGTCGGTTGCTCGAGCGGCGCGAGTGGGCCGACGAGCGCTTCGCCGCAGGCCCCGACGAGGGCGGCTGCAGTGAGCACCGCGTCCTGATCGGGCAGCTCACCGGCGGCGATTGCCGCCCGCAGACCGTCGGCCACGAGCGCGGCGTACGTGGCGCGGTAGAGGAGCCGCTCGGCGTCAACCAGAGGGTCGACCGGCTCGGCGATCAGGGCCCACGCGAGCCGCGGGCGGCGGAGCGCGCGCTCGGCGAACGTAAGCAGGACGTTCTCGAGGCGGGTAGTGTGGCGCTCGGTCGTGGGACCGCCGGATCCGCGCGCAGCGGCCCGCATCGCTTCGAGCTCGCGATCGCATACCGACCGGAAGAGCTCCACGAACAGCTCCTCCTTGGAGCCGAAGTGACGGTAAAGCGTGCCGGCTGCGAGCCCGGCGCGGGCCGTGATCGCGACCACCGAGGCTGCCGCATAGCCGCCCTCCTCGATCAGATCGCGAGCGGCGCGCAGCAGGCGGTCGCGGGTGGCGAGCTTGGTGGCGGCCGACGCGCTCATCCCTTGCGCGCTCGCGGTCTCATCCCTTGCGCGCTCATCCCCTGCGCGCTCATCCCTTGGGGTCTCATCCCTTGTACGTGGAGCGGCCGTGGTCGCCGAAGGGCTCGTCGCGCTCTCGCACGGCGGCGCGGAAGCCGCGCTGGGCGGCGTACTGCTGGAAGGCATACCCCTCCCTGGTGTGACGGGCGATGCCGTCGAACACGGTCCCGAGCAGCTGCGAGGAGTGAAGCCCCTGAGCGTGCAGCACCCCGTCGAGCAGCAGTTTCATCATCTGCAGCTGGTTGAGCGGAATGCGCGCGACCCGCTCGGCGAGCGCCTCGGCGCGCTCGTCCAGTTGCTCGGGCGCGGGAGCTTCGATCGCGAGCCCCCACTCGAGCGCCTCGGCGCCCGAGAGGCAGTCGCCTGTGAACAGCAGACGCTTGGCCCTCTGAACGCCAAGTCGGTATGCCCACAGAGCCGTGGTCGGCGACCCCCAGACGCGCGCCGGCGGGTAGCCGATCTTGGCGTCGCTCGCGACAAGCAGCAGATCCGAGCACAGGGCCAGATCGGTGCCACCGGCGACGCAGAAGCCGTGGACCTTGCAGATCACCGGCTTCGAGCAACGCATCAGCGACATGAAGGACGCGACGTTGCGGCTCATCATGGCGTAGTCGACCATCGGGTCCCACGGCTGGGACGGATCATGGTTGGCCGCGATCACGGTGGGGTCGACCGGGGAGCCGGTCGGGGCTTGCGGTTGGGCTTCCGAGGCGCCCTCGGCCTGCGAGGCGCCCTCCCCCTCGGCGGACTCCACTAGGTCATAGCCGCCGCAAAACCCGGTTCCGGCGCCGCCCAGGAGCAGCACACGGACCTGCGGATCGAGGTCGGCCCGCTCGACGCACGCCTCAAGCTCTCTGAGCAGCTGCCTGGTGAGGCCATTTCCGCGCTCGGGGCGGTTGAGGGTCAGGCGCGCCACGCGCCCTGCGGTCTCGTACAGGACGTCGTTCACCGGCGTTTAGGCGGGCAGCGCGCGGTCGATGATCGTGCGCGCATCGACTCTGCGCGGCAGCGTCCCGTACGCGAGCCCTGCCTCACCGCCGAGCCGCGCGGCGCAGAAGGCATCGGCAACTGGGGGCGGGGCGTGACGGACGAGGAGCGCGCCCTGCAGCGCCAGCGCCAGGTCCTCGACCAGCTTGCGCGCCTGGAATTGAGCCGCGCCGAGGCGCTGATCGGCGGGCAGACTCTGATCGGGAAGCGAAGCGGTCCGTTCGCGCACGGCGCGCAGGTGGCGGTCGAGCCTCGCGTCTGCGCCGGCGGCCTGCTCGCACTCGAGGAGAAAGGCGGGGAGCGCCTCGGGCTCCCGGACCAGCGCCCGCAGGACATCTAGCGCCGAGACGTTGCCCGCGCCTTCCCAGATCGAGTTGAGCGGCGCGTCCCGATAGAGCAGCGGCATCCCAGACTCTTCGACGTAGCCGTTGCCACCGAGGCACTCGAGCGCCTCACCGGCGTGCGCCGGGGCGCGCTTGCAGACCCAGTACTTCATCACCGCGGTCGCCAGCCTGCGGAAAGGCCCGTGCCCGCCGGGCTCGTAGCTGCGCGCTATGCGCAGGGCGGTCGCGGTGGCCGCCTCTGACTCGATCGCGAGATCGGCCAGCACGTTCTGCATCGCCGGCTGCTCGACCAGCGGCGCCCCAAAGGCCGTGCGGTGGCGCGTGTGGTGGATCGCCTCAAGCAGGCCGCGCCGCATCGCCGTGGCGCTGCCGAGCAGGCAGTCGAGCCGCGTGTGGTTGACCATCGTGATGATCGCCCGCACGCCGCGGCCCTCCTGACCCACGAGCCTGCCTGGAGCGCCGCGGAACTCGACCTCCGAGGAGGGCAGCGAACGCGTCCCGAGCTTGTCCTTGAGCCGCTGGAACTCCATCCCGGCTCCACGCTCGACGAGGAAACAGGAAAGGCCTCTCGGCGCCTGCGAGAGCACGAGGAATACATCGCACGGCGGATAGGAGCAAAACCACTTGTGCCCGTGAAGCTCGTAGACGCCGTCACCATGCGGGTGCGCCTCGGTGATGTTGGCCCTCACGTCGGAGCCTCCCTGCCGCTCGGTCATGGCCATGCCGGCGAGTGCGCCGTGGTCGTAGTCGGCCAGCGTCAGCCGCGGCTCCCA
Organism: uncultured Solirubrobacterales bacterium; assembly: GCA_963738195.1. GTDB lineage: Bacteria > Actinomycetota > Thermoleophilia > Solirubrobacterales > Solirubrobacteraceae > Palsa-465. Next base: position 1,717,446 of record CAVTVF010000002.1, read on the forward strand.
TTCGGCGGCGAGCTCCGGCGCTGCCTCGCGCAGCGCGGGCACCGCCGCGTGGGTCATCGAGACAGGGCACATCACGCCGCTGTTTGTGTTCGACCAGAGCATGAACAGCGCCGCCCGCACCACCTGGGCGCCCTCCTGCTCGGTGCGCCAGGAGAGGCCCGCAATCTCGCGCTCAATCGCCCCTCTCAGCAGCGTGTGCCACGAAGGGTCGAGCTCCACCTCGTCGATGCGGTTGCCGTAGCGGTCGTGGGTCCGCAAGACCGGGGCGTTGCGCTCAGCCCGCCGGCAGTGCTCGAGTGCCTCGAGACTTCCTGCCGCCCCCCCGGCCTCGCGCGCGCGTTCGAGGCCCCACGCGCCGCCTTCGCGCTCGAGGGCCTCCTGCAGCGCGAGGTCGACCTCGAACAGGTTGACCGGCTGTAGCGGCGGAGGCTGGTTGAGGACCGTGCGGGCGGGGCCGGTCGGTGCCGGGACGGAAGCCGCTACGGCCTGGGGATCCGAGGCCGGGGCGGAGGTCGCGGGGCTGGCGGGATCCGAGGCGCCAGAGGGCTCCGCGGCGCCGGGGAATCCGGGGCGCCAGCGGGCGTCAGCTGTTCAGCCTCGTCGATCGCCACTCGATCCATGTGAATCCCGATTCACAATACCACTCGCCGGGTGGTGGCGCGAACCGTGAAAAACGGTACAAAGGACGTCGTGCGCGGCGATCTTGGCGAGTTAGCTGCTCTGGGGACAACCTTCTCGCCAGAGTCACCGCGCCGCTGGTCAGATTGGCCGGAAACGCACGCCTAGAAACGGCTCCACGGGCCGAAAGGCGACCCTGCGGCCGGCCAGTCGCCGACCGCAGGACGCCTAAATCGCTTCTTGGAGCTACTCGGAGCCCGCGCCGTCGCCGTCGACCTCGACGGGCACGTCGAAGTCGCCGAGCTCCTCGATGAAGCCGGCGGACGAGCCTTCGCGACCGATCTGTTCGAGGTCGGAGAGATCAGCCTCGACGCTGCCGAAGCCGGTCAGCGACTCGCCGTCGCCAAGTCCCAGCTCGGCCGCGAGGTCGTCGTGATCGAGCAGGCCGGTCTCGTCGATTCCTCGAGGCAGCGGCTCGGAGGGCTCGATCTCGATCCGCCGGTAGCGCTTGAGCCCCGTGGCGGCCGGGATCAGCTTGCCGATGATCACGTTCTCCTTGAGACCGTTCAGCCGGTCGGTCTTGCCCTCGAGCGCGGCGTCGGTCAAGACCTTGGTGGTCTCCTGGAACGACGCCGCCGACAGGAACGAGTCGGTGTTGAGCGACGCCTTCGTGATTCCGAGGATGATCTCCTCGGCCTGGGCGGCCTCGCCACCCTGATCGATCGTCGCCTGATTAACGCGTCCGAACTCCTGCCGGTCGATGAACTGGCCCGGCAGCAGAGTCGTGTCTCCGCGCTGATCGACTCGCACCTTCTTCATCATCTGGCGCACGATCAGCTCGATGTGCTTGTCGTCGATGTCCACGCCCTGCGACTTGTAGACCTCCTGCACCTCACGCACGAGGTACAGCTCGGTCTCCGTGCGCCCGCGAACCTCGAGCAGCTCAGCCGGATACAGCGAGCCCTCGTTGAGCTGGGTGCCAGCGTCGATCTTCTGACCCGAGTCGACGAACAGGCGGGTGCGCCGCGGGAATGTGTGGCGATGCTCCTCGCCGTCGCCGTCGGTGAGCACGACCGTGATCGCCTTGTCGGACTCCTCGACCGTGACCTTGCCTGAGACCTCGGCGATCTTGGCGAGGCCCTTAGGCTTGCGAGCCTCGAACAGCTCGACCACGCGGGGCAGGCCGTGCGTGATGTCCGCCCCGGCGACGCCGCCGGTGTGGAAGGTACGCATCGTCAGCTGCGTGCCCGGCTCACCGATCGACTGCGCCGCGATGATCCCGACCGCGTCGCCGATCTGGGCGAGGTGGCCGGAGGCGAGCGAACGGCCGTAGCAGTTCTGGCAGACGCCCGTGGGCGCCTGGCACTTGAGCACCGAGCGGACCGGCACGGTGATGACCACGCCCTTGTCGGTGTCGTCCTGCCACGAAGCGACGATGTCGGCCAGCTCGGCCCGGTCGATCTCATCGCCCTGCTTGACCATCACGCGACCACGCTTGGTCGTGATGTCGCGCGCGGCGATTCGCCCGATCAGGCCATCGTTGCGCTCCCCGGCGGGCCGCAGCCGGCGCGTTTCGGGATCGGCCTCGAGCCTCGAGACAGGCATCTCGATGTACTCCTCGGTGCCGCAGTCCTCGGCGCGAATGATCACGTCCTGGGCCACGTCTACCAGCCGACGGGTCAGGTAGCCGGAGTCAGCGGTGCGCAGCGCGGTGTCCGCCAGACCCTTGCGGGCGCCGTGCGTCGAGATGAAGTACTCGAGCACGCTCAGGCCCTCCTGGAAAGAGGACTTGATCGGCCGCTCGATGATCTCGCCCTTGGGGTTCGCCATCAGGCCGCGCATGCCGGCCAGCTGGCGGATCTGCGAGAACGATCCGCGGGCACCCGAGTTGGCCATCATGAAGATCGGGTTCAGTTCATCGAGGGAGGCGTTGAGCGCCTCGCCGACTTCGGTCGTAGCGCTGTCCCACAGGCGTGTGACTGCCTCGTGGCGCTCCTCCTGGTTGATCTCCCCGGCGTTGTACTGATCGTCGATCGACTGCAACTGGGCCTCGTAGCGCTCCAGAATCTCGCCCTTGGCGGCCGGAGTCTGGACGTCGTTCTTGGAGATCGTGATCCCAGCCTGGGTGGCGTAGTGGAAGCCGATGTCCTTGAACGCGTCGAGCACGTGCGCGATCGAGGGCGCGCCGTAGCGCTGGACGAGGTCGTCGACCAGCTTGGTCGTGTTCTTCTTCTTCATCGAGTAGTTGATGAAGTCGAACGAGTTCGGGTCGAACTCGCCGCCAAGAGCGGCAATCAGAGCGCGCTCGATCTTGTCGTTCCACAGGATCCGGCCGACGGTGGTCAGCAGGTGGCCAAACTCGCGGCCGAGAGGCCGGTACTCCGCCAGGTCGTGGAGCTTGACGACACCGTGCTCGTAGAACCACTCCGCCTCCTGGGCGGTGCGGAACACGTGCGGGCGCGGGTCATACGTGGATGGATCGATCCTGTCGAGCTCCTCCGCATCGGGGCCGTAGGTGAGGTAGTAGGCGCCGAGCACCATGTCCTGCGTCGGCGTCGCGAGCGGCGCACCGTGGGCCGGCGAGAGGATGTTGTTGGAGGACAGCATCAGGATCCGCGCCTCCGCCTGGGCCTCGGCCGAGAGCGGCACATGGACCGCCATCTGGTCGCCGTCGAAGTCGGCGTTGAAGGCGTGGCAGACGAGCGGATGGACCTGGATCGCCTTGCCCTCGACCAGCACCGGCTCGAAGGCCTGAATGCCCAGGCGGTGGAGCGTCGGAGCGCGGTTGAGCAGCACGGGATGCTCGTGGATCACTTCGTCGAGCACGTCCCACACCTCGGGGATCATCGAGTCGACCATCTTCTTGGCCGCCTTGATGTTCTGCGCGGACTTGCGCTCGACCAGCCGAGCCATGATGAACGGCTTGAACAGCTCCAGCGCCATCAGCTTGGGCAGCCCGGCCTGGTGCAGCTTGAGCGACGGCCCCGCGACGATCACCGACCGTCCCGAGTAGTCGACGCGCTTGCCGAGCAGGTTCTGCCGGAAGCGGCCCTGCTTGCCCTTGAGCATGTCCGAGAGCGACTTCAGCGGCCTGTTGCCGGGCCCGGTCACGGGGCGGCCACGGCGGCCGTTGTCGAACAGGGCGTCGACGGCCTCCTGCAGCATGCGCTTCTCGTTGTTGATGATGATCTCGGGCGCGCCGAGGTCGAGCAGCCGCTTCAGGCGGTTGTTGCGGTTGATCACCCGGCGGTAGAGGTCATTGAGGTCGGAGGTCGCGAAGCGGCCGCCGTCGAGCTGCACCATCGGGCGCAGCTCGGGTGGGATCACCGGCACCGCCTCGAGGATCATCATCTCCGGCTTGTTGCCCGAGTTGAGGAAGGCCGAGACGACCTTGAGCCGCTTTACCGCGCGCGCCTGCTTCTGACCCTTGGCGGTCTTGACCTGCTCTTGCAGGTCGTCGGCCTCGGCGTCCAGGTCGACCTGCTGAAGCAGGTCGCGGACGGACTCGGCGCCCATGCCGCCGCGGAAGTACTCGCCGAATCCATAGGGCGAGCCGAAGCGATCTTTGAGCTCCCGGAACAGGGTCTCGTCGTTGATGATGTCCTTGGGCTTCATGCCCTTGAAGGTGTCCCAGACCTGGCGCATGCGCTCGGCCGCGTCCTCGATGTAGGCCTCGGTGTCGTCGATGTCGGCCTGGAAGGTCTTGCGCAGCTCCTTCTGCAGCTTCTCGCGCTCCTCGTCGGAGATCTTCGCGATGTTCACCTCGAGCGTCTCGGACCACAGGTGATCCTCATCGGAGAAATCGCGGCCGGCGCGGCCGGACTCGAGGTACTGCTCGCGCCGTGCGAGCGACTCCTTGAGCTCAAGGACGCGCTCTTCCTTCTCGCCCGCGTAGGCGTCGAGCACCTTGTTGACTTCCTGCTCGAGCGACTCGACGTCGCGCGCCCGTGCCTCGTCGTCGACCCACGTGACCATCGAGGCGGCGAAGTACAGGACCTTCTCAAGCTCCTTGGGAGCCATGTCGAGCAAGTAGCCGATCCGGCTCGGCACACCCTTGAAGAACCAGATATGCGAGACGGGGGCTGCGAGGTCGATGTGACCCATGCGCTCGCGGCGGACCTTTGAGCGTGTCACCTCGACGCCGCAGCGCTCGCACACGATGCCCTTGTAACGCACGCGCTTGTACTTGCCGCAGTAGCACTCCCAGTCCTTGGTGGGACCGAAGATGCGCTCGCAGAAAAGCCCGTCCTTCTCGGGCTTGAGCGTGCGGTAGTTGATCGTCTCCGGCTTGGTCACCTCGCCGGAGCTCCAAGACCGGATCTGCTTCGAGGAAGCGAGCCCGATCTCGATGGCGTCGAAATTGTTGATGTCAATCAATTCAGTTCCTTGTCTGTTTCAAAATCAAGTGGCGCTTTTAGATCGAGTGGCGCGGCGCCCTATTCGCCCTCCTCGAGGACGCCCTCGGCTTCGCCGCCCTCGATGTCGGACTCGAGCATGGGGTCCTCCCCGCCGGAGAAGTCCTCCGCCTCGAGGTCCTCACCGGGCTCGAGGTCAGGATCCTCGACCTCTACCTCCTCGGCGTTCGCCTCGACGGTCTCGCCCTCGTGCTCGGTCGACTCGTCCGCGGCCGCGCCGTCCGTGGCACGAACACCGCTGAGATCGATCCCGAGCTCTTCGGCGGCGCGCAGCAGGTCGTCGTCCTCCTCGCGCATCTCCGCCCGTTCGCCCTCCTCGGAGACGACGTTGACGTCGAGCGCCAGCGACTGCATCTCCTTGAGCAGGACCTTGAACGACTCGGGGATCGAGGGTTCGGCAATGTTCTCGCCCTTGACGATCGCCTCGTAGGCCTTGACGCGGCCGACCGTGTCGTCGGACTTGATCGTGAGCATCTCCTGGAGGGTGTACGCGGCGCCGTACGCCTCGAGCGCCCACACCTCCATCTCGCCGAACCGCTGGCCGCCAAACTGCGCCTTGCCGCCCAGCGGCTGCTGGGTCACGAGCGAGTAGGGCCCGGTGGAGCGTGCGTGGATCTTGTCGTCGACCAGATGCAGCAGCTTGAGGATGTACATGTTGCCGACCGTGACCTGCTCCTCGAACGGCTCGCCGCTGCGCCCGTTGAAGAGGGTCACCTTGCCCGAAGCCCGCTCGCCGGGGCGGCGGTTCATGTCGATCTCCATGTGCACCTTGCCCTGGTGCTCCTCCTGCCAGCGGACGAGCGCCTGGTCCACGTCCTCGACGGTGGCGCCGTCGAAGACCGGGGTGGCCACGTACACCTTGCCGTCGGTGCGACCGTTGCCGTCCCCAGGTGAGCTGCCGCGACCGTCGCTGCCATCGCTGTACCACCCGTTGGCCGCGACCCAGCCCAGGTGGGTCTCGAGGATCTGGCCGAGATTCATCCGGCTCGGCACGCCGAGCGGGTTGAGGATCACGTCGACGGGCGTGCCGTCCTGCATGAACGGCATGTCCTCGATGTCGACGATCTTCGAGATCACGCCCTTGTTGCCATGGCGGCCGGCGAGCTTGTCGCCCTCGGCGATCTTGCGCTTCTTGGCCACGAATACGCGCACGAGCTCGTTGACGCCGGGCGACAGGTCGTCGCCGTCGTCACGGTTGAAGGTCTTGACGTCGATCACGACGCCACCCTCACCGTGCGGCACCTTCAGCGAGGTGTCGCGGACCTCGCGGGCCTTCTCCTTGAAGATCGCCCGGATCAGCTTCTCTTCGGCCGTCAGCTCGGTCTCGCCCTTGGGCGTCACCTTGCCGACCAGCAAGTCGCCGGAGGCGACCTCGGCACCGATCCGCACGATGCCCCGGTCGTCGAGGTTGCGCAGCGATTCCTCGGAGCGGTTGGGGATGTCGCGGGTGATCTCTTCGTCACCCAGCTTGGTGGTGCGAGCGTCGATCTCGTACTCCTCGATGTGGATCGAGGAGAGCTCGTCGTCCTGCACGAGCCGCTTGGAGATGATGATCGCGTCCTCGAAGTTGTAGCCCTCCCAGGACATGAAGGCGACCAGCAGGTTCTTGCCGAGCGCCATCTCGCCAGAGTCGGTCGAGGCACCGTCGGCCAGCACGTCGCCTTCCTTGACCGCGTCGCCCACCGCCACGATCGGCTTGTTGTGGATCAGCGTGCCCTGGTTAGAGCGCATGAACTTCTGCAGCGAGTAGCTGTCCTGGCCGCCGCCGGTGCGGTCGACCACGATCTGCTCGGCGTCGACGTAGGACACGGCGCCAGTTGTGTCGGCGATAACGAGGTCGCCGGTGTCGATCGCCGCCCGGCGCTCCATGCCCGTCCCGACCAGCGGGGCGTCGGTGACCAGCAAGGGCACGGCCTGGGCCTGCATGTTCGAGCCCATCAGCGCCCGGTTGGCGTCATCGTGCTCGAGGAACGGGATCATCGCCGTCGTGACCGACCAGATCTGCTCAGGGGAGACGTCGATCAGGTCGACCTGCTCGGGGGTCGCGTTGACGTAGAGGCCCGCTTGCGTGCGGCACAGGATCTCTTCGCCGCACAGCCGGCCGTTCTTGTCTACGGGCGTGTCCGCCTGGGCGATCAGCTTCTCCTCTTCCTGATTGGCATCAAGGTGCACGATTTCCTCGCTCACCTTGCCCTTCTTGACGACGCGGTAGGGCGTCGTGACGAAGCCGTGCTCAGAGATCTCGGCATAGGAGGAGAGCGACCCGATCAGGCCGATGTTCGGCCCCTCAGGGGTCTCGATCGGGCACATGCGCCCGTAGTGGGTGGGGTGCACGTCGCGCACCTCGATCGGGGCACGCTCCCGGGTCAGACCGCCCGCGCCCAAGGCCGACAGCCGCCGGCGGTGCCTGAGCCCCGCGAGCGAGTTCGTCTGGTCCATGAACTGGCTCAGCTGACTCGAGCCGAAGAACTCCTTCAGCGCAGCGACGACCGGACGGATGTTGACGATCGTCTGGGGAGTGATCGTGTCCGCGTCCTCAGTCGTGAGCCGCTCGCGCACGACCCGCTCCATGCGGTAGAGGCCGATACGGAACGCTTCCTGGATCAGCTCTCCGACCGTGCGCAGGCGCCGGTTGCCGAAGTGCTCATATTCATCGAGGTGGTCCTGGATTGGCTCGCGCGAGAGCGCCGTCGCTTCGGCGGCGAAGTCCTTGATCTCTTCATCGGGCTCCTCGGGCATGCCCAGCCGCTTCGGCAGCGAAACGAGCTCCTTGACGAGCGCGATGATGTCGTCGTGGGTGAGTGTCCGCGTCTCGAGATCGATGTCTAGCCCGAGGCGCGAGTTGAGCTTGTAGCGACCGACTCGCGTCAGGTCGTAGCGCTTCGGATCGAAGAAGAGCTGGTTCAGGAGAGCCCGCGCGCCATCGACCGACGGCGGCTCGCCTGGACGCTGCTTCTTGAAGAGCTCGACGAGCGATCCCTCCTCACTGCGCACGACGTCCGGGTCCGACTCAAGCGTCAGCCGGATGTAGAGCGAGTTGTCGAACAGTTTCAGGATCTCGTCTTCCGAATAGCCCATTGCGCGCATAAGCACGGTGACCGGCAGCTTGCGCTTGCGGTCGATGCGCACGTACACGCGTCCCTTCTTGTCGATTTCGAGCTCGAGCCACGAGCCACGAGCCGGCATCAGGTTGGCCGTAAAGACCTGCTTCTCGCGGTCCTTCGGCTCCATCACGTAGGCGCCGGGTGAGCGCACGAGCTGGGTGACGACCACCCGCTCGGTGCCGTTGATGATGAACGTGCCGCGGTCGGTCATCCACGGGAAGTCGCCCATGAAGACGGACTGCTCGCGGATCTCTCCTGTCTCACGATTGATGAACGCGACGGTGATGGTCAGCGGCCGGGAGTAGGTGAGGTCCTTCTCACGACACTGCTCGAGGCTCGCGACCGGCTCGTCGAACGTGAACTCGCCGAACTGCACGGCGAGGTTGCCGGTGTAATCCTCGATAGGGGAGATGTCGTCGATCGTTTCGCGCAGGCCGCCACCGTCAGGGTTGGTCAGCCAGGCGAAGGACCTCCGCTGGATATCGATCAGGTTGGGGACTTCGAGAACCTTCTGCAGACGCGCGAAGCTCTTGCGCGTCCGGGGGGCGTGCACAGTTGCCAAGGTGGCGACTCCTCGGGCGGTCGAGAGGGGAGAAAGAGACGCCGGCGGGAGCGAGTCCGTCCCGGTCACCAGTCACCTTCCCCGCCGCGGGGAGGGTCCAGTTACGAGTCGGCGACGCTCCGACAGCGCGACCACCAAAGATAGCACACGGCAGCAGTGCCCTGTGCAGGACTATCGGCTCTCACGGACCCCGCTCTCGACAGACCGCGTATGTGGCGCGGCGCCGTATGTGTGAGCGGCTACGGCTATAGGCCGACGCAGGGCAGTGTAAGGGGTTTTCCGGTCGACGGCAAGTCCATGGGGGTGGGGCCTTGCCGGGATGCCGGGGATGCCGCGGGCGCGGCGAGGGCCGGGAGCGTTGCCGCGGGCGCGGGGCGGGCGGCTTGCCGCAGCTGCGGCGATGGCGATTTCACTTCGGATTCCGAAGTGAAATCGCCAATTGCTTTCCGTGGCGGGCTGATCCGGCGCCCCGGCCCGCTCTGCCGCGGAGGGACGCGTGGGTGCGCCGCGCCCCGAGAAACGAACTTCCTACTTCACCTCGACTGTCCCGCCGGCCTCCTCGAGGTCGGACTTGAGCTTCTGCGCCTCCTCCTTGTCGATTCCCTCCTTGATCGGCTTGGGGGCCTCGTCGACGAGGGCCTTCGCCTCCTTGAGGCCGAGGCCGGTAGCGGCGCGCACGACCTTGATCACTTGGATCTTCTTCTCGCCCGCAGCCTGAAGCACGACGTCGAAAGCGGTCTGCTCCTCTGCGGCCTCGCCCGCGCCATCGGTCGGCGCAGCGGACGGGGCAGCCGCGGCGACCGCGGTTGCCGATACGCCAAAGGTCTCCTCGAGCGCCTTGATGCGCTCAGACAGCTCAAGCACGGAGATGCTCTTGAGCTCGTCAATCCACTCTTGCGTGGTGGCCATGGTTCCTCCTTATTCGTCGGCCTGCGCCGGCGTCTCAGTGTCGTTTTCAGTGGGTTCGCCTTCGGCTTCGACGGGCGCTTCGTCAGCCGCGGCCTCGGCGGAAGATTCGCTCTCGCCTTCCGCGGGAGCGCCCGCAGGGGGCTCGCTCTCGGCCTCGACTTTGGCCTCCGCGGGCGCCTCCTCGGCCTCGGCGGGCTCGCTCTCGGCCTCGCCTTCGGCATCCGCGGGCGCTCCGTCGCCCGCCGGCTCTGTCTCAGGTTCTGGTTGGCCAGCTTCGGTGTCGGGGGCGGGCTCGGGATCAGTGGGGCCCGGAGCCGCGGCGGCTGCGCCCCCATCCTCGGGCGGCCGTTGTTCGGCGATCTGCTGCAGCTGCACGGCGACTCCAGCGATCAGGGCGTTGAGGGTCCGCACGAGGCCGGACAGCGGTGCGGCCACGACTCCCACGAGCTGGCCGTTCAGCACGTCGCGCGCAGGCAGGCGGGCGATCGATCGGATCTCGTCGGCGCTCAGCGTGCTGCCGCTCATGATCCCGCCCTTGAACTCGAGCAAGCGCAGCGTCCGGGCCGTGTCGTTGAGCGCCTTCGCCGCCAGCGCGGCGTCGCCATGGACCAATGCGAGCGCCGTCGGCCCCTCGAGCAGAGGCTTGAGCGACTCCGCCCCCGCCTGGTCGGCCGCCCGCTCGGTGAGCGAGTTCTTGACGACGCGGAAGACGGTATCGGCGTCCTTCAGCTTCGAGCGCAGATCGGCGGCCTGGGTCACGCTCAGTCCGCGGTAATCGATCGCGAACACCGCCTCGGCCGCCGCGAGCTGTCCGGCGATCTCTTCTACTACGGCTGCTTTTTCGTCTCGATTCATTTCGCTCTCATGGTCGGATTTCCGCCCCGGGCAGAACCCGAGGCCAGAAACAGTGACGCCCGCACAATCGGCGGGCGTCGAAGCTGGAGCCGCGCGGCTCTCTTCGAGGCTCCACCTGCTCCGGGCTTACGCGCGCGCCGCCGGAGGTCTCGGGCTTCGTCTCTGTGCGAAGTCTTGCTCTCTAAGTCTAGGCGGGCGCCAGCTCCTCGACGATGTCGCGGGTCCGCGACGGATCGACCTTGATCCCCGGACCCATCGTGCTGGCAAACGTGACCGAGCGCAGGTAGCGACCCTTGGCTGCCGCCGGCTTCGCGCGGATCAGCTCGTCGATCACGGCCGCGTAGTTCTCGAGCAGCCGGCGCTCGTCAAAGTCGGTCTTCCCGATCACGAGATGGACGATCGCGTGGCGGTCGGTGCGGTACTCGACCTTGCCTGCCTTCGACTCGGATACCGCCCGGCCGACGTCGTTGGTGACCGTGCCCACCTTGGGGTTCGGCATCTTGCCGGCAGGCCCGAGAATCCGCCCGAGGCGCCCGACGATCGGCATCAGGTCGGGAGTCGCGATCGCAACATCGAAGTCGTCGAAGCCACCCTGGATCCGCTCGGCCAGGTCCTCGGCGCCGACCACGTCTGCGCCGGCCTCCTCGGCCTCGCGCGCCTTCTCCCCCTGCGCGAAGACGACCACCTTGATGTCCTTGCCCATCCCGTTGGGGAGCGCGACGGTGCCGCGCAGCTGCTCGTCCGCGTGGCGGACGTTCAGCCCGGTGCGCACATGCACCTCGACCGATTCGTCGAACTTGGCCCGCTTCAGCTGCTTGACCAGCGCGATCGCCTCGGCAGGCGGATACTCGCGCTCGCGATCAACGCTCTGCTTGGCTTCCAGATAGTTCTTTCCCCGTTTGCTCACTAAAGGGTCCTCCGGCTCAGGCGACGTCGACGCCCATTGAACGGGCCGTCCCGGCAATGATCTTGACAGCCGCGTCGATATCGGTCGCGTTCAGGTCCTTCATCTTCTTCTCGGCGATCTGGCGCAGCTGGTCCTCGGTGATCGTGCCCACCTTCTCGCGGTGAGGCTCGGGCGAGCCCTTCTCGATTGACAGCGCCTGCCTGATCAAGACCGCGGCCGGCGGGCTCTTGGTCACGAACGTGAACGAACGATCCTCGTAGACCGTGATCACGACCGGGATGACCGTCCCCGCGTCCGCCTGGGTCTGGGCGTTGAACGATTTGACGAACTCCATGATGTTGACGCCGTGCTGGCCCAGCGCCGGGCCTACTGGGGGCGCCGGGCTCGCCTGGCCGCCGACGGCCTGGAGCTTGATCTGCGTAAGTACCTTTTTCATACCTTCTTCACCTGATCGAAGCCGACCTCGACCGGGGTCTCACGGCCGAAGATCGAAACCAGGACCTTGAGCCGCTGGGCATCCTCGTTTACCTCGGAGATCTCGCCCGAGAAGTCAGACAGCGGCCCCGAGACGACCTTGACCGACTCGCCGATCGCGAACTGGGCCCGGCTGCGCGGACGCACCTCGGCCTCGCGATGCAGAAGCCGATTGACCTCGTCCTGGGTCAGCGGCACGGGCTCGTTGGAGGCGCCGACGAAACCCGTCACGCCGGGCGTGCCCTTGACGAGCGACCAGGAGTCCTCGTTCAGGTCCATGTTCACGAGCACATAGCCCGGCATCGTGCGCTTCTCGACCATCACCTTCTGGTTGTCCTTCATCTCCGAGACGGTCTCGGTCGGGACCACGATCTGGCGCACAGCGCCCTGCTGCCCGAGGGAGACGATGCGGTGCTCGAGGTTGTGCTTGACCTTCTGCTCGTGCCCCGAATAGGTATTGACGACGTACCAACGAAACATGACGTTCTCTCTAGTCCTGAAAATATCGCCCGCCCGACCCTGCCGGGCGTGCGCTCACTGCCTCTGTAGCTCGCTTAGGGCCCCGCCGACCGCCCTGCTATTTGCCCGGGCGCCCTGCGATCACTTACCGTTGATGACGAAACTCACGACCTTGGTGGCGACGAGATCGGCCAAGCCGAGGAATACGGCGGCCACGATCACGAAGCCAATCACGACGCCGGTGGCCTGCATCACCTGACGGCGATCCGGCCACTGTACCCGCTGGAGCTCGCGCCAGCTGCCTTCGAGGAAGGCCAGCAGGCGCGCGCCGAGCCATGCCCGCGGCGCTGCGCGGGTGACGGTCGGGCGTGCGACCTCGGAAACAGCGCCGTTGCCCTCCTCGAGATCCTCGCCCTCCTCCTCGGGCACGATCTCGGCCCCCCGGGCAAGCTCAGCCTCTGCGAGCTCCGCGTCGGGAGCGGCGTGCTCGATCGGGCTGGGCGCCCCGTCGCCGGCGCGCTCGAGCTCCAGCTCCTGGGCCGGTTCGCCGCTGCCGTTGCTGAGCTCACGCGAACGCGGCGTGCGTCCACCGTCGCCGACCCGCCCACTGACGACGGGTTGGCGCGGTTGCCGTTCCTTTGCGCGTTTGCGGTTGCGGGCCACGTCTAGCGCGTTTCGCGGTGCGCGGTGTGTCGCTTGCACCAGCGGCAGTACTTCCGCAGCTGGATGCGCTCAGGGTTGTTTCGCTTGCTTTTGTTGGTCTGGTAGTTCCGACGCCGGCACTCCTCGCAAGCGAGGGTCACGGCGATTCGAACGTCTCCACGGGCCATCGCGCTTACCGTGTTGTCGTGGTCAGGTCTGTGAGTCGGGTTACGGCACGCCTAGGCGCGCCCGGCCCGACGCAGGTCCAGTTTAGCGCGGGGTAGCCGCAGGCAACGGGCGTTCGCAGGGCAGGCGCTTCAGCCCGCCACCAGCTCGATCGGCGAGATCGTCAACTCGAGCAATCGCTCGGCCCTCAGCACCGCGACCGGCACGCTCCTGCCGATCGCGGTCTCGGTCATCGCGCGCTGGACATCATCGACCGACGTGATGGGGCGCCCATCGAGCTCGACCACCAAATCCTCGACCCGCAGCCCGGCGCGCGCGGCGGGGCTGTCGGCGGCCACCTCCACGATCTCGACGCCGGCGGCCCGGCCCAGCCGCGTCCGAGCCTGAGGTGGCAGCGGCCGCGGACCCGCCGCGATCCCGATGTAGGCACGGCGCACGCGGCCGTGCCGCATGAGCGAGCCGATGATCTGCCGGGTGGCGGCGTTGATCGGCACGGCGAGCCCGAGCCCGACACCGGCCACCGCAGTGTTGATCCCGATCACTCGCGCCCCGCTGTCGACCAGCGCGCCGCCCGAGTTACCCGGATTGAGCGCGGCGTCGGTCTGGATGACGTTGTCGATGTAGCGCAGCGTGCGCCCGGCTCTCGCCGGCAGCGAGCGCCCGAGCGCCGAGACCACGCCCGCCGTAATTGAGCCGGCGAATCCGTGGGGGTTGCCGATCGCGACCACGAGCTGACCGACGCGCAGGTTCTCGGCATCGCCCAGCACGGCGGGGGCCAGGGCGTCGCCGTCGGCACGCAGCACGGCCAGATCGGACAGCGGGTCGATCCCGATCGTCCTGAAGGTCAGCTCGCGTCCGTCCGGAAACGTGGCTCGGCCACCGGTCCCGCCGCCGGCTCCACCGCGGCGCGAGACGACATGGGCCGAGGTCAGGAGAAACCCGTCCGGGGTAAGCACGACCGCGCTGCCGGCACCCGCTGGGACCTGGCCGACGCGCGTGCGGCGGGTGATGCGCAGGTTCGCGACCGAGGGCGCGAGTCGCTCCGCGACCTCGACCACGATACGCGAGTAGGCGTCGAGGGCCTCGGACTCGGCGGTCTCGCCGACTCGCCCAGATCACCGTCTCGCCGCCGGAGGCCATCTCAGAACGTAACGGTCAGCGTGCGCTCTTCAAGCGCACGAACGATGAGCAGCTCGAGCTGACCCCCCGTCGTCGCGCTGTCGAGCGCTTCGTAGAGGACGTCGACGCGCTCGATCGGCTGCTCGCCCGCGGCCACGATCAGGTCGCCGCGCTCGACGCCGGCGCGCTCGGCGGGACTGTCGTGCTCGACAGCTCGGACTAGCACCCCCTCGCGCTCGGGCAAGCCGACGGCGGCGCGCAGCCGGCGCGCGACGCGGGGCGGCGCGACGGCCACGCCCAGGTGCACGCGCCTGGCCGGTTCGCCGCGTGACAGTCCATCGACCCGCTCGCGCAGCGTCTCATCGGCCGGAATCGCGAGGATGAGGCCGCCATCGACGCGGACCGCGTTGATGCCGAGCAGCTTTCCATCCCGATTCACCAGCGGCCCGCCGGATGATCCGCGCGGAAGCGGCGCCGTGTGCTCGATCGCGCCCGTGATCCGGCGCCCTCGGGGCCCGCGGAAGCTCCGGTCCGAGGCGGACACGAACCCGCTCGTGACCCGCAGGCCAAGGCCGCCGGGATTGGCCAGCGCAAACACCGACCGGCCCAGCGGCGGACCCGCGTCGTCAGTCCATTCCAGGGCCGGCGCATCCCTGGTATCGACCTCGAGGACCGCCACATCGATGTCCGGGTCGACGCCGAGGATCCGCCCGCCGGCGCGCCTGCCGTCGTCGAAGGCGAGCTCGAGCTGCTCCTCCCGGTGGTGGCCGCCGCGGAGGTTGTGGGCCGTCGTGAGGACGCGCGCGGGACCGATCACGACGCCCGAGCCGAGCGTCCATCGTCGCCCGATTCCTACAACAGCCGGTCCGAGCTCGGTCGCGGTGCGCTCGAGCTCTTGTTCTAATTGGTCAATCGCGCTCATATCTCGTTCTCCGCTAGGGATGTATCTCGTTCTCTGCTAGGGATGTAACTTGCAAATAACTAGTAAGTAACGGTATCAGATGGCTCGACTACGATCCGCTCCTGTGCCGGACTCAAACCCCGATCGCCTCCATGACTCAGCGCTCGCATCGCTCGCCGAGGCGCTCGCAGTCGTCGGCGATCGCTGGACGTTGCTGGTCGTCGCGGCGTTGCTCAACGGACCGCTGCGCTTCGGTGAGCTTCAGGGCGAGGTGGCAGGCATCGCGCCGAACGTGCTCAGCCAGCGCCTGCGTCATTTGGAGGCGCACGGCGTGCTCGTCGCCCGGCCCTATTCGCGCCGGCCGCCGCGCTTCAGCTATGAGCTGACCGCCTCGGGTCTAGACCTGGCGGGCGCGTTGCGACTGCTGGCCGGCTGGGGCGCGCGCGGCTCACAGGAGACCGCTCCCCGCCACGCCGCGTGCGGGACACCGGTGGAGGCGTGCTGGTGGTGTCCCACGTGTGAGCGGCCGATCGAAGAGCGCGAGGTCGACGAGCTCCACTTCGCCTGATCGAGCGGCGGAACACGCGAGTTCGACCCCTCGGCGTCGAGCAGGGAGAATCCGACGGCATGGCGCAGCCGCCAGCACCAGCACTCGAGGCCTCATGCTGCGACTGATCGCAGTCGTCGCCTCGATCGGGCTAGCCGACTCGCTGAACCCTTCGACGATCGCACCCGCTCTATACCTGGCCAGCGGCCAGCATCCGCGCCGAGACGTGCTCAAGTTCACGCTCGCGGTATTCGCCGTCTACTTCCTAGGCGGAGTCCTGATCGCCCTGGGTCCGGGCCAGCTCCTGCTCTCGGTGCTCCCGCACCCCGACCGGGAGGACAGGTATGTGCTCGAGCTGATCGCCGGCGTGGCCATGCTCACCGCCTCCGCCTTCCTGTGGGGCTACCGCGGCCACCTCACAAGACGGAAGTTCCCCGGTGTCGGGCGACCGGGCCGCTCCAGCGCCCTGATGGGCGTGACGATCATGGCCGTCGAGCTGCCAACCGCCTTCCCCTATTTCGCCGCGATCGCCGCGATCGTCGGCTCGGGCGCCGGCCTGCCGCGCCAGATCATGCTGCTGCTGCTGTTCAACCTCTGCTTCGTGCTCCCGTTGCTCGGCATCCTGCTCACCCTCGAACTCGCGGGGTCCCGCGCCAAGCAGTTACTCGCGCGCGGGCGCGCGAGGCTTGAGGCGCGCTGGCCGACGCTGCTCTCAGTGGTGGCGCTGCTCGCCGGCCTGTTCGTCACTCTTCTGGGCGCGACCGGCCTGGCCGGCTTGAGCCACGGTCACCTCGGAAGCTTCGCGCGCAGGCTTCGGCACCGGCTGCTCCACCCCTGAGCGAGCGGCGCCCATATTCTTCGGAGCATCGAGACTGCGGCCTCGGATACGAACGCGCCCTTTGATCCGTCCTTGCTCGAGCGCCTCCTGGACGGCCGCTATGCGGCCCTGCGCCGGCAGATGCGGGAAGTCCTCTCGCGCGAGGAGTTCGCCCCGCCGATCGCAATGCCCACCGACGAGTACCGCAAGCTGGTGCTGGGGTGGGCCAAGTCCCTGGCCGACGAGGGGCTGACGGCCCCCGGCTTCCCGCGCGAGTACGGCGGCGAGGGCGACCCCGGCGCAAACGTGGCCGCCTTCGAGACGCTCGCCCTGGGGGACCTCTCGCTGCTGGTCAAGTTCGGCGTGCAGTTCGGGTTGTGCGGGGGGGCGATTCACCAGCTCGGAACCCGCCGCCACCACGAGCGCTATCTGCGCGCGATCTCGACGCTCGAGCTGCCCGGGTGCTTCGCGATGACCGAGAGCGGCCACGGGTCGAACGTCCAGGCGCTCGAGACGACGGCGACCTACGACCCAGACGGCGATACGTTCGTGATCCAGACGCCTGCCGACCACGCGCGCAAGGAGTACATCGGCAACGCCGCATGTGACGGCCGCATCGCGGTCGTCTTCGCCCAGCTGATCGTGGGCGACGAGCAGCACGGAGTCCACGCCCTGGTGGTGCCGCTGCGCGATGAGCGGGGGCAGCTGTGCGAGGGGGTGCGGATCGAGGACGGCGGCGAGAAGATGGGGCTCGCCGGAGTCGACAACGGATGCATCTGGTTCGACGCGGTGCGGGTGCCCCGCGAGGCGCTGCTCAACCGTTACGCGGACGTGAGCGAGGAGGGCCGCTACTCGAGCCCGATCGACAATCCCAACAAGCGCTTTTTCACGATGCTGGGCACGCTCGTCCAGGGGCGTGTCTGTATCTCCGGGGCGTCGATCAGCGCGGCCAAGACCGCGCTCACGATCGCAACCCGTTACGGCCTCGCCCGGCGCCAGTTCGGCCCTCCCGACGGGCAGGAGGTGCCGATCCTCGACTACCGCACCCACCAGCGCCGCCTGATGCCGTTGCTCGCCAGGACCTATGCCCTGCACTTCGCCCAGGACGAGTTGCTCGAGCGCTTCCGCCGCGTATTCACGGCGCAGGAGCCGCCGGACCGCGAACGCCGCGAGCTCGAGGCACACGCCGCCGGACTGAAGGCGATCGCGAGCTGGCACGCCACCGAGACGATCCAAACCTGTCGCGAGTGCTGCGGCGGCGCCGGTTACATGAGCGTCAACCGCTTCGCCGCGCTCAAGGCCGACACCGACATCTTCACCACCTTCGAGGGCGACAACATGGTGCTGCTGCTGCTCGCAGCTCGGGGACTGCTGACCGACTTCTCGGAGCATTTCGGCGGCATGAACCCCGCCGAGATGGTCACCTTCGTCGCCGGCCAGGTGGTGGAGACGATGGTCGAGCGCCTGTTCGCGCGCAAGATCGTCCAGGTGATCGCCGACGCCGTGCCGACCCGCGACGAGCGCGGCGATCTGCTCGACCGCGATTACCAGCTGGACCTGTTCCGCTGGCGCGAGGGGCACATGGTCGCCTCCGTGGCCAACCGCTTCCGCCGCGGTCTCGACGAGGGCTTCGAGCCGTTCGAAGTCTTCCGCGCGGTTCAGGATCACGCCGCGAACACCGCCCGCGCACACGTCGAGCGACTCATGCTGGAGGCGTTCGTGGGCGCGATCGAGCGGTGTGAGGACGAGGCCCTGCGCTCCGCGCTTGACCTGTTGTGCGACCTCTTCGCGCTCCAGAACGTCGAGGCGGACAAAGGCTTCTTCCAGGAACACGGCCGCCTCGCGTCTCCGCGCTGCAAGGAGATCACCCGCCAGGTCAACCGGCTCTGCAACGAGGTTCGCGGCCAGGCCGGTGCGCTGGTCGACGCCTTCGGGATCCCCGACGCGGTGCTGCGCGCACCAATCGGGCTTCGCAAAATAGAAAAGTCGGTCCGGCCGCATGCGGCCGGACCCCGGTCGGCGCATGCGCCGACCGGCGGGGGCGCGCATGCGCGCCCCCGAACATAATTGCGCCTATGCGGCGCTCCGAGGACGAGCTGTTCCCCAGCGAGGCCGAGATCGACGCGCTGCTCGTCGGTCCCGAGTCGGTCACATGGCAGTTCAGCTCCGATGTGAGGTTGTTCCTCGCGCCCCTCTATCCGTTGCTGCTGCAGGTCGCTCACCCCACCGTCGGCGCGGGCGTACGGGACTACTCGGACTTCGACCGGCGGCCGTGGGAGCGGCTGCTGCGTACGCTCGACTACCTGGTGCTGCTCCAGTACGGAGGGCGGGACGCGGCCGCGATGGGCCGCCGCCTGCGCGAGCTGCACAAGACCTTCAAAGGCACCGGGTTTGGAGGCGAGCCCTACTACGCGCTCGAGCGGGGAGCGTACGCCTGGGTGCACGCCACGCTGCTCGAGGTCTACGTGCGCGCGCACGAGCATTTCGGTCGCCCGATGAGCCAGGGACAGGTCGAGCGGTTCTACCGCGAGTACGTCGGGCTCGGCCGCCTCGTGGGGGTCAGACGCGATGACCTGCCGCCCGACTGGAGTGGCTTCCGCGAGTACTTCGATCGCGTGGTCGAGCACGAGCTCATCCACAACGAGACCGTCGACCGCGTGATCGCCGCCGTGCGCGAACCGACCCTGCCCGACGTGCCATTCCTACCGCGAGCGCTCCTCCGAGCGCTGCGCGTGCCGGGCAGCCGGGCCGTTTATCTGGGCGGCGTCGGCCTGCTGCCGGAGGAATTGAGGACGCGCCTCCAGATCCCCTGGAGTGCTCGCGACGAGCGTGCCTTCCGCGCGCTCGCCAAGAGCTCGCGCGCGCTCACGCCCGTCTTGCCGCGAGCGCTCAAGATCGTCGGCCCGACCCAGCTTCGCTGGCGCCAGCGAGCGATCGCCCGCGGTCCCCTGGGGCCGAGCAGCGCCGTGGCGTGAGCACCCGCGCCGACTCCTCGGCGCGGGCAGTGAGCCGCTTCGAAAACCTGCGCGACGTCCTGCTGGTGGGGCTCGCGTTCGGCGCCGGAGCGGTCGACGCGATCAGCTTTCTCGGGCTCGGGCGTGTGTTCACGGCCAACATGACCGGCAATATCGTGCTGCTTGGCGTGGCGGCCGGCAGCGGCGCCGGCAGCGAGGCGATCCGCTCGGGCGTCTCGCTGGTGGCTTTCTGCATCGCCGTGTTCGCGGCCCTGTGGCTCTGCCGCAATGCCACAGAGAGCCAAGTTCCTCGGGGTGTCGTACTCGCGATCGGGCTCGAGGCCGTCGCCCAGGCGGGATTCCTGACCGGCTGGCTGCTCGCGTCGGGGCGGCCGGGCCAGACGGCCGAGGTATGGCTCGTGGGGGTATCCGCGGTGGCAATGGGCCTGCAGAGCGGAGCCGTGATGCGGCTCCGCGTCAGGGGAGTTTCGACCACCTACGTCACCGGCATGCTGACCGGGCTGATCAGCGAAGTCGTCACGTTCAGCGGCGATACGAGGGACTGGGTACGACGCCTGCTGGTGCTGGCGGCGCTGCTCATCGGGGCCGCGTGCGCCGCCGCGATGGTCGTGGACGCGCGCACCCTCGCACCCGCCCTCCCCCTTGGGGTGACCGTGATCGCCGGTGTGGGCCTCGCGTTCTCCGGCAGCGGAGACGCCGGTCGAGGCGGTTGAACCCCGGGTTAGATTGCAACCTATCCTGTGGCGGACGTGCCTGGAGACCTGCCCGACATCCGTGAGCTGCTAGGAAGACGCGCCGCCGGCGCGGGCCACTCACCCGCCCAGCTGAGCGCGACCGACACGTCGTTCCTGATGCAGGAGCGCGACGGCGCGCAGATGCACATCGGCGGCGTCTCCGTCTTCGAAGGACCCGCACCCGAGCACGAGGAGCTCCGCGAGCACATCTCCGAGCGGCTCGGACTCGTGCCCCGCTTCCGCCAACGCCTTGCCGAGCCGCCGATTGCGCTCACCCGCCCCTGGTGGGTCGACGACCCCGAGTTCAACCTCGACTATCACCTGCGGCGCAGCGCCCTGCCCTGGCCCGGTGGCGACGATCAGCTGAGGGCGCTCGTCGGCCGGATCTTTTCCCAACGGCTCGACCGGGGCAAGCCGCTGTGGGAGATGTATGTCGTCGAGGGCCTCGAGGAGGACCGCTTCGCCCTCATCACGAAGGTTCACCACGCGCTCGTCGACGGGATCTCGGGCGTCGATATCGCGAGCGTGATCATGGACACCACGCCCGAATCGGCCTCGGTGGGCACAGCGGCGGTTGCCTTCGAGCGCCGTCCCGAGCCCTCACGCGCGGAGCTGCTCGTGCGGACGCTCGCGGCGAGCGCCAAGTCGCCCCTCTCATTGGCCCACTACGCGGCCGGCGGCGCGCTGTACCCGCGGCGGCTGACGCGCTCGGCCACTCAGGTCGCAGGCGCCCTCGGGGCGATGGGCTGGGAGCTCCTCAATCCTGCGCCCACGGTCCCGCTCAACGGCCCGATCGGTCCCCATCGGCGCTTTGCCTCACGCGATCTGAGCTTCGGCGATGTGCGCGCCGTCAAGCAGAGGCACGGCGCGACCGTCAACGACGTAGTGCTCGCGGCCGCCACGGGCGCGCTGCGTAGCTGGCTGATCGCGCGGGGCGTGCGCACCAAGGGGCTCGAGCTGCGCGCGCTCGTACCCGTGAACCTGCGCGGCGAGGAGGAGCGGGGCCTGCTCGGCAACCGTGTGGCGCTGCTGCGCGCCTCGCTGCCGGTGTACGCCGACGATCCCGAGCAGCGGCTGCTGCTGGTCCGCGACGAGATGCGCCGGGCCAAGCGCTCGCGCCAGCTGATGGCAGCGCAGACGATCATCGGCCTGAGCGACTTCGCGCTGCCGACGATCCTCGCGCAGGCCTCGCGCCTGAACTTCTCGACCAGGCTGTTCAACCTGATCATCACCAACGTGCCGGGGCCGCAGCTGCCGCTGTACCTGCTCGGGCGCGAGCTAAAGAGCATCGCGCCCGTCGCGTTCCTGCCGCGCCAGCACGCGCTCTCGATCGCGGTCTTCTCCTACAACGGGCTGATCAGCTTCGGACTGCTGGGTGACTACGACCGCATGTACGACGTCGAGCTCGTGGCCGACGGGCTGCGGGAGTCGTTGGCGGAGCTCAGGCAGGATACGCCGTCCCCGCGAACCAACGGCAGCGGGGCCGCTGGACGCCGTTCTCGAGCGCGATCCGCTTCCTGAGAGCACTCTAACCGGGCTCTTGGGGTTCGCTCACACCCGTCGGTCAACCTGTTCATGTGAGTTGAAGCTCACTCCGTGAACACCGACGAAGGAGGACACGATGACACTGATAATCGTCCTGAACGCGCTGCTTTGCCTGGGCGTGGTTCTGATGGTCGCGAGCCCTCTGGTGTGGGCGATCTTCACGCAGCACCGTGATCACGCCGCGATCGAGCACGCCTGGCGGCGTGCTGCTGCCCACCGGCATCGCCCTGCTCCCCGCACGCAGCGCACGCCGGTCCGTGCGCGGCCGGTGCACACCGCCGCGTAGCGCCGCCCGTCGGTCCAGGTCGTCCTGCGCGTCCAGCGCGCAGGGCGGCCTGGCGCGTGCCAAGTATCTGAGCGACCCGCGGCCGCCGCTTTGGCGGACACTGATGGCGTGAACGAGGCATCGCATGGCGAGCGCGTGCCGCTCAAGGTCGTGGCCCGGGAGTGGACGAGGATCGGCTTGATCGGGTTCGGCGGCCCACCGGCGCACATCTCGCTGCTCCGGGAGCTCGTCGTCGAGCGGCGCCGCTGGCTCGAGCCCCGCGCCTTCGAGGACGCGATCGCCGCCTGCAATCTGCTCCCCGGCCCTGCCTCCACTCAGCTTGCGATCTTCTGCGCCTATCGCGTCGGCGGCCCACTTGGAGCGGTCATCGGCGGTCTTGGTTTCATCCTCCCCGCTGTCGCGCTGATCGTCGCGCTCTCGGCGCTCTTTCTTGCCAAGGCCCCGCCGCTGTGGGTGCGCGGCGCGGGAGCCGGAGCCGGCGCCGCGGTCGCGGCCGTGGCGCTGCGGGCCGGATCGGACCTGCTGCGTCCGAGCTACCGGCGCACGCGCTACGGGCACGGGCGCAGCTTTCGGTGGGGCGCATATCTCGTCGCCGGCGCGGTTGCCGCCGCTCTGATCGGTCCTTATCTGGTGCTCGTGCTGATCGCCTGCGGGACGGTTGAGCTCACCCTTCGGCGAGAGCGAAGGGGCGAGCCGCGCGCGGATCGCGGTCGGGCGCGAGCCCTACTCCCGATCGCGCTGGTCAAAGGCTCCTTCGGCGCGCTCGCGTGGACGGCCTTCAAGGTCGGCGCGCTCTCTTTCGGCGGCGGCTTCGTGATCGTCCCGCTGATGCAGGGCGACGCGGTGCACGTCTACCACTGGTTGACCAACGCCCGCTTCCTGAACGCGGTTGCGCTAGGCCAGGTGACCCCAGGACCGGTGGTGGCAACCGTGGCGGCGGTCGGCTACGCCGCCCACGGCGTGGCCGGAAGCGTGCTCGCGGCGGCGGTGGCCTTCGCACCCTCGTTCCTGTTCGTGCTCGTCGGCGGCGGGCGCTTCGAGCGGCTGCGGCAGAACCCCTCGGCGCTCTCCTTCCTCGACGGCGCGGGACCGGCGGCGATCGGCGCGATCCTCGGCGCCGCAGTGCCGCTGGCTCGCGCGCTCGGCGCGTCGTGGCAGTTCGGCGTGCTTGCGGCCGCGGCCATCGCGCTGTTGCTCTGGCGCCGGGGGACCGTGACGGTGCTGGTCGCCGCCGGAGCCATCGGCGTGATCGTGGCCCTGGCCGGCCTGCCTGTGCACTGAGTCGCAGGGCCCCTAGCTCTCGCCGGGCGCGACCAAGCCGTTCTCATATGCCCAGATCACGGCCTGAACGCGGTCGCGCAAACCCAGCTTTTGCAGCACGCTCGAGACGTGCGTCTTGACGGTCGGCTCGGAGACGACCAGCGCGGTCGCGATCTCGGCGTTCGACATTCCAACCGCCACGAGGCGCAGCACCTCACGCTCGCGTTCGGTCAGCTCCGCCAGCGCCCCCGCCTGGCGTGCGACCGCCGCCGGGAGCCGGCGCGCCACCTGCCCGAGCAGACGCTTCGTCACGCCTGGGGAAAGCAGCGCGTCGCCGGCGGCGACGGTCCGGACAGCGCGCACGAGCTCTTCGACCGGCGCGTCTTTGAGCAGGAAACCGCTCGCGCCGGCCCGCAGCGCTTCGATGATGTAGTCATCGATCCCGAACGTGGTCAAGATCAGGACCTTCTGCTTGGGCATGCGCCGAGTCGCCTCGATCCCGTCCATGCCCGGCATCCGGATGTCCATCAGGACAACGTCCGGATCGTGAAGGCGCGCCAGCCGTACCGCCTCCTCGCCCGTCTCGCCCTCGCCGACGACGTGCATCGCGCCGGTCGCCTCGAGTACGGCCTTGAATCCCGCCCGCGCCAGCGGCTGGTCGTCGATGATCAGTACGCGGATCATCATGATCGGGTGTACGGGAGCGTCGCAAGCACGCGGTAGCCCCGCCCGTTGAGCGGTCCCGCTTCGAGGCTGCCGCCGAACAGCGCCACCCGTTCACGCATGCCCACGAGCCCGTGGCCCGACCCGGGGACCGCTGCGTGATCCTCGCCGCCGTGCCCATGGTCGAGGATCTCCAGCTCGAGTACATCCCGCCCGTAGCGAAGAGCGACCTCGGCGTGGTCGCCGCCCGAATGCTTGATCACATTCGTCAATGCCTCCTGGACGATGCGGTAGGCCGATAGCGCAACCCCGGCAGGGAGCGGCCGTGGCGACCCGGTGACGACCAGCTGCACATCGACCCCGGCCGCGCTCGCACGCTCGAGCAGCGGCCCGAGATCGTCGAGAACCGGCTGCGGCGTCCGCTCCTCATCTGGCCTGGCCGATCGCATCAGCTCAAGGGTGCGATGCATCTCGCCCATCGCGTCGCGGCCGAGCTCGGCGATCGTCGCGGCGCTGCGCTGAGCCGCCGGGTCCTCGGAGGTAGCTCGGAGCGCCTGCGCTTGGATCACCATGAGGCTGACGTTGTGAGCGACCACGTCGTGCAGCTCACGCGCGATCCGCAGTCGCTCCTGCGCGGCGGCCTGCTGATCGAGCAGCTCACGCTCACGCTCGAGCCGCGCAGCCCGCTCACGCTGCTGTTCGAAGTAGGCGAGGCGTGTCGCTTGGTAGAGGCCTAGGGCGAGCGCCGCGCCCGCGAGCGCGATGCCCTCGATCACGCCGGACAGCGGCAGGCTGTAGCCCCATATGAGGCGGTGTAGATACAGCGACACCGTCGCGGCGACCGCGCCGAGCGCCGCCAGCCGCCACGGCCGCCGCGATGCGACCGTGTACACCGCTACCAGCGCCGGCGGCCAGAACACCGCCGCAGTTGGAATCGCGACACCCACGACAAGGGTCGCGACGAGCACCTGAACGGGCCAGCGCCGCCTCACCAGCAACGGCAATGTCGAGAGCACGCCCGCGGCTATGACCTCGGCCACGTCGGTGCCGGTGGATTGCCCGTTGATCCCGTGGCTGCTGTGCCCCGCGACCGCGAGCGTCGGCGCGAGCACGACGAGCGCAAGCAGTCCGTCCAGAACCCAGGGACCGATGGCGTCGACCCTGAGCAGGAGCTTCGGGCGCTCAAGCTCCCTGTTCACGGGCACAGCGTACGTCCCCCCGCCTCACACCTCGACGCGTCTAGCCCACCAGGCCCCGGAGGCCAGCGCCATGAGCGCCCACCCGATCGCGACCGCGATCGCGACCGCCACTGGGTACTGGAGTCCCGGGATCGTGTCGCCAACCATGCGTTCGAAAGCTGCCAACGGCAGCAGCTCCCGCAATGAACCGAGGAACTGGACTTGCAGCAGCAGCTCCGAGATCAGCACCCCGAATGCGATCAGGCTTGCCATCAGCGGACCTCGCGAGCGCACAAAGGTGGCAACCCCTGTGCATACGAGCGCGGCCAGCGCGCCGAACCCGAGCACGGCAGCGTCACGGTGCACGATCATCGATAGCGCTGGCACCGGCGCCGAGTCCGCGAGCGCGATCGAACACACGGTTATCACCACCAACGCGACGGTCAGAAAGGCGAGCGTCACCACGACTGCGGCGGTGGCCCGCGAAGCAAACAGCGCGAGCCGCGAGCGGCCGGTGGCCAAGAGGTCTCGGATCACCCCGAGCTCAGCGTCGCCCGCGCCGGCGGTAACTCCGATCATCGCCGCGATCACGACCGAGATGAGGCCGAGGAAGTCAGTTGCGTCCTGGAAGCTCTTGATGCCGCCGGCCGGCCGCACGTGCTGCGGATCGGCTCCGTGCCGGATTGCGGTGACGATGAAGATCACACTGGCTGAGCCGATCGCAATCAGGCCCGCGATCGCCATCAGGCCGCGGCGGCGGCGCAGCTTCAGCACATCGGTCCGGAACAGAGTCAGAGCATCGGAGATCATTGTTCGCCCTCCAGGCCGTGGGTGATGTTCAGGAAGCGCTCTTCGAGCGAAGGCTCGCGCGGCGAAACGCGGTCGATGGCGAGCCCTGCCTCGAGCATCCGCCGGACGATGTCGGTGACGAGCTCACGTTCACTTGTCCCGTTGGAGAGCGACAGGACGACGCCGTCCGCCTCCACCGTGGCCGCACCCACGCTCCTCAGGTTTGCGAGCAGGGCAGCCGCACGTGCGGGATCGTCGGTGCCGATCAGGATCGTGCGCGACCCCGCCGTGAGGACCTCGATCGACCCCTGCGTGACCACCTTGCCGTGATCGACGATCGCGGCGAAGTCGCACGTGCGTTGCACCTCGTCGAGCAGGTGCGACGAGAGGAACACCGTCCGCCCCTCCTCCACGAGCTCCCTGATCAGGCCGCGAACCTCGAGCATGCCAGCCGGATCCAGTCCGTTCATCGGCTCGTCCAGGAACAACAACTCAGGGTCGGCGAGCAGGCACCGCGCGATACCGAGCCGCTGCTTCATGCCCAGCGAGTAATGCGCGACCCGTTCGTCCGCGCGGGCGCTCAACCCCACTCGGTCCAGCACACTCGGAATCCTCGTCGCGGCGACACCGCCTCTGGCGGCGGCATTGACGGCGAGGTTCTCGCGCCCGGAGAGGAAGGGATGAAAGCGCGGCTCCTCGACGATCGCGCCGACGCGCGCGAGTGCTTTTGCGCGCTTTTCCGGGACCGCATACCCAAGGACTGACATGGAGCCGGAGGTCGGCCATGCGAGCCCGAGCAGAACCCTGATGATCGTGGTCTTGCCGGCGCCGTTGGGCCCCAGGAAGCCGAACGCAACGCCGCGCGGGACCTCCAGGTCCACGCCATCCAGCGCCTTGCGGTCGCCGAACGCCTTGGTGAGCCCGGTCGTTTTGACGGCCAGCGCCGCGCCGTCGATGTTGGTTTCGTTCATGCAGCCGAAATTAGGCTGCCGCGCCCTCCCTGTCGTCGCGCTCAGGGCGCGAGAAGGGCCCTACGGGAGGACGATCCGGCGCTCGCGACTCATACTTTTGAATGAGGGCCGCGCGCCAGTTGGATAGCTGGACGAGCGCGACACTGTCCATCCGGCCGATGGCAACGCACCGGCCGTAGCGAAGGATTCCGTGGTGATGAGCACCAATCTGATCATTTCCTATGACGGAACGGAAAACGACGACGACGCCCTCGCTCTGGGCCAGATGCTGGCACGTGCCGGCTTCACCCTGCACCTCGCGTACGTGCGTCACTCCCACGAGTTCGACCCGCGCCGAGAGGAGCTCGCACAGCACGATGCCGAGCAGCGCCTCGAACGGGGCGCGGCGCTGCTAGATGACCCAGGCGTCGCGCGTCATGTGGTAGTCGGTGGCTCGACAGGCGAAAGCCTTGCGCAGCTGGCCGCGAGCGAGGAAGCGGAGCTGATCGCGTTCGGCTCCGACTACCGCACCTCTCCCGGACACATTGAGCCGGGCAGGTCCGCTCAATACCTGCTGGACGGCGGCTCGGTGGCGGTCGCGATCGCGAGCGCCGGCCTGCGGACATCGCGAGAGGGGGCGATCAGGACGATCGCGGTGCCGCTCGCCGGTCCCCGCAACGACGTCGCCAGAACCACCGCCGAAGCCCTCGCCGAGCAACTCGAAGCCAGGGTCGTGCCCTCCTCCGGAGAGCCGGTGGACCTGATCGTCGTCGGCTCTCAGCCGGGCGCGCCACAGGGTCGCGTCGTGATCGGCGGTGACGTGCGCAGCGAGCTGAACAATGCGCGCAGCTCCGTGCTTGTCCTCGCGGCAGACACGCCGGTCATTCCATAGGCTCGCTGAGCATCCAGCCTCGCACCCAATTGCGGTGGTGGCTTCGATGTCAGCCATCGCCCGAGGTCACGGCCTAAACCCCAGTGTGCGCGCGCCAGGGGAGTAGGCTGGCCTTGCATGGCCGACCTCCTGCCAGAGAACATCGAGCCGTACACGAATATCTCGGCCAAGGCATACGAGCATCCGGCCGATCGTGCGGCGACAGCCGCGCTGCGGGCGATCCCCCTGCTCGACACGGTCGTGCGCAAACTGATCGAGTGGCAGTACGAGCGGGCGGTGCGCCAGCTCTACCTGGGCAACTCGATCAAGGTCTCAGAGCGGCAGCTGCCCGACCTGTGGAGCGCGCACGAGGGCGTCTCGAGGATTCTCGACATGCCCGAGCGCTACGACCTGTACGTCAGTTCGGGGGTACTCGGCGGCGCGCAAGTGGTCGGGGCGGGCAAGCCGATGATCGTGATCGACGCCGACCTGGTGCAGCGTCTCGGCCCGGGGGAGCGCCGGGCCGTGATCGCCCACGAGCTCGGGCACATCCTCTCCGACCACGTCGTCTACCTGACCACGCTCAACATCCTGCTGAGAGTCGGCAGCGGTGCGCCGTTCTTTCTCGGAATCCCGTTCCGCGCCGTGAGAGCGGTGCTGCTCGAGTGGTACCGCGCTACCGAGCTCAGCTGCGACCGAGCGGCCACGCTCGCAGTGCGCGACCCGCAAATCGTGTGCAGCACCCTCATGGTGACTGCAGGGGGGCTGCCCGTTGACCAGCTGAATCTCGACGCGTTCATGGCGCAGGCGATGGAGTACGAGAGCTGGGATGACCCCTCCGATCGCGTGCGGCGTTTCTTCAACGAGATCGGCCAGACCCACTCGTACGCGGTCAGGCGCGTCTCCGAGGTGATGAAGTGGGTTCAGGGAGGCGACTACGACCGGATCGTGCGCGGCGAGTACCGCACCCGCGACGAGGAGTCGGACGTGCGCGCGGAAGCGGGCGATGCATTCGATTACTACGCCGAGCGCTTCCGCACGATCCTTCAGGACGCCGGCGAGAACATCGCCAAGCTCGGCTCCCAGATGGGCGATATGGCCGAGCAGGTCGCCGACTGGATCCGCGGCCGGGGCGGCCCGGGCGAGCCCTGAGCGGCTCCGCGGCTGAGCGGCTCCGCGGCTCCCTAGTCGGCGGCGGCGGACGGGGCGGCTGTACGCCACCGCCGGCCGAGGTCTGCCACCCACTGCTCGGCCGCGTGTGGATCGTCGGGGGGTCCATCGACGAGTACGAGCTCGTCCACGCCGAGCGCGGCCAGCGCGTCGAGGTCCTCGGGTTGAGGATCTTCGAGCGCAACCGAGATCTCGAGTGCTGCGCTATCTCGACCCGCGTCCCCGCACAGCTCACGCAGCCGCGTTACGCGCTCGCGCACGGCGTCCACACCGGAGAGGTTGAAGCCATACCAGCCGTCTCCCACCCGAGCGACGCGCCGCAGCGCTGCGTCGCTGTTTCCGCCGAAGACGACAGGGACCCGGCGCCGGTGGGTGGGCTTGGGATTGACGCGAACACCGTCGAAGACGACGAACTCGCCCGCGAAAGACGCGACATCCTCGCGCCACAGCACGCGCATCGCCTCGACGTATTCACTCGTGCGTTGCCCGCGCCTGGCGAACGGTATGCCGAGCGCGGCGAATTCCTCCGCTGACCACCCCACGCCTACGCCGAGAACCAGCCGACCGCCGCTCAGCGAGTCGAGGCTCGCGGCCTGCTTGGCGACGATCACCGGGTTGTGCTCAGGCAGCAATAGGACCCCGGTAGCGACACGAATCTGCCGGGTTGCGGCCGCCGCGAAGCAGAGCGCCACGAACGGATCGAGCCAATCGGCAATGGCCGGCACGGCGATCTTGCCGTCGCTCGAGTACGGATAGCGTGACCCCGAGCGGTCGACCATCACCACGTGCTCGCCCGCCCACAGCGTCGCGAAGCCCACTCGTTCGGCGGCGCTCGCAACCGCCTCAAGTACTTCGACGCGTGCGCCGGCACCGACCCCGAGCGCGTGCAGACCGAGTCGCATCGCGTCAGTTCGATATCACGGTGAACTTCTTGAACGGCTCAGTGAACGACCATGTCGATCGTGTGCCCTTGGGGAAGGAGGCGACGTCGCCCGCCTTGAGCTCGACGCGTTCCCCCGTGTCGGTCAGCTCGATACTGACGGCACCCTCAAGGACGTAGAAGGACTCGTCCCCGGAGAAGAAGTACTCGTAGCGTGCCGGCGCAGCGGTACGCCACAGGCACGCCTCGTGTTCATTGCCATGCGAGCCCTGGCTCCGAAGCTCGTGCGCTTCGCCGATCTGCTCACCGTCGATGAACATCGGTTGATACTCGATCGCCTCCGCCCGGTGGACCATGTATCGAGACGGCGCAACTGCCATCACTTCCTCCTCTCCGTTGCCCTGCCGAAAAGACTACGTGCCCGCGAACGCGCTCGCCGCGCTCGGATGGTGAAATATGGCCATGGAGCGAGCGAGCGGTGACGAGCACTACCAGCGCCCGGGGTGGTTCACAACCAATGTGTTCAACAGGATCGTCGCAGCGCTGACGAGGGCCGGCGTCAGCGTCTATGGGTCGCGCGTGCTGGAGGTCAAGGGCCGGACTTCCGGCCAGTGGCGACAGACGCCTGTGAACCTGTTGCGCTTTGACGGAGCCGACTACCTGGTGGCGCCCCGCGGCCAGACGCAGTGGGTGAAGAACCTCCGTGCCAGCGGGCAGGGAAGGCTCCGCGTCGGGAGACGAACGCAGGCGTTCGACGCCGTTGAGCTCGCGGACGACGAGAAGGCGCCCCTGCTGCGCGCCTACCTGAAGAAGTGGAAGTTCGAGGTTGGCGTGTTCTTCGGAGGTGTCGGCCCAGATTCGTCCGACGGTGACCTGCGCCGGATCGCGCCGGATCATCCCGTCTTTCGCCTGACCATGAACTGATCGCTCACGCGGCTAGAGCAGCTCCGCGATCATCGTGGCCGCTCGCCGAGCGCCATCTGACTCCACCGGCCGGTAGTCGAGGTCGCGGCGGAGCTCTTCTGCGATCGCCGCCGCGATCGTCTCCTGGGGCGAGTCGTCGAAGCTCATCCGCCTGCCGGCGCGATACCGCTCGAGGCGGTGGTGGACGTGGAAGTTCTGCTCGAAGTGGTGCTTGAGCGGGAAGTAGATGAAGGGCCGCCTGTTGGAGGTCAGCTCCATCGCGGTCGTGAGACCGCCCTGAACGATCGCGAGATCGCAGGCGGCGAGATGGCGGTAGAGGTCGTGAACGTAGGCGTGCACCTCGAGGCCGTCACCGGCTGGAAGGGACGCGGGATCGATCCGCGGCCCGGCGACGACGATCATCCGTAGCTCGGGCACAAGCCGCTTGGCGTCGTCAAAGCTCGCCACGACCCGACGCAGAAGATCGGCGCCGACGCCCGACCCGCCGACGGTCACAACGCACACACGCTCGTCGGGGCGGTATCCAAGCTCATCGCGCAGCGCGTCGCGGTCGGCCAAGGCTGAGGGATCGAACCCGGTGACGTAGCCGGCGAAGCTGTAATGCTGCTCTGTCCAATCACGGATAGCCGGCAGGCCGGGCCCGAAGGTCTCGTCCACGATGTCTTCTGGCTCGCCGACGAAGATGGCGCGGTCGCGCACGCGCGGGTAGCGCGCGATGTGTTCGATCATCTCCGCGTTGTAATCGGCCGTAAGAAACTCCTCGCCTCGCCCACCGTCGGACATCGGCAGCCAGCCGACGAAGTCGGTCAGCCAGACGTATGCGGCGCTCTTCAGCTCTGGGTTCTCATGTAGGTAGTAGTCGAGCTCCCAGGCCTCGTCTCCGATCCACAGGTCGTATTGCTCCTCACGCGTGAGGTCGTGTAACACCATGAAATTGGCGAGCAGGATCTCGTCCATCCGCCGGATCGCGTGGAAGCAATGCAGGTCGTGTTCAGCCGACTCAGACTCGATGTGGCGCGATTCATTCGCGAGCTGGGCGCTCATCGGATGTACGCGCTCGCCGCGCCGCTCGAGCACCGCCGTCACCGGGTGTTGAGCGAGCCAGTCGATCTCGAGCTCTGGATGCAGCTTGCGCAGCTCGTCGGCGATCGCGACATCGCGCCGAGCGTGACCCAGGCCGATCGGCGAGGAGATGTAGAGCGCGCGCGGGCGGCGCGAGCCAGCTCGTGTCCAGCGATGCGGGAGCCGCGGTGGGCTGATGAAATCGCGCAACAGCAGATTGACCTTGACTGGGTCGCGAACGTTCGGACCGTGACCGCAACCTTGCAGGCTCGCGAACGCACCGCGGATCAGTTCGGCGAGCGCCCTGCCCGAGTCGTGTGGACGAATCGCGTCATCGGTCCCGTGGATGACGAGCGCGGGGCAGCGCACTCGCGCGGCGAGCTCGCGCACGCTGGCCGCGTCTGGAAGCCGCTTCGCGAGCTGGGTCGCGACCAATGTCTCAGGGTTGGTCTCGAGCGCCCAGCCGACGCAGTCCTCGATCTGTTTGGTCGAGTGCGGCTCGTTGAACATCTGGGTGAAGAAGAAATCGACGAATTCCCTGTAATTCGTGAGCCAGTAGTGACTGTTCCACTTCGCCCAGCCTTCGTAGTGGTCGCGGCGCTGGACGAACTCGTCCTCGGCTGTCACACGCGAGACGACTGGCGGCAGCGGCAACGCAGGCGCGATGAACACCATGCCGTCGACCCGGTCGGGGTAGTTCGCGCCGAGCAGCAACGAACGCTCGGCGCCGCGAGACAAGGACACGAGCACCGCGCTTTCAGTCGCGCTCGCATCCATCACCGCGAGCGCGTCTGCCATGAACTCAGTCTCAAGGTAGGCCTCGGGCTCCTTGGGGCGGCCGGACCGACCGTTCCCACGGCCATCGAAGGTCACCACGCGATAGTGGCGAGCGAGATATGGGATCTGCATCTTCCAGCAGCGCGAGTGCACGATCGACCAGGTCGGCAGCAGCAAGACCGTTGGCTCCCCCGACCCGTAGACCTCGTAGAACACGCGCACGCCTTCCCGCTCGAGATACCCCTCCTCGTCGGGATAGCGCGCGCGTGTCTGCTCGCGTGGCGAGCTGTCCGCGCGGGGCGCGGACAGCTCGACCGATGCGATAGGTGTCGTCACTGCCGCGCTTCGAAGACGAGATTGAACGGAGTCTCCGCGACGCGCTGAAAGCGGGTGAACCCGGCTGCCTCGACGACGTCCCGGATCCGTGCTTCTCCCGCCTGCGCCCCAAGCGCCAGCCCGACCTCCTGTGAGAGCGACGCGGGCGTGCAGAGCAGCGTCGAGAACGCGTAGTAGGCGCGCCCCACGGGGTTGAAGTTGCCCTCAACGCGGTCCGCGGCGTTGGGCTCCACGACCATCCACGTGCCGTCCGGCTTCATGGTCGAGCGCACGTGGCGCGCAGCCCCAACCGGGTCGCCCATGTCGTGTAGGCAGTCGAACATCGTTACGAGGTCATAGCCGGTGCCACTGTACGCCGCCGCCGCCGCCGTTTGGAAGCTGACCCGATCGGCAACGCCGGCCTCGCGGGCGCGCTCGCGCGCGGTCTCGATCGAGCCGTCGTGGTAGTCCGAACCGACGAACGTCGAGTTCGGGAACGCTTGCGCCATCAAGATGGTCGAAGCGCCGTGGCCGCAGCCGACGTCGGCGACCAGCGCACCCCGCTCGAGCTTTTCGACGACGCCCTCTAGCGCCGGCAACCACTCGGCGATCAAATGCGCGTTGTAGCCCGGGCGGAAGAAGCGCTCGCACCCCTCGTGCACGTCGTGCACGTGTTCGTGCCAACCGAGCCCGTCGCCGGTGCGCGCCTTCTCGAGGATCCTGGGTGAGTCGATAACCGAGCCGAGCGCGATCTGGAAGAACCCAGGCAGGTATGCCGGGCTGTTGGAGTCGGTCAATGCGACGGTCTGCTCTGGCGGCAGCGCATAGCGACAGCTGTCCGCGTCGTAGGTGACGAAGCCCCCGGCCGCCTGGGCGTTGAGCCACTCGCGCACGTAGCGCTCAGCGGTTCCGGTGCGCTCGGCGAGCTCGGCCGAGGTCAACCCGCCTGTCCCCGCCAGGGCGCGGTACAGGCCGAGCTTGTCGCCGATCACGACGAGCGCGGAGTTGAGGGTCGCGCCGACCTCGTCGACGGCCCGGAACACAAACTGCATCAGCTTGTCGCCGTCCACCTCGACGGCCTCCTGAACTGCACTCATCGATGCCCTCCTGGGTAGGTTTTCCGCGACCCTAAGGCCCTCCCGCGTGGATCGCATCAGGGCCCCACCTAGTCCTTTCCGCGCGCTTATCGGTGGCAGAATCGGACCATGCTCGTGGGGCGAGACCGGGAGCGAGCCGAGGTGGATGCAGTGCTCGAGCGCGCCAGAGCGGGCGAGAGCGCCACGCTGGCGCTGATCGGCGAGCCCGGTATCGGCAAGACGATTTTGCTCGAGTACGCCGCCGAGCAAGCGGTCGGCATGCAGTTGCTACGCGCCCGAGGCGTGGAGTCCGAGGCGCAGATACCGTTCGCCTCGCTGTTGGAGCTGCTTCGTCCGGTCCTGGGACTGGTCGAGCGGATCCCGAAGCCGCAGGCCGTCGCGCTCGAGGGCGCCTTGGCGCTCCGGCCGGCGAGGGCGCGAGAGCGGTTCGCGATCGGGGCGGCGACGCTCAGCCTGCTCGCTGCCTGCGCCGAGCAGGCTCCGGTAGCCGTGCTAATCGATGACGCACAATGGCTTGACGGCTCGAGCGCCCAGGCACTGCTGTTCGCCGTTCGCCGCCTCGTGGCCGACCCGATCGCCGTCCTGATCGCCGTCCGCGAGGACGAGCCATCCTTGCTCGACGGCGCTGACCTGTCGACGCTGCAGATCGCCGGCCTGGGTCTCGACGAAGCGACGGTCCTGCTCAGCGACATGGCACCCGAAGCTGCCCGCCAGCTCCACAGCGCGACGGCGGGAAACCCCCTTGCGCTGCTTGAGCTCCGCCACGAGGGTGATGAGCTTGCGTTAGCGCCTGAGGGCGCACCGATGGTCGTCTCGAGCAAGGTTGGACACGCGTTCCTGCGCCGGGTGGCACAGTTGGACGAGCCCGAGCGGCGCGCGCTGCTGCTGGCGGCGACGAGTGACAGCGGCGATTTCAGGTTGCTGGAGCGCGCGGCAGAGCGAGTGGGTGCGGACCTCTCGCTGTTGTCAACCGCTGAGCAAGCGGGGCTTGTCTCGCTGCGGGATGGGTCAGTCGAATTCCGACACCCGCTCGCGCGATCGGCGATTTATGCCGACGCGCCCCTCGACTCTCGCCGCGAGACACATGCCGCGCTGGCTGCGGCCCTTCCCGATCGAGACATTGATCGACGCGCCTGGCACCTTGCGGCGGCGGCCGCGGGCGTCGACGCGACGGCGGCGGCCGCCCTGGAGCAGGCCGGCGGTCGCGCACACGACCGCAGCGCCTACGCGAGCGCCGCCGCCGCGTTCGAGCGTGCAGCGGGGTTGACGCCGGACACGCCGCATCGCGCCCGGTTGTTGCGCGCGGCAGCGGAGGCGAGCTGGCATGCCGGTCTCGCGGGCCGCGCGGTCGTGTTGCTCGGCGAGGCCCGCGCTTCGACAGACGACCCCGAGATCGCGCTCGACATCGACGAGCTCCTGGGCCACATCGCAACGCGCCGCGGCCCAGTGATGCGCGGCCACGCGATCTTGACCGACGCGGCGACGCGGGCCGACCCGGAGCGAGCGGTTGCGATGCTCGCGGAGGCGGCGGTCGCTTGTTTACATGCCGGCAAACCGGCCGAGATGCTCGCGGTCGCCGAGCGCGCGTGGACCCGGGTGCCCGCCGGAGCGTCGGTCCGAACGCGCTTCTTGGCCACGCTCGCAATCGGAATGGCGCGCGTTGTCGCGGGCGGTAACGCCGCCGCTGGCGCCGAGGCAATTCAGCGGGCGATCGACTTGGCGGAAAGCTCATCCGAGCTGCGCGACGACGTGCAACTAGTTCCGTGGCTCGCTGAGGCGCCCATGTTCCTGCGCGAGCGTGAGACCGGTCGCGGCCTGCATGAGCAGGCGCTCCAGGTCGCCCGCAGCCACGCGGCACTAGGCGCGTTGCCGTTCGTGCTCAATCTGCATGCCCTCGACCACGCCACCACCGACCGCTGGGCCATCGCCGAAGCAACCTACTTGGAGGCGATCAATCTCGCGCGCGAGAGCAACCAGGAGACCGACCTCGTGTTCGGCCTCTCGGGGCTGGCACGGCTGCAAGCTCGCCGTGGGCATGAACGCGAGTGCAGGGCAAACGCCGCAGAAGCGCTTGAGCTGTGCGACCGGCTCGGGACCCGCCTGCACGAGGTGTGGGCGCTCGAGGCGCTCGGCCTGCTCGAGCTCGGGCGGGGCGAGGCCGAACGGGCGGCGGACCAGCTGGAGCGCCAGCAACGGCTGCTGGACGAGCTCGGGATCACGGACGTCGACCTTTCGCCCGCCGCAGAGCTCGTAGAAGCCTATGTACGACTGGGGCGCTTGGCGCAGGCGCGAGTCGTCGCGGCGGAGTTCAGCGCCGCCGCGGAGAAGAAAGGTCAGCCGTGGGCGCTAGCCCGCGCGTTTCGCGGCTGCGGAATCGTCGCCGACGACGACGAGTTCGAACCTGACTTCGCCCATGCGCTCGAACATCACGATCGCACCCCGGACGCATTCGAGGGAGCCCGTACGCGGCTGGCGTATGGAGAGCGCCTGCGGCGGGCTCGAAACCGCGCCCGGGCGCGGGAACATCTGCGCGAAGCGGTTGAGACGTTCGAGCGCTTGGGCGCGCATCCATGGGCGGATCGCGCGCGGGCCGAGCTCCATGCCACGGGGGAGACGATGCGACGCCGGGACCCGGCGACGCTCGACGCCTTGACGCCGCAGGAGCTTCAGATCGGATTGCTCCTGGCCGCGGGCAAGACGACGCGCGAGGCGGCAGCCGCCCTGTTCCTGAGCCCGAAGACCATCGAATACCACCTACGGCACGTCTACCAGAAGCTCGGCATCCACTCGCGTGAGGAGTTGGCGCAGTCGATGCCCCACCAGCGGTAGGAACTCGCGCGTATGCGGACCTGCCGTCTCACTCCGGGTAGAGGGCGTGGGCGCGCTCGGCGGCGTCGCGGATCAGCCGGGCGTCGAGCTCCTGTCGAGAGAGGGGTATATCGGCCGCAGCCCATTGGCATACGATCTGCAGCGGGCCCGGCGGTGGCAGCGGCCAGACCCAATGCGTCTGCTGCCAGCAGCCGTCGCCACCACCGCCGCCGCCCGCTACGAGAATGGGTCCCGACGGTTGGCCCTGGCCGTGGCGAGGCGACTCGGTGTCGGTCGCCTTGGTCCCGTCGGCGAACTGGACGCCGATCCGCAGCGGCTCGGGTACGGGCTCTCCGTGGTGATAGCCGCCCCAGTGAGGGCCGAACAGCATCGGCTCGAGGCCTTCCGCGTGTTCGTCTTGCGGGCTGGCGAACACGAGCACCGCGAACTCAAACCCACTCGGGTACGCGGCGACATGGCTCACGCACACCGCGGCCCGCTCGGAGCGCGCGAGCAACAACTCAACCGGCACCACCCCGGGAACCGTCGCCCGAGGCGGACCTGCCCATTCGTTCCGCTGCCGACGGCGACGGCTCTGATCGGGGACGGGAAGCGCCTCGAAGAACTCGCTCATGTGCTCCGGCCGAGCCTACCCCCACGCCGTCCGCGGCCCGAACCTTGCTCGTGACCGATCTGCGGTGGCCCGACGCGCACCGACGTCCCGACCGAGAAGCCGTGCCCGCTGGGCCGGCCGGCTCGCTCCGGCAGGATCGCCCGCGCCCGGCGGGCCGCATCGAGCATCGGCCCTACGTCGACCTCGCGGTGGGTGAGCGCGATCCCCGCGGCCGGCCATTCGCACACCAACTCGAGCGAACCGAGCGGCGGCAACGGCCACACCCAGTAGCCCTGCTGCCAGCTGCCGCCTCCCCCACCTCCACTCAGCGGCCACATCACGGGGCCCGCCGGCTGACGGCCAGGATGAGGCGGACCACCGGTGCTGGTCGCCTTGCCGCCATCGGCGAACTGCACGCCGGTACGCAGCAACCCGGCCGGGAACTCGCGCGGTCCCCCCGCCCGTGGAAAGTGACGCCCGAACAGGTCCCTTTCGAACTCGAGCTCGTCGACCACTTCCCCATCCCCGGCGACCGCCCTCACCTCGAACTCGAATCCCGCCGGGTAGACGGCGAAATGCGAGATGAAGACAGCCGCCCTCTCCGTCTGGCAGAGCAATAGCTCAAGCGGCACGATGCCCGGCAGCACCCCCCAAGGCGCGCCCTGCCACTCTGGCTTTGGGTGCCGAACAGGCTCCGGTGGTGGAAGCGGATTAAAGAACTCGCCCACAGAGATAGCGAGCCTACCCCCGGGGCCGTCCGGTCGTCAGAATCCAATCGCGTGTGAGCGGCTCCACCACCGAGACGGATCTGGTCACGGGCGCATTCAGCTATTCGGGTGCGCGTATCGCCGAGTTGCTGATCGAGTCCGGACGCCGGGTAAGGACTCTGACTCACCATCCTGATCGAGAGCACGCCCTCCAGGCACACGTTCGAGCCTCGTCCTACCGATTCGATGACCCCGACGCGCTGGCACGCAGCCTCGCCGGGATCACCACGCTCTACAACACGTATTGGGTCCGATTCGAGCTAGGCCGGACAACGTTTGCCGAGGTGGTCGCTAACTCCCGGGCCCTGTTTGACGCAGCTCGGCGCGCCGGCGTCGCTCGCATCGTGCACCTGAGCATCGCCAATCCGTCAATCGATTCGCCGCTTCCCTACTACCGCGGCAAAGCACTCGTCGAGCGGGCCCTGGCAGAGGCTGAGGTTCCGTATTCGATTGTGAGGCCCACCTGGATCTTCGGCGGCGGGCGGGACATCCTGATCAACAACATCGCCTGGATCCTGCGTCACCTGCCGATCTTCGTCGTCCCGGGAGATGGCCGGTATCTGGTGCAGCCGGTGCACGTCGATGACCTCGCGCACATCTGCCTGCGCGCCGCGCGCGGTGAGCGCGATGTCATCCTCGACGCGGCCGGGCCCGACGCGATGGCCTTTGAGGAGCTCGTGCGAGCGGTTCGGCGTGCGCTCGGCTTGAGAACCCCCATCGTGCATGCCTCGCCCGCCATGATGAACGCGCTAGCGCGGGCGCTCGGCCTGCTGTTGCGCGACGTAGTTCTCACTGCTGACGAGATCCGAGGGCTGACGGCGGGTCTGCTCGTCTCCCACCAGCCCCCGCTCGGACGCACCTCGATCCTCGAGTGGCTGAACGAGAGTGGGCCAATGCTCGGCCATCGATATCTCAACGAGCTCAACCGTCATTTCAGGATCGGAAAGTCAACAGGTGATGCCTGAGCGTCACTCCCAGGCGCGTGACTGGGCTGAGGCAATGGTCGCAGCCGTTCGCGATGACCCCGCGGCGCGGCTCGCGTTACTCGTCAAGACCTATCACGGGCCGGCGGGCCGAGCTCCGCGACACCTGCCATTCCGGCGGGCGGCGTTGTCGTTCATGGGCTGGCAGATGGAGCGTGGTTTGCTCAATCCGCTGGACGCCTCGCCCCCCGGCAGCGTGTGGTGGCGTGCGGTGAACGAGCGGCTGCTGCGCGAGGGATGCGAATCGGTGGCGCTATCGCGCCGCCTGGCCGGCGAGCCGTCCTCGCAGGCTGTGGCGCTCTGGCTGCGGTTCATCATCAGCCCGACCGCGGGTAACTGGTACCGCGCTCACAACGCGAGCATCGTCGGTGCTTACCTGGAGCACCGGGGTCTCGCCGAAGCGGAGAGTGCAGCGGAGCGCTTCTTCATGAACGTCGCGCTGGGGCGCGTGCTGTACGCGCACGCGCTCAATGCGGCGCCGCGCCTGGCGTTGGGACGCTGGGCGCCCATGGGCCGGTTGCTCGGCGATCCAAGACTCGGGATGGCAGGAGCATTTCTCTCGCTCGCTCGGGTGCTCCCAGACCGCTATCCGCTCGAGCAAGACGTCCAGCGCTATATCGCAGCCGAGCACGGTCTCGGCCGGATGCTCGACTACGCCGTGATCGTGCCGCGGCTGCAACTGCTGTATGAGTGGTCGGCCGCAGAACTCGGCGAGCCGCGGCTGCTCGAGCTCGTGCGTGACGGTAACCCGATCTACGCCTGGCCGTTCGAGGAGCGACACGTTTGGCGTGCGCCCCAGATGCCACCTGCAGCACGGGCGCTCGGGCGCGTCACGAGAGCGCGGTAAGACCGGTGGTGGTGCTGCGCGTCTAGGACGCCCAGCGGAAACCGGCGGGCTCGGGTCGCGGCGTCAGCGGGCTGGCCGGCAGGTCGCCCGCCGGGTCCTCCTCGTTGTAGGCGCTCGGCGCCACGTCGTTGGGCGCATCGGCGTGGAACAACGCAGCGAGCAGCTCGATCTGGCCCCGGCCTACGCCCAACTCGCCCATACCGCCGCCATACATCGGCCGCGCGTCGCGTTCGCAGCGTGCGTAGACCTCGAACAGCCCGCGCAGGCTGCCGATGCGCGAGGGCTTTACGTTGACCACGCGCGCGGCGAGCGGCGTCGCGCCGATGTCGTCGGCGCCTCGGATCGGCGCGTCGTAGGACACACGCTCGAGGTGGTCGCCAAGTCGCTCAGCGATCCCGGGCAGGTCGTGCGGGTCCTCCAGATAGGCGTCCGGAAAGGCCGGCAGCACGCGGTCGTACAGTGCATTGAGCGCGTCGGGATCCTTGACCTCGAAGCCGTAGCAGCCCTTGAAATCGATCGTGTCGACTGCGCCCGTGGCCGCAACCTCCTCGACGAGCGCCGGCGGCCAACTCGCCTCCGCGTCGAGCTTGAAGCGCACGGCGGGGGAGCGAGCCAGTCGCCGCCGCAGGGGCTCGATCGAAGGCTCCTTGCCAAGCCCGAGCGAATTGACGAAGCGCGCGGGCCGCGGCTCCAGCCCGAGCACAGCATGCAACGGGCGACCGGCCTGCCGCAGTGCGAGGTCGAGAGCCGCGGACTCGAACGCCCACCGGCGAAAACGCAGCGCCGCCGCCCACTCCGGTGGCTCAGGCCACAACTCGAGCGTCGCGAGTTGCTCGCAGAAACTGCCCAATGTCCACTCTCCCTCGAGCGGCAGCACCGGTCGCGTCTCATGCAGCGCCGTGCCGTCCTCGCGGAACACAGAGACGTCCTCGCCCAGCCCGCTGGCGCCAGCACCGACGAGCCGCACGTGCGTCGTGATGCGCTCGAACTCGTACGCGAGGACGGCGTGCAAGCGCTCGTAGGCGCATGCCTCGATCACGAGCGGGAGGCTCGCGAGCCGCGGCCACAAGGACTCGCCTTTCCTCGCGCCCCCGCGTTCAGTCTCCGCGGTCAAGGCTGAACACGCTAGCGAGTTGACCGGCAGGCCATCGCGTGCCCTGGACCCGCGCGCGGCGCTGTAACTCACGGGTCCCAGCGCATGAACCAGATACGCGGCCCGCCGTCAGGCGCGTCCGCCTCGTCGTAGACACGGAAGCCGCATCGACCGTAGATGACCACATTGGTCGCTGTGCCGGTCGACAGGAACGCCCCGGTGTGGTCGCTCCGCGCGCCCTGCAAGGCCCGCCTCGATCAGCGCCCTCCCGATTCCACGCCCTTGAAGCTCTGGCCGCACCGCGATCGAGTCCAGCTGCCACGACGGCTCGGCAGGATCGTGCGCGCCGACCCAGTCCCAAAACGCGTCGTAGCGGCGACCGCCGTCGTCGGCGAGCGCGA
Organism: uncultured Solirubrobacterales bacterium; assembly: GCA_963738195.1. GTDB lineage: Bacteria > Actinomycetota > Thermoleophilia > Solirubrobacterales > Solirubrobacteraceae > Palsa-465. The sequence goes on from CAVTVF010000002.1 coordinate 1,758,949, forward strand.
GGATTCGCGTCTGGTTCCACGGATGGCTCTCCCACTCCTCACTTTGCTCTGGTGGGATCCAGACCGCCGCGCCCTCCGCCTGCCCCGCTTCCCAGACCAGGCCCAGCGGCATAGCGGCTTCAAGGAAGTATGCAAAACACCGCGTGAAGCGTTCCGCTAGGTCGCCGTCAGAGCCCAGCGGCCAGCGCATCATCGGCTCGTGCACGAACGCTTCTCCAAACACCGGGGCCAGCGCCGACAGGCGGGCCGGGTCTCGCGTCGCCCGGACCGGAGGACAGCGAGCCTCATCGCTGACGTCCATGCCCTGCGCACGATCTCAAAAAGACAACCGTTCCGCACCAGCGGCCCCCGTAGCGATCCGAGCACGGAAACCTCGCCGGCTCGACGATTCAGGAACAGACCCGGCAGGCGGACGCGTACTGTTTGCAGGCGATGCCGAGCCTCGATACGCGTTGGGAATCGGGGTCATGCTGACTTTGCCGCATGGGGATCCCGTCGCCGTCGAGATGACCTCCGTTATCCATGGTGGCGATTTGGACCGGCTTCGGCGTCTGCTCAAGGAGAGACCGGAGCTTGCGTCCGTTCGCATGATCGGCCGCAAGGGCGTTGAGGGCGGCTGGCGTAGTCCGTTGCACGTTGCCGCTGATTGGCCTGGGTACTTCCCGAGTGCGCCCGGCGCGGTGGTGGTGCTGCTCGAGGCGGGCGCTGACCCCAACGATGACACCGGCGGTCCTCGCCCTGAGACGCCGCTTCACTGGGCGGCCAGCTCCGATGACTTAGAGGTGGCGGTGGCGCTGATCGACGGGGGCGCCGACATCGAAAAACCAGGTGGATCGATCGGCACGCCGCTCGACAACGCTATTGGCTATGCCTGCTGGCACGTGGCCCGGCTCCTGGTGGCTAAAGGCGCCAAGGTCGAGAAGCTTTGGCACGCAGCAGCGCTCGGGCTGCTCGCACGGACAGAGCAACTCCTCGCCGAGCGGCACCCCGGAGAGGGCGAGGTCTCCCAGGCGTTCTGGCACGCGTGCGCCGGCGGCCAACGTCGCGCTGCCGAGTACCTACTCGCTCAAGGAGCCGATCTTGACTGGGTGCCAGAGTACGCCGAAGGCACCCCGCTCGATGCAGCCAGCTCGCTTGGCACCCGCCAGGAAAACGTCCTCACCTGGCTACGAGAGCGAGGCGCTGGCTCGGCAACCAGTTAGCTGCGCGCCTTCGCGCGCGTGCGGGCTGCTTTCTGCGCAGCTGCGCTGCGCTTGGCTGCTTCGCGCTTGCGTGTGCGGGCCGCCTTCTTTCCGGCCTCGCTTCGTTGCGATCTTCGAACCCGGCCCTCCAGTTCGTCCGCAGCCTTTCTGAAGTTCTCGATCGTGCTCGTGACAACACTCGGCTGCTTGCCTCGCTTCGACCTTCCCGTCGACTCCGCCAATACGCGCGCAACCTTCTTACGCATGCCGCCCGCGCGAAGCGTCTTCAACAATTCCTTGTCTCTTTTAGCCATTGCAGTCCTTCCGGCGCGAATCAGCCTTTGGGATAAGGGTCTTCCACGCTGTCTCCACCACTTACCGCGTGCCAAGAGCCGTTCCAGCACTCCGGGCATGGCGGCAGATGCTGTGTGGAATCAACGTCTGACTACCCGACTCCGTAGGCCATAAACGGTGGTACCACGTGTCCCAGATCCTGCGACGAAACCCCGTCCGGCCCGCCACATTCGGCGACGAGGTACACGTCTCGCCCCCGCTCTTGTGGAGCGAGGTGCCATCAGTGCTCCATGAGCTGGTGTTCCGCGAGGAGATATCTCAGACGCTCGGAGACCAGGCGTTGAAACGGTTCACCGCCGGCAAGCTGGCGATCGAGGAGCAGCGGCCCGAGGGTAGCCGGCAACGGTCCCTGGAAATACACCGTCTCCACGAGCGGCCTGCACGGGCGCCCGCTCTACAACATCATCACTGCTCTATAGGCGAACCGACCGCGTCGTCCCGCGTAGCGCCGATCGATACTTGACGACGCGCACCCCTGGCTATCGTGTGGCCGATGCGACGCCTCGTGCTCGCCGGCCTTCTGTGGCTGTGCTGTGCGCCGGCCGTAACCGCAGCCTCGGGACGCCACGACTCGAGCCTCACCAAGGGCTATCTGTTCCTCGACCGGATGATGGATCGATATGCGCGTGGATCGACTCTGAGGCTGGTTCAAAGCTACACCGGCGGCTATCTCGGACGGGTCGGCTACACCGACTCGGTCACCTACGACGACGCGTTGATCATCGACGCCCTACTCGCCCGCGGAACGCGCGACGATCTCGCTCGGTCACGTGTGATCGGCGACGCCCTGCTCTACGCGCAGGCGCACGACCCGCGCGACGACGGCCGCATCCGCGCGGCGTACGCGCCGAGACCGCTGACGAGCCCAGGCAAGCTCGTCGCGACCGACGCGACGAGCGACGTCGGCAACATGGCCTGGGTCGGTCAGGCGCTCCTGCAGCTGTACGACCACACCGGCGCTCGGGCATATCTGAACGGTGCAGTCGCGATCGGGTCCTGGATCCAGCGCAATGCCCGCGACAATCGTGGAGCCGGTGGTTACACCGGCGGCCAGCGTCGCAACGGCTCGATCATCGAGTGGAAATCGACTGAGCACAACATCGACGTGTACGCGCTCTTCACGCTGCTCGCTCGCGCGACCCATCAGTCCGTCTGGATCACGCGCGCAGATTGGGCGCGCCGCTTCGTCGAGGCGATGTGGAGCCAAAAGCATCGGTTCTTCTGGGTGGGCACCGGCACTAACGGGGTCACGATCAACACCGGCTTTCGCCCCGAGGACGTCAACAGCTGGTCATACCTGGCGTTCCGCGACCCACGTTATGCGGCCTCGATCGACTGGGACATCAAATATCTGGCGGTGAGGCGCGGCGGGTTCACCGGAGTGAGCTTCTGCCAGGGCGACCGCAGTGGCGTCTGGTTCGAGGGCACCGCCCATTTGGCCGATGCGCTCGAGGCGCGCGGTGCAGGCGGCGATGCGCGCCTAGCCGACGGCTATCTGGCCGACATCAAGTACGCGCAGGCGAATGGGCCGAACGCGGATGGGCTGGGCGTGATCGCGGCCTCGAAGCGGCTCAGCGACTGCGATGGCGACCATTACTACGCGTCGCTTCACACAGGCGCGACCGCGTGGTACCTGCTCGCGCTCCAGCACGCTGACCCGTTCGGCGTGCTACGGCGACCTACGCTTAGATCGTCGTAGTTAGCAGGGCTCTACAAGCCCTCTGCCGACTCGAACCGACGACTGTTCCTCAAGACCTGTTTGGGGATGGGGTTTCAGGCGCCGCTTCGAGCGTTGGACAAGCGGCGGCAGCGCCGGTACACGGTCAGTGGTCAGCAATTGACGCTAGGCCGACGGGCCAGCCGCGACGTTTCCAATTAGTTTCAGCGATTGCGCCGGTGTCGCCGCCGTGCTCTGGTGCATGCGCCGACAGCACGCAACGCTGTGCGTCTGCATAGGCAGCGCTCGAGACGTGGTTTGTCGCCTCCGCACCGCCCTCCGTACCGCGCAAGGGAGGTGTGCTCGAGGGTTCATCGGTGAACTGTCAGCCGAGGCAAAGCGGGGGTCGTGGGCGAGAGCAGTGTCGTGTCGGACACTGAGAGCTACTCGGAGCCGGTCCGCTTAGTGTCCGGTTCGGTCGCTGCAGCGATGCTGTAGCCGACCCCGGGGGTGGTGCGGATGGGGTCGGGCTGGCCGAGCTTGCGTCTGAGGCGGGCGATGGTGACCTTGACGGTGTTCGTGAACGGGTCGGCGTTCTCGTCCCAGGCTTGCTCCAGAAGCCGCTCCGCACTGAGTGCGCTCGGGCTCGCTCTGAGCAGCACCTCGAGCACCGCGCGCTCTTTCCGGGAGAGCTCGATCGTTTGTGCGTCACGGGTGACGGTGCCCGTGAGCGGGTCGAGCTCGATGCCGGCCGATTGAAGAGTTCGGCTGTAGGCGCGGGGGCGGCGGCGGGCGAGCGCGCGGACGCGCAGGACGAGTTCGGGGAAATGGAAGGGTTTGGGGAGGTAGTCGTCGGCGCCGAGCGCGAGCCCTTTGACACGATCGCCCGGGTCGCCGGCTGCCGTGAGCATCAGGATCATCGGGGGATCTTCGGTGTGGGTGATGAGCTGGCAGAGCTCGTCACCGTGGATGCCCGGCAGGTCGCGGTCGAGCAGAACGACGTCGTATGGGTTGACGTGGACCTTCGAGGCGGCCTCGCGGCCGTCGTAGGCGACGTCGACGGCGATTCCCTGGTCACGCAAGCCCTCGGCGATCCGGTTGGCGTGCCGCGGTATGTCCTCGACGACGAGAACTCTCATGTGGAGGCGGTTACGGGTCGCGTGGAGGTTGCTGGAGGTCGGGAGATGACGGCTGGAAGCGTGATTTGGACGCGCAGCCCGCCCTCTGGGCGGGCGTGGAGATCTAGGTTGCCGTCGTGCGCGACGGCGACAGCGGCGACGATCGAGAGTCCGAGTCCGTGGCCATTCTGGGATCCGGTGCGATCCTGGCTGAGGCGTTTGAACGGCTGGGCGAGCTGCGCGACGATCTCCTGATCGAGCATCGGGCCGCTGCTATCGACAATCATTCGCGCCTGTTGTCCGTTCACGGGGGCGACGGTCAGCTCGACTTCGCCGCCGGGCCGGTTGTGGCGCACGGCGTTCTCGACCACGTTCTCCACCATGCGTCCGAGCAGCGTGGTGCTGCCGGCGGTCTCGACAGCGGTGACGTGCGTGTGAACTGTGAGTCGTTTTGCGGCGATCTCGCCGGCACGGGCGGCAAGCGCGGCGGTGATGAGCGGCTCGAGGGCGACCTGGTTGCGCTCGCCGAGCTGGCCGTTCTGGGCACGGGCGAGCGTGAGGAAGCTCTCCAGCAGCCTGTCGGCGTGATTGAGATCCACGCGAAGCTCGGCGTCCAGCTCACGCGTCTGCTCGGGAATGCCGCCGGGCTTGGCGCTCGCGACGTCGAGGGTGGTGCGCATCATCGCCAACGGCGTCCGTAGTTCATGCGAGACGTTCGCGACGAAGCGTCGCTGCGCCTCAAATGCTGTCTCCAAACGCTCCAGCAGCCGATCGATCGTATCCGCAAGCAGGCGCAGCTCATCTCGCGGGCCCTGCATCGACAGGCGCTCATGCAGATTCGAATCCGAGATCCGCTCGGTGGCTGCGGTGATTGTCCGCAAAGGCGCCAGCACGCGCCCCGCGACCACCCACCCGAGGACTCCGCATACGAGCGCCATGATCCCCAGCGCGATCCCCGAACTGAGTAGCAGGCGGTGTAGGTAAGCGTTGCGCACGCTGCCGAGCGCTGCGTCGAGAGCCCCGAGCGTCGAGTGCACGCGCCCGGCCTTCGGCGGGTAAGAGAACGCGAACTTGATGAAAAACTCGTACGTGATCGCCAGCAGGGCCGCGCCGCAGAGCAAAAAAAGGGAGCTGTAGAGCAGCGTCAGCCGCCAGCGAACGGTCGAGTGCGGACGGAGCATTTGCAACATGGGCTTGTCGAGAGTTCGTCCGATCTTCACGACGCTGAGGATGCCGCAGCGTGGGTTACAGCGGAATAACACGGTAACTGGCCCGTAACCGGGCGTGGCTCAGGCTCGCAGCAGTCCTCCTCGGGCTCGCCCTGGGCCCTGTGGCCCTCGACTGAAAGGAACTGACCGCATGCCTCGCCGTCGCTCACTGGCCTCGCTCCCAATCGCCGTGGCCGCAGCAGCCTCGCTGCTCGCGGCCGGCTGTGGCGCCTCCTCCTCAAAGAGCGCCACGACGGGCCTGAACAAGCTGCTCGTCTACTCCGACTGCATGCGCTCTCACGGCGTGCAGAACTTCCCTGACCCGACAATCAGCCAAGGAATCCCCAAGGACCCGAGCTGGATCGACAATCCCAAGACACTCACCGCGTCCAAAGCCTGCCAACACCTGATGCCCGCCAGTGGCCTCGGGCCGGCGCAGTCCACCCCGCAGACCGCCACCCGGCTAGCGGCCGCGCTGTCATTCGCCCGGTGCGTGCGGGCCCGCGGATTCCCGAACTTCCCTGACCCAAGCGTCCAGGGCCAGCTGACCCCGGAGATGGTCTCCTCCGCCGGGATCGACCTTCACCAACCAGCGCTGCTGCACGCCGGCCTTGCCTGCGCGCCCGTGACGCACGGCCTGATCACTCAGGCCGCGGTCAAACGAGCCGTGAACGGCGGCTGAGTGATCCGGCGGCCCCTCGTAGCACCCTGCAACCGTCGAAGCGGGCAGCGCCGACTGGTCTCGCGAGGTCATCAGGTTCAGCAGGCGCGGCACGATCGCTTTGATCGGTCGGGCCGCCTGGCGTCGCACGATCGGAATGGCGACAAGCCAAGCGCCTGGCTGCTAGGTGCGCGCGATCGCAACCGCGCGTGAGAGCGAGTGCCGCGGAAGGAGATCGCGGAGGCCTGCTCAGCGACGTGAACAGAGGCGATGCCGACTAGCATCGCTCCGGTGACTGCCGATCAGCGGTGGCGGTCGGTGCTGTGGCCAAATGTTCGGGCCTTCCTGCCCCGGCCGCCCGCCAGGGTTGTGGAGATCGGCTGTGGCCGCGATGGCGGGTTGGTTCCTGCACTGGAGGCCGACGGTTATCGGGCGCTTGGGATCGACCCCGTCGCTCCGGAGGGGCCCAGCTACATGCAGGTGGAGTTTGAGCGCAGCGAGATCTCTGCTTCTGTCCACGCGTTTCTGGCGTGCGTCTCGCTGCATCACGTTGCGCAGCCGGCCGTCGTGCTTGACAAGGTCGTGAACAACCTGGCCGCTGACGGCGTGGTGGTTATTGTGGAGTGGGACTGGGAGAGCTTTGACCGCCCTACCGCCGAGTGGTGCTTTGACCGCCTTCCTGCCGTGCAGTCCGAAGGCTGGCTTGAGCGCCATCGGAAGCGCTGGATGGCTTCCGGGGAGAGCTGGGAGCAGTACCTCCGGAGGTGGGCCGAGCAGGAGGGTCTGCATGCCGGAGCGGCGCTTCTGCGGGAGCTCGATCAGCGCCTTGAGCGACTCCATTACGGTCGAGGTGCGTATTTCTTTCCTGACCTGCCCCTAACGACCGAAGCAGCGGAGTTGCAGGCGATCAGCGAGAAGAAAATCCGCCCGACGCGCATCGACTATGTGGGCCGATTGTCCCGATGATGTCGAGGACTGCCTGGCAGCAGGCACTTTGGCGAATCCGAGCCCGCTTCGATCAGGCGGGCGCTTGCTTTGTTTTCCGCACCGTCACCCGGCCGACGCTCGCAATGCGACGCGAGCTGGCGTCTCGCACCGCGATCAAAGACGACCGTGTTCGAATCAACCGTTAGCGCGTCGGCGAGCTACGGAGCGAAGAACCACACGCCCGGTCGGTAAAGCACCCACACGCTCCACCAGATCGCCTCATAGACCACCAAGGCCATCACGATTACTGGCCATACGCGATCGCGCATCACGGCGAAGGGTACTCCCGGGACAAAGGCCGAGCGCGGGTGTCAAAGCCGACTTGAGGCCAGTGCTTGTTTCCCTTTCATGACGACCCACAACGACTGCTCCACTTGCGCAATGCGAGGCGTGGAGGCGTCCCGTTGTCGGTGGCGAGCATGTCTGACAGCGCGGCGACCGAGACACCTGGGTTCGTCTGGGGGCGCGCAGGCGTCAGGGGCGGCCCGATGCTCGCTTCCCCGGAGAGGGGATCAGTATTTGGCGCTCGCCACGCCAGCCTGGAGGTCGCGCATGATCATGCCAAGGAGACCCGATGCGAGTAAGCCCGGGCATAGCGGACCGGACCGGTCCTCGCCGACTGGCGGAAGTTGCCGTAGAGCATTCCTGGCCTGTACGGACATGTTGCTGAGCTGCCAGCGGATCTCCTCGTCAACAGCCGCTGGACAGTCTGGGGCGGCCAATCCCGCGGCCTTGGCGGCGTATGCCGCGGCGCCCAGGGCATGGGCACCCATGTGAGGGATTGCTGCGGCCTGCCCTGCCGCTTGGGCGGCAGCGGCCGCTGCAGGTGTACTCGCGGCAGCTGCGGCAGCGCCGCCGGCGAATCGGCGGCGGATCTCTTCTGCGACGTCAAGCTCGCCACGGCCGAAAGCCCGTGCTCGCGCGATGGCATCGCGTGGGCGGGTATCGCCTGGAGCCTCCGCCTCGAACAGGGCGAGCACCCGCTCGGCGCAGTCAGCCGCCCACCCGGCAACGATTCGTCGTTCCGCTTCGCTCAGCGTCTGCGGTGAACCCATACCAAAGCTGTCCCGAGTCAGCGCGCGTTGGAGTAGGTGTATGCGTTGACCGTGCTGGCGACGAGGTCGCACTGACCGCCGCCGCTTGAGGACAAGGCGAGGTGAACATGGGCGAGCAACGTGTGCGGTTCGGTTGCCTGGTAAATCACAGCTTCGAGCGGTGAGGTAGTCGGCAGCGACATCGCGTTAGACAGCCCGCGTGGCTGACCGGCCGGGGGCACGAATCGATCTGCGGGTTCGTGCGTTCTCGTCGTGTCGGGGACGAGGTGGAAAGTGACCGCGTGGTCGGTGGTGACCGTGTGTCGCGCGCCGGTCCCAATCCGATAGGAAACCGTCTCCGACACCCTATTGTCGTCGACGAATCGCAGCGTCCATGCGCGCGCGCCGGGAGGACACGTCCCCTCGAATGTGCCGAGACCCGACAGCGACAGAACCTCTGAAAGTCGCTGCGAGTACGTGACTGGCCCAGAGGCAACTGTCCGGGAGCGGCGGGAACCTTGGTTGTGGCTGCCGCCGCATCCCGAGAGCAGCACCACGAAGGCCGCGATCGCCGCTGCGCCGACCGCCAGGCGCCTTATCTCGGCTCCATGATGGTCATGACATGCGCCAGACTACCGCGGCTCGCGTGCTCGCACGCACCACCGGAATGCGCACGGAAGCGGTGGCGCGCAAGACCGACACCGACCAGGCCAGACCGTGGTTCGGCTCCTGCCTCCGTCACGCAACACGCATCTCGCCGACACCAACGACCGACCGGAGTTGCACGGAAGTCGAACGCTTGCTCTCGCGACCGCTCGTTCGCGCCGCCCCGCGCCCGCTTCGCGACGCGCGCGGTCGGGGGCGTTCTCGCTGCGGCTAGTCGAGGTCGAACGCGGCGTGAATTGCGTGGGTGAGATCGGCTTCCTGCTCGTCGAGGAGTTGGCCGATTTGCCGACCGAGGCTGGCAGCTGGGATTGTCGTGACGTGGTCGCAGGCGACCGCGCAGCGCTCCTCAAGTCCGTTCGCGGTTCCGCATTGCAGCTCGGTTGACAGGCCACGGATCGTCGTTGTCAACGGCGCCACGGTCACCGTGTTGAGATGGGGTCGGACGAGCTCGCGCGTCAGCACGAGGACGGGGCGCGACTTGTCGAGTCGCGCGACGTGGATTGGCCGCATCAGGCGTCGATCGGGAACGTGGCAGTGTGCTCAGCCAGACCCGCGAGGAGCGGGTCGGGGCCGGTGGCGGCCAGGATCTCCGCATCTCGCACGGCGAGCGCCCGTCGCCGCTCTCGCTCGAGCGCGCGTGCGACGACCGCTGCGCGGCTGGGCTTCTGACCATCACGCACGAGCTCGTCGACGAACTCCACGAGATCATCGGGCAATCGGACCGCGATCTGCTTGCTCATACCAAAATGGTACCAGTACGGGATGAGAGTCCGCGCCAGCGCTGAGGTGAACCGCTGATCGGACACTCCCTTTCATTCCCCCCCGGCCGCATAGCCGCGTTCCGCACCGGCGCGTGACCCGGCTTCCACTCGGACTAGACGCGGCAGTATGTGGCGCTCGCTTTTACGACGACGACCCCAAATGCCACGCTCCCTTCGCGACGTGAGCGGGCGCTCCGCTTTTGGCGAGACTCGGGCCTCGGGACAGGCATGGGTGCGAGCCCTGCTTCCATGGCGGCGCGATAATCGCGTCGTGTTCCGCAATCGGCCTCGGAGGCCGGCGACTCGCGCAAACGCGGTGCGGGTCAGCTGACGCCGTCGGTCGAGAGGTAACCTCGAGCGAAACGAGACGGCCCGGGGCAGCGAGCGCCGAGTGCGCTGCCGCCTCGCGATCGAGACCGTAGCGCCCGGCAACGGCAGCGAGCGGCTCAGAGACGCCCATCTCCCGCGTAAAGCACCTGCACTCGACAGGCTGGCCGTCGGCGCACCACGATCGCCCGCGCATGCACCTCATCGCTGCGATCGGCGGTTGGCTCGGTGATCGCGATTGAGATGGCATTTGCGCTGCTGTCGTAGTCCGCTCGCACGGGGCGCTGAAAGCTTGCCAGCGATTGTTCGCCGGGAAGGACGCGAGCACAGCCGGGGCGGCGGTGCTCGCGTCCTGTAGGTGGGATCAGTGCAATGTGGGTCGGTAGATCAGCTGAACTGTGTTCTCGTCGAGCACTCGGTTCTCGATCAGCTCGAGGTCGAAGTCTGCCGCCCCGGCGAAGATCGGCTCAGTTCCTGTCTGGCCGGTGATCGCGGGGAACACGGTGACTTGGACTCGGTCGACCAAGCCGGCGGCCATCAGCGACCGGTTCATGGCCAGGCTCGCCGTCGAGCGCAGCGGTACTGGCGATTCTTCCTTCAGCCGCGCGACGACGTCGCGTGCGTCACCACGCTCAAGGGTTCCGTCCGGCCAGTTCAGCGGGGCCGTCAGCGTGTTGGATATGACGGTGGTCGGTAGCTCTCTCAGCCGCGTCACCCACTCGTCACCGATCCCGTTCTGCCCAGCGGCCTCCGGGCTCATCATTCGCTCGTAGATTCGGAAGGTGGTAGCGCCGAGGACCAGCCGCTGGGGCTCGCTGAACAGCGCTAGGCGGTGCTCGAGCAGTTCGGGGCCTTGCTTGCCCCAGTAGCCGGGCCAGGTGCCCGCGCGGGCGGTGCCGAATCCATCAACGCTCGAGAAGACGTCGTAGGTGTAGGTGGCCGTCATGTTCGCTCCCTGTTCGTCGGGTTTCGGATCTTGCGGATACGTCAGTGCTTGTCTGGATGTGGGTTGAACTGATGTCGCGGGCTGCCTCGCCCACCGAACCCTGGTCTGGCGTTGCGGGTCGAGCGGTGGACGTCAAGCGCAGCGTTGCTCTCGTGGGTCTGCGTCTCGACACCCCGCCGGCAGCGCTTCAGGTCGGCGGCAGGGGCTCAGCGCTGTACGCGGTAGTGCATGTGGGTGACGCCGTTCTCGCCCTCGAGGATGCGGGTTCGTTCTAGCTCAATGTGGTCGGGTGCGAGGTTCTCGAAGAGGCGGCGACCTTGCCCGATGAGCACGGGGATGATGTGGAGCTCGAGTTCGTCAAGCAGACCGTCTGCGAGCGCGCGCTGGGCGGTTGCGGCGCCATGGACGAGCACGTTCTTCTCGCCGGCGGCGAGCTTGGCGTCGGCAATCGCGCGGTTGAGATCGTTGGTGTAGGTGACCAGCGGCCATTGGCTGATGTCGATGCGGGGTTCGTGGCGGCTTAGGACCCAGATCGGCACGCCGTGGTGGTCGCCGCCCCAGCCGCCGGCGGGCTCGAACGTTCCGCTGCCGGCGACGATCGCGCCGGTGGCCATGAACTCCTTGAACACTTGGCCGTTGATGTCCATCTCGTCGGTGAAGGACCAGTCGTGCAGGCGTCCCCCGCCGTCGCCGAGGGGGTTGTCCAGTCGTTCGTTGGGGCCGGCGATGAACCCGTCGAGGGACATCGACATGTAGAGAACGGTTGCGGTCACGGCGTTCCTCCAGTCGTGCGGATGCGGCTTGGACGTCTCCGCCTCAAGCGTCGGGTCGGCGCGTTAACCTACCACCAAATGGTTGTAGGTCTACTGACCGAAGACGCCGTTGACGGGCTGTTCCATGCGCTCGCAGACCAGACCCGTCGCGACATCCTGCGCCGCTGCGCCACCGACGCGCCGTCGGTTTCGCGCCTCGCGCGTGGCTACCCGATGAGCTTCGCTGCGGTGCAGAAGCACGTCGCCGTCCTTGAGCGGGCCGGCCTGGTCACCAAGAAGCCACACGGACGCGAGCAGCTCGTGCGCACGGACGCCGGAGCGGTCGCGCGCGCGCGGCAGGCTCTCGACCAGCTCGAGGCGACTTGGCGTGGACGGGTTGACCGGATGTCGGCGCTGCTTACGCAAGCCGAGCCAGAACATACTCAGTCAAGGACCGGGGGGATTCAATGACCGTCACCAGCGTCGAGACCGATTACGACAAGCTCACGATCACCCTGGTCGCCGACTTCGCCGCTCCCGTCGAGCAGGTGTGGGAGCTGTGGTCAGATCCACGCAAACTCGAACGGTGGTGGGGGCCGCCCGACTACCCGACGACGTTCGAGACGCTGGAGCTCACCTCGGGAGGCGCGGCCACGTACGTCATGACCGGCCCGAACGGCACGATGCGCGGCGAGTGGCGCATCGCGGTCGTCGAGCCGCCGACCTCGCTGGAGTTCACCGACGCCTTCGCCGGCCCAGACGGGCGGCAGATCGCCGACGTGCCGTTCAGGGTCAAAGTCCGGCTCACTGAGCGCGAGCTCGGAACCCGGATGGAGATGCACTTGACGTTCGCATCCCGTGCCGACATGGAGAAGCTGATCAGCACCGGCATAGCCGAAGGCCTGCGACAGGCCGCAGGGCAAATCGACGCCCTGCTTGCGTAGACCCGCCGACCCCGGTCGGGTACGTGCCGATCCAGACGTTCGACTCGATGCACGCGATCGACCAACTCCGAGGGGGCGCTTCCTGGCTGGTGGCACTCAACGAGCCTGGCACTCCGCACGCTCTCCGTTATTAGGACAGACCGCCTTTGAATGGAAGCCTCTACGAACGGGGCGTCGGACGATCAACTGGGCATTACCCACACATAGAAGCCGTCGTGACCTGCGTTCAGGTCACGACACGGATCTCGGTCGCTGACGCCGCGCACCCGCCTTGCGCGGAAAGCACGACTCTCGCTTTTCGCGAGCGCGCAGACACAACGCGGACGCTCGCGCTTTGCGAAGCGGGGATGCGTCTCGCCGTTGGCGAAACGGACGTTTTTTGGAGCGAGCCCGGTCGGGCACCTGATCGCCGGGGGTGGGGGGTGAGAAGAGCCGTCGTTCGCTCGTTGCCTCGCTCGGAACCCGCTGGGGGCGGGGGCGCCGCCGCGCATGGGATACACGATTTTCAATGTCACCGTCAGGCGAGTAGGGTGGCGGTGAGAGGGCTTTCTTCGAGGCTGTACAAGGGAGGGTGGGATGAGATCGTCTAAGCCGCTAGGAGCGCTGGGGCTGGCTCTGCTTGTCGCGGGTTCGGTTGGGGGCGTAGCGTTAGGCGAGGGCAGCGTCGCGTCGAAGCCCCCGCTCGTGCACGGAACGAATTTCCAGGTCAAGACGGCGCTCGACGAGACCTTCTGTCTTGAGACCAACGCGGGGACTCACTCGACGGGACCGAGCGTGTATGTGAAGAAGTGTGACGGTCACCCCGAGCAGCGGTGGACCTTGACCGACGGCGCTGACGGGACCAACGTGATCGTCGGCAACCTCGGCATGTGCCTAGCGATCAACCACCACGCCGCCAGCCCGAAGCCCGCCAAAATCTCAAGCTGCACCTACGGGAAAAGCCAAAGGTTCACGGTGACGGCGGCAGGCGAGATCATCGAAGTGCGGTCCGGCCAATGTCTCACCACCGGCGCAGTGGTTGCTGATGGGAACCCGGTGTTCCTAAAACCGTGCGCCACTCCATTCCAAACAGCGCAGATCTGGCGGCTCAGTTTCTGAACGGTTCCGGGAGCATCCATCGCACTGCATCGCCACATCGTGCGGTGCGATCGATGCCTCTGCTGTAGCGGGGCTTTTCTAAGCCCTCTGTCGGACTCGAACCGACGACCCCTTCCTTACCATGGAAGTGCTCTACCAGCTGAGCTAAGAGGGCGTGGTGCGGCCGGCGGGCCGCCCGCTCGCATGTTAGTCCGCTCACTCGGCCCGCGAGATGCGCGAAACATGGAGATCGCGCGGGGCGCCCTCAGCGCGCAGGCGCTTGGCCCTGCTGACCTCGTAGCCGGCGGCGTTGAGCTGGGCGAGCGCCATATCGGACACGAGCACCTCGCCGGCCCTGGCGGCATCGCCAACCCGCGCGGCGACGTTCACGTCCACACCGAGGTAGTCGCCGCCTAGTCGCCGTGGCCGCCCCCAGTGGACGCCGGCACGCATTCTCGGCTGATAGCCGCTGACGTCGACGGCCGCGAGCCCGTCCTGGGCGGAGAGCGCTGCTTCAACTGCTTGCTGAGCGTCGAGAAAGCTCGCCATGAGCCCATCGCCCGAGCCGCTTCACGATCCGCCCCTCGTGGCCCTGGACGGCACCCTCGACGACCCTGCCCACCTCGCGCAGCAACTCGAGCGCAGCCGCGTCCCCCGCGGTCAGCGCCCACGACGAGAAGCCGACTAGATCCGTGAACATCAGGGCCAGCGGCTGATCACCGCGGCCGCGGCCCGTCGCTTCCGACAGGGACTGCCACACCTGCAACCCCGCCAACCCGAGCTCCTGCAGCGCGCTCTCCCGCTCAGCGCCCAGCGCAGAAACCCCACGCGCAACGACTTCGACCGGTCTCACTCCCGCCGTCGAGAGAGGATCACCGAACTGGTCGTCGCCCGGCAGCGTGCGACGCAGCCGCCGCACCGCCTGAATCACGCCAGGGCGACTGTCGAAACGCGCCAGCACTTCGCGGGTGCGCGCGAGTCGGCGGTCATTTCCATCGCTTTGTTCTAGAGACATGGCGGCCAAATCAAGCCCCGACCAAGCACCTGGATTGGCTTAGCCTCGGCGAAGAATGGCGGGGGCAGGATTCGAACCTGCGAAGGCTGAGCCGCGGGATTTACAGTCCCGTCCGTTTGACCGCTCCGGAACCCCGCCGGGGGCGTCCTGAGTTTAGGACCGTGGGACGTTTTGGTGGCTATACCGGAGTTTTCTCCCGCCCAGTCGGTCGCAACTTCCAGACCCCACCGGAGGCGCGCCCCTCAGCGAGCCGCCACCCCCTACGACGCGTCCCGCAACCTCTGGGCCTCGGGCAGCGCCTCGAGCTTCTTCAGGGTGTGGTTCTCGATCTGGCGGATGCGCTCGCGCGTGACGTTGAAGGCCCGCCCCACTTCCTCGAGCGTGTAGGCGCGCTCGCCCACGAGGCCGAAGCGCATCTCGATCACCTCGCGCTCGCGCTCGGGAAGAGCCGCCAACGCGCGGCGCAGGTTCTCCCGGCGCAGCCGTTCGGCGGCGAGCTCGAACGGCGACTCGGCCGTCTGGTCCTCGACGAAGTCGCCGAGCTCGGAGTCCTCCTCCTCGCCGATCGGCTTCTCGAGCGAGACCGGCTGCTGGGCCATGCGCAGCACGTCGCGGACCTCGCGCACGGTCGTATCGAGCTCGAGCGCGATCTCGTCGGGCGTCGGCTCGCGACCCAACTGCTGCACGAGCTGGCGCTCGACGTGCACGACCTTGTTGAGGCGCTCGACCATGTGCACGGGAATCCGGATCGTCCGTCCCTTGTCGGCGATCGCGCGCGTCACCGCCTGGCGGATCCACCATGTGGCGTAGGTCGAGAACTTGTAGCCGCGCCGGTAGTCGAACTTCTCGACCGCGCGGATCAGCCCCATCGACCCCTCCTGGATCAGGTCGAGGAACGTCAGCCCGCGGCCGAGGTAGCTCTTGGCGATCGACACGACGAGGCGCAGGTTGGCCTCGATCATCTGCTGCTTGGCGCGCATGTCGCCGCGTTCGATGCGCCGGGCGAGCAGCACCTCCTGCTCAGCCGTCAGCAGGTTCACGCGCCCGATCGCCCGCAGATACAGCCGCAGCGAGTCGAGGCTCGGCTCGACCGTCAGATCGATCTCCGGCGGCTTTGCCTGCTCGGGCTGGGGCGCGGCGGCCTGCGCGGCGCTCACCTCAACGGCGGCCCCGTCGGACCGCGCCGGGTGCCCGTCAGCCTCGACGATCTCGATTCCCTGCTCTTCCAGGTAGGCGTGCAGCTCCTGGACCTGCTCCTTGGTCAGCTCGGTCTCCTCGAGCGACGCCGCGAGCTGCTCGAAGGTGAGGAAGCCGCGCTCCTGACCCTCGGCGATCACCCCGCGTAGTTCCTCGTGCTCGACGATCGGCACCTCATCGCCGAGCAGCCCGATCTCCTTATCGCTCAATTGCCCCCCGTTCAGGCCTAAACCCGCAGAAAGAACACCCCGACCAAAACTCCTGACGCTCCCATCAGAGGCCGGAAGTGATACCACAAACATCGCACTTTGCGATGGTTGCGCAAGGAGACATCAATGATAGGAGCCCGCGCGAGTCATCCGTGACCGCACATGCGGGCGGTCCTGAGCGCCTCTAATCTGTAGGCAAGATGGCTATCAGCCGTGCAACCGAGGTCCCTGTTGTTGACGTTCAGGCGCAGCAACCGGCCGTGCAGGTCAGTCTCTCGCGCGTCGGCGTGACAGGCGTCGAGAAGGTCATCCGCCTGCGCCACAACGGCGCCGAGCAGCTCTTTTCGGCCCGCTTCGAATGCGTCGTCGACCTCGGGGCGGAGCAGAAGGGCGCCCACATGTCGCGCTTCGAGGAGGTCATAAACGACGTCATCGGAGAGGTCGTGCTGAACGAGTCGACCTTCAAGGTCGAGACGCTCGTCGAGCACATCGCGCAGCTCGTACGCGAGCGCCAGCGCGCGCGCCGCGCGGAGGTGAGCGTCGAAGCGCGCTTTCCCGAGCACAAGCCCGCACCGGTCTCCGGCATCCAGACCCAGGAGCTCTACACCCTGCACGGCTCGGCGGTCGCGTCCGAGCTCGGCACGCGCCGCCTGGTCGGCGTCACCGCCCAGGGGATGACGGCCTGCCCCTGCGCCCAGGAGATGGTCGCCAGCCACGCCCGCGAGCAACTCGAAGCCGACGGCTTCACGGGCGAGGAGATCGACCGCATCCTCAACACGGTGCCGGTGGCGACCCACAACCAGCGCGGCCTCGGCACACTTCACATCGGCTGCACCGAGCTGTGCGAGGACGAGATCGAGGCCGCCACGCTGCTCGAGATCGTCGAGGGCGCGATGTCGTCGGAGATCTACGAGCTGATGAAACGGACGGACGAGGTCTCCGTGGTGGAAAAGGCCCACCGCAGACCGCGCTTCGTCGAGGACTGTGTGCGCGAGATGGTGCGCGGAGTGCTCGAGCGCTTCCCGGCGCTCGACGACCGCGCCTTCCTCTCAGCCCGTCAGGTCAACCTCGAGACGATCCATCAGCACAACGTGGTCGCCGAACGATTTGGGACGCTGGGCGAGGTCCGCGTCGAGATTTCGAGCGGCGTGCCCGCGACGGTGCACACGAGCCGTCGCGCCTGGCTCGACCAGGTCCTCTAGCCGACGGAGAACGTCCTAGTCGGTCGCGCCGGCACCCGGACGCGCGGCGGACGCGAGTCGCAGGTGCCGCCGGAGCCCGAAGAAGTAGTCGACGCCTGAGAGCACCGTGATGAAGACGGTCACGTAGACCAGCAGCCGCACGGCCAGGGCGTGGCCGCCGGCCGTGATCAGCGCGAGCACCATCGCCACCTGAAAGGTGGTCTTGAGCTTGCCGAGCGAGCTCGCGGCGATCACGGATCCCTGCCCGGCGCCGGCGGCCGCGCGCAGAACAGTCACGGCGACCTCGCGGCAGATGATCACCATCGCGACCCAGGCCTCGAGTCGATTGAGCGACACGAGCGCGATCAGGGCGGCCACGATCAGCAGCTTGTCCGCGATCGGGTCCATCAGCTTGCCGAAGGTCGTCACCCAGTTGCGCGAGCGCGCCAAATAGCCGTCGATGGCGTCCGTGATCGACGCCACCGCGAACACGATCGCGGCCAGCAGATCGCCGCCGCCAGTCTTCTCCAGCAGCGCCACCACCAGCACCGGCACCAGCATGATGCGGACGACCGTGAGCAGGTTGGGGACGTTGAGCGGAACCATCGCGTCGAAAGCTAGCGGGCCGCCGAGCCCCACTGACGCATACCGTAGGGTTAGCTCCATGCAACTGATACCGATGGTGATCGAACGGACCGCCCGCGGGGAGCGGGAGTTCGACATCTACAGCCGCCTCCTGAACGAGCGGATCATCTTCCTGGGAACGCCGATCGACGATCAGATCGCCAACCTGATCGTGGCGCAGCTGCTGCACCTGGAGTCGGACGACCCCGACAAGGACATCTCGATCTACATCAACTCCCCCGGCGGCTCGATCTATTCGGGCCTCGCGATCTACGACACGATGCAGTTCATCAAGCCCGAGATCCAGACGATCTGCGTCGGCATCGCGATGTCGATGGGCTCGCTGCTGCTGACAGGCGGCACCAAGGGCAAGCGCATGGCGCTGCCCAACAGCCGGCTCCTGATCCACCAGCCCTCGGCCGGCTTCGAGGGCCAGTCGACGGAGATCGAGATCCACGCGCGCGAGATCTTGAACATGCGCAAGCGCATCGACGAGATCTACGCCCACCACACAGGACAAGCGGTCGAACAGGTTCACACCGACATGGAGCGCGACCGCTTTTTCAAGCCCGAGGAGGCCGTCGAGTACGGACTCATCGACCGCGTGATCGAGCACCACTGAGAAAGGGAGGCCTTGGAATGGCGATAGCGGAACGCATGGCGGAGACCGTCTGGCAGGGCGACCTCGCCCACGGCAGCGGCACCGTCAACGGCTCGAGTGGAGCGCTCAGTGACCTCGAGGTCACGTGGGCCTCGCGCACCGAGCGCTCGGCCGGCAAAACCAGCCCGGAGGAGCTCGTGGCCGCCGCCCACGCGTCGTGCTTCTCGATGGCGCTAGCGCACGAGCTGTCGCAGGCGGGCCACGCCCCGCAGCAACTCGAGGTCGCCGCTCGCGTCACACTCGATGAGCAGGACGGCCAGCCGACTGTCACGACCTCGCACCTCACCGTGGCCGGACAGGTGCCCGGGATAGATCAGGAGGAGTTCACCAAGGCGGCGACCAACGCCGGCAAGAACTGCCCGATCTCTCGCGCCCTTCAGGGCGTCGACATCAGCGTCGAGGCCACACTCTCCTAAAAATTGGACCGGGGCCGCGCATGCGCGGCCCCGCCGGGCCGATCATGATCGGCCCGGGCCGCCGGCACATGTGCCGGCGGCAACATCTATACGACCCCGTGCTCGATCGCCCCGAGGCGTTCGATCTCGATCCTGACCACATCGCCTGAGCGCAGGAACTGCGGCGGGTCGAGCGCCATCCCGACGCCGCTCGGGGTGCCGGTCAGGATCAGGTCGCCCGGCCCGAGCGTGCACGTCTGCCCGATGAACTCGACCAGCTGCTCGCAGCCGAAGATCATGTTCGCGGTGCTCGAGTCCTGGCGCAGCTCGCCGTTCACCCAGGTCCGCAGGCCGAGCTCCTGTGGATCCGGGATCTCGTCGGCCGTCGTGACCCAGGGGCCGTAGGGGCAGAACGTGTCGGCGCCCTTGGCCCGCGTCCACTGCGGCTCGCGTCGCTGAAGGTCACGGCCGGTCACGTCGTCTCCGACGCAGTAGCCGCCGATCTTCCCACCCGCGCCGATCACCACCACCAGCTCGCCCTCGTAGTCGAGCCGGCGGACGACCTCCGGGCAGCGGATCGGGCCGCCCGGCGCGGCCGCCGACCCCGGCACCTTGGTGAACACGATCGGGCGCTCGGGACGCTCGCCTCCGGTCTCGCGGGCGTGGTCTGCGTAGTTGAGGCCGATGCCGTAGATGGCTCGCGGCCGCGGGATCGGCGCGAGCAACGTCACCTCGGACAGCAGCCAGGAATCTTCACCGCGTCGACCGGCGCCGCCGGCGAGCACGTCGAGGACGGTCGCGCCGTCGGCGAATGCAACCGCGCGCTCGTCGACCACCTCGCCGGCGAGCGGCGCGACGCTCCCCGGCGCTTCGAAGGTCGCGAGCTTCACCTACTCGTCGCTTGCCCCGACAAGGCTCTCGGCGGCCTCGACGTGCGTGACCGGAAGCCCGAGGGCCCTGGTCTTGCTGACGAGATCGAGCTTCAGCCAGCGTGAGATGCGGGTGGGCAGCGTGGAGACGATGATCTCGTTGTAGTTGCCGAGGTTGACCGCATCCTCGATTGCCATCAGCGGCTCGGAATCTCCGATCGATCCGGTGACCGCGCTGCCGGCCGCCTCCGACAATCTCGGCAGGGCCTCATCGAGCACTCGCTGGGCGTCCTCGTCCCCCGCATCCTGGGGATCCACCACCTTGTGGATGCCGTGTGGCTGGCGCGGAACGACGAGGTGGAACGTCGCCGGACCGTGCTGCGCTCGCTCGGCGACTGCGAGGGCCAACTTCTCGGTCGCCGCCGTCTGGTGTGCTACGACAAGAACGTGGGCGGGCTCCGACATGACTCACCTCCCGGCTATGGAAACTGGAGTCGAGTATCTCACCGCATACCCGTGCGGGCAACGACCTAAAAGAGGGGGTCTTGACCCGGCTCACGCGAGCGGCGCCGGCGCGGTGCATCGGCCCCCAGCGACGCGGCCAGATCCGTTGCGATCGCGCCCTCAGACCGCGACGCTTCCAGAGGCTTATCGATACCCTCGACGTAGACGAGCGTGCGACGGCCATCGCGGCGCTCGGGACCCTCGAGTGGGACCAGCGCGTAGATCCGGTCTGCGCGCACGAACTTGCCATAGCCGAGGGCGATCAGCGGGGCGCTACGAGCTGCCACAGGCGCATCGTACGCGGCCCCGGGTAACATCGCCGAGGACTCTGGGGACCCGGGTCTCGGCGAACGCGGTAACTGCTCGCGAGCGATTCGAAACCTGATTATCCGATCATAGGTACTTCCCCTGCTGAGATCCCCTCTACATAGGCAGCTGCTTGTGCGACGAGCCGCGCTCGTGGCCACCGCGCTCGTCGGTCTCGCGCTCGTCCTGTGGGTGTTCGGCGTCTTCTCCTCCTCGCAGCCGTACCTGTCGGTCGCCCGCAAACCGAACCGCGCCTACTGGACCGCCGCCCACATCTGCCGCCAGGTGTTCACCGCGCGCCAGGACCAGAGCCGCTGCCTGCAGCTCGCCATCGACCCCTCTTCGTCCACGCTTCTGGCCGGCTCGGTGCCGTCCTTCAAGACCGCCGCCACCACCGGGATGAACGAGTTGATCGGCTGGACACCTGGCGCCAACGGCACCGGGGTGTGGAACACGAACGGGAGCGACCAGGTCCGCTGGAACTACAACTCGGGCTTGTGGGGCGGGCCTGAGCTCTCGCACTGGTGGCAATCGGCGATGGTGCTGAGGACCGTGGTTCGCTACCTCGAGCACACGAACACGGTGAGCCCGATCTACCAGACGCTGCTCGAGCGCAGCTACAGGCTCGAGGTTCATCACCCGCTGGCGATCGCCAAGAGCTACTTCGTCAACAGCTTCGGCGACGACACCGCCTGGTGGGGTCTCGGATGGCTCGAGGCCGCCAACTACGAGCTCCACTATCTGCACAACACGAGCGACGCCAACACCTTCCTGTGGACCGCGGAGTACGACGCCCGCTGGATGATGGGCATGAAGAAATCGTGCGGCGGCTTCACATGGGAGGTCGGCTATCCCACCAACACCGTCACCAACGCGGAGTTCATCGCGCTCGCCGCTGAGCTGTACTCCTTCCGCAGCGCACCCGGTCCGTTCCACGATGCGGCGAAGGCCCAGGCCTGGCTGCGGGCGGCACGCTCCGACCTCGGCTGGCTCGAGCACTCGGGGCTCGTCAACATGCAGACCGGGAGGGTCACTGACCACCTGACTCACACCTGCCACCTGGCCGGGGGGCCGCTGACCTATACAGAGGGGCAGATGGCCGAGGCGCTCGTGCAGATGGGCAATGCCCTGCACCAGCCTTCCTACTACAGCCAGGCGGAGCCCTTCCTCAGATTCGTCACGACCCGGCGTCTGAGCAACATGGACACGCCCAAGGGGATCCTCCAGGAGCCGTGCGAGGCCGAGAAGTCGAGGTGCCTCGCGAGGTATCAGCCCAGCTCGAGCCTTGCCGGCACGCCCGGCGAGAGCTTCCTCGACCAGCTCGTATACAAGGGCGTGGTGGGGCAGGCACTCGACGACTACGTGTGGGCCACGGGCAGTCCGCACTACAAGGCCTACCTACGCCGGCAGGCAACCGCGATCATCAACAACGCGATCACCGACGGCCAGGGTAGGCCGGGCGACTGCCACTCCCCGACCAGCTGCCAGTTCGCCTTCTACTGGGGCTCGCCGCTCAGCCCCAGCCGGCCCATCGAGGCCACGGCCGCTACACAGATGAGTGCCCTCGCCATGCTGACCGGCGTCGTGCCGGGCCGCACCGGCGGGACGACCCAACCCTAGCTTTGAAGGATCTGCTCGAGGCGCCGCTCGAGCGCTCCGGCCAGCACTGTGCGCACCGGGCCCTGCTCGAAGCGCTCTACCAGCGCCGATAGGAAACCCTCGATCACGAGTCGCTTCGCGACCGGCTCCCGCAGGCCGTGCGAGCGCAGATAGAACAACTGCTCCGGGTCGACCTGGGCGACCGCAGCCGCGTGGGTACAGCGCACGTCGTTGGCCTGAATCTCGAGGCCGGGGATCGCGTCGGCGTGCGCCCGCTTCGAGATCAGCAGGTTGCGTGACTCCTGGAAGGCGTCGGTCTTCTGGGCGCCGGGGTCAACGATGATGTTGCCCTTCCAGACCGCCGTCGAGCGTCCTTGCAGCACGCCGCGGAACGCCAGATCCGAGATCGTGTTGGGCGCCGCGTGCTCCTGTGTCGTGTCGAAGTCGATGTGCTGGCGACCCTTGGGGGCGTACGCGCCGGTCACTCGCGCCTCGGCGCCCGGACCGGCGAGGCGCGTCTCCATGCGCACGCGCCCGCCCCTCGAGCCGAACCCCAAGGCCACCCAGTCGAGCACCGCGTCGCGGCCGACCTCGGCTCGGTGTGTGCCGAACACCCAGCTGCGCTCGGACAGCTGCTGGCCGCAGACGAAGCGCAGGTGCGCGCCGTCGCCGACCACGAGCTCGATCACCGTGTTGAAGAGCGAGTCGAGCTCGGCCTGTGAGGAGACCTGCTGCTCCCAGACCTCTGCTTGCGCGCCCTGCTCGAGTACGACCACGGTGCGGCGGTCGAGCTCGCTCTTCTCCCCGCTCTGGACCGCGCTCAGGAGGATCGGGCGCTCAAGCGCGACGCCGCTCGGCACGTACACGAAGGCCCCGTCGCTGAGACCGGCCTCATTGCGGGCGACAAACAGGTCGCTGTCGGTGTCGACCAGCGAGCCGAGATAGCGCTCCACCAGCTCGGGATGCTCGCGGGCAGCCTGCTGAAGCGAGGCGACGACGACGCCCTCGGGCAGGTCGCGCGAGTCCCCGTCGGTCTCGATCGCGCCTCCGACCTCGAACAACCGCTCCGCCCCGGTGCTGGCCGCGCCATTGCCGGCCGGCGCGGGGTGGTAGGTGTTCAGGTCGAGCTGCGAGAGGTCGGTGAACTCCCAGCCTGGCCGACCTTTGAAGTGCGGTAGTTCGAGAGTTCCGAGCGCCGTGGCCGCGCGCTCTCGGCGGGCCTTCAGGACCTGCGGTTCGGTGTCCGCCCCGACCTCACTAGCCAATCGAGCCCTCCATCTGGAGCTCGATCAGCCGGTTCAGCTCGACCGCGTACTCCATCGGCAGCTCCTTGGTGATGGGCTCGATGAAGCCGTTGACGATCAGCTTCGAGGCCTCGTCCTCGGGGATGCCGTGCGACATCAGGTAGAAGAGCTGGTCGTCGCCGACCTTGGAGACGGTCGCCTCATGGCCGACGTTGACGTCGTCCTCGCCGATGCGGATCGTCGGGTAGGTGTCCGAGCGCGACCTGTCGTCCAGCAGCAGTGCGTCGCAGACAACCTTGGAGTGCGCCCCGTGGGCGCCCTTGGCCACCTCCAGCAGGCCGCGGTACGAGCTCCGCCCGCCGTCCTTGGAGATCGACTTGGCAAAGATGTTCGAGGTCGTGTTGGGAGCGCCATGGATGATCTTGCCCCCGGCGTCCTGGTGCTGGCCGGCGCCCGCGAACGCGATCGACAGGATCTCCCCGTGGGCGCGCTCGCCGAGCAGATACACGCTCGGGTACTTCTGGGTCAAGCGCGACCCGAGGTTGCAGTCGACCCACTCCACGGCCGCGTCCTCGTAGGCGACAGCACGCTTCGTGACCAGGTTGAACACGTTCGTCGACCAGTTCTGGACCGTGGTGTACCTGATGCGCGCACCCGGCTGGGCGATGAGCTCGACAACTGCGGAGTGGAGGGAATTGGAGGTGTAGGTGGGAGCGGTGCACCCTTCGACGTAGTGAACGTATGAACCCGGCTCGGCAATGATCAGCGTGCGCTCGAACTGGCCCATGTTCTCGGTGTTGATCCGGAAGTAAGCCTGGAGCGGCATCTCCACGTGCACGCCCTCGGGCACGTACACGAATGAGCCGCCCGACCACACAGCTGAGTTCAGGGCCGCGAGCTTGTTGTCGTTGGGCGGAATCACTGTCGCCCAGTACTTGCGCACGATGTCCTCGTGCTCGCGCAGGGCCGAGTCCATGTCCATGAACAGGACGCCCTGCTGCTCGAGATCCTCGCGCACCTGGTGGTAGACGACTTCGGACTCGTACTGCGCGCCTACTCCCGCGAGGAACTTCCGCTCCGCCTCGGGGATCCCGAGGCGGTCGAAGGTGCGCTTGACGTCCTCGGGCACGTCGTCCCATGAGCGGCCCGGCTTCTCTGAAGCCCGCACGAAGTAGTGGATGTCGTCGTAATTGACTTCAGCCAGCATCGGCGAGCCCCAAGTCGGCTGGGGCCGCGCGAAGAAGTGCTCGAGCGCCTTGAGACGGAACTCGCGCATCCACTGGGGCTCGGACTTGAACTCCGAAATCTTCTCGACGATCTCCCGGTTCAGCCCCTTGGGCGCCTTATAGAGGTAGTTCTCGGCGTCGTGGAAGCCGTAGCGCTGCTCGTAGTCCGCGTTGATCTGGGCGAGCTGTTCATTGCCCGTAAGCATCTCTGGAGTAGCCACTACTCCACCTCCACCTTGATCTTGTCGTCTTCAATGATCACCGGAAACGTGTCCACCGGAACATATGCCGGCAAGGTCAGCGGCCGCCCGCTCTTGATGTCGAACAGCGAGCCGTGACGCGGACATTCGACCGTGCATTCGGTCTCGTCGAACTCGCCCTCGGCGAGCGGGCCGTTGTCGTGCGAGCAGCGGTCTTCGATCGCGTACAGGGCACCGCCGCAGTTGAACACTCCGATCTCGAGATCCTCCCATTCGAACAGGCGTCGTTCGCCCGGTTTGAGCTCGTTCACGGGGCAGACCTCGACAATTTCAGGCACCTGTTTCTAAGTCCTAGCGATTTGATCGGATTTCTCTAGCGGATGATAGCGAGCGCCCATCTCTGAAAGCGATGGGCGATCGCAAGGTCGCGTCAGAACGAGAGGGCGTTAGCCCGAAAAGCGGTCAGGGAGAGCTCGGCATCCGGACCCCGGAGACTGCATACGACCGCCACTGCAGCCGCAATCAGGCCTCCTAGCACGACCGGCCGACACGGCCAGCGCACCGGTTGCGCCAGACGGCGCGACAGGCAGCGCAGCTACAGCCCGCGCTCGCGCGCGTCCTTACTCAAAGCCCTGGCGAGCGCCGCCGGCTGGACTCGGGTCTCGAGTTCGCCGACCCGCGCGCTCAGTCGCGTCGACTCACGGTGAACAGAGTCCTGAAGTCCCTCCACAAGCTGCTCGAGTTCTGTCATCCTGGCCTTGAGAGCGTTCAGCTCACCCTGTCGAGGATCGGACGTTGAGGGCTTCGCGCGCTCATCCGCCGCGGCGGAGATCCGACGAAGCTGCCGGATCCGTGCGATCAGTCCCTCACGCTCGGGCACAGCTCAGCGCCGCCCATATCGCGAGGGCCGAGCGGGGCGGGGCGGGTAGCGGCGGCGTTCCTTATCCGTCATCTGGCGGATCACCAGCGAGCCGTTTTCAACCTGCTCGCGGACCAGTGCGAGCTTCTCAGCCCGCTTCTCCTCAGCCCGCTCGCGCGTCGTCTTCACAGCCTCACCGCGCCGCGCCGGACGAGCCCTTGATAGCGGTCGGGCAACATAGGTCTCCTTCCCTTGCCGCGCAGTCAGTGGATTGGAGGTAGATTCGCTGCGTCAGCGAGGAGAACCTCACGGGCGGCAACGCCACCCGTACTGTCCACCGTAGCATCCCGACACCGGCCGACCAGCGCGCCCAACTGGCGCGCGCCGATATCAGCTTCGTGTCGTTCTGCTCCCGTGCGCAGGACTTGCGTCCGATCAATGAAACCGGAGGAACATGAGTGCAAGTGAGCGTCCTGCCCCACCCATGACGTCCATCACGGAGATCGCGATTATCACCGGAGAGCGCTACCGCATCGAGGGAGATCCGAAGAGCGTCGAACGGATCATCCTCGACGCCGCGCGAGGTTCGATCATGCAGCTTGCCTGGCTCGTCGACGCAGAAACCGGCGAGAACTTCGCCGTCAACCCGGACTACATCATCACGCTCAGAGCTGTCGGCTCCTAGCGGGGCTTCCGGGTTTCGGACGTTTACCGCTCCTCATCTGGACGTGGCTCGCCAGCCTCGGACGGCTGGTTCTCGGAGGCTCGCTTGCGCGCATCCTTCTTAGCCTGCTTCTCGAGCCGACGTTCGCGAAGCCTGCTCTCACGGGCGAGCTTCGCGAACGTGGTCTTCCTCTTGCCGCTGGAGCCCATCGCTGTCCCTCCTTAATAGTGGGGTATCACCGGCGGGCAACCGCATGCCAGTGCGCCAGCTTCGGCCTTCCGAGCCCGCGACGACCGGATGCGCCCGGGTGCGAGGACCGTAGCGGGATAGCTCAGGGGCTAGACCAGCTGAACGTTCGCCGCGGATGGGCCCTTTGGGCCCTGCTCGGTGTCGTAGGACACCTTCGCGCCCTCAGCCAAAGACTTGAAGCCATTGCCGGCGATCGCGGTGTGATGGACGAACAGGTCCTTCCCCGCCTCATCGGGGGTGATGAAGCCGTAGCCCTTGTCGTTGCTGAACCACTTCACGGTCCCAGTGGCCATTGCCGTTCTCCTTCGGTGATGTGCCGCGTACGAGGAGAGCTAAGAGAGCAAAGACCTGCGAGCGCTAAACACGATTACGGGTCCGCATGGACCCTGGCGGAGCCTGATCCTAGCAGCAGCCCGCGCCCTCAGCGGGCGCTGGCTATGGGTGCCCGGCGCATCCTGGCAAGTAGTTCACGAGAAGCGCGGCCACTGCTATGAGGAACAGCGCCACGCTCACCATGTCGGTGCGAGTCGTCCGCTTGCGCATGTTGCAACGGGGTTCGGCGCGGCACGCTCTCGATTGACGAGCTAGCCGGCGGGTACCTACGATCACGCTATGGCGCTTTGGAGGCGGGTAGGGGCGATCGCTGCGGCCCTGTGCATCGCCGCGCTCTTCAGCGCAGGCTCTGCCGCTGCCTCGCGCCCCTACGCGCCGCTTAGCCGGGCCGGCCCACCCTTGAGCGTGCCGCTCTCGAAGCTGAAGGCGGGGCTCAAATGCCAGCGCAGCGTCAGCAATGCGAAGGCCGAGCCAGTGCTGCTCAGTCCCGGTACCGGCTTCACGGCGACGCAGAACTTCTCCTGGAACTGGGAGCCGGCGCTGAACAAGCTGGGGATCCCCTGGTGCGCATACACGGCGCCCTACTCGGCACTCGGAAACATCGAGACCTCAGGCGAGTACCTCGTGTACGCGATCCGAACGGTGTACGGGCTGGCCCACCGAAGGATTGCGGTGATGGGTCACAGCCAGGGCGGGATGTCGATGCGCTGGGCGCTGCGCTTCTGGCCCGACACGCGCAAGATGGTCGCCGACGTGATCGGCTTAGCGGGCTCGAACCACGGCACAACCGACCTCACCCCGAGCGATTGTGCCTTCGAGGGCTGCTCCCCCGCGACGTGGCAACAGCTCGCGGGTTCGAACTTCATCAAGGCGCTCAACAGCTACGCCGAAACGTTTAAGGGAATCTCGTACACCGAGATTTACACCCACACAGACGAGGTCGTGCGCCCGAACTCGGCGCCGACGCGCTCGCAATGCAGCTCGTGCCTCTTCACAGGTCGCGGGCAGATCACGAACGTGGCGACCCAACAGATCTGTCCGGCCGACATCTACGAGCACCTCGCGGTCGGCACGGTCGACCCGGTCGCATACGCGCTCGCGGTCGACGCGCTCAGGCACGCGGGCCCGGCCAAGCTCTCGCGCATCCCGAAGAGCGTCTGCCCACAGGTCTACATGCCGGGGGTCAATCCGGCCAACGCGCAGATCGAGCTCGAGATGCTCGCGGCTGCGCCTGGATTGCTCAGCGTGCCCTTCGGACCGGTGGCGAAGTCGACTGGCGTGCCTGACCTCTACAAAGAGCCGGCGCTCGGTTGCTACGTGTTCGCCGGCGGCTGCAAGAAGACGACTTAGCCGAGCGCGGTCCGCTCAGCCGAGCTCCGCGAGCCGCTGGGCGGCGTCTCCGGCTCCCAGGCCGCCTCGTGGCCGAGCGCAGCGCCCTTCAAAACCTTGAGCGCGAGCAGCGCGCACTTCATTCGCGTCGCCGAGATGTCGATCCCGAGCAGGTCGAGCACGAAGGAGCGATCAAGCCCCAGGACGTCGGCGACCTTCATGCCCTTGACTTCGTCGGAGGTCATCGACGCGGCTGCTTGCGAGATCGCGCAGCCGTGACCGGAGAAACGGATCTCGGCGATCTCACCGCTGTCGTCCAGTGCCAGCTTGACCGTCAGCTCATCGCCGCACAACGGGTTCAGGTCGTGAAATTCGGCGTCCGAGCGTTCGAGCTCCGGTGCCGGGGGTGAGAAATTGTGCGGCCGCTTGTAGTGGTCGAGGATGTTCTCTCGATAGAGGGCGTCGTCCATCTCGATTTCAAGCCTAGCGGGGGAAATCCGCGCCACCGGTAGAGGCCGGCGCGGGCCGCGGTGAACGGCCTCGGCGTAGTCTCCAAAGTGGGGGAAGCCGGCGCGGCCTCGGTGGAGCGTCGGTTACGCTGTCCGGGTGATCAGTAGGGGGCTCAGTAGGAGATCGTGGGGGTTGCTCGCAGGGTCCGCTGCGGCGCTCGCCATGCTCGGTGTCCCGGCGATGGCGGCGGCCAACCCGGGGCCGGCGGCCCGCGGCGCCGATGTCTCCTACCCCCAGTGCGGGCACGCCTTGCCCCGGCACCAGACCTTCGGCATCGTGGGTGTCAACCACGGGCTCGCCAACACCGCCAACAACTGCCTCGGCGCTGAGCTCGGGTGGGCCGAGTCCTCGCCGGGCCTGACCTCACCCGCGCAGGCGCGGGCGTCCCTCTACATCAACACAGCCGATCCCGGGCCCGGCGTCTCGGATTGGCCGCAATCGGGAACCACCACTGATTACGGCGCCTGTCACGGCCACTGGACGCGGGCGTGCGCGTATCTCTACGGCGTAAGCCGCGCCGCCTACTCATACAACCTCGTGAGCGCCGTCAATCCGGGGCTCGCCTCGACAGCGCCGTGGTGGCTCGACATCGAGACCGTGAACAGCTGGGCGACGCGCTCGACCAGCGGTTACAAGAGCCTCAACATCGCGACGATCCGCGGCTTCATCGAGGGCCTGGTCGCCAATGGGGCGGCGGCCCCAGTCGGCGTCTACTCGATCGCCCCGGAGTGGCGCACGATCACGGGGCTCAGTCCACGCAAAACGGCTTCCGCCCTGGATGGCGCCTCGCCGCCGGCCTGGATCTCTGGCACCGGCACGCTCAAGAATGCCCGAACGGGCTGTGCCGCAGCGGGCTTCACCGGCACCCGGCCGGCGCTCGCTCAGTACAGCGCCGGTGGCTTCGATGGCGACTTGCGCTGCGGCTGAGCTAGAGCTGTAGGACGTCCGCGACCGAGCCCAGGCCGTCGAGCAGGGAGGCTACGTCGGCGAGCGAGTTGTGGACCGCGAACGAGGCCCGCGTGGTCGCGGGAACACCGAGTCTGCGCATCAGCGGCTGAGCGCAATGGTGACCGGCGCGCACACATACGCCTCGGCGCCCGAGGATCTCGCCGATGTCATGGGGGTGGGCGCCCTTGAGCGAGAACGAGACCAGCGCGCCTCTATCGCTCGGCTCGCGGGGGCCATAGATCTCCAGGCCGGGAACCTCGGAGAGCCGCGCGAGCGCGTCGGCAACCAGCCCCTCCTCATGGGCGCGGATGCGCTCGACCGATACGGCCTGGATCCAGTCGACAGCCACGCCCAGCCCGATCGCCTCGGCGATCTGCGAGGTACCGGCCTCGAACTTATGGGGGAGATCGGTCCACGTCGACTCGTTGGCGGCCACCGTGCGGATCATGTGGCCCCCGCCGATGAACGGCGGCATCTCCTCGAGCAGCTCGCGCCGGCCGTGGAGCACGCCGATGCCGGTCGGGCCGTAGGCCTTGTGGCCCGTCCAGGCGTAGAAGTCAGCGTCGAGCGCGGCCAGGTCGACGGACAGCTGCGGAACCGCCTGGGTGCCGTCGATCAGCACCTTGGCGCCGGCCGCGTGGGCGCGCTCGACGATGCCCGCCACCGGATTGATCGTCCCGAGCACGTTCGAGACGTGGACGAGCCCCAGCAGCTTGGGCTGGCGCTCAAGCAGAACGTCGAGCGCATCGAGGTCGAGCCGGCCGTCGTCGCGAACGGGGACGTACGCGAGCTCGGCCTCTCGGTCCTGGCAGAGCAGCTGCCACGGGACGATGTTGGAGTGGTGCTCCATCTCGGTCAGCACCACCAGATCGCCCCGGTGGACGTTGTTGCGCCCCCAGGTGTAGGCGACGAGGTTGATCGCGGCCGTCGCGTTGGAGGTGAAGATCGTCTCCTCGGTTGTGGAGCCGAGCCAGTCGGCGATCCGCCGCCGCGCCCCCTCGTAGAGCTCGGTCGCCTCGACCGCGAGCGGATAGACGCCGCGGTGCACGGAGGCGCGTGTATGCGTGTAATAGTGGGTGAGCGCGTCGATCACCGGCTGCGGCGTCTGCGAGGTCGCAGCCGAGTCGAGATAGACGAGCGGGTGGTCGTCGATGCGCCGCGCCAACACCGGGAACTGGCGCGCTAAGGCGCTCAGCTCTGCGGCCGAGAGCGCGCCCGTGTTGTCGGCGACGGTGCTCACCGGATGGACCGGGCCGCGGGCCTCACGCGGCGACTTGCTCGGTGATCCAGCGGTAGCCCCTGGCCTCGAGCTCGTCCACCAGCTCGGGGCCGCCCTGCTTGACGATCCGACCACGGTATATGACGTGCACATGGCTCGGCTGGACAAGGTGCAGGATGCGTTGGTAGTGGGTGATGATGAGGACGCCCATGTCCGGACCGGCCACGGAGTTGACGCCGCGCGCGACCACCCTGAGCGCGTCGATGTCCAACCCTGAGTCGGTCTCGTCGAGAATCGCCAGCTCGGGACGTTGCAACGCGAGCTGGAGGATCTCCATGCGCTTCTTCTCGCCGCCGGAGAAGCCCTCGTTCAGGTACCTGGTCGAGAACTCCTTGGGCACGCGCGTGAGCTCCATCGCCGCCTCCACCTGCTGACGGAAGTCTCTGAGCGGAATCGCTTCCTCACCCCGCGCGTCGCGGTGCGCATTGAGCACGGTGCGCAGGTACTTGGTGACGGTCACGCCGGGGACGCCGACGGGGTACTGGAAAGCCATGAACAGGCCCATCCGTGCCCGCTCGTCAGGCGCCGCGTCGGTGATGTCCTCACCCTTGAAGAGGATCCGGCCGGAGGTCACCTCGAGACCGGGATGGCCCATGATCGTGTTCGCGAGCGTCGACTTGCCGGAGCCGTTGGGCCCCATCAGAGCATGGATCTCGCCCTTGCCCACGGTCAGGTCGAGGCCGCGCAGGATCTCCTTCTCGCCGGCGCGGACATAAAGGTCTTGAATCTGAAGTTCGGGCATGTGACGTTCGGGGGTAGGGGTTCTCAGGCGGCGACTGGATCGCCTGGGGCACGTTCGTTCGCCGGCTCCGCCGCGTCCAGTCCGGCTCGCTGCCCCCGCCGCGAGAAATCGACCAGGTCGGCCAGCGTCGTCGTCTGCAGCGAGCGGATGATGCCCCCCTGCACCCGCATCCACAGCAGCTTGGTGGCGCAGTTGCGGCCGGCGTCGGGCTCGTGCGAGCACAGAACGCGCTCCGTGTGGTCGTGCACGAAGCACTCCATCGGCGCGATCGTGCCCTCCAGCGCGTGCACCACTTCGTCCATCGCGATCTCCTCCGCGGGCCGGGCGAGCCAGTAGCCGCCGTGAGCGCCGCGGGCGCTCATCACCAGACCCGCTTTGCGCAGCCTGGCGACGACCTGCTCCATGTAGGCGAGCGGCAGACCCTCGGCGTCGGCGATCGCCTTGAGGCTGGTCGGATGCTCGGGGGACTGGCGCCCCAATTCGACCATCAGGCGCACGCCGTACTCGGCTTTTGAGGAGAAGATCATCTTCGCACTAAATCCTACCAGGGCGGTCGGTTTATGATTGCGGGCCATGAAGACCCCGCGGCTGGCGACACACGCCGACATCACGCGCGCCGCGGACGTCGCGTCGAGCTCGGGGCGGATCGGCATCGACACCGAGTTCATCTCCGAGGGCCGCTACCGACCGCTGCTGTGCCTAGTCCAGGTAGTGGTCCCCGATCCGGACGCCAACGGCGCCGCCCAGATCGTCATGATCGACCCGCTGAACGACGAGACCTCGGCCCAGCCGATCGCCGCTGTACTCGCCGATCCCGATGTCGAGGTCGTGGTCCACGCGGGCCGCCAGGACGTGGCGATCCTGCGGCGCGTCTGCGCGACCGAGGTGTGCAACATCTTCGACACGCAGATCGCGGGCGGGTTCGCCGGCTCGAGCGCGCAGACCGGATACGGCAACCTGGTGGGATCGGTGCTCGGTCGCCGGGTCGGGAAGACCGCCTCCTACACGCGCTGGGACACCCGGCCTTTGTCAGCCGAGCAGTTGCGCTACGCCGCCGAGGACGTCGCCCACCTGCTGGCCCTGGCCGATGAGCTCAAGCGGCGCCTGAGCGCGGGCGGGCGGCTCGAATGGGCCCTCGAGGAGTGCCGCCGGCTCGAAGGATCGAGCGACGAGCGCGATCCCGACACGGCCTGGGAGCGTCTGCCCCGTGTCAACCAGCTCGACTCGCGCTCACGCGCGGTCGCCCGGGCGGTGGCCGCGTGGCGAGAGCGGACCGCGGCGGCCGGCGATCGGCCGGCGGGATCGGTGCTCGCCGACCAGGTGGTGGTCGAGGTGGCGCGCCGGCGCCCCGAGACGCGTGAGGAGCTCGCGCACATCCGCGGCGTGCACCGCTCAACGCTCAACCGCCGCGCCGAGGCGATCCTGGAGGCGGTCAAGCGAGGGCTCGGCGACCCGCCGATTCCCCGCGAGAGCTCCCAGCCCCGCTCGGACCCGGCGGACGGGCCCGTGATCGCGCTCGTCGAAGCGTGGCTCCGGGCCCGGGCGCTGGAGGTGGGGCTCGCCTACGAGCTGCTCGCTTCGCGCGCCGAGCTCGAGGCCCTGACCGGGGCGGCCCGGCGGGGGGACCCCGAGCCTCGCGTGCGCGCGCTGACCGGCTGGCGCGAGCAGCTGG
Organism: uncultured Solirubrobacterales bacterium; assembly: GCA_963738195.1. GTDB lineage: Bacteria > Actinomycetota > Thermoleophilia > Solirubrobacterales > Solirubrobacteraceae > Palsa-465. The sequence goes on from CAVTVF010000002.1 coordinate 1,792,437, forward strand.
TGGGGTCAGACCTGCGCAACCTGATCGCCGGCAAGGCGGCGGTTGCCGTCGGCGAGGGCCTGCGGCTGCGGCTGGTCTGAGCGCTCGCCCGCTGGCCTCGGGGCGGGCGACGCCGGTCTAAGCCCCGGGCGGGCGACTACTGCGAGCCGACCTGGAGCAGCGCCGACATCGCGGAGCTGCCGGCGAATAGCTGCTTCGAGAGCACGCGCTGGACGCTCTGGGCGCGCTCGATCCAGCCGAGAGCGACCCCCTTCAGGTCCACATAGGCGGTGGCGTACGTGATCCTCAAGTTGTGGCCGGGAGACTCGTCGGCCAGCTCATCGGCGGTCTGGGGGCTGGCACCGGTCCACCCGTGTGAGCGCAGGAGATCGCGTTCGGAGAGCACGAAGGCGCGCGCAGAGCTGTAGCGCGGGTCGACGAGCACCAGCTCGAGAGTGCAATAGGGGTTGACGCCCTGGTCGCAGCTGCGCACGTTGCTCACCACCTGGGCTCCCGGGACCAGGGGCAGCGAGGCGAGCTTCGGAGTGCGTGCACCGCCGCCGCATCCCGCCAGGACGAGCACCGATGCGGCCAGCGCCGCGGCTCGCAGCCGAGCGCGCCAGGGGCTCGGCCTAAGCCCTATGCTCAGCCACCGCATGGCCACAACCGTAGAGCACCTGTCCGACCCCGAGCTGCTGGCGGCCGAGTGGGATCTCGATCCGCTCGTCGACAGCGACGGAGCGGCGGGCGTCGAACGGCTGCTGGAATCTGCGAGCTCACGCGCCGCGGCGTTTCAGGAGCGCTACGCGGGTCAGATCGCGACGCTCGACGCAGAGGCGCTGGCCGAGGCGATGCGCGCGCTCGAGCAGATCGCCGACGAGGACGGGCGCGCGGCGTCATACGCAAGTCTGCGCTTCAGCACTGACACGGCCGATCCCGAGCGGGGCGCGCTGCTGCAGCGCGCCGAAGAGCGCGCTACCGAGATTCAGACGAGGCTGCTGTTCTTCGAGCTCGAGTGGGCCGCGGTCGATGACGAGCGCGCCGACGAGCTGCTCTCCTCCGCCGCGCTCGAGCCCTTCCGCCACTATCTCCGCAGCGCGCGGCGCTACCGGCCCCACCAGCTCTCGGAGCCGGAGGAGAAGATCCTGGCCGAGAAGGCGATCTCGAGCCAGAGCGCGTGGGCGCGTCTGTTCAGCGAGCACGTGGCCGCTCTGCGCGTGTCGCTCGACGGCGAGCCGAGCTCGCTCGAGGTGGCGCTGAGTCGGCTCCAGTCGCCCGACCGCGAGGCGCGCCGGAGCGCGGCTGAGGCGGTCTCGGCAACGCTCGAGCCCGGGCTGCGCACGCGTGCGTTCATCTACAACACCCTGATCCACGACAAGGCGGTCGAGGACAGACTGCGCTCCTATCCGCACTGGCTCTCAAGCCGCAACCTGGACAACGAAGCCTCGGATGAGTCGGTCACCGCGCTGATCGAGGCGGTCCGCGGCCGCTACGACCTGACCCAGCGGTGGTACCGGCTGAAGGCGAAATTGCTCGGGCTCGAACGGCTCGCGGACTATGACCGGGTGGCGCCGCTCGGCACCGAGGACGCGACCTTCTCCTTCGGGGATGCCCGCGAGCTCGTGCTCGACACCTACAGCGCGTTCGCGCCCGAAGCGGGTCGGATCGCCAAGCAGTTCTTCACCGAGCGCTGGATCGACGCTCCTGTGCGCCCGCACAAGCGCGGTGGCGCGTTCTGCTCCTACACGGTGCCGAGCGTCCACCCGTACGTCCTTCTGAACTTCACCGCCCGCCGCCGGGACGTGCTGACGATGGCGCACGAGCTCGGCCACGGGCTACATGCCTCGCTGGCCGGCCCGCAGGGAATCTTCCACTTCTCAACGCCGCTGACGCTGGCGGAGACGGCCTCGGTCTTCGGCGAGGCGCTCGTGTTCGGTCGCCTGCTCGAGGGCTCCTCCGATCAGAGGAGCCGGCTGGGTCTGCTCGCCGAGCGGCTCGACGGGACGATCGCGACCGTCTTCAGACAGATGGCGATGAACAGGTTCGAGTACCTCGCGCATACGCGCCGACGCCAGGAAGGCGAGCTGTCGGTGGCGAGGCTCGGCGAGTTCTGGACCGAGACTCAGGCCGAGCTGTTCGGCGACTCCGTCGCGATGTCCGAGGGCTACGCCTACTGGTGGTCCTACATCCCCCACTTCATCAACGTGCCCGGTTACGTGTACGCATACGCCTACGGCCTGCTGTTCGCGCTCTCGGCCTACAGGCGCTACCTCGATGAGGGCGCCTCGTTTGTCCCCCGCTATCTCGAACTGCTGGCCGCGGGCGGCTCGCGCAGCCCCGAAGAGCTGGGGGCGATTGTCGGCATTGATCTCGCCGACCCGAGCTTCTGGGACACCGGCTTGATGCTGGTCGAAGAGCAGCTCGCCGAGGCCGAGCGGCTGGCGGCGGAGGTTGCCTCCTAGCGGTGGACCTTGCGGGTGCGGGCGCGCTCTTCCTGGCGCTCGACCACGTTGACGATCAGCTTCAGCACCTGTTCGACACCAGTCGCCTTGACGTCTCCGTGCGCGAACGCCGCGCGCCAGTCGCGCACGTGACCCTTGGTCGCCAGCTCGTTGAACTGGGCACGGGGCACGATCAGCGTGACCCTGGCGTCGGGGGCGACGTCCTTCGAGACCTTCGGGCCGGGCATCTCGATTCGGTAGAGCTGCGTGTCACCGCGGCCGCGCAGCTCGAGGCCAGCGACGAGCTTCAGTCCCTGGAGCGCGGGGATCTCCTCCAGAAACCGCCTGACCCCGGTCTCGATCAGCGACTTGGTGTCCACCTCGCGAGCATAACCCGCTCAGATCTTGTGGCGCTGGAGGAGCTTGCGCCCGATCACCATGCGCTGGATCTCGGAGGTGCCCTCGCCGATCAAGAGCAGCGGCGCGTCGCGGTAGAGCCGCTCGATCTCGTACTCCTTCGAATAGCCATAGCCGCCGTGGATGCGCAGGCATTCCTCGACGCAGAAGCGCCCCGCCTCTGAGGCGAAGAGCTTCGCCATGCCGGCTTCCAGGTCGGAGCGCTCGCCCGCATCCTTGAGCCGCGCCGCCCGGTGGGTGAGCAGCCGTGCCGCCTCGACCTGGGTCGCCATGTCGGCGAGCTTGAACTGGATTGCCTGGTGCTGGGCGATCGGCTTGCCGAAGGCCTTGCGCTCCTGCGAGTACCTGAGCGCGAGCTCCAAGGCCCTCTGCGCGATGCCGACGCCGCGGGCGGCGACGTTGACGCGCCCCACCTCGAGCGCGTCCATCATCTGCACGAATCCCTGCCCGAGACCCTCCTCCTCGCCGCCGAGAATGCTCTGGGCCGGAGTCTTGTAACCGTCAAAGACGAGTTCCGTCGACTCCACACCCTTGTAGCCGAGCTTCTTGATCTTGGGGGGCACGTTGAAGCCCTCATAGGGCCCCGTGTTTTCCGCCACGCCCGGCTCTTTCTCGGCGATGAAGCAGGTCATGCCCTTGTACCTCGGCTCGGCCTGCGGATCGGTCTTTGCGAGCACGAACACGATCGAGCTCAGAAGCCCGTTCGTGACCCACATCTTGGTGCCGTTGATCTCGTAGTGCTCACCGCTCTTGCGCGCGGCGGTCTTGATCGCCTGGACGTCCGATCCGACCTCGGGCTCCGACAAGGAGAACGCCGCCCGGATCTCGCCGCTCGCCATCCGCGGCAGGTATCGCTGCTTCTGCTCATCGGTGCCGAACTTCATCAGCAGGTAGGAGCCGATGAAGTGGGTGTTGACGATCCCTGAGATCGAGATCCAGCCGCGCGAGAGCTCCTCGACGATCATCGCGTAGGTCGTCAGGTCCAGCCCCATGCCGCCGTACTCCTCGGGGATCGTCACACCGAATAGGCCGAGCTCCTTCATCTGCTCGACGATCGGCTCGGGGAAGGAGTCCTCGTGGTCGTAATGCTCGGCGTTAGGAATGATCTGCTCGTCGGCGAACTGCCGCACCATCTCGGTGATGGCCTTCTGCTCGTCCGTCTTCTCGGCGTAAGGAGTCGTGGTCGTCATGGCAGGCTCAAGACTCTGTCAAAACGCTCGAGAGTTTGGCGGGCGCGCTAACCAGCCGATGTGAGGTGCGTCAAGCCGCCGCGCGCGACTCCGAGCGCAGCTTGCCGCTCCAGGGCGTCTCCGGCCGGGCCTGTAGCTCACCGTCCAGCTCGATCTCGACCTTCTCGTTGAAGAAGCAGAGCAGGTCTCGAATGCGGCCGACCTCTGGCAGCGGATCGGCGTAGTACCAGACCAGGTCGGCCACGCCTGCGACCGAGTAGTAGCCCGCGGTGCCTTTGTACGGGCAGCGCGTCACGGTGTCGCTGCGGCTGCGAGCTCGGCGTGCACATCCTCGCGGGGCAGATACCAGCGCGGCGGCAGGTTCGATTCGAACAGGGCCACCGCCCGCGTGCTGTCGGCGAGGACCTCGCCCTCGTGCAGGACGCGCACGTGCCGATCGGTGCTCAGCACGTCGATCCGGTGGTAGGGGTCACGCGGGTGGACGAGCACCTCCTCGTCCTCCTCGAGCCAGCGATCCATGCGATCGAAATAGAACGCGATCAGATTCTTGATCGGCGGGGCGCCGGCGAGCGGCTCGGGGTAGTACCAGGCGCCGTTCTCGACGACGCGGCCGCCAGCGCGAATCGTGTAGTAGGACGCCTCGCCCTTCTTCGGGCAGCGCGTGTGACGGTCGCTCGACTCGAGCAGACCACGGCGCACGTCCTCGGGCGGGAAGTAGTAGACCGGTTGCAGGCCCGATTCGTGCAGCAGCATCGCGCGCCTGCTGTCGGCGATCGTCTCGCCCCCGACCTGGACGCGGACTCGTTTCGGCGTGGGCTCGAGGTACAGCGCCTGGCCGGGTGGCGGAGGCGCGAAGTTGAACGTCCCCGCCGGTTTGCGGCTGAGCGGACCGGTGCCTGACATGAGACCCATGGCGCTCAGGCTACCGGGGCCCGACCTTCAATTCGAGATCGCGACCCCGAGCCAGACGATCGCCAGCGAGACGAGGAAGATCGCGGCGTCGAGCACGTGCAGCTCGGGCCAGCGCAGGTGGGCCGCGATCAGCAGCGCCACCAGCGCGACCAAGCCGAGCTTGACCTGGAGCGTCGTGTCGCCCCAGCGGTGATAGTGGGAGGCAAGCGCCACCCCCGATGCGATCAGCACGGCCATCGCGATCACCGTTCCGACGCCGAAGCGGCGCGCCGCCGAGCGCAGCGGCGTTCGATCTGGGGCTCCGCGGAGCACCGGCACGACGATCGCGCCGAGCATCAGCTGGCCACCGACGAAGAAGGCCATCGCCACAAGGTGCAGCCAGACCACGCCGTTCCACAGAGTCATCCCCTGAAAGTCACCGGCCGCGATCCTGGCAGACTCACGCCGCCATGAACTTCGCCAGAGACCTGGTCGACGCCGCCCCCGCAGACAGGCTGGCGCTGATCGAGATCACCCGCGAGGGCGAGCGCAGGCAGTGGTCGTTCGGCGAGGTCGCGGACAGAAGCGCCCGCCTCGCGGCCACCTTCCAGCGTCACGGCGTGGCGCAGGGAGACACCGTGATGACGGTGATCGGCAACCGGCCCGAGTGGGTGCTGGCGATGGTCGCGTGCTTCCGCCTCGGAGCGGTCGCGCTGCCGTGCAACGAGCAGCTGCGGGCCAAGGACCTGCGCTTGCGGATCGCGACGGCTGAGCCGAAGCTGATCGTGGCCGACGAGCGCAACCTGCCGGAGCTCGAGGCGGCCGCACCCGGGTGCGAGCTGCTGACGGTTCCCGATCCGGCGCTCTATCGGACGGGGGCGCCCGTCGAGCACGTCGACCTGAACCCGACCGATCCGTGCCTGATCACGTTCACGAGCGGGACCACCGGCGAACCCAAGGGAGTCGTGCATGGCCAGCGCTACCTGCTCGGGCAGCGGCTCCAGGCCGAGCACTGGCTGGACGCCCGCGAGCGCGACCTGGTCTGGTGCACCGCCGCATCCGGCTGGTCCAAATCGGCGCGCAACGTGTTCATCGCGCCGTGGATCAGGGGCGCCGCGGCGCTGCTCCACGATGCCCGTTTCGACCCCGCGGAGCGCCTTGAAGATCCTCCGCGAGGAACACGTGACGGTGCTCTGCATGGCGCCCACCGAGTACCGCGTGATCGCCAAGCGCGTCGAGATCCCGCCGCTGCCCGAGGTGCGCACGCTGGTCGCCGCCGGCGAGCCGCTCAACCCCGAGGTGATCCGGGCCTTCAGCGACGCCAGCGGCATCGAGATCCGCGACGGCTACGGCCAGACCGAGACCGGGCAGCTGACGGCCAACCCGGCCGGCGCGCCCGTGCGGCCGGGCTCGATGGGCCTTCCTCTCCCGGGCGTCGACTTGCGCGTCGAAGGATCCGAGCTCGTGCTCGCCGACCCGCGCACGGACCCGACCTTCTTCGTCAGCTACCTCGGCGGCGAGCGGGCACGCCGATGGGCGCCCCTGGCGCACCGGGGACCGGGTGCGCCAGGACGACGACGGCTACCTCTACTTCGAGGGTCGCCTCGACGACGTGATCATCTCGGCCGGCTATCGCATCGGACCGTTCGAGGTCGAGTCGGCGCTCGTCTCCCACCCCGCGGTGGCGGAGGCGGCCGTGGTCGCGGCTCCCGACGACGAACGCGGCGCGGTCGTGCGCGCCGTGCTCGTGCTGCGCGAAGGTTTCGCGCCCGGCGAGCAGCTCGTCGCCGAGCTCCAGGCGCACGTGCGGCGCGAAACAGCGCCATACAAGTACCCGCGCGTCATCGACTTCGTACCCGAGCTGCCGAAAACCGCGAGCGGCAAGATCAAGCGCTCCGAGCTGCGCGACTGAGGTGCCCGCCGTCGTCGTTACCCTCACACCTATGCGGCCAACGATCGCAATCTGCGCGGCGCTCGAGCAAGCCCGCTGGGGAGTGTGGGACCGCCGCGCCGTGCTGCTGCCATACGAGTACATCGCGGCGATCCAGCGCGCCGGTGGGCTGGCGCTGATGGTGCCGCCCGACCCGGTGCTCGAACAGACCCCTGAAGAGGTGCTCGACCTGGCAGACGCCCTGGTGCTCGCCGGAGGACGCGACATCGATCCGGAGACCTACGGGGCCGACCCCCACCCGAGGACGGACCCCGGCGTGCCGCGAACGAGACCGGGCCGAAATCGCGCTCACCCGGGCGGCGGTGGCCCGCGACATGCCGGTGCTCGGCATCTGTCGCGGGATGCAGCTGCTGAATGTCGCCTTCGGGGGCACGCTGCGCCAGCACCTGCCCGACGAGCTCGGAAACGAGGAGCACCGGCGCAGCCCGGGCAGCTTCGAGAACTCAGACCACGACGTCGAGCTCACCGAGGGCTCGCTCGCGGCGAGCGCCGCCGCCGAGCTGATGCACGGCGTCAAGTCGCACCATCACCAGGGCGTAGACGTGATCGGGGAGGGACTCGAGGTGACAGGGCTCTCGGCCTTCGACCAGATCCCGGAGGCGATCGAGGCGCCCAGGCAGCGGTTCGTGCTCGGCGTGCAGTGGCACCCCGAGGCCGACGAGCGCAGCCGGCTGATCGGGGCGCTGGTCGAGGCCGCGCACGCCTACCGCGCTGTCACCGCTGGGGTATAAGCCTCACTGAAGCTGCCGCGGCTCCGTATAGCCGGCCTCACGCACGGCTCCCCGCACCGCGTCAGCGTGTTCGGGTCCTCTGGTCTCGAGCACCAGCTGCACGCCCGTCTCGCGCACGTGCAAATCGAACCCCTCGCGGATGTGCTGTACGTCGAGCAGATTGGCGCCGCTGTCGGCCACTAGGGACAAGAGCCGCGCGAGCCCACCGGGCCGATCGGGGATCCGCGCCAGCATCACGAGCCTGTGGCCGGCGAGAGTCTGGTGGCGGCGCGCGACCTCCGCAAGCAGTCCCGAGTCGACGTTGCCTCCCGAGAGAACGGCGACGGTCGTGCCGGGACCGGACTCGGGCACCACTCCAGCGAGCAGGGCAGCGAGGCCGACAGCGCCTGCACCTTCGACGACCAATTTGGCGCGTTCCATCAGCATCACCATCGCTTCGGCCACGTCGTCCTCGGGTACGACCACGACCGCGTCGACCCATTCGTGCATCAGCTCGAGCGTCAGCCCTCCCGGTCGCTTGACCGTGATGCCGTCGGCGATCGTCAGCCTGGCCGGAACCTCGACCGCCTCGCCGGCGGCGAGCGACGCCGGCACGGGAGCGCACGCATCAACCTGAACGCCGACGACGCGCACATCGGGCCGTGCCGATTTCAAAGCGATCGCCACACCCGAGATCAGGCCGCCCCCGCCGACCGGCACGACCGCGCAGGCGATGTCAGGGACTTGGTCGAGCAGCTCGAGCCCGAGCGTGCCCTGTCCAGCGATCACCTCGGGATCGTCGAAAGGGTGCACGAAAACGAGTCCGCCGGCGGCCGCGCGCTCGCGCGCCGCCGCGAGCGCCTCCTCGATGCTCGTGCCGACGAAGCGGATGTCCGCTCCCAACGCCACTGCCGCGTCTACCTTCGCCACTGGAGCGGTCTCGGGCATGAACACCTCGCAGTGCACGCCTTCAGCTCGTGCGGCGTAGGCCACTGACTGGGCATGATTGCCGGCGCTGCCGGTCACCACCCCCGCGCTGCAGCGATCACCGAGCGAGGCGATCTTGGCCAGCGCCCCGCGTAACTTGAACGAGCCCGTGCGCTGCAGGTTCTCCGCCTTGAGCGCGACCGTCCTGCCGACCCGCTCGCTGAGCGTTCGCGAGCTCAGCACCGGCGTCTCGCGGATCACTTCCCTGCCCGCGGCAGCGGCCCGCTTGATGTCCTCCGTGGAGGGACCGCTCATACCGCTGACGCTAGCCGAGCGCCACCACCGCGTCGATCTCGACTTTTGCCCCGCGCGGCAGCGCGCCCACGCCCACCGTCACGCGCGCGGGCGGATCGGATTCGAAAAAGGACCCATACACCTCGTTGACGGCCTCGAACGCATCCATGTCGGTGACGTAGATCGTCATCCGCACGGCCCTGCCGAGCGTCGTGCCCGCCGCGTTGCAGACCGCGGCGAGGTTCTCGAGGCAGCGACCGGCCTGATCTGCCGCGGTCCGTCCCGCGAGCTCGCCGGTGCGCGGGTCGAGGCCGATCTGGCCAGAACAGAACAGGAGCTCCCCGGTGCTGATCGCGTGGACGTAGGGCCCGATCGCCGCCGGGGCGTCCGAGGCGCTAACTGACTCGCGATGAACAGGCACTTTCCCTCCCCGGGGTCCAGATTGACTCTAGATCCGAACCCTATCCGTTCCGGCCCATCTGGTTGGCCGGCGCACATGTGCGCCGGCCCCGCCCGGCACATGTGCCGGGCGGCGGGTGCGCGCATGCGCGCACCCGAAAATCTCCGAATAACTACGCTGGCCCCTATGCCCAACCGGCTTGCGCAGGAAAGCTCGCCGTATCTGCTCCAGCACAAGGACAACCCGGTCGACTGGTTTCCCTGGGGCGAAGAGGCGTGGGCCAAGGCGCGTGCCGAGGAGCGGCCGCTGCTCGTCTCGATTGGCTACTCGGCCTGCCACTGGTGCCACGTGATGGAGCGCGAGTCGTTCGAAAACACCGAGATCGCCGCGCTGATGAACGATCGCTTCGTGTGCGTGAAGGTCGACCGCGAGGAGCGCCCCGATGTCGATGCGACCTGCATGGAGGTCTGCCAGGCGCTGACGGGGCAGGGTGGCTGGCCACTGAACGCCTTCCTCACGCCCGAGCTCATCCCCTTCTACGCCGGCACGTATTTCCCGCCGGAGCCGCGACCGGGGATGGCGAGCTGGCGCATGGTGCTCGACGCGATCGCCGACGCGTGGCGCGACCGACGCGAGCAGGTGCGCCAGCAGGGAGCGCAGATCGCGGGCTCGCTGGGCGCCAGCGCGCGGCTCGCGCCGTCGATGACGCCGGTCCGCGAGGACGAGCTGAGCGGGGCCGTGGCCGCGCTGCGCGCGACCTATGACACGGTCAACGGAGGGTTCGGTGGCGCTCCCAAGTTCCCCCAGGCGTCGGTGATCGAGTTTCTGCTCGCCCGCGGCGAGAACGAGATCGCGCTCGCGCACCCTGAGGGCGATGGCGGCCGGCGGGATTTACGACCAGGTCGGCGGGGGCTTCGCCCGCTACGCCGTGGACGCCTCCTGGACCGTGCCCCACTTCGAGAAGATGCTCTACGACAACGCCCTGCTGGCACGGGCTTATCTGCACGGGTGGCAAGTCTCCGGCGAGCCGCGCATGCAGCGCGTCTGCTGTGAGACGCTCGACTGGGCCCTGGAGGAGATGCGCGGCCCCGAGGGCGGCTTCTACTCGGCCTTGGACGCGGACTCGGAGGGCGTCGAGGGCCGCTTCTACGTATGGACCGTGGCCGAGCTGCGTGCACGGCTCGGCGACCTCGCCGAGCAGGCGATCGAGTATTTCGGCGCCAGCGAGCGGGGCAACTTCGAGCGCGGCGAGAACGTGCTGACGGCGCGCCGCCAGGACCCGCAGCATCGCGACGAGATCCGCGCGCTCCTGCTGGACGCTCGCGCGCAGCGAACGCGCCCGGGGCTCGACGACAAACGGCTGACCGCCTGGAATGCGCTCATGATCGCGGCGCTCGCCGAGGCCGGCGCGGCGCTCGAGCGGACTGACTACGTCCAGGCCGCCCTCGCGGCAACCGAGTTCGTGCTGAGCGAGCTGCGCGCGCCCGACGGCCGTCTGCTCCGCACCTGGAAGGACGGCCACGGGCGGATCGACGCCTACCTCGAGGACTACGCCTTCCTGCTCGAAGCGCTGATGGCCGTCTACGAGGCGACCTTCGAGGAGCGCTACTACACCCAGGCCGTCGCCGTCGCGGACCAGATGATCGAGCGCTTCGCCGATCCCGAGCACGGGGGCTTCTTCACTACCGCGCGCGAGCTCGAGCCACTCGTGACGCGCCGCAAGGACCTCGAGGACTCCCCCATCCCGTCGGGCAACTCGTCCGCCGCGCTAGGGCTGCTGCGCCTGGCGTTGGTCTCAGGCGAGGGCAGGTACGAGCGCTACGCGCTCGGCGTGCTGCGGCTGCTGCTGCCGCCCGCGCTCCGCTATCCGTCGGCGTTCGGTCACCTGCTGCAAGGGGCCGACTTCTATCTCGCGCGCGGTGCGCGAGGTGGCGATCGTCGGACCCGACGCCCGAGCGTCTGCTGCGCGTCGTGCGCTCTCGGTATCGCCCACATGTGGTGCTCGCGGGCGGCGCAGCCCGGCGACGCGGTGCCGCTGCTTGAGGGGCGCGAACCCGTCGAGGGCAAGGCCACCGCCTACGTGTGCGAGCACTTCGCCTGCAAGGCGCCAGTTACCTCGCCGGACGAGCTCGCGGCCGCGCTCTAGGCCGCTAGCCGAGGCTCGCGATCCGCTCGATCAAAAGATCGAAGAAGCGGTCCGAGTCGACCCCGACGGCGACGTGGCAGTTGGGCGCCCATCCCGTGCGGCCCCAGCGGTCGACGTAGGTGCGCCCGCGCGAGAGCTCAGCGCCCGTATCGATCCTCACGCCGCAGTGCTCGAGCTCGAGCAGCGTCGGGTCGATCACGTGCGCCATCGCGACGGCGTCGTGGACGGGGAGGCCGTCGCGACTGAGGCGGCGCTTGCGTGAGCGCGAATAGAACGCATACAGGTCCGCGACGAGTGCGCCCGCGCGGCCTGAGCCTGCGAGCCGCGCGGCGTGCCCGTCGTTCATCAGCGCGCGGTAGGTGACGTCCAGCCCGACCATCGTCAGCTCGATGCCGCTCGTGAATACGCGCGCGGCCGCCTCCGGATCGATCCACATGTTGAACTCCGCCGCGGGGGTCATGTTGCCCTCGCCGATCGCGCCTCCCATCAGCACGATCCGCGGGATCGCGCGCTCAAGTTCCGGATAGCGCGCGAGTAGCAGGGCCACGTTGGTCAGGGGGCCTGTCGCGACCAGCGTGACCGGCTCGGCGCTCTCGCCGATCGTCCGCGCCATCCAGTCGACCGCGTGCGTTTCACCAGGGCCGCGGGAGGGGCGCGGCAGCATCGGCCCCTCGAGACCGCTCTGGGACTGGTCATCCTGGGTGACGGGGCGCTCGCGGACCAGGGCACGGTCCGCGCCGGCGGCGACGGACACGTCTGCACGACCGACGTGATCGAGCACCCTGATCGCATTGGCCGTGGCGATTTCGAGCGGCTGGTTGCCGGCCACGGTGCTCACCCCGAGCAGCTCGAGCTCCGGGCTGGCGAGCGCGAGCAGCAGCGCGATCGCGTCGTCGTGGCCGGGGTCGCAATCGAGGATGATGCGGGTCACGCGGGCAGCTCCTCGAGGATGGGGAGCGAGGGTTGGGCACCGGCCCGCGACGCCGCCAGCGCTCCCGCGGAGCACGCCCGGGTGAGCGCGTCCTCCCGTTCGCGCCCCTCGAGCAGCGAGACGACGAGCGCCGCGCAGAACGCGTCGCCGGCCGCCGTGCCGTCGACGGCATCGATTCGCGGCGGCCGGGCACGAGCGAGCTCACGCCCGCGCTCGAGCAACACGGCCCCCTCGGCGCCCAGCGTGAGCGCGACCAGGCCGTCGTATGACCCGAGCGCCTCGTACTCGTAGCGGTTGGCGACGAGCAGGTCGGGCTCCAGGCGCGGGTCGAGCGGACCCCGCTCGGGGGCGGCGTTGAAGCAGAATAGGACCGAGCGGTCGCCGCCGCGGGCCGCGGTCTGGGCGGCAAGCACCGCCTCGAGCGGGATCTCCTGCTGGCAGATGACCGCTTCCGCGCCGCGGTCCTCCAGGGCCCGCTCGACATCTCCGGCCACCAGCCGCCGGTTGGCGCCGGGCGCAACCGCGATCAGGTTGTCGCCCCCCTCCGCGACCAGGATCAGCGCCACCCCGCTCTCTCCGTCGTCGCGCGTCACGAAGCGCACGTCGACCCCCTCGCGCTCGAGCGAGCGGAGGGTGAAGTCGTCTGAGCCGATGCGCCCTACGAACCGGACTCGCGCACCGAGGCGCGCCGCCGCTACAGCCTGGTTGGCGCCCTTGCCGCCGGGGACGCGGGTGAACTCCGCGTCGGTGAGCGTCTCACCCGGGCGCGGCAGCCGAGCGCAGCGCGCGACGTAGTCGATGTTGGCCGAGCCGACGACGGTGATCCGCGGAGCCGAGGCCACGGCTCAGGATCGTACGCGGGCGAGGACGTCGGGCCGGGCACGAGCGTGCCCGGCCCGCTCAACGCTCAGCAGATGACCTCGAGGTGGAACGGCAATGAGAATGGCGTGCCCGAAGAATCGTAGGTAATCGATCCATCACGCTCGCCAACACTGTCGCCCGCCCCAGCCAGGGCGAGACCTGAAGACGTCTCTCATGAGACCTCCGATATGAGTTTGTTATAGGCGCGCGCCCCAGCGCGTCGCCCCTCGGGGGACCATGCTACCGCGCTAGTTATGTAGGCTGCCTATCAGATCAAAGCACCGGCAGGTAGCGCTCGAGCTCCCACGGGCGTCACCTGAACGCGGTAGTCGTCCCACTCCTGGCGCTTGATCTCGATGTAGCGGTTGAAGACGTGCTCGCCGAGCGTGCGCAGGACCAGCTCAGAGGAGGCGGTCAGCTCGATCGCCTCGCCCAGTGTCTCCGGGAGCTGCTCGATCCCGAGCCGCCGGCGCTCGTCGGGAGAGAGGTGATAGAGGTTCTTCTCCATCGGGTCGGGGAGCTCGTAGCCGTGCTCGATGCCCTCGAGGCCCGCTTGGAGCAGCGCCGCGAACGTCAGATAGGGATTGCACGCCGGGTCCGGGCAGCGCAGCTCCATGCGCGTGGCCCGCTCGCGCCCCGGGTGATAGAGCGGCACGCGCACCAGCGCCGAGCGGTTGCGCCGCGACCACGCGACGTACACCGGCGCCTCGTAGCCGGGCACGAGTCGCTTGTAGCTATTGACCCACTGAGCGAATATCGAACAGATCTCTCGTGAATGGCGGAGCTGGCCGGCGATGAACGATTTGCCGACGTCGGAGAGGAAGTACTGGTCGTCGGCGTCGAAGAATGCGTTCTGCTCGCCGGAGAAGAGCGACTGGTGGGTGTGCATGCCCGAGCCGTTCTTGCCGAAGATCGGCTTCGGCATGAAGGTCGCGTGGAGGCCGTACTTGAGCGCGTACTCCTTGACCGTGATGCGGTAGGTCATGCAGTCGTCGGCCATCTTGAGCGCGTCGGCGTAGCGCATGTCGATCTCGTGCTGGCTCGGGCCGACCTCGTGGTGGGTGTACTCGGTGTGGATGCCGAGCTGCTCGAGCGCCAGGACGGTCTCCCGGCGCAGGTCCGTGCCCGCGTCGAGCGTCGTCAGATCGAAGTAGCCGCCCTCGTCGAGCACCTGGGTCGAGCTCGAGTCGCGGAAGTAGAAGTACTCGAGCTCGGGGCCGACGTTGAAGCGGTCAAACCCCATCGCCTTGGCGCGCTCAAGCGCTCGTCGAAGCACGTAGCGCGGGTCCCCCTCGTAGGGCGTGCGCTCGGGCGTGACAATGTCGCAGAACATCCGCCCGACTCCCTGCTCGGTCGGGCGCCACGGCAGGATCGCGAAGGTCGCCGGATCCGGCATCGCGATCATGTCTGACTCCTCGATCGGGTTGAAGCCGGTGATCGAGGAGCCGTCGAATCCCATTCCCCCCTCGAAGGCGTCTTCCAACTCGGAGGAGTTGATAGAGAACGCCTTCAGGTGGCCGAGGATGTCCGTGAACCACAGCCTGATAAAGCGGATGTCGCGCTCCTTGACGAGCGCGCTGACGTCCTGCGCGGTGAGCGGAGTGGCGCGACTGGGCGAGTTGGAGGTTGTGGCCATGCCGCGCGGGAGGTTACCCTGGCGCCGTGAGGCCCCGCGCGGCCGCCGGGTTATCCCAGCCGGAGGGCTAGACGTGCCTGACCATGCGCTCCTCGCGCGCGCGGCGGGCGCCCCGCGTCGAGCGCAGCCAGCGGTTGGCCCAGCGCTGGAGCTCGGCCAGGGCCGGCTCGAGCTCCATGCCCATGCGCGAGAGCTCATATTCGACCCGCACCGGCGGTCCGGAGAGTACCCGGCGCTCCACGATGCCCCGCGCCTCGAGCTCCTTCATCCGCTCGGACAGCAACCGGTCTGAAAGCTCGGGTACGGCTTGGCCGATCTCCGAGAAGCGCAGCGGCCCTTCCATCAGCACGCGCAGGATGGCGCCAGTCCAGCGCCGGCCAACCAGCTCCACGGCCTCGTGGTAGAAGGGACAGCAGTGAGACGCCGGACCGCCGTTTGTACCCGAGTCATCCGGCTGTCCGGGGACGCCCATGTCGATTTGAAGCTTACGCCGCCTGCAGGCTGCGCGAGGCCTCCATCGAGCCATCGACGGGAACCTCCCCGGCGACGTTGACCATCGCCGTGAAGCCCTCGAGCGCCACTGCGGCGATCGCCTCCAGGATCTCCTCGTCATCCCAGCCCGCCTCGCGCGCCTCCTCGTGCAGGTGCATAGGGGCGTGACCGCGCTCCTCGACCAGCGCTTGCAGGTAGCGCAGCAGGGCGGCCTGAGAAGGATCTTTGGAGTTGAAGTTACGCGCCAGCGCGACCTCATCGAGACCGAGACCCGCGTTGCGGGCGGCACGCGAGTGCATGGCGATGCCAGGGGCGGACTGATAGTGCTCGGCGACCGCGAGCGAGATCCGCTCGAGCGTCGGCAGCGTCAGCCGCCCGTGGCGGAGCTCCGAGCGGAACCGCGCGTAGGCTCGCAGCGCAGCCGGGGAACCGGCAAGCACGCCGAGGAAGTTCGGCAGCTGACCGCCAGAGGCCAGCGCACCACGCAGCACGGGGACAGATCCTTGGGGTGCCGTCAGGTCATCATGGATTTGAAATCTGCTCATTTGTGTCTTCATCGTTGACCACCAAGAGGCCGTATCAGGGGCATTTCAAGGCCCTTCACTTTCGAGACTTCCTTACGGTTGATAAGTGTAGGACGAGCCGGAGGCTCGCGCAAGGGCCGCCGTGTCAATAAGGGCCCGCCTTCCCTTATACGTAGAGGGGTAAAGGATGGCTCATCCGCGCCTGCGAATTGCGTAAGAACTCCGGCAGGAGGCGTAAGAACGCCGCGCAGGAGAGACTGCATGAGGGCTGCCGCGAGGCTACGGGTTACGCCGGCGAGCGCGGCTACAGACCTGCGCTGGCGAGCGCGACCGCCACGAGCAGGAAGCCGAGCAGCACCGCCCACATTGCAGCCCGGTCAGGCCGCGACCTGCCGCCGTAATACGGCGACGCAAGCGCAGTCCGGCGCTGGCGCGAGCGGGGCGGGGCGTAGCGGTCGACGACGTGGCCCGTGATCACGATCGTGCGGCGGCCGGTGGTGCGGGGCTCCGCGGCGGCGCGCGGACGTGGCTCTTGGACGGCCGGAGCGTGGGCGTCTCGGCCGGGCGCTCGGCGCACGGCTCGGACAGCCGGTTCGCGCGTGTCTCGAACCACCGTCAATCGGTCACGTTGCGGGTCGTCCGCGGTGAACCCTGGCTCCGCCCTCAGGCGCGCAGCTCTCTCCGGCATATGACGTCCTCTCTCTCGTGCTTGCGGGGTTAGCTGACGGGCTCGCGCCGAGAAGATGGCGCTACGCACTGGTGGGCGCGATTCGCCCCATTGGGATTGGGTTCCCCGTCCCCCACCTCCGAGCGAGGCGAGGGTTCAGCGGCATTTGCGCGAGCCTACCAGCCGCTGCGGATGCTGGGTTGCCAGGGCGGCGCGCGTTTAGCCCAGTTTGCGGCGTGATTTCGGTTCCGGGCGCTTCGGCGGCACGACTTGCGCCGGCGAGGCGCGGCCTACTCCTTGCCCGCGACCCGAGCCACGAACTGGGCAACCTCCGAAGCCTGGCGTCCCTGGAAGATGTTTGCCGGCATGGTGCCGTTGCCCAGGCAGGTCTCGGCCGACCCGGAGGGCGGGTTCTGCAGGCACCCGTTGAGGATCGTGTGCAGCACGAGCGACTCCGCCGGCTGCAGCGTGTCCAGGTTCGGCCCGATCTTTCCGATCGCGTTGGCGGCCGCCAGCGTGTGGCAGAAGCTGCAGCGCTGGCCGAACAGCTCGCGGCCGGTCTTCTCGGCTGAGGTCAGCCTGAGGCCGCCGATCTGAGCGCTCGCGTTGGCGCTGTTGCCGACCAGGAAGACGGCCGGGATTGCCACGCCAAAGCCCAGATAGACGGCCACGAAGACGGCGCTAAACGTTCGCCGCGCCCCGAGTCCCTGACCCTGGAACGCCTCCCGGGCGCCCCCGAGCCCGCCGCGAATTGCGACGAAGAACAGGGCGACACCGAGAAAGACCCAAAAGGCGACAAACAGCCAGACCGCAAGCATGGTCGGCGGGCACCTTATCGCGCGCGGCCGCTGCGCCGCTGGTCACCGTCTCCTGCCCGCGGCGAAGCTGAGCACTGGCGGAGCGACGGCGCGGAAGTCGTCCAACTCCGAGGCGGTTCCCGATCCCTCGGTCCCGCCCTGTCCGGCGGACCGCGGCGAATGGCTCCCCCGGCCCCCACCGCCGGCGGCCGCGGCTCGCTGTTGCTCAAGCCCCCGGCGCACCTGCTCGTCGAGCAGCGAGAAATCCTTGATCTCGGCCAGCGGCCGATCGGGCACGGCGATCGAACCGACCCGGTCGACCAGCACGTTGATCGCTCCGCCCGCCGCCGCGAGCCGCTCGAGCTTGCCCTCGACAAACATCAACGGTTCGGTTCGCACGGTCAGGCGCTCGCGCTCATAGACGCGCGAGGGAATGACCAGGTTGATCGTCCCGTGCTCGTCTTCGAGCAGCACGAAGACAATGCCGGCCGCAGTCCCTGGCCGTTGGCGAGCCACGACCAGCCCGGCGGTCTTCACGTAGGTGCCGTGCGCGATCCGCTCGAGGTCGGCACTGGTCACCGCATCGGCCGGCAGGCGGTCTCGGAGCAGCGCCAGGGGATGAGTGTGGACGGTCAGGCCACTCATGGCGTAGTCCGCGGCCATCGACTCCCAGTGCGACAGCTCGCGCAGGCCGGGCGGCGCGGGCAGGCCGAGCGGCAGCGCGAGCTGCACTCCGCCGGGCACCGTCCGTCCCGGTGCCGCGACGCCGAGCTGCCACAGGGCGACACGGCGCGCGAGGCGTGAGTGTCCGGGGGCGGCCTGCGAGCGCCCTGCCGCCCGCCCTGCGCCGTTCTCCTCCCCCGCGCCGTTCTCTCCTGCCGCGCTGTTTCCTCTGCCGAGCCGTTCTGCCCTGCCGCCAGCGAGTCGCAGGTCCCCGCCCACGCGAGCAGTTCGAGCGAAGACGCGCTCTGACCCGCGCGCGAGGCGAGGTCGGCGAAGCTCCGAAACGGTCCTCCCTCAGCGCGGGCCGCGACGAGCTCCCTGACCTCCTGCTCGCGCACCCCCTTTACATAGCCGAGGCCTATGCGGACGGCGCCGTCGCCCTCCACCTCGCACTCCGCCCCACTCGAGTTGACATCCGGCGCACGCACCGCGATTCCTCGCCGCTGCGCCTCGTGCACGAGCGCGTCGGGAGGGTAGAAGCCCATCGGCTGCTCGTTGAGCAGCGAGCACAGGAACTCGGGCCCATAGTGGACGCGCAGCCACGTCGACTGGTAGGCGAGCAGCCCGAACGCCGCCCCGTGGGCCTTGGGGAAGCCGAAGCCGGAGAACCCCCGCACCATCGCGAACACGCGCTCGGCGGTCACCCGCTCGACACCGTGGAGCTTCTCCGCGCCCGCCACAAAGCGCTCGTGATAAGCCTGGATCGCCGCCTCCGAGCGCTTGCGGCTCATCGCTCGCCTGAGCCCCTCGGCCTCACCGGGACTGAAGCCGGCGAACGCGATCGCCACCTCGAGCACCTGGTCCTGGAAGATGATCGTGCCGAGCGTCTCGGAGAGCACGGGCTCGAGCGAGGGATGCTCATAGGGCACTTGGTAGTCAGGGTCTGCGCGCAGCTGCTGGCGACGCGCGATGTACGGGTTGACCGCCCCGCCCTGGATCGGGCCGGGCCGGACGATCGCGACCTGGATCGTGAGATCCTGCAGGGTCGCTGGACGGGTGCGCCGCAGCGACTGCATCTGCGCGCGGCTCTCGATCTGGAAGACCCCGGTGGTATCCGCGTTCTGGATGCACTCGTAGGTGGCAGGGTCGTCGTAGGGGATCTTCGAGATGTCGATGCGCTCTCCCCGCCTCCCGGCGACCAGCTCCACGCAGCGCTCGACCGCCGAGAGCATTCCCAGCCCGAGCAGGTCGATCTTGAGAAAGCCCGCGTCGGCGCAGGAGTCCTTGTCCCACTGGACCAGCTGGCGGCCCTCCATCGCGGCCGGGACGATCGGGCAGCAGTCGATCAGCGGCCTGGTCGAGACGATCATGCCGCCCGAGTGCTGGCTCAGGTGGCGCGGCAGCCCGTGGGCCTCCGCCGCCAGGCGCGCGAGCCATGCCCACCGCCCGCTCGGCTCCCGCCCGAGCGCAGAGGAGATGTCCTTCCCCACCTCGCGCGCGTCCCACCCCTCACTCCCGCGCGCGACTCTCTCGATCTCTCCCCCGGGCAATCCAAGCGCTTTGCCGAGCTCGCGGATCGCACCGCGCGCGCGATAGGTGGGAAAGGCCGCCACCAGAGCCGAGCGCTCGTGGCCATAGCGCTCGTGGATGCGCGGAATCAACGCTTCGCGGATGTCGCGAGGGAAGTCGAGGTCGATGTCGGGCAGCGCGGTCAGCTCGTCGTTGAGGAAGCGCCCGATCAGCAGCTCATTGGCGATGGGATCGACGTGCGAGAGACCGGTCAGGTAGCAGACGATCGAGGACACGCTCGAGCCGCGGCCCCGACCGGGCGGCAACAGCGCGCGCGCAGTTCCGGGACCGCGGACCTCAACCGCCACCTCACGCGCCAACTCGAGCAGATCGTGGTGGAGCAGAAAGAATCCAGCCAGCCCCAGCGAGTCGATGATGCGGAGCTCCTCTGCCAAGCGGGCGGTGGCCCGCTTATGGATGCGGGCCGGTTCTCGCGCGTAGCGCTCAGCGAGCCGCGCGTCGCACAGCTCTACCAGCTTTACCAGCGCCTCTGAATCCTCCGAGCCCGGGTAGCGATAGCCGAGGTCCGAGCGCAGGTCGAACTGCAGCCGCTCGGCGAGGCGAGCCGACTCGGCCACCGCCTCCGGGTGCTCGGGAAAACGCGCCGCCATGGCCTCCGGCGAGACGAGCACGTGGCTGAAGTTGCCGCGCCGCTGCGGCTCGGACCCATCCAGCGTGGCGTGCATCCGCACCGCCACGAACGCATCCTGCAGCGGACCCCTGGAGCGCGCGTGTGCATGAACATCCCCGGTCGCCACGCACGGCACACCCAGCCGTCTCGCCAGCCCTGCGAGAGCTCGGTTGCGAACCCGGTCGTCGCGCAGGAAGGGTCGCTGCAGCTCGACCCGCAGCCGCTCGGAACCGAACGCCTCGCGCAGCCGTCGCAGCGCGGCCATGTCGCGGATGCCGTGTCGCGCGCAGCCCGACAGGCAGACCAGCCCCTCGCTGTGCTCGAGCACGGTCTCGAGCGGGGTCAATGGCTCCGTCGGCGGAGCGCCGGGCCTGCCCGCGCGCGTGTACGCGTGCGCGCGCGTCAATATGCGACACAAGTTCGACCACCCCAGCGCGTCCTCGACCAGCAGCGTCACGTGACGGCCCTCGCATCCGGGTGTGTCGTCGGCCTCCAGCGTGAGCTCGGCCCCGTGGATCGCGCGTAGCCCGAACGCGCGCGCCGCGACCGCGAACTCCATCGAGCCCGAGACCGAATTGTGGTCGGTCAGCGCGAGCGCGCCATAGCCGTGCTCGACAGCGCTGGCCGCGAGCTCGTCGGGAAGCGATACCCCGTCCAGGAACGAGAAGGCCGAGTGGCAGTGAAGCTCGACATAGGCCATGGCGAACATATGTTCGCATTAGGGTCGGACAACTTCTGCTCTTGACACGCTTATTAGTGACTGCTAAGTTATTGATTAGTGACCGCTAACTAAGTGACCGGAGGACCGATGTCAAGATCAAGAAGCCGCTGGACCCTCGCGATCGTCTCGATCGGGCTGTTCATGGTCGTGCTCGACAACCTCGTCGTGAATGTCGCCCTCCCCAGCATCCATCGCGACCTTGGCGCCTCGATCCAGGCGCTCGAATGGACCGTCAACGCCTACGTGCTCTCCTATGCGGTCTTCCTGCTGACCGGCGCGGCGCTCGGCGACCGCTTCGGCCGCAAGCGCATGTTCGTCGCCGGCCTGGCGCTCTTCACGATCTCCTCAGCCGCCGCAGCGCTCGCTCCCACCAGCGGACTGCTCATCGCCGCGCGGGCCGCGCAGGGCCTCGGGGCAGCGATCGTCACGCCGCTCACGCTGACACTGCTCGCCGACGCCTTCCCGCCGCAGCGCCGCGGCGTCGCACTCGGCGTCTGGTCCGGGATCAGCGGCGTCGCCGTCGCGCTCGGCCCGCTCGTTGGCGGCGCAGTCGTGCAGGCAGCCTCGTGGCACTGGATCTTCTGGATCAACGTCCCGATCGGCATCGTGCTCGTGCCACTCGCGCTGATGCGACTTGCGGAGAGCCGCGGCCCCTCGCTCCGGCTCGATTGGGGCGGTCTGGCGCTTGCCTCCAGCGGTCTCTTTGGCATCGTCTTCGGCCTGGTGCGCTCGCAGTCCCAGGGCTGGACGAGCCCGCAGATCCTCGTCGCGCTCAGCGCCGGGGCGCTGCTCGTGGCCGCGTTCGTGGCCTATGAGCGGCGGGCGCAGAACCCGATGCTGCCGATGCGGTTCTTCGCCAAGCGCAGCTTCGCGGTCACGAACGGTGTCTCGCTGGCCATGTACTTCGGCATGTTCGGCTCGATCTTCTTCCTCAGCCAGTACCTGCAGAACGTGCTCGGCAACAGCCCCCTGGAGGCGGGCGTGAAGCTGCTCGTTTGGACCGGGGCGGCCGCGGTGGTCTCGCCGCTGGCGGGTTTCTTCTCCGAGCGCTACGGCAGCCGGCTGTTCATGGTCGCCGGGCTTTCCCTGCAGGCGATCGCGCTCGGCTGGATGGCGGCGATCGCGTCGACCGACCTCGCCTACGCGAGCATGATCGGCCCATTCCTGCTGGCAGGCGCGGGCATGTCGCTGGTGTTCGCTCCGGCGGCCAACGCGGTGCTCTCCTCGGTCAAGGTGGACCAGGCGGGCCAGGCATCGGGCGCGACCAACGCGATCCGCGAACTCGGCGGCGTTCTCGGTATCGCCGTGCTGGCGACGGTATTCACGGGTCACGGCGGGTACGGGTCACCGCAGGCGTTCGTCAGCGGCCTCGTGCCCGCGATGTGGGTCGGCGTGGCGGTGCTCGCAGCGGGGGCACTCCTGGCGGCGGCGCTGCCCTTCTCTACGCGGGCCGACGCGGCCGCGCAGGTCGATACTGTCCCCTCGCTAGCCGCCGCGGCATAGCCATGGCCACCGCCTCAGCATCCACCCCCACCCGTTCACGCGTCCCGGCCACGGAGCGCCGGGACGCGCTCACGGAGGCCGCCATGCATGAGTTCGCCCACGGCGGCCTGCACGGCACACCGGTCGACCGCATCGCGCGCCGGGTGGGAGTCGCCCAGCCCTACGTGTTCAGCCTCTTCGGCTCCAAGCGGGAGCTCTTCCTCGCCGCGGTCGAGCGCAACGTGCAGATGATCGCGGCCACGTTCACGCGCGCGGCCAACGACTACACGCCAGAGCAAGTCGAGCCGGGCGGAGACGTCCTGCACGCGATGGGCCAGGCGTACGTCGAGCTGCTGCAGGACCGCGACCACCTGCTGCTACAGCACCATTCCTACGCGGCCTGTGACGATGAGGTGATCCGCGATCGGGTCAGAGCCGGATACGCGGGTCTCGTCGCGCATGTCGAGCGCCTGGCGCGTGATGCGGCCGCGAGGTACGGCCAGCCCGCTCCCACTGACGAGCGCATCGACGAGTTCTTCCGCTACGGCATGTGGATGAACGTGGCGGCGGCGATGGGGGTTGAAGACATCTCCGCCGGGTGCGATTGGGTACAGGCCGAAGCGGACCAATAGGTCCTACGCCCTCCGGCCAGCGCTACGGGGTTTGAACCAGGTCCCGCGCCGGCTCGATGCCCCAGCGACGGGCGACCTGCTCGAGCCTCGCATCCATCGGCCAGCGATCGGGGCGCTGCTCGCCCTCGTGCGCGGGGCTCGCGCCCTTGAGCGCCATGCAGCCCGTGTTATCGCCTAGCGCGCGGATCGCCGCGACGTCCTCCTCAAAAAGCCGCGGCTCGCGCGGCAGGGCCGCGAGCTCCGCGCGCTTGTCCTCGACCGGGCGCGCGCGCGGGCCGGCCTCCTGGATCAGTGTCGGCGCCGCGCACGCGACGGACGCGTGCGCCAGATTCCACTCGCAGGCGAGCTGGATCATGGTGAGGCCCGCCCGCTCGGCGATCGGGCGCATCGCCTCCATGCGCAGGCGGCCTTCCTCAACCCACCCCCGGGGTCGAAAGCCACGGTGGTCACCGGGCTCGAACCGCTGGCCTGGCACGACATCGTCGAAGAACAGGCCGCCATAGTCGACCACGCGCGTGATCACCTTTACGTCGGCCCGAGCGGCGGCATCGAGACACAGCTCTCCGGGCCATGGCTCGAGCGGGTTGAGGATCACCATCGCCCAGTCGAGCAGCGTCCCGAAGCGCTCGAAGCAGTCGATCAGGTCGAGCGTGAAGCCATTGGCTGGACCCGGGGCGACTCCGATCGCGCGCGTGAGGCCCTGTTCGCGCAGCTCGGCCATCCCGTTCCAGACCACCTCGCTCGTGTAACCGATGCGGTCAGGGTTGTGCAGCAGCAGCACGTCGAACCGGTCAATGCCGCAGCGCTCGAGACTGCGCTCAGCCGCCACGCGGAGGTACTGCGGGTACTCGCTCGGGCCCCTGAGCCCGGGGTCGGTAAATCGCGGATAGCCCTTCGCGCCCGCGCGCTCGCCCGTGTAGAAGTCGTGGCCGACGGCGCCCACCACACAGAACTGGTCGCGTTGCCGTCCGGCGAGAGCGCGGCCGAGCATGCGGTCCGCCTCACCGGCGCCATACACGTCCGCGGTGATCACGGTCCAGATGCGCTCGTCCGGCGCGATCAGCGCGCCCAGCCGCTCGTCGTCGAGGGGCACGCCGAAGTGCATGAAGCGACCCCCGCTCCAGGTGCCGATCGCGGTCGGCCCGGGGTCGGTCATGCGGGTCCCAGGGTCGGTCATGCGGGACCCAGGATCGGTGGTGCGGGGCCCAGGATCGGTGGTGCGTGCCGTTGGATCACTTGTGTCGCGCTCGCCCGAGATCGGCGGGTTGTCCGCCGCAGGGCGCTCGGGCATCGCAAGATGAGTTTAGGACTGGGCCTGCTCGCGGTCCCGCCCGCAATCGCTGCCTTCGCCGACACGTCTCGACTGCGCCGCCGCTGCAGCCGACGCGTCTTCCGTGAGCGATGCTCACCGCTGCCGCCACCACCTCCCCGTGCGGAGGTCGCAGAACACGACCTCGTCCCGTCCGCAAACCGTGACCACCTCCCAGTAATGCCGGCGCAGCGGACGCTCGGTCCACCAGCGGTCCTCCACTAGCCAGGACTCGCGCACGGCCTCCACGGCGCGGCCGTCGACGACCTCGGGCGCGCCGTCGCCGCGGGCGGTGACGGCGACCCGGCGCGGCAGTGAGAGTCGACGGGGCCCTGCCACTGTCAGCCCTCAAACGGGGCCAAGACGGCTCGCCTCTCGGGAAACCGCGAATCGGGATCGATCTCGAGCACGCGCAACGCCGCGTCAGGACCGGCGGCCGCGCGCGTCTGGCGGATCGCCTCACGCAGACGGGCCATATGCGCCTGGGCCGGATCCTCAAGCAGAGGCCGCTGATCGCCGACCTCGGGGCCAAAACGCTCGACCGCGAGCCGGAGCTCCTCGGCCGGTGCGGGAATTGACTGCAGCCGAGGAGATATCGCCAAACGCATCCGCATTGGGTCCGAGAGCGCCTCGCGAAACACGACCTGCTCTCGCCACCCGCCGCCGTCCTCGACCAGCACCGCCGAGATCACCACCGAGCGCACCGTTCTCGATCGCCGCTCGGGACGCGCCAGCAGACGATCGATCAGCAGCTCGAGTGCCTGCGCGAGCGCTGGACCTGTGGCCGCCTCGGGCAACTCGAGCGACTCGCGCACCCACTCGCTCGCCGGCCTGGGACGTAGAACCACATCGCCGCCGCTGGCCAACTCACGGGCGTACAGCCCCACGCTGCCGAAGCGGTCGGCGAGCGTAGCTGGGGGGACCGCTTGCAGCTCGCCGAGCGTGCGGATGCCGAGGCGCTCGAGCGTCTCGGGCAACTCGGCCAGCTCAGGATAGGCACGCAACAGTTTCACCGGCTTAGGGGCCAGGAAGGCGCGCACGCGGTCGCGGTCGTCAAGCCCGAGGCGCTGCGCGCTGCCGCGGTAGGGGCCACTCGACGAGACCACCACCGGCCTGCGCGCTCGCGCCTCGGTCGCCGCCACCACGGCGGCAAACCGCGAGGGTGCAACCCCGTAACGAGCGGGGAGACGAAGCGCTCGGCGAGCCGCGGCGAGCACACCATCCAGCCCGCCGTGCAGGCGCATCAGGCCCCGGCCGTCGAAGCAGCCCAGCCCCGGCCGTTCGGGCTCGACCGAAGCTCCGATCGACTCGAGGCGGACGAGTACCCGTTCCCACAGGTCGGCCACAGCTACCGGGTCTGGAGGTATGAGCTTCAGGCGCGGGCATCTGGCGAGCGCTTCACCCAGCCCCATCCCCGGATGGATGCCAAACGCCTCCGCCGGCAGCGACACCTGACCCACCTTCTGCACACCTCCAGGTTCGGGCGCCAGTGCCGCAGGCAACTTCAACAGCTCGTCGCGATCGCCGCCGGCGACGGTGAGCTCGAAGCGGGGAAGCAACACACAAATGATCATTAGGCGAACAGATGTTCGCATTTGAAGTGGACAGCAGCGCTGACATACTGCGCTCGGTGTTTGCAAGGAGGCTTCACCAAGTGGCCCTGATCGCCATGTTGAGCGCCGCCTTTGCGGGCCTGCTGGCACCCGTCGCTGTCTCAAGGACACGAGCGACGCCCTATGCCCACCTCTACTGGAGCGAGCAAGAGACGAGCCGCGGTCCGGCCGGAAACGGCATCGACAACATCTGGCAGGCAAACCTGACCGGCACGAGCGTCGACCGCAACTTCGTACGCGGTCTGTCTGTCCCCTGGCCCGTTGCGGTTGGGAGCGGCTACCTCTATTGGGGCGACGGCGAGGCGGGCACGATTGGGCGAGTCGAGATAAACGGCACCCACGCAACGCGCACCCTTCTGCACGCGGGGGCCGACGCGCTGGCGGTGAGCAGCCAATACATCTACTGGACCGAGAGCAGTCAGCCCGCCACCATCTGGCGCGCGAACCTCGACGGCTCGCATCCCGAGAAGTTGTTCTCGATTGGACACGGCAGCTTCTTCGGCGGGCTCGCGGTGGACCGCTACCACATCTTCTGGACCAACCGCGACCAGGGCACGATCGGGCGGGCGAACCTAAATGCAAGTGACGTTAAGCCCAGGTTCATCTCGGGTCTGACCGATCCCACCGGGCTCGCGCTTGATGCCGGCCACCTCTACTGGGCCAACGATCCCGGACCCGCCGGCTCGATCGGGCGGGCGGGCATCGGCGGGGCCGATGTGACGAGCGACTTCATCCCAGGAGCCAACCAGCCCTTTGGGGTCGCGGTCGGCGCCGGCCACCTCTACTGGGCCAACTTCGGAAGCGGCACGATCGGTAGGGCCCGCCGGGACGGTACGCACGTTCTGCAGGCCTTCATCCACGCGCGGGTGATCTACGACGGATACGACGCAGCGGATCCGTTCGATCTAGCTATCGGACCTTGAGCGCTTTTCGGGGAGAGGGGGCCAACGGCCCCTTCTCTCGCGCAGCCGCTTTTGAGCTGCGCTCGCTCGTCCTGATCGCTGACAAAGTTTGCGAGGTCGACGGTGGATGGATAGTGCGCAGCCCCTCCTTGCCACAGGTCTGGGGCCTGAATCAAATCTTGTTGACGCGGCCGGTCGAGTTGGAAAGCGCCGTCGAGCACCTGCGCGGCCTCCCGTATCACCATCTGGCCGCGGAGGGCGATGAAGCCGGCCAAGCGCTTGTGACGCCGCTACTCGAGCAGGGCTTCAAGCTCGAGCGCGAGCTCGTGATGGCGATCGCGGGCGGGCATCCGACCGGCGCGTCACATGCGACCAGGACCGACACAGACCAGCTGGTGATCGAGCCCGGCGAAGGGGCGATGGTCGAGCTCGAGCGGCGCTGGCTACGCGAGGACGAGCGCATCACGGCCGTCGCCCTGGACCAGGTCCTCGAGGCGACGCTGCGAGAGGGACGAGCTTGGAATGAGCGGCGGTTCGCGATCGCCGCCAAGGACGGCGGCCTTGCCGCTATGACAAAGCTTCGCTCCGACGGCCAGACGGCCCAGGTGGAAGATGTCTACACCGTGCCCGAGGCGCGCGGACGGGGGTTTGCGAGCTCGCTCGTCACGCACGCAGTGGCGGAAGCGCGGCGAAGCGGCCACAGCCTCGTATTCATCGTCGCCGATGACTTCGACTGGCCCAAGCAGCTATACGCGCGGCTCGGCTTTGAGGCCGCCGGCCGCAGATGGGTCTTTCACAAGGACCTGCACCGAGCGCCCTGAAAGCTTGGAGTAGGCGCGGCGCAACCTGAGCGCGCTACTCGCTCCCCGCGGCGGCCCTTGCAAGCTGGTCGCGTACGCGCCAGCGCCGCACCGTCGAGCGCAAGGACAGGTAGCCGATGATTCCGGGCAGGGTCGGCAGCCAGAACGAGATCGCGCGGTATGCCAGAACCCCGATCAGGGCGTGGTCGGCGGACACACCGAAGGCGACAAATGCGCCGATCATTCCGCCTTCCACGCCGCCGATGCCTCCCGGGAGGGGCAGAAGACTGCCGAGAGTTCCCAGGAAGTAGCCCATGATCAGCACGGCCACAGGTACTCCGGAACCGAAGGCGCGGAAGCACACACCCAGAACCGCGATGTCGAAGCCCCAGTAGGCGACGGCGCCGAGCAGCCCGAGGCGGCGCTCCCGGATCAGGTCGAACGCCGTGCGGATCCCGGAACCGAGCGTCGAGGGTGCCGCCGCCAGCCGGCTCGCCAGCCGGCCGAGCCAATTCGGATGCTCCGACATGGCTCGGAGGCGCCGCTCGAAGTCCTGCGGTACCAGAGCGGCGCTCGCGACGAGCGCGATCGCCGACGCCCCGAAGATCGCCGGCACCACCGTGATCACGAACGAGCCTCCGCCGGTGAACACCCCGGTCCAGAGACCTATACCGCAGACGACCAGCGCACCCAGATAAACGCTGTACTGGATCGCATAGTTGGCCACCATCCGGCAGGCGATCGTCCTAGCCGCCATACCGGCGTTGCGCAGCGCCCATGCGGTCACTGCCACGCCGCCCGCGCCGGCGGCGGCCAGCAGGCGGATCGCCGCGATCCCGGCCAGCGGGATTTCGATGCTCGCGCGCCAGTCGATGCGCTGCATACCCCGCCCAAAGATCGTGTTGAACAACACGGCGTACCCGGCGACCGAGAGCATCTCGAAGACCGCACCGAGGGCCAGCCACAAGGGGTCCCCGTGTCGAAGCGTGCCCCACGTGTTTTTCAACCCCGCAAGCTTCGGCACGAGGAAGTAGAGCCCGACGATGAAAAAGCCCATCACGATCGCGCCGATCACGATGCGCTTGCGCGTCAACCCGCTTGTTGGCTCGTCGGCCGGGGAGTCCGCGGATGCCGCGGTCGCGTCATGGGCGGTCGATGGGGCGAGATTCACCCCGGCGCTCGGCGGAACGGCGGGGCGCTCATCGTGATCGGCATCGAGTGCGTGCTGGCCAGACCCCGGACGATCCTCCACCGACACGATCGATCCTTCTGTTACTGCCGCCTGGCGTGACGGCCGCTGAAGAGCACCAGAATTGTGAGGAGCACGCTTGCGGCGCCAATCACGAGTCCGTCGATCCAGCCTGCGACGTTGCCCGCCATCACGGTCCCGAGGATCACGGCCAGTCCGACGATCCCGATCAGGGCAACGATCTGCATGAAGCCGATCGCGATTGTCTGGCCTGCACGCCGTCCGCGCCGCGGCGCCCGCCTCCTCCTGCTCGGCTCTACCTCCGGCGGCGAGGAATATTCGGGCGTGCTGGACATGTTCTACCTCCTGAGCGCCTGGAGCTGGCGGGGTTGGCGGGCCGCGCGCCAGCCGGGCGACTCGCCTGACATACCTGATTGGCGCAGTGTTCAGGCTACCCCAGAAGCCCGAAATTCCGCCATGGATTTCTGCAGCCGCGCAAGTCAGGCCGCAGCGCCGCCTAGGAGCCGCTCGCGACCTACGGAGTGACTCCGACCGCAGGCACGCCCGCCTCGACGCCCGCCCGCGTTTCGTGCGAGGACTCGAGCAGCAGCTCAGCGCAGCGCTCAGCGATCATGTAGGTCGGCGCGTTGGTGTTGCCGGAGGTAATGCGAGGCATCACCGAGGCGTCCGCGACGCGCAGCCCGTCCACGCCGTGGACGCGCAGCGAAGGATCGACGACGCCCTCTCCCGGCGCCCCGATCCTGCACGTGCCGACGGGGTGATAAAGGTGCTCACAGGTCGCACGCAGCCACTCGATCCGCTGGTGGCGAGCGCGGATCGCCGCGCCCGGGTTCAGCTGCTCGCCGAGCACGCCGGCCAGCGGTGGACGGCTGACGAGCTCCTCGATCAGCTCGAGCGCAGCCAGGATCGGCTCGACCTCCGCCTCGCTGCCGAGCATGTTGTTGAGGATGCGCGGGTGGTCGCCGGGATCGGCGGAGCGCAGACGCACGTGGCCGCGGCTTACGGGCGCCTGCAGCACCGGTCCGATCGTCAATGCCGGAGCGCCAGTCTTGCGGAAGCCGTGCTCCCAGAAGTACACAGGCGCGAAGTAGATCTGAAAGTCGGGCGCCGGCAGGCCGGGATCGGAACGCCAGTGGATAACCGCCTCAGCGACGGTCGAGGTCAGCTTCCCGCGCCGCGCGAGCAGCCACTGGGCGAGATACCGAGGGTGGGTCGCGTCATCGAGCGTGCGTGGGTCCTTGCAGCGCCAGGTGCAGAACGCAGCCACGTGCTCGTGGAGGTTCTCGCCCACCTGCGGCAGGTCGACCAAAGGCTCGATGTCGTAGTCGCGCAGATGGTCGGCCGGCCCAATCCCGGAGAGCATCAGCAGTTGCGGCGAGGCGTAGGAGCCCGCGCATACGACGACTTCGCGATCTGCGTGAGCCGTCTGTGCCTTGCCTGAGACCTCGTACTCGACCCCCGTGGCCCGGCCTCCCGAAACGACAAGGCGCCGCACCAGCGCCTTCGCGTGAAGCTCGACGTTTGGGCGCTTCAGCGCCGGACGCAGGAAGGCGTCGGCGGCGCTCCAGCGACGTCCCCCCTTGGTAGTCGTCTGGAAGAGGCTCGCGCCGTCCTGGGTGCGGCCGTTGTAGTCGCTGTTGTGCGCGATCCCGAGCGTGCCCGCCGCCTCGACGAACCGCTGCCAGTGCGGCGAGAGCCAGCGGCGCTCGGTCACGTGCAGCTCACCGGTGGTGCCGTGGAACGAGTCGGAGTGCTGCGCGTTTCGCTCATGGCGCCTGAAAAGCGGCAGCACACTCTCGTAGCCCCAACCGGTCGCGCCGAGCTCGCTCTCCCAGCGGTCATAGTCGGAGCGGTTGCCGCGCGTGTAGAGCATCGCGTTCATCGACGAGGAGCCGCCGAGCATCTTGCCCCGGGGCAAAAACAGGCGCCGCCCGAACAGGCCCGGTTCGGGCTCCGACATGTAGTTCCAGTCGAGCGCGGTCTGGAACTGATTGGGGAAGGCGGCGGGCGCTTTGACCTCCGGCTTGCGGTCAGATCCGCCCGCCTCGAGCACGAGCACGCGGGCACCGGCAGCGCCCAGCCGGTTGGCCAACAGACAGCCGGCGGAGCCGGCCCCGACGATCACGTAGTCGTAGGCGGAGTTGCTCACAGCGCGCTCATCAGCGGACGTGAACGAACAGCCTACCCCGTGTTGACGGTTGATTAGGGACCGGTCCGCGGGTGGAATCCCGTTCACCGCATCTCTACATTTGCCGAGAAGCCATCCAAACGGAGGAGGAGGAGTGCACAAATTCACCAGGCCTGTCGTCGTGACAGCGCTTGCAGCCGCCGCGGCTCTGGTAGTCGCCGCCTGCGGAAGCTCGAACACGTCGACGAGCTCGACGAGCACCGCGGGCAAGCCCGGCGGCACGATCACGATCGCCGCCGGAACGCCGCCGCTGTCGGCAGACCAGGGGCTTGACTTCACCACCCAGGGCAACGAGCTCTACTCGGTTGTCAACACCGCGCTACTCACGTTCAAGCGAGGCGTGCAGGGTACAGCCGGGAGCCAGGAGATTCCGGGGCTGGCCTCGGCCATGCCGACGATCTCGAATGGCGGCACGACATACACCTTCCATTTGCGTCCGGGGCTGCACTACTCGAACGGCATGCCGATCAAGGCGAGCGACGAGACGCGGGCTCTTGAACGCGACCTCGTGATTCCGTGGCAGGCCGCGTCGTTCATCAGCGGCTTCGTCAAGGGCGCCGCGGCGTACGCGGCCCACAAGTCGAAGACGATCTCGGGCATCACGACGAACGACTCGACCGGCACGATCACGGTCAACCTGGTCCACCCGTTCGCGCCGATCGTCGACATCTTCGCCCTTCCCGGCACCGCGCCGGTGCCCCCGGGGACGGCGATGAAGAACCTCGCCTCCACCGGCACGGTCGGTGATGGTCCCTACAAGTGGGGCTCGATCAGCCCGGGCCATACCTACACACTGATCAAGAACACCAAGTTCGACGTGCCGGGCATCCCGCACGGTTTCGCGGACAAGATCGTTTTCAACGTCAACTCGAACGTGCTGGCTGACGCTCAGTCAGTGCTGAATAACCAGGCCGACGTGTTCGACCCCGGCGACACGCTGCCGCCGTCGATCGTCAGCCAGGTCCAGTCAAAGGCGACCGGCCGCTACCAGGCCGTGCCGACCAACTCGACGTTCTACTTCTTCTTCGCCACCAACAAGAAGCCGTTCAACAACATCGACGCGCGCAAGGCGGTGCTCGCCGCGCTCGACCTGCGGGCCCTCTCGAGGCTCGACTCCGGCTTCCTCAAGGAGGACTGCCACCTGATCCCGTTCGGGATCCCCGGCCACTCCGACCCCGCGACGTGTACGTCACTCACCGGCCACGCGCCGGATGCTGCGCCGAACATGACGCTGGCGAAGTCGCTGATGAAGAAGTCGGGCATGATCGGCCAGCCGGTCACTGTCTGGGGCGAGGAGCGCTCACCGCGCCGCCAGTACGTCGACTACTACACCTCGGTGCTGAACAGCCTCGGATTCCACGCGACCGAGAAGATCATCTCCTCGGGCGTCTACTTCACGACGATCGGGGCCCCAACCACCAAGCCGCAGACCGGCTTCGGTGACTGGGTGCAGGACTTCCCCAACCCGTGGGACTTCATGCAGCTGTTCACCTCGACGGCCGGGTCGTCGCTCAACTACGGTTACGTGAGCGACAAGCACTACGACTCGACGGTGAACTCGCTTGACACCAAGCAGCCGGCGAGCGTGGCCAGTCAGTGGTCGGCCCTCGACAACTACGCGGTCGGCAAGGCGTACTACGCCGCCTATGGCCACGAGGCCTTCCCGAAGTTCTATTCGAGCAGCCTCGTGTTCCCCAAGGGTGTGTTCTCGGTCGAGTACCAGACCGACCTCACCAGCCTGGAACTGAAGTAATCCCATCGGCCGCCGGGAGGGCGCCGCACGGCGCCCTCCCGGTCGAGCCGCCCTACGTTGTTCCTGCCTCGACCAAGAATGGAATGGCAGCGCGGTTTGACTCACAGCGATAAGCTCCGGGGCGGAGGAGCATGACCCCGGACCATCCCGGCTTTCATCCCGCAAGCTCAGACAACCCAGCGGCCGACACGCTGCTGGACCGAGCTCATGGGGGTGCCCTCGTCGCTCCGCCCGACGTAGCGACGCGGCCGCCATCCGAGGAAGAGGAGGCGCCGAGCGTCGGCATCGGGCCGTACAAGCTCGCGCTCAGGCGGCTGCGCCGCAACAAGACCGCGATCGTCTTTCTGGTCGTCTTCGTCCTGGTCGTGGTCGTGTGTCTACTGGCGCCCGTGTATTCGCACGAGATCGCGAACATGGGCCCCAACCAGACCAACGTCACGGGCACGATCAACGGTCAGAACGTGGTCTCGACCACCGGCGTGCCGCTCGGTCCCCAGTTCCAGAGCCGCTATCTCTTCGGCGCCGACAATGAGGGGCGCGACGTGGCCGTGCGCCTGCTCTACGGCGGCCGTACCTCGTTGCTGATCGGCGGCCTCGCGACCCTGATCATCATCGTCTTGGGGACGCTGGTGGGACTCCTTTCGGGCTACTTCCGCGGCATCATCGACGCCCTGCTCCGACCGCTGATGGAGCTGATCTGGTCCTTCCCGCCCGTGATCCTCGGCGTAGCTGTGGGCACCGCACTCGCCCTCGGCGGCATCGGCCCGATCAAGGGCAACTCCGTCTTCATCCCGGCGATCATCATCGGCGTGATCTACGTGCCGTACCTGGGCAAGCCGATCCGGGGAGAGGTCCTGCGCCTGCGTGAGATGGACTTCGTCGACGCCGCCCGCGTGCAGGGCATGGGCCCGTGGCGGATCATGCTCTCGGAGATCCTGCCCAACGCCACCTCGACGATCATCGTCTTCATCCCGCTGATGCTCGCCACTTCGATCCTGCTCGAGGCCTATCTGTCCTTCCTCGGGGCGGGCGTCCAGTCGCCCAACGCCTCGTGGGGCACACTGATCTCGGACGGCATCCCGTTCATCGAAGGCGGGGTCAACCCGACCTTGGCGCTGATCCCAGGTGCAATGTTGGTGCTGGCGGTGCTGAGCATCAACGTCTTCGGTGACGGCGTCCGAGACGCGCTTGACCCGCGGGCGCAGGTCAAGATCAAGACCTGATGGCGCGCTTCATCGTCCGCCGCACGCTGTCCGCGATCGCGTTGCTATTCGCCACCTCGGTGGTGGTGTTCGGGATCTTCGAGGTGATCCCGAGCTACAACCCGGGGCGCGCGATCGCGGGCCGCAACGCCACGCCGGCGACGGTTGCAGTCGTGAACGAGAAGTTCGGCTTCAACAAGCCTGTCTACGTCCAGTACGTCCGCACGATGCGGTTGATCTTCACTGGCCAGCTGATCGACTACAGCGATCAGCTCAACGTCGTCGACCAGTTCAAGACGCGTTTTCCCGCCACGCTGTCGCTCGTCATTCCCGCGGCGCTCATCTGGTTGGTGGCTGCAGTCGGCCTCGGTTCTGTCAGCGCTTTAAAAGCGGGGCGCTTCACCGACAGAGCTGTGACCGTGATGGCGATCGTAGGGGTCTCGATCCCGATCTTCCTGCTCGGGGCAGTGCTTCTTTACTTCCTCACGTACAAGGTCTCGCTCTTTCCCAACACCGGGTACGTCGCCTTGACCTCGAACCCGATCCAATGGGCCTACCACCTGGTCCTGCCCTGGATCTCGATCGCCGTCCTCTCGATCGGGTTCTACAGCCGCGTGCTGCGCTCGAACTTGCTCGACATGGTCAACCAGGACTTCGTGCGCACGGCCAAGGCCAAGGGCCTCTCACGCCGACACGTCTTCACGCGCCACGTGCTGCGCAACTCCTTGATGCCGATCATCACCATGTTCGGACTCGACTTCGCGACCCTCCTGGGAGGTGCGGCGCTTGTCACGGAGACCCTCTTCAACATCCCCGGCATCGGCCAATACGAGGCCCAGGCCATCGGCAACCTGGACGTGCCGCCGATCCTCGTCGGGTCGATCTTCACCGCCTTCTTCGTCGTGCTCCTTGGCGCCGTCGTCGACGTCCTCTACGCGGTGCTCGATCCCCGCATCAGGCTCAGCGGCTGATGGCCGAGCGCCTGCTCGACGTCGAGGACCTGAAGGTCTCCTTCGCGACCGAGGACGGCGTCGTGCGCGCCGTCGACGGCGTCACGTTCACGCTCGACCGCGGCGAGGTCCTGGCGATCGTGGGCGAGTCCGGGTCGGGCAAGTCGGTCACGGTGATGACGCTGATGGGCCTGACGCGCGGACCGAACTCGCGCTTTGAAGGCTCCGCCAAGCTCAAGGGCACGGAGCTCGTCACCGCCTCCGAGGACGAGCTCGAAAAGATCAGAGGCGCCGAGATCGCGATGATCTTTCAGGACCCGATCTCCTCGCTCAGCCCGGTCCATCGGATCGGGGACCAGATCGTCGAGCAGATCCGAGCGCACGAAAAGGACGTCTCCAAGGCGGATGCTCTCGACCGCGCCGTCGAGCTCATGGAGCGCGTCGGCATTCCCCACGCTCGCGGGCGCGCACGCGCCTTCCCGCACGAGTTCTCGGGCGGCATGCGCCAGCGAGCGATGATCGCGATGGCGCTCTCGCTCTCGCCCAGCGTGCTGATCGCCGACGAGCCGACCACGGCGCTGGACGTCACGATCCAGGCGCAGATCCTGGAGGAGGTCAAGCAGCTCAAGCAGGAGTCCGACAGCGGCGTGATCTTCGTCACCCACGACCTGGGCGTGGTCGCGGACATCGCCGACCGGGTGATCGTCATGTACTCGGGCCGCGTGGTCGAGCAGGGCACGCTCGACGAGATCTTCTACGACCCACAGCATCCCTATACCTGGGGACTGCTCGGATCGGTGACGCGCATGGATCGTGAGCCGCCGAAGCGGCTGCCGTCGATCCCGGGGCTGCCGCCCTCGCTCGTGAAGCCGCCCAAGGGATGCCACTTCCGCCCCCGCTGCCCGCACGCCTTCGACCGCTGCACCGAGGTGCCGGCGCTCGAGGCGCGGCTCGAGGAAGCGCCCGATCACCTCGATCGCTGCTGGCTGTCGGTCGAGGAGAAGCGCTCGCGGCGGGAGACCGCCGGCCGCATCGGCCTCTTCCCGGACACGACGGTGGCGGCGTGAGCGGCGAGCCCCGCGAACGTTCTGAAAGCGGCCAAACGGGCGACGAGCGCCTTGAGAGCGCGCTCGAATCCCTGCCCGATGAGGCCGGCGCCGCCGGCGAGGGCTCCGAGGAGGACAAGCAGCGCGCTGCCGAGGAGCTGCGCCAGGCCGAGCAGGCGCTGACGGGCACCGCGCAGCCGCTGATCGAGTGCGAGCACCTACAGCTCTACTTCCCGGTCAAGAAGGGGAT
The DNA here is from genome assembly GCA_963738195.1 of uncultured Solirubrobacterales bacterium. Taxonomy (GTDB): domain Bacteria; phylum Actinomycetota; class Thermoleophilia; order Solirubrobacterales; family Solirubrobacteraceae; genus Palsa-465. Next base: position 1,828,612 of record CAVTVF010000002.1, read on the forward strand.
TCTGATCGACCGCACAATCGGTTTCGTGCACGCCGTCGACGACGTCTCGGTCGCACTCAAAGAGGGAGAGACGCTCGGCATCGTGGGCGAGTCGGGCTCGGGCAAGAGCACGCTGGCCCGTTGCATGGTCCGCTTGCTCGAGCCGACCGCGGGCGTGCTGCGCTTTCGCGGCAAGGACATCACTCACCTCGGCCGCCGGCGGCTCAACCCGATCCGCCGCGAGGTCCAGCTCGTCTTTCAGGACCCTGTCTCGTCGCTGAACCCGCGCAAGCGGGTGGGCCAGATCGTCGGCACGCCGATCAAGCTGCACCGCATCAAGAACGATGGCCGCAACGGCGGGATCGACGGCCGCGTGAAAGAGCTGCTCGGCCACGTCGGCCTCAACCCCGAGCATGTCAACCGCTTTCCGCACGAGTTCTCGGGCGGCCAACGGCAGCGCATCGGAGTCGCCCGGGCACTGGCCACCGAGCCCCGCCTGATCGTGCTCGACGAGCCCGTCTCGGCGCTCGACGTCTCGATCCAGGCGCAGGTGATCAACCTGCTCGACGATCTCCAGGACGACTTCGGCCTCTCCTACGTCTTCATCGCCCACGACCTATCGGTCGTGCGCCATGTCTCTGACCGAATCGCTGTCATGTACCTGGGCAAGCTGATGGAGATCTCGCCCGCCAGGGAGCTCTACACCAAGCCGATCCATCCTTACACCGAAGCACTGCTTGCCGCGATCCCGATTCCCGACCCGGAGGAGAACCGCGCCCGCGAACGCAGCGTGCTCAGCGGCGAGCCCCCCAACCCGATCGACCCTCCGAGCGGTTGCCGCTTCCACACCCGCTGCGCCTACGCCACCGAGGTCTGCAGCCAGGTCGAGCCGCCGCTGACCGTATACGCCAACGGCCACCTGGCCGCGTGTCATCACCCGCGCAGCGTCGACGACGAGGAGCTGGGGCAGGTCAGCCGCTCCCCGCTCTCGCCGCTCAGCGCAGGCGGCCTCTTGCCGAACGGCAAGGAGGCAGAAGTTCCGCCGGTCGAGCCCGAGCAACCCGGCGTCGGGCTACGCTCGCGGTTGAAGCGGATCGCGCCTGTCTAGCGCCGGTGGACGAGCCGCTCGCGGTACTGCTGCTGCCGGCGCGGCTGGAGGCGTTCGAGTTTGAGTCCCACGCCCGCGCGCTGCTCAAGATCCCGCGCGTGATCGCGCTCGAACCGGGCCGCGCTCGGACGCCCAAGTTCCTGCGCGACCACGCGCCCGTGCGCCAGGCCAAGCGGCTGAAGCTCCCGGGAGTTCCCCGCCTGCTGGTGCTCTACCACCCGATCCAGTACCCGCTGGCGCGGGCGCTGCTCGGGCGCTATGGCGAGGGGACGCCGGCGCGGCCTAGGTTGAGCCTGCGCGCGACCCCATTGCAAAGCTCGAGCGCGGACACCGCCCCACCAGCCGAGCTGTGGTACTTCAGGCCACCCTGGGAAGGGCTCCGGGAAGAGGCCGGCCACACCCGCCAACAGCTGCTCGAGCTGGACGGACTCGCCGCCGAGCGCGCGGCGCAGGTCCTACCGGTTGCCGCAGAGCTGGGCGAGTCGACCGACAAGCTCTACGACCGCCTGCGCGAGCTTGAGGTCATCAGCTCGCGGCCGTTCGTGCCCGGCGGCCGCGTCGTCGGGCGCTAAGGCCTGCCTCGCCTCGACTAAGGCCCCCCGCCCCTTAATCGGCTCCTTACTCCCGATGTGCGAAGCGGGTTCTCAGTTCACCCTCTCATCAGTGGATTTCACCCGCATCGAGAGGAACGACATGAATCCCACCCTCACAGCAGCAATCGCTTCAGCGCAAATCACGGAACTACAGTCCCGCGCCCGCCGCGCGGCTCAAGCAGAGGAGCTCAAGCGTTATGCCGAAGAGTCCAGGGCACACCACCTCAGGCGATACTTCGGTCATGAGCACGAGACTGACGGCCAGTCGCTTGGTGGGCCGCATCGGGGAGCTGGCGGAGTTAGAGCACGCGCTGCGTGACGCAACCGACGGCCGCCCCGCCATCGTCCTGCTGGGCGGCGAGTCGGGGATCGGCAAGACGCGCCTGGTCTCGGAGTTCGCCGGGCGCGTCGGCGTGGGTGCCGACCCGGCGCTCGTGCTGCGCGGCGAAGGTGTGGAGCAGCGCGAGGGTGAGCTGCCCTACGCCCCACTGCTGAGCGCGCTGCGCCCGCTCGCGCGCACCCACCACCCGGCGCTGGCTCAGCTCAGCCCGGCCAGCCGCACGGAGCTCGCGACCTTGCTCCCGGCCCTGGCCGAGGATGGCGCGAGCGCCAGGGGCGAGCGTGAGCCGAGCAATCAGCTGCGGCTGTTCGAGGCCGTGCTCGAATTGCTCGACCTGATCAGCGCCTCCACTCCAGTCGCGTTCGTGCTCGAGGACATGCACTGGGCCGACCGATCCACGCGCGCCCTCACCGCCCACGTGGCCCGCAACCTGCGCGCGGAGCGAGTGCTGTTGGTGCTCACCTACCGCACCGACGAGCTCCATCGTCGCCATCCCCTGCGGCCGCTGCTGGCAGAGCTCCAGCGGCTCGAGTGCACGCATCCGATCGAGCTGGAGCCGCTCGACCTCGACGAGCTGACCGAGATCCTCGAGGACATCCTCGGCCAGCGTCCCGATGCGCAGCTCGTGGAGCGCGTATTCGCGCGCAGCGAGGGCAATCCGCTCTACACCGAGGAGCTGCTGGCAGCCGGGCTCGACGGCCGCGGCGCGACGCCGCGCACGCTGCGCGACGCCTTCATGCTGCGGATCGAGCGGCTCTCAGAACGAGGCCCAGCGGGTCGTCCGCGCGATCGCGATCGCCAGAAGCATGGGCGAGGAGACGATTGCGGCGATAACCGGCATCGAGGGCGAGGAGCTGAACTCCGCGCTGCGCGAGGCCGTCTCAGAGCAGGTGCTGGTCACCGACGAGGACGACCGCTTCGTCTTCCGTCATGCGCTGCTGCGCGAGGCGCTCTACGACGATCTGCTGCCGGGCGAGCGTGCCGAGCTCCACCTGGCTCTGGCGCGCGCGCTCGAGCGCCAGCCGAGCGAGGACCGCGACGACGAGGCCGAGCTGACGGCGCGCATCGCATACCACTACGCCGCGGCGGGCGACCAGCCGGCCGCGCTGGCGGCGATGGTGAAGGCCGCCAGAGCCGCCGGGCGCGTGCACGCCTATGGCGAGAAGGCCGACCTGGCCGAACGCGCGCTCGAGCTGTGGCCACGCGTCCCCGACGCCGCCGCGCTGACGGGCATCGAGCACGTTGAGCTGATCGCCATGGCCGCCGGAGCGCACAGCCGTAGCGGGGACCTCGAGCGCAGCGAGGTGCTGCTACGCGAGGGACTGCGCGAGCTCGATCCCGACAGCGAGCCGCGCCGCTACTCGTCCTTCCTCGGCAGCCTGGCCCGAGATGCAGTGGGCGCTCAACCGAGGCCAGGAGGGCGTCGAGACTGCCGAGCGGGCGCTCGAGTTGCTGCCGCCCGACGATCGCTCCAACGAACGCACGTTGCTGCTCTCCTGGCTCGCGCGCACACGCTTTTTGCGCGGGCCGCTTCCGTGAGGCAATGCGCGACGCCGACGAGGCGTTCGAGGCGGCGAGCGCACTCGACGATCCCGAGGCCGAGATCGAGGTGCTCAACACGCTGGGGATGGTGAAGATCGCCCTGGGTCGGGTGGACGAGGGAGTCGCGGATCTTCGCCGGGCGATCAGCCGGGCTCAGGAGGAGGGAGAGCTCGAGGACCTCGGCTTCGCCTATGCCAACCTGGCCGATCTGCTCGCCGTGGCGGGTAGGATCGAGGAAGCCTTTCAGGCCGCGGAGGAGGGTCTCGCGGCGACGCCCAAGCGGCTGCGCGACGCCAACGACTGGCTGATGCTGACCGTCTCGGAGCTCGCGTTCGAGACCGGCGACTGGAAGAAGGCGCGCGCCCATCTCGACCCGCTGCCCTCACGCCTCGACGGCCGCAAGCTGATCTTCAAGCTGTTGCGGCAGGCCGACCAGGCCCTCGGAGAGGGGGACGAGGACGTCGCCGAGCGCTGCCTGAATGAAGCCGAGCCCCTCGTGTCGGCTTCGTCCGAGCCCCAGTGGATCGCCTTGTTCGGCTCGCTTCAGGCCGAGCTGCGCCGCCGACGCCACGACCTGCTCCACGCGCGCGCGGCGGTCGCCGACGCGCTCGACCGCATCGAGTTGTGCACCGACGACGTGATGCGGGTGGCGCGAGTTACGGCAATCGGAATCGCAGTCGAAGCCGACCACGCCCAGCTGGCGCGCGACCTGCGCGAGCAGGCCGACGAGCGCGACGCCCTCACCCGCGCCCGAATCCACATCGACCGCCTGCGGGCCGTGGCCGAGGAGGGTGGGCCGGTGGAGCAGGCGTGGCTGCAGATGGGCAGCGCCGAGTACGACCGCGCCCGGGGGAGGGCGGATCAGGCCAAGTGGATGGCCAGTGCGAGCGAATGGGAGCAGCTACACCGGCCCTACCGAGCGGCGCTCGCGCGCTTCCGGGCGGCCGAGGCGGCGATCGAGCGCGGGGACCGGGACGCAGCGGCGGCCGTCGTGGCGGACGCCCTGCGCGAGACGCGCGAGTTGGGTTCCGGATGGCTGGCGGCGGAGCTGACCGCGCTGTCCGGCAGGGCGCGGCTCGAGGTCAGCGCCGAGCAGCGCGGCGGCGGTGACGGCGTCCGGTCGGATGCGGAAGAGGACGCCTTCGGACTGACCCCGCGCGAGCGACAGGTGCTCGCGCTGCTGGCCGAAGGCGCCACCAACCGCCAGATCGGCAATGCTCTCTACATGGCCGAGAAGACGGCCAGCGTGCACGTCTCGCGCATCCTCTCCAAGCTCGGCGTGCGCACGCGGACGCAGGCGGCGGCGGTCGCGCACCGGCAGCAGCTGGACTAGCAACTTGGCCTGCGGTCCACGGCTCCGAGCGGGCGCGCAACTGGCGCCGGTGCTCGAGGTTCCCGCCCTCACCTGTGCGCTACGGCAGGCCGCTCGAACCCCCGCCCGAGCCCGGGGCCTCGCGGGAGCACTAGCAGGAGGTCGCCGACGAGGTGCTCGCAGGCCGTCCGCGAGCTACACCGCGAGATCCGGCAATCAATTTGATTTTCGGGTCGGCACATGTGCCGACCCGCCGGGCCGAACATGTTCGGCCCGGGGCCGGCGCACATGTGCGCCGGCCAACGACGTGACCAGCGGGAGGGTGCGCGGCGGCACCTGCCGCGAGAGCACGATGTAGCTGGTGCAGCGCCTGATCGCGGGCGTGCCGAGTAGTTTGTTGATCAGCTCCTGCAGATGCTCGGTGTCGCGCGCGACCACGCGGCAGATGAGATCGTGAGGACCGCTCACGCCGTCGGCCTCGAGCACCTCGGGCATGTCCTCCATGACCGCCGCCGCTTCCCCCAGCCGGCCCTGGGCGAGCTCGATCAGGACGAAGGCCGTCACCGTGTAGCCGAGCGCGTGGGGATCGATCTCGGGGCCGTGCCCTGTGATGACCCCGCTCGACTCGAGCCGCGCGAGGCGCGCCTGGACTGTGCCGCGCGCCACGCCCAGCTGGCGAGCGACCTCGAGCAGGCCCACCCTGGGGTTGTTGCGCAGGGCGGTGATCAGGCTGGCGTCGAGCTGGTCAATATGCACAGGACTTTGCGGGTAGCGCGGGGTGTAGCGTGGCATTTTGCCAGCGATCACTGGGCAGAGTTGCGGGATGAGACCAAAACTGCTAGACGCTGCTAACAGGGATGAACAACGAAGCGCACGGTCGACCCGAGGTGCGCTGCTCAACGCGGGAGGTCTCGAGATGACGGCGGTGGCCCCAGGGCGGACGCCAGCAAGCGACTACGAGGACATTCGCGTCCGCGAGGGTAAGCGTTCGGGGCTGACGCTGGCGATAGCCGTGCACCGCACGGTCGAGGGCCGCTCACTGGGCGGCTGCCGCTTCGAGCCATACCTCTCGGCCGAGGACGCGCTCTACGACGTCAAACGGCTGGCCCGCGCCATGACCTTCAAGGCCGCCGTGGCAGGCCTACGACTCGGTGGCGGCAAGGGCGTGATCGCGGCCGAGCCCGACTCGCCGCCCGACGCCTATCACCGGCGCCTCGCGCTGCGCGACTTCGCCGAGCTGGTCGAGTCGTTCGAGGGCCGCTACATCACGGCTCAGGACGCCGGGACCTCCGAGGATGACATCGCCTACATGGCGCGCTTTACCGATCACCTGGCCGGGCGTCCGCGCGCGGATGGCGGCTCGGGCGATCCGAGCCCGTACACAGCCCACGGGGTGGAGGTCGCGATCCGCGCCTCGCTGCGCCGCCCGCTGAGCGAGAGTCATGTGATCGTGATCGGCCTCGGCCACGTCGGTTCCGAGCTCGCGTCGAGGCTGCACGGGGCCGGCGCCGAGTTGACGGTCGCCGACATCGATCCGCACAAGCAGGAGCTCGCGGAGGCCCTCGGCGCGCGCTGGCTCGAGCCCCACCAGGCGATGGTCGCCCACGCGGACGTGCTTGCGCCGTGTGCGCTCGGAGGCATCCTCGATCCCGATACGGTGGCCCAGCTGAACGTGTCCGTGGTCGCGGGGGCGGCCAACAACCAGCTTCGCGAGCGACGCCGCAGCCGACGCCCTGCGGGAGCGCGGGATCGTGTGGGCGCCCGACTTCGTGGTCAACGCCGGCGGCCTGATCGCGGTCGCCGACGAGCGCCAAGGCTTCGACGCAGAACGAGTGGAGCGCGCGATCGAGGGGATCGGCGCCACGCTCCAGGAGATCTACGCTCGCGCGGCAGCGGCGGGCACGAACACGTTGATCGCCGCCCAGGAGCTGGCGGCCGAGCGCTTTGGAGGGATGAAATGAGCACGACGACCGAGGCGCTGCGCGCCCAGCAGACCAACGACTTCATGCCGCTGCACGGCATCGACCATGTCGAGCTGTGGGTGGGGAACGCGAAGCAGGCGAGCTACTACTTCCAGCACGCCTTCGGCTTCACCGAGGTTGCCTACAGCGGCCTCGAGACGGGGGTGCGCGATCGCACCTCACAGGTGCTGGCCCAGGGCGAGATCCTGCTCGTGCTGACGGGCACGCTGCACTCAGACACCGAAGTTGCGCGCCACCACCTGCGCCACGGCGACGGCGTCAAGGTGATTGCGCTGTCGGTGCCCGACGTCGACAAGGCCTACAGCGAGGCCACCTCGCGCGGGGCGACGGGAGTCGCGGAGCCCCGGGACCTCAGCGACGAGCAGGGTCGGGTGCGCATCGCCGACGTCGCGGCCTACGGAGAGACGATCCACCGCTTCGTCGATCGCTCCGCCTACGAGGGCGTGTTTCTGCCCGGTTTCGCGGCTGTTTCGCACAAGGGGCGCCCGCGCGCCGCGCTGGTCGATGGCATCGACCACATCGTCGGCAACGTCGAGCTGGGCGCGATGGAGGAGTGGGTGCGCTACTACGAGCGAGTCTTCGGCATGACCGAGATGATCCACTTCACAGACGAGGCGATCTCGACCGAGTACTCCGCGCTCATGTCGAAGGTCGTCACGAACGGCGACGGGCGCGTCAAGTTCCCGATCAACGAGCCCGCCGAGGGCAAGAAGAAGTCGCAGATCGATGAGTACCTCGAGTTCTATGAGGGCGCCGGGGCCCAGCACATCGCGCTCACGACGACCGACATCGTCAAGACCGTGGAGGAGCTGCGCGAGCGCGGCATCCGTTTCCTGAACACGCCCGAGACCTACTACGAGGACGTCCCCGAGCGGATCGGCGAGATCAACGAGCGGCTCGAGGACCTGAGCCGCCTGGGGATCCTGGTGGACCGCGACGACGAGGGCTACCTGCTCCAGATCTTCAGCGCCCCACTCGGCGACCGCCCCACGATCTTCTTCGAGATCATCGAGCGCCACGGCGCGCGGGGCTTCGGCGAGGGCAACTTCAAGGCCCTGTTCGAGGCGATCGAGCGCGAGCAGGACCTGCGCGGAAACCTGTAGGGAATGCGCTACGCCCAGCTAGGAGAGGGATGCGCTACGCCCAGCTAGGAGAGCTCCCGCCCAAGCGGCACTCCCAGTTCCGCACGAATGGCCGCCTGCTGGTCGAGGAGGTGATGGGCTATGAGGGCTTCTCCGGAAACGAGTCGATCCTGTACCACACGGGGTCCCCTTGCCGCATCTCGGAGATCGGTGCGCTGCGCGCGCTCGAGCGGCCGGTGTGGCAGCCCCAGGCTCACGTTCACCGCCTCGCAGATCTACGCGACGTAGAGGCGTCGGGCGACCCGGTCTCGGGCCGGGCGCTGTTGATGTTCAACGGCGACCTCGAGGTATCTGTGTGCAAGCCGACCGAGACGCTTGAGGGCTTCTACCGCAACGGCGAGGGCGACGAGGTGATCTACGTGCACCGCGGCGGCGGTGTGCTGCGCACCGTGTTCGGGCGGCTGCCGTTCAAGGAGCGCGACTACGTCCTGATCCCGCGCGGCACGACCGTGACCTGGGAGCTCGCATCGGGCGAGGAGCAGTTCTGGCTCGTGTTCCACACCCCTGGGGAAATCGAGACGCCGAACCGCTACCGCAACCGCTACGGCCAGCTGCTCGAGCACGCGCCGTACTCGCAGCGCGACTTCCGGCCGCCAGACGAGCTCGAGACCTACGACGAGGCCGGCGAGTGGCAGCTGACGGTGCGGGTGCGCGAGGGGATGCAGGACTTCGCCCTGGACCGCCACCCGTTCGACGTTGTCGGCTGGGACGGGTACGTGTGGCCGTACGCCTTCAACGCGATGGACTTCGAACCGCGCGCCGGCCGCTTCCACCTGCCGCCGCCGTCGCACCAGACCTTCCAAGGTCAGGGGTTCGTGCTGTGCACGTTCGCGCCCCGGCTGCTCGACTGGGATCCCCAGGCGGTCCCCCTCCCCTACCACCACTCGAACATCCAGTCCGAAGAGGTGATGTTCTACGCAGACGGCGACTACCGGGCGCGCAAGGGGGTCGAGGTGGGGTGCGTCACGCTCCACCCCTCGGGACTGCCGCACGGCCCGCAACCGGGGGCCGTCGAGCGGTCGTTGGGAGCCAAGCGCACCGACGAGCTCGCGGTGATGTGGGACACCTTCAGGCCGCTCCAGCTGACGCCGCTGTGGCAGCGCCACGACCGGCCCGAGTACGCGTACTCGTGGAACCCCGATCGAGAGGGACCCGCGGGCGACGGACGCGCCGCGGAGTCCGACAGCGTCGTGACGGGACCGTCGGCCTAGCTGCCGTTGTAGAGGCCGCGCACGATCCGCAGCATCAGCTTGTCCGTCTGCCCGTAGGCGGGGCAGCACGTGGGTCCGCCGCGCACGCTGATGCCGATCTCCAGATGGGGAAAGCTCGAGATGCCGACCTGGCCGCAGCCGACCTCGGCGATCGGCTCACCGGCGGTCACGTGCGCTCCGACCTTGACGAGCGCCGGTTTGGCGTGGCCGTAATAGATGTAGCGGCCGGCGTAGCGACCGCTGCCCACCTTGAGCACCGGGGCGTAGGGCCCGAAGCCGTTGATTCCCTCCTGGACGATCTTGCCGGAGGTGATAGCGACCTCGATGACCTTGGAGCCGCAGGCGTTGTTGTGAGTGCCGATGTCGACGCCGTCGTCGAGCGTCCACGAACCCGGGGATATCACCCGCTGCTCGGGTTTCAACGGAAACACCCAGCTTGGGAGCAGAGCCGACGCACGCGGCCCCATGGGCGTGAAGGGTTCGCTCGCTGCAGGCCCCGCCGCGGCCAGTGCGACGGCGCCGGTCAACGCTGAAGTCGCAAGGAGGGTTGGCTTACGCAACGCAGGTCTCGGTCCCGTGGCGGCCTGCGGAGTTAGCTGACGGGCTGGCGCTCGATGCGCTCCCCGCGGATCACCGCGGAATTCGCCCCAACGTTGTGGGTTCCCCGCTCCCCGGCCGGGCGCCGGGGATTCGGCCAGTTATGCAAACACGCAAACTACAGAAAAGTTTCGCATCGGGGGGGTTTTCGCGGGATTTGGAGGGGTTTGGGGGGATTTGGCGGAGTTTGAGGGGGATTCGGCAGGGTTTGGCGAGCTCGGCCGGCTGTGCTCGGGTCGAATCGGAGTTCCTCCTGGGATCGTCGCTGCAGCGCTTGACAGCCTCGGGCCCGCTTGCCAAGTTGATCTTCACGACCGGTCAACCCGTCCCGACCGGTGTGGTAGCGCATGGGGAAGCTTCGCCGGACATTCGCATTTGCGCTTGGTTGCTTTGCTCTCGCGGCGGCCTGGGGGGCGCCTGCGCGCGCCAATCCGCCGTTCGACTGGAACTACTACGTACGCGCCGGCGACACGCTGCACACCGGGTCGCGCAGCGCCTTTCAGTTTGGCTACAACCAGGCCCGCGCCGACGCGGCTCATCATTCGAACAGCTTCGTCACGCTCGACTTCGGCGCCCAGGGGTCGGGCGGCACGGGCACCTACCTGCCCAGCACCACGATCTGGTGGAGCAACGGGCACGACGAGTCATACGCGGAGTGGTTCGCATACGGCTACTACCGCGGCGCGCGCGACGGCCGCTCCGGCCATCATGTGATGCTCAACATCGGCACGAGCAACGACGGCAGCGTCACCAATGGAGAGCTCGGCGGCGCCTGGGGCGTCACCGTGCAGGCGGCGGCCAACTACATAAGCCACCACGGATGGTCCGATGTCTCTGTCGCCGGTGCGATCGACATCGAGGCCGGCTATGGACCGTTCGCGCACGTGAAGGGGTGGGAGTGGGGCGACTCGAGCGGCCGCGGCTACGCTCACCGTACTCACGCGCTGCTCGCCGACTATGGCGACGCCGAGGGGTGCCCGCAGTACTACACGCACATCAACGCCTACTGCGGAAACGGCTACACGACCGAGGACTACTACTACCTCGTGTGGGGCTGGTCCCCCAACATGGCGCAACCCGAGATCTACTACAACGGCTGCCACCGGTACGCGAACGAGCCGGTTCAGTGGGCTGACATCTCGAGCTGGGGAAGGGCCACCGGGCGGCGACCGATCCAGTGGAACGCGACCTTGAGCCAGGACCGCTGCCTCAGCCCGAGCGGGTCATACGACGCGCTGGTGGGGGCGCTGCACCACGCGGGCGTGCCGTTCAATCCGCTCTATGAGAGCTGGATGGTGACACGATGATTGCTCGAGTTGCCCGTGTCGCTGCGCTTGCGGCTGTCTTGGCCGGTTTGCTCGTGGCGTTTCTGTCGGGGTCGGGAAGCGCGACTGGTAGCAGGGCCCTGAGCGCCGACCGCCATCCCTCGATCGCGCCCCTGCCGCTGCCGTTCCCGATGCCCGCGGCCAAGGCCGCGCGCTTCCGCGCGATGGACGCCCTGCGCCAGCGGGCGGCCGCGATCCCCGCCACCGCGCCGACCGGCGGCTCTACGGCTGCGGGCCAGACCGCGGGCATTCTCGGCCTGCACGTCGGCGGGCCCTTCAGCCCTGCCCAGTTCGTCGGCACGAACCTCTGGAACGGAGCAATCAGTGGCAAGTGGCTCGTCGTGCAGGCGGGTGGCGTGCCGGCGGCGCCCCCCGCCCGGCCTGTCATTGGCCGCAACGTGAAGGCGGGGGTGTTCGTCTACTGGCGCTCACCTCAGCCCACGTCCTCGACTCCGGAGCACGTCGTGGGTATCGTGCGGGCCCCCGGAAACCCACGCGGAGCTCTGACCGTGCGGCGCTCTGCGGCCGGGGTCCTGACCCTGTCGCTGAGCGGATCGGGCCGTATCTACCAATTCAGCCTCAGGTCGCTGAGGTTCGTCGGCTAACGGCCCAGCTTCGCGACGGCCGTCAGCGCCATCAGCTCGTAGCCGACCGCCGCGGCGTGCAGGGCGGTCACCTGGCCGGGCCCGTCGAACTGGGGTGATACCTCGACGACGTCGAAGCCGGAGAAGGCGATGCCCGCGAGCGCGCGCAGGAAGGCGAGTGCCTCGCGCGGCAGCAGCCCCGCCACCTCCGGTGTGCCGGTGCCCGGCGCGAACGCCGGGTCGAGCACGTCGATGTCGAAGGACAGGTAGACCGGACCTTCCCCGAGCCGCTCGCGCACGCGGCGGCCATATTCGAGCGGGTCGAGCGTCACCAGTTCGGGACCCGGGATGACTTCGAAGCCAAGCTCGCGCGGGTACTCCAGGTCGACGGCGCCATACAGCGGGCCGCGCATGCCCGCCAGCACCGAGCGCCTGGTGTCGATCAGACCCTCCTCGACCGCGCGGCGGAAGGGCGTGCCGTGGAAGTAGCGCTCGCCGTAGTACTGGTCCCAGGTGTCGGCATGCGCATCGAGCAACACCAGCGCCACTGGGCCGTGCACCGCCGCCTGGGCGCGCAGCTCGCCGAGCACGATCGAGTGGTCGCCGCCGAGCACCAGCGGCACGATGCCCGCTTCGAGCACCGGCCGCAGGCTCGCGTCGAGCTGCTCGACCGTTCGCAGCGCGTTGCCCGGCGTGACCGGCAGGTCGCCGCCATCGACGAGCGACAGGGTGCCGAACACGTCGACATCGAGCGGCGGGTGGTAGGGACGCAGCAACGCCGAGCTCGAGCGGATCGCCTCCGGGCCGAAGCGGGCGCCCGAGCGGAAGCTGGTGGCGGTGTCGAACGGCACGCCCAGGACGGCGAGGTCGATGTCGGGGCCCGGCACGTCTATGTGCGGCAGGCGCGCGAACGTGCGCACGCCGGCGAAGCGGGGCACGACGCTCGCATCTGCAGGACCGTAGTGAGGCATCTCTACGTCGGCAGCGCCAGGCCGACGAGGTAGGTGGCACCACCGACGATCACGCCCGCGAGCGTCATCTCGAGGCCGGCCGACCACCAGGTGCGGAGGGTCACGAGCGACTTGGCGGCGCCGACGAGGAAGTGCGCGATCAGCGAGATGATCGCGGCCAGCACGATGGCGATGGTTCCGGTGGTGAAGATGAACGGGATCACGGGGATGATCGCCCCAACGCCGGTCGAGACCCCGGCGGCGAGCGCCGCCTGCTTCGGGTCGCCGCGGTCGCCGACGCCCCCGAACTCTTCGGTGGCGAGCGCCTGCAGCATCGCGTCGGGGCGCTGCGCCATCTGCTCGGCGAGCTGATCGGCCGTCTGCGGGTCGATGCCCTTGAGCTGGTAGAAGAGCGAGAGCTCCTCCTTCTCCTCCTCGGGGTGCTCGGCGATCTCGCGTCGCTCCTGCTCGAGGTTGGCCTCCATCACCTCGCCTTCGGAGCGCTCGGCCAGGAAAGCCCCGGTCGCCATCGACAGCGCCGACGCGAGAGCGCCGGCGATGCCGGCCGTGAGCACGAAGGTCGAGCCGCCGGTCGCGCCCGCGACCCCGGCGACGATCCCGAACACGGCCGCCAAGCCGTCGTTGGCGCCGTAGATCGCGCCCGAGATCCAGCCGCCGCCCGCGCGGTGCCAGCGCTCGCGTCCAAGAATCCGGTCGAGCCGCACCTGGGCTGCGGGTTTCTCGGCCGCGGGCGTGTCCGGTCCCTGCGAGCGGATTTCCTGCACCGCGCGCGAGTGGGAGCGCTCCTCTTTGCGGATCTCGTGCAACAGCCGGTCGGTCTCGGCATCGCCGGTCGGACGGCGGTACAGGTCCGAGACCTCGTCGTCCTCGGCGGCTTCGCGTGCCGCGAGCAGCCGGTCGACCGGAGCCACGCGTGCCTGCAGCCGCAGCCACCGCGGGACCTTGACCGTGTCTGGATCCGGGATCGGGACGCCGAGCTCGGTCATGCGCTGCTCAAGCCGGCGCCGGTGGCCGCCTTCGGCTTCAGCCATGCGGCGCAGGATCGAGGCGTCGCGCTCGTCCATGCGCCGAGCGATCAGCTCGTAGACGGCGCCGGCCAGGATCTCGCCGCGCCAGGCCTGGAGCAGACGCTCGCGCGCAGCGGGCGAGGTCTCGCCGGCGGATGGAGGTGATGGTGGTGTCTGAGATCTCGCCATCGCGCTGTTGTTACCCGCTCAGGTGCGCGACACCACGAACGTGGGGGTTGGTCACCACCCACGAGGGACCGAGCATGAGTGTCTCGAGCTCGGTGGTTTGAAAGCCCGCCGCGGCGATCGAGTCCGGCGTCGGCCTCGAGCAGTGACAGCCGCCGCCGATCAGGGGCCAGATCCCGGACCGGTCGAGGACGCGCTGGAGCGCCGCCTTGGCGGCCCGCGGCGCGCGGACGTGCTCGAGGAAGCGCAGCTCGCCACCGGGCTTGAGTACCCGTCGCAGCTCGAGCAGCGCGGCATCGAGCTCGGGCACGGTGCACAGCACGAGGCACGCGACCGCGCCGTCGAAGCTGTCCGGCGGGAAAGGCAAGGACGCCGCCACGCCGGGGCGGACGTCGACGCGAATCGGTGCTCCGCGCGCCGCCCGCTCCGCCTTGGCCCTCATGAAGGGCTCGGGTTCGATCGCGACAACCTCCTCGACCGAGGCCGGGTAGCGAGTGAAGTTGATGCCGTTGCCCGCTCCCACCTCGATCACTCGGCCGGTCAGACCGGCGAGCAGGCGGTCCCGGTGGGCTCCGACCTCGGGCTCCATCCAGCGGCTCAAGCGGTCGAAGAACCGCGCGAAGACGGGGTGGTGGACCTCCTGGTCGTTGTCGCCTGTGCGCGGAACCGTCACGGTCGCTAGATCGTGACACGATCGGCGCCATGGACGAAGCCCAGCGCACGCTGCTCGGCGCCACCGCCCGGTTCGCGACAGGGGTGGCGGACCTCGGCGGAGGGCTGTTCGCATGGCTTCAGCCGAACGGCGGACTCGGCGAGTCCAACGCCGGGCTCGTGGTCGGCGCCGATGAGTCGCTGCTGATCGACACGCTGTGGGATCTTCGCCTGACCCAGCGAATGCTCGACGCGTTCTTGGCTTTGACTCGGGGGGCGCCGATCACGCGGCTGGTGAACACTCACGGCGACGGCGATCACTGCTGGGGCAACCAGCTCGTGAGCGGAGCGGAGATCGTCGCGACCCGCGCCTGCGCTGAGGATATGGCGCTCGAGGATCCGAAGCGGTTGAGGCTGCTGAGCAGGGCCGGCGGCGCGCTCGCCGGACTGGACGGGCGGCGGCTGCCGTCCGTTTTGGGCGAGCTGTGGGAGCAAATGCCCC
The DNA here is from genome assembly GCA_963738195.1 of uncultured Solirubrobacterales bacterium. Lineage (GTDB taxonomy): Bacteria > Actinomycetota > Thermoleophilia > Solirubrobacterales > Solirubrobacteraceae > Palsa-465. Next base: position 1,843,644 of record CAVTVF010000002.1, read on the forward strand.
TTGCCGGAGCGGGCAAGCTCGCCGGCCTAAGCTCGTTCGTGCGCATGCTCTCGGCATACGACTTCGTGGGCGTCCAGCTCACGGCTCCCACGATCACCTTCGAGGGCAGGCACGAGCTGCGCGTCGGCGGCCGCGTCGTGGAGCTGATCGAGACCGGCCCCGCGCACACGCCGGGTGACCTGATCGTCCACGTCCCCGATGAGCATGTCGTGTTCGCGGGCGACATCATGTTCGTGGGCGTCACGCCCATCATGTGGGTCGGTCCGGTCGAAAACTGGCTGGCCGCGCTCGACCGGATCGAGCAGCTCGCGGCGCGGGTGGTCGTGCCCGGCCACGGTCCTGTCACCGATCTGGGCGGGGTTGCCGACCTGCGCGCCTACTGGGAGTTCGTGGCGGGCGCCGTCCGCGAGCGCCTCGCCTCGGGGGTGGATGCCTACGCCGCGGCGCGCGACATCGTGCGCTCGCGCGAGTTCGCCGAGCGGGCGTTCGCGGGCTGGGACGCGCCCGAGCGGATCGCGATCAACGCGGCGATCATCGAGCGCAGCGATCGCGGCGAACGCGGACGCGTCCCAGAGCAGACGCGGCTGCGGCTGCTGGCGAACATGGGCGAGCTGGGGGCTGAGCTGCGGGCGGGGTGAGGGGTTGGGGGGCAGCGGGGGGCGGGGGGCGAGTGAGGGGGGGGGGGCGGCGGGGGGCGGGGGGGGGCGAGCGCGGCGGGCGGTCGGGTGCGGGCGGCGGGGGTGCGGGCTCGGGTCACGCCCGGGTGCTCGCCCGGCGCCGTTGCGCCTTTGCGCGGCCCGCCCCCGGACCGGTGGGGCCGTCGCTCCGCTCCGCGGGGTGAAAATTCGTCCCACCTTGGCCCGCCGGCGCGGCCGGGACGAAAGTTCACCGCTATGAGGGGAAAAATCGTCCCACCGTTCCCACGTCCTACAGGTGGGAGGATTTTTCCCCTCCCCTCTCTCCCTCCCTCCCTCACCTCGGGCCCCGAGCCCCGCCGACCGCCCGCCTACAAGATCCCGATCTCTGAGTTGTCGCCGACCATGAAGCGGTAGGCCCGCGGCTGGCGGCGGTCGCGCGCGATGTGGGCGTTGCGTCCGAGCAGCGACGATTCCATCCTGCCCGCAAGTCCGCGTACGGACGAGCCGGCGAGCAGGATCGAGTGCTCGACCTCGGCTTCCTCGATCGTGCAGCCCTCGCCGACCGCCGTGTAGGGGCCGACGTAGCAGTCCATCAAGGTGGCTCCGGCACCGATCACGGCCGGTCCCCGGACCGCGCAGCGGATCAGGCGCGCTCCGCTCCCGACCACGACCCGGCCATCCACCTGTGACTCGACCAGCTCTCCCTCCACTCGGCCTTGGATCGTGTCGAGCACCAGGCGGTTGGCGGCGAGCAGGTCATCGAGGCGGCCGGTGTCCTTCCACCAGCCCTCGACCACGTGGGGCTCGACCCGCTGCCCACGATCGACGAGGTGCTGAATCGCCTCGGTGATCTCGAGCTCGCCCCGGGCCGAGGGCGAGATCGCCTCTGCCGCCGAGTAGATCGCCGGCCTGAACATGTAGACGCCCACGAGCGCGAGGTCGGTCCTCGGCTCAGGCGGCTTCTCGAGCAGTCGCACGACGCGACCATCGTGCAGCTCGGCCACGCCGTAGTTCTCGGGATCGGCCACGCGCGTGAGCAGGATCAGAGCGTCCGGCTCGCGCTCGCGGAAGTCGGCCACCAACTCCGCGATGCCGCCCTGGAGAAGGTTGTCGCCGAGGTACATGACGAACGGCGACTCGCCGAGAAAATGACGCGCGGTCAGGACCGCGTGGGCCAGCCCGAGGGGCTGATCCTGGACGATGTAGGTGAGCCGCACACCGAAGCGCGAGCCATCTCCGGCCGCGGCCTGGATCTCGGCGCCGGTCTCCGGCGCGATGACCACGCCAACGTTGTCGATGCCCGCCTCCGCCATCGCCTCGATGCCGTAGAACAAGACGGGTTTGTTGGCGACGGGCACGAGCTGCTTGGCGCTCGTGTGGGTGATTGGGGCGAGGCGCGTCCCCCTGCCCCCAGAAAGGATCAGACCCTTGAGGTCCTGCATCGCCGGGAAGCGTAACGGCGCGCGCCTGCGCGCCGCGGCCCAGCGGCGTTCGGCCTCAGTGCTTAGGTCCGCGCGCCCTGGGCCGCGCCCGCGATCGCCTCCGCGGTGCTCCTCACAGCCTCGCGTGCGTCGGCCGGTTCGAGCACTGCGGCATCGCCGGCTTCCTTGAGTACTTCCCGCACGAGCCAGTCGACCCCGGCGAAGGCGAACTCGACCACCACCGAGCCGTCCTCAAGCTCGAGCTGCACCGGCCGCTCCTCGCGGATCCAGCGTGCCCGCTCAGCCGAAATCCATACCCGCGCCCGGCGGGAGGCTGGCACCTCACCGGTGCGCGGCCAGCCGGCCACGTCGGCAACTGGATCGATGTCGGGGCGCGGCGCGAAGTGGCGACCGGTGGACGAGGCGGACTTGATCCGATCGAGCCGGAAGTGGCGCACATCGTCGCGGCTCGGGTCAAAGCTGGTCACATACCACCCTTCGCGCCCGTTGATCAGCGCATAGGGCTCGATCTCGCGCGCCACGAACTCATCCTCGTTTTCCTTGTAGTACTCGATCGCGAGCAGCTCATGTTCGGCGATCGCACGCGAGACCTGGTGAGAGAGCTCGACGTCGTCGCCGGTCGGCGGGGCGACCTGGAGTCCCTCGTGGGCGGGATCCTCGCCCAGGGCTGCGACCACCTTCCGGCGCACGGAGGCCAGCGATCCCTCGGGGATGTGGTCGCCGATCAGGTCGATCGCCGCCACCAAAGCCTTGGCCTCTACGGGCAGCAGCCGCGCGGGGCGAGCGAACGAGTCGCCGTAGGGCTCGGGATCGACCTCGATCATGCCCTGGTCATCGATCTCCGCGTAGAGCACATAGGTGCCCGCCCCGAAGTTGACGACGTTGAGCACCGAGATGTCTTCACGCAACTCGTGTTCTGTGACACCCGTCGCGCGGCAGGCGTCCTCCACGGACAGGGAGCGCCCGGCACGTCCGGAGTCGATCAGAATCGCTGCAAGCGTGACCAGCCGAGCGAACCGCTCCGGCCGGATCGCGACCTCGGGGTGCTGCCCGTTGTCGGCATCCGTGCGCGCGGGACCGGCGACTGCGCCCCGGCCACGACCGTCACCCGTCGCCTCGGGCTCGAAGCTTTGACCACCGGCCGCGGCCGGGGCCACATCGGGCTCCCCCGTGTGACGCTCGATGATCACCGCCACCCGCTCATCGAACTCTGCCTCCAGCTCGCGCGGCCCGACGATGCGGGCGTTCTCTCCCAGGCCCAGCACCCACGAGATCAGCTGGCGTGAATTGGCATACGGCGTGGCAAATACGTTGCCCTCCTCGGAATCCCGCATCTCTCCGTAGCGTCCGAAGTGCCGCTCGATCTGCCAGGCAATGCGATCGGCGATCCAGATCTCGGCAGTCCCCTCGGCGTCGCCGAACTGCCACTTGATGCGGTCTGCGTATGCGCGTGAATCGAATTCGCGCGGGCGCTGAAAGTCATGCTCGGCCTTGGTGGCATAGGACACCTTGCCGCGCATGCGAGAGAGGCGAAAGACGCGGATCGCATCGCGTTCGTGCGAGGTACCGATCAGGTAGAACTGACCGCCCTGGTAGACCAGGTGATAGGGGTCCACCCGCCGCGTCCCGACCGCATCGCGCTCGATCGTGTAGTAGTCGAAGACGATCGTCTTGCGCCGGAAGATCGCGGTCTCGATCTTGGTCAGCCGCTGCGAGATGTCGTGACCCCCGGCGGCGCCCGTGATCCCCAGGGCGACGGTGTGCTGCTCGGGCGAGGTGAGGGGACTCGGATGCCCCCAGGCGATCTGCTGCAGCGCGAGCCGCAGCGGCTCCGCATAGGCAAACTCGCCGTCGAGCAGCTGCAGCGCCGTACGTAGGGCCGCCAGCTCCTCGTTGCTGAACTCGATCGGGGGCAGGTGGAAGTTCTCCGCCGGCAGCGAGTAGGTCTCCTGCTCGACCACTCCGTCGACCGGCTTCTCGACCGACAGCACGATTCCCAGATCCGCGAGCTCGGAGCGGTCCGCGTAGAAACGGCGGGCAAAGGCGTCCTCGTTCATCACGCTGTAGCCCTCGACGTCGCTCCTGATCTCTGCCGCCGTGAGCGGGCGCCGCTCGGCCATCAGGAACGAGATCAGCGACAGCTGACGAATGAGCTTGTCGGTGTCCTTGGCCATCGCCGCAACTGTAGTCGGGTGCCTCCGCCGGGCCCGCCGCAGACGGCGGCCGCCGTACGGTATTTGCACAGATTTGACAGATCACCCGCGGCCGCGCGCCGGCCGGCGGCGATCGCTCAGATCGGGCGCGGGTTGGGATCCGGGGGTAGAGGGCTCGGGCTGGGCGTCGGCGTCGGGGGCGTTGGATCCGCGGGGGCCGGCCCAGGTGGGCGTGGCTCGGGGATCTCCGGGCCACCTGGCCCGGGCGGCGAAGGTGTGGGCGGGTTCACGAGTTCAGCCATGGCTCGTCCTACCCGACTGGGCCGAGCGGCAAGCGCGCGAGCAGTGGCTATGCCGCCTCGCGCTCCTCCGGCGTGCGCGAGGCGAAGAAGGCGCCCCCGCCGAGAGCCTTGTCGTAGCCCGACCACTGCTCTCCGGTCGGCAACTGACGCTCGAGGCGGTCGAAGCTTCCCAGCCGGCCGCCGAGGTTGTCGACCATGTGTACGAGCGTTGCCTCGCGCGTGCAGGGGACCACGGGGCTTCCATGCTCGAGCATTCCGTGGTGGCTGAGAATGATGTGCAGCACCGCCTGCTCGAGATCGGCAGGGAAGCCGTCGAGGCGCTCGATAGCTCGCCGCACCCGGTAATAGCCGAGCGGAATCTCGCCCTGAAGGCGGCCGTCGTCGGAGATCGAGATGGCGCCGCGCTCGAGCTCATAGACATCGAGCTTGCCGATGTCATGCAGCAGAGCGCCGGTCACAGCGAGGTCGCGGTCGATGCCGGGAAAGATCGCCGATAGCGCGCTCACGGCTTGGGCCACTGTGAGCGAATGCTCGAGCAGGCCGTGCCTGTAGGCCTGGTGGTAAATCTTGGCTGCGGGCGCCTCGCGGTAGCGCTGCCAGAGCCCCGACTGCTCGCCGAACACGAGCCGCAGCAGGCGGCGCAGGTGGGGATTCTGGACCGTCTGCAGGAGATCGCGCAGATCGGCTTCCATCTGCTCGCTCGCCCGCGGCGGGCCGTCGAGCAGCTCGTCGCGAACGTATTCGTGGTCGTCGGCCTTGCGCACGGCCGCAAGGGCCAGTTGAGGTCCGTAGCGGGGATGGACGGAGAAGCGGCCGGCCACGTGAACGACCTCGCCGGCCACGCAGCAGGCGCGCACGCGCTCAAGCTCCTCCCACACCATCGCGGGGACGCTGCCGGTCCGGTCTCCGAACACCACGCGGAGGTAGGCGGACCCGTCCCGGCGCTGGCGGACCTCGACCTCACGTACCAGCAGCGGTTGGGCTATCTCGCACCCGTCAGTGAATTGACGGATCTCCATGGCGAACGAAGATAGAGTGGAGCGCGGACGGCAGCCGCGGCGATTCGAGCATGCGCAGATGACAGCTACACGCGACGCGACGGTAGTCGTTACGGGCGGTACCGGCGGGCTCGGCACCGCGGTAGTGGGGTTGTTGCTCTCCCGCGGTTGGCACGTGATCGCGCCCTGGATCGTCGAGCGAGAGCTCGAACGCCTGCCCCCGCGCGACGGCCTCGAGCTGGTCGAGGCAGACCTGTTCGAGCCGGATGCCGTCGATCGTGTGCTCGATGCCGCGACCCGACACGACGCGCCCCCGCTGCGCGGACTCGTCAACCTGGTCGGTGGCTTTGCGGCCGGTGGCCGCGTTCACGAGACGCCGATCGACGACTTTGAGACGCAGTTCCGGCTCAACCTCCGCCCCACCTACCTTCTTACCCAGGCGGCGGTTGCACGCATGCTTGAAGGTGGCGGGGGATCGATCGTCTGCGTCAGCTCGCGCGCCGCACTGCAGCCATTCAGCGGCGCCGCCGGATACATCGCGTCGAAGGCGGCCGTGATCGCGTTCGCCCAAGCCGTCTCCACCGAGTATCGGAATGACGGGATCCGCTGCAACGCGATCCTGCCGAGCGTGATCGATACGCCCGGCAACCGTGCGTCGATGCCGAACGCGGACCACGAGCGCTGGGTCAAGCCGGCCGAGATCGCCGAGGTGATCGCGGATCTGCTCTCGCCCTCGACCTCCCCGATCAGCGGCGCGGCGATCCCGGTATACGGTCGGGCGTAGCGCCGGCGCGGACCGGGGCCGCTACCGGGCCTTCTAGTCTTCAGCGCGATGCGGATGGTGGTGACAGGGGCAAGTGGCATGCTCGGCACCGATCTCCGAGCAGCTGCCGAGTCCGCGGGCCTCGACGTCTGTCCCTGGGGGCACGGTGAGCTCGAGCTGACAGATCGCGAGGCGGTCGCCGGCAAGCTGCGCAGAGTGGCTCCCGACGTCGTCGTGAACTGTGCTGCCTGGACAGATGTCGACAGAGCGGAGGCCGCAGAGGAACAGGCGCGCGCGGTAAATGGCGCGGGCGCGGGCAACGTGGCCAGCGGCGCAGCCGCCGCGGGAGCGTGGACGATCCACATCTCCAGTGACTACGTGTTTGACGGCGGCAAACTCGAGCCATACGTCGAATCCGACCCTCCCGGCCCGCTCTCGGCCTATGGGCGCTCGAAGCTCGCCGGCGAGCAGGCCGTGGCGCAAGCGGCGCCCGGTGCCCACACGATCGTTCGCACGTCTTGGCTGTTCGGGACGGGAGGGCCGTGCTTTCCGCGTACGATCCTGCGGCTTGCGGGGACACGGGATGAGCTGACGGTGGTAGAGGATCAGGTGGGCACGCCGACGTTCACAGGCCATCTGGCAAGCGCTCTGGTCCAGCTCGGGGAACAGCGCTTGGCCGGGATAGTCCACGTCGCCGGCGGCGGCCAGTGCTCGTGGTTTGAGTTCGCCCGCGCGATCACCGAGCACGCCGAGCTGCCGGCAAGGATCATCCCCGGCCGCACAGAGGATCTCGGCCGCCCGGCGCCGCGCCCTCGCTACAGCGCCTTGCGCTCGGAGCGAGCGAAGGCGCCGGTCCTGCCGCACTGGCAAGAGGGATTGGCCGCCTTCATGGCATATGAGACGGCAGCAACCGACCCGCCCAGGGCCGGGGGTGACGCGCGCGTGACTCAAGCCGGGACGGCGAGCCGGTGAGGCTGCTCGTCTGCGGCGGCGCGGGCTTCATCGGCTCGACCTTCGTGCGCGTGCGAGTCCACGAGCACGGCGACGAGATAACGGTCCTCGACAAGCTGACATATGCCGGCCGGCGGGAGAACCTCCGCGACGTCTCGGCGCGAATCCGTTTCGTGCACGGCGCGATCGAGGACTCATCCGCAGTAAAGGACGCGCTCGCAGAGTGTGAGGCGATCGTCAACTGCGCCGCCGAGACCCACGTCGACCGCTCGATCTCAGGCCCGGACGCGTTCATCGCCACAAACCTCCAGGGGACCCAAGTGCTGCTCGAAGCGGCGCGGACCCATGGGCTTCGCTTTGTCCAGGTCTCGACCGACGAGGTCTACGGGTCGATCGAGTCGGGCTCGTTCACCGAAGCATCGCCGCTGCGCCCCTCCTCGCCTTACAGCGCGAGCAAGGCAGGCGCCGACCTGCTCGTCTCGAGCTACGTCCACACATATGGGACCGATGCGGTCATTTGCCGCGGCTCGAACAACTATGGGCCCCACCAGCACCCGGAGAAGCTGATCCCGCTGATGATTCTCAACGCGCTTGCGAGCGATCGCCTGCCCGTGTACGGCGACGGCCGCAACGTCCGCAATTGGCTTTATGCGGAGGACTTCAGCCGTGCAATCGGTGCCGTGCTCGAAGCGGGCGTGGCCGGCGAGGCATACAACTGTGGCGGCCCGGACGAGTGCGAGAACCTGGAGGTCGTGCAGACGATCCTTCAGCTCACGGGCGCCGACCGGTCGCTGATCGAGTTCGTCAGCGACCGCCCGGGGCACGATCGGCGCTACTCGCTCTCTTCTGAGAAGGTGCGCGCGCTGGGCTGGGAGCCACGTATGCGGCTGGCCGAGGGCCTCGAGCACACCGTGCGTTGGTACCGCGAGAACCGCTGGTGGTGGGAGCCGGTCAGGGCCGGCGCCTACCGCGATTATTACGAGCGTCAATATGGGAGCCGGCTCGGAGCGTGACGCGGCCCTGACCGCGGTCGAGCGCGCGGTCATCGCTTGCCGTCGCTGCCCTCGCCTCGTCGCCTGGCGGGAGGAGGTAGCGCAAGTCAGGCGGGCCTCGTTCGCCTCCGAGCAGTACTGGGGCAAGCCGCTGCCGGGCTTCGGTGACCCGGACGCGCGCGTGCTGGTGCTGGGGCTGGCGCCGGCGGCCCACGGCGGCAACCGCACCGGCAGGGTTTTCACTGGTGATCGCTCGGGGGACTGGCTCTTCGCCGCGCTGTGGCGCACCGGCTTCGCGAACCAACCACAGTCGATAAAGCGCGGCGATGGGCTCCGCTTGCGTGGCTGCTACGTGACGGCCGCCGTCCGCTGCGCGCCGCCGGCCAACCGCCCGCTGCCGTCCGAGCGAGACAACTGCCTGCCGTATCTGCTGCGCGAGCTCGACCTGCTCGCAAGCGTGCAGGCGGTCGTTTGCCTGGGCGGCTTCGCTTGGGACGTGGCGCTGCGGGCGCTGCTAGCGCAGGGAGCTCAGTTGCCCCGACCGCGGCCTCGCTTTGCCCACGGCGCGGAAGTGACGGTGGGCGACCGCATGCTGCTCGGCTGCTACCACCCGAGCCAGCAGAACACCTTCACCGGCAGGTTGACCGAGGACATGCTGGACGGGGTCCTCCACCGAGCGCGGACGCTAGCCTCGAACTGAGGTTTGTCAACGCCAAAAGCCGATCCGCTTGCCCCGTTTACGGAGCGTACGCGCGCCTGGTTCAGCGAGGCGTTCAGGGAGCCGACTGCCGCACAGACGCAGGCCTGGCCTGCGATCGCCTCGGGCGAGCACGTACTCATCTCGGCGCCCACCGGATCTGGCAAGACACTCGCGGCCTTCCTCTGGGGCATCGACCGGCTGCTGGCCGAGGGGGCGCCGATCGCGGGCGGTGCCAGCTCCCCGAGCAGCGGCGTGAGCCTCGTCTACGTGTCCCCGCTCAAGGCGCTCTCCTACGACATCGAACGCAACCTACGCGCGCCCCTCGATGGAATCGGCGCCGACCTGTCCGTCGCGGTCCGCACCGGCGACACCCCTCAGCGCGAGCGCCAGGCGATGCTTCGGCGTCCGCCCGACATCCTGATCACGACCCCCGAGTCGCTGTACCTGATGCTGACCGGCCGGGCTCAGGCGCTGTTCGCCGGCGCCCGTTGGTGCATCGTGGACGAGATCCACGCGGTCGCCTCGAGCAAGCGCGGCGCGCACCTCGCACTCACGCTAGAGCGGCTGACGCGGGCCGCCGGCCGTGACCTGCAGCGGATCGGGCTCTCGGCAACCCAACGACCGCTCGAGGAAGTCGGCCGCTTTCTCGTCGGCCCCCACCGGCGCTGTTCGGTCGTCGACACCCGCATCCGCAAACCACTCGACCTCAAGATCTCCGTGCCGGTCGAGTCGATGGATGGCCTGGACGACGTCCCCAAGTCCGACGCGAACTCGGCCGCGCCACCGGACGACACGGCCGGCCGTTCGATCTGGCCGGCGATGTACCCGGAGCTGCTCGAGCTGGTCCGCGCGCATCGCTCGACGATCCTGTTCGTGAATGCGCGGCGCGGGGCCGAGCGGCTGGCGCTGCGCCTCAACGAACTCGCTGCGGCAGAGGACGAGGCCGCCGGTCGCCCAGCTCGCGAGATCGCCCGCGCTCACCACGGATCGCTCGCGCGCGAGGAGCGAGTGTTGGTCGAGGAACTGCTGAAGGCCGGCGAGCTGCCTTGCCTCGTCGCGACGTCGAGCCTCGAGCTCGGGATCGATATGGGAGCCGTCGAGCTCGTGATCCAGGTCGAATCGCCGAAGTCGGTCGCCCGTGGGCTGCAGCGAATAGGCCGCTCGGGCCATTCCGTGACCGAAACCAGCCGTGGTCGGATCTTCCCCAAGTTCCGAGCCGATCTGCTCGAGTGCGCGGTGGTCGCGAAGCTGATGCGGGAGGGGAGAATCGAGGAGACGGTGGTCCCCCGCAACCCGCTCGACGTGCTCGCGCAACAGATCGTCGCGGTCGCGGCCGCCGCCTCGGAGGATCACCCGCTCGCGATCGACGACCTGTACGCGCTCGTGACGAGCGCCCACAACTACGCGGAGCTGTCGATGACCCAGTTCGAAGGCGTGCTCGACATGCTCGACGGGCGCTATCCATCTTCGGAATTCGCCGAGTTGCGGCCACGGATCGTGTGGGACCGCGTACGCGGCAAGATCCGGGCACGCGCGGGAGCGCGCCAGCTCGCGGTGATCAACGGCGGCACGATCCCCGACCGCGGCCTATACGCCGTCGTGCTCCCGGACGGACGTAGAGTCGGCGAGCTCGACGAGGAGATGGTCTATGAGTCCCGCCCCGGCCAGACCTTTCTGCTCGGCGCCGCGACGTGGCGAATCGAACAGATCACGCGTGACCGCGTGGTCGTCACTCCTGCGCCTGGCCTTCCGGCTGCAGTGCCCTTCTGGAAAGGGGACGGGGTGGGGCGGCCGATGGAGCTGGGCGAGGCGATCGGCTCCTTCGCCCGCTGGGCGGTGGATCAGACCGCCGAGGTGCTCGAGCGCGACTACGCGCTCGACCGCCGCGCGGCGACCAACCTGCTCCAGTTCCTGCGCGAGCAGCAGGCCGCGACCCGCGTCGTGCCCTCTGACCGCACGATCGTGGTGGAGCGCTTCCGCGACGAGATCGGCGACTTCCGGTTGTGCGTGCTCTCGCCCTTCGGCGGTCGGGTCCACGCGGCCTGGGCGCTGGCGTTGAGCGCGCGCATCCGCGATGAGCTGGGATTGGAGTGCAACGCGATCCACTCCGACGACGGGATCATCGTGCACCTGCCCGACGCCGACGAGCCGCCCGCAGCCACGCTCGCCCTGCTCCAGCCAGACGAAGTCGAGGAGCGCGTCGTGGCCGAGCTCGCCGGCAGCGCGCTGTTCGGCGCGCGCTTCCGTGAAAACGCGGCGCGCGCACTCCTGATCCCGCGCGCTCGACCGGGCAAGCGCACGCCGCTGTGGCAGCAGCGGCTCAAATCTCAGTCGCTGCTCGAGGTCGCGCGCAAGTACGGCGAGTTCCCGATCGTGCTCGAGACCTACCGCGAATGCCTGCGCGACGTGCTCGACGTCCCCGGACTGGTCGAGGTCCTCAGCCGCCTCCACCGGAACGAGATCTCGCTCGTGGAGGTGGAGACGGCGACCGCCTCGCCCTTCGCCTCAAGCCTCTTGTTCGACTACGTCGCGACCTACATGTACGAAGGCGACGCGCCGGGCGCGGAGCGGCGGGCGGCGGCGCTATCCCTCGATCGAGACTTGCTACGGGAGCTGCTCGGACAGGAGGAGCTGCGCGATCTGATCGACCCCGACGCGCTGGCCCAGCTGGAAGCGGAGTTCCAGCACCTCACCGACGCGACCCGCGCGACCGGCCGCGACCGACTCCACGACACCTTGCGGCGACTCGGCGATCTGACCGCGCAGGAGGTCTCCGGGCGCGTGCTCCCAGGCCTCGATTCCGGCGCCATGCTGGACGAGCTCGTAGCCGAGCGGCGAGCCGCTCCGGTGCAGATCGCGGGTCAGCCGCGGTTCATCGACGCCGTCGACGCCGGGCTCTATCGCGATGCGCTCGGCGTGGAGCCGGCAGGCGACCTGCCTGCGGCGTTTCTGGAGGAGGTCCCCGACGCGCGCGCGAAGTTGGTGGGGCGCTACGCCGCGACCCACGGGCCCTTCACGGCCGCCGATCTCCACGACCGATACGGCGTCGACCTGACCGCTGTGCTGCGCGAGCTCGAACGCTCCGGCGAGCTCGTGCGAGGCGAGCTCCGTCCCGGGGGGAGTGGGCGCGAGTGGTGCGACCCGGCCGTGCTCCGGCGTTTGCGGCGTGCCTCGCTCGCGACGCTGCGCAGGGAGATCGAGCCCGTGGAGGATGGCCGGCTGGCCCGCTTCCTGCCGGCCTGGCAGAGCGTCGGCCGCTATTCGGCAGCCGCCCGCGGCGGCCCGGACCGCCTGCGCGAAGTGCTCGCGCCGCTTCAGGGCGTGGCGCTGCCGGCCGAGATCTGGGAGCGCGACGTGCTGCCGCGGCGGCTTGGTGCCTACTCGCCGGCATGGCTGGACGCGCTCTGCGCTGGCGGCGAGCTGGTCTGGATCGGGGCGGGTCCGAGTGGACGCGGCAGTGGTCGGGTCGCGCTCTACTTTCGCGAGGACGTGTCGCTGCTCGGACCGCCGGCGGCGGCCGAGCGGGCGCCCGCACCGACCGGTGCTTCCGTCGAGGCGGTCCGTCGGCGGCTGTCGGCGGGGGCGTGCTTCTTCAGTGATCTGCTGGTGGACACTGGGCTGCGGGCGCAGGAGCTCCAGGATGCCCTGTGGGAGCTCGCCTGGGCGGGAGAGGTCACAAACGACGCGTTTGCACCGCTCCGCGCGAAGCGCCTCACACTCGCTGACCCGGCGACCGCGGCGAATCCACGCCGCCGAGCCAGCCCCGGCAGGTTCTCGGGCAGGCGGCGCGCCGGCACTTCCCCCTTACTTCAGGGACGTTGGTCGATGACATCGACTTTGTTGCCCGAAGCGCCTGATCCCAGCGCTCGCAGGCGGGCGCTGGCCGAGGTACTGCTCGAGCGCTACGGCATCGTCACACGCGAGCATGTGCGCGCCGAGGGCATCGTCGGCGGCTTCAGCGCCGTCTACCCGGAGCTCTCGCAGCTCGAGATCCTGGGACTGGCCCGGCGTGGCTACTTCGTGGAGGGCCTCGGGGGAGCCCAGTTCGCGCTCTCAGGAGCGGTCGAGCGGCTGCGGTCGCTGGATCCAGACGACCGAAAGCCGATCGTGCTCTCTGCCATCGACCCCGCGCAGCCCTACGGGGCCGTGTTGCCCTGGCCTCGCTCGGGGGAGGCAAGCGTGGACGGGTCGGGCGGCGTCCGCTCGGTGCGACGCCCGGCGCGCATCGCAGGTGCCTATGTCGTTCTCAGCGGTGAGGACCCGGTGCTGTTCGTCGAACGGGGTGGCCGGGCGCTGCAAACGCTTGTGGCCGCGAATGACGCGCGCGTCGAGGCGGCGCTCGAGGCGGTCGTGGACGATGTCCGCGCCGGGCGCATCAAGCGCCTCGCGTGTGAGCAGGTAGATGGCGTGTCCGCGCTCGCCAGCCCGCTCGCCCCCCTGCTGGTCGGGCTCGGCTTCCGCGAGGGACCTCGACGGCTGACGCTGAGCGGGTGAGTCGGGGAGGCGCCGCCGGGCGCGCAATACTCAGTAAAGCGATGCACCGGCGTAAAGCGCCTCCGCCCTTCAACGTCCGCCGCCTACGGCGCGTGGGTCACAAGGGGGCCGACCTGATCGCCCCCGGAAACACGTATGCCAGCTTCGACGCGGCGCTCGCCGCCGGCGTCGACATGATCGAGTTCGACGTGCTCGCCGAGCGCGACGGCGGAAGACTGCTGCTGGCCCACGACTACGAGGAGGCCCGGGAGCGGGACCCGCTGACGCTGCAAGAAGGTCTCGCCCACCTGGCCGCGGAGCGCTTCGACGGTATCGAGCTCGACGTCGACCTGAAGCTGCCCGGACTACGAGCTGCGCGTGCTTGACGCCCTGCGTGCCGAGGACATGCTCGAGCGGACCCTGATCTCGAGCCAGTTCGGCTCGAGTCTCGCCGCGATCCGCGCCGCGGCGGAGCCTCTGTGCGACTCGGTTGGTCGGTGCCGCGCGTGCGCCAGGATCCGTTCAGGTCGCGAGCGCTCACCGTTCCCGCCCACCTGATCGCCCACGTCGCACGCAGCGGCCTGCCCAAGCGGGCGGCGTCCGCGATCCGCGCGGGGCGCTGTGACGCGGTTATGGTCCACTGGCGGCTCGTGAGCGCCGAGCTGATCGAGGCGGTGAGCTCCGTGGGAGGCGAAATCTACGTGTGGACGGTCGACGAGCTCGAGCTACTGCGCGAGCTCGAGACGATGGGCGTCACCGGCGTGATCACAAACGACCCGAGGTTGTTCACAAAGCTCGCGGCGTAGGTGTGACGAAGGCGCCCCAGCGCCGTAGTGTGGGCAGGATGGCGGGCTTAGCGCGAGCCGAGCATCGAGCAAAAGCAGGCCGCCCTCGTCGTGGGACCGCTTCGAGGCGCTCTACCGCTCGAGCCGAGACGACGTCTTCGCCTACGTCTCGACGCTGCTGCGCGAGCGCGGCCGCAGCGGAGGACATCACCGCGCTGGCGTTCGAGCGGGCGTACCGAAAGCGCCGCACCTTCGACCGCAGGCGCGGCAACGAGCGCGCGTGGCTGTTCGGCATCGCTCGCAACGCCGCGCTCGACGAGCTGCGGCGGCGGCGGCGACTGGCCGCGCTTGTGACCGAGCCCCGGAGCGATGACTATGGACTTGAGGACCACGCCGAGGTCGCGCTGCGGCGCACCGCGGTCAGCAGGGGCGCTAGCTCGCCTGCCAGCCCGCGACCGAGAGCTGGTGGCGCTGAAGTTCCACGGCGGTCTGAGCAACGGCGAGATAGCCCGGGTGCTCGGCGTGAGCGAGTCGACTGCCGGGACGCGGCTTCACCGCGCGATCGAGAAGTTGAGAAAGGCCTGTGATGAGACGACCTGATCCCGACGCCAGAAGTACTGGCGACGCTCGAGGCGATCGACGCGACGCTGGCGGACGAGCCGGTCGATCCGGAGTTCGCCGAGATCGCGGAGCTGGCGCTGCTGGTGAGAGCCGAACGACCCGTACCGGACGCTGACTTCGCGCGATGCCCTAGACCGGCGAGTGCAGGAGCGCTTCAGGTCTGTGGCGGGCGCCCCAAAGGCCCCGCCCGCCAAGAAGCGTGCATGGTGGCTCCCGCTCGCGCCGGCGGGCGGCCTTGTCGCAGCTGCCGTGGTGGCAGGAGCGGTGCTGTCGACGGGCGGGGGGTCCAGCGGCTCGTCTGGACCGGCATTCAGCACCAGCGCCCCTGCGCGGACCCATCGTGCCTCACCGAAGCATGCCGCGCAGAGCCTGGCCGGCAGGCGGGCGCTGGGGCCGGCCGTGCCTACCCCGACGCTCCAACAGAATCGGAGCGTCCCACTCACCGAACCTGAGCCTCGCCGCTCCCCCCGGCCTGCACGTACCCAACGGCACCGGCCGCAAGCTCACTCAGTCCTCACAGCTGACGCTGGGCGTCATCCCGAAGCGCATCGAGACCGTGGCCCAGGAGGTCTTCAACGTCACGGGCACCCAGAACGGCTTCGTCAAGTCCTCTCAGGTCAACGCGGGCACGAGCGGCGGCTACGCGCATTTCCTGCTGACGGTGCCCAGCATCTCGCTGCCGCAGACGATGAGCGAGCTCTCATCGCTCAGGTACGCGAATGTGCTTAGCCGCACGCGACCTGTCCGAGGACCTCACAAGTCAATTCCACAGCGCGACCCGCCACCACAACAAGAAGGAGCTCAGGGCACTACAGCGCAAGGTGGCCTACAGCGAGATCACCGTCAGCATCCAGCCATCAGCGCCCCCGCCGCCGGCGCACCGTCGTCACCACGATCCCGGCTTCATCACGAACTCGGCGCACACCGCGCTGCGCGTGCTGACCGTGATCGCGGGCGTCGGCCTGATCGTCTTCGCCGTGCTCGTGCCGCTCGGACTGCTCGTCGCGGCCGCTTGGGGGCTCGCCCAGACGATGAGGCGCCGGCGCCGCGAGCGGGCGCTCGACCTCGCCTGATTGCTCGCGCGGCAATACGATCTCCCCATGTCGGCGACGACCGGGGAAACGATCGCGCTGCTGCACCGAGTGCCGGTCTTCTCCGCCCTCGGCGATGAGGAGCTTGCGCATGTGGCCGAGGTGGCCGTCCCGCGCCGCTTCGATGCGGGTGAGGTGGTCTTCCGTGAGGGCGACGAGAGCAACACCTGCTACATCGTCCGCTCGGGCCAGGCACGTGCGATCCGCGAACACTCCGACGGCCGTTCGATAACGCTCGCCAACTTCGGTCCGGGAGACATCTTCGGCGAGCTCGCGATGTTCGACAATGAGCGGCGCTCCGCAACAGTCGAGGCGATCGAGACAACAGAGGCAATCGCGATTCTCGGCGGCGACATGCGCCGGCTTCTGCGCCAGCACCCCGACATCGCGATCAAGCTGCTGAGCGCGCTCGGCCGGCGGCTGCGAGAGACCAACGAGCGGCTCGCGCGCCAGTCTTTTCAGACCGTGCAGAGCCGAGTCGCTTCGGTCCTGCTTCAGTTCGTCTCCACGTCGCGAGCGCAGGGAGGCGGGGACGGCGACGTGTTGGTCACCTCCACGCAGGCGGACCTTGCCCAGCTCGCCGGCTCCTCGCGCGAGTCGGCCAGCCGCTTCCTGGCCGTGCTCGAGCGCGCTGGCGTGATCACGCAGGGCCGCGGAAAACTGACCGTCCACGACGCCGATGCGCTGCGGCGGTATGTGTATTGACAGGCCCGCGATCTGGCCTCGCCACGCCATAGCTGAGCCGGTAGTCTGGCGCGGTGCGCGTGCTCAACTTCTACTCGTCGGTGTTCGCCGACCAGCTCCGCCGAGGACGCAAGACCGCGACGATCCGCCTCGGCGACAAGTCCCACAAATACCACAAGAACGAGTGCGTGCTGGTGACGATTGGCTACCAGCACTCGCCCCGCGAGAAGATCTTCCAGGCAGTGATCGACCAGGTCGAGGTCAAGCGCGTGCGCGACCTCTCGCCGCGTGACATCGAGCACGACAACCCCGAGTTCCGGCGCGTCGACGAGATGATCCACTTCCTCGAGCAGATCTACGGCCGCAAGGTCTCGATGGAAGACACCGTCACGGTGGTGCGCTTCTCACAGATCGTCGAGAACCCGCCCGAGCTGCGCGACCGTATCCACGGCCTGGGCGGCGCGCGCAACTAGCCGCGCACAGAAGCCACCGCGCGCACCGCCTCAGGGCGCTGATCTTGGCACTCTCGCCGCTAAGAGTGCCAAAAAACCTTGAATCTCCGCGGGGACAAGCTATATTGGGTGTTGCTGGCACTCTCGCCCAGTGAGTGCCAACGTCGGTTCGCCTAGCCACTGCCTGCGGTGGCGCTGCGGCCGGCGCGGGAGAGAGCAGCCTGAAGCAAGCCACATTCATCCCATTCGGAGGTCGTGCAAATGAAGCTCAAGCCCCTCGGCGATCGCTTGATCGTGCGGGCCATCGAGGAGGAGGAGACCACCGCCAGTGGCATCGTCCTCCCCGATACCGCCAAGGAGAAGCCCCAGAAGGGCAAGGTCCTCGCGGTAGGCGATGGCAAGGTAAACGAAGACACGGGCAAGCGGACGCCGCTTGACGTCGCCGAAGGGGACGAGGTCCTCTACAGCAAGTACGGCGGCACGGAGATCAAAGTGGACGGCGAGGAGCTGCTCGTGTTGCGCGAGTCAGACGTGCTCGCCAAGGTCCAGTCGTAACAAACAGGAGAACGAATTCGATATGGCACACAAGGAACTGAAGTACGCCGCGGACGCCCGCAAGGCCCTGGAGACGGGCGTCGACGCGGTGGCTAACGCGGTCAAGGTCACGCTTGGCCCCAAGGGCCGGTATGTGGTGCTCGACAAGAAGTTCGGCGCGCCGACGATCACCAACGACGGCGTCACGATCGCGAGGGAGATCGAAGTCGAGGACGTCTTCCAGAACCAGGGCGCGCAGCTCGTGCGCGAGGTGGCCACAGCCACCAACGACGTCGCCGGCGACGGCACGACGACCGCGACCGTGCTGGCGCAGTCGATCGTCCGCGAAGGCCTCAAGAACGTCGCCGCGGGCGCCAACCCGATGGCGCTCAAGCGCGGCATCGAGAAGGCCGTGGACGACATCGTCAAGCAGATCGAGTCGCAGTCGACCGAGATCACCGGCAAGGAGCAGATCGCCCGCGTGGCGACGATCTCGGCTGGCGACGAGGAGATCGGCGACGTGATCGCCGACGCGATCGACAAGGTCGGCAAGGACGGCGTGGTCAACGTCGAGGAGGGTCAGACCTTCGGCATGGACCTCGAGTTCACCGAGGGCATGCAGTTCGACAAGGGCTACATCTCGCCCTACATGGTCACCGACCAGGAGCGCATGGAGGCGGTGCTCGAGGATCCTTACATCCTCATCGCCAACCAGAAGGTCGGCTCGGTGCGCGACCTCCTGCCGGTGCTCGAGCAGGTGATCCAGTCGGGCAAGCCCTTGCTGATCATCGCCGAGGACGTCGAGGGCGAGTCGCTCGCGACACTGGTCGTCAATAAGCTGCGCGGCACCTTCACCGGCGTTGCCGTCAAGGCGCCCGGGTTTGGCGACCGCCGCAAGCGCATGCTCGAGGACATCTCGGTCCTCACCGGCGGTGAGGTGATCACCGAGGAGATGGGCCTCAAGCTCGAGAACACCCAGCTCTCGCAGCTCGGCCGCGCCCGGCGAGTGGTCGTCGCCAAGGACACGACCACGATCGTCGATGGTGCCGGCGAGTCCGAGGCGATCAAGGGCCGCATCAACCAGATCAAGGTCGAGATCGACAACACCGACTCCGACTTCGACCGCGAGAAGCTCCAGGAGCGGCTTGCCAAGCTCTCCGGCGGCGTCGCGGTCGTCAAGGTCGGCGCGGCGACCGAGACCGAGATGAAGGAGAAGAAGCACCGCGTCGAGGACGCGCTCCAGGCCACCCGGGCCGCCCTCGAGGAGGGCATCGTGCCCGGCGGCGGCGTAGCCCTGCTGGGCGCGCAGGAGGCGCTCAACCTCGACCTGTTCGAGGACGCAGATGAGCGTACGGGCGCGAATATCGTGCGTCGTGCGCTCGAGGAGCCGCTGCGGCAGATCGCCGACAACGCCGGTCTCGAGGGCTCGGTCGTGGTCAACGAGGTCCGCCACGCCCAGAAGGGCCACGGTCTCGACGCCGCGACTGGCGAGATCGTCGACCTGGTCGGAGCCGGGATCATCGATCCCGCGATGGTGACCCGCTCGGCGCTCCAGAACGCCGCGTCGATCGCCAAGAACATCCTCACGACCGAGGCGATCGTGGCCGAGATGCCGGAGAAGGAGAGCGCAGGCGGAGGCGGCATGCCCGACATGAGCGGGATGATGTAATTCGCCCCAACAGGCGAGTTGTCTTCTCGAGGGCCCGGTGCGAAAGCGCCGGGCCCTCGGCGTCTGGGACGCGACGCGCCGCAGCGCAGTAGTCGCGTCTACGAATCCGCCACGAAGCTCGCGTCGCGGGCGCCCGCGAGCGCGTCGTAGACCTCGAGCGTGCGGCGGGCGACCTCTGCCCAGTCGAAGCGCAGCACGTGCTCCCGCGCCTCGGCCACGACCCGCGCCCGCAGCTCGTCGTCGACGAGGATCTGCGCCAGCACCTCGCCCAGCGCACTCGAGTCGCGCGACGGGAAGCGCAGCCCGACGGTGCCGCCGGCGGGCACGACCTCGCGCAGCCCGCCCGTGTCGGCGACGATGCACAGGCACCCACACGCCATTGCCTCGAGCGCCACGAGGCCGAAGGGCTCGTAGATCGAGGGAACGATGCACAGGTCTGCGACGCGGTAGAGCGAGTGCAGCATGTCGTCGCCCACCCAGCCGAGGAAGGCTCCACGTGACATCAGGCCGAGACGCTCGGCCTGACGCCTCAGTTCCGCCTCTGCCGTACCGGATCCGGCCACGACGTAGCGAACGCCCCCGAGCGTCTCGCTCACCTGCGCGAGCGCGTCGAGCGCGAGGTGGAAGCCCTTCTCGTACACGAGGCGACCGACCAGCAGCACGAGCCGCTCATCGAGTGCGGCGAAGCGCGCGCGCAGCTGCTCGAGGTCGGCGACAGGCTCGAGGTCTCTCGGGTCGACGGCGTTCTGGATCACGGTGATGCGCTCGAGTGGCGCCTCGAGCACGCTCGCGACATGGCCGCGCATGTAGTGCGAGCACGTGATCACCCGGTCGGCGGCGGCAACCATGCTCCGCTCCACCGCGTGGATGTGCGATTGCGGGTAGTTCTCGATCCACCCCTGATGGCGGCCAAACTCGGTCGCGTGCACGGTCACGAGCCACGGGCACGAGATCCGGCGCGCGAGCCGTCCGGCGACGTCGGCGACCAGCCAATCGTGCGAGTGCACGAGGTCGAACTCGAACCGTTCGCACAAGGCGACCCCCAGCTCGTACATGTCGCCGTTCATGTCATCCACCCAGCGCACGAACGCGTTCACGTCCTTGGGAAACTCGGGCTCACGTACGCGGTGCACGACGACGCCGTGGCGAACCTCCTCGGCGGGCAGGTGGCCGCCGCTGCGCGAGAGCACGTGGACCTCGACCCCCTCGTCGGCCAGGTGCTCGGAGAGCTTGCGCACGTGCCGCGCGAGCCCACCCTCGATCACGGGCGGATACTCCCAGGAGATCAGCAGAACGCGCATCAGCTACGTGAGCTCCGATAGCGGCCGCGGGCTCGACCCGACGTACCTTGCCGTTGGGCGGATCAGGCGCCGCTCGCGCTTCTGCTCGAGGATGTGGGCCGACCACCCCGCCGTCCGCGCACAGGTGAACATCGATGTGAAGAGGGCCGGCGGCACGTCGGCGAAGTCGAGCACCACAGCGGACCAGAACTCGACATTGGTGGCGAGCACGCGGTCGGGCTTGCGCGCCTCGAGCTCGGCGAGCGCCGCCTGCTCGAGCGCTTCGGCGACCTCGACCCGGGGCGAGCCGAGCCGCCGGGCGGTGGTCCGCAGGACGTGCGCGCGTGGGTCCTCCGCTCTGTAGATGCGATGACCGAAGCCCATCAGTCGCTCGCCCCGGTCGAGCAGGTCTTTGACGTAGCGCTCGGCGTCTCCGAGCTCCGCGACCTCGTCCAGCATCTTTAGCACTCGCGAGGGCGCACCCCCATGCAGCGGACCCGACAGCGCGCCCACGGCGGCCGACAGCGCCGCTGCCACGTCGGCGCCCGTCGAGGCGACCACTCGCGCGGTGAACGTGGAGGCGTTCATTCCGTGCTCGGCGGCCGAGATCCAGTAGGCGTCGATCGCCTCGACGTGCTTGGGGTCGGCCTCGCCGCGCCACCGGACCAGGAACCGCTCGGGGATCGATGTCGCCTTATCGACTTCCCGCTGGGGCACCGGCGGGCGGCCGATCCCCCGCGCCGACTGGGCCACGAACGAGAGCGCCATGACGGAGGCGCGAGCGAGGTCGTCGCGCGCCTCGTCGTCGGAGATGTCGATCAGCTCGCCGAGACCCCACTGCGGCCCGAGCATCGCAAGCGCCGCCTGCACGTCGACCCGGGGGTCGCCGGAGCGGATGCTGAGCGGGTGTGGCTCGGCGGACGGCAGCCCGGGGAGCAGCTTGCCGTCGACCAGCAACCCCCACACCTGCTCGAAGGGAACGCGGCCGACGAGCTCCTCGATGTCGACGCCGCGGTAGCGCAGAGCCCCTCCCTCGCGGTCGGGCTCGGCGATCTCGGTCGCGAACGCGACCACGCCCTCGAGACCCGATTTGACCTCGGCGACCGCAGACATTCACGGGAAGGCTAGCCGGATACGCTCCCTCGCCCATGTACGAGCTGCTCCTTCGTCCCGTCTCCGAGCTGGCGCAGCTGATCCGCAGCGGCGAGATCAGCGCGCGCGAGCTCGTCGCGGCCTCGCT
Source organism: uncultured Solirubrobacterales bacterium (assembly GCA_963738195.1). GTDB lineage: Bacteria > Actinomycetota > Thermoleophilia > Solirubrobacterales > Solirubrobacteraceae > Palsa-465. The sequence goes on from CAVTVF010000002.1 coordinate 1,865,412, forward strand.
CGAGCGGATCGACGCGCTCCAGGGACAGATCAACGCCTTCACCCACGTCGCCCACGAGCAGGCGCTCGAGACGGCTGGCGCGATCGCGAGAGACGACTCGAGGCCCTTCGCGGGCGTGCCGATCGCAGTCAAGGACAACCGCCCCGTGGCGGGCATGCCGGTGACGATGGGCAGCGACCTGTTCGGCGACTTCGTTCCCCGCCACGACGCTTTCGTCGTGCGCCGGCTGCGCGAGGCGGGTTTCGTGATCGTCGGCAAGACGACCCTGCCCGAGATGGGCATTCTGCCCACGACCGAATCGCGTCGCTTCGGCCCCACCCATAACCCCTGGCGGCTCGACCGCACGCCAGGGGGCTCGAGCGGCGGCTCGGCTGCCGCCGTCGCGGCCGGCATGGTGCCGATCGCACACGGCAACGACGGCGGCGGCTCGACGCGCATCCCGGCCGCGTGCTGCGGCCTCGTCGGGCTGAAGCCCGCGCGCGGGCGCGTGTCTCCAGGCCCCGACAGCGGGCAAAGCTTTCTGACGGTCGACGGAGTGCTGACGCGCACGGTCGCCGAGACGGCAGCGATGCTCGATGTGCTCTCAGGCTACGAGCTCGGCGACGCGAATTGGGCTCCTCCGCCGCCGCACCCCTTCGCCGAGCTCGCACGACGCGAGCCGGAAGGACTGAGGATCGGGCTCGCGCTCAACATGCCCCTGGAAAGCGTGGAGCTCGACCCGGTGTGCGAGCGCGGTGCGCGCGACGCGGCCGAGCTGCTCGCGTCACTGGGCCACGAGGTGGAGGAGGTCGAGCCGCCGTGGTCGAACCTCGACCTGCTCCAGGACTTCACCCGCGCCTTCGGGCCGCTGGTGTCCATGCAGACGTTCATCGGCGGAGTCATCCGGGGCCGCGAGCCGAGCGAGCAGGACCTCGAGCCGCTCACCTGGGAGATGTGGACCAAGGCCCGCGAGCAGGACACGATCACCTACCTGGCGGCGCAGGGCAGACTCGAGTCGGTGGCGCGCTCGATCGTCGCCTTCCTCGCGCCCTACGACGCCCTGCTCACGCCGGCGCTCGCGAAACGCCCGGTGTCGATCGGCGAGATCCACGGCCTCGGCCCTGACCCGTGGGAGCACTACCGGCGCTCGGGCGCCTTTACCCCCTACACCGCGATCGTGAATGTCACCGGACAGCCGGCGATCGCCCTGCCGCTCTACGAAGGCGACGACGGCCTGCCGCTGGCGGTCCAGCTGATCGGCCGCCCCGCGGGCGAGGGCGAGCTCCTGGGGCTGGCGGCAGCGCTCGAGCGGGCCCACCCCTGGGCCGCGCGCAAGCCCACGCTCAGCGCGAGCCGAGTACCGCCGCCATCGGCTTAGGTACGACTCCGAGCCGCTCGGCGTCGGCGCTGCCCCGGCTTGCAAGCAGCGGGACCTCGAGCAGCTCCGCCTCGTCCCAGGTCGCGAATGCGGTCGGTCCCATCACCAGCTCGACCAGGCGAAGCGTGCGCCGCATGATCGGCGTGGGGATCGCGACAAGCGGCCGGCGGCGGCCAATCGAGCGCAGCACGAGCTGGACGATCGCCCGATAGCTGAGCGTGTCCGGTCCGGCGAGCTCGAAGCGCGCCCCCTCCGCTTCGGCACCGTGGGGCCCGAAGGGCAGCGCCGCCATCACGCAGTCCGCCACATCGTCGGCCCAGATCGGCTGGAACAGGGCTCCGCCCGAGCCCGACAGCGGCACCACCGGCAGCAGCGACAGGCGCTCGAGCAAGCGCAGGAAGGGATCGCCGGGCGAGTAGACGATCGACGGCGCGAACACCGTGTGTGCAACACGCGAGGAGTCCACGGCGCGTTCGGCGAGCGCCTTCGCGCGCAGCAGCCGCGCGGGGTTGCGGGTCGAGGCACCGAGCGCCGAGAAGAAGACGAACCGCTCGACGCCCGCCTTCTCGGCGGCCTGCACCAGCCGCCACGTGGCGAGGGCGCCGAGCTCCTCGATCGAGGCCCCCGGCTGGTCTCTGATCGCGGCGGCGAGGTGCACGACGGTGTCGACGCCGCGCAGCGCGGAGCGGAACGAGAATGGATCGGCGAGGTCGCCCAGCGCGATCTGAACCCGCACGCGCTCGGCCCCCAGCCGGCGCGGGTCGCGCACAAGGCAGCGGACGGGGACCTCGGCGGCCGTCAGGCGGCGCAGCAGCGGCCGGCCGATCGTTCCCGTGGCGCCCGTCAGCAGGATCACGGGCGCGGAGGCTACAGGCGGCCGTCCGTACAATCGTGCGGCCGGGAGTTACGTTAACGAGCGAAGAGGTATCTGAAGAGACATGGCCTACGTGATCGCCGAGCCTTGCATCGGCACGAAGGACAACTCGTGCGTCGAGGTTTGTCCGGTCGACTGCATTCACCCCACGCCCGACGAACCCGACTATGACTCGGTCGAGATGCTCTACATCGATCCCGAGGAATGCATCGACTGCGATGCGTGCGTCGAGGCCTGCCCCGTGGATGCGTGCTTCGCCGAAGACCAGCTCCCGGAAGAGTGGGAGAAGTACATCCAGCTCAACGCCGAGTACTACGCGCGTCGGTAATTAGTCGTTCCGGCGCGCACATGTGCGCGCCGGCCGGCCGGAACATGTTCCGGCCGGGGGGTCGGCACATGTGCCGACCCCAAAATCTTCTTCTTCTTTACAACCTTCCGCTGCACGCGGCGCCGCCCACGTGCGCGGTGATGCCTTCACCTGAGGTCCCGGCGAAGTAGACGTCTGCGTAGCCGGCGCCGTCGGTGTGCCAGCTCTTCGATTGACCGCCCGTGCCGGTCACCGTGACTGTGGTGTCGGGCTGGTTCGAGTGCACATAGACGTCGTAGTCGTGATAGGTGCCGTTGTAGGACGCGCTCAGTCTGCAGTTGGCGCCGGCGGACTTCGGCGCGCTCGGGTGCGGCGCGAGCGCGACCCAGTTCTTGACGATCTCACGCTGGGCCTGCGCGAGTGAGATCTGGCCCGCGCACACTTCGTTGTTGAGCTCGTCCTCGACCCCGTCCTTGGCGTTTGGCGACTCTCCCGGCTCGGGCCACAGGTTGCGCGGGTCGTTGGTCGCGCCCCCGAGCTCGAGCGGCACGAAGTGGTCGTACTCGTAGCTGTCCAGTGAGCCTGCGTCGCCGTAGGCGCTCATGCTCGCGGCTTTCTCCTGCTCCGAGACGGTCTCGGGCGGGCGCACCCTGTCGGTCCAGCCGGACACGCAGATCGTGCGGTCGATCGTCGCCTGGGTCACCGCGGGATTGAGCGCACCCGGCGTGCACGAGGGATCAGGGCGCTCGTAGATACCCGCCCCGAGCGCGTGACAGCGGCCCGCGGCGGGTTGGGGCTGCACGACGGCATTGCTGGCGGTCGAGTACACCAGGCCGCTCGCGCGCGAGCGACGCACGTGATGGGCAGCGCGGTGCCGAGGGGCCGCGCGGTGCGGCGCGGTGGACGGCGGGGTGCTGGTTATCGAAGGCGCCGAGGTCGTGGTCGTTGACGCGCCGCAGCCTGCAAGCAGCAGGCCGACCATCGCGGCGGTCTTCGCTGTCAAGTCAGGCCATCGGCAGCGACATGCCGACGGGCTTCGGCGCCGCCGCAGGCGCCGGCGCCTGCATCACGGGGAGCTCGACCGGAGACAGCGCGACCAGGCCCCGCGCCGCGTGGCGGATCGCCTGCGCGGCAGGGTCGTCGGGGTCTGAGAAGACGAGTGGCACACCGGCGTCTGATTGCTCGCGCAGCGGTACCGTCAGCGGCACCTGGGCGAGCAGCGGCACCTCGAGCTCCTCGGCCAGGAGCTGACCGCCGCCCTCGCCGAACAGCGTGTAGCGCTCGCCCGACGGCGTCACGAACGCCGACATGTTCTCGATCACGCCGGCGACCTCGAGCTTGACCTTGTCGGCCATCTGAGCGGCTCGGCGGGCCACCTTCTGTGCCACCGGCTGGGGCGTCGTCACGATCACGAACTTTGACTGTGGCAGCAGCTGCGCGAGCGTCATCGAGACGTCGCCTGTGCCGGGCGGCAGGTCGATCAGCAGATAGTCGAGCTCACCCCACTCGACGTCCTCGAGGAACTGCTGCAGCGCCTTGTGCAGCATCGGTCCGCGCCACACGACCGCTTCGTCCTGCTTGACGAAGAAGCCGATCGACATGACCGCGATGCCGTCCAGGGCCTGCAGCGGGAGGAGCTTGCGCTGGGCGTTGACGTGGGGGCGCTGGGCGCCTAGCCCGAGCATGCGAGGCTGCGAGTAGCCCCAGACGTCCGCGTCGAGCACGCCGACGCGCTTGCCGTCGGCCGCCAGCGCCGCGGCCAGGTTGGCCGTCACGGTCGACTTGCCGACGCCGCCCTTGCCCGAGCCGATACAGACGATGTTGGCCACCTGCGCGAGCGACCCCTCGGGTAGCCCGCCGCGCCCCAGCCGGCGTCCGAGCGCCGCCCGCTCCTGCTCTGAGAGCACGTCGAAGGAGACGTTGACGCCGCGCACGCCCTCGAGCTGGCGGATCGCCTGGTCGACGCCGGTCTCGAAGTGATTGCGGATCGGGCACCCAGGCGTCGTCAGCGACACGGTCACGTCGACGACCCCGTTCTCATGCACATCGAGCGAGCGGACCATCTGCAGCTCGACGATGTCCCGCCGCAGCTCGGGATCGATCACCGCCTTGAGGGCGTTCATGGCCTGCTCGCGCGTGGGCATAGCTTCATTCTGGCAAACGGGCGGCTTCCGCCCCTACGATCCAACGGTTGAGCTCGACTGGTCAGAGCCGAGTGGTGTGGATGCGACGTGGCGCGTAACCGCTAGCTAGCGGTTGTGCGTTAGATGGGTGTGGGCAACCAAGGCTTGGACTTTGCGGAGTTCTACCGCCGGTCAAAGGAAGAGTGCCTGTTTGCAGTCCTGGTGAGCGTCGGTGACCGGGACAAGGCACAGGAGCTGGTGGCCGAGGCGTTTGCTCGCGCGTGGGCGTCATGGCGCACGGTGAGCAGACATCCAGCGCCGCAAGCGTGGGTGGTCCGCACCGCGCTAAATGCGAACGTCTCCTGGTGGCGCCGACGCCGCCGGGAGGTGCCGGTGCCCGATCCCGGCTCGGTCACGGACCTGCCGGCGACTGAGGGCGGCGAGGAGCGCGCGGTCGATCCGCAGATCATGGCGGCGCTGCTGCGGCTATCTGCCCGCCAACGTCAGGTCGTTGCCTTGCGCGTGTTCCTCGACCTCGACACCGACCGCACTGCCGAGGTGCTCGGCATCGCCCCGGGCACGGTCCAGGCACATATGGGCCGGGCCATCGCCGCGCTGCGCGCTGACCTCGTACCCGAACCACACCAGGAGAGCCTCCAATCATGAACGACGTTGACCTGCTTACAAAAGTGAGAGAGCAACGAGCCACGGTTCCGATGACCGTTCCGCTGGAGCAGATCATCCGGCACGGCCGCGTACTGCGGGCGCGCCGCCGTGGTCCAGGCCTAGCCTTGCTCGCAGTGCTGGCCGCGGCGGTGTTCGGCATGACCGCGCTGCTGCCTTCCAGCCATCCGTCCGGCCGCGAATCCGGAATCCAGCTGGCGGCCTGGACGGTGGTCAAGCACCCCGATGGCACGGTCGACGTCACCATCCGCGAGCTGCGCGATCCAGCCGGGCTGCAGCGCAAACTGCGTGCCGATGGCGTACCGGCCAGCGTCATCTTCGGCAACCAGCCGACCGTCCGGCCCAATCACTGCCAGTCCTACGGTCACCCTGAGTTGCTGCCAAACGTCGTCACGCCTTCCACGGCACCAGGACAACCTCGGGGTCAAGTCACCGTCATGGTGCTCCACCCCGCGTCCCTACCCAGCTCCGCCGGAATACAGATCATCACCAATCAGGCCAGGGTTGGCGTGCACCTCGTGACCGCTGGCAAAGGCTGCACCAGGTAGTCCTGGGTCACCTGCCGGCTGCCCACTTAAAAGACCAACCGGGGCCTCACATGACGTGAGACCCCGGTGGTTGAGGGAGGAGAGGGTGCTTCGTTCGCCGGCGAGATATGGGCCGGCGAACCTTTCCCGCTGCGGTCGCTCTCCTGGGCGCCGAGCGGGGGAAGCCTTGCTAGGAAACCGAGCTCACAGCCGGCCCTGCGCGTCGCTGAAGGCCTTCTCAACACGCGTGGTCAGGTTGCCGGACTGCTTGCCGAGGTCCTTGCGCACCGAGCGTACCTCACGCTCGAGCCGGCGCCGGTTCTGGCGCACTGACTTCTCGACACCGCGGCGGCGCTGGCGCAGCTCGCGCTCGAGCAGCGTGCGGGTCTTACGCACGCGCCGCTCGAAGCGGTTGCGCGCGGTGACGCCGCGACGCTCATAGCGCTTGAGCTCGCGCTCGAGGCCCGGGCGAGTGCTGTAGCGGGAGGTGAAATCCCTCACGCTGGCGACCAGGGTGTCGCGCGCGAGCAGGCTCGCGCCGACGGGCACGAGCACAACGCGCTCGGCCAGGACCTGGGCCTGTCCGGCACGCGTCGTCGGCTGCGTGCGAGTCGTGGTCGCGGCCCGGCTGCGGGTTGCGGTCTTGCGGGTCGCGGGCTTGCGGGTGCGGGTCGCGGGCTTACGCGCGGCGCGGCTGGTGCCGCCTCCGCTGCTGGTCGAACCGCTGCTGCTGGTTGTAGCCATCGAAATATCCCCCTGTGGGCTTGAGGATCGTGTCTTTAGGGTCTCGGCGGCTGGCGGAAGCTACCGAACATGTGTTTGTAACCCACTCAGGGCGCTGCGTTACAGCCCACCCGCGCAAGCCATCGTTTCGGGTCGTCGAGCTCGGAGAGCGTCGGCAGCGCCTCGGGGCTCGAGAACACCTTCTGCAGCGCCCGCGGTCCGGCCTCCTTGACGACGGCGTCGCAGAAGCGCTTGCCCTGCTCGTACTGGCGGAGCTTCAACTCGAGTCCCAGCAGCCGCGCCACCAGCCGGGAAAGGCCGCTCTGCGAGCGGCGACGGCGGTCGAGCGCCTCGCGCAGCTCGGGTAGCGATGGCAGGAGCTCGGGCGCGACAACGTCCATCACATGCTCTGCGTGCCCCTCGATCACGGCCATGACCGCCTGCACTCGATCGAGCGTCTCGCGCTCGGCAGGATTCGTGACGATCGACACGATATCCCCTCGGCGCAGCGCGCTCAGGATCCGCTTGAGCTCCTCCCCGCTCGGCGGGCGCATTCGGCGCGGGCTGTCGAGCCGTAGCTCGGCGCTCTGCAGCAGCTCCTTGACGAGCCCGGACATGTGGCCCTGGAGCCAGGGGACGCCCGCGAACTGGACGGCGTGCGTGACCTCGTGCAGCGCCACCCAGGTCATGAACTCGCGCTCCTCGGCGCCGAAGGCATGCATCGCCTGGCCAAGGTTGGGCAGCACGAACAGCAGGCGCGGCGGCCGGTCCGCAGCCTCGTCGAGCAGCACGAGCTCGTACTGGCCGAGCACGCGCTGAGCCAGGTAGCCGACGACGACTCCGACCTCGGTCGAAAGCACCAACCCGACTCCGATCTGGATCGCCGGGCGAAAGGGCCCCATGCGGCTGTCCGCCCGTTTCAGCACCGGGTCGAGCAGCAGGCGCATGGCGCCGAGGTTGGTGCGGACCCATTCGCGCCGCCCGATCCCCTCTGGGCTGGGCAGCGGCCGCGCCGGATGCAGTCCCGTGTAGGCGGTCACCCGGCGCTCGGACTCGGCGGCCAGCTCCTCGAGGTCGGCGGTCGGCAGACGTCCATCGGCACTCCCGGCCACATAACCGGCGATCCGCTCCGCCAGGATCCAGTCGATCATGCCGGGATCCGTTCGAGCTCGTGGAGGGTGGCCAGCGACCTCGCGGCGATCACCGGTGCGCTCGGCACGGCGTCGAGCGGGGCGGCGAGCGGCTCCCCCAGACCCGGAAAGCTGACTAGGCCGCCTGCCTCCCGCACGATCAGCTGGCCGGCGGCCGCGTCCACGCCGCGGCTGCGCATGAGCGAGACGAGGCCGTCGAAGCGTGCGGCCGCTACGTGACAGAGGCCGACTGCGATCGATCCGAGCACGCGCAGGCGATGGGCGCACGTGACGAGCTGGTCGATCGACCTCGCGACCCAGCGCGGATCGGCCGACTCGATCCCGAGCACCTCGAGCCTGCCGTCGCGGCTGCGCCGCTCCGGCAGCTCCGGGTCGAGCCGGACGTCGTCGAGCCATGCGCCGGCGCCGCGCCGCGCCCACCACTGCTCTCCGGAGCCGAAGTCGTGGACGAAGCCGAACTCGACCTCGGCCATCGTCTCCCCGGAGGCGACCGCGACCGAGAGCGCGTAGTGGGGGATGCGGCGCTTGGCGTTGAGCGAGCCGTCGATCGGGTCGACGATCACGCGCACGCCTCCGCCGCCGTAATCGACCGTCCCCAGCTCCTCAGAGACGGCGAGGAAGCTGTAGCCCTGCTCGCGCAGCAGATCGAGCTCGTCGAGCACGATCCGCTCGGCCGAGGCATCGATCTCCAGCGTGCGATCGCCGCCGCTGCCGCGCGCACCCGTCTCACGGGCGCGCTCCTCGGTGCTGGGGGCCTGAGCCAGGACCCGCTCGAGAGCTATCGTCGCGCGCCGGCAAACGGCCAGCCAGTCGACATCAAGAGCGGAGCGGGTTGAGGTCATGCCGAACCTATGCTGTCAGACGGCGTGAGCGCGAACTCCCAACGCGAGCAGGCGGTGAGGCATCAGGGCAGCGTCCTGGTGGTCCAGGGGAGCGCCGGCACCGGCAAGACGACGCTGCTGGCCGAGCGTTTCCTGTGGCTCGTCGAGCAGGGAGCGGACCCCTCCCGGATTGCGGTGCTGGCGCCATCACCTGCGCGGGCACAGGCTTTCAACGAGCGCTTGGAGGCAGGGCTCAGCAGAGGCTATGAGCGGCTCGTCACCGGGGGCACCGGTCGAGCTCGCGGCGGCGGTGCTAGAGCAGGGCGGTGCCGGGACGAGCGCCTCGGACATGTTGCTCTCGCTGCTCGGCCCCGGCGACAGGCTGGCCATGCTGTTCGAACATCTCGATGAGCTGGATCTGCGCGAACACGACTTCGGCGGCAGTCCAGCGGCCGTCCTGCGCCGATTCGTGCGCAGAATCGAGCGGCTCAAGGCGCAGCTGATCGACGCCGAGGCCTACGCTGCCTGGGCCGCGACGCTGAAGGGGCCACACGCGGCGCTCGAGCGTGAGTTTGCCGACGTCTACCGTGCCCATGAGCGCCTGCTCGCGCAGGCCGGCGCGCAGGACGCGGGCGACCTGCTCATGGGCGCGCTCCGCCTCGCACAGCGCCAACCCGAGGACGTGCGGCTGTTCAGCCACGTGCTCGTGGACGACGCCCACGAGCTCGAGTTCGCGAGCGCGAGACTCGCGCGGGCGCTCGGGAACGCACTCACGGTCGCCGGCGACCCCGCAGCCGGGCTGACGGGGCTGCGGGCCGCGAGCCGCGAACGGATGGCCTCCTTCTCCGCCATTCCGGACGCGCTCACCATGACGCTTGAGGCAAGCATGCGCGCGCCGCGGCGGCTGCTCGAGGCCGCCCACGTGGTGGCAGACGTGAGCATCGAGCGGGCGCCGCCCGGCGGCGAGGTGGAGTTCTGGCGCTGCGAGAACGGGCGCGCGCAGGCGCAGGCGGTAGCCGCCGACGTCGAGCGGGTGCTCGGGCTCGAGAGCTCCACCGAGCTTCTCGTGCTGGTGCCGGACGGCGGCGAGGCCGGCCAAGCGGTCGCCACGGCGCTCGAGGAGCGGGCGATCGCGCACCGCCTGGTGGGTGAGGCCGCGTTCTTCCAGCGGGCCGAGATACGCGACCTGCTCGCGTGGCTGCGGCTGCTGGCCGACCCGACTGATGCCGCCGCGGTCGTGCGGGTGCTGGCCCGCCCGCCGGTCGAGCTGCGCTCGGTCGACATCGCACGCTGCACCCAGATCGCGCGCCGGCGCAAGCTCGACATGGTCGCGGGGCTCGCTGCCGCCACCGAGTCCCCGCAGGTCCCGCCCGAGGCGCGGGAGCGGATCCGGGTGTTCCTCAAGCTGTATCGGGCTGCGCTGGGCGCGATCGATACGACCCGTCCGGATCTGTTCGTCCACCGCTTGATCGAGCGACTCGGGCTGCGGCGCCAGCAGCTCTTTGCCGCCCAGCCGGACGTCGTCGAAAGGCTGCGCGCGTTGGCGCGCTTTGGCGAGCTCGCGGCGGCCCACGTGCGGCGCTCGCCGCAGTCGACCCCGCGCGAGTTCGCGCGCTCGATCGCTGCGGTCGCGCAGTTCGGGCTGCCCGAGCACGAGGAGCCGCAGTTCGCGGGCGCTCGCGTCGTGCAGGTTGTCGGGCTGAGCGCCGCCGGCGGGCTCGAGGCGGAGCACGTGTACGTGGTCGGGTTGACCGCAGAGCTGCGCATGCCCGCACCCGAGGACGTTCCCGACGCGCTGCTGCGCGAGCAGCTTCCACCGGCGACCGAGCTGCAGCGCGAAGTCGCGCTGCAGCAGGCGCTGTACGTCGCGCTGACCAGAGCCAGGGCTCGCGCGGTCCTGTGCTACGCGGCCGAGCCGACCCCCGAGCGGTCGCAGCGGCCCCCGGCGGTGGCAGTGGAGAAGATGCGCCGAGCGCTCAGCGCGCAGTGGCAGGACCGGGCGGAGGAGCTGTTCGGGCCGGCCGAAAGCCTGCACTCGACCTACCGGCTGCTGCGCGACGATCTACTCGAGGCGACGATGCGCACCGGGGGCCGGCTGGGCGAGCTGCGGCTGGACACCGACCTCGACATCTCGCACGCGGTCGTGCGCTACCTGGAATTGCTCAAGGTCGCGGCGCTGCTCGCGCGGCCCGAGGGCCAGAGCCTCTCGGAAGCCTTGCGAGACGTCAACGCGCGCGTGCTCCAGGCGGCCACCGCGGAGCAGAAGGAGATCCTCTCCTCCTCGGCACTCGACGAATACCTGCTCGACACCGACCGCGACGCCCGCCGGCGCGCCCAGATGCTCGCCGCCCGCGACGAGCCCTCGCTGGAGACCTTCCTGCCCCGGCGCGGCGAGGGGATCGCGCTGTCGGCCTCCGACATCGACACCTATCGCACGTGTCCACTCAGATACAAGTTCGCACGCGTGTTTCGCATCCCGCAGGAGCCCACCGTCAATCAGCGCTTCGGCATCCTCGTGCACCAGGTGCTCGAGCGCTTCCACGCCCAGACGGGCGCCTCGGGCACGCTCGCAGAGCTGCTCGGACTGCTCGACTCGGGCTGGCGCCGGGGCGGATTCGGGGACTCCGAGGAGGAGCGCCAGCTGCGCGGCAAGGCCACCTCAGCGCTGACCATGTACCACCGCCGCTTCCAGCACGAGCCGGCGGAGCCGATGTGGTTCGAGCGCCCGTTCTCGTTCAAGCTCGGACCCCATCTCCTGCGCGGTCGTGTGGACCGGATCGATCGCCTACCGGGCGGGGAGTACGAGCTGATCGACTACAAGACCGGGCGCCCCAAGACAAGCGCGCAGCTCGGTGACGACGTGCAGCTCGCGCTGTACGCGCTGGGCGCGCGCGAGGCGTGGCAGCTCGACGCCGCGCGGCAGGCCTACTACTACCTGCTCGACGACCAGAAGGTCTCGCTGCCCGATGCCGGCGAGGACCGCGCCGAGTGGGTGAGCGAGGTCGCGCGGGAGGTCGCCGAGGGCGTCCTCGCCCAGGAATTCGAGCCTACGCCCTCGTTTGCGGCCTGCTCGGTGTGCGACTACCGGCTCGTCTGCCCGGCGGCGGAGAGCTAGCCGCCGGTCTGTCGGGAGCTAACCGGCCGTCTCGAGAGCTAACCGCGCGTCTCTGGGCTAACCAGCCGGGAGCTCCGCGCGTCTGAGCTAACCGCCCGTCTCTCTCGGCGGAGGAAGCGCTGCAGGTCGCGCGCGATCGTGTCTCCCGAGGGCAGCGAGGTCGGCTGGATCTGCTCGCTGGACTCGGCCGCCTGCTCAAGCCGCTCGACAAACGCCTGCACGTCGGGATCGCTCTGCACGGCGAGGTTGATCTGGCGCTCGTAGTCCTCAGAGGCGGACTCGAGGCTGGAGGCATCGATCGCGACGCCAACCAGACCCTCGACCTTGCGCACCAGTGCGAGCGCCGCTTTCGGGTTGGGCGTGGCGGCGATGTAGTGGGGCACGGCGGCCCAGAAACTCGCCGATGGAAGCCCAGCGCGCTGACACGCCGCATGGAGCACGCCCACGATGCCGGTCGGGCCCTCGTAGCTCGACTGGGTGAGGTCGAGTCTCGAGACCAGGGCCGGATCCGAGGCGAGACCGGTGACCGCGATCGGCCGGGTGTGGGGAACGTCCGCGAGAAGCGCACCGAGCGTCACCATCAGCTGGGTCCCCAGCGCCTCCGCAAGCTCGACGATCACGCTCGTGAAGGCGCGCCAGCGAAACGAGGGCTCGGTCCCCGAGAGCAGCACGAGGTCACGTGGTGCTCGCGGCACCCTGATCTCGAGCAGCTCGACCGAGGGCCAGACGATCTCACGCGTCTCGCCGTCCACCAGCTTGATCTGCGGCCGAGCGGACTGGAAGTCGTAGAAGTCCTCGGGATCGATCGTCGCGAATCTGCGCGCGCCGAGCGCGCCGCCGACGAACGTGAGCGCGCTCGAGGCCGCGTCGCCCGCGTCATTCCACCCCTTGAAGGCGCACACCAGTGCCGGGGCCCGAAGCCCGTCGGGGCGGTATTCCCAGCGCAGGGGCTGCATCGGTTCACGGTACATCATGGGGGGTTGGGGCCTGGCCGCCTGGGGCGGTGGAGGGCGGGGCGGCGCGTGGGATACGGGGGTGTCCGCTCCGTGGGGGGCGCCCCTCCGTGGGGGTCGCGCTCCGTGGAGGCGACGCACGCTCCGTGGGGTTTCACCACGGACATTCAGGGGTGATATCCCGCCCGAGGTCGAGACGAGACCGTTGCGGCCTAGGATCCCCTCCGGCGCGGCAGGGGCCTGGTGGCCCATCCCGTCTTCAAAACGGGCAGGGCGGGGAAGCCCCCCGCTTGGAAGGTTCGATTCCTTCGCCGCGTCGCTTAGGGGATGTTGGCGATCAGTGGCGCCATTGCGCCGCCGCGACGGGGCCCGAGATCCGCCCATGCCGCGTTCGAGCGCCGTAGCGCTTGAACGCGTGGTCCGTGCCCGTTCCACGAGGTGAAAAATCGTCCCACCTCGCGCTCCGCTTTCTGCCGGGAGGAAAATTCCACCCTATGGGGGTGAAGAATCGTCCCACCTCGCGAGGGCCGCACGGGTGGGAGGCTTTTTCACCCGCGATCGCCGCAGCACCACCCGCAATCGCCACATCAGCCGGCCACCCGGCCGAAATGGTCGCTCTGGCGCGCCCTGACTCCTTATCCCGCGGTGACCACAAACCTCACGCTCGCCATGTAGCCCACGCCCTGTTTGACCGCCACCAGCAGATGCCGGCCGAGCCCCAAATGGAGCGGCAGTCGCATCGGTGTCTCGAAGCCGCCGATGCTGTTGACGGACGCGCTTCCGAGCACCGGACCGGAGCGCGAGTCGAGATGGAACTTCACGACGCCCAGGTTTCCGAAGCTCGCACCGGAGACGTCGACCACCTGTCCGCGCGCCACATGTGCGCGGCCGAGCGTGACCACAGACCTCACGACCGCAGTCGCGGTGCGGCGGGAGTAATCCATAACGAGGCCCAGCGGGAGATGCGCGAAGGTGCCGCTCAGCCTGTGGGCCGAGACGATCTGGTACCTGCTGCCGGGCGTCAGCGCGTCGAGGATCAGCAAGATCAGCCTGCCGGCGAGCGAAGCGCGGCCTGCGTGGAGCTGGACGAAGCTCGTGCCCTCGTCGCGTGAGAACAGGACTCCTGAGCGCAGCTGCCTGTAGGTGCCTGACACCCTCAGCGGGACGCCGGTGGCGCCGTCGAGCGCCATCACCCAGCCGGCGTTGACCACGCTGCCGGTAACGGCGCCTACCCCGGCCAGCCTCCCGCCCCGGACGACCCTCGCCAGGGCGGTGATCAACCGCGCCGTGGGGCGCTCGAAGGTCAGGGAGCCCGCGATCCGCACGCCGTGGGCGACTCTAAGCGTGGCGTCTGCCATCAGCTCGAGCTGGGTGCCGTGGCCGAGTGACACCGACGCGGCGCGAGCCTCGCGGCCCACGACGACCACCTTCCGCTGGGCCGATCGTGAGATACAGACCTGCGAGGCGGCGCTCGGAACCCCCGCGGTCCAGTTCGAGCTCGTATCCCACCGCTCGGAGGTGGCGCCGGTCCACGAATCGCAGCCGCTCGCGTGCGCCGGCAGCGCCGAGAGAGCAAACGCTACGACTCCCACGATCAGGGCGAGGCGCTTCATCCGCCCAGCACCCCGTGCGGTCGAGTCGCTGAGGCCAAGTCTGACCCGACCATGATCGCCGCCAGTCGTTCTGCCTCGAGATGGGGGAGCAGGTGGCCGGCGCGCGGCAGCAGCACCAGCTCAGCGTGCGGTATCTGGTCCGCGAGCCGGCGAGCTGCTTCCGCCGGCACGACCCGATCGGCGGCGCCCATCACGACCAAGGTGGGGGCGGTGATGCGTCCCAGGCTCTGCTCAAGCGTCGGCAGCTCGCGCACCAAGGCTCGCTGCTCGACGGCGAACGCCCGCCAGCTCCCGGGAGCGAGCAGCATGCCCGATAAGCCTCTCAGGTACCGAGCCTCGATGCCCAGGCGGCCGGCGATCGAGCGCCGCAGCGGCGGGGTCTCGAGCGCCGCGCCACTGCCGATCAGCATCGCCGTACTGGCCACCGCTCCCAACACGGGAAGCGCCAGCGACCGATCTACCGCCGTCAGCGACGCGCAGTTCGCGGCCGGCGCGGCGAGTATCAGCCTGCTCACCCGTTCTGGGTGGTTGGCGGCGAGCCATGCGGCGACGCCACCGCCAAAGCTGTGACCCACGACGACCGCCCGCTCGACCCCGGCGGCGTCGAGCGCGGCCACGGCCGCCTCCGCATTGCCGGCGAGCCCCGTCGGCTGAGATCGACGATCCCACCCGGGCCGGTCGAGCGCGATCGTCCTCGCGCTGCCCCGCAGCGCCTGCTCGAGGCGGGTCCAGTCGCGGGCGCTGCCCGGCTGGCCGTGAAGCAGCAGCACGGGATCGGTCACAGGCGCTCCTCGGGCGTCCCACTGGAGGCGATGGTGGCGTGCTCGTCGGCATCGCCACGGCGCTCCAGGTCGCCACGCCGCTCCAGGAAGCGGCGCACAAACTGGACCGCGATCAGCACCATGATGACGGCGAACAGCACCCTCAGTCCCTTTTCGGGCAGCAGATTGGCGAGCGCCACGCCGCCCGCGACGCCCGCTGCCGAAAGCACCCCGAGGATCACTCCGTCTCTCGCCTCGACGTTGCCGTAGCGGTACTGCTGGAGCGCCCCGACCAACGCGACCGGCACGATTGCGAACAGTGATGTCGCCTCGGCCTTGACCTGGCTGAGCGACAGGACGATCGCGAGAGCCGGCACGAACATGATCCCGCCGCCGACTCCGAACATGCCGCTGAGCACGCCCGCCACGCCGCCGAGCACAGCCGCCAGGATCACATCACGACCAGGTCGACTGCGGCGGCGACAAGCACGACCGCGAACAGCAAGCCCGAGCGTTTCAACAGGGACGCGCTGCTGGAGCCAGGTGCCGAGCAGCACGCCACCAATCGCGGGCACGCCCACGAGCGCGCCCTTGACCAAGTCGACGTTGCCGTAGGCGCCCTGGAGGATCGCGGCCATCGCCGCGATCACGACGATCGCGGCCAGCGACGTGCCCGTCGCTCGGCGCTGGCCGTAGCCGAGCCACAGCACCAGCATGGGAACGATCACGGCGCCGCCGCCCACCCCGAAGAGGCCGCTGAAGAGCCCCGCGGCGGTCCCGGTCAGCGCCAGTTTGCCTGCGTGGGCCCGGTCAAAGCCCCTTGCCATGAGCGGGCATACTAGAGCGGTGTCCGCCGCGCTCCTGCCCGAAGCTCTGGCCCCGCTGCGCGCCGATCCGAAGCGGGCGGCAGTGCTGCTCGACGTCGACGGAACGCTCGCGCCGATCGTACAGCGCGCCGAGGAGGCTCATGTCCCGGAGCCGACGCGTCAGCTCGTCATCGAGGCGGCCAAGCGCTATGCGCTGGTGATCATCGTCAGCGGCCGGCGAGCGGCCGACGCCCGCGCGATGGTCTCGATCGGCTCGCTCTTCTACATCGGCTCGCACGGGGCGGAGCTGCTCCGCCCCGGCACCACCGGGCTCATTGTCGACCCCCAGGTCGAGGCCTGGTCGGGGCGGATTCAGGAGTTCGCCCGCCAGCTCGACCACAGCGACATGCGCCGCCGCCGAGTGAGGCTCGAGGACAAGGGGCCGATTCTCGCCTTTCACTGGCGGGGCGCCCCGGATGAGGACGCCGCCCAGGCGACGGTCGACGCCATCGCGGCGAAAGCGGAGCGCGCAGGGTTGCGCACTCACTGGGGCCGGAAGATCCTCGAGGTGCGGCCGCCGGTTGAGTTCGACAAGGGCTCCGGGATAGCGTCGCTGCTCGGGGAGTTCGACCTCCGCGCGGCGATGTACGTGGGTGACGACAGGACAGACCTCGACGCCTTCCGGGCGCTCGAGCGCCTCGCCCACGAGGGCAAGATCGATCAGGTGGTGCGCGTGGCAGTGAGCTCGGATGAGGGACCGGCCGAGATCAAAGCCGAGGCCGACCTGGTGGTCGATGGGACGGACGGGGTGCGCCGCCTGCTGGAGATGCTGGTCGCCTAGATGCGGTTCACCGACTTCCTGCGCACGACTGTGTTGATCAGCGCGGGGGCGGCGAGCGCCCTGGCCGCGGTCACAGTCGCCGGCGCGGTCGCCAACCAGCAGGAGGGGGTCGTGATCGTGGCCGCGGGCTGGTGGCTCGCAGCCGCAGCGATTGGCATGTGGATCGGTCGCCGGCAGGAGGCGACAGAGTCAATCCGGACTCTGCTGGTCAACGCCCGCACGCCCACGACGCTGCCCGACGTCCGCGCCGGACGCACGATCCTCAACCGCCTGTGGCCGCTCCTGCTCTCCACGCTGGGCGCCGTCGCCCTCGCCTGGGTCTTGCCCCAGGTTCCGGCCGTGGCGAGTGGATTCGCGATCATCTGGTCGCTCGCGTGGCGCAGGCAGGCGTCGGCGGTCGCAGCGATCGAGGAACGCGACGGGGTGCGCTTCTACATCGAACCTACCTCGCCGATGAGGTCGATCAAGCTCGTGCGCATCCCGGGCTTTCGCTCGAATCTGTTTGAGCTAAACGGGTCCTCGACGCGGCCGCGCCACACCCAGCCGCGCATCTGACACAGATGGCCTTCGCCTACATCCCCAGCCCGTCCAGCAGCGGCTTCCACATCGGTCCGCTGTTCGTGCACGCATACGGCCTGATGTACGTGATCGCCGTGATCGCGGCGATCGTCGTCACGGCCGCGCTGTGGGTGCGGGTCGGGGGGCGGAAAGAACTGCCGGCCGAGATCGCCGCCTGGGCTTTTCCGGGCGGCTTGATCGGCGGCCGGATCTACTTCCTGATCACGACGCCGTCGCAGATCCCGCCTCACTGGTGGGGACCGTTCGCGATCTGGAAGGGCGGACTCGGGATCTGGGGCGGCATTGCCGGGGGAGTCGCCGTCGGCCTGTGGCGCGTCAGACGCGAGAAGCTGACCAAAGACCAGACCCGGCTGCTGATGGACTGCGCCGCGCCGGCGCTGCTCGTGGCGCAGGCGATCGGACGGATCGGCAACTACTTCAACCAGGAGCTGTTCGGGGCGCCTTCGAAGCTGCCCTGGGCACTCCAGATCTCGCTCGCCCACCGTCCCCCGGGCTACACGCAGTACGCGACCTTCGAGCCCACGTTCCTCTACGAGCTGATCTGGAACCTGCTGCTGGCTGCCTTCCTGGTGTGGCTCAACCGGCGCAGGCGCGAGCAGCTCAGGCCGCCGGCGATCTTCGCCCTGTACGTGGCCGGATACTCCGCCTTTCGCATCTTCGAGGAGACCCAGCGAATCGACTACTCCGTGCACATCTTCGGGCTGCGCTTGAACTTCTTCATCGCCAGCATCCTGTGTCTCACCGGCCTCGTCTGGTTCGTCGCGATCCAGCGCGGCTGGTTCGTCTACCGGCGGCCGCCGGCCGAGCCGCCCCCACCGCTCGGGGGCGCGCGCAAAGCCGCGTCCAAACCGCAGCCGCAACGGGCCGTGCGGGCGCGACGTTAGGCGGGCCGGGGCTGAGCTACCCGCGCGATCGCTTGCGCATCGCCTGCAGCTCTGACCACGGACGCGTGTTGACGACGTCGGCCGCCGTCAGCCATGCGCGCCGCGCGGTCGCGATCCCGTAGCGAGCGACGCTGAAGCCCCCGACCCGGTGCGAGTCGGAGTTCACGAGTAGTCCGACCCCGTTCTGGGCCGCAGCCCGCGCGTGGATCTCGTCCAGGTCGCGTCGATCGGGGTTGGAGTTGATCTCGAGCATCGTCCCCGTGCGAGCCGCGGCCTCGATCACCGCCTGGAGATCGACGTCGTAGGGGCGCCGCTTGATGAGCTTGCGTCCCGATGGGTGACCGATCGCGTCGACCAGGGGGTGCTCGATCGCGCGCACGAGGCGCTCGGTCATCGCCTCCCGGCCCATGCGGAACGACGAGTGCACGCTCGCGATCACCCAGTCGAGCTGCGCCAGCAGGTCATCGTCATAGTCGAGCGAGCCGTCCGGGAGGATGTTGACCTCGCTGCCCGCGAGCAACTCGATCCCGTCGACGTCAGTCGCGCGGATCAGCTCGATCTGCTCGCGCAGGCGTGTAGGGGATACCTCGTCGCCGAAGCCGAACGACGCCGAGTGATCGGTGATCCCCAGGTACTCGTAGCCGGCCTCGCGCGCCGCGAGCGCCATCTCCTCGATCGACGCGGTGCCGTCAGACGCCGTCGTGTGGCAGTGGAGATCGCCTCGCAGGTCGCTCACCTCGATCAGATCCGGCAGCGTCCCCTTCGCGGCAGCCTCGAGCTCGCCGCGGTTCTCGCGCAGCTCCGGCTCGATGTAGGCGAGGCCCAGCAGCTCATACACCTCCTCCTCGCTCGCGCACCGATGGGTGATTCCCATGCTGTCGTCCAGGACGCCATATTCGGAGACGTGCAGGCGCTTGCGAACGGCCAGCTCCCGCAGAGCCATGTTGTGCTGTTTGGAGCCCGTCAGGTGCTGGAGCAAGTTGCCGAACTGGTCCGGGGCCACGATCCGCAGCTCGGCCCGCAGGCCCGTGTGCAGCCGCAATCTCACCCCGGCTGCGGCCGGCGTCTGCGCCGCCTCGACCAATTCCAGTCCGGCCGCGGCCTGCGCCAATGCGAGCGGGTCGGTCGCGGTCGCGATCACGTCCAGGTCCTTGACCGTCTCGGCCATGCGCCGCGCGGAGCCCGCCAGTTCGACCTGCTCGGCCGCGGGGTGCGCGCGCAGAGCCGCGAGCAGCTGCTCGCCGGCCGCGAGCGCACGGTCCAGCACGGTGCGCGCGCCGGGCTCGGACGCGGCTGCCAGCGAGAGCGATTCCAGGATGGTCTCCTCGGCCTTCGCCCCGAAGCCCTTCAACTGCTGGATGCGGTGCTCGGTCGCCGCCGCCCGCAGCCCATCGAGCGAGTCGACCCCGAGCTCGTCGAACAGCCGCCGCGCCCGCTTCGGGCCAAGCCCCGGCAGCCGCGTCATCTCGATCAGACCGGGGGGAAACTTTGCCCGCAGCTTCACGGTCGCGGGAATCGCGCCCTCGTCGGCGAGCGCGATCACCTTCTCCTGGATGGTGCGGCCGATTCCCGGAAGCTCGGTCGCTCGGTTCGCCCGCGCGAGCGCCAGCACCGAGACCGGGGCCTCGCGAACCGTCCTGGCGGCGTTGCGGTAGGCAACCACCCGATGCACGATTGCCCCGTCGAGCTCCGACAGATCGCCGAGCTCGTCAAGCGCTGCGGCGATCTCAGTGTTGGTCGGGTCCGCCATCGGGGATAGCGTAAGCGGCGCCGTCGCTGCGGCACGCTATACTTTGTGAAGTACCAAGCAAGCAAAGGAGCCCTGATGGCAGGCACGGTCACTGAAGTCACCGACAACAACTTCCAGGCTGAGGTGCTCGAGTCCGACGTCCCGGTCCTGGTCGAGTTCTGGGCGCCGTGGTGCGGGCCGTGCCGGATGGTTGCGCCGGTCGTCGAGGAGATCGCCAAGGAGCGCGCCGACGCGCTCAAGGTCGTCAAGCTCAACATCGACGAGAACCAGCAGACGGCCATCGCCTACGACGTGATGTCGATTCCGACGTTGATCCTGATCAACCGCGGCGAGGTCGCGAAGAAGGTGATCGGGGCCTATCCCAAGCGCAAGCTCGAGGCCGAGCTCGAGCCGGTGCTCGCGTAATCAGACGCGTCGTAGCGCCACGCGCAGCTCGCGCCCGTCGATCCACACGCTGCTCGCCGGCTCGACCGCGCCGTCATAGCTGACCTCGAGCGCAAGCGTCTCGCCCGCGAGATAGCGCTCGTGCGTCCGTGCGGCCGCGAGCAGCTCGGAGTCGCCGCCCAGGGTCAGCGAGATCCGATCGGTGACCTCGAGGCCAGCGTCGCGGCGAGCCGACTGCACGGCGTGGACGAGCTCGCGCGCCCACCCCTCGGCGACTAGCTCGTCGTCGAGCGTCAGCTCGAGCGCGACCGCGTGCGATCCCTCGCGCTCGACCTGGTAGCCCTCAATCGGCTTCATCGACAGCAGGACGTCGTCTGGGTCGAGCTCGTGCTCGCTCCCGCCCACCGAGATCACCAGTCGCCCCCCCTCGCGGAGCGCAGCAGCCGCACGCGCTCCGTCCAGCCCCGCGATCGCCGCCGCCACGAGCGGCATCTGCGCGCCGAAACGGGGTCCGAGCGTGCGGTAGTTGGGCTTGACCTCGACGGTCGAGAGCTCGTCTGCCGCCGAGACGAACCGAAGCTCGCGCACGTTGAGCTCTTCGCGGACCAGCTCGCCCAGCCGTTCGATCGCCTCGCGCTCGTGGCCCGAGGCGACCACGACCGCCGCCCGCAGCGGCTGTCGCACCTTGAGTCGGACCTGTGCACGGGCGGCGAGCCCCATGCTCACCGTCTCGCGTGCGACCTCCATGGCCGCCTCGAGCTCCGTATCGCGCCGGCTGGCGAGCGGAAAGTCGGCCAGATGCACGCTGGCCAGCGAGCCGTCGAGGTTGTCGAAGAGCTCGTCGGCGATGAACGGGCAGAACGGCGCGAGCAGGCGTGTGACCGTGAGCAGGCATTCCGCCAGGGTCGCGAAGGCCGCCTCGTCGCCGTCCCAGAAGCGGCGCCGCGAGCGGCGCACGTACCAGTTCGAGAGCTCGTCGATGAATCCGGCGATCGCCCTCCCGGCGCTGGTCGCGTCGTAGTCGTCGAGTCGTTCGCCCACGGTCGCGACCGTCGCCTGAAGGCGAGAGAGCGCCCAGCGATCGAGTTCAGTGTCTCCTTCCCCGTTCGCACGCTGGCCCCGCTCGATCCCGTTCGCGTTCGCGTACAACACGTAGAAGAAGTACGTGTTCCAGAGCGGCAGCAGAAACTGACGCACGGACTCCTCGATCGTCCCCATCGAGAAGCGGTATCCGGCCCACGGCTGACGCGAGGTGAAGAGATACCAACGCAGCGCGTCGGCGCCGAAGCGCTCGATCACGTGCCACGGCTCGACCGTGTTGCCCCGTGACTTCGACATCTTCTGGCCCTGCTCATCGAGCAGCAGGCCATGGCAGACGACGGTTCGGTATGGCGAGCGGTCAAACAGCAGCGTGGAGATCGCCAGCAGCGAGTAGAACCAGCCGCGGGTCTGGTCAAGGCCCTCGCAGATGAAGTCGGCCGGGAACCGCCGCTCGAACCGCTCCTGATTTTCGAACGGGGCGTGGTACTGGGCGAACGGCATCGCACCGGAGTCGAACCACACGTCGATCACCTCGGGCACGCGGACCATCTCCCCACCGCAATTGGCGCAGGGAAACGTGACCTCATCGACGAACGGGCGATGGGGATCGGTCAGCTCGACTCCCGAGAGCTCCTTCAGCTCCGCGAACGAGCCGACCACGCGCACGCATCCGTGCTTGCAGCGCCACACCGGCAGCGGCGTTCCCCAGTAGCGCTCGCGTGAGAGGGCCCAGTCGACATTGCCCTTGAGCCAGTTGCCGAAACGGCCGTGCTTGATGTGCTCCGGATACCAGCTCACGGTCTCGTTGGCGGCCAGCAGCCGCTCCTTGATCTGGCTGGTGGCGATGTACCAAGAAGGCTTTGCGTAGTAGAGCAACGGCGTGCCGCAGCGCCAGCAGTGGGGGTAGGCATGACGGAGCGTCTCGGCACGCAGGAGCCGGCCGCGGCGGCGCAGGTCGTCGATCAGATCCGGGTCGGCGTCCTTGACCCAGCGTCCGGCGTACGCGCCGATGCGCTCGTCGAAGGTCCCGTCGAGCCGCACCGGGTTGACGACAGTCAGCCCGTACTGCTCGCCGAGCCGGAAGTCCTCCTCGCCGAAGGCAACCGCGGTGTGAACCAGCCCCGTGCCCTCGTCCGCTTCGACGAAATCGCCCGCGAGCACCGTATGTCCGCGCGGGCCGTACTCCTCGGCGGGGATGAACGGAAACGGCGCCTCATACGAGGTTCCCCCAAGCGCGGCGCCGGGAAAGCGATCGACCACCTCGGCCCCCGGCCCGAGCACTCGCTCGGCCGCCGACTCTGCCACGACCGCGACCCTCCCGTCACTCTTCGCGCGCACGTATGTCATCTCCGGGTCGACTGCGACCGCCGCATTGGACACGAGCGTCCACGGCGTGGTTGTCCACACGATCAGCTCGTCGCCGCGCTCGAGCGGGCCATGGTCGGCGAGGACGGGCAGCCGCACGTAGACCGATGGATCCTCCACTTCGCGATAGACGTCGGGCTGCCCGAGCTCGTGACTCGAGAGCGTCACCTGGTCACGCGGGCAGTAGGGGACGACCTTGAGCTTCTCGTACAGCAGCCCGCGCTCGTGTATCTGCTGGAGCGCCCACCAGACCGACTCGATGTAGTCGGGGTCGAGCGTCTTGTACGCGTTGTCGAGATCGATCCAGAAGCCGATCCGCTCAGTCAGCTTGTTGAAGTCCTCGACGTGATCCAGGACCTTGGCGCGGCAGCGGGCATTGAACTCGGCGATCCCAAACCGCTCGATGTCCTCCTTGGAGGTGAACCCGAGCTCCGCCTCGAGCGCCAGCTCGACCGGCAATCCATGGCAGTCCCAGCCACCCTTGCGCTCGACAAAAAAGCCCTGCATCGTCTTGTAGCGCGTGAAGATGTCCTTGAACACGCGCGCCATGACGTGGTGCGAGGCGGGCGGCGCATTGGGGAACGGGGGACCCTCGTAGAAGGTCCACTGCGGGCCCTCGCGGCGCCGCTCGATTGACTCCGCGAACACGTCCCGCTCCTGCCAGCGCTCGAGCACCTCCCGCTCCAGGGCTATAAAAGAGGGCTTCGCATCGACCGGGCGGTAATGGGACGTCATGGGCGCGTGATTGTAGGTGCGGGCGTGCGACGATCCGTGCCGCGATGCGCCTACGTCTCTACCACCACCACGACGGCGCGCGTGTCGCCTACCGCGAGGCGGGCACGGGCCGTCCGCTCGTGCTGCTGCACTCGCTCGGGCTCACGCACCGCGAGTGGGAGCCGATCGTCGAACCGCTGCAGGCTCGCTTCAGGCTGGTGCTCCCCGACCTCCCCTTGCACGGGGACTCAGAGGATCGCCCCCGCCACCCGTACACGCCCGGCTGGCTGACCGAGGTGATCGCCGGTTTCACGGCCGAGGTCGCCGGACCGAAGGCGCTCATGGGCGGCCATGACCTCGGCGCGGAGCTCGCCCTGCGGGCGGTGATGACCGGAGCGCTCGAGCCGGCGCGCCTGATCCTGATGCCCAACCGCCTGCACCGCCGGGAGCAGCTCGGCGGCCGCCGCCGGGCCTTCCGGCTCGCGTGCCGGGCAGCGTCTCTCCCCGGCCTCGACCGCCTGCTCTCGCACGCCGCCACGCTGGCGTGGCGGCCAGCGCTGGGAGACCGGCTCTCCGCGCAGCCCAACCCCGCCACGCGCGATCTGCTCCGCCACGCGATGGCCGACGTCGGCGGCAACGGCAATCGCGCCCGCTCGTGGTCGCGCTTCGCCTACCGCTGGCCGGTCGAGGCGCAGCGCCAGCTGCTCGACGCCTACGAGCGGATCGACCTACCCGTCCTGCTGCTGTGGGCCGAAGAGGATCGCATCCACTCGCTCGAGGGCGCTCAGGAAGCCCTCGATTTGCTGCCCAATGCTCAGCTACGCACCCTTCCTGGCACCGGCTTTCTGATCGCCTACGACGACCCCGTCGGCGTCGCGCGCGAGCTGATCGCGTTTCTGGGTTAGTAGCGTTAAGGAACCTCATGAGCGTCGAGGAGCAACAGCAACTGTGGGGCGGTGAGACGACCAAGGCCGTCGAGAACTTTCCGATCTCGGGCGAGCGGGTCCCGGTCGTGGTCGTGCGCTGGCTGGGGCGGATCAAGGCCGCCGCGGCACGGGTCAACGCCGACCTCGGCAAGCTCGAGCCCGAGCTGGCCGAACGGATCGCGCAGGCTGCCGACCGCGTCGCCGATGGATCGGTCGACGACCAGTTCCCGATCGACGTCTTCCAGACCGGATCGGGCACCTCGTCCAACATGAACGCCAACGAGGTGATCGCCGCGCTGGCGGGGGAGGGAGTCCATCCCAACGACCAGGTCAACATGGGCCAGTCCTCGAACGACGTCTTCCCCTCGGCCGTCCACCTGGCGGCCCTGGCCGAGGCCAGCGGCGAGCTGCTGCCCGCGCTCGAGCAGCTCGAGCACTCGCTGCAGCGCAAGGCGGAGGAGTTTCACGACGTCGTCAAGTCCGGCCGCACGCACCTGATGGACGCGGTCCCGGTCACCCTCGGCCAGGAGTTCTCGGGCTATGCGGCCCAGATCAGGTTGGCGGCGCGGCGGGTCCGCAACACCTTGCCTCAGGTGGCCCAGATACCGCTCGGCGGCACCGCCACCGGCACGGGTCTGAACACCCATCCCGAGTTCGCGGAGCGAGTGCGCGCGCGGCTCTCGGAGGACACCGGCCTTGACATTCGCCCGCCCGAGGACCCGTTCGAGGCACAGGGCAACCGCGACGCGCTGGTCGAGCTATCGGGAGCGTTGAAGGTCACGGCGGTGTCGCTGACCAAGATCGCCAACGACCTCGCCTGGATGGGTTCAGGGCCGCGTGCCGGGCTCGGTGAGGTGCTCCTGCCCGAGCTACAGAAGGGGTCCTCGATCATGCCGGGCAAGGTCAACCCCGTCATCCCCGAGGTCGTGATGCAGGTCGGTGCCCAGGTGATCGGCAACGACGCCGCGATCACGATCGCGGGGCTCCAAGGCAACTTCGAGCTCAACGTGCGCGTCCCGCTGATCGCACGCAACCTGCTCGAATCGATCCGGCTGCTCTCGACCACCTGCCGCGTGTTCGCCGAGCGGTGCATCGACGGCATCGAAGTCAGCGAGGAGGGGACCCGGCGCTCGGCTGAGTCGACGCTCGCGGCGGCGACCGCCCTGAATCCGGCGATCGGCTACGACAAGGCGACCGAGATCGTCAAGGAGGCGGCGTCCTCGGGGCGCATGCTGCGCGAGGTCGCGCTCGAGCACGGGGTCGACGCCGAGACCTACGACCGCGTCATGGACCTGCGCAAGATGGCCCAGGGCAACCTGCCCTAGGCCCGCGCAAGGGCCGCTGTGCCCGTTATCCGGATCCCTCGGACCCGACCCTGGTGGGAGCCCGGGGGTGGGCTTCGTGGTGTCCGGTCGAACAGCCCGCACGCCCCTCCAGCGTCGCAGCGCGAAGGTCCCCCACGAGCCCCCGACACAGACTTTTGATCCATTCGTGACTAGGCTGCGCACAATGCCCGGCCCGCTGGTCGTCGTCGACGCTCCGTTCGTCCTCTACCGCTCGTTCTTCGCCCTGCCCGACTCGATCAAGGGCGCCGACGGGCGGCCGATCAACGCCCTGCTCGGCGCCGTCAATGTGCTCCTGAGGGTTGCCGCGGACCACGCCCCCAGAGCGATCGTCGTCTGCTTCGGGGCCGAGGCGGCGGCCTATCGCGTCGAGCTATACCCGCCCTACCACGCCGCCAGGCCGCCGGTGCCCGACGCGCTCGAGTGGCAGTTCGGCCAAGCCCCGGGACTGTTCGCCGAGTTCGGCTGGGACGTGCAGTCGACTTCGGACCTCGAGGCGGACGACCTGCTCGGATCGCTCGCGAGCGTCGAGTCTGAGGCGGGCGGGCGCACGCTGATCCTCACCGGCGACCGCGACATGTATCAGTGCGTGTCCGACAAGGTCGCCGTGCTCTACCTGAAGCAGGGAACGAGTGGCTTCGAGCAGGTCGACCCCGCCGAAGTCGAGCGCCGCTACGGCATTTCGCCCGCCCTCGTGCCCGACTTCATCGCCCTGCGCGGAGACCCCTCCGACGGGCTGCCCGGCGCCCCCGGCATCGGTCCCAAGCTCGCGGCCGGCCTGCTCGAGCGCCACGGCTCGCTCGAGGCCGTGCTCGAACACGCCGACTCGGAACGGCCGCGGATCAGAGATGCGCTGACTGACAACGCGCCCGAGCTGCTCCACTTCCGCGCGATCGCGCGCCTGCGCACGGTCGAGCTCGAGCGCCCGCCGGACAAGGAGACCGATCTGGCCTCAGGAGCTCAGGCGGCGAGGCGCTACGGGATGAACAGACTCGCCGAACGGCTCGAGAAGGCCGACAGCGTGTCTGATCTTTAGGCCGGCGCACATGTGCGCCGGCCCCGGTCCGCACATGTGCGGACCGGCCGACCGGAACATGTTCCGGTCGGAACACATTATTTTCCCTTCCACTGAGGCTCGCGCTTCTCCGCGAAGGCTTGCGCACCCTCACGCGCGTCCTCGGACGCGAACACCGGCCCGGAGATTTCCCCCTGGCGGGCGAAGAACTCGGACTCCGGCCAGTCGGCCGACTCGAGCAGGATGCGCTTAGTCGCCTGGAGTGCGAGCGGGCCGTTGGCGGCGATCTCAGACGCGAGCTTGAGTGCGACATCGAGCGCCTGCCCCGGCTCGGCGAGGCGGTTGACCAGGCCCAGCTCGTGGGCGCGCTCGGCCTCGATCGGCTCCCCCGTCAGAGCGAGCTCGACCGCCACGTTGCGCGGCAGCACCCGCGGCAGGCGCAGCAGGCCGCCGCCCGCGGCGACCAGCGAGCGCTTGACCTCCGGAATGCCGAGCCTCGCGCCCCGCGCGGCCACGATCAGATCGCAGGCCAGCGCCACCTCGAGACCCCCCGCGACCGCGAATCCCTCGATCGCGGCGATCAGCGGTTTGACCGAGGCCCGCTGCGTGATCCCGGCAAAGCCGCGCTCCGCGACGTGTGGCACCTCGCCGGCGGCGAACGCCTTCAGGTCCATGCCGGCCGAAAATCCCTTGCCCGCACCCGTGAGCACGCCGAGCGAGAGGCCGGCATCGGCGTCGAGCTCGTCGAGCGCACTCGCGATGCCCTGGGCGACAGCCGCGTTGACGGCGTTGCGCTGATCGGGGCGGTTGATCGTGATCACGAGGATCCGCTCCCGGCGCTCGGTCAGGACCTCGCTGTCGCTCACGCCGCAAACAATCTCAGGTCGGGCTCGCGTTCGCCTCGCAGCACGGCCAGATCGACCTCGACCCACTCGATTCCCCGAGCCCGCGCGAGCGCCCGCGCCTGGGGCTTGACCTGCTGTCCGGCGAGCACGCCGCGGCACGAGGCGAAGGCGGGGTCTGAGCGGATTCGCTCGAGGTAGCGGCTCAACTGCTCGACGGCCTCGATCCCCGCGGTCCGCTTGATCTCGACCGCTACCCACTCCTCCTGCCCGTCACGGCACATGAGGTCGACGGGTCCGATGTCGGTCGGCCACTCCCGCCGCACGAGCTGGAAGCCCTCTCCGAGCCGCTCCGGGCGATCAGCGAGCAGCTCTTGCAGATGGGACTCGACGCCATCCTTGTCGGGCGCGGTCGCGTCGAGCGGTGAGCCCATCTCGAGCGAGGCGTCCGAGAGCACCTGCGAGATCGAGATCTCGAGCCGGTCCTCCGCCGAGCCGGCGCGCTTGCGCACGACCATGCGGCCGGGGCCCTCTTCGATCACCGTCGGCGGCGTCATCCAGTTGAGCGGCTTGTAGCCGCCTGCGTCCGCATGGACGAGGACGGAGCCGTCGGCCTTGACCATGATCAGCCTGACGGCCTCGCGCAGCCAGGCTTCGAGCCTGCCGGTGTAGCGGACCTCGCAGCGGGCAACGATCAGGCGCACGGGGCCGCAGGCTAGGCGCCAAACCGGACGCCCCTACTCTATTAACCGTGCGCCACCAGCTGAAGCCGCTGTTCGACCGCATCGTGATCAAGGAGCTCGACCCTGACCGCGTCCGCCGTTCGGGGCTGCTGGTTCCGCCCGGGAGCGACGAGCCGCCCCCACAGCAGGGGATCGTGCTGGCGGTTGGCCCCGGGCTCGACTGGTGGGACCACGTTGGCGTCCAGATGCCGGTCAGGCCCGGCGACCACGTGGTCTTCCCCGCCTCAGCGGGCGCCTGGGTGGAGGTAGACGAGGAGCGGTTGCTGGTGTGCCGGGTGGGAGAGCTGCTCGGCGTGCTCGAGTCGGTCGAGGACTGTCCCGAGTGCCGCGGGCGCGAGCTTCAACCCCGTGAGACCTGCCCTATGTGCGGCCGCGAGGGTTCGCTCGCCTGAGCCGTCGCTACGGCTTGGGGCAGCTCGACTTGTAGGCGCAGTCGTTGAACAGCTGCCCGCCGGCGATGGCCGAGGGGGTCGCCTGGCCGCCCCCACCCTTGTTGGTGAGGAGGATCCTGACCGGATGGCCCTGGGCGATCGTGTGGCTGCCGCCCCCGATCATGTACTTCGAGGTCGGAGCGAAGTGAACCGTGCCCACGTGCGAGAGCTTCGACTGCTGGGGGACGCCCAGCACGATCAGAGTCGGCGCCTCGAGGATCCACTCGGCCGACGAGTGCGAGGAGTGGTAGTGGACCGTCTTGCTCCAGCTCCAATGGCCCTGGTCATTCACGGCGATGCTCCAGGTTGAGCCGCCTGTGTCTCTGATCGTGACCGAGATGTGCTGACCAGGGCTGACCGCGCAGCTGGAATCGCCCTTGCAACCCTTGAGCTTCGACTCGGGGTGGGGCAGGACCTCATACCAGGCGAAGTATTTCTTGCCCCCGAGCAGCCCCGGAGACGCATCCTCGGCCGTTCCCGCCTGGATCAGATCGTTGGTCTTGAAGCCTCCGATGCCGGCCCAGGTGGCGGCGAGCTGACCCGAGCTGCCGGCCGAGGGGATCGTGAAGGTTCCGCTCACGCCGGAGATCTTGTGCTTCGCCGACCTGACCGCATAGCCCGACCAGTTGCCGCTCTTGACGGTTCCGCCCGAGAGCGGAAAGACCTGGCCGGGCGAGATCGGAATCAGGACGTTGCTTGCGACCGCGCGCGCGCTCCCGCGGCGGCCGGTTCCTGCGGCGAACGCGAGACTCGCGGCCACGGCGAGGCAGGCAGCGACAGCGCATAGGGGGCGAAGGACCTTCATCACGGGCCGCGCAGTGTACGCGTCTCCTACGGCGCCTTGCATTTCTGGGCGTAGGCGCAGTCGTTGAACGACTGGCCGCCGGACGCGAGCGCCGACGGAGTCGCCTCGTTGATAACTCCGGGGGACAGGACGATCTTGGTCGGGTGGCCCTCGGCGATCGTGTGCGTGCTCTTGCCGGTGGCGAAGCTCGACGTCGGGCCGAAGTGGGCGGTCCCGACATTGGCGAGCAGCGTCTGCGCGCCCACGGTCGGCGCCTCGAGGATCCACTCGGCCGACGAGTGCGAGGACTTGTAGCTGACTGTCTTGCTCCAGCGCCAGTGGCCGGCGTCGGTCATCGAGATCTTCCACGTCGTGCCTGACCCCTGCGTGATCGAGACGGTGACCCTCTG
The DNA here is from genome assembly GCA_963738195.1 of uncultured Solirubrobacterales bacterium. Classification (GTDB taxonomy): domain Bacteria; phylum Actinomycetota; class Thermoleophilia; order Solirubrobacterales; family Solirubrobacteraceae; genus Palsa-465. Next base: position 1,895,279 of record CAVTVF010000002.1, read on the forward strand.
TCCCGGCTTGACCGTGCAGCTGTGGTCGCCGCTACAGCCGCGGATCTGGGTCTCTGAATTCGGCAGCAGCTCATACCACGCGTAGTACTGCGGCCCAACGAGCGGGTTCGACGGCAGCGACTGCTCGGCGGTGCCTGCCTGGATCAGGTCGCTCGTGTTGTAGCCCCCGATCCCCGCCCAGGTGGCCGCGAACCCGGGTGGCAGCATGCCTGCCGTGGGCACGACAAAGGACCCCTTGACGCCGGTGATGCCGCCTCCCTTGGGGGTCACGGCGTAACCGGACCAGTTGAGGCTGTCGACGGTGCCGCCGTGCCGCGGTAGCGTCAGACCGGGATTGGTCGGGATCAGGATGCCGATCGGACGGGGGTGGGCCGAGGCGCCGGCTGCGCCGAGTAGCACAGCGAGCGCGCTGCAGGCCGCGGATAGTGCGAGACGGGAGGTGAATCGGCGCACGGATGCTCCTTCGGTCGCGCTTGGTTCGGCGAAGCCGCGTCCGCGCAGCGGACATGGCCACCTGGATCGAGTCCAGGTTAAGCGCAGAGCGCGAGGTGGCGCAACCGCGAACCGGGGCTAGGGCGCTGCGCAGCTCGAGCTATAGGTGCAGTCGTTGAATGACTGGTGGTCGCTCGCGAGCGCCGATGGGGTCGCCTCGGGAAGACCCTTTCCGTAGACCATGTCGATCGTTACCGGATTGCCCTGCGCGATCGGCTTCGTCGTCCCGGAGGACCGGAAGGTCGAGGTTGGGCCGAAGAAAGACGTGGTCAGATGCGGGAGCATGCTCTGTGCACCGCCCACCGTCGGCGCCTCGAGGATCCACTCGGCCGAAGAGCGCGACGAGTGGTAGTGGACGGTCTTACTCCAGCTCCAGTGGAGCGTGCCGTCGCTGACGGAGATCTTCCATTGCCCGCTCGGCTGCTCGGTGATGTGGACTGCGATCTGGTCCCCGGGGTGCACCGTGCACTTGGGATCTGATGTGCAACCGTGCAAGTGCGTGAAGCCGGCGGGGAGCAACTCGTACCAGGCGAAGTAGTGCGCCTTACCCGCCGAGGTGAACTCGGAGCTCCCGGCTTGGATCAGGTCGCTGGTCCTGAACCCGCCGATCCCGGCCCAGTTCGAGGCATACCGCTGCCCCGTGGTGCTCGCTTGCGGCACAGTGAACGAGCTCGCGACGGCGGTGATCGAGCGGCTCTTCGAGGTGACCGCATAGCCGGACCAGTTGCTGCTGCGGAACGTGCGCCCGCCTGTCGGGGGCAGTGCTCCCCTGGTGGACGGGCGCAGGACACCATTGCGGGCGGCTGCGAGGGACGGCGCCGACGGCGCCGCAACGGCGGCGATCATCGCTGCGCCCAGCAAGAACCGACGGGAAGAACGGCGCACGGTTCCGGCCCCCTCTCTGTTCGACGCCACGCCTGCGCTCGCCAGCGAATCTACCAGCCGAGTGCGCTAGGCCGCAGTCTGCTCGGCGATGTCCTGCGCCTCGGCGCGCGGCAGCGTGCGCGGCGAAGTCGAGCGGATCTGGTCGAGCAGCTGCTCGACCTCTGGATCGGATCCCAGTGCAAGTGCGCGCTCGCACGCCCGCGCACATTCGGCCAGGCGGTCGGTGCGCGCGAGCGCGTGCGCGTAGCGTGACCAGGCCGTGGGCGAGCTCGGATCGAGGCGCGTGGCCGCCTCAGCGGCCGATACCTCGGCGCCGAGGTTGCCGGCCAAATGATGCGCAAGCGCGAGGTCGAGCAGTCCCTCGACCGACGGGTCGAGCTCGCGCGCCCGCTCGAGGGCCGCGATTGCCCTCGTGCGATCCATCAGCCGCAACCGCAGCCGCCCGAGCCGCTCCCACGCCGTGCCGTCACTCGGCGCGCGCTCCACCGCGCGCTCGGCGGCCTCGGCAGCCAGATCGATCGCCCCCATGTCCTCGTAGATGCGGGCCGCGAACCGCTCCGGTGTGGGCCTCTCGCCGTCTACGCGGGCCCAGTCGCGCACAGTCCGCGCGGCCGCGGGCAGATTGCCGGCCTGCCAGAAGGCGGCTGTCAGCAGGCGCAGCACCACCGGGTTTGATGGATCCGCGTCGCGGGCGTAGATCAGCCGCTGGGCGGCGAGCGCGGCGTTGCCTTCCGCGAGCGCGTGCTGGGCAGCCGTCATGAAGCGCTCGACCCGGTCGGCGGCGGCGTCCGGCCGCGCGAAATCGACGAATTGCAGCGACCCCGCCGGCACCGTGCGCACGCCGACGTGGAAGGACATGCGGGCCCACTGCTTGACGTCCTCGCCGTCGCCCGAGAAGTAGATGCCAGAGACCGTGCCCACCCCCCACTCGGGATAGGAGAGGCAGCGTGCATAGCGGTGGACAACCGAATGGTCCGGGACGCGTGAGCCAAATGGGTCATGCCGGACCCGCTCCTGCTCGTGGGCGCGGGCGCGCTGTTCGGCTTCGTAGGCGCGCCGGCCGGCTTCTGCGCGGGCGCGGCGCGCGGCGGCGGCAGAGACCTTGACCGCATTGCGGCTGACGCGGCCGCCGCGGGCGGTCTCCGCGAGCTGCTCAAGTTGGTCGGCGGCCTCGTTGATCGCCTGGAGGTGGCGCTGATGCTCGTGGCGACGGGACGCCGGAGCGATGTCCGGGTGCCAGCGCTTGGCCATTCTGCGTCGGGCGAGCTGGACGTCGCGCTGCTCGAAAGGCGCCTCGAGCTCCAACAGCAGGAGCGCCTGTTCGACATCGAGGACCTGGGGCATCGGCTCTACGGTAGCCGAGATCTAGGCGTTATCGGCTCGGGGCGTGGTCGCTCGGCCACCGTCTGTCAGATGGATCAAAAGAGCGTGAACTTCGCAAATTATTAGTGTCAGTGGGAGTCTTTTAGTCTCAGTATGCCTACGCTCGCGGCGTGGCTACCGTCTCCCGCAAGCGCAGGCGAGCCCCGGTCATCGCCTCGGCGCTGGCGGCGCTCGGGGTCACGACGCTCGGCGCGGTGATGCTCGCGTTGCTGACCTCGGTGTTCACGACGGGCAGCCCGTGTGGTCAGGCCCCGGGAAGCGGCATGATCGCGCTTGGCCCGCCCGGCAGCGGAGCGCTCGTGGGGGCGACCGAATATGGGGGACCGGGCGACCCCAGCTCGGGAACCGTCGGGGCCTCGGGCGTCAATCTGCTCCAGCACCCCGACAGCTACGCCGAGCTCGGCGGCACCACGTTTCAAACGGCCGCGGCGATGGGCGGGCTGCCGTACATGACGCCGCTCAGGATCACGTACGCGAGCCACTCCGCGATCGCCTACAAGCGCGACTTCGGCCTCGGAGGCCCACCGATCGATGGCCTGCCGCGCGTGATCGACCTGTGGTGGGAGCTCGCCACGCGGCTCGGCATCCCGTACGAGAACGGGCTGTGGTCGGGACCGGTCAGGATCGAGCGGCCGCCGGTCGCAGGATCGGACCAGCTGGTCGGCCAGCCACCGCCCTCGCCGGGCACGCTGGTCGCGCCATCGCCCGCCTCGCAGGATGCAGCCGCCTGCGCGCCCGGCTCGCCCCACGGGGTGCCGCTGACGCCGGGGCCGCGAGCCAAGCTCCTCAGCGGCGACCTCGCGGCCGCGCCGGCAAGCGCCCCGCCGGCGGTCAAGCAGATGATCGCGGCCGGCAACCAGATCGTCGGCAAGCCGTACGTGTACGGCGGCGGCCACGGCATACCGCTCGATCAGATCGCGCCCTCGTACGACTGCTCGAGCAGCGTCGAGCATCTGCTCTATGGGGCACGGCTCGTGCCGGTCATGTACTCGGCGCCCTCGGGAACGCTCGAGTCGTTCGGTCTGCCGGGACCGGGCAGGTGGGTCACGCTCTACGCCAGTCCCGTGCACGTGTTCATGTACGTGGCCGGCTTGCGCTGGGACACCTGGAACGCCGCCGGCCCCGGGGACGGCCCGCCGGGAATCGGGTGGCATCCGCTCGTGCGCAGCTCGGCGGGTTTCGTTGCGCGTCATCCGCTGGGGCTGTGAACCGACGCGGGCTCGCTGCCCTGCTCAGCTGCGCCGCAGTGACCGGCTGTGGCGGGGGCGGCCAGAGCACGCTCCAGCGCAAGATCGCGCAGGCCGAGAGAACGCACGAGTTTCCCGCGCCGAAGCCGCCGGAGGAGTTCCCCGCCGGCGGCTCGCCGAGCGCGATCAAAGCCATCCGCAGCTTCGTGAGCGCCTACATCAACTGGGACGCACAGACAGTGAGCGGCGATCTGCGCACGCTGGCAGCGCGCAGCGTCGGTCAGGCGCGCTCCGCGCTCGAGCTCGCCGCGGCCCAGACCGCAGGCGACTACGAGCTGAGGCAAGGCGGGATCGCCAACCACGGCACGGTCGAGGTGGTGGCACCGCTGCGCGGCCATCGCGACCAGTACGTGGTGGTCACGCTCGAGTCGACCAGCTCGAGCAACACGACCCTGTATCAGGGCCTCCGCCCCGCCTGGCACGTCGCGCTCGCGACGGTGCGCCAGATCCGCCCGGGTCTGTGGGCGCTGAGCGGCTGGCAGCCGCAGAGCTGAGGAGCGCTCAGTGGCTCCGCACGGCGACGTTGAGGATCACGGCGGCCACGAAGCACGCGAGCGCGAGTCAGGCGCACGAGCCAACCGGTGCGTGCGCTCTGGCGGCCCGTCGCCATGCCCGCGATTGCCACCACGATGAGCGAGGCGGCGAGTAAGGCGAAGACGACGGCGAGTACGTGGAGCACCCGAAGTGAGTTGTAGCGGCCCCCTACCATCGGGGCGATGCCCGCGCAGTACATCTTCTCCACCTACCGTCTCTCGCGCCGTTACCCGCCCGATCGCCAGGTGCTCAAGGACATCTCGCTGTCCTTCCTGCCGGGCGCCAAGATCGGCGTGCTCGGCTACAACGGCGCCGGCAAGTCGACCTTGCTGCGCATCATGTCCGGGCGCGATCAGGATTTCGACGGACAGGCGCAGCTTGCGCCTGGGGCCAGCGTGGGACTGCTCGAGCAGGAACCCCAGCTCGATCCCGGCAAGGACGTGCGCGGCAACATCGAGGAGGGCATCGCCGAGACGACAGCGCTGCTCAAGCGCTTCAACGAGCTGTCGCTCAACTACTCGGACGAGACCGCGGAGGAATTCGGGCGTGTACAGGAGGCGATCGACGCCGTCGACGGGTGGAATCTCGAGACCACACTCGAGATCGCGATGGACGCGCTTCGCTGCCCGCCGCCCGACACAGACGTGGCGACGCTCTCGGGAGGCGAGGCGAGACGCGTAGCCCTCTGCCGGCTGCTGCTGAGCCAGCCGGACCTGCTCCTGCTCGACGAGCCCACGAACCACCTGGATGCGGAATCGGTCGCGTGGCTCGAGCGGCATCTGCGCGACTACCGGGGAACGGTGGTCGCGATCACGCACGACCGCTACTTCCTCGACAACGTGGCGGGCTGGATTCTCGAGCTCGACCGCGGTCACGGAATCCCCTACCAGGGCAACTATTCAGGCTGGCTTGAGCAGAAGCGGGCACGCCTCGCGCAGCAGGCCCGGGAGGACGCCGCGCGGCGGCGCACGATCGAGCGCGAGCTCGAGTGGCTGCGCCTCAATACGGGCGCGCGCCGCAATGCTCCGCGCGCACGATTGAACGCCTACGAGGCACTGCTGGCGCAGGACCGCAACGTCAAGCTCGACCAGGTGCAGATCCACATACCCGCCGGGCCGCGCCTGGGCGAGGTCGTGATCGAGGCCGAGGACGTGCGCAAGGCCTATGGCGAGCGGGTCCTCATCGACGGGCTGTCCTTTTCGCTGCCCCGCGGAGGAATCGTCGGCGTGATCGGTCCCAACGGAGCGGGCAAGACGACGCTCCTGCGGATGATCACGGGCGAGGAGCGCCCCGACTCCGGACAGGTGCGGGTCGGTGACACGGTTGAGCTTGCATACGTCGATCAATCGCGGGCCGCGCTCGACCCGGACAAGACCGTCTGGGAGGAGATCTCGGGGGGTGCGGACCAGTTGTCGCTGGGAGACCGGACGGTCGCGAGTCGCGCCTATGTCGCGGCTTTCAACTTCAAGGGCTCCGATCAGCAGAAGGCGGTGGGCAAGCTATCGGGCGGCGAGCGCAACCGGCTGCATCTGGCAAAGCTGCTGCGCTCAGGCGGGAACCTGCTGTTGCTCGACGAGCCGACCAACGACCTCGACGTGGACACGTTGCGCGCACTCGAGGAAGCCTTGCTGTCATTCGCCGGCTGCGCCGTCGTGGTCTCCCACGATCGCTGGTTTCTGGATCGCATCGCCACGCACGTGCTCGCGTTCGAAGGCGACTCGCAGGTGCGCTGGTTCGAGGGCAACTTCGACGCTTACGAGAGCTTCCGTCACGAGCAGCTCGGCGCCGACGCGGATCGCCCCAAGCGGATCACCTACAAGAAGCTCGTGCGGGGGTAGAGAGGCGGCCGGATCGGGCGCTCGGTTTGGGGCGGACGCCGGGCCTAGGGCTTCAGCACGATCTTGATTGCGCCGTCCTTCTTCTGTTGGAACATCTCATACGCCTGGGGCGCCTGCTCGAGCGGCAGCTTGTGTGTCGCCAGGTCCTCGGCGCCGAGCGGATCGCCCTCGTCGGTCAGCAGCGGGAGGATCTCATCGGTCCAGCGCTTCACGTGCGCCTGACCCATGCGGATCTGGATGCCCTTGTCGAACAGTTGCATCATCGGCAGGGGGTCCAGCTGGCCGCCATAGACCCCTGAGATCGACAGCGTGCCGCCCCGCCGCACCGTGTCGATGCAGTTGAGCAAGGCTTCCATCCGATCGACCGCAAAGCGCTCCGTGACTGTGGCCGCCAGCTTCTTCGGCAAGAACCCGGTCGCCCTCTGGGCGAGTTCGCCGATCGGAGCTCCATGGGCCTCCATGCCGACCGCGTCGATCACACCGTCCGGCCCGCGTCCGTCGGTCATGTCGCGGATCACGGCAGGCACGTCGTCGTGGTCGCGAGCATCGATCGCTTCCACTCCGTGCCGCCGCGCCATCTCCAGCCGCTCGGGCACGATATCGACGCCAATGACCTTGTCCGCGCCCTGGTGGCGCGCGATGCGCGCGCACATCTGGCCGATCGGCCCGAGTCCGTACACCGCGACGCTCCCGCCGTCGCGCTATGTCGGCGAATTCGACCGCCTGCCAGGCCGTCGGAAGCACGTCCGAGAGGTACAGAAAGCGCTCGTCCGGGAAAGAGTTCTCGGGCAGCTTGATCGGCCCGAAGTGCGCCTGGGGAACACGCAGAAATTGGGCCTGGCCGCCCGGGACCTGACCGTAGAGCTTGGTGTAGCCGAACAGAGCTGCGCCCTTGTCCTGCTCTCGGACCTGCGTCGTCTCGCACTGGGCAAACAGTCCGCGGTCGCACATGTAGCAGTGACCGCAGGAGATGTTGAAGGGAATGACGACGCGGTCGCCGGGCTGGATGTGGGTCACGTCCGGACCAACCTCCTCCACCACGCCCATCGGCTCGTGGCCGAGGATGTCGCCCTCGTCGATGAACGGGCCCAGGACCTCATAGAGGTGGAGATCTGACCCGCAGATCGCGGTCGAGGTGATACGGACGATCGCGTCGGTCGGCTCCTCGATGCGGGGATCGGGGACGCTGTCGACGCGGACGTCGCGCCGGCCGTGAAACGTGACTGCCTTCATGCGAGAGTCTCCTTTGCGGGCGGGTTGCTGTTCTCGCTTCCCGGCCACGGGTGGGCGAAACGAGGGCTCGGTCGACGTCGAACATCCGTCCAAATCCGTTTCAAGCTCGTCGTTTGGGCAAGGCTTTGGATTGCTACGCGCGCCGGCGCTGACGGCGTTGTGCGCAGTTGGAGCTGACGCGGTTATGTGTGGTGGTCCAGTTCTCTGTTCCCCGCACGCGCGTTAGAGGGTCGGATGGAAGGAGGATCAATGGCCCGCGAAGACGACGAGCGCTACCGACAGGCGGCGCAGGACGCGTTGGGGCAACTCGATTGGTGCATCGGTTATCTGCACGGGATCCGCAAGGAAAAGATCTCGGCGCAGTTAGCCCGCAATCGTGCCTACATCAGGAAGGCGCTGCTGAAGGAGGCTCACGAGGCGCTCCCGACCGAGACCACACGCGAGTAGCGACATGAGATACGCCTACTACGACCTGGGCGAGCGGCAGCAGGGAACCACCGTGGTCGTCCGCTGGCGCGGATCACCCGCGGACGTGATGCTGCTCGATCCGGTCAACTTCAGCAAGTACCGCGACGCCGGTGGTCTGTTGAGCTACGAGCAAGGGGGTAATTACCCGCGCTCGCCGGCCCGGCTGACGATCCCAGAGGATGGCCGCTGGTACGTCGTCGCCGACTTTCACGGCCACAGCAACCTCCTGCGCGCGACCGTGGAGATTGGCGACGGAGAGGAGGTGGCCGGACAGGAGGTCGCCGACGGAGAGGAGATCTCCAGGTCCTAGGGGTCTCACAGCCGGGCGAGGACGCCGGTTACGATCCGCCCTGAAGGTGACGGCGTGAAAGAAATCCGGTTGTCGAGTCCTGGGCTGTCCGTTGACGCCGCCTCATTTCTCGCCTGCCTCGCGACGATTCTGGAGACCCCCGAGGAGCAGGTTCCGCAGGTGAGCCGGGAGGGCGACCCGAGCAAGGACTGGGACGTGCTCGCGTGGCTCGGCTCACTTGAAGTCGGCCTCGTCCCTGTTGCCGACCCGCAGCGCTTTGCCTGGCCGGGTCCCTGGATCGCGCGGGTACGGGGAGGGGACGGCGAGCGCCGCTCGGTCGTGATGTACGGGCGCGAGCCCTCAGGCGTGGTGTGGGACCCCTGCGGGGACGGGCTGGTCGAGCCTCAGCAGATCCAGGACGGCTTCGTGCTCGCCGCCGAGGACGTCGCGCTGGGGATGCCGCCGCGGACCGCAGCGGAGACGGCGATCGGTTCCGTCGAGCAGATCTGGATCGCGGCCGAGCGCGGGGAGTCGGGGCGGAGCCTCGACACGGTACGCGTCCTCCCGGGTGCGGGGCTCGATGGAGACCGCTATCTCAGCGGCCTCGGGACCTTCCCCTCCGGCCGTCCGGGTGCTGCGCTAACGCTGATCGAGGCGGAGGTGTGCGAATCGTTTGCGCCGCCGCTGTCAGCCGATGAGCACAGACGCAACGTAGTGACGCGCGGGATCGAGTTGAACGGCATGGTCGGGCAGGACTTCACGGTCGGATCTGTGCGCTTCCGCGGAATTCGACTGTGCGAGCCGTGCGCGGCGATGCAGCGCTACTCCGGCCGCGCGATCCTCCGTCCCCTCGTCCACCGGGGTGGCCTGCGGGCAGACGTGCTCGAGCAGGGGGAGATCCGGGTCGGCGATCAGATCACGCCGCTAGGGCGCTCTGAGCCACCGAGCTGAGTGCGGCGCCAACCGATCTAGCGGGACTGACCGGGCTCCTGGCTGCTCGCGGTTTCATCGCGGCGGAAGAGGAGGCTGCGGAATTGATCGACGCTGCGGCCGGCGACCCAGCCCGACTCCGGGCGCTGGTGGCGCGCCGCCTGACGGGCGAACCGCTCGCGTGGATCACCGGGGCTGTCGAGTTCTGTGGCGTCCGAGTCCGAGTTGACCCCGGTGTGTATGTGCCGCGGCTGCACACTGAGCCGCTCGCGCGCCGGGCTGTCGAGCGGCTCCCGGTGCGGGGCACAGCGATCGACGTCTGTACCGGCAGCGGGGCGATCGCGAAGGTGATGGCGCATGCGCGCCCGGACGCGTGCGTCGTCGCCACCGATATCGACGAGCGTGCCGTGTCGTGCGCGAGAGCGAACGGCGTCAAGACCTACCAAGGCGATCTGTTCGCGGCCTTCGCGGCGGCGCTCGCGCGGAGTGCCGATGTCGTGACTGCGGTCGTGCCCTACGTGCCCACGAGCGAGCTCTCGCTGCTCCAGCGCGACACGTTCACCTTCGAATCTTCGTTGTCATACGACGGCGGCCAGGATGGGAGCGTGCTCCTGAGGCGAGTGATTCGGGGCGCGCGCCGCTTTCTGAGACCGGGCGGAGCGCTGCTGCTCGAATTGGGCGGCGACCAGGTCGAGATGATCGAACAGGATCTGGTTGGTTGCGGCTATGTCACGATTGCTCTCCTCTACGACGAGGACGGCGACGTGCGAGGTATCGAGGGTCGGGCCGCACGGCTTAAAGTCTCGAACTCGTAACGTTTCCGGAACGTCGTGTCGCTTAGATTTCGGTCCAATGGGACCGGGGTGGACGAGAGGACGAAGGTGACCGGGAGCGCAGGCGGGTTCGCTGTGTCCGAGCGGCGGCGGCTTACGTCCATGGGGGCGCGGCTCACGTCGAGCCGGACGGCTGTGGTGCTCGGCGTCGTCCAGCTCGCGCTGATTGTGCTCGCCGCGACGATCTCTTCGTTTGTCCCTTCCAACAATGCGGGCGCAGCGACGGTCCCGGTCGGGTTCGCATTCTTCGGCGTCGGACTGATCGTCGCCTACAGGCGGCCGCGCCACCGCATGGGCTGGGTTCTGCTCGGCTGCTCGTGGTTCCTGGTGCTCAGTTGGCTCGGAGGGTCGTACTCCGTGCTCGACTACCGGCTGCACCACGGCCGGCTTCCGCTAGGGCCTGTAGCGGTGTTGATCGGGCCGTCATGGGCGCCCGCGATCTGCCTACTCGCGCTGGCGGTGGTCCTCTACCCCGAGGGGCAGCTGCCGTCGCCGCGGTGGCGCTGGCCGGTGCGGTGGCTGCTGGGAGTCGCGGCGACTTGGCAGCTCGGCGCGTTTGGGATTGCGATCAGCGCGATCGTCGGCGGGACGATTCGCGTCGCCCCCGGCGGAGACCTCACCCAGATCGACAACCCGGCGGGTGCGTGGGCCTGGTGGGGAGTGGTCCAGGACTTGTTCTTCGTGACGATGTTCCTGGTGCTGGTCGCCTGGGTTGTCGAGCCAAGCGCTCGGCTTACAGACACCTTGAGGGAGAGCGGCGGATCCAGCAGAAGTGGTTGGTCGGCGGCGCCACGGTCGGCGCCGTCTGGGGCTGGTTGCGCTGATCCCAGGCTTCTTCACCTCCAGCTCGTCACAAGGGACGGTCAGCGAATTCGCGCTCGGTGGGCATTCTGCGCCATCCCCTTGGCGATCGGCGTGGGCATTTTGAAGTTCCGCCTCTACGACATCGATCGCGTGATCAGCCGGACGCTTTCCTACGCGATCCTCACAGCGCTGCTGGTCGGAACCTTCGTGGGCTTGGTGGTGTTGACAACGGATGCGCTGCCGTTCTCATCGACGGTGGGGGTGGCGGCCTCGACGCTCGCAGCGGCAGCACTGTTCAACCCTCTACGCGGACGAGTGCAGAAGGCCGTCGATCGTCGCTTCAACCGTGCCCGCTACGACGCCGAGCGCACGGTGGCGGCATTCGCGGCGCAGCTGCGCGACGCGGTCGACCTCGATGCCGTGCAGACCGAGCTCCTGGCCGTGGTGCGGCACGCCGTCGAGCCCTCTCACGCGACAGTGTGGCTGCGGCCTCGGGGGCGGTCGTGAAGCGGCGGGCTGCGTCTTTCCTCTCGCGCGTGGCGACACCGGCCACCGCGACGGTGCTCGGGGTGATCTCACTTCTTTCGGTGCCTGCCGGGCTCGTGCTTCAGGGTCTAATTCATCAGTTACCCAACTCGTCCGGTGGGGTCGTCTCGGGGGCGGCCGGGATTACGTTCGCGCGTGGTGTTCACGATTGTCGGCGTCGTCGTCTCGTGGCAGAAGCCGAAGAAACCCGATCGGCTGGCTGCTGATCGCCGTGTCGCTCGCGGTGCAGTGGGGCGGCGAGTGCGCTTCCGCTTACGCGTACCTGGACTACACGCTGCACCGGGGCACGCTGGCCCTGGGTCCGGTAGCTGTGATCCTCAGTTTCGGCTGGGAACTCGCGCTCGTACTGCTGCCGCTCGTGATCCTGCTCTTCCCAGACGGTCGCGTTCCGCGGGGGTGGCGCTGGCCGACGCGGGCGTACCTGACGGTCGCGTTCATCCTCGTCGTGGCCTCGGTCCAGCTCGCGATCTCGGATCTACGCCTCGCCCACCCGATCGATGCGAGCGGAAACCTCGCCGGGGCGAACCATCCGACCGGCGCCCACGCCTGGTTCGCGGTTGTCCAGCCGATCGCGCTCGTGGCGTGCGTGCTGTTCGTGTTCGCGGCGGCCGGCTATCAGGCGTGGAGCTTTCACCGCGCGGACGGCGAACGCCGCCAGCAGCTGAAGTGGCTGGGTTTCGGGATCTCGGTGGCGATCGTCTGCATCGTCATCAACGCCGCGACAGGCGGGGGAAGCGGCGTCGTCGGCAGCCTCACGTTCTCGCTCGGCCTCGCCGCCGTGCCGGTGGGGATTGGCATCGCGATCCTGCAAATATCGCCTGTACGAGATCGATCGCCTGATCAGCCGGACGCTGTCCTACGCGATCCTGACCGCGCTGTTGGTCGGCACGTTCGTGGGCCTGGTGGTGTTGACGACCGACGCGTTGCCGTTCTCATCGACGGTGGGGGTGGCGGCCTCGACACTGGCGGCGTTTGCGCTGTTCAATCCTCTGCGGCGACGAGTGCAGAGGGCCGTCGACCGCCGCTTCAACCGTGCCCGCTACGACGCCGAGCGGACGGTGGCGGCGTTCGCGGCGCGGCTGCGCGACGCGGTCGACCTCGACGCCGTGCAGGCGGAGCTCCTGGCGACGGTGCGGCACGCCGTCGAGCCGTCGCACGCGACAGTCTGGCTGCGATCAAGGGAGCGGTCATGAGACGGCGGGCCGTGTGGGTGCTCGCGCACGTGGCCACACCGGCCTCCGCGACGGTCCTCGGCGCGATCTCGCTCCTGTCGGTGCCCGCGACCTTCGTGCTGACCGCGCTCATCCACCAGCTCCCGAACTCGTCCGGCGCGGGTCTGTCGGCCGGCAGCGGCGTCGCTCTCGTGCTTGCTTTCACTGCCGTTGGGGTCGTCGTCGCTCGGCGCCAGCCAAGCAACCCAATCGGATGGCTGCTGCTTGCCGTGGCGCTGGCGGTGCAGATCGGGACGTGCGCTTCGGCATACGCGTATCTGGACTACTCGCTTCATCACGGGGCGCTGGTGCTGGGCCCGTTGTCGCTGATTCTCAGCCCGAGCTGGGAGTACGCGATCATCGTCCTCCCGTTCCTGCTCCTGCTGTTCCCAGACGGGCGCGTGCCGCGCGGCTGGCGCTGGCCGGTGCGGGCGTACTTGGTGCTCGTGTGCGCACTAGTCGTCGCCACGCTCCAAATCGCCGTATCGGACCTGGGGCTACGCCGACCCGATTGATAGCAGCGGCAATCTTGTCGGCATGAACCATCCGACCGGAGCTCATGCCTGGTTCGCCGTCGTACAGCCGATCGCGCTCGTGGCGTGCGTGCTGCTCGTGCTGGCGGCAGCCGTCTACCAGATATGGAGCTTTCGCCGCGCTAGCGGCGAGCGGCGCCAGCAGCTGAAGTGGCTGGGCTACGGAGCGGCGGTGCTCGTTGTGTGCCTGGTGATCAACGCGGCCACCGGGGGAGGGTCGGGAGTCGTCGGGCGACGTCACGTTCTCGCTCGGCCTGGCCGCCGTGCCATTGGGCATGGGCGTCGCGATCCTGCGCTATCGCCTCTACGACATCGATCGCGTGATCAGCCGGACGCTGTCCTACGCGATCCTGACGGCGCTGTTGGTCGGCACGTTCGTGGGTTTGGTGGTGTTGACGACGGACGCGTTGCCGTTCTCATCGACTGTCGGGGTGGCGGCCTCGACGCTGGTAGCGGCGGCTCTGTTCAACCCCCTGCGCGGGCGGGTGCAGCGAGTCGTCGACCGCCGCTTCAACCGTGCCCGCTACGACGCCGAGCGGACGGTGGCGGCGTTCGCGGCGCGGCTGCGCGACGCGGTCGACCTCGACGCCGTGCAGGCAGACCTGCTCGACACCGTCAAGTCAGCCGTGGAGCCGACACACGCCACCGTTTGGATCAGGCCGTCACGGCGCGACGACGGCCGGCTACCACTCGACCAGGCTCCAGACCCCTGGATAGAGCGCCTCGCCGTCGGATCCGATCGCCGCGAACGCCGTCGCGGCGAGCTTGAGCTCCGCCATCGCGCCGTCGGCTCGTCCAGCTCTGTGGAGGACGTCCGCGAGGTTGTTGCGAAGCGCAGCCTCGTGGTGGCGATCGCCTTGCGCGATGCACAGCTCGAGCGCTTCCCGGGTCAAGGCCTCGGCCGTGGTCAGCTCGCCCGCGGCGGCATAGTCGAGCGCAAGGTTGTTGAGCGCGGCAATGTGGACGCTGGGGTCGCTCAGCCCGAGCGAGAGCTCGAGGCTGCGCTGCAGATGCTCACGTCCGCACCCCAGCAGGCCGAGGATGTTGTGCGCCCGGGCCGCCGCCGCTTGCGCGCCGGCTTGCTCTGCCAGCGCCAAGGCTTCGATGCCGAGCTCTCTGGCGACATCCCCCTCGCCGCGATGCCACGCGACCCGGCTTCGGTCCGACTGGACGGTGGCGCGCTCGGCGCCGGAGGCCGTCGCAAGCGCCTGCAGATAGTGGTGCTCGGCGAGCGCCCAGTCAGCGCGACGCTCGTGCACGGCGCCGAGCTTGTGCTCGATCCGGCCGCGCCGCCTGCTCCGCGGCGAGGGCGGCCGCGGCGTTGTACGCGGACAGCGCGAGGCCGTATTCCCCGCGCAGCGTGTGGACATCTCCGATCGACTCGTGCAGAGCTCCCGGATCATCGTGCCCGAGCGCCAGGGCCGACTCGTAGTGCGCCACAGCCTCGGCGCGAGCGGACAGCGACCGCGCGCGGTCGCCCGCGGCCGCGTACTCGAGCGCCGCCTGCGCGTGGTCGCCGGCCAGCTCGAGGTGGCGCGCCAGCAGCGCGGGCTCGACCGTGGCGGGCGCGAAGCGCTTGCGCGACCCGGCGATGAAGCAGGCGGCGCCGTGCCCGTCCCACGCGTTCCTCGGCGACGCGCGCGCAGGCGCTCATGGCTGAAGTCATAGCCGTGCTCGCGCTCGGTGATCAGTCCGCGCGCGACCAGCTCCTCGAGCGCGGCGGCAACCTCCTCCTCGGACCGTCCGCTGGCGGTACGGACATCTTCGGCATCGAAGGCTCCGCCGATGATCGCGGCCGCGCTCAGGATCTGCGAGGACATCTCGCCCACGGCATCCAGACGCGCCTCGATCGTTGCCCGGATTCCCGCGCCGGCAGCCGCCTCCGCACCGTCCCCGACCGCCAGCAGCTCGGCCACGAACAAGGGCAGCCCCTCGCTCTCACGGAACACGCGCTCCCCGGCCGAGGCGTCCAGACCGGTGGCGAGCGCCAGCGCCAGCACATCATCGTGGCTCAGCCGCGCGAGCGCGATCCGCTCACCGGCCTCGGCGAACCGCTGAACGCGACGCTGGGGGTCCGGCTCGTCGGTGCGACGGGCAGCGAGCAGCAGCAGCCTATGGCGGTCGAGCCGCCGGCGCAGGTACGTGAGCACCTCCAGCGAGGCCAGGTCGCACCACTGGAGATCGTCGATGAACACCACGCCCGGCTCTTTGGCGAACGGCTCCGCCAGGAGGTGGCTGATCGCCTCGAGGAAGCGCAGCCGCGCGCCGGGCTCGTCGAGACTGCTCTGCGGCGCGCTTCCCAGCTCGGGTAGCAGCCGAGCGGCATCGCCGCGTAGCTCTTTCGGCACCGCCAGTAGCCCGCGTTCAATCACCTCGCGCAGCACGGTGGCGATCACCCCGTAAGCAAGCCCCTGCTCGCCGGCGTGCGGACGCGCCACGACCACGCGCGCCCCGGCACGCTCGAGTCGGCCGATGGCCTCCTGCGCCAGGCGCGTCTTGCCAACGCCCGATTCGCCCTCGATCACGGCCACGGCCCCGTGGTCGCGCATCGACTCATACGCGCGCGACGATGCGCTTGAGCTGCTGCCTCGCGCCCGACCAGCGGCAGCTCCTCGGTCGGCGCAGGCTCCGCGACGGCCTGGATCTGGGGAGCGATCCCACCGCTGATGGCGTTGTAGAGCTCGGTGGTCTCGACCAATGGCGAGACCCCCAACTCGCGGTCGAGCACGCGCACGCATTCGCGGTACTGCGAGAGCGCATCACGACGCCGCCCGGCCGCCGCGTAGAGCTCGATCAGCCGGCGGTGGGTCGGCTCGTGCAGGGGGTCGAGCGCCAACCGCTCCCGGGCTCTGGCGATCGCCTCATCGGGTCGCGAGGCGGCCGCCAGCGCATCGGTCAGACGGTCCAGCAGCTGCGTACGCTCGCGGCGGATCTCGTCTTGGGCGTCGCGCAGCCAATCGTCGAAGCGGAACGAATCGCGCAGCGCGAAACCAGCCAGCAGGTCGTCGCGGTGAAGCTCGCAGGCCCTACGCAGGGCGCCGAGGCCTGCCCGCGGATCCGCCGCGACCGTCCGGAACTCGGCCAAATCGAACCACGCATCCGCCAGCTCGAGCGAGATCGACGAGCGATCTGATCGCACCCGTCCTTCGCCAACGCCGGCGCGCAGCGCCGACAATGTCCGCCGCAAGGCTGCGCTCGAGCGCTCCGCATCCAGCTCGGGCCACAGCAGATCGGCTAACACCGCCCGGCTGTGGGGGTGCCCGGTGACAGCCAGGAACGCGAGCATGGCGATCGCCTTGCGCGTGTCGACGACCAGCGGCTGCCCGTCGACCTCCACCACCGGCGCGCCGAGCAGCGAGATCCGCAGCGATCTCACGAGCTCAGGATCGCATACGAACAGCTCATCCTCGTCGACGCCGTAACGTTTTCGGAACACGAGCCGAGTACAACTTCGACTATGGGCGCACCAGAGAGCAGGACCGGGCCGGCGAAGGCGGCGGCTCCGTCCGCGATCAGCGATCAGGTGATCGTTCCCGAGATCGCGCCGAACGACCCGCTCATCGGCTACCTCCAGTCTGCGACTGGAGCGCGTGGACCTGACAAGCCTCGATCTGGAGTCGCCGGCGCTCGAGCAGCTGCGCGCCGACGGGGTCGCGCTGATCGTGCCCCTGGTGACCAACGGCGAGCTCGTCGGCATGCTCAACGTCGGCGCCCGTCTCTCCGAGCAGGGGTACTCCGCCGACGACCGGCGGCTGCTCGAGTCCCTGGCCGCGCGCGCCGCGCCGGCGATGCGCGTGGGCCAGCTGATCCGCCAGCAGCAGGCGGAGATGCAGGAGCGCGGCCGCATGGAGCAGGAGCTCCAGGTCGCGCAGATGATCCAGCAGAACTTCCTGCCGCGAACCGTCCCCGAGCTCGCCGGCTGGCAGCTCGCGGCGGACTACCGGCCCGCGCGAGCGGTGGGCGGCGACTTCTACGACTTCATCGAGCTCGATGGCGGGCTCACGGGCCTGGTGATTGGAGACGTCACCGACAAGGGGATCCCCGCGGCGATGGTGATGGCGGCCACCAAGAGCCTGCTGCGCGCGAGCGCCCAGCGGCTGATCGACCCCGGCCCGGTGCTCGCTCGCGTCAACGACCAGCTGTGCCCCGAGATCCCGGAGAACATGTTCGTCACCTGCTTCTACGGCGTGCTCGACCCGGTCACCGGCACGCTGCGCTATGCCAACGCGGGCCACAACCTGCCGCTGGTCCGGGCGGCTGAGGAGGACCTCCGAGCTGCGGGCCACCGGGATGCCACTCGGCCTGATGCCGGAGATGAGCTACGAGGAGCGGATGACGCAGCTTGCGCCGGGGGCACGCGTGCTGCTCTACAGCGACGGCTTGGTCGAGGCGCACGACGCCGGCCGTGAGATGTTCGGGACCGCGCGCGCTACGCAGCGTGCTCGCAGCAGGACTGCTCTGCGGCCGAGGTACTGCAGCGCTTGCTCGTCGCCCTCGACCGCTTCACCGGTGAGAGCGACGAGCAGGAGGACGACATCACGCTCGTGGCTTTGAGACGCGACCCGGCGGGTGGCGCTGAGGCTCATCCGGGCAGCGTGAACCACCGCGGCTCGCGGGTGCTGGCGGACTTCACGGTCGAGAGCGCCCCCGGCAACGAGCGCGAGGCCATCGGGCGGATGGCCGAGGCGCTGGCCGGCGTCGGGCTCGCCCCCGATCGGCTCGAGCGGCTGAAGACCGCCACCGCCGAGGCGACGATGAACGCGATGGAGCACGGCAACCGCTACGACCCCGCGCTCGAGGTGCGCATCGTCGTGACCGCGTCGGCGTCCGAGGTGGCGGTGCGGATCTTCGACCACGGCGAGGGGCCAAGTGACGCGGAGGCGCAGGTGCCCGATATCGAAGCGAAGCTCGAGGGCCTGCAGTCGCCGCGCGGATGGGGGCTGTTTCTGATCGAGGAGATGGTCGACACGCTGCGCCACAGCAGCGAGGACGGCCATCACGTGCTCGAGCTCGTGATGGCAACGGAAGGAGCGCCAGATGCCACAGGCAAGCCTTGAGACCACGACGCAGGCGACCGCCGACCGGACCGCTGCTCACGCTTCGGGGCGAGATCGACGGCGGCGCCAAGGAGGCCCTCACCGCGGCCTACGACGACGCGCCGCACGAGGGGCGGCTGCTGCTCGACTTCGCCGCCGTGCAGTACATCAACTCGACCGGGATCGCCCTGATCGTGGGGCTGCTGGCGCGCGCTCGCGCCGAGGGCCGGCAGGTCGCGGCGGTTGGGCTTTCAGATCACTACCGCCAGATCTTCGAGATCACGAGGATCGCCGACTTCATGGAAATCATTGACGACCAACAGGAGGGCAACCGATGACAGAGGTGACTACCCGGCTGGCGGTGCGCGAGGTCGCGCCGACGGTCAACGTGATCGAGATCGGAGGTGAGATCACGCGCGAATCCGACCAAGCGCTCCAGGATGCTTATCAGCGAGCCTCGGACGGGGCGCGCACGATCATCCTGGCCTTCGACGGGCTCGAGTACATGAATTCGAGCGGCATCGGCCTGCTGGTGACGATGCTAGTGCGCGCCAAGCGCAACCGCCAGCGCGTGCTCGCCTACGGGCTGACCGATCACTACCGGCAGATCTTTGAGCTCACACGGCTCGACGAGGTGATCTCCATTCACGACAGCGAGGACGCCGCAATCGCGGCCGCCTCCTAGCTCGCTCCCGGCTGCGGTCCGAGCCGCAGCCGCCTAACCGCGACCGAAAGGGTCCATCATGAGCTCCACTCCCGAGAATCGGGACGCTCCCGGCTGGGCGCGACCCGTGCAAACACTGACCGCCGCCGACGGGCATATCAATGTCACCGGGCGTCGGCCCACAGCTCCCATCCACGGCTTCGGGAAGATGTGGCAGAAGACGTATCGCGCCTCGCTAGGCGACCGAGACATTGCGCCGCACGAGGTGATCGCCACCTGGAAGGAGCACTTCTCCGAATTCTGGCCCGTGAAGAGCAAGTTCTTCGCGCCGCTGGCCGGCATCGCCCCCGGCGAGGTGGCCGCGTTGGACCTGGGCATGCCGGGTGGCCTCAAGCTGTCAACCGGCGTGCTCGTGCTGTTCGCCGACGAGGAGTCGTTCACCCTGATGACGCCGCAGGGGCATATGTTCGCCGGCTGGATCACCTTCAGCGCATTCCGGCAAGACGGCGCGACGCAGGCTCAGGCTCAGGTTTTGATGCGGGCGAGCGATCCGCTGTATGAGATGGGGATGACGTTTGGCGGACACCGTCAGGAGGATCAGCATTGGACCCACACCCTGCGTGCGCTCGCGGAGCATCTTGGAGTTGATGCCGAGGTCGAAGTCGAGCGTCTCTGTGTGGATCGCCGCCGCGAATGGTCTCGCTGCGGGAACGTCTGGCAGAACGCCGGGATACGCTCGGGGCTGCACATGATGGGTGCCCCGTTCAGAGCAGTTCGCCCGCGCAGACGTGAGCGCGATTGACGCGGTTGTCGTCGGTGCGGGGCCAAACGGCCTAGCGGCGGCGATAGAGCTCGCTCGCGCCGGGCGCTCGGTGCAAGTCATCGAGCGTGCGGACGAGGTAGGCGGGGGCACACGCACGGCGGAGTTGACGCTTCCTGGCTTTCACCATGACGTCTGCTCCGCCGTGCATCCGCTCGCGGCGGGCTCGCCCTTCCTGCACGGACTCGAGCTCGAGCGCCACGGGCTCGAGCTGGTCATGCCCGAGCTGGACGCAGCACACCCCCTCGACGACGGGACCGCCGTGTCTTTGCACCGCTCGCTGGCGGAAACGGCCGCAGGGCTCGGCGTCGACGGGGGC
This sequence comes from uncultured Solirubrobacterales bacterium, assembly GCA_963738195.1. GTDB lineage: Bacteria > Actinomycetota > Thermoleophilia > Solirubrobacterales > Solirubrobacteraceae > Palsa-465. Next base: position 1,915,344 of record CAVTVF010000002.1, read on the forward strand.
CGGTACGCGCGCCTGGTGGGCCCATTTGCGGACAACTGGCCCGACCTCGCCGACGCGATTCTCGCTCCGCCGCAGGTTCCGCGCAATCCGCTACTCGTCGCGCGCTTCGGCCTGCTGGGAGGCGTTCCAGCGGCCGCTTTGGCCCGGCTTGCATTCGCCGGCAATCGCGCCCCGGCGCTGCTGGCAGGGATGGCCGCACACGCAATGCGGCCGCTGAGCGCGCCGGGCACCGCCGGGTTCGCGCTGGTGCTGATGGCACTCGGACATGCGGTGGGATGGCCGATCGCGCGAGGGGGGTCGCAGCGGCTCGCCGACGCGATGCGGTCGCTGCTGGAGTCGCTGGGCGGGCAGGTACAGACCGGACGCGAGGTTCGCTCGCTAGGTGAGCTCGCGGACGCCTCGGTGGTGCTGTTCGATGTCTCGCCGCGGCAACTATTGGCGCTCTGCGGCGAGCAGCTGCCGCCTCGCTACCGCTCAGCACTGGGGCGCTATCGCTACGGGCCCGGCGTGTTCAAGCTCGACTACGCGCTCGCTGGACCGGTGCCGTGGCGAGCGCCGGAGTGCGCGCGCGCGGGAACCGTTCACCTGGGAGGCACGTTCGACGAGATCGCCGCCGGAGAACGCGCGGTCTCGCGGGGCTCTCATCCAGAGCGGCCATTTGTGCTCGTCGCGCAGCAGAGCATCGTGGACCCGTCTCGCGCACCGTCGGGGCAGCACACGCTGTGGGCTTACTGCCATGTTCCCAATGGGTCGGATGTCGACATGACGAGGGCTATCGAAGGGCAGATCGAGCGTTTCGCGCCTGGGTTCAGCGAGCTTGTACTCGCGCGCGCGGCGCGTGGTCCGGCTCAGCTGGAGGCAGACAACCCCAACTACGTCGGTGGGGACATCAACTGCGGCCTTGCCAGCCTGCGCCAGACTCTCGCTCGCCCCGTGCTCCGCGCCTCGCCCTACACCACCCCCAACCCGCGGGTCTTCCTCTGCTCGGCGGCCACTCCACCCGGGGGCGGCGTCCACGGCATGTGCGGATACCACGCCGCGCACGCAGTTCTGCGCGCGGATTGAGGTGATCTGCTCGGCCCGGGTTGGCGTGAGGACGGCTTCCTCTGCGCTCGTGACGTGGTCTGACGTTGCTGCAGGACGCTCAATGGTCAACGCGACTATGGCGGTGAGAGCGCGCTAGTGCAGGGCCACCAACTTCGAGGCCTGACCCGGTAGCTCGGAACGCGCGTACGACCTCGCTCGTGACAAGACCGGACTCGTTGGTGAGCGCGTCGATCAAGACGAACCAGCGTCGGATGCGATGCGGGGCTCGACGATGACTGGGACGACGGGGGCGCGGCGCCGTAGCTGCCAGACAGAGTCGCCGTGCGCCTGGTGGTCCCCGTGGAAGCCCAAATGCCGCGAAGGCTCGTCGCGCCAGCCGCACCTTCGGCTATTCCGAAACGTTCCCGGCCTCGGCGGGACGCCGTGCCCGGGTGCGAAGTCCGATCCGTAGGAAGCGGAACGAAGCAACCGTCGCCAACACCCCGACGACGATCAGCACGATCTGCAACCACGCCGGGGCTCCGAGGATGGCGTGGCCGACGAAGTAGTACTCGAGCGTGATTAGCGCCGACCAGGCGAGAGCGGCGACCGCACTCACCGCCAGGAAGCGGCCGACCGGCACGCCACTCGCGCCGGCGACGAGCCCAGCCGCATTTCGTAACCCTGTGATGAACCGGGCGATGAACAGTGGCGCGTAGGCGTGCCTCTGGAACTGACCACGGAGCTCCTGGATGCGCTCCGGGTCCTGACGGAACAGCCGGCCGACACGGCGGAGCACCTGCTCGCCCCGCCAACGGCCGACTGCATAGCCGGCTACCCCACCCAAAAGGGCGCCCAGCGCGCCTGCGACGATAACCCCTCCCAGTGGAAGACCATCCTTAGCCGATGCGTCGATCCCTGCGATCACCAGCGCCGTACCACCGGGAACCGGAAAACCCATGGCTTGTAGGCCCGCGGCCAAGAACACGGCGAGGAGGCCGAATTCATGGATCAGCTGGGTGATCTCGTGGGAGCCCACAGCAGTAGTTTGCACAACGGCGCGCGGCGGCCATGCCGCAGCACGTTCGCGGATTAAGGAGGGCGTTCTAGTCGACTGGCAAAAGGAGGTCGATCTCGTTGTGTCGCCTGTAGAACTCGATCAGTGGCCGGGCCGCGTCGGGCCGCTCCTGCTTTTCGAGCTACGCAAAGGCGGGTCCGATCTGCGCGTACAGCGCGGGCGGCTGACCGCTGATCGTCGCGCGTAGATACACGCCGCCGGGTATCGCCGTCTCTCGGAGACCGAGTCCGCGCGGGTCATCGCCTCCACGCAGGCGAGATATTCGCGTGACGCTGGGTCGAAGATGCCGAAGAACCGTCGCCCGCGGAGCGTGTCAAGACGTGACTCGAGCTCATTGAACGCCCGCTGAGCAGCGCCGGACACCGTGTTTGGGTCTACTTCCGCTGCTACGTACATCACGGGAGTCTCGTTTCTCTTGACGCGGACGTAGGGCATGGTTGTGCAGCGGGCCGATCCTGACCGATCTCAGAGCGCTATAGAGCTGAGCGCCTCGACCGCTCGCGCGTAGTGAATCGGGTCCAGCCGGATGTGGGACTGCTGCGACATCGAGCGCGCCGCGACGCCGATCGCCTCGACGGGCGGAGCGAGATCGAGATCCGGCACGACTAGCAGCGGCTCGACGGCGATCCGCCACGGCCAGCGCGGGTGCTCGATCCGGTAGGCCTCCCCGACCGCCGCCACCACGCCGAACACCCGTCGCCACACGCTTGCGTAGAGCACCAGACGGTCTTCGTCGCTGATGCGTGGACGCCGCGGGAAACCACCCTCCCGAAGAACGCTCGTCCGGCCCTCTTCGATCCAGCGCGCGGGAAGCGGGCCGCGCGCGTGGCCGACGGCCTTCAGCCAATACATGTGCATCGCCGGATCGTCGCATTCGCTCGCAACCATCGTAAGAAGGGTCGGCCGCGAGCTCGGCGGCGCAACCGCCGACTGCAAGGGTCCTAGCGGAGGCACCCGGTCACGAAACCATTGCGCGCTCCTTGCTGGGCGCCGGAGCGAGGCCCGGTTCTCTACGCCGACCCCAGGGCTGTCGGCTCCGCGCACGCTTTGCCACCGGGGGACACCCACGGGAGAGCGCGGGATCACGTCCCAAAAGACTCTACGAAACCCGCCCTGGCTAGGTCAGCAGAGGGGCTTTGGTTTTAGGTCTGTGGCGGGGCAGACCGGCAGGATCAGCGGCGGGCGGGGCCGCTGACTGAAGTTGAAGTCTTTGATCAGGTTCCCCAGCAATGGATTTGCTTCGCGGACGCCGGGGCGGGGGTCGGGGCGCCCGTCGGTGCGCGGGTTCAAGCGCTGTCCGCCAAGGAAGACGTCTTCTACGAACTTGTTGTATGCGTCGTGGCTGAGGATCTGGTGGTCGATGTAGCCGCGTTTGGCGTACGGGCTGATCACGATCGCGGGCACGCGGAGGCCGTAGCCATTACGGTCGACGCGCGGGGGGATAGCCTGGTCGTAGAAGCCGCCCCAGTCATCCCAGGTTAGGAAGATGGCGGTGCTGTTCCAATCTGGGCTTTGCATGATTGCGTTGATGAGTCCGGTGACGTACGTCTGGCCGGCACTGACGAGTTTGGGGGGGTGCTCGGAGACCCGGTCGCTGGGAGTGATCCAGGAGACTGCCGGCAACGTTCCCTGTTTCGCCGCGTTCATGAAGCTCGAGAGGGGCTGAATGTTGCCGAGCTGTCCGTCTTGCCTCACGTCGGTGAAGGACGGCAGTGGGTTCCACACCGACGGGGTCTCGGCGTTTTGGCGAACCAAGGTGCATGTGGCAGCGCTCGGATTGACGCAGTCAGGCTCGGTTCCGCTGGCCACGTAGTAGGCCCAGCTCACGCCGTACTTGTGCAGGAGGTACGTGACGTCAGTCCATGCGTACCGGGACCTGCCACCGCGATGACCTCGGGGCTCGATCGAGTTCTTACACGAGAAGGGGTCAGACGCACTGTCGCAATGCGCAGACCACTCCGAAACGAGGAAGAGGTGCTCGGGCAGGCTCCACGATTGGTTTGGCTCGAACATGCGGTCCTGGAGCACGAAATTCCGGGCATACGCCCAGTAGTTCGGAATGTCGCGGCCGTTGTGGTAGCCCATGACGTCCACACATGAGGCCTTCTTACTGAGCTTGCAAGGACTGCAATTTGGGTCGAAGCTCCCGCAGAACTTGCCGTGCGCTGCCGACTCGACGAAACCGTTCATCTGGCAACCACGGTGTCGGGACCGGTTGCGGCAGTTCATGTCGGCGAGTGCCTGTTCGACGCCGTGGGGGCCGCCGAAGTTCATGTCGCTGGAATCGTGAAATGGCTTCGCGCAGCGCTGGCCTCGGGCAGCGGGAATACACGGCGTTCGGCCGGGGTGCCCAGCGAGGCCAGGGATCCCGTCCGCGCCCGGATACGTGCCGAAGTACTGGTCGAAGGAACGGTTCTCCTGCATGATGATGATCACATGCTTGATCTTGTGAGCCGCCGCCGACCCAGTCGCGGCAGCAACATCGGCGAAGGCGCGCTTCGGGCTCGTGCCTGAGTTGGCCGGGAAAACAGACGTCGCTGCGCTACTGATAAGGGCAAGCAGCGCCACCATGAGCAACCAAGCACTCGCGGGGCGCATCATTATCTAGCGCTCAACGCCCGGCGATTCATTTCCAGATTTGATTGATCGGCTGTGCTTTGGCGGCGTTCAGGAGATGCTGGGATATGCCGAACCCATCTTCGAGCGTCCGTAGCAGGCTGTAATGCGTGAAAGGTCCCCCGCTTGAGTAGACACCGGGCTTGACCTGCGGGCCGAGGGCGAGGAAGGCCACGTGGTGGTTGTGCGGCGTGCCGTCTCCCCACTCGTCGTAGGTGATGAGGATGAGGCCGTCTTTGCCGAAGGCGGAAGATGACTCGATCCGCGGCACCTCGCGCCTGAGGAACCCGTCAAATTGGGAGAGCCGGTTGGCTCCGCATGGATCGTGGCCCTGTTCGCAACCATTGGGGATGACCATGTTGAAACGCGCCATGTGGCCCTGGGCAAGCGCCGCGTTGAACGCAGTCATGTCGTCGGGGCCGGTGGTTCCCGTCGCGATCACCTTGTGGATGCACTCGGGCTTGGGCGCCTTGTTGAAAGCCTCGTTGTAAACAGCCCCCTCGATGTCGTCGTAATACACCGCGGGGTTGTGATGGGTCGAGTAGACGTTGTGCGACCAGTCGGTACCCATGTCAAAGAAGGCGCATGGATTGGCCATCGACTCGTTCCACTCAAGCCACGAGACATGCGCCGTGTCGAGTTGGTGAAAGATGTTGTTGATCGGCTCGTGGCAAAAGAGCTTGCCGGTCGCCATGTGATAGGGCAGGGCGTCATTTACCTCGCACTTCTTGAAATGCCCCGAAGTCATCGCGATGTAGTCAGACAGGGAGCCGCCATGGACCCCGAAATAGTTAGTCAGCCACGCCCCGCGAGGCTTCAGGTTCGACGTCAAGTACGGAGTGTGCTTGGCAGTGATCTGGGAAAGGCTCGTGTTCTCGCCGATCAAGAGGAAGACATGCCCGAAACGGGGAACGCCGTCGAGCTTCGCACTAGACGGTTGGCGCGTGGGAGCCGGACGACGCTGGCCGGCGGCCAAGGCGATCCCTGTGGCGGTCAAGGCGATAGCCAGCATCCCGACCGCGGCACTCATGAGCCGTTTGGACATCGATCCTCCTTGCGAATGGGTCTGGCCGAAACCGTCCACCGACGAGGGTGAAGCTGTGTTCAGCCGACATTACGATCGCGTTGGAAGAGCACGAAGTGTGCCGATTCAAAGCCGAACGGAGAGATCGTCGGCTGTTTCGATCGACGCAAAGCGGTCTGCACAATGCGCGCCTGAAGGCGTGGCAGAGATACCGGAGTTCAGCGGCGAGCGCCGATCTGGTCAGCGGCCGAAAGCTGGTCACCATTCCCCGCGGGGGGCTCTGATGGCGGGCGGGCCGGCGTGAGCGAAAGCAGGAAGCGGGCGCCCGGGCCGTGCCCTTGAAGGTGCAGGTCGGCGTTCATGAGTTGCGCGAGCTCGCGCCCAATCGCGAGGCCGAGCCCGAAGCCGGCGGCGCCTCTGGCGGCCTGGCCGCGGTGGAATCGTTCGAAGATCTGCTCACGCTCATTGCGAGGCACTCCCGGGCCCTGATCGTCGACGGCGATCGTGGCGCTGCTGGCCTCGACTTGGATCCGGCCTCCGTAAGGACTAAAGCGCAGCGCATTGTCGAGCAGCGCCCTCACGATCTGGGCGACTGCTCCCGGATCACCGATTGCCCACGTAGCGGTCAAGGCCGCGAGTTCAATTGAAACCGTCGCCTCGGCAGCACGGGCCTCGAACTCCGCTACCACCGAACGGCATAGCCCGGCGAGCTCAACGGGCTCTCGCCGCAGCGCGACGCCCGCATCTAGGCGGCTGAGGTCGAGCAGCTCGGCTGACAGCGTCGAGAGGCGCTCGGCCTGCGCACGCGCGCGCAACGCGTCCTGTTGGGCCTGGGCGAGGTCGGACTGCCCGTGTGAAAGGTCATCGTGAAGCATGTCAAGCATGAACAGCAGCGACTGCAGCGGTGTGCGCAGCTCGTGCGATGCGCTGGCGACAAACGTGCGCCGCGCCTCCTCCTGCGCCCGCAGTCGCTCCTGCATCGCCGCGAACGCCCGGGTTAGATCACCAACCTCGTCGCGTGCGCTGTCGGCATGCAGCTCCACGCCCGGCCCAAGCTCTGCTACGCGTATCGCGGCAGCCCGTAGCCCCCTCAGGCGACGTACCAGCCTGGTTGCGATGAGCGAGCCGAGTGCCAACGCCAACAGCAGCGTGATCACAACTGCGATGAGGAACGCATGCCGGACCACAGAAACGGCCCCGGTAACGGCCGAAAGCGATTTACGCAGTGCGACGGCGAATCGGTGGCCAAACACATCCACGGGTATGGCTACGCGCACCTCACGATCGCTCCCTGAGCCGGCGAGGATTTGCGCCACGCGGCCTCCGCGCAAAGCTCTGCTCGCCACTGACAAGACTTGGGCGGGCTGGAGGCCCGTATTCACAAGCACACGGCCGGTTGAATCGATTACGGCCACCTGAGCGTCTGTGCGCAGCGTGAGCTCGCGAGCGATCTGCACAAGCGCTGGACCGTTCGGCTGTAGATCGGAGACGTCGAGGTCAGCAAATGTCGCGCGAGCAGTAAGAGCCGTGTCGGTAAGCGCCGAGATCTCCTGATTGCGCAGGCGGCGCTCGAGCGGCGATAACACTGTGAGCGCTGCGATCCCGAGTGCCACCAATGCCATCGCCATCAGCGCCGCGACGAGTCGGCCTCGAAGCCCAAGCAGCCCGCGTGCCGCCTTCATGGGACGAGCCTGTACCCCGCCCCTCGCACGGTTAGAACCAGACGGGGTCGCTCCGGGCGCTCCTCGACCTTCTCGCGCAAATGGCGGATATGGACATCGATTACTCTCGGGTCGCGATAGGCGCTCTCGCCCCAGATCTCGCGCAACAACTCCTGGCGGTCCATCAAGCGCCCCGGTGACTCCATTAGTGCGCGCAGCAGCTCGAACTCGGAGAACGTCAGCTCGGCGGGGCGCCCAGAGACCGTGACCTCACGGCTCAAGCGGTCGAGGACGAGCGGCCCCACCCGCAGAACTTCCATGCCGAGAGCCCGCGGGCCGGCGCGGCGAAGCACGGCGCGGATGCGGCTCCGCAACTCAGCTGGTCGCAGCGGTTTGGCAACGTAATCATCGGCGCCCGCCTCGAGACCGAGCACAGTGTCGGCTTCACCGTCAAGCGCCGTGAGCATGATGATCGGAACGATGTTGCGCCGTCGGCGCAGCGTACGACACACCTCGTAGCCGTCCAGACCCGGCCCAAGCAGCACGTCGAGAAGCATGACATCGAAATCATGTGTGCTCGCGTAATCGATCGCCGCTCGCCCGTCAGCGACGGCTGTGACGCGATGTCCCTCGCGCTTGAACACACGCGCGATCAGTTCGCGCAACTCGGACTCGTCGTCTACCACGAGGATGTCAAGCGCGACCGCGGCCACAGCAACCAATACCGTAAACAAGACGACACTGAGACCCTTCAGCCAAGTCAGCCACGATCGTGTTCGATGTAGCGCAAATACTTGGCCGCTGCATCGGCGAAACGTGGCTTCGGTACGGACAAGCCCAGGAAGCGTTCCGCGCCTGAGCTCGTCGAGCACCTGCCGCAGCCACTCCGCGGCCAGCCGCTTGGTGAAGTAGCCCGCGGGCGGCCTCCCGCGGTCGCTCCAGGCCGGCCCCCCGGCTTACCGGGGCTTTCCGATGGGCCGTGGAGGACTCGAACCTCCAACCTTGGGATTAAGAGTCCCCTGCTCTACCAGTTGAGCTAACGGCCCTTCCCTTCGCGCCCGATCTTAGCCGCCGCCCGCGCCCCGGAGCGTCCGTCCATGGACCCCTGCGGACCGCTCGCGGGCCTACCCCCCGGTTGCCGAGGTACCCGCTGTGGCGCTCGTCTTCAGCTGTGCAAGCTGCTGCCTGAGCAGCTTCTGCTGGGACTTCGGCGTGAGAGAGAGCGCGCGCTGCGAGGCGAGGTCGCCGATCCTCGTCTCCTTGGCGCGATAGGCGTCGGCCGCCAGGTACTCGAAATAGGTCGCCGCGGTCGGGTTGGCCTGGGTGACGACCAGCCACGCCTGAGTCGCGTCGTGGAAGTCGCCGATCATTTCGTATGAGGTGGCCATCGTGTGAGCGATCAGCTGATCGGGATGCTTGACGACCTTCAGGTACTGCTGCCAGGCCTGACCCGCGCGCTGGATGTCCTTCTTACCCACCGTCGTGCAGGCCGTGCCGTTGCACTCCTGGTTGGCAGCGGAGATGCGGGCGTCGATCAGCTGCACCCAAGCCGCGGGGTTAGACGGATGGAGTTGCGTCTGTCGTAGCGCGGCCTTCTCCGCGGCGGACACGACCGGCTTGCTCGAACCCGAGCTGCCGTTGGTGAACGCGTTCAGCAACCCCCCGACTCCGCTGCCCGTGCCGACGCCGAACAGCACCAGGCCGCCGCCGATCAGAACAGCCAAGCCGAGGTAGACCGCCTGCACGGTGCGGCGTCGCCCACGGGCACGAAGGTCGAACAACATGCGCGGCTAGCCCGTGGCGTCGAGTGTGTTCAGCTCTGACTGCGAGCGCGCGATGCGCCGATCGGCGAGCTTTAGCAGGACGATGCTGAGCAGATAGAGCACAACGAGAGGGGCCATCTCCAGCGCGGTCGTAACCGGGTCTGGTCCAGGTAGCGCGGCCGCAATAACCGCGATCAGAATCACAGCGTAGCGCCAGTGCTTGGTCAGCGTGCGGGCATTGATGACGCCCATGTAGTCGAGGGCGAGGAGCGCCAGCGGCAGTTGGAAGGCCAAACCGATCCCCGCCATGACCAGGATCTCGAAGTCGTAGAGCTGCTTGGCCTGGACGAGGTTTTGGAAGTTCTGGCTGTTGTACCCCTGGAGGAAGTGAATCGCCGGCGTCAGCACCACGAGGTAGCAGAAGACGACACCCACGATGAACAGCGCTGGGGCCGTCACCATCAGTGGTAACGCCACGCGCCGCTCGGTGCGCGTCAAGGCGGGCACGAGGAAGGCGTAGGCCTCGTAGAGCAACAGCGGCAGCGAGAGCAGGAGGGCGAAGTAGAACGCGACCGTGAGCGTGGTCGTGAATGGCTCGCCCACGCCGATCGTGATCGGCAATTGCTTGGGCGCGGTTTGAGGTAGGGCCCGCGCGGTCCGCTCGAGGTTGTTTGCCATCGCCAAGAACAGCGCCCGGTCGTGGCTCGACTGCGTCCTCGAAGAGGCGAGCTGGCGCACGTCGGCCGCCACGGCAGCGAGCGAGCGCGCCGCCTTGGCCGTGTCGTGGGCAAGACCACCCAGGTGACCCGAGCCCGACTGGAACGTAGCCGGAAGGGGTCGGTTCAGCAGATGCAGGAGGCGCTGGTTCTGCCAAAAGCACAGACCGAATGCGACCGCCACGGCGAGCGCACACACGATCAACCGTGAACGAAGCTCTCCGAGATGGTCGACGATCGTGAGCCGATCCTCGTGCCCGATGGGCCGGAAGACCCGTGCCATTGGGAACAGCTAGGCGGAGTCGGAGCGGGAGGGCGACGGGCCGGGGACGGCCGGCTCCGTGCGTTCCTCCGCCGCGCCAATGGATTGCCCGCTCGGAGCGACAGTGGCGGGCTGACTCGGGGGTGGAACGCCGGCGGCGGTCGCTGAGGAGGCGTGGTTGTTCTGAGCGTCGCCGACCGTGCCCGTTTGGGCCTCCAGCTCGGCCCGCTCAGCCTCCGTCGGACTCGATTTTCCGGTGATCCCGTCCTTGAATTCGCGCATCCCGTGACCGAGTGATCGACCAAGCGCGGGCAATCGCTTCGGACCAACGAACAGAATGATCACCGCCAGGACGATGAGCGCGTCTAGCCAGGGCTTGGAATAGAACATGGTCTTCCTCTAGGGATTCCCGCCATCCGGGAAACCTTCCTGCCGGAAACTTCCCGGATAAGCCTCACCCAAGGGTAGCGGGGAAATGCGCCATCGCTCAAGGTTCCGCCCCCTGCGGCCGATAACACGCTCATCGAGTCAGAGATGGGCGGGAAGAGCGACCAGAGATTGCGCTCCGGGCATTCCGGGCGCCGCTTCACGTTGCCCAGCGGCCAGGTGGTTGAGGTTGTCCGCCCGCAGGCGCAGTTGGAGCGCTGCCTGCACATCTGCCGGCAATGCGGCTGTGAGCTCGTCCAACCCGTCGAATGGGGCGACACCGAAGCGGACCGCTGGGAGTTGGCGCTCGAATGTCCGAACTGCCGCTGGAGCCACCACGGGCTGTTTGGCGGTGAGCAGCTCTCAGAGCTCGAAGATCACCTCGACAACGGCTTCGACGAGCTCGTGCGCGATCTGAAGCGCCTGAGAGCCGCGAACATGGCCGAGGAGATAGAGCGCTTCGCGGCGGCCCTCGCGGCCGGGTTGATCCTGCCCGAAGACTTCTGACGCCCGGGCGTGGCGCGGCGTCGCCCCTTCCTGACGCGGATGATTCATCGATGCGGGATGGGGGCCGGCGGCGTGCTTCCACCGTAGCTGCGCGAGCGACGGCGTGCGTTCCGGGCCGCGCCGGGCGGGCCGGCGTGCCTCCCGGGCAGGCGCGATGCGGCAGGAGTGCATCCCATGCAGCCCGTGAGACCGGCGCACATCGCGGCAGCGTGGCCGGGTGGCGTCCAATTCAGCTGTAGCGCTCGACGACGCCGTCTGCGACCAGCTCGAGCGCAGCCCGCTGCCGCTCGGGCAGCTCCCATCAGGATGGCCTTGGCGCGTTCCACGAGCTCGAGCGCCCGCGCCCGGGTCGTCTCGAGCGCGCCGGTGGCGGCGATGCGCTCGCACACCGCGCGCGGCGTCCTCGGTCGTGCGTAGATCGCGCACGTCGAGTGTCGCCAGCTTCGTGTCCCGGGCACGAGCCTCGATCAGCGGCAGAGTGCTCGTGCCGTCGAGCAGATCGGCACCCTGCGGCTTGCCCGTTCGCTCTGGCAGGCCCGGAGACGTCGAGCACGTCGTCGAGGATCTGGAAGGCGAGCCCAATCTGCTCGCCGAACATGCCCAGAGCATCGATCGGGCCATCGCCCTCGAGCGCGCCGAGCTCGCATGCGGCGCGAAACAGGACCGCCGTCTTCAGCCGGCATCGATCGAGGTAGCGCGCGACGGTCACATCCCCCCGCCATGCATCGGCCCGTTGCATCAGCTCTCCCAGGGCGAGCTCGGAGCTCGCGCGCGAGAGCACCCGCACGGCAGCCACCGAGCGCGCCATGCGCTAGCTCCGCGAAGGCGCGCGAGAAAAGCAGGTCGCCCGTGGCAGTCGCCATTCGCCGTCCGCCGGCGGCCACCACAGTCGGGCGTCCGCGGCGCAGGGCGGAGGCGTCGAGCACGTCATCGTGGACGAGGGTGGCGGCGTGGACCAATTCGACCGCAACGCCGGCGAAGACGAGACTGTCGGACTCGGGTGGCGGCACGCCGGCGGCGAGGCACACCAGCAACGGCCTCAGGCGCTTGCCGCCGGCGGCGATTGTCTCTCCCGCATGACGTGCGAGCGCGGCACCGTGGTCGACGCTGACCTCGGCCATGCGCCGCTCGACCCGCTCCATGACCCGGGGAACACTCGCGCCCGCGGCATCAAGCACCGCATCAACGGCCCTCATGCGCCCAGCTCCGTACGGTCGCGCACCACTCCCACGTGCAGCGCGACGATACCGCCGCCCGTCAGGATGTAGCGCACCTCCTCAAGGCCGCTGCGCCACATCGCGGCCGCGAGGGCCCGGGGCCCCGGGAAGCGCCTGACGGAGGACGGCAGGTAGCGGTAAGCCTGAGCGTCCCCAGCGACGCGCCCTAGCAGCGGAACCACGCGGTCGAACCATAGCTCGAAAAACGTCGACAGCGGCAGGCGCTGGGGCGTCGTGATTTCGAGCACGACAACCCGGCCCCCGGGACGTACGACCCGCGCCATCTCGCTCAGGCCGCGGTCGAGATCGGCAAAGTTGCGGGCACCAAAGGCGACGGTGGCCGCGTCGAAGGTCCCCTCGGAGAAGGGCAGCTCGAGCGCATTTGCGACTTCGAAGCGCACGCTCGGGCCGGCGCCCGCGCGACGCTCCGCCTTGGCCCGCGCCAGCTCCAGCATCTGCTCGGAGAAGTCGATACCCACCACCTCGCCGCCTGGGCCGATGCGCCGCGCGAGCTCGAGCGCCAGATCGCCGGTGCCGGTCGCGACATCCAGAACGCTGTTTCCGGAGGACACGTCCGCCAGGTCGGCCGCGCGCCGGCGCCAGCTGCGATCGAGGCCAGCGCTCATCACTGCGTTCATGCGGTCGTAGAGGCCGCGCGATGCGGTCGAACATGGCCCGCACTTGAGCTTCCTCAAGGCGGCCGGGCGAAGCCGACGGCGCGTCCGCCGGGGCCACCACTAGTGCAGCAGCGCGAGGAAGGAGACCAGGGTGTTGAACTTCTGCGGGCTCTGCTGCTGTAGGACTCTGAAGGAGGGCATCGGCGGCGTCGGGTTGAGCAGCGTGGAGGCGAGCTGGAAGTAAGGCACCTTGCTGGCGATATGCGTCAGCACCGGTCCGGGGCCGTTGTTGCCGTTGTCACCGATCTGGTGGCAGGCGAGGCAGCCTGACTGGCCGACGACGACCTCGCCCGCGGAGAACGTCTTCTTCTCCTGGGCGGTGAAGCTCGACGGCGGCTTGAGCTCGACGGTGTTGGGCGAGCCGGTGTTGGCGCCGGAGTAGGTCAGGAATGCGATCGCGCCGATCACGAAAATCGCCGTCGCCAGAGCGATCGGGCGGCGCTCGATCCGCCGCTCTGGGCTGCGGTCGTAGAACGGCAGCAGGAACAGCAGGATCATGCAGATCGTGGGTACGCCGATCGTCGCCATGGGCGTGAACTTCGGCACCTTGCGCATCACGCGCAGGACCTCGAACAGGAAGAAGAAGTACCAGTCCGGCCGCGGCACGTAGGTCGTCGAGACCGGGTTGGCCTTCGGCCCGAGCTCCGCGCCGAAGAACAGCGACAGAAAGATGATCACGAGCATCACGATCAACGCCATGACCGAGTCCTTGGCCACGGCGTAGGGGAAGAACGGCTTGCCCTCGTTCTTCAGCGTCGAGTACTCGCGGAGGTAGGCCTCCTTCTCGGCCTGATTCATCGCTCGTCCCCAAGGCCCGCGTCACGGCGGCGCGGACAGACTCGCCGGCGCACCTGCCTCACACCTCCGACTCGGGCCGCACCGGATTGCCCGGCTCCGCCTTCAGCCACGGCGGCGCCGTGATGCCGAGCTTCGTGACGAGGTAGAGGTGCGCGCCGATCAGCGCGATGATCGCGCCCGGGATCAGCAGCATGTGGATCGCGTAGAAGCGCGACAGCGTGGTCGCGCCGAAGTCGGCCCCCCCGAGCAGGAAGTTCGACAGGTAGGGTCCGACGAAGGGACCGCCCGCGTTGATGTTCACGCCCACAATCGTGGCCCAGTAGGCCCGCTGATCGAGCGGTAGGAGATATCCCGTGAAGCCCATCGCCAGCGTGAGGATGAGCAGCACGACGCCGATGATCCAGGTCAGCTCGCGCGGGTACTTGTAGGCGCCGAAGAAGAACACCCGCCCCATGTGCAGGAAGATCAAGATGATCATCACGGAGGCGCCCCACTTGTGCATGCCGCGTACGAACTGGCCCAGGAAGGCGTCGGTGGTGATGTAGCGGACCGACTCGTAGGCCCCCCCGAGGCGTCGGGCCGGTAGTACATGGCGAGGAATACGCCCGTCACCGCCTGGTTGAGGAACGCGAACAGCGTTGCCGAGCCGAGCGTGTAGTACCAGTTGATGCCCCGCGGAACCTTGCGGAACAGCATCCAGCGCAGAGTGCCCGACAGGGATGTGCGCTCATCGAGCCAGTCGACGACGGTGATGCCGGCCTCGACGGGGTCCAGCAGCGGGTCAGCGTTGTTCTCTCCGGGCCGCTTGGGCCGCGGCTGCAAGATCTTCGGCAGTGGGGGGGCGGGAAGGCGTGGCATCGACCGCTAGCTTCCGGACGGGTGCGTGGGCTGCGCGAACTGGCGCGGATACAGGTACTGCCCGATCCCGTCCAGCGGCTCGCCGGGGTAGCGCGGAGAGAATCGCCGCAGCTCGGAATTGACCGAGTAGCGTGGGCCGACCTCGACCAGTCCGGTCGCTGAATTGAGACGGGTGTAGAAGCGATCGAGCGGCCGCACGGGCGGCCCGCCGGTGACCATCCCGCGGACGTCGTACACGCCGCCGTGGCAGGGGCAGATGAAGCGTTGGGCCGGGAACGTCCAGCGCACGGGGCAGCCGAGGTGCATGCAGCGCGACGAGAGCGCGATCCAGCGGTTGTATTGGTCCTCGGGCTCGGTATCGATCGACGGGATCCGGGCGCGGACGTAGGCGAGCGTGTTGTTGACCTCGCCCGCCGCTCCCAGTGAACCTTGCTGGATCTGAATCACGCGCGTGGCGAAGCTCGCGTCTCCACTGACGAGCTTGTCGGGAAAGTCAGAAGGAGGACCGATCGGCTGCCAGGTCCATTTCTCGGACTGGAAGACCGGGCCGATTGCGAAAGCGAGCGCGGGGAGCGTGAAGGCCGCTGCCGTGAGGCCCCCCGCGCCATGCACGACCGCGCTCATGAATCGACGCCGAGTAACAGTCTCGCCCTCGAATGCGCCCGGGATGTTGCGCTCGGCGGTGTACTTGGACTTCTGCTGTTTGTGACGGTCGGGCAAGTCGGTTTCTCAGATACGACGGCGGCTGAGGGGGCGCCGGGCGGCGCGTTTAGCGGAGATTGAACGCCCACTGAAGCGTATCGTCAACAACGCGCCAAGAGTCACGAGCGGACCGCTCGCGCGCCGCACGTCCTCATCACCGAGAGAGCGCGCGGGTCGCCGGCCCGCGCTAGCTGCTTGGCCTCCTCGTAGTGGTCGCCGCCGCCCCAGCCGACGGTGGTGACACCGGCCTCCCAGACCGCCTCGGCCAGCTCGCGATCGCCTCCGGCGTGGGCCTGGGCCAGGAGCGAGATCACATCAGCGAGCTCCGCCACAGCCTCGATATCTCCCAGCCCCGCCAGGCGCTCGAGTCCCAGCGCGTACAGCTGGTCGCCGACGAGCAGCGCGAGATCTGGGTCCTCGGTTCGCACCAGTCGCGGAGGTCCGTAGTGCAGGCGGACGCCCTCGAGAATCATCTCGAGCAGCAGCTCGTATTCGCGCGGCGCGGGGGCCGCCCGCGGCCCGCCGGCCGCGATCTGAGCGGGGCCCGGCCTTCCGTCGCTCTCCGATCCGTTCTCGTCGACCAGCTCGGCCACCGTCCCGCCGTGGGCGCGGAGCGACACGGCCAGCGACCTCATGCCGTCGCCGGCGGTCCTCACCGGGCCGCCACCGCATCGAGCGCCGCGTGGACCGCATCGAGCGTCAGCTCGATGTCGTCTGGCGTGTGAGCGAGCGACGGGAACCAGGCCTCGAATTGCGATGGCGGTGGATACACGCCGCGCTCAAGGAGGGTCCGCGCGAACACTGCGTAGGCGTCGAGGTCCGAGCCGGCAGCGGCGGCATAGTCCGATACCGGGCGCTCCGTGAAGAATGGTGTCACGAGCCCGGGAACGCTCTGGACCGTGAGCGGCATCCCCGTGCCGGCAGCAGCCCGGCGCAGGCCGCCGGCGAGGGCCTCGGTGGTGGCCGCGAGCTCCTCGTAAGCGTCGTCGTCCAGCTGCCTTAGGGTCGCGATCGCCGCGGCGGTCGCGAGCGGGTTACCGGACAGCGTTCCCGCCTGATAAACGTCGCCGGCGGGCGCAATCCGTTCCATCAGCTCCTGCCGGCCGCCGAAGGCGGCAGCGGGCAGGCCGCCGCCGATCACCTTGCCCATGATCGTCAGGTCGGGCATGACACCGAAGTACTCCTGGGCGCCGCCGCGCGCGACGCGGAAACCCGTGATCACCTCGTCGAAGATGAGCAGCGCTCCGTGCTCGGCGGCTTCGCGTCGCAACAGCTCGAGAAAACCCGGCGCCGGTGGGACGACGCCCATGTTCGCCGGGATCGGCTCGACCAGAATCGCCGCGATATCGCGGATGTCGGGCAGCGCCTCGGGACGGTTCCAGGGAACCACTACCGTGGCCGCGGCGGCCGCCGCGGGCACGCCGGGGCTGGTCGGGATCCCCTGTGTCGCCAGTCCCGACCCCGCCTCACTCAGCAGCCCGTCGACATGTCCGTGATATGCGCCAGAGAACTTGAGCACCTTCTCGCGCCCGGTCACGGCGCGGGCGAGGCGCAGGGCGCTCATGGTCGCTTCGGTACCCGATGAAGTCATCCGCAGCATCTCCACCGAGGGGACGCGACCGCTCACCTCCCAGGCCAGCTCGACCTCCGCGGCGGTCGGTGCCCCGAACGTGGTCCCCCGCGTGGCCGCGTCCGTCACGGCTGCGATCACCCCCGGGTTGGCGTGGCCGAGAATGAGCGGCCCCCACGAGCACATCCAATCGATGTATTCGTTGCCGTCCACGTCCCAGATGCGCGACCCCGCCCCCCGCTCGATGAAGATCGGCTCACGCCCGATCGCAGCCATGGCGCGCACCGGCGAGTTGACCCCGCCGGGCATGAGCTCGCGCGCGCGGGCGTAGCGCTCGTCTGAGCGAGTGGTGGCCGCCCGCGCGCTCACACGCCCGCGTGCCGGCGTTCCCAGTCCCGGTACTCGTCGGTGAAATACAGCAGGCGGATCTTCTTGAACTCCGTCGAGGAGTAGAGCGTCGCCCGCTCTTCGATGCCGGTGTCGGCTGCGATCGCGTCGAGGATCGCGTCGCACTCCTCCTTCGAGCGGCCGTGGGCCATCGTGAAGACCGAGTACGGCCAGTCCGCGTAGGTGGGGCGCTGATAGCAATGCGAGATGCCGCGGAACGCCGCCATGCGCGGGCCGAGCTCCATCACCCGCTGCTCGGGCACCTTCCACACGCCCATGCCATTGGCGCTGAAGCCGGCGCGGCGGTGAAAGAGGATCGCTGCCACGCGGCGCAGCAGCCGCCGCTCGCGCATCGCCTCGAGATGATCCAGGAGCTCGTGTTGCGCGATCCCCAGCTCGGCGGCGGCGGGAGCGTAGGGCTCGGGTACCACGGGCATGTCGCCCTGGAGCGCCCGGATGACGGCGATATCGAACTCGTCATACGCCTGCGGCTGGGTCTCGGCGGGCGGCGCAGCTGCGGCCGCCTGGGCCAGGGCCTCCGTGCCGCGCTCCATCTCGAGATCCATCCTGATCTTGAACAGCTTGAGCGTCGGCAGCTGACGAATCGACTCGGCGCCTGCGAGCTCCCCGAGGACCGACAGCGTGCGATCGAGGCCGAGGGGCGAATCGGGCTCGGTCGCGATCGTGAACCAGATGTTGAACTCGTGGTTGCGCAGGTAGTTGTGGGAGACACCCGGGTGTTCGTTGATCACGTTGGCCGCCCGCCACGGGTTGTCCGGGTCGACCTTGGCCGCGACCAGCATCGAGGAATAGCCGAGCGCCCGCGTGTCGAAGATCGGCGTGACCTGCCGGATGATCCGGTCTTCAAGCAATTCCCTCACGCGGGTGATCGCCTGCTCCTCGGTGATGCCGGCCTCGGCCGCCACGTGCTGATAGGGCCGTGGAGCGATTGGAAAGGCGCTCTGCATTAGGTTGAGCAGACGCTTGTCGAGTTCGTCGAGCGCGACCGCGGCGCCGAACTTGCGACTGCGAAGCTTGGGACCGTGAGGCCGCGACGCCGCGGCCCGCTCTAGCGGAGCCATGCTGCCGCGTCCTTGGCGTGGTAGGAGATGACGATGTCGGCGCCCGCACGGCGGATGCCGGTCAGGGCCTCGAGAACCGCGGCTCGCTCGTCGAGATACCCGGCCGCGGCGGCCGCCTTCACCATCGCGTACTCACCGCTGACGTTGTAGGCCGCCACGGGCAACTCGGTCTGCTGGCGCAGCATGCGGATCACGTCGAGATAGGGGAGCGCCGGCTTCACCATCACGATGTCGGCGCCCTCCTCGATGTCGAGTCGCGCCTCGCGCAGCGCCTCGCGCCCGTTGGCGGGATCCATCTGGTAGCTGCGCCGGTCGCCGTAGGACGGCGTCGAATCGGCGGCCTCACGGAACGGCCCGTAGAAGGCCGATGCGAACTTGGCCGAGTAGGCGAGGATCGGGATCTCGCCCTGCCCATGCTCATCGAGCGCTTGGCGGATCACGCCGACGCGACCGTCCATCATGTCGCTGGGGGCGATGATGTCGGCCCCCGCGTGCGCCTGCGAGACGGCGGTTCTGGCGAGCAGCTCGAGCGTGGCGTCGTTGTCCACCCGGCCGTCCTCACGCACGACCCCGCAGTGTCCGTGACTCGTGTACTCGCACAAGCAAAGGTCAACGACCACGACCAGATCAGGCAGCTGCTCCTTGATCGCCCGGGTCGCCAGCTGCACGACGCCTTCGTCATCCCAGGCGCCCGAGCCTTCCTCGTCCTTGGCCGCGGGGATCCCGAACAGCAGCACGGCCGGAATCCCGAGCGCGGCTGCCTCGGCCGCCTCGGCCACTGCGTGCCGGATTGAGAGCCGGTCGATGCCCGGCATCGAGGGAATCGGCTCGCGCCGATCAGACCCGTGCGCGACGAACAGGGGGTAGACGAGGTCGGCCGCCTCGAGCGTCGTCTCACGGACCAGCCCGCGCAGCTCGCGCGTCGTGCGCAACCGGCGCAGTCTGGTCTGCGGAAAAGCCATCAAGGTCGAGAATACCGGCGCGTTTGGGCTCGCAAGGATTGGCCATCGCGGAGCGCGGAGCCACGCCTTGGCGTGGCTTCTGGCCAGCCCCCCAAAGTGCGTCGCCCGGACGGTGTCGGAAAACGTCCTCTGAGCGGGCGTTTCTCTCCCACCCTCAGCGCCGCCCCCGCCTCTCCCACCCTCAGCGCCGCCCCCGCCTCTCCCACCCTCAGCGCCGCCCGCGGCTCAAACCACCCTCAGCGCCGCCAACCCCTACACCAGACTCCACCTCTCGACCCGCCACCGGGTCACCAGCCCCGCCAGTACATAGGGATCCGCGCGAACGAACTCTTCGACGAAACCAGGAGAAACCCCGCGGAAGACGATCGCGGCGCCCGCCGGCGGGTCGCCCAGCGCCCCCGCCATCACCACCCTGCCCGCCTCCTGCTCGGCCGCGATCCGCGCCAGGTGATCGGAGCGGTAGGGCCCCCGCCGCGAGCCCATGTCCTCGACGTAGTCGTAGAGAAGCAGGAGGTGGCCCACATCCCCGCTCACGTGGCCAGCCTCCGCGCCGCGAGCCGCGCGAGCACTCCGAACACCGCGGCCAGCACGGCCAGGTGCAGGAGGGGCCAGCCGATCCCGGGCGCGCCGCCCGTGAACGCGTTGGACGCCGCCTGCAGGGCGGATTTGAACGGGAACAGGAACGCGATCACCCCGAGCACCGTGCCGACCGCTGAGGACACGGCCTGGGAGGGTACGAGCGCCACGAACGCGATTGGCAGCGAGACAAGGAACGCCATCAGCGACGCGCCGCTGACCTCGCGCGCGAGCGCGCCGATCGCCACGCCCAGCGCCGCGAACGCGAGTGCGGCGAAGGCGAGCGCCACGACCCAGAGCTCGAAGCGCGCCCAGTTGAGATGGACGAAGATCGAGGTCAGGGCCGCCATCACGAGTGCGAGCAGCCCTGCGCATCCCGCCGCCAGCGCGATCTTCTCGATCAGCAGGCGAAGGGGCGTCACCAAGCCGCGCACGAGGCGGGTGTAGGCGTGCTCGGAGCGCTCCAGCGCCAGCATGCCCGCCGCCAGCAGGAGCGTCACGAGCATGAGCGAGAGCACCACCGCGATCGCCACCGCGTATGAGTCGATTGGCGTCGTGCGGCCGGCCAACTGGGTCTGCTGGATGGTCAGCGGCCGGCCGATCGAGCTCAGCACGGGATTGGCGAAGCCGAGACCGCCGATCGCAAGCCCGGCGAACGAGGCCACCTGTCCGAGCGCGAGCCGAAGTGGAGAGTTGCGCGGCAGCGAGGCGATCGCGCTGCGCACGATCGTGTTCGAGTTGCGCAATCCGAGCAGATGGAAGTCCTGGCCGCCGAAGTTGATCGAGCCACCGTTCAGCACGCGCAGCAGGTCGGTGCTGGCCAGGCGCAGCACCTGCTGGGAAATCGCCTGCTCGACCTCGCCGAGATGGGCGGCGATCGCCTGTTGCACAAACTGGCTCTCGACCGGATCGTTCGAGTTCAGAATCAACTCGACCGTCGGGGTGCCGACGCCGTTGGTGACCAGATTCTGAAGCTGGCTGATGATGTCCCCTGGGATGATCAGCGCCCCCAGCGCCTGCCCGTCGCGGACCTTGGCCACAGCCGCCGCGCGCGAGCCCACCTTGATCGGCTGGACCGACTTGAACAGCTCCTTGGCGTACTTGGAGACGTTGATCTCCTGGCTGCCGAACTTGAGCTTGCTCTTGCCGGGAGCGATCTGGGTGTAGAAGGCGACCTTGGGCTTACCCGGAGGGCTCGAGAGAGCGAACCCGATCATGAGCGCGATCGCGATCGGGTAGACGACCAGCAGCCCGACGAGTAGCGGCGAGCGGCGCAGGATCTGGAGGTCCTTGAGAAGCAGCCAGCGCATCTCAGGGGAAGCCGATGCCCATCGAATTCAATGCCCCTGCTCGCGCAGGAAGCGGACGAACGCGGTCTCGAAGTCCGGCGCATCTCCGCCCGACGCGGCTCGTTCGAGCTCGGCGGGCGTACCCGAGAACAGGAGCTCGCCGTCTGCGAGCACGAGCAGGCGGTCACCGAACCGCTCCGCCTCGGCGACATCGTGCGTGGAGAACATGACGGTGGTGCCGCGCGCGGCCCGCTCGGAGATGAACTCCCACAGGCGCTCTCGCTGGCGCGGGTCGAGCGCGGCGGAGGGCTCGTCGAGCAGCAGTGCCTGGGGGTCGCGCAACAGGCCGATGCCGATGTTGACGCGCTGCTGGTTGCCGCCCGACAGGCGCGCGACCGGCTCGTCGGCCCGCTCCACCAACCCGGTCTGCTCGAGCATCCGCTGGACGGCAGCCTCCGGATCGGTCACCCGCTCGAGGCGGGCGAACAGCCTGAAGTTCTCGCTCACCGACAGCTTCGAGTAGAGGGCGGGCTGCTGGGGCACCCAGCCGACCTCATGCGCGGGACGGGTGATCTCGCCGCTGGTGGGTGCGATCACGCTCGCGAGGATCGCGAGCAGCGTCGTCTTGCCGGCTCCGTTGGGGCCGATCACCGCGACCAGCTCGCCGGCTCGAGCCTCCACGGTGACCTCGTTCAACGCGACCCTGTCGCCGAAGCGCTTCGTCAGCCGCCGCCCGGCGAGGGTGACGGTCCCCGAACCCGTGCCGCTGGTGCTGGCCATCTGCTTCACAGTCAACCGCGCTTACGCGCCACTAGCCTTCGGCGCGGCATGGCTGAGACGCGCATCCTGTTCATGGGCGACATCGTCGGCGGCATCGGACGCAGAACGGTAGAGGCTCTGCTGCCCTCGCTGCGCGAGCGCCTGCAGCCGACCTTCGTCGTCGCGAATGGCGAGAACGCCGCCGGAGGCGTCGGCATCACGCCCAAGGTCGCCCAGCGTCTGCTGGCGGGCGGGATCGACGTCGTCACGCTCGGCAACCACACCTATCGCCACCGCGAGGTCTACGGCTACCTCGACGACGAACCGCGCATCGTGCGGCCCGCCAACTTCCTCAAGAGCCAGCCCGGCCACGGCTGGTGCGTGGTCGAACGCGACGGGGTGAAACTCGGGGTGGTCTCGATCTCCGGCAACCTGTACATGAATGCCGGCCGGCCGGCCTTCCCCGAGGTCGACGCCGCGCTGCACGCCATGGACGAGGACGTGGACCACATCATCGTCGACATGCACGCCGAGGCCACCAGCGAGAAGGTCGCCATGGGCTGGCATCTCGACGGCCGGGTCACGGCCGTGGTCGGCACCCACACGCACGTGCCGACCGCCGACGCGCGCGTCCTACCCGGCGGCACGGCCTACATCACCGACGTGGGCATGACCGGCCCGCGCGGCGGCGTGATCGGCGTCAAGCGCGAGCAGGCGCTCGAGTCGCTGGTTACGCGGATGCCGGTTCGCTTCGAGACCTCAGCCGAGGACCCGTGGCTCAATGCCGTGCTGGTCACGGGCGACGGGTCCATGCGCGCCGCGGCGATCGAGCAGGTGCTTGAGCCCGCTCACGGCGTGAGCTAGGAGCCCCGCTCGGTCGGGCTCAGGCTCGGGCGTGCGTTCGACGACCGCCGGCTCGAGCTCCTCGACCGCGACCACCGGCCCCGCGCCGAGCAGCGCGATCAACGCCAGCGGGAAGAACCACAGGATGTAGAGGTAGAACCAATAGGTCACGCCGAGCTGGACCGCGATCAGGACCGCCGCACCGAGTCCGGCGACCTCGATCACGGTCCGCCTTCGGGGTCTGAAGGCGACCGCAACTCCGAGGGCGACCGCGAGCCCCTGAACGATGTGCTGCTCGAGCGAGAGCCCTCCCCACAGTCCCCAGATCGAGAATGGGGCCGAGCGGGTGGCCTGATAGGCGACCGTGTCGCGCCAGAAGCGGGCAAAGTTGCCGTCGAGGAAGACCGGCACCAGCGACGCGGCCACCGTCGCCAGGAACGCCGCGGCGAATGCGAGCAGCGACCGGACGCGCGGGAACCCAGTCCCGACCCCGCGCATGAACAGCGGCGCGAGCGCGAAGGGAGCGAACTTGGTCATCCCGGCGAGCGCGGCGGCGACGCCGCGCGCCGGCGCCGAGGTCAACGTGAGCAGGGCCAGGACCAGGACCAGCGGCACCAGCGTGTCGTTGCTGTTCGAGTTCAGGCCGAAGAGCGTGAACGGGTAGGCGACCCAGGCCCAGGCGAGCAGCGCTCCGAGCTGCGGGCGGCGGAGCCGATGGCCGAGCACGAACAGCGCCACCAGCGTGAGCAGGTCGAACGCGATCGAGGCCGCGTGGGCCGCCGGCAGCGTATCCCACGTCCCGTTCCAGCCGAAGATCGCCGTGAAGGGCACATAGGCGTAGTAGTTCAGCGGTCCGTAGGTATCGCCACTCGAGTTGTCCGAGGGCCATCCGCCGTACAGCGTCTGGCCGTGGAGCAGGCGATGGGAGCCGATCACGCCCGCGTACCCGACGTCGATCACGTTCGAGTCGATCACGTTCAGCGCCACCCTCAGCGCGAACAGCACGACCGTGCCGATCACGATCCAGTTGACGGGCAGCGACGGCGTGATCGGCGCCCGTGGCCGCCCGCGCCCGGCCGCGAGCGTCAGTAGCCGCACGAGCAGGTAGAGCAGGAACGGATAGACCAGCGGCACCGACAGCCCGATCTCGGCGTGGTTGAAGAACGCGAGCGAGATCGAGAAGCCCAGCAACATCAGCAGGTCGAGGTGCAGCAGCGACCACGAGCGGCGCCGGAACAGCGCTCGCCAGCGCACGAACGGGACGAGGAAGAGCGCGCACAGCGGTAGCCAGACGTAGAGCGCGTTTGCGCTGCGGCCGAAGGCTCCCGGATATCCGCGGGCCATCGTCCACGCGACCTGAAACCCGGTCCAGGCCTCGGTCGGCTTGCCGGTGGCATCGTCGACGTAGACCTCGGCCAGCTCGGGGCCCTTATGGGCGCTCTTGAACCAGCTCACCTGCCATTGGCCGTAGCCCTTCGTGTATTCGTAGGGGTAGGCCTTGGGGTGGCGGCGCAACTCGGCCCGGATCAGCGGCACGCGGGCGGCGATCCGCTCGACCTGGGCCGCGGTCAGGCGGTATCCCTTCGGCGGAACGTGCTGGCGGGTTACGAGCGTCGGCTGCTGCGCCGAGGCGGCCGCCGGGAGGGCGAGCCAGACCAGGATCAGGACGACGAGCGCGAGCAGACGCGCGGGCTTCGGCCGGCGCGTCTCCGGAACAGCTAGGCCCGGAAGCTCCAGAGCTTCTGCCCGAGGAATGACAGCGGCGTCGCCGCGGCCACGGCGATCGCCTGCGCGGCCACCTTGACCAGGCCGACGTCGGAGACGAGCGTCACCAGCACCACGTACGTGAAGCCGTAGGCGACGAGCGAGACGATGAAGAAACGGGTGCCCTGGAAGATCGGGTGTTCGTGCTTGGCGTCGAATGTCCAGTGACGATTCCACCAGAAGTTGTTGACGACCGAGACTACGAAAGCGATCGCCGAGGCGAGGCGGTAATCGATCGCAAACAGGTGCACGCACAGCGCGAATACGCCCAGGTTGAGTAGGTAGCCGCTGATGCCGACAGCCGAGAATCGCAGCAGCTGGAGCCAGTTCCCGGCCTTGAGCATGCCCGCGCGGGCGCGCACGTGGAACGGCAGCCGGACGGAGGGAAACTCGACCGTCTTGGGCAGTTCGACGGCAATCGTCCGTTCGTCAGGCATCGCAGAAATGTACCGTGGCGGGGGTTTACCGATACACGCGGGGGATTCGCACTAACCGGTTGCTAATCCTCTACCCGCCTCGTGGGTTCCTCCACATTCTGACGGAGATCGGCGGATTGTGCGCGATCTGTCTGGAAGTGCTCGCGCACCAGGCGCGCGACGTCGTAGAGCGTCCACTGCCCGCGCGCCTCCCCGCTCTCGGGCCCCGTGCCGCACCACAGCAGCGCGCCCAGCGAATCGGAGGAATGCAGCGAACCATGGCTGCCGCCGCCGACATGGTCGGCGCCGCCCCAGTCGACGAATTCGTAACCAGGTGCAGCCGAGAGCAGCACCTCGCCGGCGGTCGGGCAACGGAGCGCCGAATAGACGCGCTCGAGCGCGTTGGGATAGGCGGCGGAGTCCAGCCGCCCGTCGCGCACCGTCAAATCGAGCGCCTCGAGCTCGCCCTCGATGCTCCAGCTGTTGCCGCGCAGGTCCTCGAGCTCGCCTCCGGGCGCGAAGCGCAGCTCGCCGCGGGCGCCGCGCACGATCGCCTCGCCGTCCTTCAACCTGAGCACCAGGTCGACGCCCGGGATCGTGTGCGCGAGCGCGGATGAGCGTTTGACGATCTGCTGGGCATGGTCCTCGTCGAGCGCGTAGATCATCGCCGAGCGCTGCGCCGGGCTGATTGCGACCTCGGCCGGCGCGGCGCGGGCCGGCGCCGCGGGGGTCGCGACCTCGAAGTCGGCCAGCGCGCGGTCCAAGCGGATGCGCTCCTCGACCGTGGCCTGCGAGTGGTCGGAGGCGACGATCACCGCGTGGTCGTCGAAGAACGCGTCGGGGCCGCCGGCGGCGTGCATCATGCGCTCGAGCTGGCGGTCAGCGGCGGCGATCGAGGTCACCTGGGCGTAGGGGCCGTTGCGATGCGAGAAGGCGTCGTTGTCGGGCAGCGAGAGCAGCAGGAAGTCGAACAGGTCGTTCTCGATCAGGTAGGCACCGACGCAGCCAGAGTGCTGATCGCGGATGCCCGGCATGCCCAGCTGGCCGCGGCACCCCGTTTTGCGACTCGCGTAGAGGTCGGCGTAGAACAGCTCGAGCGGTCCGTCGATCGTGCGCCGGAACAGGGTCGAGGTAACGATGCGGGCGAGCGCGGTCTCGTTTGAGACCTCGTGTTGATGGCGACCGCGGTAGATCAGGTAGGTGGTGCCCGCGGTGCGCAGGTCGAGGTCGTCGAGGCTCTCGAAGACCGTCTCCACGTCCGTCGAGAGGTGCTCGGCGTTCATGCGATAGATCGTGTCGGTGAGCGAGCGGAGCACGCCGAACTGGCGGCTGGCGGAGAAGCTCGAGCCATATTCGACGTAGCGCGCCTCCTCGCGGTGGTACCAGTTCATGCTCGGGATGTGGTGGCGGTCGGGACCGACACCGGTGGCGATCGTGGCCGCGCACACGGGGGTGACGGAAGGGAAGGCGGCGACGCAGTCGCTGACATACGCGCCGCGCTGCATGACCTGCTCGAGCGCGGGCGCGCGGCCGACCGCGATTGCCCGCTCGAGCATGGCCGGCTTGAGTGCGTCGATCACGACCAGAATGAGCTTCTTGACGCCTGCCGGCGCCCGCGTCTCGGCGCTCACCTGAGGATCCGCAGACCGGCGTATTTCTGTCCGCTGCGCCGCCTGCCCGTGACCACGAGCCCGATCAGGCCGGCGACCGCGATCACTCCGACGGGCGGCGCGACCACCGACAGGACCGCGACCACCACCGCGATTCCCTCGGCGTAGAGCGTGACCGCGCTCGCGGCTTGGCCGTCCAGGCGGGCACGGACGCGCGCGAACAGCGGCCGCGTGGCCACGACCCCCACGAGCGCGCAGGCGATGCCCGCTGGATAGCCCGGCCAGGCGGTCGCGAAGGTGCGGTGATGGTGGGCCTGCGCAAGCGCGCCCGCGAACAGGATCGCCCCCAGCCCCAGCCCGACCGCCCCCACGACCACCAGCGCCGAGCGGCCGTCCATCCGCGGAGGACCGAGCCGCCGCTCGAGGTAGGCCAGCAGGATCGCGCAGACCACAATCGCGAGCAGCCAGGGCGTTCCCTGCAGGAAGGAGAAGTCACTTCCCTTGAACTGGATCTGGACATCCTCGGTGGCCAGCACGCCGACGAGCAGCGTGGGCAGGAAGGGCCGGACGCCGACCGCGGCGGCGATGCCCATCCCCTGGAAGATGTCGAATAACAGGTGCATGGTGCGCTACTGTGGACCAGCGTGACGATACGCGGTCCGCGTAGTGGCCAGTCGACCGCGCACGACATCGAGCGCTATGCGGCCCTGTTCGCCCAGCGGACAACCGTGATGCGCTCCTCGGCGATGCGCGACCTGATGGCCCTCACCGAGCGACCGGAGGTGATCTCGCTGGCGGGCGGCCTGCCCGACACTTCCACCTTCCCGCCCGATTCCTATGCGGCGCTGATGGGCACAGTCGCGGCGCAGGCCTGCGCCCAGGCGCTCCAGTACGGGCCCACGGAGGGGTTGCAGGCGATCAAGCGCTGCATTGCCGACGTGATGGCCGCCGAGGGCATGGAGATCGGCACCGACCAGCTGCTCGTGACGACCGGCGGCCAGCAGGTGATCGACCTCGTCTGCAAGACGCTGCTCGACCCGGGCGATGTGGTCGTCTGTGAAGCGCCCACCTATCCGGGGGCCGTGCCGACTTTCTGTGCCTACCAGGCCGAGGTCGTCCAGGTGACGATGGACGGCGAGGGCATGCGCACCGATGAGCTCGAGCAGACTCTGGCCGGTCTCGAGCGGGCCGGCCGGCGGCCCAAGTTCATCTACACGGTGCCGAACTTCCACAATCCGGCCGGGGTGACGCTGTCCGTCGAACGCCGCGCCGAGCTGGTGCGCATCGCTGCCGCCCGCGAGCTGCTCGTGCTCGAGGACAACCCCTACGGGATGCTCCGCTATGAGGGTCCCTCGCTACCGACGCTGCGCTCGCTCGACCAGGAGTTCGTGATCTACGCGAGCACCTTCTCGAAGATCCTCTCGCCCGGCGTCCGCCTCGGCTGGACCGCGGCCCCGGCCCCCGTGCTCGAGAAGATGAACATTGGCAAGCAGTCCTCCGATCTCTGCTCGTCTTCGATTTCGCAGTACTTCGTGTGCGCCTACTTCGAGTCGGGGCCGTGGCAGAGGTACGTGCGCTCGCTGATCGAGATCTACCGTCGCCGGCGCGACGTGATGCTGGACGCCCTGGCCGAGCATTTCCCGCCCGAGGCCTACTGGACTCACCCACAGGGCGGCCTCTTCATCTGGGCCACGCTGCCTGACTTCATCGACACGACCGACCTGCTCGCGCGCGCACTCGAGCAGCGGGTGGCGTTCGTCCCCGGCCGGGCGGCCTACGTCGACGGCCGCGGGGGCTCTTCGATGCGGCTCAACTTCTCGGGCGTGGGCGAGCACGACATCCGCGAGGGGATCCGCCGCATCGGCGAGGTGGTGAGCGAGCAGGTCAGGTTGTACGGCACCTTGACGGGACGCCGCCCGGGCCGCCCCAAGGCCGTGCGCGACGAGCCCGCAGCCGCCGAGCCGGCCCAGCTCGCACGCGTGCTGCGCCTGCCTCGCAAGCACGCTGGATGATGCGGGTGGCAGTGCTCAAGGGTGGTCGCTCGCTCGAGCGGCAGGTCTCGCTGCGCTCCGCGGCACGAGTTGAGGAGGCGCTCGAGCGGCTCGGCCACGAGCCCTTGCCGGTCGACGTCGGGGTCGACCTCGTCGAATGGCTCGAGGCGAGGAGGCCCGAGATCGCGTTCGTCGCGCTGCACGGCCGTGACGGCGAGGATGGCACGGTCCAGGAGCTGCTCGACGCGCTGGCGATTCCCTATACGGGGTCGCGCGTGTCGGCCTGCATACGGGCGGCGGACAAGGTGCTCTCGAAGCACGCGATGCGCGACCGCGGCATCCCCACGCCCGATTTTTTCGCCTTCAACGAGACGGCCTTCAACGAGCTCGGTGCCGCACACGCTTTGCCGGCGATCGAGGCGCATCTCGGCTTCCCGATTGTGGTCAAGCCCGCCAGCCAGGGGTCGGCGCTGGGGATCAAGTTCGCGCGCAGCGCCAACGAGCTCCCCGCCGCGCTTGTGGCCGCCTTCTCCTACGACCGCAAGGTGCTGCTCGAGCGCCACATCCAGGGTCGCGAGCTGGCGGTGTCGATCATCGAGGAGCAGGGCGCGCCGCGCGCGCTGCCGATCGTCGAGGCGGCTCCGGTACAGGAGGAGTTCTACGACTTCGAGGCCCGCTACGAGATCGGGCGGACCAAATTCGAGTGTCCGGCGCACCTCCCCGACGAGACGGCGGCGGAGGCGACTGCGATCGCGCTCCAGGTCTTCGAGCTGCTCGGCCTGCGCGGCTTCGCGCGCGTCGACCTGATGCTCGGCGAGGACGGCCGACCCCAGGTGCTCGAGGCCAACGCAATCCCGGGCATGACCGAGACGAGCCTCCTGCCCCAGGCAGCGGAGGCCGCGGGCATCAGCTTCGACCAGCTCGTCCAGCGGATCCTCGACGCGGTTTCAATCGAGTAGACCGGCGCGCATGCGCGCCGGTCCGGCCGGCGCATGCGCCGGCCGAGGGGTCGGCACATGTGCCGACCCCAAAAGCATTTTGCTATTCGCCCGAGGCGAAGTCCTCAGGCGAGACGTGGTCGAGGAAGTCCTTGAACTTCTCCACCACCTCTTCGGTGTCCTCGACCTCGTGCTCGAACTCGATCGCGGACTCGGAGATCACCTCGTCAGCCGCAAAGATCGGGGCGCCGGAGCGGACGGCCAGCGCCAGGGCGTCGCTCGGCCGTGAGTCGATCTCGAACTCGCGGCCGTTGGCGCGCAGGCTGATCGAGGCATAGAAGGTGTTCTCGCGCAGCTCCGTGACCGCCACGCGCGTGCACTCGACGTCGAGCTCGCCGAGCATGTCCGAGAGCAGATCGTGGGTCATCGGGCGGGGGGTCGATGCCCCCTGGAGCTTCATCAGGATCGCCGCCGCCTCCGGGTGGCCGATCCAGATCGGCAGGAACTTGTTGTTCTCCACCGTCTTCAACAACACGATCGGCTGCTTGCCGACCATGTCGAAGCTCACGCCGTAGATCACCATTTCCTGCACGCGCCGCGCTCCTCGGTAGCTGCTCGGGCCAAGTATAGGGGCGGGGGCTCATGGCCCAGGGACCCTCAGGGACCCGAAAATGCCGCGCTGCTCCGGGGCAAGCACCCCCTACACTCCACGCCCGTGGCGGCTCCGTCAGAGCGCGTTAAGGGGCGTCCGGAGCCGGCGGACGCAGAGCAACTGACCGGCTCAGGCCCCAACGGGGCCCTGCTCGGGCTGCCCGCTACCGAGACGCGCTCGTGGCTCGAGCGGGAGCGTTTGCGGCTGCTGTGGCTGAGCGTCCGCTTCCCTCTGCTCGTCTATACCGCAACGCGAGTGGCACTGCTGCTGATGGCGCTGCTCGAGAGCTACGTGCGTGGCCATCCCTTCACCAAGGAGCTCTCGAACTGGGACGGTCTCTGGTACCGGGAGCTCGCCAACAAGGGCTACCCCCATACGACCCATGTGCCCGGGCATCCCCAGACGACGCTCGGCTTCCTGCCCGGGTTCCCGCTTCTGATCTGGCCACTGGCCCACCTCATGCTCGCGCTGGGCGCCTTCAACGGGAACGTGCCGACGGCGATGAGCACCGCCGGCATCCTCATCTCGGGCGTCGGCGGCGCTATCTGCACCGTGCTCGTCCACAGGCTGGCGACGGGCTGGTGGGGCGAGGTGGCCGGCAGGCGGGCGGTGATCATCTTCTGCACCTTCGCCGGCTCGGTCGTGTTTTCGATGGCCTACAGCGAGGGCGTGATGCTGCCGCTCGCGGTGGGCTGCATCTTGGCCCTCCAGCAGCGCCGCTGGCTGCTCGCGGGCATCCTGGCCGGCTGCGCGACAACGACCGAGCCGACAGCGTTCGTGCTGGTCCTGGTGTGCGGCGTCTCGGCCCTGCTCGAGCTGCGGCGTCGCGGCTGGCGCGACCCCGGTGCCCGCGCGAGCCTGCTCGCGCCGCTGCTCTCGCTCTCGGGGATCGTGGTGGTGGCGTCCTTCTTCTGGGCCTGGACGGGCACGCCGCTGGCGTCCTTCCACGCCCAGCACAACGGCTGGCACGAGAAGACCGATCCGTTCGCGCTGATCCACACCGCCTCGAGGCTGGCGCACCAGATCTCCTTCTCCCACTTCGACCATCCGCCGATCGATATGAACCTGGTCGTCGGGCTCGTCGGGGCGATCCTGCTCGTGGTCCTGCTCGTGCTGCTCGCTCGGAGCTGGCGCACCGTCTCGATCGAGGCGCTCGTGTGGACCGCCGGGATCAGCTTCTTGGCCGTCACATCGGAGTACGTGCCGCCGAATCCGCGGCTCCTGTTCACAGCCTTCCCGGCCGTGATCGTGCTCGCGCGCTATGTCAAGGGCAAGGGCTTCTGGGTGCTCACGGCCGTCAACTGCGCGCTGCTCCTGGGCCTCAGCTGGTGGACGTTCGTGGGCTACGGCCTACGGCCCTAGCAGCTCCACGTGGACGGCGCTCGCGTAGCCGAAGAGGCGCGTCGTGTGGTGGCTGTAGGCGCGCTGCAGCGCCGCGGTCAGCTGCACGTCGTGGCGGTACTCGGTGCGGGCGGCGGGTGAGCCGTGGCGCCTGCCCTGATGGCTCGAGATGAACCACAGCCGGGGACAGCTGGCCGTGATCTGGCTGAGGTGGGGCGATGAGGGAACAGCGTAGTCCTCGACGAACGGGCGCACGCGGCTCCAGGGAGTGCTCGGCAGCACCGGCCGCGGCCGCGGCCCGCCGCTTGGGCCGACGGGCTGCACGGCGAGGTAGTACTGGAAGGCCATGCGCCCGTCGGAGGGGTAGAACAGGGCGCAGTCGCCAGGCGCAGTGTGGTGGAGCACGTAGGCGGTCGCTCCTTTCCAATCCTCCGGCGAGATACCGTAGGTCGGCGCCAGCTGGAGCACTCGCAGGCCGACGAGGACGACGAGGCAGGCGGCTCCGGCCAGCGCCGGGATCCGCGGGCGCGTGAGTCCCCAGGCGAGCAGCAGCGCCACGGCGGGCACGCTGTAGATGAGGTTGCGCGGCAGAAACAGCGGCTGGCCGACGAGCGACTCGGCCCACGCGATCGCGACCGGAACCGCCAGCCACGAGAGCAGCAGCAGCGGGCCAAAGCTCGAGCGCTGCCTGAGGCGCGGGATGATCGCGACTGCGCACGCGAGCAGGATCAGCGCGGTCAGCGCGAGCAGCACGGGCGTGGTGGCGGTCGCGTGCATGCTCGGCTGGAGGCCGGCCCCCGTCAGCGCCTCCGAGACCTGGTCGATGTCGGTGAGGGTCGGGGTCGAGACCCAGGCGAGCTGGGAGGAGCCGCGGCCGAGCGCGAGCACCATCAGCGGGACGCACAGCACCGCGATCGCCACCATCGCCCCACCCAGCGCGCGCCAGTGGCGCTTCCACCAGGGGACCAAGAGCAGCTGGGCGATCACGACCAGGACCGTCATGAGGCTCATGTACATCCCCAGCGCGGTCGCGATCACGTAGCCCGCCCAGGCGAGCGCGCGGCGCCCGCGCGGCTGCGGGCCATCACTGACCAAGTCGACAAAGGCGAGGAATGAACCCGTGACGAAGGCCACCAGCAGCGCATAGCTGCGGGCGCTCTGGCCCCAGAAGACGAGCGGCATGCTGATCGCCGTGAGCACGCCGGCGAACAGCGCGGCCCGGCGGTCGAACAGCCGCAGCGCGAGCATCCCGGTCAGCGCCACCGCCAGCGCGATGCCGATTGCCGAGGGCAAGCGCAGAACCAGCACGCTCGAGCCGAACAGCCCCACGAGCGCGTGCAAGAGCACGTAGTAGCCCGACATGTTGCCCCCGTCGTGAGCGATCGCGTGGCGCAGCGCGGCGCCGTGCTGGCTCACGATTGCGAACGTCGCCGACTCGTCGAACCCGAGGCTGCGGGCTGTGATGCCGTACAAGCAGAGGCCGAGGGCCAGCAGCGAGGGCAGACCGACGATGAGAGCGTCGCGCAGCCAGCTCCAGCGCGCTGCGCCGCTTGGCGGACGCGGCGAGGTTTCCGGTGCGTGCGACGGCCTGAGGACGGTGGCCACTAGGACCGACCGGCTGCGGCTGCGCCTCGCCAGCGTCGCGCGTGCACGATCGCGGCGGCGGCTGCCAGCAGGTAGAGGACGACCATCTCGGGCGCGGCCGCGATCGGCAGCAGCAGCTGGCCGCTCGGCTTGACGATCAGCGCTCCGACGACCAGCACGAGCGGCATCGCCAAGAACGCCGGGCCCTTGGGGCACGCGGCCAGGAGGGGCAGACCCCAGATCAGGTACCACGGCCACGCGGCCGGCCCGAACACAGCCGCCAGCACCAGCAGCAGGCCCAGGTAGCGCACGAGCGTGGCTTCGCGCACGCGATACAGCAGCCACAGCCCGTAAATGGCGGTGAGCCCAAATGTGATCTGAGCAAAGGTGTGGGCCAGCGTGTGACCGCCGATCGGGACGCCGACACCGCGCAGCAGGGCGGCAACGGTGTATCCGAGCGCGGTGGCGGGCGTGATCGCCAGGTGCACCTTGCCGGGAGTCGAGAACAGCCCGCCGGAGATCCAGCTGAGGCCGACCCCGGTCGCGGCGCTGACCGCGGCCAGCACGGCGACGAATACGAGTGCTGAGCTCGCCAGGACGCGAACGCGGTTCAAGCTGCCCTCGGTTCGCCACGCCCACGCCACCGCG
This sequence comes from uncultured Solirubrobacterales bacterium, assembly GCA_963738195.1. Lineage (GTDB taxonomy): Bacteria > Actinomycetota > Thermoleophilia > Solirubrobacterales > Solirubrobacteraceae > Palsa-465. The sequence goes on from CAVTVF010000002.1 coordinate 1,949,087, forward strand.
ATGAACGCCGCCGCGGCCGCCCCCGGCACCTTGATCGTCGCCGCGAGCGCGCAGATTGCGATCCCCAACAGTGGCCAGCGCAACGCCGCCGCGACTCCGAGCGCCATCACGCCGGCCATCAGCATGTCGTTGTGGCCCGGGGAGATGAGCTGGAAAAGGACCAGCGGCGAGAGCACGATCAGCCACACCGCCCGCCGCGGGTCGCCGCCGACCGCTCGCGCCAGCGGCGGCAACGCGACCGCCACCAACGCCGCGCCGACGATCGCGAGCAGGCGCACCAGGATCACGCCGGTAACGAGGTTCGATGAGGCGGCGCCCACCAACCAGCCGACGATCGTGAGGAAGAGGGGCCCATAGGGGGCGGTCGTCTTGTGCCAGAGGCCGGGGATCGCCGCGAGCGTGTGCTTCTGGCCGAGGTGGGCCAGGGCGATCGGGGCCACGCGGTATGGGTTGTGCCCGAGGTGCAGCAGCGTCCCCTGCGCCAGGTAGCTGTAGATGTCACGGCTGAAGAGCGGCGGCCCGAGCGCGAGCGGCACGCACCACAGAGCGCCGATCGCGACCAGCATCCACATGCGCACGGCCGGCGAGCGCCTCAGCTCGCGCCCGAGCCCGAGCCAGGCTGCGACCAGCGCCGCGACACCGATGTAGAAGAGGACCTCGGTGGCGGAATGGCTGTTTGTGAGCTTGACCGAGAACCACCATTTGGGCACCGTGTACCGACCCAGCAGCCGCGTGCCGGCGAGCGTCAAGAGGATCGAGCCGGCCAGCCCCAGAGCGCCCCACAGCCACGCCGAGGCCAAGGCGTGAGCCGGCGCCGCCTGAGCGGTTTCCTGCTTGCGCGGCGGCGAGGCCGCGCGGTCGACGTTCGTGGCTGTCGCGTTCATCGCATTGAGACCGCTGAGCGGCATTGGCGCGCGCAGGCCTGGCCGCCTGCTGCGACGGGGTGAACGTCTGATCGTAGCTGTGCCCGGGGCCGTTGGCGGCGGCGCAGGCCTATTTTCAGGTTGTCTCGCCGCCGCCTGCGGGCACGGTCCCGGGCTCCTCTGCAGCCGGCGTGCTCGGGGCCGTGTTTCTCCTGCGCCAGCGCCACCCGCGACCGCCCTCCGGCGGCAGCACATCCCTGGCGGCGGCGACCGATACGCGGCCGATCGCAAAAGCCGACAGAAGCACCACTAGGACTCCGAGCGCGTAGTGATACCCAAGCCACTCGAAGGTCTGGCGCACGTAGCCGCCGAGCGGGGCGCCGGTCTGCGCGAGACCGTGATTCCACAGCCTGCTGACCTCAGGACCGACAACGAACCACGCGCCGCCGGCAACGCCGAGCCAGCCCGCAAAGGCCGCGCTGACACGGTTGCCGGCGCGCAGCAGGAGCAGCGCCGCCAGCACGACTGCGGCGCCAGGAAGGATGTTCAGCCAGAGCCGGCCAGTCGTGAAGTGCCATGCCTGATGGTTGATGAAGGCATAACCGAAGTACGGGCCGATGAAGGGGATGAGTCCGCCCCAGAGGCCGAGCACAAGCAGACACAGTGCGGTGATCGCGCCTCGCGTGCGCGGGATCGCCAGTGCCGACCTTCTCCCCTTGCCCAATCCTCGCCGACTGGTTGTAGCTGTCATGGCCACCACCTCCTGGTGAGGGGCTACCCGACGGCGAGCTTCCTACGCGGCGACCCTCACCTTCAGGGCGGCGGGCACGACGGTGACGAGTGCCGGCGTGACCGCAATCGCGTCGCCGTCGGCATAGACCTCGAACGGCCTGTCGGCGCCGAGCCGTATCTCGCGCGCGCGCTCGATGTGGACTGTCGGCTCGTGGACATGCGTGCCGCGAAAGACCTTGGGCGTGTTGCGGATGAAGTTCAGCCGCGGCGTGTGTTCGATCACAACCACGTCGAGCAGCCCGTCGTCGAGCTGGGCGTCGGGAACGAGGCGCATCCCGCCGCCGAAGCGGCCGCTGTTCGCCGCGGCAGCCATGTACCCGGTGTAATCCGCCCGCCTCCCGTCGAGCTCGAGCTCGAACCGAGCCGGCCGCCAGCGCGCGAGGCCGTACATCGTGGCCGCGAGGTAAACGGCCCGCCCGCCTAGGCGGGGCGCAGCGTTCGCGATCGGGGTCACCTCCGACTCGAGCCCGATCGACGCGTTGCCCAGGAACGTCTGGCCGTTGACCTCGCCGACATCGATCGTCCGCACCTGGCCGGAGACGATGACCTCACAGGCCGCGAGCGGATCTCGGGGGATGCCCAACACCGCCGCGAAATCGTTTCCGCGGCCGCCGGGCAGCAACCCCAGGACGGCATCGGTGCCCCGGATCGCTGCGGCGGCGATGCGGGCCATGCCGTCGCCGCCGAAGGCCACGACTTCCTCGCCTCGCTGCGCAGCCTCGCGAGCGAGCTCGCCCGCATGGACTGCAGAGTCGGTGGCCGCGACGGCCACCTCGAGCCCGCTCTCCGCGAGCCTGCGACGGATCGGGTCGAGCTTCCTGGTGCCGGCGCCTGCGCCGGCGGCCGGGTTGACCAGTAGGCGCAGACGTCGACTCACCCGAGCAGCACTCCGGGGTTGAGGATCCCGGTGGGGTCGAGCGTCGACTTGACCGCGCGCAGGACCTCGAGCGCCAGCGGCCCCACCTCCGCGGCGTAGTGGCCGGCGTGGTCCGAGCCGACGCCGTGATGGTGCGTGATCGTGCCGCTGCTCCTGAGGATCGCGTCGCCTGCGGCCTGTTTGGCCGCCGCCCACTGGCTGAGCGGGTCCTCGAGCTGGGCCGCGCCGACCGTGAAGTACAGCGACGCGCCCGAGCGGTAGACGTGCGAGACGTGACACAGCACGACCGGCGGCGTGCCGAGCTCAGTCAGTCTCTCCTGGAGCGCCCGCTTGACCCCTCGATACAGCGGCTCGAGGTTCGACCAGAAGGTCGCGGTCTCGAGCGTTTCGACCAGCGCACCGGCACCGAGTAGCGCGTCCCTTAGGTAGGGGCCGCGGTAGCGCTCGCTGGCCCAGGACGCCCCCGCCGTGGCATCCGGCTCGGCTTCGAGTTGACGAAGCATCGCGCTGGCGCGCGTGCGGCGCTCGAGTACTTCTGTCTCTCTGCCCTCGTAGCCGGTGATCGCCAGGCAGCCCGGCCGGTTGTTTGCCGATCCGCCGAGGTCGCTCGGGCGGGCCAGGTTGAGCGCGGTCTCGGCTTCGTCGGAGAGGCGCAGGACGGTGGGGGTGGGGCCATCCTGCGCGAGCCTCCGCATCGCCTCGATGCCGGCGTGAAAGTCCTCGAACCGCCAGCCTTCGTAAAGCGCCCTCTCCGGCTTCGGGCTGACCTCGACGCTTAAAGCGGTGATCACGCCCAGGGTGCCCTCCGAGCCCAGGAAGAGCTGGCGCAGGTCGGGACCGGCCGCCGACCTCGGCGCTCGCCCAAGCTCGAGCGTGCCGCGCGGGGTCGCGACCCGGAGAGCTACGACTCGCTCGTCGAAGCGACCGTAGCCGGCGGAAGCCTGGCCGCTGGAACGAGTTGCGGCGAAGCCGCCCAGCGAGGCGTACTCGAACGATTGAGGGAAGTGGCCGAGCGTGAAACCAAGCTGAGCGAGCAGCGCTTCGGCCTCGGGCGCGCGCACCCCGGGCTCGAACACAGCTATACGGGAGACATCATCGACCTCGATTAAGCGGTCCAGGAGGCGGAGATCGAGCGCGACCGCCGCCGCGAAGCCCTGCCTGCGCGGGGCGAGCCCGCCCACCACCGAGGTGCCGCCCCCGAACGGGGCCACCGCCAGCCGCTCCTCTGCGGCCAGGCGCAGGACCGCGAGCACCTGCTCGTGGCTGGAGGGGAGAATGACCGCGTCGGGCGCCTGCGCCGCATCGCCTCCACGTATCCGTAGGAGGTCGGGGGTGGACTTGCCGCGGGTGTGACTGATACGGGCTTCTTTGTCGGAGCGGACCTGCTCGCGCCCTACGAGCGCAACAAGCCGCTCGCGCACGCCCTCAGGCAGTCGCGAGTCGGGGACGCGCACGTCTTTGACAGCTACCGCCGGGGTCGGTTCGGTGATCCCGAGGCCGGAGCGCAGCAGCTCCTCGACTTCCGGCGCGAGCGCCAGCGCCTGGTCAGGATCGCCCCAGCCAGACCAGAGCATCTCTCGCGACATGCCTCGATCATCGCGGCTATGGGCTGCGCCTGCAGTGCGGAGGGCGGCGTTTGTAAGCTCGAAGGGAGGTGACCGCTGCCACTCAAAGACCCACCGTGAGCCTGAGGGCCGACCGCGCGGCGACTCTGCGGCCGATCGAGCCTGGCGACCGCCGGCGGCTGATCGACGCCTTCTATCGCCTGAGCGAGGAGTCCCGCTACAGGCGCTTCTTTGCGCCCGTGCGAGAGCTGAGCGACCAGTCCGTCGACTACCTGGTCGAGATCGACCACCACGACCACGAGGCGATCGTCGCGATCGACCCGGGCACCGACCAGCTGGTAGGCGTCGCGCGCTTCGTGCGCCAGGCGCCCGATTCAGACCGTGCCGAGGCGGCGGTGGTGGTGGCTGACGACTGGCAGGGCCATGGCCTCGGCCGCGCCCTGCTCGAGCGACTGGCGGCGCGGGCTCGCGAGGAGAACGTCGCGCGCTTCACGGCCCTCGTTCAAACACAGAACCGGCGTGCGCTCGAGGTCCTGGCCGAGCTCGGGCCCACCACCCGCTCGCTGGAGGGCGACCTGGTCGAGCTCGACATAGAGCTTCCGCGCGAGCGGCTCGGGACGCCGCTGGCGCTCGCGTTGCGCGCGGCCGCCGCGTCGGCCTTCGGTGTGCGCCCGCTGTCGGAACGGCTTCTGGGACTGGCGAGGGAGCGCGTTCGGCGCGAGAGCTCGGACTAGTGTTCGTAGGTCCCGATCACACGGGCTTGCTCGATCACGTGATCCTCGATCTTGTCGAGTAGCTCGCGGCGCTCGAGGCCAGGCTCCAGGTCGAGGTCGGAGTCGAGCGCGTAGACCCAGAAGTAGTAGTGATGGGGGCCGTGGCCCGGCGGCGGCGCGGGACCGTTGTAGCGGGTGTTGCCCATCGAGTTGGAGCCCGCTTTGAGGTCACTCGCCCCTTCGGCAACCCCGCTCGCGTCTTTCGCGATCCCGTATGCGACCCAGTGCGTGAAGCCGTCGACAAGGGGCGCGTCAGGATCGTGGCAGACGATCGCGAAGGCCGCCGTGCCCTCGGGCACGCCCGTCCACTCGAGCGGCGGTGAGACATCCTCGCCGTCGCCCGTGTGCTTCTCCGGGATGCGGCCATGACCATCGAAGGCCGGTGATTTGATCTTCAGATCTGCAACGTTCAGTTTCTGTGCCATGCCCAGGCAGTACCCGCCGGACGGAGCGGCAAATCAGTGCTCCGGTTCGGCCGCCCCGGTCGCCACGGGGGGTGGGGCCGCTGCGGCACCCGGCGTGCTGAGCGGCAGGCTGACCGTGAACGAGGCTCCTCCGCCGGGAGCGTTGCTTGCTCCGACGCTGCCTCCGTGCGCTTCGACGATCGCCTTGACGATCGAGAGGCCGAGACCGGCGCCGGCGGAGCCGCGCCCGCGGCCGGGCTCTGCGCGCCAGAAGCGCTCAAAGAGCGCATCCCTGTCGGTCGTCGGCAGTCCCTTGCCGTGATCGCGGACCTCGACCACGGCGCTGTGGTCCTGCTGCGCCACGCTCACGTCGACCGCCGTGCCCGCGGGTGTGTGTACGAGCGCGTTGCGGAGCAGGTTTGACACCACCTGCCTGAGCTGCGAGGAGTCCCCCAAGACCGTTACCGCGCCGTCGCTCGTCAACTCGATCGGGCGATCGGAGGCCGCCGCGCGGGCGTCCTCGACCGCTTCGGCGGTCAGCTCGGTGAGATCGACCGGCCGCCGCGCGACCTCGGGTAGCTGGTCGAGCCGCGCCAGCATCAGCAGGTTCTCGACCAGCTGCCCCATGCGCGCCGCCTCGCTCTCGATCCGCCGCATCGAGGAGGCCGCCTTGTCGGGATCATTCGCTACGCCAAGCCGGTAAAGCTCGGCATAACCCCGGATCGACGCCAGCGGCGTGCGCAGCTCGTGTGACGCGTCGGCCAGGAAGCGGCGCAGGCGGTTCTCGCTCGCCTCACGCTCGCGGAACGCCTTTTCGATCTGCGCGAGCATCGCGTTCAGCGCGAGGCCGAGGCGGCCGACCTCGGTGCGTTCGTTGGCGGGCTCAACACGCTGGGAGAGATCTCCCTCGGCGATCGCTCCCGCCGTCGTGGCGATGCGGTCAAGCGGGCGTAGCCCGAGGCGCACGAGCCACCAGGAGAGGACGGCGAGGGCGGCGAGGATTGCAGCGATTACGAGGGCTTCGACCAGGAACAGGCGGTGGAGCGTCTGATCCACTTCGGTCAGCGGGATCGCTATGACCGTTACTGCCCCCTGCTCGTCTGGCGTCTGCACCGCGAGCACGCGAAAGCTTGTGCCCCCATCCGAGCCTACGGTGATGGGCTGGTCGATCGGTATGTGACGCGGGAGGTGGGGGGCCGGAAAGGCCCTGTACGTCGTCCCGTTCTGCTCCAAGTAGGTCGCGACCACAGGTCGGCCGAGAAGCGCGCCTCCCGGGCCGACCCGGTATCCGTACGAACCGGCCGGGAGGGCAGCCTGCGGCCCGCCAAAGTCGCCTCCCTGACAGGCTTCCTGAGGCGGCCCGAAGCCGTTCGGCATGTTCGCGCCCTCGCAGTCCAGCCGTCGATCGACGGCTGGCAGGCTTGACTGCGCATCCTGATCGACGCGGCTCAGCTGGAACGAACGCTGCTCTTCGTAGGTGATCACGGCGGCCGTCACCAATCCCGCGGCCGCGAGCACCAGCAGCCCGATGATCAGGCGGGCACGGAGCGACACGGCTAGCCCTTGGGCAGGCGCAGCGAGTAGCCGACGCCGCGCACGGTGTGGATCAGCGGCGCGCCGTCAGCGTCGACCTTCTTCCGCAGGTAGCTGATGTAGGTCTCCACCACGCGGCTGTCTCCCCCGAAGTCATAGTTCCAGACGTGATCGAGGATCTGCGACCGCGTGAGCACGCGGCGCGGGTTGAGCATCAGGAAGCGCAGCAGGCGGTACTCGGTCACAGTAAGGTCGATCGGCTTGCCGTCTCGCTTGACCTCGTGTGTGTCGTCGTCTAGCTCGAGACCGTCGAAGGTGAGCTTGCTCGAGTCGCGCTCGGCGCGGCCCGACCGGCGCAAAATCGCGCCGATGCGGGCGATCAGCTCCTCGAGGCTGAACGGCTTGGTGACGTAGTCGTCGCCGCCCATCGTCAGGCCGCGGACCTTGTCCTCGGTCGTGTCGCGAGCGGTCAGAAAGATGATCGGCAGCTCGGTCCGCTGCGCGCCGAGCCGGCGCGCGACCTCGAAGCCCTCCATGTCGGGCAGCATGATGTCGAGCAGCATCAGGTCGGGCGCGAACGAGGAAGTCAGCGTGATCGCCTCTTGGCCGGTCGCGGCCGTCTCGACCTCGAAACCGTTGTAGCGGAGCGCCATCGAGATGACCTCGAGGATGTTGGGCTCGTCGTCAACTACCAGTACCCGGGCTGTCTTGTCGCCGTTCGAGGTCACAGCTGCCTCCAGTCAGATGGGGCTGCGTTCGGGGTCACAGCGGCCCCCAGTCAGATGGGGCGAGCGCCGGGATCCTGGTCGTCCGCGTCACGAGCACGAGTCTGACTGAGAAGCCTGAGAATTTCCTGAGCCTTCGGTTGCCTCGTCCGGCGTTGTCCGCCAACTGTCGCCGTGTACCGTGCGGCGATGCGGTCAATCGACTCCGAGGAGGAGCTCCGCGCTGTTGTCGGCGAGCCCACTGAGCTCGTCTGCGCCAAGCTCGCCGACCGCATCAACGATCTGACGAGGCAGTTCATCGAGCGCTCGCCGTTCGTGTGTGTAGCGACCTGCGATCAGGACGGCGGCATCGACGTGTCGCCCCGAGGTGACCCCGCGGGCTTCGTGAGCGTGCTCGACGAACGGACGCTGCTGCTGCCCGAGCGGCCCGGAAACCGCCTCGCCGACACGCTGAGCAACCTGCTGAGCGACCGGCGTATCGCGCTGCTGTTCCTGATTCCCGGCGTCGGTGACACGTTCCGCGTTAATGGCACGGGGGTGATTACCGACGATGAGGAGCTGCTCGCCGGGAGCGCAGTCAATGGCAAGAGGCCGCGCCTCGGCGTCGTCGTCTCCGTTCGGGAGGCATACACGCAGTGCGCCAAGGCGATCCTGCGCTCCGACCTCTGGAACCCCGCCCATCACATCGAGCGCGGTGAGCTGCCCAGTCACGGCGAGATCCTGAAGTCCGTGAGCTTGCCTGAGCTAGATGTGGCCGAGCACGAGCGCGCCAGAGCGGAGCGCTACGCGCGGCGCGAGGGGTTCTACTAGGGCGAGGCGCAGCGCTCGCGCGTGTCTCGTTTTGTGAGGGCCCAATTTCGACACGAGGAGGCGTCATGCCGGACACAAATAGCCCCGCGCTGAAGGTCGCGCTCGCCTACTACGACGCGTGGACGCGTAAGGACCTGGACGAGGCGATGAGCCACATCGCGGATGACATCGTCTGCGACGCGCCAGCCGGCGTACTTGAGGGAGCGGAGGCCTATCGGGCTTTCATGGCCCCGTTCATTCAGATTCTTGTGCGCGCTGAGATGATCGCCGCGTTCGGTGACGAGGAAACCGCGGTCGTGGTCTACGACACCGAGACACTTCCGGTGGCGAGTGCGCCCGCAGCCGAATGCGTCAAGGTCCGTAACGGCAAGATCCACCGGAGCAGGTTCATCTTCGATCGCGCTCCGTTCGAAGCAGCGCGTAAGGCAGGCGGCTGAGCCGTCGGTGCGCCGGTGTCGATCGGCTCTCACGCACCTCGGAGCGGCGGGCGGCCGCGACTGCCACGAGTCTGATCTCGGTCCCGCGCTGATCGGGCAAGCGATCGACGATGCAGCGCGGCGTGGACTGGTGACGGCGGCGCAAGCCGATCGGGCACGCGGTCACCGGAGGCGCCAGCCGCGCGAGTGACGCAACCTGCCGCCCGAGGCACGATCACGCGCCTAAACCCCCGAACGCCGACTTGCACAAGCCGGTGCCCTTGACGGCTCCGATGAAAAGTGATATCACTATAGATACTACTTTTCCCGAAAGAGGTTCCGAGGAGGAGCTATGAACGATGCTCCGCTAGTGAGGTTTTTGACTCCATGGGAGCGCAGGCACCCGCAGCTATGCGCCCGCATACGCGCAGTTGCCGGTGTCTCGCTGCTCGTCGTCAGCGCCATTCTCATTGGCTACGACGTGTGGTGGGGAGCGCTGCTGGTGCCCGTGGCGGCACTGGCCTTCTATGCCGTCTACCGCTTCCCTCAAGCAATCCGCGCAACGGCGAATTCGACGGACAGGAAGTGACGGTGGCGCGGATGACTGCCGGGCGTTCTTGCGCGGCCGGTCATCGCGCGAAGCAGGCATGGTGACGCGCGGAGAACGAGGCGGTGATCGCGCTTCCGTGCACGATCACTGGGTCCTCGCGCGCGGCAAGCAAGACGCGCGCATTGGTGCCGCCGGGTGACGTCGACCGCGCGAAATCACTTTTGAGTAGCGCTCCACGAGGAGGAGTCATGAGTCAGGATGTCCAGCAATACCGCCAGCCCGAGGCGACCCCGGTGGGGCACTCGGGAACCCGCGTCGTTATCCAGGAACGCCCCGCCTGGGCGATCAGCGGTTGGATCGGCGTGCTCGTCGTCGCCGCCTGCATCGCGGCCGCGATTCTGCTCGGCGGCAGCTCGGTCCCCGCGCTGGCCGCGGTGCCGATCGTCGTCGGGGTGGTGATCCTGACCTCGCTGATCATCGTGCAACCTGGCCATACCAAAGTCGTGCGGTTCTTCGGGAGCTACGTCGGCACCGTACGTCGTACCGGCCTGTGGTGGATCGTGCCGCTGGCTGACCGGCGGACCCTCAGCATCCGGGTCAGGAACTTCGAGACCAACCATCTCAAGGTCAACGACGCCGACGGCAACCCCGTCGAGATCGCCGCGATCGTCGTCTGGCAGGTGGCCGACACCTCGCGGGCGGCCTACGCCGTCGATGACTACATCAACTTCGTTCAGGTCCAGGCCGAGTCGGCGTTGCGTCACGTCGCGACCACCCATCCCTACGACGATCCGGCGGACGAGGGCACATCGTTGCGCGGCTCGACCGACGTCGTCGCCGGAGAGCTCGCCCAGGAGGTCGCGCAGCGGGTCGCGATCGCCGGCGTTGAGATCGTCGAGGTGCGCATCAGCCATCTCGCCTACGCGTCGGAGATCGCCCAGGCGATGCTGCGCCGCCAGCAGGCCAACGCCGTCGTCGCCGCCCGCTCGCGGATCGTCGAGGGCGCCACGGGGATGGTGGAGATGGCGCTCGCGCGGCTGGACGAGCGCGGAATCGTCGAGCTCGACGAGGAACGCAAAGCGGCGATGGTGAGCAACCTGATGGTCGTCCTCTGCGCCGAGCAGCCGGCGTCCCCGGTCGTCAACACCGGCACGCTCTATACGTGAGCCGCCGTGAGCGCAAGCAGCTTCCGCTGCGCTTGGATCCAGCGGTGCACGACGCCCTGGCCCGGTGGGCCAATGACGAGCTTCGCAGCCTCAACGCCCAAATCGAGATGCTGCTGCGACGCGCCCTCAACGACGCCGGCCGGATGCCCCGACAGACGGGGCCGATGCCCAGGCGCGGCCGGCCTCCCACCCGTGCCGCGTGAAGGGCGGGCCAACGCTACCTCACGCCCGCCGCAATCGACTGCGCCGACGGAACACCTAAGCGTTTGACCAAGCCTTGTCAACACCGGAGACTGCCGCCGCCATCCTGCCACGCGGGCGCCAAGCCCCTCGCTACGGACGATCCCCGAGTGGGCGATCCAGGACTCGAACCTGGGACCTCTTCCTTATCAGAGAAGCGCTCTAACCGACTGAGCTAATCGCCCTTGCGTTGACCGCGTTCGCAGGTGCGAGCGGTCGCCGGGATGGCCATGTTATCGCCGCCCCCCAGCCCGCAGGATAGGCGAGCTCAAGGCACTGAGGGAGACCCGCCCTCAGCCGGTCAGCGGGCAGCCGGGAAGCGTCCGCGTGACCGACCTGTAGGCGCCGGTCGAGGTGGACTCCTCCAGGCGGACCGTGTGCCGTGCCAGGCCGGCGAGGCGTGGAACGATGAGCGGGGTCGGCAATGGCGCGCTGCGCGTTGCCGCCAGCCGCCCGTCGAGATAGATCTGGACCGACGTGATGGGCTGGCCGCCCAGCGGTGAGAGAGTGAACGCCTCGGCTGGGTTGGCGGGGCACGCATAGAGGCTGCTCACACTCCGCAGGCCGCCGCCCGCTCCGGGGGCGTGCTCGCGTGAGGTGTCGACCTTCAGATACGAATAGCTCCCCCTGTAGCCGTCATTGCTCACCATCCCGCGGCAGCCGGCCCTCAGGTTCTCGCAGTCGAACAGGTGGCCGTTGGCGAGGTGGAAGTACAGGCGGGAGCGGTAGTAGAAGGAGAACGCATTGCCGTCATGTCCCGGGTCTACCTCGGCGGAGATCGGGTCGTGCTGCCAGCGCTTCGTGAGCAGCATCTTGTCGGCGGCCGGATCGTGCTTGAGGTACTTCTCAAACCACGCAACCGTGTACCAGGTGATCATGTCGATCCCCCGCAACGACGCGCCGAAGGCCGGATTCGGAATAAAGCTGAAGTCGAGGTGTGACCCCCCCTTGACGATGATCTCGCCCGTGTCCACGTGGGCCTTGCTATAGGCGAGCGACCAGGCCGATTTCGCCTCGGGATGGGGTCTAGACGTGTTCGGCGTCGGCGGTAACCCGTAGTCGGCAGACATGCCGAGGGCGGGCTTGGTGATCCGGACCGGCTTGCGGGCAGCTGGATCTGCCGGACATCCAGCTTCTCCTATGGTCCCGCCGCTCGATCCAGGGATCGAGCCCTCATTTGGGCCGGGTCCGCCCAGGTTGTCCCAGGCGACGATCGCCTTTACACGTCGATCCCACTGGCCGATGTAGGACACTCCCGCGGCGCCATAGGAGTGACCGGCGAGGCCGATCTCGCGCGGGTTGAGCAGCCGCCAGAACGGGTTGTAAGCGCTATCCAATCCCGCTTTCACACGCGCCTTCTGCTTGGCAGCGTGGCTCGTTCCCGTGGTGCAGCTCGGCACCGGCTTATACGGGTGGCCTGGAGTCGAGAGCAGAAAGTTGAGTGCGTCCTCGGTTCCGTCGTAGAAGGGGCGGCCGTCGGTCTGAGCCGGGACACCCTCGAGCGTGTCCGGGGCGGCACCGAACGTATCGCTCATCCCCTGGCCCTGGGGATCAAAAGTCAGAACGACGAATCCGGCCTTGGCGAGCGCCTGAGCGGCGTACCAATAGAGCTGCTCGTCCGCCTGGACGGACCCGGGGGTGATGACGATCCCTGGGCGCTTAGCCGGTCCAGCGACCGTCGCCCAGACGTGGCCGGAAATAGTAGCCCCGTCGCGCGCCGTGAACAGGACCGGACGGACGATGCCGTAACCGTCCTTGGCCCAGTTGTACAGACGGATGTCACCGGCACAGCCATTGGCGTGGCTCCAGCACAGGTCGTCGGTGAAGAAGCGCGCGGGGTCGGCGGCCTGAGTCAGCTGACCATTGATGAAACCCTGCTCACTGTCGATCGCGAGCTGCTGCTGGTAGGCGGGTTTGTCGTAGACCCGTTGGCGCTGGAGGGTGATCGAGAAATTCTTGGCCTCGGTCACGGGGTTGAAGCCGGGCGGACGTTTTGCGGCGGCGGCCGGAACGATCCACGCCAGCAGCGCGAGCAAAACGCCCGCCGCAAGGCACATGGCCTGGGCACGTAGACCCTCCCGCACAGCCCGAGAAGATACGACCCGCGGGCCCCGCGTCGCAAGGCACAACGTGCTGTCCGTCTAAGCAGCCAGACGAGCACCGAGGCGGCGCGCCAGAGCGAGCGCCTCCTCGTGTGACTGGAAGCGCACGTGGACGCTGTAGCCACCGGCAGCCGTCGCCGTCACCTCAACCCCGCGGCCGAGCGCAGCGTCAAATGCGTCCGCGATCTGCTCAGCCGCCACCTCCTGGTCGGGGTGGAGGCGCTTGCGTGGACGCGGGACTTCAGTCCGTGAGAGATGGCGCGCGCGCAGCTCAAGCTCGCGCACCGACCAATGTCTCGCTACCGCTTCACGGGCAAGGCGACGGCGCTCGTCGTGGTCCTGCACTTGAAGGAGCGCGCGGCCATGCCCCTCGGTCAAGTCATCGCCTTCGATCAACTCGAGTGCCTCGTCGGGCAGCTCGAGCAACCGGATGAGATTCGAGACCGAGACGCGGCTCCGCCCAACGCGCAGACCCACCTCCTCGCGCGTCAATCCGAGCTCTTCGATCAGGGCAGCGCAGCCGCGCGCCTGCTCTACGGGATTGAGATCCTCGCGGGCCATGTTCTCGATCAGCGCAAGCTCGAGCGAGGCGGCGTCCTCGTTGTGCCGGACGAGCGCCGGGATCGTCTCGCGGTCGGCCAACTGAGCAGCCCGCCAGCGACGTTCTCCCGCGATCAACTCGTAGCGGCCGGCGAGTGGGCGCACGAGCACCGGCTGCAAGACGCCACGACTGCGGATCGAATCGGCCAGCGACAGCAGCGCTTGCTCATCGAAGGCACGGCGCGGCTGCCTGGGATTCGCTCCGATCAGATCGATCGGGAGCTCGCGGAGCTCCTCGGTCTCCTCCCGCGGCGTGACGGCGAAGATGGCCGCCAAGCCGCGTCCCATCCCGCGCTCCTCAGCCACGGGCAGCGACCTCCCGCGCGAATTCGAAGTAGGCATCGCTGCCTGCGCAGCTCGGATCGTGGTAGATGACCGGCTGGCCGAAGCTAGGCGCTTCCCCGATGCGTACGTTGCGGGGGATGATCGTGTCGAAGACGAGTTCCGGAAAGTGGCCGCGCACCTCGCGTTCGACGTCCTGGGCAAGCCGCGTGCGCCCGTCGTGCATCGTCAGAAGCATCCCCGCGATCGTCAGGCGAGGGTTGAGCTCGTGCTGGATGAGCGAGACCGTGTGCAGGAGACCGGCCAACCCCTCCAGCGCGTAATACTCGGATTGAACAGGGACGATCACACGGTCGGCAGCCGCGAGCGCGCCGACGGTCAGCGGTCCGAGCGAAGGTGGGCAGTCCAGCAGGATGAAGGGATACTGGTCCCGGATCGGCGCCAGGGCGTCCCGGAGGCGAGTTGCGGAGCCGGCAATGCGCGGCAGCTCGACCGTCGCCCCCGCGAGATCGGGGGTGGCCGGGACAAGCCAAAGGCGGTCGATCGAGGTCGGAATGATCGCCTCGGCCAGTGGCACCCCGCCCGCCAATGCGTCGTAGACGCTCGGCGAGTGGTCTTTGGCGACGCCGAGCCCGACGGTCGCGTTCGCCTGTGGATCGACGTCAACGAGCAGTGCGTCATACCCGGCGGCGGCGACACACGCGGCGAGGTTGACCGCGGTCGTCGTCTTGCCCACGCCACCCTTTTGGTTGGCGATCGCGTAGACCGTGCCCATTGCGGCTGGAAGCTAGCGGCGCGGCCGGTCAGATCAGCGGGGCGTGGGCGGCCGCCCGAGGGGGCGCTTGCGAGCCACTCCCGAACGGCGCGGAAAACCGCGCGGTGTCTCGGCCGCCTTACGAAACACGTGCAGATGGCGAGAACGAGCGCCGGCGTAGGGGTGCACCAGCACTGGAGATAGTGGATCCATCGCGAGCTGGTGGGCTGCGGCGCCCGCGGCAGCCTCGCTTGCCTGATCGCGCTTGCCGCGCCAGACGACCAGCGCGCCGCCGACGACGAGCAGCGGGGCGGCATATTCGACGACCACCTCGAGCGAGGCGAGCGCGCGGGCGGTGATGAGGTCGAAGTGGTCGAGGCCATCGGGCCAGGCCTCGGCTCGAGCGTTGACCACAGAGGCATTGGTAAGGCCGCAAGCCGCGATCGCTCGCTTGAGGAATGCGCACTTGCGGCCGTTGCTTTCAAGTAGCGAGACTGCCGCACCCGGCTTGGCGATCGCCAGCGGCAGTCCGGGAAACCCGGCGCCCGAGCCGATGTCGGCAAGGGTGGTGGCAGTACGGACGAGTTGGAGCTCGAGAGCCACCAACGAGTCTGCAAGGTGGTCCTCGAGAATCCGTTCGGGCTCTCGGACCGCGGTTGGCGCGGTCGGGTCATCAGCGAGCAACTCGAGCAACGCGATGAGCCGCTCGGTCGCGCCGTCCGGCAACGCGTAGCGCCCGACCAACTCGTCAAGCGAACGCTGCAGCGTCGTCAATCAGCTTCGCCCGATCGGCGAGGTGCGCCCGTGTGTTCGCGGCTTCGCTCGCGCTCGATGTAGGGCGCGTAGCGCTCGAGCATCGTCCGCAGGCGACCCGCCGCGTGTACGTCCAAGCCATCGTCGAGCCCCTGCTCGAGGACCGGCAGGACCTCGTGCACGAGCGCCGATCCGCGCGCCATCCACTGGAAGTACGACCGGCCGCCGTGCGTGTACGGACCATAGAGCCGGGTCGTCGGAAATCTCTCGAGCAGCCAGCGGAACAGAGCCTCGTGCCGCACATGCATGCGCAGCGTCACGTGCGGCTGCTTACCGTCACCGCCGAAGGATCCCTCTCCGATCAGGACGCCGACCACGACGCCCCGATCGAACTCGCTCAAATCGTTCGGCGGCATACCGGGGTTTTAGCCACGAGTTGTTTCACCGTCAAGAAAAACGTGAAACACCCGCGGTAGGCCGAGGCGCCGCGCGCGGGCGAACCGCGGCTGCCTGCACCCACCGGGACCGACCGCGCTATTCGGCGCCCACGATCGGGGCGACGACGAGCCGCCGATCGGGCTCCTCCCCCTCGCTGTAGGTCTCGATCCCCCGGCGATCGCGCAGATGCTCGTGCACGAGCTTGCGCTCGATCGCGTTCATCGCCGAGAGCGCCACCGGGCGGCCCTGGCCGATAGCCGTCTCGACTGCTTGATCGGCAGCCGCGCGCAGTGCGGCGGCGCGGCGCCCGCGATATCCGGCGGCATCCACGACGACTGACTTCCGCGGGCTGGCCCCGGGGAAGGCGGTGCGGTAGGCGAGATGCTGGATCGCATCAATCGTGCGGCCGTGGTCGCCGACCAGCAGCTCCGCATCCTCGCCGGCGAACTCCCCCAGCAGGCACTCGCCTTCATCGCGGACGGCCACCTCGACCGAGATCCCTGCGGCATCCGCGATCTCGTTCAGCAGCTCGCGCACGCGCTCAACAGCAGGGCTTGCGTCCGAAGCTCCGCCAGAGGTCGTCTGCGACCCGGAAACCTCCACGCTATCGTCGCCGCCCCGAGCGCTTCTTCTTCTTTCGCGGCGGCCTGGGCGGCGGGCCGGATGGCCGCGCGCTGCCCGCGCCCACCGCCTCGCGCTCTCCGTTCGCCTTCTGCCGGCCCCGTAGCAGGCCACCGAGACCGCCGCCGGCCCCGTTGCCATCGGCTGCAGCCTTGCCCGGCCGTTGGGAGCGCTTCGGTGGCGGCTCGGGTTTCTTGACCGGAGTCTTAGCCGCCGCTTTGCCATCCCCGCCGGCGTCGGCGGCATCTGATCCAGTCGCCGGAACCGGCGTCACCGGACCAAGGATCCGCTTGACCCCGTACTGCTGCACGACGAGCAGCGCGTTGGTCGTGATCCAGTAGACGATCACTCCGGCGGGCAGACCGAGGATGATGAACACGAACACGAGTGGCAGGATCAGCATCATCTGGCGCTGACGCTTGTCCATGGTGGGGCTCGACATCAAGAGGCTCGACCCCAGCTGGGTCACGACATAGAGCACGATCAGGACGATCAAGACGACGCCGGTGGCGTGGTTGGTGAGGTCGGGGATGAACAGGAAGCCGGCGCCGTGGTACGCGCCGCAAGGCTTCAGGGTCATGTTGTGCACAAGATGCCCGTTCGCGAGGTGTTGGTTTATCGACGGACAGATGTCGGCCCGCAAGTCACTCCGAAGCAAGAAGAACAGGGCGTAGAGCACGGGGATCTGCACCACGAACGGCAGGCAGGAGCTGAACGGATTGACGCCGTGCTCCTGGTAGAGCTTCATCAGCTCCTGCTGCTGTCGCTGCTTGTCCTGCTTGTATTTGGCCTGAACGCGCTTGATCTCTGGGGTTAGGCGCTGCAGCTTCTGCATCGAGTGGAACTGCTTCACCGTCAGCGGCAGCAGCACCAGTCGGATCGCGACCGTCAAGAGGATGATCGACCATCCCCAGGATCCAACAAAGCCGTGGAAGAACTTGATCACCGCCTCGAACGCGGTGATCAGCGGCTGAAGGATGTTTGCGTCTATGAACATTCGTCAGGCACTCTCAGCTTGCGCCGGAGGCCGAAACAAGCGCTGGTCCTCAATCGGGTCGAACCCACCGTGGCTGAAGGGGTTACAGCGCAGCAGGCGCCATGCCGCCAAGACCAGTCCACGGAGTATGCCGAACCGGGTGATCGCCTGCACCGCGTACTCGGAGCACGAGGGGTAGTACTTGCAGCGCCGCCCGACCAGGGGTGAGATGAGCGCTTGATAGAGCTTGATCGGAGCGATCGCGAGCCTGCGCAAGGCAGTCATGGCGTTCCAGCCTCCGGGGCATGTGCTCCTGCGGCCGTCGACGAGTTGCCCTCACCGATTGGCGCGATCAGCTCTGTCAGCTGCTTCCGGACCCCGTTCAGTCCTTCGCGTTCGGCCAGGTCGCGAAGATCCCGCCTCGCCACGACGACCACGTCGAGTCCCGCCGGAAGACTGCCCTCGGCGCTCCTGAACGCCTCCCGGAGAAGGCGCTTGACGCGGTTGCGCTCCACGGCGCCGCCGACCTTGCGCGAGACCGACAGCCCCAGACGCGCCGGCCCGTCATCACCTCGTGGAAAGACATGCACGACCATTTCTCGACCGCCGTGGGAGCGGCCGCTGCGCAGTACGCGATCAAAATCCGCGCTGCGCGAAAGCCGGGCGCGGCGGGGGCGTCGCTGGCCGGGCGGCCCGGCCATCAGACCGTCAGCCGCTTGCGACCCTTCGCTCGACGGCGCTTGATCGTCAGCCGGCCACCGCGGGTGCGCATCCGCGCACGGAATCCGTGCGTCTTGGACCGCTTTCGCTTTTTCGGCTGATAGGTGCGCTTCATCGCTCGTGTGGTGCCGGCTGAAGGTCGAGTATAGCCCCGGCCCTAATCACTCCCCCGAGGCGGTTTTTGTCGCGCTTTGCGCTGAGCCTTGTTTGTCGTCGATGCAAGCGCTGGTATATATCGAAGCCCCTGGCCGTTTGGCCTCGGAGCCTCTGTATCCGCCGCCTTACGCTCCACCGAGCTGCTTGGACCTGCCTGCGCAAACACAACCGCTGCCCGCTTGGCAGGAAATTAGAGCCGGGCTGCGTTTAGCCGCAGGCGACTCCGCGTTCGAACTTTGGCTGGCTCCTCTGGAGCCGCTCAGCTGGGACGGCGCCGTGCTCCGCCTGCGTGCGCCCGGGAGCACGGGACAGTGGGTGGCGCGTCGGTACCGGCGTCTGATCGAACGCGAAGCGCGTCGGGCGGTCGGGTCCGACCTAAGGATTGAATTCACCAGCGAGCGCGTCGGGCGGTCGACGCGCGGTGAGCAGACCTCAGAGCCGCCGGCCGCAAACGCCCCGGCCTTCAATCCCCGCTACAGCTTCGAGCAATTCATCATCGGCGAGACCAATCGTCTCGCGCACGCGGCCGCGCTCGCCGTAGCCGAAATGCCAGGGCAGGCGTACAACCCGCTCTTCCTTTACGCGGCGCCGGGCCTGGGCAAAACCCACCTCCTCCACGCGATCGGGAACTACATCAGTGCGTTCGGAGACAGTGCCTTTGTCCGCTATACGACAGCCGAGGCCTTCACTAACAACTTCCTCTCGGCTCTTGGCTCGCGTTCGCTCGAGCCTTTCAAGCGCATGTACCGCAGCGCCGACGTACTGATGATCGATGACGTCCAATTCATCGAGAGCAAGGCCCGCACCGAGGAGGAGTTCTTCCACACCTTCAATGCCCTCTATGAAGCGGGGCGACAACTGGTCGTGACATGTGACCGGCTGCCCAAGGACCTGACCGCCGTGCAGGACCGGTTGCGAGAGCGCTTCGAGGCAGGCCTGGTCGCCGAGATCGGACGTCCCGATTTCGGCACGCGGCGCGCGATCTTGCGTAAACGGGCCGCGCTCGACGGCATAGAGATCGTCGATGCCGCGGTCCTCGACGTCATCGCCGAGCGGGTGACAAGCAATGTCCGCGCACTCGAGGGAGCGCTGATAAGAGTGGTCGCCTCGAACTCGCTCACGGCCAGGCCGATCGACCGCGTCTTCGCCGCTTCGGTGCTCGACACCATCCAGCCCCGGCCGGCTTCCGATCCCCCCTCGCTTGAGGCGATCCAGCATGTGGTCGCGGCCGCCTTCGCAGTAAACGTCTCGGATCTCCTCTCCAGCTCCCGCTCGGCTCGCCTTGCATGGCCGCGTCAACTCGCGATGTACCTGGCTCGCGAGCTTACGAATCGCTCGCTTGAGAACATCGGCGCTCAGTTCGGCGGGCGCAGTCACACCACAGTGGTTCACGCCTGTGCCCAGGTATCGCGACGGATTGCTCGCGATGTCGAGACAGCGAAGCAACTGTCCGCTCTGCGCGCCACCCTGGGAAACCCGACTGACCGCAGCGATTGACAGACTGCTCTGGCGCGCAATCCCGCAATCACAGCGTTTCAAAGCACAAACGGCACCTTATTGACATCTCGACACTCCTATGACTACTTGAAGATCTTGAGGTATCTGGCATGAAGATTTCCGTCGAACGCGAAGCGCTGCTGTCACAGCTGCAGACCGCGGCCCGGGTCGCCACTTCCCGAACGGCGATCCAGGCCTTGTCCGGCGTGCAGTTGATGGTCTCTGATCACACCGAGCTGCGGGCGACGGACATGGAGGTGGGCCTGCGGGTGCCGGTGAGCGCGGAGACGGTTCGAGAGGGAACGGTCGTGCTTCCCGCTCGGCTCCTGTTGGACATAGTGCGATCCCTGCCGAACCCTCAGGTCTCACTCGAATTGCGATCCGCAGAACGGGACGTCGAGCTGACCTCGGGCTCAGCGGTGTTCCACATTCGCACCCTGCGCAGCGAGGACTTCCCGCCCTTCCCTGAGCCAGATGCTGACACCAGCGTGGCTGTACCGGCTGAAGCGTTCATTTCGACAGCGCAGAAGGTTGCAGGCGCCGCCTCGCGTGACGAGACGCGGCCGGTACTGACAGGGATCCTGATCTCGGCCGGCAGCGGTCGCTTGGAGATGGTGGCTACGGACTCCTACCGGCTGAGCGTCAAGCAGACGACGCTCGAGGAGCCCTTGACCCGGGACTTTGAGGTCAACGTGCCTGCCCGCGCTCTACAGGAGCTCGCGCGCATCGCGAGCCAGCTGCAACCTCAGCAGCTCGAGATCTCCGTGCAACGAAACCAGGTCGTGTTCGTACTCGACGGGGCCACCCTCTCTTCTCGTCTGATTGAAGGACAGTTCCCCAACCATCGGCAGCTCCTACCGGAGACCTTCGAGCACGAGCTGAGGATGGATGCGACCGAGCTGGCTGGAGTGGTGCGCCGCATCAGCCTGCTCGCACAGAAAAACCGCCCGCTTCGCCTGGCGTTCTCGCAGGGGGAGTTGAGCGTGTCCGCCGAGACGCCGGATGTCGGCGAGGCTCGTGAGTCGCTGCCCGTTCCATTCGAGGGTGATCCGCTTGAGATCGGGTTCAACCCCGAGTTTTTGCGCGAGGGCTTCGAGGCCGTCGAGGAGGGAGACGTGCTCCTGAAGCTGATCAGCCCGATCCGCCCCGGACTGATCGAGGCGGCAGACGGGAGCGGCTTTCAGTACCTGATCATGCCGATCCGACTGAATGTGTAGGTGGAAGCGCCGAGCGCATTGCTTGCGTCCGGCGAGAACGCCGACCCCGGCACTGCTGGGCCGCGCGTCGCCTCGGTGGCGCTGCGGGATTTCCGGTCTTACGAGCGCGCCGAGGTGACGCTCGGCGATGGCCTAAACGTCATTGTCGGTCCGAACGGCGCTGGCAAGACGAACCTGCTCGAGGCGATCTACTGCGGGTGCACCGGGCGGTCCTGTCGCGCCGCGCACGAGCGTGAGATCGTCCGGTTCGGGGCCCAGGCCACCAGGATCGCCGTATCGGTCCGGAGTTCTGATGGACGCCATGACCTGACGGTCGGGTTTAAGCCGGGCGAGCCGAAACGGTTGTTGATCGATGGCGCGGCGGTCGAGACACTGCTGGAAGCCGCGGCGCGGCCCCTACTGACCGTGTTTCTCCCCGACCGGCTCGAGTTGGTCAAGGGACCGCCGTCCGTCCGCCGGGCACATCTCGATCAGCTGGTGGCTGCTTTGTGGCCGGCGCGGGTGGCGAACCGACGGATGTATGCGCAGGCGCTCGCGCAACGAAATGCATTGATCGCCCGCATTCGCTCCCAAGGGCTTGCTCGTGACGGGCTCCAGGCGTGGGATGTCCAGCTGGCCCGCGCCGGAATTGCCCTAATGGGAGATCGGGCCGCTGCAGTCGACGCGATCAGCGGATCCTTTGCCCGCGCGGCGGGTGAGCTCGGCCTCGACGGCGAGCTTGATTTGCGCTATCGGCCGCGCTCACGCGCAGACTCGCCGGAGCAGCTCGTCGCCGAGCTGGCCGAGCGCGTTGATTCCGATCTCGAACGGGGTTTCACTGGCCATGGGCCCCATCGCGACGAGCTCGCGCTACTGCGGAACGGTCGGGAGTTGCGGACATACGGATCGCAGGGCCAGCAGCGCCTCGGCCTGTTGGCGTTGCTGCTCTCCGAGCGCGAGGCGGTCGCTCGCATGCGCGGCGCGCTCCCCGTGCTGCTCCTGGATGACGTGATGAGCGAGCTTGACCACGAGCGCCGGCATGCACTCGCGTCGCGCTTGCGCAGAGACGGAGGGCAAGCCGTGATCACCGCGTCCGAGCGTCAGCACGTCCCGGGTGCCGACGCCTCAGACGTGGCTGTCCTCGATGTGGTCGCTCTCAGGTCGAACGAGAGCGAGGATGAGCCCGACCCGTCATAGGCCTAGACCGCTCTCGAGCGCGCTCGACGTCCTCGCAGCACGGCTTGCGCCGGGCAGTCTGCTCGGCGAAGCGCAGAGCGCTTGGCGTGAGGCAGTGGGTCCCTCTATCTCCGCCCGGGCCTGGCCGGTGGCCGAGCGAGGAGCGGTACTTACGGTTTCATGTGAGTCCTCGGTCTGGGCGCAGGAGCTCGACCTGATGAGCGACGCGATCCGTGAGCGCCTGAACGACCGCCTCGCGTCGGGTGAAATCAGAAGACTCAGATGCGTTGCGACGCCGCCCGGCGAGGCGTGGCCGCGACGTTGAAGTCGACGCTCGGGCAGGGTTAGCGCGACCACCGTTGAACACCTCAGAAGCGAGCCGCAAGGTCGCGTGATAACTGCCCCTCGAGACTCTCCAGAGCTGGCACGAATTGGTGCCACTTTTGTGCATATTTGCAGGCAAAATATGACGCTGGCAGGGTTCGGCTAAGGGGTCTTTTGTGCTATTCTTCTGTACACCAGCTTCTGACGCCCCGGCGCGCGATCCGCAGCGCGGTTCCCGGGGCGTTGCAATGTAATCGGAGGACTGTTGGCAGACAGCAAACGACGAGACGGGCGGCCATCCGGACAAGGCGGATACGACGCTCAGGACATCACCGTCCTCGAGGGCCTCGAGGCTGTGCGTCGCCGCCCGGGCATGTACATCGGCTCGACCGGGCCCCGCGGCCTCCACCACCTGGTCTACGAAGTTGTCGACAACTCCGTCGACGAGGCGCTGGCCGGTCACTGCGACCAGGTCTTGGTAACCATCCACCCGGACAACTCCGTCACGGTGACCGACGACGGCCGGGGCATCCCCGTCGCAGTGATGGAAAAGGAAGGACGGTCGGCCCTCGAAGTCGTCATGACCGTCCTCCACGCTGGTGGCAAGTTCGGCGAAGGAGGGGGATACAAGGTCTCCGGCGGCCTTCACGGGGTGGGAGTGTCCGTCGTCAACGCGCTTTCCGAGCGAGTCGATGTCGAGGTGCGCCGCGACGGTCACAAGTGGAACCAGTCCTACGAGCGCGGCAAGCCGCTGTCCGAGGTCAAGCGCGGTGAGCGGACGAGCGAGACCGGGACGACGACGACCTTCCTCCCTGACGCCGACATCTTCGAGACGCTCGATCTCGACTACACGACGCTCGAGGAGCGGATGCGGGAGACCGCCTTCCTCACGCGCGGCCTGCGCATCATCCTCGTCGACGAGCGCAGCGAGGGTCGGCGCTCCGAGTTTCGCTACGAGGGCGGGATCGTCGATTTCGTCAAGTACCTGAACGAGAACAAGGAGCCCATCCACAAGAAGGTCATGTCCTTCTCCGGCGAAAGCGGTGAGGGCGCCGTCGAGGTGGCGATGCAGTGGAACGGCTCCTATCAGGAGTCCGTGTTCTCGTTTGCCAACAACATCAACACGCACGAGGGTGGCTCCCACCTCAGCGGCTTTCGCTCGGCGCTGACCAGTGCGCTCAACAAGTACGCCCGCGACAAGGGTGAGCTCAAGGAAAAGGACGAGAATCTCACCGGCGAAGACGTTCGTGAGGGGCTCACGGCTGTGATCTCGGCCAAGCTCCAGGATCCCCAATTCGAGGGCCAGACCAAGACCAAGCTCGGCAACCCGGGGATGCAGAGCTTCGTCCAGACCGTCGTCTACTCGCGCCTGTCCGAGTTCCTCGAGGAGCATCCACAGGACGCCCGAGCGGTGATCCGCAAGGCTGTGCAGGCCGCGCAGGCGCGCGCGGCCGCGCGCAAGGCGCGCGACCTGACGCGACGCAAGTCGGCGCTCGAGAACTCGACGCTCCCGGGCAAGCTCGCCGACTGCTCTGTCAAAGACCCGTCGCTGGCGGAGCTGTTCGTGGTCGAGGGAGACTCGGCCGGCGGATCGGCGAAGCAGGGCCGGGACCGATCCACGCAGGCGGTTCTGCCGCTGCGCGGCAAGATCCTCAATGTTGAAAAGAGCCGCATCGACAAGGTCCTTCAGAACCAGGAGGTCCAGGCGCTGATCACCGCCATCGGGACGGGAGTGCGGGATGAGTTCAACATCGACAACGCTCGCTACCACAAGGTGATCGTGATGACGGACGCCGATGTTGACGGCGCCCACATCCGGACGCTCGTGCTCACCCTGCTGTTCCGCGAGATGCCCGAGCTAATCGAGCGCGGGTACGTGTACATCGCCAAGCCGCCGCTGTACAAGTTCAAGGCAGGTCGGACCGAGCGCTACATCGAGAAGGAGTCCGAGCTCGAGCAAATCCTGCTCGGCGGAAAGCTCGAGCGGTTCCAGATCTTTGACCGCTACAACAAGCAGTTTGCGCTCACCGAACCGCGTTGGCAGAAGTTCGGGCGCCTGCTCAAGCAGTACGAGGGGTGGGCCTCGGCGCTCCGCGCCGTCTACGGGCACGAGGTGGTCGCATTTGTCGAGGAGTCGGGCATCCTCGACGAGCAGCCGACCGACGCCGACGCGCTGCTCAAGCTGATCGGCCCGCCATCCGAGAACGGACATCGGTTCTCGACCGAGGTGCTCTCTCAGAACCAGATGGAGATCGTCGTACGTGCGATCGAAACCGACTCCGGTCTGGCGCGCACGCACCGCCTCCAGCGCACCCTGCTCGAGGCCAATGAATACCTGCAGCTCCTTCGGGTCCACCAGCAGTTGGTGGCGCTCGCCGGCACGCCGCCCTTCACCCTCAAGCTCGGAGAGCACAGCGGCCAGGCCCTGACCTCAGGCGCGCTGCGCGAAGAGGTGCTGCGACTGGCCCGGCGCGGCGCCGAGGTCAACCGCTTCAAGGGCCTGGGCGAGATGAATCCGTCTCAGTTGCGCGATACCACGATGGACCCGGCGGGCCGGACGCTCGTGCGCGTGACTGTGGAGGACGCCGCCCAGGCGGACAAGATCTTTTCCATGCTGATGGGCGATCAGGTGGAGCCGCGGCGGCAGTTCATCGAGGACAACGCTCGTCTCGTAAGCAACCTGGACGTCTGAAGCCATGTCCGCGATCGACGTCATCGGCGGCGGCAACATCGAGCCCCGCGGGCTCGAGGAGGAGATGCGCTCTGCGTATCTCGATTACGCCATGTCGGTCATCGTCGGGCGAGCGCTACCCGACGTCCGCGACGGCCTGAAGCCCGTGCACAGGCGCGTCCTCTTCGCCATGAGCGAGGCGGGCCTTCAGCCCACGCGCTCGCGAGCCAAGTCCTCCCGCATCGTCGGCGACGTGATGGGCAAGTACCACCCGCACGGCGACGCGCCGATCTACGACACGCTCGTGCGCCTCGCCCAGGACTTCTCGATGCGTTACCCGCTCGTCGACGGCCAGGGCAACTTCGGCTCGATTGACGACGACCCGCCGGCGGCCATGCGCTATTGCGTAGCGGGCGAGACTCGCGTCGCCACCCCCCACGGCACGGTACGGATCGACGAGATCGCTCCTGGCTTGAAGCCCGACTCCGAACTCGAGCTGGAGTTACAGGTCCTTGACCGTCTGGGTCGACCGGCCCGGGTGTCGAAGGTCTTCCACTCGGGCCTCCATCCCACCCTGCGTCTTCGGACGCGGGAAGGCTACGAATTGATCGGGACCACCAACCATCCCGTCTTGTGCCTGGTGGATATGGCCGGCGTTCCGCTACTGATGTGGAAGCTGCTCGAGGAGATCGAGTCGGGCGACAGGATCCTCGTTTCGCGCACGACGCGTGCGCACGCCGCGGACTCGGTCGCAGAGCGAGAGCTGGAGATGGACACAGCGTTGCTGCTCGGAGCATTCGTCGCGGAGGGATGGGCCAGCGGCAGCCGGGCGGGGTTCAACAACATCGACTCGGACTTCTTCGATCAAGTGGTTCGGGCATACGACTCCGTCGTTGGCGGTCCTCGTTACATATACAGCCGGGAGATCGCATCCGGGAGCAGGCTCTTCGAGCTCGATGTCCACAATCTGAGAGCCCTACAGGCCAGCCCGCTCGCGGAGCTCGCCGGTCGGCTGAGCGCCGACAAGCGCGTGCCCGAGTGCGTCTGGCAAAGCTCACTGCAGTTCAAGCGCACGTTTCTGCAGGCGCTGTTCACGGGCGATGGCTCGTGTTCGCTGCTTCCGCGGGCGACCGTCCAGATCTCGTATTCCAGCTACAGCGAAGAACTCGCCAAAGACGTGCAGCTGCTGCTGCTCGAGTTCGGCGTGATCAGCCGCCTTTGCCGTTATGACGGCGGCGAGATCAAGGTTGTAATCACCAATCGGCGGGACGCGCGCCTGTTCGCGGAGCGGGTTGGCTTTTTGGGAAAGAAGCAACACAAACTTCGCCTTGCTCTTGCCGCTATTCCGCTCGTCAGCCGGGCGCTCAGTCACGATCACGTCCCTCATCTCGCCGCGTATGTCCGTGGTGCCTGCGGCTCTCCATGGACGGACCGGGACTGGCTGACCCGCCATAACATCGATCGCATCGAGCGGTGGGAGCGCGAAGGGACCGCGATCATGGAGCGAATTGCTTCCTCCGAGGTGCGAGACGTGATCGCCCCACTCGTGACGGGCGACTACTACTACGCGCAGGTCGGCTCAGTCGATGACGCCGGGGTTCGGCCTGTCTATTCGCTCCGAGTCGAGACAGATGACCACTCTTTTCTGACAAACGGATTTGTCAGCCATAACACTGAAGCCCGCCTGGCGCCCATGGCGATCGAGATGTTGCGGGACATCGATGCCGACACGGTCGACTTCTTCCCCAACTATGACGGCAAGAACCAGGAGCCGGTGCCGCTGCCTTCGCGGTTCCCCAACCTGCTCGTCAATGGCGCCGCCGGCATCGCGGTCGGCATGGCGACCAACATTCCGCCGCACAACCTGCGCGAGACGATCAAGGCCGTGATCGCTTACGTCGAAAACCCCGAGATCACGGTCGAAGGACTGATGAAGCACGTGAAGGGTCCCGACTTCCCCACCGGCGGGGTCATTCTCGGCAGCGCGGGCATCCGTGACGCATACACGACCGGCCGCGGTCGCGTGCGAATCCAGGCCCGAGCTCACGTGGAGCCCCTGAGTCAGGGCAAGGAAGCGATCGTCGTCACCGAGCTGCCCTACCAGGTCAAGAAGGGGGGCGAGGGCGGTCTGATCCGGAAGATCGCCCACCTCGTCCACGAGAAGAAGCTGCCCGAGATCTCCGATCTCGAGGATCACTCGAGCGACAAGGGAATGCGGCTCGTGATCGAGCTCAAGCGCGGCTCGATCCCGAAGGTCGTCCTCAACAAGCTCTACAAGCACACGCCCATGCAGGCGACCTTCGGTGTCAACATGGTCGCGCTCGTCGACAACGTCCCTCGCACGCTCTCGCTGCGCGAGGTGATCGGTCACTACGTCCGCCACCAGCGCGACGTCGTCATCCGCCGCACCAAGCACGAGCTGCGTCGCTCCGAGGAGAAGGTCCACATCCTCGAGGGCTACTTGGTCGCGCTCGACAACCTCGATGAGGTGATCGCGCTGATTCGGGGCTCACGCGATCCCGAGACCGCGCGCAAGGGATTGATCGAGCGCTTCGAGCTGACCGTGATCCAGGCCCAGGCGATCCTCCAGCTGACGCTGAGCCGTCTGACCGCGCTCGAGGCGGACAAGATCAAGCTGGAGTACGAGGACCTCGTCGAGCTCATCAAGGAGCTGCGAGCGATCCTGGGCGACGAGCGCAAGGTCGACGGGCTGATCACCGAGGAGCTGCAGGAGATTGCAGCCAGGTACGGAGACGAGCGGCGGACCGAGATCGCCCACGCGGAGGGCGAGATCGACATCGAGGACCTGATCGCCGACCAGCAGATGGTGATCTCGATCACGCGCTCGGGCTACGTCAAGTCGCTGCCGCTCTCGACCTATCGCCAGCAGCGCCGCGGCGGAATTGGCGTCTCCGGCGGCGACATCAAGGACGACGACTACATCGAACATCTCTTCGTCTCCTCGACCCACGACTACCTGCTCTTCTTCACGAACCGCGGCAAGGTCTACCGCCTCAAGGTCTACGAGCTCCCGGAGGCTTCGCGAACGGCCCGTGGTCGCGCGTTGGTCAACCTCTTGCCGCTGAGAGAGGGCGAGCGCGTCCAGTCGGTGCTCTCGACGCGCGACTTTGCCGAAGGCAAGTACCTCGTTTTTGCTACGCGCAAGGGGATGATCAAGAAGACCGAGTTCGGCGCCTACAACACCCCGATCAAGGCCGACGGGATCATCGCGATCAACATCCGCGACGACGACGAGCTGATCGCGGTGCGCCGCACCGGCGGCCACGACGACATCATCATGGTTTCTCGCTCCGGACAAGCCGCCCGCTTCTCGGAGGAGCAGGTTCGTTCCATGGGCAGGGACACCAGCGGTGTGCGCGGCATGAACGTCTCACAGAAGGACAACGCGGTGATCGCGATGGACGTGGCCCGCGACGATCAGGAGCTGCTGGTCGTGACCGAAAACGGCTACGGCAAGCGCACGCCGATTCCCGAGTACCCCGTCAAGGGTCGCGGGACGATGGGCGTCAAGACGATCATGCTGACCCGCAACAAGGGCCAGCTGGCAGGCGCGCTCGTCGTGCGGGAGCACCAGGAGCTCGTCTTCATCTCCCAGAACGGGATGGTGCAGCGCACCTCGGTGCGCGGCATCAACCGCTACGGCCGCGCCTCGCAGGGGGTCCGCGTCATGAACCTGCGCGAGGACGATCAGGTGTCTGCCGTGGCGCTGGTCGCGGAGTCCGAGGCGAACACTGCGGCAAAGGTAGCCGCCGACGAAGCCGCCGACGAAGCCGCCGACGACGGGTCGGCCGAGGGCGGCGAGCCGGCCGAGATCTAGCCGCGGCCCAGGCCGGCGGCCGCCAGTGCGTCGTCCGGGTTGGGGTAGTGGACCATCTCGACGACCTTGCCGTCTCGGAAGGTCGTGAGGTTGGCGACCGGGGGCACGGACTCGTCCTCCGCAGATGCGGGGCGCATGATGAGCACGACCTGGTCGCCCGCGTCGATCACATCGAGCATCTCGCCGACGCCCGGCCGGCCCTCCCGGCGCCGCCACGCGTTCTGCATGAACGCGAGCGCCTCCGCCCGGTTGTGGCATGAGCCCTCGGCCGACGGATCGCCGCCGTGCCATTTGACCTCCGGGTCGAGCAGCTCGGCGATCGACGCGAAGTCTCCTCGCAGTGCGGCCTCGTAGCCGCGCCGGACCAGCTCCAGGTTCGCCTCGCTCACGGAGCAATTCTCGCACCCCACAACCACCGAGGTGAGCTACCGGGAGCCATCGGCGGGTCCCGTCGCCCGGACGCGATATCGTGCGAGTCACCAGAGAAAGGAGGTGGTCCGCCTGTCTGACAGTCATACCGGGACCCTGGAGGTGTCCGGCCGCTAGGACGGAGGCTGACCCCGCTTAGCGGAGTCCCCCCGAGACACCGCCGTGGCCTGCGCCGGGACTCGTCCCTCCGGCATGCTGAGCTCGCTGCGGCTCATGGCAGCCAAATCATCTGCGAAGGGCGCCGGTGGTCGACGGCGTCCTTCGCGCTTAAGCCGCGAGGTACGCGCGCCAGGCGGTCGGGATCGTTGGGCTCGAGACCTGGATGAAGACGTGTGGGGCAGGGGTGCGCGGCTGCCGCTGTAGGTGCATGCCGGCCTGGCGCGGCAGCGAGTTGCCCTTGCGGCGGTTGCACGGAGCGCAGGACGCGACGATGTTCTCCCAGCTCGATGGGCCGCCCTTGGACCGAGGAACCACGTGGTCGACGGTCAGGTTGGCGCGGGCCCCGCAGTACTGGCACGTCCAGTTGTCGCGCGCGAAGACGGCTCGGCGCGTGATCTTGCGGCGGTGGGTATCGCGTGGAATGCGCACGTAGGAGACCAGTCGGATGACCACCGGCCGAGCAATCGTCTGCGTCGCGGAGTGAAGCTCCCACTCGGCGTGCTCGAGCACTTCCGCCTTCTCTTTGAGCAGCAGCACGATCGCGCGCTTCACGGTGCAGACGTTGATCGGCTCGTAGGTGGCGTTGAGCACGAGCACCCGGCCAACCGCAAGTCCGCGTCGCTGGTGCTCCGGAGGCGACGCGGACCCCGATGGCGCGCTTGGTACCGAGGTGCTCACCGTGGCGCCAGTGTAGCGAGGCAGGCCCACGGTTCTGCAAGCGCAAATGGGCTGTAAACGTAAGCCCCGCGGGGGATCGGGGGCCCTCACCCACCTGCCTTATTGCCATCTTGGAGGTGCTCATGGGCCGACGCTGAACGGCCCGAGCTCAGTCCCCCGCGTAGGCCGGAAACGAGCCGAGCACGCGCAGCTCCTCGACGTGAGAGCGGACAGCTGCAAGAGCTTGCGCGACGTGAGGCTCGATCTCGCGGCCCTCGAGATCGACAAAGAACATGTAGCGGCCGAGCCCCTGCTTGCGCGGACGCGACTCGATGCGCGTCAGGTTGACATCGCGTGCGGATAGCTCAGACAGGCAGCGGACGAGCCATCCCGGCGCCTCGGCGCCAACGCCCCAGAAGACGATCGCTGTCTTCCAAGGACCGAGTGAGTCGCTGTCGGTTCCGCTCGCCCCGCCGCCATGGCGCGCGAGCCACACGAACCGCGTCTCGTTGCCCGAGACGTCCTCGACCCCGGAGCGGATGATCTGGCAGCGGTAGTGCTCAGCGGCCAATCGGTTGCCGAGAGCTGCCCACGGCCCGTCGTGCTCGGCGACCATGCGGACCGCGTCCGCGGTCGAGCTGCCCACCAGTACGCGGACGCCTGGAAGCCGCGAGCGCAGGAAGCGGGCGCACTGAGCGGTGGCCTGGGGATGCGAGATGACCACCTCGATGTCGGCCGGCTCGAGCGCTGAGCGCGCGATCAGGCAGTGATGGATCGAGTGGACAACCTCACCGACGATCGACACGTCGTCCGTCTCCATCGCGAGTGCGTCGAGGGTTGCGTTGACCGATCCCTCGAGCGAGTTTTCAATTGGCACAAGCGCTCGCTCGACCGTGCCATCGTGGACGGCCATGACGGTGTCGTAGATGGTCGGAAGTGCGACCAGACGGAGTCCGGAGTTCCGCGTCGAGGCCAACAGCGCCTCATGGGTGAAGGTGCCCTCGGGGCCGAGGTAACCGGTGAGCACGGTCGAGCGAAGCGCTTGGCTGCGGGAAAGGGTTAGGCCGTCCGCGACTGCTCAGAGGTGGAGCCGAGCGCCTGGTCGATGGCCGAGTTCTCCTCCGGAGAGAGATCGTGCTCCGGCCTGCCCTGGCGGATCTGCTGCGCATACAGGCGGGCCTGATCGCGGTGATGGATGGAGGAGAGCACCAGCCCCGATCCCGTCGCGTCGAGCAGCGCTATCGAGGTCGACTGGCGGCCCGACATCTCGCCGTACGCGTCGTAGCGGACCAACGATCGGTGTGCGATCGCTCCGTCGAGGCGGCCCTCCGCCGTCGCCATGCGCGCATCGAGCGCCGCCGCGGCGTCCTCCACGTAGCGCTGGAGCGCAGCGAAGTTGTCCTGCAGCTCCGCTGCGTGACTGACCAGATCCTGGCGGCGATCGCCGAGCACCAATCGCTGCTCGGCCCGCACCCGGCGCAGCCGCAGCGCCAGCGCGGCGCACAAGAGCAGGGCCAACACCGCCACCGCGCCAGCTGCTACCGCGACGATCCCCGTGGTCGTGCCGAGGATCCCGCTGGAGGCGATCAGGACCATATTTAGAGGATATGCGCAGGGATCGGAGGCTGCTGCGCGGGAGCGGTCGGCCGGGTTTCCTCGGTGCTCAGCGGCCGCGCCTTCCGCAATTTCCTCGGCGCTCAGCGGCCGCGCCTTCCTGGCGCTGAGCGGCGGCGACAGCCCCCGCTCTCAGTGGAAAGTGACCGGGAAGGTGAGCGTGTTGTGGGTCAGTACGGTCTCGCCTGGCACCCGCTCCACCATCGCCTTCACGGTGAAGTTCCCACTCGGCGGTGGGGACGAAAGCGTCACCTGGGCCGTGTAGGTGTGCCCTGGCACTGTCTGCGGGACGACCGCCTGACCGCTGACCGACGTTCCTTCGACGCTCACCTTCACGACAACGTCCGTCTCGGTGTCGGTGCCGTCATTCGCGAAGGTGCAGGAGAAGGTGGCGGGTGGGCTGATGGGAAGCGTGTTGGTCGCCACCGTCGACAGCACCGTGCCGCTGACGCTCACCGACACCATTCGGTGTCCGTGAATGCCGGGTGCGGGCTTCTTGTTCTTCGTCGTCGTTGTAGTTGCCACGCCTCCCAGGCGCGCGGCGATGTAGCTCTCGGTGAGCCACTCCGGGCCGGGGACGAAGTTGCCATGGCTGATCGGCTGGCCGTTGGCGCCACCGACTGGGATCGAAGCGCTTTGCAGCGCGCTGACGACCTCCGGTGCGACGTAATCGTTGTAGAGCACGTCCGAGGCATAGAGACGAGAGATCTGGCCGGCGATCGTCGCCACCGCCCCACCTGCGGTGGCCCGGCTGAGGGCGGGCTGGATCTGCAGGGCTATGGTCGAGATCGCGTCGCGTCGCATTCTCAGCACCAGCAGGAGATTGTGCTGGGCGGTCTCGACCTGGCTGGGGACGTTCAGCCCACCGGCCTGGCGCAGTTGTGCGTCCGCCTGGGCCTTGGTCTGGTCGATCTGGGTTTGCACCCCTGTCTGGTTCGTCGAACCGCTGGCACCGGAGAGCTCCGAGAACAGGGCACGGCCGGTTTGGTTGGAGC
Source organism: uncultured Solirubrobacterales bacterium (assembly GCA_963738195.1). Lineage (GTDB taxonomy): Bacteria > Actinomycetota > Thermoleophilia > Solirubrobacterales > Solirubrobacteraceae > Palsa-465. The sequence continues at coordinate 1,981,759 of CAVTVF010000002.1, forward strand.
GCTGGATGAGCGAGGCGACGCTGTTGTCGTAGTCGCGCAGGGCACTGTTGCGCGCGGATACTTGGCAGCTGTGGACGCCGACCACGATCAGGATCAGGGCCACCAGCACCACGACCACCAGAACCGTGCGGCGGACGAGGAATCTGCGGTCAGCTGCTCGGGGGGGCGGCCGACGGCCACCCGATGACCGCCTCGCTGCGCCGGCGGACCGTGTCGGCGCGCTGTCCTCTATGTCGTCGAAGAACGACACGATGGCTGCGCGTAAGGGGCGACCACGAGCATCCAGTATGACCGCAGCCCCGGCTGGACGCGAGCACGAGTCAGAAGGCTGGGAGGACCATTGCGAGCGGGTGCCGGAACGCCTTCAGAAAGGCCGTCTGCGCAGGGACGAACGCCGACGCGTGGAACAGTCAACTCATGCGTTCGGCCCAGCTGTCAAGGGACCATGGCCGCACCCGAGCGACGCGTGATCTGGGTGCGAAGCCAGGGCCGAAACGGTCATCAGCCTTCGGCTCCGATGGGGTCGTGCTCGGTCGCTATCGCTTGAACGCGCCGCTCGGCACGGGTGCGTTCGCGAGCGTCTGGTCAGCCGTTGACGAGCGGCTCGAACGTGAGGTCGCGGTCAAGATCATCCCCCAGCGGCGCGTCATGGGCGCGCGCTTTGAGCGTGAGGCGCGCGCGGCCGCGCGACTCTCACACCCTGCGATCGTGACCCTGTACGAGGCGGTCGCCGAGGGGGATGTGGCCTATCTGGTCTCGGAGCTCGTTCGCGGTCTCACGCTCGAGGAGGCACTCGAGGCCGGCCACCTGTCGGATCGAGAGATCGTGACGATCGGCGCGGCGCTGTGCGATGCGCTGGCTTATGCCCACGGGGCGGGAATCATCCACCGCGATGTCAAGCCGTCGAACATCCTCGTGCCGACAAACCCGCCCAGTGCAACTCCGCCGGCGAAGCTGACCGATTTTGGCGTCGCTCACGCCATCGGCGGCGACTCGCTCACGCACACTGGGGACGTCATCGGCACCGCCGCTTACATGGCGCCCGAGCAAGCAGCCGGCAGGCAGGCCCGGGCGGCCGCCGACCTCTATTCGCTCGCCCTCGTCCTGTATGAGGGGCTGGCCGGCATCAATCCTCTGGCGAGCGTCGGCGCGTCGCAGCGAGCCACCCGCCTCGGCCTGTACCTGCCGCCGCTGCGCCGGCAGCGGCGCGAATTGCCGCGCGAGCTCGGCTGCGCGATCGACCAGGCGCTTCGTCCACGCCCCGGGGAACGCGGGACCCTGTCCGATTTGTGCGCCGGCCTCGAGTCCTCGCTACCGGAGATGGCCGATGAGAAGGGGGTCGTGGCGGGGCCCTGGCGACCCCGACGCTCCTGGCGGTCCAGCGCGGAGCCCGATGGCTTTGGCGCCGGCTGGGAGCCTGATACGCGAGACGCGCGCACTCGGGCGACCGAGCACCGCGCCCGCACCGCCGTGGACGAGCGGCGATATGGAGCTAAGAACCTCACGCGCTCAAGGCTCCGAGATCGCTCCACTTCTCAACCGGCAGACTCACCCCCCGCCGCCTCCCGACAGCGGCCGGGGGCGGACTTGCCCCCACTGCCGCAGCGGGCCGTGGCGGCCGCGCTCGGGGCCATCCTCACCGGCTGGCTGGCCGCGCATGTGCTGGCGCCGGCACCGCTCGCTCCGGCGGCCGCGGCGCTCGCCGCCGCGGCCGTGTTGCTTGCGCTGCCGCGGCTCGGCTTCGTGTTCATCGCTCTTGCTCTCGCACTTATCGCGGGCGTGCAGGGGCACGGCGGCGAGGCACTTGTGATCGGTATCTGTGCGCTCGTGCCGATTGCGGTCAACCCCCGCGGGGACCCGCCATGGCCGCTGGCGGGCGGCGCGCCGCTACTCGGTGCCGTGGGGCTGGCCGGTTGCTGGCCTGCGCTGGCCGCTCGCGCAGGCTCTATCTGGGGGCGAGCCACGCTTGGCATCGTCGGCTGGGTGTGGGTGGCGCTCGCCGGTCCGCTGGTCGGCGGCCAGGCGTATGTCGCGCTGCCCTCCGGAGCGCCGCCGCTCGACCTCTGGGGCTCCTCCTCCTCCGATGCCCTTCACCACGTGCTGGGCGTCGCCATTAGCTCCGGAGCGCTGGCCCCGGCACTGGTGTGGGCGCTTGCTGCCGTCGCGCTGCCGAAGGTGGTCACCAACCGCTCGCTGCTCCTGGACGTGACGCGCGTTGCGGTGTGGACCGGGATGCTTGTCGTCTTTACAGCACTCGCGATCTCCCTCACCGGCTCGCCTGGCGCGCACGCGACCCTTCACAATGTGATCCTCGGCGCCGTTGGAGCTGCGCTAGTTGCGATCGCGCCGACCGCGATCGCGGCGTTGCGCGACCGACTTGCCGGGTACCCAGAGGCCGGACTTCCGTAGCATCATCATTGCTTTTAGCCGCGTCGACCGAACCGCCCACATGAGCTTTCTCCGCAACCTCGAAAGCCGGATCTCCCACCTCGTTGAGGGCACCTTCAGCCGCGTCTTCTCATCCGAGGTACGGCCGATTGAGATAGCGCGCAAGCTGGCGCGCGAGATGGAAGAGCACAAGTCGTTCTCGGTTTCGCGCACGTACGTCCCCAACGAGTACAGCGTCTTTCTCTCGCCTCGGGACCGCGCGCGCCTGGCGGAGTACGAGGACGCCCTGATCGGCGAGCTCTCCGGCTATCTGCTCGAGCACGCGCGCCGAGAGCGGCTGGCGATGGTGGCGCGACCAGCGATCGAGTTTCAGACCGATGAGCGACTGCGGCTGGGCGAATTCGGCATCCAGACTCGGGTCACGCAGCCCGAGTCCGAGTCCGAGTTCGAGCCTGAGCCCGAGCACGAGTTCGAGCCCGAACGCGGCCGGCCGGCCCCTCGGCCCCTATCGGACCTTCCCGCCGCGGAGGAGCCTTTCTTGCCGGGTCCTGCAGCCGAACCACCTCCTGCCCCCGCGCGGGCGCCTGTGGCACAGCCGAGCGGCGGTCGCACAATGGTGTACGGCGGTGCCGATCGAATCTCGGAGCCGCTGCAGGAGACCGCTCGCTCGCGCCACGAAACCGCCGTCCTACTGGTTGAGGGCAAGCGCATGGTGGTGGGCGCGGACGGCGTCACGCTCGGTCGCAGCCGCCAGTGCGAGATCGTGCTCGAGGATCCGAATGTGTCCCGGCGCCACGCCGAGCTCCGGCCGCGCGGCGGGTCGTGGGTGCTCACCGACCTTGGTTCGACAAACGGCTCGCGCGTCAACGGCAGAACCGTGTCTGGCCCGACTGTCGTCAAGTCCGGAGACGAGCTCGAGCTGGGTACCGCGGTGATGACGTTCGAGCTGTCCTAGCCGACACTAGCCTCGAGCGCGATGCTCCAGCCCGTATCGGTCGGTTTGAAGTTTGCGTTCCTGGCCGTCCTCTATCTGTTCCTGCTCTGGGTGGCCTGGAGCGCGTTTCGCGACCTTCGCCGCGGCCGTGGTGGCGCAGCCTCTGAGCAGCCGCAGGTGCCAAGCGACGCCACCAGCATGCACGCCGCGGCTGACGCGCTGGTCGACGCTCCGATCGACGGAGCGGATCCCCGCCTGACGGTGACGCGCGCGCCGGGCCACCGAGCCGGTGAGGCTTATGAGATTCCCACCCGCGGCGCTACTCTCGGGCGCGGGGAGGTCGAGATCCGGCTCGACGACCCCTTTGCATCCTCGCGCCACGCGCGCATCTTCAGGGAGGGACCAGTGGTCGTTATCGAGGACCTCGGATCGACGAACGGCACCTACCTCAACGACGAGCTTCTCACCGGGCCTCAGCCGCTACACGACGGTGACCGCATCCGCATCGGCGACTGCGAGTTTTCCTACCTACAGTGAGCGACCATGCTGCGGGCAGCCGACACGATCGCCAAGACAGACACGGGCCGCCAGCGCCGCGGCAACGAGGATTGCTCATTCGCCCGCCCGCCGGTGTTCGTGGTCGCCGACGGGATGGGTGGAGCGCAGGCGGGCGAGGTAGCCGCGAGGATCGCGGTCGAGGCATTCAAGGACGGTCTGTCCGGGCCGGGAACGAACGAGGAGCGCCTCGCGAGCCGCGCGCGGCAGGCAAACCAGGAGATCTTCGACCTGGCCGCCAAGGACCACGACCGCGCGGGCATGGGCACCACGCTGACCGCCGCCTATCTAGACGGCTCAGAGCTCGCGCTCGCCCATGTCGGCGACAGCCGCGCCTATCTCTTCCGCGACGGCGCGCTGACCCGGCTCACGCAGGACCACTCGCTCGTCGACGAACTGGTCCGTCGCGGCAAGCTTTCGGAAGAGGAAGCCGCCGAGCACCCCCAGCGGTCGATCATCACCCGCGCGCTGGGACCGGAGCCGACAGTCGAGGTCGACACCTTCAGCTATCCGGTACGCGCGGGAGACGTCCTGCTGCTGTGCAGCGACGGCCTCACCTCGATGGTTCCCGAGGAACGGGTCGAGCAGATCCTGGCTCGCGGCGGCCGGCTCGCGGAGGCGGCTCAAGGGCTGATAGACGCGGCCAACCGAGCCGGCGGCCGCGACAACATCACGGTGGTCCTGTTCCGGCTCGAAGACGTCGAGGCCGGCTCCGACGGCGATGACGCGGACCTGGCTCCCGCCGCCGCGGCTGAGGCGACGGCCGCCGATGAGAATCCGACGCTCGTCGGAGCGCCGGCGACCGAGCCCGCGAGCGCGACGGCGACCACACCCCGGCGGGCGAGCAGCACCAAGTTGTCCGCGACGACCGCCGAGCAGGCTCCTCCCGCACGGGGTTCGCCGCGCCGAAGACGGCGCCGGTTCTCCAAGCCGCTGGCCGCCCTGCTGGCCGTGGTGATCGTGCTCTGCCTGATCCTGGCCGGCGGCTACCTCGCGACTCGCCAGCTGTACTTCATCGGCACCAACGCCCAAGGGGTCGTGACGATCTACCGCGGGCTGCCGTACGAGATAGCTGGGATCGATCTCTTCGAGACCTTCTATGTGTCGGGCACGCCGGCGACGGTGATACCGGCCGACCGGCGCACTGCCGTACTCAACAACATCGCTGCGCTCCGAATCGAGCGCCGCCAACATCGTGCGCGGGCTCGAGCTCGGCCAGATCACCAAATGAGAGCCCGCAACCGCGAACTGCTGGGGCTGGTGCCGGCGTCGCTGCTCGTGACCGCCGGCTTCACCGCCGTGTTCATCCAGCGCTCAGAACGCCGTCTCGAACATCTCGTTGATCTACGGCGCAGTGTTTCTCGGCCTGTGCGTCGCCGGCCACATCTTCATCCGCCGGCTGCTGCCGAACGCGGATCCATACCTCTTCCCGCTGGTCGCCGTGCTGGCCAGCTTCGGGATCGTGATGGTCTACCGAATCGACCCCAGTCAGGCGCGACTTCAGGCCCAATGGTTCGTGATCGGTCTGATCCTGTTCGCTGGCCACGATCATGTGGCTGCGCGACTACCGCAAGCTCGAGCGCTACCGGTACGTGATCATGGCCGGGTCACTGCTGCTGCTCGTGCTGCCGCGGCTGCCCGTCCTCGGCTACCAGGCCAACGGCGCTTACCTCGGCGTTCGCATCCCGGGCCTGTTCGTCTTTCAGCCGGAGGAGTTCGCCAAGATCGGGCTCGTCATCTTCCTCGCCAGCTACCTGCGCGATACGCGACAGGTGCTCGTCACGGGGCGCGGCGGATCCTCGGCGTGACGATCCCGCCGCTGAAGCATTTCGGCCCGGTGCTCGTGATCTGGGGGATCGCGATGCTGATCCTGATCCTGCTGCATGACATCGGGTCCTCGCTGATGTTCTACGGCGGGCTGCTGACGATCCTGTACGTGGCGACCAACCGGATCTCGTTCGTGGTCATCGGCTTGATCGCGTTCGCCCTCGGCGCCTGGTACCTCGGCACGCATATCGCGCACGTGCACGCGCGCGTCGAGGACTGGCTACACCCGTTCGACCCGCGCCTCTACCACGCGCCCCTCGGCAGCTACCAGATCGCCAACGGCATCTTCGCCCAGGCAGCCGGCGAGGAATGTTCGGCCAGGGCTTCGGGCAGGCGACGCTGATCGATTCCTGGCACGCACCCGGTGCCGCTGCTGCCGGCCCCGCAGACCGACATGATCTACGCCGTTATCACCGACGAGCTCGGGCCTGTTCGGCGCCGCAGCCGTGCTGCTGGTCTACCTGCTGGTCGTCTGGCGTGGGTTCAAGACCGCGATGCTGGCGCGAGACTCCTTCTCGACCCTGATGGTCGCGGGCCTGACCGCGATGCTCGCACTGCAGGTGTTCGTGATCGTGGGCGGGGTCACGCGCGTGATTCCGCTCACGGGCGTGACGCTCCCCTTCATCTCCTACGGGGGGAGCTCGATCATCGCCAACTTCGTGCTGGTCGCGCTCGTGCTGCTCGTCTCCGATCGCGCCCGCTCGGCGCTCGGATCGGTGGGACGAAGATGAATCAGCCGATCCTGCGCATCTTCGGGCTGTTCGTCGTGCCTGTTCGCGCTGCTGCTGGTGTGGACGACGCGGTGGACAGTGATCGACGCGCAGAAGCTCGCCAACAACCCCCTCAACGTCCGCACGTTGATCGACCGAGCTCAAGATCAAGCGGGGCCGGATCGTCGCCGACGACGGCACGGTGCTCGCGAAGTCCGTCCCAGCCGGGGGAGGGATCTGGCGGCGCCACTACCCGACCGGGCCGCTGTTCGCCCAGGTCGGTGGGGTACTCGACGAGGCCGCATTGGGAGACACCGCGGGCCTCGAACGGCTACCGCGCCTCCGCGCTCAGGGGCCTTCAGACCGGCCTGTCGGCGATCTTCGGGCCGCTGGGCGGCTCGCCGCGCGTGGGCGACGACGTCTACACATCGCTGGACCCGAAGGCGCAGCGGGTAGCGGTGGCCGGACTGGCAGGCCGGGTGGGCTCGGTCGTCGCGCTCGACCCGCGCACGGGCGCGGTCAAGGTGATGTACTCGAACCCCACCTATAACGACAACACGACCGCACGCGACGGGCCCAGGCATCTCCACCTTCAACCGCGCCACCCAGGCCCACTATCCGCCTGGTTCGACCTTCAAGGTCGTCACCGCCACAGCCGCGATCAACAGCGGCAGGTACACGCCGAACTCGGTGGTCAACGGCAACTCGCCCAAGCTCATCTCGGGCGTGCCGCTGTCGAACGACCTCAACCAGAGCTTCGGCGACGATCGACCTGACGACGGCTCTGACCTACTCGGTCAACACCGTATGGGCGCAGGTGGCGGAGGCCGTCGGCCGCCGGACGATGACCAAGTACATGCAGCAGTTCGGCTTCTATTCCAAGCCGCCGCTCGACTACCCCTCCGGCCAGATCGGCGTCAGCCGCCCCTACAGCCCGAGCGGAACTCCCTATCCGCCCGCGAGTCCCAACGAGGACATCGGCCGCATCGGCATCGGCCAGGGCGGACTCGATGGTGACGCCGCTGCAGATGGCGATGGTCGCCGCGGCGGTCGCAAACGGCGGCAAGCTGATGGCGCCCGCACTTCACCACCCGCGTCGTCGATCCCTCCGGCGTCACGGTCCAGTCGATCCAGCCGAGCGTCTACCGGCAGGTGATGAAGGCCGGCGTCGCCGCCCAGATCACGCAGATGATGCGCCGCGTGGTCGAGGAAGGCACCGGCACGCCCGCTCAGCTCGGCGGGATCAGCGTCGCGGGCAAGACCGGCACGGCGTCGGTAGGCCCTGCCGGAGCTGGGCTGACCAGCCGTGGTTCATCGGCTTCGCCCCGGTTGGCGACCCGAAGGTGGCGGTGGCTGTGACGATCGAGCGCACGCAGGGAGGCTTCGGCGGCTCGGTCGCCGCGCCGATCGCCAAGGCGGTGATTCAGACGTTGCTCGCGGAGGGTCAGTGACAGCCAAACGGAGGCCTCGCTCGTGACCGAGCTCGCCCCGGGACGATCGTCGACGGGCGCTACAAGGTCGATCGGGCGGCTCGGCAGCGGGCGGCATGGCCGATGTGTTCCTGGCCGAGGACCAGCAGCTCGGCCGCAAGCTCGCACTCAAGCTGCTGCACAGCCGCTTCGCCGAGGACGAGGGCTTCGTGGAGCGCTTCCGCCGCGAGGCCCAGGCCGCCGCGGGCCTCCAGCACCCGAACGTGGTCGGCGTCTACGACCGAGGCGCATACGACGGCACCTACTACATCGCGATGGAGTACGTGCCCGGCAGGACGCTCAAGCAGCTGGTCGCCGAAGAGGCGCCGCTGGACCCGGTGCGGGCGATCGACCTGACGACCGAGATCCTCAAGGCGGTGCGCTTCGCCCACCGGCACGGGGTGATCCATCGCGATCTGAAGCCCCACAACGTGATCGTCGACGACTCCGACCACGCCAAGGTGACCGACTTCGGCATCGCGCGCGCGGGCGCCTCGGATATGACCGAGACCGGTTCGATTCTCGGCACGGCGCAGTATCTCTCGCCCGAGCAGGCACAGGGCCACGCCGTCAGCCCCTCCTCCGACCTCTACTCGGTCGGCGTGATCCTCTACGAGCTGCTCACGGGCCGGGTGCCGTTCGACGCCGAGGCCGCCGTCACGATCGCGATCAAGCACGTCTCGGAGGCGCCGGTGGCGCCGCGCACCCTCAACCCGGCGATCCCGCCCGAGCTCGAACAGGTCGTCCTCTGGTCGCTCAACAAGAATGCGGCTGACCGGCCTGCCGACGCTCAGGAGCTGATCGAGGCGTTGAGCCACGCCAGGAAGGCGATCCTGTCGGGCGCGGTGACGGAGCACACGCAGGCGATGGCGGCGGCTCCTGTGGCCGTGCCGGCGGGTGCGAGCGACATCTCGCCTCCTGCCCCGTACCCGAGTACCGGAGCCGAGACGTCGCTGGCGCCCGCACTTGCCCCCATGGGCGACGGCCAAACCGCGCTCCAGCCTCCCGCCGCCGCCCCCTCCCACGCGCCGGAGGCGCGATGTATGGCTGTGGGTGGTGCTGGTGGCGCTGCTGCTGGCGGCCGCCGGAGCGGCGGCCTACTACCTCTTGAGCGCGCCGACCCAGGTGGCGGTGCCCTCGGTTACGGGCCAAGAAGCTGTCGGTTGCCCAGCCCACCCTGCAGCGGGCTGGCTTCAAGGTGAGTGTGAGCTACTCGCCGCAGCCAGCGCCGATCCGGGATCGTGCTGAGCGAGAGCCCGTCGGGCGGCTCTCAGGCGAATTCGGGATCGACCGTGAAGCTGACCGTGTCCCGGGGGCCGGGCACCGTGCCCGTGCCCCAGGTCCAGGGCGATTCACTCTCGCGCGCCGAGAGCGCGATCACCAGGGCCGGCTTGCGGGTCGGGAAGGTTCAGTCAGTGGCCAACTCCCAGTACCCGGCCGGAGATGTCTCGAGCACCTCTCCGATCGCCGGCCAACCGGTGCCGCCGGGGGACGAGCGTCACGCTCTTCGTCTCGAGCGGGCCTCCGAAGAAGACCGTCCCCAACGTGACCGGCGAGACCGAGTCAGCCGCCCGCGCCCAGCTGAGCTCCGCGGGCTTCACCGCGCAGCCGGTGCCGACGACCTCACAGCAGCCGCCTGGCACGGTGATCTCGCAGAGCCCGCCGGGCGGAACCCAGGCGAGTCCCGGGACCGTCGTCACGATCGACGTCGCGAAGGCGCCGCCCCCGCCGCCCCCGAGCACGGCCAAGGTTCCAACAGTGGTCGGCGACACGGTCGCCGCCGCGCGCAGTGCCCTGACGGCCGCCGGCTTCACCGTCACGGTCACGACACAGACTGTTTCGACCAAGGCCGAGAACGAGATCGTGCTCTCGCAGAGCCCGTCCGGCGGATCCATGGCCAAGAAGGGCTCGACCGTCACGATCGTCGTCGGGCACTACAAGAAGCCGACGCACACCACGAGCAACCCCAACCCGCCGCCGCTGGTGCCATGACCGACGCGCGCCTGCGGGTAGCGGTGCTCGGTGGCGGCCGCTCCTCCGAGCACGAGGTCTCGCTCGCTTCGGCGGCTTCGGTGCGCCGCGGCCTCGAATCGGCCGGCCACGAGCCGGTCCAGATCGAGATCGGACGCGACGGCGTGTGGCGCCTGCAGGGCGATCCGCTGACGCTCGAGCCGGGCCGCGGCATCGCCGGGGTGGACGTCGTCTTCCCGGTCCTGCACGGGCCCTTTGGCGAGGACGGGACCGTCCAGGGGCTGCTCGAGTGCCTCGATGTCCCCTATGTCGGCGCCGGGGTGCTGGCTTCGGCGCTGTGCATGGACAAGCTGCTGTTCAAGTCGGTGATGGCCGAGGCCGGCATTCCCCAGGTGGAGTACCGAGCGGTGGCGCTCGAGCGCTTCCGCGACGATCCCGCCGCGCGTCGTGGCGGAGCTCGAAGCACTCGGGCTGCCGGTTTTCGTCAAGCCCGCCCGGCTTGGTTCCTCGGTGGGCATCGTGCGGGTCCGCCGTCAAGACGAGCTCGGCGCGGCGCTCGAGACCGCCTTCGCCCACGACCCGCTTGCGATCGTCGAGGCCTTCGCTGACGGCATTGAGGTCGAGTGCTCGGTGCTCGGCAACGGCGCGCCGGTCGCCTCGGACCCGGGCGAGATCATGCTCGCCTCAGGCGAAGATGGCTGGTACGACTACGAGGCGAAGTACACCCCGGGACGAATGCGCTTGATCGTGCCGGCGCGGGTACCGGCTCGGGTCCGCGAGCGTGTCCGCGAGCTCGCGCTCGAGGTGTTCACGCGGAGCGGATGCAGCGGCCTCGCGCGCGTCGACTTCTTCATCGACGGCGAGCGCGTGCTCGTCAACGAGCTCAACACGATTCCGGGGTTCACGGAGACGAGCGTCTTCAGCGCGCTGTTCGAGGCGGGCGGGCTTCCCTACGCGCGGCTCCTCGACCGGCTCGTCGAGCTGGCGCTCGAGCGCCACCAGAGCGAGCGCGCTTACCGCCATTAATGGGACAGGCGCCGGCACATGTGCCGGGCCTCCGGCCGGAACATGTTCCGGCCGGGGCCGCCGCGCATGCGCGGCGGCCAAATGATCGTTACTTCTCCTGGTAGAGCGTCACCTCGTTGACCGAGGCGCTGTTCTGCCCGGGCGGCAGGCTGGTGATCCAAACCAGGTAGTAGCGATATGGCTGGTTGACCCGCAGGTGGATCCTCTGCGTGTGGCGCACGGAGGCCGCCGAGCCCACCAGGTTCCATCCGTGCGGCCGACCGGGAAGCTGTTCGGGTTCGGAGTCGCGTTGCTGGCCCAGATTTGAGCCCTCCAACCGGGCGTCGAGGTCAGGATCACCGCGGCGCTGGCCTCGACGTCGGGGTTGGGCGTCGAGGTAGATGCCGACGCCGGGCTTACCGAGCGTGCCGTTGTAGTACTGCTCGGTCTGCCAGGCGGTCGTCGGGTTGCCGTCGATGGCGAGGCCGACCTCGCCCGGGTTCTGGGTGCGCGAGCCGTCGAGCCCGAACGGGTTGAAATCGTGGGCGCAGGTCTGGCACAGCGAGACCGGCACGAGCTTCGGCGATGGCGGCTTCTCGGCCCCGGGCGGCCCGGTGCCGCTGGTGGGCGCGGGGGATCAGGAAGGCGACGACCACGGCCACGATGATCGCGACGGCGGCGACCAGCAGCAGGATCGCCACCACCCGGTGGCGGAGCTGGAACGGAACGCGACTCCGCTTGCGCGCGGGCAGAGTGTCAGCACCGAGGTCACCTGGCGGCCGGTCTCGCCTGTGCGCGCCGTCTCGATCGCCAGCACGTCCTCGAGGTCGGCGATCAGCTCGGCGTCGTTGGCGTAGCGGTCCTGAAGCCGCTTCGCTGTGGCCCGATCGATCACCGCCGCCAGCGCCGCCGAGACCTCCGGTCGCTTGACGTGGATGTCGGGGAGCATCTCCCGAACATGCTTCATCGCCACCGAGACCTGGCTCTCGCCCCTGAACGGGACCTCGCCGGTGAGCATCTCGTAGAGCACGACGCCGAGCGAGTAGAGGTCCGACTGGCCGGTGACCGGCTGACCCAGCGCCTGCTCGGGAGAGACGTAGTCCGTCGTCCCCAGCACCCGACCGTCCGCCGTCAGCCCCTCCTCGTCGAGCGTGCGGGCGATGCCGAAGTCCGTCACCTTGCACGACCCCTCCTCGTCGATCAGCACGTTCTGGGGCTTGACGTCGCGGTGGACGATATGGCGGGCGTGGGCGGCCCCGAGCGCGCGAGCGATCTCGATCGCGTACGCGATCGCCTCCGGGATCGGCAGCCGGCCCCCGCGCCTGATGCGCTCTTTGAGCGTCTCGCCGTCGACGTACTCGAAGACGATGTAGGGCCGCCCCTCGTCCTCGCCAGCGTCGATCACGTTCACGATGTGAGGATGCGACAGCTGCGCGACCGCCCGCGCCTCGCGACGGAAGCGCTCGAGCTGCGCCGAATCCGCCACCACCTCGCGGTTCATCAGCTTGACCGCCACGCGTCGCTGCAGCGTCTCGTCGAGCGCCCGGTACACGGTGGACATGCCGCCCGAGCCGATCCGCGCCTCCAGCCGGTAGCGGCTTGAGAGCCTCGTGCCAAGCAGGGTGCTCATTTGAAGTCTCTATTTTGCGCTAAGTGACACAAGTCGAGGTCAAATGCTTCACCGATCCGGTGTGTCCGTGGTCGTGGGCGCTCGAGCCCGCGCTGCGTAGGCTCCTGCAAGAGTTCGCCGGGAGCCTGCAAATCACCTACGTGATGTGTGGCATGGTGCACGAGCTCGAGGGAGGCGCCGGGGGTGAAACCGTCCTGAAGCTGTCTCCTCGATGCTTGAGGCAGGGTCGCGCACCGGCATGCCGACCGACGCAAGGCTCTGGCTCGATGATCCGCCGCAAAGCTCTCAGGCCGCGTGCCTGGCCGTCAAGGCGGCGGCCGCTCAGGGCCACGACGCGGCATACCTGCGCCGCCTGCGCGAAGGGTTCATGTGTCGCCGCCAGCGACTCGACAGGACGCCGAGGCGCTGCTCGCGGAGGCTCGCCGTCACACCGGGGCTCGACCCGGAGCGACTGCGCGACGATCTGGGCTCGCCAGCAACCCGGGCGGCGTTCGAAGAAGACCTCTCGCGGGCGCGAGACGCGGCCGCAGGGCGGGCGAGGACTCCGCGGATCGCCCGGAGCTGCCCTCGCTCGAGTTCCACGACGCCAAGGGCGAAGTCCACGGCTGCTATGGCTTCGTCACCTACGACCAGTTGCGAGCCGCCGCGCTCGCCGCGGGCGCCGAGGCGAGCTCGGACGGGCCGCCGAGCGTCGAGCAGGCTCTGGAGCGCCACGGCACGCTGGCCTCGGCAGAGGTCGCCGCTCTCTGCGGGCTGTCTTACCTCGCGGCCTCCGCCGGGTTGTGGCGGCTGGCGAGCAGGGGCGGATCAGGGCGAGCGTGTTCAGGGTGGGGAGCTGTGGAGCCTCGCGTGAACGCGAGGTCCAGCGCCCGGCAGCGAGACCTCGCCCTCGACGGCGGTCACCTGACCGATCACAGCGGCGCCGGGATGGTGGCGCTCGAGCAGCTGCGACCGCTTCGCTCGCGCGATCCGCCGCGACGACCGCACACATCCCGCAGCCCATGTTGAAGACCTCCCACATCTCCGCCGCGCCGACCTCGCCCGCTCGCGCGATCAGGCCGAAGACCGGCGGCGACGGCGAGCGGCGAGGAGATCTCATAGCCGACGCCGCGTCCCGATGCGGAGGAGGTTGAGGACACCCCCGCCGGTGATGTGGGCGAGGCCGTGAACCGCGAACCCGCTCGCCAGCAGCTCCAGGATCGCGCGGACGTAGATCACCGTCGGCTTGAGCAGCGCGTCGGCCACGCGTGCCGCCCTCGAGCTCCGGCGGCGGCTCGCTCAGCGACAGCCCGCCGCGCTCGAGCAGCGCCCGGCGGGCGAGCGTCAGGCCGTTTGAGTGCACGCCCGAGCTGGGCAGCCCGATCAACGCGTCGCCCGGCGCTCAGCTGCCTGCCCGTCGAGGATGCGGTCGAGGGCGACAGTTCCGAACGCCGACCCGACCAGGTCAAAGCCGTGCGGCGAGGGGTGGCCTCTGATCACCTCGGGCAGCTGGCAGACCTCGCCTCCGGGGATCTCGATCCCGGCCGCCTCGGCGCCCGCGCGCAGGCCGACAGCGATCTGCGCGCAGCATTCCTCGTTCGCCCGCTCGACCGCGATGTAGTCGAGCAGCGCCAGCGGCTCGGCGCCGACGCACACCAGATCGTTGACGTTCATCGCCACGCAATCGATGCCGATCGTGTCGAAGCGGCCGGTCTGCTCGGCGACGATCACCTTCGAGCCCACGCTGTCGGTCGCCAGCGCGATGCCGAGGTTGGGCGCGACCTCGACCACGCTCGCGTAGTGGCCCGGGCAGCGGGACCGTGCGCGAGTGCGCGCCCGGTCTCGAGCGAGCTCAGCTCCTGCACAAGCGGCGCCGACCCCACGGTCGGCCGCGTCGGTGTCTACTCCGGCGGCGGCGTAAGCCTTGCTCACCGCGCTCATTGTTGTCGATCGCGCGGATGAGCGGGCCGCGGCTGAGACCGCTCGCACCCTGAGCAGGACCGCCGTCCCGAGCGCGACCCGGTAGAGGCAAGCGGCATCAGCGGCGACTCGCCACCGCGCGCCCGCAGCAGCGCTTCGAAGCGAAGGTGGAGGCGAAAGCGGCCGCCGCGCCGGCGAGAAACGGCGCTGCGCAGCTCGCCGGGAGGCCGGCCGCGCGCAGGCGTATCGCCTTGAGAGCGGCGGCCCCGACGATCACCGGCAGCGCCATCTGGCGAGACAGCTGTTGCGCGTCGGCGCGTGTGAAGCGCGCGCAGGCGGGCCGCGGTCAGCGTCGCGCCGCCTCGCGAGACGCCCGGGTGAAGCGCGCACGCCTGGCGCCAGGCCCAGCCACAGCGCGTCGCGCGCGCCGCGCCTCGCTGCGGCGCCGGTTCCCGGGGCCCGCGATCGGCCAGCGCCATCGCGAGGCCGCCCGGCGATCAGCCCGCCGGGCGACGCTCGCCGGGGTCCCCAGGCGGGCCTCGATCGCGCGCTCGAACAGCGTAGCCGACGTGCCCGCGACGGCGCGAGCGCGACGACCAGCGAGCCGCGCGCCGCGCATGCAGCTCGACCAGCTCGCTCGCGCAGGCCGGCGCCAGCGCGGCCGCGAGCCGCGTGAAGCGCGACCTCGAAGGCTTTGCGCAGCTCGGGATCGAGCTCGCTCGCAATTCCAGCCGAGCAGCCATGGCGCCAGGGCGCATGTGGCCCGAGGAAGAGACCGGCAACACCTCCGTGGGTCCCTGCAGCGCGCCCAGCGCGACGGCGTGCGTGAGCGGGAGATGCGGTGCCGGCGCTAGTCGACCACGGGCTATCGCGGCAAATCGATCTCGCCGGCCCCGGCTCGCGACGCAGCTCGGCCCGAGGGCCGCCCCGCGCGCGCAAGCGGCGCACGATCAGGTACACGATCGCGAGCACGACGAGCGCGGCGCCCACGTAATCGACGTACTCCAGGTGGTGGCGCCAACTCTGCCAGCCGTGACCCGACCTCCCGTCCGAGCACAGCGAGCCCCACAACCCACGGGATCGAGCCGAGCGCGGTCGAAGATCGCGAACCGCTGCGAACGGCATCTCGGCGACGCCGGCCGCGTAGGGAAAGGCGGACCGGACCACGGGCATGATGCGCGAGATGAAGAGCACCGGCGCGCCATACCGCTCGAACCAGCGCCGCGCCTGATCGATCTTGTGCCGGTGCATGCGCAGCCGAGCCGGCGCTGGAGCCAGCCCTCCCTGCCGTAGCGGCCGATCGCATAGGCGATCAGTGCGCCGCCGATGTCGCCGATCAGCCCGGCGATGATCATGCCGGCGAGCGACAGGGTGTGCTGGTAGACGTCGAACCCGGCGAACAGCATCGTCGGCTCGGTGCCGGGCAGGAAGATCACGCCCGTCGAGAGCATCAGCAGTCCGACCCCGGCCAGGCCGAGGCGCGCGATCGCGTGGGTCGCGAAGGTGACCAGCGACCCGGTGATCGAAGCGAGCGCGAGCAAGGCGGTCAAATGTAGCGGCATCGACTACCGTCCGCCACGATGCGCGACGCGATCCCGATCTTCCAGCCGGAGACCTGGCTCGGTCCCTTGCGGCCGTCAGCTGCAGGCGCGCGTGGCCGAGGTGATCGAGCGGGGCGACTACATCCTCGGCCCCGAGGTCGAGGCGTTCGAGCGGGAGTTCGCCGCCTATCTCGGCGTCGAGCACGTCATCGGAGTGGCCAACGGGACCGACGCGATCACGATCGCGCTGCGCGCGCTCGGCGTCGGTCCCGGCGACGAGGTGGTGGTGCCTTCGTTCACCTTCTACGCCAGCGTCGAGGCGGTCATCGCCGCCGGCGCGACGCCGGTCTTCTGCGACGTCGACTCGAGACGCGCAACGTCACACCGGAGACCGTCGAGGCGGTGCTCACGCCCGAACACGAAGGCGATCGTCGCCGTCGACCTGTTCGGCTGTCCGGCGCCGCTGCCGGAGCTGCGCGAGCTTGGCCTGCCGGTGCTCGAGGACGCCGCGCAGGCCGCCGGGGCGCGGCTCGACGGCCGGCCGGCGGGCGCACTCGGCGACGTGGCCACGTTCTCGTTCTACCCCTCCAAGAACCTGCCCTGCTTCGGCGACGGCGGCGCGATCGCGACCGCCGACGGAGCGCTCGCCGAGCGCGTCCGCAGGCTGCGCTTCCACGGCTCGCGGGACAAGCAGACCTTCGATCACGTCGGCTACAACTCGCGCCTCGACGAGCTGCAGGCGGCGGTGCTGCGCGTGCTCCTGCCCCACCTCGACGGCTGGAGCGGCGGCCGCCGAGCGGCCGCGGAGCCTACCGCGAGGCGGGTCTCGGCGCCACGTCGGCTGCCCGGCCCGCAGGCTGGTGCCGAGCCCGCTTGGCACCTGTATGTGGTCACGCACCCACGCGCAGACGAGATCATCTCCGGCCTCGAGCGCGGGCGGCATCGGCGCGCGCGCCTACTACCGCACGCCGGTCCACCGCCAGCCCGCGCTCGCGTCCCATGTGCGCGGCGAAAGGTCCCTGCCCGTGACCGAGCGGCTGGGAGCCACCAACCTCGCACTCCCGATGGGGCCGGCGCTCGATCGGGAAGCCGTGCAGCGAGTCGTCGGCGCGATCGAGCGCGCCGCCGCACAAACCCCCGCATGAGCCGCTAACGCGCGCTTAGCCGGCCTTGAGTGTCTGGAAACTAGAATCCCGCCCGCATGCGCCGGCGGATGAGATCCGCGGCCTTCCCCGTTCACCGCTATTCGCTGCCACAGCTGCTGGCGGACGGCGTGTTGGTCGCGCTCGCCTACTACCTCGCCTTCAGGCTGAGGTTCGAGAACGGCTTCTCGGGCGCAGGCCCACCGCTACGGCGAGCTGGTGCAGGCGACGCTTCCCATGGGTGGTGCCGCTCGCGCTGGTCGTGTTCGCCGCCTTCGGCCAGTATCAGCGACTTTGGACGTTCGTCACCCAGCGCGACTACGAGGGCGTGGTCAAGGGCATGGTCGTGGCCACGGTCCTGATCGTCGGCGCGATCGCGCTGTTGCACCCGGTGGTCAGTCACGCCCCCGGCCGTGCCGCTCGGGTCCGCGTGCTGCTGCCGGCTGAGCGTGATCGCGCTCTTCTTCCTGCTCGCGCTGGCCCTGCTGGTGGGCGTGCGCTTCCTCGTGCACCTGGTCGCCGAGGGGCGAGTACGCAGCTTCAGGGTCGCTAAGGGCGCGCGCGACGTGCTGGTCATCGGAGGCGGCGAGGGCGGCCGCCTGGTGGTGCGCGAGCTGGCTCGCAACCCGCAGCTGCGCCTGCGGCCCGGTCGGCTTCGTCGACGACGATCCGCGCAAGCTGGGCATGCAAGGACGAATACGGCCTGCGCGTGCTCGGCACCACCGACGCCGGAGACCTGGCGCGCGTGCTCGACGAGGTCGAGCCCGACGAGGTCGTGATCGCGATTCCGTCTGCCCCGGCACGCTGCGCGCTAGGGTGGTGGCCGCCTGCCGCGAGCGCGGCATCCCGGTGCGGACGATGCCGACCGTGTTCGAGCTGCTGCGCGACGGCTCCGGCCAGCCCGCGGTCGCCAGGCAGCTGCGCGAGGTTCAGGTCGAGGACGTGCTCGGCCGCGAGCCGGTGCGCATGGAGCTCGAGCGCGTGGGCGCGTACCTGCAGAGAGCAGGTCGTGCTCGTCACCGGCGCCGGCGGCTCGATCGGCGCCGAGCTCTGCCGCCAGATCGCGCGCGTTGGGCCCGCGGCGGCTGGTGCTGGTCGACCACGCCGAGGACAACCTGTTCGAGATCCTGCGCGAGCTCGAGGAGGACCGGCACGTGCGGACCGCGCTCGGCGTGCTCGCCGACTGCAAGGAGGAGGAGCGGATCCGGGAGGTCTTCGCCACCTACCGGCCCGCGGTCGTCTTCCACGCCGCCGCCTACAAGCACGTGACGATGAGCGAGGCCAACCCGGTCGAGGCGGTTCGCAACAACGCACTTGCCACCCGCGTGGTCGCCCGCGATCGCCGGCGAGCTGCGGGTCGGCCGGTTCGTGCTCGTCTCCACCGACAAGGCCGTCAACCCGGCGACCGTGATGGGCGCGACCAAGGCGCTCGCGGAGTGGGCGCGTCGAGGCCGCGGCCGGCGCGTTATCCGAGCACCGTCTACGCGACCGTGCGCTTCGGCAACGTGCTCGGGCTCGTCCGGTTCGGTGATCCCGATCTTCCGCCGCCAGATCGCGGCCGGCGGGCCCGTGACCGTCACCGATCCGCGCATGACGCGCTACTTCATGACGATCCCCGAGGCGGTCCAGCTGGTGATCCGGGCCGGGTCGCTGAGCGAGGCAAGCGGCGAGGTGTTCGTGCTCGAGATGGGCGAGCCCGTTCGCATCATCGAGCTTGGCGGAGGCGATGATCCGCCTCTCCGGCCTCGAGCCCGAGCGCGACATCGCGATCCAGATCGTCGGCGCGCGCCCCGGGGAGAAATTTCACGAGGATCTCTTCAACCCCTACGAGCGCCCGCAGCCGACGCCCGCCCAGAAGATCCTCCGCGCCGAGCGCGAGCGCCTGGACCCCGAATGGGTGGAGCGGGCCTTCGCGGACATCAACCTGCTCGTGCTCGAGGGCGACGCGGCAGCACTCGCCGACCGGGTCGCCCGGCTCGCGCAGTCGCGCGCGTCCGCTGCTCTCCATCTGCTGGCGAGACACCCGGAGGGCTTGGCTTCTCGACGATGGCCTCCGGAACGCCACGTAGACTCCCGCGGACGCCAAGCGTGCCCCTCCCTTCGCCCTCTCGCCCAGCCACTTCATCTCGAACGTCGGATCTGACGCCGGGTTCGCCGCGCTCATCGGTCTGGCGATTCTCGTGCTGCTGTACTTCGCCCACGCGCGCGAGGCCAAGACGCTGCGCGAGCAGCTGACCGCGGCGCAGAGCGGATCGAGGCGCTCGAGCGGCGCCGCATCGTCGGGCCCGTACCGACGCCCGTGCCGGTCGCCGAGGCCGCCGATCGCCACTCCTGCCGGGCCCGGCCGAAGGCACCATCGCCGTTCCCGCGGCGGCGCACGCGCATCCGCCTCCGCTCCCCTCGCGGCTCCGGCCGGCGTCGGCGCACCGGCGCTGATCGACGCGACCCGCGTCGTGCCGGCCTTCGAGCAGGTCGCCCCGGCGGAGGCCGCCGACGAGCGTCCGATGGGCGGCCGGAGGACGATCCGCCGCGTGCCGCCCTGGCCGCCGCCCGGGGGCACCGGGACCTCGCGCCGCCAACCGCCGCCGGCGCCGCCGCCGGCCAGCGCCGCCCCGAGCGACCCGACGGCCCGCCGTCGGCAGGACGCCCGCTCCGGTTACCGCGGCCGCTGGGGGGAACGGTCCGGCGCCGCCAAGGCCGGTGCAGCCGCTGCTCCCGGGCTCGCTGCTGCGCGAGGGGCTTCCCGGGGCGACGCCGGCGCCGCCACGCACGCTGGCTCGTGCCCGCCGCCGTTGGCCATAGCCGTGGTGGCGGCCGTCGTGATAGTGCTCGTGGTGGTGATGCGGCTGACCGGCAGCAGCACCAGCCCCACGGCGCACAGCGACCGCCCAGCACTCGACCACATCACAGATGGCATCGGCGCTGAACGAGGTGTCGCCGGGCGCGGTGACCGTTGCGGTCCTCAACGGCACGACCGTCAACCAGCTCGCCCACCGCACCAGCCAGCGACTGGGCTCGCAAGGGTTCAAGCAGGGGCTGCTCGCGACGGCTAGCAACCAGTTCGTCCACAAGCACGACCGTCGGCTACCTACCCGGCCACCGGCTCGACGCGCTGGTCGGTCGCCCACGCGCTCAAGCTGACCGCCGCGGCGGTTGCTCCCGCGCAGGCGGCGAGCAGGGCGCTGGCTGCCCGGGTCCTCTCCCTGCGCCGCCGACGTGATCGTGACCGTCGGCACCGACCTCGCGAACGCGCCCTAGCGGCGGCGGCGTGACCGGCTTTCTCGAGCTCCCTCGGAGCGGAGCGCCAAACCGCGAGAGCAAGGGATCACTCACGTGCTCGATCGAGGCCTCTCGGTGGCCGAGGTCGACGGCATGATCGAGGTCGCCGGCGCCCTCGATCGACATCGTCAAGCTCGGGTGGGGCACAGCCGTGGCAACGGGCAACCTGCAGCGAAGCTCGAGCGCTATCGGCAACACGGCATCCCGGTGGTGCTCGGCGGCACGCTGACGGAGGTGGCGATCTCCCAGGACCGCCTCGAGCAGCTGATCGCCTGGGTGCACGAGCTCGGGCTGCGCCACTTCGAGATCTCGGACGGGACGATCACGCTCGAGCACGCCCGCAAGCTCGAGCTGATCGAGCGACTGGCGCGGCGAGTTCACCGTGCTCTCCGAGGTGGGCTCCAAGGACGACACGGGCGCGATCACGCCCCCCTACCAGTGGGTCGAGCAGATGCGCACCGAGCTCGAGGCGGGGGCCTGGAAGGTCATCGCCGAGGGCCGCGAGGCGGGCACGGCGGGCATATTCCGTCCGACCGGCGAGGTGCGCGAGGGATTGATCGGGGAGATCGTGCACGAGATCGAGCCGCGCCAGCATCATGTTCGACGCGCCCAAGAAGCACCAGCAGGTCTGGTTCTTGCAGCGCTTCGGGCCCGAGGTCAACCTCAGCAACATCGCCGCCCATGACGTACTCGGCGGTCGAGACGCTGCGGCTGGGCCTGCGCTCGGACACGCTCGGCATCGGCCGGTGAGCGAGCACCACACCTTCCTTGCCCGTCACGGCGAGACGGACGACAACCTCGAGCCGATCCGCGTCCAGGGCTTCACCGACACGCCCCTCAATGACATCGGCCGCCGCCAGGCCGCGGAGCTCGCCGCCCGCGTCGAGCCGCTCGGCATCAGCTCGCTGTGGTCTTCGGACCTCTCGGCGCGCGCGCGAGACCGCCGAGATCGTGGGCGCGCGAATCGGTCTGCCGGCGGCGCTCGACAGCCGTCTGCGCGAGGCCAACCGAGGCGCGCTGGGAAGGCCGCCGGTTCATCGATATCGAGCGCGAGCGAGCCCGAGCGCTACGCCGCCTGGCGCCGCGCCGGCGAGCAGTTTCGCTTTCCCGGCGGCGAGTCGCTGGGCGAGCAGCGCGACCGCGTGCTCGCGGCGCTGGCCGACATCCGCGGTTCGAGCGACCCGCCGTCGCTGGTGGTCTGCCACGGTGGCAGCATCCGCGTCGCGCTGTGCGCGCGCGACCCCCGCGGTCTCGCCGCCTTTCACAGCTTCAAGGTCCCCAACGTGGCGCTGGTGCCGCTGTGACCGTGCAGGCCGGCGCCGGCAGGCGCCGGACGCCCCTGATCAGCCGCATCGTGTTCGCGTTGCTCGTGCTCGCGACGGTGCTGGCGTTCTTCATCAGCCCAGCACCTGAAGGTGACGACGCCGTTCATCTCCGGCGTCAGCGGGCCGCGCCGACTGCCATCAACCCGGTCGACGGACCGGTCGGCTGTCGCTCGACGACGGTGTCCTTCTACATCCTCCACCACGTGGACAACGTCGACGTCTTCGTCGTCAACCAGTCGGGGGCGACCGTGCGCACGGTCGCGAGCGGCGTGCCGATGCGCAAACCGCAGACGCCCACAGCGCAGGGCTTCGCCGCCGTCACGAAGACCTTCACCTGGGCCGGCAGCGACAATGCCGGCCAGCCCCGTGGCGGCGGGGACCTATTTCTTCCTCGTGCACCTGGTCCACCAGGACCACTCGATCCTGATCCCGCAGGCTGTGAGGGTCACACGCTCGACCGCGTGCGCCGCGAAGGGGTAGCGCCCCCAGAGGTGAGCGGTCGTACGCCGCGGTAGCGCCCCGCCGTACCGTTTGCGCCAGTGACGGCCTACCTCAAACGCCTGATCAGCTCGCTGGCCGCCTACCAGGTGGCAGACGTCGCCTCGAAGTTCATGGCGGTGCTGCTGCTGCCGGTGTACACGCGCTTCATCTCGCCCGCCGGCTACGGCGTGGTGGAGCTGCTCTCGGCGGCGTCATCTTCACCAGCATCGTCGTCCGCTTCGGCATCATCGAGGCGTTCCTGCGCTACTACTTCAGCGACCACGACCAGCGCCGTCGTGACGCCCTGGCCCGCAAGGCGATCGTCTTCCTGCTCGTCGCGACGACCATCACCGCAGCGGTCCTGGCCGCCGCCGCGGGACCGCTCTCGCGGCTCGTCCTGAACCACCACGATCCGACCACGTTCCTGGTCGCGGTGCTCGGGCTGTGGGCCTTCACCAACCTCGAGCTGGCCTACGCGCTGCTGCGCGTCGATGAGCGGCTGAGGGCCTACGCGACGGCTTCGCTCACGAACGTAGCGCTCACGATCGCCGCTTCGGTCGTGCTCGTGGTGGTGCTGGGGGACGGCGCGCGCGGCCTCCTGCTCGGCAACTACGGCGCCTCGACGGTGGTGCTGCTCGGCCTATGGTGGACGATGCGCGGGCGGCTGAGACCGCAGCGTGTCAGGGTTGAGCCGCTGCGCCTGCTGATGCGGTTCGGCCTCCCCACGGTTCCCGCCGAGGCATCCGTCTACGCGCTCAGCCTGGTCGACCGCTTCTACATCTACCACGCCAAGAGCTCGGCGGTGGCGGGGCTGTACTCGATCGCGGTCAAGCTCGCCGGTGGGGTCGCGTTGATCGTGCGCGCCTTCCAATACGCCTGGCCGCCGCTCGCCTACTCGGTTGGCGATGATCGCGAGGCCGCGCGGCTCTACGGGCTCGTCACGACCTACTACGCGCTGGTCGCGGGCTTCGTCGTGGCCGGGCTGGCGCTGCTGGGTCGCTGGGTCGTGCGCATCCTGGCGGCGCACAGCTTCTTCGGCGCCTACCGCGCTCTGCCCTGGGTCGCGCTCGGATGGGCGCTGTACGGTCTCTGGGTGGTTTTCCTCGTGATCGCGGGCCGGGCCAAGGTGACGCGGCGGAACTTCCCCGCCGCGGTGGCGGGGCTGATCACCAACGTCGCCCTGATCCTCCTGCTCGTGCCGCCGCTGGGCATCGCCGGCGCCGGCATCGCGTTGTGCGGTGCCTACGTGGTGATGCTCGGGGTCATGCACATGCTCACGCGGAGCGCGTTCGCGGTCGCTTTCGAGTGGCGGCGCCTTGCGCAGCTGTCGCTGGTCATGGGCGCCTTCGCCGCGCTCGGCGACCTGCTCTTGCCGACCGCGGGGCTGGTCGGCTTGCTCACGCGCGCGGCGGCGCTCGCCGCGATCCCGCTCGCCCTCGCCGCGACCGGGTTCTTCCACGCGCAGGAGCGTAAGGCGCTGCGGGCGCTTGTCGCCCGCGCGCGCAGCCTCAGGGCCACGCCCGCGGAGGGCGGGTGATGGCGAGGCGCCCCCCCGTCAGCGTCGTGATGCCCTTCGCCGGCGACGAGCAGCAGGCGCACGCGGCGGCCGAGGCGCTCAGGGAGCTCGAACGCGGGCCCGAGGATGAGCTGCTGCTGGTCGACAACTCGGGAAGCGCGATAGAGCAGCCGGATGTGACCGTGATCGCCGCCCCCGGCGAGCACTCCCCGGCGCACGCCCGCAACACCGGAGCGAAGGCCGCGGACCGCGACTGGATCCTGTTTCTCGACGCCGACTGCCGCCCCCGGCCAGACCTGCTCGAGGCATACTTCTCAGAGCCGATCCCGGACCGCGTGGGGGCGCTCGCGGGCGAGGTCGTCGGGGTCGCGGAGGCCGCCTCGCTGGCCGCCCGGTACGGCGCCGCGCGTGGTTTTCTCTCGCAGCAAAACCACCTCGCCCACCCCTACCTGCCCCGCGCCGTAGCCGCGAACCTGCTGGTGCGACGGGCGGCGTTCGAGCGACGTCGGAGGTTTCTACGAAGGGCTGAGGGCGGCTGAGGACACGGATTTCACCTGGCGCCTGCAGCAGGCCGGCTGGCGGCTCGAGTTGCGGGCCCGAGGCGCGGGTCGAACATCGCTACCGCACCTCGCTCGGCGATCTGCGCAGGCAGTGGCGGGGGTACGCCGCCGGACGGGCCTGGCTTGCGCGCCGCTACGACGGCTTCGTTCCCGAGCTGGGGCTTGGGCGCGCGGCCCGCCGCGTCCGCAGGCGCGTGGGGCCACGGGCTGCGCGCACCGAGGCGCCACCGCAGCGCCGACTCGAGGGACTCGGCTACAAGGCGATCGACGCTCTGCTCGGCCTCGAGGAGCTCGCCGGCCTGACGCTCTCCAACCGCCCCCCGCGCGCCGCCCCCGCCGCGGCGCATGTGGTGCTCGTCGCGGAGAAGTTTCCGGTCCCTGGCGATCCCCTGGTCGAGCTCGCGAGGACGGTTGAGGGCGCGCGCGTCGAGGCAGCCGGCCGGCCCGCCTCGATTCCCGAGGCCGAGGAGCACCTGCGGGTCGATTACCGCGAGGACGACGGGTTGCTCGAGCGGCTGGCGGCCCTGCTGGGGCTGTGCGCCCGCCATCCGCTGCGCTGCCTGCGCGACAGGCGGCGGCGCCGCTCGGACGAGGCCTCGCTGGTGTCGCTGGCTCCCGTGGCGAGAAGGCTCGAGCGCGACCAGGCGGCCCGTGTGCAGGCGCTGGGAACCGGCGAGGCGCCCGCGGTCGCGCGGCGGCTGGCCGCGCTCGCCGGCCGGCGAGCGTGAGCGGGCCCCGGATGCGCGTCCAGCTGGTCGACCCCTCGGCGTTCACGCCACCGTACGACCACGCGCTGTGTTCGGCGCTCGCGCGCCAGGGGGCGGAGGTCGAGCTGATCACGACCCACTTTCCCTACGGCGCGCGGCCCGCGCCCGACGGCTACCGCATCCGGGAGCTGTTCTACCGCCGCGCGTTCGGGGCGCCCGGGTCGCACGTGCGTTCGCTGTCGAAGCTCGCCTCGCACGTGCCCGACATGGCGCGCCTGCGCGCGCGCGCGCGTGAGGCCGATGTGGTCCATTTCCAGTGGCTGCCGGTGCAGTGGCTCGACCGGTATCTGTTGCCGCGAGCGCCGCTGCTGCTGACGGCCCACGACCTCCTGCCCCGGGAGCCACGGCCCGCACAGGCGCGCGCACAGCGGCGCCTCTACGACGCGGTCGACGCGGTCATCGTCCATTCCGAGTACGGGCGAGCGAGTCTGACCGCCGTGGGCGTCGACCCCGGCAAGCTGCACGTGATCCATCACGGAGCCTTCGAGCACTTCCTGCAAGAGCCCCGTGAGCTCCCGCCGGAGCTCACGGACCCCGGCACCGAGGTGGTGCTGTTCTTCGGGCTGCTCCGCCCATACAAGGGCCTCGAGCTGCTGCTGGACGCCTGGCGGGGTGTGCGCGACGCCGAGCTCTGGATCGTGGGGCGGCCGCGCATGCCGCTCGCCCCCTTGCAGTCGCGGGCGGCCGCGAACGTCCGCTTCCTGCCCCGGTTCGTCTCCGACGCGGAGCTCGGAGGTCTGTTCGCCCGCGCCGACGTGGTCGTGCTGCCCTACTCGATCACCGGCAGATTCGATCAGTCGGGAGTGCTCGCGACCGCGCTCGCGTTCGGCAACGCGATCGTCCTCAGCGACGTCGGAGGCTTTCCCGAAGTGGCCGCGACGGGCGCCGCGCGACTCGTCTCGGCGGGTGACCCGAGTGCCCTCAGAGCGGCGCTCGAGCACCTGCTGGCCGACCCGAACGAGCGCGAGCGCCTCGCGGCGGCCGCGCGCGCCGCCGCAGCCGGGCCCTACTCGTGGCGGGAGGCGGCGAGCGCGACGCTCGAGCTCTATCGCGCGGTGCTGAAGGGGCGATCCGCCACAATGCCTGACCGCCGATGAGCCCCCTGAAAATCGCCTTCTGGGTCCCAGCCGGCCTGCTCGCCTACAGCCACGTCGGCTACCCCGCCCTGCTCGCCTTGCTGGCGCGCGTGAAGGGCCACGGCGAACCGCTGCCGGGGCCGCAGCGCGAGCGTCCGACCGTGTCGGTGATCGTGCCCGCGTACGCGGAGGAGGAGGTGATCGCCGAGCGGGTCCGCAACCTCAAAGCGCTCGCCTATCCGACCGACCGGTTCGAGGTCGTCGTGGCATGTGACGGCTCGCCCGACCGGACCGCGGAGCGCGCCCGTGAGGCCGGGGCGGACGTGGTGCTCGAGCTGCCCCGCGGCGGCAAGATCGCCGCCCAGGACCGAGCGGTCGCGAGGGCTCGGAGTGAGATCGTGGCCTTCTCCGACGCCAACGTGAGCTGGGAGCCCGACGCACTCGACGCGCTGGTGGCGCCGTTTGCGGATCCGGGCGTCGGCTACGTCTGCGGCGAGGTGCGGCTCGTCAACGAGCGCGGCACCAACCAGGAAGGGCTCTACTGGCGCTACGAGATGGCCGTCCGCGCGCTCGAGTCGCGGCTGCGATCGGTCACGGGCGGCAACGGCGCGATCTATGCGACCCGGCGCGAGACCTATCTGATCGTCGAGCCGATCATGGGCCACGACTTGTCGTTTCCGTTCAACATGGTCAAGCGCGGCCTGCGGGCGGTGTTCGCGCCCGGGGCGCGGGCGAGCGAGAAGATGGTGCCGACGCTCGAGGGCGAGTTCCGGCGCAAGCGCCGCATGATGAGCCACACCTGGCCGATCGTCGTGCGCGGCGGGATGCTCTCGCCACGCGGCTACGACCCCGGTTACGCGGCTCATGATCGTCTCCCACCGCGCCCTGCGCTACGCCTCGCCGCTGCTCCACCTGATCGCCGTGGGCGCGAGCCTCGCGTTGCTCGCCGAGGACGAGGGCGCCGTCTACGCGGCCGCGGTCGCAGTCCAGCTGGCGGTGCTGGCGGCCGCGCTGCTCGCGCCGAGGCTTCCGGCCCGGCCGCTGCTGGTCGCGCGCTATTACGTGCTCACGACGACCTCGCTCTGGCCGGCCTATGGGATTGGCTGCGCCACGGCACGGCCGCCGGCTGGGAACCAGCCGAGGGGACGCGCTGAGGAGGATGCTGAAGCGCGCGCTCGACCTCCTGATCGCCGTGCCCACGGCGCTGCTGACGGCGCCGCTGGTCGGCCTGCTCGCGCTCCTGGTCAGGCTCGAGTCGCGCGGCCACCCGATCTACAGGCAGGCTCGCGTCGGCCGTGACGGCCGCGAGTTCTGGATCTACAAGCTGCGCACGATGGTCAGCGGGGCCGAGTTCATCGGCGCGGGACTCGCGCTTCAGGAGGGCGATCAGCGGATCACGCGCGTGGGCGCGCTCCTGCGCCGCTACTCGCTCGACGAGCTGCCCAACCTCTGGAACGTCGTCCGCGGCGAGATGTCGATCGTCGGTCCCCGCCCCACGATCCCGATCCAGGTCAGCCAGTACACCGAGCACCAGCGTGGCCGGCTTGACGTCAAGCCCGGCATCACCGGCTGGGCTCAGGTCAACGGCCGCACCTCGCTGCCGTGGAGCGAGCGCATCGAACTGGACATCTGGTACGTCAAGCACCAATCGCTGGCGCTTGACCTGCGCATCCTCGCCCGCACGGTGCGCCTCGTCTGCACCGGCCAGGGTCTGTACAAGGGCGAGAGCGGAGGCTGGCACGGGAGCCTCGGCGCGCCCGCCGACGACGCCCCGGGGCAGTGAACTCCGACCCCGCAGTGCTGCTCACCGGCGTGGGCAAGCGCTACGACATCGTGGCCGCCTTCGCCCAGCACGCGACGGTTGTCGCGGCCGACCCCAACCCGCTGGCCCCGGCACAGTACGCCGCCCACCATCGCCGCTCGGTACCGCGCATCGACGATCCGGACTACGTGCCCGCGCTGCGGGCCCTGTGCGAGCAGTTCGGCGTGGGCGCGGTCGTGCCGCTCACGGACCTCGACCTCGAGGTGCTCGCGCACGCGCGCGAGGCGAGCGAGCTGCCGGCTCTCGTGCCGAGCTCCCAGGTGGCTCGCGCGACCTATGACAAATACGAGACGCACCTGCTGCTGAGCGCGGCCGAGCTGCCCTCGCCGCCGACCGTGCTTCCGGGCGAGCCCGTCGGCGTCCTACCCCGTGATGGTCAAACCCCGGCGCGGCTCAGGCGCGCGCGAGGTGCACCGCGCGGACGACCCGCGCGCGGCCGAATTCTTCGTCGGCTACATCGCCGAGGAGACGATGGTCCAGCGCTTCATGGAAGGCCCTGAGTTCTCGATCGACATCCTCTCGGACCTCCAGGGACGGTGTCTGAACGCGATCCCCAGGACGATGATCGAGTCACGCGGGGGCGAGTCGATCAAGGGCACGGTGATCGACGATCGCGAGCTCGTCGAGCTCGGGCGAAGCGTGGCCGAAGCACTCGAGCTGCGTGGGCCCTGCACCGTGCAGGTCTTCCGCGACCGCGAGATCGGGCTGGGCATCACGGATGTCAACACACGCTTCGGCGGCGCCTTCCCCGCCCCCATGTATGCGGCTCTGCCGGGCCGGACCTACCCCGAGCTGATCGTGCGCATGGCCCGCGGCGAGCGGGTCGAGCCCCACGTCGGCGAGTTCAGAGCCGGGGTCACGTTCACGCGCTACTTCTGGCAGCTCGAGCTCGACGAGCAGCTCCAGCCGACGGGGCGGGACATCGTCGATGCCGCCCGGACCGCCCCCGCCTCGTTGATTCGGCCGGCGCACATGTGCGCCGGCCAGATTCTTATAGAGCAGCCTGGCGCGCCGGTGTGACCTCGGCGGGCCCCCAGCACTCGTCCACGAAGTCGGCGATCTGGGCGGTGAGGCGCGCGGGGTGGGTGCGCAGTTCGATGATCGAGTTCGCGCGCAGCAGGTGGGCATGCGGGAGCTCGCCGGCGAGCATGTCGGCGTCGGAGAACGGGTGCACGGGGTCGCGCGGGTGGCCGATGATCAGGGCCGGAGACTCGAACGTGCGCCGCTCGGAGCGGTCGGGGGCGGTGCGGCCGAAGATGATGCCCTGCAGGACGGCGCCGCTTGGGCCGGGATCCTGCGCGAGCGCGTCGAGCGCGAGCTCGAGCAGCAACGGCAGCCGCCGGCGGTGGAGCCGACGTGCGCCCAGCCGCCAGCAGCGTCATCACCGGCTCGCCGAACGTGAGCGCGAACAGCAGCGGCGTGAAGAAGGCGGCGCAGGCAGGGATCGCGTTGTCGAGCACGGGCATCTCGATCACCATGCCCCGCAGCCGATCGGGCGCGAGCGCCGCGACCTCGAGCGTGATGTTGGCGCCCAGCGAGGTGCCGCCGACGATCGCCTGATCGAGCTCGAGATGGTCGAGGAGGGCGACGGTCTGGGCGGCGAAGGCGGGCATCGAGTAGCGCCACATGTCGCGCGGGCGGTCCGAGTCGCCGTGCCCGAGTGGATCGAAGGTGATCACGCGGTTGCCGCGGCGCGCTAGTTGACGTGCCAGCGGGATCTGCATCTTCTGCGAGAGCAGCAGCCCGGGCAGCAGCACGGTCGTGCGTGGGCCTTCTCCGTGGACCGTGTACGCCAGCCGCTGGCCGTCGTGGCGGAAATGCGCCATCCCCTGACACGGTACCGTGTGCGCCCCACCGCACTACTAGGAGGACTATCGAGATGGCAAAGACTCCACGGTCGCTGGTCGGCAAGATCGTCGCGATCACGGGCGGCGCGCGCGGGATCGGGCGGGCGACCGCGGCGGCGCTGATCGCGCAGGGAGCGAAGGTCGCGATCGGCGACATCGACGACAAGCTCGCGGCTCAGACCGCAGACGAGCTCGGCCACGGAACGCTCGGGGCCTCGCTCGACGTCACCGACCGCCGCAGCTTCGAGTCCTTCCTTGACCAGGTCGAGCGCGAGCTCGGGCCGCTCGACGTGCTGATCAACAACGCGGGCATCATGCCGATCGGGCCGTTCATCGAGGAGGAGGACGACACCGCCAGGCGATCCTCGACATCAACGTCACGGGCGTGATCCTCGGCTCCAAGCTCGCGCTCAAGCGCTTCCTGCCGCGCCACGGCGGTCACCTCGTCAACATCGCCTCGGCGGCGGGCAAGGCCGGCTTCCCCGGCGGGGCGACCTATTGCGCGAGCAAGCACGCCGTCGTCGGGCTTGAGCGAGGCGATCCGGGCAGAGGCACGGGGCACAGGCATCGAGCGTCTCGGTGGTGATGCCCGTCGTGGTCAACACCGAGCTCGGGTCGGGTCTGGCCGTCACGCGCGGGTTCAAGGCCGTCGAGCCCGAGGATGTCGCCCAGGCGATCGTCGACGCGATGCAGCGCGACCGCTACGAGGTCTTCGTGCCGCGCTCGCTGGCCTCGATCCTGCGGCCCAAGGGAATGCTGCCCATCCGCGCGATGGACGGGGTCAGGCGGTTCTCAAGTCAGACCAGGTGCTGAACCGTCCCGACCGCGCAGGTGCGCGCAGCCTATGACGCGCGCGTTTGGCGGCGGGCCGCAAGCAGCCGCCGAGCGGGCTCGTGAGCGGAGAACCGCGAAATTCCGGACCCCGCGCGTGTAACCGAAGAGCCGGTCGCACAGTAATATCGGCTGACAGGCCGGTGATTCCGGGACCCCATCGGCTATCCTCGTGCGCTTCGGAGGTGCGGATCTGTCGCGCCACTGACCGAGTAGGGCAGACTGGCTCGGGCCCGCCCCATGCCGATGCGCCGCGGCAGTCCTAACTTCTAAGCAAACTGGAGCAACAAAGCATGCGAATCCTGGTTCTGGGTGGAGACGGCTACCTCGGTTGGCCGACCGCCATCCATCTCTCCGCTGCCGGTCACGAGGTGGGCGTGGCCGACAACTTCGCGCGCCGCAGCTACGACGAGGAGATGGGCGTCGACAGCCTGATCCCGATCGCCACGCTCGACGAGCGCCTGGCCGCCTGGAACGAGGTCAGCGGTAAGGAGCTCTCGGAACTACGTCGGTGATCTCTGCGACCCCGACTTCACGCATCAGATGGTGGCCGACTTTCGCCCCGAGGCGATCGTCCACTACGCCGAGCAGCGCGCGGCGCCGTACTCGATGATCGACCAGGCTCACGCCGTCTATACCCAGACCAACAACGTGGTCGGCAACCTCAACGTGATGTACGCGATCGCCGACACCGACCGCGACATCCACCTGGTCAAGCTGGGCACGATGGGCGAGTACGGCACGCCCAACATCGACATCGAAGAGGGCTGGCTCGAGGTCGAGCACAACGGCCGCCGCGACCGCATGATCTACCCCAAGCGCCCGGGCTCCTTCTACCACTGCTCGAAGGTGCACGACTCGACCAACATCGAGTTCGGCTGCCGCATCTGGGGCCTGCGCGCCACCGACCTCAACCAGGGCGTCGTGTACGGCGCCGAGGTCGAAGCCGCCCAGGCGCGACCCGCGGCTCGCGACCAGGTTCGACTACGACGGCGTGTTCGGCACCGTGCTCAACCGGATGGTGATCCAGGCCGTGCTCGGCCACCCCCTGACCGTCTATGGCAATGGCGCCAGACCCGCGGCATGATCAACCTGGTCGACACGGTCGAGTGCATCCGGCTCGCGTGCGAGAACCCCGCCGACCGCGGCGAGTTCCGCGTCTTCAACCAGATGACCGAGTCGATGTCGATCCGTCAGATCGCCGAGACCGTGGCCGGCGCCTACCCGGGCGAGGCGACGATCGAGCATCTGCCCAATCCGCGCGTCGAGCTGGAGGACCACTACTACAACGTCAAGCACTCGGCGCTCGAGGGGCTGGGACTCAAGCCGACGCTGCTTTCGAGCGACGCTGATCGACCATCTCTTCGACGTCGTCGAGCGCTACAAGGATCGCGTGGACCTGCAGGCGATCATGCCGACGGTCGACTGGCGGGCGACCTCCAACACGCTGCCCAAGGCCGCCGGCGAGCTGCAGCCGATGAAGTGAGCTCCGATGGTGGGGAGCTCCGTGGCCGCCGCGTAATCGTCACCGGCGGCTCGGGTTTCATCGGGCGCCACGTGGTCGCGGAGCTGACGAAATGCCGGTGCGCACGTGCGCGTCGTCGACCTGCAGCCCGCACCCGGACCCAGCGGTCGACCTCGTTCAGGGCGACATCGCCGATCGCGCCGTGCTGGAGCGGGCATTCGCCGACGGCGCCGACGGCGTCGTTCACCTGGCCGCGGTCACCTCGGTGCTGCGCTCGCTCGAGCACCCACGACTGACCTTCGAGACCAACGTCGCGGGCACGCACGAGGTGCTCGAGGCCGCGCGCGCGGCCGGCGTCTCCGCGCTCGCGTTCGCCTCCACCAATGCGGTCACGGGGCCGATGGAGGCGCCCGCGATCGTCGAGACCGCGTCAGCTGCGGCCGCTGACCCCCTACGGCGCCACCAAGGCCGCCGCGGAGATGCTCATGTCCGCCTACACGAGCGCCTACGGCGTGCGCTGCACGGCGCTGCGGCTGACCAACGTGTACGGGCCGGGCATGCAGGCCAAGGACAGCATCGTCGCGCGCCTGATGCGCGCGATCCGCCTGCGAGGGAGCTTCGAGATCTACGGCGACGGCCGCCAGGTGCGCGACTACGTGCACGTCTCTGGACGTGGTCGCCGCGATCCGGCTCGCGCTGACCGACGAGCGGTGGCAGGGGCCGACGGTGATCGGCACCGGCCAGCTCGCTCTCGGTGCTCGAGGTCGTGGACGAGGTCAGGCGGGTCTCGGGAGTCCGACTTCGATGTGCGCCACGGCCCCGCCAAGCCGGGCGAGATGCCTGCGGTGATCGTCGACCCGAGCCGGGCGCGCGCAGCCGGATGGTCGCCCCGGTACACGTTCAGCGA
Organism: uncultured Solirubrobacterales bacterium; assembly: GCA_963738195.1. GTDB lineage: Bacteria > Actinomycetota > Thermoleophilia > Solirubrobacterales > Solirubrobacteraceae > Palsa-465. The sequence goes on from CAVTVF010000002.1 coordinate 2,014,705, forward strand.
AGGGCTTGTCGGGGTGTGGGACGAATGGTCGCGGGCCTCGGTCGAGGATATGACCGGGCCGCTCTCGGTTCCGGGGATGGGGTGACTGCTGACAACCGGCTTCTGAGCTCGAGACCGAGCTCGGCACGGCTCGAGCCGGTCGAGCGTGGCGCGGCCGCACAGTTCCTGGCCGCGCACCCGCCCCGCGCACGGGCGCTCCGCTCGCGGTGGTGATTCCCGCCTACAACGAGGAGCCGACCGTCGCAGCGGTGGTCGCCGAGATCCCGCGCCAGGTGGCGGGGCTGCAGGCCGAGGTGATCGTGGTCGTCGACGGCGCCCGCGACCGAACTGCGGCCGAAGCAGCAGGGGCGGGCGCGCTCGTCTGCGACGTGCCCGCCAACCGCGGGCCAGGGGGCGGCGCTGCGGCTCGGCTACTGGCTGGCGCGCGCGCGGGGAGCGCGCCTGATCGCGACGATCGATGCCGACGGCCAGTACGACCCGCACGAGCTCGAGCGCGTGGTGGAGCCGATCCTCGCCGGCGAGCGCCGACTTCGTCTCCGGCTCGCGACGGCTGGGATCCGAGCTCACGACCGACCGCGTGCGCCACCTCGGCGTGCTCGTGTTCGGCGCGCTGTTCAGCGTGCTGGTCAGGCCACCGCATCACCGACCCAGCCTGCGGGCTGCGCGCGATGCGCGCCGAGGTGACGGCCGCGGTCAAGCTCGAGCAGCCCCAGTACCAGGCTTCGGAGCTGATGATCTCGGCGGCGCTGCACGGTTTCAGGCTGGCCGAGGTGCCGACCACCATGCGCGACCGCGCGGCGCACGCGACCGGCACCAAGAAGGAGGGCAACCTCCGCTACGGCGTGCGGTTCGCTCGCGCGGCGGCGAAGACTTGGATGCGCGACCGCAAGGCGGGGCGCAGCCGGCTCTCGCCGGAGAAGATCCAAAGCTCGTAGATCGCGAAGCGAACCACGAACAGGATCGCGAACACCGCCAGATAGGAGCCGGTCACCGCGATCACCCGCAGGCCGTAGTGGGCCGGCAGGGCGTTGGCCTGCTGCTCGGTCCAGGCAGTCGCCTCCGCGGTGGCCAGCAGCGTCAGCGCCGGAGACGATCACGTAGGCCACGATCTCGCGGCCGAAGTCGACGCGCGCCCTTGAGCTGCCACGCCCAGCGGCGGTTCAGCATCCAGTTGGGAATCGCGCCGGCGACGAAGGCGATCACCGAGCAGGTGGTGGTGCCGACGCCGAAGTAGAACAGCAGCGCGAACACGACCGCGCTCGTGGCGGCGGCCACGATCGACCCGATCGTGTATCGCGTGATGCGCACACCCAGAGCAGAGCGGCGCATCCGCTTGAAACGCTGAGCGAACACGGGAATCAATGATCCTAGCGGCTAGGCACAGTTAGCTGCCCGTTAGCAAAACTGCTAATCCGGGGTCGTTAGCGAACTGCTAATGCGGATTCCGCGCGGGGACGCAAACCCCTGCCGCGGGGGCGCGGCGCGAACCCCTGCCGCGGGGGCACACGCGAACCCCTGCCGCGGGGGCGAGGCCCTCTGTGGGCGCGGCGACCCCGTCCTGCGCGGTGACCTTGGGACGTAAGTCCCGCATAGCCAGCAAAACATCCCAAGGTCCACCGCACGGGCTTTCGCGGCGCGTCGGCCGAGCGGCAGGGTACGTTGCGCGCATGCGCGTCTGCACGACCGGCGACGAGCTCGCGCTCGACGACGACCTGATCGTCGCCGGAGACAACGCGGCTGCGCTGGCGAGGCTGCCCGAGGAGTCCTTCGACCTGGTCTACATGGACCCTCCCTTCAACACCGGCCGCGTACGCACGCGCGACACGCTCGCGGTGACGCTCCTCGGCGGGCGGGGAGCGGGTCGGGTTCGGCGGGCGCCGCTACCGCTCGCGGCTGCTGCAGAGCCTGAGCTACGACGATGCCTTCGGCGGATTACCTCGAGTTCCTCGCCTCGCGGCTGACGCGCCTGCGTGCGCTGCTCGCGCCCCACGGCACGCTCTATTTCCACATCGACTACCGCGAGGCTCACTACTGCAAGCTGCTGTTGGACGAGCTCTTCGGGCGCGAGGCGTTCCTCAACGAGATCATCTGGAGCTACGACTACGGCGGCAAGCCGCGCCGGCGCTGGCCCGCCAAGCACGACACGATCCTGGCCTACGTGCGCACGCCTGGCGGCCACCACTTCGATGCCGACGCGGTCGAGCGCGAGCCCTACATGGCGCCAGGTCTGGTGGACGCCCGGAGAAGGCGCGGCGCGGCAAGCGCCCCACGGACGTGTGGTTCCACACGATCGTTCCCACCAATGGGCGCGAGAAGACCGGCTACCCGACGCAGAAGCCCGAAGCGGGTCGTGCGTCGGCTGGTGAGCGCGTCGTCGCGCCCGGGTGGCTGGTGCCTTGACCCCTTCGCGGGCTCGGGCACGCTCGGGGCCGTGTGCCGGCAGCTCGGCAGACGCTTCGTTCTGATCGACTCGAACCCCTCGGCGCTCACGGTCATGAGATCGGCCGGCTAGCGGGCCGCGCTCGACTCCGCCGCCTTCGCCCCGCACCAAGGGTACGAACCGGACGCCCTCCAGGGTCGTCTGAGTGAGCCCGGAGGCGGTGCGACGCACGAGCGTCAGGTGCTGGCTCTGTTCGCCCACCGGAGCGACCAGGCGGCCCTCCGGCGCGAGCTGGGCGAGCAGCTCGGGCGGCAGCTCGGGCCCGGTGGCGGCCGCGACGTTGATGGCGTCAAACGGGGCTTCCTCGGGCCACCCGCGCCAACCATCGCCGACGCGAAAGTGGACGTTGTCGAGGCCGAGCCCGCGAGACCGACCTCTGCGCGGCGTCGGCCAGTTCGGCGTGGCGCTCGATCGTGAACACCTCGCCCGAGAGCAGCGCGAGCAGCGCCGCGTGGTAGCCCGATCCGGTGCCGACGTCGAGCACCTTGTCCTGCGGCCGTAGCTCGAGCAACTCCAGCATGCGCCCGACCACCAGCGGCTGCGAGATCGTCTGGCCGCACGCGATCGGCAACGCCACGTTGTCGTATGCCCGGTCCCGCAGCCCGTCCTCGACGAACCGCTCGCGCGGCATCGAGGCGATCGCCGCCAGCACGCGGTCGTCGCCGATCGCCGGAGCCAGTCTGTACGCCAGCCGCGAGGCCTCGCTGAGTGGTTCAGTCAGTCGTGCCGGCCCTAGAGCGGCTCTTCGATCAGCTCCCTGATCTGGCTGAGGAAGCGCGCAGGCTCGGGCGCCGTAGAGGATGCGGTGATCGCACGCCAGGACCAGGGTCATGAGCTGCCCTGGCATCACGCGCTGATCGCGCACGACGGGCGCTTCCCGAACCGCACCGGCGGCCAGCGCGGCCGCCTGCCCGCTCCAGATCATCGGCGGCTGCCAGTCCGCGCCCGAGCGTCGTGGTGCGAGAGCGTGAACGTCGCGCCCGAGCGCTCCGGTTGCGTGAGGGCGTCCGTGCGCTCGCGCAGCTCCTCGATCTCGCTCGTCAGCTGGGAGAGCGATTTGCGATCGGCGTCGAACAGCGTGGCCACCACGAGATCGTCCTCATCGGAGAGGAGCAGGCCGGGGTTGACGCGCTCGTAGAGCTCGAACTGACCATCGCGATAGGCGGCGTTGGCGCGGGGGTGCTCGCGCAGCGCACGCGCGCACGCGTGCACCAGCACGGCGGCGAGCGAATGGCCCTGAGAGCGGCACGCTTCGAGTGCGCGGCACGACGTCGACCTCGGTCCCCAGCTCGAGCTGGGGGATCGTCGCCCGCGACTCCGCCGCCCGCCTCGCGATCGCCCGCTGAACGCGGGTCGGGGCCTGCACTTCGGCAGCGCGCCGAGCCCCGGTCTGCGGCTCGCTCACGGCGTGGCGTCCGGTTGGGGCGCGGCTCTCGCCTCCGTGGCCTGCGCGTCGGCGCTCGCGTCCTTCCCGACCACTCGGCGAGGAAGTCGCCTGCCTGGAGGGCGGTCAGGTCCGATTGCAGGTGGCGCTTGAGCTTGGCCGCCTCGCGCGCCGGCAGTTCCCAGAAGAGCACAACCTCGCCGGTCTCGATCGACACGATCTCGAGCCGGTCGCGGCGACGGCGGTCGGCGAGGAAGGCAGGCTCTGACCCCCCGCGCGAGACGAGCAGCTCGAAGACCCGGTTGGCTCTCATCGCGCGCCCGTCCAGCGCCCGCGCGGCCTGCACCACGCCCTGCTCGCCGCTGAACACGAGCTCACCGACGCGATCGCGGGCAGCGAGTCGACGCCTCGCGCGGCGGCTTGCGCACTCGCCCGCGCGAGGCTCTCGGCGACCCACCGCCGCTCGACCGCCTTGAGCAGCGCGACGGGATGGATCTCGCAGGCGGCGCCTGCGATCACGGCGGTGTCGTCGCTGTCGAGGTCGCGGCCGGCCGCGTACGCCTGGCGGAAGGCAGCCAGCGAGAACGCGATCACGCGCCCGATGCTCTTGGCGTAGGTGGCCGCTCGCAGGCGCCAGATCGCCGCTCGGCGGCCACGGCTCGGGCCAGTGGAAGCGCTGCAACCCGTGCGCGACGGCGAGTCGCTCGATGTGTCCACGGTCCAAGCCAGTCTCGGCCCGGCCGCTAACCGGCACCCACTCAGCCGCCTCCGGGAGCGTGGCGGAGATCTGCTCCGCCACGAGGTAGCACTCGGGGCGGGCGAAGTCGTAGTAGAAGACGGGCGGCTCGCTCGCCGACTCAGACGCGGCGCTGCGCTTGGCTCGTTCAACCGCGCCCGCGGCCATCTCCCGCTACCCGTGGATCAGCCAGCCGTCGCTCGCGCGCGCTGCTTCCATGATCGCCTCCGACAGCGTCGGGTGACCATGGACGATGCTCGCGACCTCCGGATAGCCGCCCTCGAGCACACGCACGTTGACGAGCTCCTGGATTAGGTCCGTGGCGCGCGTGCCGACGATGTGTCCCCCGATCAGCTCTCCGTAGCGCTTGTCGCCGACGATCTTGACGAGGCCGGTGCGGTCGCCGTACACCGTCCCGGCCCCCACCGCGCCGTACTGGACCTTGCCGACGACGACGTCGTGGCCCTGCTCGTGCGCCTGAGCCTCGGTGAGCCCGAAGCTCGCGACATTGGGTGTGCAGAACGTCGCACGCGGGATGTCCTCGTAGGCGAGCGGGTGGGTCGTCATCCCGGCGGCATCCTCGACCGCGATGATCCCCTCATCGGAGGCCTTGTGGGCCAGCGCCGGCCCGTGTACGAGATCGCCGATCGCGTACACCCCCTCGATGTTGGTGCGCTGCGCGCCATCGACCTCGACGAGCCCGTTGCCGTCCAGCGTGACGCCGGCCGACTCGAGCCCGAGCGCCTCGATGTCAGGCGCCCGGCCCGCCGCGATCACGAGCCACTCAACCTCGGCCTGCTCGTCGCCGTGGGTGAACCTGACCCCCGAGGACGTCGGCTCGACGCCCTGGACCAGCGTCGCGGTGTGGATCGCGATGCCCTGACGCTTGAAACCGCGCTCGGCCACCTTGGAGATGTCAGCATCCTCGGTCGGCAGCACCCGGTCGAGCGCCTCGAACAGCATCACCTCGCTGCCGAGGCGCGCGTAGGCCGAGGCGATCTCGGTCCCGGAGGCACCCGCGCCGACGACCGCCAGCGATCGCGGCAGCTCGCTCAGCGCCCACGCCTCCTCGGTGCCCAGCACACGCTCGCCGAACTCGGTGCCGGGGATCGGCCTCTTCACCGATCCGGTCGCGAGCACGATCGTCTTGGCCTCGAGCGCCTGCTCGCCGACCCTGACCGAGCCGGCTCCGGCGAGCACGCCTTCACCCTCAATCGTCTCGACGCCGTTCTTCTTGAGCAGGCCAGCGACGCCGCCCGTGAGCGTCGAGATCACCTTCTTGCGGCGCTCGGAGAGGGCGTCGTAGTCGACCTCGGGCGCGCCGACCTTGATGCCGAAGTCCCCGGCCTCGCGCACCTCGGTCAGCACGTCGGCCGATCGCAACACGGCCTTGGCGGGGATGCAGGCGTAGTTCAGGCAGCGGCCGCCGATCCTGTCCTTCTCGATCACGGCCGTCTTCATGCCGAGCTGGGCAGCGCGAATCGCGGCCACGTAACCACCGGGCCCGGAGCCGATCACGATGCAGTCGAACGAGCGGTCGGCCATCGATTCCTCTGAGCCTATATGACGCGTTGCGGTGGCTTGCGCTACCGCTGCGGACGGCGCGGCATCTGCACGCGGCTGAGTACCCGCACGAGCTTGTAGAACAGGAATCCGCCGATGCCGATCACGGCCAGATCTGCGAGCGCGGCCAGGATGCTGTGGGCGCCGATCAGGGACAGCGCGAGGATCAGAATCACGAAGGCGAGAATCACCTGGAAGCCGAGCAGCGCCCAGTACTTCATCCGCCACATGCCGGCCGCTGCGACCAGCATCAACGCCGAAAACAGGATCACCCCACCCTTTCCAGGGTGAGTGTGGCCGACCTTGAGACTGCCGCCGACGAGCAGGTCCACGACGTTGCCCACCCCGATCAGGACAGCCACCAGCGCCGCGATCCGGACCGACCATGGTCGTTCTCCCGGGCCGTAGGGCTCGAGCGTCGCGCGCACGGCTGCGTTCTTTTGCTCCGAGCGACTGGCCGGTTTGGCGGCGGCTGAGCTCGCAGCCGGTGCGACGGGTGAGCTCGCCGGCGCCCCCACCCTGGTGCCGGCGGGCTTCGAGCGCCGCCCGCGTTTGCGGCTACGCTGCCCCAACCCGCTGGCCTTCGGGGTCGCGCAACCGCCGCGCGGCCCGCTCGGGGTCATCGGCAAGCGTGAGCGCGCGGACGACGGCCACGCGGCGGCCGCCGGCCCGCCTGACGGCCTCCACGTTATGGAGGTCGATCCCGCCGATCGCGAAGAACGGCACCCGCGCATGGTGCGCGGCGTAGTCGACGAGCTCGAGGCCCACCGCCTCACGCCCCGGCTTGGTGGGGGTGGCATACACGGGCCCCACGCCGACGTAGTCGGGCCCATCTTGTGCCATCGCGGCGTCGATCTGCTGCGGCGTGTGCGTGGAGAGGCCGACGAGGCGCTCCGGCCCGACGAGCGTGCGAGCCCGCCGCACCGGCGTGTCCTGCTGCCCCACGTGGACGCCGTCCGCCGAGCACTGGAGCACAAGGTCGGGGCGGTCATTGAGGATCAACAGCGCGCCCGCGGCCGCGCAGCACCGAGCGAAGGTCCGACCCGCGGCGATGATCTCGGCGTCGTCCTCGCGCTTGCAGCGCAGCTGGATCATGTCGACGCCGCCGCGCAGCGCAGCCTCCAGGAAGCCGTCGGGCTGGGGGCCGCAGACCAGGTAGAGCCGCGCCTGGCGCAGTCGCTCGACTCGCCGGCCGCGAGGGTCTCCGACCTCTTTCACCCGGCAAGTCTCGCACGCGGGCCGCGCTAGCATCGAGGACTGAGCTGTGCCCACGAGCGATAAGTCATTCCAGGTGATCGTCATCGGGGGCGGCGTGGTTGGGCTCGCGGTGGCGTGGAGGCTCGCCCAGCGCGGAGCATCCGTGATGGTGCTCGAGCGCGGGGAGCCCGGCCGCGGAACCTCTCGCGTCGCCGCCGGCATGATCGCGCCGATCTCCGAGGCAACCGCGCGCGAGGAGACGCTGCTGCGCTTGGGCGTAGCCAGCGCTCGCCTGTACCCCGAGTTCATCGCGGAGCTGCGTGAGGCGAGCGGCTGCGATCCGGGCTATCTCCGTTGCGGCACGCTGATCGCCGCCCGTGACCGTGACGAGGCGGAGGCACTCGAGCGCGAGCGCGACCTTCGCCGCCGCTTCGACCTGGCCGTAGAGCTCTTGCTGCCGAGCGAGGCGCGGCGGCTCGAGCCGGCGCTGGCGCCGACGTTGCGTGGCGCGCTCGCCGTTCAGGACGACCACGCGATCGAGCCCGTGAAGCTCGTGTCCGCGCTCGTGGCCGCCTGCCGCAAAGCTGGGGTCGAGCTGCGCACCGGGACCGAGGTGGCGGAGTTAGATCTGCCAAACGTGCGCCTCGCCGACGGCCGGAACATCGCCGGCGATTGCGTGATCATCGCCGCCGGCGTATGGTCGGCTGCGCTCCCAGGGCTGCCCCCGGATGCGCGGATCCCCTTGCGACCGGTGAAGGGTCAGATCCTGCGCCTGCGCGATCCGGCGGGGCCCGGCCTCGTCTCGCGCGCGCTGCGCCTGCCCGGCGCCTATCTGGTCCCCCGGGGAGACGGGCGCTACGTCCTCGGCGCGACCGTCGAGGAGCGCGGCTTCGACACGACGGTCACCGCCGGTGCGATGTTCGAGCTGCTGCGCGACGCCGTGGAGCTGGTGCCCGGGGTGCTCGAACTGGCCGTCGAGGAGCTCGTTGCCGGCCTGCGGCCGGGAACGCCCGACAACGCGCCCGTGATCGGAGCCGGCGCAGTGCCGGAGCTCTTCTGGGCCACCGGCCACTTCCGACACGGGATCCTGCTCGCGCCGATCACGGCGGAGCTGGCCGCGACGGCGGTGCTCGAGGGCGCCATGCCGGCGCTCGGCGAGCCGTTCGCGCCGAGCCGGTTTCAGCGCCAGCCGGTGGAGATCGGATGAGCGGGGTCGTGATCCTAAACGGCGAGCGGCGCGAGTTGCCCCCGCGGGCGACGATTTCAAGCGTGCTCGAGCTGCTCGCCCGCGATGCCGCATCGCCTGCCGTGGCCTCTCACGGAATCGCGGTGGCGCTCGAGGGCGAGGTTGTTCCTCGCGGCCATTGGGCCTCGACGCCGGTCGCCGACGGCGCCCGCATCGAGGTCGTGGCCGCCATTCAGGGAGGCTCCGCATGACCCAGCACCGCGGCGAGGCGGTGAACGGCAGGGGCTCTGATCCGCTCCTGATCGCCGGACGTGCATTGAGCTCGCGCCTGATCCTCGGCACCGGCGGCTTCACATCACACGAAGCGCTGCGAGAGGCACTCGCCGCCTCGGGCGCGGAGCTCGTCACCGTCGCGCTGCGCCGCCTCGACCCAGCGGCGCGCGGCTCGATCCTCGACGTGCTCGAGGCAGCATCGGTCGAGGTCCTGCCCAATACGGCCGGCTGCTACACGGCCCGAGATGCTGTCCTGACCGCCAAGCTGGCTCGCGAGGCCTTAGCCACCGATTGGATCAAGCTCGAGGTGATCGGCGATGACCGCACGCTCATGCCCGACACCGGCGAGCTGCTGATCGCCGCCGAGGAGCTCGTGTCGGAGGGGTTCGTGGTCCTTCCGTACACGACCGACGATCCCGTGACGGCGCGGCGGCTCGAGGACATCGGCTGCGCGGCGGTCATGCCGCTCGGCTCCCCGATCGGCAGCGGCATGGGCATCCGCAACCCCTACAACCTCTCGATCATGCTCGAGCGGGCGGGCATTCCGGTGATTCTCGATGCCGGCGTCGGCACCGCCTCGGACGCGGCCTTCGCGATCGAGCTCGGCTGCGACGCCGTGCTGTGCGCGAGCGCGATCTCACGCGCGCAGGACCCGGTCGCGATGGCACACGCGATGCGCTTGGCCGTGCAGGCGGGACGGCTGGCTCGCCACGCGGGCAGGATCCCGCGGCGCCGCTATGCGCTCGCCTCGACGCCGGAGGAAGGCATCCCCGAGCTCTCGCCCTCGCCCGGCGGCGAATGAGCGCTCACGCCGGTCGAAGGACGGCTAGCAATCGATGAGCGCGCTCGACGGCGACCTACCGATGACGGTCGATGACCTGATCGACGGCTGGGAGGCGGCCTGGTCGAGCAAGGACCCGGAGGCCTTCGTGCCCCTGTGCGCGCCCGATCTGCACTACGAAGATCCCGTGACCGCCGAGCCGCTCGAGGGCGTCGAGGAGCTCGGCCGCCACGCCCAGAGGCTGTGGTCCGGATTCCCCGACGCGCGCCTCCAGCGCACCGGCGAGCGACTTTCAGACGGCCGCTTCGTGGCGGCGCCGTGCAAGCTGCTCGGGACACACAAGGAGCCACTCGGCGGGCTGCCGGCGACCAACCGCTTCGTGATCGTCCACTGCGTCTTCTACTGCGAGGTCCAGCACAGCTGGCTGCTGCGCGTGCGCGGCTTCTTCGATCTCTACGACGCCGCCACCCAACTGGGGGTGCTCCCGGGGCGCGGCTCGCTCGGCGAGAAGGCGCTGCTGATGCTGCGCGGCTTCGGCCTGCGCGCCGGCCGGACCTAGCTCAGCTCGAGCGTCACCGCCACGGGCGCGTGGTCCGACAGCGCGCCCCGCTCGAGCACCTGCTGCTCCCCCGCGGCTCTCAGCCCGGACGCGAAGACGTAGTCCACGTCATGTCCCGCGGCCCGCGTGAGCCCCGCCAGCGCCAGGCGACGCACGTTGAAGTCCCCCCCGAGCACGAACGGTGCGCCCTCGGCCCAGCGAACGAGCGCGACACGCGCCGCCTCCGCTTCACGCCGTGCCCGCGGGTCGTCGTGGACCGTGGCATGGAGGTTCGCCACCCACACCTCGCGCCCGGCGACGATCAGGGGCACCGCCTGTAGCTGGCGGCGCTCGGGCCACAACGCCAGCCGCTGCGTGTGCTGCTTCCCGAGCCCGATCTCCGGCTTTCGGACGAGGATCGCGTTGGCGCCGCCCCCTCCCGACTTGATCGCCTCAGGCCGGCGCGTCGCGATCGCGCGCCGCAGCGGCAGCAGCGGCGTTGCGTGAGGTCAGCACCGTGGTGTGGCGGACGCCGCCGTCGAGCTCGGCGGCGAGCGCGCTTGGCCACCACGGCGGCACCTCCTGGAGCAGCGCGACACCCCAGTCCCAGCCTCCGAGCGCCGCGGCGAACTCGGGCAGCAACTCGCGCTTCGACGGCGGCACCGAGCGGCCGTGCTTCAGGTTCCAAGTGAGCACGCGCAGCGACACCTCGCCTCAACGTACACTGCCCGCCTTGCCGAGCCATTTCATCACCGGCGAGGAGCTGAGCCGCGAACAGCTCGCCACGCTGCTCGAGCGCGCGGTCGAGCTCAAGGCAGCTCCGCTGGCCTCCGACGCGCTCGCCAGGCGCAGCGTGGCCCTCATCTTCGAGGCCCCCTCGACGCGCACGCGGGTCTCCTTCGAGGCCGGCATCGCCGAGCTCGGAGGCCACCCGCTGCTCCTGAATGCGGCCGAGCTTCAGCTGAGTCGCGGCGAGTCGCTCAGGGACACGGCCCAGGTGCTCTCGCGCCACGTTGCGGCGATCGGAATCCGCACGCGCTCCGACGAACGCGTGGCCGAGCTCGTGGAGCACGCGCAGGTGCCCGTCATCAACATGCTCACGGCCCGCCATCACCCCTGTCAGGCGCTGGCCGACATGCTCACCCTGCGGGAAGAGTTCGGCTCGCTCGAGGGGCTCACGCTCGCATACGTCGGCGACGGCAACAACGTCGCGCGCTCGCTCGCCCTGATCGGGGCCATCGCCGGCGTCACGGTCCGCATCGCCTCGCCCGAGCGATATGGGCTCGCAGACGCGCCCCCCGGTGCCGTCCTGACCGACGATCCGCGCGCGGCCGTGGAAGGAGCCGATGCCGTCTACACCGATGTATGGGTCAGCATGAGCGACGACCCCCAGGAGGCGACCGACCGACGCCGTGCGCTCGAGCGCTACCGCCTGGACGACACCCTGCTCGACCTTGCCGCTCCGGGCGCGATCGCACTCCACTGTCTGCCGGCCCATCCCGGGCAGGAGATCACCGCCGAGGTGCTCTACGGCCCGCGTCAGCGCATCTGGGATCAGGCCGAGAATCGCCGCCACGCCCAGAAGGCGCTGCTCGAACACTTGGTGGAGTAGCCTCGATGGCGGCCTAAAGAACAGCAGGAGGAGGCATATGCCCGCATCACGGTCACCCTCATCGACCAGCGGCGCGCGATCAGGAAGATCGACTGGGAGCAGGTCGCGCAGGACACGGCAACAGGTCAGTGATGGCGTCGCCGGGGTCATCGAGCAACTCGTCTCGAAGATCCTCAAGCCGCTCGACATAGTCATGATCAGCCGTCAGCGCATCGAGGAGACGCTTGACGATGCGGTCGAGCGCGGCCGCATGACCCGCACCGACGCCAACGAGCTGGTCGGCGAGCTGGTCCAGCGCGGCAGAGCGCAGACCGAGGAGCTGCTGGCGGAATTCGAGCGACTCCTGAGCCGTGGCCGCGACCAGCTCGGATCGGCCCGCAGGCGGGTGCGCCGCTCCGATTCGGTGGACCAGCTCGTGCGCGTCGCCGACCGCGCCCGCCGGGCGGTTGGGGCTACGTCTTCACCCCCGATCTCGGGCTACGACGAGCTGACCGCGAGCCAGGTAAATAAGCGGTTGACCGATCTCTCCCGCCAGGAGCTGCGCAGGATCGGCGATTACGAATCCCGGCACGCCAACCGCAAGTCTGTGCTGGAGGCCATCAACCGCGCGCTGCGCTAGGGGTGGCCGCTGCGCGAGGGGCGCCGCGCTGCGCGCTTCGGGGGGCCGCGAGCCGCACGACTGCGCCACCGCGCGCCGCGCTCGCCGGCCGCCCGCACGCCGCGCTAGGGGAAAATTCGTCCCACCCCTGACCCTTCCGCACGGTGGGACGAATCTTCTCCGCATAGGGGGGAAGATTCGTCCCGCGCCCGCTTCGGCTTGAAGGTGGGACGAATCCTCCGCCATCACATGCGCAGCACGCCGCCACACACGCAGCACCCGCGCCTTTAAGACCATGGACACAACCTTCACCAGACCCACCCGCGGAGACGAGCTCGAACTCGCGATCGAGTCGCTCGCCTACGGCGGCGCCGGGGTGGCGCGCGCGGGGTCCTACGTCGTATTTGTCGAGGGCGCGATGCCCGGAGACAGGGTGCGGGCGGTCGTGGAGAAGTCGAAGCGGAGCTACGCGAACGCGCGCGCGGTCGAGATCCTCGAGGCGGGTCCCGACCGGATCCCGTCCCGCGCCGACCATCCAGGTGCGCCCTGGCAGGTGCTGGCATACGAGCGCCAGCTCGAGGTCAAGCAGGCCCAGGTCGACGACGCCCTGCGCCGAATCGGCAATCTCGACGGCTTCATGCTCGAGCCGATCGTGCCCGCCGTCGAGCAGTGGCGCTATCGCAACAAGCTCGAGTACTCATTCGGCGCCTCGGAAAATGGTGAGCTCATCTGCGGCTTCCACGCGCCCGGACGCTGGGACCAGGTCGTCGAGGTACGCGACTGCCTGCTCGCGTCAGAGGCCGGCAACGAGGTACGCGAGCGCGTCGTCGCCTGGTGCCGCGAGCAGCGCCTCGAGCCCTACGATCGCCGCACCCACGGGGGACTGCTGCGCAACCTGATCGTGCGCGAGGGCCGCCGTACGGGCGAGTTCCAGGTGCGGCTGGTGACGGGTCCGGGCGCGATCGACACCGAGGGACTCGCCGACGCGGTCGGACAGAGCGCCGGGGTGCTGTGGACGCGAACCGAGGCGCTCGCCGAGACGACCCAAGGGGGCGAGACGGAGCTGATCGCCGGGGCGGACAAGCTCGAGGAGGAGCTGCTCGGCATGCGCTTCTCGATCTCCCCCGAGGCCTTCTTCCAGACCAACACCGAGATGGCCGAGCGCCTGTACGAGGCCGCGGTCAGGTTCGCCGGCCTGCGCGGCTTCGAGCGGCTCTACGACCTCTATTGCGGGATCGGCACGATTGCGCTCGCGATGGCACCCCGGGCGGCCGAGGTATGGGGACTCGAGCTGGTCCCGGACGCCGTCCGGGATGCGATCGCCAACGCGCGCGCCAACGAGGTCGACAACGCCCGCTTCCTCGCCGGCGAGGTCCGTCTGGCGCTCCCCGAGCTCGTGCAGCAGGCGGGCTCCCCCGATGTCGTCGTGGTCGACCCGCCCCGCTCGGGGCTGTCGCAAAAGGTGGTCCGCCGTATCGTCGAGGCGGCTCCCGCGAGGATCGTCTACGTGTCCTGCAACCCGACGACGCTCGCGCCCAACGCGGCTCAGCTCGAGCAGGCCGGCTACGCGCTCACCCGCGTCAGGCCAATCGACATGTTCCCGCAGACGCCGCACATCGAGTGCGCGGCGCTGCTGGAGCGCCGGCCTGGTTAGCCGGCGCTCCAGCTGGAGCTACGCCCTAGCTACTTCTGTGGGCAGGGGTTGCCCTTGAGGGCTCCGTAGAAGTCCTCGTAGAGCTTCGTGGCGCTTCCGCCCGGGTTCGTGTAGTAGTTGCCGTAAATCCCACCGTACTGCTTGTTCTTGCCGAAGTCGTTCGACTTGGGCATGGCGTTGCCTATCTGCCACACACAGCCGATCGAGCTGTGCGTGATCGAGTAGAACGGATAGAACAGCGCCGGGGAGTTGTCATCGCTGGTTGGGATGTGCGTGCAGCCCGAGCCGGTCAACGGGTCGCACAACTGGTACGGGCTCGAGCTCTCGACCGCGGGCAGGTCGACCGAGATCGCCGCCTGCTTGTACTGCGCGGTGAACTTCTTGCCTGTCAGCGGGCTGGTGAACTGGAACGGCGTCGGGTGCAGCTTGGTGTTGCCGTCGGGCCACACCGGCTGGTAGGAGAAGCCGTCGAAGCCGACGTTGGTGTACGTGCAGCCGCTGACATGGAAGCGGAGCGCCTCCGAGCCAGGGAAGCAGAAGATGTCGTCGACACTTGCGTCGCTTGGCTCGTTGTTAGCCCCCTTGCCGGCCGTCTCCACCTCCTTGTCGCCGCTGGGGCAGCTCGTGGGCACCCCGCCCACATTGCCGAACTTCGTGGCCGGGATCTTGACCGGGCCGACGCAGCCCTGGAAGTGGCCGATCTCGGTGTCCATGGCGATGTTGTACGCGCCCGCGGCCCAGGTGACGTTCGTCTTAGGGCTCGAGGTGCTGTACATCGGGTGGAAGGCATACGGCGTCACCGTGCAGGAGCTGCCCGCCGGGTTGTAGTTGACCTGCGCGAAGCCGTTGGACTTGCTCGCTGTCATAAAACCCGACTGATGCGACGTGAGGTCCTTGATTTCCACTCTCAGGCCGGCCTTGGTGTCGAACATCTTCAGGTTCAGGTGGTCGCCCGGATTCATGAAGAGGTCCATCTTCTTGTTGGGCGTGTAGGTCCCCGAGGTTGTTGCGTCCACCGGGTTCGCCGGGCCGGTCGACTTGCCGTTCTTGGTGACGAAGGCGAAGTTGACGGGCTCGATGCCGACCGTGTTAAGGCAGCTCGAATTGTTCGACTGGTTGGTGACGGGGTTGAGCGACAGGCTGTCGATGTTGAGCGCCGCGCACCACTGCTTCGCGCTGCACGAGCTCGCTCCGACGGCCTGCTGCCACGTCGGCCAGGGGATCCAGCCCGGCGGATAGAACTGCATCTCCAGGTAGGCCTCGCCCACGTGGTTCGGCGACTTCTTCGCACTGAGGATGTTCTTGTCGCTGTCGGGAGGACACGTGCTGACCCGCTCGGGGTATGACTGCGTGTCGCAAATCGCCATGCCGAACCAGTCCGCCCCGCTCAGCTCAAACTGGTACGACTTGCCCTTCGCGGTCGGGTGTTTTGGCGAGGGGTCCTTCGGCAGGATGATGTTGTAGCTCTGACGGTTCCCCGCCCCGGGGGTGTTGGAGTCGAACAGGACCGAAGGCTCGTCGTGACCAACGTAATGGCCGAAGGCCTGGCGGCTCAGCCTGCTTTGTAGTTCCGTGCACATGGCGGCGGCCCACGTGCAGTTGATCGCGTGGGAGCTGCCGTAGTGGTGGGATCGGGTCGCGGAAACGGGCGATGTGCCCGACGCGCCGGCGACTGTCACGGCGATGGCCGCAGTGACGAGCACCGCTCCGATTGCCGAGAACCTCAAGAACCGCATGCAGCTACCTCCTGGATCGATTTCCCCGTTGCCCCCAGCAAGTCGGTCCGGGCCCATAGGTCAGCGGCAAGTTATATATCAGCGGGTTTAGTCCGCGTTAGCGGGCCGGTCAGCCCACATACAATTAACCGCGCGGCGCTGCTGGAGCGAACCGCGCGGCGCTGCTGGAGCGCCGACCTGGTTAGCCGGCGCTCCAGCTGGAGCCACGCCCTAGCTACTTCTGTGGGCAGGGGTTGCCCCCGAGCGTTCCGAGGAAGTCGTTGTAACGAACGACGAAGCCTCCGCCGAGGGTCGTGTAGTTCTGCGCGTACAGCGGTCCGTACTGGTTGTCCTTACCGAAGTTAGTCGAGTTCGGCATCTTGTTGCCCATCTGCCAGTAGCAGCTGCCACCGACGTGCGTGATCGAGTAGAACGGATAGAACAGCGCGGGCTTGCCGTCGTCGGTCGCGGGAATGTGCGTGCAGCCGACGCCGGTCGTCCTGCTGCAGCTCTGGTTACCCAACTGCGACTCGATGTCTGGCAAGTCGACGGAGATCGCGGCCTGGTTGTACGGCTTGTTGAACGCCTTGCCTGTCAGCGGGCTGGTGAACTGGAACGGCGTCGGGTGCAGCTTGGTGTTGCCGTCAGGCCACACCGGCTGGTAGGAGTAGCCGTCGAAGCCGCCGTTCGTGTACGTGCAGCCTGAGACCTTGTATGTGAGGGCCTCCGAGCCTGGGAAGCAGAAGATGTCGTCCACGTTGGGGTCGCTGTGCTCGTTCTTAGCTCCCTTGCCGGCCGTCTCCACCTCCTTATCGCCTGAGGGACAGCTCGTGGGGTTGCCCATCGAGTCCAGTCCGAACTTCGTGGCCGGGATCTTGTGCGGGCCTACGCACCCCTGGAAGTGGCCGATCTCGGTGTCCATGGCGATGTTGTAGGCGCCCGCGGCCCATGTCACCCGCGTCCTCGGGCTCGAGGTGCTGTACAGCGGGTGGAAGGCATAGGGAGTCTCGGTGCAAGAGCTGGCCGTCGGGTTGAAGTTGACCTGCCCAAACCCGTTGGCAATGCTGGCGGTCATCGACCCGGATTGGTGCGTCGTTAGGTCGTTGATTGCCACCTTGAACCCAGCCGGCGTGTCGAACATCTTCAGGTTCAAGTGGTCGCCTGCGCCCATGAACAGGTCCTTCGAGCTCGGCGTGTAGGTCCCCGCGGTGGTCGCGTCGACCGGGTTGGCCGGGCCTGTCGACTTGCCGTTCTTGGTGATGAAGGCGAAGTTCACGGGCTCCTCGCCGACCGTGTTCTGGCATGCCGTGTTGTCCATCTGGCCCGTGACCGGGTTGAGGAGCAGGCTGTCGATGTTGAGCGCCGCGCACCACTTGGTCGGGTTGCACGAGCTCGCCCCCACGGCCACCTGCCACGTCGGCCACGGGATCCAGCCGGGCGGATAGAACTGCATCTCCATGTAGGCCTCGCCGACGTGCTGCGGCGAGGTCGCCGGATCGAGGATGTTCGAGTTGGAGTCTGGGGTGCAGGTGTGGACCTGCTCGGGGTAGGACTGCGTGTCGCACATAGCCATCCCGAACCAGTCGGCGCCGCTCAGCTCAAACTGGTACGACTTGCCCTTCGCGGTGGGCTGTTTCGCCGAGGGATCCTTCGGCAGGACGATGTTGTAGCTCTGGCGGTTCCCGGCCCCGGGGGTGTTCGAGTCGAACAGCACCGAGGGCTCGTCGTGGCCGACATAGTGGCCGAAGACGCGCTGGGCAATCTCGGGCGCGACCTCGGCACACATGCCGGCCGCCCACGTGCAGTTGATGGCGTGGGATTTGCCGTACGTGTGGGTCCGAGTGGCCGTGGAAGGCGATGTGCCAGACGCGCTGGCGACGGCGGCGGCGATGGCCGCTGCGAGCACAGCCCCTCCGATGAGAGAGAACCTGAAGAACCTCAAGACGCTACCTCCTCGATGGGTATCGGCGCGACGCCGCCGGTCCTGCCTCTTAAGCAGCGGCAACCTATACCCGGCATGTTTAGTTTGCGTTAACCGGCCCCTCTGTGGACATACAATCGACCGCCCCGTGCGCGCAGTCACGATCCGCGATCAGCAGATAGTCATCGAAGAGCACACCGACCCCGCGCCAGGGGCGGGTCAGGTGCTCGTGCGCGTGCGCGCGGCGGGGCTGAACGGCGCCGACATGCACCAGCGTCTGGGGCGTTATCCGGCTCCGCCCGGCTCGCCGCAGGACATCCCGGGGCTTGAGCTGGCCGGGGAGGTCGAAGCACTTGGGCCTGGCGCCCAGCGCTTCGAGATCGGCGCTCGGGTGATGGGCATCGTCGGCGGCGGTGGCCAGGCCGAGCTGGCCGTGGTCCATGAGCGCCAGCTGATGCCGGTCCCAGACGTGCTCGATTGGCCCGCGGCGGGCGGGGTCCCGGAGGTCTTCACGACCGCATACGACGCGCTGTTCACGCAGGCGGGCCTGCGCGCGGGGGAGCGTCTGCTCGTGCAGGGTGGCGCGGGCGGGGTAGGTACCGCCGGAATTCAACTCGCCCACAGCGCGGGCGCGCGTGTGACGGCGTCGGTGCGCAACCCAGACCTCCGTGCGCGAGTGGCTGAGCTCGGCGCAGAGGTGATCGAGCCGGAAGGGTTTGCCGATCACGGACCCTTCGATGTGATCCTCGAACTGGTCGGCGGGCCCAACCTGGCCGACGACCTGAGCGCGCTCGGGAGCGGCGGGCGGATCGTCGTGATCGGGATCGGGGCCGGCGCCAAGGGCGAGCTCAACCTCGGCCTGCTGATGGCCAAACGCGCTCGAGTGCTCGGCTCGACGCTGCGCCCGCGGCCGCTCGAGGAGAAGGCCCTGACCGCGCGCGCGATGGAGCGCTCGGTGCTGCCCCTGCTCGAATCAGAGCAGGTGCGGGTACCGGTGGCGGCCACCTACCCGCTCGAGCGAGCCGCAGAGGCCTACGAGCGCTTCACCGCCGGCGGCAAGCTCGGCAAGATCGTGCTCGAGCTCTAGGGAGTTTCGAGCCCGGGCTCGTCCTCGGCGACCGGTACCACCTCGTCGGCGTGGATCGCGCACATGGCGGGGCCGCCGGACTCGAGCGCCGCTTGGATCTCGGCCGCGGTCAACTTCGTCCCGCACACCTCGCAGCGATCGCCGGTCTGCTCGATCGTCTTCTCCTCGAGGTCCATTTCAGAAGAAGTCTAAATCTTGTCGGCCGGCGCACATGTGCGCCGGCCCCGGTCCGCACATGTGCGGACCGGCCGGCCGGAACATGTTCCGGCCGGAAAATCAATAGGGCGGCAGATCAGTCCACCACTGTCCGAGCACACGGAAAGCGGCCCAGAACTCGCGCTTGGCGGGTTCGTCGTCGAGCGCCTCGTCGATATTGGGGACGTACAGGGCCTCGATCGAGGGGGTGAAGGTCTGGATCTCGCCGGGATCGGGGTCGAGCGCGCGCGCCAGCGGGACGTCGAGGTCGTTGAGCGCCGCGAGCGCCTCAGCGCCCATCACGACCACGATCTTCGGCTGCACGATCGCGAGCTCGCGCAGCAGTCGCGCGACGCAGGCCGGATCGGCCAGCGCGGGGTCGGGCACGGGGCACTTGACGCACAGCGTCCCGTAGACGGCCAGCGGATCGATCCCCAGTCGCTTGAGCGACTTCATCAGCGCGTTGCCGGTGCGGCCGTAGAAGGCGACCCCCTCCTCGACCTCCGCCGGCCTGGCGGAGTACTTGAGCAGAAAGATGTCCGCCTGCGGGTGGCCCGACCCGAGGACAGGCATCAACTGCCCGCGCGGACAGTGCGGACACGCCTGCAGGTCGCGCGCGAATGTATTCAGCTCACGGATGGCGCGCTCGAGATATTTCTCGCGGATCTCGTCATCGGTCGCCGGCATCCCCCTCGGATTGGACGGCTGCCGTGCTTGTCCTTGCGAGTGCATCAGGAGTTGCGGCCGGAATTGCCCTCTGACGTGCTCCGTACGGCTCGCCGCACGCGCAGGTCTCGGGCCGCCTTTCGGGCCGCCGCCGGCATCGCCTTGGTCTGCAAGAACTTGAGCGCCTGCACGTACAGGAGGTTGGCAGGGTTGCGGATGATGTCGGCTTCGCGCAGCGATTCGAGGAACTCCTGCGGGCCGTCGAAGTCGCGCATGCGGATCCGCACCGAGCCGAGTCCCTGGGTGACGTGCGCGTCGGAGCCCGCCCCCGCCGGGATCCTGTATTTGGCCGCAAAGCGAACCGCCTCCTCGTTGAACTCGTTGATCGCGACGCGCGGGTTGAAGACCTCGATCGCATCGACCTGATCGAGCACTGGCAGCAGGTGCTCGTAGTCAGGCACCGAGTGCAGGCGATCGAACGGATGCGGGACGTACACGAGCCCCCCCTGGCGCTTGATCTCCGCGATCGTCTCGTTCAGCGTCAAACCCCGCGGGATGCGCTTCTTGATGAACAGGCCGATGACCTCGCCTTGGTCGGCAGTCTTGATCTCCTCGCCCACGATCACCTTGATCTCCCTCGCCTTCTCGCGCGCCTCGAGCGCGCCGGAGATCTCGTTGTGGTCGGTCACCGCGATCGCGCCGAGGCCTCTGTTGCGGGCTTCGCTCAACAGCACCTCCACGGGCGTCGCGCAGTCGTGCGAGTGGTCGGTGTGCATGTGCAGGTCGACGTCGATCAGCTGGCGACTGCGCAGCCGCGAGGCGAGCTTTGGCTCGTCCCGACCGTCGTGGCGGCGGCCTATCAGCTCGCTGTAGATCTGCTCCAGCTCGTCAGCCACCCGCCCCCAGGAGAGGCTCTGGCGCAGCGGCGCAGCGCGACCGACGAGCGTCCGTCGGAGCTCAGGCTCGCCCACCAACCGCTGCAAGTGGGCGGCGAGCGTGGCCGCGTCGCCGGGTTCGAACTCGAGCCCGTTTGCTCCTTCACCCAAAAGTTCCTCGTATGCCGGCAGGCGCGAGGCGACCGGCACCGCGCCCGCGCCGATCGCGCGCAGCAGCGTGCCGGGGGTAACGCGAACGCCTTCCGATGCGAGCACGACCACGTCGGCCTGCGCGAGCGCGTCGCCCGCGCTGCACTCGCTCGGGTCGACGAAGCGCACCCGTTCGCGCAGCGTGTGGCTGACCGTTGCCGGCGCGGCGAGCGGGCCGGGCGACCACACCGTGGCTCGCCAGCCGGGGACGCGCACCAGCTCGCGCAGCGCGCGCAGGAAGGTGCGCATCGCCGCCCGCTCTTCTGTCGCGATCAGCAGCAACTCAGTCTCCTCACCACCCTCGGGGGGCCGGTCCGGCAGCGTCGCCCCGGGTGTGAGCACGCGATAGTCGGCCGGGAAGAACTGCTGCATGAGATCGGCGGTCGCGCGGTAGCTCGCGATGCGAACGTCGAGGCGGGAGAACAGGAGTCGCGACAGCGGCCGCGTGATCTGGGTCGAGAGAATGCGCTCGGTGGGGGCGTGGAAGGTGCCGACGTTCAGCGCGTGGGAGTGGCGCAGGGCGGTGCTCGCGGCGCTCGGCTGAAATGGCTCGTGCACGTGGACGAGGTCGAGCGCCACGGAGCCGAGCAGCTGCTCGACGGTGCGCGCCACGTCGACCGGCAGCGACGCCGCCCGCCGGCGCGCGAACGAGAACGGCAGCACCTCTCCGACTGCGAGCACCAGCGGGCTGCCCGCCGCCCGCTCGAGCAGGGCGCCGGCCTCGCTGCGGATCGCGCGCCGGCTCGAGCGGATCAGCTCGGGCGAGCGCGAAGGGGCCAGCACCAGCACCCGGTGACCGCGCTCGGCGAGCTCGTCGGAGACGCGCGCTACGTAGTCGTTGACCTCACCCGCGGTTTCCCACGCGAACGGCGTGACATGCGCGATCGCGAGGCCGTCTGCCACCGGCCGCAGTTTAGGGGCCGCTTACTTCGCCTTGGCGGTGCGCTTGCGCTTGGGCGTCGCGCCGGCGCGCTCGTACTTCTTGATGAACGCCTCGGTCAGATCGCGCGCCTCGGAGTCGGGGCGCTGGTTCATCGGCGACTTCATCAGGTACGAGCTCGGCCCGTCGAGCTGGCCGGCCACACCGCTGTTGAGTGCCAGCTTGCTGAGGCGCACCGCGTCGATCACGATCCCGGCCGAGTTGGGTGAGTCCCACACCTCCAGCTTGAGCTCCATGTTCAGCGGCACGTCTCCAAACGCCTGTCCCTCGAGGCGGATGTGGGCCCACTTGCGGTCGGTCAGCCAAGGCACGTAGTCCGAGGGGCCGATGTACACGTCGTCGGCCGGGAGCGTGTGGCCCATGATCGAGGTGACGGCGTTGGTCTTCGAGATCTTCTTGGACTCGAGCCGCTCGCGCTCGAGCATGTTGTAGAAGTCCATGTTGCCGCCGACGTTCAGCTGTGAGGTGCGCAGCATCTTCACGCCGCGGTCGTGCATGAGGCGCGCAAGCGCGCGATGGACGATCGTCGCGCCCACCTGCGACTTGATGTCGTCGCCGATGATCGGTAGCCCGGCCTTCTTGAACCGCTTCTCCCAGTAGGGCTCGCGAGCGATGAATACGGGGATGCAGTTGACGAACGCGCAGCCGGCCTCGAGCACCTGCTCGACGTACCACTTGGTCGCCTGCTCGGACCCGACCGGCAGGTAGGAGACGACCACGTCGGTGTGGGTCTGCTTGAGGATCTCGACGATGTCCGCCGTCTGGCCGGGCGCCTTGGTGATCTTCTGCTTGAGGTACTTGCCAAGCCCGTCGTGGGTCATGCCGCGGCTGACCTCGACGCCCAGCTTGGGGATGTCATCGCCGAGCTTGAGCGTGTTGTTCTGGCCGGCGAAGATCGCCTCAGACAGATCCTTGCCGACCTTGTCGGCGTCGATGTCGAAGGCGGCCGAGAACTCGATGTCGCGCACGTGATAGCCGCCGAGGTCGACGTGCATCAGCCCCGGCACGCGCTCGGCCGGGTCGGCGTCGCGGTAGTAGCGGACGCCCTGGACGAACGAGCTCGCGCAGTTTCCGACGCCGATGATCGCCACCCGGACCTTGTCCTGCTGGTAGCGCGCGGCGCCGTTGGTCGAAGCCTGGATCGTGCTCACGCCCGAAATTACTCCCCGGAGAGACGCTTGGTTACACGTTCTCGGCGCCGACGCGCCGCAGTTCACGGCGCACATGCCAGATGCGCTGGAGCACCGTGAAGACGGTCAGGCCGGCGAGCACGTACACCGCGGGCGCGAGCAACTCGAAGTGGCCGAGCGAGGCGCCCTTGGCGAACACCAGTCCGGCCGAGATGATCACGACCCGGACGGGACGGGTCGCGAGGCCCACCTTGCAGGCGACCCCCAGCGCCTCGGCCCGCGCCCGTGTGTAGGACACCATGAACGACCCGAGCACGGCGGCGACCACCGCGGCCACTGCCGCCTCGTCGGCGCGGGTGGCGAAGTAGGCCGCCACGGCGAGCAGCACGACGCCCTCCTCGATGCGGTCGAGCGTGGAATCGAGGAAGGCGCCGAACGGCGTTCCCTTGCCCGACATGCGCGAGTAGCGCCCGTCGAGGGTGTCCATGATCGAGCCGACGATGAAGGCCACGCCGGCGAGGAAGAAATAGCGCTCGAACAGGAGCACCGCGGCGGCGAGGTTGAGCGCGAAGCCGGTGAGCGAGATCGCGTTCGGAGTGAGGCGAGACTCGATCAGCCGCTCGCGCATCAGCTCCTGAGTCGTCGGGCCTGTGCGAGGCCTCCGCGAGCGCGCAGGGCGCAGGCCGCGCTCGCCCGCCTCGGCCCGGCGCGGCCGGAGTCTTGCTTCGGCCATGTCTACGCCGGCGCCTCGTCCAGGGCCCACTTGGCGAGCCCGACGCGGGGCAGCACGCGGAACGCGAGCCACACCGACGCGCCTGCGGTCAGCGCTCCGAGGAAGACGTCGGTCAGGTAGTGGTTGCCGGTGACGATCACGACGAAGGTGATGAGCAGCGGATAGAGCGCCCAGACCACCTTCGCGGCGCGGCGCACCGACAGCTTGGCCATCGACCAGCCGGCGAGGATCGCGAAGCACACGTGCATCGAGGGCACCGCCGCATAGAGGTTGAGCAGCGCGCTTGAGGGGCCGCGCTCGACGGTGATGCCGGTGAACTGCTGGATCGCGTCGGTGAAGCCCCACTCGTTCATCAGCCGGGGCGGCGCCGTCGGATACAGCCAGTAGCCGAACAGCGCGATCACCATCGCGATCAGGAAGGCGTTGCGCAGGAGGTAGAAGGTGCTGTTGCGGCGCACGTATATGTAGGCGACCACGCAGCCGGTGATGATCAGGTGAGCGTTCAGGTAGATGAAGTCGGCGATCTCCATGAGCCAGTGCTTGCTGAGCGCCCAGTTCTGGATCGCGGGTTCGACGAAGACGTGCAGCACCCGCTCGAGGTTGATGATCTGCGTGGCGTCGCCGAAGGGCCGGTAGCCCGGGTCATAGGCACCGCCGTGTACGAGCACGCGCACGGCGCTGTAGAGCAGGTAGAAGCCCACCAGGATCAGGATCTGGCGGAGGAGGTCGGGCCAGCCGCGCGGCAGGACGCGCGCCTCGATCCAGGTCAGTGCTCGCCGCATCGGTGCCTCATCGTAGCCGTCAGACTCCCCGTCCAGCGGTCTCCGGGCTTCACGTGCAGCGCGGCGAGCTGGCACCTATGCGGTCAAGCGAGAACACCGTCTGGAGCCTGACGGCGCCCGACCGGCGGAGCGTGAGCCGCGTGAACTGGCCGGCGGGCTCCACGCACCCCGAGCCTGTTGTGATCTTCCAGTACGGGGTGAAATGAACGTGCAGGTAGACGTTGCCCGGCCGGCTCGCTCGGAGCGTCAGCCAGTCGGCGCCGAGCGCCGTGAGCGTCGCGGCACCCTGCGCGATCGGGGTCGGGTCGGCGACCGCATACACCCGCCAATTGGTGGTGCGCATGACTTCATGGAGATAACCCAGGCCGCTGTCGATCAGGCGCTTTTCGGCAGCTCCCGCGTAGTCGGAGGGAGCGCTCGCGACCGCGACGTAGCGGACGGCGTTTTCGTGCAACCAGTGCTCGTAGCGGGCGGCGGTGAGGCGCCCGGAGTAGAACAGCGGGTTGTCCTTGATGTCGAGCTGGCGCTCCCAGCCGCGCGCGATCGGGAAGTGCGAGGCAACCGCGTAGGCCTCCCAGTGAAAGGCCGTGAAGGGGATCTCGATCCTGAACGGCTGTCCCGGCTGACGCTTGAGGAAGCCCAATAGGGGCTGGTAGTACCCGGCCTGGGCGGTGGGATCGGAGCTCGCGCTCGCGAGGTCGCGGATCGGGTCATGCCAGCCGATGTAGAGCAGCGGCAGCGCCGCCAGCGCGAGCAGGCGGGCCTTTCTGCGCCACAGCAGCAAGGCCGCGAGGGGGGCGGCGAGCCAGGTTCCGAGGCGCGCGGCGTTGCTCCCCACGGCCGTCGGAACGAGGAAGCTCGCGATCGTGGCGAGTGCATACAGGGCGACGCCGGCCCTCAGGGTCCGCCGGTCCTTGGGGATCGCGATCAGCGCGCCGACCGCGAGCAGCGGGATGGGCCAGAAGGCGCTGAAGGCGAAGGGCTCGACGCCGCCCTCGGGGAACGCCAGCTCGGGTAGCGCGACCGGGAGGAGGGCCGCGACCGCGACCGCGGCACCGGGGAGGAGCGCCCTCGGGCGGCGCTCGTGCCACAAGTCGCCGAGCACGTACGCCGCTCCGGCGAGCGCCACGAACAGCGCCGCCACCGGGCTCGAGAGCGCGGTCAGGAACGCGAGCAGGCAGGCGAGCCAGGGTCTTCTGCGATCGAGCGCATAGATCGCCGCGAGGCCCGGCAGCGCGCCGAAGGCGAATGCCAGCCTGCCCGTGAACAGGTTGACGGCCGTCGCCGCGGCGAACGCGGTCGCGCCGAGCCACGAGTCCGGACCGAACCGCCGGAAGGCGAGCGGCTCGAACAGCGCCGCCGTGCCCGTGGCCGCGAGCGCGGCCGCGAGCTGCGGCGTGAGCAGCGCCGAAACCGCGGGGAAAAGCAGGCTGTAGCTGACGATGTGGTGCCCGTCGTACCAGTAGTTGTTCCAGATTCCGAACGGATCCCCGGCGAACAGCTGGGCGCGGAACATGTGCGCCGCGAGGTCGAAGCTCGGGGGCGAGACGACGACGTAGGCGGTGGCGAAGGCGGCCGCGGTGAGGACGGGGAGGAGGCGGAGGGTGCTGACGTGGCGCGGGGATCGCGGGGTGGTACTGCGCGCGAGCCCCGCCGGACCACGCGTTGGCCCGGTTGGTTGGCGATTCCTGGTCGGCCGCAGCCGACTCCCCGCCTTCGTCCCGAGCTCGGTCATCGTGCCGCCACGAAGTCGGCGATCTGGTCGGCCACCTCGGGCCGCTCGAGCCATGGCCAGTGACCCGCGCCCGGCACCCTCAGCAACTCCGCCTGCGGCAGGCGCCGCGCGTAGCGCTCGGACAGGGACGCCGGCAGCCATGGGTCGCGCTCACCCCACACGACCAGCGCGGGCATATCAAGCCGCTCGAGCGAAGCGCCTGCGCCCACGAGCTGCTGCTCATCGGTCGAACGATGGAGCCGCAGAATCGCGCGTTGAGTGCCCTGGTCGAACTGCTGCCAGATCGCATCGAGACGGGCATCCGAAAGCGCCGCTTGCTCGACGCATGCGCCGCGCAGAGCGCGCGCCAGCCGCCGGCGGGTGACGGACCCCATCAGGAGCTCTCCGACCCCGGGCATGCGCCACCACCGGGGTAGCCCGCGCCACCGGAAGCCGTCGAGGAGCGGCAGCGCGTCGACCAGCACGAGCCGCTCCACCCGTTCGGGATGCCGTTGCGCGAACACGAGGCCTGCGCCGGCGCCCCAGTCGTGGGCCACGAGGCTGACGGTCTCGATCTCGAGCCGGTCGAGCAGCGCGACCACGAAGTTGGCCAGTCCCGAGAGCGTGTACTCGAGATTGGCGGCCTTGCTCGAACGCCCAAATCCGACCAGATCCGGGGCGATGCCGCCGGTCCGCTCGAGCAGCTCGGTCCAGTCGTCTGAGCTCGTCGGAGAGCCATGAAGGTAGAGCGGCGCTACCGAAGTCGACTCGCCGCCGCGGTAGAAGACCGGTGCGCCCGCGAGATCGATCGTGTACTCGGCGACCTGCACCTGGGAGCGAGGATAACGTGCCGTCCGTGAGCGAAACCCACGTTGCACCGCGCTCGTCACGCGCGCAGAGCGGCTGGCGGAAACCCGCACCACGCCGAGTTCGTGCGATTCGTGACCGTCTGCGCCTCGTGTACGGCATCCCGCTCGCCAAGCCGCATGGCCATCCGATCGCCGAACTGGTCCTGACCGTGCTCTCTCAATCCACCAATGACCGCAACCGCGACGCCGCCTATTTCGCGCTACGCGAGCGTTTCGAGAGCTGGGAAGCGGTGCGCGACGCGCCCATCGACGAGCTCGAGCTCGCGATCAGGCCCGGCGGGATCTCGCGGGTCAAGTCGGCGCGCATCAAGGCAATCCTGCAGGCGATTCCGCAAACACCAGAGGGCGAGCCGACACTCGACTGGGTGGCGGAGGAGTCGGTGCCGGAGGCCCAGCGATACCTCACCTCGCTTCCCGGCGTCGGCCGCAAGACGGCGGCCTGTGTGCTCCTGTTCGCGCTCGGAATGCGCGACGTGCCGGTCGACACGCACGTGGCGCGCGTCGGTACCCGCCTCGCCCTATTCCGACTCCGCGCGCCCTTCGAGGAGCTGCACGACACGATGCTGGCGATCACGCCGCCCGGCGAGGAACTCGAGCTGCACCTCAACCTGCTCCGCCACGGCCGCCGCACCTGCCACGCCCGCCGCCCCGACTGCGCCGGCTGTGCGTTGAACCGAATGTGCCCCAAAGTGGGCGTTTTGTAGGCCTAAAGCGGATCGCCAGAGACGTTTCGGACGCTACTCGCGCTGACCACCCTGCATCGATCGAACCCTCTTCGGGCGCACCCGGACCGTCCGAGACGTATTGGCGACGCGCGACAAATCTGCTACGCTCCGGCTTAGATTTCTTTCGACCGAGAAACGTACAGGAGCAGAGACTTATGGCAAAAACGATCGGTATTGACCTCGGAACGACCAACAGCTGTATGGCCGTGCTCGAGGGAGGCGAGCCGACCGTGATCGAAAATGCCGAGGGCGGTCGAGTGACGCCTTCGGTCGTCGCGTTTACGCAGTCGGGTGAGCGCCTCGTCGGCACGGTGGCCAAGCGCCAGGCAGTCACCAACCCGCAGAACACGGTCTTCTCGATCAAGCGCTTCATGGGCCGCAAGGAGGCCGAGGTGCGCGAGGAGGAGTCGATCGTCCCCTACAAGGTGGTCGCCGGCCCCAACGGCGACGCCCGCGTCGAGGCGGGCGGCAAGCAGTATTCGCCGCCCGAGATCTCCGCGATGATCCTCGGCAAGCTCAAGGCTGACGCCGAGGCGTATCTGGGCACGACCGTCGACAGCGCGGTGATCACCGTGCCCGCGTACTTCAACGATGACCAGCGCCAGGCGACCAAGGACGCCGGCAAGATCGCCGGACTCGACGTCAAGCGCATCATCAACGAGCCGACGGCGGCCTCGCTGGCCTATGGGCTCGACAAGGAGTCCGACCAGACAATCCTCGTCTTCGACCTCGGCGGCGGCACCTTCGACGTGTCCGTGCTCGAGATCGGCGAGGGCGTCTTCGAGGTCAAGGCGACCTCCGGCGACAACCACCTGGGCGGCGACAACTTCGACAAGGCGATCGTCGACTGGCTGGTGGCCGAGTTCAGGAAGTCCCAGGGCATCGATCTGAGCAAGGACCCGATGGCGCTGCAGCGGCTCTATGAGGCGGCTGAGAAGGCCAAGGTCGAGCTCTCGACCACGCAGGAGACCCAGATCAACCTGCCATTCATCACCGCCGACGCGAGCGGTCCCAAGCACCTCGATACGCGCCTCACGCGCGCCAAGCTCAACGAGCTGACCTCAGACCTGCTCGACCGCACGATCGCGCCGGTCCGCCAGGCGCTCGAGGACGCCAAGGACAAGGGCGCCGCGCAGATCGACCACGTCGTTCTGGTGGGCGGCATGACGCGCATGCCGGCGGTCCAGGAGAAGGTCAAGGAGCTGACCGGCAAGGAGCCGCACCGCGGTGTCAACCCTGACGAGGTCGTGGCGGTCGGCGCTGCGATCCAGGCGGGCGTGCTCGCCGGCGACGTCAAGGACGTGCTGCTGCTCGACGTCACGCCACTGACCCTCGGCATCGAGACCAAGGGCGGCGTCATGACCAAGCTGATCGAGCGCAACACGACGATCCCCACGCGCAAGTCGGAGATCTTCTCGACCGCCGAGGACAACCAGCCCTCGGTCGAGATTCATGTCCTCCAGGGCGAGCGCGAGATGGCCACCTACAACAAGTCGCTGGGCAAGTTCCAGCTCACCGGCATCCCGCCGGCGCCGCGCGGAATCCCGCAGATCGAGGTCGGCTTCGACATCGACGCCAACGGCATCCTCAACGTGTCCGCCAAGGACCTCGGCACCGGCAAGGAGCAGAAGATCGAGATCAAGGCCGGCTCAGGGCTCTCGGACCAGGAGATCAAGCACATGGTCTCCGATGCGGAGACGCACGCCGAGGACGATCGGCGCCAGCGCGAGCTCGCGGAGGCCAGAAACAACGGCGAGAACGCCGCCTACCAGGCCGAACGCCAGCTCAAGGACCTCGGCGAGACCGTCGACGAGGCCTCCAAGACCGAGATCGAGGAAGCGATCAAGGCGGTTCGCGAGGTGCTGACCTCCGAGGACGCGGACGAGATCAAGGCCAGGACCGACGCCCTCCAGGGTGCCTTCCACAAGGTCTCGGAGGCCATGTACCAGCGTGCGCAGGACCAGGCCACGGCTGGTGCGTCGACCGATGGCGCGGGCGCCGGCAACGGTGCTTCAGCCGATGAGGACGTTGTCGACGCCGAGGTTGTGGACGAGGGCAAGTAATCCATGACGGCTGGAGATCGCAAGCCTTCCGTCAGCTCCGAGCCGGACGCGGCCGCCGAGGACACTCGATCGTCCTCGGCGACCGATCCGGTCTCGGAGCAGGCGCCGTCCGATAACGAAGCCGCCGCGGCACACTCCGCCCCTGAAGTGGAGCCGCGGACGGACTCCGAGTCCGACGACCACGAGGCGAAGCTCGAGCACGATCTCGAGGAGCTGACGGCGAAGGCCGAGAAGGCCGACCAGTACCTCGAGCTCGCCCAGCGCACCCGGGCCGACTTCGAGAACTACCGCAAGCGCGCAGCCCGCGAGGTCTCGGGCGCCGAGGAGCGCGGGCTCGTCAAGCTGGCGCGCGAGTTGCTGCCCGCGGTCGACGACCTCGACCGAGCGGTGGCGGCCGCACAGGCGGCGGAGACGGCCGAGGGTGACGGCGCAGGGAACCTTGTGTCGGGAATCAAGCTGGTCCACGCCGGCGTGATCGCGGCGCTCGCGCGTGTCGGCATCGAGCCCTACTCGCCGCTCGGCGAACGGTTCGATCCTCAGCACCACGAGGCAGTGGCACAGCAACCGGTCGACGGCGCCCAGTCGGGCACGGTCGTCGACGTCTACCAGCGTGGTTACAGGCTGCGGGATGGATCCGTGCTGCGGCCCGCGCGGGTCGTAGTGGCCGCGTGAGGGCGGCGCCATGGCAGCGCGGCCTGATTACTACAAAACCCTCGGGGTCGGCAAAGACGCGTCGGCGGATGAGATCCGTAAGGCCTACCGGCGGCTAGCGCGTAAGTATCACCCGGACCGCAACGCGGGTGACAAACGGGCCGAGGAGAAGTTCAAGGAGATCTCCCAGGCCCACGACGTGCTTTCCGATCCGGACAAGCGCAAGGACTATGACCGCGGGTCGGGCCCGTTCTCCTTCAACGTGCCGGGTGGCTTCGACGCCGGCAGCTTCGGCGGTGTCAGCGACATCCTGTCCAACCTCTTTGGCGGCGCCGGCGGCACCGCGAATCGCGGCGGAGTCCGCGGCACGCGCCCGCCGACGCGCGGCCGCGACCTCGAGACCGAGGTCTCGCTCACATTCGACCAAGCGGTCGAGGGCGCCCAGGTGCCCCTGTCGGTGCCTACGTCGAATCCGTGTCCTACGTGCCACGGCACGGGCGCCAAGCCCGGGACCTCGCCAAGGCTCTGCCCGGTGTGCGGTGGACGAGGGGTGGAGTCTCAGAGCCAGGGCATCTTCTCGCTCTCGCAGCCGTGCTCAAACTGTCACGGGTCGGGCACCGTGATCGAGGATCCGTGTCCAACCTGTGGCGGCAGCGGCGCCCAGCGCGGAGTTCGCAAGCTGCGGGTCAATATTCCGGCCGGCGTGCGCGAGGGAAGCCGCATCCGCCTGGCGGGCAAGGGCGAGCCCGCACCGCGAGGAGGTCAACCAGGCGATCTGTACGTCATCACGCGTGTCGGATCCTCCCCGGTCTTCAAGACGGTGGGCGACCACCTCGAGGTCGAGGTTCCGCTCACGATCCCAGAGGCGATTCGCGGCGGCGTGGTCGAGGTGCCAACCCTGCGCGGCTCCAAGAAGCTGCGCGTGCCGGCGGGAACCAAGTCAGGGACCGTCCAGCGGCTGCGCGGTGAAGGCCCACCACGGCCGGGCGCCAAGAGCCGCGGAGACATCCACTACCGCTTCGTGATCGATGTGCCCGCGTCGCTGTCGGCCGAGCAGAGCGAGGCGGTCGACAGGCTGTCGCAGGTGATCGATGGCAACCCGCGGGCCAAGTTGTTCGAGGCCGCGGGCGGTGAGGCGCGCTGATGGCGGCCCGCCGCCCCAAGGGTCGCCCTGTCCGGGTCGCCGCAGCGGTTCTCAGCAGCTCCCGCGTCCAGGTCACCTCGGACCGCGGTGTGTTCATGATCTCGGTCGCCGCCGAGCTCGCGGAGATGCACCCTCAGACGCTGCGCATGTATGAGGCGCGTGGGCTGATCGAACCCAAGCGCTCGCCGAAGGGGACACGGCTCTACTCCTACAAGGATGTCGAGCGGCTGCGCCGCATCCAGGAGATGACGGTCGAGCTGGGGATGAACCTCGCCGGCGTCGAGCGCGTGTTCGAGCTCGAGCAACAGCTCGAGACGATGACCCGCAAGGTGGCTGCCCTCGACCGCCGCGCGCGCGAGCTGAAGGGCGAGGTCGAGCGCCTCGAGGAGCTTCGGCGCCAGCTGCGGGCCGAGATCGTGCCGTACGAGGGCGGCGGCGAGCTCGTCCGCGCCCTGGACATCAAGCACTTCGGCTTCTTGGCTCGCAGGCCTCGCGCCTCCGACGAGTAACGATCCGGCGCTGCCTCCGATTAACGGCCCCGGCGGCCTTGTGCTCTGATCTCCGCTGGTCTAGCTTTTGGCTGCGATGGCGACCGCGGTCTCATGGGTTGTTGGCACCGAGCTCATGTTCCTGGCCTTCGGCGTGCTGATGTGCTCGGCGCTGGGGAGCAGGAGGCGCTCGCGGTTTCACCTCCGCCTCATCGGCGCCAGCGTTGTGATGTCGGCTCTGGCGCTCGGCCTCGCGTTCGCGATCAACCTCAGCACGCAGCCTGAGCGGGCGTTAGGGCTCCTCTGGCTGGTGCTGCTGGTCGCCGGGCTGGCGGTGGCGCCTGTGTTCTGCTTTCACACCTTCACCCCCTCGCGTGATTCGTCAGATGGTGACGGCGGCGGGGGACCTGGGTCCGGCCCGCCACCACCTTCGCCGGCCCCGCCTCGCGGCGGCGCGCCGCTCCCGGATGCCGACCAGGCGCGTTCGCGCAGGCGGGATCACAACTGGCCCAGCCGGCCCGGCGCCAAGCGACGGCGGCCGGCCGGCAGGCCGCCCCGACCCCGCATCCCGGCAGCCCCCGGCCGCTGAGTCCCGGCGGTTGACAGCAGCGAGAGGCGCGCTCTGACCACGCTCGCGGCGGGTACTAGGGTGTAGAGGCAGTCCCGCTCCCGTCTACAGGAGGCCCCAAGATCGCACGCAAGTGGTGGACGCTGACCGTGGTCTCGGCCAGCATGTTCATGCTGCTGCTCGACATCACGATCGTGATCGTCGCGCTGCCCTCGATTCAGCACGAGCTGGGCGGATCGCTGTCCCAGCTGCAGTGGGTGATCGACGCCTACTCGCTCAGCCTCGCCGCGCTGCTCCTGACGGCGGGCTCGATCGCGGACCTGGTCGGCCGGCGGATCATGTTCGCGGCTGGAATCGCGATCTTCACGCTGGGGTCGCTGCTGTGCGGCGTCGCTCCGAGCACGCTTTTCCTGACGATCGCGCGCGCCGGCCAGGGCATCGGCGGCTCGATCATGTTCGCGACCGGGCTCGCACTGCTCGCGAACGCATTCCGCGGCCCGGACCGGGGCGTCGCGTTTGCCGTCTGGGGCGCCATCGCCGGGATCGCCGTGGCCGTAGGGCCGGTCCTCGGCGGGGCGATCACCTCGGGGCTCTCGTGGCGCTGGATCTTCCTCGTCAACGTGCCGATCGGGGCGGTCACGCTTGCGGCCACGCTCCTGCGTGTGGACGAGTCGCGCGACCCCGCCGCCAGCCGCCCCGACCTGCTCGGCTTCGCGACCTTCTCGAGCGCGCTCTTTCTGATCGTCTACGGCCTGATCGAGTCCAGCACGAGAGGATGGGGGTCGGCTGTCGTGCTCGGCTGCCTCGCGGGCGGGGCCGCCATGATGGTCGTCTTCTTCATCTGCGAGGCGCTTCAGCGCCGGCCGATGTTCGACCTGAGCCTGCTGCGCGTGCCGACCTTCGTCGGCGGCTTGACGACCGCGTTCGCGATCTCAGCGGGGATCTTCGCGGTGATCGCGTACATCGTCATCTACTTCCAGAACCTGCTCCACTTCTCCGCCGTCGGGAGCGGGCTGCGACTACTGGCGCTGACGGGGGCGATATTCGTCACCTCTGGCGTCACGGGCCGGCTCACCTCGCGTGTGTCGGCCCGGGTCATGATCGCCCCCGGATTTGTCGTGATCGGCGCCGGCCTGCTGCTCATGCGCGGAATCACGCCAACGACGAGCTGGACGCACCTGCTGCCCGGGCTGATCGTCTCGGGCCTCGGCGCGGGGCTCGTCAACGTGCCGCTGGCCTCGACGGCTGTGGGCGTGGTGCAGCCGAGCCGGGCCGGCATGGCCTCGGGCGTGAACTCGACCTTCCGCCAGGTCGGCTATGCAGCCGGGATCGCAGCGCTCGGCACGGTGCTCGCCAGCGAGGTCCGAAGCAGGATCGTGAGCGGGCTGAGCAACACACCGCTGGCCCACCTCGCGCCCCACCTCGCCGCGGCCGTGAGCACCGGTCATGCCGGCCGCGCGATCGCGGCGGTGCCCCCGGCGGCCCGCCGGCACGTCGGCGAGGTCGCCGTCTCGGCATTCACCGCGAGCCTCAATGAGCTGCTGCTGATCACGGCGGTCATCTCGTTCGCAGGAGCGCTGCTGGCGGCGGTGCTGATCCGCCCACGCGACTTCGTGCAGGCCGAGGCCGCGGACGTGCCCGCCGAGCGGACAGGGCCCCAGCAGGCCGCTGGCGCAGAAGTACCTTCCGCCGCCTAGGACGGGCCGCGCAAGCTGTGGACAAGCCACCGCAGCTATGCCATAATCTAAGTCAGACTGACTTAGATCTGATCAGGGTGAGGAGCCCGAATCCCATTGCAATCAGACCGTTTCACGATCAAATCGCAGGAGGCGCTGCAAGCCGCCCAGCGCCTCGCTGACGAGCGCCACAACCCGCAGACCACGCCCGAGCATCTGCTCGCCATCCTCTTGGAGCAGGACGGTGGCGTGGTCGCGCCGGTGCTGAGGAAGCTCGGCGTTGACCCGCGCGTTGTCCGCCAGGCGTTGGGCCCCGCCCTCGACACCCTCCCGACGCTCACGAGCGGCGCTCAGCAGGAGCCCGCCGCCGCCAGCGAGCTGGTCCAGATCCTCGGCGGCGCGGAGAAGGAGATGCGCGAGCTGAAGGACGAGTACCTCTCGACCGAGCACCTGCTGCTGGCGCTGGCGGAGCACCACGGCGCCGCCGGGGGAGCGCTGCGCGAAGCCGGCGCCACCCACGATGCCCTGCTCAAGGCACTGGGCGAGGTGCGCGGCTCGCACCGCGTCACCGACCAGAACCCGGAGGACAAGTTTCAGGCGCTCGAGCGCTTTGGCCGCGACCTCACCGAGGCAGCCTCGCAGGGCAAGCTCGACCCGGTGATCGGCCGCGACGACGAGATCCGTCGCGTGATCCAGGTGCTCTCCCGGCGCACCAAGAACAACCCTGTGCTGATCGGTGAACCGGGCGTCGGCAAGACCGCGATCGTCGAGGGGCTGGCGCAGCGGATCGTCTCGGGTGACGTGCCCGAGGGCCTGCGCGACAGGCGCCTGGTCGCGCTCGACCTCGCCGCGATGGTCGCCGGCTCCAAGTACAGGGGCGAATTCGAGGACCGGCTCAAGGCCGTGCTGAAGGAGATCGCCGACGCCGAAGGCCAGGTGATCGTGTTCATCGACGAGCTGCATACGATCGTCGGCGCCGGGGCCGCCGAGGGCGCGGTCGACGCCGGCAACATGCTCAAGCCGATGCTGGCCCGCGGCGAGTTGCGCTGCGTCGGCGCGACCACGCTCGACGAGTACCGCAAGCACATCGAGAAGGACGCCGCGCTCGAGCGGCGCTTCCAGCCGGTGTACGTCGGCGAGCCCTCGGTGGAGGACACGATCGCGATCTTGCGTGGTCTCAAGGAGCGCTACCAGGTGCACCACAAGGTCCGCATTCAGGACTCGGCGCTGGTGGCCGCGGCGACGCTCAGCCATCGCTATATCGCCGACCGCTTCCTGCCGGACAAGGCGATCGACCTGGTCGACGAGGCCGCCTCGCGACTGCGGATGGAGATCGACTCGAAGCCAATCGAGATCGACGAGGTCGACCGGCACATCATGCAGCTCGAGATCGAGCTGCAGTCGCTGGGCGACGGCGACGGCGACGCGGGCACGACCGCCCGCCGCGAGCAGCTCGAGCGCGCGCTCGCTTCAGAGCGCGAGCGCTCGCAGGCGATGCACGCAGAGTGGCAGCGCGAGAAGGAGACGATCGGCGCCGTCGCCGAGTTGCACGAGCAGCTCGAGCAGGCTCGCATCGAGCTCGAGAAGGCTCAGCGCGAGGCCGATCTGGGCCGTGCGGCCGAGCTCCAGTACGGGACGATCCCGCAGCTCGAAAGGCAGCTGCAGGAGGCGGAGGCGACCGCCGACGACAGCGAGGCCAAATTCCTCAAGGAGGAGGTCGACGCCGAGGACATCGCCGAGGTCGTCGCCAAGTGGACCGGGATCCCGGTCTCGCGCCTGATGGAGGGCGAGATCGAGAAGCTCGTCCACATGGAGGAGCGCCTGCACCAGCGCGTGGTGGGCCAGGACGAGGCGGTGTCCGCGGTGGCGAGCGCCCTGCGGCGCTCGCGCGCGGGGCTCCAGGACCTCGACCGGCCGATCGGGACCTTCCTCTTCCTCGGCCCGACCGGCGTCGGCAAGACCGAGCTCGCGCGCGCGCTGGCCGAGTTCATGTTCGACTCGCAGGACGCGATGGTGCGTCTCGACATGTCCGAATACATGGAGAAGCACACCGTCTCGCGCCTGGTGGGAGCGCCGCCGGGCTACGTCGGCTACGAGGAGGGCGGCCAGCTGACCGAGGCGGTCAGGCGCCGGCCGTACTCGGTGGTGCTTGCTCGACGAGATCGAGAAGGCCCACCCGGACGTCTTCAACGCACTGCTCCAGGTGATGGACGACGGCCGGCTCACCGATGGCCAGGGCCGCACGGTCTCCTTCATGAACACCGTTCTGATCATGACCTCGAACATTCCGGGCGGCCGGGCCGGGATCGAGACCCACTTCCGCCCCGAGTTCATCAACCGGCTCGATGACATCGTCGAGTTCGAGCCGCTGACGCGCGAGCAGATCGGCGAGATCGTCGACCTTCAGGTGGCGCGGGTGATCAAGCGCGTACAGGAGCGCGATATCGCGGTCGAGTTGACCGATGCGGCGCGCACGCTGCTCGGCAACCTCGGCTACGACCCGACCTACGGCGCGCGGCCGCTGAAGCGCGTGATCCAGAAGCGGCTCGTCGACCCGCTGGCGCTGGCGATTCTCGAGGGCCGCTTCGTCGCGGGCGACACCGTGCTGCGTGGACGCTCGCGACGGAGAGGTCGTGCTCGAGCGCGCCGAGCTGCGCGAACCCGCCCCGGCGGCATAGCTCGAGTCCCACTCCGGCGGGTCTCCGTGGTAGAAGTCTCAGGGGGACCCAACGAGACCAGGAGGACCGCCGTGCCTACCTACATCATGCTCTCGACCCTGACGCCCGAGGGCGTCCAGACGGTCAAGAACAACCCGTCACGAATCCGCGAGGTCAACCGCGAGGTCGAGCAGCTGGGCGCGACCGTGAAGGCCCAGTGGGCGACGCTCGGCCAGTTCGACTTCGTCAACGTGGTGGAGGCGCCCGACGAGCAGACGATGGCGCGCGTCTCGCTCGAGTTGGGCTCGCGGGGCACGGCCAGGTACGAGACGCTGGTTGCGATCCCGGTCGACGATTTCATTGGCTCGATCTGACGGCGAGACTGGGGCGGGGGGCGGGCGCAAGCGCGTCCTCGTGCTCGGCAGCGGGGGACGCGAGCACGCGCTCGTGCAGGCGCTCGCGCGCTCGCCCCAGCAGCCCGAGCTGCTGTGCGCCCCTGGCAACGCCGGCATCGCCGCCGAGGCTCGCCTGCTCGGACCGGCGGACGACGACGATCGTCGCCGCGACGCGCGCGGAGCAGATCGACTTCGTCGTCGTGGGACCCGAGGCTGCCGCTGGTCGGCGGCGTGATCGACGACGCTCACCGCAGCGGGCATCCGCTGCTTCGGCCCGACGGCAGCAGCGGCTCGTCTGGAGGGCTCGAAGGCGTTCTGCAAGGAGGTGATGGCCGCCGCCGGCGTGGCCACGGCCGCCCACGTCGTGGCGCGCGAGCCCGACGCCGCGCTGCGCTCGATCGAACGCTACCCGGCGGTGATCAAGGCCGACGGTCTGGCGGCGGGCAAGGGCGTGATGATCGTCGCCGATGAGCCAGAGGCCCGCGCGGCACTTGAGCAGCTGCTCGTGGAGCGGCGCTTCGACACCGACCTGGTCGTGGTCGAGGAGTACCTCGAGGGCGAGGAATGCTCGCTGCTCGCTCTGTGCGACGGACGGCACGCTCTGCCGCTGGCCTCGGCCCAGGACTACAAGCGCATCTTCGACTCAGACCGCGGTCCCAACACCGGCGGCATGGGCTCCTATTCGCCCGATGCCAGAGGTCGATGCCGACCGCGCGGCCGAGATCTGCGAGACCGTCCACCAGCCCGTCCTGGACGAGCTCGCGCGGCGGGGGATCGCCTTCCACGGCTGCCTGTACGCCGGCCTGATGCTGACCGAGCAGGGCCCCAAGGTGCTCGAGTTCAACGTCCGCTTCGGCGACCCCGAGACGCAGGCGATTCTGCCGCGCCTGCGCTCGGACCTGCTCGAATTGCTCGAGCAGGCCAGCGTGCCGGGAGGTCTCGCCCAGGCCGAGCTCGAATGGGCCGAGGAGACCGCGGTGACGGTGGTGCTCGCGAGCCGCGGCTATCCGGAGTCTTCCTCCCACGGCGACGTGATCAGGGGTCTGGACGACGTTCCCGCCGGGGTCCACGTGACCCATGCCGGCACCGCGCGCTCGGCGTCCGGGGAGCTAGTGACGGCAGGCGGACGGGTTCTCAATCTGACCGGACTCGGCGAAGACGCGACGGCCGCCCGCGCCGCCGCATATGCTGCCGCCGACATGATCGAGTTCGAAGGCAAGCAGCTGCGGCGTGACATCGCGCTGAGCGCGGCCGAGCGGGTCGCGCGATGACCGAGCCGACGCCG
Source organism: uncultured Solirubrobacterales bacterium (assembly GCA_963738195.1). Classification (GTDB taxonomy): domain Bacteria; phylum Actinomycetota; class Thermoleophilia; order Solirubrobacterales; family Solirubrobacteraceae; genus Palsa-465. The sequence continues at coordinate 2,053,156 of CAVTVF010000002.1, forward strand.
TCGCTCGAGGCCGTGACCGAACCCGAGCAGGAGTTCGCCGAGATGGAGGTCGACGCCCCGCTGGTGGGAATCCTGATGGGCTCCAAAAGCGACATGCCCGCCATGGAGCGGGCAGAACAGGAACTGAGCGAGCGCGGCATTCGCTCCGAGACGCGGGTGATGTCCGCCCATCGCGAGCCCGACAAGGTCGCCGACTACGCGCGCAACGCGCGCATGCGCGGGCTGCGGGTGATCATCGCGGGCGCGGGCCTGTCTGCTGCGCTGCCGGGCGTCGTCGCAGCTCACAGCGACCTACCGGTGATCGGCGTGCCGCTCACCTCCAGCATGTCCGTCGCCGGAGGGCTCGACGCGCTGCTGTCGATCGCGCAGATGCCGCCGGGGGTGCCGGTCGCCTGCGTCGGCGTCGACAACGCCCGCAATGCCGCTGTGCTGGCAGCGCGCATCCTGAGTCAGTAGCCCTTCGCGCTAGCCTTGGTCCCGGCTTAGCGACGAATGTCAGCAGCCGTACTTCATCTCTCTGCGCTGGTCGGCAGTCCGGTGCTCGACTCAGCCGGTGACCGGCTCGGGCGGGTAACGGACGTGATCGCCCGACTCGACCTGGTCGATGGCACGCCTCCCGTGGTGGGTCTGAAGGCGCATATCGCGGGCCGCGACCTGTTCGTGCCCATCCAGCGCGTCGAGCTCGATGAGGACTCGGTGCGGACCGCGACCACCAAGCTCAACCTGGCCCAGTTCGAACGGCGCTCGGGCGAGGTGCTGCTGCGCGCCGACGTGCTCGACCGGAGCCTGATCGACGTCGAGCAGGCGCGCCTCGTCAAGGCGCGCGAGGTGGACCTCTACTGCCGGGACGGAACCTGGCGCGTGGCGGGGATCGACCCGAGCCTCAGAGCGCGGCTGCTGCGGCTGCTGCCCAAGCGCTTCCACCGCCACGAGGCCGACCACGACCAGTTCGTGCCGTGGGAGCGGATGGAAGCCTTCGTCGGGCACGTTCCCACCTCACGCCTGAAGCTCCGCAGTCGCCGACTGGCCCGGCTTCACCCCGCCCAGATCGCCGACCTGGTCGAGGCCGCCTCGCACGAAGAGGGCGAGGAGATCATGGAGGCGGTGGCACACGACAAGGAGCTCGAAGCGGATGTTTTCGAAGAGCTCGACGACGAGCATCAGGTCGAATTCCTGCGCGAGCGCTCGGACCGCGAGGTCGCCGCCGTGCTCGACCGGATGGAGACCGACGACGCGGCCGACCTGCTGCTCGAGCTCGAGCAGGACCGCAGACTGCCGATCCTCAACCTGCTGCCGGCGGTCAAGCAGCACAAGATCAAGACCGTGCTCGGCTACAACCCTCAGACCGCCGGCGGTCTGATGAACCCCGACTTCGTATCCGTGCGCGCCTCCGCGCCGGTGTCCGAGGCGCTCGCTCGCGTTCGCTCCTCGAGCTGCGACCCGACCAGCTCTCGATGATCTGGCCGGTCGACGAGGCGGGCCTGCTCGCGGGCGCCGTGCTGCTGGCAGAGCTCGTCTCCGCCCCCGAGCAGGCGACGGTTCAGACCCTGATCGAGACCTCGCTACCCACGGTCACCGCCGAGACAGACCTGCCCGAGCTGGCGCTCCTGATGTCCGACTACAACCTCACGGCGCTGGCGGTGGTCGATGCCGACGGCAAGCCGATCGGGGTGGTCTCGGTCGACGATCTGCTCGAGCGCCTGCTGCCCGAGGAATGGCGCTGGCGCGCGGGCGCGGCGCGCAGCTGATCAAGTGGTTTTCCGCCCGGCACATGTGCCGCCGGCCATCCCTCGATTGGTAACCTGGCAGGGGTCTAATGCCTCACCGCGACAAATACCCAGAGAACGACGAGCTACCGCGAAGTAAGCGGCTCGTGAGCTGGGTCGCGGGCGTCACCGCCTGAGCTGTTCATGAGGTGACCTCCGGCCCGGCTGCGCAAGCCGCTTCCGGGTTTCATTCAGGAGGTCGAGCCGATGCCAGAGTCGACCGCGGGCGGGCCTCGCGGAGCTGCGCCGCCGATGCCGGCTCCTGCGGCACGCGATCGCGCCGTGCTCGACTCGGCCCGCGTGGGCGACATCAAGGGCGCCTTCGGCACAATCAGCCAGCACGACGAGGGCCACCGCGGCCTCCGTTCGCGGCTGCTTGCGCTGCTGGCGATCATCGGCCCGGGCCTGATCGTGATGGTCGGCGACAACGATGCCGGCGGCGTCTCCACCTACGTGCAGGCGGGTCAGAACTACGGCGTGAGCCTGCTCTGGGTGCTCCTACTGCTGATACCCGTGCTGATCGTCAACCAGGAGATGGTGGTGCGGCTCGGCGCGGTCACCGGTGTCGGCCACGCGAAGCTGATCGTGGAGCGCTATGGCCGCTTCTGGGGCTGGTTCATGTCCAGCTTCCTGCTGCTCCAGAACTTCCTGATCATCGTCACCGAGTTCATCGGTGTGAACCTCGCGCTCTCCTACTTCGGCATCTCACCCGACCTCGCGGTCCCAGTGGCGGCTGTGGCGCTGATCGCGATCACCACGAGTGGCAGCTTCCGCCTATGGGAGCGTTCGATGTTCATCTTCATTCTCGGCAATCTCATGATCATCCCGCTGTTCTTTCTCGCCCACCCCCACTGGGGGTCGGTCGCTCCCCACCTGTTCGTACCGGGCATCCGCGGCGGCGCGACCTCGAGGGCCGTGCTCTTGATCATCGGAATCGTCGGTACGACGGTCGCGCCCTGGCAGCTCTTCTTTCAGCAGTCGAACATCGTTGACAAGCGCATCACGCCGCGGTGGGTGAACTACGAGCGTGTCGACACCGTGTTCGGGGCGGTGATCGTCGTCCTCGCCGCGGGCGCATTGATCTGCACAGCGGGGTTTGCCCTCTCGGGGACTCAGTACTTCGGTCACTTCACCGACGCCGGCGGTGTGGCCACCGCGCTCAACCACACCGTCGGGCCGGTAGCCGCGGCGTTCTTCGCGGTCGTGCTTCTGAACGCCTCATTGATCGGCGCCGGGACGGTGACGCTCGCGAGCAGCTACGTGATCGGCGACATCTTCGTGGCCCGCGCCTCGCTGCACCGCAGCTTCCGTGAGGCCAAGGGCTTCTACTCGATCTTCAGCGTGCTCATTCTGGCCGCGGCCGGCATCGTGCTGGTCCCCGGCGCCCCGCTCGGGCTCATAACCCTGGCCGTGCAGGCGCTGTGCGGGATCCTGCTGCCGATGACGACCATGTTCCTGCTGATGCTCTCCAACGATCGCGAGGTGCTCGGTCCCTGGGCGAATCCCCCCTGGCTGAAGGCGCTCGCGGCGGTGATCGTGGGCGCGCTCGTGCTGCTGTCGCTGATCCTGACCGTCACCACCCTGTTCCCCAGCATCAACGTGAGCGACATGGCGATCGGCGGAGGGGTCGCGTTGATTGTTGCGCTCGCGCTGCTCGGAGCTTCCTCGCTGCGCTCGCGCCGCGGGCTCGGAGCGGTAGGGGTGATTGACGACCGGCCCGAGGTCCCTCGGGAGCACTGGACGATGCCGCCGGCCACGTTGCTGACGCGCCCCACCCTGTCCACGGCCCGCAGAGTCGCGATTGCCGGACTCGGGTCCTACATGGTCGTGGCGGTCGCGCTCCTGATCGTCAAGACCATCCAGCTCGCCAGTGGCTGAGCGGACTGCCCGGTCGCGGGGCCGGGACCGCCGGGCTGAAATACTGGTTGGCGATGGCAGCTGAGAGCGCCTACACCTCGCCGCTCGCGCGCGAGCTGGCACCCGACCTACTCGAGCGCTTCTGTCGCTACGTCCGCATCGACACGCAATCGCACCGCGACGGCGCCGGCTCGCCGAGTACCCCCGGACAGCTCGACCTCGCCCGCCTGCTCGTCTCCGAGCTGGACCAGGCGGGGCTCGACGACGTCGAGCTCGACGACAACGGCTATGTGACCGCGACGCTGCCTCGTAACGTAGACCGCTCCACGCCCGTGATCGGGCTGCTGGCCCACCTCGACACCACTCCCGAGGCGCCCGGCAGCGGCGTCGAGCCGATCGTTCACCGTGAGTACGACGGCGGCGTGATCGACTTGCCCCGCGGAGCGCGCCTTGACCCGCAGGCGATGCCGGAGCTGATCGCGGGCGCGCGGCCATGACATCGTCACCTCGAGCGGCGACACGCTGCTCGGCGCCGACGACAAGGCGGGTATCGCCGAGGTGATGGCGGCGGTCGCCTACCTGGCGGCGCACCCGGAGGTTCCGCGTCCGACGCTGCGCGTCGCCTTCACCCCCGACGAAGAGATCGGCGCCGGCGCCGGCCTGCTCGATCTGGAACGGTTCGGCGCCTACTGCGCCTACACGCTCGACGGGTCCGAGCGGGGCGAGCTGCAGGACGAGACGTTCTCGGCGCTCGAGGCCGTCGTCACCGTGCACGGCGTCGAGGTCCATCCCGGCCAGGCGACCGGCCGGCTCGTAAACGCCCTGCGGCTGGCGGCGCGCATCATCGCAGCGCTGCCGAGCGACACGCTCACGCCGGAGTCGACGGCCGACCGCGAGGGTTTCATCCATCCGTACGAGCTCGAGGGGTACGCCCGGCACGGCCAGCTTCAGGGCGATCATCCGCGACTTCGATGAAGGGCGGCTGCGCGAGCATCTCGAGCTGCTCGAGCGCGTGGCGCGCGAGGTCGTCGACAGCGAGCCCCGGGCCCGCCTCGAGATCGAGGTTCAGGAGCAGTACCACAACATGCGCCGCTATCTAGACAAGGTGCCGGCCGTCCTCCAAGCCGCCGAGGCGGCGATCCGCGCCGAGGGCATCGAACCGGTGCGCAGGCCGATCAGGGGCGGCACCGACGGCTCGCGCTTGAGCGAGATGGGCCTGCCCACCCCCAACATCTTCACGGGCGGCCACGAGTACCACTCGGTCCGCGAGTGGGCCTCGCTGCAGGACATGGCGGCGGCGGCCGCGACCGTGGTGCGGCTCGCCGAGGCTTGGACCCGGCCCGAGTACGCGCCGACCGCCGAGCGCCGGCCCGCGGGCGCCCTGCGCTAGCCGCTGACGGGCTCGCGTCGCCGCCCACGGTTAGGCTCTGCGGGTGACCTTCTCTTCCTCGCTGGCCTCGGTCGACGGTGAAATCATGCTCGCGTCGGGCGCGACCATCTCCGTTCAGGATGAGGGCCTGCTGCGCGGCGACGGCGCCTTCGAGGTGATGCGCGTCTACGATGGCAAGCCGTTCGCGCTCGAGGCCCATCTGAAGCGGCTCGAGCGCTCCGCGCTGAACCTCCGTCTGCCGGTCGACGTCGAGGCCGTCCGCGCCGACGCGGCTCGATTGCTGGCCCACGCCGGCACGGGGCCCGACCACGAGCTGCTGCGAGTCGTCATCACGCGCGGAGGCCGCCGGGTGCTGCTGACAGAGCCGATGGTGAAGAGCCCGGAGCGGATCCGGCTCGGCTCGATCACGTACTCACCCACGCGCGTGCTCGACGGCGTCAAGTCGCTCTCCTACGCCGCCAACATGCTGGCCTCGCGGCTCGCGCGTGAGCGAGGCTTTGACGAGGCGCTGCTGGTCACGCCGCACGGGCGCGTGCTCGAGGCGCCGACGAGCTCGATCTTCTGGGTCAAGGGCGGCGAGCTGTACACGCCGCCGCTGGCGGAGCACATCCTGGCGTCGATCACTCGCGGGCTCGTGATCGAGGTCGCCGCGGCGAGCGAGCGCGAGGCGACGCTCGAGGAACTGCTCGAGGCCGACGAGGCGTTCCTCGCCTCGACCACGCGCGAGGTGCATCCGGTCGCGGCGATCGACGGGCGCACCTTCGACACCCGCACGCCGGTCACCGAGCGGACCGCGACCGCGGTCGCGCAGCGGATCCAGTCAGAGCTCGCGGCCGGAGGATGAAGGTCCTCACGGTCATCGGCAACCGCCCCCAGTTCATCAAGGCGGCGGCGGTCACGCCCGAGCTGCGCCGCGAGCACGAGGAGGTGATGGTTCACACGGGCCAGCACTTCGACGAGGAGCTCTCGGCCGTGTTCTTCAGGGAGCTCGGGTTGCCCCCGCCCGAGCGCGAGCTCGGCATCGCGCTGGGCTCGAACACCTCGCAGACGGCGCGCATGATGGCCTCCCTGGAGCCGCTGCTGGGCGAGCTCGCGCCCGACGTGGTGCTCGTCTACGGCGATACCAACTCGACGCTGGCCGGGGCTCTGGCCGGCGCCGGGGCGGGCGTCCCGGTCGTACACGTCGAGGCGGGCATGCGCTCCTTCGACCGCTCCATGCCCGAGGAGCTCAACCGCGTGCTAACCGATCACGCCGGCACCCTCCTGCTGTGCTCGTCTGAGCTGGCCGCGGCTAATCTGCGCGCGGAATCCGTGATCGGCACGGTCGAAGTCGTCGGTGATGTGATGGTCGACGTGGCGCTGAAGATCCAACCGCGGGCGCGCGAGCGGGTCGATTTGATCCACCGGCACGGGCTCGAGCCGGGCGCCTACGTGCTCGCCACCGCGCACCGCGCCGGCAATGTCGACGAGCCCGAGCGGCTTCGCTCGCTGGTTGAGCTGCTGCTGGCCGTCCCCCACCCGGTCGTGTGGCCGCTCCACCCGCGCACCCAGCGAGCGGCTGCTCACTGGGCAACTGCTAGAGCGCCTTGAGGATGCCGAGCAGCTCGTGCTCACGCCCCCGCTTGGCTACCTCGAGCTGACGGCGCTGCTCTGCAACGCGCGCGCTGTCATGACCGACTCGGGCGGGCTGCAGAAGGAGGCCTATCTCGCCGGCGTCCCCTGCCTGACGCTCAGGGACCGGACCGAGTGGAGCGAGACGGTCGAGGCGGGTTGGAACACGGTGGTCGATCTCGACCCCGAGCTGGCCGTGGCGGCCCTGGGCCGGGAGCCGCCCGCGCAGCGACCGGCGCTGTATGGAGACGGTCGCGCGGGAGAGCGGGTCGTCTCCGCGCTTACACTCCGCCTCCGATGAGCGAGTCTTCATCTGCGATGAGTGACCGGCCGGCTCGGATCGGCGTCGCCGGTCTCGGCTATTGGGGGCCGAACCTCGCGCGCAACTTCGCGGCGCTGGCGGGCAGTGAGCTGCGGTGGTGCTGTGATCCCTCTTCCGAGGCACGGGAGCGCGCGGCCGCCACGTTTCCGGGCGTGCAGGTCACCGGCGACTTCGACGAGCTGCTCCGGGATCCGATGCTCGACGCGATCGTGCTCGCGACGCCCGTCGCGACCCACGCGGAGCTCGCGAGCCGGGCGCTCGAAGCAGGCAAGCACTGCTTCGTCGAGAAGCCGCTCGCGCAATCGGTCGCGGAGGCGGAGGCGGTGGTCGCCGCGGCGGAGGCGAGCGGCCGCACGCTGATGGTGGGGCACCTGCTCGAGTATCACCCCGCGGTGCGCAAGCTCAAAGAGCTGATCGCCTCCGGCGAGCTGGGCGAGCGCATCTACTACATCTACGGCAACCGGCTCAACCTGGGCAAGCTGCGCGCCGACGAAAACGCGCTCTGGAGCCTCGGCGCGCACGACGTCTCGGTCGTGTTGCATCTGACCGGGGAGGAGCCCTACGAGCTGGTCGCCCACGGCGAGTCGTATCTGCGCAGCGGAATCGAGGACGTGGTCTTCTGCTTCCTGCGATTCCCGTCGGGGCTCTCCGCGCATCTGCACCTCTCCTGGCTCGACCCGCACAAGGAACGGCGCATGGTGGTCGTCGGCTCGCGACGCATGGCGAGCTTCGACGACATGGCGCTCGAGGGGAAGCTGACGGTCTACGACAAGGGCTTCGACGAGGACGCCCGCGGCTACGGCGAGTACATCACGCGCACGGGCGCGATCTATTGCCCCCAGATCCCCAACGTCGAACCGTTGCGCCTGGAATGCGAGCACTTCCTCACGAGCCTGCGCACGGGCGCCCGGCCGGCCTCCGACGGCGAGAGCGGGCTGCGCGTAGTCCGCGTCCTGGCAGAGCTGCAGCGCTCGCTCGAGCACTCGCACAGAGATGCGGGCGAGGTTGACCGAGCCCCAACCGAGGCCGGTGTCCGGAGCTGAGGCCGAGACCCGGGGCGGCTCGGCGCAGCCGGGTAACGCGGCGCCCGGCGCCTTCGTTTCGCCCGCGGCAAGCCTCGGCCCCGGCGCGAGGATCGCCCCCGGCGCGGTGCTCTACGGCGACGCGCGCGTCGGGGCGCAGACGTGGATCGGCTCCGGCGCGGTCATCCACAGCGGCACGGTGGTGGGCGAGCGGTGCGTGATCGAGGACGGCGCTGTGCTCGGCAAGCATCCTCGCCTGAGGCCGGGTTCGAGCGCCGCGGGTGGCGCCCTGCCGCCGCTACTGGTCTCAGACGGGGTCACTGTGTGCTCCGGTGCCGTCGTCTACGCGGGCGCGAGGATCGGGCCGGAGGTCATCATCGGCGACCAAGCCCAGATCCGGGAGCGGGCCACGATCGGCCCCCGCACCGTGGTCGGCCGCGGCTCCTCGGTCGACTTCGACGCGGCGGTGGGCGCGCGCGTGCTCATCCAGACGGGCGTCTACATCACAGCTGGGGCGGAGGTCGAAGACGACGTCTTCATCGGCCCCGGCGTCATCACCACCAACGACCACACGATGGGCCGGCACGACCCGGGGGAGCTCGAGGGGCCGGTGCTGCGACGGGCTTGCAGAGTCGGAGCCGGGGCCGTACTCGTGCCCGGCGTCGAGATCGGCGAGGAGGCTTTCATCGCGGCCGGCGCCGTGGTCACGCGCGACGTGGCCGAGCGGGCGGTCGTGATGGGCGTGCCCGGGCGTTACGTGCGCAGGGTGACCGAGCAGGACCTGCTCGAGCGCTGGCGCTGAGGGTCTTGGGCCGAGCGGCGACCGTCTAAGCTGCAGCTGCCGGGGACAAGCAATGGAGACCTGGGACATCCGCTCACTGGCGATCGAGCCGCATCGCCCGGTCGTGCTCCGTTCAGATGAGGAGACCCGGGCGATCGCGATCCACCTCCCGGCCGGTGAGCAGCTCCGCGAGCACCAGGTCCACGAGCGCACCTACATGTTGGTCGCGGACGGTGAGATCGAGGTGACGAAGGACGGAGAGACGATCTCCGGCGGCGCCGGCCTCGTGTCCCATTTCGAGCCGGGCGAGCGCCGGTCGGTGCGCGCGGCGCTCGACTCGCGGCTCGTGCTGGTGCTTGCTCCGTGGCCCGGGATGGGCCACCCGTCGCGCCGCAGCTAGTCGCTGCGGCGCTCCGCCTGTTTGCGGCGCGGAGCGTCAACCGGTTGTGGTGACACGTTCAGGCGCCACCACGGTGCGCTCGCTCGCATCGGTCCAGATCACCTGCTCGCGCGCCGGGCCGACGCCGATCAGGGCGACCGGCACGCCCACGAAATCGGCGATGAACGAGAGGTAGTCACGGGCAGCCGCGGGCAAGTCGCTCTCGGTGCGGCACTCGCCGATCTCCTCCGACCATCCGCCCAGCTCCTCGTACTCGCCGGCCGAGTGGTGAAGCACCGTCTGGTGGTAGGGGAAATGGTCGAACTCGGCGCCCTCGGCGCTGCGATAGCGCGTGCAGACGCGGATGCGGTCGAGCCCAGAGAAGACGTCGAGCTTGGTGATCGCGAGCGCCGTCATGGAGTTGATCCGCGCCGCGTAACGCAGCGCCACGAGGTCGAGCCAGCCCATCCGCCGCGCGCGCCCTGTGGTCGTCCCATACTCGCCCCCCCGCTCGCGCAACACGTCCGAGAACGGGCCCTCGATCTCGGTCGGGAAGGGACCGGCGCCGACCCGGGTCACGTATGCCTTGGCGATGCCCCAGATCTCGTCGATGTCTCGCGGACCGACCCCGGCGCCGATGCACGCGGCGCCGGCGACCGGGTTCGACGAGGTGACGAATGGATAGGTGCCGTGGTCGATGTCGAGCAGCGCGCCCTGCGCGCCCTCGAACAGCACCACCTCACCGGCGTCGAGCCGCTCGTGCACAAGCCGGGTGGTGTCGGCCGTGTACTGCTCGAGCCGGTGACCGTAGGTCACATACTCCTCGGTCATCGCCTGCAGATCGAGGGCGGCGTCCTTGGCAAATGGGCGCAGCGACAGCCGCTTGGGCTCGAGCGCGACGATGATCTTCTGCTTGAGGATCTTCTCGTCGAGCAGATCCTGCACGCGGATTCCGAGTCGCGCCGCCTTGTCGGCGTAGCAGGGTCCGATGCCGCGGCGGGTCGTGCCGATCTGGAGCTTGCCCAGCCGCGCCTCGCCTGCGTGGTCGAGCAACAGGTGATAGGGCATGATCAGGTGGGCGTTGGCCGAGACGCGCAGCGATGACGTATCGACGCCGTTGTGGCGGAGCCCGTCGAGCTCGTCGCAAAGCACGCGCGGGTCGACCACGACTCCATTGCCGATCACGCACAGCTTGCCGGGATGCAGGATCCCCGACGGAATCAGGTGCAGCTTCCAGGTGCGGCCGTTGCGCACGATCGTGTGCCCCGCGTTGTTGCCGCCCTGAAAGCGGACGACGGCGTCGGCGCGCTCCGCCAGCAGGTCTGTGACCTTGCCTTTGCCTTCATCGCCCCACTGGGCGCCGATGATCACGAGTCCGGGCATGGACTATCGAGGCGGTGCTGTCGTTGGCTGCATCGTCAGACGCAGTGTAAGTGGGGGCTACCGGGAGCCGGTCGCGTCGGCCGTGCCGATCAGGCTAGGCCTGCGCAAAGCGCAGCTCCATGCGGCGATCCTCTCCGGCCAGCAGCACCTGATCGCACATCTCGGTCAGGCGTGAGACCGTGCGCTCCGTGATCTGCTCGCACAGCTGGTCGTAGTCCTGGATGTTGGTCGTGATCACGATCGAGCGCTGCTCCTCGTAGCGACCGTTGACGATCGAGTAGAGCTCCTCGAGTACCCACTCGCTGGTGCGCTCAGCGCCGACGTCATCGATGTGGAGCAGGTCGACCGCGGTCAGCCTGTCGAGCAGGTCGATGTGCGAGCGCTCGGCGCGATGCGTGTCGCGGATCTCGTTCAGGAGCCGCGGCAGGGAGTACACCGCCACCGACCTGCCGGCGTCGAGCACCGCCTTGCTCACGAGCATGGCGAGAGTGGTCTTGCCGGTCCCGACCGGGCCCATGAACCACAGCCCGCGCCCGGCATCCAGCTGCTCGCCGATCGTGTCGATGTAGCGTCGCGTGGCCGCGACCACGTGGCGGTCGATCTCGGTCACCGGTGGCCGCTCGAACGCGACGTCTCGATAGCGCCGGGGGATGATCGCGGAGAGGCTTTTGGCCTTGCGGCGCGCGATCATCTGGGCTCGGCAGCGGCAGTCAAAGGCCGTGTTGGTGGTCTCGTCGATGACGAGACCGGAGCCGTCGCACACGCCGAACGAGCACTTCATGGCCGCCGCGCTTCCGCCCGCTTCGCGGCGCGCCCGCTCCCTCGCCGGAGAGCTCATTGCGCGAACCGCTGTCCGGCGTAGTTCGCGAACTTCGGGTACTGCTTCTGGAACGTGAGTACGACGTCGCCGACCGGCCCATTGCGGTGCTTGGCGATGATCAGGTCGGCCTCACCGGGCCGCTCGGAGTCGGCTTGGTAGTACTCCTCGCGGTACAGGAACATGACCAGGTCTGCATCCTGCTCGATCGCACCGCTGTCTCGGAGGTCCGACAGGACGGGGCGTTTCTCGCCACCCCGCTGCTCGACGGCGCGGCTCAGCTGAGAGACCGCGATCACGGGCACGTTCAGCTCCCGCGCGAGGCTCTTCAACCCGCGGCTGACCTGGGAGACCTGCTCGACCCGGTTCTCGACCCGACCTTCGTGGCGCATCAGCTGCAGGTAGTCGACGATGATCAGGCCGAGGCCCCCTTCACGCTCGAGCTGATGGTGCAGGCGGCGTGACTTGGCTCGGACCTCGAGCACCCCGATGTCGCTCGAATCGTCGATGTGCAGCGGCGCTTTGGAGAGACGGTTGGTGGCCTCGAGGATCTTTGGCCAGCGGTGCTCGGCGACGCGACCACGGCGTAGCTCATCGCCCGCGATCCGGGCCTGCGAGGCGACGAAGCGCTGCGCGAGCTCGGACTCGGACATCTCGAGCGAGAAGAGCACCACCGGGTGCGGACGGTGCTCCGGATGCCCGAGGCCGAGCGCGGCGTTCTCCGCCACATTGGCGACGAACGCGGATTTGCCCATCGACGGGCGGGCCGCGACAACGATCAGGTTGCCGCGCTGAAAGCCCCCCGTGCGCTCGTCAATGTCGGTGAAGCCCGAGGGAGTGCCCGTGAGCGGTGACTTCTGGACCGAGAGGGCGTGCAGCCGCTCGGTCTCCTCGTCGAGGATGTCGCTGATGGGGCGCAGCTTGTTGACGCGGTCGTCCTGCGCCACTTCGAGCACGGCCCGCTCGGCCCGCTCGATCAGGTCTCGGGCGGGAGCCTCGCGGGCGTGGATGCTCGCCTGGATCTCGTATGACGTCGTGAGCAGCTCCCGCAGCTGGGCGTTCTCACGCACGATGCGGGCGTAATCGCGCGCGTGGCCGGCCGCCGGCACCCAGCCCGAGAGTTCATCGATCGCCTCGGGACCGCCGACCTCATCGAGCCTGCCGAGCTGGCGGAGGGTCTCGCCGACCGTGAGGTGATCGATCTTGCGGTCGTTGTTGTACAGCTCGAGCATCGCCTGGAAGACGGCGCCGTGCTGGTCGCGGTAGAAGTGCCTCGGTCGCAACTCCTCCTCGACGAGCAGCGCGTGGAGGTGACGCTCGTCCAGCAGCACGGCGCCGAGCACGGACTTCTCGGCCTCGAGATTGTGAGGCGGTACGACGGAGGGGGGAGATTGGGTGGTCGTGGTGGCCATCGGCGTGGTGTGCTCGTGCGAGCGGCGTCGAGTCTAGGTTCGGGCCCGGCGGGCGGACAGAAGCGATCCCGCAAGCAGCGGCAGATCTCGCTGGACGTTTTTGCGGCGCCCAGTTCCTAGGTCTGCGGAGCCTTAGCTTGAGCTTGAGATGTCGCTCCCAGGCGCACTCGAGCGAAGCTCAGGTGCGCCTAGAGTGACGCTCAAGCGCCCGCGCTCACGACGATCGTCTTGACCGCCGCGGTCAGCTCGTCGGCCACCTCGACCACAACCATGTACGTGCCGGTGTGGCGAATCGGCTCGTCGAGATGCACCTTGCGCCGGTCGATCCGGATCCCGCGCGCCTCCCGGATGGCATCAGCGATGTCCTGGGGCGTCACCGATCCGAACAGTCGCCCGTCGCCCCCCGCCTGCTGCGGGATGGTGAGGACCGTCCGGCTGAGCAACGCCACACTGTCCTTGGCGCGCTCCTCGCTGTCGCGTACCGCCTGCTCCGCGCGCTCGCGCTGGCGGGCAGCGGCCGCGACCGACGCCGCCGTCGCCGGCTGGGCCAGCTTGCGGGGGACCAGATAGTTGCGCAGGTAACCGGCCGAGACGTCGACAACCTTGCCGCGTTCGCCGAGCGACTCGACGTCCTGGAGCAGGATCGCTTGCGGCACCGGTCCTACCTCGGCGTCAACGGCCGCCGCGCTCGCCGGGCTCGGCGACGTACGGCAGCAGCGCGAGCTCGCGTGCCCGCTTGACCGCGCGTGCGAGCTGACTCTGATGGCGGCGGCAGGCGCCGGTTATGCGCCGCGAGCGGATCTTGCCCCGCTCGGACACGAACCGCCGCAACATCGGAATGTCCTTGTAGTCGACCCGGTCGATCTTGTCGCGGCAATACGGGCAGGGCTTGCGCCGGCCGGAGCCAGCCATGCCCTTCCGATCTCGCCGACGAATCGGTCTCTTTCGCTGCTTTGCCACTGTCTTGAGAGTCTAGGTGGTACTCAGACCCATGCGGGTCTGCCGTGGTCCTGCGTCTCGGTGCCGTGAGCGCTAGCCGCTCAGAAAGGAATGTCCTCGTCACCTCCAGCAGCCACCGGAGCGGGCTCGAAGTCGCTGGTGTCGGTCGGAATGTCGCTCTCCGCCGCCTGCACGTTGCTGGAGAAGCCGTTCCCGTTACCGTCACCGGCCGCGTCGCCGCGCCCGCCGCCAAGAAACTGCACGGACTCGGCGATGATATCGACGGCGGAGCGGTTTTGCCCCTCCGGGGTCTGCCACTGGCGATGACGCAGGCGGCCGTCGATCGCGACCTGCCTGCCCTTCTGCAAGTACTTGCTGCAGTTCTCGCCCTGAGCACCCCACACCGTGACGTCGAAGAAATTGGGCTGGTCTTCCCAGGTCCCGGCCGCGTTGCGCCGGCGGCCGTTGACCGCGATGCGGAGAGTGCATACCGAGGTGCTGCTGTCCGCCACCGACCTCAGGTCGGGATCTTTGGTCAGCCTCCCGGTGACGATGATCCGGTTGATGTCTCCTGCCATCTGCGCTCCTTCCAGAGAAATTTGAAGTCTGCGCCGAGTCTAGGTACGACACAGGCGGCAACCGCGCTCCCAGTGCGGAAAGTGGCGGAAACGTCTCAGCCCTGTCACAGAGCCGCGCATCCACGCGACAGGGGCGTTACAAAGGACCGGGTCGGAGGTCCTACGGTGCGGCGGCTGCGGGTGTCTCGGGGCGGGGCTCGGACGCGCCCGGGGGTGCGCTCTCAGCCCGACCGCCCTCCGCCCCGCTACGGGCTGCGCCCTCCGCCCCGCCGCGGGCGCCCTCCGCCCCGCCGCGGGCGGAGGCTGGACCACCGCGGGCGCCCGGGACCGACTTGATGATCCTGAAACGGAGCACGCCGTCGGTGATGTGCAGGCTATGGCCGAGCTCTTCGAGCAGGCTCGGCGGCCCGGTCATCTGCAGGAGATGGAACTCGGCGTCGTTCTGGCGCTGTATTTGATAGGCGAGGTTGCGCGTGCCCCAATCGCTGCGACTCACGATCGAGCCGTTGCCTCGCTGGATCGCATTCTCCACTTCAGCCAGGATCTGGGCCCGGGCTTCCTCCTCGATCGCGGTCGAGATCAGCAGCGTCAGGTCGTAGACGGGAGTCTCTTGGGGCATCGTTCGGAGTCGAGATCGTCGAGCAGATATTGGGCGCGGGGGCGCCCCGGAGGTCGACGGCGGCCGACTATAGCGGCTGGTCTGGGCCAGAGCCCCTCGCTTCCACGGGTGGCCGAGCGGCATCCGCCCTGCGGCCGCTCGCTTACATCACCAGCGCACCGTTCTCGAGCAGCGGTTCGCCGTCGGCGCTGAGCTGCCCCCCGTCGCGCAGGTCGCAGATCAGGTCCCAGTGCAGGGCGGAGGCGTTTCGGCCCCCCGTCTGGGGATACGACCTCCCCAGGGCAAGGTGGACGGTGCCGGCGATCTTCTCGTCCAAGAGGATCAGACCGGTCGCTCGCCGGATGCCCTCGTTGGTGCCGATACCCAGCTCGCCGAGGAAGCGGGAGCCGGAGTCGGTCGCTAAGCGCCTGCTGCAAGTACGCGTCGCCCCGGGTCGCGCGCGCGTCGACCACCTCGCCGTCCCGGAAGGTGAGCTCCACGCCCTCGACCTCCAGCCCTCGGGCGCCCGAGGGAACGTCGAAGGTGATGGTCCCGTTGGCGGAGGTCTCGTGCGGGCCGGTGAAAACCTCGCCGCTCGGCATGTTGTGGCGGCCATCGGAGTTGATCCAGGTTCGGCCCTTGACGCTGAGCCGCAAGTCTGTCGCCTCGCTCTGGATGCGGACCTCGTCGGTTTGTTGCAGCCTCTGCACGAGGCTTTCCTGGCGTTCTGAGAGAGCCCGCCACGCGGCGATCGGGTCCGGCCGGTCGAGCAACAGCGCACCGGCCACGAACGCGGCGTACTCGTCGTCCCCCATCGATGCCTGCTGAGCGAGTGCCGGCGTCGGCCACACGGTGCGGCACCAGCGACTCGCCAGCCGCGCCTCGCGCGCCGCCAGGCTGGCTCGAGTCGCGCGCGTGATCAGGGCCGGATCGACACCGGCGAGCGCCCGCGTATTGCCGGGCGCCTCGATGCCGACAAAGCAATCGGCCTGTTCGGCTTCAGTCAGTTCGAGCGGCGCGATCGAGTCGAGCTGGGATTCCGTCGCGGCCCGGTAGAACTCCGGCGCGAACTCCGAGGCCGCGACCCGAACCAGGGGCCACGCGCCACGCTCGAGCAGCGCGCGGTAGAGACCGCGGGTCAGAGACACCGCACGCAGCGGCATCGCAACTACGACCTGATCTCCCGGTCTCACTTCCAAGCACCAGTCGCACAGGAGCCGGGCGTGGGCGTTTGGGTCCGGGCCGCGCGGCGCGTCGACGTCGGGCCCGCCCGCAGCGTGAGGTCCGCTCACAGCCTGAACGGAATCACAAAGGCCCCGCGGCGGCGCGCTCGAGCTCGCCTCGCACGTCGCCGCTCACGGGGTCGGCATGACCCGCCCAGGCGGTGGAAGGCTCGAGCGCGGCCAGCTTGCGGATCGAGTCGCGGGTCTGGTCCAGGTTCGCGTTGAACGCCGGGTGCGGTACCCGGGCCCCGCCCTTCACTCCGGTCTGCGGGTCGAGTGTGTAGAAGCAATCCGAGGCCAGCGCGAGCCGGTCGGACTCGCGAAAGAGCCCGATCAGCCCCGGGGCATGTCCGGGCAGATGGACCACCTTGAAGCCGGCGACCTCTTCGTCTTCCGCGACCGTGCCGGCGATCTTGAGCGCGCCCCCGTCCCAGGCCTTGAGCAAGCGGGGGTAGACCGCACGGGCATGCGGAGCCAGCTTCGAAAGGTCCCAGTACGTGCGGAACGGCTCCGGCGACTCAGCCGCCGCCCGGTCCGCCTGATGGCAGTAGATGGGGGCGCCCAATCCGCCCGCGGCGCCGCGGTGATCGGCGTCCGCGTGACCGAGCACGACGCGTGTTATCCCGCCGAGCCGCGCGCCTGCGGCTCGGACCGCGCTCGGCATGGCCGCGATGCCCGCGTCGAACACGGTCACCCCGTCGCCGTCGGCGAGCAGATAGACGTTCATCGTGCGCAGGGGAAAGCCGCCGCGGACGACCCACACGCCGCCGGCGATCTGCTCGGGCTCGCGACCGTGAATCCACGCCAGGAGCCGCGTGCGGAGATTCGCCAGGGCGGCGAAGCGAGCCTCGCCAGGGGAGCCGGCGGGCGGGAGAAATCCGAGCTGGCGGGCGACCGAGCCGCTGTCGAGGAAAGCATCGTTGCGTTCGATCTTTTCGTCCGAGACTGTGACCACGTCGCAGCCCTCGAGCTCGATGCGGGCGCCGTTGGGCATGAAGCCCTGAAAGTGTCCGGGGCCCGCGAAGGTCGCGCGGGCCCGCCATCGAACGGCGGTTCGGTTGCGATGGGTGGTCATGTCGATCACCTCGAAGCGGAAGTCGGGGAAGGCCTCGAACAGGGCGCTGAAGTACTCCCGCACGCCGTCCGGCGCGAGCAGCTCCTGCTGCCCGACCATGCGGTCGACCCCGCCCGGCGCCCAGCACTCAACGGCCCCGTCGAGGTCGTGCGCGCTGAGCGCTGCGAAATACCGCTTGGCGACCTCGGTGGTGCTCACGGGTCGCTCAGTCTACGCGGCCGGCAGTC
Organism: uncultured Solirubrobacterales bacterium; assembly: GCA_963738195.1. Classification (GTDB taxonomy): domain Bacteria; phylum Actinomycetota; class Thermoleophilia; order Solirubrobacterales; family Solirubrobacteraceae; genus Palsa-465. The sequence continues at coordinate 2,070,536 of CAVTVF010000002.1, forward strand.
CACAGCTCGGCGGAGTTTGAGCGCCCGGCGCGGGCCCTCAAATATCGTGCCTGCCCATGAACGGCCCCCGTCAGACGCCCGGCCGTCGCGAGCTCGGCCGAGGCGAGCGGGTCCTGCCCGGTCTCTGGCGGCTGCGGCTGCCGCTGCCGTGGCCCGGAGTGCCGCATTGCAACGCATGGGCGCTCGCGTCGGGCTCCGGAATCGTGCTCGTCGACACCGGAATGCACGAGCCGGGCTCGTGGGCGCAGCTCGAGCGCGCGCTCGAACAGGTTGGTCTGCGGGTCGAGGACGTGCGGCTGCTCGCCTGCACGCACGCCCACTCAGACCATTGGGGTCAAGCGGCGCCGATCTGCGAGCGAGCCGGCTGCGAGCTGTGGATGCACCCAAACCACGCCCACGCCACCGAACCGGCCGCGCATCCCGAAGACGCGCTCGCGCGCCGACTGGAGGTGGGGCGTCAGTCGGGAGTGCCCGCGCAGGCCCTGGCGCGCTACGCCGAACGCGCCAAGGACTTCCCCTCCGGGCTCGCGGCGGCGATCGAGCCGGATGCGAAGCTCGTGGCGGGGGTCGAGATCGAGTCCGACCTCGGCACCTGGACTGTGTATGAGACCCCGGGCCATGCGCCCTCGCACGTCTGCCTGTTTCAGCCGGAGCGGCGGCTGCTGATCTCGGGCGACCACCTCCTGGGGCGCATCGCGCTCTACTACGACTACGGCTGGAGCCCAGATCCGGTGGGCGAGTTCCTGCGCTCGCTCGACCTGGTCGAGACGCTCGACGCACGCCTCTGCCTCGCCGGACACGGTCGCCCCTTCTTCGATGTGCGCGCGCACATCGAAGGCAATCGCAAGCTCGTCCGCGAGCGTCTCGCCGCGGTCGAGGCTGCGCTCAGGGACGCCGCTCGCACGGTGGTCGAGATCGTGCCCGAGGTCTATGGCGAGCCGCTGCGCTCGGCCAACGCCGGGCTGCTGCTCTCTCAGACCCTGTGCTACCTGACTCACCTCGAGCACGCCGGCGCCGTCGAGCGCGCTGCCGACGGTTCGAGTGAGCGCTGGCGCACGACGTAGCGCCAACCTTGCCACAACCATGTTAAGGTTTGCGGGCGGTGCGCGTCGACGAGATCATCGCCACCAAGGGCGACCCGACCTTCTCCCTCGAGTTCTTCCCTCCGAGGACGACGGAGGGAGAGCAAAACCTCCGGCTGGCACTACAGGCGCTTAGACCGCTGGCCCCCGATTTCGTCTCGGTGACCTACGGGGCCGGTGGCTCGACGCGAGCCAAGACGGTCGAGATCACCAAGTGGATCAAGCAGGAGGCGGGCATCGAGGCGATGGCGCACCTGAGTTGCGTCGGAGCGACGCGCGAGCAGCTGGTCGAGATCCTCGACGGCATCGCCGCGGCTGGCATAGAGAACGTGCTCGCGCTGCGCGGCGATCCTCCGCGCGGTGAAAGCGAGTGGCAGCCGCACCCAGGCGGCCTGCGCTACTCGACCGAGCTCGCGGCCCTGATCGCCGGCTCGTATCCGTTCGCGGTCGGGGCGGCCTGCTTTCCCGAGGTGCACCCCGAGGCGCCCGACCTCGGGCACGACCTGCGCTTCCTGAAGGAGAAGGTCGCCGCCGGCGCGTCATTCCTGATCACACAGCTGTTCTTCGACAACGATCTGTACTTCAGGTTCGTAGGCGAGGCGCGCGCGGCCGGGATCGATGTGCCGATCATTCCCGGGATCATGCCGATCACCGACGTCGGCCAGATCAAGACGATCACCGGAATGTGCCGGGCGACGATCCCGCCCTCACTGCTAGAGCAGCTCGAGATACGCGCCGACGACCCCGCCGCCGTGCTCCAGCTCGGGGTGTCCTACGCGACGCTGCAGTGCGCCGAGCTGCTGGCACGCGGCGCGCCCGGGATCCACTTCTACACGCTCAACCGCTCTCCCGCGACGCGGGCGATCCTCTCCGCGCTGAAACTGCTCACTCCGTGGGCCGGCCGCCTGGCCGAGGCCGGCGTCAGCTAGAGGGGGCGCTTTAGAGGGCCTCGAGCGCGAGGCCGCTGCTGCTCAACCCCCGGTCGATTTCGCCAGCCCAGCTGGCGAGCTGATCCTGAGCGGCGTCGGCCCGATCCTGCGCCGCGCGATAAACGGCGTACCTCTCTCTGTTCGGTAACTTGCGCCAGTCGCCGTAGGCGATGTTGGCCTCCGCCTGGGCCTCACGTCTGACGAAGCTGAGCTCCTCGAGCAGCGCGTAGTCGGCGACTGATGGCCGGCCCGTCAGGCCTTCGGACTCGTGGTCGGCCGCGTCCGACGAGGCACGATCTTCTGTTCCCATCGCCTTCCCCCGGCTGGTTGCACTTCGCTTCAGATCAACGGGAGTGCTGATCGACAGAAATCTTGCTCCTTGGCTCGGACGTCAGGGCCCGGTCGGCCCCTGACCGCTCGCGCGCGGGGCCGGGGGCTGAACCTTGAGCGCGTGCGCGAGCATCGGCTGGCCGTGGAGCTCATAGCGCACGTCGACGACGTCGTTTCGCCTGTAGGTCCCGATCCCCCAGAAGCCGACGAACCAGGCCCACGGGCTCAGCTTCTGCTGGACGAGCTCGCGCGTGAACACGAGCTCTCCCCGCGAGACTCGAAAGTCAGTGCCGAGCTCCTGCCGGACGCCGTTGACGTACACCTCAAACGGCTCGCCCACACCGGACGGCAGCTTGACCCGCCATTCCTGGCGCATCAGCCGGCACGCTCGCCGTGGCTCGCCTCCACTGCCCGGGAGAACCCGCCCTGCGGCTCCAGGTCGCTTGGGAGCAGCGATAGCAGCGCCATGTCGCGGCCGTACCGGTAGCGGTGCAGCACGCCCTCGCGCACGAAAGCTGGCCCGGTGCGCGGCCCGCAGCATCGGCTCGTTGTCGGGCTCGGTGAGAAGCTGGATCCGCTTCAGGCCGCCCGCTTCGAACAGCCATGGCGCGACGAGCTCGAGCGCTCGGCGACCGAGGCCCTGCCCACGCCGCGAGGGCACCACCCACAGCCCGAGCTCAGCCCGGCGATCCTCCCACTCGAGCGTGTGCAGCGACAGCACACCGTGGCAGACATCCGAAGGTGGCTCGAGCAGCGTCAGGCTGGCCCTGACGCCTTCGGCCCGGTCTCGCTCTGCTGCTTCGAGCTCGCGCCCGAGCTCGGCTCCGCTCGGGGGCCGCGGCCGGCACATGCGGACGTGCAGCATGGGGTCGTCCTGGTAGGCGATCAGGATCTCGGGAATGTCGTGCGCGACCGTGTAGCGCAGCGCGAGCACGCCATCGCTGAGGGGCTCGGTCAACGGCGGGATCGCTGGCATGTCGGCACCGCACCGTACCCTGTCGGCCCGTGGATGCAAGCCGCACAGTTCCCTACCTCGGCCAGCGCCTCGCGCTGGTGGCGGAGCCTGGGCGCACGCGCGTACACCGTCGCGCGGATGCCCTGCTGGTCCCGGCCGGACGGGGCCGCCTGCCCGCGCTCGAGCGCTTCTACCGCCGGGCCGCCAGGAGTGAGATCGGCGCCCGTCTCGACCGCGCGTGTGAGATCAGCGGCAACGCGTACTCATCGCTGTCGATCCGCAACCAGCGGACCCGCTGGGCGAGCTGCTCGCCGGGCGGGGGGATGAGCTTCAACTGGCGACTGCTGCTCGCGCCCGAGCCCGTGCTCGACTACGTGGTTTGGCACGAGGTCTGTCACCTCGAGTTCATGGACCACTCCGCCCGCTTCTGGTCCCGGGTGGACCGTTACTGCCCCGATTACCGCGAGCACCGGAGGTGGCTGCGGCGCCACGGCCAAACGCTTGTGCTGTAGCACCGGTCAGGAGCCGAGCGCACGGCGTAGCGCCGCGGTCGGGCTCTCGCCCGCTCGCTGCTCGAGCACGGTCCGCCGCACCCGCCCGAGGTAGGCCTCCCCGGAACCGTCACCCCGGATGTCGAGGCCCGCGCGCACACGCGGCAGCAGCCGCTCGGGTCCGCTCAGCTCGATGCGGGCAAAGACCTGCTCGCCCGGGTCAAAGCGCTTGTAGCGGAGGTCGACCGAGCGCCGCGGCGCGGACTGCGCGAGCGCCTCGGCCCGTCCTTCGATGAACTTGAGGACGGCCTCGAGATCGTCCATGCGCTGCCGCTCGACGCGGCCGCTCAAGCGCACCGTCACCTTCCACGGCACCGCTTCGCAGCGGTTAGGAGCGCTGGGCGATCGCGACGTAATCGAGGTCGCGCTCGCCCGTGTAGATCTGCCGCGGCCGAGCGATCTTCTGCTCTGAGTCGTCGATCATCTCGAGCCACTGGGCGATCCAGCCCGCCGTCCGGCCGATCGCGAACAGGACCGGGAACATCTCGACCGGCATGCCGAGCGCCTCATAGATGATGCCCGAGTAGAAGTCGACGTTCGGGTAGAGCTTGCGCTCGATGAAGTAGTCGTCCTCGAGGGCACGCTTCTCGAGCTCGAGCGCGATGTCGAGCAGGGGGTTGGTGCCCGTCACCTCGAACACGTCGTAGGTCGCCTTCTGGATGATCTTGGCGCGCGGGTCGTAGTTCTTGTAGACCCGGTGGCCGAACCCCATCAGCTTCTCCTTGCCCTCCTCGACGCCCTTGACGAAGTCCGCGACGTTCTCCTTGCGCTCGATCCGGCGCAGCATCTTCAACACCTGCTCGTTGGCGCCGCCGTGGAGTGGTCCGTAGAGGGCGGCGACCCCTGCCGCCACCGCCGAGTAGGGGTCTACCTGCGTGGAGCCCACGCTGCGAACCGCGCTCGTCGACGCGTTCTGCTCGTGGTCGGCGTGGAGGATGAAGAGCACGTCGAGCGCGCGCTCCAGGCGGGGGTCGGGCTCGTACTTGAGCTCGGTCATCTTGTAGATCATCGAGAGGAAGTTGCCCGGATAGCTGAGGTCGTTGTCCGGATAGACGTAGGGCATGCCGCGGTTGTGGCGATAGGAGAAAGCTGCGAGCGTCGGCATCTTCGCGATCAGACGGACGATCTGGAGGTAGCGGACCTCCTCATCCTTGATCGCGCTCGCCTCCGGATAGAAGGTCGAAAGCGCTCCCACCGAGGCCAGCAGCATGCCCATCGGATGGGCGTCGTAGCGGAACCCCTGCATGAACTCCTTGATGTTCTCGTGCACGAAGGTGTGGATCGTCACCTCGTGCGTCCACTTATCCAGCTGGTCGCGGTTGGGCAGCTGCCCGTGCACGAGCAGATAGGCGACCTCGAGGAAGCTCGATTTCTCCGCCAGCTGCTCGATCGGGTAACCGCGGTACTGCAGGATCCCCCGCTCGCCGTCGATGAACGTCACGGCCGAGCGGCATGAGGCCGTCGCCATGAACGCCGGGTCGTAGCTCATCAGGCCGAAGTCGTCCTCGTGCGTCTTGATGTTGCGCAACTCGGTCGCGCGAATGGTGCCGTCCTCGATCGGTACCTCGTACTGCTTGCCGGTGCGGTTATCGGTGATGCTGAGGGTCTCGCCCGACGTGGCCTGGCCGGCTCCGTCCGCCTGCTGGGTCTCGGTCGTCATGGCACTCCTTCTCGCGATTAGGGCTGGCAGGCGCTCGCGCGGAGCGCAACACCTACCCTCACTCTAATACTTGCGCGGGAGCGGAATTGTCAGGCTGTGGTGACCGCTACGCCCATCACGATCACGGTCAGGACGACGGTCAAGGCCATCACCGCGCGCTGTCCCCCGGCGCCCCCGGGGAAGCGCGGGCGGGCGAGCCCTATGCCCGCGACCAGCGCGGCCCAGAGCACGAACACGGCGCCGGCGATTGCGAACGGCGCCTTGAGCGTATCGACGGCGAACAGCAGGGCCGGCACGGCGCGTCAGCCTACCTGATCGGATCGCTCGCGGGACGGGTGCGGTCGCCCTCGTAGCGGCTCTCGGTCGCGGCCCGCTGTCCCTGGTAGTGGCTGCCAAGCTCGGGCGAGCCGTAGGGCCGCTCAGCGGCTCGGTCGAGCGTCATGAACGAGAGCTGGGCGATCAGGAGGCCGGGGTAGAGCTTGATCGGGACACGCGTGAGGTTGTTCAACTCGAGCGTCAGCGTCCCCTGCCAGCCCGGGTCGCAGAAGCCGGCCGTGGCGTGAACGATCAGGCCGAGCCGGCCGAGACTCGACTTGCCCTCGATCCTCGCGACGATGTCGTCGGGCAGCTCGACCCACTCGAGCGTGCGCCCCAGGCAGAACTCTCCGGGGTGGATCACGAACGAGTCCTCGGGCGCCACCGCGACCTCTTCGGTCAGATTCCCCGGCGGGCTGCGGAGATCGATCGCGGGCGCCCGGTGGTTGTGGAAGACGCGAAAGGTGTCTCCGAGCCGCAGGTCGACGCTCGCGGGCTGGACCAGCGATGAATCCCACGGCTCGATCCGGATCCGTCCGAGCTCGACGAGCTCGCGGATCGTCGCGTCTGAGAGCACGCTCATGGGCGCGAAGTCTTGCAGCGGACCCAGTCGCCCGCCTGGGCCGAGACGACCGCTGCGCCGGCTAGTGCTCGAGCGTGCGTGCGCGGGCACGGACCGTGCGCACCCGAGCTGGCGACGGGGGAGACGTGCCGCCGTGCGGGCCGCGCCGGGGCATGCGCGGGAATGGCTGGGGGGTGTGGGGGTGATGGAGCTTGCTGCCGCCACCCCCGTCATCGGAGGCAGGCGGCTCGGCCGGGCGCTGCTTGATCGCCCACCACACGACCAAGATCAACGCGATCAGCGGGATCTTGAGCGCGAGCATCAGCCACAGGAACCCCAACGTCACACTCTGGATCGTACCCCGCTAGGGAAGAAAATTCACGCCCGGGCCGACCAGGCAGGAGCGAACTGCGTGATCCGGCCGAGCTCCGCCACCCGCGCCGAGATCTCATCGTTCGTGAGCCTGGCCACCCGCTCGACGCCGAACTCCTCGACGTTGAAGGACGCGAGCGCAGTGCCGTAGGCCATCGCGCGCGCGAGCACCCCGTGGTCGATGGTCGAACCCGCATGGGCTGACAGATAGCCCATGAACCCGCCTGCGAACGAGTCTCCGGCCCCGGTGGGATCGAGCACCGTCTCGAGCGGGAAGGCGGGCAGCGCGAAGAAGCCCTCCTCGGTGACCATCGCCGCCCCGTACTCGCCGCGCTTGGCGACCACCACCCCCGGGCCCCAGCCCCGTATCAGCCGCGCCGCGCGGACCAGGTTCGGCTCGCGCGTCAACTCCCGCAGCTCGGAGTCGTTGAGGAGCAGGCAGTCGACCTCTGCCAGCGCGTCGATGAGCGAGTCGCGGGCCGTTTCGATCCACAGATTCATCGAGTCGAGCGCTACGAAACGGGCCCCATGGCACTGGGCCCTAACCTCACGCTGGAGCTCGGGCTGGATGTTGGCCAAGAACAGCAGCTCGGCCGCCTTGGATGGCTCAGACAGCCGCGGCGTGAAGCCCGCGAACACCCCCAGTTGTGTGTCGAGCGTGCGCCGCTCCTGGAGATCCCATCCGTACTCACCGGCCCAGAAGAAGGTCTCGCCGGCGACCCGCTCGATGTCCGTGGTGTCGATCCCACGCGTCTGCAGGACCGCGTACTGCTCTTGACCGAAATCGTCCCCGACCGGTCCGACCACGTGCACGGTGTCAAAGAACGACGCCGCCAAGGCGAAATGGACGGCCGAGCCGCCGAGCATCCGCTCGCGCGTGCCGAACGGCGTCGTCACAGAGTCGAACGCGATTGAGCCGACGACGGTGAGCGCCAACGGGCCCTCCTAGTCCGCGGACGCGGTCGCTTCGGTCGTCTCGAGCAGTCGTTCGTAGACCCGGCAGCGCTTGGCGATCCTGCCGCCCATCGCCTCGAGTCCGCGGTTCATCGAGCTGTTGGTCTCGAGGATCCAGCCCGCCTCGCCGTGGGTCAGCCCGGTCCGCGCTGCGGTCTCGAAATGCTCGATGTAGAGCGCCGCGCCCGCGCCCGTGTGCTCGAACTCCGGCAGCACCCCGAGGAACCCGATCCGCATCCTGTCGATGTAGCGGCGCTTGCGCAGCAGATGCCACCAGCCGAGCGGCAGCACCCGTCCGCGCATCTTCTTCAGCGCCTGGTTGATGTCGGGAATCGTGATCGCCATGCCGATCGTCTGGCCGTTCTGCTCGGCGATCATGAACCAGTCGCGGTCGTAGACGATCTGGAGCGTCATGGCGAGCTCGTCGAGATCCTCCTTCGCATAGGGGACGAACCCCCAGTTGTGCGCCCAGGCGGCGTTGTAGACCTTGGCGAACTCGTCAAGCTCGCGACGCAGATGCCTGCGCGACATGCGGCGGATCGTGACGCCGTGCTTGTCTCTCGCGCGCGCGGCGAGCTTTGGCAGCAGCGGCAGCATGCGCTCGTCGCGGTCGGAGAGGTGGAGCTCCCAGTGGAAGACGTCCATCGCCTTGCTGAGGCCGACCGCCTCGCACTGCTGCTGGTAGTAGGGGGGATGCCAGGGCTGCTTGATCATCGGCTCGAGCTCGAACCCCTCGATCAACACGCCGCTCTCCTCGTTCATGGAGAAGTCCATCGGGCCGACCATGCGCTCGCAGCCGTGCCCGGCCAGCCAGGCCGCGGCGGCGTCGAGCAAGGAACGCAGCACGGTCTCGTCGTTCTCGAACTCGAGGAAGCCGAACATGCCCCAGCGCGTGTCGTGGAACTCGTTGAAGGCATGGTCGATCTGGGCCGTTATGCGGCCCACCACGCGGCCGCCCTGGCGGGCGAGGAAGTACTGGGCGACGCCGTGCTTGAAGAACGGGTTGAGCGGATGGAGCAGGAAGGCGTAGCGCTCGAGCTTGACCGGAGGGATCCAGGGGGTGCCGGCGTGCAGTGCGTAAGGCAGCCCCACGAATGCCCGCAGGTCGCCCGCTCCCCGCACCGGAGCGACTTCCACGGACCCCGTCGCCGGCGCGGTCTCGACAGTCATGGCTCCGGCACCGTACAGGTTTCCCGGTCGCCGACGCGACATCCATGTGGTTGGCCGGCGCACATGTGCGCCGGCCCCGGCCGGAACATGTTCCGGCCGGCCGCCCGGCTCATGAGCCGGGCGGGTCATTTTCTAAGGAGTGGACGGCTCGACTCTCAGCAGCCTCGCGGGCCGCTTCGGCAGCCACCAGTTCCAGCGTCCCAGCAGCGACACCACGGCGGGCACCAGCAGCGCTCGGATCACCGTCGCGTCGAGCATGATCCCCGCCGCGAGCGCGGTCGCGAACACCTTGACGTCGGTCACGGGGGCCGAGGACATCGACACGAAGGCCAGGAACAGGATCAGCGCGGCGCTTGTCACCAGGCGGCCGGTACGGCCGATGCCGGTCACGACCGCGGTGTCGGTCGAGCCGCTCTTGTCGAACTCCTCGCGCATGCGCGCGAGGATGAAGACCTCATAGTCCATCGAGAGGCCGAAAAGGAAGGCAAAGACCATCAGCGGGATCCAGGCTGTGATCGAGTGCGTCGGTGCGATCCCCCAAAGCAGGCTCGAGCCGTGTCCCTGCTGCCACACGAGCGTCATCACTCCCCAGGCCGCGGCGACGCTGATGACGTTCAGGATGATCGCCTTGAGCGGCAGTAGCAGGGAGCGGAAAGCCCGCGCCAGCAGCACGTATGTCAGCACCGCGATCAGTGCGATCATCAGCGGGAAGCTGCCGTAGATGGCGTCGACGAAGTCGGCGTTCTCTGCCCCGGTGCCGCCGACCTTGACGTGGGGGCCGGCGCCGTGGGCGGCGGTGCGGACGAGACTGACGGTCGTGCGTCCCGCGCCGGTCGAGCCGTCTGCGATCGGCAGCGCGTTGAGCACCGCGAGCCCGTGCCGCTGCCACTGGGGCGTCGTGGGGGCAAACGCACCGTGGACACCGGGAACGCCCGCCACCACGCCCGCCACATGCTGGGCCTGGCCGGCGCTCGTGAGGATCTCGATGGGCTCGAGCGCGCCCGCGCCGATGCCGGACCTCTCCAGCTGGACGAGGCCCGTATGGGCTTCGCCATGGCTCGCGAGCGTGTTGAGGTTGGCCGAGCCGAGCTGGATCTGGGTGGCCCCGATGACGAGCGCGGCGAGCACCGCCAGCGCTGCTGGCGCCGCCACCCAGCGGCGCCGAACGACGAGCCGCGCCCATCTCGTCCAGGGGCGGCTAGCCATCTCGTCGGAGCGTACGTGCGGCCAGTCGAGCCGGTTGCCGGCCTTGGCCAGAACCACCGGCAACAGCGTCAGCGCGACGATCACGCTGGTCAGCGGGATCAGCATGCCCGCGTACCCGATCGAGCGCAGGAAGGGCAGCGGCAGCACGATCATCGCGAGCAGCCCGATCGCGACCGTCGTGCCGCTGAAGACGACGGCGCGCCCCGCGGTCTGCATCGCGCGCACGACCGCCTCCTCGCCCTCGTGGCCGTGGGCGCGCTCCTCGCGCCAGCGGACCACCACGAGCAGCGAGTAGTCGATCGCGACGCCCAGCCCGATCAGCGCCACCAGGAACTCGACGATCATCGAGACGCTCGTGACGGTGGTCAGACCCCGCAACACGAGGAAGGTCGTCATGATCGAGACGATCGCCATCAGCAGGGGCACGAACGCCAGCAGTGAGGCGAACACGAACGCGAGAATCACGAGCGCGCCGACGCCGCCGATCACCGACTCGAGGAATACCCCGGGACCCTGGCCTCCTCCGGTCTGGTTGCCGAGCGCGTCGACGCCGGTCACGTGCACGGGGGCGCCGGCGACGCGGACCGCCGAGAGCACCGAGGTCGCCACCTTGGCGGCGTAAGAGTTGGCGCCGAATGCGCCGAGCCGCAGCGGCGGGTAGGCGATCACGAAGGTGGTGCGCCCGTCACGGGAGACGAAGGCCCGGTTTCCGGTGGAGGCGTACGAGGCGATGCGGGTGCCCGGCAGCGCCCGCTCGAGGTCGGCCTGGATCCGTTCGAGTCCGCTGCGCACGACCGGCGAGGAAACCGAGGTGCCGGGCGGCAGCGTCACCACCGGCAGCAGCGGCGCGGTGTCCCCGCCGTTGTGGAAGATCTCCTTGATGCGCGCATTGGTGACGAAGCCCTCGCGGCCGGGCACGGTGAAGGTCTTGCTGAAGGAGTTGATGGAGGAGCTCACGGTCGCGAACCCGATGATCGTGATCAGCGCCCAGGCGCCCACGACGAGGCGCTTATGAGCGAGCACCCAGCGGGTCAGGGAGGTGATGGTCGTCGTCTCGGTTGTGCCCATCGCTCGCCTCCAGGGATTGACGTGATTGGTGGAACGGACGGTTTGTAGCAAAAACTATTCCCACGTGCAAGCATCGCTGCTAGAGTTCGTTTAGATCCTGTGAACGTCCCCGCTCGCCTCAAGTCCTCTGCACCCATACCGGGTCCGCCCGGCACGCATCGCGCGCTCATCAAGCACACCGGCTTCCTGCTCGCGCGCGTCGGCCACGTGGCCGCGAGACAGTTCGGCGAGCGGCTGACACAGCTCGGGCTCACGACGCGCATGTGGGGGGCGCTCAACGTGCTCGACGCCGAGGGCGCGATGACCCAGCAGTACCTCGGTAAGCACACGGGGATCGACCCCAGCTCGATGGTCGCGACGATCGACGACCTCGAGTCGCGCGGACTGGTCGAGCGCCGCCCGCACCCCTCCGACCGGCGCGCCCACTCGTTGCACATCACCGACGAGGGGCGCGAAGTGCTGCGCCGCGGCCGTGCGCTCGCGCGCGAGGCGCAGGAGGAGCTGCTCAGCCCGCTGGGCCGGGAGGAGCGCAAGCTCCTGCACGACCTGCTCCTGCGGCTGGCGCTCGCAGACGAGCAGGGCGCGACGGCTAAGCCGTGACCGGCGCCGCCGCGCCGTGCGGCAGCTGCCGCTCGGCTTGCTGAGGAGTTGGCCTGCGGCTGAGCGCGGCGCCCACCGCGAGCAGTGCCCAGGTCGAGGGGTCCTCGAGGAAGTCGGCGTAGAAGAGGGTGTGCACGAGCAGCGCCACGAAGGCGGCCGCGACCGCGGCGCGGGCGGGGTCGGCGCGCGTGCCGCGGACCAACACCACGAGCGCGACCACCACGAGCGCGAGATACGGCAGCTCCCCGATCAGGCCCTGCTCGGCGGCGATCGTCACGGGCGTCGTGTGCGACGCGGTCAGAGGGCCCGAGTTGGGGTTGTGCCGGTGGTACTCGATTTCGAACGAGCCAGACCCAAAGCCCTGCAGCGGACGGTGGGCGAAGAGCCTCATGCCCCCGCTCAGCACGCTGCCCCGCCCGGCCGTGACGCCGTTGAAGCTCTGGTTGAAGCCGAAGGTGGTGGGCGAGATCACCACCGCTGCCGCGCCCAGCACGAGCACGGCGCCCGCCGCCACGAGCGTGCGCGAGGGTCTCCACTTGATCGCGGCGAGCACGGCCAGCGCAGCCAGCAGGCCCGCCATGCTCGAGCGCGAGAGGCTCAACACCAGGGCGACCCATAGGACCGCCAGCACGACCGTGGCCGCGATGTGCTCGCGCGGGTGACGGTCATACAGCAGCACGGTGGCCAGCAGCACCATCACGAGCGCCAGGAAGCGGCCGAAGATGTTCGGGTCGAAGAAGACGGAGTTGACGACAAAGTAGGTGTAGAGCTGGTTCTCGCTCACGAGCTTCGAGTTGAACAGCACCGTCTTGGTGGCGTACTCGACGAACGCGATGCCCGAGAAGACGACGCCCAGCGTGGCCAGCAGCAGCAGACACTGACGCACCAGCTGGGGTGTCCAGTCGATCGCCAGCAGCAGGCAGAAGAGGACGGTGAACGGCACGTAGAAGAAGACCGTGTTCTGGAGGGCCTTCTCGAAGCCGCTCGGGGACCCAGCCGTGGGCGAGTACAGCGCCTGCACCGCGTAGACGACGATCACCAGCGCCAGCAGGCGCTTGAGCCACACGAGTGACTGCCGGGCAGGTGCCCCGGCGCGATCGAGCGGCGTCGCACGCCCGAGCAGCGCCGGCACCGCGAATGCGAGCGTCCCGGCGCCGACCACGAAGTAGAGCGGCACGAGCAGGTCCGAGGTGGAGCCGCCGGCGGAGATCGGCACGCGGAACGGGAGCGCGAGCACAGCGAGCAGCCCCAGTAGCCACGGCCGCTGCGCGATCACGCGCGCGACCAGCGCGACCACAGCCAGCGCCACGATCGCGGCCACCAGCGCCAGCAGCAGATGGTGGTGGATCGCCCTCACATGAGGCGAGTCCCACACGTCGGCCAGCAGCAGGATTGGTGACAGCGCGATGCAACCGAGCATCGCGGCCGCGCGCCAGCGCGTCGAGGGGGCGAGCAGCGCGGCGGCGGCGAGCAGCGCGACGACGACCACGCCTGCCTTGGGCACCGGCCCTGTGAGTGCGGCGAGCGCGATCATCGGTTGCCCGCAGGGTAATGGTCGGCGTGGGTGACGATGGCCGCCATCTTCTACCCTGGCGGGGTGTCCTGCACCCGGGCCCTGGCAGCCGCATGCGCGGCTGCACTCATGATCTCAGGCTGCGCCTCGCTGGCGAAGCCCGCGCGCGGGCGCGGCCAGGTGCTCGACACACGCACCGCCGGACCCGACTACCTCGCGTGCCTGCGTGACAACCACCTCACCGTGACGGAGATCGGCACCAACACGCTTCAGGTCGACACGCGCCCGGCGGGCGCGACGATCGTGTTCGCGCCCACGGCCGACGTCGCCGAGGGCGACCAGCTCGAGGGCAAGGCTCAGGGCGCCTACGTGATCGGCGCCGCGCTCGTGTACCCGAACCAGGCTCCGGGATCGCAGTTGACGGTGATCGAGAACTGCCTCGGGCAAGGTGTCAAGGAGCCCAGGGCCTAGCCCTCCGATGGCCACGGTCGCAGCCCCACCGCCGGCCCCCGAGCGCGAACGTGGCCGCGGCGTCTCGCCGCTCGCCCGGCTCGAGCGGCTGCCCAGCTGGGCGATGTTCGCCGGCGTCGCGATCGTGTTGGTCGCGGCCTCGGCCTACATGCGCTCGCGCGCCCTGTCGGGGCAGCTGTGGATCGACGAGGCGATCACCACGGGGATCTCGCTGCATCCCGTGAGCGCGATTCCCGGCATCCTGCGCCACGACGGCAATCCCCCGCTGTACTACCTGTTGCTGCACCTCTGGATGCGGGTCTTCGGCCCGAGCGAGTCGGCCACGCACGCGCTTTCGCTCCTCTTCGGACTCGCCACGATCCCGGTCGGGATGTGGGCCGGGTGGAGCCTGTTCGGGCGCCGCGCGGGAATCATCGCCGGCGTGCTGTTCGCGTTCAACGCCTGGTTGACCCAGTACGCCGAGGAAACGCGGATGTATGAGCTGATGGCGTTGCTCGCGCTGGTCGCGATCACCGCCTTCATCCATGGCTTCGTCTACCGGCGCCGGCGGTACCTGTTCCTGTTCACGGCCTCGCTGGCGCTGATGCTCTACACCCACACCTGGGGGATCTTCTTCACGGTGGGCGCGGCGATATCGCTGATCCCGGCGTACCTGATCTGCGAGGACCGGCGCCTCTTCATCCGCGACGCGCTGCTGGCTTTCGCCGCCGCCGGGATTCTCTACATCCCGTGGCTTCCGAACCTTCTCTACCAGGCGTCCCACACCGGCGCGCCCTGGTCGCACGCCCCCGGCGGCGGCACGCCGATCCTGATCTCGCGCGACCTGCTGGGCGGCGACCGGGTGACCGTGACGCTGTTTCTCGCCTGCGTCGTCGGTCTGGCCGGGTACTTCGCGCGGAGCGCGCGGCGCACGCGCGAGGCGGTAGCACTATGGACGCTGATCGCGCTAGCGGCAGCAACGCTGTTGGTTGCCTGGCTGAGTTCCCAGATCACCCCGGCTTACGTGTCGCGCTACTTCGCGCCGGCGCTGCCGGCGATTCTGCTGATCGCGGCGCTTGGGTGCGCCCGCGCGCGCGTGCTCGGCCTGGTCGCCGCCGCGGCGTCGGTCGTTTTCATGCTTCATCCGGGCAACTTCGCCTATCCGCATAAGAGCGACATGCGCGACATCGCGGGCCAGCTGAACTCGCAGTTGCACGCGGGCGATCTGGTTGTCGTCGCGCAGCCCGAGGAGACGCCGCTCGCCTGGTACTACCTCCCCTCGGGTCTCAGGTACGCGACCACCATCGGTCCTGTCTCCGATCCCAGCTACATGAACTGGGTCGATGCGCTGGGCAGGCTGCAGCGGGCGGCCCCGGCCGCGACGCTCTCGCCCATGGTGGCGAGTCTGCGCCCCGGCCAGCAGCTCCTCTATCTGCGCCCCCTGACCGAGGGCGTGTTGAACTGGGAGGCGCCGTGGACCCGGTTGATACGCCGTCGCGCCGCTGACTGGGGGGCGCTGTTGCAGGCCGATGTCACACGGGGTGTGCTCAAGCAGGTCGCATGGGCGCCGCACGACTACCAGGAGGCGCTGCAAGTGCCGATGAGCGCGGTCCTCTACCGCAAGGTCTCGTGAGCTCTTCACGTCACGAGATCACGGTCGAGCGCCCCGTCGTGGTGCTCGGCGCCGGCCCCGCCGGCCTCACCGCCGGCTACCTGCTGGCCAGGCAGGACAAGCCGGTAGTCGTGCTCGAGGCCTCGAGCCAGGTCGGGGGGCTCGCGCGCACCGAGGTGCGGGACGGCTACCGCTTCGACCTCGGCGGCCATCGCTTCTTCACCAAGGTCAAGGAGGTCGACGACCTCTGGCACGAGATCCTCTCCGACGAGTTCCTGCGGCGCCCGCGCAAGTCGCGCATCTTCTGGAACGGGAAGTTCCTCGAGTACCCACTGGAGGGCATGGACGTGATCCGCAAGCTCGGGCCGGTGGAGCTGTTCCTGTGCGGGATGTCCTATCTGTGGGCGGCGATCAAGCCCAAGGGGCGTGAGGAGAGCTTCGAGCAGTGGGTCTCGAACCGCTTCGGCAAGCGGCTCTACCGCCACTTCTTCAAGACCTACACGGAGAAGCTGTGGGGCGTCTCGACAGCCGAGATTCGTTCCGAGTGGGCGGCCCAGCGCATCAAGGGACTGTCGTTCTTCAGCGCCGCCAAGTCAGCGTTCTTCGGCAACAAGGGCAACCAGATCAAGTCGCTGATCTCGGAGTTCAACTACCCCCGCTACGGGCCGGGCCAGATGTGGGAGCGGATGAGAGACGAGATCGTCGCCCGCGACGGGGAGGTGCGTTTGGGCGCACCTGTCACCCGGCTGCGGCTGGGGGCGGGCGGCGAGGTCGTCGAGGTGGTCGCCGGAGGCGAGACCTACACGCCGTCTCACGTGATCTCGTCGCTGCCGCTGCGCACGACCGTCGCGATCACCGAGCCCGAGGCGCCGGTCGACGTGCGCGACGCCGCTCGCGGCCTGCGCTATCGCGATTTCCTGACGGTCGCGCTCGTGATCGAGGGCGAGGACCTATTCCCCGACAACTGGATCTACATCCACCAGCCCGGGGTCCGGGTGTTGCGGATCCAGAATTTCCGCTCCTGGAGCCCGTGGATGGTGCCTTCTGAGAACGACGCGTCGATCGGGATGGAGTATTTCTGCTTCGAGGGCGACGAGCTGTGGAGCATGGAGGACTCCGACCTGGTGGCGATGGCGACGCGCGAGATCCAGAAGCTCGGCCTCGCGCGAGCCGAGACGGTCAAGATGGGTTTCGTCGTGCGCGTGAGCAAGGCGTATCCGATGTACGACGTCGAGTACGCCGAGCGTGTGGATTTGATTCGTCGCTGGCTCGAGGGCGTCGGGAATCTGATTCAGGTGGGGCGCAACGGCCTGCACCGCTACAACAACTCGGACCACTCGATGCTCACAGCCATGCGGGCGGTGGACAACATCCTGCTCGGCACTCAACACGACATCTGGGCGGTCAACGCCGAGAGCGTCTACCACGAGGAGGACGTCGAGCCCGAGCAGCCCTACCGCAAGGCGCCGGAGACGCCCGCGATGGAGAAGCCGCTCGGATGAGGGGGGCTTTGCGTGGCTCGCGCGTGCGTGCTCGGCGAGGGTGCGAGAAAAACGCCCGCTATGCGCACGTTTTTCTCGCACCCTCCGGCTGGATCGTCGGCATCCTCGTGTGCGTTGCCCTCTTCTTCGTGGCGCCCGCGACGGCCCTCGCCCAGGGGGGTACCACCACCCCGCTCTCCCCTGGGCTGCCGCAGTCGCCGGCGACGACCACCGCGCCCAACTCGAGCCCGGCACCGGTGCTCACAAACCCGAGTACGACCAGCTCCTCGGGCGGCGGCCTCAGCGGCAGCGCCGCGATCGAGATCGCCTTGGGCGCATTCATCGTGCTCGGCGGCATCTCCCTCTTCATCTGGCGCGACGCGCGGCGGCGCGCG
Source organism: uncultured Solirubrobacterales bacterium (assembly GCA_963738195.1). Lineage (GTDB taxonomy): Bacteria > Actinomycetota > Thermoleophilia > Solirubrobacterales > Solirubrobacteraceae > Palsa-465. The sequence goes on from CAVTVF010000002.1 coordinate 2,087,741, forward strand.
CCGGGCCGGGCCGCCGCCGCCACCGCGGGCGCCGGCCGGTCCCACCCGGGCTCGAAGGCCCGCCCCAAGCCGCGCAAGCCGAGTCCGGCCGAGCGGCGCAGGCGCAAGCGCGGCCGCGCGCGCTAGGGCCGCCGCCCCGGCGCCGGCCGGCCGCGAGCCGCGACCGGCGGCCGCCCCAGCGCCGGCCCCGCGCGAGCCGCGACCCTAGGCCCCTTCCCGCATCTTTCGCTTCGCCCGCAGCAGCTGGCGCTCGACCGTGCGGACCGTGCAGGCGGTGGCGTCGGCGATCTCCTCGTAGTCATAGCCGAGGCCGTGCAGCCACATCATCTGCTGCTGGCGGCGCGTCAGCGAGCCCATCTCTTCGAGCCGCGCCCGCAGCTCGAACACCTCATCGGCCCCGGGCGCGAACTCCCGCAGCGCCCCCTCCCCGTAGCGCTCGATCGTTCCCTCGAGCGAATCCCACCGTCGCTGGCGCCTGAGCAGCCAGAGCGCCTCGTGGATCGCCGTCTTGGCGAGCCAGGACAGCGCGCTGTCGTGTTCGACGCGGTCCCGGTGGCGGGCCAGTTGGCCCCAAGCGAGCTGGCAGGCGTCCTCGATCACCGCGCGCGGCGCGCGCACGTCCATGCGCACGATCGACTCGAGCCGCGGTGACAGAGATGCGTACAGCTCTTCCAAATCGGTGACCATGACCGCCTCCAGTAGACCTAATGAGTCTAAATAAGACAAAGTTGCTACTAAAGAGCCTACCACGCAACGCGCGGCGCTGGTAGGTTCTTTTGGTCTAGTCAGGACTCAATTAGATTCGGAGGTGAGAAGTGATCGTGTTTCCGCCGGCTGTCACGGCACAGCCGAACCCCAGCGGGCTCCCGGGAAGCAACGTGCTCCAGCAGCTCGTCAACGGCGCCGAGGCGTGGGCCCTCGCTGTCGCTCTGCTGGGGGCGTTCGTGGGCGCGGCCGTGTGGGCGGTGGCCTCCCATACGCACAATCACCAGTACGCCGGCCGCGGCCGCATGGCCGCGATCGTCTCCGCGGCCGCAGCCCTCGTGATCGGAGCCGCGCCGGGTCTCGTCAACTTCTTCCAGCACCTCGGGACGACGGCACATTGAGGTCGGCGCTTCTGATCACTGCGCTGGCTGCTGCGCTGGCCTCGACAGCTTCTCTGGCCGCGCCGCTCCCCTGCCTCTGCGTCGATCCCCAGCGGAGCCTGCAATGTCCTCGGCGATCTCAGCGGCGCGGCCGGTAAGGCCTGCACCGCGCTGCGCCACCCGGGAGAGCTGCTCAAGATCGGCAAGAACCTGATCACAGGCCACATCGGCACCGCCATCCAAGACTTCCTCAACGGTGGTGGCGGGGTCAGCGCCTCGACCGCGATCGGCCTGGCGGCGGTCGTCGCCTGGGTCGTCGGCGGGGCCAAGGCGGGGCTGTCGTTCATGGTGGGCGCGATCCAGAGCACGGCGGCGCCCCACCTCGGGACGGTGTGGTTCTCCTCTACCTACTGGCGCGTGGCGGGTATGGCCGCGCTGCTCACCTTGCCCTTCCTGTTCGCGGCGGCGGTCCAGGCGCTGATCCGCTCGGATCTCTCGATCCTCAGCCGGGCCGCCTTCGGCTACCTGCCGCTGGCAATGCTGTGCGTGGCGATCGCCGCACCGATCACGATGCTGCTGCTGGCGGCGACCGACGAGCTGTGCAGCCTGGTCTGGACCTCGAGCTCGAGCCACGGCCTGACCTCGCTCTTCACCGGAGCCCTGGGCGCCGCGGGCCTGATCCACTTCCTGAAGTCGCCGTTCCTGACCTTCCTGCTCGGGCTCTTGACTGCGGGCGGGGCCGTCGTGGTATGGCTCGAGCTCGTCATGCGCGAGGCGGCGGTCTACGTGGTCGTACTGTTGCTGCCGCTGGCGTTCGCCGCGCTCGTGTGGCCGGCGCGACGGATGTGGGCGCTGCGCGCCGTCGAGATGCTGGTGGCGCTGATCCTGTCGAAGTTCGCCATCGTGGCGGTGCTCGGCTTGGGTGGCGCGGCGCTCAGCAATGCCGGCACCGACGGCGTGGGTGCGGTGCTCGCCGGGATGGTGCTGGTGATCCTGGCGGCGTTCGCGCCTTGGGTGCTGTTGCGACTCCTGCCCATGGCCGAGCTCGCGAGTGGCGCCGCAAGCGCGTTGCGGCCGCACACGGTGGCGGCGGTCGGCGCCCACTACCAGGCGAGCAAGAAGGCGGACGAGTACGTAGCTGGGGCCACGGCCGCGCTCAGAGACCGGATCTCGGCCGCGACCGGCGCGAGCGATGCCGGAGCGCCGCTCTCCTCACCCGACTACAAGCCCAAGGCGCATCTCGACGAGGACGCTCAGCGTGACGAGCGCGAGCTGGAGCCTGAAGCCTTCGCCGCCACGAATGGCAACGGCGCGCGGGGCGGCACTCCCGCGGCCGCCGGCAACTCGGCAGCAGCCGGCAACTCGGCGGCCGCCACCGGCGACGCGGGCGCCGCCGCCACAGCCCCCGCTGGCGGCGAGCGGGTCCCGGGCGCGGCGCCGATGTGGCAGGCGCCCGACATGTCGTGGAGCCCGATGACGCTCGGTATCGACGACGGCTGGCCGCCGCCCGCGCCCTGGACCCCCGAGGAGCAGCCCGCTCCGCCTGCACCCGACCCGCCTCCGCGCGGCCGCGGCCCGGACAGATCCACCGCCGATGACGTCGATCCGCTGCCGCCCGAGCAGGATTCAGGAGGTCCTCTGTGACCGGCGACTCGCGCCTCTCCTACACCTTCGGGCCGTTAGAGCGGCGTGGTCTGCTCGGGCCCGTGCGCGGCGGCCAGGCGGTCGTGATCCTGCTCGGTGCGCTGGTGGCGATCGGCGCCCTGGACACCTCTCCCAACGGCTCCGGCGCCGCGATCGCGACGCTGGTCTTCGCGGCTGCGGTGTCCGCAGCGCTCGTGCCGATTGGGAGCCGGACGCTCGAGGAGTGGACGCCGGTGGCCTGCCGGTTCGCGTTTGTCCTCGTCACGGGCCGCGCTCGATACCGCTCGGCGCTGCCCAGCACGGGCGCCCGCACGCGCCTCGAGCGGCCGGTCGGACTGGAAGGGCCGCCCGCGGATCCTCCCGCCGCGCTGCGCGACGTGCGCATCGTCGAGGTCAGCTATCGCAACCGTGGGATCGGCGTGCTCTCGGAGCAGTCCGGGCGCCGCCTGACCGCTGTGCTCGCGTGCCGCGCGCTCGCCTTCGCGCTGCTCGATCCAGAGGCCCAGGAGCGGCGACTCGCGCGCTGGGGGCTCGTGCTCTCGGGCGCCGCCAACACGCCGATCCGCCGGCTCCAGTGGGTCGAGCGGACCGTGCCCGCCCAGGGCGACGAGCTCGCACGGTGGCTCCATCACGAGCGTGACCCCGCGATTCCGCTGCGCGGCACGCCGATGATCGAGTCCTACCTCGAGTTGATCGGCACAACGGCCAGGGTCGCGCACGAGCACGAGCTGCTGGTGGCGGTGCAGGTGGACGCCCGTCGCATCCGCGGTCGCAGCCTCGAGTTCAGTCGCGAGGTGCTGATCGAGGAGGCAGAGCGGGTCGCGCTCGGACTGGAGGCGGCGGAGGTGACGGTCGTCGGCGCACTCAGCGCGGGCCAGCTGTCCCGCATGTTGCGGACGGCTTTCGATCCCTTCGCGCGCGCCGAGCTCGCGTCGCTCGAGGCGACCGACCCCGCGCGCGACGGACTCTCCGAGGCGGGCGCGTGGCCGCTTGGGGCTCGCGAGTCATGGGACCACTATCAGAGCGACGGCGCGGTCCACGCCACCTACTGGATCGGCGGCTGGCCGCGGGTCGAGGTCTCGCCGATGTTCATGGACGCGCTGCTGGCGCGCTCGAGCGCGGTGCGGGCCGTGGCGGTCACGTTTGAGCCGCTCTCTCCTGAGCGCTCCACCCGCGAGGTGGAGGCCGCGATCACCCGCGACCATGCCGATCGGGAGTTGCGCCACCGCTTCGGGCAGCTCGAGACGGCCCGCCAGCGGCAGAGCCACGACGCCACGCTGCGGCGCGAGGCCGAGCTCGCGGCGGGTCATAGCGAGGTTCGCCTGAGCGGCTTCGTGACCGTCTCCGGGCGCGACGAGGAGGACCTTCGTCGGGCTAGCACCGAGGTGCTCGAGCACGCCGCCCGGGCGCGGCTCGAGTTGCATCGGATGTACGGGCAGCAGGCGGAGGCCTTCACGTTCACGTTGCCGCTGTGCCGGGGGCTGCGCTGAGCCGCGCGGGACAGCCGGGCCACCGCTGCACTACCCGCCACGCGCAGGCGATCTACCCGTTCGTGGCCGCCGGCGGCCTCGGCGGCCGCGGCGTGTTCGTCGGCCGCGACTCGAGCGGCGAGGCATTCTGCTACGACCCATGGGTCCTCTACGGCGAGGGCCTGCTCGATGACCCCAACGCGATCGTGCTCGGCAAGCTCGGTCAGGGCAAGAGCGCGCTCGTGAAAACGCTGCTGTGGCGAATGCTGCTGTTCGGGCGGCGCGCGTTCGTGCTCGACGTCAAGCGTGAGTACGGGCCGCTGTGCGAGGCGGTCGGCGTGCGCCCGATCTCACTCGCGCCGGGAGCCGGAGTGCGCCTCAACCCGCTCGCCTCGCGCCCCGAGGAGTACGCCCAGCTCGAGCTGCTCAGGGCGGTGGCCACGACCGCGATCGGTTCGCGCGTCTCCCAGGTCGAGGCCGCGGCCCTACGCGAGGCGCTGCACACGGTCCGGGCGAGGGCATCCGGCGAGCCCACGCTGCCGCAGATCGTCGCGCTGCTGTTCGCGCCCGTGGCGGACATGGCGCAGCGGCTGCGCACGACGACGGAGGAGCTCGCGCGCGACGTGCGCCGCGCGGCGCTCGCGCTTCAGGACCTGTGCGAGGGGCCGTTGCGGGGCCTGTTCGACGGACCGACCACGCCCGGCCTCGACCTCGACGCCCGGCTCGTGGTGATCGACCTGCACGCAGTCCGCGACTCGCCGGCGGTCGGGATCCTGATGGCCTGCGCGACCGCATGGATGAGCGCGCTGCTCGCGCGCATGTCGGACCAACCCGGCCGCGAGCGCCTGATCAACGTCGCCGACGAGTCGTGGAAGATCATCCAGCACACAGGGCTGGGCGAGTGGTTTCAGTCGAACTTCAAGCTCGCCCGGCAGTTCGGCGTGATGAACCTCGTCGTGCTGCACAAGCTCGCCGACCTGCAGGCTGCGGGTGACGCCGGCTCGCGTGCCTCGCGGATCGCCGAAGGGCTGATCGCGGATGCTTCGACGCGGATCGTCTACCACCAGGACGACAGCCAGATCGGCCTGACGCGCTCGCTTCTGGGCTTGTCCGAGAACGAGGCCCAGATGCTGGGGATGCTCTCGGCGGGCCAGGCGCTGTGGCGCCTTGGCAGCCGCTCATTTGTCGTCCAGCACTACCGCTCGCGCCAGGAGGCGGCGATGACCAATACCGACACGGGCATGTCGCTGCCAGGCATGGCGAGGGCACGGCGCTGAGCCGTGAGCCAGTCCCGCAGCGGTGACGGCGTCCTCGTGGGGCTGATAGCGACCGTCCTGGTGCTCGCGTTGGTCGTCTGGCTGTGGGGCGGGATCGCGGGCGCGGTCTTCGGCGGCGGGTGGCCGCACCTCGGCGGCGGGGCTCTCGCCGAAGTGCTCGTGCGCTTACCTGACCGGCTCGCGAACCCGGCCCAGGCGTGGCCGCTCAGGGTACGCCCGCTCCTCCCGGGGCCCGGCGGGTTCTACTCGGCGCTTGCCCTGCTCGCGGGAGGATCGTGGCTGCTTGCCACGCTGGCGCTCCGGCTCGGTCTGGCCTCGCTCGTCGGCCGGCGGGACGCGGGAGCGAGGTGGGCCCGCCCGGGAGAGCTGCGCCGGCTGCGCCCTCGGCGCACCGGCCCCGCGCACGCGCCCAAAACCGCGCGTCTGACACTCGGCCGCAGGAGCGGGCGGCTGTTGCGGGCCGAGCACCGCCACGCGCTGGTGGCCTTCGGGCCGCCGCAGTCGGGCAAGTCGGCAGGTCTCGCGGTCCCCGCTTTGCTCGAGTGGGAAGGCCCCGCCGTCGCCTCGTCGATCAAGACCGACTTGCTGGCGGCGACGCTCGAGCGCCGTCGCTCGCTCGGCGAGGTGTTCGTATTCGACCCAAACGAGCTGTCGGGCTTGGCCGGTCAGACGTGGTCGCCGCTGCATTCGGCGGGGACGTGGGACGGAGCGCTCGAGGTGGCTTGGCGGCTGGCGGGGGCGGCGGCGCTCGACCAGCGCGGGGTCGAGAGCGGCGACTTCTGGGCGATCGCAGCCGAGCAGCGGCTCGCGCCGCTGCTGTACACGGCCGCGGCCACCGGCGCGGACATGGACGCTGTCGTGCGTTGGGTCTACGGCCAGGGCGCGCGCGAGCTCGACCTGGCTCTGGCGCGGCTGTCGGAGTACGCCGAGGACGACAGGCAGCTGGCTGCGGCCCACAGGGCGTTCGATGCGATCCGTGCCTTCGAAGCCCAGGCGGATAGAACCCGCTCCTCGATCGAAGCCACCGCCCAGGCCCTGCTGCGCGCCTACCGCTTCGATCGCGTGCGGCGATCGGCTCGCAGCACCGAGATCGTTCCCGACAGGCTGCTCGACGGAAGCGCAACCCTGTATCTGGTCGGCGACGCCAAGGCATCAAAGCTGCTGCGGCCGATTCTGCTGGCGCTGCTGGCCGAGATCGTCGACCGCGCCTACGAGCGCGCGACGCGCAACGGGGGAGCGCTCGAGCGACCGCTGCTGCTGTGTCTCGACGAGGCGGGCAACGTGGCGCCGTTGCCGCACCTGGCCGAGATCGCCTCGACCGCGCCCAGCCACAACATCCAGCTCGTCTCGATCTTTCACGACCTGGCCCAGGCGCGCAGCCGCTACGGCGCCCAGGCGGAGACGGTGGTGAACAGCCACCGCGCGCGGATGCTGCTGCCCGGTGTCGCCGACCTCGAGACGCTGCGCTACTTCGCCGGGCTGGTCGGCGAGGAGGAGGCACACGATTTCACGCGCACGACCGGCGCGGGCGGGCCCAGCCGCTCGACCTCACGCCGCCGCCGGCCACTGATACCGCCCGAGGCACTGCGGCAGCTGCCTGACGGACACGCCGTGCTGGTCTATGGCCGCCTCCCGCCCACGCGCGTAAAGCTGCGGATGTGGTTCGCGGACAGGCGGCTGCGGAAGCTGGCGGGATGACGCTGAGCGAGCCGAACGGGGACTGCCCCCGTGACGACATTGACGAGCCGTGGCCCGAAGGGCTCGGGCATTGGCCCCTCAGCTGGCGGGAACTAGACCCACGCGCGCGCTGGTTCTGGTTCGAGCAGCTGTGGGTCGATGCGCTCATGCTCCGCGAGCGCTACCGGCTGATGTTGCGCTCGGGCTGGTGGGAGGACGAGATCCAGGTCGAGGCGCTGGCGGCGCTGGCATCGTGGGCGGCGCGCTACGACGCAGGCGAATGGGACGACCCGCCCGGCAAGCTCGCCTTTCTCTACGACCTGAAGCGCGTCGCTGAGTTGCTGCGGGAAGGGCTTGAGCCGTTCAATCCGGAGCGAGACCGGCTCCCGTTCGTGGGCCATCTGGTCGAGATCGGGTGTGAGCCGCCGACCGATCTCTGAGCTGGGTCGCTGACGGGACATATAGTCGCGTCATCGACCCAGCCTACCGCGAGCGGCCGTTCCCGCTGGGAGCGGCAGTCACCCTCGAGCAGCTCGACCGCGAGCCCCATCCGTTGCTGGCGCGGCTGCGCGAGCGCGAACCGGTCTCCTGGGTCCCCGCTCTCGGCGGTTGGCTCATCACCCGCCACGACCTCGCGCTCACGGTCATGCGCGAACCCGAGCGCTTCACCGTGCAGGACGCGCGCTTCTCGACGGGCCAGGTCGTCGGGCCCAGCATGCTCTCGCTCGACGGCGCGGAGCACGCCCGCCACCGGGCGCCGTTCGTGGGCCCGTTTCGCGTCCGGCCCGTGCGCGAGACCTTCGCCGCCGAGGTCGACGCAGAGGTAGCAGTGCTGATCGAGGAGCTCGAGCCGCGCAAGACGGCCGAGCTCCGCCGGGGGTTCGCCGGTCCCCTCGCCGCTGCCACCGTGACGAGGGCGCTCGGACTAAAGCGCGATGAGACGGCTGCCGTGCTCAGCTGGTACGACGCGATCGTCGGCGCTGTCGACGCGATCACCGCCGGCGGCCCGGCGACCGAGGACGGCGCTCGCGCCTTCAAGCAGCTCAGGGCGAGACTGCTGCGCGCGATCGATGACGGGCTCCTGCCCGCCGGCGGGCGCTCCGAAGCCGATCTGACCAGAGATCAGATCGTCTCCAACGCCGCCGTGCTCCTGTTCGGCGGCATCGAGACGACCGAGGGAATGATCTCGAACGCACTCCTGCACGTGCTGCAGAACCCGGTGGCCCTCGACGCGCTACCCGCCGCAGTAGAGGAGTCCCTGCGGCTGGAGCCGGCGGCGGCGGTCGTCGACCGCTACTGCACCGAGGACACGGTCCTCGGCGACGCCGAGATCGAGCAGGGTGAACTGGTGCGCGTCTCGATCGCCGCCGCCAACCGCGACCCGGCCGTCTTTCCCGATCCGGATCGCTTCGACCCTGCGCGCGCGAACAAGCGCCGGCACCTCGCCTTCGCCCACGGCCCGCACGTCTGTCTCGGTCTCCATCTCGCCCGGCTCGAGACGCGGACCGCGCTCAGAGCCCTGCTCGTGCGCCTCCCCCGGCTGCGACTCGATCCCGCCCGCCCCGCGGCCGTGCGCGGGCTCGTGTTTCGCAAACCGCAGGAGCTGCACGCGCTGTGGGGCTGAGGATCGGGTATGGATAGGGCGCAAACCGAAAGGAGAACCATCGATGGCGATCGTTCACAACCACCGCGCAGGCGAGAAACGCCGGCTTTCGCCGACGGCCGTCCATCACCTCGATCCCTCCGAGGACATCCCCCGCCACGAGCTGCACGAGCACGGGCTCGGCGAGCAGGTCGCCTACGAGCTGATCTCCTCCGAGCTCTTGCTCGATGGCCAGGCTCGCCTCAATCTGGCCACTTTCGTCACCACCTGGATGCCGTCCATAGCGGCGCGGCTGATGGCCGAGACGGCGGACAAGAACATGATCGACAAGGACGAGTACCCGCAGACGGCGGAAATCGAAGCCCGCTGCGTCGGCATCCTCGCCGACCTGTGGCACGCGCCGGAGGGCGGAGCGCCGGGCTGCTCGACAACCGGCTCGAGCGAGGCCGCGATGCTGGCGGGGCTGGCGCTCAAATGGCGCTGGCGCGAGCGCATGCATGCGGCCGGCAAACCGACCGACAGGCCCAACATGGTGATGGGTGCCAACGTCCAGGTGTGCTGGGAGAAGTTCTGTCGCTACTGGGACGTGGAGCCCCGGCTCGTGCCGATGGAAGGCGATCGCTTCCACCTCGACGCCGACCGCGCGGTCGCGGGCTGCGACGAGAACACGATCGGCGTCGTCGCCATCCTCGGCTCGACCTTCGACGGCAGCTACGAGCCGGTCAAGGAGATCGCCGCCGCGCTCGACGAGCTCGAGCATGAGCGGGGGCTGTACGTGCCCCTGCACGTCGACGCCGCCTCCGGGGGATTCGTGGCGCCGTTCGTCGACCCCGAGCTCGAATGGGACTTCCGCCTTCCACGGGTGCAATCGATCAACGCCTCGGGCCACAAGTACGGTCTTGTGTATCCCGGAGTGGGCTGGGCTGTGTGGCGCGACGGCCCGGCGCTGCCCGAGCAGCTGGTGTTCAAGGTCAACTACCTCGGCGGCCAGATGCCGACCTTCGCGCTCAACTTCTCCCGGCCCGGGAGCGAGGTGATCGCGCAGTACTTCATGTTCCTCGCGCTTGGGTGCGAGGGCTATCGGCGGGTGATGCAGAACGCTCGCGACATCGCGCTCTCGCTCTCGGCGGAGATCGCCAAGCTCGGTCCCTACGAGCTGATCAGCGAGGGCGGCGAACTGCCCGTGTTCGCCTTCGCGCTGGCGCCCGAGGTGCGCAACTTCACCGTCTTCGATGTCTCGGAGCGGCTGCGGCAGCACGGCTGGCTCGTGCCCGCCTACACGTTCCCCAAGAACAGGGAGGACCTCAGCGTGCTGCGCGTCGTGGTACGGGCGGGGATGAACCACGACATGGCCGAGAAACTGCTCGACGACCTGCGCGAGGAGACCAAGTTTTTCACCTCGCTGGACCGGCCGCTGCCCGAGCCGGACACAGGCAAGCGAAAGGCGTTTGCCCATTAGAGGAGGAAGCCCGGCGCACATGTGCGCCGGGCCCGGTCCGCACATGTGCGGACCGGCGGGGTCGCGCATGCGCGACCCCGGACTAAATGATCTTTGCCAGGCGCCGGCCGGCTTGCTCGAGCTCGCGCGGCGTCGATGCCTCGAGCACAGCCTGGAGGTCGAGGATGCGAATCTCGAAAGCGTCGAGCGCGCGCTCGCCGACGACGGCATGGCACGGCACCCCCGCCTGTCGCGCGCGGGTCGCGACCTCGGCCAGCGCCTTGCCGGCCAGCTCTGGTGATCAAGCCGGCCCTCGCCGGTGATCACAGCGCGTGCAGCGCGCATGCGCCGATCGAAGCGAGCGCGTCGAGCACGAACGGCGGCCCCGGCGTGTAGCTCAGCCCCGAGGGCGGCCCACAGGCCCCCCGCGAGGCCGCCCGCGGCGCCGGTCATCGGCATGCCGCGCGGGTCGCGCTCCAGGCGGCGGGCGAGGGCGTGCAGTCGTTTGCTGAGGCGGCGGACCTGCTCGGGGTCGGCCCCTTTCTGCGGGCCCGAACACACGCGCCGCGTCTTCGAACGGCGTGCGTACGTCGCACAGCACCGAGAGCCGGGCGTCGGCGAGGCCGCCGCCATGCGCGGATCGCCTCGGATGGCGCCGGAGCCGCCGTCGGTGGTCGCCGAACCGCCGACGCCCAGCAGCACGGTCTCGGCGCCGGCGGTGATCGCGGCCATGATGAGCTCGCCCACGCCATAGGTGGTGGCGCGCGAGCGGATCGCGCTCCCGCGGGCGAGACCAGTTGCAGTCCGCAGGCCGCGGCGGCTTCCACGATGGCTGTCCGTCCGCCAAGGCCGAACCGCGCCTGCACCGGCCGCCCGAGCGGGTCGCTGACCGAGACAGCATGGAGCTCGGCCCCGAGCGCCGGCGCGAGCACCGCGAGTGTGCCCTCGCCACCGTCCGCGATCGGGCAGAGCTCCGACCGGCCTGTCCTCGGCTTCGAGGCCACGGCCAACGGCTGCGGCTACCTCGGGCGCGGAGAAGCGTCCCCTTGAACGCGTCGGGGGCGATCAGGACGGTGGTGGGGACGCCGCGAATCGTCAGGCCGACATCTGCTCGAGCCCGCACTCCCGCGGCGCCTTGTCCTCGCGCCAGCGGAGGATCTTCGTGCCGTGGCGGATGCGCCCCCCGCTCGCGTGGTCGAAGGTCACCTCGACGACCAGCTCGGGGCGCAGCTCGATCCACTCGAGGTCCTTCTCGGCCTTCCAGCGGCTCGGGTCACCGTGGCCGCGCTTGCCGGTCTCGTATGGCTTCAGTTTGTCTACCAGCGCGCGCTTCTCCCCGGCGCGCAGGCCCGAGGAGTGGCCCACGACGTGCAGTTCGCCGGCGCGTGTCGTACAGCCCCAGGATCAGCGACCCCACCGTGTCCGGCTCCTTGCCCGGCCGGTAGCCGGCGACGACGGCGTCGATCGTGCGAAGGCGCTTGATCTTGAACATGCCGGTCCGCTGGCCGGGGCGGTACGGGGCGTGCACGTCCTTGGCGACGACGCCCTCTCCGCTGCGCAGCCACGGCGCGGCTTCGCCGGCCTCACTGGTCGAGGGCGTGATTGCCACCTCGCTGCCGTCGATCAGCTCCTGCAACGCGGCGCGCCGCTGCGACAGGGGCTGCTCGAGCAGGGAGCGCTCATCCTGAGCCAGCAGATCGAAGGCGATGTAGCGCGCGGGCGTCTCGGCCGCCAGCCGCTCGATGCGCGACTCGGCCGGGTGGATGCGCTGCGACAGCGCGCCGAAGTCCTGGCCGCCCTCGTCGGAGTCGATCACGATCTCGCCGTCGAGCACATAGCGCCCCGGCGGAAAGGACAGCTCGGGGAAGTAGCGGCCGAGCGGCTTGCCCGCGCGCGACTGCAGGGTCAGCTGCTCGTCGTCAACGAACGCGATCGCCCTGAAGCCGTCGTACTTGGGCTCGTAGCACCACTGCTCACCCACTGGCAGCTCCTTCGCGGAGCGCGCGAGCTGCGGGGCGAGCGGTGGTTTGAGGGGCAGTGCCACGTCGGAGGCGCTCGATCGTAGCTGTACGATGGCCTCGATGCCGGAAGCGCGCGCATACCCGGCCGCAACACGCGCGACCGCGGCGGAGGAGGAGTATCTCGAGAGCCTCTTCTGGTTGTTCGAGGCCGGGCTGCCGATGACGGGGGCGAATCTCGCCCGCGCCATGCAGCTGTCCGCGCCGACCGTCCACGAGATGCTAGGGCGGCTCGAGCGCGATGGCTACATCGTTGCGCAACCCCGAGCGCGTGATCGATTTCACGCCCTCCGGCCGCCGCCACGCCGAGCACATCGTCTCTCGCCACCGCATGATCGAGCGCTTCCTGACCGACGTTGTGGGAGTGCCGTGGGACGACGTGCACGAGGAGGCCGAGCAGCTGGAGCACGCGATGACGCCGCGCTTCGAGGCCTATGTGCGCTCCACCGTCGGAGACGCCGCGACCTGCCCGCACGGTCATCCGATTCGCGTCGGCGAGCGCATCGACGGCGTCCCGCTGGCCGACTGCAGCGAGGGCGCGAAGGTCACCGTCCTGCGCTTCGAGAACGAGGCCGAGGACCTGCTGCATTACCTCAAGCGGGCGGGGCTCGAGCCGGGGCTCAAGGGGGAGGTCGGCGAGAACGACGGCGGAGTACGTGACCGTGAGGACCGACCAGCGCGAGGCCACGGTCACCACCAGCGTCGCGGAGACGGTGTCGGTACTGGCCACTCCCTCGCCGCCGCCGCGGATTGCGCTGCCCGAGCAGTTGGTGCTGGGCCAGGAGCGCTACGGGCGCTAGGCGCGTCTAGCAGGTTGAGGAGGGCGCGGAGACGCCCGGCCCGGCGCTGGGGGCGTCTACGACGCCGCTGCTGAGCACGGCGCCGAAGTGGACCACGTACCAGAGCCCGCGCCAGGAGATCATCGAGGCGATTCCGAACGAGCGCGTCTGTCCGTTCTCGCTGTAGACGACGCGGGAATTCGGCACCTCCCAGTAGCCGACGCGGTTGTAACAGACCCCCGGTGGGACCCAGTGAGCGTAGGCGCCCGGCACGTTGACGCGTTCGAGCCGTGCGCTCCTGGCGCCGGCGCCGAGCAGAGAATGGGCGGCGCCGATGTCGAGCTTGAAGCCGGCGACGAGACGGTTCTGCCAGTCGCCGCGGGCGTCGGCGATCGCCTTCAGCTGGAGGTAGGCGCGAACCGGGAAGTAGGCCGGCAGCGCGGCTTTGAGCGAGCCCGTCGTTACCCCGCGCCAGAGCGCTGCCATCTCGTTGTGGAAGGCCGGTCTGCTTGTCGTGGGCCGCTGGCTCGTCTGCGGCAGCGAGCCTCGCGCGGGTTTGCGGGGCTTGGGCTTCCGGGGCGCCGTCGACGTCGTGGCGCTTGTCGTGGTTGGTGGCGGCGGTGGGGCTGAGGCGTGCGTGTGCGTCGGGGCGGTCGAGCCCCCGCATCCGCACAGGGCCGCGCACCCGAGCGCGAGAGCGGCTGCGCTGCTAGCTCGCCGGCGCGCCGGCGGTGGGAGCCTCAACGGCAGCGATCTCCGCGTAAGCATCGGCCAACCGCCTGACCCCCTCCTCGATTTCGGCCTCGGTCACCCCGGAGTAGGCGAGGCGCAAGCACGAGTGCGCGCCCTCGAGCACGAAGTCCCGGCCTTGCACGAACCGCACGCCGCGCTTGGCCGCGGCCTCGTGCAGCAGGCCGGCGTCAGTCCCGCGCGGCAGCTCCACCCAGAGGAAGTAGCCGCCCTCCGGCTCGACGAAGCGAGCGTCGGGGATCAGCTCACGAAGCGCCTCGCACAGCGTTCGCGCCCGCCCGTGCAGCGCCTCGCTGACAGTCTCGATCGAGCGCTCGAGCGCGCCCGAGCGGCAGAACTCGTACACGATCCCCTGCGCGACCATGCCCGGCGAGATGTAGGTGCTCGTGGCGAGCCTCGCGATGCTCGCGATCAGCTCCTCGGGTCCGACCAGGTAGCCGACCCGGATCCCCGGGCAGACCGTCTTCGAGAACGACGACGCGTAGACGACCGTCCCGCCATCGAGCGACAGGATCGTCGGCAGCGGCTGGCCCTGGAAGCGCAACGCGCCGTAGGGGTCGTCCTCGAAGATCCTGAAGCCGTGGACGCGGGCGAGCGCGAGTAGCCGCTCGCGCTTGTCGGCTGAGAGCGTGGAGCCGGCCGGATTCTGGAAGTTGGGGATGATGTGGGCCAGCTTGGGGCTCGCGCCGCCGAGCAACACTCGCTCGAGTGCCGCGACATCGATCCCGTCGGGCTCCAGCTCGACCATGCGCACGTCAGCGCCGCGGTTGCGCAGCGCGAGCAGCGTGCGGTCGTACGTAGGCCGCTCGACAATCACGGAATCGCCCGGCTCGACCAAGGCGTCGAACAGGAACGCGTCGGCCTGCATCGAGCCGTTCGTGACGAGCACGCGCTCCGGCGCGACGCCGTGCTGCTCCGCGATCCAGTCGCGGAGTGGCGGGTAGCCGACGGCGGTGCCGTAGCCGGCCATGCGACCCGGGTCGGACCTGAACGCCCGGTCTGCGGCTTCGCGCAGCCCCTCGATGTCGACGATGTCGAGCGAGGGGGCGCCGCGGGCGAACGAGATCTGGTCGGCCATCGTCAGCTAAGAGTACCCGCGGCTCCGGCACCGGATAACGAGGCGGCGAGCTCCGCGACGCCCGTCGGTGTGCGCCCGACGCGAACCCCTTTGGCCTCGAGCGCCTCGGCCTTGGCGGCGGCGGTGCCCCGGGCGCCCGAGACGATCGCGCCGGCATGGCCCATCGTCTTGCCGGGCGGAGCCGTGAAACCGGCGATGTACGCGACCACCGGCTTTGTCACATGCTCTGAGACGAACTCGGCGGCGCGTTCCTCGGCGTCGCCCCCGATCTCACCGCACATCACGATCAGCTCGGTGTCCGGGTCCTCCTCGAACAAGGCGATGATGTCGATGAAGTCAGATCCGGGAACTGGGTCACCGCCGATGCCGACGATCGTCGAGTTGCCGAACCCCTGCTGGGCGAGCACGTTGCCGATCTGGTAGGTGAGCGTGCCCGAGCGCGAGACCACTCCCACGTTGCCCGGGCTGAAAAAGGCCGCGGGGATGATGCCGACGTTCGCCTTCCCCGGCGAGAGGATCCCGGGACAGTTCGGCCCGATCAGCCGCGAGCGGCCGTTCTTCTTGAGCGTGTTGTAGACGAGCAGCTCGTCGTGGGCGGGGATGCCCTCGGTGATCGCCACGATCAGGTCGATACCGGCGTCATCGGCCTCGAGGATCGAGTCGGCCGCGAAGCGCGGCGGCACGAAGATCATGGCCGTGTTGGCCTCGGTGGCCTCCACAGCCTCGTGGAAGGTGTTGAACACCGGGACCCCATCGACGTCCTGACCTCCCTTGCCGGGGGTCACACCGGAGACGACCTGAGTCCCGTAGTCACGGTTGCGAAGCGCGTGGAAGGTGCCCTCGCGGCCGGTGATGCCGGAGACGCACAGGCGTGTGCCCTCGTCGACGAGGATGCTCATGCCGCCGCCGCCAGCTCGACCACCCTGCGCGCCGCCCCGTCCATCGTCGCCTCGGTCACCACGTTCGGCAGATCCGCTTCCCGCAGCAAAAGGCGCCCTTGCTCGTCATTCGTGCCGTCGAGCCGGACCACAAACGGGACCGTCGGGTTGATCTGGTGGAAGGCCTCGATCAGTCCCTTGGCCACCTCGTCTCCCCGCGTGATGCCGCCGAAGATGTTGAACAGGACCGCCTTGACCTTGGGGTCCGACAGGATCACCTCGACAGCGTTGGTGATCGCCTCCGCCTTGGAGCCGCCGCCGGCGTCGAGGAAATTCGCGGGCTCGCCGCCGGCCTGGGCGACCACGTCGAGCGTCGACATCACGAGCCCGGCGCCGTTCCCCAGGATGCCGATGTCGCCGTCGAGCTTGACGTAGGTCAGCCCGCGCTCCTTCGCCATCCGCTCCTGAGGGTCCTCATTTGAGAGGTCGCGCAGCTGCGCGTTGTCGGGGTGTCGGAAGAGGGCGTTGTCGTCGAGTGTGACCTTGGCGTCGAGCGCCTTGACGTCTCGCGCCCCCTCGTGGGCGGGCGTGATGATCAGCGGGTTGACCTCGACCAGCGTCGCCTCCTCGGCGATGAAGACGCGGTAGAGCTTGGCGAGCATCGCTCCCACGCCCCGGACGACATCCGCGTCCACGCCGGCCTCGAAGCAAAGCCGCCGCCCGTGGAAGTCCTGAAAGCCCACCAGCGGATCGACGTGCAGCCGTGCGATCGCGTCTGGATCCTCGTCGGCCACCTGCTCGATGTCCATCCCACCCTTCGTCGAGAGCATCACGAGCGGTGCCTTGGCGGAGCGATCAAAGATCACCGAGGCGTAGTACTCGGCGGCGATCTGCGAGGCCCGCTCGACCCACAGCTCGCGCACCGTCAGGCCGCGGATATCCATGCCGAGGATCGCCTCCGCGTGGGCGCGCGCTTCGGCCTCGTCCTGGGCGACCTTGATGCCGCCGGCCTTACCCCGTCCGCCGATCTGAACCTGCGCCTTGATCACACACGGGTAGCCGATCTCGCTAGCAGCCGCTACCGCCTCATCAGCGGTCTGTGCCGGCCTTCCTTCCGGGACCGGCACACCGTGGCGCGCGAACAGCTGCTTGCCCTGATACTCGAGCAAGTCCATCACTTCCGACTCTATTGCATGGAGGTTGAGGCCGACGCGCGGTGGTTCGGGAGACTTTTGAGGGTTTCCCCGGGACGTGCTGGTGGGCGCCGAGGTGCGGTGCGAGAGCGGCGCTGTGGCATCATGCCCGCGCCATGGCGCTGCCGAAGAACATCACCTGGGTCACCTTCGATGTCTACGGCACCCTGATCGACTGGGAGACCGGGGCGTATGAAGCCTTCAGCGCCGAGGCAGAGCGCGACGGCTTCACGATCGAGCGCGACGAGCTGATCCCGCTCTTCTATTCGATCCAGCAGCAGATCCAGGCCGGGTCGTACGAGCTCTATGCCGAGGTCTTGCGCCGCACCGCGATCGAGATCGCCAAACGGCTCGGGTGGCCGCTTGAGCCGTCGCGATCCGGATTCCTGCCCGATTCCATCCAGCGCTGGCGCACCTTCAAGGAGACCAACTCGGTGTTGCAGAAGATGGCCAAGAAGCTCAACATCGGGCTGGTCTCGAATATCGACGACAAGCTGCTCGGCCAGACCCGCCGCCATATTCCGCTGGACTTCGACCTCGTCGTGACCGCTCAGCAGGTTCGCTCATACAAGCCTGACCCAGCCCACTTCAACGAATGCGAGCGTCGCATCGGGGGCAAGCGGGGATGGGTTCACGTCGGCTCGAGCTACTACTACGACGTGGCTCCCTGCCTCAAGAAGAAGATCCCCGTGATCTGGGTCAACCGCCACAAGGAAGAACTCGAGCCGGGCCAGAAGAAGCCCGACGCGGAGGTCGCGAACCTGCGCGAGGCCGCGAAGCTGGTCGCCGGGTAGCCGGCCTAGCTGATCACCGCGAGCGTGTCGCCGCTCGCGACCGCGGAGCCGGCCGAGATCGGGAGCTTGGCGACCGTGCCTGACTTGTGCGCGGTGATCTCGTTCTCCATCTTCATCGCCTCGATCACGGCAACGAGAGCTCCCTCCTCGACGGCCGCGCCCTCCTCGACCGCAACCTTGAGCACGGTTCCCTGGAGTGGGGACACGAGCTCATCGGCTCCGCCGCCACCCCCGCCCGCCTGCCCGCGCTCAGCGCGGCGTGGTGGTCGGCGCCCGGTCTGGGATACCGAGACACCGTTGTTGGCGGCTGCCGACGGCGGCCCGATGACCTTGACGTCGAAGCGCTTGCCCGAGACCTCGACCGTGTAGCTCTGCTCGACCGGCGCTGACTCGTCTTCCTCGCCGGGCTTTTCGGCGGGCTTGGGCGGCGCCAGGCCCTTCAGCCACTTCTTGTCCTCGATCAGATCGCGACCGGTCTCGGCCTCGGCCCACTGCCGGGTCTGGAGGAAGGTGGTGTGGAACGGAAGCAGCGTCTTCAGGCCGCCGATCTCGTACTCGCCGAGCGCCCTCAGCATGCGCTTCGTGGCCTGCTCGCGGTCGACGTCCCAGACGATCAGCTTGGCGATCATCGGGTCGTACATCGGTGAGATCTCGGACCCGGGTCCGACCCCCGAGTCGACCCGCACCCCAGGCCCCGCCGGCTCGCGGTAGTCGGTGATCCGGCCCGGCGCCGGGGCGAAGTTCTTACTCGCGTCCTCCGCGTTGATGCGGCACTCGATCGCGTGACCGCGAAGCTCGATGTCCTCCTGCGCGATCGAGAGCGGCTCGCCGGCCGCGACTCTGATCCCTTCTTTGACGATGTCAATGCCGGTCACCATCTCGGTCACACAGTGCTCAACCTGGACGCGTGTGTTCATCTCCAGGAAGAAGTACTCCGCCTCGGTCCCCTTGCCCCCGCGCCCGTCAGAGCCGGAATCGCCCACCGCCAGCAAGCCCTCGACGGTCCCTGCTCCGGTGTAGCCGACCGCCGCCGCAGCCTCGGTCGCGATCTTGCCGATGCGTGCCCGCAGCTCCTCGGTGACGGCAGGTGCGGGAGCTTCCTCGATCAGCTTCTGGTGGCGCCGCTGGACCGAGCAGTCGCGCTCGCCGAGGTGGATCACGTTGCCGTGGGTGTCTGCCAGCACCTGCACCTCCACGTGGCGCGGGTCGTGCAGGTAGCGCTCGAGGTAGACCGTCGGGTCGGAGAAGAACTTCTCGCCCTCACGGGAGGCCCCCTCGAAGGCCGCTTCGAGTTGGGCCTCGGACAGGGCGACGCGGAAGCCCTTGCCGCCGCCGCCACCGGCTGCCTTGACTGCCACCGGATACCCGATCGTCTCCTCGATCAGCTCGCGAGCCCGGTCGACGCCTTCGACGGGTTCGGTTGTGCCCGGCACGATCGGGACGCCCGCGTCCTGCATCAGCTCGCGCGCCCGGGTCTTTGAGCCCATCGCCTCGATGGCCTGCGACGGCGGCCCGATGAAGGTGATCCCGCGCTCCTCGAGGGCCGCCGCAAAGGCTGCGTTCTCAGCCAGGAAGCCATAGCCGGGATGGACGGCCTCGGCCCCCGATCGGTCGATCACCTCGACCAACTTCTCGATTGCCAGGTAGCTCTCCGATGCCGGCCCCGGCCCGAGCAGGTACGCCTCGTCCGCGCGCTTGACGTGGGGCGCGTCGCGATCGAGCTCCGAGTACACGGCGACGGTCGCGATGCCGAGCTCCTCGCAAGCGCGGATCACCCTGATCGCGATCTCGCCGCGGTTGGCGATCAGGATCTTCGTGAACATCGGCGCAGCACTTTAGCGGCCACCTGCGGCGATCCGATCCGGCGGAGCGCCGGCGCCACGCTATGGAGCAGCTAGGGGCTGCTCAGAGATGGATGCCGCACTCGGTTTTGTCCATGCCCGCCCACCTGCCTTCCCGGCCGCTGCCGGGTTGGGTGCACGGGGCGCAGCCGATGGAGTCATAGCCTGCGTCGTGCAAGGGGTTGTAGGGCAGGTCGTGCTCGAAGATGTAGCGCCAGATGTCCTGATCGGACCAATCGACCAGAGGATTGAACTTCCAGATCCCGCGCTTCTGGTCGAACTCGATCTTGCGCGCGTCGGCTCGAGTCGACGCATGGTCGCGACGGACGCCGGTGATCCAGGCGTCGACGTCTTGCAGCGCACTCTCGAGTGCTCGCACCTTGGCCATGCTGCAGCAGCGATCCGCGGTCCATGGCTCGCCGGGGCTCGAGGCGTCGAATACCTCCACGCGCAAACCGAAGCGATGCTCGAACTGACGCCAGGCCTCGAGTGTCTCCGGGAACAGCACACCGGTGTCGATCACGAACACCCGCGCCTCCGGCTCGATCTGGGTCAGCATGTGGACCAGCACCGACTCCTCTTTCTGGAAGGAGCAGGCGAGCGTCAAGCGCGGATGGAAGCGCTGGGCCGCGTGGGCCACGACCTCCTCTGCGGAGGCCAGCTCGAGATCGTCTGCGGCGGTGCTCATGAAATTCGTACTGTAGGGATGGAGTGCATTGCTTTTAGCTTTCTGGGCTGTTCGAGCTTAGAGGGCGCATTCCCCCTCGCCACGAATCACCTCGAAGGGGGCCGATCGCTCCCAATCGACGAAGTAGCTCATGTTCTCGAGGTTGAATTGAACCGGCATGGCTAGATCCTTGATGCGGGCTTCAAATTCCTGCGTGCCGACCCGCTCGGCGAATACGTTGAATTCTTCGTCCGGCCGGCGCTCAGATTGGTAGAAGCGGATCCAGCGCTCGATCGCCTCGGGCACCCGCTTGGCCGGCAGCCGCGCCTTCAGGCGCCGACCGTAGTGGACGTCGCCGCCTTCATATGACCCACCGACATGAGGAATGTACGCCGGCAAAGCGTGCTCGCCCACCTTGATCGAGGCGCCATAGAAGCCGATGTTGGCGATGTGGTGCTGGCCACAGCCGTTGGGGCAGCCGCTCATCTTGATGTGGATCCTGCGTGTCAGCTCATCGTCCAGCTGCATCTTCGCGAGCCGGTCGGCGATCGCCTGGTTCAGCCCCATCGAGCTCGTGATCCCGAGCTTGCACGAGTCGGTGCCCGGGCAGCTCACGACATCCGTGATCTCGTCGGCGCCTGACTCGCCGAGGCCGAGCTCGGACAGACGCTGCCAGACCGCGTAGATCGAGGGGTCACGGACCCAGCGCAGGATCAGGTTCTGCTGAACGCTCGTGCGCGCGTAGCCGCCGCTGAATTCGCGCATGATCTGCGCGAGCCCGCGAAACTGCTCCGGCGTCAGATCGCCGCGCCTGACCTTGACCTCGACGGTGGAGAAGCCCTTCTGGCGCTGCGGGGTCGCATTCGTCTGCTGAAAGCGCTCGAAATCCCGCCGGTCGCCGTTCGGGAACGCGGGGCCCACGTGCGCCGTGGGCAGGCCCGCCTGCTCGTCGTCCTCGAACAGGATGCCGTCGAGGGAGAAGTCTCGTTCCCGGGCCCAATCCCCGCCCAGCTCTTCCTCGACCATCGCCCTGAACTCGTCGATCCCGATCTTGTCGATCAGAACCTTGATTCGCGCGCGGGCCCGATTGGGGCGCAGCCAGTCGGTGCGGTCGAAGATGCGCACGATCGCCTCAGCGACCCGCAGGTAGTCGCCGTTGTCGAGCTCGACGAACTCGTACAGCGTCGGGGCGAGCCGAGGCATGATCGAGGTGCCGCCACCGGCTCGAACCTCGACGCCGCGCACACCGTCCTTGAGCCGCGGGATGAATGCCAGATCGTGAATACGGGTGATCGCATGGTCGGCGTCGGTGGCCGCGAAGGCGGTCTTGAACTTGCGCGGCATGTTCTGGGTCGTCGGGTGGCGCACGAAGTAGCGGACGTATGCACCCGCGTACGGGGTGATGTCGAACAGCTCGCCTTCGAGGGTGCCGGCGCGCGGGTCGCCGGTCACGTTGCGCATCGTGTTGCCGCACCCTTCGCGGCTCGAGAGACCGGCGTCGCCGAGCTCGCGAATCAGCTTGGCCGCGTCGCTCAGCGGCACGTGGTGCATCTGGATGTTCTGCCGCGTTGTGATGTGGCCCTTGCGCAGGGGAACGTACTTCTCGATCCCGTCGGCGAAGGCCTCGAGCTGCTCAGGCGTGACGCCGCCGAGCGGCAGCTTGACGCGAACCATCTGCCTGTCCGCCTGGCGCTGGCCATAGATCCCCTGCTTGAGGCGGAACTTGGTGAACTCGTCGCTGTCGAGGTCGCCCTTCAGGAAGCGCGTCGACTCGGTGTCGAAGTCGTCGAACTCCCGTTCCAGGATCGGAATGATGTGGCCCGGAACGTCCTTGAGGATCTCGGGGTTCTCGAGCGATCCCGCGTGGCCGTTGGGCCGACGGCCGGACGGCGCTCGTATTCCTGCGCGGGGCTGTCAGGTGCGGCTGACGTCGCATAAACATATCAAAGGCAGTCAGGAATCAGATATTTAGGGTTGGGGATGCCGCGGCGGCCGCCTCTGGGGATCGCGTGCGCGGGCCGCCTCGTCTGCAGTCGGACGGCTTATGCCCAGCGCGGCGGGAGCTCGGGGCGGCGCGATACGCCTTCGAGCAAAGCCGCCTGCTGCCACGGGTTCCGCTGAGGCTCGGGTGGCGCCGGGACCGGCGCCGTCTCTCGCATGAAGCGCTCAAGCGCGGCGACGACCGCCGCCGCCTCCTCGGCCGACGCGCCCGGAGCGACGAGTGTGAGCTTGGGGCGGCGATTCATGGCCTCGCCGTGAGGCTATCGTGGCCGCCCGTGCCGGAGCTTCCCGTGCTCGACCACGACGCCGTGCTTCAGGCGGTCTCTCCCGCCGCCGCGATCGAGCGCGTGCGCGCCGGGCTGGTCCGGTTTCATGCGGGCCAGTGGCAGATGCCGCCCAAGGTCTACCTGGACAGTCAGCCCCACGGCGATTTCCGGGCGATGCCGGCGCGCGGCGACGGGCTCGCCCTGCTCAAGTGGGTCACCTCGTTCCCGGGCAACCCGCAGCGGGGGCTGCCCACCGTATCCGGCGTGATCTGCCTGTCGGACGCGAGCAACGGCGAGCCGCTGATGCTGCTCGACGCACGGTCGGTGACGGCTCTGCGGACCGGGGCCGTGGCGGCGGTCGCGACTGAGGCGCTCGCCTCGACCGGCGCCCACTCGGTCGGCATCGTTGGCTGTGGCCTCCACGGGGCCTGGACAGCTCGCTGCCTTGTCGCGGCAGGGTTTGGCGGCGGCGTCTGCCACGACCCGCGCGCGGACGCCGCGGATCGCCTCGCGTCAGAGCTCGGTCCAGGGTGGACCCGAGCGTCTCGCGAGGACGCCGTCCGGTGCGAGATCGTCTGTTGCGTCACGCCCGGGGCGGAGGTCGTGATCGACGCCGGCGACCTGCGTCCGGGACTGCACCTCAACATGCTCGGCGCCGACGGCCCAGGCAAGGCCGAGGCGACGGCAGCAGCGGTCGCCTCATGTGCGCTGTTCTGCGATGAGTGGGAGCAGGCCTCGCATGGGGGCGAGCTGACAGGCGCCGTCGAGGCGGGACTGGTCACACGCGAGCAGGTGACCGAGCTGGGCGCCGTGCTGGCCGGCGACGCGCCCGGCAGGCCCGGCCCCCAGGCGGTGACGCTGTTTGACTCGACCGGGCTCGCGATCCAGGATCTGGCAGTCGCCGGTGCGGCGCTCGAAGCCTGGCGTGAGGGCCGGGTTCAGGCGCAGAGGGTGCGGCTCTAGCCCCGTCCGACGGCGCGCCGTCGCCAGCGCCATTAGCTAGAGCGGGATATTCCCGTGCTTGCGCCTCGGACCGATCTCGCGCTTGGTTTGCAGCGTCTCGAGCGCGGTGATGATCTTGGGCCGCGTCTCGTGCGGGCACGATCACGTCGTCGATGTAGCCCCGCTCGGCGGCCGCGTATGGGTTGGCGAAGTGCGCCTTGTAGTCCTTGATCAGCTTCTCGCGGCGGTTCTCGGGCGTGGGGGAGGCGACGATGTCGCGCCGGTAGATGATGTTGACCGCGCCTTCAGGGCCCATCACGGCAACTTCCGCCGTCGGCCAGGCGAAGTTGAAGTCCGCGAGCATGTGCTTTGAGGCCATGACGTCGTAGGCGCCCGCCGTATGCCTTGCGCGTGATGATCGTGATCTTCGGGACCGTCGCCTCGGTGTAGGCGTAGAGCAGCTTGGCCCCGTGGCGGATGATCCCGCCCCACTCCTGATTGGTGCCCGGCAAGAACCCGGGCACGTCGCAGAAGGTGATCAGCGGGATGTTGAAGGCGTCACACGTGCGCACGAAGCGCCCGCCTTGCACGAGGAGTCGATGTCGAGCACGCCCGCCAGCTGCGCGGGCTGGTTGCCGACGACCCCGACCGCGTAGCCGTCGAGCCGCGCGAAGCCGCAGACGATGTTGCGCGCGTAGTGCTCGTGGACCTCGAAGAACTCGCCGTCATCGACGATCAGCCGGATCACGTCGCGCATGTCGTAGGGCTTGTTGGGGTTGTCGGGGACGACGCGGTCGAGATCCGGCTCCTGTCTCAGCGGGTCGTCGGTCGGCTGCACCCGAGGCGCGGTCTCGAGGTTGTTCTGGGGTAGGAACGAGAGCAGGTAGCGCGTGTCTTCGAGGCAGTGGTCCTCGTCATCGCAGGCGAAATGGGCGACGCCCGATTTCGTGTTGTGCGACATCGCCCCGCCGAGATCCTCGAAGCCGACCTCCTCGCCGGTGACGGCTTTGATCACGTCGGGTCCCGTGATGAACATGTGCGAGGACTCCTTGACCATGAAGACGAAGTCGGTCATCGCGGGGGAGTAGACCGCGCCTCCGGCGCACGGGCCCATGATCAGGCTGATCTGCGGGAATTACTCCCGAGCAGCGGACGTTGCGCACGAACACGTCGCCGTAGGCGCCGAGCGACACAACGCCCTCCTGGATGCGCGCGCCGCCGGAGTCGTTGATGCCGATCACGGGACAGCCGATCCGGGCGGCCAGGTCCATGATCTTGACCATCTTCTCGCCCATCACCTCTCCCAGCGAGCCCCCGAAGACGGTGAAGTCCTGGCTGAAGACGCACACTCGCCGTCCATCGATCGTGCCATGGCCGGTGACTACGGCATCGCCATAGGGCCGGTTGTTCTGCATCTCGAAGTCGTAGGTGCGGTGCCGCACGAAGGTGTCGAGCTCTTGGAAGGAGCCCGGGTCAAGCAGCTTCTCGACGCGCTCACGAGCGGTGTATTTGCCGCTGCTCGTGCTGCTTGGCGACGGCCGGCTCGCTGCCCGCATGGATCGCCTCGTAGCGGATCTCCTCGAGCTGGGCGAGTTTCTCCTCGTAGGTTTCGGGCGCCTTCTCGCGCATGGCGGCGCGAGTTTACGCCGTCCAGAGGGCTGAGTTACGCACGCGAGTACGGCCGGTGGTGCGCCCGCCCCAGGCTCTCGAGCGCCAAGTTCAGCGCCAGCGCCGGCGCCGCGGCCGACCCCGAGCTGATCGTCGGCTTTCGACGTCGGATCTCGTGTCAACTTCGGGCGATCACGCCGATGACTCGCGGGCGGGTTGGCGGCTCTCAGCGCCCCAGAAAGCGACAGACGCGTTCGCCGAATCGCCGCGAGCGGCGGCGGTCTCCGAGCTCGAGCACAGCCTTCAGCTCCCGCATCTCGGCTTCGATGCAGAAGCCATCGCCGGCTTCGCGCCTGACTCGGCGCCTTCCTCTGGTTCGGGCTCGCGCCGTCAGAGTCACCTTCGTGCCCCATCCCGAAGGCTCGAGCTTGACGGTGCCGCGAGCGGAATCGCCCTCCCAGGCAACGGCAATTTCAGGCTCGAGCCTCGTGATGCGGATCTCGCCGAACTGGTCCAGATGGCGTCTGAGCGAGGAAGCCTCGCTACCTCTGACCACAGCTCCGGCGGGGATTTGACCAAGGTCCTGCTTGCTTTGTATTCAGTCATCACTTTCTGGTTTCGCGCGGGTGCCGAGGACTCCTTCCGCTGAGCTTCGGGCTGCGCCCGCCGCGGTTAAGGCGCCGTCGCGCGGGGGGAAAGGCCACCGCCGCCCCGCCCCAACCGGCGCTGACGCCCCCTACCGAGACTCGGCGATCTCGACGACGCCCGATGGCGCGTCGAGCAGCTCGACCGTCCTGCGCGCCGCCTCGTCGACGTGGATCCGAGGCGGCTGGCACGATCCGCTTGTCACCCGAATACGTCTCCGGGCCATAAAGCAGGCCGTAGCGCAGCACCACGCCGCCGAAGTCCAACACCATGCGCTCGTGCCGGCGACGGCACGCATCGCGCCGGGCGGCTTGAAGGCGATGCTCTGGGCGATGAACCGAGTCGCGCCGGCCTGCCGCGCGGCTGCAATCAGGTTGCGCGTGCCCTCCGTGCGGATGCGGTTGTTGCGGCGCATGTGCAGCGCCAGGCGCTTGAGATCATCGGGTAGATCCGTGAGCTGGTGCATCACGAGCTCGGGCGCGAACGCGGCCACCGCTGCCTCGAGCCGGACGGAGTCGTAGACATCGCACACGACCGGCTCGGCGCCCAGCTCGCGCAGCGAATCGACCTTGTCCGGCGAGCGCGTCATGCCCCCGACAACGTGTCCCCGCTCCACCAGCAGCGGCACGACCCGCGAGCCGAGCACGCCGCTCGCCCCGGCCAGGAAGACCCGCATCAGAAGGCGGGCTTGTACTCGCCGAAGACGTCCTTCATGGCGCCGCAGACCTCGCCCAGCGAGCAACGATCCTTGAGCGCCTGGCGGAGCACGGGCAAGAGATTGGTGCTGGCCGCCGCCGCCTCGCGGATCTCCGCGAGGCGCGCCTCCACGACCGAGCTCTCGCGCGCCGATTTGAACGCCTTCAGCCGCTCCACCTGGGCACGCTCAGAGTCGGGATCGACGCGCAGGATGTCCGTGACCTCGATCTGCTCCTCGACGAACTTGTTGACGCCGACGACGACGTCCTGACCGGTGCGGTAGCGCTCGTGATAGCCGAAGGCGGACTCCTCGATCTCGTTCTTGATGAACTCAATCGCGTTGATCGAGCCGCCAAGTTCGTCGATCTTGGCTATCAGCTCCCAGGCGCGCGTCTCGACCTCGTCGGTCAGCGCCTCGACGAAGAACGAGCCAGCGAACGGATCGACGGTGTCGGCCGCTCCCGACTCGTAGCCGAGAATCTGCTGGGTGCGCAGCGCGATCTTGGCGGCGCGCTCGGTCGGCAGCGCGAGCGCCTCGTCGAAGCCGTTGGTGTGGAGCGACTGAGTGCCCCCGCAGACCGCTGCGAAGCCCTGCAGTGCAACGCGCACGATGTTGTTCTCCGGCTGCTGGGCTGTCAGCGTCACGCCGCCGGTCTGCGTGTGAAAGCGCAGCCGCCACGAGCGCTCGTCGATTGCACCGAAGCGCTCGCGCATGATCTGGGCCCACATGCGCCGCGCGGCGCGGAACTTGGCCACCTCCTGGAAGACGTTGTTGTGGCCGTTGAAGAAGAAGGCCAGCCGCGGGCCGAAGCGATCGATCTGTAGGCCGGCGTCGAGCGCCGCCTGCACGTAGGCGATGCCGTTGGCGAGCGTGAACGCGACCTCCTGAACGGCCGATGCGCCCTTCTCACGGAAGTGGTAGCCCGAGATCGAGATCGTGTTCCACTTCGGGATGCGCTCGTTGCAGTAGGCGAACAGATCGGTCGTGAGCCGGATCGCCCCCTCCGGCGGATAGATGAAGTTGCCCCGCGCGATGTACTCCTTGAGGATGTCGTTCTGGGTGGTGCCGCGCAGCTTCTCGGGCGACACTCCCTGCTCTTCGCCAACGAGCTCGTAGAGCAGCAGCAGAGCCGCCGCCGGCGCGTTGATCGTCATCGAGGTGGAGACTTGGTCGAGCGGGATCGCGTCGAACGCGATGCGCATGTCTTCGATCGTGTCGATCGCCACGCCGGTGCGACCGACCTCCCCGAGGCAGCGCGGGTCGTCGGAGTCGAGCCCCAGCTGGGTGGGCAGATCGAACGCCATGCTGAGCCCCGTGGAGCCGTGCTCGAGCAGATAGCGGTAGCGCTCGTTTGACTCCTTCGCGCTGGCGTAGCCGGCGTACTGGCGCATGGTCCACAGTTGGCGGCGGTACATGTCGCCGTGGATGCCGCGCGCGTACGGGTATTCCCCCGGTTCGCCGAGCCGCTTGTCGAGCTCGGCGGGGACGTCGGCCTCCGTGTAGAGACGCTTGACCTCGATCCCGGAGTCGGTGAAGCGGTGCTCGTGGTCGGGTCCGACGATCGGCGCGATGGTGCGGTGCTCGGGCGTGGTTGCCATGCGCGGAGGTTACCCGCGCACACGCGTGGGGACCCCCCGCGGGCTAGCCTTCGCATGATGTTCGTCCGCGTTCGCCTGTTCGCCGCGCTGCGCGAGCGCGCCGGCAGCGAAGAGCTCTCGCTCGAGCTGCCCGACGGCGCCGTGGTCGCTGACGCGCTCGACCGGATCGCCGTGGTCCTGGGCGAGCACGTGCCGGCCGTGATGGCAGTCAATCGTGAATACGCGCGTCCGCACACGGCGCTCCATCCCGACGACGAGCTCGCGCTGATCCCTCCGGTATCGGGGGGCGAGATCTCGGCAGGCCCAACCCATGTGCGGATCACCGCCGAGCCCCTGGCGCTCGGGCCGCTGCTCACCCGCGTCCGCGACGCGCGCGCGGGTGCGGTCGTCGTCTTCGAGGGGGTCACGCGCGAGGTGGCAGCGCTGGAGTACGAGGCGTACGCAGAGATGGCGAGCGAGCAGCTCGGCGCGATCGCCTCCGAAGAGCTCGAGCGCTTCGGCCTGTGTGCGGTTGCCGTCGAGCATCGCGTGGGCACGGTGCCGCTGTCCGAGGCCTCTGTGCTGGTCGTCGTCTCCGCGCCCCACCGCGATGCAGCCTTCGCCGGCGCGCGGGCGATCATCGATCGGCTGAAGGCGCAGGCGCCGATCTGGAAGAGGGAGCAAGGCGAGTGGGTGGACGGGGCGACGCCTCAGGCTCAGGGCTGAGAGCCCTTCCCGCGGTCCACGAGCTGGCTGCGACCCTCGACGGACCGCACCCGCTGCGGGTCAGGGCCGCGCGTCAGGCGATCGACGAGCAGCGCGCCGCCGTCGCGGGCGGCGCTGCGCCGGTGGCAGACCTCGCTCCTCGCGCGCGCGAGCTGCTGGCCGCGCTCGAAACCATGTCGCTGCGCCGCGTGATCAACGCCACCGGCGTGATCATCCACACCAACCTCGGCCGGGCGCCGTTGGCCCACACGGCGCGAGCAGCCCTCGATGCGGTCGCCGACGGGTACTCGAACCTCGAGCTCCAACTCGATTCCGGACTGCGCGGCTCGCGGCACAGCCACGTGGAAGCACTGCTCTGCGAGCTGACGGGCGCCGAGGCGGCGATGGTCGTCAACAACGGCGCTGCCGCCGTCCTGCTGGCCGCTGCCGCGAGCGCCGGCCCGGGCCGCGCGATCGTCGTGTCCCGCGGCCAGCTGGTCGAGATCGGGGGCGGCTTCCGCATCCCGGAGGTGGTCGGCCAGTCGGGTTCCGAGCTGGTCGAGGTGGGCACGACCAATCGCACCCGCCTGGCGGACTACGAGCTGGCGCTCCGGTGCTCCCGGGATACAGGTGGGCGCGATCCTGCGCGTGCACCAGTCGAACTTCCGCACGCTCGGATTCGTGGAGGAGGTCTCGATCGAGTCTCTGTGTGGGCTCGGCGTGCCAGTGATCGACGACCTCGGCTCGGGGGCGCTCGCAACCGGTGGCGCGGGATTTGCCGACGAGCCTTCGCTGCGACGCTCTGTGGCGGCCGGTGCGGCACTCGTGTGCTGCTCCGGCGACAAGCTGCTCGGGGGCCCGCAGGCTGGGATCATGCTCGGGCGCTCTGAGGCGGTCGAGGCCGCGAAGCGTCACCCGCTGGCGCGCGCGATGCGCATCGACAAGCTCTCGCTCGCAGCGCTCGAGGGCACGCTGATCCTCTACAGGGACCCGGATCGGGCCTGGCGCGAGATCCCGGTGCTGGCGATGCTGGCGGCGAGCGAAGCCGATCTGAGCGCCCGCGCGCAGGCGCTCAAGGATCAAATCGGAGCGGGTGCGGAGATCGCCCGCGTCTCCTCCGCGGTGGGCGGCGGCGCGCTGCCGCTGCTCGAGCTCGAGGGACCCGCAGTCGTGCTCGAGAGCGAGGACGCGGTGAGATTGGCGCGCGCGCTCCGCTTCACCGACCCGCCGGTGCTGGCGCGCATCCACGACGACCGGGTCGTGCTCGATCCACGCACGATCGACGACGACGAGGTCGAGCTGGTGGCAGGCGCGGTCCACTTCGCCTTCGAGCGATGAACCCGCTCACGCTCGGCACCGCGGGCCACATCGACCACGGCAAGACCGCGCTGATCGGAGCGCTGACTGGAATCGACACCGACCGTCTGCCCGAGGAGCAGGCACGTGGCATCTCGATCGAGCTCGGTTATGCCCAGCTTGCGCTGCCTTCGGGACGCCGGCTGTCGGTGATCGACGTGCCAGGCCACGAGCGGTTCGTGCGCACGATGGTCGCGGGCGCTTCGGGGATCGACCTCTTCCTGGCGACCGTCGCCGCCGACGACGGCGTCATGCCCCAGACGCGCGAGCACGCCGCCGTGCTGCGGGCGCTCGCAGTCGAGACCGGGGTGATCGCGATCACCAAATCAGACCTCGCCGACCCCGGGCGCGCGGCCGACCAGGCCGCAGAGCTCTTTCCGCGAACCGCGATCGTCAGCGTCTCGGCGCGCACCGGCGCCGGGCTCCAGGAGCTGATGGAGGCGCTCGAGCGAGCCGCCGGTGCCGTGCAGAGTCGCGCCGAGTCAGATGGCGCGCCCGCCAGGCTGCACATCGACCGGGTGTTCACGATCCGCGGCGCGGGCACGGTCGTCACGGGCACCCTGTGGTCGGGCAGCGTCGGGCGCGGAGACGAGCTCGCGCTGCTGCCGGGAGGAAAGCGCCTGCGAGTGCGCGGCGTTCAGGTCCACGACGACGCGGTCACGCGCGCTGCGGCAGGGCAGCGCGTGGCGATCAACCTGACCGGTGTGGCGGTCGGCGAGCTGGCGCGCGGCGACGTGCTGGCCGGCCCCGAGGCCGCAGTCGAACCGACGTATCGAGTCGACGCGTCGCTCACGTGGGAGGTCGAGCCCGAGCCCGGAGCCCGCGTCCAGGTCCACCACGGCACCCGAGAGACCCCGGCGCGCCTGGCCTGGCTGGGCGGCCGGTTCTGGCAGCTGCGCCTCGAGCAGCCGCTAGTGGCGATGGCCGGTGACCGCCTCGTGGTGCGCCAAATCGCCCCCCCGGACACCCTCGGCGGCGGCCTCATTCTGGATGCCAACCCAAGCAGGCACGGGGCTTCCAGGCAGCTGATGACCCAGCTCGAACGCCTGGAACGAGGAGAACCCCCGCTAGCGCCGCACACCGGGGGTGAGCAGCGCCGCATGGATCACTCGCGACAGCAGGTGATCCAGGTGGCGCTCTCACCTGCGCAAAAGGCTCTGGAACGGAGACTCCTCGACGCGGGTGTTGAGCCCCCCCTTGATAGCGAGCTGGACCAGGACGACCTTGCCGCCCTCCGCGCCGATGGCCGAGCCGTCCGGGTCTCGAAAACCCTCCACTATCACCCCGACGTGCTCGCCGACGTTCGCGGCCGCGTGCTCGAGCTCGCGGCTCGCAACGGCGGCGCGGTGACGCTGGCCGAGGTTCGCACCGAGCTCGGCACCTCGCGCAAGTTCGCGCAGGCGCTGCTCGAGCACCTCGACTCGGAGAAGGTGACGATCCGGCGCGGTGACGAGCACCATGTGCGCGCGCGTGCGGGCCGTTAACGTGCGTGTATGACCAGGAGCGAGGCGTTCTTCGAGCTGCACCATCGTTCCGCGCCGCTGCTGCTGCCAAATGCGTGGGACATCGGCTCGGCGAAGCTGCTCGCGTCGCTCGGCTTTGACGCGCTCGCGACCACCAGCAGCGGCCATGCGGCGACCCTCGGGCGCCTTGACGGTTCACTCACCCGGGAGGAAGCGCTTGCACATGCCGCGACGCTCGTCGCCGCGACCGAGCTGCCGGTCTCAGCCGACCTCGAGAACGGGTTCGCCGATGAGCCCGCAGGCGTCGCCGAGACCGTGGCACTCGCGCTCGATGCCGGGCTGGCGGGCTGCTCGATCGAGGACTACACCGGCCGGGACGAGGACCCGATCTACGAGCTCGAGGCCGCGCGCGAGCGGGTAGCGGCCGCCGCCGAGGCCGCCCATCGCGGCCCTGCGCGGCTGGTGCTGACAGCGCGGGCCGAGAACCATTTCCATGGCATAGACGATCTCGACGACACGGTCGCGCGCCTGCTCGCATACGAGGAAGCCGGCGCCGACGTGCTCTACGCGCCAGGCCTCGCTGACCGGACGCAGATACGCACCATCGTCGAGTCGGTCGGTCGGCCCGTCAACGTGTTGGCTCAGGCCCGCCGCGCCCACTGTCGCCGAGCTGGCAGAGCTGGGTGTCAGCCGCATCTCGGTCGGCGGTGCCTTCGCGTTCGCGGCGCTCGGCGAGCTGGTTGAAGCGGCCACCGAGTTGCGCGAGCGCGGGACCTATTCGTTTCTCGCGCGCTCGGCACTCGGCGCCCGCGCGGTCGGCGACGCCTTCGGCTCCTAGAGCGCCCCGCCGGCCGCGGCCGGGGCCGTCGGGTCGGCGGCCGGGGCCGCGCCCTGCTCGCGCACGAGGTAGTCCTCGACGAACATCGGCGCGTCGCTCGAGCGCTCGACCACGGCCAGCAGCGAGGACATCGTGGCCACCTCCTCGATCTGCTCCTTGAGGAACCACTGCACGAACTGCTCTGAGAGGAAGTCGTTCTCCTCCCGCGCCAGCGCGGCCAGCGCCCCGATCTGGTCGGAGACGCGCTTCTCCTGCTCGAGCGCGAGTGCGACGGGGGCGACGATGTCGGCGAAGTCCGTCTCCGGCTGACTCACTCCGGGAATGAGGGCCTGGGCCTCGGAGTCGAGCAGGTAGCGGACCATCATCATCGCGTGGTTGCGTTCCTCGACCGCCTGGGCATAGAAGAAGGTGGCGAGCCGGGGCAGGGTCTGGGCGTCGAAATAGACGGCGTTGGCGATGTACTGCTGCTGGGCGGCGAACTCGTTTGCAATCTGCGCGTTGAGTCGCTCGACAAACCGTTGTGCTGCCATGCGTCCTCCTCTCAAAACCTTTTGGGGGCGGGGCATGCGCTCTCGGGCTTGCCGGCCGCTCGGCATCCAGCCTCGCATAATCGGCCGGCGCCCGAGTCCTCCGGACACGCCCGGGCGCATGCGGCCGGCCGGCCCGGCGCACATGTGCGGCGGGCGCCAATGTACATTCCCCGCCCATGGCCACCTGCCTTGTGACAGGGGGTGCGGGCTTCCTCGGCTCGCACCTTTGCGACGAGCTGTTGCACCGCGGTCACCGCGTGATCTGCGTCGACAACCTCGAGACGGGCACGCTTCAGAACATCGAGCACATCCGCGACGAGCGCTTTGTCCACCACAATTTCAACATCATCGAGCCCTACTTCGTGCAGGAGCCGGTTGACTTCGTCTACCACCTGGCCTCGCCCGCCTCCCCGATCGACTATCTGCGCCTGCCGCTGCACACGCTCAAGGTCGGTTCCTACGGGACCCACCACACGCTTGGCCTGGCCAAGAGGCATCGCGCGCGGTTTCTGCTCGCCTCGACCAGCGAGGTCTACGGCGACCCCCAGATCCATCCCCAGCCGGAGAGCTATTGGGGCCACGTGAACCCGATCGGGCCGCGCGGCGTCTACGACGAGGCCAAGCGCTACGCCGAGGCGCTGACGATGGCCTACCACCGCCAGCAGGGAGTCGACACGGCGATCGTGAGGATCTTCAACACTTACGGCAGCCGCATGCGTCCCCACGACGGCCGGGCGATCCCCACCTTCCTGCGCCAGGCGCTCCAGGACCGCCCCGTGACGGTCTTCGGCGACGGCTCGCAGACGCGCTCGTTCTGTTACGTCGAGGACGAGATCCGCGGTCTGATTGCGCTCGCCGAATCCGGCCACCACGACCCGGTCAACATCGGCAACCCGGACGAGTACACGCTGCTCGAGCTGGCCGAGGTCGTGATCGAAATGACAGGCGCGAGCTCCGAGATCGTGTTCGAGGCGCTGCCCACCGACGACCCCCAGGTCCGCCAGCCCGACATCAGCCTCGCCCGTGAGCTGCTCGGCTGGGAGCCGACGATCGATCTGCGGGAAGGGCTACGGCGCACGATCGAGCGCTCCGGCCGCGAGCAACTGATGGGTTAGCGAGATGCCACCTACGGACCGCTTCGTGATCAGCTTCGCCGCCTCGCCGCCGCGCGAGAGCCTGCCGTACGGGCGCTGGGCCGAAACGCTCGCGGAGCACTTCCAGGCCGCGTGCGCGGCAATCGACAGCGAAGGCGAGGAGTTGGGCGAGGCGGGCGAGATCGCCTGGTTCCCCGATCGCTCATTTGCCGGGCGCACCTACGTGCCGGCCGTCGCGCGCACGACCGGGGGCTACGAGCTCTTCGGCTATGTCTCGTTCCGCGAGCCGCCAGACGACGAGGAGGAGCCGGAGGAGTTCGCCGCGGAGGCTGACTTCACCGCCGAGGTGGCGGAATCGAATCCGGACTGGAAGCTCGACCTGAACGACGAGGTGATCGGCTCGTGGCGCGGCGAGCGCGGCAACTCAGCCGACATCACGCTCGTGTGGGGGGTGCCGATGATCCCGGGCGGGGCGCTCGTGACGGCCGAGCTCGCGAACCTCGCCGTCGACCAGTGCGAGCTGCTCGACGATCGCTTCACCCTGATCGCGCCCGACAACTACCGCCAGGACTTCCTCGAGATCAAGCTGTGGGGCAAGCGCGGGCAGGAGCTCGCCCGCGAGTCGCTCTACGTCGACGACTGAGCCTCAGCCTCGGCGGTCGCGATCTGTTTGCGCACCTCGCCCTCGCTCAAGGGGAAGTGACAGGCGGCGATCGTGCCGCGCCCCTTGTCCTCGAGCGGCGGCTCGTCCTTTGAGCACAGCGCCTGGGCCTTGGGGCAGCGCGTGTGGAAGCGGCAGGCCGGCGGTGGGTTGGCCGGGCTGGGGACGTCGCCCTGCAGCAGCTGACGCTTGCGGCGCTGGGAGAGCCCGGGTTCGGCGACGGGCACGGCTGAGAGCAGCGCGCCCGTGTACGGGTGGCGTGGGAATCCGTAGAGCGACTCGTTCGGCGCCAGCTCGGCGATCTTGCCCAGATACATGACCGCGACGCGGTCACACATGTGGCGCACGACCGAGAGGTCGTGGGCGATGAAGATCAGCGTCAGGTCGAGCTCGCGCTGCAGCTCTCGCAGCAGATTGAGCACCTGCGCCTGAATCGAGACGTCGAGCGCCGAGACCGGCTCGTCGGCGACCAGCAGCTTGGGCTCGAGCGCGATCGCGCGGGCGACGCCGATGCGCTGGCGCTGGCCCCCGGAGAACTCGTGCGGATAGCGGTTGTAGTGCTCGGGGTTGAGGCCGACACGATCCATCAGCTCCTGGACGCGCTTCTTGCGCGCGCCCTTCTCGCCCAGGCGGCCGTGGATCACGAACGGCTCGGAGATGATCGAGCCGACCGTCTTGCGTGGATTGAGCGAAGAGTAGGGGTCCTGGAAGATCATCTGGGCCTGGCGGTGCAGCGCCTTGAGCTTCTCGCCTTTGTGCTTGGCGATGTCCTCGCCGTCGAACAGGATCTGACCCGACGTCGGGTCGAGCAGGCGTACGAGCAGCCTGGCGGTCGTGCTCTTGCCGCAGCCCGTCTCGCCGACGATCCCAAGTGTCTCGCCGCGCTTGACCTCGAACGAGATGCCGTCGACCGCGCGCACCGCCCCGATCTTGCGCTGGAAGACGATGCCGCGCGTGATCGGGAAGTGCTTGACGAGGTCGCGTACCTCGAGCAGCGGCCGTCCGTCAGTCTGGGTCGTGGCGGATGCAGGCTGCTCGACCGTGGTCAGGTCTCGTCCTCCTGCACCGGTGAGGAGCCCGCGACCGAGGCGCCGCCGAGCCGACGGTCGCGGCGCGCGATGGCACCCCGTCATCGACCAGGTGGCGCAGCGAGCTCGGCTCGCGACCGGCTTGCAGGCCCGCGCCAGATCTGGCTGCGCACCGAGGGGTCGAGCACGCACGCAACCTGGTGGCCGGGCTCGTCGGCGACCGGTTGCAGCCGCGGATCGACGCTGCGGGAATGCTTGGTCGGACATATGGGCAGCGGGGGTGAAAGAAGCATCCGGAGGGGCGCTCGATCAGGCTCGGTGGCCGGCCGGGGATCGGCACCAGGTCTTCCTCGCGCGGGACGGTCGAGGCTGGGGATGGACTTCAGCAGCCCCCACGTGTAGGGGTGCTGCGGAGCGTCGAAGATGCCCTCCGTCGAAGCGCGCTCGACGATCCTGCCCGCGTACATGACGCAGATCTCGTCGGTGATCTCGGCCACCACGCCGAGGTCGTGGGTGATCATGATGATCGCCATCCCGAGGCGGTCCTGAAGGTCCTGCAGCAGCCCCAGGATCTGGGCTTGAACCGTCACGTCGAGCGCCGTGGTCGGCTCGTCTGCGATCAGCAGCTTGGGCTCGTTGGCGAGCGCCATCGCGATCATCGCGCGCTGGCGCATGCCGCCCGAGAACTCGTGCGGATACTCGTGCACGCGCCGGTGCGGGTCGGGGATCCTGACCAGCTCGAGCAGGTCGAACGCGTGGTCGCGGGCCGCCTACTTCGACATGTCGCGGTGGATCCGGATCGCTTCGACGATCTGAGCGCCGACCTTGTAGAAGGGGTGCAGCGAGGAGAGCGGGTCCTGGAAGATCATCGCGATGTCGTTGCCCCGCAGCTGGCGGAGCTCCGAGTCCGGCAGCGCGACCAGGTCGCGACCTTCGAAGGTGATGCTCGCCCGTGACCGTCGCGCCCTTGGAGTTTCGTCAAGCCCAGAGTCGTCAGCGAGGAGACCGTCTTGCCCGAGCCGGACTCGCCGACGATGCCGAGCGTCTTGCCGGCCTCGACCTCGTAGGAGACCCCGTCGACCGCGTGCACGACCCCGTCCTCGGTGTGGAAGCTGACCCGCAGGTCCTCGACCTTGAGCAGCGGTTCGCTCATCTGGAGACCCCCGATCTGCGCTCACGAATACCGCACCCGTCGGATCGAGGAAAGCATAGGCGATGTCGACCAGCAGGTTGGCGACCACGATGAAAAACGCACCAAACAGGACGGTGCCTTGGATGACCGGCAGGTCCGCATTGACTGATCCCGTCGTAAGCGAGCCGACCCAACCGGGGATGTTGAACACCGTCTCGACGAGCACCGCGCCGCCCAGCAGCGTGCCGATGTCGATTCCGAGCACCGTCACGATCGGTGTGATCGCCGAGCGCACGCCGTGGCGAAGGATCACGCGCCGTTCTGGCAATCCCTTGGCGCGCGCGGTGCGGATGTAGTCCTCGGACATCGTCTCGATCAGGTTGGAGCGCAAGCAGCCGCGCGTAGAAGGCGGCAAATGCGGTGGCGAGCACGATCCACGGCAGGATCAGCGAGCCGAACCAGCGCCCGCGTTGGACGTGAGCCCGGTGTAAGTGTTGGCGCCGTCGAAGATGTGGATGACGCCGATGTCCTTGGAGAACAGCAGCAGGCTGATCAGCCCGAGCCAGTAGACCGGCGAGGAGATCGCCACCAGCGAGGCGCCCATCGTGGTCGCGGTCGAGCACGCTGTGGCGGCGAATGGCCGAGATGATCCCCACCGGCAGGCCGGCGCACAGCCACACGATCACCGCGCCCACCGTGAGCGAGATCGTTGCGGGCAGGCGATTGAAGATCAGGGTCGTGACCGGCAGCGAGAACTGGTAGCTGTAGCCGAAGTTGAAGTGCAGGACGATGTTCTTGAGGTAGCGCCAGTACTGCACGTAGAGGGGCTTGTCGAGCCCCAGCACGTGGCGGATGTGGGCGATCAGCGCCGGGTTGGGCGAGCGCCCCGCGCGCAGCACCGCCGGATCCGCGGACGGGAGCGCGTAGAAGATGATGAAGGTCACCGCGCTGACGACGATCAGCAGCACGATCACCCAAAGCAGGCGGCGGATGATGTAGCGGACCATGGCGAACCGGGTTGAGGGGGGCGCCCCGCTTCGAAGCGGGGCGCCCCGTACTCACTTGCTTCCTAGTGGCGTTGAGCTGAACGACAGGTTCCAGTCGTCGTTCCATGGGTCGAGCACGCCCTTGACCTTCGAACCTTCGAGCAGGGCGTTGTCGGACCAGATCTCGGGGATCGCCGGCGCATCCTCGACGATCATCTTGTCGACCTGGGCGAACGCCGCCAGGCGCTGGGACTCGATTGGTGATGCCCGCGTCCTTGTTCAGCGCCGCGTTGACCTCCGGGTCGTTGAGCAACGGCCAGTTGGAGTTGTTGATCGGGACGATCGCCTGGCCGCTGAACGGGATGTACAGCGCGGCGTAGGGATCGGGGAAGTCCTCGATCCATCCCGCCGTCGGGCACACGTTGACGTGCGCCTTCACGTACCCGCAGAACTTCGAGTACATCGTCTGCTGCGGCACCGCCTTGATCGTGGGTCTTGAAGCCCAGCGCGTTCAGGCCGGACTGGACCGTCTGCATCTCCTGCGGGCCGGGGTCGCGTTAGAGCCGACGATCAGCACGCTGCCGTACTGGCCGTACTGCCGGTGTACTTGCAGTTCGGGTAGCCGGCCAGCTTCATGTACTTGCAGGCGACGGTCTTATCGCCGTTCGGGTGCGACAGGTAGTCCTGGCCGAATCCCTTGTAGCCGCCGGCCTGCTGAAGCCCGGCACCTCGGGATAGATGAAGTGCGTGGCCACCTGGCCGACGAGCTTGCCGCCGCGGGCGAGCAGGTACGCGTTGCGGTTCGCCATCGCGATCACTGCCTTGCGCAGGTTGATGTTGTTGAACGGCGGCACCTGCGTGTTGAGCGCCGCGTAATAGGCGCCGAGCGGCGCAATCGAGAGCTGCGTCTTGTGGCTCTGGTAGGCCGACTGCAGCACCGGCGCAGGCGGGCGTGTCTGCCATCAGCAGGTTCGGCGCTGGCGAGCGTCTGGCGCGCCGCCACCGTCGGGTCGGCGCCGGCGTTCCAGACGATCTTGTCGGCATACGCGGGGCGCACGCCGTCGACCGAGCGGCTCCAGTTCGGGTTGCGAACCAGCGTCAGGTTGCGGCCGGCGGTGTAGCTCTTGATCATGTACGGGCCGGTGAACACCTGCGAGGTGGGGTTGCTGTCCCACGTCGACGGGCTGCTCTTGTCCGCCTTGACCAGCGGCGGGTAGTTGGCGGGCACCGCCGAGGTTCCCGGCAGCGTCAGCGCCTTGACCATGGTGCCGGCGAACGGCTTGGTCAGGTGGAAGACGATGGTCGTGTTGTTCGGCGTGCTGATTCCGGGGATCGGCTTGTCACCCGTCACGGTCTTCGCTCCAACGATCGGGAAGTAGCCCGCCGCGTAGCCGTTCTGGCCACGTTGGCGTTGTACATGCGCTCGAACGCGAACGCGACGTCCTTGGAGGTGATCGTCGCGGTTGACCGGCGGGCCGAACTTCCAGTTCGGCTTGATGTGCACCGTGAGCGTCTTGCCATCCGGGCTGACGATGGGCGTCCCGGTGGCCAGCAGCGGGCACCGGCTTCGTCGGGCTCGTCGGCGTGAACGTGTACAGCGGCGTCTGCGTCGCGTACACGACCAGGTAGTCGATCTGGAAGTACGGAGCGCCTGGGATCCAGGTGCTCCCACGCCTCGGCGGAGATCACATTCAGCGTCCCGCCCATGTGCTGGCTCGAGCTCGGCTTGGTGTTGGCGAGGCCGCTCAGCGAGAGGCCGCTGCCACTGGTGCCCGTCGTGCCGCTGCTGCCGCTCGACCCGCACGCGGCGACGGCGATCGCACACGCGATTGCCACGACGGGCGCGAGCGCCAATCGAATCGGACGCATCTAGTCCTCTTCCTCCTTCGTTGATGTGTAACTCGTTGTTTGGTTGATGTGTGAAGTCATGTGTTCATCGCCCGGTCTTGGGATTGAGGGCGTCTTGGAGGCCGTCGCCGACCAGGTTGAACGCCAGCACCGTCAGCACCAGCGCGACGCCCGGGAAGACCATGTACCACCACGCCTCGGGATAGGTCTGGCCGGCGACGGAGATCATCTGCCCCCAGCTCGCGGTCGGCGGCTGGACGCCGACGCCGAGGAACGAGAGGGCGGCCTCGTACAGGACGTTGGTCGGCAGGATCAGCGACGGAGTAGACGATGATCGGCGCGACCAGGTTGGGCAGGATCTCCTTGCGCCATGATGCGCAAGTTGGACGCCCCCAGCGAGCGGGCGGCATCGACGAACTCCTTCTCCCGGATCGACAGCGTTTGCCCGCGCACGATGCGGCCGATGTACGGCCACGAGGACAGCGCGATCACGACGATCAGCGTCGACCTGCCCCGGCGTGATCAGGCCGCCCAGGCAGCCGTGCCCGAGCGAGCAGGCCGACGCAAAGCCGATCGCCAGAAGCAGAATCGGGAACGCCAGCACGACGTCCATCAGCCGCCCGAGCAGCGAGTCGACCCAGCCGCGGAAGTAGCCCGATGTCACGCCGATCGTGACGCCGATCAGCACCGCGGCGCCGGTGGCGATGAAGGCGACCTCGAGCGACACTTGGGCGCCGTAGATGGTCCGCGCGAGGATGTCGCGCCCGAGCTCGTCGACGCCGAACGGGTGAGCCGAGCTCGGTCCCAGCGGCTAATCCGAAGATGTCTGCGCGCGGTGGTCGTCTGGTTGGGCCCGGTTACGCCGATCAGGCTGACGAGCGGTGCGCCAGCAGGCGACCAGGAGCAGCAGCACGATGAAGACGGCCGACACCATCGCCACGCGGTCGGCGCGGAAGCGCCGCCAGAATGCCTGCCACGGCGTGCGCGCTTCGATCTCGCCGCCGGATAGTTCGATGCTCTCGAGCGTGCTGTCGGGCTCGAGGAAGGTCTCGGCGGTGCCGACGCTCATGCCTTTTTCCGCTGCCGCATCGTGACATCCGGCGCGCGTCGCATCTCGAGCTCGCGCTCAACTACTCGGCAGCGCACGCGTTGCCGTAGCCGTCGCGGGCGCCAGACCGTTGTTTTCCAACCATCGAACAGCCGACGGGGTTCCGCCTCGATCGCTGGATCCCTCCTCCACAGTGCGCGGATTATCACATTCGAAGGGGCCTTGTCCACGTACGTGTTTAAACGCAAGTTCGCCCAATCGTTCGGACCCCGTGCCGATCTGTCGCACTCGCTTCGGCTGCGACCGCCCGATCGCCCGCCGATCTACCCTCTGGGCGCGCGCCCTCGTAGCTCAATGGATAGAGCACGCGCCTCCTAAGCGCGGGATGCAGGTTCGATTCCTGCCGGGGGCATTGGGCCCCAGATGAGCGCCGGCATCTACCAGAGCCTGCCCGACCCCGCCCCCGATTCGGACTTCGATGCGGGCGAGCTCGGCTACCTCGTGGCAGGCAATCACGGCCGGCTCCTGGACGCGCGGCGGACGCCGGTCACCGTCACCGCCGTACGTCCCCAGACGGGGGCCTTCGAGGTAGAGATCGGCGCCTTCGAGGACGCCGGTGCACGCTGGGAGCTGTCGCTCGATCAGGTGCGGCGCTTCCAGTTCGCGCGCGGGAGCCGGGTCGCGGAGGCGGCGGTCCTCGCCGAGCTCGAGCAGGCCGCGGCGAGGTTTGACCGGGAGCTGGTGGTCGAGGCCGATCGGCTCGCGCGGGACACCACCTGGCGGCGTATAGCGGCCGAGCGAGAAGCGGTGCGCGAGCGGCTCCAGACCGTGCTCGGCGGCATTGACGCGGACGCGCACATCACGCGGCGCGAGGGTGATGAGCGCCTCTTCGCGCTGTTGGAGGAGACGATCGCGGCGCGCGGCCTCGCCGACCTGGAGCGGCGCTTCAGCACGGCGCTCGTCAGCAACCCGCGCGCGGGGGAGTTCGTCAAAGGCCACGCGATCGTGCTGGCCGAACTGGGGCTGTGCCCGTATCGCGGCCAGGTCGTCCGCGATCCCGGCTGTGTTCGCAGGGACGTGTCAAAGGACCGGCGGGCAGAGCACCTGATCACCCGGCTCGCGTTCACGCAAGAGCTGTGGGCGGGTCTCGGCCGCGAGGCCGTCGTGCTCTACCGGGGCATGGCGGTCGAGGGAGAGCTGGGTGAGCGAGCTCCACAGTCCTTCATCTCGGCGACCTTCTCGCGAGAGGTCGCGGCCGCGCACTTCGACGGTGGCCCCTCGACGGAGACCTCCGCACTGTGGCGCCAGCCGGTTCCGATCGCCCGGCTCGTCATGACGTTCCTCGAGACGCGGGAGATGAATACGCGCTTCAGGGAGGCCGAGGCCGTGCTGATCGCCGACGCCGCGGCGCGGGCGTTCTGAGCGCTCAGCGCCCTCTGAGCGCTCAGCGGTCGGGGCGCTCCGGATAGATGTCGTCGATCGTGCTCAGCGCCGTGAACGGCGCCCCGGCCGCCCGCTCGATCGACGCGGCTCCGCCCGCGAG
Organism: uncultured Solirubrobacterales bacterium; assembly: GCA_963738195.1. Taxonomy (GTDB): domain Bacteria; phylum Actinomycetota; class Thermoleophilia; order Solirubrobacterales; family Solirubrobacteraceae; genus Palsa-465. Next base: position 2,129,900 of record CAVTVF010000002.1, read on the forward strand.
GCGGTCGCAGATGGCGAGCACGCCGCAGACGGCGAGCCCGGCCTCCTGCACCGCTTCGAGCGCGCGAATCGTCGAGCCGCCGGTCGTGACCACGTCCTCGACCAGCATCACGCGGTCGGCCGGGTGCAGCGGCGGCCCCTCGATGCGGCGCGCGAGCCCGTGCATCTTTATCTCCTTGCGGACGAAGAACGCCTTCACGCCGGCGCCGCCGGCGAGCGCCGCGCAGGCGATCGGATCGGCTCCCATCGTCATGCCGCCGACCGCGGTCGCCTCCCACGAGCGCGCCTGGTCGGCCACCAGCGCCGCCAACGCCTCGAACCCCGCCGGTCGCAGGATCGCGCGCTTGGCATCGACCAGGTACTGAGCCGTGCGGCCGCTCGTCAGCACGACCTCGCCGATCACGAGCGCGTGCTCGCGCAGTTGCTCGATCAGGACCTGCTCGAGCGGAAGCTACGTCCATCGCCCTATGCACTCGCCGGCGCGGCGCGGCGCCGGAGCGAGAGCGGGCCGGTGACCGCCGTGATCACGAGCAGCGACCCCGCCGTCAGGGCGAGGATGTCGCCCGCGCTCCAGTGCAGCTGGTTGATGCCGAGCGCCAATGAATTGTTGACGGAGTGGAGCGCCATGCACGGATACAGCGACCGGGTCCGCCACCGCACGAGGCACAGCACGAACCCGAGAAAGCCGAGCGGGACAAGGTACTTGGCCGGCGCCGAGCCGACGTGCGCGAGTCCGAACATCACGCCGGTGATGATCGCCGCTAGGAGCGTTCCGGCATCGCGCTGGCCGATCGGGATCCGCAGCTGCCGCAGCGCGCCGAAGAAGAAGCCGCGGAAGAAGGTCTCCTCCGCCATCGGCGCGATCACGCACACGAACAGCGCGGTGCCGACCAGCGCGGCGGTCCCCTTCCCGGTCAGCTCGCTGGGCAGCTTCTCCGAGCCGTGGAGGTTCACCAGCGCGGCGTACACCGCGGTGCCGATGTAGTAGGCCAGCGCGGCCACGACAAAAGCAGTCAGACCCGTACGGACGGATATGCGCCGGAAGCCGAAGTCCGCGGCCCGCAGCGGACCTCGCAGACGCGCGAAGTAAGCCGCCGCCACCACCAGTGAGAGGTCGAACACGACCGCGTCGGCGAGCGCGACCGCGGTCGCCGGGTGGGAAGGGTTTGCGGAGGACCCGCCGATCGCCGCGACGACGGCGGCGGCGAACAACCCCAGCGCGAAGCCGGCGACGAGCGCGGCCGGCGCGGTCCACGGACGCCAGTTGCTCCCGTCCGAGGCGACATCGGTGCTCATCGCCGCTCAAGGTTAGGGTCAGAGCAGCGCCCGGAGCTCGGCCAACGTCGTGATCGTGGTCACCCCGGGCGGTGCGGGCCCGCCATCGCGGCGCAGCAGGATCGGCCGGACGCCGGCGGCGCTCGCGCCGGCGATGTCCTCTTCCAGGCTGTCGCCGACGTGGACCGCGCGCTCGGCCGGCACTCCCGCGTGCGCGAGCGCGCGCGCGAAGATCTCGGGCGAGGGTTTGCGCGCCCCGGCGCGCGCCGAAGTGACCACTCCGTCGAGCAGCGGTGCCAGCCCGAGCTGCTGGAGGACCCGCTCGAGCGAGATGTCCCAGTTGGACACCACGAAGACGCGCGCCGGAAGCCCGCGCGCGGCGATCAGAGCCGCGCGGGCATCGTGATAGGCGCTGAAGTGGAGCGACTCAAGCAGCGTCTCCTCGACCGCCTCGAGTCCGAGCTCGGACCCCGGGGCCGGGAGCGCTCCGCGCAGCACCTCGGCGCACCGTCGGCGGAGGCGCGCAAGGCTCGGCGGGTCCAGGCCCTCGTCGAGGTGGGCTCGGTAGTAGGAGATCTCGGCGGCGATCGCGCGCTCGGCCTGCTCCGGGGTCAGCTCGACCCCGGTCCGCACCGCGAGCGCCCGGCGCAGGCGCGAGGCCGGCGGTTCGAGCTCGACCAGCGTGCCGAGCGCGTCGAAGGAAACCAGCCGTGGCGGCGCACCGCGACCCGCCCGGAAGGGGCGCGGTGCACCCCTTGCGGCGGGAGGAGGCTGGTGTGCTGGGCCGAACAACCTTGCGGGTAAACTAGCCTTGTACCGCTGCCCCACCGGCCCGGGGCCGCGCAGCGAACACCAGCAACTTCTTCCATGAGCCGACGCGAACGAAAGCGGCGCCGCGACCGTCGGCGCGGACATCCCGTCAGACGGACGGTCCTGATCGCGATAGTTCTGGGACTCGGGACCGTGGGTATCGGGATCGGCGCGGTCGTGGGGTGGGTCGTCTCGGTGGCCGAATCGGCGCCGAACCTCAGCCAGCTGAAGCCGCGCACGCCAGGGCAGCTCTCGAGGGTGTACGCGGCCAACGGCCAGCTCATGGGCTACATCGACTCGACGGTGCTGCGCACTCCGATCAGCGGCTCCCAGATCCCGCAGACGCTCAAGAACGCGACGATCGCGATCGAGGACCGCCGCTTCTGGCATCACGGCGCGCTCGACTACACCGGCATCGTGCGTGCAGCGGTCAAGGACCTCCTCAACGGCGGCGGCGAGGTGCAGGGGGCCTCGACGCTGACGATGCAGCTGGTCGACAACCTCTACCTCGGCCGCGTCACCCACAACCTGGCCTACAAGATCAAGCAGGCCAAGCTCGCCGAAGAGCTCTACGCCAAGCACACCAGGACCTGGATCCTCGACAACTATCTGAACGACGTGCCCTATGGCACGGTCGGCGGGCAGACCGCCTACGGAGTCAACGCCGCGTCGAGGGTGTTCTTCAACAAGCCCGTCGGGAAGCTTGATCTCGCCCAGGAGGCGCTGCTCGCCGGCCTACCGCAGGCGCCGTCCTCGTACAACCCGTTTCTGTATCCGAACCTCGCCCGCCAGCGGCGCCAGCTGGTGCTGCAGGCGATGGTCAAGTCGCACTACATCACCCAGGCGCAGGCCACGGCCGCCAATGCCTCGCCGCTCCAGGTCCACCACACGGCGGCCTTCTCGCACCGCGTCGATCAGTACGCGTTCGACTACATCGTCCAGGAGCTACACCAGCGTTTCTGTCCCGGGCAAGCGCCGACCGCTCCCTGCCCGACAGTCGATCAGGGCGGGCTCAAGATCTACTCGACGATCGTGCCGCACGACCTGCAGCTCGCGCAGCAGGCGGTTCTCGCCCACGAGGGCGGGCCCGGGCAACCGGCGGCGGCGCTCGCGTCGGTCAACCCGGCCAACGGCGCCATCGTCGCGATCGCCAACACGACCACCTATGCGCAGTCGCGCTTCGACTACGCCACGCAGGGCCTGCGCTCGCCCGGGTCATCGTTCAAGGTGTTCGCCTTGATGACGCTGATCCACGATTACAACGGCGATCCGAACAAGACCTTCTACAGGTCGCACTTCCTCGCCCCCGGGTGGCTGCCGAGCGACCCGACCTGGTCGGTCCACACCGCCGAGATGAGCTACATGGGCAACATCAGCGTGACGAAGGCCACGATCGTGTCCGACAACACCGTGTTCGCTCAGCTCGTGGTCGACCTCGGTCTGGACAAGTTCGACAGGATGGCGCACGCGATGGGGATCACGACACCGCTGGCCGGCAACCCGGCGGAGGTGATCGGCGGTCTGAAGTACGGCGTCAGCCCGCTGGAGATGGCAGACGCGTACGCGACCCTCGCCGCCGGCGGCCTCCACCACGCGGCCCACATGGTCTCCCGGGTGGTCTTCCCGAACGGTCACAGCGTCAGTTTCAACCCGCCGAGCAAGCGGGTGTTCAGCTACGGCGAGTCCTATGCGGCCACCAAGGTGCTGGAGGGGGTCATCACGCAGGGGACGGGAACCGCGGCGGGCTTCGGTTGCCCGGCGGCCGGCAAGACCGGTACGGCCGAGAACCTCAGCAATGCCTGGTTCGTCGGCTACACGCCCAAGCTTGCGACCGCGGTCTGGGTCGGCTATCCGAAGAACAACAACGTCGCGGTCGGCTTCGGCGGCACGCTCGCGGCGCCGATCTGGCACGACTTCATGTCCTCAGAGGCGAACGGCTACTGCGGCGACTTCGATACCCCGACGGTGCCCTGGACCGGCGTGCCCTTCAACGGGCCCCACTCGGTTTCCTCAGGCTCCAACAACAACTCCAGCAGCACCGGCAGCTTCGTCCCTGGCGCGGTCCCCCCGGGCGCCTATCACAACCCGCATCTGTTCGCCCATCCTCCGCAGGGGTCGCCGCCGCCCGATCGTGCCCGGCCAGCCTCCGGGTAAGCACGGCGGCCCCCAGCCGCCGAAGCACCACTGAGCGGGACGCTGCCTGCCCGCGTCCGGCCGGGCGGCTGACCGGCTGCTAGCTTCTGCCGCTGATGCCCAAGGAAGAAAAGGTCGAGCTCGAAGGCGAGGTGGTCGAGGCCCTGCCGAACGCGATGTTCCGCGTCAAGCTCGACAACATGGATCGGGTCGTGCTCGGCCACGTGGCCGGGAAGATGCGGCGCTTCAGGATTCGCATCCTGCCGGGGGACCGGGTGCGAGTCGAGCTCTCGCCGTATGACCTCGATCGCGCGCGCATCGTCTACCGACATAAGTAGCTCGGAACATCGGTGCAGCGTGGAGTGCTTTTGCCGAGGCGCCGGATGTTCTCCGATGGCCACTCGCGTTAGCCGTGGCCAGCGGAGGACGCCGGCGGCATACGCGCGCTCCCTCAGCCACTCCATGGCGCACTAGACCACTAGCCAACATGGTTGAACGCGAGCTCATCGAAGCGATCGCGGCTCTCCTCGACGCTCCGGAGACCCCGAACCTCATTCGCGGCATCGGCGACGACGCCGCGGTCACGCGCGCCCGGGGCTACGCGGTGACCTCCACCGACATGATGGTCGAGGGGGTTCACTTCCGCAGCGGGCAGCTTTCGCCGGGCGAGATCGGACACCGCGCGCTGGCGGGCGCACTATCCGACCTGGCGGCGATGGGGGCCCGCCCGGGCGAGGCGTACCTCGCCCTCGGCCTGCCGCCCGGCAGCGAGCTGGAGCAGACGCTCGAGCTCTTCGAGGCGCGCAGGCGCTCGCAGAGCGCGCCGGGACGGTCATCGCCGGCGGCGACGTAACCGCAGCGCAGGCGCTCACGGTCAGCTTCACGGTCGTCGGCTGGGCGGCCGACCCCGGACGGCTGGTGGGCCGTGACGGTGCGCGACCGGGCGACCTGGTCGGCGTCACGGGCGCCTTGGGCGGGAGCGGGGCGGGCCTGGCCCTGATCGAAGGAAGGGCAGCGCTCCAGGACGAGCAGATCGCCCGGGCGCTGCGCGACCGCTACGCGCGGCCGGAGCCGCGCCTCGCCGAAGGCCTGGCGCTCGCGACCGCCGGCGCGCGCGCGATGATCGACCTCTCCGACGGCCTCGCCACGGACGGACGGCCACCTCGCACGGCGGAGCAACGTGCGGATCGAAATCGCCGTGGGCGCGCTGCCGCTCGCACAGGGCGTCAGCGAGGTGGCGGGGGAGCTCGGCAAGGAGCCCTCCGCATTTGCCGCCACAGCGGGCGAGGACTACGAGCTGTGCGTGTGCATTCCGCCCCATGCCAGAGCCCTGGCCGACGATGCCGTGACGTGGATCGGAGAAGTGCGCGAGGGCGCGGCCGGGCTCGTGTTCATCGGCGCGCGGCACCAGGCCCTAGCGGGCTTCGAACACGCCCTCTAGCTCGGCCCAGAACGATGGGCCGGGGACCACCGCCGGCCCGCGTGGGCTGACGCTGCTCATGCGCGCGAACACGACGATCCGCTGGGCGGCCGAGTAGAGCGGATTGCACGCCGACAGGACCAGCCGCTCATAGCCTCTGTTCTTGATGATCCACCACGAGGTAGGCGTGACGATCTGCACCCGCTGCACCCTGTAGGTGAAGCTCGCGTAGCGCAGCGTGAGCGTGATCGTGTCGCCCGCATGGAGGTCGTTGATACGCCGGAAGGGGGCCAGGTAGGTGGTGCGGTGACCGGCGATCGCGACCGTCTGGCCGAGCCCGGGAAAGGCGGTCTGGGGGTAGTGGCCGGGCCCCCGCTGGAGGCTCGACTCGTCGGTCCCCTGCACGACCGTGTACTGATCGCCGAGCGCGGGCAGCGAGATCGTGCCGATCGCCTCGCCGCGCTTGACCACGCGCTCCTCCTGGCGAGCCAGGAAGGCGATCCGCTGGCGCGACTGCTTGAGGCGCGCGAGCGCCTGGAGGTCGAGCCGCGACAGCGGCGCGCCCTGGTAGCCGAGCAGGCGCCGGTCGAGGTTGCTCTGCTCGATCAGCGCGATCACGGCGCTCAGCGGCTCCTGCCAGAGCAGCGTCGCCGCCGCGTCGGCAAGCAGCAGCAAGCCCGAGATGAGCAGCACGAGGGAGAGGTCCCGGAGCAGCCTCGTCCCCAGCCGGCGCTCGCGCGGCCCCGTCTCCCGGGGCGCCGGTTCGAGCTCCCTGGCGCGTCGCGCCGCGGGCGCCGGCGAAGCGGGTCTGCCGTGCGCGGCCCGGCCCGGTGTCGGGGGCCCAAGCTCGGCGATGCGGCGCTGGAGCAGCTCGCGCGTGGACGCGCGGTCGCCCCCGAGATCGCGGGGGTCGAGCTCGAGCAGTCGCAGCCCATGAGCCGGCACGAGCTCCCTGAAAGCCTCCGCGTTCTCGCCGGACGCGCCGCGGCAGACCACCACCAGCCTGTGCGCGGGGTAGTAGGCATCGACAGGGAGCCAATCCTCGTTGCCTCCACCCGGAGCTCTCAGCCAACCGAACAGGTGGCGGCGACGCCCCGGCTCGGCCAGGATGCGGTCAACGAGTGCGATCGCCTGCTCGGCGCTCAGGCCGGCTCCTCGGCCGTCCTCGGCAGAGCTCCCCGCGCCGAGCCCTTTCCCCACCTCGCCGGTCGTCATTTCGCGCTCACTCGAGTCAACGGCGGACGGTCTGGCCCGGGCGCGGTAGAGCCGACGCCGTCCCGCCGAGCGAGCCGGGGCCGGCATAGGACACGGGCCCGCGCACGGTGATCGGGCTCGGCGGGGAGGTGCGATCAAGCGGCACGCGCGCGATCTCGACCACGTTGGCGACCGCGCTCACGGCGACCCCCAGCAGCAAGCAGATGAGCAGCCCCGCTCCGATCCCGAGCTGGCCGCTCGAGACCATCAGCAGACTGGTCCAGGTCAGCGCCAGCGGCCCGTATCCCAGCGAGACCATGTAGTAGGCGATCACGAGCAGCGGCAACGCGAACCCGAGCGCGAACAGCGCCAGGCGCAGTGCCCGCCCGATGCGCGCCGCGGGGGCCAGCCCCGCCATCCACAGATGCAACGTCGGCGCGACCAGGAGCGCGGCGAACGGGTTGAAGACCCAGACCACGAGCGCGAGCACGTTGGCCACGATCAGCACGGCCGCGACCGCACCCGGATCACCGAGCGGCTCGCGCCGGGCCTTGCCGCCCGCATGGAGCTCGGCGCCGCCCAGCCGGGCCGACTTGACGCGCGCGCTCCGTCCGACGAGGGCGCGGAACCCGCCGGCCAGGTAGACCCACACGAAGAACGCCACGACGAGCGCTGCCAGGCACACAAGCGCCGCGATGCCGCCGGCGTCGAGCGGGAAGGTTCCGGGGCCAACCGCTCCAGGTGGCGCCTGAATCAACCCGGTCGCACCGAGCACACGCGCGATCCCGAGCACGACGATGAACGGCAGCATGCAGACACCGACCCAGACCATCCGCCTACCGACCACGTAGCCACGGCGGCGAGCGCGCGCGAAGCCGTCGATCACGGTCGCGAGCGCAGGGACGATCAGCGCGAGTGAAACCAACGCGACCACCCACTTTGGCACGAGCTTGCCGTCGAAGCTCAGATATGCCGACGGTGCTGGAATCGACTGGCGGCCGTCGATCGCGTTGACCGCGTTCAAGGCGGCGCGGCCCAGCCGCGTTACGTGCGCCAGGCTGATCGGCTGGTCCGGCGGCGCCGGCTTCCCCGCAGACGCTGAGATCAGGACCGAGGGGATGCCGCGGGCGTTGAACGGCGCCTGTTCGGTCAGGGCGAGCGGGAAGGCCAGGTGGGCCAGCTCGCCGATCAGGCTCGGGCCGCCGGCGTCGACGCCCGCCTGCGACTGCAGCGACGTCGCGACGGTTGCGCGCAGAAGCGGAGGCGCCAGCTGGCTCGTGCTCGACCACGGGACCACGAGCGGGCGCTGTAGATCGACGCCGCCCATGTCGCCCAGCACGAGCACGGCGTCGATCGGCCGGCCCAGCCCCGCCGCGATCTGGGCGGCGCCGGCGGCGCCGGTGGAGCCGCTCGTGGACACGATCACAACCGTGTGCGAGACGGTCTCGCCACCCAACACCCGCGCGAGCTCGAGCAGCACGCCGGTGCCCGACTGCTCGGCGATCGCCGGCGAATGCAGCGAGTCACGGTGGGCGACGATCACGATCGCCGAGTTCTGAAGGCCCTGCTGCACGCCGATCACGTTGAAGGTGCGCGCCGGCCCGGACGGCGTGGCCGCGGTGAACCACTGCCGCTGCACGCCGTAGCCGTCGACGCGCAGGCGGTGGGCGATCACGTTGCCGAGCGCCAGCGCCTCAGAGGACCCGGCGGTGCGCTGCGGGTACCGGAGCGAGAGGCTGAGCGTGTTCTGGTATGCGTTCAGACCATTGAACGCGTCCGGCGCCAGGGTCGTGGTCAGAGGTCCTGGCTGCCCCTGCAACGTGAACGCGAACACGATCACGGCCAACACAACCGCGACCAAGCCCGTGCGGTAGATCCGCGGATCGAGCATCGGCGCAAAGAGGTTAACGCGATGTTTGGCGTCGAGCGGCGTGAGCGCTCGGGCCTACTACTCTTGTCGCGTAGAGGAGAACAGTCTCGTGGCAGATCACCCAGCGCGAATCCTGCTCGTGGACGATGAGCAGTCGATCCAGACACTCCTCTCCTATCCGCTGCGCAAGGAGGGCTACGACGTCGTGCAGGCCACGGACGGGAGGCAGGCGCTCGACCGCTTTCAGGAGCAGCCCTTCGACCTGGTCGTGCTGGACCTGATGCTGCCCAAGGTCGACGGCCTCGAGGTCTGCCGGCAGCTGCGGTCAAAGAGCGCCGTGCCGATCATCATGCTGACCGCCAAGTCGGAGGAGATCGACAAGGTCGTGGGCCTCGAGCTGGGCGCCGATGACTACATCACCAAGCCCTTCTCAATGCGCGAGTTCTCGAGCCGGATCAAGGCGGCGCTGCGGCGAGTCGAGCTCTCGCGTCCCGTGCACACGGCGCCGGACGAGGCGCCGCTGGTCGTCTCGGAGGTCAGGATCGACTTCTCCAAGCGGACCGTGCGCGTGCGCGACGCGGACGCCCAGCTGACGTTCGTCGAGTTCGAGATCCTCTCGGCGCTGGCGCGCAGCCCCGGCCGCGTGTTCACGCGCGACATGCTGCTCGCGCGCATCTGGGGCGACTCCGCCTACCGCGATCCCAGAACGATCGACGTCCACATCCGTCATCTGCGCGAGAAGATCGAGCGCGACCCCAAGGACCCCGAGTACCTGCACACGGTTCGCGGCGTCGGCTACCGCTTTCGCGACACCGAGGCCTAGCACCCGGCCGTGCGCTCGCTGCGTAACCGCCTCGCGCTGGTGTTCTTCGCGATCACGCTGCTCGCGATCGCGGCGCTGTACGTGTACGTCGCGCCCGGGCTGGGCTCGCGCCTGCTCGGCGAGAAGCTGGGTTCACTGGCCCAGGTCGCCCGCAGCGAGTCGGGTCGGATCGCGGCCACCGTCGGCGGATCCCAGCCCCAGCGCGTGGTCAAGGCCAGGGTCGACGCGGCCGCGCTGCGCTCGGGCGACCGCGTGGCGCTGCTGCTGGTGAATCGCGTCGGAGGGGCGGCGCAGCTCGCGGAGGCCGCCAATTCGTCTCGGACCGCCCCCTCGTTCCTACTCGCCTACCGCGCGCTCGGCAGCGGCAGGCTCGAGACGGCGACGCCCAAGACCGCCGCGGGACCGCTCGCCGAGGCGGCGATACCGGTCGCCCACCGCAGGGCGGTGATCGTCTACTTCTCGCCCGTCTCGGACGTGATCGACAACGTCTCGATCGTGCGCCACGAGATCCTGGTGGCGGGCGGCATCGCGCTGCTGCTGGCGCTGGTCGGTGGATACCTCGTGGCGCGGTGGCTGGCGCAACGCGTGAAGCGGCTCGAGCGGGCGGCGGAACGCGTCGCGGCGGGCGAGTTCGGTCACCCCATCCACGTCGACTCCAAGGACGAGCTCGGCCAGGTCGCCCTTGCCTTCAACGACATGCAGCGCCAGCTCGCCCAGCTCGAGTCCGCGCGCGAGAAGTTCATCGCCACGGCCTCGCACGAGCTGAGGACGCCCGTCTTCTCGCTGGGAGGGTTCGTCGAGCTGCTCGAGGACGAGGAGCTCGATGACGATACGAGGCGCCGCTTCCTGGAACAGGTCCACCTGCAGGTCGAGCGACTGCGCAAGCTCTCAGTTGACCTCCTCGACCTTTCGAAGCTCGACGCGGGATCGCTCGAGCTGCGCGAGGAAGAGGTCGACCTGGGAGAGCTCGCGCGCTCGGTCTCAGGCGAGTTCGAGCCCTCGCTGGCCCAGCACGACTCGCACATCGAGCTGCATCTGATGCGCACGCTCGACGCCCAGTGCGACCCGGTGCGGGTGGCTCAGATCATCCGCATCCTGATCGACAACGCGCTCACCCACACGCCCGCCGGGACCCACATCGTCGTCACCGCACGACGCTCGAACGGCCGCGCAGTGCTGGCCGTACGCGACGACGGGGAGGGCATCGACAGGGCGTCGATGCCGCGCATCTTCGAGCCCTTCTTCACCGCCGATGATGCCCAGGGGTCGGGCCTGGGGCTGGCGATCGCCTCCGAGCTGGCAGAGCGCATGGCGGGCCGGCTGACGGTCGCCTCAGAACCGGGCAATACCGTCTTCACGCTCGAGTTGCCCGCGTGATCCTGGAGCTCGCGCTGGCGCTCCGCGAGCGCGTGCTGCCGCATCTCGGGGCCCACGCCGGCCGCGCGGCGCTCGGCGAGGGCGCGGGCGGCGACCTCACCTTCGCCCTCGACGCGGTGGCCGAGTCCGCGGTGCAGGAGCTGGTGGCCGAGCAGGCCCCGGGGGTCGCGTTCTACTCCGAGGATCGTGGCCTGGTCGCGACCGATGGCGCCACGGAGGTGCTGATCGTCGACCCGATCGACGGCACGCGTCCCGCGATGGCCGGGCTCGAGTCGGCGTGCGTGGCGATCGCGCTGGCGCCGCTGGGCGACGGCGAGCCGACGATGGCTGACGTGTGCGAGGGGTGCGTGGTCGAGCTCAAATCGGGCGACTGGTTCCTGGCCCGCAAGGGCGAGGGCGTGCGCGCGAGCGGCGCGGTCAGGCTCTCGGGCCAGTCCGATGTGGCGCGCATGTTCTGGGCCTACGGCTTCCGCGGCCGTCCCGTGCGCCCGACGGTCGAGGTGCTGGCGGAGCTGATCGACGCCTCCTCGGTGAGCGGCGGCACCTTCGAGCTCGGCTCGCAGGCGTTCAACATGACCCGCATCGTCAGCGGGCAGCTCGACGCGGTGGTCGAGGTCGGCTCGCGCCTGATCGACGAGGCGCCCGGCATGAGGGCCGAGTTCGAGCGGGTCGGGGGCGGCCAGATCCTCAACAACTCGCCCTACGATCTCGCGGCCCCGTGGCTGATCCTGCGCGAGGCCGGGGGCACCGTTACCGACGGGTGGGGGGAGCCGCTCGACTCTCACCGCCTGCTCGGCTCGGGCCACGAGTTCCAGATGTCCTCGATCTCGGCGGCCAACGAGGAGCTGCACGCGAAGCTCCTGCGGGCGGTCGACGAGGGAGTCGCGCGGCTCAAATCCAAATATTCATAGGATTGGCCGGCGCACATGTGCGCCGGCCCCGGCCGCGCATGCGCGGCCGGCGGGCGCGCGCATGCGCGCGCCCGGACAGATAGAAAATGCTCCAACCCGTCGCCGTCGCCCAGAAACACCTCGCTGACTACGCGAGCATCTCGGCCCGTGGGCTGATCGAGGAGATCCGTGCCCGCGCCGAGCGGCTGCGGGGCAAGCGGGTGCTGCACCTCTCCGCAACCGCCTTCGGCGGCGGTGTCTCGGAGATCCTCAACACGCTCGTGCCGCTGATGTCCGACGTCGGACTCGAATGCGAGTGGCAGGTGATCTACGGCCGCGAAGAGTTCTTCAACGCCACCAAGGTGATGCACAACTCGCTGCAGGGAAATCCCACCTCGCTGTCTGAGGAGCAATGGCGGACGTGGATGCGTTACAACGAGATCAATGCCTCTCAGCTCTCAGAGGACTGGGACGTCTGCATCGTGCACGACCCCCAGCCGGCGGCGGTGTGCTCGCTCGTTCCCGACCGGGCGCGGCTGTGGGTGTGGCGCTGCCACATCGACCTCTCGACGCCCAATCCGCTGACGCTCGAGCGGCTGCTGCCCTACCTCGAGCCCTACCGCGCCAGCGTGTTCCATCTCGAGCAGTACGTGCCCGAGGCGATGAACGGCCGCGCCCACATCTACCCGCCCGCGATCGACCCGCTGGCGCCCAAGAACATGGCCTTCTCGCCCGAGGACGCGGTTTACATCTGCAGCCAGTTCGGGATCGACGTGGACCGCCCGCTGCTGTGCCAGGTCTCGCGCTTTGACCCCTGGAAGGATCCGCTCGGCGTGATCGACGCGTACCGCATCGTCAAGCAGGAGGAGCCCGACGTGCAGCTCGCGCTGGTCGGCTCGATGGCCACCGACGACCCCGAGGGCTGGGATTACTTCAACGCAACGGTCGCCCACGCCGACGGCGATCCCGACATCCACATCCTCAACAACTTCAACAGCGTGGGCGCGATCGAGGTCAACGCCTTCCAGTCCTACTCCGATGTGCTGATCCAGAAGTCCACGCGCGAGGGATTCGGCTTGACCGTGACCGAGGCAATCTGGAAGGGGCGGCCGCTGATCGCCGGGGCGGTCGGCGGCATCCCGCTGCAGATCAAGGACGGCGAGTCAGGCTTTCTGGTCGATGGTGTAAACGAGTGCGCCGAGCGAGCGCTCGAAATCCTGCGCGACCCGGGGCTCGGCAAGCGGCTCGGGCGGGCCGGCAAGGAGACAGCGCGAGCGCGCTTCCTGATGCCGAGGCTGCTGCGTGACTGGCTCGAACTGTTCGAGGAGTACGGGGATTGACGGCTTTACGGCCGCTCGTCCTGGTCTCGAATCGCGGCCCCGTCACATACGGTCCCGGCGATGAGGTGCGCCGTGGCACCGGCGGACTCGTGACCGCGCTGATCGGGCTCGCCAACCACCGTCCGGTGACATGGGTCGCCTCCGCCATGACCGACGAGGACGTGATGATGGCCGAGCGCCACGAGGGCCGCCCGTTCCCGGTCACGACGCCCGACGGTGGCGAGTACCGGGTCAAGCTGGTCGCCTCGAGCCCCGAGGCCTACGACCGCTTCTACAACATCATCGCCAACCCGATGCTGTGGTTCATCCAGCACTACCTGTGGGATCTCTCGAACGCGCCCGACATTCGCCGGCACGAGACCGAGGCCTACGAGTTCGGCTACAACGTCGTCAACGAGGACCTCGCGCGAGCCGTGCTCGAAGAGATCGAGGGGCGGGAGAACCCGGTCGTGATGGTCCACGACTACCACCTCTACACGCTTCCCGGGCTGATCCGGCGCGAGCGCCCGGACGCGCTCCTACACCACTTCGTGCACATCCCCTGGAGCCAGTCGGACTCCTGGCGCGTACTGCCGTCGATGATCCGCCAGGACATCTACAACGGCATCCTCTCCAACGACATCATCGGCTTCCACACGCGCTCCTACCGGCACAGCTTCCTCCAGTGCTGCGAGGACCTGACCGAGCACGAGGTCGACTACGAGCTCGGCACGGTGCGGGTGGGCGAGCGCGAGGTCTGGGTCCGCGCCTACCCGCTGCCGATCGACTCGACCGCCGTCCAGGAGGTGGCGGCGCGGCCGCGCGTGCGCCAGTTCGAGGAGGAGCTGCTCTTCCGCCGGCGCGAGCACCTGATCCTGCGCGTCGACCGCGCCGACCTGAGCAAGAACGTGCTGCGCGGGTTCAGCGCGTTCGACGTGTTCCTCGAGCAGCACCCCGAGTTCCGCGAGCGGGTGACCTTCATCGCCCAGCTGATGCCCTCGCGCACCGACGTGGCGGAGTACGCCGAGTACCTCGAGCGGATCGAGGCGGTGGTGGCGGTCGTCAACCATCGTCACGGCTCGCCCGACTGGATGCCGATCCAGCTCAAGCTGCGCGACGATCTGGAGGAGGCCGTGGCCGCCTACAAGCACTACGACGTGCTGATCGTCAACGCGATGTTCGACGGCATGAACCTCGTGGCCAAGGAGGGGCCGATGGTCAACGAGCGTGCCGGGGTCTCGATCCTGTCCGAGAACACAGGCGCGCACGAGGAGCTCGGGGAGTGCGCGCTTTCGGTCAACCCGTTCGACATCCAGGAGCTGGCCGACTCGATCCACGCCGCGCTGACGATGCCGATGGCAGAGCGCCAGCGGCGGCTCGAGGGACTACAGGCGATCGTCACGAGACGCGATCCCGGCGATTGGGTCGACGAGCAGCTCGCGGACATCCGCAAGCGCGAGCACTCGCGCGACGGGGACTAAGCCGAGTCCCGGAACGCCCGGGGCGTGGCTGACAGCCTGGGGATCGAAAAGCGGGCGATCGTCCCGAAACCCCCCGGCGCCGGCTTGCACGCCTGCGCGACGCCGGCGTCGCAGGCCACCGACAGGAATACGAAGGCGTCCTCGACCGTGAAGCCCCACTGATCGACGAGCAGCCTGCTCGCCTCCTCCGCGCACAGCGCGAGCGCCTCCTCGTAGGCGGGCGCCGTCGCGTGCGGGACCCATCGATCGGCGAGCTCGGTGACGGGCCAGGTCGCCTGCTGCCCCTTGAGCAGATCGAAGCGGATATCGACCTCGCCCGCGATCTCGACGCCCGTGAAGCAGATCTCGCCGTCGCCCATCGAGGCGTGCATGTCGCCGACCGCGAACATTCCGCCGGGCTGGCGCACCGGGAACAGGATGCGGGCCCCGGGGCCGTGCAGGTGATCGTCGAGATTGCCGCCGTGCTGGCCGGCGAAGCCGTTTGACAGCGTCTCGCCGCCTGTCGCGACGCCGACCACGCCCACCATCGGCCGCATGGGAAAGCTCACGCGCTCGTTCATGCGGACCTCGCCGGCTGCCACCTCGAAGACGCGCGTGAGCGGCGCCCTGACCTGCTCGATCAGCTGCCCGAAGCCCGGGATCAGGGTTGCGACCCCCCAGCTCACGGGCCGCACGTCGAGGATCTCCGCGATCAGCGAATCCCCCGGCATCGCGCCCCGCACGGCGACCGGACCGGTGGCGCTGTTGATGCGCTCGAGGTCGATGTCGGTGACCAGATCGCGCTCGCTGCGGATCTGGCCGGAGAAGCAGTCGTTGGTCTCAAAGGTGACGATCGCGCCGGGGTCGACCTCGAGCACGGGCTCGAGCTCGGGGCCGAATGACCAGATCACCTCGTCGCGTGAAACTCGATGGTTCGGAGCGGACACTTGGTGGCTCGGAACGCTCACGCCGGGGGCGGCCTCAGCGCCACAGGCTCGGCCCCCTCCTCTCCGGGCAGATCGAGGTGAACGATCCCGACATCGACCACGCGCTGGCGGTCCCGCCGCCACAGCCACGCCAGGTAGATCACCCCGAGCGCCATGAAGCCCCCGACCCCATAGGCCATGTAGGAGATCGGTGGAGTCAGGGGGGAGATGAAGGAGAACACGTGGATGCCGGTGGCCGTCAGCCACGCCGGGATGAAGGCGAGGATCCCCAGCACGGGGATCACGCCGTGCGCGACCGGGCGAAAGCGCCGCTCGCGCAGGAAGTAGGCGATGCAGGCGGCGTCGGTCACGAGATACACGCTGACCAGCAAGATCACTAGCCCAGCTCCGACCATCGCAAAGGCTGTGGTCGGCCCGTAGCCGAAGCCGAGCCCGAGCGCCACTCCGATTGTGACGGCGATAGTCGTCGCGAGCGCGACCAGGGGCGAGCGATGGCGGCTCGAGACGATCGAGAAAACTGACGGGAACGCCCGCACGCGCCCCATCGCGTAGGCCGTCCGGCTGGCCACGTTTACCCCAGCGTTCGAGTTCGCGATCGTGGAGTTGACGATCGCGAGGAACACGAAGAACCAGAACACTCCGAACAGCGATCGCGCGAGCCCCTCCCATGAGGATGAGCCGCTGGTGGTGAAGCTGCCGAACCGCGAGGGTCCGAAGACGACGGTCACGGCGTAGGTCGTGAACACGTAGAGCGCGCCGATCGAAAGCGTCGCCAGCAGCACGGCCCGGCGCACGGTGCGCCGCGGGTCCCGCGCCTCCTCTGCGAGCGGGGCCGCTCCCTCGAAGCCGCCGAAGGCGAGCACCGTGTAGACGGACCCGGCGATCACTCCCGTGAGCCCGGCGTAGCTCTTCGGCGTGTAATGGGTCGTGAAGACCTCGGCGGTGTTGGCGGAGCCCGCGTGCACGATGAAGAACACCCCCAGCACGAGGAACACGAGGATCTCGAATACGCCGAGAATCGTGCCGAGCCGCGCCGAGACCTGGATTCCGAAGTAGCCGGCGGCGCCCACGAGCAACGCTCCGATGATCGTCCAGGGCCACCACAGAGACGCAGTCACGCCGAGCTCGCTGTGGAGCGTGCCCGCCACCGTGAACCCGAGCTGGAGCAGCACGAGTGGTGGGATCAGCACGCCCACGGTCGCGTATGCCCAGGCCACCAGGAAGCCAAGCGAGGGATGAATTCCCCGCGCCGCATAGGTCGCCATCGAGCCGGCTGCTGGCAGCTCGCGTGCCAGTTCGCCGACGCACCATGCGCAGAGCAGGCACGCGACCAGCGCGAAGATCACCGACAGCGACAGTGAGCCGCCGGCGAAGGCAGCGCCGGCCGGAATCGAGGCCGCGATCGCGGCGCCGGGGGCCATATCGGTGATGCTTTGAAACAGCACCTCCCGCAGGCCGATCGCATCGCGCCGCAGCCCGGGCCTCGTGTGTGTCGCCGCCTCATAGGTGGCCACCGCTCCTACCTAGCAGAACGAGCCGCCCCTGTCTAGCGGAATGAACTAGCTGCCCCCTGCCTAGCGGGGTGGTCGCGGCGTAGAGTCAGCTCCCGTGCCCCGTACGAAGATCGTCGCCACGATCGGTCCCGCCTGTCGCGACCCCGACACGCTCGCGCGCATGGTCGTGGCCGGCATGGACGTCGCGCGGCTCAACTTCTCCCACGGCAACCGCGAGCTCCACGCCGAGAACGCCGCGCGCGTGCGGGCGGCGGCGGAGGCGGCGGGGAGGCAGGTCGCGATCCTGCAGGACCTGCCGGGGCCGAAGCTCCGCATCGGCGCGATCTCCGATGGGCTCGCCGAGCTCAAGCCGGGCGATCGGCTGGCGCTGGTGTGCGGCTCGGACGAGGCCGGTGACTCGCGGCGGATGGCGGTCAGCTGGCGCGGGCTCGTCGACGCGGTCGAGCCCGGAGACGTGATCTACCTGTCCGACGGCGCGATCCGGCTGCGGGTCAAGCGGGTCGCGCGGGAGGCCGCCGAGGTCCAGACATCGGTCGAGATCGGCGGCGCGGTTTCCTCGCGCCAGGGCCTCAACATCCCCGGCTCGACGCGCGGCCTCGACGCGGTGCCCGAGGAGGACCTCGACATGCTCAAGTTCGGCGAGTCGATCGGGGTCGACCTGGTGGCGCTGTCGTTCGTGCGCACGGCCGAGGACGTGACCGCCGTGCGCGGGCACACGCGCCTGCCGCTGATCGCCAAGATCGAGAAGGCCCAGGCGGTAAGCGCCGCCGAGGAGATCATCCGCTCCGCCGACTGCGTGATGGTGGCGCGCGGCGACCTCGGCATCGAGCTGCCGATCGCCGAGGTGCCGATGATGCAGAAGCAGCTGCTGCGGACCGCCGGGCGGCTGGCGCGGCCGTCGATCACCGCCACCCAGATGCTCGACTCGATGGTCAATTCTCCCCGGCCGACGCGGGCCGAGGTGGCGGATGTCGCCAACGCGATCCTGGACGGGACCGACGCCGTGATGCTCTCGCAGGAGACGGCGATCGGCGCCTATCCCGTCGAGGCGGTCGAGATGATGGTCTCGGTGGCGGAGCGGACCGAGCACGGCCTGCCGTACCACGACTGGAACGAGTCGAGGGTCAGGCGCGACGCCCGCGATCCCGCCTACACGGTCGCCTACATGGCCTGCGCGGCGGCCCGCGACCTGCACCTCGCGGCCCTAGTGGTGCCGACGCTGTCGGGCCGCTCCGCGCGGCTGGTATCCGCGCACCGGCCCCAGGTGCCGATTTACGCTCTATCGCCAGGGCGCGAGACCGTGCGCCGCTGCGGGCTGATGTGGGGCGTCGCGGCGGGCTCGATGCGACGCCACGAGATCACGGAGGCGCTGATCGCCGACGCCGCCCACCGCGTTGTGGAGCTCGGCTGGGTCAAGCCTGGCGCGCGCATCGGCATCACCGCGGGGCTTCCCTCCGGGCGCCCCGGGACGACGTCGCTGATTCAGATCCAGCGCGTGTGAGCGTTGCTTTTTGGCGATCGATGGCTCTTTACTTCGGAATCCCGAATTAAATCGCCATCGACTAGGAGATTGGCGGCCTGTGCTGGGCCCACGGCATCGCCTGCTCGATCTGCGCCGCCAGCGAGTACAGCGTCGCCTCGGCGTTCGGGCGGCCGACGAGCTGGACGCTCAGCGGCAACCCTTGCGCGCTGACCCCGGCCGGGATCGTGATCGCCGGCTGGCCGGTGAGGTTCCAGATCGGGGTGAAGGGTGTGAACCTGCTCGCCTTGTCGAACGCCACGGGCGCGGGCTTGCCCAGCGCGCCCTCGGCCTCGATCGGGGTCGAGCTGAGGGCCGGCGTGAGCAGCACGTCGAAGTCCTCCCACAGCTTCATGATGCGGGCGATGGTCTGCGGCCGCTTGGCGACCAACGCCTCGCGCCGGCGATCGGGCACGAGCCGGCGTCCCGCCGCCGCCATGCCTCTGCTCGAGCGCTCGAGCAGCATGGGATCGGGCACGAGCAGGGAGTCCTCGTAGATGCCGCGCACAAACGCCTGGGCAAACTCGACCATCTTCAAGCCGTAGTCGGGATCGCGTTGCTCCACCCCGTGCCCGAGCTGGGCCAGCAAGTCGCGGATCGCCTCCCACGCCCCGCGCACATCGGCTGACAGGCGCGTCAAGATGCCCAGCGGGACCTTGCAGGAGGCGGCGATCCGCAGGCGGCCGGGGTCGGCGGCGGCTGTGGCGAAGGGGCGCTGCGGTCGAGCGAGGACGTCCAGCAGCAGCGCGCTGTCGGCGACGGTTCGGGCGAGCGCTCCGACCACGGTCATGTCGAGCCACCCTTGCTTCGCGCCCACGCGCCCCCGCGTCGGCTTCATGCCGACAAGTCCGCAGCAGGCGGCGGGGATGCGAATCGAGCCGCCGCCGTCGGAGGCGGTGGCCGCGGGCACCATCCCGGCCGCCACGGCCGCCGCGGAACCGCCGCTTGAGCCGCCGGTCGTGCGGGAGGGATCCCAGGGGTTGCGCGTCACGCCATTGGCGCCAGTCGCAGTCCAGGGCCAGATCATCAGCTCGGGCACGTTGGTGATGCCGAGCGGAATCGCGCCGGCCTCGCGCAGGCGCCTGACCGGCTCGGCGTCGCGGGTTTCCGGCGGCCCGTAGCTTCGCGAGCCACGCGTGGTCGACTGTCCCGCCACGCCGAGGTCGTCCTTGATCGCGACCGGCACGCCGGCCAGCGGGCCATCGAGGTTGGCCGGAGCGGCCGCGGCCGCGAGCGCCTCCTCGGCCATGACGACGCGGAAGGCGTTCAGTCGCGGGTCGAGCGCTTCGATGCGCCGCAGCGCGAGCTCGACGAGCTCGCGCGCGCTGACCTCGCGCGAGCGCACGAGCTCGGCCAGCGCGCCCGGGCCGGCGAAAAGGAGCTCAGCGTCGGCGGCTGCGCCCGCCTCCGGACCTGGCCGGCTCACCGGCGCGCCGCCGTCCGGTTGTAGAACTCCGCCTCCTGGCGGCCGAGCTCTGTCGCGGGCTCGTCGCCGTAGAACCACTCGCGTGCGATGCGGTGGAAGTTGCCGCGCGCGTGCAGCTGGGAGATCACGGCCAGGGTCAGCACCTCCATGCGCCGGCCGAAGATGTGATCGGGCGGAGCGTTCTCGTGGCGGAGCTGGCCGAAGTACTCCGAACGGGGGTCGCCCATGTCGATCAGCACCCTGGTGGCCCACTCGGGCGTGAGCTCGATGAAAGCGTCCTCGGTGTACCACGAGGTCGCGGCGCGGAAGTGCTCGAGCACCCGTGCAGGGTCGAACTTCTCGGGCTCGGGGAAGAAGCCGGTCTCCGCCCCGATGCGCATGATCGTCTCGGTGTCTCCCTCGATCACCGCGCGCGCGACGGCGATCTCGCGCTCGACCGTTCCGGGCGGCATGCGCTTGAAGAGCCCGAAGTCGAGGAAGGCCATGCTGCCATCGCCGAGCAACATCGAGTTCCCGGGGTGGGGGTCGCCCGAGAATTGGCGGTGGCGGTACAGGCAGCCGAAGTAGAACCTGAAGAGCATCTCGCCAATCCGGTCGCGTTCCTCCTGGGAGCGCTGCTTCAGCTCCTCGAAGCCGGTGCCGCGCACGTACTCGGAGACCAGCACACGCTCGCGTGAGAGCGAGGTGACGACATCGGGGACGACGATGAAGGGATGGCCGCGGAAGATGCGCGCGAGCGCGCGCTGGTTCTGCGCCTCGAGCTCGTAGTCGAGCTCGTCCTCGATCCGGTCCCTGATCTCCTGGCCGATCGCCTTTGGGTCCATGCCGGGGGCGATTCGCTTGGCCAGGCGCAGGATCATGCCGAGGTTCTGCATGTCGGCCCGGACGGCCGCGGCGACTCCGGGGTACTGGACCTTGACGGCGACCTCGCGTCCGCCGGGCAGCGTGGCCTTATAGACCTGACCGATCGACGCCGCAGCGATCGGCTCCTCCTCGAACTCATCGAACACCTCGTCGATCGGGCCGTCGAGCTCCTCCTCGATCACCTTGCGCATGTCCTTGAAGGTGACCGTGGGCGCGGCGTCGCGCAGGGCTCCGAGCTTGCGCTGGAACTCATCGCGGTACTCCGGCGGCACCAGCCCGATGTCGAGGAACGACATCACCTGCCCAACCTTCATGGCGGCGCCCTTCATCGTGCCGAGCGCCGCGACGATCTGCTCAGCCGCCTCGATGTGGCGGCGCTCCAGCGCCGCTTCGCGTCCCTCCTTGGTGCGTCCGACGTTGGTTGCGAGCGTGCCGGCCTGACGGACCGCCTGCGAGGCCGCGAGCCCTCCGATCCTGGCCGTCCGCCCCACGCGGGAAGTGGGGATCCGATCCTTCGCCACTAGTGGGCGCGCTCCGGGTTTATCCCTGCTCCCTTGGTGAGCGGTGCCAGGCCCGGAGTGCTCATGTCCGCTCCACCTGCGAGCCGGGCACGATGTCATCGGAGCCGTCCTCCCAGCGGACCCAGGCCTTGCTGCCGCCGTCGTAGTCCGGGGCCATCAGGACGAGCGTGGCGGGCCGCCCGAGCGCGGTGCAACGCGCATCCCCCTCCGCATCGACCCCGCGCCACACGCGCACAAAGGGATTTCGCTCGAGCTCGTCGGCGACCGTCGTCGGGTCCGTGTGGCCGGGATGCACGCGGGTCGCCGGCGGCAACCGCAACAGCGTCTCCATGATCGAGTGCTTGAGGTCGTCGTAGGTCGTGTGGCCGGGGGCGCGGACACCACCGACCGAGCCCTTGAAGAGGGTGTCGCCGGTGAACACATCGGTCCCGTTGACCAGTAGCGAGACCATCCCTGCCGTGTGGCCGGGTGTGTGCAGCGGCTCGATCACGAGCGCGCCGCACTCCAGGGAGCGGCCGGGCTCCAGCGCGCCCGACGCCTGAGGAACCTGGTCGCGCTCGAGCGGGTGGATCAGCACTTCGGCGTCAGGGTGCTGCTCCAGCACCTGCTCGAGTTCGGCGATGTGATCGTGGTGGTGGTGGGTCAGCAGCACGTGCGTGAGCGTGAAGCGCATGCGCCGAAGCACATCCAGAAGCGGCTCCACCGGGCCCCCGGCATCGATCATCGCCGCCTGGGAGCCGAGCTCGTCGGCGACGAGGTAGGTGTTCGAGAGCCACTGCTCGCTCATCGAGCGCTCGACGATCACGACCCGCAGCGTAGCGGGGGACTTCAAGCGAGCGCTCGCGGGCGTTAGGCTCCGTGGCCATGAGCCTGATCCACACCTGTTACCGCATCCTCGACATCGATCGCTCGGTCGACTTCTACCGCGCGCTCGGGTTCGAGGAGAAGGGCCGCCTGCCAATCCGCGACGAGGCGATCAACGTGTTCATGGGCCTGCCCGAGGACGGCGACGAGCCGCGGCTCGAGCTGACCTACAACGTCGGTCGCAACGAGCCGTACGAGATGGGGACGGGCTATGGCCATATCGCGATCACGACGCCGGACCTCGACCGGGCGCTTGAACTGCTGGCACAACAAGGGATCGAGCCGGAGCGTCCGCCCTACACGGTGCGGGACGGCGGCTCACGCCTCTGCTTCGTGCGCGATCCCGACGGCTACAGAATCGAGCTGATCGAGCGGAGCGCTTAGCGGGTTTCTCGTCGCGGCGCGCGTTCCCACCCGGGGCGCGTTCCCACTCGTCGCGGCGCTTAGCTGGTCGACCAGGCCGTGCCGTCCCAGGCCAATGCCTCGTTGAGCGTCCTGTCCTCGTTTTGGAAGAGGTACCCGACGGCAGAACAGCGATTGGGGGAGTTGCAGGAGACGGCGGTGAGGGTGTTGCCCTCGGTGTTGTTGGCGGTGCCTCCCGGTTGGGGCGTGGGGTAGCTGGTCCAGGTTGCGCCGTCATAGTGCAGCGCCTCGTTCAGAGCGACGTTTGAGGCGTTGTAGTAGTAGCCCACGCCCCAGCAGTCCGAACGCGACGTGCACGCGAGAGCGGTCAGCTCGTTGTCTGCGCCGCCTGCGCTTCCGCCCGGGTTGGGCAGCGCCCCCTGTTGCCAGTGCTTGCCGTCCCACTGCAATGCCTCATTTAGGTAGGCGCCATGACGCAGGTAGCCGCCGGCGGCCCAGCAGTCGGAGGAGGAAGGGCAGGCGAGGCCCTGGAGGTAGGCGTATGCGTCGGAGCCTGAGCCGCCGGGCTGGGGGGTTGAGAGTCGCGTCCATCGCGTCCCTTTGAGGCGCAGCGCCAGATTCAGATAGGCCCCGGAGCGCGCATGGCCGTAGCCGACGGCAAGACAGGTGGCCCTGGATACGCACGAGACGCCCATGAGCACGTTGGCCTCGCCTTTGGCGGTCCCTAAGGGGTCCGGCGTGGGGAGCGTGGTCCACTTCCTTCCGTTCCAGCGCAGGGTCTCAGTCAGGTACGAGCCAGCCTTGTTTGTGTAAGTGCCCACAGCCCAGCAGTCCCTCGATGAGCTGCACGTGATCCCCTCGAGCTGGTTCTGGTCTGATGCGCGGCTCGTGCCGGCAGGCTGCGGCGTCGGCACCGATCGCCAACGTCCGCCCTGCCAGCGCAGGGCCTCGTTGACAGACCCCTTCCCGGCTTGGCCGTAATAGCCGACGGCCCAGCAGTCTGAGGCGGATGTGCACGCGAGCCCGTTCAGGTAGTCGTAACTCGACGGCCCCACGCCACCGGGCTGCGGTATAGGGACGCGAGACCACTTCGTGCCCTGAAGGCGGTAGACCTGGCCGAGCTTCGCGGTCACTGCGTTGACGTAAAAGCCTGCCGCCCAGCACCCAGACGCGCCCGGACAGCTGAGCGCAAACAGTTCGCTTCCGGTACTCGGGCTGCGGATGAAGGGCAACGGTTCGGATGTGACTGCTCCGCCCCTTAAGAGTTGGGATTGGCCACGATCGCCCCCGGTCCCGCCGGCTGCCGCACGCGCGACCGTCGCCGTCCCGAGCACAGCTACAGCCGCGACTGCGACCGTCGCGAGCGCGGCGAGCGCCGCGATTGCCAGTGACCACTGTCGTCCGCGCGAGCGTCGGGCCAAAACCACGCGCAGACCTCAGCTCGTTGCTTGCAGGATCAGCGCTCCGGTCACGCCGGCCTGGGGGAGGGGCGCGCCACATGCGCCGCCGAACTGGCCCGGAAACACACCGGTGTTGGGGTTGCTTTGCTGCGCAGCCCAGCTCGCGTAACCGTCGAGAAGCTTGACCGCCGCCGGAATCCGAGACACCCGGTTGAGCGCCAGCAGGTTGTTGAAGAGGATGGTGTCGAACGCAGGGCACGATGCCTCCGTCACGGCGAGGGTGTAGTGGATGAGAGCCGCCGCCGCCGTCTGCTTGGCCTGCTTCAGGTACGCCTGCTTGTGTGTGATCCGTGCCAGCAGAACCCCGTCGCCGATCATCAAGCCATCGCCCGATTCGTTGGTAGTGCCCCCGATCGTCCCGCCCGGCTCGACGCGCGCTCGATAGAGACCGCTGGGAGTTCCCAGGGTCTGTCTGATCCATTGGTATTCGCGCTCGGCAAAGGCGAGCTGGGCGTGATTGTGGGTCAGGAGATAGAGCTGGAGGGCGACCTGCGCCGCGCCGGCGTTCGGCACTATGGGCCTGTTTCGGCGGTAGGTGTTCCAGTACATGCCGCCTGGGTACTGTTGCTCGTTCGGCGGGTCGCTGGGTCGCCATTCGCCCGTGTATTCGAAGCTCAGAATCTCCTGCGCTGCTGTCACCAAGCGGCGCTCGTGGCTTTGCGCGTAGGACTGGAGCAGGTCCAGAGCCACCCACGCGTTGTCGTCGTAGTAGCGCGTGTTGTAGAGGCTGCCGGGGGTCGGGGTCGGAGTCAGCCCCGTTGCAAATGAGAGCCCATCCGCGTATTGAATGAAGGTCCCATAGAGTTCGCCGATGTACCGCTGGCGCGCTGAAGAGGGCGCGCGAGCGCTGCCGTTGAGGGTGGCGCTGGCGACCTGGCTCATCGTCCACACACCGGGGAAGGCGCCGCTCTGGACCGTGCTCTGGAGCGCTCTGCAGCTGAGCTCGGTGATGGAATTGCTTGCGACCGGCAGCGCTTGACAGATGCCATTGCCGGCCGCGGTGAGGTTCCCGTCCAGCTCCGGGATGAACAGAGCGGAGGTGTCTGACCACTTCGAGCCGCGCCAGTACAGAGCCTGCGCGCTGGTGCCGGCATTGCTCGTGTAAGCGCCCGTCGCCCAGCAGCGAGCCGCGCTTGAGCAGGCGACGGCGTTCAGGGTGTTCGTCTGGCTCGAATTGGAGCTTCCTCCCGGTTGCGGGGTGGGAACGAGGGTCCACGTGTGCCCGTCATAACGGAGCACCTGATTGAGCTCGGCTCCCGCACTGTTGTTGTAGTAGCCGACGCTCCAGCAAGCCGCTCGGGAGGTGCATGTGAGCGCCGTCAGCTGGCTGGATGACCCACCCGCGCCCGCGGCGGGGTCGGGGACCGTCACGCTGGTCCAGTGGCTGCCGTCCCAGTGGAGCATCTCGTTCACGTACGCCCCTTGGCTGTCCTGATAGCGGCCCCCGGCCCAGCAGTCGGACGCCGACGCGCACGCCACGGCGCCGAGATAGTTGGCGGTCGCGGACGGTTGTGGGGTCTGCACCGAGGCCCAGCGTCTGCCGTTCCAGCGCAGCACCTGGTTCAGGTACGTGCCCGAGCTCGTTTTGTCGTATCCCACCGCCAGGCAGTTCGAAGCTGCGGAGCAGGCGACGCTGTCGAGCACGTTCATCTCACCCGTGCTCGTTCCTCCCGGCTCCGGCGTCGCGACTGCGGCCCACCGGTTGCCGTTCCAGCGCAGGACCTGATTCAGGTATGCGCCATGAGAGTTCGTGTAGGTGCCGACCGACCAGCACTCAGACTGCGAGGGACAGACCACTGCTCCCAGCTGATTGACGTCGGCCGCGCGCGCGCTTCCGGCTGGTTGCGGGATGGGGGCAAGCCGCCACTGCCGGCCGTCCCAGCGCACAGCCTCATTCAGTGCTGCGCCGGCCGTGTTGCCGTAATACCCGACAGCCCAGCACGCGGACGCCGACGAGCAGGTCACGCCATCCAGGTAGTCGTACGCCGCGCCGCCGCGAGCTCCGGGCTCGGGCACTGACACGCGGGCCCAGCGCCAGCCGTTGAAGCGGTAGGCCTGGCCCAGCTTCGACGAGGAGCTGTTGAGGAGGTACCCCACCGACCAGCACGCAGAGATGCGCACGCAGGTGAGGGCCGAGAGCTCGCTCTCGGCGTTCGGGGGCTGGGGGGCTCCGGCGTTCGGGGGCTGGGGGGCTCCCTGGCTCGGGAGTGCGGTTTTGCCGGCGGCCCAGGCGGGTTCGCCGACTCCGAACAGCGCCAGTAGCGCGAGCGTCGAGGCAAGCGCAACCGCTGCCTTCGTGCGTGGATCCCAACCTAGTTTCACACCGAGTACGGCCGTCGCCCCCTTTGCATCGACCGAAGACCTGGCCCCGCCAGCAAGGTAGCCAGGGACCGGGAGGGTGTCAAGGCGCGGTGTTCTCCGTCGGCGCTTTCGTTCTGACGCTACGGCTGAGGCGACGCCCGCCGGCTCTTTGCAGACCGATAACCTCATCGCCAATGGCGGCGCCAAGCAAGATCGGCTACCTGCTCGAGCTGCTGACCCGCGGGGTAGCGGCGCACGATCGCGAGAACCCGACCCACCACAGCTGGGGGATCGGGATGTCCTACTTCGACATCGAACGGCTCGGGCTCGAAGTGGGCGAAGAGATCCTGCCCGGACTCGTGCTTCAAGCCGACGGCGGCGTCACTGGCCAGTTCCGCGTGCTCTGCGACGGCGAGCATGACGAGGGCGCTGAAGAAGTCGAGGAGGAGACCGCCGAGGCGGTCGCCTTCGAGCAGGTCGAAGTGCCCGCCCCGCCGGTGAAGCCGCCGCTGTAGAAGTTCGCGTGTCCTGGAGCCCGCGAGGCTCAGACCGCCGCTCGCGAGGCAATCTGTTCCACGAGCTGCTCGACCGTAGGACACTCGAGCCCGTGCCTGCGCGCGGCCCGCAGCACCGCTCCCGCGATCCCTTCGAGCTCAGGCGGGCGCCCGGCCCGGAGGTCGCGCTGCATCGAGGAGACGAGGCTCGCATGAGCAGCGTCGAGCTCCGCCAGCGGTAGCGCTGGGTCGATGCTCGCGCCGTCGGCGTTGGCGGCAGCGACGGTCTCGGCGATCGCGGACACGAGTATCGCCCGCCAGTGGGGATCGCTACGGACGTAGCCGATCGGCCGGTCGGTGGCGCTGGTGGTCAGAGCCAGCGGAGCCAGCCGGACCAGTTTCATCCACATCACCTGCGCCTCGCTTACCCCAATCTGGGCCGGGATCCCGGCGGCCACGAGCGCGTCATGCAGCTCGGCGAGCGCTCCGCCCAGGGCTGGGTCGTCGGCCGCGAGGTCAACCCGCACGGACGGGCTCGTCTGGACCACGCGCCCCGGCGCGGGCCGCTCCGCCTCGATCCGTATCGAGCCGGCGGCGACCGTGCCGGGCCCGAAGCGCGCGCGCAGCACCGCGATGTGGTCGAGCCCGTTCAACAGGGGCACAACCAGCCGCGGCACCGCTTTGATCCGCTCGAGCGCCTCCTGAAGGGTGGTCGCCTTCGTCGCCACGAGCAGGAAGTCGACTGGGCCCGTCAGCTCCGCGCGACTGTCGGGATGCGCAACGAAGTCCCCGAGCGACACGCTGCTGACGGCGATGCCCTCGCGTGCGATCGTCTCCGCGGTCGAATCGCGGGCGACCACGATTACTTCCACCTCCGCGCCGGAGCCGTCGCCGCCACCCCCGCGCGCGAGCGCGGCGGCGACGAAGCCGCCCACGCCGCCGGGGCCGAGCACCGCGATCGAGGGCACGGCGGAGAGCCTGTCAGATCGGGTGTAGGGTCCGGAACGTGGTGAGGCGAGGAACGTACTCGATCGTCGCGCGCGATCCGAAGACGGGTGAGCTCGGCGTGGGAGTGCAGTCGCACTGGTTCTCGGTCGGGCCACTGGTGCCGTGGGCGCGGCCCGGAGTCGGCGCCGTTGCCACTCAGGCAAACGTGGAGGTCGCCTATGGACCCCGGGCGCTCGATCTGCTCGCCACGGGCGCGTCTCCGGGCGAAGCGCTGAGAGAGCTCACGGCCGCCGATTCCAGCGCCGCCACGCGTCAGGTGGCGGTGCTCGATGCCGCCGGCCGGGTGGCCACGCACACAGGGGTTGGTTGCGTTCAGTTCGCGGGTCATGCGGTCGGGAGCGGCGTCTCGTGCCAGGGCAACATGCTCGCCTCAGAGCGCGTCTGGCTCGCGATGCGCGAAGCCTTCGAAGAGGCCGACGGTCCACTGCCGGCTCGATTGCTGGCCGCGCTCGACGCTGCCGAGCGCGAGGGCGGTGACGCGCGCGGCCGCCAGTCGGCGGCGCTGCTCGTCGTCCCAGCGCACGGCGAACCCTGGCGGAGCACCGTTTCCCTGCGTGTGGAGGACCACGCCGCTCCGCTCATCGAGCTACGGCGGCTGCTTGCGCTCCACGAGGCGTACGAGCTCGCCGGCGCGGCCGACGCCCTCGCCGGGGAGGCTCGCCACGCCGAGGCCGCTCGCCTTTATGAGCAGGCCAGCGAGCGCGCTCCCGGCAACTGCGAGCTGCGATTCTGGGCCGGCCTCGGCCTCGCCCACGGCGGCGACCTCGACACAGGCGCAGCGCGGGTGCGGGAGGTGATCGAACGCGAGCCCCGCTGGGCCGATCTTCTGCTCCGCCTGCCGGCGGACATGGCGCCGGCAGCGCCCGCGGTGGCTACCCGCCTGGAGCTCGCACCTGGGGATCGATCAGCACCCCAGGGTTGAGCGCGCCCGTGGGGTCGAGCGTCGCCTTGGCGGCGCTGATGGCCTCGGCGAAGGGGGCCGGCCGCTGACGGTCATACCAGCGCCGATGGTCGCGACCGACCGCGTGGTGATGCGTGATCGTCCCACCACAGGCGAGCACAGCGTCCGCCGCGGCACGCTTGATCTGGGCCCACTGCTCGAGCTCTTCGCCGCGCCGGGCGGGAGCAAGGATCGTGTAGTAGGGCGCAGGCCCGTCCGGGTAGACGTGCGTGAAGCGGCAGGTCACGAGTCCCGCCCCGCACACCTCGCGGACGCTCGCGCGCGTGCCCTCGAGCACTGCCTCGTTGAAGGCTGCGAAGCGGTCCCAGGTGATCGCAGTCTCGAACGTTTCGGACAGGACTCCGATCGCGATGAACGTGTCCCGAAGGTAGGGCGCGCGTAGAAACGCCTCGCGCCACTGCGAACTTTCGCGGTCGCTGCCGGCGTGCTCGCGGTCCCACTGACCGCCGTGATCGCCACAGCACTCGAGCGCCAGCTCGAGCAAAGGCTCGACCTCGCGGCTCGAAGATTCGAAGCCGAGCACGAGCAACGCCGCCGAACCGTCACCGGCGCCGGTGAGGTGCGCCTCGCGCGCGTCGATCAGGCGACAGTTCGAGGGGAACAGCCCCGATTGAGACAGGGCCCGCACGGCCTCCGTCCCGGCGCCGAAGTCGGAGAACCTGACCGCTGCTGAGGCTCGCCAAGCAGGTCTCTTCCGCACCCTCACCCAGGCCTCGGTGATGATGCCGAGGGTCCCTTCCGAGCCGAGCAGGAGGCGGTCCGGAGAAATGCCGGCGCCTGAGCCGGGCAACCGCCGCGACTCCCACCAGCCGATCGGCGTGAGCGCGCGCACCGACTCGACAAGGTCGTCGATGTGGGTGTAGAGGGTCGCGAAGTGGCCGCCGGCGCGGGTCGCGATCCATCCCCCGAGAGTCGAGAACTGAAACGACTGAGGGAAATGCCGCAGCGTGAGGCCCCGCTCGCCGAGCTGTTGCTCGAGCGAGGGGCCGGTCGCGCCCGCCTGGATGCGTGCCGCGAGCGAGTCGGTGTCGACCTCCAGGACGCGGTCGAGCGCCTTGAGGTCGATCGTCACCACTCCGCTCTGCTCGCTTTCGGCGCGCGGCTCGACGCCGCCGACGACGCTCGTTCCGCCGCCGAAGGGCACGACGGCGGCCCCTACGCCGAGCGCCCAATCGAGCACCGCCTCGAGCTCTGCCTCGTCACGCGGCCGAGCAACCACGTCGGGCGCGTGGTCGAACTGTCCCCGGAACGCGCGCACGATGTCGGCGTAGGAGCGCCCATAGGCGTGCAGGCAGCGCTCGTATCGATCCGTCGCGCATATCGGCGCCAGCTCGGGAGGGGCCGTCAGCCGCGGGGGCGGCAGCGATACCGCCTCAAGCGACACCGGAAGCTCCGGTTTCGCCGAACCGAAGCCGAGCCGTGCGATGATCGCGCCCGCAGCCGCGCGGGTCTGCTCGGGCGAGAGCTGCTCGTCTTCAAATCCCCAGCCCCAGTGCTTAAGGCGGCGCGACACGGGCGTGGAGGGTACTCAGCTGTGGGCGAGGCGCATCGGCTCTGGGCGCACTCGGCGGCATGGAGCAGTGCCGCTGCCCGCTACGGTTTGCCGGGTGGCGGCGGCGGCCGGACTTCTTGCGCGGGGTCCCTGGGCTCCATCACAGGTCAATGTCGCCTGGCGCACAGATCCATATGAGCCCGACCCCGCAGCAGTGCAGGCGGCTGACGCCGCCCTCGCTGCGCTGCGCGCCCGGGGGTCTCCCTCGCACGACGGGCTGGCCGCCAGGTTGGTCGACTTCCAGACGCGCGAGGAAGAGCTCTCGCTCGAGCTGCAACCGGCGCGCTGGTCACTGCGGCTGATTCCGCAGCGGGCGGCGGAGAGCCTCTCGATCCTGTGCGTGGTGCGGGCGGCGGACGGCCGCTGGCTCGCGGGACGACGCGCGGGCTGGCTGGCCTCGTGGGCGGGCCGCTGGGCGCTCGGCGCCGGTGGATCGGTGGAAGTCGAGGAGAACCCGATCGACACAATGGCTCGGGAGTTGCACGAGGAGTGGTCGGTGCAGGCTCAGCGGCTCTCGATCGAGGCTCTGGTGCGGCTGGGCAGCGGAATGGTGCTGCTGATCGGCCTTGCCTGGCTCGACGATGGAGCGACCGTCGTTCCGGATCCCGAGCACGACGAGTTTGCCTGGTGGCCGGCGGAGGTATCCCGCTGGCCGGCCGAGGCCGACGAGCCCCTGAGGCGCGTGGGAGCGCTGCTCGCCGGTGCCTGAGCCTGCGCGCGAGTCCCGCGCGGCCGATAGTCCGCGCGCAGGTCCCAGCTTCATCGAGCACGTCACGTTCCGCCGCCTCGAGGTCGCATCCTTCATCCATTCGGTCGTCTTCCTAGCCCTGCTGATCTGTGCATTTGGGCTATCCAAGCCCGAGCCCGAGACCTTCGTCCTGGGTACGGCCCACGGGGTCATGTGGATCGCGATGTCGCTGGTCTGCATCGCCGCCGCTCGAGCCCGCGTGATCCCCTTCTGGCTGGCGGTCACCATCGCCGTGCTGGGCGGTCTCGGGCCGTTCCTGGGCTCGCTCGGATTCGTGCTGATAGAGCGTCGCCGTAGCCGGGAAGCAGCACTGTCCAGGCAGGCTGCAGCGGGTTAGATCTCCCCGCTACTTGCAGCTAGAGTTGAACTGAGGGATGGCCACACAGGCAGGTACGGTCGAAGTTGTGATGCCGGCGATGGGTGACTCGGTCGCCGAAGGCACCGTGCTCGAATGGCGCAAGAACGAGGGCGACGAGGTCGTTGCCGAGGAGACGATCGTCGAGATCTCAACGGACAAGGTCGACGCGGAGGTCCCGGCCCCGGTGGGAGGGCGCATAGCGAAGATTCACGCCGCCGCCGGGGACACGATCACGGTCGGGTCGGTCCTGGCCGAGATCGTCACGGAGAACGGCGATGGCGCCGCGCCGAGCACTCCCCAGGGGCCTAGCGACTCGGAGGTCCCTGCGCCTTCAGGCGCCGAAGCCCCCGCGGACGCCGAGATACCTGAGGCAGCCGAGCAGGAGCCCGCCGACGCGAGCGCCCCTGCGCAAACCAAGACCGTTGACATCGTCACCCCCGCCGGAGGTGAGTCGGTCACAGAGGGCACGGTCCTCGAGTGGTCCGTCAAGGCAGGCGACCCGGTCGCCGACGGCGACACGGTCGTCGTGATCTCGACCGACAAGGTGGACATGGAGCTCCCCGCGCCGGCATCGGGAACGATCAGCGAGATCCTCGTGGACGAGGGCGCGACGGTCACGGTGGGGCAGGTCATCGCGCGCATGACGGTCGATGCAGCGCAAAGCCGGCCCTGAGCAGCCAGCGGAGCCGGAGCCAGCCGCGCCTTCCCCCGTGTCCGAGGGTGCCAATGGCGAGGGCGCCGAGAACGCGTCGCCGGTAGCGCGCCGGATCGCCGCCCAGCAGGGGATCGATCTCTCGAGCGTCGCGGGTTCGGCTCGCGGCGGACGGATCACGAAGGCCGACGTGCTGGCCGCCGCCGGCGACGGCGCTCCAACCGCCCCACCCGCCCCGACCGCTGCCCCCGACGGCGACGGCGCCGCCACGGCCCCACAGCCCGCAGCGACACCCCCCGAGTCAACCCCGCTGCGCGGGGGTGCGGCGCGCGTTGGCTCGGTACATGGATCAGAGCCGCCAGATCCCAACCGCGACTTCCTTCCGCACGGTCCCCGTGGGCGTGCTGGAGCAGCGCCGTGGCCAGCTCAAACAGGCTGGCCGGCGGATCTCCTACACCCACCTGATCGCGTATGCGATCGCTCGCGCCGCCACCGAAGAGATGCCCGTGATGGCCAACCACTTCGCCGAGCTGGACGGCACCCCGCACCGCGTCGATGACGGCGCCTGCAACCTGGGCCTGGCCGTCGACGTGGAGAAGAAGGATGGTTCGCGGACCTTGATGGTGCCGGTGATCCGCGACGCCGGCCGCATGGACTTCGATCGCTTCGTCTCGGCTTACGACGCGCTGGTGGAGAAGGCTCGCACCAACAGCCTGACGCCGGATGACCTCAGCGGCGGCAACCTGACTCTGACCAATCCGGGCGGGATCGGCACGATCGCCTCGGTGCCGCGGCTGATGGTCGGCCAGGGCACGATCATCGCCACCGGCGCCATCGGCTATCCACCTGGGCTTGGTCGGGTCGGCGCCCAGCTGGGCGCGGAGAAGGTCATGACCATGACCTCGACATACGACCACAGGATCATTCAAGGGGCCGAATCCGGGCGCTTCCTCGCCCGCATCGACGCCTTCCTGCAGGGCGAGGCAGGCTTCTACGAACGCGTCTTCGGCGATCTCGGACTCGATCTGCCCGCCCTCCAACCCGCGCAGGTCGCTGCGCCCGCCCAGGAGCCATCAACCCCCTCGATACCCACTCCGCCCGCCCCCGGATTGATCCCGACGCGAGTCGAGGCCGAGCGCCAGGTTCCGGTGCTCGGCACCCCCGGCGAGGAGATGCTGCAGGCGGTCCAGGCAGCGACCTCGCTGCTGAAGGCGCACCGGACGCACGGCCACCTCGCCGCCCACCTCGACCCCCTCGGCCGCGAGCCCGAGGGTGACCCCGCGCTCGATCCCGAGCCGCTCGGGCTCACCCCCGAGATCATGGCCAAGATCCCATCTCGCATCCTGCGGATGTACGTGCCCGGCGACACGCTCGCAGAGGCCCTTCCCCACCTGCGCGAGACCTATTGCGGTCCGATCGCCTACGAGATCGAGCACATCACCTCGCACGAGCAGCGCCTCTGGCTGCGGGAGCAGATCGAGTCGGGCAGCTTCCGCAAGCCGCTGAGCGCCGAGGATCAGAAATGGCTCCTGCGGCGGCTGACCGAGGTGGACGCACTCGAGCGGTTCATGCATAAGGCCTACCTCGGCCAGAAGCAGTTCTCGGTCGAGGGGCTCGACATGACCGTGCCGATGCTTGACGAGCTGATCAGGCTCGCCGCCGGCGCGGGCGCGCGCGAGGTCGTGATCGGCATGGCCCACCGCGGCCGCCTGAACGTGCTCGCCCACAACCTGGGGCGCTCTTACGACTCGATCTTCGCCGAGTTCGAGGGCAGCTCGACGCTCGCGCCCATCACCTCGCTGCCCCAGGGGGGAACCGGGGACGTCAAGTACCACCACGGCACCCAGGGCTCCTACCAGCTTCCGAGCGGCGAGTCGATCACGGTGCGACTGGAGTCGAACCCGAGCCACCTCGAGTTCGTCGACCCGGTGGCTGTCGGCGCCACGCGCGCCGCGCAGACCACCCGCCAGGGCGCCCACGCGACCCAGGACTGCAATGCCGCGATCCCGGTGATCCTGCACGGCGACGCCGCCTTCCCGGCCCAGGGAGTGGTGGCCGAAACGCTCAACTTGCAGGCGCTCGACGGCTACACCGTCGGCGGCACCGTGCACATCATCCAGAACAACCAGGTCGGGTTCACGACCGATCCGGAGGACGCGCGCTCGACGAAGTGGGCCTCGGACATGGCCAAGGGCTTCGACGTGCCCATCATCCACGTCAACGCGGACGACGTGGAAGCCTGCATCTCGGCGCTGCGCCTCGCTTTCGCCTTCCGCCAGGAGTTCGGCCACGACGTGCTGATCGACCTGATCGGTTATCGCCGGTTTGGCCACAACGAGGCCGACGAGCCGGCCTACACGCAACCTGACATGTATCAGGCGATCAAGAAGCATCCGTCGGTGCGCGAGCGCTACGCGCGGGCGCTGATCGAAGAGGAAGTCGTCTCCGAGCAGGAATCGACCGAGATGACCGACAGCGTCTGGACGGTGCTGAGCGAGGCCCATCAGAATCTCAAGGCGCGCATCGAGCAGGCGAAGGGAATCGACCAGGGCACGGGCGAGTACCAGCTCGACCGGAGCCCCTCGCCCGAGGTCAGGACGGCGCTCCCGGCCGATCAACTGCGCATGCTGGGTGAGGAACTGCTGGCCGTGCCGGACGGCTTCACCATCCACCCCAAGCTCGTCAAGCAGCTCGAGCAGCGGCACGCCGCGCTCACCGCCGAGGACGGCAAAGCGGGCATCGGCTGGGCGCAGGGCGAGGCGCTGGCGTTCGCGTCACTGCTCACCGAGGGGATCCCGATCCGGCTCACCGGTCAGGACACCGAGCGCGGCACCTTCTCTCAGCGCCATCTCGTCCTGCACGATCCCAAGACCGGCCAGGAGTACTCACCGATACAGCACCTGCCGGGGGCTCGCGCGCCCATGGAGCTGCACAACTCGCCGCTCTCAGAGGTCGCGTGCGTGGGCTTCGAGTACGGCTATTCGCAGGAGGCGCCGGAGACGCTCGTCCTGTGGGAGGCACAGTTCGGGGACTTCGCGAACGCCGCCCAGGTGATCATCGATCAGTTCATCGCCTCGGGGCTCGCCAAGTGGGGCCAGACCTCCCGTCTGACGCTGCTGCTCCCGCACGGCTACGAGGGCTCCGGACCCGAG
This sequence comes from uncultured Solirubrobacterales bacterium, assembly GCA_963738195.1. GTDB lineage: Bacteria > Actinomycetota > Thermoleophilia > Solirubrobacterales > Solirubrobacteraceae > Palsa-465. Next base: position 2,165,174 of record CAVTVF010000002.1, read on the forward strand.
CACTCCTCGGCCCGGCTCGAGCGCTTCCTCCAGCTCGCCGCCGAGGGCAACATCCGTATCGCGAACTGCACCACGGCCGCCCAGTACTTCCACCTTCTCCGCCGGCAGGCGCGCATCGCCAAGCAACGCCCGCTGGTGGTCATGACTCCCAAGAGCCTGCTGCGGCTGCCGCAGGCCTCGAGCCGCATCGAGGACCTCGCCGAGGGGCGCTTCGAGCCGGTGCTGGCCGAGCCGGAGGTGGACCCTGACGAGATCACCCGCCTCGTGCTCTGCAGCGGCAAGATCTACTACGACCTGATCGGCCACGAGTCGCAAGCCCAGAACGGGAACATCGCGGTGGGCCGCGTCGAGCTTCTGTATCCCTTCCCTCAGGCCGAGATCCTCCGGCTGGTGGCCGGCTATCCGCGCTTGCACGAGGTCGTCTGGGTGCAAGAGGAGCCACGCAACATGGGCGCGCGCGCCTACATGTCACCGCGCCTGTTGCAGATCCTCCCCGCCCATCTGCACTTCGGCTACGTCGGCCGGCCCGAACGCGCCGCTTCGGGCGAGGGCTACCCGATCGCGCACGCCAACGAGCAGAACCGGATCGTGGCGACCGCACTCGACCTGCACCACCCCGTGTCTCAGTACCCGCGCGCACTGCCCGGCGAGCGTTAGCCAGAGACCTCGTGATGGCCGGCGACGGGCGCAAGCAGCTCGAGCGCGAGCTGGGAACAAGTCCGCCCCCCGGACTCGGCTCGCTCAGCGACAAACAGCTCGCGGATCTCGCGACCACCGTCCGCGAGGCCAAGCGGCAGCAGGCGGCAGCGCTCGCGCAAGCCGCCGATCGCGCCCTGAGTCACATCCCCCGCGTGCTGCGCGGTCCGGTCCGAGCGGTGTTTCAGGTGAGCGGGGGCTCCGCGGACGGCCACGGCTCGCTGGAGACCCGGGCCGAGATCCTCAAGCTCGCACGCTTGCTGCGCCGGGAGCCCGACACGCTCGCCTACCTTCAGAAAGTCTCCGCGGCCGAGCTGCGCATGCTGCGCGAGCAGGTCACCGAGGTCCTCTTCAACGCCAATAGCAAGACGCTCACGCGGCTCGCGACGGCGAGCAAGCTGCTTCCAGTCGGCGTCGTGGCGACGATCGCCGAGAAGGCGTTCGGCCCCGTCCTCGCTGCGCGCATCGCCGGCCTGCTCGATCCCGGACGCGCGGTGGACATCGCGGCCAAGCTGCCGCCGCAGTTCCTCGCCGACATCGCCGTCGAGCTCGACCCCCGGCGGGCCCGCAACGTGATCGCCGCGATCCCCACGCGCCAGAGCCGGGCAATTACGCGTGAGCTGGTCAGACGCGAGGAGTACGTGACCATGGGCCGCTTCGTCGGGTACCTGCCCGATGCCTCTCTGCGTGACGCGCTCGAAGTCATCGACGACGCGGCGTTGCTGCGAATCGCGTTCGTGCTTGAACACAAGGAGCGCATTGATGATCTGCTCGAGCTGCTCGGCCCGGAGCGCATCGAGGGGCTGATCGAGGTGGGCGCGAGCGAGGAGCTCTGGGTCGAGGTGGTCGATCTGCTCAGCCGCGTCGGAAAGCGCCGGCGCGATGAGCTGATCGAGCTCGGCCGCCGTCGCCACCCCGAGCTCCATCCGCGCCTTGTCGCGGCTCTCGACGAGAAGGGCCTAAGTGGTGGAGACCACTAAGCTGAAGACGTGGCGACGCTAGAGACCGCAGTCACGCTGCCCAACTACATCGGTGGCCGCTTCACGGACGTCGAGGACGTGGAGGCTCTCGAGGATCACGATCCGGCCTCGGGCGAGTTGCTCGCCCGCGTTCCCTTGAGCGGCTCGGCGGCGGTCGATGCCGCGGTGAAGGCGGCCCGGACGGCCGCGCCGCAGTGGCGCTCGGTGCCCGTCCAGCGCCGCGCGCGCGTTGTGCTGGCGCTGCGCGAGGCGTTGCTGGAGCATCGCGACGAGCTCGCTCGGCTGGTCGCGACCGACATGGGCAAGACGCTTAAGGACGCCGACGCCGAGGTCGGGCGCGGGATCGAGTCGGTGGAGGCAGCGGCCGCTGTGCCGCACGTGATGAAGGGCGAGAACCTCGAGGGTGTGGCCACCGGGGTCGACGTGGAACTCGTGCGCCAGCCCGTGGGCGTGGTCGCGGCGATCACCCCGTTCAACTTCCCAGCGATGATCCCGCTCTGGTTCCTGCCATACGCGATCGCCACCGGAAACACGTTCGTGCTCAAGCCCTCCGAGCAGGATCCGCTGGTCTCCCAGCGCATCATGCAGCTGATCGACGCCCTGCCCGGTCTTCCGCCGGGTACGGTCAACCTCGTCCATGGCGGCCGCGACGCAGTCTCGGCCTTGCTCGAGCATCCCGGCATCGATGCGATCTCGTTCGTCGGCTCGGCTGCCACGGCGCGTCTGATCGCTTCGCGCGGGGCCACCGCCGGCAAGCGAGTGCAGGCGCTCGGCGGGGCTAAGAACGCGATGATCGTGCTTCCCGATGCGGATCGGTCGGTGATGGTCGAGGGCGTGATCCGCTCGGCCTTCGGGGCCGCCGGCCAGCGCTGCTTGGCGGGGTCCGTCGCCGTCCTGGTCGGCTCACGCGAGCAGCAGGACGACGCGCTCGCTGCGATCGTGGAGCGGGCCCGCACCCTGCAGCTGGGCCCCGGACTCGTCGCTGAAACCGACGTCTGTCCCCTCGTCACTCCCGCGAGCCGCGACCGCTTGCTGGGCGAGATCGCGGACGCGACCGAAGCGGGCGCTGAGCTCGTGCTCGACGGCCGTGGTGCTGACCCCGGCCCGGGCGGCACGCTGCTCGGCCCGACGATCCTCGACGCGCTCGAGTCCGAGAGCCGCTGGTTACGCGAGGAACTCTTCGGTCCGCTGCTGTCGGTTTATCGCGCCCCCGATCTCGAGGCTGCGATCGAGTGGTGCAACGACAGCCGCTACGGCAACGCGGCGGTCCTGTTCACGACCTCGGGGCGTGCGGCGCGAACTTTTAGATATGGAATTCAGGCTGGAATGCTGGGCATCAACGTGGGCGTCGCCGCTCCCGTCGCCTGGTTTCCGTTCGCCGGCTACAAGGACTCCTTCGAGGGTGATCTGCACGCCAACGGCCGTGACGCGTTCGAGTTCTACACGCGCAAGAAGGTCGTGACCTCCACGCTGGTAGCTGCCCGCCGGTGAGCCTCGAGCACGATCGCGTTCTTTCCGGAGGGCGCCTACGGACCGACAAACAACTGCGCCGGCATCGGCGCGGTGCTGCGCGACCTCGGGCATCGGGTCGTCTTCATCGTCGAGGAGTCCTTCGCCGGGACGCTGGAGGCGCGTGGTTTCGAGGAGCGCCTGGTGAGGCTGGGTCCGCCGCCGGCCGCCGAAGAGGCGCCGGGCCAGTTCTGGAAGGACTTCGTGCGCGATACGGCGCCGGTCTTCAGACGCCCGACGATCGAAGCGCTCGACGGCTTCATCGCTCCCACCTTCAAGGCCCTGGCCGACGGCGCGCGCTACGTCGACGACCGGTTGCGCGAGGTGATCGACTGAGCTCCGCCCAAATGTCGTCGTGGAGGACAACGTGGTCGGCTTCCCGGCACTCGCGGCGGGGGAGGTGCCGTGGGTGCGGATCGTCTCCTGCAACCCGGCCGAGATCAAGGACGAGCGTGTGCCGCCGGTGTTCTCGGGCTACCCGAGCCACGGACCGCAGCGGCTGGTCAGAGTACTGGCACGAGTACCGGCGCCTGATCGGCCCGCTCGCGGCCGAGCACGACGAGTTCGGGCGCACGCGAGGCGCACCACCGCTCCCCGACCTCGAGCTGATCGGGGTCTCGCCCTGGCTCAACGTCTATCTGTACCCGGAGGCGCTCGACTACGACCGCGCCTCGCCGCCGCCGGGCGCCTGGCTGAGGCTCGAGTCCTGCGTGCGCGCAGAAAAGCAACCCTGGTCGCCGCCGCCGGGCGAGGCCCCACTCGTATATCTGAGCCTCGGCTCGCTCGGGTCCGCCGACGTAGAGCTCATGCAGGGCCTGATCGACGCGCTGGCGCCAGCCGAAGATGTCCGGGTCGTGGTCTCGCTCGGGCCCCAGCACGGCTCGCTGCGCCTGCCCAGCCACATGAGCGGCGCCGAATACCTGCCCCAGACCGAGATCCTCCGCCAGGCCGATGTGGTCATCACCCACGGCGGCAACAACACGGTCACCGAGAGCGTTCACTTCGGCGTGCCGATGGTGGTGCTGCCCCTGTTCTGGGATCAGCCCGACAACGCCCAGCGGGTGCAGGAGTGCGGGCTCGGCCTGCGGCTCGACACCTACGGCCACGAGCCGGCAGAGCTCCTCGGCGCCGTCCACCAGCTGCTCGGCGAGGGCGCCCTTCGCGCCCGGCTCGGGCAGGCCGCCGGCCGGCTCCAGCGAGACCCGGAACCGTGCTGGCGGCGCGGGCGATCGAGCGCGTGGCGAACAGCTCATGACCGCACCTTCCTTCTGGCTCGAGCAGCTCCCCGAGCGGCCGCGGCGCGCACGGCTCGAGGGCGGCCACGAGGCCGACGTGTGCATCGTCGGCGCAGGCTTCACGGGCCTGTGGACGGCTTACGAGCTGCTTCAAGCCGATCCGCAGCTAGAGGTGGTGGTGTTGGAGGCCGAGTACGTCGGCTTCGGTGCCTCGGGCCGCAACGGCGGCTGGGTCTATGGCGCGATCTCGGGCTCACCGGCCGCCTGGCGCCGGCGCGGGGGACGGGCGCCGCCCGCGACATGACAGCCGCTATCCGAGCGACCGTGCCCGAGATCGGTTCGGTCGTCCGGCGCGAGGCGATCGCCTGCGACTGGCACCAGGGCGGCACACTGGCGGTGGCCCAGAATGGCCCCCAGCTCGAGCGCCTGCGGGCGATGCTTGCCGCCGAGCGTGAGCTCGGCGACGACCCGGAGCTGCGCTTGCTCGATGCGCAGGAGCTCGCCCAGCGGGTGGCCGTCGACCACGGTATCGGCGCCATCTTCAACCCCTACTGCGCGCGCGTCCAGCCGGCGCGGCTGCTCGTGGGCCTGGCCGGCTCGGTCGAGCGCCACGGTGGGCGCATCTACGAGTCAACCCCCGTCGACGAAGTCACCCCG